>NZ_JANAIE010000009.1 GCF_029664245.1 Profundicola chukchiensis | reverse complement strand
ACCCAATTTATGTGGACGCGTTACCATATACAACAACAGATAATACTTCTAATTATGGCGACACTTATGATGGAGGACAAGGATCCAACTGTGGTTCTACCTCTCAATATTATTTAAATGGAGATGATGTTGTTTATGCTTATACCGCAACTGAGGATGCTTCTATCAACATTAGCATGACACCTACAGAAACTTGGTCTGGATTATTTGTTTATGAAGACTGTAACGATATTGGAGTTGCTTGTATTGCTGGAGTTTCGAACACAACTAACGCGGAGCGTTTAATTGAGGATTTAATGGTTACAGCAGGTCAAACTTACTACATTGTAATTTCTACATGGGCTTCACCTCAATCTACAGCATATAATTTATCTATTACAGAAAATACTTGTATTTCTGGAACTTACGAGCTTTCAACTACAGGCGCTTGCGATACGAATGAATTCTTTGTAAATGTTGAGATTACCGATATGGGTGATTTAACTGAGTACACTATTTCTGATGATCAAGGTAGCGCTTCTCAAACAGCGACTGAAAATGGTACTTATACTTTTGGACCATATGAATCATTGACCGATGTTACCATCAATTTAGTGGCGAATGACGAAAACTGTAACGAGAGTGGCACTATTACTTATAGATGCCCAGCTCCAGGAGATAATTGCGACAACCCATTATTAGTAGAAAGCTTACCATATAGCACGACAGATAATACTGTAAACTATACAGATGCTTATTATGATGGCTCACCTGGATCGAGTTGTTCAACTACTAGTAGCTATTTAAACGGAAATGATGTGGTATATGCTTATACAGCTGCATCAGACACTTCTATCAATATTAGTTTACTACCAACAGGAAATTATGCTGGTATGTTTGTATACGATAGCTGTGATAGTATTGGTGTTGAATGTATGGAAGGAGGCACTAGTGGATTCTCTACGGATGAAATCTTATTCGAAGAATTCTTAGTTACAGCAGGTGAAACTTATTACATTGTAATTTCTACATGGGCTGCTCCTCAAACTGTTGGATATACGCTAAACATTACAGAAAACACATGTGTTTCTGGCTCTTACACTTTAAATACAATCAATAATTGTGATGAAGGTGAATTTAGTGTAGAAGTTAACATTACTGACATGGGAAGCTTAGATAGTTATTCCATCTCTGATGACCAAGGTAGTGCATCACAGACAATTACCGAGCCTGGTACTTTAACTTTCGGTCCTTATCCTGCATCAGAAGTTAATACAGATATTACATTTACATTCGAAGCAAATGATGCAAATTGTAGTGCTAATGAAGTAGTTTCATTTAGATGTGCTCCTGCAGGTGAAATCTGCGATAGTGCTATAGAAGTAACTAGTTTACCATACCTTACGGAAGATGACACAGCAAACTATGGTGATGATTATGATGGAAGCCCTGGAGCAAATTGTGGTTCTACAAGTAACTATTTAGGTGGTGACGACGTGGTATATACTTACACGGCAACAAACGATACATCAATCAACATCAGCTTACAACCTACCGCAACTTATGCGGGTATGTTTGTGTACAGTAGCTGTCAAAACATTGGAGTTAACTGTCTTGCTGGTGGTACTAGTGGATGGGGTACAGATGAGATTCTAATTGAAGAATTTGCAATGAGCGCGGGAGAAACAATTTATATTGTAATCTCTACATGGGCTGCGCCACAATCAACTGGTTATACTTTAGAAATCACAGAGAACACTTGTATTGCTGCGACTTATGAGCTTACTGCAGTTCCTCAGTGTGATACTAATGAGTTCATGGTAGAAGTTAACATCACTGATATGGGTAGCAACGATTCTTTTGAAATCACAGATGACCAAGGAAGCGCTGCTCAAACAGCTAATGAACCAGGAACATTTACTTTTGGACCTTATGAGTCATTAACTGATGTAAGTATTAGTTTAACAACAGATGATGCCAATTGTAGTGCAACTTCAAGTATTACGCATAGATGTCCTGGCGCAGGAGATACTTGTGAGAATCCTTTAATTGTTGACTCCTTACCATATGTAACGGATGATAATACGGCGAACTATGAAGACGATTATGATGGAAGCCCAGGAACAACAGGATGCTCTACAACTTCTCTTTATTTAGGTGGAGACGATGTAGTATATGCTTACACAGCAACATCTGATACATCTATTAAAATCAATATGTCTACTTCTGCAACATGGACGGGTGTATTTGTTTATGATAGTTGTGAGGCTATTGGTGTTGAATGTGCAACTGGCTTGAGCAATAGCGGATCTGGTGGAGTTGTTATTGAAGATTTTGAAGTTGTAGAAGGTCAAACCTACTATATTATTCTTTCATCTTATCCTTCTCCTCAGTCTTATACGTATAACTTAACCATTACTGAAAATTCATGTGATCCAATTGAATATACAGTTTCAACCACAGATCAGTGTGAAGTTGGTGAGTTCTCTGTTACTATTGATGTAACTTCATTAGGAAGTAGCGAAACATTAGTAGTTTCTGACAACCAAGGTTCAGAATCTCAAACATTAACTGAAGCAGGCAGCTTAACTTTCGGTCCATATACTGAATCTCAAATTATTGAGTTCGAATTTACAACCGATGATCCAAACTGCTTTGAAACAGTTGCAACAAGCTTTACTTGCCCTGCGGCAAATGATGATTGTATGGATGCAACTGAATTAACAGTTGGTTCTTCATTCACCGATAATGCCATTTTAGGAAACAACATAGGATCTACTACTTCTACTACTATGCCAGCACCAGGATGTGCAAATTATCAAGGTGGAGAAGTTTGGTTCTCTGTGACTGTTCCAGAATCGGGTAATGTAATTATTGAAACTAGAAATAGTAATTTAGATACATTTAATGATACAGGAATGGCTGCTTATAACGGATCTTGTGATGCCTTAACTTTAATTGCTTGTAATGATGACGGTGGCGAAGGCAACGGCTACTTCTCGCAATTAAGCTTAACTGGACAAACACCAGGTGAGACTATTTATATAGCAGTTTGGGAGTACGGTAACAACCTTGAAGGAACCTTCTTAGTTGGAGCATATGACAGCACTATGGGTGTGGCTGATTTTGCTAGCAGAGACGCAGTAAAACTTTATCCAAACCCTACCTCGAGTGAGTTAAACGTTAGCGGAATAGAACTTAACCAAGTTCAAGTATATTCTGCTTCTGGAAAACTTGTTCCTGTGAAAGTGACTGGAAATATCGTTGACACGAGAAACCTTCCATCGGGTGCTTACTTCATTAGAATGACAGACGCTGAAGGAAAAGCAATACTTAGAAAATTCATTAAGAAATAATAAGTATAACTTTAAACTATAAAAAAAAAGCCACCTCAATTGAGGTGGCTTTTTTTTACACCATAAAGTTTTATCAATTACAGATTACTTTTAATATCCTAACTCAAGATTCAAAACGAATTAAGTTAAAATCACCAATTCATTCAGATTTTAAATATTCGCAAATTTTATCCTATTTCTTGAATAAAATTAAACAGATAAGACTTTATTAAATTTTAACATAAAATTAGCCTTAAACACATATATAAATTTACCAACTTCACAATTTACAAACCCTCCTTCTATTATATTAAAACATTTTTGCTCATTAAAATATTTATCTCTTACAAATAATTTAGATTAATTAAACTTTTGCATTATACTTATATTCTGTTAAATTTGTTAGGAACAATTATGAAATAATACTTTTAAATACTTTATAAATATGAAGAACTTTTACTTCTGGATGCTCACCCTGCTCTGCAGTACCATAGCATTCGGACAACTATCAGAAAACTTTGAATCTGATATAACGACCCGTGGCTGGTCCTTATATCAAACTGATTCATCAGACCCTGGTTTTGTGCTTACTACAGCAGAAAGCCAAAGCGGAAATGCCAGTTATTATCACAACGATGAGTTTGTGGATAATGAATCTACGGCTTACATGGTCACACCGGCTTATACAGTGCAATCTGGAGATGAATTCTCTGTCTATGTAAGACAAAACTATTCGGTTTCTTATTACAATTATTCAGGTATTGCTATCTCTAATGCCTCGGGTGACCCTATTGCTAACCCTTCTGACTTCGTTGAAGTTTGGGAAGCGGGAGCTGGCTTTGCAGAGGACTCTTGGGAACAAGTTATTTTGGCTCTAGATGCTTATGTTGGACAAAGCATTTACGTTGCTTTTGTTTATACAGGCGATTTCGATCATGAATATTATGTGGACAATATGTACATTGGAACTCCATGTACCGCACCTGTAGCTAGTATTTCTACGACGGGTGCCTGTGATACGGGATCATTCAATGTAAATATTGATCTTAGCTCTTTAGGCACAGCTTCTAGTGTTATCGTTTCTGATGACCAAGGCAACTCTCAAACAGCTAATGCGACAGGTGCTCTTGAGTTCGGTCCTTATGCAAGTGGTTCGGATGTTACCTTTACTTTAGCTGATGCAGATAATTCATCTTGTAATACAGCTCTAGCAACTTCTTACTTATGTCCTCCTGATAACGATGATTGTGTTGATGCAACTTTAATTAGTAGCTTCCCACATACTAGCTCGGAGGATGCAACGGGTGCTACCCAAGAAGATTTTGTTTATTGTGGACCAGATGGTTCTAATGACGGTGTTTGGTATTTAATCGAGGGTGAAAGCGCTCAATTTACTATTAACGTTACTTCCACAGGTTGGGATGCAGCTATTACTCTACTTTCGGGAGCTTGTGGTGAATTAACTTGTATTGATTTTGAGGATAATGTAGCTTCTAATAACACAGAAACTATTACTTTCATTGGTCAAGCTGGCGTTAATTACTACTTAAATGTTGGTGCCTATAGCGCTAATTCTGATTTAGCCGAAGGTGCTTTTGAATTAGAAATTATTTCAGAAGATATCCCTTGTGGTTCGCCTGCTAACTTAGCTATAGCTGCTACTACAGATTTATCTACAGATGTTACTTGGCAAGGTGCTGCAGACAATGCTTCTTATGACCTTGTTTGGGGTGCAACTGGATTTACTCCTGGTGCTAGCGCAAGCGCTTCTGGTTTAGGCGATTCTCCTTATACTATAACTGGATTAACACCGGAAACAACTTATGACCTTTACGTAAGAGGAAACTGTAACCCTGGGTATAGCGAATGGGTTGGACCTGTTACATTCACAACTTTAGAAGAAGGAGCTGTGTTAGCTGGTACAGATTGTATCCACCCAATTTATGTGGACGCGTTACCATATACAACAACAGATAATACTTCTAATTACGGAGATGATTATAGTGGTGGTCAAGGAACTAACTGTGGGGTTACCTCTCAATATTATTTAAATGGAGATGATGTTGTTTATGCCTACACAGCAACAGAAGATTCTTCAATTGATATTAGCTTAACTCCAACTGCCACTTATTCTGGAATATTCGTTTATGAGGATTGTAATGACATTGGTGTAGCCTGTATTGCAGGAGCTGGAGATTTCACTACCAACGAACGCGTACTCGAAGATATTTTTGTAGAAGCGGGTCAGACTTATTTTATAGTTATCTCTACTTGGGCATCACCTCAATCTACTGGCTATGATTTAGTTATTACAGAAAACACTTGTATTGCTGGTACTTATGAAGCAACAGCAGTTGGTGCATGTGATACAGAAGAGTATTTTGTTGAAATTGATGTCACTAATATGGGTGATTTAACTGAGTACATTATTTCTGATGATCAAGAAAACGAAAGTCAAACTGTAACAGAGACTGGTGTTTATACCTTTGGACCATACGCAGAAGGCTCTACAGTTTCTTTCAACTTGGAAGCTAATGATGCAAATTGTAATGATTCATTTACAATTCAGTATTTCTGTCCTGCAGCAAATGATGATTGTGAAAATGCTATTGACGTTCCTGTCAACCCAGACTTCCTATGTACTGAAGTTGTTTCGGCTAGCACTTTAGGAGCGACTGCATCTCCTCAAGAAGATGATGTTGTTGGAACGCCGAATAATGATGTTTGGTTCTCTTTCGTAGCTGAATCTACTGCACACCGTGTATCTTTATTGAATATCGTGAACCTAGAAGGTACTACAAATACAGATATGGCAATGGGTGTATATGATGCCACTAATGGCTGTGAAGCTTTAGAACTTGTTGCTGATAGCGATCCTAATACATTAAATTTAAATGGACTTACGGTTGGAACTGAATACTTAATTAGAGTATATAATTGGTCTTCAGCAATTGTTAGTCATTCGTTTGATGTATGTGTTGGTACACCACCACCACCACCAGCTAACGACGATTGTTCAGGAGCTATACCAATTGCATGTGGAGAAACCATTAATGGTGATACAACAAGCTCTACTCCATCTGGCTTACCAACAAACTGTAATGGATTCTCTTCTAGTGATGCAAGAGATGTATTCTACTCTTTTGAAGCAGATGGAACTAGCGATTATTTAGTATCTCTAAATCCATTATCAGGATTTAACTTTGATGGTGTATTATTTGTTTATTCAGGTGAATGCGGAAGCTTAGTGAGTCTTGGTTGTTCAGATTCTGGCAATCCAGAACAAGTTGAGTTATTAGCGCCAGCAGCTGGAACTTACTACATTAGGGTATTTGATTATTCAGGCACTGAAGCATTCATTCTAGACTTAGAATGTACAGAAAACTCTTGTGCCCCAGGCGACTTTGACTTTATTACTCAAGGTGCCTGCGAAACAAATGAATTTAATGTGGATATCAACTTCAATCATTTAGGTACTTTAGATAGCTATGTAGTTACTGACGATCAAGGAAGTGAAGCTCAAACTGTAACAGAAGCTGGAACTATAAGCTTTGGTCCTTATGCTTCTGAAACTGTTGTTAATTTCACCTTCGAGGCTAATGATCCTAACTGTAGCGAAACACAACAAATTACATTCAGATGTGCTGCAGAGGGAGATATTTGTGAAAGCGCAATTGTTGTTGGAGAATTACCATATTCAACTACGGACAACACAGGAAACTATGTAGATGACTACAATGGAAGCCCAGGAGCTAACTGTGGTTCTACCGGTAGTTATTTAGGAGGTGATGATGTTGTATATGCTTATACAGCTACTTCAGATACTTCTATCGACATTAGCTTAACTCCAGGTGGCGGATGGTCTGGTATCTTTGTATACGAAAACTGTCAGGACATTGGGGTTGAATGCGTTGCCGGTGTTGCAAACAGTGGTTCTAATGAAAGATTAATTGATGACTTCATTGTAACAGCTGGACAAACTTATTATATCGTAATTTCTACATGGCCTTCGCCACAAAGCATAGATTATACGCTATTAATAACTGAGAACACTTGTGCTCCAGGTGAGTTTACAGTTACAGCAACAGGAGCTTGTGATACTATGGAATTCTATGTAGAAGTTGATATCACTGATATGGGAAGTTTAGATTCTTACGAAATTACAGACAATCAAGGAAGCGCTGCCCAAACAGCCACTGAACCTGGTACATTTACGTTTGGTCCGTATGCATCATTGACTGATGTTACTATTGACTTAACGGCAGATGATGTCAACTGTAGTGGAACTGCTTCTGTAACTTATAGATGCCCTGGTCCAGGAGATACTTGTGAGAATCCATTAATCGTGGATAGCTTACCGTATACCACAACAGATGACACAACAAACTATGCAGATGATTATGATGGTGGTCAAGGAACTAACTGTGGAAGCACTTCACAATATTACCTAAACGGTGACGATGTGATTTATTCATACACAGCAACTTCGGACTCATCTATTGATATTAGCTTATTACCAACTAATACATATGCTGGAATGTTCGTATACGAAAGTTGTGATGACATTGGTGTTAACTGTCTAGCAGGTGGAACTAATAGCTTTAGTACAGATGAGATCTTAATTGATGACTTTGCTGTTACTGCTGGTCAAACTTATTACATCTTAATCTCAACTTGGGCTTCACCGCAATCAACACCATACACGTTGAATATTACAGAAAACACTTGTGAGTCTATTGAGTTTACTACATCAACTATTGATCAGTGCGAAACTGGCGAATACTCAGTTACAATTGACGTGACATCATTAGGAAGCAGCGAAAGCTTAATTATCACTGACGATCAAGGTTCCGAAGGACAAACACTAAGCGAAGCTGGTAGTGTAACTTTCGGTCCATATACAGAGTCTGAATTTGTAACATTTAGTTTTGTTACCGATGACGAGAATTGTTATGAGACTGTAACTATTGGATTTACTTGTCCTGCGGCTAATGATGATTGTATAGACGCAACAGAATTAACAGTTGGTTCTTCATTCACTGACAATTCAATTCTAGCAAACAATATAGGATCTACTACATCTGAGACTATGCCAGCACCAGGTTGTGCATATTATCAAGGTGGAGAAGTTTGGTTCTCTGTGATTGTTCCAGAATCGGGTAATGTGATTATTGAAACTAGAAACAGCAATGTTGATTCATTCAATGATACAGGAATGGCTGCTTATAGTGGGTCTTGTGATGCCTTAGCTTTAATTGCTTGTAATGATGACGGTGGTGAAAACAACGGTTACTTCTCGCAATTAAGTTTAACTGGACAGACACCGGGTGATACTATTTATGTAGCAGTTTGGGAGTATGGTAATGATGTGGAAGGTACTTTCTTAGTTGGAGCTTATGACAGCACTTTGGGTGTGGCTGATTTTGCTAGCAGAGATGCAGTGAAACTTTATCCTAATCCAACTTCGAGTGAGTTGAACGTTAACGGAATCGAACTTAACCAAGTTCAAGTATATTCTGCTTCTGGAAAACTTGTTCCTGTGAAAGTGACTGGAAATATCGTTGACACGAGAAACCTTCCATCGGGTGCTTACTTTATTAGAATGACGGACGCTGAAGGAAAAGCAATACTTAGAAAATTCATTAAGAAATAATAAGTATTACTTTAAACTATAAATACAAAGCCACCTCAATTGAGGTGGCTTTTTTAGTTCTTATAATATTGGCGCAAGATAAATTCAAGAATTCACTATCTAATTCTAAAAATAAACTTAAAATCTCATGTCAATGCATCACACTTACTTTTAACTAAACTTAAAATAAGTTTTTGTTAATTCTCTTGCAAAATCCATAATTTCCGTTAATTTTGTTAGCTACTTTTACGAAATAATCTTTAAATCAAATAATATTATGAAGAACTTTTACTTCTGGATGTTAGCACTACTTTGTAGTTCCCTGACATTCGGACAATTATCAGAAAACTTTGAATCTGATATAACGACTCGCGGGTGGTCCTTATATCAAACCGATCCATCAGATCCTGGCTTCGGAATTAACACTGAGCATAAACAAAGTGGAAATTCGAGTTATGCTCACTTAGATGAATTTGTGGATAATGAATCCACTGCTTATATGGTTTCTCCAGCATATACCGTACAATCTGGAGATGAATTCTCTGTCTATGTAAGACAGAGTTTTTCGAATAGTTATTACAATTATTCAGGTATCGCAATCTCTAATGCTTCAGGAGACCCTATTGCGAACCCTACCGATTTCGTTGAAGTTTGGGAAGCGGGAGCTGGTTTTGCAGAAAACTCATGGGAACAAGTTGAATTGGCTTTAGATGCCTATGTCGGACAAAGCATTTACGTTGCTTTTGTTTATAGAGGAGAATTTGATCACCAATTTTATGTGGATAACATGTACATAGGAACTCCATGTACTGCCCCTACTGCAAGTCTTTCTACTACCGGAGCTTGTGACATTAACTCTTTTAGTGTAAGTGTTGATTTAACTTCTTTAGGAACAGCTGCTAACGTAATTGTATCAGATAACCAAGGTAACACTCAAACAACAAGCACTACAGGTGTTATTGAGTTTGGACCTTATGCTAGCGGCACTGATGTAGCATTTACTTTAAGTGATGTAGATAACACAACTTGTAATACAGTAATATCTACAAGCTATACCTGTGCTCCATCTAATGATAATTGCGCTACGGCTACTGCAATCAATAGCTTCCCATTCACTAGCTCAGAGGATGCAACAGGTGCTACACAAGAAGACTTTGTTTATTGTGGACCAGATGGTGCAAATGATGGTGTTTGGTATGTGATTGAAGGTCAAAGTGCTGAATTCACTATTAATGTAACATCAAATAACTGGGACTCTGCAATTGTATTATATTCAGGGAGTTGTGATACGTTATCATGTGTGCAATTCGCTGACAATGCAGCTTCAAATTCCATGGAAACCATCAATTTCATTGGACAAGCTGGAATGACCTATTATTTAAATGTAGGTTCATATAGTTCAAATGCAGATTTAGAAGAAGGTACGTTTGAATTAGAAGTTTTATCTAACGAAATCCCATGCTCTGCTCCATCTAACTTATCTGTTCAATCAACTTCTGATTTAACAACAGATGTTTTATGGCAAGGTGGTGGAGATAATGATTCTTTCGAACTTACTTGGGGCGAAACAGGATTCACTCCTAGCGCTAGCGCAAATGCAACAAGCTTAACTTCAACCAACTACACCATTACTGGATTAAATCCTGAAACTACATATGATGTTTATGTAAGAGGAAACTGTAATCCTGGTTTAAGCGAATGGGTTGGACCTGTTAGCTTTACAACTTTAGAGGCAGGAGCTGTTCTTCCTGGAACTGACTGTGCTCACCCAATTAACGTAGCTTCATATCCATATACTACAACAGATAATACTAGCAATTATGGAGATGATTACGATGGTCAACCAGGTGGTTGTGGAACTACATCTAACTACTTAAATGGAGACGATGTAGTCTATGCATTATCTGCAGATGAGAATGAGGAAACATCTCTTAAAATTAGTATGATCCCAACAGCTACTTGGGCTGGAATGTTCGTCTATGCAAGCTGTGAAGATATTGGTGTAAACTGTTTAGCATCTGATAGATATAGCAGTGGAATAGATGAACTAATAATTGAGGAATTAATTATTCCAGCAGGAGAAACTTACTATTTAGTTATTTCTACATGGGCTACACCACAGTCAACTGGTTATGATTTAACTATTTCGAAGAATACTTGTTCCGCAGGGGCTTTCGAATTGAATCCTGTTGGAGCATGTGATACAAACGAATTCTTTGTAGAAGTAGAAATCACTGATTTAGGTGATTTAACAGAATATGTAATCACGGACAACCAAGGAAGCGAAGCACAAACTGCTTCAGAAACTGGAACTTATACTTTCGGGCCTTATGCTTCAGAAACGATGGTTATGTTTGACTTAACCGCAAACGACGCTAACTGTAGCGAATCTGGATCAATTACTTATAGATGTCCAGGTATGGGTGATACATGTGACAATCCAATTTTGGTTGAAAACTTACCTTATCTTACTGAAGATAACACAGCTAACTATTTAGATGACTATAATGGTTCGCCAGGAGAAACTGGGTGCTCTACAACTTCTGCATACTTGAATGGTGATGATGTTGTTTATGCATATACTGCTACTTCAGATTCTTCTATCAACTTAGATATGACAACATCAGCTAACTGGACAGGAATGTTCATTTATACTAGCTGCGAGGCTATTGGTGTTGAGTGTGCAACAGGTGGTGTTAGAGCAGGAACAGGAGGTGTTTTAATTGAAGACTTTGCAGTAACTGCAGGTCAAACTTACTACATTGTTATTTCATCATACCCTTCTCCACAGTCTTATTCTTATACTTTAGAAATCACAGAAAATTCTTGTGTTGCTGCTGAGTATAGCTTAACGGCTAATGGAGCATGTGAAACAAATGAGTTCTTTGTAGATGTTGAAATAACAGATTTAGGAAGCAATCCATCATTTGAAATTACAGATGATCAAGGAAGTGAAGCTCAAACAGCTACAGAAGCAGGTGTATATACTTTTGGACCTTATGAATCATTAACTGAAGTTACATTTAATTTAGTAGCTGAAGATGAAAACTGTAATGCTACACAAAGTATTACATATAGATGTCCAAATGCAGGAGACAACTGTGAGAATCCTCTAATCGTTGATTCTTTACCATATGTTACTGAAGATAGTACTAGCAACTATACAGATGAATACAATGGTTCACCAGGTCAAAACTGTAGTTCTACTAGTTCATACTTAAATGGAGATGATGTAGTTTACTCTTATACTCCAACTGAAGATACTGCGATCAATATTACTTTGGATCCAACAAATAACTACGCTGGAGTTTTCGTTTACGAAAGCTGCGAAGACATTGGAACTAACTGTATTGCAGGTGGTGTAAACTCATTCTCAAGTGCTGTAATCGAGATTGAAGAATTAGTAGTTATGGCAGGTCAGACTTATTATATTTTAATTTCTACCTATGCTTCGCCTCAATCTACAGATTATACATTAACTATTTCTGAGAACACTTGTACAGGAATTGATTTCACTAGCTCAACTATTGATCAATGCGAAACTGGCGAATATTCTGTTGCTTTAGATATTACTTCTTTAGGAACAAGCGAATTTGTTACCATCAGCGATGACCAAGGTTCTGCTGAACAAACAATTTCAGCTCCAGGTGTAGTAACATTTGGACCATATACTGAATCAGAATCAGTTACATTTAACTTTGTAACAGATGATGAAAATTGCTACGAATCTACTTCTGTTGTATTTACTTGTCCTGCATCTAACGATGATTGTATGGATGCTACAGAATTAACTGTAGGTAACCAATTTGGAGACAATTCAATTTTAGCAAATAATGTTGGTGCAACTGCTTTTGCTGGCATGCCTACTCCAACTTGTGCTTATAACGGTGGCGAGGTATGGTTTACTGCAGTAGTTCCTGCATCAGGAAACATCACTATTCAAACTCAAGATTCTGGATATGATGATTTCAATGATTCAGTAATTGCTGTTTACAATGGATCTTGTGATGCCTTAAACTTCTTATCTTGTAATGACGACGGTGGTGGAAATGGATTATTCTCTCAAGTTATTTTAACAGATTTAACACCAGGAGAAACCCTTTACATTGCAGTTTGGTCTTACGGAAATAACGTTCAAGGTACATTCTTAGTTTCTGCTTATGATGGTACTTTAGGCGTAGCTGATGTTGATAACAGAAACGCTGTTAAACTTTACCCTAATCCAACTTCTAGCGAGTTAAACATTAGTGGTATCGAATTAAAAGAAGTTCATGTTTATAATGCTGCAGGTAAATTCGTTCAAGTTAAAACGACTAACAATGTTGTTGATACTAGAAATTTAAGCTCAGGATTATATTTCATCAGAATGATTGATATGGAAGGAAATGCAATGCTTAGAAAATTCATTAAGAAATAATAAGTATTTCATTAAACTATAATTACAAAGCCACCTCAAATGAGGTGGCTTTTTTTTTGCTCAAAACTTAAATTAGCAAATAATTATGCAAAATTGTTTTGATACCTAATAACTTCATTAACATTTCAATAACTAAATACTAAGATTCAAACACTGCCAACCTGACAGATTTTTGTATATTTGGCCTTTATTGATTCTTATCAGTATTCCCATGCAAACAACAGAAAAAATCATAGACGAAAAGCGTCAAGGAGAGGCTTTAAACATAACCACAGAAAAGAAACACAATAAGAAGTTGTTCTTAGAAAGTTATGGTTGCCAAATGAACTTTTCGGACTCAGAAATAGTCGCATCTATCTTAGATAAAGAAGGTTATGCAACAACTCAAAATTTTGAGGAAGCAGATTTAATTTTATTGAATACCTGCTCAATCCGTGAAAAAGCGGAGCAAACGGTTCGTAAAAGACTAAGTCAGTTTAATCAAGTTAAACAAAAAAATCCTTCGCTTACTATCGGTGTTTTAGGCTGTATGGCTGAAAGATTAAAAGATAAATTTCTTGAGGAGGAACACCTTGTAGATTTAGTTGTTGGCCCCGATGCTTATCGAGATTTACCCAATTTATTAAAACAAACAGATGACGGTCGTTCGGCTGTGAATGTAATTCTTTCTAAAGATGAAACATATGCCAACTTAAGCCCAGTTCGTTTGGGTGGAAATGGTGTTACAGCGTTTGTATCTATCACAAGAGGTTGCGATAACATGTGTACGTTTTGTGTTGTGCCCTTTACAAGAGGCCGCGAACGTAGCCGTGACCCGCATTCTATCTTGAATGAATGTAAAGAATTATGGGAGAATGGATACAAAGAGATTACTCTTTTAGGTCAAAACGTAGATAGTTATCTTTGGTATGGTGGTGGTCTTAAAAAAGACTTTAAAAAAGCTACCGAAATGCAAAAAGCAACCGCTGTTGATTTTGCAATGCTACTAGACATGGTGGCTACAGCCGTTCCAGGGATGAGAATCCGATTCTCTACTTCTAATCCACAAGATATGGGACGAGATGTGCTACACGTAATGGCGAAGCACGAAAATATTTGTAAATATATTCACTTGCCGGTTCAATCTGGAAACACAGAAGTTTTAAAAAGAATGAATCGTCAGCACACAAGAGAAGAATATATTGCTCTTATCGACGATATTAAAACAATCTTGCCTACATGTGCGCTATCGCACGATATGATTGCAGGTTTCTGCGACGAAACCGAAGAAGAACATCAAGATACTTTATCATTAATGGAGTATGTGAAATATGATTTCGGATATATGTTTGCCTATTCAGATCGCCCTGGTACACCTGCACACAAGAAGATGGACGACAATGTTCCAGATGATGTAAAGAAACGAAGATTAACAGAAATCATTAATCTTCAACAACAGCATTCTGCAGAAAGAATGAATTCTTATGTTGGAAAAGTACACGAAGTATTAATCGAAGGAAACTCGAAGAGAGATGACCAAGAGTGGATGGGAAGAAACACTCAAAATGCAGTTGTTGTATTCCCAAAAACGGGCAATGAAAAAGTAGGTGATTTTGTAATGGTAAGAGTAGACTCTTGTACCACAGCTACTTTATTAGGTGAAAAAGTCTAAGAAATAGTTAAAAACATTCTGAATTAAAAGAAAAATAGCTTTATTGCGTTATTATTAAAAGCAAATAATTCCTTTATGAAAAAAATAAGCATCTTACTTCCAATGATTTTGGTATTCTTTGGTTGTGTTGAATCTGAATTAATTATTCCAGGAGAGAACGTTGGAGGTGGAAATGTAGGTGACGAAAACCCTACCCCAACTTCACTTTTACAAACTTATGATTATCAATCTCCGTTTAGTAGCTATCAGTTTAATTATAATTCAGATGGTGATTTATCCCAAGCAAGTTTGTCTAATATTATTAATGGACAAAGCACTATGAACGGTTTTAGTGTTACTTGGATAGACGCTTTGATTTCACAAATCAGCACTACACCCCAAGGAACATTCTCTGCATCTTCTGATTTTACTTATAACGATTCAGGAGAATTAGTAGAAATTAATGCTGGAACAACACCAGAAACAAAACTGCTTATTGAGCATGATGCAGCAAGCATTACAGCAACAAGAATTGTAGATGGTGTGGAAGAAAATACATTTAACTTCACTAAAGACACTTACGGCTATATTAATTCAATGGAAGTGACAGACGCCACATCTGGAGATCAAGTTCAAGTGATGTTTAATATGAATGCGAATTTAATTAGCTCTAATGAAGTTATCGTAAATGGTGCTACAGTTAATTCATATACATACACTTACGACAACAAAGTCAATCCTTTATTCTCACAAACGATCGATGCTTTTAACGCTTTAGTATTACATAATGCTTTTGAAATGGATGCTACTAGTATGAAATTCAATTTAGATAATTTCGCCATGCTTAGAAGCGCTAACAATATTACTTCAATGGTCATTGAAAATGCAGAACATAATGCTACCATAGAATACGAGTACACTTATAATGAGAACAACTTACCTACTACTGCAACTGCAAGTATTGAAGGAGAGACAGAACCAAGCACAATAACTTTTACTTACTATTAAAAAAACTTCATGAAAAGAATTTTAATCTTCAGTTTACTTTCATTCTTCACTTTTTCTTGTACAGAATATAACGATGATGGCTTGCCATCTGAACCAGGAAATATTGTCATTACAAATCCAGATGGGACCAAGAAAGTTAAGCAAGTAGTTATTACCATGGATGGTTCTTTTGAAATGGCTACAGAAATGCCAATGGATATCCAAAGTGTTTCTACCACTACTTTTGCCACCGATTCTTATAGTAGAGAAACAAGTACGATTTCAACTTATAATGGTTCAGGTGAGGGACAAACTATACCTGTTACTTCTACTGAAACTTGGGAGGGACGTAAGTTTATTCAAATGCAAAATTCATCGGATAGAGTGGTATTTTCCTACAATGAAGATCAATTAATCGGATTCAATTCATTTAATGATAATAGTCCATTTGGTTCAGGTGAAATCACAGCTACTGAAAATGAGATTAATCTAATAACTTCAGCTTTAAGTCCGTTTAATGTTCCTACAAATACAGTATTTACTTTAGAGAATGGATATATTTCTGCTGTGGAGATTACTAATACAGAGGATAATAGTGTTTATAATATAGATATCTCGAGGAGTAATGCGAATATTACACAATTGGTTATTAATTCGCCTACTGGTAGCAAAACCTACAATTACACCTATGATGCTAACATCAATCCCATGCATTTGGCATATGAAACTCCACTTCAACAAACCTATGCAGAGATTGCTAGACTTATTACAAGCAATTTTAATCTTAATATACACGAAGGAAATCAAAACATCAATAGCATAGAATCTTCTTTTAGAATGATGCTAAGCGAAGGAAACAATAATCTATTAAGTGCCACTTCGGGTAATGAGAGATTGTTTTCAACAAGCATTTCATATGATGATGAAAACTATCCTATCGCTTCTACAGGTGAAGGAACATTTCAATTCTCACTTGGTGGAATTTTAGATGGTATAATTGAATCTATGACCGAAATGATGGAACAAATGGGGTTTTCACAAGAAGAAATAGATGAATCCATAGCCAACACGCAAGAAGAGTTTTCTAATGGTGTAGAAATGGAAATGTCTACTACCTCAGAAATTTCATATTACGAATAATAAGTTTTAGAAAAATAAATGGCAGACGCTTTACAAAGTATTAAACAGCGATTTGGTATCATTGGCTCAGACCCTGGGCTCAATAGAGCGATTGAACGCGCTATTCAAGTCGGACCAACAGACATTTCTGTTTTGGTGACCGGCGAAAGTGGTGTGGGTAAAGAAGCCATTCCAAAAATTATTCATTCCTTAAGTCAAAGAAAACACAATAATTACATTGCAGTAAACTGTGGTGCTATACCAGAAGGCACAATCGATTCAGAACTTTTCGGACATGAAAAAGGAGCTTTTACAGGAGCTTCTACCACCAGAAAAGGTTACTTTGAGGTGGCTGATGGCGGAACCATTTTCTTAGATGAAGTTGGTGAACTTCCACTACATACACAAGTGCGATTATTGCGCGTATTAGAGACGGGTGAATTTATGAAAGTAGGTTCATCTGAAGTCCAAAAAACAGATGTTCGTATTGTTGCAGCAACCAATGTAAATGTCTTAGATGCTGTTGGGAAAGGGAAGTTTAGAGAAGATTTATATTATCGCTTAAACACGGTTGAAATCACCTTGCCCCCACTTCGTAAAAGAAAAGAAGATATTGCATTATTGTATAGAAAATTTGCGGTAGATTTTGCCGAAAAATATCATCGCCCAGTTGTTAGACTTACGCCTGAAGCACAAAGAGTCTTAGAAAACTATGCTTGGCCAGGAAACATAAGACAGCTAAGGAATTTCACAGAAGAAATTTCGGTGGTTGAAACCGATACCGAAGTAGATCATCACGAGATTCTTAAGTTTTTACCAACTCACAGCATTATTGCAGTTAAAAATCAAGCCTCTCCAGATGGAGTTTCATCTGCAGAGTTTAATACAGAGAGAGAAATTCTTTATAAATTCTTATTCGATATGAAGAAGGATTTAAATGATTTAAGAGCTCTGACCATGGAACTTCTTTCTAAGAATTCCAGCGAAGTTGTTGAGGAAAATAGAGACTTAGTAAAAAGAATCTTTAGCACGGATAACATGCCGCCCTCTGATTCATTATTGCATTACGAAGAGCAAAGCATCGAACCTATTCCACAGTATTCTGACATCGAAGATTATGAATATGAGGATATTGACGAGAACGAGTCACTATCTCTACAAGACAACGAAATGGAATTGATAGAGAAAGCTCTCGAAAAGCATAATGGAAGAAGAAAAGATGCTGCTAAGGATTTAGGAATTTCTGAAAGAACCTTGTATAGAAAAATTAAGCAATATGAACTTTAGAAATTTTAGTTTAATTCTATTAAGTTTATTCTTGTTCATCTCTTGCTATTCCTTTACAGGATCTTCATTAGACCCAAGAATTAAAACCATTAAAATCGATAAATTCCCAAATTATTCGGCTTATCAAAATCCGAACTATAGCCAGGAGTTTACAAATGATTTGCAATTGAGATTTGATCAAAGAACAAATCTTATTTTATCTAATGATGAATCAGCTCATATTAAAATAGAAGGCGAAATTATGGATTATTATGTTGCTCCTGCAGCTATTGTGAGCGGTGAACAAGCAGCATTAAATAGATTGCATATTCAAATCAAGGTAAGGTATTTTAACACCATAGATGATTCTAAAAGCTTTACTCGTACTTTTTCTGATTACGAAGATTTTCCAAATAATCAGACATTGCAACAAGTTGAGTCTAGTTTAGTTCCAGACATCAACGAAAGGTTGATTGATCAAATATTTACAGCAGTAGTTGCTGATTGGTAAATTGAAAAAATGAATAGTCAAATTTTAAATCTTTTTCATAATCCCCTTTCCATTTCGTCCCAAGATTTATTTCAAATTGAGGATGAGATAGAGAAATACCCTTATTTTCAAGCATTACAGTTGCTTAAGGCAAAAGCCGTATCCACTTCTGATGAGGAAACCTTGACTTCTGTTTTAAATAAAACAGCAACATTCTGTTCTAATAGAAGTATTTTATTCGAATACATTCATACCGAAACTCAAGAGAAGGTAGTTGAGGAAGAAACTGCAAAAGAAGAGATTGATTTAGAAGAAGTTGATTCTGAAGCTAATATTCAAGATGTCATCAAACAAAAAAGTCAGGAAGAAACTTCTGCTGAAAAAGAGATTGTAGATGACAAACAAGAAGAAATTGAAAGCTTAATTAAGGCTCACGAGAAAGTTTATCCTAAAGTTGAGGAGGAAAAAATCATAGAACCTACTAAGCCAGAAGACAAAGAGGAAACGACTACAGCTGAAACAGCTAAATCTAATTTATCATTTAGTCAGTGGTTAAAAAGCAGTCATCGAACTCCAGAAGAAACTGAAGAAGTAGCCAAAGAAACCGATGTGGTTAACGAAAAGTTTAAAGTAATTGAAGAGTTTTTAGATAAAAACCCAAAAATCACACCTTCTAAGGAATACAAACCAAGCATAGAAATTCAAAGTACGAATAAAGAGAATTTATCACATTTAATGACTGAAACTTTGGCAAAAATCTATGTAGAACAAAATAAATTTGATAAAGCAATTAAAGCTTATACAATTTTACGTTTGAAATATCCAGAAAAAAGTGGTTACTTTGCAGACCAAATTAAAGAAATTCAAGAATTAAAGCATAAATAAAATATGGTAACTGGTACATTTATATTCTTAATGATAGTGTTAATGGCAATTTGCTTAATCTTAACACTAGTTATATTATCTCAAAATCCTAAAGGTGGAGGATTATCTTCTACATTTGGAGGTGGCGGAAGTCAAATGTTTGGTGTTCAAAGAACCAATGACTTTTTAGACAAAGCTACTTGGACTTTAGCTGCAATTATTGCTGCAGTAGTTATCTTAGCTAACGTAATGTTACCAAGAACAGGAGGTCAAAACTTAGTACCAGATATTCCAGTTTTGGAGAATACTTTACCTCAAGCTACACCAGGTGACGGTGCCGATGCACCTGCTCAACCACTAGCTCCAGCTGAACCAACTGAGACAGCTGAATAAATTGAGGCCTTACTAAAAAATATAAAAAAACGACTGATTGTGTAAATCTGTCGTTTTTTTTGTGAATATTCGCAAACCTTAACATAATTTAAGTCAGCATTAAGGTGATAAGCTTAAATATTTTAATATTTTTACAAATCTGTATAAAAAAGAACTTTTAATACATTATTTAATTAATTTTATGAAAACACGTTTATTCATGCTTTGCTTGATTATGAGTGGTAGTATCTTCGCCCAGAATTTCTGGACGTCTACTTCGATTAATCAAAAAGAGCTAAAGGACAACAAAGTAGTTGTTCAAGACCAAAATCTTTATGCAATTGACCTTGCAGCTCTAATGAATCACCTAGAAGGTGTTCCAGAAAGAGTAAACTATGCTATTGAATCTAATCACACATTAGAATTCCCTAATATTCACGGGAAGTTTGAGAAGTTTTATGTAGCAGAAGCCTCTAACTTCGCGCCTGGATTACAAGCTCAGTTTCCAAACATTAGATCTTATAGAGGTGTGAGCACTACAAATCCAGCTGTTTCTATTGCGTTCAGTGTTTCTCCATTAGGAGTTCAATCTATGCGTGTAGAAGCTGGTAACTACACTACTTTCACAGAAGCAGTTACAACTGATAACTCAGTTTATATTGTTAAAAGAAAGAGTGACAAATCTCCTGAGTGGGCTTGTACTACAACGCCAGACGAAGAGATGGAAAACGAATTATTGGACAGATATCACAACGCTCCTGAAGGATTAGACGCAGATGATCAAACAATGCGTGACTTCAGATTAGCTTTATCTTGTACTGGTGAATATGCACAATACTTTGGTGGTACTGTAGAAGGTGCTTTAGCAGGTATGAATGCTACTATGACAAGAGTAAATAGCATCTTAGAAAGAGACGTAACCGTACATTTAACAATGATTGAAAACAACGCTGATGTTGTTTATACTAATGCTGCTACAGATCCATACTCTCCAGCTTCTGGAATGAGCGCTTGGAACAACCAATTACAATCTACTTTAACATCTGTTATTGGTGATGCTAACTACGACATCGGTCACTTATTTGGTGCTACTGGTGGTGGTGGAAACGCAGGTTGTATCGGTTGTGTTTGTGGACCTAGAAAAGGTAGTGCATTTACATCTCCATACGATGGTCAGCCAGAAGGAGATAGATTCGATGTTGACTTTGTTGTTCACGAAATTGGTCACCAATTAGGTGCTAACCATACTTTCAGTAGATATGAGGGAACAGGAGTTAACTACGAGCCTGGTAGTGGTTCAACCATTATGGGATATGCTGGTATTACTTATCCTCATACCAACGTACAAATGTATAGTGATGATTATTTCCACACAGGAAGCATTCAACAAATTACTTATAATATTAAAAACAAAACTTGTCCAACAGAGACAATTATTGCTAACCAAACTCCAACTGTAGATGCAGGAGGTGGATATACAATTCCAGTAGGAACTCCATTTATTTTAAGTGGATCAGGTGCAGATGCTGATGGCGACGAAATTACATTTACTTGGGAACAAGTAGACTCTAGTAGCTCGGCTTATAACGACTTTAAAGTTGGTGATCCTAACAGATCTAATGGTCCTATCGTTAGAAGTGTACCTCCAACCACTAGCCCTGTTCGTTATATTCCTTCATTTGACAAAGTAAAACAAGGAATTCTTTCTACTCCATTCGAATCAGTTTCTAATGTAGCTCGTAGTATGAACTTCGCTTTACAAGTTAGAGATAACAACCCTGCTGGTGGACAAACTATTTCTGAAAGAATTAGAATTGGTGTAACAGCTAATGGTGGTGCATTTAGAGTAAATTCACCTAATTCAAGCTCTTCAGTTCCTACAGGTTCTGAATTAGAAGTTACTTGGAACGTAGCAGAAACTACTCAAGCTCCAGTAAATACTACTTTAGTAGATATTTTATTATCAACTGATGATGGTGATACATTTACTTTACTTGCAGAAAATGTAGATAACAACGGTTCTTATACAGTTAACATTCCAGCAGATGCTATGACAGAAAATGCTTTCATTATGGTAAAAGCTGTTGACAATATTTTCTATGCATTAAGTCAAAAATTCTTAATTGGATATGACGTTAGTGTAACTTGTCATGATTTCGACGCTATTGGATTACCTCTAGATATCGCTGACGGAACAGGATCTAGCTACGGATCATATGCTGTAGGTACAGTACCAGTTACAGATGTTGGACCAGTAGAAGAAATTCGTGTTTCTGTGGATATTACACACACTTATGTAGGTGATTTACAGATTGCATTTAACTCTCCTTCTCCATCTAACTTAAACTTTATTTGGAACAGACAATGTGCTTCAGCTGACAACTTAAATTTAACATTTGCAGATGGTGAACCAGCTGTAGACTGTTCAGAAACTACGTCAGGAACTGTTGCTCCAAACGTTCCATTTAGTTCATACGAAGGATTCCAAACACAAGGAAACTGGTTGGTAGGAGTTAGAGATGGTGGATCTGGTGATACAGGTACATTTAATGCAGCAACTATTTCATTCTGTAAAACAACTACTTCTCCAATGGGAGTAAATGATGTGAATAAAGATAACATGATGGTTCATGTATATCCTAACCCATCAAAAGGTGAGTTTAACGTGAAAATGGATCTTGCTACTAAAGGAGTTTCTTTAGGTGTTTATGATGTTACAGGAAAACAAATCCTTTCTTATAAAGACAAAGAAGCTACTGGTACATTCAACCACGTATTGAATTTAGATTCAGTTGCACAAGGTGTTTACATCTTACAAATTCAAACTGGAAACGAAATAATCAGCAAAAAACTTATTGTTAAGTAAGCAAAGAATTATTTCTGAATAAATATAGAATGCCAAGCTGACTGACAGCTTGGCATTCTTTTTTTGACTAAAACTGACATCATATTATCCTTCAGTTAATAAGATTATTATTTTAAAACCACAAGATTCTAAAATTCAACTCATTACCATTTTATGATAAAAAAATAAGGTTTCACTTGGCATGGAATATGACTTAATAGCTTGCAATTAATTTAAAAATAAAAAACATAAAATACTATGAGTGATTTAAACATTAAACCGTTAGCAGACAGAGTGGTTGTTGAGCCGTCTCCAGCTGAGACAAAAACCGCTTCTGGAATTATTATTCCTGATACCGCAAAGGAGAAACCACAAGAAGGTGTTATTGTTGCTGCTGGACCTGGTAAAAAAGATGAGCCAGTTACAGTTAAGGTTGGTGATAAAGTTTTGTATGGTAAATATGCTGGTACTGAACTTAAATTAAATGGCAAAGACTATCTAATCATGAGAGAGTCTGACATTTTCGCAATTGTTTAAACTAAACTTATTTAAAATACTAATTAAAAATTAGAACAAATTATGGCAAAAGATATAAAATTCAATGTTGAATCAAGAGATGCATTAAAACGAGGAGTTGACCGTTTGGCTGATGCAGTGAAAGTTACATTAGGACCAAAAGGTAGAAACGTTGTTTTAGGAAAATCATTTGGAGCTCCAAACGTAACTAAAGATGGTGTTTCTGTTGCTCGCGAAATCGAGTTAGAAGATCCAATCGAAAACATGGGTGCACAAATGGTGAAAGAAGTTGCATCTCGTGCAAATGATTTAGCTGGTGACGGTACTACTACTGCAACTGTTTTAGCTCAAGCTATCGTTCGCGAAGGTTTGAAAAACGTTGCTGCAGGTGCTAACCCAATGGATTTAAAAAGAGGAATCGACAAAGCTGTTGAAGCTGTAGTTGCTTTCTTAAAAACAATTTCTACAGAAGTTGGTGATAGCTCTGAAATGATTAAGCAAGTTGCTTCTATCTCAGCTAACAACGACGATGTAATCGGGTCTTTAATCGCTGATGCATTCTCTAGAGTTGGAAAAGAAGGTGTAATCACTGTTGAGGAAGCTAAAGGTACTGACACTTACGTGGACGTAGTAGAAGGAATGCAATTCGACAGAGGATACCAATCTCCTTACTTCGTTACTAACTCTGAGAAAATGACAACTGAATTGGAGAACCCAATGATCTTGTTATATGACAAAAAGATTTCTAACATGAAGGATCTTTTACCAATCTTAGAGCCAGTTGCACAACAAGGTAAATCTTTATTAATTATCTCAGAAGAAGTTGAAGGAGAAGCTTTAGCTACTTTGGTAGTTAACAAATTGAGAGGTTCACTTAAGATTGCTGCTGTTAAAGCTCCAGGATTTGGTGATAGAAGAAAAGCTATGCTAGAAGACATCGCTATCTTGACAGGTGGTACTGTAATCTCTGAAGAAAGAGGATTCTCTTTAGAAAATGCTACTTTAGACATGCTAGGTACTGCAGAGAAAGTTTCTATCGACAAAGACAATACTACAGTTGTTAATGGTGCTGGTGAAGAGCAAGCTATCAAAGACAGAGTAAACCAAATCAAATCTCAATTAGAGAATACAACTTCTGACTACGACAAAGAAAAATTACAAGAAAGATTGGCTAAATTAGCTGGTGGAGTAGCTGTAATGTATGTTGGAGCAGCTTCTGAAGTTGAAATGAAAGAGAAGAAAGATAGAGTTGACGATGCTTTACACGCAACTAGAGCTGCTGTAGAAGAAGGTATCGTTGCTGGTGGTGGTGTTGCATTAGTGAGAGCTATTGAGGCATTATCTAGCTTAGAAGCAGAAAATGCTGATGAGAAAACTGGTATCAATATCATTAAGAAAGCTATCGAAGAGCCATTACGTCAAATCGTAGCTAACGCAGGCGGAGAAGGATCTGTTGTGGTTGCTAAAATTAAAGGCGAAACTGGTGATTACGGATATAATGCTAAAACAGAGCAATATGTAAATATGCTTGAAGATGGTATTATCGACCCTACTAAAGTAACAAGAGTAGCTTTAGAAAATGCTGCATCTGTAGCAGGAATGTTGGTCACAACAGAAGCTGTTGTATATGAAATCCCATCGGAAAATGATGGTGGTGGAATGCCAGCAGGTATGCCAGGAATGGGCGGCATGGGTGGAATGATGTAATCATCTCACAATAATAAATTCAAAAGACTGTCTAATTTGGCAGTCTTTTTTTTGTTTAAAATAATTAAGACCGGTATGCCCTACTCTATTTAAACTTAAATTTGATTTAAAAATTTCTATTCTTCCATCTTTACCTGACGTAAAAGAATAATCGAAAGTAAAAAGAAAATCCCCAAGGATAAAGCTGAATACTGCATACTACCGGTTAAATATAAAACCTGAGCAAAAATGAAGCTTCCTAAAATCAAGGCTACTTTTTCTACAATATCATAAAAGCTAAAGTAAATCGTGTTATCACTTGTTTTAGGTAGTAATTTCGAATAAGTAGAACGAGTTAATGCTTGAACACCTCCCAAAACTAGTCCTACGGTCGCTCCTAACGCATAGAATTCATATTCCACGTATTTATCTGTGCTGTGCATCATAAAGGCTCCTAAGCAGATTAAAGCCCAAATCAATAAACCTAAAGTTAGAGATTTTAAGTTCCCAAATCTCTTAGATAATCTTGAGAAAATATAAGATCCAGCCACCGCTACGAATTGTATTAATAATATGGTAATAATGAGTTTGTTGGTATTTAAGCCTAATTCATCTTTACCAAATATGGTTGCCATGTAGTTAATGGTTTGAATACCTACACTTAATAGAAAGAACGCCAGCAGATAAAACTTAAGATTTCGTTCTTGAAATAATTGATTTCCTACTTGGAGTAATTCTCTATGACTATGAAATAAAATTTGTTTAGACCTAATTTTACTAGGTTTGGTATAGCTCTTAGGCAGCTTGATAAAAGTATATTGAGCAAAACCTATCCACCATAGTGCAACAAGTATAAAGGAATATCGTGTTAATGCTTCATCTACAAGTGTTATGAAGATTAAACAAATAATCAATAGAATCGCTGAGCCTAAATAACCATAAATAAATCCTCTAGCACTTAATTGATCCTGTTGTTCTTTTTCAGCAATTTCCGGTAAATAAGCATTATAAAAAACTAAACTTCCCCAATAACCTACACTCGCGAGTATACTGCCTAAAATCCCAATCCATAATGTATTATAATCCGTGAAGAAGAACAATGAAAAACATCCCATCGCTCCTAGCCAAGAGAAAATCTTAAGGAATAGTTTCTTATTACCAATTTGATCGGCAACCGCAGATAGAATGGGAGAAATTAAAACAACAATCATAAAAGAGGCTGTAATAGAATAAGAATATAATATTCCCTTATCTGAGAATGGAATTCCAAAGACAGCTACTTTCTTAAAATCGTCTAATACAGAACTAAAATATATAGGAAAAATAGCCGTAGTTATCACCAATGAATAAACCGAATTGGCCCAATCATAAAATGCCCATGCAAACTGTTGTGATTTTCTTTCTTTTGAAATTACATTCATATACGCAACAAATTAAATACCGAGCAATTTATGCTTTTCAAAATTAAAAATTTAAAGACTAGGAATTTAATCCTTCAATAGGTTATTAAATCTACTCAGCTTATATTCCTCAGGGATTTCAGATTTGTGTTCAATATGATTAAATAGATATTGAGATAAACTTGGAGCATTAAAAGATCCTCTAGTTCCCATGCCATTGAGTAGAAACATATTTCTAAATTTAGGATGTTCCCCTATAATACTTCGTCTATCCTCTACAGTTGGTCGGAAGGCAGCCCTATGCTCTACCACTTTGTATTCACCTTTATAATATGCCGATAATTTCTCTAGCAATAATTCCTTATTGGCTTCGGTAGGTTCTGGTGAATCATAATCAACATCGTAGGTAGCTCCAACATAATATTTATTTCCACCTAAAGGCATAAGGAAGTTTTTAGATTTAAAAATGATATCTGGAAGTTCTTGATCTATCTCCAATTCTAAAATTTCACCCTTATTCTTGATAATGGGAACATAATTAAAATATGGATTGTGCTCCAGCCCTACACCTTCTGCAAAAACAACCTGTTTAGATTCAATATCACCATACTTATTGGTTTCTGTATCCATAGAGTCATAATCGAATCTTTCATTGATTATATGCTCGTTAAATTGCTTTTTAAAGGATTCAATTAACAAACTCATATCTACCCAACCACAATGCATTACTTCACCAAAACCATAGGGCGCATGAATTCCTTCAAAAGAATTAGGAATAATCTCTGGGTTCAGGAATTTTTGGAGAATAGGTTTCTTTGAAATTTTCTTTACCCAAATTTCAGTTTCATGCTGATTGGCAAAAATTCTATAAATTTTCTTAGGGTGAATAATCTTCTGATTTAATAAGGACTCAAATTCACCAAAGGTTTTCACCAACTGATCCATTTGCTCCACAGCTCTATGAATCGTGGTAAAACGAAAAAGTATGATTGGATTATACATCCCGGCCGCCACATGAGACGCTTGTTTTTTGTTATCAGCAATAATTTTAAAAGTTTTATTGTTGTCTAAGCATTGTTTTGCAAAACAAACACCTGCTATTCCCAATCCTACAATGAGATAATCTACTTTTTGTGGCATACAATATTTTCGTGGAGGTTAAATAGAAGTACAAAGTTACTGAAAATGAATTTCGATAGCTATAAAACGCTATTTATAAATTATCTTGAACGCAAAAAAGCCTCTTCAAAATTGAAAAGGCTTTTTTTATTATTATGAAAACTCAGATTAGTAATTCCACATATCGTTTTCTCTTTCTAAGATAGTTCCACGAATTCTGTGTGATTCTTCTAGCTGTGCTTGAGCGTCTTTTGGAAGATAGTCTTCTATACTTCTGTTACCCAAAGCATCGCTTGATTTATAAATAATCGCATTGAATCTACGTGCATTTAACATATCATCGAAAGTAACTTTAGATGCAGAGTTCTGTGGGTTGAAGATGGTGTACTTATGTAGTACTTTACGTGCATCTGGATAGAATACCCAGAATAAATCTACGTAATCATCTGCTCCCTCGAATCCTCTACCAATTGATTGAGCATCTGGCCCCATCATGGCTAAACCTAAAATTCTATAACGCATTTCCGATAATCTCTTGTCAATGTACCACATGCCTTTAACTTTCACCATTTTAATCTTATCTGATTCAATAACGTAGTTATCTAAACCAGGGTCAGCTACTTGGCTCATGTCTAGACCTTGCTCTTTTTGCTCCCAATACCAATCGGTAGTATCGCTTCTCGATAAAGCGCTCATGGCAGCATCATTGTCAATTTTATATTGGAAATATTCGTCGTCGAAAACTTCTGTGATTTCTCCACTTTCAATACCTTGCTTCAACGCATCGAATAAAGACAAAGTTTGATAAACAGTACCATCAGATGAGTTATAGTAAGGCTGATTAATTCTTTCATTTAAATCAATCACTTCCCATACTACCTTAGAATATAGTACATCATCTTCATTGATGAAGCCATAATCCATAGGCGTAACGTCCTTTTCTATCGTGTCACCTTTGGCTGTAACCGTTAAGTTTTGTTCACGCATTTGCCTTAATTCTTCAGGCGATTTAGCGTTCAGGATACTCTGCGCATAAGTTGCGCTGAATCCTAACAAGACTAAAATTATACTTAAAAACTTACTATTCATTTTATGTTCTTTGTTTCTATTCTGTTCTGAAATAACGTTGAAATTAGTATTTCATTGTGCAAAAATACGTAATCTTATTGTACATCAATTACAACTGGTGCAATATTAGGAATTCTTGTGTTTCCTAAACCACTTGCTGTTGCCTCGATATCAAAGATATTTACCGCAGCTCCTGCTTGTACTTGATCTAAGATTCTTCCAACTCCACTTAAGTTATTACCACTAACAGAAACTGTTTTCTGTCCTGGTACTTTAACCTTAAAGCTAGTAACTGTGAATGATACTGGGAATTCGAAATCTGGAATTGACGCCTCTACTTGTAATCTGCTCAATGAGCTCTTAGCTACAGTTAAAGCATTTTTTCCACGGATTTGTCCTTGTGGCGCAGGAATTGGCTTAATTCTAAATTCTTTTCTCTCCGTAACTGTTTTACCAGATGAAGTTTTAGCTGAAGCAGTGAATATTACACTGTTCCCTCCAGAAACTACATAGTTATAGCTACCGTTAGATCCACTTAACGAACCTGTAGATGCAGACATACTGATAGGTCCATCAGCACCATTGATTGTTGCAGTAATTGGGTTGGTTACACCACGATAAACAACATTCATCTTATCCGCAGAAATTGAACCTCCTGAAGGTGCAGTTTCTAATGTCTCAGATACTACAGAGTAAGAGTGAGAGAATTCCTCTTCTTTCTCAGTTCCATTTGGTAATTTATATTTCACCTTACCAGCAAAGGTATGGTTACCTTTTGCAGAGCTTAATGGAATTGTTGCTTTACCAGCGTTTAATGGATAATCTTTACCATTTAATGTAATTGTTCCACCTACTTCGTCGTTATATGCTCCAATTGCTAAGAAAGCTTCTTTTTGAGTACCTTCTTTAATTACATCTGGAACGTCAACTAATAAAGTAGTCGTTGTAAATTCGATTTTCTCCTCTAATTTACTAGATAACATTTGGCGGATTGCGTTACCCTCCTCAGTTCTAGCATCTGCTTGAATCTTTGTTAAGTTAGTTAATGCTGCAATCATTGGCTGCTCATAGAATTTATCGCTAACCCATGATTTACTTTGTCTTTTAGACATTGTTTCTGTGTCGAATACCGAATTTAATCTTCTATCATCAACACCTGCATTTTTTAACTTTGCTTTAATATCTTGAATTCTCTTAACAAAGTTCTGTGCTTCTGTGTTTCCTTCTACTACGTTTCCTTTCCCTTCTTCTTTAAAGAATAATTGAACGATAGCTTCTGTACTTTGAAGAGCATTATAGTTAGTTTCTACTTCCTCGTTTGGATCAGCAGGAACTTCCTCTTCTGGTCTTAATTGTTCTTTTAAACCTTCGATATAGTTCACGAAATCGTCAACATCAGATTTTAAAGATTTTGCTTTGGCTACTGTGCCCGCATAATCTGGATCATCCTCTGCTTTCATTTCCATGTTCTTATAGAAAGTTGAGTTATTTTCTTCCGTTAAAGCGATTGATTGCTCGAAAGATTTATTTACGTCTTCAAAAGATCTCAACACCTCTCTATCTACTTGCATTGCCATCATAGCAATAAAGATTAGATACATCAGGTTGATCATCTTCTGCCGTGGTGATACTTTTCCCTTGGCCATTTTTTAGTAATTTGTAGAATTAATATACATTTAATAAGTCTTAGTGAAAAACTGAGATTATGCTCCAGGATTTCTCATAGCTGTTAACATACCTCCATAAACTTTGTTCAAGTTGTTTACGTTTGTAGTTAACTTGTTCATTTCTTGCATGAACTGCTCAGAACCTGATGCAGATTTCTCCATTTCAGAAATGAATTTCTTATTTAATTCTACTTGCTTTTTGCCGTTGTCTAATTGTACTTGGTATAATGCATTTAAACCTTCCATGTGGTTAGCCGCTAAAGCTAATTGATCACCATAAGCTTGGGTTGCTGAAGATGCATCTACTGATTTGTTGATGTCTGCTACTGCATGGCTGAAGTTGTCGATACCATCTCTTAAACGACTCATTAATGAAGCGTCTAATTTTGCATCAGCTAACATTTTATCTAATTTGTTAGATAAAGATACCTCAGCATCTCCTGTAGGAACTAAAGCATTTTTCTTAGTTGATTTAACTGCTGTTGAACCATCCAATAATTCAGGATAAGCTCTTTCCCATTCGTACTCTCCTTTTGGTGGATCGAATGCGAAAATAATGAAAATAAGAGCCTCAGTGATAAGACCGATTGCCAAAACTGCTGAACCATCTAAAGGACCAACTGCCCAGTGGTTAATCTTAAATAATGCTCCTAAAATTACAACTGATGCTCCTAAGGAATACACCATGTTTAAGATTACATCTTTTTTGCTTGATTTTACTGCCATTGTTGAATAATATTAATTAATGATTTTTGATTTTTTTTTGATTTTGAAGTGCCAGTCTTTTCTTTCTGGCAGGTATTTTTGAAGTTTCTTTTTTATTTATTGTCTTGTTCTCTTATATCTAACATTCGCTCCCTCAGGAATGTTTTGAACTGTTCTGAATCCAATATAAGATCTCGCTGAATCTTTGTGCTCCCAATCTCTAGCACCAACCATCAACATATATCCTACATCTTTCCAAGAACCACCTTTTACAGTTTTAGAAGGAATCTCTCTACCAGCACCTAAGTAAGGGTTTAAAGTAGATGTATATTCTCCAGACGCTGTACTATATGGTGATTGTGTCCACTCAGAAACGTTACCAGACATATCGTATAATCCGTAATCATTCGGGAAGAATGTTTTAACCGGTGCTGTATACATAAATCCAGCATCTTGATTCTTAGCACAACAATCCTCGATATAGTCACCACGCTTAGGCTTGAAGTTAGCTAAATAACATCCTCTACTGTCTGCTAAGTAAGGTCCACCCCAAGGATATGGAGCATCTTGCTTACCACCACGAGCTGCATATTCCCATTCTACCTCAGTTGGTAATCTATAGTCTATAATGTCTTCTCTATTTTTAGCTTTTAGAGATTGGTTATAAGCTTTGTGCTTTTGTGTTCTATAAGCCGCGAATGCTCTAGCTTGATCCCAAGTAACTCCTACTACTGGATAATCTGTATAAGCTTCGTTCCAAAAATAGTCGTTATGTAATGGATCGTTGTAAGCATAGTTAAAGTCACGAACCCAAACCGTAGTATCAGGATAAACGTTTACTGTATCCGTGATTACGAAATCACTTCTTTTAGCATTCTCGTTTAAGTGTGCTCTCGCTGCTTTGTTTTTATCAATCTCAGTGAAGATGTAGTTATATTTTCTAACGTCGATTAATCTCTCTCCGTTAAATCTTTCTTCTGGTGGATAGTACATTTCTTCCATTACCTCAACGTAATCTCTATCTGGGTATTCATATTTATCCCAAATTAAGTCGATGTCCCAGTTAAGTTGACGCTCAGATTCGTATCCGCTTCTACCATCAGCCATTTCATTAATGTACTCTTGATACGCTGATTGAGTCCCAGATCCATCACTCATATCTTTGAAAGCATAAGCTTCTAATCCAGTTGCACCAGAAGAAGTTGTTCCATCAAAGCCCATCTCATAAGCTCTTTCTGCTAATTTCTGACGTACAATAGAATCACGAACAAATTCAACAAACACCTTATACTCTGCGTTTGTAATTTCTGTGTCATCAATGTAAAAACCACTTACGGTTACCGTTTTAGGCGTAGCGTTTTGCTGTTGAGCGAAGTCATAATCTGTATTACCCATTACAAAAGATCCCGCAGGCACAGGAACCATTCCGATAGGTCTAGTTGGAGCAAAGCTCTTCGACTTTTGACTTGGAATAATCATACCTCGGTCATTTTTGCTCTTCTTTTTTCCACTTCCTCCACAGGAAAAGAAAAAGGAGGCCATAAGAAATACTACCAATATTTTTCTCATTATCACTCTTATTTTGCGAGTTTGTAAAACTATTACTTTTTAATTAATCGCCAAAAATTATTTTGACTGTCAAACAATAACGTTTGCTATTTATAATTATTATACGTTATCAATAAAATTTTTTGTAAAACTTTAACCAATTATGGGGTATCTCTCCCCTCATAGAATCTAAATAATCTGATTCATTACATGGTATCAAGCTTCTTCCTTCCTCTACTTCTACTTCTATCCACCAACGGTCTGAGCTTTGCGAATATATAAAAACTATCTCTCCCTCTGTTGACTGTACACGATAAGTTTCGGTAGTCTCATCTGATTTTAAATTATTTTTTGCCTCAATAAAATACCACAGCATTTCGGTCAACAACATTTTGTTTGGCGAATGCATAGATAAGTTAAAATTTGAAATATGCAAAACGTTCATACTAGGACTTAAACCAGCATACCTCATCAATCCACAAATTTCTCTTTCTGTTAGACCGTTTGGAGAAGGCACACTTACATTTTGAAAACTTGAATATTGCATAACATTCATGTCTACAGACAATAAATCTAAATCTCTAAGCAAAGGTTCTGCTTTTTTGATATCCTCTACCAATTTACCTAAACGCATATCTTCGAAGTTTAATTGCTCTAGAATATCTAATTCTTCTTTTGCAACATAAACCGCTTGGCTACCAATATTTTTAAATTCCAACAACCTATGTGTTTGATCTAAAATCATCTTGGTGATATGGTTATTGGCGGTCAAATCTTCTGTCTGTCCTTCAATATCTAATTTAATGTCTATCGTTCCAACCTTCAACAAGTCACGCTGTAGACTTTTATATAAAATATAATTAAAGGCTTGACTTCCTCCTAAGACTACAATTGTAGCTCCCGTTTCGTTTATTTGACTAACCACTTGGTGCAAAGCAAAACAAGTATCTTCAAAAGTGGCTCCTTTGGGTAAAGTTCCTATATCATAGATCGGGCGCTTCCAATTACTCACCGAAAGACTATAAAAATGATCTCTCAGTTGAGAAAATCCATTTTCATCGCCATCCAAATTAACTTCATTGTCGTCGATACCAAGCAAAACGATAGCATTAGCATCTAACTCCTCATCCAACTCAAACCTCACACGTTGATAAACCGAAAAGGCTGAGTATTCCTTATATCTCAGTTCGTAAGGAACTGGCATTAAAAATTCAGAAAAATCCATCATGTATTATTTCTTCTTTTTAGGCGCCGCTTTTTTCGTTGCGGTAGATTTTTTGGTTGTTGTCTTTTTCTTGGTGGCTGTTTTTTTCTTCGTAGCAGGCTTTTTCTTCTTGGTAGCTCCTTCAATTATCTTAGCCGCCTCTTCTGCTGTCATCTTTTCGACTTCAGTTTCTTTAGGCACCTCAACTTTGGTTTTACCTTTAATAATATTAAACCTACCCCATCTAGCTTTTTCGATTCGAATTCCTTCTTCCTCAAAAACTTGAATTACCTTTTCCTTCTCTTTTTTCTTCTTAGCTTCAATCAATTCCTTAATATCTGCAGAAGATAAATTATCGAAGTCATATTTTTTATTCACATTGATGAACAAATCATTCCACTTGATAAAAGGACCAAATCTACCTTTCCCTTTGGTTACATCTAGGCCATCATATTGTGCAATCGGAGCATCAGCTTTTTGTTTTAATTTAATCAACTCAATAGCTCTATCCTTTGTTACATCGTGTGGATCTTCTCCTTTGTCTAAAGAAATAAATGTTTTACCAAATCTTACATATGGACCATATCTACCCACATTTACAGAAACCTCTTCACCTTCGTATTTTCCTAAATCTTTAGGTAGATCGAAAAGCTTAATAGCCTCCTCAAAGGTAATTGTCATGATATTTTGATCTGGATTTAAGCTCGCAAACTTTGGCTTTTCCTCGTCTTCTACTTCACCAATTTGAATCATCGGACCATAGCGACCAATTCTAGCATACATGTTTTTACCAGATTCTGGGTCAACACCTAACAATCTTTCACCCGTAGCACGATCTGCATTTTCTTGAACATCCTCTACTGTTTCATGGAATGGTTTATAAAAGTCTTTAAGAACTTTTGTCCAGCTTTCCTTTCCTTCAGCAATTTGGTCAAAATCCTCCTCTACCTTAGCTGTAAACTGATAATCCATAATGGTTTTGAAATAATCCACTAAGAAATCGTTTACAACAATTCCAACATCTGTTGGCTTTAATTTTTTCTTATCAGCACCAAAAGTTTCAGTTTCTTTCTTCTCCTCAATCTTGCCTTGCGCTAATTCCAATACGCGAATATCTCTTTGTTCCCCATCTAGGTTAACAATCTCTACATACTCTCTTCTTTGAATCGTTGAAATCGTTGGCGCATAAGTAGAAGGTCGTCCAATACCAAGGTCTTCTAATTTTCTAACTAAAGATGCCTCCGTGTATCTTGGTGCGTGACGAGTAAACTTCTCAGTTCCTTTAATAGAAGCTGCATCTAATTTCTCTCCTTCTTTTACTTTAGGTAAAATAGATAAACCAGTTTCTGCTGGCTCGTCATCATCACTTCCTTCTTGATAAACTTTTAGGAAACCATCGAAAAGAATTACCTCTCCGTTTCCTTTATATATATGTTCTGTTTCCTTATCATTTTCAACCGAAATCGTAGTTCTCTCTAGTTTAGCTTCTGCCATTTGACTAGCTACCGTACGTTTCCAAATCAAGTCATATAAGCGCGACATAGACGGATCACCATTGAATTTAGATAATTCAAAATTGGTAGGTCGAATCGCCTCGTGAGCTTCTTGAGCTCCTTTTGCTTTGCTTTTATATTTTCTGGTTTGAGCATACTCCTTACCATATTCTTTAAGAATCATTTGGTGTGAGGCCGCCAAAGCATCATCGGATAAGTTTACACTATCCGTTCTCATATAAGTAATTAAACCTTGCTCATATAATTGTTGCGCTACACGCATGGTACGCGCCACAGGATATCCTAATTTACGAGAAGCTTCCTGTTGTAATGTTGATGTTGTGAAAGGAGCAGCAGGATTTCTCTTTCCTGGGCGTGTATCTACATTCGATACTTTAAAGTTAGCTCCATTACATTTTTCTATATGCGCTTTTGCTTCTTCATAAGTTTCAAACTCATGATCTAGCGTTGCTTGGAAAGTTTTTCCGTCTGTTGTACTAAATATAGCAACAAACTTGAAACTGTTTTGCGGCTCAAAGCCCATGATTTCCATTTCACGCTCAACGATAAGTCTTACTGCAACAGATTGCACACGACCTGCGGATAAGCCTGGCCTTACTTTTTTCCAAAGAACTGGCGACATTTCAAACCCAACCAAACGGTCTAGAATTCGACGAGCTTGTTGTGCATTCACCAAATCCTGATCGATTTCGCGGGGATTTTTAATTGCATTTTGAATTGCCTTTTTGGTAATTTCATTAAATACAATTCTACGCGTTTTATCTTTGGTAAGTCCTAATTCATGATATAAATGCCATGCAATAGCTTCCCCTTCCCGGTCCTCATCCGAAGCCAACCAAACCATATCTACTTTAGAGGAAATATTTTTTAGTTTTTTAACGACTTCTTTTTTATCAGGAGAAATAACATATTGTGGTTCAAAGTTATTATCTAAATCGATACCCATATTCTTCTTAGGAAGATCCGCGATGTGTCCAAAACTAGACTCAACTTGAAAATCATCTCCTAAGTATTTCTGTATGGTTTTTGCTTTTGCTGGTGACTCAACAATAACGAGATTTTTTGGCATAAAATTCTTGAAATTTGGTGCAAAAGTAAACAAAATACTTAATCTTGTCAGTGTTTAACTTTTTTCAAGTACTTATAGGTTAGTTTTTAACGAGCACTTTTAGTTAGTGTACATTATACAAGTTACTTATTACCATTGGGTTTCTTTACACACAAATGATTTTATATAAATATTATTCAAATTTTGTTGCATAATTTGTCGATTTGTGAATTCAGCAATGAGTGTAAATTCAAGTTTGTCTTAAAGTTTTCTATTTTTGTCTTTTAGATATTTATGCCTAAAACTACCATCATCATAATTTTTCTTGCAATTTATATCCTCGGGATAATTGGGGTAGGAATTTGGAATCGTAAAAGTTCTGATAGTGAAGATTATTTCTTGGCATCCCGCAATTTACCTGCGTGGTTATTAGCAATCACATTTGTGGCTTCGTGGTGGGGCGGCGGATCTGCAATAGACTTAGTAGATCATGCGCATAGAAATGGGTTAAGTTCTTTTTGGATTTATGGTGTACCGGTTTTAATTGCTACCGCACTGATGTTTATTTTTGCGAGAGGTATTAGAAATATAGGAACGATTTCTCAACCTCAACTGATGGCGGAGCGCTACAATAGCAAAGTGGCATTACTACTTACAATTTTTATTATCATATTTATGGTAATCGCCGCTGCGGTGCAGGTCATAGTGATAGGAAGATTTTTCCACGCTTTTTTTGATATTTCTTATGAAATGGGCGCTATCACTGGAACCTTAATCGTCCTAACCTACTCTCTTTTTGGTGGATTTAGAGGTGTCGTACTTACGGATTTTCTTCAATTTTTATTTTTCTTATTTACAGCCATTTTCTTATTCTTTTTAACCTATAATCAATCAGGAGGTTTAGAAATGGTGAAAGAAACCGCAGTCTTAAACAATAAACCTGGCTACACTTCATTTTTTAATAATGTTGGAGATAATTTAGCATATGTCATCACCTTTGGAACCTCATGGATGATTCAAGCCAATATTTGGCAACGTATTTCTGCAGCTAAGAAATCTTCGGATGCTAGAAAAATGATGGCACTTAGCTTTTTAGCATTTATTCCACTTTATTTAATGGTTACCTACACCGGAATGTTTTCAACCTTGCTATACGAAAGCGTTCCAAAAGCAGGAATTATCCCAGATTTAATTAGCAACATTCCTAACCCCATCTTGAGCTCGATTCTCTTTGTGGGCCTTTGTGCAGCTATTATGTCAACGATGGATTCTTTGGTAAATACCGGAGCACTATCATTAACTGTAGATGTTTATCAAAAATATATCAACCCAAATTTAAGTTCTCTACATTCTGTTTTAGTGGGTAGATTCGCAACTTTATTAATGTGTGGGTTGGCTTTGTTAATAGCGTTAAAAATTCAATCTGTCTTAACTATTTCATGGATTGGTGCAGACTTTTTAACCAGCGGTGCATTTATTCCTTTGGTATTTGGATTTCTATGGCTTCGTGGAACATCAAAAGCTGCTTTTATTTCTATGCTTTTCGGTTTAATTTTCTCTAGCTATAATTTAATGGTTGCTCTAGGTGTTGACTTACCTGTCGCTTGGGAGATAGCTTCTGTAACACAAGCCTTAATTGGGATTTCTGTCTCACTTATTCTTTTTGTGACGGTCAGTTTGTTCACCAAAAACGACACAGAAAAAGCTAAAGCCTTTATTGAAAAAGCCAATATTTTAAATAAATAATCTTAATCTCAATTCTTTCTCCAAAATTTCAATTTTAAATTAAACTTATTTTTAGGCATTTCAATCCTGGCTTAAAACGATTAAAGTTTAAATGCATCCACATTTAACCCTAATCTAAACGCATACACAAACAACCAATCTTGGAGAGAACATCATGAATAGAACAATTTATATTTTATATTCTATCATTAGCAACAATGTAACTCATGTTACTAATTATCATTTAAGAAACTAATATGTTTGACTTTTCTGAATTTAAAAATGTTTCAATTTAGGTCTACATATAGAAATTACTTTATCGTTGTATTAACGATACTTTTCTTTGTTCCATGTACCCTAAAGCGTGATTTAAAACATCAATTTGCGCAAGAAATTTTTCAGAATAGCCAGCAGACCAATGCTAAAACAATTAGTAGCACAAATTGCACGGCCAACTTAACTTCCATAGAGCTTCAGAAGCAGGTTGAAATTCAAAAGTTCATTCCAGCCTTTACTGAAGACAAAACAGCTTTCATTCCTGAGACTCCTCTATCTTTAGACAAAGCTCATGGGGATGAATTCACACAGCATAAGGAGAAAATCCCCACATATATTCGACTCCAGCTTTATTTAATTTGATTTAAAAACACTCTATTCTGTCAACTCGACGTTTAGCCTGGTTAATAATCAAAATTAAATAAAACATTCAATGAATAATGACATCAAAGTATCAGGACTTTCTGTTCTTTTACTCCGAATTGCCCTAAGCGGAATTTTCATCTCTGCGGGAATCACACATCTTACACATCCAGACAAAATTGCAGGACGCATAGATAATGCAGCTTATAGTGAGTTTGCCTACTTTTTTGGCGACCCTTTCATACTTGGAATTCTAACAGGTTATGTTTTACTCATAGCTGGAATTATGTTCTTATTAGGCATTTTAACGCGTTGGTCTGCGCTAATTTTATTTATAGTTCTCATTCCAATCAGCATTACAATTCAAATGGGAAATGGTCTAATTCATGGCCCGTTTTGGAAAAACATAGCTCTCTTTGGAGGCTTATTGTTTTTTATTCTTAACAATCCAAAGGCATATAATCTTTATAACAAAACAATAAAATTTTAAATAATGAAAAATCACATTTTAGTCATCCTATTTTTAATGATAGGATCATTTTTAAACACAACGAATCTTTCAGCACAAAACTTAAGTTTAAACGAAGTAGAAAACTCTATTAAAGCCGATGGCAAATATGCCTTACTAGTCAGCAATGCAAGACATCTACAAGCGGCTGTTATGACAGGAGAAGAGTTAAAATCTCAACATCCCAATTTAGATTTTCAAATAATTTTAATAGGACCTGTCGTAAAAGATTTGGCTGAAGATAAATCTTTAGAACCTAGCATTCTTAAAAGCCAAAAACTTGATATACGCATCGTAGTTTGTGAATTTGCAATGAACCATTTAGGTGTCAAAAAGTCGCAATATCACCCTTACATAAACACAACTCCAAACGGCTTCACTTATATCTTTGGTCTTCAAGAAAATGGTTATAAAACTATCACTCTTTAAATAAATCTAAATGAACAAAATATTCTTAGTACTTTTAAGCATAATCACCTTGACTGCTTTTAAGAAAAATGACCCCAAAATGAATCAAAAAGAAGAAATTGTAAGTATTCTACAGACCGCGGATATTCACGCTTATCTCAATCCTCATACAGAGCTTTTCCTTAAGAATGGAGAGATTGAGTACCGCGAAGCTGGTGGATTGGCGCACATCAAAACTTTGGTAGAAAAAGTTAGAGAAAATAATCCAGATGGAACCATTTTCTTAGATGGTGGTGATTTAATTCAAGGAAGCGGCGAAAGCATGTTGTCTCAAGGACAAATATTTCCTTCATTGATTCGTGCCATGAATTATGATTTATTAATCCCTGGAAACTGGGAAGTAATCTATGGTAAAAAACATATGATGGACGTAATGGAAGGTTATAATACCAATGTAATCGTAGCTAACATGTTCCACGAAGAAAATGATGAGAGAATTTTCCCTCCTTATTGGATAACCGAGAAAAAGGGATTAAAAATGGGCTTTATTTCTTACAATGACCCTGAAGTTCCGGTTCGTCAAAATCCTGGATTTAGCGAAGGCTTAAAATTCTCTAAAATTGAGAGTAATTTAAAGGATTTAATCAAGGAATTAAAAGAGGAACAAGAAGTTGAAGTTTTATTTTTGGTTTCCCATATTGGAATCTCCAAGCAATTACTTTTAGCTGATAATCCAGCGATTGAAGGAGTAGATTTCATTTTAGGAAATGATACGCACGAAAGAATCAGAAAACCTATACAAGGTAAATACGCCAAAGTAGTAGAACCAGGAGCGTTCGGTTCTTTTGTAGGAAGACTAGATTTGAAAGTTAAAAACGGAAAAATGACGGGGTATGATTATGAATTAATCGAAGTAAATCCTAAGAAGTTTCCAGCACATCCTGAGGTTCAGCAATTAGTAGATGAAGCAAAAGCGCCTTATTCTAAAGAACTACAAAGAGTTTTAGGCTATACTACCAACCCTATCCATAGATATTTAGTGGTTGAAAATCCAATGGATAATATGATTACCGATGCTTTATTATGGAAGTCAGGAGCAGATTTCGCGACCTCTAATGGATTCCGTTTTGGAGTTCCTATTGTTCCAGATCCTAACACAGGTAGAAAAGAAATTACCAAAGAAGATTTGTGGAGAATGCTACCCGTAGACGAACACATGAAAATTGGTGAAGTAACTGGTCAGCAAGTCAAAGATTGGTTGGAGAAAGAAATCAATAATGTATTCGCCAAAAACCCAGCAGATCGTTTTGGTGGCTGGTTGGTTCGTTTTTCTGGTTTAACCTTAAAATTTGACAGCTCTAAAGATTATGGTGATCGTGTCATTGAAATTAAAATTCAAGGTGAACCTTTAGATTTAAATAAGACTTATAGAATGGCTTCTTGTAATCGTACGGGCGAACCTATTTCAACACTTTGTCGCATGAAAGATGCAAAGAATGTAGAAATTATGGACTACACCTTACATGATGCAGTAGAGCAATATCTAGCAGAAAAAGGTGAAGTTAGCCCTGTTTTAGATGGTCGCGCTCAAGCTGTAGACCTAGGACCAAATGCATATTCCCAAGTTCCAGGAACTGATTATGAGTTTAGATAATTAAATTTTAATAAATTAATTTATCACCTAATCGCTTGTCTTTTTTTAAGGCAAGCGATTTTTATTTTCTCCGAGTTCTATCTCTTCAAAAATGATTATTTATAGATTTTTAATAAGCAGTCCGTTGGTCTTATGATACAAACTGATTACTTGATAAAAGAAATCATTTTACGTTGTATGTTTCTGTTTTAAAATTCCTTAGCCTGAAAGGTGATAGTATTTTTCACATTTAACATTTCTGAGTGATTCAAAAATCATATATTTCGAAAAATTTTAAACATATAATATTTAAATTATGAAGAATATTTTTACAGTTTTATTTGCTTTAGTTTCACTCTATGCCTTAGCCCAAGAAGAAATTATATTTAGCGAAGACTTTGAAGGAGATGCCTTACCAGGATGGACCGTAGGTGATTTAGATGGAGACGGATTCAATTGGGAGTTAGTTTTCAGTAGTGATCAAGCTGAAGAACAAGGTTGGGGCCCTGATATGTCTCTAATGCTAGGATCTTTTGGCTATAGTTTAGAACCAGGAAATGAACAGCCTTTATATCCTGATAATGTTATTATAACTCCCGAAATTGATTTACCAGATTCAGGTAATATTTCTTTAAATTTCTTACTAGGTACCAATGTTGATTTTATGAACAATCATAATTTCGCACTTTATGTTTTTGAAAGTTCAGAGAGCTTTAATGTAGATATGCTTCCATTTTTTGAAATGAATTTTGAAGGCATTTCAACTGCTCAGGAAATTGATTTAGATTTATCAAGCTTTCAAGGAAGCACTATTAAAATTGCTATGAGACACTACAACTCAGATGAACAATTTGTGTTATTATTAGATGATTTTAATATTTCTCATAATTCTAACTTGGGGGTTAAAGATATTAATGCGCCATTATCAGTTAAAATTTACCCTAATCCAGTTAAAGATATTTTGAACATTAAAAGTAATGATAGCGTAAATAAAGTTGAAATTTATAATACTGCGGGTAAACTACTTTTAACTTCAAATTCAACTCAAATTAAGGTCTCGCAATTACCTGCTGGAGCTTATTTTGCTAAAGTTCATATGGATTTTAAGACTGTAACAGAGCAGTTTATTAAAAAATAAATTCAGTCACTCAAACTGATTTTGTTTTAAACTTGAAAGTAATCAAAATTCAAAAATACTTTAAGTTTAAACTCAATTAATCCTTGAGAATTAAAAGATTAATCCAACATAAAATCGCTTGTCTTTTATTAGGCAAGCGATTTTTATTTTGTCTAGATTCTGTCGTATTAAAAATGATGATTTATAGATTTTTAATAAGCATTCCGTTGGCTCTTTTTACACAAAGTGCTATATTTATATTAGAAACAAACCCACATTAAACAGTTCTAATTTTAAAGCTAACTAAATTAGCATTACAAAAATTTAATGCGGGAATTTTGCGATTATCACATTTGACCTACCTCGAGGTACTTGGTGCGTAAAATATGTTTCTAAATTGAATAATTTAATAGACGTACTTTATGAAATATCAAGACTTTTACAACGACAGCATTGAAAACCCTGAAGAATTCTGGTTAGACAAAGCCAGTGAATTAAAATGGTTTAAAGAACCTAAAACCGCAGTTGAACAAGACGAAGAAGGTATTTACCATTGGTTTCCGGATGGTGAGACCAACCTTTGTTATTTAGCTATAGATCGCCACATAGAAGATGGTCATGGTGATGAGGTTGCTATGATTTATGATTCTGCCGTTCGCCATCACAATATTCCATACACCTACAACGAAATGAAGGAAAATGTGGAGAAAATTGCAGGTGGACTTAAGAAACTCGGTGTTGAGAAAGGAGATACCGTTGTGATTTATATGCCTATGATTCCTCATGCCGTTTTTAGCATGTTGGCATGTACAAGAATTGGCGCAATTCACTCGGTTGTATTTGGTGGGTTTGCGCCCCATGAATTAGCAGTTAGAATTGAAGATGCAGAACCTAAAGTTTTAATCACAGCTACTTCTGGAATTGAAGTCGACAGAATTATTCCATACAAACCTATGGTGGATGAGGCGATTGAACAATCTGCTCATAAGCCTGAAAAAGTAATTGTGTATAATCGTGAACTTGGAGCAGATAAACCTGAAAAAGATTACGATATCGATTATGAAGAATTAATTAAAGATGTTACACCCGCTGATTGCGTTCCGGTTCCATCTTATCATCCTTCTTATTTTTTATACACCTCTGGAACTACAGGAAAACCAAAAGGAGTTTTACGTGATACAGGTGGATATGCCACAGCGCTTAAGTTTTCGATGAAATACATTTATGGAATGAACGAAGGCGATACATTCTGGGCCGCATCTGATGTGGGCTGGGTAGTTGGACACTCCTTCATTTGTTATGGTCCCATGATTAATCGTTGTACTACTATTCTATTCGAAGGAAAACCAGTTAAAACTCCAGATGCTTCTGCATTCTGGCGCGTGATTGAGGAACACAAAGTCAACGGAATGTTTACTGCGCCTACAGCGATTCGTGCAATTAAAAGAGAAGATGCGAATGGAGATTTAATTAAAAATCATGACATTTCATCATTAAAATACTTATTCCTTGCAGGTGAGCGATGCGACGAAGCCACACTGACTTGGACAAAAGAAAAATTACAAATTCCTGTAATCGACCATTGGTGGCAAACAGAATCCGGTTGGCCGATGGTAGCCAATTTAATGGGAGTTGATCCATTTGAAATTAAAATTGGCTCCTCTGGAAAACCTGTCCCAGGTTATCAAATTCAAATTTTAACTGAAGAAGGTTATGCTGCCGAAACCAATGAAGAAGGCTATGTTGCTATCAAACTTCCGATGCCACCAGGATTTATGCCGACGCTTTGGCGCAATAACGAAAGATACAAAGCTGGATATTTACAACGCTTCCCTGGATATTACTTCTCTGGCGATGGCGGATACATAGACGAAGATGGTTATGTATTTATTACAGGGCGTGTGGATGATGTCATCAACGTGGCAGGACATCGACTTTCCACCTCAACCATGGAAGAAGTTGTGGCGAATCACCCTGCAGTTGCTGAATGCGCTGTGATTGGTGTTGAAGATAATTTAAGGGGACAAGTTCCGCATGCTTTAATTGTTCTTAAAATCGGACAAGAAGACTACGAACATTTTAAATTACAAACTGAACTTGTGCAAATGGTTCGTCAGCAAGTTGGACCTGTTGCAGTTTTGAAAACCATTTCGGTGGTAAAGCGCTTACCAAAAACTAGATCAGGCAAGATTCTACGCAAGACCATGCGCGCTATGATCGATGGGAAAGATTACACGGTTCCATCAACGATAGAAGATCCTTTTGTTTTAGACGAATTGATTGAGCAGTTCAGGAGCGAGAAAATTGGAGCTTTTTCAAAGACAGAAAAAGATATTACTAGTTCATTAAAAGTCTTAGCTGATAGCTATTACAACATTGATTCCTTAGAGAAATATATTGATGTTTATAGAATTTCTAAACAAGATCCAGAAGACTTTTGGAGCACCATTGCCACCAATAATTTTCATTGGAGAAAAACTTGGGACAAGGTTTTAGAATGGGATAAAAAAGAGAGTAAAGTTGAGTGGTTTAAAAATGCTAAACTAAACATTACCGAAAACTGTATCGACCGACACCTTAGAACACGAGGAGAGAAAACTGCTATTATTTTTGAACCTAATGATCCAAAGGAAAAAGCTCAACATATTTCCTATAATGAATTAGCGCAGCATGTGAATCGCATGGCAAATGTGCTTAAAAATAATGGCATCAAAAAGGGTGATAAAGTTTGTATTTATTTACCTATGATTCCAGCTTTAACCTATACAATGTTGGCTTGCGCAAGAATTGGTGCTATTCATTCTGTGGTTTTTGCAGGATTTTCTTCAAAAGCGCTTTCATCTAGAATCAACGATGCAGATTGTAAATTAATCGTGACAGCGGATGGTTCTTATCGTGGGTCTAAAACGATAGATTTAAAGAAAATCGTTGATGAAGCTTTATTAGATACGCCTAATTTAGAAACTTGTCTGGTAGCCAAGCGAATTCACGACAAAGTAGAATGGGTAGAAGGCCGCGACAAATGGCTTCACGAAGAATTAATGAATGCTTCTTCTGAATGCGAGGCTGAAGAAATGGATGCAGAGGATCCTTTATTTATTCTATACACTTCTGGCTCCACTGGAACACCGAAAGGAATGGTTCACACCACGGCTGGATACATGGTATTTACGGCATTTACCTTTAAAAATGTATTCCAATATAAAAACGATGATGTCTATTGGTGTACCGCCGATATTGGCTGGATTACAGGACATAGCTATATCGTTTACGGTCCACTTGCCAATGGAGCGACCACAGTTATGTTTGAAGGAGTTCCTTCTTATCCTGATTATGGAAGATTTTGGGATGTTATAGACAAGCATAAAGTGAATCAATTTTACACAGCACCAACCGCTATTCGTGCATTAGCAAAACAAGATTTAAGTTTTGTAGATGAGCATGACTTATCAAGTTTAAAAATCCTTGGATCTGTGGGGGAACCTATTAACGAGGAAGCTTGGCACTGGTATAATGACCATATTGGGAAGAAAAAATGCCCAATTGTGGATACTTGGTGGCAGACAGAAACAGGTGGAATCATGATTTCCCCTATTCCATATGTAACGCCAACCAAACCAACTTATGCTACTTTACCAATACCGGGAATTCAACCGGTTTTAATGGAAGCCAATGGTGTTGAGATTAAAGGAAATCAAGTAGACGGAAAACTTTGTATCGCATATCCATGGCCAGGAATGGCAAGAACTGTATATAACAATCATGAACGTTATAAAGAGACCTATTTCTCTACTTTCCCAGGCTTGTATTTTACGGGTGATGGTGCATTGAGAGATGAAGTTGGTTATTATCGAATCACAGGACGTGTAGATGATGTAGTAATTGTTTCTGGGCATAACCTCGGAACCGCTCCTATTGAAGATGCGATCAACGAACATCAAGCCATTGCTGAATCGGCGATTGTTAGCTTCCCACATGAGATTAAAGGAAGTGCATTGTATGGTTATGTGACTTTAAAAGATGAAGGAAGCAAACGTGACCAAGATAATTTACGCAAAGAGATCAATCAGTTGATTACAGCTAAAATTGGTCCTATCGCGAAATTAGACAAGATTCAGTTTGTGAATAGTTTGCCAAAAACTAGAAGTGGAAAAATCATGCGTAGAATTCTTCGTAAAATCGCGAGTCGAGATACCGAGAATATGGGTGATACTTCTACTTTATTAAACCCAGATGTGGTAGAGGAAATCAACAAAAATGTTTTATAAATAGTTTGCTCATAATTACTATTTGTAATGGCGTCTATTTTGGACGCCATTTTTTATTAACTTTAAACAAATTAAAAGCATGAGTCCATTAGAAATATTCAATTTCAGGAAGACCAAAGAACTAGATTCTTGGGAAGTCACAGATGATGTAGTAATGGGCGGAAAATCCAATAGTCATTTTAGCATCAATTCAGAGCGTAAAGGTATTTTCCAAGGTAAAGTTTCAACGGAGAATAATGGTGGATTTTCTTCAGTTCGTTATCGTTTTAATCCGATTAGAGTTGAAGGTTTATTAAAAGTTAAACTCAAAGTAAAAGGAGATAATCAAAGGTTTCAATTTCGATTAAAAGAAAAGCAAACAGATGATCATTCCTATATTCAATATTTTGAAACTAATGGAGAGTGGCAAGAAATTGAAATTGAGTTAAATAATTTATATCCAACTTATCGCGGAAATAAACTTGATAAACCTAATTTTAAAGGAAATTATATCGAGGAAATTGGGTTTCTAATTGGGAATAATAAGAATGAAGAGTTTCGACTCGAAATCGACAGTATTTATTTAATTTAAAATTAAATTCTATGATTAAAACTAGCAAAGGCACACAGGCTGATATCCCTGGAATTTTAGCTCTTCAGGAAAAGAATTTATTCAGAAACCTCAGCGAAGAAGAACTAAAGAAAGGGTTTGTTACAACTCCTTTCACCGTTGAACAACTACAAGAATTAATTGATTTGAACGGCGTTTTTGTTGCTAAAAATAAAGATAATAAAATTATTGCCTATGCTTTTGCTGGGAGCTGGAAGTATTTCGAACAATGGGAAATCTTTAATTACATGGTTTCAAGATTTCCACTAATCAATTTTAGAGGCCAAGAAATTACCACAGAAAACAGTTTTCAATATGGCCCGATTTGCATTGACGAAAAATACCGTGGTCGAGGTGTTATCAATCAAATATTTGAAGAGATGAGGTTGGAATTAGTGAAGAAGTATCCGATTTCAGTTACTTTCATCAATAAAGTAAATGTGATTTCTAAAGAGGCACACACTAGAAAACTTGGGTGGGAAATCATTGACGAATTTGAGTTTAACAATAATCACTATATCAGCTTGGGGTTAGATATGACTAAATCAGTTTTATAATTATTAAAATCACTTCTCTGTGAGATAGCGCCAATAGCGTTTTGGAACATGCTGCAGATGTAGTTTGGTGTTTTTTCGTGAATTAAAATTTGTGGATTTAAAATAGTTTTTCCACAATTTTTGATATTCCATTTCTGCTGAATCCCACTCCACCTCTAACACCGCCGGTTGATTATGAGCATTATCTTTTGCAATTTCCAAAGTTGAAACCGTATTTAAATCATAATAAATTCCGTAGTTGCGTTTTAAGTCAAAAATGAGCCATTTCTGATCGGCATAGCGATTTTTAAAATGATTACTTATGAGCGGAAGAACATCAAAATCGGGTTCTATGGTCGCATAAAAAACTTGATCCTTCCCCAGCTCAAACCGCACAAATGCATTCATACGATGCCTTTCTCGGTTTAAACTTTTAAGAATTTGTTGCAACTTTAAAACATCTGGATGACCATAGTTTTTCAAAACATTCTTTTTCTCTTGAAAAGTATATTTAATCAAACTTAAAATCAAATCGTCAACATTTGGCAATTCACTTAAAGTGGCTTTCCAGAAAGAATTAAATCCCGACTTACCAAGATATTCTTTCAACTTTTCACCTACCCTTTTAAACTTCTGATCGGAAAAATCTACTTCAACACTACGAGCAAATAAATCTGGGATTTCTTGATTTTTCTTACATAATTTAACCTGCGAAAGCTTTTGATCATATACATCAAAAACTGCAGAAATTAATCCCTCAAAGCTTCCATCATAAATCAAATAAACCATCTGTTTCCCTTCTTAAAACAATGAAAGTTGCGTGCTAAACTTATTAGAATATTTACTTTTCCCTGATTGAATGATGAGATTCCTGAGCGTTAGGCTATCCCAGTCATTAGCATTGAAATAATTTTTAGATGTAATAAAATACTGCGCACGATTCATGGCAATTCCTAATTTCTTTAATTGCTCTTGCCCTAGTTTTCCAAATCTTCGCGCTGAAACAATTTTCTTAGCTGACTTAACACCTATTCCAGGAATTCTTAGAATCATATGATAATCCGCGGTGTTGACATCTATTGGAAAAAGATGACGATTGCGTAAAGCCCAAGACAATTTTGGGTCGATTTCTAAATCTAAATGAGGATAGGTTTCATTTACGATCTCTGAAGGATCAAACTGATAAAATCTAAAAAGCCAATCGGTTTGATACAATCGATTCTCCCTAACCATAGGCACCGGCGTACCCAAATCTGGCAATTTATTATCCTTTAAAACCGGTACATAACCAGAATAATAAACTCTCTTGAGATTGAAATTTTTATATAAAAAAGTTGAAGTTTTCACGATATCTAAATCGGTTTCATTGGTAGCTCCAATAATCATTTGACTACTCTGCCCAGCTGGCGTAAATTGTGGAGTAGACTTAATGATTTTCTTCTCAGACTTATTTTCTATAATTGCGTTGCTAATGGTTTTCATCGGCTTAATGAAATCCTCATGTTTTTTGTCGGGTGCCAACAAAGCTAAACCACTTTTGGTTGGAAGTTCAATATTTACACTTAATCTATCCGCCCAAAGTCCAGCCTCTTGCATTAATTCATCACTTGCTCCTGGAATAGTTTTCAAGTGAATATAACCATTGAATTTATGCTCCGTTCTTAACTTTTTAGCAACTCTCACCAATCTTTCCATGGTGAAGTCAGAATTTTTAAAAATCCCAGAAGAGAGAAAGAGGCCTTCGATATAATTTCTTCGATAAAAATTAATAGTTAATTCAACCACCTCATCTACCGTAAACGCCGCACGTTTAATGTCGTTACTCTTCCTTGAAACGCAATACAAACAATCATAAATACAATGATTAGTCAATAAAATTTTCAACAAAGAAACACAGCGACCATCTTCTGTATAGGTGTGACAAATACCCATGCCACTACTATCACCCAAACCTTTGTTAGTGTTTTCACGATTACTTCCGCTAGAGGAACAAGAAACATCATACTTCGCAGCATCCGCTAAAATCCCCAATTTTTCTTGCAATCTCTCCCAATTCATATTCAAAGCATTAGGGAACAAATATCATTACAACTTGGAAAATTACCAAATTTAAAATCATAAATTATGGATAATTTCCATTAAGCATTTAGTAAGCTAGAGTTAACAAGATTCTACTTATTAATTCACTAATTTTGTAGCTATGTCAAAAGCTTTCCAAAAGGCCGAAAAAACCATTATCCAAAGTGTTTTGGGGAATATCCTTATGGCTGGATTGAAGATTACGGGAGGAGTCTTGGGAAATTCTTTTGCTCTAATCGCCGATGGTATTGAGTCCTTAACCGATGTACTATCATCTTTTCTAGTTTGGATTGGCATCAGATACGCCAATCGTCCGGCAGATGAAGATCATCCTTATGGACATGGAAAAGCTGAGCCATTAATCACTTTTGTGGTAGTTTTATTTTTAGTTCTGGCTGCCATTGGAATTGCATATCAAGCTATTGTGAATATTCAGTCACCGAGAACAGCTCCAGAAGCATTTACTCTTTGGATTTTAGCTGGTATCATTATCGCCAAAGAAATTATGTATCGCATAGTTTCAAAAACTGGAAAAGAAACTAGAAGTACCGCTATTTCTGCGGATGCGTGGCACCACAGATCAGACGCAATAACTTCATTGATGGCGTTTTTAGGCGTTTCGATTGCTTTAATTATGGGTGAAGGTTGGGAATCTGCAGATGATTGGGCTGCATTATTCGCCAGTGGAATTATTGTTTTTAATGCTTATTTAATCTTTCGTCCAGCCTTGGGAGAAATTATGGACGAACATATTTACGATGACTTTATTGAAGTTATTAAAGCAACTGCAGAAGAAGTTGAAGGTGTTATCTCCACCGAGAAATGCTACGTTCGTAAACACGGAATGCAATACAATATTGATTTACATTTAATAGTTTCGGGTAAAATTTCTGTGCAGGAAGGACATAAAATTGCGCATATGACCAAAAATGCTTTGGTAGAAAAATTCCCTGAGATTCTAGATGTTTTAATTCATGTAGAGCCAGATATCTGTGAGATTGATTTTTAATTAATCCATTCTTTGGCACGAAAGTAGAATAAGTCTAGACATGAAGAAATTAATCCTAAGCCTTTCTATCCTAACTACAGGCATATTATCTGCACAGAACTCAAGCATAAATGTTGAGGTAAATAATATTAAAAATTCTAAAGGTGATATCGCCTTGGCGCTTTATGACAGTGCAAAAAATTTCACTAAAAAGGAAGTAAAAGCAACTAAAGTAAGAGCTAAAAAAGGTAAAGTCGTTGTAACCTTTGATAATTTACCAGAAGGAAATTACGCTATTGCCATTTTACATGACGAAAATAGTAATGAAAAAATGGATTTTAATATGCTAGGCATTCCCAAAGAAGATTATGGTTTTTCTAATAATGCCAAGGGTGTATTTGCTCCACCTAAATTTAAGGATGCTGCTTTTAAGTTAAACGCTAACGAAACTAAAAAAGTTAAAATTAGTCTTTAAAAGAAATAAAATTAGGACTTACTTTTCACCTTAAAAGTCCATAAAAACCAAAATTCAGAAACCATATCTCCGGCTTCGTCATATCCTCTAGAAGTTAATTTTAGGGTTTGACCTTCCTTGGTATCTATGGCTTTTTGAATTACATCTTTAATTTTATCACCCTCATCGCACACAAAAGTGATTCGACCGACTGCTTTCTTGGTAAACTTTCCGTTTTGTTCTAGAACAAGCATAGAAATCTTTTCCCCAGATTTTTGAACTTGGTCCATGCACATAAATCCTGTGGTGAACTCGGCGGCCATTCCCTGAACTGCCCAAAACATACTTCTGAACGGATTTTGAGAAAATTTAGATAATTTGACTTTAATCTCACATTTTTGATTTGAAAATGATTTTAATCTTAAGCCTGCAATCCAAGCGATTGGGATTTTAAAAAAAAGTATTTTCCTAAACTGCTGTGCATTCATAGTAAATTTTTCCCAAATATAACTTAAATCATAGTTTAAATCTCATATAACGAAAGCTTATTATTATATTTGCATATCAAAATTAGTTTAGTCGAATGATTTATATTTTAATCTTTTTTGCGGCACATTGGTATTTGTCTTTGTTTACGCAAACCTTTTTCCACCACAGATATGCTGCACACGGAATGTTTACCATGTCTCGATTCTGGGAAAAATTCTTTCATGTTTTCTCATTTTTCGCACAAGGCTCTAGTTATCTGAGCCCATACGCGTATGGAGTAATGCATAGATTGCATCACGCTTATGCCGATACAGAAAAAGATCCACACTCTCCAAAATACGATAAGAACTTGTTTACCATGATGTGGAGAACAAGAGGTATTTATAAAGCTATTGACACAGGTCAGGCTAAAATCGAAGAGAAATTTACTAGAAATGTTCCTGCTTGGAGAGAATTCGACAGGTTTGCAGAGCACAACTTAGTGAGATTCCTTTGGGTTGTATTCTATGTAGTTCTTTACTACTACTTTGCAGATCGTTGGTGGTTATACTTATTAATCCCTATTCATGCGGTAATGGGACCATTCCACGGAGTTATCATTAACTGGTTTGCACACAAATATGGTTATAGAAACTTTGATGTTAAAGATACTTCTATGAACCTAATGCCAGTAGACATATTTATGCTTGGAGAAGGTTTCCATAACAATCACCATAAGTATGGTGGTAGACCTAACTTTGGAAATAAATGGTGGGAGTTTGATCCAGTTTATCCATTTATCTGGTTATTTGATAAGTTGAACATTATTCAACTTAAACATAAGGATCCGGAGGACTATATGGGTTAAGATGCTTATAAGAAGCATAAAGCTCATCTAAAACCACTGCACCTTTTGGAGAAACCAATCCATACATTATAATTTTAGCAGACATTATTCTTAGCTTCTCAAAGCTATAGACATTTTCCTTGGGCATGTCCATGGTTCTGTTGCCGTTGTATACCATACTAAAAAATCGGCCAACATATTCCGGGTCATGCTCAAGTTTGTAATAACCTTCTTGAACTCCACGCTCATAATTTTTCTGTAGAAGGCGTTGAATCAACTCTAACAAGGCCCCTTTGTAGCGTACAAGAATTTCAGGATAGTATTTCTCTAGTTCCTCTAGATTTTGTTTATCCTGCTCGGTTCCTATATATCCATAGAAACCGTTCATAAAGCTTATGACTGATTCTATGGCATTAGGACTATTTTCCTCAGCAGTCTGAGCTAGTTCCTCTACATTACTAAGATTGTGTTGTAAAACCCTCCAAATAATATCTTTTTTATTATCGAAATAGATATAAAGCGTTTTTTTAGAAATATTTAATCTCGCTGCTATATCATCTACCCTAAGGTTCCAGTAACCTACTTCTAGAAATAATGGAGTGATCCGTTTAATTAGTTCTTCTGACTTATCCATTTTGCTTAATTCTTAGGCTATATTCTTTATAATTAGCACCTTTAGCAGTATGCTAATGATTCATAAGAACTTAACCGCATACAAGGTAAAACAATTCTCGTTAAAATTAGAAAAGTTTTTTAGTTTTTAGTTTTTAAGCTTGCTAATATAATAATTTGAATCCACCTCGATTTTCGTTAACTTTGCGCCCTTAAATTACAAGAAAAATATTATGTCAGAAGATGTATTAAAGAAAGTGATTTCACACGCCAAGGAGTATGGCTTTGTTTTCCAATCAAGTGAAATATATGATGGTTTGTCTGCAACTTATGATTACGGTCAAAATGGGGTTGAGTTAAAAAATAACATCAAACAATATTGGTGGAAATCCATGGTGCAATTACACGACAACATCGTCGGCGTAGATGCAGCTATCTTTATGCATCCAACTACATGGAAAGCTTCTGGACACGTTGATGCCTTCAATGATCCTTTAATTGACAACAAGGACAGCAAGAAACGTTATAGAGCCGATGTTTTAGTAGAAGATTATTGTGCTAAAATTGAAGCTAAGATTGAAAAGGAAGTTACGAAAGCTAAGAAGCGTTTTGGAGATGATTTCGATGAAGCAATGTACTTGAAAACAAATCCTCGTGTTGTTAGATATCAAGAAGAAATTGATACCGCTCTTACGCGTTTAGGAGAATCTCTAACCAAAGGAGATTTAGCTGACGTAAAAGCTTTAATCGAAGAATTAGAGATCGCCGATCCTGTTTCAGGTTCAAGAAACTGGACAGAAGTTAGACAATTTAACCTAATGTTCGGTACCAAGTTGGGAGCTTCTGCTGACAGTGCTACAGATTTATACTTAAGACCAGAAACAGCTCAGGGTATTTTTGTAAACTTCCTTAATGTTCAAAGAAGTGGAAGGATGAAAATTCCTTTTGGGATTGCTCAAATTGGTAAGGCATTTAGAAATGAGATTATCGCAAGACAATTCATCTTTAGAATGCGTGAATTCGAACAAATGGAAATGCAATTTTTCGTAGCGCCTAATACAGAAATGGAGGCTTATGAAAAATGGAAACAAATGCGCATGAAATGGCACTTGAGTCTTGGTTTGGGTGAAGAGAACTATCGTTTCCATGACCATGAAAATCTAGCTCACTATGCTAACGCTGCAACAGATATTGAATTTAATTTCCCGTTTGGTTTTAAAGAATTAGAAGGAATTCACTCTAGAACAGATTTTGATTTAAAACAGCACCAAGAGTTTTCTAATAAGAAGTTACAATATTTCGATCCAGAATTAAAAGAAAGCTATGTTCCTTATGTAGTTGAAACTTCAATTGGATTGGATAGATTGTTCTTAGCAATTGTTTCAAACTCGTTAAAAGAAGAGAAATTAGAAGATGGTAGCGAGAGAATAGTAATGAAGTTACCTCCTGCTCTAGCTCCTGTTAAAGCGGCTATTTTACCATTAATGAAAAAAGATGGAATGCCAGAAGTTGGGGAGAGAATTGTTAATGAATTAAAATTGGATTACAACGTGGAGTATGACGATAAGGATTCTATAGGAAAACGTTATCGTCGTCATGATGCTATTGGTACGCCTTTCTGTATTACAATTGATCATGACACTTTAAAAGACGATACTGTAACCATTCGCGAAAGAGATAGCATGGAACAACGTCGTGTGAAGATTTCTGAGTTAAATGATATTATGAAAAATGAAGTAAGCATGAATGCTTTGCTTAAGAAATTAATCTAATTTCTAGAAATCATACAAAATTAAAAGGCTGCTTATTTAACTTTAAGCAGCCTTTTTGTTTTTAATAGTTTTAAGATAAATACGCCGCACAGGCATCTGCACATTTTCTACAAGCTTCTGCACAATCCTTACAATGTTGATGATCGTGTTGCTCACATTCTTGCGCACATTTCTCGCAAGCCTCTTTACATATTTCCACCATCTTTCGAGCCATATCAGAATCCATAGCCAGCAGCTTTGCAGTGGTAGTACAGATCTCGGCACAAACTATATCCGAATGAATACAATCGGCCATCATTTTCACGTTATCCTCTTTTAAACAAGCTCCCGCACAGTAATTACAATATGCGATGCAATTATTTAATGCTTCAATTAAATTTTTGTTAGTCATCATTTGAAAGTTTTTTTTTGATTATCAAGGTGTATGCCTCGAAATTCGTGCCGCGCAGGGTATTAATCAAATTAAAACATTGATTTTATTAAGTTTAAAGAAACTTATATTTAAGGTTGAAGTAAAAAAAATCATTCAATAGCTTTACTTTAAAAGCTTAATTGAATGATTTTATAATAGGATTAAATCCTTTAGGATTGTTTATAGATTATCAAGTTGGTTTATCGAACCAGTACCCAACCTTTATCCTCTACATATTTCGCTTTAAATTCTTTAGTAATAAATTCTGAATTTGGGTTTTTATCTTTTCCAAAAGAATAAAATGGCGTTTTCTTCTTCAATAAAATCGCATTGAAACTTACAGATTTATCTGTTTTTCTTGTGAATAGTATTTCTCTTGAATCATCAAGTTCATATTCGACGGTTTTAACTTCGGTTCTATTCTTAGCTTGTTTAACAACATAAGGCAACGCCTCTTTAGTTAAACTTGGTGTAATCACAAATACACTGTCCTTAGAAAACCATTTCTTACGTGAATTCTCATCAACAATTTCTATTAAACCTTGATCTTCTAAATCGCGAATGGTTTCAATTAAATCTGCATCTCTTTTAGATGTTAGCCTTATTTTGTTAGTTTCAAAATAAGCCGTTTCATAATGTGGATTTAAAACCAAATACTCTTCTACTAAGCCTTCTGCGTGGGTAGATGTAATTTCTCCACTATTATTACAAGAGGTAATAGCAGTTATCAATAAAAGACCAATGATTAATAAACTTAAATTTTTCATGATATTATTTTTCTTCTCCGAACTGGTTTTCATCCTTATTCTTCCACATCCAATACACTCCTCCTATTAGTAATAAAATGAATATAATATGAGAAGATAAAGTAATTAAACTTCCTGTTTTAACAGATTGCGGATCAAATTTCAATTCAATTTCGTGTTGACCTTTTGGAATTTCTAAACCACGAACAAAGTAATTCGTCTTTACAATATCAACTTCCTTACCATCTATACTTGCTTGCCAACCTTTGTCGTAGTAGATTTCTGAAAACACAGCAAATCCATCATTCTTATTATTGGATTTATATACCAAACGATTTGGAGCATGATCTATTAATTGAATTTGACTCGTAGAATCTACTTGATAGGTTTTATCTTGTGCCCAATCCGCGACAGCTTGTTTCGACAAATCTATCTTAGCAATGTCTAATATCGCTTGATTTGGATCCTCTACTGCCTTTACCTCTTCTACAAACCATGCATTTCCTAAAGCTCCTGGGTTTTGAATAATTTCAGAACCATTTTGACCTGGTACCAAAAAGTATTTGGTATTCAACATATCCAATATATTTTGGCCTTTTTGCTCAACACCAAGACGCTTTTCAATAATTGAATCTCTTGATAAGTATATATCTATAATATTTTGGAAATTTTGCATTTTGGCCCCGTGATAACCACCAATAGAGTTTACAAAATAAGAAGTTGAAGCATCATTGAAAGTATTGCCTTCAGCATCAAACAATCTAAATCTCGAAGTATCTTGTTTCTTTAAATCAGCTAAAACTCTATTCTTATCTACGCGATACGCCACTTGCATCAAAGATGGGTTCGCTTGCGCCTCGTTATACAAACGTTGCGTCATTTCAGTCGGGAATGGATAATCTACATACTGCTTTGGAATGTAATTATCATCGTTTAGATAACGTCTATCTACGCCCCAAAGGTCAACTAAAGTTAATAATGCCAAGCCTAGAATAACGATTTCTTTCATTTTAATCTTTTCATAGACATAGCCTGCTAATAGAGCTAAGGACAGCATTACGAAAATTAAAGTTCTAATGGCATCACTTCTAAACATGGAAATCCTATCTGCTCGAATTCCCTCTTGAATATAAGCTGGAAATTGCTTTTCGAAATCGGTTGAGAAATCAAATAACCCTCCGCCAGCAACAGTTAATAAAACTATAAAAGCAACTATGCCTCCTCCTACATAAAGCAAAATCTTCTTTTTATATTCTTGGGTTAATTCTTCGTCATTAAAGAATTTGTAAACTCCCCATACCGCCAATAAAGGCATAGTGAATTCAGCAATAACTAAGATAGAAGACACCGCTCTAAATTTGCTATACATTGGAAAGTAATCAATGAAAAGATCAGTTAACCACATCATATTTTTACCCCAAGCTAAGAGAATACTCATAATGGTTGCTGAAACTAACCACCATTTATATTTACCCTTAACGAAAAACATCCCCAAGAAAAACAATAAAATCACAACGGCCCCTTGGTAAGCTGGTCCACTTGTAAACGGCTGATCACCCCAATAAGTTGAAATATAATTTATCGCTTGAGAGAAATATTGATACTCTTCTTGACTTGGCGCTTTATTTAATGAGGCTTTTAAGTTTTCTTTATAAACATCTGGTTCGGCACTTCCTCCACCCATAAAGTTGGGAATAAAAAGGTTTAAAGTCTCTAATTTACCATAGCTCCAATGCGTGATATAATCTTTGTCTAAACCATTTGGGTTTTTACCTTCAATCAAAGAAATATCATTTTTACCACGCGTAGAAGCTTCACCATACTCATAAGATGTAATCGCTCCTGTAGCATTCATTCCTAGCCCTAGGATTACAGCAAATAAAGCCAATGCGCTAGATATTACGAATGATTTAATTTCACCCGTTTTAAAGCTCTCAACTCCCTCAATAATCACATAAACCAATAAGCCTAAACCTAGATAATATGTCATTTGCGGGTGGTTTGCCACCAACTCAAGCGCCATAAAAAAGGCTGTCATTAAGAAACCTAAAATATATCTCTTTCTATATAAAAGTAACACACCTGCTGTAAGTGGCGCAAAATAAGCTATTGCATGAACCTTGGAGTTATGTCCAGCTTCGTAGAGTTGGAAGAAATAAGTTCCCATCGCAAAGAGACAAGCACCTAAAAAAGCGTATTTCCAATTACGAAATAAGACCATTCCAAGAATAAAAAAGCCTACAAACATGATAAACATGTAATCCGCAGGACGTGGTAAAAAGCGAATCGTTTCATCTAACTTTTTAATCCAATGATTCGGATACTGCGCACCTGTTTGATAGGTTGGCATTCCTCCAAACATAGCATCAGACCAATAAGTTTGTTCACCAGTAGCTTGCTTGTGCTCTACCATTTCTTGCGCACTTCCTTTGTAGTTGATGATATCTGGCTGAGAGATAGATTTATTTCCGCTTATTACAGGCGAGTTATAAACCAATGATATTACAACGAAAACCAGCAAAGCCAGCCCCGAGAATATTAAGTTTTGATTGAAGTTTTTCATATAAAAAAATAACTTTGACAAAGTTCTAAATTAATAAAACTCTGCCAAAGTTAATGGTTTAAATCGTTCTATATAGATGTAAACTTAATTTACATCCGAATTACGTGGATCTTTAATTTCCTCGAAGTCGATGGTTTCGGCATCTTGCACGTCCACCTTAGGTTTTTCGACGTCTTTACTCTTAAAAATCCTTACCTCCTTTTCATTTTGCCTTTTCTGTTGAGATGGCATGATTAAACTGCGCACCCAACTAAAAATAAAGTAGGCAAGAAAAAAGAATAGTAAAAATTTAAAAACCGCACCCATTCTTATTAGTTAATAGTGGTTGTAGATTTAGTTTCAGAAGAAAAATTCATTTTCTGTCCTTGGAATTCTTGCGTCATTCTGATGGTTTCATTCTTTTTCATTTCTGCATTTTTAACCCATCCACTTTTAACATCAATCTTAACGTCACCGTTAACTTTACCCTCTAAACTTTGGAAAAGTTTCATTCCGCTTCCATTTGGGTCGGTTTTAGAATCACTTCCGCTACTAGTTCCGCTGATTTTGATGGTTGCAACACCGTCCTTAATTCCTTCGAAAGTATAGTTCACATTTGAGCTAGCATTACCTTCAGACTCATTTCTTGACCAAGTATCACCTGGTTTTACTTTTTTCTTTGGGTAATATGCCATAGACTCTTCAAACTGCTGCTGCATAGCTTCGTCGCTTAATGCTGCAGCTAAGAATGAATCAAGTCCTTTTAACTCATCTTCGCTCAAACCTGCTTTCATAGCATTTTTCACATTCTGTCTTACCTTATATAGGTTAGTAATATTCTGAACTTTTCCGCTTTTGCTAACTTCCATTTGGAAAGTATTCCCTACAACAGCTTTATTAAATTTCCATCTTTGCTTTGCTTCTTCATTGGTTGGTTCAGCTGCATTCGTATCGAATCCCAATTTCTCCTTACCATCTGTCATACTTTCAGCAAACTGCTTATATGTCACATCCAAAATAAAAACACTGTCTTTGATTTCTTTCACCTCATAAGCTACTGCTGTAGAAGATTCTTGAGTAATCGTTTGACTTTGCTTACCATCTGATTGTGAGTTGGTAGCTTTTGTCTTAATTTTAAATGGATATTCTTGACCTTTCTTAAGGTTTAATTCAAATTTATAAGTACCGTCTTTTTCTGGTTTAATTGCAGCTACCTCTTCACTTTCCTGCTCTTCTACTTCAGAATTATCAGCGACAGGTGCAACATAAACTACCGTATCACCGGTTTCATTTACAACTAACTCCTCACCTTTTTCATTGGTTCCTACAACGGTTGGCTTTTCTTGTTTTTTACATGATGCAACCACTACAACTAGTGATAACATTATAAATATTCTATTCATCAAAAATAATTTTGTGCAATTTAATTATTATCGCATTAGTATGGAAACAATAGGCAAATCATTTGCCAAGCTTTTAACTTTTTATAAAAAATATCCATGATTTAAAACCATTTTTAAACAAATCTTCCTAAAACTCACCTTTTATAAAGTTGTTTTCAAAACTTAACTTAAAACCAAAAAGAAAAAACCGCCTCAAAATTGAGACGGTTTCTTTATAAAATCTATACGTATTTGACTACGATAGGAACTATTATTTAACTTCTTCGAAATCTACATCTTCTACATCGCTAGCTCCGCTGTCAGATGATTGATCTGCATTAGGCGCTCCTTGTGCTCCTGCTGCTCCACCATCGTTCATAGCAGCATACATTTCTTCTGAAGCTGCATTCCATGCATTGTTGATTTTCTCCATAGCTGCATCAATTGCATCTACTTCTTGACCTTCGTGAGCAGTTTTTAATTCTGCTAAAGCATCTTCGATTGGTTTTTTCTTATCATCACTGATCTTATCACCATATTCTTTTAATTGCTTCTCTGTCTGGAAGATCATGCTATCAGCAGCGTTCAATTTTTCAATTTTCTCTTTTGCCTTAGCATCCTGAGCTGCATTTTCTTCAGCTTCTTTCTTCATTCTTTCGATTTCCTCTTCAGATAATCCAGAAGAAGCTTCAATCTTAATAGACTGCTCTTTTCCTGTTCCTTTATCTTTAGCCGAAACATGCATAATACCGTTCGCGTCGATATCGAAAGTTACTTCAATCTGAGGAACTCCTCTTGGCGCTGGTGGAATGTCAACTAAGTCAAAACGACCGATTTCTTTGTTTTGAGCAAACATTGGACGCTCACCTTGACCAACTCTAATCGTTACCGCAGGCTGATTGTCAGCTGCCGTAGAGAAAGTCTCAGACTTCTTAGTTGGAATCGTAGTGTTAGACTCGATTAATTTTGTAAACACACCTCCCATTGTTTCAATACCTAATGAAAGTGGAGTTACATCTAATAACAATACGTCTTTTACCTCACCAGTTAATACACCACCTTGAATTGCTGCTCCTACTGCTACAACCTCATCTGGGTTAACTCCTTTAGAAGGTTTTTGACCAAAGAACTTCTCTACTTCCTCTTGGATTTTAGGGATACGTGTAGATCCACCTACCAAGATTACCTCATCAATATCTGATGCTTTTAATTTTGCATCATCTAAAGCTTTCTGACATGGTTGCATTGAGCGCTTAACTAAATCTTCGGTCATTTGATCGAATTTAGCTCTCGTTAATGTTTGTACCAAGTGCTTAGGTCCTGTAGCCGTAGCTGTAATATAAGGTAAGTTAATTTCAGTTGATTGAGAAGATGACAATTCAATCTTAGCTTTCTCAGCAGCTTCTTTTAGACGCTGTAATGCAATTGAGTCTTTTCTTAAATCAAAGTCCTCTTCTTTTTGGAACTCATCTGCCAACCAATCGATAATTTGGTTATCAAAGTCATCACCACCTAAGTGTGTATCACCATGTGTTGATAATACTTCGAACACACCGTCACCTAATTCTAAGATAGAAATATCGAATGTACCTCCACCTAAGTCATATACAGCAACTTTTTTATCTTCAGCTTGTTTATCTAATCCATAAGCCAAAGCAGCAGCTGTAGGCTCATTAATAATTCTTTCTACTTTAAGACCAGCAATTTCACCTGCTTCTTTAGTAGCTTGACGCTGAGCATCATCAAAATAAGCAGGAACTGTAATTACCGCTCTACTTACTGTAGTACCTAAATAATCTTCAGCAGTTTTCTTCATTTTCTGAAGAATCATAGCAGAGATTTCTTGAGGCGTATACTCTCTATCGTCAATTTTTACTTTTGTAGTTCCACCTGCACCTTTAATAACCTTATAAGCTACTGAACTAATATCGTCTTCGTTTTGTGCGAAGTTTTCACCGATAAAACGCTTAATTGAATAAATCGTTTTTTCTGGGTTAGTTACCGCTTGTCTTTTTGCAGGATCACCTACTTTTCTTTCACCGTTTTCAACAAAGGCTACAACTGATGGTGTTGTTCTTTTCCCTTCAGCATTAGGGATTACGGTAGGGTCGTTACCCTCCATTACTGCAACACACGAGTTAGTAGTTCCTAAGTCAATACCTATAATCTTACTCATATCTTAATATTTTTATTTTCTATTTTTAAGTTAATTTTCCTCTTAAAAGACAAAAGATATACCAATCGCATTTTTCTGCCTTTTGGCAGTAAATTCTGTCATATTGTCGCAAATTCTTTGTTTTAATTTTAAAAACAACTGTATTTTAGACGATTACAAGTCAGGTATGTTACTCAACAATCTGTCATAATTTTAATGAATCTATAGTGAGCGCCTTTTAAATGACATTTTTTTAGGTTGTAGATTTTAAAAACTCAAAGCTAATCGCGAACCATCTTTCGAATTCATATTTTAGAACAAAATCTATTACATTTACATTAAATTGATATCCATGCCAGATAAACAAGTTATAAAACCACTTTTAACACGTCAAATATTTACGCTTGCCAGTATTATACTTTTAGGCGTTTTAATATTCACTCCACTTACACCCTATATTTCTGGGATTTTTGGAGCTATCATTATGTATGTCTTAACGGTAGGTTGGATGAAGAAACTTACCGAAAGAGGTTGGAAAAGATCCTTATCTGCTAGTTTACTCATCGTCCTTACGATTTTCACGGTTCTTATTCCTATTGGTTTAATCCTATTTCTCTTGACCAACCGTGTTCAAGATGTCATGGAAAACTCAGAGAAGTATTCTTATATGTTGAGATCTACGATAGCCAGAGTGGAAAATTATGTTGGCTATAATATTACTGGAAGTTTTCAAGGCGAGAATTTAGAGGATTTAATTACAAAATTTGTAGAAGGCGCTGCAGGAAGCACATTGGATATTACGATTATAATCGGTCTTATGTATTTCTGTCTGTATTATATGTTGATTAATTATGATAATCTAAAAGACAGCATGCGAAAATATATTCCTTTAAGTGATAAAAACTTCGAGCGCGTAAGTATTGATTCCAAGGAAATGATAAAATCAAATGCCATAGCTATTCCTTTGGTAGCTTTATTACAAGGTGCTGTGGCGCTTATTGGCTTTTATATATTTGGAGCTCCTAATCCGTGGTTTTGGTTTGCGGTAACTACTTTAGGCTCTATGATTCCTTTTGTGGGGACGGCTATTGGTATGGTCCCTTTGGTAATTATCCTTTATGCACAAGGTCAAACTTTTGAAGCTATTGGATTAGGTGTTTATGGTGTAGTAGTCGTAGGACTGACAGACAACTTATTTAGAATTGTAGTACAGCAGAGATTGGCAGAAATCCATCCACTTATCACCTTATTTGGTGTTGTAATTGGAATTCCATTATTTGGTTTTTTAGGATTAATCTTCGGGCCATTGATGGTAAGTTTATTTCTTTTATTAATTAAGATTTACAAAGAAGAATACTATTAATTTTTACGTAGGATTGAGAGTTTAGAGATTGAGCTTATTCGTCATGATTTCATCAAGATCGTTTGAACTTGAAGATTAAGATTTAATTCATATTAATTCTAAAATAATCTTGAGTTCTAAAATTTAATAAAGTGAACTCAGACTATCCTTTGTCAGTTCAGCAAATTTCGATAATTTTAAAACTTTAAATTAAACCATGGACATTAAATTCAATCAAAGAGAAGACTATAACAAATTGTCTGTTAGCGCCTTAAATAAAAAGTTAAGAAAAATAAAATTAGGTGGTGGCGAAAAGCGCATCGAAAAACATAAAGCAAAAGGTAAAATGACGGCTCGCGAGCGTGTTGATTATCTTTTTGATGAAAAATCTCGCTCCATTGAAATCGGGTCTTTTGCAGGATATGACATGTACGAAGAACATGGTGGTTGCCCAGCAGGTGGCGTGATCGTTAAAATCGGATACATTTCTGGAAAGCAATGTATTGTAGTTGCCAACGATGCTACCGTAAAAGCTGGTGCATGGTTCCCTATTACAGGTAAAAAGAACTTACGTGCCCAAGAAATAGCCATGGAAAATAATTTACCGATTATTTACTTAGTAGATAGTGCAGGTGTTTACCTTCCTATGCAAGATGAAATTTTTCCAGACAAAGAGCACTTCGGAAGAATCTTTAGAAATAATGCTATTATGAGTTCTAAAGGAATCACGCAAATTGCTGCAATTATGGGAAGTTGCGTAGCTGGTGGTGCTTATTTACCAATCATGAGCGACGAGGCTTTAATCGTAAAAGAAACAGGAACGATTTTCTTGGCAGGTCCATATTTAGTAAAAGCTGCTATCGGTGAAAATGTAGACGCTCAAACCTTGGGAGGTGCAGAATCTCAAAGTGACATTTCTGGTGTAACCGATTATAAAGCAGAAAATGACAAAGATGCTTTAGATAAAATTAAATCAATCGTTGGTAAAATCGGGGATTTCGATAAAGCCGGATTTAACAGAGCTGAGGTTCAAAAACCTAAGCGTAAATTATCTGACATTTATGGCATCTTACCAGAAAGTAGAACCGATCAATATGACATGCATGACATGATTGATGCTTTGATTGATGCTAATTCTTTTGATGAGTATAAAGCAGATTACGGTCAAACTATCATTTGTGGTTATGCGCGTGTAGAAGGTTGGGCTGTAGGAATTGTGGCTAACCAAAGAAAGGTAGTTAAATCTAAACAGGGTGAAATGCAGTTTGGTGGAGTTATTTACTCTGACTCAGCTGATAAAGCGACTCGTTTTATTGCGAATTGTAATCAGAAAAAAATTCCTTTAGTTTTCTTAACCGATGTTACTGGATTTATGGTGGGATCTAAATCAGAGCACGGAGGAATCATTAAAGATGGTGCGAAAATGGTGAACGCTGTTTCTAACTCTGTGGTTCCAAAATTCTCTGTGATTGTAGGAAATTCATACGGAGCAGGAAATTATGCCATGTGTGGAAAAGCTTATGACCCAAGATTAATCTTTGCTTGGCCTTCAGCTAAAATTGCTGTGATGGGCGGTGAACAAGCCGCTAAAGTTTTATTATCTATTGAAGAAGCATCAGCAAGAGAAGAACTTTCGGCAGAAGATAAACAAGCTTTATTAGATAAAATCACGGACAGATACAACAAACAAACCACGCCAGAATATGCAGCTGCCAGACTATGGGTAGATGAAATCATAGATCCTATCGAAACTAGAAAATGGATTTCTATGGGAATTGAAGCTGCAAACCACGCTCCTATTGAAAAAGATTTTAATATGGGCGTTTTACAGGTTTAAAAAAGCGTATTAAATGTTTTTCGGAATATCATGAATATAAACATCTATGGAGGTTTGGATGAAGAAAATCATACATACTGAATTAAACTCAGGTTAAAGTAAAGATATTACATCCAATAATCTTATCAAAACACAGCTTATTTATAAAAATTAAGCTGTGTTTTTTTATTTAAACGACTTCTGATATTAAATTTAAATAAACCTCAGCTCTAATTCAGTTAGAAATAAATTACCTATTTTTAAGCAATTTTAAAATTAATATTAATGAATAAATTTATTTTTCTCACGGCTATGTTCCTGGGATTCAACTTGGCCTCGGCGCAAGAAAAAATTGAGTTTCAAAAACCTTCGCAAGAAATCCTAGAACTAGCTGATTTTGAACGCGCTCCTTCAGTTTACATGACACAAGACAAGGAGTGGGTAGTTTATACTTATAGAAATACGTATAAAACGCTGCAAGATTTAAGTCAAGATGAAATGAAGTTAGGTGGATTAAGATTTAATCCAAACACGCATATTAGCAGTACAATTACCTACATCAACAATTTAAAGGTTCAAAAATTTGGAACAAATAAAATTACTGAAGTAAGTGGTTTACCACAAAACCCTCAAATTGGGTATTTAGGCTTCTCTCCAGACGAAAAAACTTTAGCTTTTACGCATACAACTACTAATGATTTAGAGTTATGGTATGTCGACTTAAGCACGGCTAAAGCGCAAAAAGTTGCTACGGGATTAAACGCTGTAGGCGGTAGACCGTATGAATGGTTACCTAACAGTCAGGAATTATTGGTTTCTTTTTTACCAGCTAATGTTCCAGCGTTTATTGATAAATCTACACAAATGCCAACTGGACCTACTGTTTCTACAGGAGACGGAAGTGTTTCACAGACGAGAACTTATCAAGATTTATTGACGGATGCACAGGACGAAGAGAACTTCAAAAATGCGATTCGTTCAAGTTTAGATATTGTTGCATTAAATGGTCAGAAAAGAAATTTCTTAAAAGCTGATTTATATACTTCAAATTCTATTTCGCCTGACGGGAATTATGTTTTAATTGATGTTTTAAAAGAGCCTTTCTCTTACTTAGTTCCTTATTCACGATTTGCTAGTACAACGAGTGTGTATGACATGAATGGGAAATTAGTTAAGGTTATCGACGAGGCTCCTCTAGATGAAATTAGACCTAAAGGCTTCTCTTCTACTAAAAAAGGAAAAAGAGGAATCCGTTGGAGAAGCGATAAAGCTGCAGAATTATATTATGTAGAAGCTTTGGATGAGGGTGATGCAAGCAAGGAAGTTGAGTATAGAGACCAAGTTTATGTTTGGACAGCTCCATTTAACCAAGCTGCGAAGCCATTCATTAAAACTAAATTAAGATATGGTGGAATTGAGTGGGGAAATAAGGATGTCGCTATGATTTATGACCATTGGTATGACACTAGAACCTTAAGAACTACTGCCTTTAATCCACAAACTGGTAAGGAGATTAAATTAATTTCTGAGCGTAATTATCAAGATAAATATGCTGATCCAGGTAACTACTACACAACCAAAAATGAGTTTGGAAAGTCTGTAATGTATATTAAAAATAACAAAGGATATTTATTTGGTGATGGATTTACAAAGGATGGTCAGTTTCCTTTTATAGATGAGTTTGATTTTAAAACTTTTAAACCAAAACGTATTTACACATCTAACAAAAAGAACCAAATAGAAAGCTTGTTTACCTTTATTGATGTAGATAAAAAACAAGTTTTAACTCAGGTAGAAACGCCAAGTCAATACCCGAATTACTTTAGCTTAAATTTAAAAAACAAAAAATCTAAGCCAATTACCAACTTCGAAAATCCTTTCAAATCTATTGAAAATGTGAAAAAAGAAGTAATTCACTACAAGAGAGCTGATGGGGTTGATTTAAGTGGAGTTTTATATTTACCGGCTAATTATGATGAAAAATCTGGCGAGAAATTACCTTTATTGGTATGGGCTTATCCAACAGAATACAAGGATAAAAGCACGGCAGGACAAAACACTAACAACCCAAATGCGTTTACCTATCCATATTATGGAAGTTTTGTTTATTGGGTGACTAAAGGTTATGCCGTATTAGACGACGCTTCTTTCCCGATTGTAGGAGAGGGAGAAACTGAGCCGAATGATACCTTTATTGAGCAATTATTAGCCAATGGTAAAGCAGCTATTAAAGCTTTAGATGACAGAGGAATTATCGATAAAAACAGAGTTGCCGTTGGTGGACATTCTTATGGTGCGTTTATGACAGCTAACTTATTGACGCATGGTGACGACTTTAAATGTGGAATTGCGAGAAGTGGAGCTTATAATAGAACACTTACACCGTTTGGATTCCAATCTGAGCAAAGAAACTATTGGGATGATCCAAAAATCTACAACACCATGTCGCCCTTTATGAATGCTGACAAAATGAAAAAGCCAATGTTATTGGTACACGGTGAGGCAGATAACAACCCAGGAACGTTTACACTACAAACTGAGCGTTATTTCCAAGCTTTGAAAAACTTAGGAGCACCGGTTAGAATGGTGATTTTACCTAAAGAAAGTCATGGTTATGCAGCCAAAGAAAACATTTTGCACTTATTATGGGAGCAAGATCAATTCTTAGAAAAATGTTTGAAAGACTAATTCTCAATAGCAATTAGATAAAATAAAAATAGACATCCAACCGGATGTCTATTTTTTTTTATGATTAAACATTAAAAAGCAAGAGGTTTTACATATTAAAAATATCAAATGTTCTTTATTAATCTTACTCGACTTAATTAAAAACACATCTTTTGATGTTTTATTTTTTAATGAATTTAATGTTGAACTCTTTATTATCTGAATACAGTTTCAAAACATACATTCCTTTTTGCAGAAACTCGACAGGTATAATATTATTTGACGGCATTACTGATTTTAATCTTCTTCCATTTAAATCATAAATTTCAATTTTTTCAATTCTTTCAATAGAGTTTAACTGTAAGGAATTATGAACTGGGTTATTCTTTAATTTATATGACTGAGAAATAATTAAATCATTTACTCCTAAATTAGATGGTTCTAGAATCAACTTTTTATGTTCTGCTGGAACTCCAGTAAAAAAGATATCACCTACTCCCATTATTTCTTCGTCTGTTTGCACTGAAAGAATTGGATTATCAGAATCACCTAAAATAAAGTAACCATTATCCATTGGATAAAAGTCTACCACATAATTGTTTTCCAATTCGAATTGTAGTTCAGAAAACAAGCCAATTGAAGGTCCCGGAACTCCCCAAAAACTTGAGTCTGGATAATTTATTTCAGAAGAACCAAAGTGATAAGCTATTTTATTAGAACCCTCATACAACCATATTTGAAAATTCATAAAGTCGTTAGAGCTATCATTATCCCAAATTTCATCTTCAAATCCAACGTTTTTATACTGAAGAATAAAGATTCTCTCGCCTGGCTCTCCAATCGTGGTATAAGAAACATCAGACAATCCACCTTCCTCTCCTAACGAATCAAAGTCAATTGCGTTTCTATCTGCAAACTCAGCTACAACAGCGCATATAACGGGCATATTTTGAGAAAAATCTAAAGTAGGCAATAACAATCCCTCAGTTGTACTAGTTGTTACATACAAAGTATTAAAAGTTATGTCTTCTAAGGTAAAATCAAATCCTAAAGGCAATTCTCCTTGTATTTCTTGCCAAATAATTCCATTGGTAATGGATGTTCCATTTGTGATTTCCTCATAAGGTGTATCCTCAACTGTTAAAGTGTACTGCGCATTGACAACACAACCTAACACCAAAAATGCAGAAAGGAATCTGTAAAATTTACTCATTTTTATAATTTTTAATATTGAAATAATAAATATACAATATATAAAATCATAGTACTTTTCAATCACTTAATACCAGCTTGAATGATTAATAGGAATAAGCCCTTAAATAGAATTTGTTTTTAAAATACTGAATTTATACAATAAAAATCAACAAGATTAAGAAGTTTGAACCTCCTTCTTTTTAAATAACTTCATCACCAAATTAATTACTGGAACTGAAGCTAGTCCTATTACCAAACCTATCAATGCTTCTTTTACAATTGATGGTAAGTTTGTTAGAAAGTCATGAAAGAAATCTATATTGTGAGCGAAAATCCCACCGGCAACTAAGATTAAAGCAATAGTACCAATCACAGAGAGTGATTTAATAATCCATGGTAGTGCTTTTACCAAAAGCTTTCCAAGAGTGGTCAAGAAGCCTTCACCTTTCGACATACGAATTAGAGCATATCCCGCATCATCCATGCGCACAATTAGGGCAACCAAGCCATAAACCCCGACAGTAGCCACTAGCGCAATCACCGAAACAGTTATGATTTGAATTAATAACTCACTGTCTGTAACCGAACTTAAAGCGATAATAATGATCTCAATCGATAGAATAAAGTCAGTAATTACTGCAGATTTAATTTTCTTTTTCTCTGCCTCAGGGTCTTCTACCATCTCGGACAAATGTTCAGGAGCTTCAACAGCTTCAGCTTTATTTCTATGAAATAGATATTCAATGATTTTCTCGGCTCCTTCGTAGGCTAAATAAACTCCACCCAAGATGAGAATATATTTAATCGTTACTGGATAATATGCATTCAATAACAGGGCAATGGGAACAATGATTAACTTATTAACAAATGAACCTTTGGTAATAGCCCACAACACAGGAAGTTCTCTTGAAGAAACAAATCCGGTGGCTTTTTCGGCATTAACAGCTAGATCATCGCCTAATATAGCTGCTGTTTTTCTTCCTGCAATCTTACTGGTGATGGCTACATCATCCATTAAAGCCGCTATATCGTCTAATACTGCAAAAATCCCTGAAGCCATATACTGTTATTTTGTGGGTAAATTTAAAGAAATGATTTTAAACTTAATTAAATATAAATAAACTTCAATTTTCTTTCAAAATTTTTAAGCTTGGATTAAAACACTTATTAAAGAACTACAAACTTGAATCTAAGTCTTTAGTTTCAAAAAAGCGTTTTCCACAAAATTTGAAAGTCCTTTTTCAAAGACCAATTTTTTATATAATCCTTATTAATTTCTACCTTATCTGGCCACAGCACTTGGTCATTGAACTCAATCGGGTTTTCTGCCCTTGCTAACAAACTCGCTTCATCTCGGTATTTGATTTGTGCAGGTCCTGTAATTCCTGGTTTTACAGATAAAATCACTCTATCATCCCCTTCTAATTGATCGGCGTAACCCGCAACATCGGGTCTTGGACCTACAAAACTCATAGTTCCGTTCAAAATATTGAAAAGTTGAGGTAACTCATCTAATTTATATTTCATCAAAAATTTACCAGATTTAGAGAATTGATGAGTTTGTTCGGTAGTAATAGGATTATCGTATGTTCCTTTTAAGGTTCTAAACTTATACATTTTAAAAGGCTTGCCTCCTTTTCCTATTCTTTCATGAAGAAATAAACCATTTTGTCCCGTGTCTAAAGTTGTAATCACCCAAATGATAAGCATTGGAATGGCGAAAATAATCAGCAAAACCAAGGCTAAAAGATTATCGAAGATGAATTTTATGACTTTCAACAAAAATATTTTGAAGCAAATATAATTGACATTCAACAATTAACCCTCATTCAGAAACTTTTAGTTGAAAAAATTTTTAGCAATTATAAAACTTTGTGTATATTTGTCGCCCTAAGGCAAGTCCTACACAACCAGCTCCTGCTGAATCCCCCAGGACGGGAACGTAGCAAGGGTACGCGGTCGTAGCGGTGTGATGTAGGTAGCTTGCCTTTTTTTATTTCAAATTTCTTCTTGTCCCATCCCAAATAAACCTTATTTTTGCACCTGAATTAAAATATTCAGCAGCAATGAAACAACCCAAATATATTTTTGTTACCGGAGGTGTAACATCTTCCTTAGGAAAAGGAATCGTTGCCGCATCTTTGGGTATGTTGTTGAAATCGAGAGGTTTTAGAGTAACTATACAAAAGTTGGATCCTTATATCAATGTTGATCCAGGCACATTAAATCCATACGAACACGGCGAATGCTACGTAACTGAAGATGGTGCCGAAACCGACTTAGACTTAGGACATTACGAGCGATTTCTTAATCAACCTACTACACAGGCAAATAACGTAACTACCGGAAGAATCTACCAATCTGTTATTGAAAAAGAGAGAAGAGGAGATTATTTGGGTAAGACTGTTCAGATTATTCCACACATCACCAACGAGATCAAAAGAAGAATTAAAATTCTTGAAAGAACGGGTGATTATGACATTATTATTACAGAGATTGGTGGAACTGTTGGCGATATTGAGTCGCTTCCGTACATTGAATCTGTAAGACAATTAGGTTGGGAATTAGGTGAAAATAATTCTTTGATTATTCATCTTACCCTTATTCCATATTTAGCAGCAAGTGGAGAATTAAAGACTAAACCTACTCAGCATTCTGTTCGACTTTTAATGGAAAGCGGAATTCAAGCGGATGTTTTGGTTTGTCGTACTGAACATAAAATCCCAAAAGATGTAATTGCTAAACTGACACAATTCTGTAATGTTAAAGCAGGAAATGTAATCGAGTGTTTAGATGCAAGTACGATTTATGAGGTTCCGATGATGTTAAGAGATCAGCGTTTTGATGATGTTGTGTTAGAAGGACTTGATTTACCAACCGACTCTGTTCCAGATTTAAAACAATGGACGAAATTCTTAGATAATTATAAAAATCCAAAACAAGAATTAACTATTGGATTGGTTGGAAAATATGTTTCACTACAGGACTCTTATAAATCTATTACCGAAGCTTTTGTTCACGCTGGAGCTAACTTAGAAACTAAGATTAATGTAAAGTGGATTTATTCTGGAGATTTAAAAGAAGATAATCTGGAGACATATTTTTCTGATGTAGATGGAATTTTAGTTGCGCCAGGGTTTGGTGATAGAGGAACCGACGGAAAAGTTCTAACCTGTCAATATGCACGAGAAAACAACATTCCTTTATTAGGTATCTGTTTAGGTATGCAAATGATGGTGGTAGAATTTGCTCGAAATGTATTAGGCTTTACAGAAGCAGAAAGTACAGAGTTTAATTCTCAGACTAAATATCCTGTTATCAATTTAATGGACGAACAAAAGAATGTGACTCACAAAGGTGGCACCATGCGTCTAGGTAATTGGGAGTGTGAACTTAAAGAAGGATCTAAGATTAGAGAGATTTATAAATCAGAGATCATTAAAGAAAGACATCGTCATAGATATGAGTTTAACAATGAATACTATGATCATTTTAATAATGCCAACTTCCTAACCTCTGGGGTTAATCCAGATACTGGCTTAGTGGAAGTTGTAGAATACGAGCACCATCCATTCTATGTTGGGGTACAATTTCACCCAGAATATAGAAGTACGGTTGCAGAGCCACATCCATTGTTCAAGGCCTTTTTGAAAGCCTCTATTGAACATCAACAAATAGAAAAATAATCTATGCAAGAACGTAAATTTGATAAAAATCAACTCATAGGTTTTGGACTTATGTTGGTTTTATTTTTTGGTTATTACATGTTAACCAAGCCAACTGAGGAAGAAATTCAAGCTCAAAAAGCAAAACAAGAACTTGCTGCGAAGCAACAAGCTAAAGCTGAAGAAGGGTCTAGTTCTACTGCAATAGTAGACGATACAGAAATCGCTTTAGCCCAAGATTCACTATCGGAGAAAGTTTCTTTACAAACTTATACGCTGGAGAATGATAAGTTATTATTGGAATTCACTAATCGTGGAGCACAACTTAGCAAAGTTCAATTAAAAGAATATAATGCTTATGATGATGTTTCAGAGGATCATGAAAAGCCTTTGTATATCATCGATGGTGATAATGCACAATTTGGACTTAAGTTAAACGATAACCAAGGTCGCCAAATTGATTTATCTAAAAGAAACTTTGAGGTTAGAGAAGAAGGAAATTCTATTATTTTCACAACTCGTGAGAATGGTGGAGTAATTCAATATACTTATACCTTGAGCGGTGACCATGATTTAGATTTCAATATTAAATCTCAAGGTTTTAATAAAATCTCTGCGGATCAAGATGCGCAGCTTTATTTCAACCTACAAGCACTTTCACAAGAAAAAGGAAAAGCTTGGGAACAGCGAACTACAGATATTCACTTTAGCTTAAATGATTTTAGCAAAGATGATTATACTACAAAGGAATACACTTCTGATTCAGACGACAAAATCGATTGGGTTGGATTTAAACAACAGTTCTTTACCACTATTTTCGAGAAAGAAGAAGGTTTAAAGAATGTTCGTTTAAATGTAATTACCCCAGAAGAAACCGATACAATTCACTCTAAGTATTTTGAATTTAGTGCACCTTTGGCAAACAAAGGAGAGTTAAACGAGAATTATACTTGGCGTTTCCTTCCTTTGGAGTTTAATACGCTAAAGGCATATGACAAGGAATACGAAGAAATCATTCCATTTGGTTGGGGAATCTTTGGTTGGATCAACGAATGGATTATTCTTCCTACGTTTAGATTCATGGCCGGATGGGGATTACAATATGGTTGGGTAATTGCCTTATTAACGATTTTCATTAAGCTTATCACCTCTCCTATTATGTACAAGCAGTATAAGCAAAGTGCTATGATGCGTGTTCTAAAACCAGATATGGATGAGTTGAGCAAGAAGTATCCAGATAAGGATGACGCTATGAAGAAACAACAAGAAGTAATGGCGTTATATCGATCTGCAGGCGTAAATCCACTAGCAGGATGTTTACCAGCTTTGTTACAGATTCCAATCTTCTATGCTTTATTTAACTTCTTCCCTAATATCATTGATCTTAGAGGTGAAAGTTTCTTATGGGCAGATGATTTAACAGCATATGATTCAATTTTGGAATTAGGATTTAACATTCCTTTCTATGGAGCACATATTTCCTTATTTGCCTTATTGTATGTAATTACCATGGTTATCTACTTTAGAACTTCTGGTAATATGATGAATACGCCAACGCAAGAAGGTATGCCTGACATGAGATTCATTATGTATTTAATGCCAATCATGTTTATCTTCTTCTTAAATAGCTATGCATCTGGTTTATCTTGGTACTACTTTGTTTCGAATGCTCTGAATATTGGATTAGTCTTCGTGATTAAGAATTGGATGATCGACGATAAGAAAATCCATCAAAAAATTGAAGCTAATAAAGCTAAGCCTAAAAAGAAGAAAAAGAAAAGTAAATGGGCAGCTAGATTAGATGAAGCTATGAGACAAGCGCAAGAACAACAAGAAGCTGCTAAAAAGGCTAAGAAAAAATAAGTTTATGGCAGATGATGACAAAAAACTAAAGAAGCTCTATCCTTATTTAAAGAAGCTTGAGCGTACGATGGAGGAAGCTAAAAACAGACCTCCTAAGAAGTCGCATATGAGCAAGAAATACAACGCTGGAACTTCCCAAATTGCAAAGAAAATGGGCGAAGAAGCTGTTGAAATGGTAATTGCAAGTGGAAAAGATAGCGACAAAGAGTTCTTAGAGGAATCTGCCGATGTTTTATACTATTACCTTTTAGCTTTACACGATCGTGGATTTGAATTGCGTGATGTACTGCTAATCCTTAAGGAAAGAGGTAGAAAATAAACTTCAAGGTTTAACATTAAAAAGGCTTAAAAGAATTGATCTTTTAAGCCTTTTTCTATTTTTAAAATTTGAGAATTAAATCTTAATGAGATAAAACCCTCTTATGATTTATCTTATTTAATTTTTTTACTCATGTCTAGCATTCGCTGAATTGGAATTAAAGCTTGTTGTCTTAATTCTTCATCCATTTCAATTTCTGGATGTTCATATTTAAGCGCTATATAAAGCTTTACCATGGTGTTTCTCTTCATAAAGAAGCATTCACTACAAGAACATGTTTCATCCTCTGGAAAAGCAGGAATTAATGTCTTATGAGGTGCTCTCTTCTCCATCTCATGAATAATTCCTTCCTCAGTAGCAACAATGAATTTTTGAGCTTCATCATGCTCTACATAATCTAATAATCTAGAAGTAGAACCAACAAATTCTGCCATTTCTAAAATCGTAGCATCACTTTCTGGGTGAGCAATTAATTTGGCATCTGGATTCTCCATTAATTGTTGTGCAATGCGCTCAAAAGAAAAGGCCTCGTGAACAATACATACACCATCCCATAAAATCATATCACGACCTGTTTGCTTCATTAAATAAGCACCTAAGTTCTTATCTGGAGCAAAAATAATAGTTTTGTCTTCTGGAATTTGGTTGATGATATGCTCTGCATTAGAAGAAGTAACGATATAGTCACTTTCAGCTTTTGTTCCTGCATCACAATTAATATAAGTCACCACCACAGATCCTGGATGTTTTGCCCTTAGTTCTCTAAGTCCTTCACCTGAACATGCATCTGCCAACGAGCATCCGGCTAATAAATCTGGTAAAAGAACTTTTTTAGTTGGGTTTAATATTTTAGCTGCTTCAGCCATAAAGTGAACTCCACAGAATAAAATCATATCTGCATCTGTGTTTTGAGCTTCACGCGCCAATTGCAAACTATCTCCTAAGAAATCTGCGATATCTTGAATATCTCCTGTTTGATAATAATGCGCTAAGATGATAGCGTTTTTCTCTTCTTTAAGTCTTTTTATTTCTGCAACTAGATCAATTCCTTCTGGAATAGGTAAATCTAAATATCCTTTAATAGGTAAAGCTTTTTCTGCTTGTTCGAAAGTCATTTTGTAGTTTTTGGTTAAGTTGCTATTTGCAAATCATATACCGATTAATTCGGCGATTCAAAATTACGGATAATTTTAAAAATTAACAGAAAATAGGACATCATATAAGTTTCCTGAATTTCAAGCATAAAAAAACCGCTATATTTCTATAGCGGCTTTCGTATTCATATTAACTCCTAGGCTTCACCTATGGGTCCAAAATTGGTTGGCATGTTATGAGGTGGCTCCTGATCCTTGATATCACCAAACTGTCTTTCGAACTTATTGATATTATCTTGGAGTGCATTCATAAACCTTTTCGCATGCTGTGGGGTTAAGATTATTCTAGATTTAACCTGTGCTTTTGGCATTCCAGGCATCATCTGAATAAAGTCTACCACAAACTCTGAATTAGAGTGATTGATCATAGCTAAGTTGGAATAAGTTCCACTTGCAACATCGTTATTGATCTCTATATTAAGACCTTTTTTATTTTCTTCACTCATTATGCTTCAGTTTTTTGATCAACTAATTCTTCGTATTCGTGCTTAGAACCAACGATGATGTTTTGATACTCTTTCAGTCCGGTTCCTGCAGGAATTAAGTGTCCTACAATAACGTTTTCTTTAAGACCATTCAAGTCATCGATCTTACCAGCTACAGCTGCCTCATTCAATACTTTGGTAGTTTCCTGGAAGGATGCTGCCGAGATGAATGATTTAGTTTGTAGAGCGGCTCTTGTAATACCTTGCAATACTGGCTCAGCCGTTGCCGACATAGCTTCTCTTGCAACTACAAGATTTTGATCTTCACGTTTCAATCTAGAGTTTTCGTCTCTCAACTCACGACCAGAAATAATTTGACCTGGTTTGAATTTATCACTGTCTCCAGCATCTTCAACGACTTTCATTCCGAAAATTCTGTCATTTTCTTCAATAAAGTCAACTCTATGCTCTAAACTTGATTCTAAGAATCTTGTATCTCCACCGTCGATGATTCTTACTTTCTGCATCATTTGTCTTACAATGATTTCGAAGTGCTTGTCATCAATCTTCACACCTTGTAAACGATATACCTCTTGGATTTCATTTACTAAGTATTCTTGTACAGCAGTAGGCCCTTTAATTCTTAAGATATCTTCTGGTGTAATTGCACCGTCTGATAATGGCATACCTGCTCTAACAAAGTCATTTTCTTGAACTAGAATCTGGTTAGAAAGTTTCACTAAGTATTTAGTGATTTCTCCTGTTCTAGACTCAACAATAATCTCTCTGTTACCTCTCTTAATCTTACCGAAAGATACAACACCGTCGATTTCAGAAACTACCGCAGGGTTAGATGGGTTACGTGCCTCGAATAACTCAGTTACACGTGGTAAACCACCCGTAATATCCCCAGACTTAGCAGATTTTCTAGGAATCTTAACCATAATCTTACCGGCCTTAATTTTCTCCTTGTCATCTACCATTAAGTGAGCTCCTACTGGTAAGTTATAAGTTACCAATAATTCACCGTCTTTATCCAAAATTCTCAATTCTGGAATCTGCTTTTTATTTCTTGAGTCAGAAATTACTTTCTCAGTAAATCCTGTTTGCTCATCAATCTCTAACTGGAATGTTTCACCTTGTTTAAGGTTTACATACTCAACTGTACCTGTTTGCTCAGCAATAATTACAGCGTTATATGGATCCCAGCTTGCAATCATATCACCTTTTGTGATGCTTGCTCCTTGTTTTGTATGTAATACCGAACCATATGGAATATTGTTCGTCATTACCATAGCTCCTTCTTTGTTCGTTAAACGAAGTTCAGCTGTACGAGATACAACGATATCAACTTTCTCACCTGCATCGTTTTCACCTTTTACAGTTTTCAATTCTTCGAATTCAACTGTACCTGATTGTTTAGCTTTAATCGATGAAATCTCTGATACGTTACCTGCCGTACCACCCACGTGGAACGTTCTCAATGTTAACTGAGTACCAGGCTCTCCAATTGATTGAGCTGCTACAACACCAACTGTTTCTCCCATCTGTACCATTTTGCTCGATGCTAGGTTTCTACCATAACATTTAGCACAAATACCAGATTTAGATTCACAAGTCAATGGTGAACGAACTTCAACCATATCGATTCCAGCTGCTTCAATTGCATCTGCAATATCCTCATCAATCATTTCGTCTGCAGAAACAATTAGCTCATCCGTTTCGTCATTATATACATCATGTAATGACATACGACCAAGGATTCTCTCTTTTAAAGGTTCAACGATTTCCTCGTTTTTCTTTAATGCAACTGCTTCAACACCTCTTAAAGTACCACAATCTTCTTCGTTAATGATCACATCTTGTGAAACATCAACCAAACGTCTTGTTAAGTAACCAGCATCCGCCGTTTTCAAGGCCGTATCCGCTAATCCTTTTCGAGCACCGTGAGTAGATATAAAGTACTCCAAAATTGAAAGTCCCTCACGGAAGTTTGCAATAATTGGGTTTTCAATAATCTCTCCTCCTGATGATCCTGCTTTTTGAGGTTTTGCCATCAATCCACGCATACCACTCAACTGACGAATCTGCTCTTTAGAACCCCTTGCACCTGAATCAAGCATCATATAAACAGAGTTAAATCCATCTTGATCCTCAATCATACGCTTCATTACAACATCTGTAAGATTAGCGTTGGTGTTCGTCCAAACATCAATTACTTGGTTATAACGCTCGTTGTTGGTAATTAATCCCATGTTATAGTTACCCTTAATGGTATCAACCTGCTCAATTGCATTTTGAATCATTTCAGATTTAACATCTGGAATTAAAATATCACCTAAACTGAATGATAAACCACCACGGAATGCATTGGAGTATCCCATGTCTTTCATCTTATCAAGGAAATCTGCTGTAGTAGGGAAATCGGTAATCTTTAAGATTTTACCAATTACATTACGTAATGACTTCTTAGTAAGAACTTGGTTAATAAATCCAACTTGCTCTGGTACAATATCGTTAAACAATACTCTACCTACAGTAGTTTCGATTAATTTGAAAACTAAGTTTTCACCCTCACGAACATTAGCTTTAACTCGGATAGCAGCGTTTAAATCAACTACTTTTTCGTTGTAAGCAATTTTTACTTCTTCTGCATCGTAGAATGTTAAGCCTTCTCCTTTAACTTTTTTACCCTCGCTTGAACGTCTCTCTTTGGTCATATAATATAGACCCAATACCATATCCTGAGAAGGTACTGCAATTGGAGATCCGTTAGCTGGGTTTAAAATGTTTTGAGAACCTAGCATTAATAATTGAGCCTCTAGAATTGCTTCTGGCCCTAAAGGTAAGTGAACCGCCATCTGGTCACCATCGAAGTCGGCGTTGAATGCCGTACATGCTAATGGGTGTAACTGAATCGCTTTACCCTCAATTAATTTAGGTTGGAATGCTTGAATACCTAGTCTGTGTAGCGTTGGGGCACGGTTTAATAAAACTGGGTGTCCTTTTAATACATTTTCTAAGATATCCCAAACAACTGGCTCTCTTCTATCTATAATCTTCTTAGCTGACTTAACTGTCTTAACAATACCTCTTTCTATTAATTTTCTAATAATAAAAGGCTTGTAGATTTCGGCAGCCATATCTTTTGGTAAACCACATTCGTGTAATTTAAGGTCTGGTCCTACAACAATTACCGAACGAGCAGAATAATCCACACGTTTACCTAATAAGTTCTGACGGAAACGACCTTGCTTACCTTTCAATGAATCTGAAAGCGATTTCAATGGACGATTACCATCAGCCTTAACAGCTGAAGATTTTCTTGTATTATCTAGTAATGAATCAACCGCTTCTTGTAACATACGTTTTTCGTTACGTAAGATTACTTCTGGAGCTTTAATCTCCATCAATCTTTTCAAACGATTGTTACGGATAATTACACGACGGTATAAATCATTTAAATCCGAAGTAGCAAATCTACCACCATCTAATGGAACTAATGGACGTAATTCTGGTGGAATAACCGGAACTACTTTCATAATCATCCACTCTGGACGGTTAACTTTTCCATCAGCATTAGCATCACGTAAAGCTTCTACAACAGAAAGACGCTTAAGAGCCTCTGTTCTTCTTTGCTTAGACGTTTCGTGGTTTGCTTTGTGTCTTAATTCATAAGACAACTCATCTAAATCAATTCTCTTTAATAATTCCTCTAAACACTCAGCACCCATTTTGGCGATGAATTTGTTTGGATCAGAATCATCTAAGTATTGGTTCTCGATTGGAATAGATTCCAAAATGTCCAAATACTCCTCTTCTGTTAAGAAGTCAAGTTTATTCAACTCTTCTCCTTCTGGTCCTTTGGCAATACCTGGCTGAATAACTACGTATCTCTCGTAGTAAACAATCATGTCTAATTTCTTAGATGGAATACCAAGGATATAACCTAACTTGTTAGGTAATGAACGGAAATACCAAATATGCGCTACTGGAACGACTAAATGGATATGTCCAATTCTATCTCTTCTTACTTTCTTCTCTGTAACTTCAACACCACAACGGTCACAAACGATTCCTTTATATCGGATTCTTTTATATTTTCCACAGGCACATTCGTAATCCTTTACAGGACCAAAAATACGCTCACAGAATAGACCATCTCTCTCGGGCTTATGCGTACGATAGTTAATGGTTTCTGGTTTTAAAACTTCACCATGAGAAGCCTGTAAAATAGACTCTGGAGAAGCTAAACCAATTCTGATTTTGCTGAATTTACTACTTGTATTTTTGCTTATAGACATAGTCTAATCAAATATTTAATTAATAATTATCGGAGACCAATTAATCTTCTCCATCTAATAAGTCGATATCCAATCCTAAACCTTGTAACTCATGTAATAATACATTGAATGATTCAGGAATACCTGGTTCTGGCATTGATTCTCCTTTTACAATCGCTTCGTAAGTTTTTGCTCTACCAATTACGTCATCTGACTTAACTGTTAGAATCTCTCTCAAGATATTAGACGCTCCATAAGCCTCTAATGCCCAAACCTCCATCTCACCAAAACGCTGACCACCAAACTGTGCTTTACCACCTAATGGTTGCTGTGTAATCAATGAGTATGGTCCAATAGAACGAGCGTGCATCTTGTCATCTACCATGTGTCCTAGTTTCAACATATAGATAACTCCAACGGTTGCTTTCTGGTCAAATCTTTCACCAGTTCCTCCATCGTATAAGTAAGTAGTACCGAACATTGGCACACCTGCTTCTTCTGTTAGTCTATTGATATCTTCTGCTTCTGCACCATCGAATACAGGTGTTGCATATTTAACACCTTTCTTGCGACCTACCCAACCTAATACGGTTTCGTAAATCTGTCCAATGTTCATTCGCGAAGGTACCCCTAGTGGATTCAATACAATATCAACTGGAGTTCCGTCTTCTAAGAATGGCATATCCTCGTCTCTTACGATTCTAGCAACAATACCTTTGTTACCGTGACGACCCGCCATCTTATCACCAACTTTCAACTTACGTTTCTTAGCAACATAAATCTTAGCAAGCTTAACGATTCCTGCAGGTAACTCATCACCTACTGAAATAGTATAACGCTCACGATTTAATACACCTTGTAAATCGTTGTGCTTGATTTTGTAGTTGTGAAGTAATTCTTTCACTAATTCGTTCAAGTCTTCATCTACTGTCCAAGCTCCACCTGTAAGGTTTAAGTAATCATCTACTGAATTAAGTAATCTCTGCGTATATTTCGCTCCTTTCGGAATTACTTCTTCTTGTAAATCATTGTAAACTCCTTGTGCTGTTTTACCATTAAGTAATTGATATAACTTATCTAATAAAACATTTCTGTGATCATCGAAATTCTTTTGGAATTCTTTCTCTAATTTTTCGATGGTCGCTTTATCCTTAGCACGTTTGGTTTTATCTTTAATGCTTCTAGCAAATAATTTCTTATCGATAACCACTCCGTGTAATGAAGGATTTGCTTTTAATGATGCATCTTTCACATCACCAGCTTTGTCTCCAAAGATCGCACGTAATAATTTTTCTTCTGGTGTAGGATCAGATTCTCCTTTTGGTGTAATCTTACCAATTAAGATATCACCAGGATTAATGTCCGCACCAATACGAATCATACCGTGCTCATCTAAGTCTTTAGTTGCCTCCTCAGAAACGTTAGGAATATCATTAGTTAATTCCTCCATACCCAACTTAGTATCACGAACATCCATAGAATACTCGTCAATGTGGATAGAAGTAAACCAATCTTCTCTAACTACTTTTTCTGAAAGTACAATCGCATCCTCGAAGTTGAATCCTTTCCAAGGCATGAATGAAACTAATAAGTTTCTACCTAAAGCTAATTCACCATCTTCAGTTGCGTAACCATCACAAAGTACTTGTCCTTTTTCTACTTTATCACCAACTCTAACAATCGGTCTTAAGTTAATACAAGTTCCTTGGTTAGTTTTTCTAAACTTAATAAGGTCATATGTTTTCTCAGAGCTCTCGAATGAAACGATAGCTTCTTCTTCTGATCTCTTATAATCTATAATGATTTTCTCAGCATCAACATACTTAACCGTTCCTTCTCCTTCAGCATTAATTAAAATTCTAGAATCTCTAGCAACTGCACCTTCTAGTCCAGTTCCAACAATTGGAGATTCAGGTTTTAATAATGGTACCGCCTGACGCATCATGTTTGATCCCATCAATGCACGGTTCGCATCATCATGCTCTAAGAAAGGAATTAAAGAAGCCGAAATAGATGCAATCTGGTTAGGAGCAACGTCCATTAAATCTACTTCATGAGGTTCAACAACTGGGAAGTCACCATCCTCTCTTGCTGTTACCCTATCGTTAGAGAATTTACCATCATCTTCTAATTTCGCATTCGCCTGAGCGATTACTCTTTCCTCTTCTTCTTCAGCTGTTAAGTGAATTGGCTCTTGTCCAAATTGAACTTGACCATCTACTACTTTACGATAAGGAGTAGTCAAGAATCCCATTGGGTTTACTTTTGAGTAAACACAAAGTGAGGAAATCAAACCAATGTTTGGTCCCTCTGGAGTTTCAATCGGACAAAGACGACCATAGTGAGTATAGTGAACGTCACGAACCTCGAATCCGGCACGCTCTCTAGATAAACCACCTGGCCCTAAAGCTGATAATCTTCTTTTGTGTGTTACCTCAGATAATGGATTGGTTTGATCCATAAATTGAGATAATTGGTTGGTACCAAAGAATGAATTAATAACTGAAGACAATGTCTTAGCATTAATCAAGTCAATAGGTGTAAACACCTCGTTGTCTCTTACGTTCATTCTCTCACGAATGGTTCTAGCCATTCTGTTTAGTCCAACACCAAACTGGTTAGACATCTGCTCACCTACTGTTCTAACACGACGGTTAGATAAGTGATCGATATCATCCACCTCTGCTTTTGAATTCACTAATTCAATTAAGTACTTAACAATAGAGATGATATCATCTTTAGTTAATACTTGAATTGCATCAGAAATATCTAAGCCTAATTTTTTATTTAATCTATAACGACCAACTTCACCTAGACTATAACGCGTGTCTGAGAAGAATAACTTATCGATAATACCTCGTGCTGTCTCCTCATCTGGCGGCTCAGCGTTACGTAATTGTCTATAGATATATTCTACCGCTTCTTTCTCGGTATTGGTTGGGTCTTTTTGTAATGTGTTTAAGATGATAGCATAATCCTGAGATTGTCCATCTTCTTTATGTAATAAAATCGTTTTAACTCCAGAATCAACAATCTCTTCGATATGTTCTTTTTCTAAGATAGTTTCACGATCTAATACGATTTCGTTTCTTTCGATCGAAACAACTTCACCTGTATCTTCATCAACGAAATCCTCATGCCATGTATTTAATACACGTGCTGCTAGAGTTCTACCTAAAGCTTTTTTAAGATTAGCTTTAGTTGTTTTAACTTCCTCTGCAAGGTCGAAGATTTCAAGAATATCTTTATCTCTTTCGTATCCGATGGCACGTAGAAGTGTAGTTAAAGGTAACTTTTTCTTTCTATCGATATAAGCATACATTACGCTATTGATATCGGTAGCAAATTCTATCCAAGATCCTTTAAAAGGAATAATTCTAGAAGAATATAATTTGGTTCCATTAGCATGGTATGATTGAGCGAAGAAAACACCTGGCGATCTGTGTAGCTGTGATACAATAACACGTTCTGCACCGTTAATCACGAAAGATCCACTAGGAGTCATATAAGGGATTGTACCTAAATAAACATCCTGAACAACTGTTTCGAAGTCTTCGTGTTCTGGATCGGTACAATAAAGTTTAAGTCTTGCTTTTAAAGGAACACTATAAGTTAAACCTCTCTCTATACATTCTTCGATTGAATATCGTGGAGAATCCACAAAGTAATCTAAAAACTCTAATACGAATTGATTTCGTGTATCGGTGATAGGAAAGTTCTCTGCAAATGTTCTATATAGACCTTCATTTTTACGTTGATCTGGTCTAGTTTCTAATTGGAAAAAATCTTCGAATGATTTCAATTGAATATCCAAGAAATCTGGAAATCCAGCCACGTCTTTCGCCGTGGAAAAGTTTACTCTTTGTGAATTATTTGTAGCCAATTTCTTTTGCATATTGGTTAGAATGGAGTTAAATGAATTCGTCGACTAAATGTCGATGTATTGTTATAATATCCGATGTTTTAAATCGGTAAGTGTCTAAAACCTAAAATAGGCTTAGACCTATCACACGTATGTGAAGGTCTAAACCTTAAGTTTTTATAAAGCTAAATTACTTAAGCTCTACTTCTGCACCAGCTTCTTCTAGCTGCTTAACTAAAGCTTCCGCTTCGTCTTTTGCGATTCCTTCCTTGATTGGAGCTGGAGCGCTATCTACTAATTCTTTAGCTTCTTTTAATCCTTTACCAGTTAATTCTTTAACTAATTTAACAACTGCTAACTTAGATGCACCTGCTGCTTTCAAGATTACGTCAAACTCAGACTGCTCTTCTGCTGCTGCATCACCACCTGCTGCTGGTCCTGCTACTGCAACTGCTGCTGCTGCTGGTTCGATTCCGTACTCCTCTTTAAGGATAGTTGCTAATTCGTTAACGTCTTTTACTGTTAAGTTAACTAATTGTTCTGCTAATTCTTTTAATTCTGCCATTTTTGTGTTTTTTAAAATTGTAACTTATAAATATTTGAGTGTGTTTTATTCTGGACGCTCACTAAGCGTTTTAACCAATCCTGCGATAGTTTGACCACCTGTCTGTAATTGAGACACAACAGTTTTGATAGGTGATTGTAGTAATCCGATGATATCTCCAACCAACTCCTCCTTAGATTTAAGGGCAGCTAATTCAGATAATCTCTCATCTCCTACGTACACCGCTGTATCGATCCATGCCGCTTTTAAAATTGGCTTTTGTGACTTCTTTCTGAAGTTCTCGATAACTTTTGCAGGAGCGTTTGCTTTGTCTGCAATCATTAAAGCTGTGTTGCCTTTTAAGCTATCGAACATTTCGTCATACTCCTTCCCTTCTACACGCTCCATTGCTTTTTTCAATAAAGTGTTTTTAACAACACGTAATTGAACGTCACTCTTAAAGCATGCTTTTCTTAAGTTGGTAGTTTCAGTCGCGTCTAATCCGGCGATATCTGTTAAATAAACCGTATCTGTATTGTTTAAGACTTCTTGTAAGTCCTCAATCATTTGTGCTTTTTCTGCTCTATTCATTCTGGATTTATTTAAGATTAAACACTTTTTGGATCAACTTGAACCGATGGACTCATGCTGCTTGAAAGGTAAATACTCTTCATATAAACTCCTTTAGCTGCAGTAGGCTTCATTTTATTCAAAGTAGAAATTAACTCCTTTGCATTATCTTTGATCTTTTCAGCATCAAAAGAAACCTTTCCTACGATTGCGTGTACAATCCCAGTTTTGTCTACTCTAAAGTCGATTTTACCAGCTTTTACATCAGAAACCGCTTTTCCAACTTCCATAGTTACCGTACCAGCTTTAGGGTTAGGCATTAAACCTCTTGGACCTAAAATACGACCCAATGGACCTAATTTACCCATAACCGCAGGCATAGTTACAATAACGTCAACGTCTGTCCAACCACCTTTGATCTTATCTAAATACTCATCTAAACCTACAAAGTCTGCACCTGCATCTTTAGCTTCCTGCTCTTTATCTGGAGTAACCAAAGCCAAAACCTTAATATCTTTACCTGTTCCGTGAGGAAGTGAAACTACACCACGAACCATTTGATTGGCTTTCTTTGGATCAACTCCTAAACGAACTGCAATATCTACTGTTGCGTCAAACTTTGATGTATCGATATCTTTAATTAAAGCAGATGCTTCCTCTAAAGTGTATAATTTCGTTTTATCAAATTTGGCTGCAACTTCTTTTTGCTTCTTAGTTAATTTTGCCATAATTTATCTTTTTATTCTGGTTTAGTACCTCCTTTTACAGTTATACCCATAGAACGAGCTGTACCAGCTACCATTTTCATCGCAGAATCTACTGTGAAACAATTTAAATCTTGCATTTTGTCTTCTGCAATTGTACGCACTAAGTCCCAAGAAACAGATCCTACCTTAACACGGTTTGGTTCACCAGAAGCTGTCTTTAACTTAGCCGCCTCTAATAATTGAACCGCCGCAGGAGGAGTCTTAATTACAAAGTCAAAGGATTTATCCTCATATACTGTAATTACAACAGGTAATACTTTACCTTGTTTCTCTTGTGTACGTCCATTAAATTGTTTACAGAACTCCATGATGTTTACACCAGCCGCACCTAAAGCCGGACCTACCGGCGGTGAAGGATTTGCCTGGCCACCACGTACCTGCAGTTTTACAATCTTCTGTACTTTTTTTGCCATTTTACAATGTTTCTAATAAAATTAAGAAATTTACGAATGTGGAAGCATTTATAAATAATCATGTGAAATTGTGGTCTCACGTCACAACTCCACATTTTGGACTGCAAAACTATGAATATTATTTGGTTCTGCAAAGATTAATCCAACTAAATATCTTTAGATTATAAAATAATTAATTTAATCCTCTTGAAATCTCTAAAAATTTAAATCCAATAGTTTTCTAAATTTATTTTTTAATAAACTTAGCTTTAAAACTTTTCCCTTCTTTATCTTTTAATACAGCTACATAAGTACCCGCTACCAAGAATGATACTGGTGTTGAAACTTTGTCAGAACTTAATATTAATTTTCCGCTTAAGTCATAAACTTGTAATGAATCAAAATTATCTAAATTAGTAATCAATTGATCCTGAACCAAAGTGGATGCTAAGACTTTCTTTTTCTGAGTGAAGACTTCATTTGTACCTAAGCTGGTGGTACCTTCTACCAAGAAAGTCATACCTGTTTCCATTTCCATCCAATCACCATTGGTATAAACTTTCGCCAAACTAGTTCCTTCTAAATTAATCCCAGGATAATTATGCCAATCGGTAATATTAGATGGATACGGAGCATCTATATAAGCACTAAATACAATCCAATATTTATGTCCCGGTTCTAAAACTAAATTTGCTTCAGTTAGATCGATTATAAAATTTTGATCAAAACCATTAGAAACTAATTCAACATTATCCATGTTTTGCAAAGAAGCATAAACTGCATTCTCCTCTGATGGTGCCATAGTTAACTCATCGGTTTGAAGAATGAATACATCTACAGATTGAAGTATAGACGGAAGATTTTGAAAAACCTGCGCACCAATTAAAGTAATACTTGTTACTTGAGCTGATTCACTCACCATAAAATCATCTGCCAAATGTACAGTTCGAGCTTCTGTAGATGAAGCTGCAATTGCTGTACTATTAGGTAACATTTCTTGTTGAAATAGGGTTTCAGTTTGAGCAAAAGACATCGAACTACCAAAAAGCATACTGGCAAGTCCTAAAACATAGAATTTATTCATATTAATAAAATTATTTAAGCGAATTTAAACAAAGCTATATCGGATAAAAAGTATAGCGCAAAAAAAAAGAACCAAATCTGGTTCTTTTTAATATTATGTATAACAATAGAAATTTAAATCTTTTCTACTTGCATATAGTTTAACTCTAAAGGTGATTTTCTTCCGAAGATAGAAACCATTACTTCTAGTTTTCTCTTTTCTTCGTTAATCTTTTCGATAGTTCCATTGAATCCATTGAAAGGACCGTCAATTACTTTAACTGTTTCACCAACAACAAAAGGAATGTTAACCAATTGCTCTTCTTCAGACAACTCATCCATTCTTCCTAACATGCGATTCACTTCTGACTTACGCATTGGAACTGGATCACCTCCTTTAGTAGAACTTAAGAAGCTAATTACTCCATTGATTCCTTTAATAATATGTGGAACCTCTCCTACTAACTCAACTTCAATCATTACATAACCTGGATAGTGAACTCTTTCTCTTTGAACTTTTTTACCGTTCTTGATTTGAATCACCTTTTCCATTGGGACAACAATCTGTCCTAGATGAGCTTCAAGTCCTTGATACTTGATTTCATCTTCAATGTAAGCCTTAATCTTATTTTCCTTTCCATTAATGGTCTTTAAAACGTACCATTTCTTTCCATCACTCATATTAAGGTCTTAATTTTTTAGTAAAGTATACAAGCCATTAATCGCCTCGCTGAACAAGGTGTCTACGCCATAAAGAAACAAAGCCAAAATCAATGTAGCAACTGCAACTACTACTGTAGAAGATTGCAATACATTCCATTTCGGCCATGTTACATTTTGTGTAAACTCGTAATAAGCACCTTTTACAAAATCTATCATAGTATTCTTACTTGTGCACGGGCGGAAGGGATCGAACCCTCGACCTTTGGTTTTGGAGACCACTGCTCTACCAGCTGAGCTACGCCCGTAAGTATACAAGGTGTTCCCAAAATTACATTAACATGGAAACACCTTGCATCTATTATATTATATTATTATTCAATAATTTGAGTCACCTGACCAGCACCTACTGTACGACCACCTTCACGGATAGCGAAACGTAATCCTTCGTTCAATGCAATTGGTTGAATTAACTCAACTGTAATAGAAATGTTGTCTCCTGGCATTACCATCTCTACTCCATCAGCTAATTGGATTTCTCCAGTAACGTCAGTTGTTCTTACGTAGAACTGAGGACGGTAGTTGTTTTTGAATGGAGTGTGACGTCCACCTTCTTCTTTTGTCAAGATATACACCTCTGCTTTGAATTTGCTGTGTGGCTTAACAGAGTCTTTCTTAGCGATAACCATACCTCTACGGATATCATCTTTCTCAATACCTCTTAATAATAAACCTACGTTATCACCAGCTTCACCTCTATCTAAGATCTTACGGAACATCTCAACCCCTGTAATAGTAGAAGTTAATTTCTCGTCTCCCATACCTACGATATCTACAGGATCTCCAGTATTAATAATACCTGACTCGATACGTCCAGTTGCTACTGTACCACGACCTGTAATTGAGAATACATCCTCTACTGGCATTAAGAAATCTTTCTCTTGATCACGAACTGGTAATTCAATCCACTCATCAACAGCGTTCATTAAGTTCATAACGCTCTCAACCCACTGCTCTTCTCCGTTCAATGCACCTAATGCAGAACCTTGAATAACTGGAGTGTTGTCACCGTCATATTCGTAAGAAGATAATAAGTCACGAACTTCCATATCAACAAGCTCTAATAACTCTTCATCATCTACCATGTCACATTTGTTCAAGAATACACAGATTCTAGGAACGTTTACCTGACGACATAATAAGATGTGCTCACGAGTTTGAGGCATAGGACCATCAGTAGCCGCAACCACTAAAATAGCACCATCCATTTGCGCAGCACCAGTAACCATGTTCTTTACATAATCCGCGTGACCAGGACAGTCAACGTGTGCGTAGTGACGATTCTCTGTTTGATACTCGATGTGTGAAGTATTAATTGTAATACCTCTTTCTTTTTCTTCTGGAGCATTATCAATTTGATCAAAAGCTCTTACTTCTGAATAACCTTTGTCTGCTAATACTTTTGAAATGGCCGCAGTCAAGGTAGTCTTACCGTGGTCAACGTGACCGATAGTACCAATATTTAAATGCGGCTTGTCTCTTTTGAAAGTTTCCTTTGCCATTTTAGTAAATTATTAAAATTCTATTTGTGTTAATATAATCGTTTCAATATGGATGTTTAAAAAACACCACAAGTGCGATGTATTACATACACTGCACTTTCCACTCTGAGCCAACGATGGGAATTGAACCCACGACCTCTTCCTTACCAAGGAAACGCTCTACCCCTGAGCTACGTCGGCCAAAATTTGAGCGGGAGACGGGATTCGAACCCGCAACAGTCAGCTTGGAAGGCTGAAACTCTACCAATTGAGCTACTCCCGCAGCTCTCAAAAAATTCAGCAAGCAAACTTACTAAATATTTTTGAGTAGTAATTGTGGGCAGAGAAGGATTCGAACCTCCGAAGTCGAAAGACAGCAGATTTACAGTCTGCCCTCGTTGGCCACTTGAGTATCTGCCCAAATTAAATTGTACTTTTTCTATTAAAATTGAGCCTCCAGACGGATTCGAACCGACGACCCCGAGATTACAAATCACGTGCTCTGGCCAACTGAGCTATGGAGGCTTATTTGTCATAGACTATGTTAAAGAACAGTCCGCTTTTTTGTTAAACGGACTGCAAATGTAATAACTTTTATATTCAATGCAAATATTTTTTAAACTTTTTTGCATTATTTTTTTGACATTTTTTCTTTCTTCTTGATAATCAATCGTTTCAAAGTATCGACTGCAAGGTCAGTTGCTTCGTAATATGACTCACCTTTCTTGCTAACTACGATATCATCACCTGGTACTTCTAATAAAATCTCTATGATCTTACTATCCTTTTCACTGGCATTTTCTTCTTTAAGAAATACATTAGCAGCGATAATTTGATCGTAAAAATTATCTAATTTCTCTAACTTTTCAGTTAAATACTTCTCTAGAGACTCTCCGGCTGAAAAGCCAATTGCTTGCAAATTTATTTTCATACTGTAAATTTATTTAGACTCACGTGGATGAGCCTGATTAAACACTTTTTTTAATTGTTGTATATCGTTATGTGTATACTCTTGCGTGGACGCCAAACTAGAATGACCCAAAATTTCCTTTACTGCGTTTAATTCTGCTCCATTATGCAATAACTGTGTCGCAAAACTATGTCGCATCATATGTGGACTCTTTTTGTTTTTCTGTGTGACAAGACTAAGATATGATTTTGTAATACTATACACAAGTTCAGGATACAATCTTTTGCCATTATTCGTAACGAAAAGACTCTCACTCAAATCAACCATCTCTTCCTCAGCTTTTTCCAAATAAACTTTGACTTCATAGAGCAATTTATCGTTAACTGGAATTAGCCTTTCCTTATTTCCTTTACCCAATACTTTAATCTCTTTCTTATCAAAAGATATACTAGAAACCTGTAGAGAAATCAACTCCGATCTTCTCATTCCGGTATGGTATAGCATTTCTAATATTAATTTATCTCGCTGACCTTCAAAATCATCAGCAAATAATTCCCCATTTAGCAAATTATCTATTTCACTAGAGGAATAGGGAATCTGAACTTTACTATTAAACTTAAGCGATTTTATTCCCTCTGTAGGCATATGTGAAATCCGCTCTACTATAAGAAGGAACTTATAATAAGTTCGAAGTGAGCTAAGCTTTCTATTAATGCTTCTCTCTTGAAGCTTCTGCTCTACTAAATAAGATAAATAAGCTTTTATATCCTTTTTATTCGCATCTACTAAATCTATTGGAGCAATGAAAGCCCCAAAATCTTGCACATCTTTTTGATAAGCTAAAACCGTATGTGGCGAATATTGCAATTCTAAACTTAGATAATCAATAAATTTAGATATAGACATAAAAAAAATCGTTTATCAAATTTAGTGAAATTTAATAAACGATTTCTAATAATTAAGATATAAATATCTATGCGTCTTCCTTACTTTGCATTTGCTGCTTGTATCTAGCTTTAGCTAATTGCTGACGCTTAACAACAGACGGCTTAGTGTACTGCTGTCTTGCACGTAATTGACGAACTACTCTTGTTCTGTCATATTTACGCTTGTATCTTTTTAACGCTCTATCGATAGCTTCGCCATCTTTTACTGGAATAATCAACATAATTTTACATCTCTTTTATTGGACGGCAAATATAAGGAGTATTTTTTAAGTGAAAAAACCTTTGTGCAATATTTATTTAAAAATATTACAACAACTTAACCTCCTTGCTGATTATCAATTCTTTAATTCAATTATTTAATTTAAGAATTTCAAGATTTAAGAGTGTTCATTTCTTAAATAAAAGTATTTATACCTATAACATATGTTTGCTGATTGTTAAATTTTGAAGTACATTTGTATATAGTTAGAATTAGTATACTAAATGATTTCTACAGATGATTTAATTACGGAATTAGAAGATGTAATTCGCAAGTTACTTTTAGATAAAAAGAAAACTGAAGCGAGTTTAGAAGAATTGAAAAATGAACGTAATGACTTGCAAAAGCAATTAGATCAATCATTAAAAGAAATTAAGATTTTAGAAAATAAAAATAAAGAAATGAAAATAGTGAGTGGTTTATCTGGTAACTCAGAGCATAGACGACTCATGAAACACAAATTAAACAGTCTGATAAAAGAAGTTGATTTGTGCATCGCAGAAGTAAAAAAGAAATCGATTTAGATTTGTATGGCCGATAAAGTAAAGTTGAAAATCACAATCGCTGGTAGACAATACCCCATGTCCGTTAAGGCGGAAGAGGAAGAGATTATCAGAAAAGCTGGCAAGCAAATCAATGAATTGATTAAGGATTTTGAACAGAAATATGACATTAGAGATAAGCAAGATGCACTTGCTATGTGTTCATTACAGTATGTTTCAAAAACTATTGGTTTAGAGAAAAGTGAAGTAGATGGAGAAGAAAAAACACAAAAGCGATTGCGCAAAATAATCGATGAATTGCAACAGCAGTTTTAATATTATATAAAGAAGTTCATTAAACAACACATTTCCCACATTGGTTCTAACACTATTTGGTAAACTCAACAAGCATATTTATGCCGAGTGAATATTGATTGGAAGACAAGCCGTCACCTCTATGGTATTAAAGCAACGGATCTCTGAATGTCAAGCTAGCTCAAATCCTGTCACCAGGAGTTTACTCAAATCAAATGAACTGATGTGGGATTTTTTTATTATAAATACATATATATGGAATGGATATTTGCCCTTATTGGGGGCTTAATAGTTGGAGCGTTGATCGCGTATATTTTTACTAAAAAGAATATTAGTAACCAAAATGAGATCTTATTAGAAGAGGCTAAGAAAAAAGCTGATGAAATAGAGCAAATAGCTATTAAAAATAAGCTCAAATCTGAAAACTTGCTGAAAAACGCAGAATCAGAAGGCGAAAGAATCAAGAAAGAAAAGGTTCTACAAGCCAAAGAAAAGTTTTTAGAGCTGAAGTCTCAACATGAAGAAAGCATCTCACAAAAAGAAAGAAAAACAGAAGAGCGAGACAAACGCAGTAAAGAAAAAGAACATAAATTAAATGAAGGTTTAAGCGATCTTAAGAAGAAGAGAAAAGCTTTAGACATCGAAATCCAAAACTTTGAGGAAAGACGCGAAGTTTTAGATCGCAAAATTGAAGAGGTTAACAACAACCACAAAAGACAAGTTGATTTACTAGAAAAAATCTCTGGTTATTCTGCTGTAGAAGCAAGAAAGGAACTTATGGAATCCTTGATTGACGAAGCTAAAACTAAGGCACAAAGTCACATCCAAGAGATTATGGATGAAGCACAAATGAATGCCCAAGATGAAGCTAGAAAAATTATTATTCAATCTATTCAACGCATTGGTACTGAACAAGCAGTTGAAAACTCTGTTTCTGTATTTAACTTAGAGAATGACGATGTTAAAGGTAGAATTATTGGTCGCGAAGGTCGTAACATTCGTGCGATTGAAGCTGCTACCGGAGTTGAAGTGATTGTAGACGATACGCCAGAAGCTATTGTTCTTTCTTGTTTTGATCCTGTTAGACGTGAAATCGCTAGACTTTCACTTCATAAATTAGTTACGGATGGTAGAATCCACCCAGGACGAATTGAAGAAGTTGTAGCCAAAACAGCAAAACAAATCGACGATGAAATCATCAAGATTGGTAAGAAAACAATCATAGATTTAGGAATTCATGGATTGAATCCTGAACTTGTAAAAGTGATCGGACGAATGAAGTATCGTTCTTCCTATGGACAAAACCTTTTACAGCACTCTAGAGAAGTTGCACACATTGCTGGAACCTTAGCTGCAGAACTTGGATTAAATGCCAAATTAGCTAAGAGAGCTGGTTTATTACACGATATAGGAAAAGTACCAGAGCAAGAGTCTGAGCTTCCACACGCTATTCTAGGTATGCAGTGGGCCGAAAGATATGGTGAACATCCAGAAGTTGTAAACGCGATTGGTGCTCACCACGATGAAATCGAAATGACCTCGCTCCTATCTCCTATTATTCAAGTAGCGGATGCTATCAGTGGTGCTAGACCGGGTGCAAGACGTCAAGTTATTGAATCGTATATCCAGAGATTAAAGGATCTTGAGAGTACTGCTTTAGGGTTCGATGGTGTACAAAAAGCATATGCGATTCAAGCGGGTAGAGAATTACGTGTGATGGTAGAAAGCGAAAAAGTAGATGATACACGTGCTAATGAGTTATCCTTCTTAATTACAGATAAGATTCAGAATGAAATGACTTATCCTGGTCAGGTTAAGGTCACTGTTATTAGAGAAACACGAGCTATTAATATTGCACGATAAACATACACGTTAGATAAATATCTTAAAGCAAAAACTCCAAAATCGTTGATTTTGGAGTTTTTTAATTTTTTATTAAATCTTAGATGAATATCACATCGACATAAATGCTTTTAATGTTTCTGCATTGGGCGCCATCTTAGTATCTATTTCTAAAATCTTAGGACGATCAGAAGCTGTATAGAATTCCTTCCAATAATTCTTCAAATCATATTTATTCGCCACTTTTTTATATTCAAAATTGAACATCTCTGCTAAATGAGCTGCCGTAAGATTATGTTTGGTCTCAAAGAATTTCTCTAAAGCATTCGTTGAACTTGGTCCAGGTATAATCTTAAAGATATTACCACCTCCGTTGTTCACTAAAATAATTCTAAAGCTCGCTGGAATATAATTGTTCCACAAGGCGTTGCTATCATAAAAGAAGCTAATATCACCAGTAACTAATATCGTTTGTTCTTCAGTTTTTATCGCGTGCCCTACAGCCGTAGATGTAGATCCATCAATTCCGCTTGTCCCACGATTGCAGTAAACTGAATTCGATGCATCATGATTAAATAACTGAGAATATCTAATCACCGCCGAATTGCTATAATGAATGTTTACATCTTTTGGAAAATTCTCAATCGTAGTCTTAAATACGAATAAGTCACTCCAAACCACCGACTCCATAAAACTATTTTGATAATCCGCATTAATTCTATTCGTCAATAACCATAAATCCCTATAATTAGAGTTTTTCGGCTCGAATTTCTTACAAAATGCAGCTACAAAATCCTTAGCTTCTAAATAAACTTTCTGTGTTAAAGAAAAATAGGTATCAGGTTGCCAATACAAATTAACATGCCAATGATAGGTAGGTTTATTCTCTCTTAAGAAATTCTTTATCTTTTTAGAAATCACATTTTGGCCTAATGTAATCAGCAAGTCAGGCTTTAATTCATTATAATTTGAAATTGAAATATTTTTAAGCACCGAATCTATTTGTGAAATACCTTTTGGTAGGTTTAAGTTTGAAGTTGTCTCAGTAAGTATTATCACATTTTTATATTCAGACAATTTGTCTAAATAATGTTGAAGATCATCATCCTTAGTTTGACCACCCACTAAAACCATTATTTTCTTTGCATCCGAAGCTTCCGATAACAAAGAATCCCAATCAACTGCTGGATATTCAGGCTTACCTAAACTCAGTTTATCAAAATCGATCAACTTTTCATTGATAGAATCATACAAAGGTTCAGAAAAAGGCATGTTGATATGAACTGGCCCTTTCTTTTGCCATACGGCTTTCATACAATCCTTAATTTTCAAGAAATTATCTGTAATCGTAGCATCATCCTCCTCTTCTTCTAACTGAACACCGGCATAAACATGCTTTTCAAACACATTCTCCTGACGAATCGTTTGTCCATCGAATAAATCAACATAATTAGCTGGACGATCTGCCGTAAGAACTACTAATGGAACATTCTGATAAAAAGCTTCTGTAATCGCAGGATAATAGTTAACTGCTGCTGAACCTGACGTACAACAAACCACTACCGGCTCGTTTAATTTTTGCGCCATACCCAAGGCCACAAAACCTGCACTTCTTTCGTCTACGACGCTATAACAAGTAAATCTATCATCATTAACGAACTGCATCGTCAACCCACCATTCCTAGAGCCAGGTGAAATTACGATATTCGAGATACCCGATTTGAGTAAAGTTTCAGCAATTAATTGAATGTTTATTTTGGAGGAATATTTCTGCATTTTATATTAAAATAAGTGGCAAAGATACTAAGAATCTAAAGATAATTTGGGCGTGCCCATGTTGCTATTTTCAGATTATATTTAATCCATTGATTACAATGTAGAGCAACTATTTTACAAAATTAAGGGACGCAACATGGTCAGGCTGCTGCGGGGTTCCGTATTATGCTGCCCAATACAACTTTCTCGTAAAAGCTAAGCATTATATCCACTGTAAACCATAACAAACTTTAATAAAACACATCAGCATAATACCAAGCCCTCCACATCCTTCACGCGAAGAGTTTAGAGTTGAGAGTTTATGGTGTAGAGTTAATTGGTTTCTGATATATAGTATTGAGTGTAGTGTTTTAAAGTAAATAACTGGAAGTAATTGCGAAAGATGGTACAATCAGATATAATTAATAATAAACCGCCTTACTAGTAATTCAGATCCATGAACCCTGAACTTCGAACCCTAAACGGTGAACTGTGAACTTAGAACCGAGGACTAACAATCCAGAACTGAGAAAAGGTCATAAAAAAAGCCTCATACATTGCTGTATGAGGCTTTAAATAAAAGACTGGCGACGACCTACTCTCCCGCTTTCGCAG
>NZ_JANAIE010000098.1 GCF_029664245.1 Profundicola chukchiensis | reverse complement strand
ATCTCGCCGCCCGGCTGCTGCGCCTGCCAGGTCTCGAAACCGGGGGCGTCGTAGGGCAGGGCGGGCTGGCCGCTACGGGACAGTTCGCCGACATAGTGAAAGATCTTGTAGTCGATCGTGCCTGGCTCTTGTCCCAGCCAGTGCGGCGCGCCGATCTGGATCGCGGTAATGGCGATCAGTGCAAGCAGCACGAACAGCGTGGTACGAAGGG
>NZ_JANAIE010000097.1 GCF_029664245.1 Profundicola chukchiensis | reverse complement strand
ATTTGGAAACTGAATTGGTCATTTTCGTCCTCGCAAGAGTTCTTTGGCTGTCATGTGTGTCTGTTCCGCCGGTCAGTTGCGGGACGGGAAGATGCCCTGCGTGACAATGCACCACTTCATCGCCAGGTAAGGTCCGCGATGGGTCACCGGCTGGCTGCCTCCGTTGTTCGAGACCATGCCGGGATCCATCTGCCTGTCGGGCGGCCCGTCG
>NZ_JANAIE010000096.1 GCF_029664245.1 Profundicola chukchiensis | reverse complement strand
CATGAGCTTCGACACCGCCGGACGGACGATGATGGGCGTGACCTCCTCGGACATGGTGACGATGGTCGAGAAACTGCCCAATCCGCCGCTGGCTTACGGCGCAAACTGCGGCGTCGGCGCCTCGGACCTGTTGCGCACCGTGCTGGGCTTTGTCGCGCAGGGGTCCGAACGCCCGATCATCGCCAAGGGCAACGCCGGCATCCCGAAATACC
>NZ_JANAIE010000095.1 GCF_029664245.1 Profundicola chukchiensis | reverse complement strand
ACCAAGCGGTTTGGCGACTTCACGGCTATCGATGACCTGACGCTGGATATCTACGAACGTGAATTCTTTGCCCTGCTGGGCCCGTCGGGCTGTGGTAAGACAACGATGATGCGCATGCTGGCCGGGTTCGAGACCATCACCGAAGGCACGATCCTTCTGTCGGGCAAGAATATCGCTCGGGTGCCGCCCAACCGCCGGGCGGTGAACATGAT
>NZ_JANAIE010000094.1 GCF_029664245.1 Profundicola chukchiensis | reverse complement strand
CAGCACGAACAGTATCCCCGCACCCCCGGTGGCGACGAAAAACACCAGCCCGTACCATCCCGTACCCAGAGCCATCCGAATTGGCCCGATCCCGCGAAACAGCAGCACCCAGCCCAGGATCAGCGCCCCCGAGATCGCGCCGCGCCAGAACGAGACCACCAGGGCCTCGCCGCCAATGAGCCGCACAAACAGCGAATCCGGCACCACGAACA
>NZ_JANAIE010000093.1 GCF_029664245.1 Profundicola chukchiensis | reverse complement strand
ACTCTACATCCTCGTCGGCATCCCGCTGGCCGTTCTAGCCTATGTGATCGAACTGGTGCAGAACCGCAGTGCCCGGACTGCTTGAGGCGAAGACACGGGGGTCATTGCCCGCCCCCGGATTTCTTGGCATAGAGGCCCCGATCCCACCTGCAAGGCGCCAACATGCTGAAAACCCGTATCATCCCCTGCCTCGACGTGGCCGACGGCCGCGTG
>NZ_JANAIE010000092.1 GCF_029664245.1 Profundicola chukchiensis | reverse complement strand
CCGTCCTGGCGCTCGATCATTTTGCCGACGGGGTCACCATCGGCGACAGCGACACCTCCATTGCCGACCTCTTCGTCAACGACGATACGGTTCTCGACGGGCAGGTCTGCATCGGACATGACTGCGACCAGTACGAAACCTTTCTGAGTTACGATTTGTTGAAATTGAAGAACGCCGGCACACTCGACGTCCTGTTCGACGATACGTCCAACG
>NZ_JANAIE010000091.1 GCF_029664245.1 Profundicola chukchiensis | reverse complement strand
CGGGCCGCATCCGCTTCGCAGACAGTGAATCGGTTGGTGTTCTGCGCGATGTCCCGGCACTCTACCGCCCAGGCGGCCGCCGCCGGAAGGGTCGCGAGCACCAGAACCGCCAGGCGTCGCATGGGCCCTAGCCCTCCACGTCGCGGCGCACCCGTTCCTCGCTGAACATGCGGCGGGTTTCGTCCATCTGGTCGAAGGTCTCGTCCAGCCGGA
>NZ_JANAIE010000090.1 GCF_029664245.1 Profundicola chukchiensis | reverse complement strand
CGGCGCTGGTACAGGCCGGGCTCAACGAGCTCGCGGTGCACCTCTTCATCCTCTACTGGGGCATGGTCAGCTTCATCACGCCGCCGGTCGCCCTTGGTGCCTTTGCAGCGGCGACGATGGCGGGCGCGAGCCCGATCCGCACCGGCGTCGAGGCAATGAAGCTTGGTGGGGTGATCTATATCACGCCATTCTTTTTCGTGCTGAACCCGGCAC
>NZ_JANAIE010000008.1 GCF_029664245.1 Profundicola chukchiensis | reverse complement strand
CACAACACTTTTAATGTTGGGGTCCTGGGTTCGAGCCCCAGCCGGGTCACTAAAATATTAAAGCCTCAGCCATGCAGAGGCTTATTTTTTTAAAAAGTTTTCATCGTAGTTTTATTTGCAGTCTATTATTAGTACTTGCAATGACTCGGTAGCTCAGTTGGTAGAGCACAACACTTTTAATGTTGGGGTCCTGGGTTCGAGCCCCAGCCGGGTCACTAAAACAAACTAAAATCCTCGTAAACTAAGTTTATGGGGATTTTTTTTATGCCTTAATTTTAAGGTGAATCCATCTCTTCGATTCCATCAATCTTGATTACACATCTAATCATCCGCTTTTAGAGCGTCTACAAAGCCTAACTTAGTATTCCCATGTATAGTACTGAGAATTTGCTTTAAGCTTAGCCTCTTACCTATTTTAGGTTAAAAGTATTTTTTATAAAAAAAATCGCAAGTCCAGCACATGGCTTTACTTGCGATTTAAAAATTAAAATGAAAAAAGTATGAGTCTTATGTTTTACATTACTTAATGGTTTCTTTCACTTCACCACATTTCAACATAGAAGCACCATAATATGGGTTTTTAATTTCCTCTTCTAAACTTAACCAATAAGCTCCTTTGTCATTATTCGCCATAGGACAATACTGACTATAAACTGTTTTATTCACTCCAAAAACCTGCACACTATTGGTCATAGCCGTAGAAAGAGCTATAAATTCGTCTCTTTGCTTCTTAATATCTGCTGAGGATGAAATTTTGGCTATAGATGATTTTAATGTTGATTGATAATCTTCCCAAGCTTCTTTAGCTGATTTATCTTTCAATTCAGAGGCGTCTAGCTTTGCCAAGCTGGCTTCAAAAGTCTTAGCGGCTGATTGTGCATTAGATCCTTTATCGTCTACTAATGCATCCTTTAATTTAATATAATCATTGAACAGCGTGCTCAATTGACTGGTGAATTTAGTAGACACCTTAATTCTCTCTAAATCCAAATCAGGAACAGAACTCGCGTGCTGTTGATGCGCTTCCTTGCCATTGACTTGATTCATCATAGATGGTTTTCCTTGTAGCTGTGCTGCTGCATCTACCGTAAAGGTTCCATGAGTTACGATTTCTTCTCCACTTTTCAGTCCTTCGCTTACCGCATAGGTGTCTCCCGATCTTTTACCTAAAGTTACTTCTCGCATTTCAAAAATAGGCTCATCAGGATTGGTTTTAACATATACCAAAGAACGTTTACCCGTCCACATAACCGCCGTCGCTGGAATATGTAATTCTTCTATCCCCGAACCTCCCATATTCTCTAAAGTTCCAACGGCAAACATTCCAGGTTTTAAAATACCTCCAGCATTGTTTAGCGTTGCCCTTACAGCAATGGTTCTAGAGCTTGTATTTAAGATAGGATCAATAAAACTAATTCTAGCTGTATATTCTTTGTCTGGATAGGCATTCGTACTAACTTTTATTTCTTGCCCAACCTTGATCATTGAAATTTGATTCTCATAAGCATCGAACATAGCCCAAACGGAGTTTAAATTACTCAACCTAAGAATGGGTTGACCTTGAGAAACATAATCTCCTTCATCCGCCAATTTCTCTGTAACTGTACCCGAAACCGTAGCGTAAATAGGAAAAACCTCTTGTACTTTACCCGAAGCTTCTATTTGGTTGATTTGCTTTTCAGATAATTTCCAAAGTTTTAATTTATTTCGAACCGCTTGATATAATTCAGGTTGCATATGCTTCATAGAAGCTGTGGTGATTAACTCCTGCTGTGTGTTGACCAAAGAAGGCGCATAAATCGTTGCTAAAAGCTGACCTTTTCTTACATTTTCTCCCGTAAAGTTGACATGAAGTTTTTCAATTCTCCCCTCAAAATAACTTGCTTGAACGGTATTGGCTTCTTCATTTCTCATGATTTTACCAGAAAGTGTAATGGTTCTACCGTCTGTAGTAGTAGCCGCTCCAATAATACTCGTCTGAATATTAGCAAGCGCCATAGCATTCTCAGTCATTTTGATTTCATTAGGCGAAAGACCTTCAGAACCCTCCTCTGCAGGAATTAAATCCATTCCACACAGCGGACAATCTCCTGGCTCGGGTTGCATAATTTGTGGATGCATAGAGCAGGTCCACATTTGATTAGCATCAGCCGCATGCTCATGTGTTTCCTCTGCCTCGGAACTAGAGTCAGATCCACCAAAAGCAAAATAACCAACTGCTAAACCAATCAGCAGTGCAGAAATGATGTAGATTATATTCTTATTCATAATTACTTCTTGTTTTCTAATTTCTTAATCAGCCTTTTCATTTGTTCAATTTCTTTTTCTTGAGCCTTAATGATATCATCTGCTAAGGCTTTAACTTCAGGATCCTGAATATCGGCATGTGAACTCGTTAGTATAGCAATCGAATGATGTGGAATCATAGCTTTCATCCATAAAACATCACCTACAATTGGTTTTTGTGCTCTCACCAATCCAAAAGCACCTACGAATAACAGCAGACTTCCCACTATAATAGCGATGTTTTTGGTTTTATTCTGGTACATATTTCTCATAAAAAACCACATGATCAGCGCCATGGTAGAGATGCCTAAACAGGTCATATAAAAGCGTGTTATACTAAAATAAACATGATCTGTACTATAGGTGTTCAAATACATGGTAATGTACATGGCAACAAAAGATGCTGCCAACATTAAAATGAATTTGGTGTATACGGGTTTGTTTGAATGTTCTTTAGACGAATTCATAATGGTATATTTTTTAGATTAATTAGTCCCATTCGAGGACTTAGACTCCTGTTTATTTTTAATGTTCAGATCACAGCTTTATTTAGATTTCTCTTTTAGCAGTAATTAGGCAAACTTCAACTTATCAAACTTACTTTCGATCGAAATAGAGTTAAAAATCCCCGCCCTAAGTCGGGGATTTTATGAGATTCAGAAATTATTTAATTTCTTTTTTTACTTCACCACAAGTCATCATCTTATCACCGAAGTATGGGTTTCTAATGTTAGATTCGGTACTTAACCAAGTTCCTCCATCTTCACCATACATTGGGCAAAACTGCTGATAAAGTGTTACTTCAGTTCCAGTAACTTCTACCATTTCCATTACACTCGCAGTTAATCCTTCAAAATGCTCACGTTGAGCTTCGATTTCACTTCCTGCGATTTCTTGTGTATGCTTAGTTGCAGCTTCTACCATAGGTTTTAATTTAGCCTGATCTTCTTCTGAATAAGCAGCAAAGTCAAAACTATTTAATTTAGCTTCTAAGTTTTTAGCTTTTTCTACTGCAGCTGTTCCGTCTGTATCTACTAAAGCATCTTTCAACTCCATATAAGCAGCGATTACTTCGTTATTCACTTCTACATTCTCTGAAGTTTCAGTAGCGGCTACTTCCGTTTCTGCTGGCGTAGTTTCACTAGTTTTCTTAGCATCATCACATGAAAATGCAGTTAGACCTACAAAAGCTAAGGCAAAAATCGCCGATTTAGCTTTTAAATTGTTGCGTACATCTGTAAGGATGTTGTTTTGATTGTTCATCATTTTGTTAAAATTTAAATTAATATTATTTTGTTTTAGTTATTAAGTTTTAATGACTTAAGCATTTATAATTGAATCAAATAGTCGATCAAAGAAGTTTGTTCATAATAATCTTTAATCGCTTGAATTTGATTTTTCTGGAACTTCAATTGAAGCTCTTGAATTTTTAAAACCTCATCATAATCTATGGTTCCTGTCTCATAGTTTTTAAGAAGAATTTTCTCTGCGTTTTTCGCTATTTCTAAATTATCTTTTTGAACATCGAACTTAATTCTAGATTGTTTTCTTTGAGAAATAGCTTTAGACAATTCAGCGGTTAACAGGTTAAGTCTTTCGTTTTTCTGTGCTTGAATCTCTTGTTTCTTGATTTCGTTTTGCACACTAACAGAAGTGTATTTTTTATTAAAAATAGGAATAGATAAAGATAGCATCGGCATCACCATATCCTTCACAGAACTCGTAATCATAGGATGTGCATCTTGATTGATGTATTCTACACCCACACCTAAGGTTGGACTACTTTCTTTCTGGTTCAATTTCTCGGACTGATCTACGCTATAAGCTACCTTGTCGTACTTTAAAAGTTCTGGGTTATTATTTAAACTTTCATAAGCCAAAATCTCCTCGTTTTTAGGAAATTCTAAATCCGAAACAATTTGAATAGGCGTGTCATAATCTCGGTTCATTAAACTATTCAAAGCTGCTTTTAAACCCACACTTTTCTGATTTAAAACATCTATTTCCTCCTGCAATTCATTTTGCCTAATTTGTAAACGCATGACATCTACCGGAGAAGCCTTTCCTACTCTCACTGATGTTAGGGCTAGCTTTTCAAAAGTTTGTAAAAGAGTCTTGTTCTGAGCCAAAACTTCTTGCTGAGCTTGAATTTCATAAATCTGATAATACAGTTGAGAAATCGAAAGAGCTAATTTGCGTTGTGCAATATCCACATCAACTAATTGAGCATCTGCCACGGATTCTGCATAAGCCTTCTTAGCTGGTAAAGTTCCAAACCAAGGCAACATTTGCATCGCCGAAACACTAAACCTTTCCATAGGCATATCCATTTCTGGACGCACGGCCATAAAACCAAAGTTAAATTCGGTATTGCCTAGCGTATTCACCTCATTTACTTTTTCTACAGCCACCTGATACTGATAATCCAACTTTTGAATCGAAGGATTATTTACCAAAGCTTCCTGAATTAAAGTTTCTAATTGTTGTGCGTTTAGCATGCTAGACACTAATAGGGCACATATGATTTGTATTCCTTTTCTCATTTTTTTGTGTATTTAAGTTTTAACTCAGCTTTAAGGCTAAACAAAACCGGAACTACGAATAGGGTAATTAAAGCAATCAACATTCCCCCAAAACTTGGGATAGCCATAGGTATCATAATATCACTTCCTCGTCCGGTAGAAGTAAGTACAGGCAATAATGCCAATATGGTGGTAGCCGTTGTCATTAAACAAGGTCTAATTCTCTTTAATCCAGCCTCTAAGACTGAATCTCTAATTTCTTCTTTGGTGCTCGGCTCATTTTTATCAAATGTTTGTGTTAAATAGGTCGCCATAACCACGCCATCATCTGTAGCAATTCCAAATAAAGCAATAAATCCAACCCAAACTGCCACACTTAAGTTCACCGGATGCATTTGAAAGAGATTCCTTAAGTTTTCATCGAAGAAATCTATATTCAAGAACCAATCTTGTCCGTACAACCAAATCATGATAAATCCACCTGAAAAGGCCACCGCAATTCCAGTGAAAACCATTAAAGATGTCAACACAGAACGGAATTGAAAATAGAGAATCAAGAAAATAATGATTAAAGCTAATGGAACAATAATCGCCAATGTTTTCTCTGCTCTCAACTGGTTTTCATAGGTTCCTGTAAAGTGATAAGTAATTCCTTTTGGAACTTGTAAGCTACCATTGTCTATATGCTCCTTGATTAAAGCCTGAGCATTTTCAACAACATCTACCTCCGCATATTCTTCTAATTTATCGAACAATACATAGCCAACCAAGAAGGTATCCTCACTATTAATCATCTGAGGACCTTGCTCATACCTAAGCTCTACCAATTCCCCTAACGGAACAGGATTTCCTTTTTCTACCGGCACATAAATTTTCTCTAAATCATCTGGGTTCGCTCTAAGTTCACGAGGATAGCGTACTCTAACCCCATACCTTTCTCTTCCTTCCACCGTTTGAGTTAAAGGCATTCCACCAACGGCAACTTGTAGAATTTCTTGAACATCCTCGATGCTGATTCCGTAACGCGCCAAACGATCGCGTTTAATATCAATCAACATATAAGGTTTACCCACAATACGATCCGCAAAAACAGCTTCTACTTTAACACCTTCTGCATGTTTTAATATTTCTTCGAGTTCTAATCCAAAAGCTTCTATTTGCCTTAAATCTTGACCTTTTACTTTGATTCCCATAGGAGCTCTCATCCCCGTCTGCAACATCACTAAACGAGTCTCAATCGGTTGTAGTCGAGGCGCAGAAGTCACACCCGGAAGCTTGGTAACCCTTACGATTTCATCCCAAATATCATCTGGATTTTTAATTTCAGGTCGCCAATTTCTGTAGAACTCACCAGAATTATCAGGAATCAAATCTTTAGCGTCCACACTGAAAGCCGCCTTGTGCTTAACCGATCTATGTGGCTCTTCTGGTGTTAAATTAGGATTATGAACGATTCCACCATCTTTTAACTCAAAATATCCGTCTTCATCTACTTTAAATCTTTGTCTCTTTCCATCTTCATTTAGCGCATATTCTGACTTATAATTAATGATATTCTCAAACATAGAAAGTGGCGCTGGGTCTAATGCTGATTCAGTTCTACCCGCTTTACCCACTACGGTCTCAATCTCTGGAATACTTGCTACCGCCATATCTAGTTGTTGTAGAATTCGCTTATTTTCATCTACTCCCGAGTGTGGCATCGATGTTGGCATCAACAAGAAAGATCCTTCATTTAAAGATGGCATGAATTCCTTTCCAGTATTTTGCATAATGACAAAGCCAACTATAACCAATGCCGTTGGAATCGAAAGGAAAATAAGTTTATAGCGCAATGCCCATTGTAGAATTTGAGCATAATATCTTTGGAATAACCAGAAAAAACCAAGCAATCCAAAACAGATAATTCCAACAAAAATTAAATTCCAAAATATGTTTTTATCTAACCCTAATGGTCGCCAATATTCTGCTAATAAGAAGATAATTGCAAGAGCTGAAATAAAGATATTCAACCTATTAGCCTGTTCGTCGCTCAATATGGATTTAGACGTTAAAAAGTCTTCTTTTAACAATCCCGTAATACCAAAAGCAATTAAAACCAAGCCCAACCAAAATCCAAAAATCAAAGCAATGATTCCAAGTCCTATCCATAGGGTATTTAGGAACATGGTGGTTAGCTTTTTATAATTTCTTTTCTTAAATAAATAAGCTGCAAACGGCGGAATTAAAAAGATAGCCACCACAAAAGCCGCCACCAATGCCATAGATTTGGTAAAGGCTAAAGGTCTAAAGAGTTTACCCTCTGCTCCCACCATGGTAAACACGGGAATAAAACTAATAATCGTTGTAAGTACCGCAGTTAAAATAGCACCAGACACCTCTGAACTGGCATTATACACCACCGTATTAATCGGAAGTTTTTCTCCCGTTTGGTCAAACCTTTCTTTATCTTCATCAAGATGTCGAATGACATTTTCAGAGAGAATAACACCAATATCCACCATCGTACCAATCGCAATCGCAATTCCCGAAAGAGCTACAATGTTGGCATCTACATTAAAAAGTTTCATGGCGATGAAAACCATTAAAACAGCTACTGGTAATAGACCTGCAATTAGTAGAGAGGCTCTAAGGTTGAACACCATTACAATAATCACAAAAATTGTAATTAAAATCTCTAAGGTTAAGGCCTCATCTAAAGTACCAAGTGTTTCTTGAATCAATTCAGATCTATCATAAAAAGGTACAATGGTCAATTGCGAAACCGTTCCGTCTGATAATTCTTTAGAAGGTAAACCAGAGGCAATAGCATCAATTTGAACTTTTACATTTTCGATGACCTCCATTGGATTTGCTCCATATCTCGCGGTAACAACACCACCAATAACCTCAGCTCCTTCTTTGTCTAAAATACCACGTCTAGGTGCAGGACCAAGGCTTACATGGGCGATATCACTCACACGAATAGGCGTATAATTCTCAGAAGCAACCACAGCATTCTCGATGTCGGCAATTGACTTCACATACCCCAGTCCACGCACCAAATATTCAGCTTGGTTGATTTCCATGGTTTGCGCTCCAATATCTTTGTTAGACATTTTAACCGCCTTTACGATTTCGGCCAAACCAATATTGTATTGACGCATCAATTCAGGTTTTACATCAATCTGATATTCCTGAACAAAACCACCAATAGAAGCTACTTCAGAAACACCACTTGCTGAGGAAAGCGCATACTTTACATAATAATCTTGGATGCTTCGTAATTCGTTTAAGTCCCAACCACCGGTTACATTTCCATCTTTGTCTCTTCCTTCTAAAGTGTACCAATAAATTTGACCTAAACCAGTTGCATCAGGACCTAAAGTGGGGTTCACATTTTCGGGTAGCAAACCTGCTGGAAGAGAATTTAATTTTTCTAATATTCGGCTTCTACTCCAATAGAATTCAACATCCTCTTCGAAAATGATATAGATGCTAGAGAAACCAAACATAGAAGAGCTACGAATCGTCTTCACACCAGGGATTCCTAGTAAAGTAGTGGTTAAAGGATAACTAATTTGGTCTTCTATATCTTGTGGAGACCTTCCCTCCCATTGGGTGTAAATGATTTGCTGATTCTCTCCAATATCAGGAATCGCATCCACCGCCACCGGATTAGCTGGCAGAAAACCTGTATCCCAATTAAATGGAGCATTTACGATACCCCAAGTTGTGAAAAGAGCTAATAACAAAACAGCTACTAACTTATTTTCTATAAGAAATTTTATGCCTTTATTTAGCATTTGATTTTGATTTTGAACAATGAAACATCTTTGTAGATTTCTGTATTACAGAATATGAAATGATGCAAGAATAGCTGCTCTATATAGATTTAACTATAAAGCATACCATTCCAGAGCTAAATACTTCAGCTCTGATTTGTTCTAAATCAAATTATATAAGTCTCCTGTATTTTTTGGAAGTCCCGTATGAGAAACGGCGGAGTGTAATCTTTAAAAGGAATGAAGTTTCTTTCTAAACCTTCAAAAAGATGATGATACGTATAGATGAATGAAACAATGAATAATTGTTGATCAAGGCTAAGGCTTGCATAAGCTGCTGGCGCTTCATCTTGACCTTCATTCATAAATTGAACATCTGAACAACAGTCGGATTTTGTAATATTCTCATCACAAGTATTGGCTGGTTTTTCATGATCCATACCACAAGATTCAGCATGTTGAAACAAAGCTAAATCAACTAACGACTGTCCACAAAAATGAGCATCCATCATAAAGGATGTTGTAGTCAAAAAGACTAAAACAGCCATCGTAATAGATAATATTTTATGGATTACAGATTTCATTAATTACAAATATATAAATCTTTTTTAAGATTCAGTAGACTTAAATTTTATTAAAGTTTAAACAAAAATGGCTCTCACCTAATTTAATTATTAATTTTTAAGCGCATTTTCTTCGAATCTTTCACTTACTCTAAACTAAACTCTAGCGCGTTTCCGGCTGAGAAAACTTTAAAATAACCTAGTGCATCTCCTGTAATGTTAGAGGTTGGGTTGGTAGGCGTAGCCGTAGATTGAGATAAATTTAATTTAACTCCTAGCAAATATTCATATGCCGATTCATTGATATTATGCATATCGATGTTTATAACATCTGCGTAATTGGCTTCGATAGAAAACTTTTGACTATTCTCTAAACCATCAAAACCTTGATCCTCTTTAATGAAAATATCTTTTCCCTTAACGCCGTTTCGCTTAACTATGAATTGATAATAATTGTCTTCACCTGCAGGATCTAGGAAAATAGGTTGAAACTCAAAAACGGGATCATCTTCTTCGTCTTGAAAAGCCACGTCTCTTTCTCTGTAGGTCACATCTGTTAATTCAACTTTTCTTGGCATCGTTTGTAAAGAAGAATATGTAGAACCGTCACTTAATTGAACTTCTAAACGATAAGTTTTGCCTGGTTCGCCCACCAAAGATACATTTTGATAAACACCTTCCTCGATTTGATTTAATATAAAAACCTCATCATTGTCGATAGCCTTGATACTCACTTCTGCATCACTCACTTTTGCAGGTTCAGAACCATCGTTTAAATTTCTAGACAGACTCAATAAAACCACAGCATCACCTTGTCGATCAGACATCATAGCTTCAATGACTATTTTGGGTGTGGTATCATCCACCTCGATATCGATTTCCTTTTCACACGAAATAAGGGTAAAAAAGCTTAAGCACACTAAAAGTATATGTTGAAATTTCATGATTTAAAATTTAAAGTTATAAGAAATAGAAGGCACATATTTAAACAGCGAAACTTGCGTTGCCGTTAGTGCATTTGGATTTGACTCACTTTCTTCGAAGAAGATAGAAAAGGCATTTTCTCTTCCGTACACATTATATAAACTAAACACCAATTCTGAAGTGCGTTTCTTGGTCTTCTTCAACGTCCAAGTCGCTGCTATATCTAATCTGTGGTTATCCGGCATTCTGTATCCGTTTCTTTCGGAATACAACCAAACCGTTTGGTCTTCTATGCTATATTTCCCTGTTGGATAAGTAACCGCATTTCCGGTTTGATAAATAAATGAAGCTGAGAAATTCCATTTATTATTTAACTCATACATCGCCACCACCGATAAATCATGAGGTCTATCTTGGCGTGCGTTATACCAATTGTTATCGTTTACATCATCAATCTGTTTTTCGGTTTTAGACCAAGTATAACCTAACCAACCCGTAAGTTTTCCTTTGTTCTTTTTCGCTAAAAACTCTACACCATAAGCTCTCCCCTTTCCAAATCGTAGCTGTCTTTCTATCGACAAATCACGGTCGTTGGCGGCATCCTTAAAGTCGATTTGGTTTTGCATATTCTTGTAATAAGTTTCAATAGCAAACTCATATTTACTTGCACTTAAGTTTCTAAAATAACCTAAAGAAACTTGATCGCTAATTTGTGGTTTAATGATATTAGAACTCATCACCCAACGATCAGATGGTGTGGATGTAATGGAGTTAGAAACCAAATGCAAGTTTTGTGAATTGCGCGTATAGGCCGCCTTAATCGATTGATTTCTATCGATTTGATATTTAATAGAAACACGAGGTTCTAAATTAAGATAATCATCAAATTCCTTGGTATCCGTAATCGTTCGGGCGATATCTCCTTCCTCATTAAACTCATAATAGTCTCCACCTTTTAAATTGGTAAAATGACTTAAACGAAGTCCATAATTGATTCCAATTTTATCTGATAAACTCCAATCATTTGAAACATAAGCCGCAGATTCCAAAGCTTTTCTTGGTTCTTTAGATTCTGTTAATTGAGACAGACCTTCAATTCCACCAGGAATATTGGTGTGGTGTGTAGAAGTTAAGCCTATCTTCCATTTGTTGCGTGTGTTGGGATAATATTCAAATTCGTGTTTAAGATTAAAATCTTGAATCTTAGAAACAATCGAGAAATTTGGATTAGTGGATTTAATATCGATGACAAAGTCAAAATCGCTGTAAACAAAGGAAGTATTTGAGAATAATTTATTGTTCCAAATTCTGTTGTAGCGTAAGCTCTGGGTTAAATTTCCCCAATTAATACCGAAGTTGTCGCCCATTCCCAAAACATCTCGTCCGTAATATCCCGACAAAAAGATTTGATCCTTGTCTGAAAGTTTATAATTTAATTTTGCATTTAAATCATAGAAATAAAGCTTGTTATCCTTAAAATCACCCGTTAGTTTTAAAAATAAATCCGCATAAGACCTACGCCCTGACACCAAGAAAGAAGATTTATCTTTCTGAATCGGACCTTCTATATTCAATCTTGAGAAAATTAAACCAATTCCGCCACTGGTTTCAAATTCCTTGTTATTCCCTTCTTTCATTCTTAAATCTACAAAAGAAGATACCCTTCCGCCGTATTCTGCCGGCGCTGTTCCTTTGTAAATACTTACATCCTTAATCGCATCTGAATTAAAGGTGGAAAAGAACCCCAATAAATGATCGGTATTGTAAACCACTGCCTCGTCTAGCGTAATCATGTTTTGATCGGTAGAACCTCCACGTACCGATAAACCACTCCCACCCGCTCCACTCGATTTCATCCCAGGGAGGAATTTAATCGTTTTGATCACGTCTCGCTCACCTAATAAAACCGGTAGCTTATTTAATGTGCTAATCTTAACTTTTTCTAAGCCCATTTGTGATTCGCTCACTTTATTTTGCAAACGCGCCTCTACCACCACGTCTGCTAATTCAATTTTATCTTCAGAAAAAAGAAAAATATCTTGGCGTTGACTTTCATTTAAGTTGAGCACCTGACTTTCAACATTAAAACCATCTGCTCGCCAAAATACCTCATACTCACCTGCAGGCAATGTGATGGAGTAAAATCCATATGCGTTGGTTTGGGTAGATAAGTTGAGGTCTAGAATGTCGATATCAGCGTTGGCGATTGACTCTCCATTGGCAATATCATAAACATATCCGTTGAGGGTAATTTTTTCTTGCGCCAATGCAAGAGAGAAAAGGTTAAGAAAAAAGAATAACAAACTATTTTTCATATGGTTAGAAAGTTTAGGTAGGATACAAAGTTAATTACAATAAAGGATTAAAAAAGTTGAAATTCAAGATTATTATATAATATTCACAAAGAATAAGAAGGAAATCAAGTGGAAAATAAAGCAAAATCAAAAATCAAATAAATACTTTTATTTTTAGAAACAAACATGAGTTAAAAATAAAAATTCAATAATTTAATTAACTTTGCGCCTCTAATCCATGCTCACGTGGAGAAACTGGTAGACTTGCCATCTTGAGGGGGTGGTGTCCTTAAGGACGTGCGGGTTCGAATCCCGCCGTGAGCACTAACAAAGACTTAAGCGTTTAATTACTAACCTCTTAGGCTTTTATTTTTACAACAAAACATGAAAAAAGCTGCCCAATGGACAGCTTTTTCTTTTATTATATTCTTCTAACTTAGAATCCAATTCCACCTGCGTCGTGGTCTCCTTGGTTTCTTTGTTTGTCTGCTCTGGTCTTAACCTTACCCCCGAATGAGTAATTTAATCCAATGTAGAATGTTCTACTCTCCCAATGGAATTCATTTTCTTGAACCACTGGTCTGTCCATAAGTGATTTAGCATAGAATGTATCGAAGATATCGCTCAAACGTGCAGAAACACTTCCTTTTCCTTGTGCAAAGCTATAACGTAATCCAATATCTTGTCTAAACATAGACTCTCTAGAGCCTTGTAATGTTTTTCTATCACCAATGTACATGGTAAATAATTGAAGTTTTAAAGCTTTATTTAATGCAAAATCATTACTTAATCTTCCTGTGAAATCGGTACTTTCTACTTCATAAGTTCCTTGATCAGCAAAGATGCTTTTTAGCGTACTTTGATAAACATTTAATCCACCATTTAAACTCCACCATTTATTTGCTTTTAAATACCAAGACACTTCTGCTCCATAAGATTGATTATCATCCACGTTATCACGTCTCATGATGGTAATGTTAGGGTTTACCTCGTCTAAATAAGTCAATTGAGTCATTTCGTCATTTACCTTTCTATAGAAAACAGATGCATTGATGCTACCCATTCTACCGATGGTTTTCATGTATCCTAATTCATAAGAATCTGTGAACTGAGGTTTAAGGTTAGGATTTCCTTCTTGGCGCATACTTGCTGTTTGCCATTGACGGATTGGACTTAATGCCCAAACACCTGGACGGTCTACTCTTCTAGAATAGTTTAAACTAAATTGATCTGATTTGGTAGCTTGGTAAGTAAAGAATACAGATGGATAGAAATTCGTTTGATCTCTATTCAATTCGCTTCTTGCATCATCTATATCAGCACTTCCATTTAATACCGTTAAAATATCTTCGGTTACTTTTTCACCACGAACACCTACTTGCATTCCTAGTTTTTCCCATTGATAACCAATATTTAAGTATAATGCAGCAATATTTCTATCAAAATCGAAGAATGTATTTTGTGCTTCTAAATTACCTACATAAGCTCCTTCATTATAAACTGGCAAATGTTGAGTAGTTAATAAACTATTTTCGTTCGCATCTTTCACATAGTTAAACCCAGCTTCAATTTTACCTTTTTCTGCAAATGGTAAAGTATAGTCTAATTTAACACGTGTATTTTTGATGTCTTTTTCGTCAGCTTGATTATAATAACCTAATTGATTGGCTAAGGTTGGATCTTCAATTCCTTGCATAGCTGTTTGCCATTCAAAATCAGTATGACCATCCATCGCAAAATTAGAATAGAAAGCGTCCAACTCTAGGGAATGTCCTTCTTTTTCAAAATCACGCTTAATGTTCATGCTGTAGTCACTTCCGTTTCTATCATATCCATAATCAGAAGCATCTCTAAAGCTTCCGCCATTGATATAGTCTAGGTAAGAAACATTGTTCATATCCATATTACCAAAAGATTGGTTGGTATAAACTGTCATAGCTGTTTTATCATTGATAAACCAGTCGAAACCAACTTTAGCTAAATGCATTTCGTTTTCACCAGGTAGTGTTAAGTATTGATTGATTCCCATTGTTTTGTTAACCATTCTACCACTCATGTTGCTTTCCCCTATGTTGGCACTATAATTACCAAACAAGTTGAAGTTACCCGTGTTTAAGTTAGCATTCACCGAACCATTGTACTTGTTTTTTGCACCACGTGTATATCCTAAATTCGTAGTAACATTATATCCTCTTCTCTTTTCTTTGGTCGTAATAATATTTACAATCCCTGAGTTACCATCTGGCTCATATTTAGCCGAAGGATTCGTAATAATCTCAACTTTTTCAATTGAGTTAGATGGTAATTGCTTTAATAATTGATCTGCAGGAATGCTACTTGGTTTTCCGTCAACGAAAACACGTACATTACTATTTCCTCTTAATGATAAAGCACCTGATTGTTGATCAACATTTAATGAAGGAATGTTATTCAAAACTTCTCCAGCAGTTGCTCCTGCACTCACTAAATCTTTACCAACCTCAATAACTCTTTTGTCGATTTCTGATCTAATTTTAGATACCTCACCTCTAACGGTAGTTTCACCTAAGTTAATGACGTCATCGGTTAAAATGATATCTCCCAAATTTTGTTGTTCTTGTGAAATCTCAACAATTCTTTCGATAGCTTTCTGTCCCACAACAGAGATTTTCAAGGTATAAGAACCAAAAACTTTATTAGATAAAGTGAAGTTTCCATCTCCATCGGTTAAAACACCATCAATCAATTCTCCTGCATCATCAAAGATTTCTACCGATGCATAAGGAATTCCCAATCCATCTTGACTGACTACACGTCCTGTAATCTGTCCCATTTCTTCGCTCAAAATCTCCACAGTCTCCAAAACCGGGTTAGCAAATGCCAAAGGAGGAGCTAGTAGCGCCGCCATACAAACTGCTGTTAATAAGTTTTTCATTTGGTTAAATTTATATTTCCATTGTGTTACTGCTATTAGTGATACGAACTTAGCTTTTGTTACACATGAATTGCGAAAAACTCAATCTTAACATAATTTTAATTAAAATCTCATCCCTGAATCTAGCAAAACCCAAGTCTGATTGCGAATATTTCAAAATCAAATTAATTGATTACTTGACGAATAGCCTTAAAAAGAGTTTAAAACTCAGCTAAATTAAAAATTACATAGAGTCATTTTATTTTAAGAATTCGAAAGGCTTTTTTTAAGTTTTTCATTTTATATAAATAAAACAATAAAGTATCTTTGCTCACGATGAAAAATCCTATAAGAACCGTTAGTATTATTGGCGCTGGAAATGTTGCATTTCACTTGGCACGTGCTTTTGTTCAAAACACAGTACAGGTTAAGCAAATTTACAACAGAACCTTGCACAAAGCCGAGAGAATTGGCGAAGCAAATAAGATTAATTACACCGACAAAATTTCGGAATTAGAGCCAGCTGATTTGTTTGTAATCGCAGCCTCAGATTCAGCGATTACCGAATTATCTTTACACATCCCATTCGACGATACCATGGTAGTTCATACCTCTGGTTCGATACCGATGTCAGCTTTAAAAGGGAATTACCGCAAAGGAGTTTTGTATCCATTACAAACCTTTACCAAAGGTAAATTCTTGGATTATGATGATATTCCTTTCTTTGTGGAGGCAGAATCACCAGAAAATGCTGAGCAATTAAAGGATTTAGCCAAAAGAATTACCAATCAAGTTCAAATCATTGATTCAGATCAAAGAGCTAAGTTACACTTGGCTGCTGTTTGGGCTTGTAATTTCGTAAACCATATGTATAGTATGGGCGAAGAAATTACCAAAGACGCAGGTTTATCATTTGATTATTTGAAACCTTTAATCAAAGAAACTGCAGAAAAATTAGAGGATTTATCTCCATTTGAAGCACAAACTGGTCCGGCGAAAAGAAATGACCAAATTGTTATAGAAAAACATTTAGAGCTGATGGAAAACTCGGCTGCTAGAGACTTATACCGTATCATTAGCGATTCTATCACACAAACCCACAACAATGAATTATAAATCTAAATTAAATGATATAAAGGCGGTTGTACTTGATGTTGATGGCGTTTTAACAGATGGTAGTTTAGTTTTAATGCCAGATGGTAGTATGACGCGTACCATGAATACTCGCGATGGCTATGCTATGCAATTGGCTGTGAAACAAGGATTCCCTATTTGTGTAATTACGGGTGGAAATGACGCCGCCGTTAAACAAAGAATGAATTACCTTGGAATTACCGATGTATATATGGCTTCTCGTCATAAAATCGATGATTTCAATGATTTTCTAGACAAGTACGGTTTTAGTGCTGATGAAGTAGCTTTTATGGGTGATGATATGCCTGATTACGAAGTTATGCAGATGGTAGGCTTACCATGTTGTCCTAAAGATGCTGCCCCAGAAATTAGAAAGATTTCATTGTATATTTCTCAAAAAGAAGGAGGAAAAGGATGTGTTCGTGATATCCTAGAGCAACTTCTAAAGGTCAATGGAAAATGGACTGAAGATACGGGTGTTACTTCTACCTAATCGGAGTCCTAAGTAGATAATAGAAAGGTTTAAATACAAAAGTTTAGTCAGACCAGATTAAGCTTAAATTCTATTTATTATAAGTTGATTTTAAAATTATCTTTATCATTCAAGAATTTGAATTTAGAGCGAGTTGCTAATAAGTCTTCTTTTTGAAGTTCATAAATTAAGACTTCCTTATTTTCAGATAGACTTTCTAGTTTATTGCCTTGCGCATCAAACACATTACTATCACCAGAGTGATAAATACCTTGTGCATCATCACCAGTTCTATTAACACCAATACAATAGGAAATATTTTCGATCGAACGTGCTTGCAAGAGACTTAACCATGCTATTTTTCTTCTTTCTGGCCAATTGGCTACATAAAAAATCACATCATAATTCAAGTCATTTCGAGCCCAAACAGGGAATCTTAAATCATAGCAAATCTGTGGCATTAAACGCCAACCTTTGTAGTCGATAACTTTTCTTTCTACGCCAGCTGTATAATGTTTTTCTTCTCCTACCAAAGAAAATAGATGGCGTTTATCATAGATTACAAAAGTTTCATTGGGCTCCACCCAGTACAATCGATTAAAGTATTGTCCATCTGATTTAGTGGGCACACTGGCGCAAAAAGCCGCTTGATGTTCTATCGCTTTTTGCTGAAGAAATTTAAAAGATTTCCCGAATATAGGTTCCGCATTCTTTTCTGGATTCATCGTAAAGCCGGTAGAAAACATTTCAGGTAAAAAGAATACATCCGCCTCTACTCCTTTGAGTAATTCATCGACTTTCTCAAAGTTTTTAGCTGGATTTTCCCATGCAATATCATACTCTAATAAGGCAATTCTTAAGGTCTTCATACGATAGTTTTCTTAAAGCTAATTAATCTTTAGCAAGAGACAAAATATTGCTGTATGAAACTATTTTAAACTGTTTTTTTCTTCGGTCTTCTAATCGGTCCACCCAAGAAAGGATAGTCTATATACAGCCATAAATAATAACAAAATGCCAAGCTAAACATTCCGATCATGGCGCCTGCCACTGTGTCCTGCATAAAATGTTGAGATAGATAGATTCTAGAAAATGCAGCTAGAACTGCAGCAATTCCTAAAAGGAATTTCACCCAATTATTTTTGACTAATAAACTTACAAATAGAAATAGAAAAAACGCTATTGATGAATGTCCAGAAGGGAAAGTAAATGTGATTCCTTGTTTTATTCCTTCTACTAAATTGAGGTCAACGCTCAACTCTTGAAAGTAATACCCAGGACGATGATGATGTCTGAAAAACATTCGCTTCATTCCTATAATAATAATGGCTTGCATTACAAAAGTCGAAACAAAGGTGAGCAACATTCTCCAAATGCTTTTCCATATGATAAATGCGAAAATTAAAAGTCCAAATAAGAGTTCTCCCGTTTTGGTGAAATATTTAAAGAAATAACCCAACCAAGGCGTATGATATTGATTTAGCAATAAGTGCAAATCATCTTCTCCATAATATTTGTTTAGAGAAATCCCTAGGATCAAATAAAAGAAAGCAACCAATAAAAACGGCCAATTTCTTAAGATAAAATCTTTATTCTGCTGCATTGCGTAAAAATAGAAAATTGCTATGACATCTATCGATTAAAAGTAGAGACAAAAAAAATCGCTTGGTAAATATACCAAGCGATTTAGAATTATAATTATGTTGTGTATTAGTCAACAAATTTCAACTCGTCAATAATGTTTTGAGCGTTTGCGTATTTATCGATAATAAACATTACATATCTAATGTCTACACTAATCGTTCTTTGTAATTCTGGCTCGAATTCAATGTCACCTGACATCGCTTCCCAGTTACCATCGAATGCTAAACCGATTAATTCACCGTTTCCACCGATAACAGGAGATCCTGAGTTACCACCGGTAATATCGTTATCAGATAAAATGTTAACTGGTAACTTACCATCAGCAGTTGCCCATCTTCCGTAATCTTTTGTGTTATACAATTTGATTAATGGAGTTGGTTGCTCGAATTCCTCATCACCTGGAATGTGCTTTTGCATACCACCTTCTAAAGTAGTGTAGTAATTTCCAGCAGCATCGCTAGGACGTTTTGGATTTTCTGGTAAACCAACAATCTTACCTGTAGATAATCTCATAGTAAAGTTAGCATCTGGATAGAATACTCTGTTTGGATAAGTTTTTCTCATTCCATCGATGAATAATCTAAAGTTTTTCTCGTAAGACTCATTTAAAGATTCGATTTCTTTTGGTGTATTTCTGAATGATTCGAATAAACCATTAGATAAACTACTTAAGATATCATTTTTAAGTGCATCTCCGTTGTTGTTCTCAAATGCAGCAATTACTTTGTCTGCACTGCTATAAACTGAGCTAGATGCAATTTTGTTAGTATAAGCGTTGAAGCTTCCGTATTCTTTTTGAATATCTTTAATTGCTGGAATTACACCATCCGCAGGAATACTCTTAACATATCCATCTAATAAAGCAGCAAGAATATCAGCTTCTGCAGCCATATCCATACTTGCGTATAATTCTTCAATACGAGGCTTAATTTGCTCCATCATTGCAGCTTTGTTAGCATCGTCTTGTTGGCTATAAGTCTCCCACATTTGTGAAATTCTATAAGGCGCTAAAGATAATTGACTACCTCTTAAGAAACCACGAACGATATAAGTTCTGTTTTTCACATAGTCATTGGTGTTGTTGTAGTAGTTTTCTAAGTTAGATAATACTTTTCCGTATTTCTTAGAATCTTTTTTCGCCCAAGTAGCAAAATCAGCTTCATATTTTCTTTTCTTACCAACTGTATTCAATTTGTTTAAAGCCTCGATCATACCGATTCTATTTTTCCAATAGTTGGCTAAACTTGAATATTGTGAAGCATATTTTAATCTAGTAGCATCAGATTTGTCCATGTGTTTCTTCATTTGAACCATTGCTGTATTAGCTGCATCAACCCAAGTTGGATATTCAACATTAATAGCTTGCTCGATTCCAAAAGAAGACATATATCTATCAGTGCTTCCTGGATAACCAATAGTCATTGCAAAATCACCTTCTTTAACTCCACCAGTTTTGATAGGTAAAGAGTGTTTAGGTTTGTAAGGAACGTTGGTTGGAGAATAATCCGCTGGATTTCCGTTAGCATCTGCATAAACACGGAACAACGAGAAGTCACCAGTATGTCTTGTCCACTCCCAGTTATCTGTGTCACCACCATATTTTCCGATAGAAGAAGGAGGAGCACCTACAAATCTTACATCAGTAAAATCTTGATACACAAAGTAATAAAACTCATTTCCACCATAGAATGATTTAACTTCAACAACGTACTTACCATCATCGCTGTTTTCATTTTGAATCATTTCCATTTCTGCTTTAATAGCGTCTTTTCTTTCGCTAGAAGACATAGATGGAGAAAGTTTTTTCATGATTCTTTCTGTTGCGTCATCCATTCTAACTAAGAAACGAACATAAAGATTCTCTGGCTTTAATTCTTGAGATTTTTCATAAGCCCAAAAACCATCTTTTAGGTAATCTTGGTCTTCTGATGACAATTCAGCGATTACACCATAACCACAGTGGTGGTTAGTAAGTAATAATCCTTCATCTGAAATCATTTCTCCGGTGCAATAACCACCAAATTGAACGATCGCGTCTTTTAAACTCGAATTGTTAACACTGTAAATTTCTTCTGGCGTAAGCTTTAAACCTTCTTTTTGCCAATCAGCATATTTCAGCCTCTCGATAAAGGTCATTAACCACATACCTTCATCTGCCCAAGCGAATACACTCAGAAAAGCTAAAGCAACGCTTAATAAAGATTTTCTCATTATTTATTTGTTTTATTATGTATCAATCTCACAAATTTAATCAATTCAAGTTAATACACCAATGTTGATTTTATTTTTAATTGAAACTAAATACTTAATATCAAAAGTTTATAAATTTTAACTCGATATTAAATAGTTGCTAATTTTAAAGATATAAGTATAATTCAATTTTCAATCTGACCGATAAAAGCTAGTATTACACGTCTTTTCCGCTAGTTTAATCGTAACTTTGCCGATTGCTAAAAACAGTATGACAGTATGTCACTCAAAACTCATTGGCAACGTATTTGCCAAAACATTCTAAAATCGAATAAAATGGATCAAGAAAATAAAGAAAACTTAGATGAAAACTTGGATCAAGTAGCAGAAGAGACACATTCTGAGGCACAAGAAGAGCAGACTAAAAATGCTGACAACAAGACTTCTTTAGCTGACGAATTGGCGATGCAAAAAGACAAGAATCTAAGATTGTTTGCTGAGTTCGAGAACTACAAGAAGAGAACTACCAAAGAACGTTTGGATTTATATAAAACCGCTAACGAATCATTATTAGGTGACTTATTGCCTGTATTAGATGATTTTGAGCGAGCTACTTTTGAGATTAGCAAAGCAGAAGACGAAGGTCTTTTGAAAGGTGTTGAATTAATTCATAGTAAATTAGTTAATATCCTTAAAAACAAAGGACTAGAAGCTATTGAAACTTCTGCTGGTGATGATTTTGATATAGACAAACACGAAGCTATCACTCAAGTTCCATCTCCTTCTGACGACCTAAAAGGTAAAATTGTTGATGTTGTAGAGACGGGATATATGTTGAACGAAAAAGTAATTCGCTATACCAAAGTGGTAGTTGGAAAATAATTAAGGTATGTCAAAAAGAGATTATTACGAAATATTAGGTGTTTCTAAAGATGCAACGGCAAGCGAAATCAAAAAAGCTTACCGAAAAGTTGCGCTTAAGTATCACCCAGATAGAAACCCAGATAATAAAGAAGCTGAAGAAAAGTTCAAGGAAGCTGCAGAAGCTTACGAAGTCTTAAGCGACGAAAACAAGAAAGCTAGATATGATCAATTTGGTCATGCTGGTGTTGGCGGAGCTGCTGGCGGTGGATTCGGTGGTGGCATGAACATGGAGGACATTTTCTCTCAGTTCGGTGACATATTCGGTGGTGCCTTTGGAGGTGGCGGCGGATTTGGTGGCTTCGGTGGTTTTGGTGGCGGAACTCGTCAGCAAAAAGGATCGAACCTGCGCATTAGAGTTCGTTTGAACCTAGAAGAAATGATGGAAGGCGTAACTAAGAAAGTCAAAGTTACACGAATGATGCTTCACCCAGACGCTACTTTTAAAACTTGTCCTACTTGTAATGGTAGCGGACAACAAGTACGCGTTATGAACACACCATTAGGTCAAATGCAGACCGCTTCGGCTTGTAGTTCTTGTCGTGGAACAGGAAAAATTGCTGATAAAATTCCAACAGGTGCTAACAACCATGGTTTAATCAAGAAAGATGAAACTGTGGAAATTAAAATCCCTGCTGGAGCAAGAGAAGGTATTCAATTACAAGTAAGAGGAAAAGGTAATGATGCTCCGTTTGGAGGTATTGCGGGAGACTTAATTGTAGTAATTGAAGAAGAAGCACACCCAGAATTACAGCGTGATGGTAACAACTTGCATTATGATTTAAATGTAAGCTTATCTGATGCTATTTTAGGAGCAGACAAAGAAGTTCCAACGGCAACAGGACGTGCTAAAATTAAAATTGAACCAGGTACACAGAGCGGTAAAATCTTAAGATTAAAGAATAAAGGTTTACCAAGCTTAGAAGGTTATGGTTCGGGAGATTTATTCGTTCATGTGAATGCATTTATTCCAGAGAAATTGAATAAAAAACAAAGAGAATTCTTTGAGCAAATGCGCGAAGAAGACAACTTTGATCCAGTAAATCAAAAAGAAAACAGATCTTTCTTTGAGCGTGTAAAAGACATGTTTGATTAAGTCTGACTAAAGAATAAAAAAAAGCCATGAATTTTAAAATTCATGGCTTTTTTGTTTCTCAGTATTTCTTTCAATTAAGCTTTAAGCGCGTCCTTAAGATTAGCGTTGATAATATGCAAATCTCTTTGTGGATAAGGGATATTGAATCCATTTTCGTCTAAGGCTTTCTTAACAGAACGGTTTAAGTTCCATCCAGCTTTCAGGTAGTTTTCTGTTTTAGTATAACCGTACATAGCCAAATTAATACTACTGTCACCAAATTCTTGAATCTCGATAATGTAGTCTCTATCATTTAACATTAAAGGTTCATTTTTAAAAACCTCCATTAAAACTTCTTTTGCTTTATCAAAATCATCGTCGTATCCGATTCCAACCTTCACCTCTACTCTACGTACACCAAATCTAGAGAAGTTAATAATTGGATTATTAAAAACACTACCATTAGGAAGAATTACTGTTCTCATATCTGGCGTTAATAAGATAGTTTGCAATACAGAAATTTCTTCTACAGTTCCAGATTTATCAATCGACTCGATATAATCTCCAACTTTGAAAGGCTTAAATAATAAAATCAAAATTCCTCCTGCTAGGTTCGCCAAACTTCCTTGAAGCGCCATACCAATACCAACGGCTAGACCACCCAATAAGGCAACAAATGCGGTAACCTCGAATCCGACCGTACTCATCGCTACTAGAATTACTAAAATCTTAAAAGCGATGCTGATTAAGCTCTGCGTGAATTTTCGCATAGAAATCGTCATATCCGTCTTATCGATAGATTTACCAATAAGTTTTGACAGTTTTCCTGCTAACCAAAATCCTACGATGATAATTAAAATGGCTCCAATAAGTTTTAACCCATAAGTAATGGCCAAATCTGCTAAATTATCTACGCTTAGATTATTTAAGTTGAATGCATTTGTGTTGATTTGCGATTCTGCCTGTGTGTCTTGCATAATTTTTTGTTTTGTTTAAAGATATTTTAAGAAATAATCATTCCAAAAGAAACGTGTCTTATTAGAAAAATTGATAGGTTAAATGATAAAACTTTTAATGTTAAAAAATTAAATCAAATGATATAAAAAACCCCTTACAATCTACATTGAAAGGGGTTTATATTATTTTTTGATAAGTAATTACTCAGCAATTACATCAAAAGTAAATTCGTGCTCAACATCTCTATGAGGCTTAACTAATCCGTGGTAGTGACCTAATCTCTTGATAGTTTTACCAAGGATTTGTACGTGTTTACGTTCAACGTTCACACCATTTTTGTTTAAGAATTCAGTTAAGTCAGCATTGTTGATAGATCCGAATAATTTGTCTCCTTCACCAACTTTTGCAGGGATAGCGATTTCTAATCCTTCCATAGAAGAAACGATTTCGTTCGCTTTTGCAATAGCAGCTTCCTCTTGTTCCTTACGAGATTCCATGATAACACTTAATTCCTCTAAGTTTTTTGGAGTAGCTAATTTAGCTTTACCATTAGGGATTAAATAGTTTCTTGCATAACCCGGTTTTACAGAAACAACTTCGTACTCAAATCCAAGATTTTCTAAATCTTCTTGTAATATTACGTTCATTTTCTAGTTTTTAAGGGTTATTATTTCAATAAATCTGTTTCGAAAGGTAAGATCGCCAAGTGACGAGCACGCTTAATTGCTTGAGCTACCTTTCTTTGATATTTTAAAGAGGTTCCGGTATAACGACGAGGTAAAATTTTACCTTGCTCGTTTACAAATTGCAACAAAAAGTCTGCATCTTTGTAATCAACGTATTTGATTCCGAATTTTTTAAATCTACAGAACATTTCTGAAGATTGAGTCTCTATATCGATTGGCGTTAAGTAACGAATCTCTGATTCACCACCTTCTGCCACTTTCTTTGCCATTTCATCAATTGCCATATCGCTGTGTTTTTAAAGGATTATTTAGAGTTTGCTTTTAATTTTGCTCTTCTTTCTTCTGCCCACTCGATTCCGTGTTTGTCAAGTTTTACAGTTAAGAAACGTAATACTCTCTCGTCACGTTTGAATTGAAGTTCTAGATCAGCAATAAGATTTCCGTCTGCTTTGAATTCTACTAAGTGGTAAAATCCATTGCGCTTTAACTGAATTGGATACGCTAATTTACGTAATCCCCAGTTTTCTTGGTGTACAATCTCTGCATCCTTCTCTTTTAAGAAGTTTTCGAATTTTTTAACTGCTTCCTCCACCTGAACATCAGATAGAACGGGAGTTAAAATGAAAACAGTTTCGTAATGATTCATCTATAAAAAATTTAAATTGGAGTGCAAAAGTAAAACATTAATTCTAAACAGAAAAATATCAACCCTTGCTTTTTTACTTAATCAACAAATTTAAGCCTATTTTGGCTACAATTCTATTTTTATGTCAATTATTTCAATCATTAAGTTCTAGATAAAGTTAGATTTAACTTCTCCCACTTGCTTTCATCAAAATTTCAAAATGAATAGAATTTTATTCATCTAATTATTATATCGATTTATTTTTAAAAATATAAATTCCAGCGTCTTTTGGTATGCATTATGCACCTTTAAGTAATTAAATAAATATTATGAATAATCAAGAGAAAATGATAAATCACTTAAATGATTTACTAACCAAAAACTACGATGCAGAAGCTGGTTATAAATTAGCGGCCGATAATGTGGATAACACAGATCTTAGAAGCTTTTTAGAAGCAAGAGCGCAAAGTAGATATGATTTTGGACATGCATTAAAAGAAGAGATTACGAAATTAGGTGGCACACCAGATAAAGGAACCTCTATGAAAGGTGACTTACACCGTGCTTGGATGAATTTAAAAGATGCTTTTAGTTCAGGTGATTCAGCTACTTATTCAGAATGTGTTCGCGGTGAAGAAGCTTTTGTTGAGGAGTATGAAGAGTGCTTAAATGATAGAGAAAATTTACCTCCAACTGTGGTAGATTTAGTTGAATCTCAACTAACAGAAGCTAAAAAAGCTTTATTGGAAGTTAAGGCTTTAGAAGGATTTAAGAATTAATCACTTTCCTAGAATCTGCTTCTATTTTAAACAAAATGAAGCATTAACAGAAAATTAAATTCTGTGTTATTAAAATTCTTTAAGCTAAATGAAGGTTTTATATGACACTAATTAAATCTACAATTCATGTAATCAATTTTATGGATTGTAGATTTTTTAATTTCTAATATAACATAGATTCTATTCAACCTCTAATTATGAAACTATATGGATTTACACACGGGTCTACCCTTTTGGCTTATTAAAAATGGCTTAGCTTATAATTATTCGTCTCTTAAAAAAGATAGAAAAACCCAAGTAGTTATTTTGGGTGGCGGAATTACTGGAGCCATTCAAGCCTATTTTCTTGCTAAAGCTGGAATTGATTTTATTCTTCTAGAAAAAAGAAGCATTGGTCTTGGAAGCACCTCAGCCTCCACTGCCCTATTGCAATATCAAATAGATGAACCTTTATCGAGTCTGATTGAAAAGGTGGGAGAATCAAACGCCGTACGCGCCTATGAACTATGTGCGGAGAGCATTGAAACAATTAAAAGTATTTCTAAGGACATTGGCCACGATAATTATCAAGTTCATCCAACGCTGTTTTATGCAAGCTATAAAAAAGATGTAGCCCTAATTGAAAAGGAATATGAATTGCATAAAAGCGCTGGATTTGATGTTGATTTGTGGGATCAGAAGAAAATAAAAAAACATTTCGATTTAGATTTTCCTGCGGCATTATATAGTCGACATTCGGCACAAATAGATGCTTATAAATTCTGTCATCAATGTATGCAATATGCATTAAAAAAAGGTCAACAAATTTATGATAGAACTGAAGTTGTTGATATTAAACATAAAAAAGACGGCGTTAAAATCGAAACTGCAGATGGTTATACTATTCAAGCTGAATGGTTGATTTATGCTACAGGTTATGAAGTGGTAGATTTTATTTCAAAAGACATTGTAGATCTAAACTCAACTTGGGCAATTGTAAGTGAACAATTTGATGACGTTAAAGAATTTTGGCACGAAAACGCATTAATTTGGGAGACAAAAGAACCTTATTTATATATGCGCACCACAGCAGATCGCAGAATCATGTTAGGTGGACGAGATGAAAACACCAATAATCCACAGAGAAGACAAGAAGCTTTAAAAGAAAAATCAAAAAAGCTAGCTAAGGACTTTGCTAAGCTATTTCCACAATATGAGTTTGTACCAGAGTTTTCTTGGGCAGGAACTTTTGGAAGCACTAAGGATGGACTTCCCTATATCGGGAAATTTAAAAATAAACCTCAAGGACTCTTTGCTTTGGGATTTGGAGGAAATGGAATTACTTTTAGTACGATTGCCGGCGAGTTATTACGCGATATCATCCTAGGAAAAGAAAATGATGATGTCAAGATCTTTGCTTTTGATAGATAAAAAGAATTGTTATCATTATAAATAAGCTAAAACTCAATTGCACCTGACTAAAACATTTTTAAAGTTTATTTGAACTAAAAAAAGTTCCTTCTCACATAAATGCTCGAAGAAACTTTCTGATAATAAGGACTTATCAATTTAGCTATAAATCAACAGGATTAAAGTAATTTAATAGATAAAAAACGCCAAAAATTAAAACAAGCATAATTATAACCCATATCCAGGTTGGCGTACTCTGTGGGGTTTCACTTCCTTGAAGAAAGAAGGTTTCACTTCCTTTATTTACATAGGCATTAATCATAATCGGAACTTCACCAAATACCGTTGCATTTTTCTGCAATCCTTCCACTGAAATAGATGGACCATTGGCCACCGTAAAAGGTATAATTTCTATTCCTTCTAAGCCACTCGAATCTTGACTGACGATCTTCAGCGTATGCTCACCATCCACCATTTTATTTGTGTTTAATTGAAAATGAGTAGGCGCAACTAGCTCCGCTAACGGAATTTCTGAATCATCTAAAAACAATATTACTTTACAATTACTGTCCATAGTTCAAGATTTTACGTTTAATATGCTTTGTAGATTTCTCTCCTGGAAAGAAAGTGTACTTAATGAAATAAATGAAAGTGATTAATACAATAATGGCCGTTGCCGTAATGATAATATAATCACTATCACCTGTTGGGCCTGTTCCGTGTGTGATTCCTTTTAGCAATTCAGGTTGCTGCTTTTCACATGCTGGACATGCCATCGCAACATAACCTAAAAGCATAAAAATTATATAACTTATTTTCTTAATCATGATTTTAAATTTTAATTATGAAACATCAACATTTGCGCTATCAACCTTTGCTTCAGTTTCTTGAATAACCCCACCAGGCGCTGCTTCGTCTGCAGATGGTAATTCTCCAGCTTCTAATTGATCCATCCACTTTTGAACTTCCTCTTCTGTAACTGTAGAAGCGCTGTTACCCCAACTTGTTCTCTCGTGGTTCATAATAGCAGCTATTTCTGCGGCCGATAGATTAGCTGTTCCACCAATGCCTGGCATCGGTCCATAACCTTCGCTTACCCTACCCGTATATCCATTTAATATAATATCTACAATAATCGCAGGACTTTCTCCTGTAACAATTGGACTTCCTTTAAGCGGCGGGAATGCTCCTGGCAATCCTTCTCCGTTCGCTTGGTGACAAGACTGACAATGCGCTTGATATAACATAGCTCCATCTGGTAAAGCTCCTTCACCGGCAGCAGCTGCGTTTTTCTTAGACTCTTCAATTTTATATAAGAATTCTGGATCAGGTGTTCCATCAGGTAAAGGAACTTGCTTTAAAGATTGCAAATAAGCAACTAAATCTAAAGCATCCTGAGTCGCTACCACTTTTCCTTGATAACCATTTAAATATTCTTCAGGCACATTGACTACCACTTCTCCTTCTTTTGGTGAAGTTTTCTTAATAAATAAGAATGGAAAAGAAGGCATAATGGATTCTTTCACCAAAATACGTGGATTGTATAAGTGAGTTAAATTCCACTCTAAACTTCCTTGTCTATTTCCTACATCGGTTAAATCTGGACCTGTTCTTTCGGTCCCCATTAAAGTAGCCGTATTTCGCCAAAAGTCTGTTCTCGTAATTAATGCATAATCCGCGGCAATACTTGGTCTGCTACCAAATACGGCATCCATATCCACATTCCTAACTTGTTGGGTGTGACAAGCCACACATCCATTGGCAATGTAAATTTTCTTACCTCTCATTTGTTGTTCTGTCAACAAACTATCGCCCGGCAAAGGCTGATTGATGCCTTCATTTAAGATGGCCGGTTGTATTGCTACAAAGTATGTTAACACCAAGAACATACCTATCGCAGTTAAAAATAATTTATTATGATCGTTATACCATTCCATTTCTAAAGTGATTTTTGAGTTTGAACTTCATCTTCCTGCAAAACTTTCGCAACTGATTTCGGAACGTCTACTTTGTCCCTTCCAAACATCATTTGATATAGATTATATGCAAATACAAAATGTGAGAACCACATTAACGTACCACCAATCGCTCGCCATAACCAATAAGGCGCCATCAACTCTAAACTACCCACGAAAGGAAGTTTTTCCATCCAGTAGTATCCTTTTAGTGTACTTCCGTACATTAATGGAACTATATAAAATAGCAAACCAATAAAAGCTAACCAGAAATGCACTCCAACAAAGGCTTTAGAGGTTTCTTTCTGTGTAATCCTTGGTATAATAGCATACATGCTCGCCCACAAGAAAAAAGTAATAATTCCATACATCGTCATGTGTGAGTGAGCCACTGTAAAGTCTGTAAAGTGCCAAATTAAATTCGCACTTCTAAATGCTTCAGCAGTTCCTTGTAATGATCCGGTAAAGTAAAATACAATACCCACCAAGAAGAAGGGCAAGACGTAACTTGAGGCTAATTTATACCAACCATTTTTAAAGGTCATCAAGAAGTTGGTTGTACCCGCAAAAACAGGTATAATCATCCCAATACTACCAAAAATTGCCACCGTTTGTAACCACCACGGAATTGAACTAAATATAAAGTGGTGGGTTCCGATTAAGGTATAGAATAGAATTTGTGACCAAAATGCTAAAATCCCTAAACTATAAGAGAATATAGGTTTATCTAAAGCAAATGGTAAATAATAATACACCAGACCTAACGTCAACATCATAAACCACATCCCAACGGCCTGGTGCATATAATATCCTTGTGCGATGGTTTCACCCAATCCTTTTTGCCAAAATGGTAGATAACCTACCAATCCAATCGTCATAAAGAACATAAGCGCAGCCACAATGTACCAGTTAGAAATATAAATTTCTACTGCTTTTCTCATGGCAATCGTTTTCCAGAAATTAATCAATGTTAGAGCAACACCTACGATCATCATTCCCATAATAGGCCAAATATATTCGCGGTACTCTCCTCCTCCATTATTGATTCCCATCATAAGACTGATGCTACCAAAGAAAACAGTAAGATTAATTAAAATCAGCGTCCACCAACCTAATGCATAACTAAAGAGTCGATTGTTTCCTACCCTTGGAACACAGAAATAGGCCAATCCTAACATGCCCAGTGAACCCCAACCCCAGAAAACGGCATTGGTGTGAACTGGTCGTAATCGCCCAAAGTTTAACCAACTTAAACTATCAGCTTCTGGAGCAACGAATTTAATTCCTAAATATTCACCAACCGTAGTACCAAACAATAGCCAGAATGTAGCCGAAATTAAATAGGCAAAAACTAATTTCTTTAACTTAGGTTCAACCGGAATTTTGCTTTGATTCGGCTTCTTAAACCTAAAAAACGGAACACTTGGTGGTTCTACAGATAATAAACCTAAAACATCCTTAGGTTCTGCATTACCTCGAAGTTTATTTTTTTCAATTTTGTAAGTCTTCTTATGCATCATTCCCTTGATGAGCTGCTTGGCATCCTCTTTAGGAAGAGATTTAAGATAACTTATTAATTTTTCAGCTTTACTATAACTGATTTTCTTCTCTTGAATTACGAGATATTGGTTGACTTTGAAGAATATCAAAACCAGTAACAACACAAAAAGAATTCCTAGTAAGATCAATGTGATGATAACTCCTCCTTCTTTTAGGGGATTATCACTCACTTCTACTTCTTGCCCAAAACTCACCAACATAGGTAAGATAAGCGCCCATAAACCTAAAAACTTTTTCATGAGTTAAGATTTAATTGTTGTTTTAATTCTTCTAGTTCTTCATCTGTGAAATTTGCTAATTGCTTTTGCGCCCATACTCCATCTACTTTTTCATTTCTTTCAGACTTTACCAATTCTATAATACTGCCTACTCTCACCAACAGCCAAACCAGCATGATGAGAAAGACTAATAAAAAGAGAATGGCGATTAAGTTTAATCCAAAATCCTGCATAAATCTTTACATTTTTAAATGATTCAAATACTATCTATCTGACTATTATAAGATAAAAAGGTCCTATAATCTTTAAAACAAAACATCAACATTGCTTTCTGTCAAATTTAGAGCTAATGTAATGCCTTTTTGCAACATCTCAAACCAATATTTATTATTTTAACAAAACTTGACTAATTATTTTATTAATTAGATAATTCTATTCCTATTTCGATAAAAATAGAAAGGTTTTTGCCTAAATTAATTGAATAGGTTCATTACCTTTACTTAGTTCTAATATTATTAAAACTCAAAACGCTAATAATCATAAAATTACCAGCTCATTAATTAACTACGCCTATGTATTATCGCAAAAAACACGGAAAAGGCTTTAGCTATCAGGATCAAAAGGGAAATACTATAACAGATCCTAAGCTCAAAGAATGGTTCAAGTCTTTGGTTATTCCACCAGCATGGACGGAAGTAGAAATTTCTGAAAAGAAATCAGCTGATTTATTAGTAACCGGTCGAGATGACAAAAACCGTAAACAATACATTTATAATCCTAAGTTTAGAGAACAAAAAGAAGCCGAGAAATTTGATAGAATTATTTCATTTGCCGACCAATTAGAGCACTGTCGTAGAGTAACGGGCCAACATTTGAGAAAACGTAAAATGACAAGGGAAAAGGTATTGGCTACTATGGTTCGGTTATTAGAAAATGCTTTCTTCCGCCCTGGAAGTGAAATTTATTCCAAGCAAAATATGAGTTATGGATTAACTACTATACGTAGTAAACATTTAAAAATAGAAGGCGATAAAATGATCTTTTCATATCGTGGAAAATCTGGGCAAGACCAAGAAAAAGAAATTATAGATAAGAAATTAGCCAAAATTGTCAAGGAAATAGATGCTATGCCTGGTTATGAAATATTTAAATACCTAGATGAAGATGGGAATGTGGTTGACGTTAAAAGCGAAGACTTGAATGCTTACATCCACGAAGTTATGGGCGAAGAATTTTCTGCTAAGGATTTTAGAACATGGGCAGGAACCATGATTGCCGCAATGGCGCTAGATGAGTTAGGAGTTGTGGAGGCAGCTGACCAAAAAGCCTTGGATAAAAATATAAAAGAAGCAGTTTCTAGAGTTTCTGAGCGTTTAGGAAATACGCCCGCCGTAGCAAGAAGTTCTTATATAGATCCAAGAATTATTGAGGAATATGAAAACGGAAAAACTTTAGCTTACTTTGAAAAAGAGATCAGCAAACTATTAAAGAAAAGCGAGAACTTATCTAAAGAAGAGTTGGGTGTTTTAGTAATGCTCAAAAATCGTTTAGAGGATTAATTTCAAAATTTAGGCGTCTTCACCATTGTTTCTATTTCTAAAATAACGCGAGGCATAACCTAGAATCCACAATAAAATTATAGACACCATAATAACTACACCAATTAGAAATATATTACTTCCTATTTGATCTCTAAAAATCAGGAATAGAACCATTCCTATCAAGGTAATAATTCCACCACACCCGAACAACGAGGGATTTATATCTTTCATTTTATTTAAATTTAAGTTGAATTAAAAAATAATGGTTGATTAATACATCATTAAACAACCATTATCCTATTATTGCATTTATAATTAAGCAATTACATTGCGCTTTTGTTAATTTCTTTCAGGGCTAAACCATTTAAATGTCTATCACTTTTGGTTTCCTCTGCTAGAATGGATTCTAATGTTTTAGCATACTTCTCATGACCTAAAACTCTTGCATACTCAGACGCGGTTCCATACCCAGCCATTTCGTAATGCTCTACTCTTTGTGCCGCCGAAATCAAGGCAGCATCTTTCACATTCGATGGAGCGTCTTCTTTAATCACTGCTTCACCTTCCTTGATGAGACCTTCCATTCCATCACATTTTGTGCTTCCAGGATTGACTCCCAAATCATCTAAAATTGATTTCACCTTATCTCTATGTCCTTTTGTTTGCTCTAAATGATCAGCAAAACTTTTCTTTAATTCTTTGTGAGTCGCTGCATCATGCATTTTAGGCAAGGCTTCCACCAACTGCTTCTCAGCTGAATATAAATCCTTCAATTCGTGCTCAAATAATTCTTGTAAATTTTTCATAATAATATTTTTAGTTATTTATAATCTAATAATCCCTCTGCCAAGCTCTTCCATTGTATTTTAGAAATTCCGAGTCTACTCATAATGGAAACTACAGCATTTCTAATTTTATCGGGAATATTTTCTGTTTTTAAATTGCTTACTTCATTTCTTCCGTGAATTTCAGCATAAATACATTTGTCTTTTCTTCGTACAATAAAATTTGAACTAGCTTTATTGGTAAAAAAATGAGCAATATCCTGAGCATTTTCTGCGGTAGGATTCACTGATGGCACACAAACTATCAAACATCTTTCATCATCCTCGTATGGGTTTTCATCAATCTTCGTCACTTTTACCCAATCATATCCATCTCCTTCAAAACTTCCCAGGCCAGGAATGTCAATTCTAATGAAATCTCCAAGCTTCGCCATCGTTTTTAATTCTTCGCCTTTCTCATCAAACAATTGAAAACTTGTCGTGATCTCACCACTATAAGATTGCCAATTATTTATATTCAATAGTCGATCTTTCAAAAGCTGAAAGTTAAATTTTGCTTCGTCAACAGAATCATAACACTTCTTAGACTCTGTATCGTGAGATCCTCCCTCTTTTTGATTATCTATACCTGATACTTTCTCTGACATTTAGGTTTTAATTTAAATTTTGCACGCAAATAAGTAGAATTGATTATTCGGCATTTAAGATATTAAGTCTTATAACTTATCGAAAATCCAAATTTAAAATATCACATTCAACTCTGTTTAAAACAAACGATATGATTATTTTTGAATCATATTGATATCAAATTCCAATCCACAAACAAGCACCACTGCGCAATTATTAATTTTTAACAAAAAAAAAGGTCACTTCTATTAAAAGTGACCTTAATTCTTATTATAGTTTGATTAATTAATCAACATCATACCAACGATTATATAACTCGCGGCCTTCTTCTTCATCTCTTGGTTGGAAGCCCATGTAGATTCCTCCCTCTTTCACCTCATCTTTGTAAAAGTTGGCTTCCTCTTCTGGCACTCCAGCACCTGTTAACGCACCTATAATACCTCCAGTAGCTGCACCGGCACCCGCTCCTGCTAATCCAGCAGCTAAAGGACCTGCTACAACTAAACCTAATCCTGGGAAAATCACATTAGAACCAATGGCTGCAATCGCACCCACTACCGCTCCAATTCCTCCTCCAATCATTGATCCTGTTCCAGCATTTTCTGCTACTTTATCTCCTAAATCAGAATCATGGGCATTATCACCGAAATGAGTATCTCTGGTTTTATCAGATAACATAACATTGATTTCATCTTTCGTATATCCTCTCGATTCTAACTCTGCGAATGCTCTATCTGCTTCTTCTCTGTTTCTAAAAACTCTGGAAACATACTTTCCATTGTAATCCGGTCTAAAATCATTTGAATTGTTCATAATAAATTTTTTATTTGGTTATATTAATACATTCTCAATACGCATGCCGCTAAATCTTAAAATCCATAACATTAAGAAGGTTTAACAGAAAGATTTTTAATTTAACACAGCCTGTGGTTTTGAGAATTTTAAACTACTTTTTGAGTCTTGAGAATTTAACCTAAATTAGACTCACAATTAAGAATCACATTGGTCAATTAATTATGAATTGGATTTTACTTATCATCGGTGGACTTTTCGAAACGGGATTTGCTATTAGCTTAGGAAAAGCTCAAGAAAGCAGTGGGAAAGAGTTTATTTTATGGCTTATCTCCTTTGCGGTTTGCGTTAGCATCAGCATGTTTCTATTATATAAAGCGATGGGAGGTGATAAACCAATTCCAGTGGGAACAGCCTATGCTGTGTGGGGTGCTATTGGGGCAGTTGGAACTGTGGTTTCGGGTATTCTTATTTTTAAAGAGCCTGTAACATTTTGGCGCTTATTCTTTTTGAGCACCTTAGTTATTTCTATTGTTGGACTTAAATTCGTTTCAGAGTAATATGAAAAATCTATTCTGTCTCCTTCTCGTTTTTCCTATCCTTTTATTTTCTCAGAAACCTCAACTTAATTTAGAAGAAGCTAAATCGCTCATTCAACTACCTCTTAATTGTATAGAAACAGAATTCCCGAATAAATTAAGTCAAACTTTGGTTGATGCTACAGAGTTAGGAACACCCAAGGAGTTACATCCCATCTTTTATGGCTGTTTTGACTGGCACTCCTCGGTACATGGCTATTGGACTATCGTAAGCTTACTTAAAAAATTCCCTGAACTAGACGCTGATAACCGTATTAAAAATAGATTATTACAAAACTTCTCTAAGGAAAACATAGAACAGGAGATCGACTATTTTCAGAAACCACATGAGTATTCTTATGAAAGAACTTATGGCTGGGCTTGGTTGTTTAAACTTCAAGAAGCGCTAGATTCTTGGGATACTCCTACCGGAAAAGAAATGAGTAAAAACTTACAAGCTTTAACCAATGTTTTGATTGAGAGAAACAAGGAGTACTTACCCAAGCTTAACTACCCAATTCGTGTAGGAACGCATACCAATACTGCTTTTGGAATGAGTCTAGCCTTCGATTATGCTCAATCTATAAATCATGTAGAATTTCAGCAACTTATTATTTCACGGGCAAAAGATTTTTACTTAACCGACCAAAACTGCCCTTTAAGTTGGGAACCTAGTGGATATGATTTTTTATCTCCATGTTTTCAAGAAATTGACTTAATGCGCAAAGTACTTAAGAAAGAGGAATTTGAAACATGGGTTCAAGCTTTTCTCCCTGAAATGCAACAGAATTCTTTTAATATAAAAGTTGGAGAGGTTTCTGACCGCGCCGATGGTCATCTAGTTCATTTAGATGGTCTTAATTTTAGCCGAGCCTGGATAATCTATGGTTTAGCCAAAGAATACCCATCTTATGATTATTTAATCCCTTTAGCCGACCAACATTTTCATTATTCTTATCCAAACTTGATAGGAGATTCTTATGAAGGCGGACATTGGTTAGCCTCTTTTGCTTTATATGCATTATTAGCCGCTGAATAGATTTAAGAGACAACTTATTATTCTTACCCACAACATGCTTTACATTGTTAAAATAAACAATGTTATTTCTTCATATTCATAAAAGTATAGCAATTTCTAATTACCTACCGTTTATACACGAAAACATACACTTTATACAATATTTCTTACACTTTATACAATATTTGCAAAATTTTAAACCTATTTTAATAATTTAGTATTACTAATAATTAAAACTCACCCATATGAAAACTTCACTCTATTACTCAAATTTATTTTTCTTATTTTTTTTTTCTCCTGTTTCTCACTGGTGTAAAATCACAAATTCAGACTCCCACTGCTGAAAACAATCCTATTGCTTGTTCTGACGGAATAGACAATGATGGCGATGGTAGAATAGATTGCGAAGATCCTGATTGCTTAACTATATCTAATAACACTGCTTCTGGTTGTAGCATTTGCGGTGATGGTTTAAGTTTTGCAGATGTAACGCTAATGTTCACTCCTAATCCTAATTGCATTCCTAACAACCCGAACATGGATGCAGCTTTAGGAGCTCCAGATTACACTAATAGCGCAGACCAATTTGTTTCTCTTGGCGAAGGTGGTTCTCTTAAGTTACAATTTACAAATAATATATTATCTAATTCTGGAGATGATAACAAAAATGACTTGTGGGTATTCGAAATAGGACCAGCCGTTGAAGGAAGCACCATTGAATTGAGACCAGCTAATGCATATACCTTAAATGTCTTAATAGCTGAAGGTATTTTAGATACAGATGGCGATGGCTTTTATTATATTGGCAGCATAGGAGGATCGACGGCAGGTTTAGATATTGATGCTGTAATTCCAGGGCATCCAGCAGGCACATTATTCTTTGATGCGATTGATATCACAGATATACCAGGGAATTGCGTCGGTGGCTCACCTGGTGCAGATATAGATGCGGTTTGTGCCTTAACCTCAGTAGAGCCTTGTTTTGCTTTGGATGATGACAATGATGGTATCAATAATTGTGATGACCAGGAACCTAATTCACCATGCCCTGAATACGTTGACAATAATGGTGTTTCTATTGATTCCGATGGTGATAACGTAGCAGATTGTATAGATAATTGTCCGAATACACCTAATCCAGATCAAGCTGATTTAGATGGTGATGGAATTGGTGATGCTTGTGACCCTGATATTGATGGTGACGGTATTCTAAACGCTGAGGATTGCGATCCTTATGACGCTACGATTACTACCGGAGATACTTGGTATGCCGATACAGATGGTGATGGTTATGGAGACCCTAACAATTCTATTGTGAGTTGTACTCAACCAACAGGTTATGTCGCTGATAATACGGATTGTGATGACACCAATCCAAACATCAATCCTGGTGCTGCGGAAATTCCGGGCAATGGTATCGATGAGAATTGTGACGGTACTGATGGCACAGTTCCTCCAGTAGATTCAGATGGGGATGGTATTCCTGATAATGTTGATAATTGTCCGAATACACCTAACCCAGATCAAGCTGATTTAGATGGTGATGGCATTGGAGATGCTTGTGACCCTGATATTGATGGTGACGGTATTCTAAACGCTGAGGATTGCGACCCTTATGACGCAACGATTACCACCGGAGATACTTGGTATGCCGATACAGATGGAGATGGTTATGGAGATCCTAACAATTCTATTGTGAGTTGTACTCAACCAACAGGTTATGTCGCTGATAATACGGATTGTGATGACACCAATCCAAACATCAATCCTGGTGCTACGGAAATTCCGGGCAATGGTATCGATGAAAATTGTGATGGCACTGATGGCACAGTTCCTCCTGTAGATTCAGATGGGGATGGTATTCCTGATAATGTTGATAATTGTCCGAATACTTACAATCCAGATCAACACGATGGAAATGGAGACGGAATTGGAGATGCTTGTGAAGCTTGCGATATCCCAACCGGAGTCGTACTCAATAGGCTAAGCGATACAACTGCCGATTTTATAGCAGATAATTGGACCTGGCATTATCAAGGATCTGCCAATAGAGCAGGAAGACCTTTACGTCCATATCCTATGTACGGAATGAACGATATGTCAATTGAAGGAGGAACTCCTTATGTTCAGCATAGATTGATTCCAGCATTCGATTATGATATTTGGTTGAGAACTATTTGTCCTGAAGGCGGTTATAGCGCTTGGGTTGGTCCGATCTATTTACCTAGATTTAATGCGTTACAAGCTAGAAAGACAATTGATTTAGTTGTTGTACCAAATCCAACCAAGGACTATATTAAGCTTGAAAAAGTGAAAGCGATTCGCATTGCAGTCTATGATGCCTATGGTAAGTTTATTTTCCAAAGTGAGGTTATTGATAATCATGTAGATTTAAGACAACTTCAAACAGGTACCTACTTAATTAAGGTATGGGATAGAGAAAATAACGTATATCTAGCACAGGTGATTAAAATGTAAAATCAACTTCATTTATTAATAATTTAAAACTAAGCCACTTTGAAAAAGGTGGCTTTTTTAATTCACAAAATTCATTTTATAATTCAAAGCCATAGAAATCCTATTCTAAGAAACTTCAGATTAAAAAGGAATTACAATTTAAAACTAATGTTTTTCGTATATTTAATATCTGAAATCTTTAAAATTATACATATGAATTTTATTATTAACCTTTTAGTTACAGCTGTTTCAGCATTTCTATTAGCAGAATATATATTTGCTGATGGAGTTCACATCGAGGGCTTCATGCCAGCTATCATATTTGCTTTGGTGTTCGGTATTGTAAATGCCATCATAAAGCCTATTTTAGTTGTACTTACCATCCCTGTTACAGTCCTATCTTTAGGTCTATTCATCTTTGTGATTAATGCTTTGATGGTGATGTTGGCCGCCTATTTTGTCAACGGTATCGAGATAGATAGCTTTTGGTGGGCACTAGGATTTAGTGTATTGCTAGCTATTGTTAGTTCTCTTCTTGGCTCATTAGTTGGAGTGAAGAAATGATGATGTTACCTGAATGGAGTTTATATTTCATGAGTGGAATTTACTTGCTTGCGGGTTTATTCCACTTTGTGAAACCTAAAATTTATAAATCTATAATACCTAAAAGCATTCCTAACCGAATGCTTTTAGTTTATCTAAGCGGATTAGCAGAAATTTCTTTAGCTATCATGTTATGGTTCCCAAGCACAAGAAATTTCGCGATTTATAGTATTATTTGCATGTTAGTTATATTTCTGTTGGTTCACTTTTATATGCTAACAGATGCTTACAGAACCAAATTACCAACTTGGCTTTTATGGCTTAGAATTCCATTGCAATTTTTATTAATGTGGTGGGCTTATCAATACTTAATTCTTTAAATTTTGTTAATTAAGGAGTGAAATCCGAATTTATTATCTTCTCATGTTTAGAATTTTTATTAAAATTAATATCTTCACACCTTTAAATTTAATTCTTTAATAGCCTGTATTGAAAAGGTGTGATTAAGAATAGAACTTAAACCTTAAGCACCTTATATCGAGTCCATTAAAAATTAAAACATAGATGATTTCAGTAATTAAATATATTTTATTCACTTTCGTAATTATGTTCAGTATGAGCTGTAAAACCAATCACGAAGCATCTAAGTCCTTCAATACATTGGCTTATAGCGAGTATGGAGCAGAAATGGAAGCTACCCAACGCTTGATCAAAAATCAAGAAGATTACGAAAGTATTTATACTAAAGTATATGTAAATCTATCTCCAGCTCCAGAAATGCCTAAGGTAGATTTCAATAAAAATGCTGTAATATTTTTACACTTTGGAGGTTTCAATTATGGAGGAATCTCTTATGAAGTAAAAGAAATAAAACAAGAAGATAAAGACTTAAACATACATTTGATTCGTCATTCACCTAAGCCTGGAGAGCCTGCACTAACAGTGATGACAAACCCATTTATGTTCATCGAAGTTCCTAAATTCAAATCTGAAATTGATCATATTAATATTATAAAAGTAGAAAAAGATTAAAATGCAAAAAGTATATTTGGACAATGCTGCTACAACGCACATGCACGAGGAAGTGATTCAAGAAATGGTGAATGCCATGCGTTTTAATTTTGGTAATCCTTCGTCTAGCCACTTTTTTGGAAGAGAAAGCAAAGGATATATTGAAAAAGCTAGAAAAACAATCGCTCAATACACGGGTGTTACATCTGCTGAAATTATCTTCACCTCAGGCGGAACCGAAGCAAATAACTTAATTTTACGCTCGAGTGTAGAGTATCTTGGTGTCGAAAGAATTATTACGACTAGAATTGAGCACAGCTGTGTTGCTGAAACAGTTAATTCACTAAACAAGAATCAAAATATTCAAGTTGATTATGTCAATCTTAACGACAAGGGCGAAATTGACTTAGAAGACTTACAACAGCTTCTTAAAGCATCAGATAAGAAAACCATTGTTTCTATAATGCACGCCAATAACGAGATTGGAAACTTAAACCCAATAGAGAAAATTGGTGATTTAGCACATGCTCATGATGCATACTACCATAGTGATATGGTTCAAACCTTAGGGCATTATGCTATTAATTTAGAGAATCTACCTGTTGATTTTGCAAGTTCGAGTGCGCACAAGTTCCATGGTCCAAAAGGTACTGGATTTGCCTATATCAAAAAGTCCACTGGCTTAAAAGCTCAGATTACCGGTGGTGGACAAGAAAGAAATATGCGTTCGGGTACAGAAAACGTACATGGAATTTTAGGTTTAGGTAAAGCTTTTGAAATGGCCAACGAAAACCTAGAAAAAGACATGGATTACATTTTTGCATTAAAGGAATATGCTATCCAAGAATTACAATCTGCATTCCCTGATATTCACTTCAACGGAATGTGCGCAACAGAAAATAGTTTATATACTTTGTTGAGCCTTTCATTACCATTTAAAGATGGATTAATCGGTTTTGAATTAGACTTACGTGGAATTGCTTGTTCACAAGGAAGTGCCTGTCAATCCGGTGCTGCAAAAAGTTCTCGCGTTTTAAATGAAATTTTAAGTGAAGACATGATTGCATCTACAACACCTCTACGTATTTCATTCTCAACACATAACAAAAAAGAAGACATTGACTATTTACTTAGTGTTTTAAAAGAAATTAGCGCAAGACATAGCGCTACGGCCTAAGATGCATTAGCCAAATTATGAATTAAAGTCTTGTTAAAAGACAAGTTTTAAACAATAAAAGCGTAGTATTTCTATTATTTAAGTAATATGATACTACGCTTTTTTTTATTGACTTTATTCATTTTTGGAATTAATAACTTATCGGCTCAAACAAGTTTAGAAGCCCAAAATAGAATCTTAAAACAATTTAATCACCTCATCCCAAAGTCTGCTTCTTTTGCAAGTTGGACAATGTACGAAGGAGATATTAATGGTGATAAAAAGAAAGATTATATCTTCAGTTATATACTTTCGAACAAACACAACAGGAGTTCACACGCGGGTTCTGGTGTGATATTAGTAACCAAAGGAAAGTCTAATAAATTCTCTCTTCTAGGTCATATTCCGTCTAGCAATAAGAATATTTATGCCTTTAATGCTTTCTCAAAAAACATCTTGCATCTTAGCGAATATGACGCTGCTTCTAATTACCAAAAAGTAAAGCGCCAGTTAAAATACCAATTGAAAGGTGGTAAGTTTGTTAGGCTTTAATTCAGTAACAAAAACCTTCATCAACTAATTTAATTTCGAATTAATTGATCAGTCAACGTAAATATTGGTATTATGTTTAAAGTTCAGTTTTAAGAATTAAGATTTTCCCTCTTGAAAAGAATTTCAAAAAGCCAATACTTTAAATTATAATCTCAGTATATATTTACTCCACTACGTCACCGAATAAATCAAATTCAGTAGCATCAGTAATTTTAACTTGAACGAACTCACCGATAGGCAAATAAATGTCGGTGCCTTTGATTAAAACCTCATTATCCACATCTGGAGAGTCAAATTCAGTTCTACCAATAAAGTATTCTCCTTCTTTTCTATCAATTAAAACTCTAAATTCTTTACCGATTTTTTCTTGATTAAGCTCCCAAGAAATCTGGGTTTGAATTTCCATGATCTCCTCTACTCTTCGCTCTTTTTCCTCCTGCGGAACATCATCCACTAAGTTGTGCGCGTGCGTATTTTCTTCGTGTGAATAAGTAAAGCATCCTAAACGATCAAATCTTTGCTCCTGTACCCATGCTTTCATTTCCTCAAAATCTTCTAAGGTTTCTCCTGGATAACCACAAATCAATGTCGTACGTATCGCCATATTTGGAACTTTAGCTCTAAAATCAGCCAACAAAGCATTGGTCTTTTCTTTAGTTGTTCCTCGGCGCATAGATTTCAATAATTTTGTTGAAATATGCTGTAACGGAATGTCTATATAATTACAAACTTTTGGCTCATCTTTTATGACCTCCAAAACATCTGTTGGGAACCCTGTTGGGAAAGCATAGTGCAAACGTATCCACTCTATTCCTTCAACTTTTGCTAACTGCTTTAACAAATCACCTAAAGCTCTACGCTTATATAAGTCTAAACCATAATAAGTCAAATCTTGAGCAATTAAAATCAGTTCTTTCGTACCGTTTTTAGCAAGCTTCTCTGCTTCTTTCACTAAATCCTCCATAGGAGTTGACTTGTGCCCACCACGCATCAACGGAATCGCACAGAACGAACAAGGTCGATCACAACCTTCTGCAATCTTCAAATAAGCATAATGTCTTGGCGTAGTCGTTAACCTCTCTCCTACCAATTCATGTTTATAATCTGCGCCCAAAGCTTTCAAAAGAAGTGGCAATTCTCTTGTTCCAAAATATTGATCAACATCTGGAATTTCCTTTTCTAAATCTGGTTTATATCGTTCGCTCAAACATCCTGTAACGAAAACTTTCTCTACAAGACCTTGATTTTTAGCTTCAACGAATTCAAGAATAGTATTAATTGACTCTTGTTTGGCATTATCAATAAAACCACAAGTATTGATTACAACAATATCTCCTTTTACTTCATGTTCCACTTCCTTACCATTTGCCTTCAATTGGCCCATGATAACTTCAGAGTCATAGATGTTTTTTGAACATCCTAAAGTAACCATGTTAATCTTCTTCTTTCCTACAGATTTCGTACGCATAAAAATATTTCAGGCTGCAAAGTTACGGAATTAGTATTTACCTTAAGCATTTGAATATTATCGTAGCTAAAATAAAACAACCTCATCCGGTTGGAATGAGGTTGTTCATTATAAAGTGTAAGGAATTATATAAATCTAAATTTAAGACTTTTTTGCGATATATTCTTCTGGCGTCTTTCCAAATACACGTTTAGCATATCTGAATCTCTTACTCCAATAGTTCATAGACAACGGAGAAATCGTAACACCTGTAGACGTACCTGCATGTATAAACATAATATCATCTTCAGTTACCTCAACTACCATTCCCACGTGTGAAATATTAGATTTCGGACTATTTGAGAAAAATATCATGTCTCCCATCTCAATATCTTCGTAAGGAATTTCGCTTCCTACCAAAGCTTGATTTCGAGAAACTCTAGGTAAGGAAATATCATTAGCTGAATACACACTTTGCATAAATGCAGAGCAATCTATCCCGCGTCTGGTAGTCCCACCATAAACATAGGGTGTACCTATATAGGTTTTGGCTTCTTCAATTAAACTAAATATGGTTGATTTTCTTTCGGCGAATGACATAGCTTTTCCAATCTCCTGAAGAATCATAATCTCTAATTCGCTTAAGATCTCTTCTTGTTCTTCTGGTAAATCAACTTCTTCAGCAGAGCTTTCCTCAATAATACTTGAAGGAGCTGTAGTTGTTGTCGATGCGAAAGTCGGTCCGGTTTGGGCCTGTACTGTATATGAAATAAAAAATAAGCTGCATGCAGCTAAAAGTCCTCTCAGTTGTGTCGAATGCATAAAGAATATTCCTTATAAAAAATCGAAGTTAAAAATAATAGGATTATTTCTGTTTTTATCGATGTTAGCCTACGTTTGAGATAACTTTAACTTGATTTAACTTTTCATTAAGAAACAAAATAAATCTTATAATAATTTATGTATTTCAAATAAAAGACATTCGCCAGGTTTAAGCTCACCAGACATCCAATGGTCTTCAAAGGAATAAAAATCCCCACTTAAATACTCAATATATTCATTATTATAAGTCCCAAATAGGTTTAAAAAGAACTTTTCATATCCGTATAGATTACTATTCATTATCACTAATATAGTTTTCCAAGGTTGGAAAGCATCATGCCGCTGAAAAGCTATAACCTTCCCAAAACGATTTTCTGGATAGAGAATACTTAAGGTTCTTTCGTCTCCTGTTGCAATCCATTCTTGATTTTTAATTCTTAATAAAGCTATTTTCTGCATGAACTCAACCAATTCAACTGAAGCATCCCAGTCTAGAGATTGACGATTGAATAAGGCCAATGGAAAATCTTTGTAATTTTCTAATTCTTTTTGACTAAAATTAAGTCCTGTGTTCACGGGATGAGTTTCGTTCAATTCATAACCTGAATGTATAAAGGGCAAACAACTAGGCAATAAGGAATTTAATACCCAATACTGTTTTTTGATTAATAAATCTTTTAACCTGGGAGTGTTGTGCGTTTCTGGGCTTCCAAAAAACGGCAAAGGAAGTGCTCTACTTGCAGTAATTAACATATTCCTAATTCCCACATCATGTTCCTTAAACTCCCATTCGAAACCTAAAGTTGCATTGAAACCTGTTTTGCGGCTAGACTTTTTGATTTCGAAATTCTCTTCCCAAAAGCAGAAGTCAGAATCTATTTTCCTTGCTTCTTCTATCAATCGCGTCATCAACGCCTCAGGCAAAGCATGTCCCATATCTAGCATAATTCCATCAATTCCATAATGGGTTTGATAATGCGGAATTATACCAATTAAGGCTTTCCATAATCCAAGATTCCGATTTTCTTCTTTCTCTAAATCCGTATCATAATATCGAATCGAATTATAGGCTATATAATTAAAATTTTGCTCAGAAAATTCATCATTATACAACTTTAAATAAGTCACATCATCCCAAGGTGGTTGCTGATCATCTGGTGGCCAATCTGCGAAAGCTCCAGGAATAATTAATTCTCCTTCTTCTGTTTCGGCTATATATTTATTGTTTATAAATTTAATTTGCTCTTTCGAAGGTGGATTAGCAAATAAATTCTGATATTCCTTAGATGGCGCAATACAAGAACTTCTACGATAAGGAACTTTTCGAATTTCTTCTAATTCTTCTGGTGAAAAACTTGGTTTCGTGTAATTCTTTGCTTGATCTTTTTTAATCCAATAAAACCAATCAGGATTATCCTTGATCCAATCACTATCTAAAGAAGCTGTCCTTAAAACAAATTCTAAAACCACACGAATATCCAACATATGACATGCCTCCACCAATGCTTTAAATTGCTCTTCTACACTAAATGGTATAGCTGTTTCGGCTAAACTTTCGTCTAATTGATAAGGATTCTTAATGGCATAAGGCGAACCAAGGTCTCCTCGATTTCCGTCGATTCCAATTTTAGTTATCGGCATTAAATGCAATACGTTACATCCAAAACTTTTGATGTAAGGCAACATGCTAATCATCTTAAGAAAGGTTCCAGTTTTCTTAACGACTTTTCCCTTATGTTTAAAATCCTCTAAATCACCAGAGTTATTATGATCATACGCTGCCGTAAATCTTGGAAAAGCATTATAAACCACGGAGTAATAACTCCAATCTCCTCCGATGCCATGATGTTCATTATTTATTTTAGATAATGACTGATTATAATCCTCGTTTCGGTCGTAGGATAATATTTCTTCGAGCTTATTCAGATAGAATTCATTAAAACTTAAACTCGAATTCCCAGAAGTCGGTTTATCATAAATCCACAAATTAGGAACCTTATATTCCTCTAAATCCCAAGCATTTTCCTTAAAAAACTTGTGAATTTCTTTTAGGTACGAAACGGATTTTTTCATTCAAGGAAAGATACAATTTTTTAATGATTTAGCGAATCAGTATCTTGAACATTCAAATTCAGTTGAGACTTAGCATTAAGGTCTTCTTTTGAATTGAAAATAAAAACAAAAATTCGCATGAGAATACTCCTATTCATCGCCATCCTACTGAGTTTAAGCTCTTGTAGCCTTGAACAAAAGTTAATTAAAAGTGCCAAAGAAGATATTCAAAAACTAGCGTCTGATGATTTTCATGGTCGTGGATATATGCATCAAGGGCTCGAAAAAGCAGAAAGTTATATAGCCCATAAATTTCAAGAAATAGAACTTGAGCCCGTTTATCCAAACTATCGGCAAAAAGTCACTTACCCTGTGAATATCATTAAATCTGTAGATTTAAAAATTAATGGAAAGCCACAAGAGTATGGAGTAAATTATTTAGTAGGTCCAAATTCTGAAAGTGACAATATCTCCTCCACTACTTTTCATTTTCCGGATGATATTTTTGACTTTTCTCTACAAGATGGAAAGGAAACCTTTCGAATTCTTTCCCTGAATCAAGGTAAAATTCCTGTTCTTGATTTTAGAAATGCCACCGACAGTTTAAAACAAAATCTATTCGCTTTTAGTGATTATTTAGATCAAGAAAAGAATCATTATAATATACCAGCCATCATACATGTGCACGAAAAATTAATTCACGGTATAAGTGACCACCAAGACAACTTCATTCATGTTTTCTTAGATGATTTACCTAAAGAAGGAAGCGAAATTCAACTGAACTTGGCGGCAGATCTCGAAACTTCTTTTACTTCTCATAATATTGTTGGAAAAATAAAAGGTAGCAAAAGTGATAAGGCCATTTTGATCATGGCGCATTTCGATCATTTAGGTCAAATTAATGAAACCGTTTTTCATGGAGCTAATGATAATGCAAGCGGTGTCGCGATGTTGATACAATTAGCAAAGTATTTTAAGAGCCATCCCATTGAGAATGATGTTTATTTTTATGCTATGACTGGAGAAGAAGCTGGTTTAAAGGGAGCTTTCGAAGCGGTTCAACATTTACCCGTACCGAAAGAGGATATAAGATTTGTAATTAATTTAGATATTCTGGGAACAGGCGATGATGGTATCCAAGTGGTAAATAGCAGCATTTATAAAAATGAATACGAACTGCTACAACAAATCAATCGTGAGCATAAATTATTAAAACAAATTAAAAAACGTGGAGAGGCCTGTAATTCAGACCACTGCCCTTTTCACATGGCAGAAATCCCGAGTTTCTTTATTTATACGCTATGCGGAATTTCACATTATCACAATCCACTAGATAAAGCAGAAACATTACCTTTGACAGAGTTTTACAGTGTTTATGAATTACTTACCAAATTCATAGAAAAACTTTAATTTAATTTTAAGCATATGAGAATTATAATTCTAGCCCTTTGCCTTTTAATCATTTCCTCTTGTAATAAAACCCAAAATATAAGTCCGCAACAAGAATATGATTTATGGATTCAGCGCGCTTTGGTTTTGCTACCCAATGGGACTACAGAAGCTATGGATGTTTTAATAAAGGATGGTGAAATCATAGAATTAGTTCCAAATCCTGATTTAAAAATAACTGATAGCAAGGTAGAGGATGCAAAAGTTATCGACGCCAATGGAAATTTCTTAATGCCTGGTTTTATTGATGCGCATGCCCATTTTATTTCATTAGGTAAAAATAAAGCCAATCTTGATTTTCTTTCAACCACATCTTGGGAAGAAGTAGTTACTATGGTTAAAGAAAAAGCTGCTGAATTACCAAAAGGCGAATGGATTGTAGGTAGAGGTTGGCATCAAGAAAAATGGCCGAATCTTCCTAACGAAATGATTGAAGGTTTTCCTGTTCACGATGAATTATCAAAAATTTCACCTGATCACCCTGTAATGCTAACTCATGCGAGCGGACATGGATTAATTGCGAATGCCAAGGCCATGGAACTTGCCCAAGTAAATGCAAGCTCAAAATCACCAGATGGTGGTGTAATTCTATTTGATCAAGAGGGTCAACCTACGGGAGTTTTTCAAGAAAATGCCATGTCTCTGATTTCTCGTGCTTATGCGGAAAATCAAAAGAATAAAACCGAAGATGATCTTGCCAAAGAGTGGCTAAATTATTTAAGATTAGCAGAAGAAGAATGTCTTTCTCAAGGAATTACTACTGTTCACGATGCCAGCATTAGCTTTAATGACGCTTTGAAATTCAAAGACTTATCTAATAAGAACGAATTAAATCTACGTTTGTATGCTATGCTAAGCGACCATGCTCTACAAAATACACCTTTACAAACTCTGAGAGATCATGTTGAATCGACACGAGAAGATAGGTTTTTCACCAATACTGCTGTTAAAGCCTTTGTTGATGGCGCACTTGGTTCGCGAGGTGCTTGGTTGATTGAAGATTACTCAGATTTACCAGGCTATAAAGGAGAAAATGTTACACCTTTTGAGAGTTTAGAAAAAACGGCAGAAATAGCAAAGGAATTAGATGTTCAAGTTTGTATTCATGCTATTGGCGATAGAGGAAACCGTGAAGTAATAGATGTTTTCGAGAAAGTTGCTGGTGATGAAATTGGCGAGAGAAGATGGAGAATTGAACATGCACAACACTTAAATCCAACGGATATCGATCGCATAGCTGATTTGAATATTATTGCCAGTATGCAAACCGTTCACTGCACTTCAGATGCACCTTATGCGGTTAAAAGACTAGGTGAAAAACGCGTTGAAGAAGGCGCATATGTATGGCAAACCTTGTTAAATAAAAATATTCATATCGCGAATGGAACCGATGCACCGATTGAAAGAATTAATCCATTTGAGAATCTATACGCAGCTGTTACACGCAAGAGATTAGACAATGATGAAGCCTTTTATCCAAATCAAAAAATGTCTAGAGAAAAAGCCTTAGAAATTTATACTCAAGCCAATGCTTTTGCTGGATTTCAAGAGGATTGGAAAGGCAAAATAGAAAAAGGCTATGTTGCTGATATCGTGATTTTAGACACCAATTTATTAACTTGTGAAGAAAGAGATATCCCCAATACAAAAGTGCTTTACACCTTGGTAGGTGGTCAAATTAAATATACCGCTGAATAATTATAAAACATGATTTCTAAAAAGACGAAATACGCCATTAATGCCTTGGTTTATATTGCTAAGAACAAAAAGCATGAGCCGATAAGTGTAATGACGATTTCTGAACATCAAAATATTCCTGTTAAGTTTTTGGAAAACATTCTATTTGAACTTAAAAAAGCTAAAATTCTATCTAGTAAGCGCGGAAAATACGGTGGTTATTTACTAAACGATTCACCAGATAATATACATATGGCGCAAGTAATGCGTCTTTTTGATGGTGCGATTGCTCTACTACCCTGCGTGACTTATAATTATTATGAAAAATGTGAGGAATGTGTTGATGAGGCAACTTGTGGTATTCGACAAGTGGCGATGGAAATTAGAAATGAAACCGTAAAACGTTTAAAAGAAAGTACGCTCAAAGATATTATTCAACGAGAAGCAATTCTTAAAAATGAAAGCTTAAATCCTACTAAAGATTAAACTTAACTAGGTTTATTTTCACAATTTCTCTCTTGAAAATCACCTATAAATCCTTAAAACTGCCATTTTAACAAATCCAGGACTTTAGCACGAAAGTTGCGAGAATTTTGTAAATTCAAAGTTTTAGATGGCATTCATAGATTATTATAAAATTCTTGGCGTAAATAAGGACGCTTCCGATGCGGATATCAAAAAGGCTTATCGCAAACTAGCGCGTAAGCATCATCCTGATTTAAATCCGGATAATAAAGAGGCGCAACAGAAGTTTCAGCAGCTAAATGAAGCTAATGAAGTATTGAGCGATCCAGAGAAACGCAAGAAATATGATGAATATGGCGAGAACTGGAAGCATGCCGAAGAAATAGAAAAACAACGTCAACAACAGCAACAATATCAGCAATCAAATCCTTTTGGCAGTGGCGGCCAAGAATGGTCTCAAGCTTATTCAGGTAACTTTGACGAAGGTCAGTTCTCAGATTTGTTTGGAGATTTATTTGGTAGCCGTTCTGGTGGTTTTAGAAGCAGTCAACGACAGTTTCGTGGACAAGATTTTCATGCTAGCTTAGAATTAAGTCTAAAACAAGCATCAGAACCGCACAAACAGACCTTGGCTGTGAATGGCAAAAACATTAGAATCACGATTCCTGCAGGTGTCTATGATGGACAAGAAATTCGACTTCCGGGTCATGGTGGCGAAGGCGTAAATGGAGGTCCGAAAGGAGATTTATATATCACTTTTAGAATTACACCAGACCCAATATTTAAACGAGATGGAGATCACCTGTATAAAACCGAAAAAATCGATTTATACACAGCTGTTTTAGGTGGAGAAATCACATTAGTCACTTTTGATGGTGAGGTAAAATTAAAAGTAAGACCAGGTACTCAGAATGGAACTCAAGTGAGATTGAGCGGCAAAGGATTCCCTAAATACAAGCAAGATGCTAAGTTTGGAGACTTATTTGTGACTTATGAAGTTGAAATTCCAACAAAACTAAGCAGCAAGCAAAAAGAATTATTCGAAGAATTAGCAAAACTGAAGTAGATCATGGAAACTAGATATATTAAAATAACAGAATTCTGCGAAAACGAGAAAATAGAAACTTCTTTTCTATTAGAACTTAATCGCGAAGGTCTTCTACGCCTTGAGAAACAAGAGGAAGTGGAATATATTGACCAAAATGATTTACCTCAAATTGAAATGTTTGCTCGCTGGCACTACGAATTAGGAGTTAATTTAGAAGGAATTGACGCCATGCGCCACATGTTAGAACGCATGAAAGAAATGCAAAAACAAATTCAAATTTTAGAGAAAAAACTACAGATATAAACTATCTGAATTTAAATTAAATACAAAACATAACAAAGAAATATATGGATCATAAAATCTCAATTTACGATAAAAACAATATGCCAAGCGAGGCCAAACAAGAAGCTATTGCGAGTTTTCTATACACGCATTTAGATGAATACGGCGACGAAAAAAAGTATATCTCTAAGTGTATGGATTATGCCTTAGAAAAATTTGATTCTAAAGGCGGTTTCGTTATGACGATTGAAGATGGCGACACCATTAAAGCAGCAACTATTTTCAATCACACGGGAATGGGCGGATATATTCCAGAAAACATTTTGGTTTATATCGCAACACATGCAGATCATCGTGGTGAAGGCCTAGGTTCTACCTTAATGAAAAATGCGATTGATCACGCAGAAGGCGATGTAGCTTTACACGTAGATAGAGATAATCCTGCAAAAGGACTTTATGAGAAATTAGGTTTTACTAATCCTTATTTAGAAATGCGTTTGAAGCGTTAATTAAATTTGAATTAGCACTAAAACCTACCCTAACTATTCATTTAAAATAAAATGGCTGAACTAATAATACATACCGATAAAATAAAGGAAAACATCAAAAACTTATCTGCTTTTTTTAAGGAGCATAATGTTTATTGGAGTTTGATTACCAAAGTTTTTTCGGGTGATAAAGAATTTCTGAAAGAACTACTTACGGATGACGTAATTGAAAACATTCAATCGGTGGGTGATTCACGCTTAACAAGTCTTAAGAACTTAAAGGCAGTGAATCCAGATATGCGTACGATTTACATTAAACCACCTGCAAAAATGTATGTGGAAGAAGTAATTAAATACGCAGACATTTCATTGAATTCATCCTATGAAACCATTGAAGCCCTAAACGAAGAGGCCAAGAAACAAGACAAAATTCATCATATCATTATTATGATTGATTTGGGTGAATTACGCGAAGGTGTGAACCGCTCTGATATTATGGATTTTTATGAAAAAGTCTTCGAAATGTCTAATATTTCGGTGATTGGTATTGGATCTAATTTGGGTTGTATGTATGGAATTGAGCCAACTTATGAAAAGCTAGAAACCCTTGCGAATTATAAGGAACACATCGCCGAAAAATTCAACCGAAGTGTTTATATGCTATCCGGCGGATCGAGTATTACTTTGCCACTTTTGAGGGATGAAACCATTCCAGAGGGAATCAATCATTTCCGAATTGGAGAAGCTGCATTCTTTGGCACAACACCTGTTGAAGCTAGTCAATTTTTAAATTTAAACACAGATACTTTTGAATTTAGCGCCAACATCATCGAATTAGAGCAAAAACAATTGGTGCCTGATGGAGAAATGAGCGATGCCAGCATTGGAAACATTGCAGAAATCGACGAGAAAGATAGCTCTAAAACCACTTTTAAAGCTATTATGGACTTTGGCCTGTTAGATGTTAATCACGAGGATTTATCAACCACAGAACAAACCAAGGGAATTAAATTTGTGGGAATGACAAGCGATATGATTGTGATTGATTTGGGTGATAATTTAGATGAAAACGGCAACCAACGATTTAAAGTAGGTGACAAATTATATTTTCAGCCAAATTATATGGCGGTGGCTAGGTTATTAGTTTCTAAGTTTATTGATCGCGTTTACGATTAATTACTCAACGATCTATCGACATCTTTAAAAGGACTTCTTTGAATCCATTCTTCGGGTTGATAAAACTTACTGAATATTGATTTCAGAACTTTATTCATCCAAGGATTTGTATGTTTTAAAAGTCCAAAGGTTTCGATGGGCTCTGCTCCTACCGAACTTTTGATTTCCATCGCGGTACGAGAAAGATCTAAGCTATCAAATCCAAAGTCTATCCCGTAGGTTATCATTTGATAAAGCAAATTGAGGTATAATTGATTTTCCTTTTGTAATTCAGCATCATAACCCAAAAAACCAGCTTCTAATTGTTCATTATTTTCAATAATTGAATAAAATGAAACCAAAGAATCTTGTTTAAAACCACCAAATAATTTGAATTTATTCGGCATTTGCTTCTTCATTTCTACAAAATAATTCTCAGGCAATTGATATAGAGAAAAATCTGCATTATTTAAAACATTCAAATAGAGCTGATAAATTGAATTATTCCACCTTAGAATTTCTTCCAAATTTAACTCTCGATAAACAATACCTTCGGATTTCTTAAATGCTCTCTTGGCTCGGGTTCTGTATTTAGTACGCATCGCATCGAGATAATCATCGAAGACTTTCCATTCTTTTCTAAATTCGAAAACCATATTTGGCTGAACTGTAAAAGCTTGATAATCTTTAAAGATTTTCTCAACTCTTATTTTAGAATCCTGATAGAAGTCTTTGATACCCATCAGTTGAATCGGCAATTTTTCCTTTTTAGAAATCTGCCTGATTTCATTTAAGGCTTCTTTTAATAAACTTAAAACCTCTAATTCGTCAACATTTTCATCATAAACATAGGCATGCTCGCCCGTGAGTTTTAGATTTCCAAGGCACAGAATATTGATATTAAGAAGATTGAGCAACTCTTCTTTCATCGAGCTTGGATTATTTCTATAAACCTCTTCACCTTGAACACGCACACGCTGAACAATAGCTTTACCAACCAATTTATCTAATTGATAAACAGCAATATAAAACACATCCATGTTTTTAGGTAGTGCATTTTCTTGTGCTGTGAGATAGGCTAAATTTAAAAATTCATCTTTGCGCAGCCTATCCCATTCTTGTGGAAGTTCTTGAACAGAAGTATAAAGGCTGTAGCTCAAATGCGTCATAAATTAAGGCAAAAATAGAAAGTTTTGTAGTGGAATAATACTTATAAAATTTAATCCCGAAAAGTTAATTAGCTTCCTTTTCAGACAACTCTAACCAGCGCATTTCTGCCTCTTCAATTTTATCTTTAATTTGCTGATACTTTTCAGAGATTTCTGTGATTTTATCTAAATCCAAACTTGTGTCCGTTAATTTAGCTTCTAACTCCTTACGTTTTTCTTCTAATTTAGGTAAGTCCTTTTCGATTTGTTTAAACTCTTTTTGCTCGTTATAAGTCAATTTATTCTCATTTGACTTAGGCTTAGGCTGCTGTTTAATTTCTTCAGATTTTTGCTTACTCGCCTCTAGCTGCTGAGCTTTTTGGTCCAAGAAATATTCTGTATAAGTTCCGTAGAATGTCGAAATCTTACCTTGACCATCAAAAATCATTAACTCATCTACCACCTTGTCCATAAAGTAACGGTCGTGGGAAACGATCAATAAACAACCAGAATAATCATTTAAGAATTGCTCTAAAATAGTTAAAGTAGGCAAATCTAAATCGTTGGTAGGCTCATCCAGAATCAAGAAATTCGGATTTTTATAGAGAACACTTAATAATTGCAAACGCTTTTTCTCACCTCCACTCAATCTACTAATCGGCGTGTACTGTTGTTGTGGCTCGAATAAGAACAATTGCAAGAATTGACTTGCCGACATAGAACCACCATTGGCTAATGGGAAGTTTTCTGCAATATCCGTTACAAAATCTATAACACGCTGCTCTGGTTTATATGAAATTCCATCTTGCTTAAAATGTCCAAAAACAAGCGTATCTCCTCTATCGATTTCTCCAGAATCTGGTTGAACATCACCTTCTAGAATCTTAAGAAAGGTTGACTTACCAACACCATTTTTACCGATGATTCCAATCTTTTGACCACGTGCAAATAAGTTGGAATAATTATCTAATATCTTTTTCTCACCATAAGCAAAACTCACCTCCTCGAACTCAACAATCTTTTTACCCAAACGCGTCATCTGCATTTCTAATAAAAGATTTTGGTCTACAATCTTACGCTTAGCAACTTCTTCGGTTTTATAGAAAGATTGCTCCCTACTCTTTGATTTGGTAGTTCTCGCTTTAGGTTGACGACGCATCCATTCAAGCTCTTTTCTATAAAGGTTTTTAGCCTTATCAATATTCGCTTGAAGGTTTTCGATTCGGTTCGCTTTATTGGTCACATAGGTTTCGTAATCACCACGATGAACATAAATCGTTTGATCTTCTAATTCCAGAATTTGTGTACAAATTGAATCCAAGAAATATCTATCGTGGGTCACCAAAAGCAAAGTTCGGTTCTCTTTGTTGATGAAGTATTCTAACCACTCCACCATTTCAATATCTAGGTGGTTGGTAGGCTCATCTAAGATTAATAATTGATGCCCTTCGTCAATCGAAATATCAATTAAAAATTTAGCTAATGAAATCCTTTTACGTTGTCCACCCGATAGGCTTCCAATCTTTTGGTTTAAGAAATCAATCTTTAAATTAGAGAAAATCTCCTCAAATAATGACTCAACATTCCAAGCATTCGCTTCATCAATCTGGGTCATTACATCAATCAAACGCTGATCAGAAATACCTTCGTTCAAATAAGATTGATATTTATTTAATAACTGCAAAACATCATTATCATGCGCATAAATGATGTCTTTCGCTAACAAATTCTCGTCGAAGTCATCACCTTGCTCTAGCGTGTAAACATCGATTCCACGATGAATTTCAACCTCACCAGAATCAGGTGTTTCAACACCCTGAATAATTTTTAATAAAGTAGACTTACCACTTCCGTTTTTAGCTACAATGGCAATATTATCGCCTTGATTGACAATAAAATTAACATCCTCAAACAAAGTTCGGATGCCATAGGATTTAGTAAGATTGGTGATAGTTGCGAAAGTCACAGATATAATTTAATAATTCAACCTACAAATATACGGCTAAGAAAAGACTATTTCACTATGCCCTTCTATTCTTGAAGCATATCTAGAAATTGCTGCTCAGTTAAGATTTTCACTGTTCCTAACTCTGTTGCTTTTTTAAGTTTTGAACCTGCATTTTCACCCACCACTAAATAATTTAATTTTTTGGTAACGGATGAAACTAATTTACCTCCATTTTTCTCAACCATTTCTTTGGCTTCGTCACGTGTAAATTCCGTCAATTTTCCCGTAAACAAGAAACTTTGCTCGTTTAATTTATCAGAAACATTCTCATCTGCCACCGCTTCGAACTGTAATCCGTAATCCTTTAATTTTTGAATCATTTCAATATGCTCAGGATTCTCGAAATACTTTCTTACACTTTCGGCTATTCTAACACCGATTGTATCTATAGCTTCTAAATCTTCTTGCGAAGCTTTCATAAGAGCATCAATTGTCGGTAAAGCTTTAACTAATTTCTTTGCCACAGTTTCACCCACAAAACGAATTCCTAATCCATACAAAACCTTATGGAATGGAATTTCTTTAGATTTAACAATGGATTCAATGATATTATTCGCAGACTTTTCGGCCATTCGGTCCAATGGCAAAATATCTTCCTTCTTTAAATCATATAAATCTGCAATATTGTTTAACAATCCAGCTTCATGGAAAAGTGCAATCGTTTCAGCACCCACAGATTCCATATCCATGGCTTTTCTGCTCACAAAATGCTCTATTCGTCCTTTGATTTGTGGTGGACAACCATCTTCATTCGGACAATAAAAAGCAGCTTCACCTTCCGCTCTTTCTAGTGGCGTATCACACTCAGGACAAGTTTTGGCAAACTCTATTTTTTCTGCATCAGCTGGGCGAAGATCTAGATTAATATCCACAATTTTTGGAATAATTTCTCCACCTTTTTCAACCATAACGGTATCGCCAATCCTAACGTCTAACTGAGCAATGATATCAGCATTATGCAAAGAAGCACGTTTAACGGTAGTTCCAGCCAATAAAACCGGCTCTAAATTCGCCACAGGCGTAACGGCACCCGTTCTTCCTACTTGGTAAGTAATCGAGTTTAATTTGGTTTGAACCTGCTCTGCTTTAAATTTATAAGCCACAGCCCAACGAGGAGATTTGGCTGTATATCCTAATTCATTCTGCTGATGAATTTCATTTACTTTAATTACAATTCCATCGATTTCATAAGGCAAATCATGACGAGCCTTGTCCCAATGATTAATAAAATCTTGAATTTCTTGTGCATTCTTACAAAGTTGAGCTGCATTCGGAACTTTAAACCCAGCCTGGCGTGCAAACTCCAACATCTCCCATTGAGTATCGAAAGGAAGATTATCACCCAACACTCCGTACATAAAGGCTTCTAGCGGACGTTTAGCCACCTCGGTAGAATCTTGCATTTTAAGACTTCCGCTGGCCGTATTACGTGGATTCATAAAAGGCTCAAGACCTAATTCTTCTCTTTCTGCGTTGAGTTGTTGAAAACCTGTAAAAGGGAGAATGATTTCTCCTCGAACAAAAAGTTCACCTTCTGTAGCTGTTTTTAGTTTTAAAGGAATCGAACGAATGGTTCTAACATTGGTCGTAATTTCATCACCTTGAAAACCATCACCACGGGTAACACCTTCGACTAAATTTCCATCCACATATTTTAAAGAAATCGAAGCTCCGTCATATTTCAACTCACAAACATAAGTCAAGTTAGTTCCCATGGACTTCTCTAAGCGCGCTATCCATTCCTCTACCTCTTCAAATGAATAAGCATTGCTCAAAGAATACATTCTATACTTATGCTCTATGGTTGGGAAATTCTTGGTTACACTACCTCCTACACGTTGCGTTGGCGAGTTAGGACTCGCAAAAGCTGGATGTTTTTCCTCTAGCTCTTGTAATTCGCGAAGTTTCATATCAAACTCATAGTCCGAGATACTCGGTTGGTCTAGTACATAATATTTGTAGTTATGCTCGTCTAATTCCTGAGAAAGCTCTTGAATTCTTTGTTCAATATTCATTTTAAATGCAAGTTTAATAGGTTCACAAATTACGGAATTCGGTTAAGATAAAATACATTGAAAAAAATTATTTTATCGAACCAATTTGTAATGAATGAATTAGAAGTTTGAACTCAAAAAATTTCAAACTTTTTTCAATTTTCATTTTGTGGAGTCAAAAATTAATTTCTATATTTGCAATCGAATTAATCGAAAAGACCCATGGTGTAACGGTAGCACATCGGTTTTTGGTGCCGCTTGTCGGGGTTCGAATCCCTGTGGGTCTACAATTAATGAGATAACCTCCTGAATTTCAGGAGGTTTTTTTTGTGCTTAATTTAAGCATAGAAAAAGGTGCACCTAATGCGCAACCAGAGATAGATTTAGTACATAAAATATTGTTTGAACTAAGATTTTCTTCTATTCCTTGAATATCAAAGATCCATCCGAATCATGTTTAGAAACAACAGAGTACATACACATGCATGCTCCTCTAGAACATTCATCATAAGGAATAATTGTATTTTCTAATGCCTCTTCTACTGAAATCATCTTTTTATTTAGCTTTCTACCTTGAATACAATCCGGAGCTCCTATTATTGCAACCTCTAATTCAACTTTTGAATTATATACATTTGCCTTAACAGAGTTCTCATTGTATAATTTATATAATTCATTTTCTGTTTTACCTTCATGCACTCTTCTAAATGAAGTCATTTCTGAATATATTTCTGCATTTTTTTGATAAAATTCATTTAAAGGTTGATTTTTCTTTGCATTCTCATCTAACATGGAATTAAACATATACCAAACAAAGTCCTCAATTGGTTGAGAATTGTTTTTGTTCCATAAAAGATACTTAGATTTTAAAGCCTCCTCGTCTATATTAAACCTGTTAAAAAAGCTTATATAATTTTTAACAACCCAATTAAAATCTCTCTTTTTCTTTTTCCTTTTAACTTTTCTCTTACTCAGTAGTTGTTGTTTTAACTCCTCTGATATTTCGGATACATCCTGTAACTTCTTAAGCTTTAATTTTAAACCAATCTTTGGATCTTCTTCTATAGCTTTTTCCCAAGATTTTATAGCTTCAGAAACTCTATTGTTTACAACGTAGTACTCTCCTATTAATTTAAATAATTGCGCGCGACCAATTTGTTGTTTCGTTTCTTCATCTTCTAACCCCAACTTTAGTGAATCTAAATATTTTTCATCTTCATAAAAAGACTCATTGGAATCACTAAAGTAAACTAATAATTGATCATAAATCCCGCTACTACATGAATTATCATGATTATGAACCAAACCGTTAACTTCTTTTCCTGAAGGCTTAGTTGATAATTCAGTATTCACCAAAACATCTTTATTTAAAGAATTGCTTTTCGCGGAAACTCTTTTATAGAAGTAAAAAATAAAAATTATAACTAAGATTACTATGATAATTGCAAAAACTTCCATGCTTAAATAGATTAGGTAGTACAATTTATGAATTTTTACTTAAATATCACATCTTAAATCATTTACCCAATCCTCTTCTTATAAATAGTATACTCCTTACAAAGTCGATGACCTTCAAGCCTTTCGATTTCAGCGATCATTTTTTTGTTGTCTTTCATGATTAAATGGCTATCCATAGTCTTAAAACCTAATTCAATAGCTGATTTAAATAAGCTTTCTGCCAAAATCGCATCTAAACCTTTATTCTGCATTGCCGGATCTACTCCTCCTAACAGCAAAACAAGCCTTTTAGAAGTTCTAAAACTCTTCAATAAATGAATCCAGCCTACAGGATAAACTCTTCCCCTAGCCTTGCGAATTCCTTCACTCAAATCTGGCATGGCTATAACAAAAGCCACTACTTTATCGTGTTGATCGACAATAATCTTGATTAATTTCGGATTTAATAAGGGCAAGAAACGATTGGCAAACTCATCACGTTCAGCTTCTGTGACTTCGGTAAATCCATAAATCTCCTGATAGGTTTTATTAATTAATTCAAAAACCCCAGAAACATAAGGTTTTACTTGTTTTCCTTTTTTAAACTCAAGCAACCTAACCTGCTGATTACGCGAAACTCTTTCTATAAATTTTTCGTAGCGAGTTTTTATTTGCTCATCGATGGGAACTTCATACTCATGTAATTTAACGAAAGAATTAAATTGATTTTCCTCAATAAATTCCTTCATATAACGATAGGTACAATTCGTAACGAACATGGTTGGCTCCTCAAAACCTTTGGTCACAAATCCTTGTGGTTCTTTATCTGAAAACCCCATAGGGCCAATCAATTCTTGACAATCTAAGGCTAAAGCCCAATCCGTAACAGCCTTTAATAAGGCATCAAAAACCTCTTTATCCTCATAACATTCCATGTAAGAAAATCGAGCGCACTTAACTTCTTTTCCCTCATTATATTTCGTGGGAATAATACCCATAATTCTACCTACAACTTGTTGATCATTAAAAGCTAAAAACAACTTGGCTTTATTGTTTTTAAAGGATGGATTTCGGTCTTTATCAAAAAACTTTTTATCGTCCATATATAGTGGATGCAACCAATTAGAATGATTTTTATGAATCTTCTCTGGCAAAAAGACGAATTCTTTCCATTCGGATTTAGTTTCTAGTTCTTTTACATTTATAGACATAAGCTTAAGGCTTTTGAGATGATAAATAAATTGAGTTTAAAGTCTTATAAATTACCCATCCCGATACAATACCTGCAAATACGTCTACTGCATAATGCGCCTTTATATAGACCGTTGAAAAGAATAGAACAAGGGCAAATGGAATAATATAAATAAGTAACTTTTTGAAATATTGATTTAAAAATAATAGCATAATTACGGTCACTCCCACATGCGAACTCGGGAATGCAGCAGTAGGCGCCTCTCCTATTTGCTGAATTAGCTTAACGCCTTTAGCAAACCATCCTTGCGCTTGAATATGATTCTCTGGATAGTCAAAATAAAACTGTGGTCCCGCAACTGGAAATAGTATAAATACAAGATAATACAAAACAAAAGAGCCTATTAATAAAAACCCAAAATGATTAAGCTTTCCTGATTTATAAAGTGAAAAAATTATAAATAAAGGCATGAGATAATAAGAAAAATAGCCCATAAACATAAGTTCACTAAACAACATAGATCTATATTGTTTAGAAAATTCTAGAGCTGGCTGAAACCCAAACAAAACCTCATCCCAATGCGATACTAAAGCATCTTGCTTTTCAAAAAACATCGTATTCAGTATAGCAGTTTCTGAGTAAACACTTCCCAAAAACGCATAAACACTAATCAAACTTATCAATTGAAATAGCTGATCTTTTATTCTTGTTTTTAAATACAAAACCAACAATAGCAATCCCACGAATACCAATCTATTGAGTAGAATCGTATTTAAACCTGATGATTCAGGTAAATAGAAAATAGCAGCGACCAAACTTATCATTAAATAAGTCGCCATGATATACCAATATGTTGGGAGATTCAGTTTCAAAAAATAAAGTTGAATTAGGGGGTGCTAAAGTAGTTATTGTTACTTAAACATTTCCCAAATATTAAATTAACATTATAAATTTAATATTAACTATTCAATTCTTCTAGTTTGAAGGTCACATTTACACCAAATCACTTGTTTTTAGACATAAAAAAAGGCCCCCGAAGGAGCCTTTCAACATTTATATGAAATTATTTAACGATTAATTTCTTAGAAACTTGTCCACCATCTTTTGTTTGAACTTTCAATACATAGTTTCCACTTACAAAACCTCTTAAATCAACTTTATTCGATTTTACAGTTTTAACTAATTGACCTGTTAAGCTATAAACTTGAACAAAATCAACTTCAACATCAGACTTGATTTGAACAAAATCGCTAGACGGGTTTGGATATACTTCAACTCCTTTTCTAGAAGCAAAATCGTTAACACCCATAGTTTCAACTACCGTTACAGTAACTGTCTCCGTAGATGTATTTCCATTAGCATCCGTAGCAGTAACCGTTACCGTATATTCTCCTAATTCAGTAAACTCATCTTGACTTAAAGTAATAGTTACATCACCACCACAGTTATCTGTAGCCGTTGCAACATCTTCAACCATGATAGAAACAGAAGCATTACCTTCTAATCCAATCATTAAATCTTCAGTTGTAATTACTGGCGCCAAGTTATCCTCAACCGTAACAACTGCAGTTCCTGTTGCACTATTTCCAGCCTCATCAGTTACAGTTAAAGTTACTGTATTCTCACCAACATTTGAACAATCAAAGCTTGTTACATCTAAACTCATAACTAAGTTTTCGCTTGTAGTTACATCATCAGAAGAACCATTATTAACTTCGTCAGCTGAAATTGAAGCCATTCCATTTTCATCTAATTCTACTGTCACATCTTGTGTAACAACTGTTGGTGCAACAACATCATCAACTACAACTTCTTCGCATTCGATAGCAATAGTGATTGTACCTGTAGTTGTACTTCCAACATTCCAATGAGCAATATATACATAGTACATTTGACCTTCTACCGTATCTTCTACTGTATATGTTTCCTCTCCTGTAGAACTATCTTTACATCCGACATTCACTAAAGCATCACACGTACCTGTATTAATAGACATTTCGTGATCAAAACTAGCTGATGAAACAATGCTAATATCAGCTCCTGTTCCTTCGAACGAGAACCAAATTCCGTTATTTCCTAAATTACATCCACTTGGTGAAGTCGCTGAAGAACCAGCCGAAGAATACGTTACAGGTTCTGCATTACATTCTAAAGCAATTGCACCATCACAAGTTTCGTTTACTGGAGGACAATTAGCCGGTGCATCAGCTGCTTCTGTTACACTACATAAATTATCTTCAACACCAGTTGCTACAACTTCTACATCTGTTCCTGCCGCAAAAGGACCGAAAGTATGCGAAGCATCAGCTGCTACTTCAACAGCCTCACCACCATTGGCAGATAAACTGTAGTTATCATTTCCTGATCCACCAGATAGACTAGCTACAACAAAGAACTCACCATCTGCATCTAAACAATCGATTTCATCACCATTAGCATCTTGAGTTGTTAAACTTAAGGTTGGAGCTGTACAATCTGGCACTTCAGCACAATCTATACTAACAGAAATACTTCCTGTTGCGTTAGTATATGAGCTATAATGTGCGATATAAACGTAGTACATTTCACCCGCAACTGTAGATTCTAACGTGTAGATTTCCTCATTTATAGTACCGTCTTTACATGCGATAAAAGTTAAATCATCACAAGATCCAGTTTGCATAGACATTTTATGATCAAAACTTGCCATAGATGTAATCGTAATTGCCGCACCCGTTCCTTCAAATGAGAACCATAATCCATTATTTCCGATACTACATCCATCTGGTGAAATATTGGTAGAGCTAGCAGAAGAATAAGTTACAGGCTCCTCTCCACAAGCTAATGCAATAGGATTTGCACAAGAGTTATCTACAGGCGCTGGAACACCAACACACTCACAATCTTCAGTCACCACATCATTTGCAGTATTAGGATTTCCATCATCACAAGCGTCTCCAATATTTGCAGACAATTCCTGACAATCAAATCCTTCGCAAGTCAAGCTAACCGTAATGTTACCTGAGTTTCCTGAAGAATAATAAGGTCTAACTTTGAAGTAATAAGTTCCAGCATCAGAAACTGTAAAATACTCATTAAAGTCAGAACAAGCTCCAACTTCGATTAAATTACCACAATCGTCACCCATAAATAATTGAACCACTGCATCAAATGCCGAAGTTTCAGCAATTGTATATAATTGAGTTCCATCTGTTGTAAAGCTAAACCATACATCTGCAGTTCCACTTCCATAACAAGTATCTTCTTGTGTTTCAACTGCTCCTACCAAACTTTGAGAAATCTCCTCTCCACAAGTTATTTCTGTTGCGTTACAAGCTTCATTATTTTCTGCTAAAGGCGTTCCTTGACATTCGCAATCTTCAGTTATTACATCGTTTAATGTATTTGGATCACCATCATCACAAGAATCTCCTATATCCGCATTTAAACTCGAACAGTCGAAGTCTTCACAAGTTAAACTTACGGTAATCTCTGCTTCATTATTTAACGAAGAGTATGGACGAACTCTAAAATAGTAAGTTCCAGGCTCAGTAACCGTATAGTTTTCCGTAATATCAGAACACGCTCCTGCTTCAACTAAGTTACCACAATCATCACCTATAAATAATTGCACAATAGCATCGAATGAAGAAGTTTCGGCAACTGTTACTTTTTGAGTTCCGTCAACAACAAAACTAAACCAAACATCAGACGATCCACTTCCATTACAGCTATCTTCTATCGAAGAAGAAGCTCCGATTAAACTTTGTGTAATTACATCTCCACAAGTTAAAGCAGTTGCGTCACACGCTTCATCATTATCAGCCGCAGGAATACCAACACATTCACAATCTTCATTTACCGTATCATTATTTGTATTTGGGTTCCCATCATCACATGCAGCACCAATGTTAGCTTCTAATACAGGACAATCGTAAGCTGACACATCTGTTACAATAAAAGTGTAATCTTCGAATTCACCATATAAAAATCCTGTTGCACAAGGTGCTATATCACCAGTTGTACTCAACCAGTGACTAACAATTCTCATTCTTGTCGAACCCAACATAGCGTCCTGTGGAACTTCAAATGATCCACTATGACTTAATGAATATGAACTGGTCTGAAAAGCAACCTCATCTGCTGCAAAAGTTCCATCTTGGTTCCAATCAACCCAGATTCTGAAACCAGCAGAACCTCCACTTACATTAACCGAGAAGTTAACTGCACCGCCTTGCCCCTGTTCTACGACCATATCGGTGAAATCACCATATCCGTCTGGGGAGAAACCTGAATCAAGATTAGAAACAGATTGATGCCCGCCTTCAGTTGTGAAATTATTAATATATCTTGAAGTTACAGTTGCCGAAGGTATACAATAGTCAGACATAGCAAATGCGCTATTCCTGAAAAACACATGGTTGAAGTTACCTTGATAATTTAATGAATTTTCTAGACTTAAAGTCTTTGCTTGATACCACGCCCCAAAGGAGGAGTTGGTTTCAAGGTTTGAATTGTTGGAAACACCGAACATCAAGGTACTACAAAGCACACTTAAGGTCCAGAAGTAAAAGTTTCTCATAATTTAATTTTTTTTAACGTTTAGTTTCAAACTTAAGAAATAATTATAAAAACTAAAACTTGCTCATTAAATAGTTTTAATTACTCATAAAACAACAATAATTCAACTATTTATTTTCATAATTCATAATTTAACAATTCATAAGAGGCTTGAATTTAGAAAGTTTTCAAAGCAATGTTTTAACATTTAAGTTAAACTCATAAAGTTTGAAGTTGATATTCTAAGTATTTTTTAATTAAAAGAAAATACTCTACACTTTATCAACTACTTAGTTTCATCTCAAACTAGTTTTCAGTTATTAAGGAATACAATTTGCAAGCATAAAGTCTTATTAAAACTTGGAACATATTTAAGATTTCCAATTTTGATATCTCTTAAATAAAAAACATAATATAAAATGAGTAAAGAAATTAGAAAAGGACCTCAAGCTAAAGACACAAATGTCGATGTATTAGTTGTAGGGTCTGGTACAGGAATGATGGCAGCATTAAAAGCTAAGAGCGGAGGTCTAAGCACTTTAATTATCGAGAAAACCGAAGTTGTGGGAGGTTCTGTAGCTAGATCGGGTGGTGCTTTTTGGATTCCTGCGAACTCAGTTTTATTAGAAGAAGGCCAAAAAGACACTTTAGAAGAAGGAAAAACCTACCTATCTACTCTAGCCCAAGATTCACCTGAAAAGCGATGGAATGCATTTTTGGAGTATGGTGATCCCGCAGTTAATTTTTTAAGAGAAAACACCGATTTAGATTTTATGTGGTCTAAGGGTTATTCAGATTATCATCCAGAAAACCCAGGAGGTAAGCCTATGGGGCGAAGTGTTGAATACAAACCTTTTAACGTAGCTTCTTTAGGCGAAGAATTTAATCGATTCAGACCTGGAGTGATGGAGGCTTCTGTTCCAATGCCTATTACTGGTTATGCTTATAAGCGTTTGAATCTAATGATGAGAATGCCGTTTCAAGCTTTGCCTATAATCTTAAAAAACTTATCTAAAGGTGTTGGGGGAAAAATCCTTGGAAAAAACTATCAAGCAGGTGGACAAGCCTTGGCGGCGGGATTATTTAAAGCAGTTATTGATGCGGATATCCCTGTTTGGACTCGCACGGAAATGAAAGAATTGATGTATGAAAATGATCGTATCGTAGGTGTCAAAGCAGTTCAAGATGGCCAAGAAGTTACAATTCGCGCTAATAAAGGAGTAATTCTCGCAACTGGTGGATTTGACCACGATCAAGAAATGCGTATTAAGCATAATTCAGATAGATTTAGCAAAAGAGAATATAGTTTAGGTGCCGAAGGCAATACAGGAGATGGAATTAAAATAGCAGAAAAAATTGGAGCTGATAAGGCTTTAATGGATCAAGCTTGGTGGTTCCCGGCGATTGCTCCTTTCAAAAAAGGAGGACAAGTTCAAGTAATGTTAGCCGAACGTTCATTGCCGGGTAGTTTTATTATTAATCAAGATGGAGAGAGATTCATCAATGAAGCAACAGATTATATGACCTTTGGGCAAAAGATTTTTGAACTAGAAAAGGAAGGTCGTCCCATTGATGACATGTACATTATATTGGATACTAAATACAAGAATAGCTATTTATTTGGTGGATCCGTTTTCCCTTATGCGCCTTTCCCTGAAGAGTGGTACGAGGCAGGAATTGTGCATAAAGCAGAATCACCAGCAGCCTTAGCCAAAGCGATTGGAGTTCCAGCAGAAAAGTTTGAAGCAACCTTCCAGAAGTTTAATCAAATGGCCGAAAAAGGAAAAGACACAGAATTCCAGCGTGGAGATAGTGCGTATGATAGATATTATGGTGATCCAACTATAAAACCAAATCCAAATTTACGCCCATTAGATTCTTCTAAAACACTCTATGCAGTTAAGATGGTTTTATCTGACTTAGGTACTTGTGGCGGAATTAAAGCCGATGAATTAGGTAGAGCTTTGCGCCCAGACGGTAGCGTAATTGATGGTTTATATGCTATTGGTAATAATGCAGCCAACGTATTTGGTAAATCTTATCCAGGTGCAGGAGCCACCATCGGTCAGGGAATTGTTTTTGGATATATTGCTGCAAAACATATTGCTGAGTCCTAAAGTCCAGGTGGATTTAAATAATATTTAATTAATATTAGAAAGCCATTTCATTGAAGAAGTGGCTTTTTTAGTTTTAGTATTTAAATTTCATTTGAGTTTTGAGCAAAAAAAAAGTGCCTCTTACAGAAGGGGCACTTTGTGTTTTTTTGTGTGTTAAAAATTATTTAACAGCATCTTTTAAATCTTCTGCAGCGTCTTCAACGTTCTCTAACTGCTCCTCAGCAGCGTCAGTTGTAGCGTCTAACATATCGTCAGCGTTTTCAACAGCTCCGTCAACAGCTTGGATTGCATCACCAGCAGCTTTTTGAACTTCGTCAACTTTAGCTTGTAATTCAGCAACTTTAGCTTCAGCAGCTTCTACTAATGTAGCGTCTCCACTTGCTTTTGCTTCTTCTAATTCTTTAGTAGCTTCGTTTAAAGCGTCTTGAGCTTCTTTTACGTCAGCGTTTAAAGCCTCTTGTGCATCAGCAACGTTTTCTCCGTCAACTGTTTCTACTTCTGTTTCAACTGTTGTTTTTTCACCTTCTGATTTACAAGAAGTAAATGCGAAGAAACCAACTACTGCTAAAGATAATAATACTTTTTTCATTTCAATGTTTTTTAATTTCAATTAGCAAAATTACTAAATCTTTGAATACAATTAACATTTTTTTTGAATTAAACTTAATTTTTATTAAATGCCATTATATTATAGAATTAAATAATACTCTTAGGCTCACTACTTAATTTATAAATAATTCATAAATTCGCACTCATCTATAAATACTACACTTAAAGAGCGATATGAGAAATAAATTTCCTGAATACAATCATCTGGATTTAGTGAAGATTTCAGAAGAAGAATTATCCTTTTGGAAGAAGGATAGAACTTTTGAGAAAAGTATCACCACCAGAGAAGGTAACGAGCCATACCTATTCTACGAAGGACCACCTTCGGCGAATGGACAACCTGGAATTCACCACGTTTTAGCTCGTGCGATTAAGGATATTTTTTGTAGATATCAAACCCTAAAAGGAAAACAAGTTAAGCGTAAAGCCGGATGGGATACGCATGGTCTTCCTGTTGAGCTTGGTGTTGAAAAAGAATTAGGAATCACCAAAGAGGATATCGGAACCAAAATTTCTATCGAAGATTATAACCAAGCTTGTAAAGAAGCGGTTATGCGCTATACCGATATTTGGAACGACCTAACCGAGCGCATCGGATATTGGGTTGATTTAGATGACCCTTATATCACCTACGAGCCTAAATATATGGAATCTGTATGGTGGTTGTTGAAGCAGATTTACAACAAAGACCTTATGTATAAAGGTTATACAATTCAACCTTTTTCACCTAAAGCGGGTACCGGTCTGAGTTCACATGAGCTTAATATGCCAGGAACTTACCGTGATGTTAGTGATACTTCGGCTGTAGCTCAATTTAAGGTTAAAAAAGACAGCACAGATTTATTTAATGATATCGATGCCGATGTGTATTTATTAGCATGGACGACCACTCCTTGGACGCTTCCATCGAACACGGCATTGACGGTAGGTAACAAGATTGACTATGTTTTAGTTAAATCTTACAACCAATATACACACGAACCTATTTTAGTGGTTCTAGCAAAATCATTATTAAACTATCAATTCAGTAAGAATTATTTTGCAGCGGAATCTGAAGAAGACTTCACGAATTATAAAGCAGGAGACAAAAAAATTCCATTTGAAGTAATTAAAGAATTTAAAGGATCTGACTTAGTTGGAACTAAATACGAACAACTACTTCCTTGGGCGACTCCTTATATAAATCCAGAAAAAGCATTCCGTGTGATTCCTGGAGATTTCGTAACGACTGAAGATGGTACAGGAATCGTTCATACGGCTCCTACTTTTGGTGCGGATGATGCCAAGGTAGCTGAGGAAAATGATATTCCACCTATGTTGGTTTTAGATGATCAAGAGAATCCTGTTCCTTTGGTTGATCTGCAAGGTAGATTTATAGAAAGTTTACCAGCTCCATTTGGTGGTAAATACGTTAAAAATGAATACTACGACGATGGCGAAGCTCCAGAGAAATCAATTGATGTTGAAATCTCTATTCTATTAAAAGAGCAAAATCGTGCCTTTAAAGTAGAAAAATACAAACACAGTTATCCACATTGTTGGAGAACTGATAAACCAATTTTATACTATCCATTAGATTCTTGGTTCATTAAAATTTCTGAACAAAGAGAAAAATTGGTTGAATTAAACAAAAAAATTAATTGGAAACCAAAATCTACGGGAGAAGGTCGATTTGGAAACTGGTTAGCTGAGGCAAAAGACTGGAACTTATCTCGTTCAAGATATTGGGGAATTCCTTTACCAATCTGGAGAACAGAAGAAGGTAAAGAAGAAATCATTATTGGTTCTTTAGAAGAATTAATGACCGAAATCCAAAAATCGATTGAGGCTGGATTTATGACTGAAAATCCATTCAAAGGTTTTGTTCCAAATGATTTTTCAGAAGAGAACTATAGCAAAGTTGATATCCACAAGAACATTGTAGATAAAATTACTTTGGTTTCTCCATCCGGCAAACCAATGAAACGTGAGGCGGACTTGATCGACGTTTGGTTCGATTCTGGTTCTATGCCTTATGCTCAATGGCATTATCCTTTTGAGAGATCAGAGGATTTAGATGTTATTGCGCCAGCGGATTTCATTGCCGAAGGTGTTGACCAAACACGTGGATGGTTCTATACCCTACATGCAATTTCAGGTTTGGTATTCGATAATATTGCTTATAAAAACGTTGTTTCGAATGGTCTTGTTTTAGATAAAAACGGTCAAAAAATGTCGAAACGATTAGGGAATGCAGTTGATCCATTTGAAACCATAGAAACTTATGGTCCAGATGCAACAAGATGGTATATGATTGCCAATGCGCAACCTTGGGAAAACCTAAAGTTTGATTTAGAAGGTATCGATGAGGTAAGAAGAAAATTCTTTGGAACCTTATATAATACCTATTCTTTCTTTGCATTATATGCTAACGTTGATGGTTTTGTAAACCAAGAAGAGCAAATACCATTGAAAGATCGTCCTGAATTAGATCGTTGGATTTTATCTGAGCTACATACTTTAATTAAAACAGTTGATACCAACTTAACCGAATACGAGCCAACAAGAGCAGCAAGAGCTATTCAAGAGTTTGTTGGGGATAACTTAAGTAATTGGTATGTAAGATTGAACAGAAGACGTTTCTGGAAAGGTGAATATACACAAGACAAAATTTCTGCATATCAAACGCTTTATGAGGTTTTAGTAAGTGTGGCTAAATTAGCTTCGCCTATTGCTCCATTCTTTATGGATCGTTTATACCGAGATTTAACGTCTGTAGTTGGAAATGAAGAATCTGTACACATTGCAGATTTCCCAGCTTATGATGAAAGTGTTGTTGACATCGAACTACAAGAAACTACGCACTTGGCACAACGTGCAACGAGCATGATTTTCTCATTGAGAAAGCAAGCAGATCTTAAAGTTCGTCAACCATTACAAAAAGTAATGATTCCTGCGCAGGATCAGAAAATGCTTGACCGATTAAAAAGAATTTCTAGCTTGTTAAAGCAAGAAGTTAACGTGAAAGAAATTGAAATTATTACTCACGAGGAAGCTGCGGATATTTTAGTTAAAGAAGCAAAACCAAACTTCAAGAGCTTAGGTCCAAAATTCGGAAAAGACATGAAGTTAGTTGCTGCTGCCATTAAACAAATGGATTCGAATGCAATCAGCCAATTGGAGGCTAATTCTTCTTATGATATTGAAATTAATGGAGAAACTCATACGCTTCCGATTGAAGACTTTGAGATCATCACTAAAGACATTCAAGGATGGGTGGTTGCTGTTGATGGAAATTTAACACTTGCATTAGACACAACATTGAACGATGATTTAATTCATGAAGGAATTGCACGTGAGCTAGTTAATAGAATTCAGAATTTAAGAAAAAGTACAGGTCTAGAAGTTACCGATCGAATTAATATTGTTTTAGAGTCGCAACCGACTTTAGAAGTTGCAATTAATAAAAATAAAGATTATCTTAGTAACGAAACTTTAACAGATTCAATTTCGTTTCAGGATAAGCTAGAGAGTGAGCATATGATAGAGATTGATGATATTGTTTCGCACATAACGATAAACAAAATCTAAACAATATGTCAAAAGAAGTACAAACACGCTACTCTGATAAAGAATTGGCGGAATTTAAAGAGATTATAGAGAAGAAAATTCAGCAAGCTGAGAGTGATTTGCAATCTATTCGTGAATCATTTATCAACGATTTAGATAATGGAACAGACGACACCTCGCCTACTTTCAAAGCTTTTGAAGAAGGATCTGAGACGATGAGCAAAGAACAAAATGCTCAGTTAGCAGCTCGTCAGGAGAAATTCTTAAGAGATTTGAGAAATGCGCTTATCCGTATTGAGAACAAAACCTACGGAATTTGTCGTGTCACCGGTAAATTGATCGGCAAAGAACGTCTGAAGCTAGTTCCTCACGCTACATTGAGCATCGAGGCGAAAAACAGACAGTAGTCATTTATTAAAATTAAGATTTTGGCAACATCAAGTTTAAATTTATTTTAACTTTGTTGCCATAATTTTTTATATCTATATAGTTTGAAGAAGATTGGCCTTATTGCGATTATCATTATCTTAATTGATCAGATTTCTAAATTTTACATTAAAACCAACTTCCAGTTAGGAGAGAGTTTAACCGTGATTCCAGATTGGTTTCAATTGGTTTTTGTAGAGAATCCAGGAATGGCATATGGAATGCAAATGGGCGGAATTTTCGGGAAGATTGCATTAGTTGTTTTCCGATGGGTTTTAATTATTTGGGGAACTTGGTTTTTGACTAAAAATGTAAAAATTTACACTTCAAATTACTTTATTATACCTGCAGCTTTGATTTTGGCTGGTGCTTTTGGAAACGTAATCGACAGTTCTTTCTATGGTCTTATCTTCGACTCTGGAACTACCTACAACGAAGAATTTGAGCAATGGCAAGGCTATTTCGGACAAGTTTCTAAAGCAGACTTTTCTGGATATGCTCCACTCTTTCAAGGAACTGTAGTAGATATGTTACATTTTCCGCTTTTTGATTATACCTGGCCAGAATTCATTCCTATGATTGGCGGTAAATCAGGAACTTTCTTTGCTCCAGTTTTTAATATTGCCGATAGCGCAATCACTGTGGGCGGAATTTTATTATTATTATTTAAGGATAGAGCTTTTACTCTTCCATCTCAAAATTTAAACTAGATTTAAATTAATTACTAATCTATCATTTTCATGAGAGTATTAACAGGCGTACAAAGTACAGGAACACCACATTTTGGAAATATTTTAGGTGCCATTCTTCCGGCTATCAACATGGCAAACGAAGAACAAAACGAAAGTTTTTTATTTATTGCAGACTTACACTCTTTAACTCAAATTAAAGATCCAAAAGTATTGCAACAAAACACATACGAAACAGCTGCTACTTGGTTAGCATTAGGTTTAAACCCAGAGAAAACTGTTTTCTATCGTCAATCGGATGTACCACAAGTTTCTGAATTAACATGGTATCTATTGAACTTTTTCCCTTATCAAAGACTTACGCTTGCGCACTCATTTAAAGACAAAGCAGGTAGATTAGAAGATGTTAATGCGGGTTTATTCACCTATCCTATCTTAATGGCTGCTGACATTATTTTATATGATGCAGAAGTAGTTCCGGTGGGTAAAGACCAAATGCAACACATTGAAATCACAAGGGATGTAGCCTCTAAATTCAACCATCAAATGGGAGAAACTTTTGTTCTTCCAGAAGGTAAAACTAATGAGGATACTATGTACATTCCTGGTACGGATGGTGAGAAAATGAGTAAATCTCGAGGTAATTTTATCAATATTTTCTTGCCTAAAAAACAATTGCGTAAGCAAGTAATGTCGATTGAAACGGATAGCACACCTTTAGAAGAGCCTAAAGATTATAATACTTGTAACGTTTTCAATTTATATAAGTTATTAGCGACCCCAGATCAGATCACAGAAATGAAAGCTAATTATGAGCGTGGTGGATATGGTTATGGGCATGCAAAACAAGCTTTATTTGAGCTTATTTTAGATACTTTCGCGGAGCCTAGAGAGAGATTCGATTATTTGTTAAACAACAAACACGAAATCGATGAAGCGCTTAGTTTAGGCGCAAAAAAAGCGAGCAAGGTGGCTGATGCAACACTTGCCCGCGTAAGAACCAAGTTAGGCTTCAAGAATTAAAACCTAAAACTTTTAAAATTTTATTGTGGAACTTGTGAAGCTGATTTAATATCGGCTTCATAAACTTCTGCAAAGTATTTAAGTACTAAATCCTTTACCTCATCCATATCTATATCGCGATCTAATTCACGTTGTAGAGAGGTCACATTTTTATCTTTAATTCCACAAGGAACGATATAATCAAAGTAGCGTAAATCTGTGTTTACGTTTAAAGCTAAACCATGCATGGTTACCCATCTAGAAGCTTTCACTCCCATAGCACAAATTTTTCGAGCAAACGGAGTTCCTACGTCTAACCAAACACCTGTTTCGCCCTTACTTCTTTCTCCTTTAAGTCCATAGTGTGCAATCGTCTTAATAATCACCTCTTCCATGCTGCGCATATACCAATTTATATCTTCCTTAAAATTGGCTAAATCCAAAATCGGATAAGCTACTAGTTGTTTCGGACCATGATAGGTGATGTCTCCTCCTCTATTGGTTTTAACATAAGTAGCATTGATTTCATCGAGCATTTTTTCGTTAGCTAACATGTTTGCTTCGTCCCCCGATTTACCTAAAGTATAAACGTGTGGATGCTCAACAAAATATAAAAAGTTGGGCGTTTGTTGATTATCAATTTCTGTTTGCAACTCTGGTTCCTCTTCTAAACGTCTCTCCCAGTCGCGAATTTGTTTTTTTATATCTACAATCTGTTGCAATTTTTCTTCTTGCATATCCCAAATCTTTTGGTAGTCTTGGAATTGACCTAAGTCTTCAAATTGAATTAATTTATTTTTCATAACAACATTTACAGCTTCAAATTTAGTGAAATAAAAAAAATCCGACCTTAGGACGGATTATAATTTTTTGGTTGAAGTTAAATCAATCAAATATCATGTATTTTAATTGTGTGACAAACAAAAGAACAAAAAGTAAAAGTAATGCAATTATTCTCATATAAAGTTTATTTGCTTTTAAAGATAAAATTTTTTCTATCCATTTCAAAGCAAGAAATCACATATTTGATAAATATTCTACAGCCATTTATGTAATCATAGGAGTCCCAATATTTTAACACATTGGCCCCATTCTTAAATTATTTCTTATTTATAATTTAAAATAACGAGAAGTTGTTAAAACCTATATTTTAATTAAGTTTTAAACCTTCAAGATGCATTAGAATAGACTAAGAAAAATGAATATCTATTTTTAAGATTTAGCTGGTAAGCTTGTATTTGGCTCTTTTGCTTTATTGGATCTATCTACCCATTTAACAATCAGAACACTTAGCTCATACAATAATAGCAACGGAATCGCTGCAACAAACATACTTAGCAGGTCAGCAGGTGTAATGATGGATGCAATCGTAAGAATTACAATAAAAGCGTGCTTTCGATAGGTTTTTAAAAATTCTGGTGTCACCAATCCAATTCTAGCCAAGAAATAAACAATAATAGGAAGTAAAAACACCACTCCCATCGCCAAGGTAGTTTGAAGGAACATATTAATATAAGTCATAATGGTCCATTCGTTGGCAGCATTAAAAGGTGTGAAATAATACATAAAATTCACCGACAATGGAATCACCATAAAATAACTAAATGAAACTCCTAATAAGAAGAACATCACCGTGAATAACATGGTAGCGTTTGAGTACTTTTTTTCTTTTGGTGTTAAGCCAGGTTTTAAGAATTGAAATAACTCGAATACGATGTAAGGCAATGATACTATGATTCCTGAAACCAATAATACACCAATCATGGCGGTAAATTGACCACCAAATTCAAGGTTTTTAAGGGTAATATTAAAATCCTTATTAAACATATCATCAAAACCAATCAGGCTCCCCATTTTATTGAAGTATCGAAATGTAATGAAGTCAGAGCTCAAAGGTGCCATAATAAAACCTTCGATCACTTTCCAAAATATTCCAACCAAGCCCATGGCAACGGCAACTCCTATAATGGCTCTAATCAGATGCTTGCGCAACTCTGATATATGATCCAAAAAGGGCATTTCATCTCTATTCTGCTGTTTATTCTGCACGTATTCCTTCGTTTGTAAGTCCATGGAAATCTATAATTCCCACATACTCGTTATTATCATCTACCACTACCAATTGACCAATTTTGTGTTCATTGATCAACCTAAGTGCTTTTCTTGCTAAAATAGATTTTTTAATTGTTTTAGGATTTAAAGAAGCAATATCTCGCGCCTTAAGGTGTGAGAAATCTGTAAATTTTTCCAGCATTCTTCTTAAATCACCATCGGTAACAACCCCCACAATTTCATTTTGATCCTTCACCACTGTAATACCAAATCTTCCTGAAGATAAAGATTGAATTACTTCCTTGATCGGAGCGTCAATACTTACTTCTGGTTTTTGGGTTTCATCTAACATATCTTCTACTTTTAGCAAAAGTTGTTTCCCCAAAGATCCACCTGGATGGAATTTACCAAAATCATTTCCAGTAAAGCCCTTCATTTGCTGCAATGTCATAGCGATAGCATCACACAAAACAAGTTGAACTGTAGTACTAGATGTTGGGGCTAAATTCAAAACTCCGGCTTCTTTTTCCACAGTGGCGTCTAAAACGATATCACAGTTGCGTGCTAAATAAGAATTTAAATTCCCTGTAATCGCAATTGTTTTTGCAGAAAACTGCTTAATGGAAGGTAAAGAAGATTTTATTTCAGCGGTGTTTCCCGATTTAGACAGAATAAGACAAACATCCTCTTTTTGAATTAATCCAACATCACCGTGTAATGCTTCTCCGGCATGCAGAAACTGAGAAACTGTGCCCGTAGAATTCAAGGTTGCAACCATTTTTTGTGCAATCGGTGCATTTTTACCAACGCCAACTACTACTATTTTTCCTTTAGCGGAAAACATGGCTTGAACGCATTCAGAAAAATTTAACGTTAAATTTCCTTTCATACGCTTCACTTCAGTGATTTCACTTTCAATGATTTGCTCTCCGATTTTTAAAATTTCTTCAGTTTCCAATGATTTCAGTTTGTATGGATTAAAATTTATGTCTAAATTAGGTCAGACAAATTTAAAAAGTCTTTTTGATTTTACGCTATGGCGAGTAATAAACATAATCTTTCAAAATCCCTAAAGCAGTATTTTGGCTTCGATAAGTTCAAGGGTGACCAAGAAGAAATTATTTCAACATTATTAGACAAGAACGATGTATTCGTACTTATGCCGACGGGTGGAGGAAAATCTCTTTGCTACCAACTTCCGGCACTCCTTTCAGATGGATTGGCTATCGTGATATCACCGCTAATTGCGCTGATGAAAAACCAAGTGGATGCAATTCGTGGTATTTCTGCCAACGATGGTATTGCCCATGTTTTAAATTCATCTTTAAATAAAACTGAAATCAATCAAGTTTTATCTGATATCAACGAGGGTGTAACCAAGTTGCTATATGTTGCGCCAGAATCTCTTACGAAAGATGAATATGTTGAATTCTTCAAAAACACAAATATTTCGTTTTTTGCCATAGACGAGGCTCACTGTATTTCTGAGTGGGGTCATGATTTCCGTCCAGAGTATCGAAATATTAAACATATTATTCAGAAAATTGGTATCGCTCCAATTATTGCCTTAACGGCTACTGCTACACCAAAAGTTCAAGAGGATATTCAGAAAACCTTGGGAATGCAAGAAGCTGAAGTTTTTAAAGCTTCCTTTAACCGCCCTAATTTATTCTACGAAGTTCGTCCGAAAGTTGATATAGACAAACAGATAATTAGGTTCATTAACAAAAGAAAAGGACAATCTGGAATTATATATTGCTTGAGTCGTAAAAAAGTTGAGGAAATGTCTCAACTGCTTCAATTAAATGGAATCTCTGCTATCCCTTATCATGCAGGTTTGGATTCAAAAACTCGCGCTAAGCATCAAGATATGTTCTTAATGGAAGATGCCGATGTGGTGGTTGCAACCATTGCTTTTGGAATGGGAATCGACAAACCCGATGTTAGATTTGTGATTCACTATGATTTTCCTAAGAGTTTAGAGGGATATTATCAAGAAACCGGACGTGCGGGCCGCGATGGTGGCGAAGGCTATTGTTTGGCGTTCTACGATTATAAAGACATTGAGAAGTTAGAGAAATTTTTATCTGGTAAACCTGTTTCTGAAAGAGAAATTGGAATGCAGCTTTTAAACGAAGTTGTTGCCTACGCAGAAACTTCTATGTCTAGAAGAAAATATTTACTCCACTACTTTGGTGAAACCTACGACGAAATTAATGGCGAAGGTGCCGACATGGATGATAACATGCGGAATCCTAAGAAAATGAAAGAAGTTTCTAAGGAATTAAAGTTCTTTTTAGAAGTCGTAAGAGATACCAACGAAAAATTAAAACTTAAGGACTTAGTTAATGTTTTAATTGGTAAGAGTTCTGTAATTATTAAGTCTTATGGACTAACTGCAGAAGAATTTTATGGCGCAGGTAAAGAAGATGGCGATAATTTCTGGCGTTCGATCGGACGACAAGCTACCATTAATGGCTATTTAGAAAAAGAAATTGAAAGCTATGGAATTCTAAAGTTGACGCCAAAAGGAGAAGACTACATTAAAGAGCCAACTAAATTTGAAATCGCCGAAGACCATGATTATTCGGATATGCAAGAAAAGGCAGATGATTTAAATAAAGCTGGCGGAGGTGTTCTTGACCAAACTTTATTAGAATACTTAAAAGATCTTCGTAAAAAAGTTGCGAAAAGACATAAAATTCCACCTTTTGCTATTTTCCAAGATCCAAGCTTGGAAGATATGGCGCTTAACTATCCAACGAACCTAGATGAATTAAGTAATATTTTTGGTGTTGGTGAAGGTAAGGCAAAGAAATTCGGTAAAGATTTCGTGGCTTTAATTGCTAAATATGTTGAGGACAACGATATCGAGAAGCCAGATGATTTAGTGATTCGTCAAATTGTAAATAAATCTACCAACAAGGTTTACATTATTAAGAGTACGGATAGAAAGATGAACTTCGAGGATATTGCAAAAGCCAAAGGTTTGAGCATGGAAGAACTTCTATCTGAAATGGAAAGTATTATCTACCAAGGAACCAAATTGAACATTGATTACTATGTCAATGAAATGGTTGACGAAGAGTTAATTAATGAAGTGATGGATTTCTTGATGGAGGATGCAGAAACTGATAGCATGACTGAACTATTAGAAGAGTTTGGGGATGATTTAGACGAGAATGAGCTTAGATTACTAAGAATTAAGTTCATTAGTGATGTAGCGAATTAAAATCGCTTAAACCTCAGCATTTGAGCTCAAAACAATTGAGTCTTTAAATCTTAAAAAAATAATGATAAAGAAGTTTGAGTCCTAGACTTAGACTTCTTTTCTTTTTTAATATTCAGTTAGATAATATTAAATCTTTATTTTAGCAGTTCAAACCAAAAACAATGAAGTTGGAGCAGATCTTAATATTAGTTTTAATCGGAATTATGGCTGGTTTCATCGGTGGAATGGCAGGAATTGGTGGTGGACTTGTAATTGTTCCATTGCTTATTATGTTTATGGGGATGTCTCAGCACCAAGCTCAAGGAACAAGTATTGGAACTTTAGTTATTCCAATTGCTCTTTTAGCAGCCATTAATTACTCCAAGGCCGGTTATATAAATTGGAAATTCGTTGTATTTCTCGCCCTCTCCTTTATGGTAGGAAGCTACTTTGGTTCTAAATTAGCCATTAGCTTAGACGCTAAACTTTTGAAGAGAATCTTCGGAACTATTATGATTATTGCGGCGATTAAGATGTATTGGGACTCTTTTAAATAAAAAAAGCTTAATCAACCATTAAGCTTAGCATTCCTTCCCAATAAGTTATAAAACTTGAATTATATTTTATCCAAACCAAAGAAGGAGCATAAGTTATAAAATAACTAATATGCTCGTTGGTTTGAATTCGGTATTTTAAAATCTTCCCATACCAAGGGTTTAAAGAGATTAAATCTCTCTTACATTTCGTTTTCTAAGATTCTTACTAAGTCTTGTGGTTGTAGAATTCCACTTTCTCTCCAGACTTGTTCTCCATCTTTAAATAACAATAAAGTAGGAACGCTCTGAACCATACATTGTGCAGCAACAGTTGAATCCTTATCGATATCAACAACAACTAACTTCACTTTGTCTCCAACTTCAGCCTGAACCTTTTCTAAAATTGGTTTCATCATTTGACATGGACCACACCATTCTGCTGTAAAATCCACCAAAACCAATTTATTACTCGTTAAAATCTCTTGTAAATTTGCCATCCAATCGTTTTATTTAAATTAAGAATATTAATTTATCACAAAATTAATCAAAAACAACAATACAATATTGCGTTTTGATTAAATTATTCAAAAATGACGAAATATTCTGACTTCTTCAAATCGAATATTTCGTCTTTATGTTTTTAAGCTAAGTTTCTCTCTAAACTTTTCCAACCTCCACCATTATAAACATCAAAGCCTTTTGACTTTAAAATACCTTTGGCAGTTCCACTTCTTGCACCTGATGCACAACAAGTTATTATGGTTCTATCTTGTTTTAAAGATCCTAATTTAGAAGAAAGTTCATTCAAAGGAATATTCTTCGCTCCTTTTATGTGCCCTGACTCAAATTCCTTTTTAGACCGAACGTCTATAATCACTGCTCCATTCTCTACCAATTCTTTGAAATCGGTTTTAGAACCAAACAGTTTCTGAATTAATCCGCCCAACATATCTCTCCGGCCTCGATTAACTGTTCAGCTTGTTCCCATCCACCAGCATTAAAACAGTCTACATCTTGTTGGCTCAAAAACTGATGAGCAGCTCCACTTCTACCTCCACTCTTACAACAAAGTGCAATCGGCTGAGGAAGTGCTTTAATCTCCTCTAATTTCGCTTGAATTTCACCTAAAGGAATGTTTAAGCTATTCGCTACATGTCCTTCTTCGTATTCGTATTCATCTCTAACGTCGATGATTGTTTTAAACTTTTTCATTATTAACTTTAATATTTAATGCAAAATTAAGCAGTTTCAATTAAATCACTGTAATCTAAGTTACTTCTGACTAATCAATTCTTTGGCCTGTTGTATCGCAGCTTCAGATACCTCTTTACCACTTAACATTTGCGCTAATTCTTGTATTCTTTCTTCTTCGTTCAACACTTGAACACTGGATTGGGTTACTCCGTCAATATCTTGTTTTTTCACCTTGAAATGATGTTGACCATAAGCAGCTACTTGTGGTAAATGCGATATTGCAATCACTTGAATATGCTTACCAGCTTCCGCCATAATTTCCCCCATGCTACCAGCAATTTTTCCAGAAACTCCGGTATCGATTTCATCCAAAATCAAAGTTGGTAAATCCTTATGCTTAGCAACAGATTCTTTAATCGCTAGCATTAGCCTACTTCTCTCTCCACCAGAAACTGATTTATTAATCGACTTAAGCGGGATTCCTTTGTTGGCAGAGAAAAGAAGCTTGATTTGATCCTTACCAAACTCGTTGAAGTTTTCGCTTTCTAAAATTTCAAAAGCTAATTCTGCATTCGGCATTCCCAACTTGTGCAAAGAATTCGAAATTTCGTTCACAATTATAGGCGTGGTTTTCTTTCTTTGTTGCGACAATTCCTCTGCTTTGCCAGCAAGATCTTTTTTCAACTTGCTAACTTCTTTTTCTAAGCGAGAAATACTTTCCTCAATTTGAAGTGTATCGGATAATTTTTCGCTTAAATCATTTTTAATTTTAATTAAATCCTCAATTTCTTGGACGTAATGCTTTTGAAGCAACTTGTTCAGTTCATTCAGTTTTTGTTGAATCTCCATCAACCTCTCCGGATTGATTTCAACGCTTTCTAGCTTGGAATTCAACTCTTGGGTGATATCTACAGTTTCTATCCTTAAAGCCTCTATACGCTCATCTAATTGGGACGATTCCAGGAATTCTGATAGTCCTTTAGATTTACTAACTATAGAGTTTAATGTAGTTAAAACACCATAATCTTCATTCTCCAATATTTGAAGCATTTCAGATAAGTTAAGCGCGATTTCTTCTGCATTTTCTAATGAATATTGCTCTCGCTCCAATTCTTCTAAAGATACATCTTCTAAATGTGCCGCTTCTAATTCCTCAAAAAGAAATGAATTATAATCATACTCTTGTTGAAACTCAGCTTTTTTCTCTGTTAGCTTTTTAAGTTCTGCTTGCTTTTCTTTAAAAATGTGAAACTCATCTCTGAAAACTCGAACTTTTTCTTGTTGTTGAGCAACGGCATCTATCCATTCAAACTGGAAAGCATCTTTTAATAAATCCGCAGTTTGAAATTGAGAATGAATATCGATGAGTGCTCCACTTAATTTATTGAGAACAGTAAGTTTAACAGGTACATCATTTACAAAAGCCCTTGTTTTCCCTGAGGGTAAAATCTCTCTTCTAAGGATCGAAATATCTTCATAATCCAAATCATTTTCCTCAAAAAAAGATTTTAAATTTAATTTTTTAATATCAAAATGAGCTTCGATGATACATTTTTGCTCTTGATTTTTGATGGCTTGTAAGTCGGCTCTTTCTCCTAGCACCAACTTAAGCGCACCTAATAAAATAGATTTTCCGGCACCTGTTTCTCCGGTTAGAATAGTTAAACCAGAAGAGAAATCTAAGGATAGCTCATCTATTAAGGTGTAGTTTGTAACAAAAAGATGGGTTAGCATGAATTATTGTATCGTATTCCACTGATTAGAATTAGACGGCGAAATGGTATTCAATAAGCTTTTTAGTTTACTGATTTGAATGGTTGGTTTTAAACCTCCAGAAAATATTTGAGATATTTCACTTTTCTTTGCTTGGAAAAATAAATCTAAAGGATAATTCTGTGAGTAATTATTAGAGGTTTGGAAACTTTCTAAAGTTAGAATCGCATTCCCAATAGCATTTTTAGCATTCAACTCGTTTTTAGCCATTAAATCTAAACCAAGTCTGTGATAAGTATAATAGGCTGCTCTCAAAGCTTTATTTTTTGGCCCTAAAACATCGTTCACTAATCCAGAACGGCTTCTTGGACCTGCCATCGTAGACCATCCTGAGAATCTAGAACTATTAGCTAAGCCTGAAATTTGTTGAGCTGTTTGAAAGTAAGGATCACCACCATTTCTAACAAAGGTATCAGCATCATATCCAAGTACCATATAGATATAATATCCAATTACATCGGTTAGGTTTTTATCACTAAATTTTCTTGGGTTGAAAATTAATTGCTCATATTCTGTGTATTCAAACGTAAAGTCATTATCACTCACATTCAAAATCGGTGAATAATAATTAGAACCAAAAACAGGTCTTCTACTTTGAACTAGTAAATTAGCTTTATAGGTATTTGAACTAACTTTCTCACGGATGATAATGGTAAAGTTACATTCAATTTTCTCTTGAATTTTATAAGTTTTATCTGTCCATTTAGTGGTATTGATAAAATCTTTTAAACTCTTTTCTAAAGCCGTGTAAGCCGTAGTATTTGAACCTTGAATTTGAGAAAAATCAACTTTTACCTCAGCCAATAACTCCTGCGAAGAAGCATAACTAAAAATAAAAGTGAATAATATGAATAAATACTTACGCATTAGTTTTTAAATTTTGTGCTATAAAGGTAAGAATATCTTTGGCAACTTCTGTTTTGGATTTTAATGGAAAAGATAAAGGTTCTTTATCAGCTGTAATAAAAGTTACCTTATTAGTTTCAACACCAAAACCTGCATCTTCATCTTCCAAAGTATTCAGTACAATTAAGTCAGCGTTCTTACGCTCTAACTTTCCTTTTGCATGTTTTATTGCATCGTTGGTCTCCAAAGCGAAGCCAACTAACATTTTATTTCCTTTTTTGGTACCTAAATGTTTTAAAATATCTGGATTCTTAACCATTTCAATGGTCATTTTATCCGAATTCTTTTTAATCTTCTGATCAGCAATTTCTGCAGGTCTATAGTCTGCAACAGCTGCCGCCATAATTACAATATCTTGAGCTTCATAGACACTTTCAATCGCCTCTAGCATACTCAAAGCAGACGTAACATCCATTCTCTTGATATTATACCCATCTACCGATTGATGCGTTGGACCAGCAACCAAGGTAACCTCAGCTCCTAACTTTTCGGCCATTTTAGCTAACTCAAATCCCATTTTCCCAGAGGAATGATTACCAATGAATCTTACTGGGTCGATTGCTTCATAGGTAGGTCCGGCAGAAATTAAAATTTTCTTTCCGCTTAAGATTAAATCCTTTTTGAAAAAGTTCTCAACGAATTTCACAATCTCATCTGGCTCTTCCATTCGTCCTTGTCCTACCAATCCACTTGCTAACTCTCCCGAAGTAGCTGGGATAACTAAATCTCCATTGGATTGAATTTTTTCTAAATTCTCTGCTGTAGATGGGTGTTGGTACATGTCTAAATCCATGGCTGGTGCAACTATTACTGGACACTTCGCCGAAAGATAAGTTGCCATCACAAGATTATCGCAATGACCATCTGCCATAGACGAAAGCGTTCTAGCAGTTAATGGAGCAATAATCATAGCATCGGCCCAAAGACCTAACTCTACATGATTTGCCCAATCACCTTTTTCGTTAGAAAACTCCCACTCTACAGGATTTTTGGATAAAGTAGCAAGGGTAAGTGGCGTAACGAATTTAGTTGCCTCTGGTGTTAAAATCACTTTCACCTCAGCTCCTTTTTTAATCAATGCGCGCACAAGAAAAGCCGATTTATAAGCGGCAATTCCAGCACTCACAGCTACTAGTATTTTTTTATTCTTTAAAACAGACAATGTGCAAGGTTTTTAAAATGAAAAAGCATCATAAAACCCAAAAACCCTAAAGAATTAGGTGATTATTTTTGGGCTTTTTGATGCGATTAAAATAAGTTGACTCAAGAATTATTTAATCTTGATCTCCTTTTCTGGTCTTCTAAAGTAAACATTACCATCCTTCCATTCTTTGATTGCAATGGCAGTAGGTTTTGGTAATCTTTCGTAGAATTTAGATACTTCAATTTGCTCTCTGTTCTCAAAAATCTCTTCTAAAGAATCTGAGTGTGCAGCGAATTCATCTAATTTCTCTAATAATTCTGTTCTTAATTCACTTTGAATTTGCTCAGCTCTTTTACCCATAATGGCAATAGCTTCGTACAAATTTCCAGTTGGCTCCTCAATTTTGTCGCGGTTATACGTTTTTGTCGTTAACTCCGCTTCTACATTTTTATAGTCCATATTATGATTGGGTCTTCTTTTTTTGTTCTTCTATTTGTTTTAAAACTTCTGCATGCAACTTAGTCTCTTCATTAAGCTTTTCGTTCCACTCATCCGCTTCTTTCTTAAACTCAGTATTTGGATATTTTCTAATAAACAAACGATAAGTCGTAGCTGCATCTTTCAATCTCAACTCCTTTTTATCGAAAATACTTTTAATCGCTAACTCAGATCTAGAGCGTAATAAATACATATTCGCCTCTTCAATTAAATTTGAATCAGGAAAATCATCTAAGAAATTAGCAAAAGATACGGCAGCTGCTTTATATTTCAAAGTTTTATGATAGGCTTTTGCAATTTCAAAAGCTTTTCTCTCTAATTTTTGCTGTAATTCATTGATTAAAGCATTCGCTTCTTTAACTTTCTCTGAACTTGGGTAAGCATCAATGAATCCTTGTAGTTCTCTAATAGCCTCGTAGGTATTGGTTTGATCCAAATTATATTTTGGAGAACCTTGATAATAACTAAAAGCTGACATATACAATGCCTCTTCTGCTCTATCGCTTCTATTGAACCCTGTGTAGAAATTCTTGAATTGCTTAGCAGCTAAAGTATAATTCTTGTCATTATAGTTAGCGTAAGCACTTTTATATGCAATCTCTTCAGCCTGTTCTGTTCCAGCATAAGCAGAAGCCACTTTACGATATAACTCTATCGCATAAGGCCATTTTTCTTGTTCATATAGCTCATCCGCTGCGTTTAAAATAAACTCAGGTTCTGTGCTCTTCATGGCTTTTTCGTAGGTCTTGTTACACGAAACTAACAAGCCAAGGAAAAAGACTATCACAACTACTTTTTTCAACATCATGCAAAAATAAGGTTTTTCTTGGTATTCTCCATTTTTAATTGACTGAACTTCAATCTTAAAATTTGGAACGAATATTATTTTAATTTATTGAAAAGCTTTTCAATCTTTTGTTCTAATGCTTCTGAGGCTTTTACCAATGGTAATCGTGTCTCACTAGAACAAACTCCTTGTACTTGCATTAATGCTTTAATACCTGCTGGGTTTCCTTCATCATAGATAGCTTCTGTTAGGTTTAAGATATCATAGTATAAAGCATAAGCCTCATCTACTTTTTTATCTAAAGCCAAACGAATCATCTCACTATATTGTGGTATAGCTTGTCCGATTACTGAAATCACTCCTTTTCCGCCTGCCAAAGTCATTGGCAAACCAAAAGCATCATCACCTGAAAGCACCATAAATCCTTCTAATTTTTCATTTAAAATTAAAGATGATTGCATGTAATTTGGTGAAGCCTCCTTAATAGCAACAATGTTTTTAAATTCTTTGGCCAATCTAATCGTAGTTGATGCCTCAACATTAGAAGCTGTTCTACCTGGAACATTATATAAGATAATATCCTTGTCCGTAGATTCAGCAATCGCTTTAAAATGTTGGTAAATCCCTTCTTGAGTTGGTTTGTTATAAGATGGTGAAGCAGATAAAATCGCTGTATAATCAGATAAATCTGTGTTTTGAATTTCTTCAATTACTCGAGCTGTATTATTTCCACCAATTCCAATTACCATTGGCAATCTACCTTTGTTGGTAGCTTTAATAGTTTGGATTGCTGCTTCCTTTTCTTTTTTAGAAAGTGTAGCAGATTCGGCAGTTGTTCCCATTAAAACCAGAAACTCTACTCCAGCATCAATAGCGTGATTCACCAAGTTAGCCAAACCTGAATGGTCCACCTGATTATGTTGATCAAAAGGTGTAATTAAAGCTACACCTGTTCCGATTAAATCTTTATTCATGAATGATTGATATTTATATTTAAATAATATAACAAAATTAATTCAAGTCTATTTTGACAAGATTAAATTTATTAAGCCTAAACAACTTATGACTGCTCTTTAGACGAACGAAATCACTAAAAGTTGCCTTCTATTTATTGTTCTTAGCTAATTTTAGTAAATCCTGTATACGCATGTAAAACTTCAGGAATCTCAATTCCATCTTCTACTTGATAATGTTCTAGTATAGAAGCAAGGACACGAGGCAATGCCAAAGAACTTCCATTTAAGGTATGACAAAATTCTGTTCCTTTTTCTCCTTTATATCTTAATTTCAAACGATTAGCTTGGAAAGTCTCAAAATTAGAAACAGAACTCACCTCTAACCATCTGTGCTGAGCTGGTGACCAAACCTCGAAATCAAAAGTTGAAGCAGATGCAAAACCTGTATCTCCTCCACATAAGTGCAAGATTCTATAAGTTAAACCTAAATCTTCTAAAATAGTCGCTACCTGATTTTTCATGGCTTCTAAAGCTGCATATGAATTCTCTGGCTTCTCTATTCTAACGATTTCAACTTTATCGAATTGGTGTAATCTATTCAACCCGCGCACGTCCTTACCATAAGAACCCGCTTCTCTTCTAAAACATGGAGAGAAAGCTGTCATCATAACTGGAAGATCTTTTTCTTCCATCAAAACATCGCGATAGATGTTGGTTACTGGCACCTCAGAGGTTGGTATCATATAGAATCCATCTAAAGGAATTTCATACATCTGAGCTTCCTTGTCTGGCAACTGACCTGTACCACGAGCAGAAGCTTCATTCACCATCAATGGAGGTAAAATTTCTTTATATCCTGCGGCTGTATTTTTATCTAAGAAGTAGTTAATCAAAGCGCGCTGTAATCTCGCTCCTTTTCCTTTATAAACTGGAAAACCAGCACCGGTGATTTTAGTTCCTAATTCAAAATCGATTATGTCGTATTTAGAAGCTAATTCCCAGTGTGGCAAACCTTCTTTTTCTTCCACCTCGCCATGCGTAGAAACCAAAACATTATCTTCCTCTCCTTTTCCAGCTACAACAGATTCGTGTAATGCGTTAGGAATTTGGAATAAGTATGCTTCTAATTCGTCCTTATAATTATTTAAATCCTCTTGAAGTTTTTTTGATTTTTCTTTTAGAGAAGATGTTTGCTCTTTTAACTCATTAGCCTCAGCTGCCTTTCCGGTTTTGAATAACTCTCCAATTTGCTTGGACAATTGATTTGATTCAGCTAAAATGTTGTCTAATTCAAATTGAGTTTTTTTACGATTATCGTCTGCTTCAAGAATTTTATCTAAGACAGATAAGTCCTCGATATTTCTCTTTTTTAGCCCCTCAATAATTCGTTCTTTGTTTTCTCTAATGTCTGTAACCAATAACATATAAATGGATTTTGATAGTTTGCAAAACTAAGGCTTTTGCTTGTATTTATTAAATTCTATGAAAGATATAAAATCTAGGTAGATCAACCTAAATTTTTATGTTGTAAAAGTTAAAAAAACCACACACCAAATAGTGAATATTAAATTCCTTTTTCTTTGATAATTTTTAAGACAGTTTGCAGCGTCTCCTCTTGATTCATGTGATCATTATTCACCTCTACCGCATCTTCGGCTTTTACTAATGGCGAAGCGGATCGTTGTGTATCAATTGTATCACGACTGTTGATGTTTTCTTCTACCTCATCAAAAGTAATTTCAACACCGTTGGATTTTAATTCATCATATCTTCGTTGTGCACGAACTTTTGCACTGGCTGTCAGAAATATTTTAACGGGTGCATCTGGGAATACTACGCTCCCAATATCCCTTCCGTCCATCACAATTCCCACCTCATTAGCCATTTGACGTTGAAGTTTCACTAAGTGTTCACGGATTTCGGGAATTTTTGCCACGGTGCTCACCAAATTCGCCACTTCCATCGAGCGTATTTCTCCTTCTATGTTTTGACCATTTAGATGAATCTCTCGATTTCCCGAATTTGGATTTAATTCAAATTTTAAATTAATATCGTCTAGTGAATCCACTAATTTATCGACTAAAAGTTCACCTTCGGAAGACAACAATTTTTTATCTAATGCATACCAAGCAACCGCTCTATACATAGCGCCTGTATCCACATGAATAAAACCCAGAGCTGAAGCTACTTTTTTAGAAAGCGAGCTTTTCCCGGTTGATGAATGTCCGTCTATGGCGATTACTTTAGGTGTCATAAATTTAGTTTCTACAAATATAAATGATTAGGCTTTAAATCAAGATTAATCCTCGAATTGAATTCGAATTGTTTTGCTGTTCGCAGTATTCCACTTGGTTTCAATTTGCAATACTTTCGATTTTTTATTCCAATGAATAGGATAGTTTTTATCTTCTATTTTTAATGATTTAGGTTTTTGGGTTAAGTTATAAATCTTCCAAGTGATACTTTTTTCTTCTTTTTTATAATCCCCATCCCAATCTCTTTCTAATTTCAATACGATTTCCTCGCCTTGATTTTCCACAGCAAAAACCAAGGTTTCATACGCCTTCTTTTCATATGCATCAGCCAATAAGCCATTGTCATTATATACATGTGCCGACGACCATTGAACCTCATCATCAAAATAGTAATTTACTATAAACTCATTTCCTTTGTATTCTTTGGTCGATTGCATTTTAGGCGCCATTGGAATAATCGCTCCTGAACGAACAAATGTTGGAATATGATTCTCTTTCAATTTAATATCATATTCTTTTCCGCCTTCGTATTTTTTCTTAGAATAAAAATCAACCCAATTCGCGGTTTTTGGTAAATATATCCTTTTAGTTTTTTCAGCTGGTTTTAAAACCGGTGCAATCACAAAATCGTCACCCCAAAAGTAAGCGTCGCTATAAGTCATTAAATCAGTATTGTCTGATTCTTCAAAAAACAAGGGGCGCATTAAGGGTTTTCCAGTTTTATAATTTTCAAAAACTAAATTGTAGTTATAGGGTAACATTTGATAACGTAAATTAATAGCTTCACGCGACAAATTCTTAGCCCTTTCACTTCTAAATACAGGTTCACTAGCTACTTCTTCTTGTGCATGTGGACGATAAATCGGTTGAAACACACCATACTGCAACCATCTTACATACAATTCATCATCTAAATTGGCGCCAGCAAATCCTCCTAAATCACTGTGCATATAACCAATTCCTTGCATTCCCATTTGTAGAGCAATTTCTGGTTGAGATTGTAATCCTCCCCAAGTTCTATTCACATCTCCCGTCCATGGAACAATGCCGTTTCGTTGCGAACCTGAATAGGCTGCACGCATCAAAATAAATGGTCGATCTTGCGGTTTAACATCTGCATAAGCCGATTGAACCAATCTCGCCCAATCATGACCATAAATATTATGAACCTCATCTGCTGTACCCGTAGCGTGAATTAATCCAGAAGGATGGACTTCAGGCTCTCCTAAGTCACCCCACATACCGGTTACTCCCAAATTAATTAAATCTTTATAAACATTAGAAAACCAATTATAACCTTCTTTTGAATAGATATCTATTAAACCCGTATTTCCAAAGAAGAAATCATAAGTATAAGGATTTCCTAAAGAGTCTTTTGCTAAAATATTTTCTTTTACGGCTTCGTTCCAACGATCTGATGTGGTTAAAACAAATGGTTCAGTAATTAAGATAGTTTCGACATTATTTTTTCTTAAATCTTGAATCATTTTCTTAGGCTTAGGGAATGAATCCACATCAAACTTTAAGTTCCCCATGGTTCCTTTTACCTCCTTTCCAAACCAGTATAAATCTAAAATAACCGCGTCCACTGGAATTTCTTCATCCCTGAATTTCTGAATCGTTTTCGTAACTTCCTCCTGAGAATGATATCCAAATCGACTTGAGAAGTTACCCAAAGCCCAACGTGGCAACATCGGCTGACGGCCAGTTAATTCTGTATAATTTGCAATCAATCCATCCCAATCATTACCTACAATTACTTGATAAGTCTTTCTACCCGATATAGTTTGATATTCCAAAGTGTTATTTCCCTTACTATCTAAGTCCAAAAATCCGATAGGTGCATTATCGAAATGAATCATATAGCGATCAGATGAAACTACAATCGGCATGGTATAATTCATCAATTCTGAATGGGTTTCATAGCCATAATGCGCTCGATTGTACAACTCTAGTTTATGACCACGACGATTCATTCCAAGCGCTCTTGCTCCTCCACCATATAGAATTTCGTGAGGTTTAAGATTAAATTGAATATTCTCAAGAGAATCTTTTCTATACCCCTCCTTTTCTGAAATGATTAATTTATCATTATTGTAATAAGATATTTGAAAAGGTGATTTTTGAATTTTAACCTTTAAGTCATTAGTTGAAATTTTAATATTCTTATCATCCTCATAATCTTCTATAGCTATCTCCTTTAAACCGATTACAACAGCATGAGATTCTCTGTTAAAGTTTTCTCCTTTTGGGATAAAACTCGTTTGCACCATTTGATCCGTCAAAAATTCAATTTCGTACGTACCATCATTTACCTCAACTAGATAATAATGATTCTTTTGCTTGAAATCTTTAAAAATCCGATTGGGATTTTGACCTAAAATGGAAGTTGTAGTTAATAAAGCTAGGATATAAATAAATGCTTTCATATAAGGACAATTCTATCATTATATAGTCAAAATTGACTAAATGCAGAGATTAATTCGTAAATTTACTCAATATTAATAAATCTATGATTACACTCGTTCAAAGTTATTTTAGAGACTACCCAGCCGAGTCTAGGCTATGGGTTTTTATGGCCGAAAGAAAGTTAGATGAAGCGGAAACCAAAGTCGTTAAAACTCATATGGACCAATTCATGCCACAATGGAATGCGCATGGAAATGCGTTAAAGGGTGGTTATGAATGGATTTTTGACCAGTTTTTAGTAATAGCGGTGGACGAATCTCCAGCAGCAGCTTCAGGTTGTTCTATCGATTCACTAACTCGATACATTAAGTTAATAGAGGAAAAAATCGGCGCTTCTTTCACTAACAGAATGTTGGTAACTTATTTAGAAGATGACCAAATGAAAACCGAAAAGTTATTTGACTTTAAGAAGAAAGTTAAAAACGGTGAATTAACAAAAAACACCGTTGTATTCAACAACAGTGTTTCGAATTTATCTGATTTTTGGGATAATTGGCAACAGCCTCTAGACCAAAGTTGGGCAGCGAACTTGTTACCAGACACCCAATAAGATTTAAGAAATACCTTTTGTTTCTAAATTATCAGCAATCGTTTCGATTAATTTCGTCAACGGTTTCTTTGCCATCATAGCAATCATTGGGTTAAATTTTCCATTGAAGTCAATAAAAACTTCAGATGCATTATCTCCGGTTGACGCTACATTAACTTTCATTTCATAGTTGAAGTTATCTGAAGGCGAGGTAAATAAAATAAAATCAGGCTCTTGAATTTCCTTTAATTTGAGACCTACTTTTGGCAAACCCTTTAACTGAACTGAAAAGCCTTCACCGCTTTCGTGTACGCTAAATTCAGATTCTTCTGGCATTAATTTCTCATAATTTGACATTTCTTTTAAATGATCAAATGCTTGTTGTTGAGATTGATCTAGGCTTACTTTTCTACTTTGAAAATTCATATGCTAATTTAATAATTTGGATTCGATTATGTTAAAAACTTAAAAATACTGTAAGTTTGAATAAACAATTCCAAATGTACAAAGTTTTTGTGAATAATAAACCTTTAACCATAGGCGCGAAAACGACTGATGCTGAGCGGAATCTACCTTTTATAAATTCAAGTGTCTTTCATCAAGCTATCGACTTACTTAACCACAATTGTGATAGCGTAAACATTTATTCTCTCGATATCGAAAGTACGTGGGAAAAATTTAAAAATGAATTTACACAGATTCAAGCTGCAGGAGGTGTCGTTTTTAACCAAGACAAAGATCTCCTGTGGATTTATAGATTAGGTAATTGGGATTTACCCAAAGGTAAAATGGAAGCGGGCGAGTCTATAGAAGAAACAGCCAAGCGCGAAGTTGAGGAGGAATGCGGAATCTCTAACTTAAAGATTACCAAAAGATTATCAGACACCTATCATATGTATTTTCACAAAGAATACATTCTAAAAGTAACTTACTGGTTTGAAATGGAGTATGATGGCAATGAAACTTTAAAACCGCAAACAGAAGAAGGCATTTCTGACATCAAATGGATTCCAGAAAAAGATTGGGAGAAACCACTCAAAAATACATATGCTAATATTTTATCTCTTTTAGAGCCATATATTTAATCTAGATACTTCAAATTTATCAAGTAAATTAAAATTTTAGGTAATGGTTTAATTATTCATTATATTTGTTTTAAACACTTAAAATAAACTATTATGAAAAAAACTTTACTAACTGCCCTTGTGGTTTTCGGATTAGGTTCTGGACTTGCACAAAGTGACATTATTGCTGTCAGTGGAGAAAACGTAAAAGCAATAGCATTCAAGGATTTTAGATTTATTGATTTAAAAGGAGAAAATGACAAGGTGATTGATTGTCAATAAAAATTCTGAAATGCCAGATCAAGTTGTCGGAATGTCTTATGATACCAAGAATCAAAATTTGATTATGATTGGTATGTTTTCACCAGATATTTATACCTATAATTTACAAACAGGAGAAAGCAAAAGAGTTTATGCGACAGGAAAAGCAAATTCTAAATGCCAAATAGCAGAACAATTTTCTAGAATGGCTACGCTTCCTAATGGTAAGTCATATGCTTTGAATAATGGTTCAACACAACTTTTAGAAATTACACCTATCTCTAGCGGTTATTCTGTGAAAGATTTGGGTGCATTAAATTCTGATTTAAAACTAGATCAATATAAATTCTATGGAGGTGATTTAATTGCTGATAATGCAGGAAATCTTTATTTAATTTCTGCTTACTCTCAAGTGGTTAAGATTAATCCAAAGGATATGAAAGCTGAATTAATCGGTAGCATTGAAGGTCTTGAAAAAGGATTTACTACTAATGGTTCTGCAGTAATGTCGAATGGAGAAGTTTTATTATCTAATGCTCAAGGAAAAGGTTTCTATACTTTAGATTTCAATAGCCTAAAAGCAAAAAGAGTAGATACTAAATCTAGTACACCATTATATGATATGGCGAGTCCTTATTTCTTACAAGATGCTTCCACTTCTGTAGCTTCGAATGCATTCTTTAGTATATATCCTACTAAAGTAACCGATAGACAAATTAGCATTGCACTTAATTCTAAGTTGAGCGGAATGGGACAAGTATCGGTTTATGATATAGCTGGAAACAATTTAATTCAGTCTAAAATGAATTTAGGAGATGCTCAAAACATCAAGTCTTTAAACTTAAACAATCTAAGTCCAGGAAATTACTACATCAAAGTAGTAGATGACAATGGAAAAGAATTGATTAATGAGAAGTTTATCCTAATTAGATAATTAATTAAACTCATAATTTATACAAAGCGACTGAAAATTCAGTCGCTTTTTCCATTAAATTTCTTTTATGAAAAATTATACTTTAATCATTTTACTTATTATATTCTCAAGCAATGCATATTCACAAATTAAAGCTATTAGTGAAAATGGTGATGAAGTTATCCTATTCGAGAACGGCACTTGGGAAAAAACTAATACTACTAAGTCGATTAAGACAATAAATACCACTGTTGAGGCAAAAGCTGAAATCGATAAATTCACTAAATCAAAAAAAATAATAACAGAACAGTGGATATATTTCGGAAAGGATAATTCAAATTATAGGTTAAGTGGTAATTTATACCGCATTGATAATTTAACATTTTTCAATTTTTCCTATACCGGAGACATCGGATGCTTTTCAGAATTTTCCTCTAAATTGGAGGTACTATTATCTAATGGAGAAGTCATAGCTTTTTCCCAAGTTGGAAATACCGAATGTGGTAAAAATTCTCGAGTTTCATTTTTACCCATTTCTAAAGAACAGCAAAATGATAAAAATTTTCAATACATACATGATGAAAACCTTAAACTACTAAAACAGCATAATTGGGAAACGATAAGATTAACAGGCTCTGAATTCTATACAGATATTATTCCAAACAAAAGAAGAAACTTAGAAAAACCCGAACAGTTTTTCAGAGAACATATTACTGCAGCAGATTCCAAATAAATAATTTTCTAAAAGAAAACCTCATAAAAATTAAATTTTATGAGGTTTCATTATTATCAATTGAATCTAAGTTTTATTTTCTAGAATTATTTTCTAAAATCTTCTTAAACTCAAAAAATTTATCATCCATATTCAGACCTTTATACATTTCGTAAAGCTCTCTTGCAATTCGAATATCTTTAGATTTCAACTCATATGCTTTTTCTAAATAAGGTAAAGCTTCAAGATATAAATCTTTTAATTTTGATTCATTTTCAAAATAAAGCTTTTTCTCCGCTGATGAGCTACCTTGATTATTATTCATCACTTCTACATAATTCTTAGCAGGAGTCATAATGGCATAAGATAAATTCATATAAGCATCACCAAACTCTGGATTCAATTCAATTGCTTTCTTATAATTTTTAACAACCTCTTCCAAGTGCGTATCATTATCCAATATAACCGCTAAATTATAGTAATCATTCGATGTCGCAGTGCCATTATTTACCTTTTTTTGAAGATTAGATACAAGTTCACTTTTCTTACCTGAATTGGTATAAACAACTGACATTAAATCACTCATAGATTTATTATCCGGGTATTTTTCCAACCCTTTTTTAAGGACTGCGTAAGCCTTATCCCAATTTTCTGAAGAATACCAAGCATACGTAGTATAACTAAAAAGATCTTCCTCTACATCAATTGTCTCTACCTCCGGATCAGTAAATAAACCTAATTTAACTTGGGCATCCATTTCTTGCTTAGAAGAAAATTCGACTTTTCTACCCGTATCCTTATCTTTAGCATAGAAATTCTGCTGAACACCTGTAAATCCACTATCTATTAATTCTTGCAAGATTATTGCTGCGTTTTTCTTTTGATCAGTTTGCAATACTGCAATTCCGGCATAGTATTTAAACAATTCATTCTTGCTTCCTACAGCATTAGAAAGATAGTAAGCTTTCAAAAATTCCTTACCAGCTATTTCATAATCCTGAGCTGAGAAAGCTTTATTAGCAGCATCTGCAGATTTATTAGCTTCATCTGCTAATTCAACTCTAATCTCATTCATGTAATTCCCATTAAAAGGAAACTCTCTCACTCCACCATAATTTCCAGCAGAAGTTACAGACTCTGCCTCTTTTTGGTTTAAGAAATATTCCCAATTTTTGGTTTCCTTATTTTTAGCTCTAAAGATAGGCATAGACTCTAGCTTACCAAGTTTTGCGTAAAACTCAGCCGCCGCAATCATATCTCCAGATGCCTTAGCAGAATTTGCTGCGTTTAAATAAAACTCAGCTAAATCTTTAGGCTCAATAGTGTAATTTGACTTAAGTAATTCTTCAGCTTTGTGAGCTTGTTGAACTGCTTCTGAATAATTTTTAGCCTTATAAGCAGATTTGGTTGCTTCCATCTCCACTTGTTGTGCTTGTAAACTTATCGCTAATACTGCAGTCGATAAACTTAAAATTATTTTCTTCATATTATTCTTCTTCGTTATTGATAATTTGATCGTTGTTTAACTCTTCGTTGTCCTCCATGATTTCGTCTTTTAAATCTTCGTCCTCATCGATTTCAACTTTTGCAACTGCTGCGATTTCATCACCTTTCTTAAGGTTAATTAATCTCACACCTTGGGTTGCACGACCCATTACGCGTAATTCTGAAACAGAAGTTCTAATAGCAACACCAGATTTGTTAATAATCATCAAATCGTTTTCGTCCACTACATTCTTAATGGCTATTACATAACCGGTTTTTTCTGTAATGTTTAAGGTCTTAACACCTTTACCTCCACGATTGGTTTGACGATACTCTTCTACATCGGTACGCTTACCATAACCCTTCTCAGAAACTACTAAAATGGTATCATTTTCGATATCAGAAACAACAACCATTCCAATAACTTCATCATCTTCTGAAATATTGATTCCTCTAACCCCAGCAGCCGTTCTACCCATTGGTCTCACAAGCTCTTCATCAAATCGAATTGCTTTACCATGTTTAGATGCAATCATGATTTGACTATCTCCGTTGGTTAGTTTTGCTTCTAGCAATTCATCTCCCTCTCTAATAGAAATAGCTCTAATTCCATTCACACGTGGACGAGAATAAGCTTCTAAAAGAGTCTTCTTAATTTGACCGTTTTTAGTCACCATTACGATGTAATTATCCTTAACATATTCCTCATCCATTAAGTCATGAGTTCTAATGTAAGCTCTAATCTTATCGCCTGGCTCTAAACTAATCAAGTTCTGAATTGCACGGCCTTTTGAAGTTTTAGATCCTTCTGGAATCTCAAATACTCTCAACCAATAACACTGGCCTCTTTCGGTAAAGAACAACATATACTGGTGATTAGAAGCAGCTACCATATATTCCATAAAGTCGCCATCTCTAGAAGTTGCACCTCTATTTCCTACTCCACCTCTTGTTTGAGCTCTATACTCTGATAAAGAAGTTCGTTTAATATATCCTAAGTGAGAAATTGTAACCACCATTTTATCATCAGGAATGATATCTTCGATGCTCATTTCACCACCTGCGTAGTTAATTTCAGAACGTCTTTCGTCGCCGTATTTCTCTTTAATCTCAGCTAATTCTTCTTTAATAATTTCAAATCTTAAAGTCACATCAGCTAAAACGCTTTCTAAGTATTGGATTTCTTTCATGATCTCCTCATACTCTTCGCGGATTTTGTCAAGCTCCATTCCTGTAAGCTTTGCTAATCTCATGTCTAGAATAGCTTGAGACTGAACCTCTGTAAGCTCGAATTCATCCATTAAGCCTTGCTTAGCTTCGGCAGGGTTAGATGAATTACGAATGATATGAATAGCTCTATCCAAAGAATCTTCAGTAGCGATTACTTTCATGTAACCCTCTAAGATATGCGCTTTGTCTTTTGCTTTCTTAAGTTCGAATTCAGTTCTTCTTAATACAACTTCGTGTCTGTGATCAACGAAGTGCTTGATTAAATCTTTTAAGTTTAACTGCTCTGGTCTACCATTCACCAAGGCAATGTTATTTATACTGAAAGATGTTTGTAATTGAGTATACTTAAACAATAAATTAAGCACAATATTCGGGATTGCATCGTTTTTAAGAACATAAACGATTCGCATACCGTTTCTATCCGATTCGTCTCTAATTTCAGAAATTCCTTCGATTTTACCATCCTTCACCAATTCAGCAGTAGCCGCAATCATATTGGCCTTGTTTACTAAATATGGGATCTCAGTAACCACGATACATTCTCTACCCTGCACTTCCTCCATGACAGTTTTGGCACGCATCATCACACGACCTCTACCGGTTTCGAAGGCTTCTTTCACTCCAGAATATCCGTAGATAACTCCACCAGTTGGGAAATCCGGAGCTTTAATATGCTCCATTAAACCTTCTATGCTAATATCATGATCATCAATATAGGCATGAATTCCGTCGATAACTTCAGAAAGGTTGTGTGGCGCCATGTTGGTTGCCATACCTACCGCAATACCCGAAGCTCCATTTACCAATAGGTTAGGAACACGTGTAGGAAGAACGGTTGGCTCTTCTAAGGTATCATCAAAGTTAAGTCTAAAATCAACTGTATCCTTGTCAATATCCTTCAACATATCCTCAGATATCTTCTGCATACGAGCCTCTGTATAACGCATCGCTGCTGGCGAGTCACCATCAACGGAACCAAAGTTACCCTGTCCATCTACCATCATGTAGCGCATAGACCAGTGCTGAGCCATACGAACCATGGTATCATAAACGGAAGAATCACCATGTGGGTGATATTTACCTAAAACCTCTCCCACAATACGTGCAGACTTCTTGTGCGCTTTATTAGAATAGACCCCAAGATCGTCCATTCCATATAAAACTCGACGGTGAACTGGCTTCAAACCATCTCTAACATCTGGAAGTGCTCTTGAAACAATTACCGACATGGAATAGTCGATATAAGCGGACTTCATTTCATCCTCAATATTGATAGGAATTAACTTTTCTCCTTCTGTCATATATCTTTTTTTACTAATGTGCTAAAATACAACTTTTGAGCATCTTTTAGGCTATACATATATAGGTAGTTTTCAACAAAAGAGAGAATTTTGTTGATAATTCTAGACATTATTGTTTTTAGTACACTAATTCAAAAATTAAAATTTGGTTTTAGGCTTAAATTCACTGATTTAGAAATCTTAAAGCATAGTTTTTATTTATTTTTACAACTTTTAAGTGCTTTAAACTTTCCTATCAGAAAGATTTTAATTACATTTGCCGTTCTAAAATCACCAAAGTATTATAACCTAGGTTTTAGACCATAAAAGCTAGGAAATAAGTAAAAAATTTTGGTGTTTAATTTTTTAGATTAAAAAGAAGTTTTATATTTGCACCCCGAATCGGAAGAAAGATTTGATTATAAAGTGATTAGCGATGAAAAGAACATTCCAACCAAGTAATAGAAAGAAGAGAAACAAACACGGATTCCGCGAGAGAATGGCGACTAAGAATGGTCGTAGAGTGTTGAAAGCAAGAAGAAGAAAAGGAAGAAAAAGCCTTTCTGTAAGTTCTGTACGCGCAAAGCGTTAATTTCTCCTTAAAACACACATAAATTTAGCTTGAAAGTTTACTTTCGAGCTTTTTTTATTTACTTTTGAAAAAACTTTGATATGCCCAACACTCCTATTATATCCTTACGCGATGCCGATGTTTACCAAAGAAATTTCTTGGTCTTAAACAATGTTGATTTCGAAATGCAAGCTGGTGAATTCGCCTACTTGATTGGTAAAACAGGTAGTGGTAAGAGTAGTTTGCTTAAAATTTTATACGGTGATCTTCCATTACAAAATGGAACAGGTCAAGTAGCGGGCATAGATTTGGAGAATTTAAGCACTTCAAAAATTCCTCATTTAAGAAGAAAACTAGGAATCGTATTCCAAGATTTCCAATTATTGACAGACAGAACGATTGAAAAGAACCTAGAGTTCGTTCTTCGTGCTACTGGATGGAAGAACAAGTCAGAAATAACACATCGTATTGACCAAGTTTTGGAAGATGTGAATATGGCTACCAAAAAACACAAAATGCCTCATCAACTTTCTGGTGGAGAGCAACAACGTATTGCAGTTGCGCGTGCATTATTGAATCAACCTCAACTGATTCTTGCGGATGAGCCTACGGGGAACTTGGATCCAGAGACTTCGATCGAGATTATGAATCTTATCAAAAGATTGTCTGAGGAGAATAACATGGCTGTTTTAATGGCAACCCATGATTATAGCATGATTAGAAGATTCCCAGCGAAGACTTTTAGATGTGAAAACGGAAAAGTTTTAGTGGCTGAATCTCAATCTCTATTCGCAAATATTTAATAAATTTCCTGAATAATTTTAGTTGCATTTAACTGATTGTTTAATGCATCTTTGAATAATTTATTTCTTTGATCTACTTCATGCTCTGAAGTAGGCTGATGTTTTAATTCCTGAATTTTAAGAATATATTCATCGGTTGTATTAGCTATTGAAACATATGAACTCAGTTGAGATTTCTGGACAGAATTATTGTCAGAAATAATGTGTCGTGCGTAGGCAAGAGAATCTATTAGTTTTAATTTAACACCAGAAGGAACAGATGTTTTTAATAAAACTATCTGTGCTCCCTGTATTAATTCTTTCATTTCTGAAGTGGAAGGATTTAAAACGCATTCAACATTATCCTTTTTCAACTTACTTTCTAAACTTGAATCCAAGCTTTTCCCAGCGATTTTAAACTTAATTTTAGGTAATAAAGAAGACAACTCATTTGAAATCCATTCGGCAGTTGCTAAATTTTCATTTACAGAAAGATTTCCATGGAATAAAACATAATCTCCTATTCCTTCTAAAACTTCAACTTTTTCATGTGCATGAAAAATAGGAGCAATTTTAATATTATCATTGGATTGCTGGAAGTAGGCTCTATCCTCTTCTGATAAAACTAACAATCCATCGAATTGAATTAAATTCCTTTCAAACTCTTGAGTTCTTTTCTCCTCTACTTTAAAAATATTTTTCTTGATAAAATTCTTCTCCGTTTTAGCTAGTTCAGCAGCATATTCTGCTTCAGCATTATGACAACGAAGGAATTTTTTATGATCTTTAAGTTCAGAAGTTAGAGCTGAATGACTCGTATGCAAGCCTTCATATAAAATAGGAAAATCATTTTGAGCTAAATTCTGAATGAGCTGTTTATTCCTGCGGGATAACATCCTCAAAGGAAGTTTAGAAAATATTTCCGTTGAAACCGGAGATGATTTTGGATAAAAATGAACGCTTTCACAAATTGAAGACAACTCCTCAGACTGCATTTCTTTTTCAGCGAAATAATGCAAGTGAACCTTTACACCAAGTTGATGCAAAGATTTTATCTTATAAAATACATCGATAATTCCCCCATAAACTGGAGGATGTGGAAAATCAAAGCTAACGATATGTAAGGATTTACGCATTCGCAGCCTTTTTGAAAATATTGACTAATTCCTCCTCCTGATTTTCCCAGTTTAATTCTTTTGAAGCTAACTCTAGATTGGCTAAAAAGTTCTGTTTATCATGCTTTAACGTCGACTTAATCTTTGACGCTATATGTTCTGGATTATGATTCTCAATTACATCACCGATTTGGTAGTGTTGAATTACGTCTTTAATTTCAGGTAGATCACAGCTCCCCAACATAGGAATTCGTGCTTGAATGTAATCAAAAACCTTGTTAGGCAGAGCATAGCGGTAACTCAAACCATTATCTTCTTCTAAACTTAAACCTAAATCTGCTTTAGGTGTAATTTCTTTCAATTCAGCTGGAGTTATTTTCCCAAAAAACCGAACCTTATCTTCTACTCCACTTTCTTTCGCTAAAGTTTTATATTCCTCTATTAAAGGCCCATCACCAATAATCCAAAGTTGAACTTGGTCTAAAAACTTCATCGTCAAAATCATTTTATCAATTCCACGAGAAAAATTGATCGCACCTTGATAGAGTATGACTTTTTGATTAGAAGTTTCGGAGTGTTTTGGAGCTACTTGCTGCTTGGGAACATTTTTAATGATTTCAGGTTCTATTCCATAACTTTCGTTAAACCAATTAGCATAAGAGTTACTAACCGTATAGCTATGCTTTAATCCTGGAACTAATTTAGCTTCTATGAATTTCCAGACTCTTTTTTGAATTGAACCTTCTTTCAACGTTGGCATTTCAGAGAAAATTTCATGAAAATCAACCACTAACGGAACTCGGTAAAGTTTAGAAATAATACTTGCCGGAATCAGTGTATCTAAATCATTTGCCACTAAAATAGATTCATTTTTTGGCATTTTAATTAAAGCTAGCAACAACCTTAATTGCAATTCAGCATAAAACAAAAAATTCTTCTGAAAGAAAATATTTGTCCTTGAAGTCTTGAATGGAATATGATCTAAATTGGGAGCACCTCTATGATTTGTCCCAACCAAATGAAAGTCAAAGCCATTGTTCACTAAAGTACTTCCTACCTTAATCAGTCTCTGATCGGTTGCAATATTATTGGAAACCAAGGCAATGACTTTATTCCTCACGATTTATCTTTATGGATAAATAAGTAGTAAATCTGTACTAAGAAGATAAATACATTTGGAATAATAATCGGCCAACTATCAATAAAATAACCGTATACAACAAATAGTAAACAACCTATACCATTGATTATTCTTAGTAACTTAATATTATTAAATATCAAGAAACTTCCCATAATAAAGGCCGAGGCACTATAGCCTATAATTTCTACATAATTTTCCATAATCTTATATCAGTTTCAAAAGTAATGAATTCTAATATATTCTCTATCATTCCGTAACTTTGCAGAATGATAGAGTCATTGCCACACATTAAAAATTTGGACAGCGGAAATTTCTTTTTAATCGCAGGTCCATGCGCTATTGAAAGCGAAGAAACAACTAGATTAATTGCTGAGAAATTAGTTGAATTAACAGATAAATATAAGATTCCTTTCATTTTTAAAGGTTCATTCCGTAAAGCTAACCGCTCTAGAATAGACAGTTTCACTGGAATTGGAGATGAAAAAGCATTAAACATATTAGCCAATATTAAAGAAGAATTCAATGTTCCGGTTACAACCGATATACATGAATCAAGTGATGCAGAAATGGCAGCGGCTTATGTAGATGTATTGCAAATTCCTGCATTTTTGGTCCGTCAAACAGCTTTGGTAGTTGCGGCTGCTAAAACTGGAAAGGCAGTAACCTTAAAAAAGGGACAATTTCTTTCTCCTGAAAGCATGCAATTCCCGGTAGAAAAAGTAACAGAATCTGGCAATTCAAATGTAGCGATCATCGAAAGAGGAACCACCTTTGGTTATCAAGATTTAGTCGTTGACTTCCGTGGAATTTCTACAATGCAACAGTTTGCACCAGTGATTATGGATGTTACGCATTCATTACAGCAACCGAATCAAAGCAGTGGTGTAACGGGAGGAAAACCAGCTTTAATTGAAACCATTGCCAAAGCTGCTATTGCTGTTGGAGCTGATGGATTATTTATTGAAACTCATCCAGATCCAAAAAATGCTAAGTCTGATGGTGCCAACATGTTAGATTTGAGCAAAATGGAAGATTTATTGAAAAAATTAATAAGAATTAGAGAAGCTATTAAATAGTAGTTTATATCATATCCATTAACTGAAACGTGGTGTGATTATTTCTTAATTTTGCATTCATTCTGAGTTCATTATCAACTTGGACAATTAAAATATACTTCTAAATGTCAGTTTTTGATTTTTAGAAAACTAAAATACATATCATGTTAAATAAGCATTTATTACATAAATATAATATCCCAGGACCTAGATATACTAGTTATCCTACGGTTCCATATTGGGATCAATCTTCTTTTTCAGTAGAAAAATGGAAAGAGACATTAAAAAGATCTTTTGATGAATCTAACCAAGAAGAAGGAATTTCTCTTTACTTACATTTACCTTTCTGTGATAGTTTATGTACGTTTTGTGCTTGTCATAAACATATTACCGTTCAACATTCTGTGGAAGAAGGTTACATCAAAACTTTATTACAAGAATGGGATTTATATTTAGACCTGTTGCAAGACAAACCTATCATTAAGGAATTACACATTGGAGGTGGAACTCCGACTTTCTTCTCTCCAGAAAACTTAAAGATTATCTTAGAAAGCATATTCGCTAAAGCTATTATTGCTGATGAACCTGAGTTTTCGATCGAAGGTCATCCTAATAGTACGACAAGAGAACACTTACAAGTACTATATGATTTAGGGTTTAGAAGAATTAGTTTTGGAGTTCAAGATTATGATCCAAAAGTTCAAAAGGCAATTAATCGTATTCAGCCTTATGAAAATGTAAAAGAGGCAACTGAAATCTCTCGTGAAATTGGTTTTGAAAGTGTTTCTCATGATATCATCTTTGGTTTACCTCACCAGGATTTGAGAGCTATGAAAGATACAATTGAAAAAACAAGATCTTTAAATCCAGATAGAATTGCTTTTTATAGTTATGCGCATGTGCCGTGGATTAAAGGTGTTGGACAAAGAGGATTTAATGAAGATGACTTACCTACCCCAGAGAAAAAACGCGAACTTTACGAAGTTGGTAAGGAAATGTTTGAGGACATGGGCTACGTAGAAATCGGAATGGACCATTTTGCTTTAAAATCAGATTCATTATATAAATCTGCTGTTGAGGGAACCATGCACAGAAACTTTATGGGTTATTCTTCATCAAAAACACAAGTGATGATTGGTCTTGGAATGTCAGCTATTTCTGATAGTTGGTATAGTTTTGCTCAAAATGTGAAAACCGTTAAGGAATACAAAGAAATGGTTTCAAATGGTGAAATTCCTGTGGTTAAAGGTCATATTCTTAACGAAGAAGACTTAAAGATCAGAAAGCATATTTTGAACTTAATGTGTAATTTAGAAACTTCATTTGATAGTGAGGAAACTCAATTCATTGAATTAGAAGATACACGCGAAAGATTGGAGGAAATGGAAGCGGATGGTTTACTTGAATGGCAAGGCGATAAATTAAGCGTAACCGAAGCTGGAAGAATTTTCGTGAGAAATATTTGTATGACCTTCGATTTAAGAATGCTAAGAAATAAACCAGAAACGAGAATATTCTCTATGACTGTTTAATTCAAGCTATCATTTAAAGCTTGAATTTGTTTCTTACGTTCTCTTCTCTTTTGTTGCACTTGAATCAATTGATTCGCAACAATCACAGCAATCATTATGAAAGCTGCAATATAGAAAGTAGCCGACATTTGCTCGGATTCACCAAAAATGAAATAAGCTAACACAATGCTATAAATGGGTTCCATATTCACGGCCAAAACCAGTGAATATGGACTCATATATTTCATTAATTGTACAGATTCAATCATTGGGTAAGCCGTTAGAGCTGCTCCCAAAATCAGCATCCAAATCCAATCATTCCCATTCATTTTAAAATCTGAAATGGAATCCATGAAGAATGGAGAAATTAAACAAACCACTAAAAATGCTCCTATCATTTCATAGAACATCATTTTTCGTGGCATATTATCTTTGTTTTTCTGCAATACTCCATTGAACACTGTCATAGCAGCCGACAAAGATGCACAGGTAACGCCTAGAACAATTCCTAGCCAATACTCCGGGCTTGCTTGGAAGATTAACCATAAACATGCTACCACCACAAGGGAAAGTATTATTTCATAGATGTTAATTTTCCGCTTATAGAAAAAGGGTTCAATAAGTGCTGCAAATAATGCACCCGTTGATAATGTACTTAAGGCGACCGAGACATTGGAAACTTTGATGGCTCCAAAGAATAATATCCAATGTAATCCCATAACAGCTCCCACTCCTAGATATTGGATAAGTTGAGTTTTTGTAACTTTAAATGGAACTTTAAAGATTTTTAGAGCCAAACCAATCGCCAAAATGGCAATAAAGGTGCGCCAAAACACAATAGGCAATGCGGATAAACTAATCAGTTTACCCATAATTCCTGTGAATCCCCAAAGAAGCACAATAAAATGTAACCTAAGTTGTGTTTTAAACATGCAACAAAGATATACGATTTGAACCTTATAAATTGTTAGTTTAACAAAATTGAAATCGCAAATATCGCTTATCAATCCCTAGCGCTTAGGAAGTTATCAACTTACAAAAATGCAAAACATTAGAAATGAATTAGTTTGATAATGAATTTTCAAATAAACAATACCTATAAGAGCGTATTAACTATAAGAGATTCCTATAGCTTTCTCTATTTTACGGAGCGAGCTTTGCATAGTTTTGTACTATAATCAAAAGTTATGAATATTTTAAAACCGATATCGGTTAAGAGAAGAACAAAACAAGAAGCTAGATTTCATCCAAAAATGGGTGCGTTAAGTACAAATGTAACACGTATTCAACAAACCATCTTTGGAGTACCAATCAAAACTTTGCACAAGTACAGAGAAACTTACTTTGGTGAAGTAAAAGATTGTAAAGAATGTAAAGTATCTCTTGTTTAAAAAAGAATTTAAACATTTTAAATAAAAAAATTCCGGCCAGAAGCCGGAATTTTTTTATTCGTGTTAGTCAAGTATTATCTATCTGACATTTCAACATAATCTCTTAAGGTGTGTCCAGTGTAGATTTGTCTTGGACGACCAATTGGTTGATTTGTTTGTCTCATTTCTTTCCACTGAGCAATCCAACCTGGTAAACGACCAAGGGCAAACATAACCGTAAACATCTCTTTAGGAATTCCTAAAGCTCTATAGATAATTCCAGAGTAGAAGTCTACGTTTGGATATAGTTTTCTTTCGATAAAGTACTCATCTTTTAATGCTACTTCCTCTAAAGTTCTAGCTAAGTCTAATACTTCGTCTTCGATTCCTAATTGACCTAATACATCGTCTGCAGCTTTCTTAATGATTCTAGCTCTTGGATCCATGTTTTTGTAAACTCTGTGTCCGAAGCCCATTAATCTAAAGTTGTCATCTTTGTCTTTAGCCTTATCAATCCATTTTTGCATTCCTCCACCGTCGTTCTTGATCATTTCTAACATCTCGATAACGGCTTGGTTAGCTCCACCATGTAATGGACCCCATAATGCAGAAATACCTGCAGAAATAGAAGAGAATAATCCCGTGTGAGAAGAACCAACTAATCTAACCGCAGATGCCGAACAGTTTTGCTCATGATCAGCATGTAAGATAAATAACTTATCTAATGCGTCTACAATTGTTTGGTTAACCTCAAATGAATCATCTTTCTTAAACATCATTTGATAGAAATTACCAACATAACCTAAATCATTGCTAGGCTCAATAAGTGGTAAATCATATTTCTTTCTGTAAGTCCATGCTGCTAAAATATCAAACTTAGCAATTAGTCTTGCTGCTGCATGATACATATCTGCATCCTTACTTGGGTCAACTGCTTTTGGATTAAATGCAGTTAAAGCACTAGTTAAAGTTGCTAAAACTCCCATTGGGTGAGCTTCACTTGGGAAAGCATTCAAAATCTTCCCTACTCTATCATGTACAAAATTATACTCATTTAGAGTTTTTTTCCAACGTGCTAATTCAGTTTCATTTGGTAATTCACCTTCTAGCAAAAGATACATTACTTCAACGAAAGAAGACTTTTCTGCCAATTGTTCGATTGGATAACCACGGTACATTAATTTACCTTCCTCACCATCTAAAAAAGTGATTGCGCTCTCGGTTGAACCTGTGTTTTTGTATCCTGGATCTAGGGTAATTAAACCACTATCTCCTCTTAGGCGTTTAATGTCAACTCCGATATCCCCCATAGTTCCTTCTACTACTGGGTATTCGTATTCTTGACCTTTATAAATTACTTTTGCTGTATCTGCCATTGTATTAATTAAATTTAGTCCTTAAAGTTATGATTAAAAACTCTTATTCAAATATAATATTCATTGAAATTACTAATTTGAGTAACAGTTTTATTTATTTATTGTAAAATGGATTTCTATAAATCTTATAGATTAAACGTTGAACGTATCATCACCTGGAAAAACAGCTGTTCCGCCTAACATTTCTTCTATTCTAATCAACTGATTGTATTTCGCCATTCTATCTGAACGAGAAGCTGATCCAGTTTTAATTTGACCTGTATTTAAAGCTACAGCCAAATCTGCAATAGTAGAATCCTCTGTCTCTCCAGAACGGTGTGACATAACTGCTGTATATCCGGCATTTTTAGCCATGCTCACTGCATCAATAGTTTCAGTTAAAGTACCAATTTGGTTTACTTTAATTAAAATTGAATTCCCAATACCTTCATCAATTCCTTTTCCTAAACGCTCAACATTAGTTACGAATAAATCATCACCAACTAATTGAACTCTATCACCTATCTTTTCAGTTAATTTCTTCCAACCGTCCCAATCATCTTCATGCATTCCATCTTCAATTGAAATAATCGGATATTTCTCACATAATTCGGCTAAGTACTCAACTTGCTCTTCAGAAGATCTGATTTTTCCAGTTTCTCCTTCAAACATAGTATAATTATACTTTCCATCCTGATAGAATTCAGAAGCAGCACAGTCTAGGGCAATCTTAATTTCTGTCCCCCATTTGTAACCAGCATTCTCTACAGCTTTTCTAATCGTATCTAATGCATCTTCTGTTCCATCTACTTCTGGAGCAAATCCACCTTCGTCACCAACAGCTGTTGATAAACCTCTTTCGTTTAATACTTTCTTTAAATGATGGAATATCTCTACACCTTTTCTTAAAGCATCAGAAAAACTTACTGCTTCTACCGGCATAATCATAAACTCTTGGAATGCAATCGGCGCATCAGAGTGAGATCCTCCGTTGATGATGTTCATCATTGGAACAGGTAAAATATTTGCGTTTACACCACCTACATAACGATATAATGGCATGTCTAATTCAGCAGCCGCTGCCTTAGCTACAGCTAAAGAAACACCTAAAATTGCGTTAGCTCCTAATTTAGATTTGTTTTCAGTACCGTCTAATTCGATCATGCGCATATCGATCCAGTTTTGCTCAAAAACTGAAACTCCTAATAATTCTGGAGCAATAACTTCATTTACATTATCAACCGCCTTAAGAACACCCTTGCCCATAAACTCAGGCTCAGCATCGCGTAATTCAACAGCTTCGTGTACACCTGTTGATGCTCCCGATGGAACGGCAGCTCTACCCATCATTCCGTTTTCTGTCCAAACGTCAACTTCTACTGTAGGATTACCTCTAGAATCTAAAATTTGACGGGCATGAATCATTGAAATTATACTCATTATGTATGTATTTTAGTTTTTTCTGTTAAGCTTCAAATTTACAAAATAATAAGTAAAACAGATGAAGATCTGCACAAAACATTCATCATGAATTGGAAAGTGAAAAATCAAGAATTTAAAGTGGATATCGTGTCAACCATATATATGAATGGTCAAACGCTAAGCTTCAAACCAATTACCAAATACTAAATACCAACCACTACTTCTTTATGACTTTCACTTGCTTATAATTTGACGTATTTATTAGCTTTAATTTTAAAATATAAACGCCTGGAGCAAATTTCTCAAAATTCACGAGGTTTTCTTGATGAAAAACTTGACCTGCATATTCACCATTTATTGTGTAAACTTTGATGGCTTCTTCTACATCAAATGTAGAAACCACTTTAAAATTACTTAAAATAGGATTTGGTACAATACGAATTTCATTGTCTCGCTGTAACTCAAATTCAGATGTGTTCAATAATTCTGAGCAAGGAATTTGTTCCGATGGAGAAAAATTTAAATTTAAATTATCATTAGAAAAACAAACTATTTTCTCTGGCATGTATAGATTATTGTCCCAAGATTCACAATTCATCGATGGCATGGGAAACAAACTCATTGAACCACCTATTTGATTATAAACCTTCTCTCCCACCGATAATGACTCCTGATTAACCAGCGTATAATAATCAACTTCTGTATTGGAAATCATCTCTGTGGCTAAAGTTTCAACAGTTTGAACTTCTTGACTGGGATAATCCTCGTCGGCACAAGGAAATAACACAGAATGTATCATAGAAATCTCTTCGCCCATTTCTGGGTTTAATAAGAACATCGGATGAAACTCATCTGTAGCTTCATGATAGTATTGTACCAAGCCATTTTCAACCTTAATGAAATATGAATCCAAGGCTATATCTTCTAATCTGGTGAGTTCACCTCCATATGGATCGCCCACATAGCGAATTAGACTTACTTCCAATTCTTTAAGCATATGATTATTAATGATAGTCTCCTCTCCCCAAGTATATTGAAAATAAGAAACATCGCTCATAGAAAGTCGCTTATAAACCCATTGATTATTATCGTCCAAAAACTCTTGCCCAAAACAAAGGATCGGAAATAGTATAAAAAGTAGTGCTTTTTTCATTTATTAAAGTTGAAAATGCAATTTATGAAATCATCGCTTTATTTAATAAAAATATAAATAATAACCAGTGTTTAAATTACATTACCAACAATTTGTATAAAATACAAGTATTTGATAACAAATCAATATTTGATAAATTAGAGTTGGCTTTAATTAATACAGAATCAAAATACCGAAAAACTTATCCCACTGATTTAATCATAAATACTTATAAAACAATTAATAACTTACAGAAAATAAAGTTTTAAGAAAACAAATAGAACATTTCACTTTTAATGCAAAATCCAACAACGAGAAAGAAGATGAAGAGATTTTTGTGTTAGTAATAGGTGAAACTGTCCGTTATGCAAATTTTCAAATTAATGGATATGAACGCAATACAACTCTAAATCTAAGCTATGCTAAAAATATATTATCGTTCTCCAATACGTATTCAATTAAGTTGTTACCACCTATTCCATTCCTTCAATTCTTACCCGTGCAACTCCTCAAGATTTAACGATTCAAGAAAAAGAAAAAACTATTCTCGATGCGTTTAAGGAGGCAGGTTATTTTACTACTTATTTTGCAAATCAAAATAGTCCATACCCTGTAACACGAAGATTAATTAATGTTGCAGATGAAAACTAAATAAATTTCTTTGATGTTAATGTTAAAGAATATTATGATGGTGCTATATTACCAGATTTCAAGTCGGCTTTATCAACTACACCAAATAAAAAATTTATTCTAATTCATACCTTAGGAAGTCATTTTAGATATACAAATAGATATCCTAAAGAATTTGAAGTCTTCAAACCTGTAATGAATGAATATGGTTAAAGTGAACTCAACTTTGAAAACAGAGAAAAGGTAATTAATGCTTATGATAATTCTGTGTTATATACAGATTTCTTTTTAAGTCAATTAATTGAAAGTCTGAAAATAAAAAATAAAAATGCTGTGCTATTATATTTATCAGATCATGGTGAAAATTTATTTGATAATAAGCTTAAAATCTTTGGACATGGTACTGTTAACCCAACAAAATATGAATACCATATACCTTTTATAACCTGGTTTTCAGATGAATATAAAAACAATTTTCCCCATAAAATTAATGCATTGAAAGAAAACTTACATAAGGCAGCAACATTGACTTCTACTTTCTATACGATTTTAGATATGGCGAATATTGATTATGACAATGCGAAGAATGAAAAAAATTCATAGCTTATCATCTGATGAGTATCTAGAGCCAAAAGAAAGATATATTTTAAATAGTGATCGGGAAATAATAAAAATAAAAGATTAAAGTTTCCTAATAGAAATCAGTGTTATAATTACAATTTTTTGAATTTGAACGCTGTTTTGAAATCGCTAACAAATAGGTTTATTTTGATGAAACTATTGCCATAATTTGACCCTCAAAGTTCCAAAAAAGACACATATTCTTGTTCAAGATAATCTGACGAAAGAAAAAATAGGTAGTCTCATTAAAAAACATACGTATGTCATCACAGATATATTAGATTATGCAGAAATCTTGAACAGAGAAAAGTTAATGCAATCCTCAGAGACTAAATTCTTATTTAAGGATTCTTACTCAAAAAGCGTTCTCTTTCAATACGGCGAACTATTCGTAGAAACCCCAGTATATAAGGTAGTTCAATAGTAGTTGGTATTTGCTAATTAGTAGTTGGTAATTGGTAATTAGATATTATAGATAAAAGTGCTGCCACATCCATTTGGACTGCCAATCCTTTCTACTTTTTACCTTCTACTTTCTACCGTTCCTAGTTCAAGACACCAACTACAATCACCAATTAAGTCCATTCTACTATCTATTTAGAGATTCTACATCTCCAAGTACTGTCTACCAAGTACTGAGAAAAGGGTATAAAAAAAGCCTCATACATTACTGTATGAGGCTTTAAATAAAAGACTGGCGACGACCTACTCTCCCGCTTTCGCAGTACCATCGGCGCTGGCAGGCTTAACTTCTCTGTTCGAAATGGGAAGAGGTGAGCCCTGCCGCTATAATCACCCTAAATTGTTGTGATAGGTTAAACAATCTCTATGAATCGTTTAATTCTCCCATCAAATATGTTATGACATACTGAAGTTTTAGTACAAAGTATCAACTCATCGTTAAATGATATTGATAGTTAAAAACAAATACAAGT
>NZ_JANAIE010000089.1 GCF_029664245.1 Profundicola chukchiensis | reverse complement strand
GCGATTTAAAGATTGTTTGCAGCGCTTTCGCGGCATGGTGCAAGACATAGTCAACCCAGGACCGTGCCACTCGCACCACCGGCGCGGGCCGGCCCAAGCGGAATCGAAACCCGGAGCACGTTGCAGCCACCCCGCCTGGTATAGCGGAGTTCTGTGGTCAGCGACTTCACCAGGAACCAGCCAAACCCGCCTTCGGGCAGGTTCTCGCGCGCCAC
>NZ_JANAIE010000088.1 GCF_029664245.1 Profundicola chukchiensis | reverse complement strand
AAACGGCGTGCGGTTTCAGGCCCTTGCCCTGAAGGTATTGGGCCAAGGCAATCACCGTCGGCGTCTTGCCGGTGCCGCCAGCGTTCAGGTTGCCGACACAGATCACCGGAATGCCTAGCCGCGTTCCCGCACGTGCCACCCGTCGCGCCGTCACGGCAACATAGAGCCATCCCAGCGGCGCCAGCAACCGTGCCCACAAACCGGGTTTCTCCGGC
>NZ_JANAIE010000087.1 GCF_029664245.1 Profundicola chukchiensis | reverse complement strand
CCTCCGGGCCGATTTCGCAGAGCAAAATCGCCTGCCGGTCAAGGAAGGCGCGAACCGGATCGCACGCGATCCGGAGTTTGAGCGCTACCAGACAAGCTTTTTCGCCCAAGCGTTGCGCGACCCCACGCAGCGGCGCAGGAAAAAGAGCGGGTAATTCGCCGGTTCTGCAACCACGCTGCTTGCGGAACCCGCTTTGTAGACCTGCCCCAGGTCCG
>NZ_JANAIE010000086.1 GCF_029664245.1 Profundicola chukchiensis | reverse complement strand
GCGGAAGTATCTCTATCAGGCGCCGCGCGCTCTGTTCCTGAAGCTCGCGCGCAATTCCGACCGCCGCCTGGCGAGGTATATCGGCGAGCGGTCAGTCGCCGTGGTGGGCAACGCGCGTAGCCTGCTCGATACCGAATTCGGAGCGCGGATCGATGCCGAGGGCGTGGTGGTGCGGCTCAACAAGGGTTTCGTCCGGGCGCCGGCGGCGCAGGGCA
>NZ_JANAIE010000085.1 GCF_029664245.1 Profundicola chukchiensis | reverse complement strand
TCATGGTGCAGAAGATGCGGCTTGGCCCGCCGGATGCCAGTGGCCGGCAAACCCCGGAAGTCATCGAGGGTGCGGACTATACCGAGTCGGCCGATCTGGTGATCAAGGCGCTGGGTTTCGAACCCGAAGACCTTCACACGCTCTGGGACCAACCCGCGCTGGCGCTGACAGGCTGGGGCACGGTGAAGGCCAAGTATGGCAGCGGCGAAACCAATC
>NZ_JANAIE010000084.1 GCF_029664245.1 Profundicola chukchiensis | reverse complement strand
ATCCAGTCCCAGGTCCAGGCCTGGGCCCGATCACGGGCGGGGAGATCGCCGACCGCGGCCAGATCGTCGAGCCAGGCGAAGCCGTGGATTTCCTCGAGGATTCGCGGATTTCGCACACCAAGCGCCCAGATGCTGGCCTCGGCATCTTCGACCAACTGCCCGGCAAACAGGAAATTGCCCGCCACCAGCTGGCGGCCGCGGGCGAACAGGCCGATG
>NZ_JANAIE010000083.1 GCF_029664245.1 Profundicola chukchiensis | reverse complement strand
GAGTTCCAGCAGGTGCTGGAGGGGTGAAGCTGTCGCCCGAGACGCTGGAGGTTCTGGCCGGGTTGATCACCGGCGAAAGCGGGCTGACCCCCGAACGCGGCGGGCCGGCGCTGGCGGATTTTTTCGACAACCGCGCCGAGTGGGAGCCGTTCGGCGCGGGGTTTCCCCCGGCTGGGGAATATGTGCGCGAGCGGTTGGCGGTGTTCAACGGCTCGCC
>NZ_JANAIE010000082.1 GCF_029664245.1 Profundicola chukchiensis | reverse complement strand
CCGGGCGATCCCCACCCGCTGTTTCTCCCCGCCCGACAGCTTCAGCCCGCGCTCCCCCACCGCCGTGTCATAGCCTAGCGGAAGCCCTTGAATGAACTCGTGAATCTGCGCCGACTTGGCCGCCGCGACGATTTCCTCTTCGGTGGCGCCATCCTTGCCATAGGCGATGTTGTAGCGGATCGTGTCGTTGAACAGTACGGTGTCCTGCGGCACCACG
>NZ_JANAIE010000081.1 GCF_029664245.1 Profundicola chukchiensis | reverse complement strand
CGGTAAAGCTCGTATTCCTCCATCCCGTGCGAGGGGGCGCAGTGCACGAAGCCAGTGCCTTCCTCGTCAGTCACGAAGGGCGCGGCGCGGAAATCGCGCAGGTCGTCCCATTCGCCGTTCGCGCCTTCGGCGCCGGCGAAGGGGTGTTGCAGGAGCAAGCCCGAGAGTTCCTCGGCCGTCACGTCGCGGACGCGGGTCCACATGCCGTCATCGAGACG
>NZ_JANAIE010000080.1 GCF_029664245.1 Profundicola chukchiensis | reverse complement strand
CATGAAAGCTATGCACTGTCGGGCTATCCGAATCGGCGAAAACTCGTCATAAGGGTCCCCACGTCAGAATTACAAGAGCAATAACAAAGGACGAAACATGAAGGATTTCGTTGACGGCACGGCCTTCAATAACGAACAAGGCAACCGTGCGCGTAAACTTTTTGCAGCCGTTGTGCTGGCTGCGCTGGATGACGCGATTGCAGACGACAAAAAGTACG
>NZ_JANAIE010000007.1 GCF_029664245.1 Profundicola chukchiensis | reverse complement strand
CGGGGTCGAATATACTTTTCACATATTATCATTGCTATAGACATTTGAATCCTTCGGATTCATAATTATAACCATATCTTGATTCTACGTAAGAACATATTCAATGCCGTTTCTTTACTCCACGGATTGATAACAACAGTTAGAATTTCACTCTTATTAAATCCGATGTAAAATCCCGTAGGGATTAAATGCTTATAATAACTACTCATTATGACTGGTTTACGACCCCATCGGGGTCGAATATACTTTTCACATATTATCATTGCTATAGACATTTGAATCCTTCAGATTCATAAATTGTTTATCATTGTTTTTTATAATTTTTTGAACCCTTCGGAATCATGATTAACTACTTTAGATAAAATTGAGCGTCGATTTTCAATATTATTTACTTTGCTATTCTTGAAAGGATTAAATGTTTATAATTCCATAATTCGTAATGGTTTTTCGACCCCATCGGGGTCGAATAAACTTTCGCATATCACCTAGCTATAGACATTTGAATCCTTCAGATTCATAATTATAAAAATATCTTGAATCTACGTAAGAACATATTCAATGTGGTTTCTTTACTCCACAGATTGATAACAACATCTAGAATTTCACTCTTATAAAATCCGATGTAAAATCCCGTAGGGATTAAATGCTTATAATTCACATAATTCGTGACGGGTTACGACCCCGATGGGGTCGTACATTCTTTTCTCCTATTATATAAGAAATTCCTTAATTTAATACATCTGGAAATTTAGTAGACCTTCCCCATTTCAAGCCAATAGGCCATTTCTCTTTCTAGTATAGAATGCTGCAGCAGTTATATTTATCAGGGCATTTATTCCGTTATTTTTATTTCAGGATTCAATTTCATTAAGTCCGAAATCAGCTCCTCATTGTTTTTCGGTGCAATATAAACTTCATCATATTTATTGAACTTTATAATAAGTCCTTTTCTCGCCAATGCTGGTTTAATTCCACTCCACTTTGTTTTTCCTTTAACAATCTCATTGATATTCGAAATCTCTATTTTTCCTCTTATAAACCCAGAGCGATACATCAATTCCTTATTTTCTATTTTATAAAAGGTGTCGAAATAGATCCAAAATATTAAAACTAATGGACTCAATAAGGGTAAGAGTATAAAAGGCTTTTCAGTAAAAGTATTCTTGTCAAGAAAGAAAATAGCAATGGGTAATAACACAGATCCAATTACTAAATAATTGATAAATCCTTTTCTATTTGCTTTATAAACTTTCATTCAGTTTGCGTTTTCTCTAATTACTGCCAACAACGTCTAATATTTGAAAAGTAGGCGATTTAAAAGCACTAAACTTTCCGTTGAGATCAAAATTTGAGACTGGACAAAAGAAATGATTTTATTTCTATTTCACATATTTTTATATGCATTGCTAGCAGTAGTTCTCTCATTAAAAATTTCACTAACAAGCGAACTTATATACTTTGTCTAATGATTTTCAATAGCTAATTTCTATCGAAACCACCTCTCGCCTATTAAATATATTAAACCACTTTGAGTTGCTTATTAAGCATATGCATGATCAATCTAAATCATCCGCATCTTTAAACAAATTTATGCGCATCTTGTGTTGAGTTTATGCGCATCTTCAAGAAAAAAGCTCTTGTACTTTTTCAAAAAAGCTCTTGTGCTTTTTCTAAAAACCTTTTGAGCTTTTTTATAAAAGCTTTTGAACTTTTTTTTCAAAACGTATGATGAATAATCCCCTTTATCTTGATAACGATGGGCAACATGCATAACATCTGATTCGTCATTAAGAAGTTTTACTTGTTAAAACCCTATAATTCAAGGCTTTAGTTTGAATAAGAAGAATTGAATGAAAAAGCTTTAAAAAGTAGATTTGATAAACAGTCCTTATTTAAGACCGAAGGGCTTTGCTTTCAATTCATTTATCCAATTAGATCCGTATTTTTTGTTTAAAAAGTCAAAAATCATCTGATTATTTTCAGTGGCTTTTTTGAATGACAATGGATCAACCAGACAATTTTCTTTTATAAGTCCAATGCCATATTTTTCTTTAAACGCTATATATTCCTCTGGTATTGTAGCATCAATCCCGTGCATGATAAAATTTATCTGTTCGTCCGATATTCTTTCTTCAATTTGATCATCACTTAAATCTGTTTCTAGATTCATTGGGAAAGAATAATTTCCAACACTTTTGGAATCATATTTTTCCACAAGCTGAATAGTGATGGAGTTTTTTCTTTTATTAATTCGAACTGGATAAAATGTATAAGCCGTAAAATCATCAGCTACAAAACTGAATTGATATTTTCCTTTATGAGGCAAGGTAATCTTGAAGTTTTCCGCCTTAGTAATTTCGATTTTCTGATTTAAATCTATGATTCTAAATTCACCTGAAGTAAATTCTTTGTCCGTTAAGTTTTCGAAAACCACTTCGGCTATAATTTCTTTTTCAGTTGCGCTGACAACAGAAACAGCTAAAACTAAAAACAGAGAAAAGAGTATATTTTTCATAATATTTATTTGAAGACGGTTGTTATTTTATAAAGTTGCGTAATTCAATTTATAAATGACTTATTAACAACCTAATACATCAAATTTAGCAAATAAAAACCGAAATAAATCTGTGTTTTGATAGCTATCGGGATTCGCAAGTAGGTTTGACCTTAGTTTATAAAAAACATTACTTCTTAGATATTTTATCGCTTTAAAATCAGAAAAGTGAATATCCGAAAATTAAAGAAATGCTTTTAAAATCTGAATTCCAATATAAGTAGTTTCCTAAGACTTCTCTTCCTGCATGATATCTTAACTCTAAACTATACCTATCATTTTGTTTAAAACCAACCCCCATGGCGAAGTTATTATTTGTTTTAATTTCTAACGAGTTAATATAAGAGCCATCATTTCTAACTAATTCAATATAGGAATTTGAACTAAAATCAAAAATATAAGATGCATTTATAAACATTTTTGAATTGTCATTTAGAAATAAATAATGTCTTAAGCCTACTGGTATTTCAATAGAACTATAATCAACAGTGGCTATTACCTCTCCTCCTGCTACATCGCTCACATTAGTTCTAGCTTCGGCATTATAACTTTGATAGGTTGGCTCAATAGCAATAGCCCATTTATTTTTGTTGAAAGGTAAAATAAACTCAGCTTCTACTCCTAAACCAAAGTTTATCTTATTTTCGAAATCATTTTTTTTGAAATAAGAGTTTACAATCGCTAGAGATGAGCTATTTACACGAGGTCTAATCGTAAAATTAAATACATCTCTTTCTTGTTTCTCTTCAAAGTTCACATATTCTTGTTGATCACATTTATTAACATCTACAAAATATTTTAGCAAGTCTTTTTTTGTATAATTTAATTTTTCAATTACATCCATTTTGGAATTCGAACATTTGACATCTTTCCAAAGCTGTTGTCTAAATCTATTGTTTTCACCTATATTATTTTCTGAAAATTTATATTTTTTATAGATGAGCTGCTCAATATCTGAATTTTCTATATTGTAAAAGTATCTTGTTACATTATTATCTACATACTCATATAAATTTGAATTACCTTCAACTAATACTTTCAAAAAAAGTTCTTCTTCTTGAAATATAGGATTCTTGTCATGACTTAAATTAGTGATATTATTACTAGACCTATCCATATTAATATTCGTCCCAACGTATTTTGAGGTATTATAAATTCCGAATTCTTTGACAGTTTTTGCTGTGGCAAATTTAGGCTGTGAGTTCTCTTCTTCTTTATACTCAAATTGAGTAGGATTCTTTCTCCAATCCAGATTCTTAATTAGAACCTCTGTTTTTTGATCATTAATATCAATGAAATATCCCTTTTCAAAAGAGATTTGTGAATAGCAATTATAACTTAAAATTGCTGTTAAAAGAAGTAAAAGTTGTTTCATTATTTGAGTTTGTAATTATTTGTCTGTCTTAATTTAGAGCTTCATAATAGTCGGATAAATATCTGTTCCAAAACTAACATCGCTTATAAGTATATAAATCTAAAAATTAAATTTATTGCATACAAGCATATCTTTAAGATTTGTTAAAGAAATTGTATTAGCTAAATATATTAATCCTAGAGTTCCGCTCGTCTTATTAAAATTGATCTTTTGAAGTGAGATAATCAATTTTATATTTAAGATTTTCCAATATACAGTTTGGATATATTGAGTTAGTTAAGCGATTAAATTCACAAAAGAAAACTAAAAACACCTATCCCGATAGCTATCGGGATTCGTAAGTAGGCGAGAACCAGCCATTAATTATACACGGTGTTGTGCAACGTTTTTTCTTTCAGTTTGTAATTCCGATTTCAGAAAATAGTTTTTTCAATTCAGCAAATTCCGTTTCAGATTTTAATTCTGTTAAGTCACGTTTCTTTCCGTTTTTTAATTTCAGAGAGAATTGTTTCTTTCCGAATATAGATTTTTTAGTTAATCGCTCAATTTTTTCAATCGGTATTTTATCGGAAGTAGATTTTTTAAATATAAAAATGCACAAAATTATTAATGAGATAATTCCGACTATAAATAATATAATTTCTATGAATCCGATTCCAGTTTCATTTATGTCAAGTAATTGAAAAACTGCACTTATCAAATTTAAAATCATTACAATTTTTAATAATAAATAATGACTTCTCAATTCATCTTTAATTTCGATTGATTTATCTATTTCATTATATTTTATTTTCATTTTCGATGTTTTTGATAAATGTTGCACAACGTTTATGTATAAGAATAGTTGCGGGTTTGTATGCGAGGAATTTCAGAAGGAAATACAGACGTTACAAACTTGCAACGACCTTTGATTAAGCACTAAACCGCAATTATTTTTATACGGTGTTAGGCAATGTTTTTTATTGCACTTTCTATTCGGTTTATGTTTTCAAGATTTTTCCCATAGTCGACTAACGTTGTTTTCAATTTTGGACTGCTTGAAATCTGATATTCAAAATCTGTTTCATTTTCGCTTTTCAATATTATTTTTATTTCCTCGCCCCAAGATTTCCAAGTCATACCTGATTTTAGCAAAATTCCATTTTCAATTTCCGTCATTTTCATTTTTCCAATTATCGGATCAGTTTTTAATTTATTTACAAGGTCAGTTTTATTCAATCCTGTTTTCAGATTTCTCGATTGATTTACTCCAACATTATTATTAGTGATTTCCTGAATCCCGTTTTTCTTCAGTCTGTATCTATGAAATGACACTAATATTAATGACATAGTGATTCCAAAAAAGAAAGTCATAAATAAGTATTTCCATAATCTAAATCCATCGCCATCAGCCAAATCAAAACCTAGCATTATCAATCCGTAAGGTATTCCTGTTAGCAAAAAGGTCTTTAAATACAATTTTGTAATTGGTTTCATAAATGTTCGTTTTAAATATTGCCTAACGTTTCGTGTATGAGCAGTGGCGTGGTTTGTCACAGACAATTGCAAGCAGGTACTTGCCAGTGGAAAATCCGCAGGATTTTCCAAGTAGGCATAAACCCAGCCATAACTTATACACGGTGTTGTAAAACGTTTTTTATATCCTTTATCAAATCTTGTGGTCTTTCAGAGCTAATCGTATATTTCTTATCATTGGTTATAATTCGAACCATATTTTTTCTGTCATTTACCATACTTATTGAGTCGTCCATCGTATTTCCAATATATCCAAAGACACCTTTACTTCCGTAAGTCATTGATAAATTTGAAAAGTCCAGTTTTTCAATTTTGATAATATCAGAAAAAGGTATTTCTATTTTTCCTATATTTTTTTCAAGAGTTAGATGTTTTTCTTCTATTAATATTTTTTTAAGTGAGTTTGCGTAAAAATAAATCAGAGTACTTAAAATTATTAAGGAAATAATTATTCCGCCTATTATTCCGTATTTTTCGTTTAGAGTTAAGATTGATAAAACAACAATTCCCATCACAACCACAGTTCCAATTGTAATTAGTTTAACACTAAATGAGCTTTTACTTTTATAGTTTTTCATATTTCATTCGTTTTTTTTTTTCAAATGTTTTACAACGGTTTTGTGTAAGGAACGTTGCGATTTTGTATGCGAGGATTTTCCGCAGGAAAATCAGAAGCTAGCAAAAGAGCAACGACCAAACGATTGAACTAAAATAAGCAATGTTTTTTACACGGTGTTACCTGCTGTTGTTTTTCGTTTTTACTTTCTTAAAATTCAAAAAAAATGCAAAAACCAAACCAGCGAAAAACTCCGCTTATTTTTACAGTTTAGTTTTTCAATTCCACAAACTTGCTCAATTCCGTTTGAGTGTTAATTCCGCAACTTGCTAATTTCTACTCACAGTTCGATTTTGGTTTTCAATTCAGATTGCGATTCCGTATACGAGCTAAAAAATCCGACGTGAATTTCATTCAGAATTCAGCTATTCGTTCTTAAATTTTCTTTCAGAATATTGTCCTAATTGATATGCAATTAAAATTGGAATTAAAGCAAAAGCCATATACTTTTCTAAAAGTCCATATTCTGATAATGCTATTAATATTGCAGTTGAAACAATAATAAAAATTAAGTCAAATGTTCTTTTTTTTATTTTCATTTAATTAAGGTTTGAGTGAGTTCCGCAATTGCAGGTAACGTCTTGGTGTATGTTTTGTTGCGGATTAAGTTAGCGAAAACTTTCGAACTTGTTCGAAAACTTTATTGATTGGCACGAATTTTCGGTACGAAAATTCAGCCAGCAATAAAATATACGCCTTGTTGCCTACAGTTTTTTTATTTTCGATAAAATTCAATGGTTTTCAATAGTTTGTTTGCAGTAATTTTTAAGTCTGTAATTTCAAAATCAAAAAAATCATTATTTTTAGTTACAATATTCAAATATTCAGAGTGGATTAAATCAGAACTTAATCTTTCCACATTTACTTCTTCCACTTCATCCCAACTAATAAATTTGCCTTCAAGGTTTATTCCCCTTGAATTAATCATTATTTTAGTTTCAGTGTCAAAAAATTTCCGTAGGTAGTATATCAAGTTTAGAGAACCTATTATAATCAGAAAAATTGAAACTTTTATATTGTAATTTCCAAAGTATGAATAGAATGCTATTCCGAGAATTACTATGACTATAATAAAATCAAAACCAATTGAAAATTTTGAAATTCCAATTTTAATTTCTTTATTTCTATTTAAGCTTGACATTATGTTTTTTAAATTGTAGGCAACGGTTTTGTATATGGCTCGTAGCGTGTAAATTAGCGATAACTATTCGGTTGAGCACGAGCCAAATTTTTTAATTTTCTTATTACCTTTTCTTTTAAATAAGCCAAATTAAAAAATTTGGCGGACTTCGCAAATATGCCTAAACTTCCGATTAAACAACTGCCTAGCTATGAGCTATATACGTTGTTGTGCGTAGTTTTTATATTAGTATTCTAAATATTATTATTGTGCCAATTGTCAATATTAAAAGTGGTTTTGATATAAAATTTATTTCCAATTCAGCATTTTCTAAATTCTGTTTTCTATATTTTTTCATTGTGCTGAAATAGGTCATTGGCATAAAAATAGTCGGCAATAAGCTAATCCAAGTAACAACTGGTAAACTCAATATCGTTATAAATATTATTGAAAACCAAATTGGATAAAAGAAGAGTTGTTTCTCATTTTCTTTCTGCACGAATAAATCTTCATTTTTATAAAATCGGAATTCTTTTGAAAGGCTTGAAAACAACTTGATAATTATAACAAATGATATGACAGCAATAACAACTGAAATAAAAGTTGGAATGTTTAAAAAATCGAAAACTTGACCTGTATCTCCATTTTTTACTATTGGTGCGATTAAAATGTAGCCTAAAAACATAAGAATTCCATTCATTCCTAACCAAAGCATAAAAAGTTTAAGAAGGGATGGTTTTAAAATCTTAACAGATATTAAAAGAATAATAATTCCAAATATTAGGCTGAAAACTGGCCCAATTCCAGCAATTATTGCTTTTTGAAATTCAGTAGCATTTTCAGTAAGATAATTAACATAATTGTGATGTAATTCGGGATTCAGTTCAAAATATTTAGCCATTAAAAAATGAGCGAGTTCGTGCAAAATAGTTCCAATAATGGTTGTTGAAACGACAATCAATGTAGAGTTTATAGCTAACGCTTTATTTTTGATATTCATCTTTTTTTTTATCGGTTTTGACATTTCAAAATTCAGGTTAAAACATTAAAATATCAAATTTGATTTTCCGAATTGTTGTTATTTAGCGATGAGTTGTTCAAATTACGCACAACGGTCAAGTATAAGCGTCAGTTACGGGTTAATATGCGTTAATTTTCGGTTTAGTACAGATGTTAGCAATTCCGAGTGGATTCGGACGTAGTCGAATCCGCCGTAATTGCGGTTATACATTGTTGTAAAACGTTTTTTATTCATTCGGTTCTTACAAATTTTCCAGAATGTGAAATCACGTGCAAATTCACTCGCATTGTAAATTCGATAGTGTCATTTGTACAATTCGTTATTTCATAATATGGTTTTCCGTGCGACATTAATGTCTTTTGAAATTCAGTTAACGAGTCAGTTTGTCTTTCCAGCGATTTAAGTCGGAATGAGTTTTCACCAAGATTTTCAATAATGTAATTCCGATTTTTAACAGAGTTTATTTCCGTTAAGTTTTGTCCATTTATTTCAAACTCAAATTTTGGATATTCCGAAAACTGTTCGTCATAAATGACTTTATATTTTCCGTCTTTTAATTCGCAATTATTATCAGCGCATTTAAATCCGAAACTTATTAAAATCAATAAGTATAGTGTTTTTTTCAAAATGTTTTACAACATAGTTATAAACGAAGTTTTAATGGAATTATGGCTGTTATATTCACCTTGTACGACAAAACCACTATTTCTTCGATTCATCAAATATAGTATTTTCAAATAAACTATCCAATGGACTTTTTAAGGTTTTGTTGCTAATACCTAATACTCTAGTATAAACTTCGGTTGTTTTGCTGCTAGCATGTCCTAATGCGCTCTGTATATATCGAATGTTTACACCCTGCTGCATTAAGTGCGTTGCGAAGCTATGTCGCAGCGTATGTGGGGTGCTCCAAGGGTTGCTATTGGTTTCCTTAACGGCCTTTCTGTAAATATTTTGAATACTCTTAGCAGAATATTGCCCACCATCTTGCCCTTCAAATAACCAATAACTGGGTCGATACTTTTTATAATATTCTCGTAAAAGCTCTAACAGATAGGGACTAAGCACTGTATGTCGGTCTTTTTTGCCCTTGCTATCTTTTATAAAAATATAACCATCGTCGCTTCGAATGTCCGTTACTCGTAGACGGATAACTTCACCAACTCGAAGACCAGCAGCGTATATAATATGAAGTATAGCCTTGTGTTTTATGTTTTTAGGTTGGTTTAATATTAGACGTACTTCGGCTTCACTTAACACATTAGGAAGATTCTTGCTTTTCTTTGGCCGCGTTATGGTGTAATATTCCCTAGGCATTTCCAAGGTGTGTTCATAATAACACTTAATCGCGTTTATTAGTAGGTTCTGTTTCTGCTCACTGATACTGTATTTGCTAATTAAATAAAAAATAAAGCCCTCAATTTGTTCCTTACTAATTGATCTATAGTCTTCACTTTCAAAATAACTTAAAAACTCACTTAATCCGTGTTGATAGTTCCGAATGGTAGACTGGCTGAAACCTTTTAAAACCATCTTCTGGTGATTTCGGTCTAATTCAATTTGTATTTTTTCTGTAAGAACAACCTTTGGCATTTTTGGAGTTGGCTTTAATTGCTCAATTCGCAATTGGTCTCCAAACAATTCTTTAGCCAATGCAATATTAGACTCAGTGTTTACAATACTCCACAGTTTTTGATGCGGATGATAGTATGAAGTATTCAACTTCTTAAAAGCCTCGCGTTTATCCTTTAACGGATATGGAATATAAAACTTTACCCGACCAGCATTAGGAAGTGGTAGATACATAATAGGTTGATTTTTGTCTCGTGTTTCCATAATATTTTGAAATATTCCTTGCTCTAAATTAACTTGAAATACACACAAAATTGGATTGTTAAGCGATAATAAACGGGAATAAGCGTATATAACCGTTAAGAACGAATAATGTATATTTGTTTAAAAACCTGATGTGTAATGGAACGAAAATGTAAAATTTGCGAAAAAACGCTCCGAGGAAGAGTAGATAAGATCTTCTGCTCTGTAGACTGTAAAAACCATTATCATAAAAATGTACGTTTTGCAACCAAAACTGCAGCAATTGAAATTAATGGTTTTCTGAAACGGAATTATGCTATACTTTGGGAGTTATTAGGTAAAAATAAAACGCAGATAAAAGTGTATAGAAACACGTTGGAAAAGAAGAAGTTTCGATTTAAGTATCACACACATTTCCACATAAATTCAAAAAACAAAATGTTTCATTATGTGTATGATTTGGCTTGGATGGAATTTTCCGATGATGAAATTTTAATTGTGCGTAACAAGTAAATGCTTTCATTTATTTTTTCTCGCACAACTTCCATCATGCATTTCAATCAGTCTTTAAAATTGTCAATCTTATTTTTACTTGATTTAAATTTCATCAATTCATTTTCTGCATAGGCATTATACGGCATTAAATCATCCTGATTAAATTCAAAATTATAACTGATTAAGATAAATGAAAATATCAATATATTAGGAATGTAGAATTTCTTTTATACCTAAAATATTTCATTTTATAAATCCCTATTAAAATAACTTAAACTTTTCCAAAGATATTGGCTTTTATAACGCACAAGGGTTTAGAATAAAAGAATTAGAGTTGTAAATAAGAAATTAACTTTCGGATTAAGCTCGAGCCAAATTTTTAAATTTTACTATTTGTTTTTTTGAAAATCGCAAAGACATAACGCAACATTTATAAATTCTGTTGTGTAAAACCCCCGCAAGAGTAAATTCAGCTTTCTGTTCCGGGCTAGAATATTTTATTCAGTTATTTTTAACTCCCTTCTATTAAAATTCGGTTGGAATTTTCTAGGTTCTTTCGTTACATAATTTTTTCTCAATTGAAAATACATGATTGAGCCTAAAACTGGGAAAAACAGAACAGCTAAAAACCAAATTGTATTCATATGCGGTTTTTTAAATCTCGAGCTTGTTATGTCAATAATTGCCCAAAACCATAATACCATGGTTAAAATCACAAATCCGATAATCAATGTTAATTCCATAATTTTATTTTTTAATACTTAATTTTCCTCTTCAGCGCAATTTTTGTTTCAAATTGCGTAGAACAACTAGAAATAACTCTCTAAGGTGTTAATTTCTATTATGTTTTTATAAATTTAACAATAAAATCCTAATCTCTAATATTTATTTTAATTTTCTTTTGAAATCTTAAATGGCTGATATTCTTTTCTATATGTTATTCTACTAATTAAGTTATTTCATAAGCAATAAATCTCAGCGAGATAAAAAGAAACAGTTGTATCGTAAGTTGAGTATACTTTTTTAGATGTTATAAGTTTGAAATACGAAGTCCATATTGTTCAAAATGCTCTATTAAATAAGCTTTTTCTTTTGGGGATTTATTATAAAACGGAATAGAAAACTCGATGTAATCAGGATAAAGTTTTCCCTTAAAATTAGCGAATGAAGTCTCCCCGTCCCTGAATTTGACATTGAAACTAATATGGTTTTCTTCTTGCTTTAACCATATACCAATATCTTCCCTAAACTCTCCTTTTTTAATAATGCCATAAATATATTGATGATTATAATCGACGGCTGTGTAAGTGATCTCCTTTGGGATTTGAGCCTCATTATTCTCCCACACAAGCGGTGTAAATGGGAACGTCCAAGCACCTACATAGGAATAATATCCACTGCTTAGCATTTCGAATGTTTTCTTAAAGAAGTTAGGATGTGAAAGTTCTTCCTCCTTCCAACTACCGGAAATATTTAGCTCGTCCGGCCATAGATAATGTGCTAATTCAGGAATAAATTTCACACATTCTTGCTTTACTTCTTGTTCTCTTTTTTGCATCCGCAATGACTTTTCATAATAAGGAGATTCCTTGTCCTTAATAACTGAATAATCATACAAACACAGCTTCTTTTTCTCATCTAAAAAAGTGAATAAATAACCTCTATGACGTTTTGATAAGGAGAAGTAGTTTTCCTTGTAAAAATAAAATACCGTGGTTTCAATAAAAGATTCTCTGATGCCTGTACCTTGTTTGGTGACTAATGCAAAGGAATAATCACCAGGCGGAGGAAACTTCCCTTTTTCCCATGTGGCTGGAGCGGTTAAAACGAAACTTCGTCTATGCTCTTGAAAGGGAGCTACAAACTTATTCTCCTCTTCTTTTGAATTTGCCCAAAACCCACAATCCTCCCATATTTCTTGCATGGCTTTAATATCTTCGGGCTTGTCAGAATCTTTCAAAACACGCAATAAGTCGTATATATGCTTAGATTTTCTTAACTCTTCTTTTGTTTTCATAATCTGTAGTTTGAGTAAAGTATTTCAATAAATTGATATTCCAGATCTATCATGACCTCCCAATCAGCCTTCTGGAAGTGTAAAAATGATAATACTCCTTTGACTTTAAAAATACAAAAAGATGAAAACTTCCTCTATATTTTAGCTAACAGTTTTTTAGTTTAAACAAAGAAATTATGCTGTTGGTGGTTAGCAAATTCCGTTTTATGTAAAATATAAAGAGCTGATTAAGTAGTCAAGCTTTTCATATCATTCTAGCTCAATGAAATTCCTCTCAAAAGCCGATAAATCGCTGTTTTTATCCGCCGAATTTTCGAAACCCAAATTAAGAATTAACCACTGACCATCTACTTTACCGATCCCATAAATTCGGGTGAATCCATCTTTTAACCCGTATCGAAATCCATTAAAATCTTGACTTTGTGATTTAAATCGTATCTCAGCTTTTTTGGAATAATTTATCTGCCCTTCAAGTTGAGAAAATAATTGTTTGTGAAACCCCAGATCAATCATTTCTTGATTTAAATAAAGCCATTGAGCTGAAAACCCATTACAATCTAAGATTTCGTATTGAGATTTAGCGATACAGTTTTCTGGAACTTTAATCTCTGTCTTTGCGTAGGTTAATGTGTCAATTGATTCTTGCCCATCAACGATTGATAAGAGAAATATGGTTAATAGAAGTAAAATATTTTTCATAATTAATTATTTAAGCTTTTAGATCTGATGGCATAGATGCTCTAAGATATATAGCCATTGCCATTTAAAATACACTGTTTATTTCTTCAGGTATTTATTCCATTCATCGTAGGTCCCGTTAAAGGTATTGATATCAACCCAACCATCTGCCCCATCTAATTTACCTTTGTGTGAGTGCTGCCAAAAGACCCATTCTTTTTCAATATTTGGTTTTTTGCTAAATGAACAAATCCAGACTTCTTTATTATCAAAGTTCCCTTCAATATATTTTTTATAACTGCTCTCATTCGAATAAATCATGATTTTACTCTGTGTTGAATTTTCAACTGTATTAATAAACTTTGAAATTTCTGATACGACTTCTTCTTGGGACTTGGATGATAGATTCCCCCACTCTTCAACGTCAATAACTAATGGAAGATGGGTTTCTTTATCTTTTATATTTTGTAGAAAATTATGGGCTTGCACTACTCCATCTTTATTGAATCTAAAAAAATGATAAAACCCAACCGGGAATTTATTTTTAATAACATTTTTATAATTCTCTTCAAACTTGGGATCGACAAAATTCTCTCCTTCAGTTGCTTTTAAATACACAAAATCAATATTCTGCTTTTGGATTTCTTCAAAATCAACTTTACCCGTATGTGCAGAAATATCAATTCCTGTAACAGGATACTTGTCCTTGTCAATGTTTATTCCATGTGGAATAAAAAACATTCTATAAAGTACAATAACCCCAATGATAATCAATGAGGTAACAGATATACCCAATATCAAACAGCCCTTCTTTTTCATATATAAGTTAAAGTTTATGTGTATGCTTAGTTGCGGGTTTAAGTAACTAATTTAGTAAATAAACTCAAATAGACATGAGCGAGGTCAACTGTTTAGATCAAAACCTGCAACTCAATATCTATCTAGATTTGTAAGCAGAAAATTACAAGTCATTAATTTAAAAAGCTGTTAACTGTAGTTTTTAGTTTCACTATTCCTTAAATAACTCGTTGAGCATTTTTTTAGGATTATCCAGAAATGCTTTGGTTATTTGATAATGATCCGTATCCTCATATTTAACTCTTGAAATTTCTTTATCATTAAATTCATATATAACGGCTTCAGGATAGGCTAATAAAATTGGCGAATGAGTTGCTATGATGAATTGAGAAGAATCTGAAATTAGATGATTCATTCTTCTTAATAATGCAAGTTGACGAGTTGGAGAAAGAGCTGCTTCAGGCTCATCAAGTAAATAAATCCCTTTTCCGCCAAACCTATGAAGAATTAGCGATAAAAATGATTCGCCATGAGACTGTTCATGAAGAGATAATGAGCCATAAGAGTCTATAATTCTAGCTCCTCCACGAGGTTCTTTGTCTAATTCTTCAATATTTGTAGCAACGTTAAAGTAACTTTCTGCTCTTAAAAAGTAACCATCTTTTGGTTTTTTATATGATTTAGCAATCTGTAAATATTCATGCAGATTTGAATGGGAATTACGTGTATTGAAGTTAAAATTCTTTGAACCACCTTCTGCATTAAAACCTAATGAAATAGCTATTGCTTCTAGCAAAGTTGACTTTCCACTACCATTTTCTCCCACAAAAAAAGTGACTTCTTTACCTAGTTTTATGGTTTCCAATTCACGTATGGCTGGAATTGAAAACGGATAGCTTTCCTTATTTTCAATTTTATGACGTTTTAAGCTTAGATCTATGATATAGGGTAAGTCTTTCATTTTTTTAATGTGGCAAGATGGTTTGGCTTAACTTCGTTTTAATGTAGTTTAGGTTTTGTTAAAAAGAGTTTCAATTCAATAGTTATTCCATAAACCAATATAGCAAATGTAATACCTCCTAACTTAAAGAATAGCCTAGCGATTTTAAGATTTTCTTGTTAATTTATTATCTAACGACCATTTTCCGCCCCCTTTTATGATAAGGAACAAACTACCTAGCAACATGGCCCAATCGGTTCGGCTGCCATGCATCATTGCCCAAAATCCTTCATTAGCTAAAACTTCTAATTTTGTAGTAGTCAGAGCAACCATCATAATTATGAGTGTTGGAATACTTGCCAACCGTGTCAGCAAGCCAAGTAAAATGAATATGCCACATACAATTTCGACTGTACCGACAAATGAACCGAGAAATTCTGGTGATGGAAGTCCGATTTTTTCAAATCGACCTGCACCTCGAATGGCTGGAAATAATAGTTTTTGAATGCCTTCTGAAAGGAAGACCACACCGACCATTAAGCGAATGATGATGGTGGTTTTAGAGTTGTCTGAATGGATTATTTTTTGAAACATTATTATTTATGATATGATGATTGTCTATAGAGTGGTTTCTTTACTGTAAATTCAAATAGTGAATACTACGGGCGGCTTTATCTCGTATTCTTTTGTGTCAATAGTATGCGACCCTTGTCCTTTAGTCCGATAGATGATTTCAAAATAGCTGTTGTGCTTATGTGGAGAAGTCTTTCGTATATGCTTTCTGAATGGAGCTATTTTAATTTCTTCGGTCTGTCGGGTTTTATCTTTAATTTCGAATTCTGTTTTCATTTATACTTAGCATACGTCTTTTACTGCATTGGAGGTGGTGTAGTAAGCTGCACTTGCTCTGTTAAGTCTATTTCATTTTCTAAAAAATCAATCATCAATGAAGCATTATTCACTACTTTTCTTATAATTCCATTTTGATCGATAATGATATGCGTTGGATAAACATATAAACCTAAGGTTTCAGTTATGAACTCACTTTGATTGGGAATTACTTTATACTTAAATTCTTTTGTTTTCATGAATTTTTCTAAGGCTACTTTTTCATCCAAAGCTATACTTAAGAAAACAATATTGTCTTTTTCCTGGTATTTATCGACCAAGTCATTAAGTTCTGGAAATTCTAATATACAAGCCTTACAGTTTATAAACCAAGTTTTTAATACGATGGTTTTGCCCTTGGTATTTTCGTTACTATAAGTAACGCCTTCTAAATCAGTAAATTCAAATTCAGGAAATTGACTACCCAACATATTATAATATTTCAAGTTTTTTTGAGATTCACTCTTTATAGTTGATACAATATTTTTATTGGTAGTAGAATCAAGTTCAAATAGCTTGTAGGTATTTGAATTGTCATTTGAATCAATTTTTAGCGGAATATAATTCCCTGTAGTTAATTGCTCTAGAAATTGCTTTTGCTCAATCGTATCCGATTCTTCGTTGAGTCCCGTAAAGTTAGAAGACAGTAAGATGTATTCATTATGATAGGTCCACCACTTATTAAAGTCAGATACTACATCATCAAAAGCCAGATTGGGCTCTATACTTGCGACTGGCTCGGTATTTTCCTGGATTTCTCCTTCTACTTTGCAAGATAAAAGAAGAACGGAAAAGATTGAAATTGAAATTATTTTGATAATTCCCATAGCTAATAGTTTTAACACAACTAACTAATACCAAGTTGCGCGATTAAGTAACTAATTTAGGTATTAATTACTAGTAATAGCATTTAATTACTTCATTAAACTTGATTTCATTAAAAAATAAAGCCAGGAATTAATAATTTGTTAAGCCAATGATTATTCTACTTCTGGAAAACAAAGGAAATTAAACGTGGAATACCGCTTTTAGAACGATCATCAAACCACTCCTCCATTTCTAATAACTGAAAACCATTCTTTTTAGCTTCATGTAAATATTCGCTTAGGTGGTGCGTATAAACTTCTAATTCCTTGCTTCCATGCTCTGTTTCATAGCGCGCCTTGCTTCCTGTGTATTGTTTAAAAGGATGTAATTCACTAATGAAAAACAATCCATTGTCTTTTAGCTTTTGATAAGCTTGATTAAAAATATGATCAAGGTCTTGTATATGTTCTAGGGTCAAACTACATGTAATTAAATCCGCAAAATTGTTTTCGATATTCCAATTTTTGGTTAAATCAGCTTTTTTGAAAGTCACAGCCTCATGACTTATTTTTTCTCGTGCTATTTTTAGCATTTCTAGAGAAAAATCTAACCCAATGATTTGATTAGCTTTTTCTAATAAAAAACTTGTGTTCATAGCTGTACCACAGCCTAATTCCAAAACTTTCTCAAAATCAAATTTCTGCAAGGTTTCTTGGGTCGCGATTTTATCTAAATCTCTGGTGCGATTTTCATTTAAATCATACTGCTGAGCCCATTCGTTATATGCTTCTTCAACACTCATTTTAACTTATATTATGCCTAGCTATTTTACTCATTTTCAATAAATAAACTATTGAATTTATATTTCATTACTTCAATACTCCTACCCTAACTGGTCAAATTCATTCATCAGAACCCTTTAATCCCCACTTGATGACAAGAATTAAAAACTGTAAAAAACCTATGCTCCAAAATGGGAAATCTTAGAAAAGTATATAGAACTTCAAAGTTATCTACAATTCCGATACTACTCTCAACCCGGTCAATTTCAATGGACATGGATATTAAGGGTAAAATAAATCCAAATAAAAGTAAAATAATTAAGCATCCTAACTTTCCTAACAATTCCTTTTTCCAATATATAATATTAAAAAGAATCAATATCCCAATTACCGCAAAATCAAAATACCCTATATTCACTATTCATCTTATTGAAAGTAAGGTTTTATTCGGTGCAATCTCCATTCAAGATATCTTCCACCGTAGGATTATAAGCATTAAACCTAGCAGCGAAAATATGTGGTTCTGGATTTTGTTCAATAAAATCAGATAAAGCACAAAAATCATACAATGAGTCGTTCGAAGAAAAGTCCATTCCTGTAGAAGTATTTATATTATCAATCGCACTTATATCCGTTAGGTTGACATTTTCTAGAACGAATAAATTGTAAACACTCGTCAAGTTCTCTAGTCCATTAAAACTCGTTAAGGCGTCATTATTTGCAATAAAAAACTGAGTTCCTACTTCTGAAAGTTGATTTAGCGCTTCTAATGAATTCAAATCATAATTATGTTCGATGCGTAAGCTATTCTCTACTTTTGATAAGCGGTTGAGCCCGTTAAGAGAAATTAAATCAACATTATTAGAAATGTTTAAAAACTCAACTTCTGAGATGTTTTCAAGACCTTCTAAAGAGATTAAATCGGCATTGTACTTAATGATGATGGCATCAACCTTTTCTAAACTGGATAAACCAGATAAATTTTCAACCCCATAAGCATAATTGACGACCAAAGTGCCATCGATTTCTTTATAGCCATTTTCTGCGAATGAATCTAAATCCTCTTGAGAACGAATTTCATAGTCACCTTCAAATACGTCAGAAGAAATATTAAAATCGTCATCTTCGTTACACGAAAATAGCGCTAGTGCCAATAGAATTAAGAAGTGTTTTTTCATTTTAAGTTGATTTTAATTTATTTTAAATATTTATGTTTTAGACAAAAGCCTCTACTTTTCATTTTAAACCATATAATTCTTTAATGGCAGTAGATTTAGATATACTTCAAACTGAAAAGGACTACAATCAGAAATTTTAAATTGTTTTGAATTATTGAAGTCGACCCAATCGCAACTCCCAGAAGGATAAGTCCATAAAGAAGTTAGAAAATAGTTTTTCATTAATGTTTTTAATGTTTCTCAACATACAGACAAAGTCTTGTCAAAAGACAGAATCCTTTACGAATCATTAAAACTAAAAATTAAACACTGGGCACACAAGATTTTTTAATGATTTGTTTATAAATTAAAGAAACTAAAATAATTAAATCTCTATGCATTTAATTTATGAGATTAGAAATCAAATAATTATTATCCATGAAAATTTAGTTATCATCTCCCACTAAAAATACTCATCATGGTTTTAATGGCTGAGCAGGATATATAATAGGCAGTAGATGAACATTTGTTTTTCAAAACCTTTCTATCGATACTAAGGTCAATATTTTTCAGCCTTTTTGTCAAAGATTTCTATCCCTATCGAGGTATTCTTATATATAAAAATTGATTCTACCAAAAAATATTTAACAAAGGCATAATTTATACACAATGCCTTCAGCTAAACCTTCTATTTTTATCCCAATTGTTATCTAGAGCCATGGTTTTCCGGGTTTTATATCCCGCTCGATGTAACCGATATACAAATTATCAGCTCGTAGTTAATTGGGATAAATTATAAAAGTAAAATTTAAAGACTATGAATATACATAGTAAACTTAAAGTTCCTCTTGTAATTCAAGAGAGACAAAATCCGCAGGATCGCACAGAGCCTGCGAAGTTTTACCTACAAGCGGTAAAAAGTGGTAATTCTGACCTAAGAAGGTTGGCTTACTTGATCTCCATACAGTCCACAGTTCGCCAGGCGGATTGTCTGGCAGTATTGGATGGTTTGGTGTTAAACATGATGGATGAGCTTGCACAAGGCCGGGCAGTACAACTAGGCGATTTAGGAACTTTCCAAGTAGCAGTTAGCTCCTCCGGGAGTGTGACGCCAGAGGAAGTGAACCAGAGCAATATTCGCCGCACTAAGTTGAACTATCGTCCGAGCATGGTGCTTAAGAAGTGGCTCAAAACCCTCGAGTTTAGTATCCAGACTTAGTTGTTTACGCTATTTATAGTTGTGAGTTAAAGCCTGATAAGTATTTATCAGGCTTATTTTTTGTTAATTAATGCTTGAAATTCATCAAAAAACTCACTGACGAGTTTTTTTTCTTCCGTGAGTTTGAATAAAAACTCACAGAGGAATATTTTTTTTGTCCGTGAGTTTAGACAACAACTCACTGAACAAGAATTTTTTCTTCCGTGAGTTATTTAAAAAAGTCTTTGATATAGATTTTTAAAGCTTTCACAACAATATTTTAAATCCTTTGATAGAATACCTCAATTAAAAGCAATTGCAATTCCCTATAGGAATGATTTAATATCTATGTTATTTACAAAGTTATTCTTAAGCTTATTGCCAGCTATTCTTTAATGGAATCTTTTAGAAAATTATAGGTTTGGGTTTGGTATATTATCGAAATTCATTGAGGATTTTATTAGGTTCCCTTTCCCCTAGGGATGGATTATTTATAAAATCTATTAAATTAGAGATATGTTCGACCCAACGGTAGTTGTATTACGTAGCGTCGATTATTTTATAAATGTTTGAATCCTTCGGATTCATGATTAGCTACTTTAGATAAATATAGTGCGTCGATTTTCTATTTTATTTACTTCCCTAATCCCGTGGGGATTAAATGTTTATAATTTCCATAAATCATCATGGTTTTACGACCCCATCGGGGTCGAATAAACTTTTCACCTAATGATATAGCTATAGGCATTTGAATCCTTCGGATTCATTAATGCCAAACATGTTTTTATATGAATATTTGAACTTCGAATTCATAATTAGCTACCTTAGATAATTATAGGGAGTCAATTGTGTATTTTATTTACTTCCCTAATCCCGAAGGGATTCAATAATTATAATTTACTTAATTCGTAACGGGTTACGACCCCATCGGGGTCGAACATACTTTCCCCAATAATATCTTTGCTATAGACATTTGAATCCTTCGGATTCATTGTTGACTAGCATTATTTTTTCCTATAAGTGTTTGAATCCTTCGGATTCATTACTTGCTAATTGAAATATAAAAGATATCGGTTGTGTTTTTTATTTCCTATCCTAATCCCGAAGGGATTAAATGTTTATAATTCACATTATTCGTGACGGGTTACGACCCCATCGGGGTCGTATGTACTTTCCCGTATAACACGATTCTATAAGCATTTGAATCCTTCGGATTCATGGTTAAATAACATACTTTTTCCTTAGAAATGCGAATCATTCAAATTCTTGATTAACTATTTTAGAAAATTATAGGGCGTCGTTTATGTATTTTAATCCATCCTCTAATCCTGAAGGGATTATATATTTATAATTTTCATATTCCGAAATTGGTTTTTCGACCCCGTCGGGGTCGAATATTCTTCTCACCTAATGATTTAGCTATAGACATTTGAATCCTTCGGATTCATTAATGCCAAACATGTTTTTATATGAATATTTGAACTTCGAATTCATAATTAGCTACCTTAGATAATTATAGGGAGTCAATTGTGTATTTTATTTACTTCCCTAATCCCGAAGGGATTCAATAATTATAATTTACTTAATTCGTAACGGGTTACGACCCCATCGGGGTCGAACATACTTTCCCCAATAATATCTTTGCTATAGACATTTGAATCCTTCGGATTCATTGTTGACTAGCATTATTTTTTCCTATAAGTGTTTGAATCCTTCGGATTCATTACTTGCTAATTGAAATATAAAAGATATCGGTTGTGTTTTTTATTTCCTATCCTAATCCCGAAGGGATTAAATGTTTATAATTCACATTATTCGTGACGGGTTACGACCCCATCGGGGTCGAACATACTTTCCCCAATAATATCTTTGCTATAGACATTTGAATCCTTCGGATTCATTGTTGACTAGCATTATTTTTTCCTATAAGTGTTTGAATCCTTCGGATTCATTACTTGCTAATTGAAATATAAAAGATATCGGTTGTGTTTTTTATTTCCTATCCTAATCCCGAAGGGATTAAATGTTTATAATTCACATTATTCGTGACGGGTTACGACCCCATCGGGGTCGTATGTACTTTCCCATATAACACCATTCTATAAACATTTGAATCCTTCGGATTCATTATTGCCAAACATTTTCTTTTATTTTAATATCTGAACTTCGAATTCATAATTAGCTATAGGATTGGTTTAGGTTTTTAATTTCGTCCTCTAATCCCGAAGGGATTTAATGTTTATAACACCTATTCATCACCGTCGGATTACGACCCCGATGGGGTCGTATGTACTTTTCCGTATAACACGATTCTATAAGCATTTGAATCCTTCGGATTCATGGTTAAATTACATACTTTTTCTTTAGAAATGCGAATCATTCAAATTCTTGATTAGCTATTTTAGATAATTATAGGTTTGGTTTATGTATTTAAATCCATCCTCTAATCCTGAAGGGATTATATATTTATAATTTTCATATTCCGAAATTGGTCTTTCGACCCCGTCGGGGTCGAATTTCTTTAAATCGTTTTTTCTATAAGCGTTTGAATCCTTCGGATTCATAGCAGAATAGCTTCTTTTTCTTTAGACTTGTGAATCATTTAGAATTCGTAATTGACTTTCATCCATTTATTTATGAATCTCTGAAACTTGCAGAATTAAGTTGAATTGCTTTAATCAAACCTGTCTTCGATCCATTTAAATAAATACTCGTCCTTATACTCTACTTTAAACTTCACTAAGAAATCTTTGTATTCCTCTTTAAATGTTTTAGTTCTATGATGTTCTTTCTGATTGTTGATATACTTTATTACATTATCTAGGGCTGAATGAGAATAAGAAAATGCACCATATCCCTCTTGCCACTCAAACTTATATTTAGAAAAACCATTATCATTAATAAATAGGTTTGAACTCTTTTTGATTTCTCTCACTAAATCCGACAAACAACAAGAAGGTTTCATACCTATTAAAAAATGGATGTGATCTGGCATTCCATTTATAGCCAACATTTTTTGTCCCTTATTTTGAATGATTCCCGTTATGTATTTGAATAATTCTTCTTCCCAGTCGCTCTTAATTAAGCTATTTCTGCCTTTCACAGCAAAAACCACTTGAATATAAATTTGTGAAAATGTACCTACTCCCATAATGCTGTTGTTTTATAAAGTTCTTAGCCGATGCATCTACCTATTTATATGATAAAAGCTAAAGTTTTATTTCTAAGGTATTCAAAATTAGAAGCTTTAATGATATAAAGTTAATAATTAAATCATTACATATTGAGAAGTTTTTATAAAGGAAAGAGCTGAGTCCATAAATGTCAATCACAGTGATTACAATTCGAACGAAAGCATTATTAACATGAAGTGGTTGTAGGATTTATCGAAAACAAAAAAAACCTAACTGCATAAAGCAATTAGGTTTGTTTTTGTAGCGAAGACGGGAATTGAACCCGTGACCTCAGGGTTATGAATCCTGCGCTCTAACCATCTGAGCTACCTCGCCATTTCCCTCAAAAGGATTGCAAATATAAAACGAAAAAATTATTTAGCAAATAATTTTCACTCCTTTATTCGCAAAATTTCCTTCGCCAACGAAATCATCCTAGGATCTCCCGTATGCTTTCCTGGTTCGTCTGATAATTTAATCGTAGGAACCCATTCATTGTCAGAAGTTAATACCTCGGTCAACTTCATCACAATATTCATCGGACGCAAGCCAACATCATTTGTTAAATTTGTTCCAATTCCAAAAGAAATTCCAATTCTACCCTGAGTTGCCTTAGTTATTGACTCCACTTTCTCGGTATTTAAGCCATCTGAGAAGATGATATATTTATAAAGCGCATTTATTCCATGGTTTTTATAATGCTCAATCGTCTTGTTGGCAAATTCAATCGGATCTCCACTATCATGACGCACACCATCGAATAATTTAGCAAACTTGGTATCGAATTGCTTAAAGAAAACTTCTGTAGTATAGGTATCAGATAAAGCTACTCCCAAATCACCGCGATAAGCCTCTACCCAATGCTCTAATGCCATAGCATTCGACATTTTAAAGCCATATTCTGCCGCATGGAACATAAACCATTCGTGGGCATGTGTACCAATAGGTTTTGTATTGTATAGCATCGCCATATGAACATTAGATGATCCAGTAAAGTTATCTCCACTGTGTTTCATCAATGTTTTAACAATCAAACGATGTACATTGTAACTATGTCTTCTACGCGTTCCAAATTCTGCGAACTTAACGCCTAGTTTCTTATAATGTTCAACTTTTTGAATGGTATTTTCTACGATTTCCTCGTCTGTCCAACGCTCTTGCTCTGTAGCCACATAGTAGAACTCAGAAATTAAAGCCAATAAAGGAACTTCCCACAAAATGGTTCTATACCAGTATCCTTCCACCTCTACTTCTAAGTCGGTTCCGTTTTGGGTGATTTTTACTTCGGTTGGGTCATATCTATAACCTTCTAAAAAGTCGATATAGGTTGGAGGCAAATACGGACAAGTAACAGTTAAAAACTGTTTCTCATCTTTAGTAAGCTGCAGTTCAGCCATTTTATCCACCGCTGTTCTCAATACTTGGTCGAATCCAGGAGGAAACTTATGCTCGCCACGGTTGATGAATTTATATCTAGCTTTTCTATTAGGAAATAATTTAACCACCGCAGATTGCATGGTTATTTTATAAAAATCGTTGTCTAATATAGAATTGAATACTCTGTAATTGTCGGTCATTGAATTTAATTTATAGCAATTTAATTGTTTTTGGATAAATTTGAAAGCTATTCTAGGATATCTTTATCTTTGACCTATGAAGAATTTTATTTTAGCGAGTACATCTACGGTTTATGGCAGCGACTATTTAGCTTATTTGAAAGACGAGGTTGCAGACTTATTTCAAGGAGTTAATGAAATTGTTTTTGTTCCCTATGCACGTCCCTCAGGCGTTTCACATGACGAATACACCCAAGTTGCAAATAAGTTTTTTAATAGCATTGGAATTAAAGCAGTAGGTCTACACAGCTTTGATAATCCCAAAGAGGCTATTACCAATGCAAAAGGAATTTTCACTGGAGGTGGAAACACTTTTTTATTGCTAAAGACCTTATATGAATTAGATTTAGTAGAAGATCTGAGAAATCAAATTCTTGGAGGAACGCCATATTTAGGAACTTCAGCCGGAAGTAATATCGCAGGATTAAATATCAGAACGACCAACGATATGCCGATTGTTTATCCACCGAGTTTTGATGCGATGGGTATTATACCTTTTAATATTAATCCACATTTTTTAGATCCAGATCCAACTTCTAAACACAAAGGAGAAACCAGAGAAACGAGGATTTTAGAGTTTTTAACTCAGAATGATACTACGGTTATTGGTATAAGAGAAGGAAATTGGATTCGAGGAAAAGGAGATCAATTAACGATAGAAGGAAAATTAGAAACGAGAATTTTCCAAGCGAATAAGGAACCTTATGAAATCGCTCCAGGAACTGATTTATTAAAACTATAATTCAGTTTCAAAGATTTAACTTTTATAACTTGCTTTAGTTTTAAGAATAGCAACCGCTAATAGCAAGCTAAGTTGTAACATTGACATGCTTTTTGCTACATATAAAGCATGGAAACAACAAAGAAGTTATATCGTTCAGAAAATAAAGCTATCGCAGGGGTTTGTGCTGGCTTAGCAGAATACTTCAACATAGATGTTGCCTTATTCAGAATACTATATGTTGTAATATCTGTGCTAAGCGCAGCCTTTCCTGGTGCTTTGGTTTATATAATCATGTGGATTATTATGCCCAAAAGACCTTAAAGCACTTTTTCTATATCCTCAGTAGGACGAGCTACCACGGCTTTGTCTTTATTGACAACAATTGGGCGCTCAATCAATCTTGGGTTTTCAACCATCGCTTGAATAATTTGGTCATCAGAAAGCTCTAAATCTTTATAGTTTTCTTTCCAGATTGCTTCTTTGGTTCTCACCAATTCGATAGGTTTTATGTTTAGTTTTTGAATTACCTCTTTTAATTCATCTGCCGTAAACTCATCTTTAAGATATTGTATCACTTCAAACTCAAGGCCTTTATCCTCAAGATATTTTACTCCTTGTCTACTCTTACTACATCTAGGGTTATGGTAAATTTTAATCATAATTCTTGTATTAAAAAACTTATGTAAATTTAAGCCTTAAAATTCGGACTTAATAATAAATTTAAATAGATGAAATATTTCACAGTACTCGTTCTACTGGTCAGTCTACAATTCGGGATGGCGCAGGAGAAAAAAACACTCACCCTAGAAGATGCTACACTTGGCTATTGGAAAGGGCTTTATCCCGAAAATTTAAGTGGCCTACGTTGGGTTGAAGACGACAATTCGTATGCGTATAATGATGAAGATGCCATTGTATTCTTTGATCCTGTTTCGCTAAAAGAACAGAGACGAATTCGTTTAGCTGACTTACAAAAAGTATATCCACAGCTGAAACGTTTGCCACCGATGAAAAACTTAAACAAAGATGGTTTAACTTTTCAGGATAGAAACAACTATCAGTTTTATAATCAAAGCACCGGACAAAAACAGGTATTAAGTATTAATGAAAAAGCAGAAAATGCTGATTTTTCTAAAGATGCCAAAGCAGTTGCTTATACGCTAGACAATAATTTATACGTACATAAATTAAACGGAGCTGAGGTAGCCGTGACTAAGAATGAAAACAAAAACATTGTTTCAGGTCAGGCCATTCACCGTTCAGAATATGGTATTACCAAAGGTACTTTTTGGTCACCAAAAGGAAATTTATTGGCTTTTTATCAGAAAGACGAGAGAGATGTAAAGGAATATCCTTTGGTTGATGAAACTACTTATCCAGCTACAGCTATTCCGATTAAATACCCAATGGCAGGTTTAGGAAGTGAATATGGTGCTGTGGGAATCTATGATGTTTCAAAGAACAAAAGCATCCTGTTGAATATTGATACTTCAGACAATCATTATTTAACCAATTTAACTTGGACGCCAGATGAGAAGTATGTAATGTTAGCTGAAATCAATCGTGCTACAACTCATTATGACTTGAATTTATATGATGTAAAAACAGGAAACAAAGTAAGAACCATTATGTCAGAAACGAATCCAATTTGGGTGGAGCCTGAGCATGATGCAGTTTTCTTACCAAACTCAAATACCGAATTCATTTGGTTTAGCGAGAAAGATGGATTTATGAACCTTTACTTATATGATACTTCTGGTAAATTCAAAAAGCAATTGACCAACTTCAAATGGGTTGTTCATGAAGTTTTAGGTTTCGATAAAAACAACAAGCACGTATTTATTTCAGGAACTGGTAAGGATGCTAGAGAAACGCATACCTTTAAAGTTAATTTAAGAAACGGTAAATCTACACAACTTACAAGTCAGCCAGGAACACACCAATCTCAGTTAAGCCCAGATGGATATTACTTAATCGATAGATATAGCAGTATTAATGTTCCAGGCGAAACACAGATTATTGATACAAAAACTGGAAAGTTTAAAACGATTCAAACCTCTAAAAATCCTTTAGCGAATTACAATGTAGGAAAGCAAGAGTTTGTTGATATTAAAGCTGCAGATGGAACTAACTTACACGGTATCATCATGAAACCAGCTAATTTTGATCCGAACAAGAAATACCCAGTATTGGTTTATGTTTATGGTGGACCACACGCTCAATTGGTTACCAACTCATATTTAGGAGGAGCTTCTATGTGGTTACCTGCTTTTGCTAGTTTAAACGATTATATCGTATTTACTTTAGATAACAGAGGTTCTGCTCATAGAGGGTTTGCTTTCGAAAGTGGAATTCACAGAAGATTGGGTGATTTAGAAATCGAAGATCAATTAAAAGGTGTTGAATACTTGAAATCACTTCCTTATGTAGATGCTGATAGAATGGCGGTAAATGGATGGAGCTTTGGTGGATTTATGACTTCAAGCTTGATGTTACGTCACCCAGATGTATTTAAAGTAGGAGTTGCAGGTGGACCTGTAATTGACTGGAAATATTATGAAGTAATGTACGGCGAGCGCTATATGGACACGCCACAAGAGAATCCTGAAGGTTACGAGAAATCCAAGGTTTCTAATTACATCCAAAACTTGAAAGGTAAATTGTTGTTAATCACAGGTAGCGTTGACCCTGTGGTAGTTCCTCAGCATAGCATGAGCTTATTGAAAGCTGCTGTGGACAACAAAGTTCAAGTGGATTTCTTCTCTTATCCTACCCATGAACATAATGTAAGAGGTATGGATCGAGTTCATTTAATTGAAAAAATGGCGAATTATATTGTTGAGCACAACAAATAAAATTCAAATTAACTCCATAAAAAAAACGTCTCAAAGCTTTTAAACTTTGAGACGTTTTTGCTTTTTATTAGTAAAGCAAATTAAGCGAGAGCATCAACCTCTCCTTTCCCTTCTCTTAATACTTCGATGTCTCCGTTTCCAGAGCAAATATCAATGATTGATGAAGGTGTAATTCCACCAGGACCACTATCGATGATAATATCAACCAATTTATCATATTTACGAGCAATTAACTCTGGATCAACAAAGTATTCCTTGTCTTCTTCGTCATGTTTTAATGAAGTTGAAGCAATTGGACTATCCAATAATTTTACAATTTCGTAAGGAACTTTATGATCTGGAACTCTAATACCCACCGTATCGCGTGATTTATAATAACTCGGTAAAGAATTATTCGCATTCATTACGAATGTATAAGGACCAGGTAAGGCTCTTTTTAACATTCTAAAGGTTGTATTATCTATAGGTCTTGTAAAAGTTGAAAGGTGTGTCAAATCGTTACAAACTATAGAGAATTGAGATTTTTCTAAATCAACTCCTTTAATCTGCGCCAATCTTTTCATTGCTTTAGCATTAAAAATATCACATCCTAAACCGTAAACGGTGTCTGTTGGATAAATAATTACAGCTCCTTTCTTTAATGCTTCTACCACCTGCTCGATAGCCCTTTGATGAGGGTTATCCGGATGAATTCTCAAAATTTTTGCCATGTATATAAATTTAATAAACCAGTTAAATTCTTAATCCTGTCGAAATGAAAATCTAACTGGTTGCGTTCATAGTTTAAAGTTATTAAATCTTTATTGATTTCAACTATTAAGAAGTATAAAATATTATTAAAGTTGACTTTTATTGGATATCAAGCACATTTTTAGGCTCAAAAAAGTGGATATAACAGATTAGGCTAAGTCTTTTTCTGAAATTGACTGAACAGAAGTCAAAGAATGCATCAAAATTTTCTGCACATTCAAATTATCTTTTTCAGAAATAATAAAATCATCTATCTCGCTCGGGTGTACATTCAGATTTTTATCGATGAATCCATAGCCACAATATTTACCATGTTTAATTCTGATAAATGCATCCTCTTCTGAATTTCGACCTTTCTGTTTGATTACTCCATCGGGCAAGTCCTGCCTAACCTTTTGAATCGCCTCTTCTACCCTTTCATTATAGGTGTCTATGTTTTCTTCGCCTTTACAAATACCTTGGCAAGTATAAAATATAGAATCTTCGCAGGTGTCATTGTTTTCAATTAAATGACAGTATTTGGCGCATAGATTAAAGTCTGTGAGCAACTGCTCAATATAATGTCGAGCTTCTACAGGATTAAAGAAGTTCTTAATCGGGTTTACAGCATCTTTTAAGTTTTGTAAACCTAGGTGCTGGATACCTTTTCGATCGGTATAAGTGACTAAAGCCAATCCATTAATACGTTGCTTAGAGGCACGATTATATTTTGGGAAATTACGTTTAATTAAAGCATCTTCCATTAACAAAGCGATTAACTCAGTGCCTGATAATTCATACTCCACATGTGCGATTTCGCGAATCATGCTCACTTTCTTGGTCGTCTTTGTATAGAAATGACTTAGAACTCTTTTCTTAATGTTCTTAGCCTTGCCCACATAGATTAAATCTCTTTGTTCATTATAGAACTTATAAACTCCTGGATGACTAGGTAAAGCTTCAAATTCATCTTTATCTAAATGTGAAGGTATAGTTGCCTCCTTACTCCTTTGATTTAAAAAGGTAGCAATTGTTTTTTCAAAATCTGTTTGATTTTCTAATTCCTTAAATAGTTCGACGGTGGCCAAGGCATCGCCGTATGCTCGGTGTCGACTGTGATTAGAAATCCCTAAAGCACTGCAAATATTGCCTAAACTATAAGAGCGATGCCCAGGTAATAATTTTCGACTCAAGCGAACTGTACAAAGCTTAGGATATTTGAAACTATGCCCTATGTTTTCAAATTCAGCTTTCAGAATATTATAATCGAAGTTAACATTATGAGCCACAAAGACACAACCTTCTAAGGCTTCCTTTACATCCTCAGCTACTTCTTTAAAGCTAGGTTGATCCACCAGCATTTCTTGAGTAATTCCGGTGAGGGAAGTAATAAAACTTGGAATACTTCCGCCAGGATTGACTAAAGATTCATAAGAGTGAATGATTTTGCCATTTTCATACACAATTATGGCCACCTCGGTAATCCGATTGGCGCGTCCATTGGTTTCTAAATCGACGATGGCGTACTTATGCATTAAAAAATTAGCTTTGAAGGTTAGATGATGGTCAAATACTATTCCGAGTATGTTGGAATAAAGTCTAGAACCATTAAGTCCTTAAAAATATAAAAACCGGAACACTTTGCAGCATTCCGGTTAAAAATTAAAATTTAAAAAACAATAAGTTATGAAAAAGAATTAATAGCTGCTTCGTAATCTGGTTCTTCTGTAATTTCAGGAACTTGTTCTGCGTGAACCACTTTGTGATTCTCATCTAAAACAACTACGGCTCTACTGTGTAACCCTTTCATTGGGCCATCAGTAATAGTTACACCATAATCTTCACCGAATTTTCCTGTATTAAAATCAGATAACATTTCTACATTTTCAATTCCTTCGGCAGCACAAAAACGATTTTGAGCAAATGGTAAGTCTCTAGAGATACATAATACAGATGTATTATCCATTTGAGCTGCTTTTTCGTTAAAAGTTCTAACCGATTGAGCACAAACTCCTGTATCTACACTTGGGAAAATATTTAAAACTAATTTCTTTCCTTTGAAATCTTCTAGACTTTTAGTTCCTAATTCAGGTGTAGTTAATTCAAAATCTTTAGCTTCACTTCCTTTGCTAGGTAGACTTCCTGAAGTATGAATTTTATTTCCTTTTAATGTTATTTCTGACATGGTTATTTATTTGTATTTAATTGAATTCAATATTACAAAATTAAAGCTAGAGTTTGCGTTAAGGATATTATAAAATACACTTGAAATTCTTTGTTTCAATTGCTTAAAGTTTCTTTGAAAATTTTACTCAAAAGCACTCCTTGTCTTTATTCTATGATTTAGATTGAAAATTTGTAACGATTTTAATTTTCCATAGACATATATGTTAAACGATTAAAGCAGATTTATGAAATCATACGAGGTTAAAATGGTGAAAGTGATGTTTTCGCCTAAGAGTACAGAAAAGTTACGCCAAGAAACCGAAGATGAAATTAATAAGGGTGCTGCCATGGGTTGGAAGTTGTTTAAGGTTGATTTTGAATTTGCTTCTCAATCGGGCTATATCTATTCATATATTATATTCGAGAAATGATTTCAATTAAGGACTTAAATAAATCCTATAAAATGGGCAAAAACTCTCTTCATGTTTTGAAGGGAATCAACCTAGAAGTAGAAGAAGGAGAATTTGTTGCCATTATGGGATCATCTGGATCGGGAAAATCTACTTTGCTAAATATAATCGGAATGCTCGACACCCACGACACCGGCGTTTATGCTTTAGATGGGATTGTCATCGATAATTTAACAGAGAAGAAAGCTGCCGTTTATAGAAATAAATTTTTAGGTTTTATTTTTCAATCTTATAACTTAATTAATTTTAAGAACGTGGTTGAAAATGTTGCTCTACCACTCTATTATCAAAAAGTTAGTAGATCTAAGCGAAATGAAATTGCATTAAAATATCTAGAACGCGTTGGACTTTTACCTTGGGCGAAACATATGCCCAACGAATTATCGGGTGGACAAAAACAACGTGTCGCTATTGCAAGAGCCATGGCTTCTCAACCGAAATTATTATTAGCGGATGAGCCTACGGGAGCATTAGATAGCGTTACCTCGAGAGAAATCATGCAAATGATTCAAGAAATTAATGATGATGGTAAAACCATTTTGATGGTAACCCACGAGGATGATATTGCCAATATGTGCAAGAGAATCGTGAGACTGAAAGATGGTGTGATTATGGAGGATACAAAAATTAACCAAGTAAGAGCATAGATGTTTGATATAGACCGTTGGGCCGAAATTTGGGCTTCTGTTAGAAGTAATAAACTCAGAACATTCTTGTCTGGGCTTACCATTGCTTTGGCTTTATTTGTCTTCATTACTTTGTTCGGTTTGAGTAAAGGATTACAAAACGGCTTTGAGCGAGAGTTCTTTCCGCCAAACGTAAAAGCTTTATTTATTTCAACTTGGAAAACTACCAAACCATTTAAAGGTAAAAAGTCGGATCGAATGATTCAGCTTAAAATGGAAGATTATGAGTTGTTGAAAAAAGATTACTCAGACCGTGCTGATATTATTTTACCAAATTTAAACAAAGCAGTCACCGCAAGGAATTTCTCTGAATATGGAAGTTATTCCCTGGTTGGAACTACCTCTCAACAGAAGCAATTTAGTGAGAATGTTGTGATGAAAGGCCGTTATTTAGACGATGTTGATGGTGAACGATTAGAGAAAAATGTAGTGATTGGTCGCTTGGTAGAAAAAGATTTATTTAAATCTGGAACTGCTGTTGGTCAGCATATTCAATTAGGCGAAACTATGTTTAGGGTGATTGGCGTATTCTCAGATGAAGATGGAGATGATGAAGAGAGAATTATTTACATTCCTTTAGAAACCATGAACGTAATCTATGGAACCGATGAAATCAGTCGTATTACGGTGGTTCCTAAGAATGATTTGAGTCTAGATGAGGTAAGTAAAATGGCGGATGAAATCAGAGCTCAATTAAAGGTTAAGCATGATGTGCATCCGGATGATACCAGTGGAATTAATGTTTTTGACCCTAAAGAAAGTTTAGAAACTACGAATATGTTCTTTTTCATATTCACGATTCTAGTTTTCATAATTGGTGTGGGAAGTTTAATTGCCGGTATTGTTAGTATTGGTAATATGATGGTATTCAGCGTAAAGGAGAGAACTAAGGAAATTGGTATTCGAAAGGCTTTAGGAGCAAAACCATCTAATATTGTAGGCTTAATTCTACAAGAATCCATTATGGTGACTTTCTTATTCGGGTTTATTGGAATTCTTTTAGCTGTTTTATTAACAGAATCTATTCAGGATAGTTTGGTAGACTATCTAATATATGAACCAAGTGTTGAGCCAAGCAGGATTGTTTTGGCCACTTTAGTCTTATTTTTCTCGGGTATGTTAGCTGGTTTTATTCCTGCCCGTAGAGCCTCGAGAATTAAGCCTATTGAAGCATTAAACGAAGGTGAAAATTAATATGAATTACATGTTTAACGATAACGATACTTTTCCCTTATGCTGATTTTTAAAAGAGATACTTGGTCAGAGATTTACCATGCTTTAGATAAAAATAAGGCACGTACACTTATCACTATGATCGGTGTGGCGTGGGGAATGTTGTTGTTTGTATTTCTGTTAGGTTTAGTAAACGGAATGCGCAATGGATTTGATCGTGATTTAAAAGGGACTTCTACCAATAGTTTATTTGTTTGGACACAGCAAACCAGTATTCCCTATGCAGGATTTGGACGAGGAAGAACTTTTAATATGAAGGTTAGCGATGTAGACGCCATCAAAAAGGAATTTCCTGAAGTTAAGATTATTGTACCTAGAAATAGACGAAATACAACCGTGGTTCACGGAACTCAATACAAGAGTTATAGCGTTTATGGTGATTTCCCGGAGCAGAATAAAATGTTTGTGAAGAAGATTATTCATGGACGATTTATTACTCCAGATGACATGAGAAATGAGTCTAAAGTAGTGGTGATTGGAGATGGCGTTGTAGAAGATTTATACACTAAAGGCGAACAGGTTATTGGCAGTCAAGTTAAGATGAACAACGTAGCCTTTACGGTGGTTGGAATCTATGAAGGTCAAGAAAGAAGTTTTGAAGGAAGTAGGTCGATCTTCTCCCCTTTCACGACTTTTCAGAAATTGTTTAATGAAGGTGAAAATGTTGGCTTTGTAGCTATTAATATAGATGACGAAAGTGATATTAAAAAGGCTGAAGAAAACATTAAAAACTTTCTAAAGACTCGTCACAACGTATCTCCAGATGATACCCAAGCCTTTGGTTCTTTTAACCTAGGAGAAATGTTTGGGAAAATATTCAACTTTATGAAAGGCCTAGAATTCCTAACCGTTGTGGTTGGTTTTCTTACCCTTTTAGCGGGTGTAATTGCGGTAAGTTCAATTTTATTAATTACCGTTAAAGAGCGTACTAAAGAGTTTGGAATTAGAAGAGCTTTAGGAGCAAAACCCAATCAAATTATTGGTCAGATTTTGCTTGAGAGTTCTGTGATTACTTTCTTTTCAGGTTTAATAGGAATTATTTTAGGAACGCTGGTTTTAATGAGCGTTAACAATTTTGTGGAAAACAGCGAAGACAATAATATTCCACTTGTCAACAGTTCAATCGACATATATATATTATCAGGTGCATTTTTATTGGTGTTGATTATGGCGCTGCTAGCCGGATTCATTCCAGCGATGAGAGCGATTGCTATTAAACCCATTGATGCCCTTAGAGAAGAATAAATTAAAAGAAAAACATTGCATATGAACGCAAAAAAAATAATACTGATTGTTGTCCTCCTAGCTTTAGCATTGCTAGGTGCTTGGGCTTTTTTCTATAATAACAAGAAAAGCGCGCAGGAGAATGTTACTTTCGAAACGACCAAGTTATTTAGAGCTGATATTAAGAAGACGGTCGTGGCTACAGGTGAAGTTAAACCACGTGAGACCATCGAAATCAAACCTAATATCTCTGGAGTAATTAGCAGACTTGCTGTTGAGGAAGGTTCTAACGTAGAGAATGGAGAATTGATTGCACAAATTAAGGTGATTCCTAATGTAGGGAGCTTGAACAATGCAAAACAAATGATTAATTCGGCTCAAATTACCGTTCAAAATGAAACTAGGAATTTTAACCGCCAGAAATCCTTGTATGATCAAGGTGTAATATCTAAAGCAGAATATGAGTCGGCTTTGGCTACTTTCAATATTGCGAAACAAAACTTGAGAAATGCACAAAACGACTACAAGGTTGCGCAATCTGGAATTGCACCAGGTTTAGAGAAATATGCTACCACACAGATTAGATCTACCATTAAAGGTATGGTTTTGAGTATTCCGGTGGAGATTGGAGATAACGTTCAGGAGATTAACAACTTTAGTGTGGGAACTACTATTGCTACCGTAGCGAATATCGATGATATGATTTTTGAAGGAAAAGTGGATGAGGCTGATGTGGGGAAATTAAAAGAAGGCATGGAAATCGAAATTATGATTGGTGCTCTTCCCAATGAAACTTTCACAGGGGTTCTAGACTTTATTTCACCTGCAGGTGTTGAGGAAAACGGTGTCGTTCAATTTGAAATTAAAGCTAGCGTTAACTTAGAATCTGAATCTTTTGTAAGAGCTGGATATAGCGCAAACGCAGAAATCGTTACCGAAAATCAGAAAAACGTATTAGCCTTAAAAGAAGGTGATATTCAATACGATGATGACGGAACTCCTTATGTTGAGGTTAAGAAGGGTGAAGAATGGGAACGTAAAAATATTAGATTAGGAACTGGTGACGGAATTAACATAGCTGTTTTAGGTGGGGTTTCAGAATCTGATGAAATTAAGGTATTCAATACAGATTTAAAGGAATCAGAAGATAAAGGTTCTAGACCACGAAGAAGATAATTTTGATGAATATCAAGTTTACATAATTAGAATTTATAAGGGTAGTCTTAAACTAAAGCTGCCCTTTTTTATGCCTAAAAATACTTTTTAATTAAATTTTGGGTTAAACCTTATAAGAATTATAATGTCAAAGGAGATATAAGTTGCATGGAAATTTCGGATCAAGAAATATTAGAATTAATCAAGACTGATGCAAACGCGGGTTTTAAGTTGTTACTGAAACAATATCAGCAACCTGTTTATTTCCATATCCGTCAAATGCTTTATAACCACGACGACGCCGATGATGTAACTCAAAATGTTTTTATTAAAGTCTATAAGAACATCGCTAACTTCAAAGGTGAGTCTAAGTTATTTACCTGGATTTATAGAATTGCCACGAACGAGGCGTTGAATTTCCTACAACAAAAAGCTAGAAAGAATAATATTCCATATGAGGATGTGGCTTATGAAATGAGCCAAAACCTAGAAGCTGATGTACATTATGATGGCGATGAAATTATGCTTAAATTAGAAAAAGCAGTAGCGCAGTTGCCAGAGAAGCAAAGATTGGTTTTCCAAATGAAGTATTTTGAGGAAATGAAGTATCAAGATATTGCAGAAATCACAAATACTTCAGTAGGATCATTGAAGGCTTCTTATCATCATGCAGTTAAAAAAGTAGAAGAATTTCTGTTACCCGATTAAACCTTTTAGTATTTAAAGCATCTAATTAGTATGAGACCAAGTTTACCACATAATAAATTTAAAACTCCTGAAAATTATTTTGAGGATTTAGAGAATAAGATTTTAGCTGAAACCATTGAGGCTAATTCTACTAAAGTTATTCCGATCTATCAGAAGAATTGGTTTAAAGTTGCTGTTTCTACAGCCGCAGCGGTGTTGTTGATTGTTGGATTTTGGTTTATGAGTCAATCTCCTAATGTTAGTGCAGAAGATCAAATTTATGCACAAGAAACGGTTTATGAGGTTTACTTTGAAGATGATTTAGACGAAACATATATATTAGAAGAAGAACCCGTATTAGTTGAGTTCGTTGGACTCAGCAATCCCTAATAAACATTATTATTGGTCATAATAATTATTTTTTTTTGTTTATATAGAAAGTCGCATTCATGATCCATGAATGCGACTTCTTATTTATAGTTAAATCCTAATGTGTTCTAAATTATCCACACTTGCTGTGTCCACAGCTTTTGCAATTTAAGCAACCTTCTTCGTAGATCAATCCGTTTGGATCACCACAGCTTGGACATTTTTTGTCTGCCGCAACAGTTCCGTCTGGGATATATCTCTTTAAGGCTCTTGCTACACCGTTCTTCCAAGTATTGATATTATCATCGTATAGACTTAAATCTGATACAAGGTCAACAATATAGTTGATAGGCATTCCGTGTCTTAATACTCCTGAAATCAATTTAGCATAGTTCCAGAATTCTTTGTTAAATGAACGACTTAAACCTTCAATCGTAGTGCGATATCCTTCTTTGTCAATAAACTGGAAATCATATCTATTCTCTCCGTTTTCGATTTTATTCTTAATTACCCAACCTTCCTCTACGAATGGCGGTAAATTGAATGAATCCTCTAATCTACCGGTAAAGATTTCATAAGGTCTTCCGTCTATCTTACCAACAACTGCCATCCATTTCTCGTAATCATTTTGGAAACGAATCACGTCTGCTTGTAATTTCTTAGGACGCTTAGGAGCGCTAGTTACACCAAAGCTCTTAGAGAAGTTAGATAATGCTTTTTCGTCAGCTTCTTGCATTTCTGCTTCTGTCTTTTCTTTCTTATCATCAGAAGAAACTAAAACTCCACTTCTACTTCCGTCGCGGTAAACAGTGATTCCTTTTAATCCTTTCTTCCAAGATTCAATATAGATTTGAGCTACTTTGTCAACCTCAATATCTTCTGGCAAGTTGATAGTTGAACTAATACTATGAGTTACATATTTTTGAACCAAAGCTTGTAATTCAACTCTCTTAATCCAATCGATTTCTGGAGCTGTTGAACCTGCGTATGGACTTAAATTAATATCAGTTTCACCTGTTACTTTCATCCATTCGTTTAATTTTGGATGGAATACGTCGAATTCTTCCCAAGAATCTCCCATATCATCAACGAAAGTAACTTTTGCATCATCTGCTGCACTATTAATCTTTCTACGACGCTTGTATCCTAGCATAAATACAGGCTCAATTCCAGAAGAAGTTTGTGCTAACATACTCAAAGTTCCTGTTGGAGCAACCGTAGAAATAGAGATATTTCTTCTTCCGTTTTCCATCATTCTCTTGTAGATAGCTGGGAATTCTTTCTCCATCATTTGTACGAACTCAGAAGTTTTTTCTACTTCAGGATCGAAGTTTCCGAAAGCTCCTCTTTGAATCGCCATATCGATAGAAGAATCAAATTCTGCCTCGAATTTCGTGCGCATAATCTCATCTACTGCATTTAATGCTTCTGTAGAATCAATTGCATGACCAAGAGCTGCAACACAGTCTGCCAATGCAGTAAATCCTAATCCAGTTCTACGACCAATTTTTCCTGTATTATATAATAATTCCCAAGTAGCTAATTCGCTTGCTTTAATATGGTCTGGCTCTGGATCGCTTTTAATTTTATCCATGATGCGCTCGATATGACCTAATTCTAGCTCAACCAAGTCATCCATCAATCTTTGAGATTCATAAGCAACCTCGTAAAATTTCTTTTTATTGAATGTAGCTTTATCCGTGAATGGATTGTCAACAAAACTATATAAGTTAAGTGCAATTAATCGACAGCTGTCTCCACCTTGCATTGCAATCTCCGAACATGGATTGGTAGAAGCATTCTCGAATCCTGGATAAACTGATGAGGTTGAATACCAATGTTGTCTATCCCAGAAAATTAAACCTGGCTCGGCAGTTTTGTGTGCACAAGAAATAATGGTTTCCCAAAGATCTTTTGCTTTAATCGTTTTAACGTACTTAGCCTCGTCAATTGGAGCATCGATTGGCCAACGGTGTGTATATTCTTTATCTTCTACTACCGCCTTCATAAACTCATCTGAAAGACGTACAGATATGTTAGCTCCCGTAACTTTAGATAAATCTTGTTTAATAGTTACAAAATCTTCTACATCTGGGTGAGCAATGTCAATAGTTAACATTAAAGCTCCTCTTCTACCGTTCTGTGCAACTTCTCTTGTAGTATCAGAGAAACGGTGCATAAAAGAAACTGCACCTGTAGTACTACCCGCCGCATTAGAAACCTTTGCGTTTGCTGGTCTTAATCCTGAAATATCTACCCCAACGCCACATCTTCTTTTGAACAACTGTACCAATTGTTGATCTGTGTGCATAATTCCACCATATGAATCATATGTAGATGGTACCACAACACAGTTAGATAAAGATGCAATCATATGTGGATGTCCCAAAGCAGACATTACACTACCTTGTGGGATTACATATTTGAAATCTTTAAATAAACCGAAAATATCCTCCTCTGTTAATTTGCTTCTGGTTTTACCATATTCAGATAAGTTTTCATGTGAAGTATCATTACCAAACTTATCTTCTATTTCAGCAAATTCACGCGCCATTCTATGGTGCATGTCTTCGGGTGTAGTTTCTTCGTATAAACCATCCTCGTTTTTAACGGCATACTTTTTCATCCAAGTTGTAGCAGCCATTTCATCACCATTAAAATACTTTAATGCTTTTCTAAGTACTTGTTCGTACTTATAGGTCTTGTTTTTTTCGAGGGTCAGGGACGGTGTCATTGAAAAATATTTTTTTTGAGTTAATTAAATTTTTATTTTTTTTTAATCGTCTCCAAAACTACCTAAATAGAAAATGATATTCAAGAGAAACGACTTATACTTATAAACATAGACTTGTTAGAAACAAAATTTAAGTCAATTTTTACCAATAGGTTTTTAATTGATTAACAGTGATTTAAATTATGCCAAAGCTATGTTTACTTTAAGTGTATTTAAGAAATCCGATTTGGATATTTAACAAATTGAAAAAGCAAGAGCGGCCTTCTTTAAAAATAAAAAAATCAGAAGTCCATTTTTATTTTTGTTTTAAAAAAGAAAAAATATTTCCATTACTGAAAATATTTTTCTTTTTATTCGATGTCGTTTGATTTAAATCGAACGAACTTATTTAATTTTTAATATGAAATCAATCAATATTAAACACCATATTCATCATCTCCTTCATAAGCTTCAATTTCTTTTTCAAAGAAATCAAAAGCTTCTTCCATTAAGTTTTTAACTGTGTTTTCTAAATCTTCCTCATCCTCAACGTCGTCAAACCATTCAACTTCGTCGGTGTTTACGTTTAACAAGAAGCGTGGAAATTCTGTGTGCAATACAAATGCATCATCTACGTCAGAATTATCGGCTAATAAGAATCTTGGTAATTCCATGTTTAATATTTTATGTGATTTAAATCAAATTTAAGACCTTAGGTTCAAATTAACAACTTAATATTAGTTAAAATATACTTAAGCCTAATAATGAGTAACTAAGAAATAAGAAACCTATTAATTAATTGTATTTCAAATAATTAAACACATAGATTAATTTAAAAACAGATTTATAAATCTAGCTTAAGTTTCTCTTCTTTTGCTCTAATCAGGAAGTTAGTTTTATAAATATATCTCAGGACTAACAAGACTGCCGAAATGGTCAGCCCAATCCCTAAAGCAATCCACATTCCCATAGCGCCCATATCTCTTTCAATGGTTAAATAATAACCTAATGGCATAGCGATCAAAAAATACGCAAACATGGTAATCACGGTTGGAATATTCACGTCTTGCATACCTCTTAGCGCCCCTAATAAAACAACTTGAATTCCATCAGATAATTGAAATAATGCCGCCACAATCAATAATTGAGCTGCAATCACAATCACATCCGCGTTATCTATATATAAGGTAGGAAGCTGATGACGGAATAAGATTAAAATAATACCAGCAAGAGTCATAAAGGCGGCTACCATCATAAAGGCAGACCATCCCGCTCTTTTCATCGTATGAAAATCTCTTAAACCTAGCTGATTCCCTACTCTTACGGTGGCAGCAATCGCAATACCAGTACATAACATAAAGGATATAGAAGCCAAGTTTAAAGCAATTTGGTGAGCTGCCAAATCGTCTTTACCTGCCATTCCTACTATAAAAGCTGCTCCTGCAAAGGCTCCCACTTCAAAAAACATTTGTAACGAGGTTGGAATCCCCAATTGAATTAGTTTTCTGAAAATCACCTTTTGGAAATTCTTAAACTTTATCATGCTTAAGTAAGTTCTTGATTTCGGGTGGAACCACATTGCTGATAACAAGGTAAACACCATCAAAATTCGTGAAATTAAAGTTCCATAAGCAGCACCTTCTACTTCTAACCTTGGCATCCCGAAGTTTCCGAAAATCAACCCATAGTTAAAGAAAATGTTCAATAAATTGGCTATAATCGTTGCTACAGCTACTACTAAAGTTAAAGATAAACCTTCGGATAACTGTCTAAACGACTGAAATATCATTAACGGAATCATGGAATAGCCAACAATTTCTAAATACGGCAATGCAGCGTCTACAACATCTGTGGGTTGCCCCATTTGATACATTAAAGGCGAAACCAGCAGTAAAACCGTTATAAGAAGAACGGTAATAATCATGTTTAAAACCAATCCATGCGACAAAATAGCTGAACCTCTTTTTAAATTATTTTTAGCATCTGCTTGCGCAATCAAAGGAGACATCGCGAAAGAAAATCCCATGGCCGCAACCATAATCATAAAAAACAAAGCGTTTCCTAAAGAAACCGCTCCCAAGGCAACCTTACCAATTTCTGGATTTTGTATATGATCATGCTTTCCACCTAAAGCTCCAACCATCACATTATCTGCAACATTCACAAGAATTTGCCCAGCTTGCGTTAGCATTACGGGCCATGCAAGTATGAAATTTTTACGCAAGTGTTCCTTTATCGTCATGGCGCGAAATTAATTAGTTTTAAAAATTTAAGATGATTTCAATAATAGATAAACTTAATATCTCCTACGACTAAATCATGAGTCGTAGCTTATATCATTGAATATCAAATCTTAATAAGAAATAAATTTAATGAAAAAATAAAATTGCATTCAATAAATCATTGAATGCAATTTCATAATGTGAAATTATTTTATAACGAATGAGGCTACATCTTTCTTTGTAACAGGATTTTCTCCTAAGATGATTAACCTCTCTACCACGTTACGTAGTTCTCTAATGTTACCAGTCCAAGACTGAGCCTTAAGCGCTTCGATAGCATCTTTACTGAATTCTTTCTTCGCCTCACCATGACCTATGGCAATCTTTTCAGCAAAATATTCTACTAGACTTTCGATGTCTTCTTTTCTTTCATCCAATCCCGGAACCTTGATTAAGATAACAGCCAATCTGTGGTAAAGGTCTTCTCTAAAGTTACCTTCTTCAATTTCTTTGGCTAAATCTTTATTGGTAGCGGCTAATACCCTAACATCTACATTGATTTCTTTATCTCCACCCACGCGAGTAATTTTACCCTCTTGTAAAGCTCTTAAAACTTTAGCTTGCGCAGATAGACTCATATCACCAATCTCATCTAAGAAAATAGTTCCCTTATTAGCTAATTCAAATTTACCAGCTTTGTCTTTGTGAGCTCCGGTAAATGAACCTTTCATGTGTCCAAACAGCTCACTTTCAATTAATTCAGATGGAATCGCTGCACAGTTCACCTCAATCATCGGCATCTTGTTGCGATCACTTTTCTCGTGAATATGATGTGCCACTAGCTCTTTACCAGTACCGTTAGGTCCTGTAATCAAAACACGTGCTTCTGTTGAAGCTACTTTATTGATCATTTCTCTGATCTCATTAAGCGCATCAGAATTACCAATCATTTCATATTTCTCGCTTACTTTTCGCTTAAGGGCTTTGTTTTCGTCTTTAAGCGTGCGATTTTGTTTGATTAAAGATTTTCTATCTAAAGCAATTCTTACACTATTCAGTAGTCTATTTAAATCTGGTGGCTTAGAAATGTAGTCGTAGGCACCTTTTTTAATACAATCCACTGCTGTTTCTATATCACCATGACCAGAAATCATTAAAAAAGGTAAATCTGGATTTATATTTAATGCTAATTGTAATACTTCTAAACCATCTTTTTTAGGCATTTTAATATCACAAATAACTAAATCGTAATCTTTCTTTTTAATTAATTCTAACCCTTCTTCACCATCACCCGCCTCTTCTACTTTAAAGGTTTTATCCTCATCTGTTAGTATGTCTCTCAACACATTACGGATAGCTGGTTCATCTTCGATGATTAATATATTTGGCATAGTATTCTAATATTAAGTTGCAAAGATAAGCTTATTGCAAAACATTGACGCGTGAAATTAATAAATGAATACTTGAGATAAAAATAAATATTGTATCAAATGCAAATTATATGTACATTTGCACGAAATTAAAATTAATTAAACTATGAAAAAGGTATTTTTAACATTAGGAGTTGTAGGTTTATTATTCACAACATCTTGTAAAGAAGAAAACAAAGACATAACTGTTGAAGAAACTACAGTTGTTGAAGAGTCTAACGAAGTAGCAGAAGCTGCTGAGGCTGCATTAGTTGATGCACAAGCTGAAGTTGAAGCTGCACAAGCTAAATTAGATGCTGCTATTGAAGCAGGAGAGCAAGATGCTATCGATGCTGCACAAGCTGAATTAGACGCTGCAAACGCTTCTTACGAAAATGCAAAATCTTCTATTGAAAAATTAGGTGAAGATATCGAAGCAACTATTGACAACACTGTTGATGGAGCTGCTAACACTATCGAGTCTGTAAAAGACGGAGCTGAAAATGCTGCTAATGACGCAAAAGAAGGTGCTGAAGATGCAGCTAATGCAGTTAAAGAAGGTGCTGAAAACACAGCTAACGCTGTAAAAGACGGTGCTAAGAAATTAGAAGACGCTATTACTAAGTAATTAGATCAATAAATTTTTAATATGAAAGTCTCGCAATAGCGAGACTTTTTTTATATCCCTACTTTCGGGTTGTGCTTTTGATAATATTTAATATCTTTATTTTAAATAAGAAATATTATGCGAGAGGAAATTTTGAACACCATCGTTCAGCATCAACAACAATTAGTAGATAATTTACATAAGGCTTTAGAAACCTATGAAACTACTACTGATTTAGATGAAGAATCTACGATAGATTTGGACGATCAATCTCATCAGGCCAATGCACAGGAGCTAAAATTGGAGATGAATCAGAAGTTACAAATGGAGCAAAATGATTTGAAACATATCAAATCATTAAGACTAAGAGAATCATCGGAGGTACAAAATGGTGCGGTGATAGAAACTGAAGAAGCCGTGTATTTTATTGGGTTTACCTTCGCTCCTATTAAAACTGATAATAAAACAATCTTTGGTGTATCACTAGAAGCTCCAGTTTTTATGAACAACGAAGGCAAAAAGAAAGGTGATAAACTTGTTTTAGGCGATAAAGAACAAAAGATTTTAAATATTTATTAAAATTTTAAATACTAATTAGCTTAACCATCTGAAATAGATGGTTTTTTTATTTCTAATTGTTTCTCAGCTATTTATTGATAAGTAAATAGTTCTTAATAATTAACTGATCTGTTCCTTAAAATAAATATTCTTTAATTATATTAGCTTTTCATTAACATTTGGCACATACTTTGGCTTTTATGCTATATAACTCTAAAAACCTTACTCATGAAACAGTTTTACTACTTACTTTCATTTCTGATTCTCGCATCTTGTAGTTCTCTTAAACAAGCAGAGAAATCAATGAATTCCGGAGACTATGTAAAAGCCTATGACTTATTGATTGATGAATATCAAAAAGGATTATCGGCTAAGAAAAAAGAAAAATTTCTACCTATTTTTCAGAATGCCTATATGAAAATGGTGGCTTCTCAAGAAGCTAAGATTGAACATTTGAAATCTGCTAAAAATCCTGCTTATACAGGTGATATTTATAATACTTTGGTAGGCTTACATCATCGACAAGAGCAGTTAAGACCATTCTTACCTGTTTATCATAAAGGAAAGGAAATGCTTTTTAAAACTAAAAATTATTTACCTGCTATTAATCAAGCTAAAAATGATTATGTAGAATATTTATATCAAGCTAGTCTTAAAAAGTTAGATTCTAATAATAAGCAAGAGATTCGTAGTGCTCATGGCGATTTGAGAAAGATACAGTCTTTATCTCCAGGATTTAGAGATGTCGAAAATCTATTGGATGAAGCTCATTATCTAGGAACAGATTTCGTTTTAATTCAAATTGAGAATAGATCGAATCAACTCTTACCACAACGTTTGGAAGATGATTTAACTCAAATTAGCACCTATGGTTTAAATAACTTTTGGACTGAATACCACCAAAAAAAGCAAAATGATTATCAATATGATTATTTGATTAGAATGGATATTGAACACATCATGGTTTCTCCTGAAAGAATGAACTCTAGACAACATGAGTTTGAGAGAGAGATTGTCGATGGCTGGGAATATCTTTATGAAAATGGTAGAAAGGTGTTAGACAGTTTAGGCAAACCCATAAAAGTGGATAAAGTCATTCTGGTTAGCGCACGTGTAGAAGAAGTTATTCAAGAAAAGGATGCTTTGGTACAAGGTAAGGTAGATTTAATTAATCTTGCAAACAATCAAATTATTGATACTCAAAAACTAAATAGTGAATTTGGATTTAAGAATCATTTCGCTAAGTTTTTTGGAGATCGAAGAGCTTTAGATGATCATATGCAAAAACTAACCTACAATCAATTCATCCCCTTCCCTTCTCATGAACAAATGGTTTTTGATAGTGGAGAAGAAATTAAAGCTCAATTAAAACGTCTTTTAAAACGGCGCTTTAAATAGGCTAAAAACTGAGTAGGTAGTATAAAAAAAGCTAGCTGTTTCCAAGGAGACAACTAGCTTTTAGTTTTTATTAAAGATTTATCCTGAATTACTTCTTGATAAATTTATGGGCAGTTGCACCCGTTTCATCTTTAATAGTAATTATATAAGCTCCTGCAGGTAAAGAATTCACGTTAACTTGCTTGTTGCTTACTTTCTCGCTCTTAACGATTTGACCATTAGCGCTAATGATTTGAACTTGAGCGTCGCCTTCTAAACCAGAAAGGTTCAAGATATCACGAACTGGGTTCGGGTAAATTCCAACTTTCTTAGCTTGTAAATCATTTGTAGACTGAGTAGAAAGTTTTGCTCCAGAAACTACAAGTGCATAAGCTTGTGTAATTCCTGAAATTCCATTTTTATGGTTTACTGTTAAAGTATAAGAACCAGCAGATGGACTTGGAACTAAAATTTGCTCAACATTGTCTAACACATTATCACCAGGAACGGCTGCTGCTGAAGGATTTTCAACATCTAGAGTCCACGGCATATATTCAGTTAAAGAACTATCTTCAATGATTCTCATATCTAAATCATTTATCAACATCGGCGTTCTACCGTTTAACTCAAATGATAAAGAACCTGGATTCTTCGCTGGATCGATCCACACTAAAGTTGCTCTGATTGGCTCATCTCCTATAGCTGTTAAAGCATAAGATTTTTCAGCGATAGCTTTAACATCATTAATGATAATAGCATCATTGTTAGTTTCATCAACGATTAAGTTTGCTGCATTGAATGCATTCACTAAACCAAATCCATATTTATAATCTGGTCCAGGGTAATCACCAGTTTCGTTGGTTGTATTAATAATTAATGCTTTTAACTCAGCTGCATTTAAATATTCTGTATTTAACTCATGATAAAGTTGTTGTAATAAAACAGCAATTCCTGTCACACTTGGTGAAGAGAAAGAAGTTCCATTACCTTGACTCCAATATCCATTGTTCGCAGTTGGAACAACCACAGATGAACCTTGAGTAACTACGTCTGGCTTGATTCGACCATCATCTGTTGGTCCAAAGCTTGTAAATACAGAAGGAGAAACGCTTGAAGGTCCGTTGTATCTTCCGTTTCCAGCCACTTGATTGGTAGAACCAACTAATAAAATATTCTTAGCGATTGCACCATATGGCAAACAGTCGTATCCTGTAGTACCACAGTTTACTGGTCGAAAGGTTGAGGAAATTTCCCACTCATCATTATCGCCTAAAACCGCATGTTCAACAGCTGTACCTGGACCTGTATTTCTATCATTTCCAGCCGATTTAATCATTAAATGCTGTGGAGCATTTCTAGCAATATTATCGATGTAACTATCTAAAGTGGAATAGATTCCGTGGTAAGCTGATTCGTTTTCATCCATTGAAGGATATCCAAACCAATACCAACCTTCTCCTAAACTCTGGTCATATTCACCATATTTCCACCCTGCTTGGTAACCATAAGAGTGGTTAGAAATCATGTATTCTAAATTATTTGCAGACTCTGTAACAATCTCGTTTAAGTTGTTATAAAAATCGTAACCAACAACATTAGCACTAGGCGCCATTCCTTTTGCTGCAGGAGAAACTCCAGCTGCGACCATAATTCCGGCTACACCTGTTGCGTGATCAGAAATTGGCGAATCAGCAGATTCCATATTGCTTGCTCTATCATCCGTAAACTCGGTATGTGCTGTATCAATACGTCCACCATCCCATTGATAAACCGTCATTCCTTCACCTGTAACTGCAACTCCAGAAATAGTATTATCATATAGTTTATCAACATCTGCTACTTTAATCTGATCAATATCTGTGTTATCAATATACACTAAATAATCACCGTATTTTCCTAAGAAATGTTTTTTAAGTTGTGCCTCGTCCCAACCTTTTTTAGCAGCTAATTCTGAAATGAACTTTAAATTCGCTTCATGCTCAATTTGAAATTGATCTCCCAGCTTTTTTAGTTCTTCCACATTAGTTTCTTGTCCATACGTCAAGCTCATCAAGCCCACGCCTAAAAGAAATACATATTTCTTCATCCTTTATTATATTTTTTGAATTTCAAAGATACTTATTTTTGTCCTAAAACTTCCATAGTTGATGGTAATGGTCTCATTCTCTATCTTGTCGATAGTGCCCACACTGGTACTATCTTTAATCCTTACCCTATCTCCTATTTTCAGTGATGCAATTTTGGTTGCCGTCTCCTCTTTTTGTTTTTTCTCAATCTTTTGTTTAACCTCTTGAAGCTTGCCTTTATTTTTATTTAAGTCATTTTTCAGTTTCTTCTTAATGGCTTCTTGCTTCTTTTTAATTTTAAAATGCTCTTTTGGCTTTTTTGAAGCATTTTCCATCTCAATTAATTTCAAGAACTCTCCAATCAGCTTTTTACGACTGCGCTTTTTGAGATATTCATCGGCCATTTCATCTACCTTTTTCCCCAGCTGCATCATCTTTTGCTCATTTTCATATAAACGTTGAAAATCAACAAGTTTTGACTGTATTTTATCTTGCGTTTGATCTAAAGCTTCATTTTTCTCTTCAGATTTGGATTGAAGTTCCTTTAATTGCTGCTTCGTCTTTTGAACATCAAACTTCTCTTGCTGAAGTTTTAAAATGGTTTTATCTAAGCGGATTTTATTGCGTTCAATTTTCTTTTTAGCACGGTTGATTAACCTAAAAGGTATTTTGTTTTTCTGAGCTACTTCAAAGGTGAATGAACTACCCGCCTGCCCAATCTCTAATAAATATAGTGGCTCTAATGACCTCTCATCGAATAACATAGAAGCGTTTTTAGCTGCTTCCATTTGCTCAACAAGAATTTTAATATTGGTGTAATGCGTAGTGAAAATCCCAAAGGCTTCCATATCATAGAATTCTTCTAAGAAAACTTCTGCCAAAGCTCCTCCCAATTCTGGATCTGATCCAGTTCCGAATTCATCAATTAAAAGCAAGGTATTCTCATTGGATTTTCGCAAGAAATAACGCATCTGCTTTAACCGATAAGAATAGGTACTTAATTGATTCTCTATGGATTGATGGTCACCAATATCTGTAAAAATAGCATCATAGAATCCCATTTTACTTTTAGGATGTACACTCACCAGGATTCCACTTTGAATCATAACTTGCAATAAACCAATAGTTTTCAAGGTGATACTTTTACCACCCGCATTAGGTCCAGAGATCACCAATATTCTTTGCTCATCATTTAAGCTAATCGTCTGTGGAATAATCTTTTTACCTTCTTTATTATGTTTTAACCATAAAATTGGATGATAAGCATCTATTAAGTGAGTAGATTTCTCATAATTAATAGTCGGCAAAACAGCATTAATTTCGTAGGCATATTTGGCTTGAGAAGCAATTAAGTCTAATTGAAAAAGAAAATTCTGATAAGAAATTAATTCAGGTTGAAATTCCTTCATCAAATTGGTTAAATCCAATAAAATAACATCTATAATTTTCTTCTCATCTTCTTTAAGCTCATCTAGCTCTCTTTGAATTTTTAGAACAGATTCTGGCTCAATGTAGGAAATAGATCCCGTCTTACTTGACCCTACAAATCTACCCGCTACTTTTTTGCGATACATAGCAGACACCGCCAACACACGTCTTCCGTCTACTACAGACTCTCCAATATCATCTAAAAACTCGCGATGCGCTCGCATAGCACCATTAAAAGTGGCACTTAGTTTACTAGAGGTAGCCTTAATGTTTTTTCTAACTTCTTTTAACTCAGAACTCGCATCATCTTTTATTTCACCGTGTTTATCAAAAACCTTCTCAATCTGTTTTAAGATTTCTTTTTGAAGGTCAATTCTTTGAATTCTATTATGAAAGACAGGAAAATACTCTTCAAAATTTGACAAGAACTTTTTAAGCTCCATAATTTGAAGCATATGAGTTCTAATAGCCAAAAATGATGAAGATGGCATTCGATAATTTTCAACCTCTAATTTTTCTAAATCCTCGCGAATATCTTCGTAGTCACCAAATGGAAATCTATTGTTTCCTTGTAATCCAGAAAGGAATTCATTGGTTGCATTTAATCTAAATTCAATAGCTTTTTTAGATTCAAGCGGACGAATTTGTTGAATCACACGTTTAACTCGTTGGGTCTTTGCGTACTTCTCTATTTCGGCTAAAACCTTATGAAATTCTAAATCTTCTAATGTTTTATCAGGAATGTTCATTGTGACAAAAATACAATGAAAATCGAGCTTTAATTATTTATTATGGAATATATTTTTATAGTTTTGAATTCATAGAACTTAGAACTTGGAAAAACAACTTTCAGAAAATTGGTTAAACCTTCTTAAATCAGAAATAGAATCTGATTATTTCAAACAATTAAAAGGCTTTTTGGGGGAGGAATATCAAACTAAAACAATCTATCCTCCTCATCATCAATTGTTTAATGCATTCAATTTAGAACCTCAAGATATTCGTGTTGTCATTTTAGGGCAAGATCCATATCATGGAGAAGGTCAAGCACATGGCTATAGCTTTTCGGTACCCGAAGGAATTAAAATCCCAAAGAGTTTACAAAATATCTATAAAGAATTGAATTCTGACTTAAATATAAACCAACCCAACCATGGAAATTTAGAGCATTGGGTGGAACAAGGAGTCTTTTTATTAAATGCAGCGCTGAGTGTTGAAGAGGCAAAACCACTCTCCCATCAAAATAAAGGTTGGCTGGAATTTACAGATAAAGTGATTTCTATTGTATCTGAAAATTGTGAAAATGTGGTTTTTATGCTTTGGGGAAAGTTTGCACAAAGTAAAAGTGCTTTGATTGATGAGAATAAACATTTAATCTTAACAGCTCCACACCCATCACCACTTTCGGCTTATAGAGGATTTTTCGGTTGTGGACATTTTTCTAAAGCGAATGCGTATTTAGAGCAAAATCAAAAAAAGCCAATCCTTTGGTAAGAATTGGCTCTCATGAGTTTTTATGGTTTTCTTAATCATTCAATATAAATAACGAAGTCTGTTTTGGAAGCTTCTTGGTTAGATCCTTCTGTGTCTAATAAACCAACAACTTCATATTCACCTGGATTTAAAGACATTCTGGTTGTATCTGAAGTGGCTTCTTGCACAACTTTTCCGTCTTTTTGTTTAACTAAATATTTTACCCCTGAATTAGAAGACTCTAGTCTAAAACTATATTCTTTGGCTTCGTTTAAAACATTAAAAGTAAAACTCTGTGTTTTTGGTGAAGAAAATGAACCTCTAAATTCTTGTTTTTTAAGTTCAATATTTTCATTCGCTACCATGTTGTTATTTTCGTCGTCAACCCCTGTGCTACCTTGGTATTGCTCTGGAGTTTGTTCACCCTCTAGCACTTGCTCTGAAGTAGTGTCATTCTCTTGAATATTTTCTGCTTTTCTTTCACAAGCAACATTCAAAAAAGAAAATGAAATCACTGCTGTTAAAAATAGATTTTTCATAATAATTTAATTTTGTATTAAGTATATAGTCAATAAGCAATCCAAAGTAGTTCGTTTAATTAAAATTTAACAGCATAGCTTTTTGAATTTAAAAATCAATTACAATTTTCTATAAATTATAAGGTTAATAAATAAATCTTTTATATACTGACATAATAATCGGTTTGAATTATCTTTGAACCAATATTGCTTAAAAATTTCAATGACTCACATTTCACAATTAGTAGATTTAATTCGTCTAGAACAACTAGAAGATCATATTTTCAAGGGTAGAAATGAACCCATTGGCAGTCCATCTATTTTTGGTGGGCAAGTTATTGCTCAAGCCATTTATGCAATGAGTCAATCTGTGCCAGAGGGAAGATATTGCAATTCTTATCATTGTTATTTTATTTTACCTGGTGATTTAAACGAACCTGTTTATTATGAGGTTGAGACAATTCGCGATGGTGGTAGTTTTTCTGTTAGACGTGTTAAGGCCAAACAAAAAGATAAAGTAATTTTCTTTATGGGAGCGAGCTTTCAAGGTATGGAAGATGGTTATGATCATCAATTAGAAATGCCAAAAGTTCCGCATCATGAAGGTTTGTATAGTTGGGATCAGATGTATGAACAGTTAAAAGGCTTTTTACCAAAATCTATTGAGAAATTCTTTTCCATCGAACGTCCGATTACATTTAAACCAACGGTTGTTACTAATCCGGTTGAGAGAAAGAAATTAGATCCATTTCAAAGTATTTGGTTTAAGATAAAAGGAGAAATGGAAAATGATCCTATTTTTAACAGAAGTATTCTTTCCTATATTTCTGATTATAATATATTGACCACTGCGTTGCATCCACATGCTGATATTGCTCATTTTGGTAATACCCAAATGGCGACTTTAGACCACTCTATGTGGTTTTTCAGAGAATGTGATATCAACGAGTGGATGTTGTTTAGTATTGAATCACCAAGCGCTTCGGGTGCAAGAGGTTTTGCACGAGGAAATATTTTCTCGGAGTCTGGTCAACTAATTGCAAGTGTGTCGCAGGAAGGTTTAATGCGTCCAAAAAATTAATTAATTCAAATTATATAAATAAATGAAAATTTTAAAGAATTCATTAGGTGCTTTATTAGCGACGATGTTTATTTTAACGTCATGTGAAAAAGAACCAAAAAATTATGCGACTTTCTCAGGTGAAGTGGCTAACATTACTGCAGATATGGATAGTGTAATTGTATTCATTCCTAATGGATATAGAAAAGCTATCGTATTAAAAGATGACGGAACTTTTAGTGATACATTAAAAGTAGAAGAAGGTAAATATCGTTTTAAGATTGGTGATGAGTATGGTGCTATGTACTTAAAGAATAATGAATCATTGCATTTAACTACCGATTATAAGGATTTTGATAAAGCTTTAAAATTCACAGGTCAGGGAGGAATTCTTAAGAAAACTCAAGCCGAAACTAAGTTATTACACTTGAATTTAAATACATTCAGTGCAGAGGTTGCTGCTTTGGAAGAAGAAGCTTTTGAGCAAAAAATGGCTGATTTTAAAACCAATTATGATAAATTAAAATCTGAATATAAAGATTTAGATCCATCATTTTGGAAAGAGTCAGACGAAGGTGTTGAAAAGGGCATTGAAGGGTTTAGAGAATATAGAGCTAATAAAATCGCTATTGCAGAAAAGTTCACTGGTATTAAGTCACCTAGCTTTGCGATGGAAAGCATAGACGGAGAAACTATTAAGTTAGAAGACTTTGCAGGAAAATATGTTTATGTTGATGTTTGGGCTACTTGGTGTGGACCTTGTAAAAGAGAAATTCCTTCTTTAAAGAAAATCGAAGAGCAGTATAAGGACAAAAATCTTGTCGTAGTAAGTATGTCGATTGATGAAGCAAAAGACAAGGAAAAATGGCAAAAATTCGTAAAAGAAGAAAACTTACAAGGTGTTCAGATTTTTGCTGAAAATGCTTGGAAGTCTAGCTTTGTAACAGAATTTGAGATTAGATCTATTCCAAGATTTATCTTAATCGGCCCAGACGGATTGGTAATTGATCCAGATGCTCCAAGACCGAGTGATCCCGCTTTAATTGAATTATTTAAGGATTTAAAAATCTAATTCCCAACACACAAAATTAATGTATAAGGTGTGAATTTCATTCAGTTTGCCTTTACTTACATTAAATTTTAATAATTTTGTACATCTTAAAAATTTAATATGACCGAAAAGACATTTAGAGAAGTGATCGCAGAAGCTATGAGCGAAGAGATGCGACGCGATGAATCTATATATTTAATGGGAGAAGAAGTTGCTGAATATAATGGTGCCTATAAAGCGTCTAAAGGAATGTTAGATGAATTTGGACCTAAGCGTGTCATTGACACGCCTATTTCGGAATTAGGTTTTTCTGGAATTGCTATTGGTTCTGCCATGAACGGAAACCGTCCGATTGTTGAATATATGACTTTCAACTTTTCATTAGTTGCAATTGACCAAGTAATCAACAACGCGGCAAAAATGAGACAGATGTCGGGTGGTCAATGGAATATTCCAATCGTATTTAGAGGACCAACAGCTTCTGCTGGACAATTAGGTGCTACTCACTCACAAGCATTTGAGAGCTGGTATGCCAACTGTCCGGGACTAAAAGTAGTTGTACCTTCTAACCCATATGATGCAAAAGGTTTATTGAAGTCAGCGATTCGTGACAACGATCCTGTCATCTTTATGGAATCTGAGCAAATGTATGGTGACAAAATGGAGATTCCAGATAGCGAATACTTGATTCCTATTGGAGTTGCAGATGTTAAGAGAGAAGGAACAGATTGTACCATCGTTTCTTTTGGAAAAGTAATAAAAGAGGCTTATAAAGCAGCTGATGAGTTAGCTAAAGACGGAGTTAATGTTGAAATTATCGACATTAGAACAGTTCGTCCATTAGATTATGAGACAATCTTGAAGTCTGTAAGAAAAACAAATCGTTTGGTAATTTTAGAAGAAGCTTGGCCATTTGGTTCAGTTTCATCTGAAATCACTTATATGGTTCAGCAAAAAGCATTTGATTATTTAGATGCGCCAATTGAGCGTATTTCTACACCAGATGTACCAGCGCCATATTCACCAGCTTTATTAAAAAATTGGTACCCTACTCCTAACCAAGTAGTAGAAGCAGTAAAAAAAGTAATGTATAAATAATAAAATCTCACATGGAGAAATTTGATGTAATTGTAGAAATCCCTAAGGGTAGTAGAAATAAATACGAAATGGACAAAGAAACTGGTAAAATCCGTTTGGATAGAACCATCTTCTCGTCTATGCACTATCCAGCGGATTATGGATTTATTCCAGACACCTTAGCCCTAGATGATGACCCGTTAGACGTTTTAGTTTTAGTAACTGAACCAACTTTCCCAGGTTGTATTATCGAGGTTAAACCAATTGGAGTGTTCCACATGGAGGATGAAAAAGGTCCAGACGAAAAAGTAATTTGTGTACCTTTAGGTGATCCAGTTTGGAATAAAATGAATTCTTTAGAAGACCTTAACCCACACCTTTTAAGTGAAATCGAACACTTCTTTAGAGTGTACAAAGACTTAGAAGATAAGAAAGTTGATACACAAGGTTGGGGAACTAAAGAAGAAGCAATCAAAATTGTAAAAGATTGTTTTGCTCGTTACAAAGGATAAAATGATATTTTAGAATATCAACCGATATAAAAAAAGCCGCAAATTTTGCGGCTTTTTCTATTTCTAATATTCTCTAATATTTTCTTACTCTCGGGTCTAAAAAGCCATATATTATATCCACCAAAATATTGATAATAATAAATGAAATGGCAATCACCAATACAGCGCCCATAATTACCGGCTGATCTAAGGTGTTTAAAGCATTTACGATTTCTTTCCCTAAACCATTCCAGCCGAATATGAACTCTACAAATACAGCTCCTGCTAACATACCAGCAAACCAACCTGATGCTGCTGTAATTACTGGGTTTAAAGCGTTTTTAAGAGCATGTCTCTGAATCACCTGGCGTTTACTCAATCCTTTAGCAAAAGCAGTTCTAATGTAATCTTTGCTCATTATCTCTAACAAGGAATTTCTTGTCAATTGTGTGATAACAGCCAATGGACGAATACCTAGAGTTAATGAAGGTAAAATTAAATTTTTAAGCGTTAAATGCTTTCCGATTCCATAGTCATCTACTTCGTATAAACTTCCGGTCATATTCAGATGCGTCCAATCTGCTAAGACATAGGCAAAAAACCAAGCCATTAAAATCGCAGAGAAAAATGATGGCAAACTCATTCCAATAGAAGTTATCACCAATAGGAATTTATCAATCCAACCTCCTTTATTTAAAGCTGAAACAATTCCCAGTACAATCCCTAATACAAAGGCTATGATAATAGCAAAAAACGCTAATAACATGGTATTAGGCAAGGTTTCTTTTATGATTTGTAATACGGGTTTCCCTTGTTGTTGAAATGACTCTCTTAAATAAGGTGCTTTTAAGGCTAAATCATATCCACCTACCGAAAAAAGCTTATTTCCGGTGTGCTTATTCTCACTAAAATAAGTGTAATCCTCCGAATTCTGAGAATGTAATGATATAGGTGATAAATCATTTAAATAGTAGAAATACTGCGTCATGATAGGTTGATCTAAACCTAAATACTTACGAATAGCAGCTAGTTGTGCTGGATCTTCATTTTGGTCTAACATCATTCTTGCAGGATCTCCTTGCATGACATTAAACAAAATGAAAATTACCGTAATCACCCCAAGAAGAGTGAGAAAGCCATAACCGATTCTACCTAGAATATAATTTATCAATTCAATATTTTTTGAACTTCTGCAGCATTTGGAATATCATTCCAGTTATATTTTCCAACCACAGTTCCCTTTTTAAGTAATAAAATTCCAGGATTTGCACGAATCATGGTTTTCAATGTCACTGGGTCCATAAAACAGTTTGGAACACCATTAGTTTCAATAGCATAAGGTGATAAACTTAAAACATCTATATCGCTACCTTTTAAATTATCAACCAATGCATTGATTCTATCTGTTCCTTTTTCAGATGCTTTTGCCGGAATTGAAGTTACTACAAACATTAATTTATCCACTTCAAGATAATGTTCGGTTTTATCTCCCTCATCACCGCAATCAATCATAAAATCAGAGATAGGTGGTTCATAACCTTTTTTTACAATTCTATCTTCTGTCTTTTCTATTTCCCAAGGTGTACCACCCGACCAATAATTTTTATTTCCTAAATATTCCTCCTCGGTTAATCTTACCTTTTGTTTATTCAATTTGTTTCTAAGATGATAAATCATTTGAATTTGAGTGGTTTCTAAGCCTAATTCTTCCGCTGATTTCATTCCTTCGGTAATATTATTTCCAACCGCATAGGCTCTAAAATCTTTAATAGGTAAATGGAAGATTCCTTGGTAGGCAATAAATATAGAGGCAATCAAAGCAGCTGCCGTAACATATTTTCCAAGAGGCTTAGCCAACATTGGTTTTATGTGTTTTCTACCTGCCCAAAGTATTAAAATTAAAACTAGAAGTATCACATCCTTAGTAAATGATTCCCAAGGCTCTAACGAAATTGCATCTCCAAAACATCCACAGTCAGTTACTTTATTAAAGTACGCCGAATAGAAAGTTAAAAAGGTGAAGAATATGATCAAACCTAGTAAGCTCCATAAAGTGAATTTTCTATAAATTCCCAAGATTAAAAGAACTCCTAAAACAATTTCAAATATCACGAAGAATGTTGCAATGGGTAAAGCATATGCTTCTAAAAAAGGCATATTAAAAACAGAAGCAGAAAAATACTCTTCTAATTTAATAGAGAACCCAATAGGATCAATGGTTTTAACTAAGCCAGAAAAAATGAATAGCACACCTACTACCCAACGTAAAAGTAAAATTAAATACTTCATAATTATTGATTTGAATCTTGTTCTGCAATATGAATTAAAGAAAAGACAGCATAATTCAACATATCTAAATAATTTGCCTTTAAACCTTCTGAAACCAAAGTCTTTCCTTGGTTGTCCTCAATTTGCTTTATTCTTAAAATCTTTTGTAAAATTAAATCTGTAATAGACGAAACTCGCATATCACGCCAAGCCTCACCATAATCGTGATTCTTTCTTTCCATTAAATCCCTAGCCTCCTTAGCCTGAACATCATATAATTCTAAGGCTTTCTCATTTTCTAAATCTGGAGAATCAACAACACCTAACTCTAATTGAATCAATGCAATAATAGAGTAATTAAGAATACCAATGAATTCACTTTTTTCACCTTCGTCAACTTTCTTAACTTCATTCTCCTGAATACTTCTAATTCGGTTGGCCTTAATATAAATTTGATCCGTTACAGACGATAATCTAAGAATCCTCCAAGCTGTTCCATAATCTTGCAATTTATTTGCAAACAACTCTCGACATTCTTTTATTACTTCGTCATATTGGTGTAATGTTTTTTCCATATTTTCGCAATGCACTCGTTTTTGGTAACGATTTTAGTGATTAATCTACAAAAATAATAAAACAAACAAGATTCCACGCATGACTATCAACTGTAAAGGTAAATTACTCGATTTAAGCTCTCCAAAAGTGATGGGTATTCTTAATCTTACCCCCGACTCTTTCTTTGATGGTGGTAAACACCAAAACCAAGACAATATTCTGAAAACGGTTGAGCAAATGCTTGAGGATGGTTTGGATATCTTGGATATTGGCGGACAAACCACGAAACCAGGATCAGAAGTTATTTCCGCTGACGAAGAATTACAGAGGGTTGAACCTTTTTTAGATTTAATTCTTAAAAATTTTCCAGAGCTCATTGTTTCATTGGATACATTTTACAGCAAAGTTGCTCAACATGGTGTGGAAATGGGAGCTGCTATCATCAATGATATTTCAGCTGGAAGAATTGATGATGAGTTGTTTAAAACAGTCGCTGAACTAAAGGTTCCCTATATCCTGATGCACATGCAAGGAATGCCAAAAGATATGCAAGCCGAGCCGCACTATGATAACATCATAACAGAGATTAATTTATTTTTTGCTGAGAAAATTAAAACATTAAAAGAGCTGCATATAAATGATATCATTTTAGATCCTGGATATGGATTTGGAAAATCTTTAGAACATAACTTTGAATTACTAAGAAATCAAGAATTATTAGGCTTTAATGACTACCCTATCTTGGCAGGAGTCTCTAGAAAATCAATGATTTGCAAGACCTTAGGCGTAAACCCAAAAGATGCGCTCAATGGAACTACCGCTGTCAATATGTTGGCTTTGCAACATGGCGCTAAAATTTTGCGTGTTCACGATGTTAAGGAGGCTAAAGAGTGTATTAAAATTTTTGATTCCTATCAATCCGTACAAATATTGTAATTTTACCGCATGAAGGATAGAATTTTCGGTCTTAGACCTGTTTTAGAAGCTATAGAAGCTGGAAAAACCATAGATAAATTAATGATTCAGAAAGGATTGCAAGGCGACCTATACCATGAATTATTAGATAAAGCCACGGAATACGGAATTCCGATGCAACAGGTTCCAATACAAAAACTTAATCGATTAACAGGTAAAAATCACCAAGGTGTATTTGCTTTTATTTCGCCAATTGATTTTTATAAAATTGAAAATGTATTACCAAGCATTTACGAAGCAGGTAAAAATCCTTTAATTTTAATTTTAGACCGCGTAAGCGATGTTCGTAATTTTGGAGCTATCGCTAGAACCGCAGAGTGTACGGGTGTAGATGTTATCATTATTCCAGAGAAAGGTTCTGCTTCTGTTAACGAAGACGCTATAAAAACTTCGGCGGGAGCACTTTATCAAATTCCTGTGTGTAAAGTAAAATCATTGAAGGAAACGATTAAATTTTTACAACTTTCGGGAATTTCTATCACTTGTGCATCTGAGAAAACAAGCGACACCATTTACGACATGGACTTTAGTTTACCGACAGCCATTGTAATGGGTAGTGAAGATGACGGAGTTTCAAATGAGTTAATCAGGATTTCTGATAATTTAGCTAAGTTACCTATGTATGGTGAAATCGGATCGCTGAACGTATCTGTGGCTTGTGGTGCATTTCTATATGAGGTAATTAGACAAAGACTCTAATTAGCATGAAACTTAAATTCATCTTTTAATTAAAACATAAAAATTATGACTTATTCATCTATCATTGGTTTACTCCTTACAGCGATTGGTTTGTTTTTATACATCATTCAAGAGCCGGATTATACTTATAAAGAATTCTATATTGCAGCTATGTTAGGCGCTGGAATAGGTTTATTAATTGGTGGTTTCTTAGGTTATGCACAGAAAAAACGTAAGAAAATCATTGAACCAAAGTTTGAGTCTAAAACAGAAGCTAGTTTTAAAAATGAGCCTATCAATAAGATAGATGATGAGAGCGGTTTAAATCTCTAATTAAAATATTAAATTCTGCCCTATTAGCTTAAATAACATTGGTTGATATTGGCTTTATTTTCTTAACTTTATTTCAAATTCTAATATTATGAGAAGAAAAATTGTAGCAGGTAACTGGAAAATGAACTTATCTTGGGATGAGGCTAAATCGCTTCTACTTGGAATCAATAACTTTGTAAATAGACACAAACCAGAGTCTAAAGTAATTGTTTGTCCTCCTTTCCCATTTTTAGATAGAGCTAATGATATTTTTATTGGACATGCATCGGTAGGTGCTCAAAATATTTCTGAATTCGAAAACGGTGCATATACCGGAGAAATCTCAGGAAGTATTTTAAATTCCATTGGAGTTCACTACACCATTGTTGGTCACTCAGAAAGACGTAAATATTTCCACGAAACTAATGAGCAAATTGGTGAAAAAGTTGCCATGGCTATCAAAAAAGGAATTAAAACAATTGTTTGTTGTGGAGAAACCGGAGAAGAAAGAGAAAGTGGAAACCAAAACAATGTGGTTAAAGAACAACTAGATGTTGCTTTAAAAAATATTTCTCCTGAAGATATGGTTCGCCAGATTATTGCTTATGAACCAGTATGGGCCATTGGAACTGGTCAAACTGCTTCTCCAAGTCAAGCTCAAGAGATGCACGCCTTTATTAGAAACGAAGTTTTAGAGCCATTATTTGGAGCCGACGTAGCCAACGAGGTTAGAATTTTATATGGTGGTAGTGTAAACTCTGGTAATGCAGATGATTTATTCTCACAACCTGATATTGATGGTGGATTAATCGGTGGAGCTTCTCTTAAATTAGATGACTTTACTTCAATTATACACGCAGCAGAAAGAAATTAATCAATGGATTTCATAGAATATAATTTTACTATTTCACCTCCTACTCCATGGTCGGAGATATTATTAGCCAAACTTTCCCAGATTGAATTTGATTCATTTGAAGAAAATGACACAGGTCTAAAAGGCTACATAAAAAGAGATTTCGACGACGAGGAATTTGTCCAAGAACAAATTGGAGAAATGGAAGGTGCACAAATCACCTACGAGAAGCAAAACATTCAGCAGGTGAATTGGAATGAGGAATGGGAGAAAAACTTTCAACCGATTTCTGTAGATGATCGATGCTATATTAGAGCCGAGTTTCATGAAGAGAAACCGAACGTTAAATATGACATTGTGATTCAACCCAAAATGTCTTTTGGTACAGGGCATCACGAAACAACTCATTTATTAATAGAATTTATTCTAGATACAGAATTTGATGATAAAGTGGTTCTCGATATGGGAACTGGAACTGGGATTTTGGGGATTTTAGCTAAAATGAGAGGAGCCAAATCCGTTGATGCCATTGATATCGATGAATGGTCGTACGAAAACGCTATTGAAAATGCAGAGCGTAATAAGGTTGATATTCAAGTGATGAAAGGTGGTGCTGAGTCTATTCCATCTTCTACAGAGTATGATATTATTTTAGCCAATATCAACAAGAATGTTTTAATTGAGGATATGCCATTTTATGTAAATCAATTAAAGAAAGGTGGAACGCTGTTTTTGAGTGGTTTATATAATTTTGATGAAGATGATATCAGAAAAGAAACCGAGAAATATGGCTTAACTTTTGAGGCTAAAAGAATAAGAAATGAGTGGATAGCTTTAAAATTTAATTATTAAATTGATTTTAAAGTAGTCAGTAAGATTATAATTATGAAATATTTAAAGGAAGAATCAATTCATTTTCAGACTAAAATCAAGGAAAAAGAAGAGGTACTTGTTTTAGAAGAAGAAACAATTAAGCATCAGATTATTTTGCATAATGATGATGTGAATACATTTGATTGGGTAATTAAATGCCTAATCGATATTTGTGATCATGTCCCTATGCAAGCCGAACAATGTGCAATGATAGTACACTATAACGGTAAATGCGATGTTAAATCTGGTGATCTTAAGGATTTAAAACCAAAATGCGAAGCATTATTGGATAGAGGCTTAAGCGCAGAGATTGTATAAAATTAAATCAGGAGAGACATTTTCAGTCTCCCAGAATAAACCTAGGGTTATGTATTTTTAAGTAAATCATAACCCTTATTTACTTAAAATAATATGTCAAAGATTCTTGCAATAGATTACGGTAAAGTACGAACAGGATTAGCAGAAACTGATCCTATGCAGATAATTGCGTCAGCTTTAGAAACAGTTGCAACCAAGGAATTAAACAAATATTTAGAGAAGTACTTAGCAGAAAATGACGTTAAGGATGTGGTGGTTGGTTTGCCTATGAGAGCCCATGGGGTGCCTGGCGAAATTGAAGAAGATATTCAAAAGTTTATTAAAAAATTCACTAAGAAATATCCTAATATTGAGATTCATAGAGAAGACGAAAGCTACACCTCTATTCGAGCATCTGAAGCTATTTTCGCAGCAGGTACAAAAAAGAAAAAACGTCGCGAAAAAGGTTTAATTGACCGTGTAAGTGCCACCTTAATTCTTCAACAATTCATGGATCGGTCTTCCTAAATTGGCTTTAATTATTTTATTTTGAGCTTTAAATTAAGAATCTAGTCTATCATAAAACAATTTGCTTCTAATTCCGTTAGAATATTTCTATTCATCAAAAATTGTTTAACTTTGAGCCCTAAATTTTTTAGCCTATGATATTACCAGTTCGCGCTTATGGCGACCCGGTTTTACGAGCCATGTGCAAGGACATAGATAAGGATTATCCTGAATTGGATACTCTATTAGAAAATATGTTCGAAACCATGTATGCATCTCACGGTGTTGGTTTGGCAGCTCCTCAAATTGGTTTACCTATCCGACTTTTTATTGTTGATGTTTCACCTTTTGCGGAAGATGAAGAAGACGAGGAATTAATTGCTGAGCTTAAAGATTTCAAAAAAGTATTTATTAATGCCAAAGTTGTTGAAGAAACAGGTGAGTCTTGGAAATTCAACGAAGGATGCCTGAGTATTCCTGGTGTTAGAGAAGATGTTTCTAGATTAGAAAACGTGACTTTGGAGTACTATGATGAAAACTTTGAAAAGCATACCACTACTTTTACAGGATTGCCAGCTCGTGTTATTCAGCATGAATACGATCATATAGATGGTATACTATTTACCGATTATTTAAGCGTTTTTAAAAAGAGATTAATTAAAAAGAAACTTAAAAATATTTCAACCGGCGATGTAAGTGTTGATTATAAAATGAGATTTCCAAAATAAGAATTAAAGAATAATATGAATATAGATAAAGTAATTTCGATTTCCGGTAAACCGGGCTTATTTACCCTAGTTACCCAAGCAGCTAATGGTTTTATTGCAGAAAACCTAGATAACAATAAGAAAACTGCGGTTCCAGCTTCTGCGAACGTGAGTTTATTGAATAACATTGCTATTTATACTTTAAACGAGGAAGTTCCTTTAGTAGAAGTTTTCCAAAAAATCTATGATAAAGAAAACGGTGGTCAAGCAATTAATCACAAGTCTTCTGAAGCTGAGTTGAGAGCTTATATGTCTGAAGTTCTTCCAGATTATGACGAGGATAGAGTTTACAAATCAGATTTGAAAAAACTTTTCCAATGGTACAACATCTTACATAGAAATAATATGTTAGAAAGTACTGAGGAAGAAACAGTTGCATCTGAAGAAGAGGAATAAATGAATTCACGCGAAGCCCAATTACAGGCATTTGATAGATTGTTGACGATTATGGACGAATTGCGTGAGCAATGTCCGTGGGATAGAAAACAAACCATGGAAAGTCTTCGTCATCTTACCATAGAAGAAGTCTATGAATTGGGCGATGCTATTCTTGATGAAGATTTAGAAGAGGTTAAAAAGGAATTAGGCGACGTTTTCTTACATCTTGTCTTCTATAGTAAAATCGGTTCTGAGAAGAAAGCTTTTGATATTGCTGACGTTTTAAATTCCGTTTGCGAAAAATTGATTCATCGTCATCCTCATATCTATTCAGATGTGGAAGTGGCCGATGAAGATGAAGTAAAACGTAATTGGGAAAAACTAAAACTGAAAGAAGGAAAGAAATCTGTTCTAGAAGGTGTTCCCAAAGGTTTACCAGCTATGGTTAAAGCGTTTAGAATGCAAGAGAAAGCCAAAGGCGTTGGATTTGAATTTGATAATGTAGAGGATGTTTTAGCTAAAGTAAAAGAAGAAATTTCTGAATTTGAAGCTGAAAAGGACTCCGATTTAATGGAAAAAGAAATGGGAGATGTATTTTTCTCATTGATTAATTACGCCAGATATATCGGTATCAATCCTGAAAATGCATTAGAAAGAACAAATCAAAAATTCATTAAGCGCTTTCAGAAAATGGAAGAACTTTCGAAAGAAAGAAATCTTGTTTTTAATGAGCTAAGCTTAGCTGAACAAGATGCTCTTTGGAACGAAACCAAGAAAGACATTAACTAAACTTCTAGATTGAATTTTAAAAATATAGATTCCACTTTTTCATCAGAGAAAGTGGAATTTTTAATTTAGCCTAATGAATAAATCAAGCTTAAAACCTATCTTTATCCTATGAAAATTATTTGCATCGGAAGAAATTATACAGAACATGCCAAGGAATTAGGAAATGCAATTCCTGAAGAACCTGTTCTATTTATAAAGCCATCAACGTCGCTTAATACAAGCTCTTCAATTGAACTTCCATCTTTTAGCGAGGATATTCATTTTGAATTGGAATTAGTGCTTAAAATCTCTAAAACAGGTAAGAAAATATCTGAAGAAGATGCACAGTATTATTTTAATGAAATTGGTTTAGGCATTGACTTTACAGCTAGAGATGTTCAATCTAAACTAAAGGAAAAAGGACTTCCCTGGGAAAAAGCTAAAGCATTTGATGCATCTGCCGCGGTATCCGATTTTGTTTCGTTGAATGAGCTTAAAAACAAGCAGGAAATTCAATTTGAACTCCATCAGAATGAAGAATTAAAACAAGCTGGAAACTCAAAAAATATGCTTTTTAATTTCCATCAAATTATAGCTCATGCATCACAATACTTTACTTTAGAAAAAGGAGATTTAATTTTCACAGGAACGCCTAAAGGTGTAGGGAAAGTTAACTCAGGTGATGTATTGATAGGAAGTTTAGAAGGAAAAAAATTACTAGAGGTTAATGTTAAGTAATATCTTTATTTGAGGATAATACTACTTATTATTCTTTGCTTAAAGACAATTCAAAAAGATTAAATAAAAAAAGACACCTGAATTAGGTGTCTTTTTAATTTATATTGGAATGTAATTTAATTAATCAGCGATAGCTCTAGAAATTACAATTTTCTGAATTTCAGAAGTTCCTTCGTAGATCTGTGTAATTTTAGCATCACGCATCAATCTTTCTACGTGGTATTCTTTTACGTATCCATAACCACCGTGAATTTGAACAGCTTCAACAGTAACGTCCATAGCTACTTGAGATGCTTTTAATTTAGCCATAGCACTAGACAAGTCAAAACTTTCTCCATTGTCTTTATCTAAAGCGGCACGGTAAACCAACATTCTAGCTGCTTCAATTTCGGTGTGCATATCTGCTAATTTAAATGCGATAGCTTGGTGACGCATGATTTCTTTACCAAATGCTTTTCTTTCTTGTGCATATTTTAAAGCTAATTCATAAGCTCCTGCAGCAATACCTAAAGCTTGGGCAGCGATACCAATTCGTCCACCAGATAAAGTTTTCATTGCGAATTTGAATCCAAATCCATCCTCACCAATTCTGTTTTCTTTTGGAACTTTAACGTCCGTAAACATTAATGAATGTGTATCTGAACCTCTAATTCCTAATTTATCCTCTTTTTTACCCACAACGAAACCATCCATACCTTTCTCAACGATTAAAGCATTGATTCCTCTGTGTCCTTTTTCTGGATCTGTTTGTGCAATTACTAAATAAATAGAAGCTGAGTTACCATTAGTAATCCAGTTTTTAGTACCGTTTAATAAATAGTAATCACCCTTATCCTCTGCTGTAGTTCTTTGAGAAGTAGCATCAGAACCAGCTTCTGGCTCAGATAAACAGAATGCTCCAATTTTCTCACCTGAAGCTAATGGTTTTAAATATTTCTGCTTTTGTTCTTCGGTACCGAATTTCTCCAATCCCCAACAAACAAGTGAGTTATTTACTGACATAGCAACTGAACATGATGCGTCAATTTTAGAGATTTCCTCCATTGCCAATACGTAAGACAAGGTATCCATACCACTTCCACCGTATTCTGGGCTCACCATCATCCCCATGAATCCTAACTCACCCATTTTCTTGATTTGGTCCTGAGGGAATTTCTGTTGATCATCTCTTTCTATAACGCCTGGTAAGCAGTCAGTTTGTGCAAAATCACGAGCTGCTTGCTTAATCATTTGCTGCTCTTCTGTTAATTTAAAATCCATGAATTAAAATTTAAGAATGCAAATTAACAAAATTCTGTGTAACATTTCACTTATTAACACCTATAAAATGAAAGATTTATATAGATTTTAAATAAAATGAGAAAGCCTCCTAACGTTGTACATCGTACGCAGTTATGAGGCTTTCATTATAGAATTGTTACTTAGTCATAGAATAAATAATTTTCTTCTGAGTATATCGCTTCTTACATTAATTACAAACTTGATTAAATGCTATAAAAAAGATGTTTAAATAAAATTCAATTTTCCTTTTATACTACAAACCTAGTGTGAGATTGCTGAATTCGTTTTGTATTATTTCTATCAAAACTAATTGATGACGATAATTAAATTCAACTCGAAATTAAAACTTGTTAGTTTTCTAACTCCACTCATTTGAATTACTGAGCGCAAGATTTAAAAAAATCATATGCTCGAAAATTATTTGGTATTTTGTTTTAACAAAATGTATGTCTAAGAACTCCTCTGCAATCAAGTCATATCTTGAATTGATTGTATAACAAATATAGATCAAGAATTTGATTCCTACAAATAATTGTTGCTCAAAGATTTAAACCACTTATCAACATCATTTATAAACAATTGTTAATAAATATTAATTAAATGATATACAGTTGATTAAAATAAAAATTCTTTTACTCAACACAACTTATTAACAGTTAGCAAAACAGTTATTTAATTATAAGATTCAATTTTTAAGGTCTATGGAATCCATTTTTTCTCAAAATTAGGCTTACGTTTTTCTAAAAATGCGTTTCTTCCTTCCACTGCTTCATCTGTCATGTAAGCTAATCTTGTAGCTTCTCCAGCAAAAACTTGTTGTCCTACCATACCATCATCTGTTAGGTTCATAGCAAACTTCAACATTTTAATTGAAATTGGTGATTTAGCTAAGACTTCTTGAGCCCATTCAAAAGCAGTTTCTTCTAATTCATCATGAGGAACTACAGCATTTACCATTCCCATTTCATAAGCTTCTTGAGCAGAATAATTTCTACCTAAAAAGAATATTTCTCTCGCTTTTTTCTGACCAACCATTTTTGCTAAATAAGCAGATCCATAACCTCCATCAAAGCTCGTTACATCAGCATCCGTTTGCTTAAAAATAGCATGTTCTTTACTAGCTAAAGTCATATCACAAACTACGTGTAAACTATGTCCTCCTCCTACTGCCCATCCATTGACAACACAAATAACTGCCTTCGGCATAAATCTAATCAAACGCTGAACCTCTAGGATATTCAGTCTATGATAACCATCTTCACCAACATATCCTTCTTTACCTCGAGCGGCTTGATCTCCTCCACTACAAAAAGCCCAACCTCCATCTTTTGGCGATGGTCCTTCTGAACTTAATAAAACCACTCCTACAGATGTATCTTCTTGGGCATCATGAAATGCTCTCAATAATTCAGAGGTAGTTTTAGGACGGAAAGCGTTTCTTACTTCCGGACGATTAAAGGCAATACGTGCTACTCCATCACATTTTTTATACGTAATATCTGTAAAGTCGAAACCTTCGACCTCCTTCCAGTTTATTTTTCCCATTATGTTTATTTTTATTATTCAATTTGACAATTAAGCAAATATAATCGATTTAAGATTCTTTTGCTTACTGAGATTTGATATGAATACCTAAGCAATTTAATTGCTAACATTAAAAAAACAAAACTGCCTATCCTCTAAGAGAATAAGCAGTTATTTTTATATGTTAGTCCTTATTTAAACGATGATATCAATCAACAATTGAATCAGCTTCGCTAGAAATAATAAGATTACTTGTATCATTTTTATTGGTTTTTATAATTATTGAGTCTTCACCACTTTTAATTTTTAACTCCCTTTCGGAATTCAAATTGTTGGACTTGTCTAAATTGGTTTTACCCGGACAATTTATACACTTCAATAAGTTATTCTCAAAGGTATAAATATTTTCCGAATCTACATCATGCCATGTATAACTTCCATTTTCGTAACTCTCTACATCATCGACATTTCTAAAGATAACGTTCTTTCCTTCTGGTAAGAATAAAGTAGTTTTTACATCTTGCTTTCTCCAACGTTGCCCTTCTTTTAAGAATAAGAAATTATCCAATCTAATTAAACTATCTTCAACTGTATAATTGTAATTAGCTCCTTTTAAATTATTAGCAGCCCTAGCTTCAGTTCTTCCTTTACCCGAAATCTTTAATTCAACATAAGCATGACCTGTAGTAGACTTTTTCAAAGTTAAATCATCATCCACTGGCACCGCAAAATGTCCATCTTTTATTTGAAAAGTATCATCAAAATCGAAGTCACCATAATCATCATCACGCTGAACGATAATCGTATTAGCATTGGTTGGAATATTTACAGTCTCTGTGATAGAACTTGTACGTTGAAATTCTGTCAAAGTATAAACACTAACCCCAATTAAACCGAATACACCAAGTATCCATAAAGTAGGTAACGTGAAAGCAATGAATCTAGGCACTTTATATCGCGAAGAAATTAATCTTACGGCAATTAAAACCAATACTACGGCTGGAATGATCATCACCAAAGCAAAACTTATATAGGCAACAATTTGCTCCCAACTTCCTTCAAACAGATAAGGTAAATACGAATTTAAACTAAAACCAGCAATCCCAATTCCAAATATGGCAACCATAAAAGCTATTAACAAAGTAAGCGCTATCATAAACAAGAAGAATATAAATATAGCAGCCATAATCTTTACAAGAAGCTTTAGAACATCACCAATTACACTTCCAGAGTTTTGTGCCACCCGGCGAGCATCATTTCCAAATTCTTTTACATTCTCACGAATGCTTTCCGGGCTGTTGCCAAAAAAATCCTTAATCGAATCTACGTTAACAGGCTCTCCACGCATCTGTAATTTGTCAGAGGTAGTTTTTGCCAACGGAATAATCAACCATAATATAATGTAGGTGAAAATTAACATTCCAGTTGAAACTCCAAGAAAAATAAAATCTAAGAATGGCATTAACACCAAGAATAACCTTACCCAAACAGCATCTACGCCTATGTAATGTGCAATACCAGAGCATACTCCACCCAACATTTTATCATCCGGATCACGAAACAGTTTTTTGACACCAATTCCGGGTTTGGTATAGGTTCTCCCTCCAGAACTTGCGCTTGGCTCATCATCTAAAAATTCTTCGTTATAAAAATCCTCAGGTTGCCCCATGGTTTCTACGAGATAAGATACATCAGATGGATTCACAACCTCGCGTCCCATCATTTTTTCTCTTAATAATTCGGCCATTCTATATTCTACATCATAAATGATTTCGTCAACCCCTGGCGAATTACGCAAAGAGACTTTAATGTCACTTAAATATTTTTTAAGAATGTTGTAGGCTACTTCGTCAATCATAAAAGCAAAGCCTCCTAAACTTATGTTATATGTCTTATCCATTTTCTTGAGTTATTTGGTTAACGGTGTTTTGTAGTTGATTCCAAGTGTGTTTTAAATCATTTAAAAAATCTTGACCTTTTTCGGTCAGAGAATAGTACTTTCTAGGCGGTCCAGAAGTGGATTCTTCCCATCTGTAATTGAGTAAATCGGCATTTTTAAGTCGGGTGAGCAAAGGGTACAATGTCCCTTCTACCACAATCATCTCTGCAGATTTTAGCTCCTCTATTATATCAGATGCATACAAATCTCCTCGTTTGATGATACTCAAAATGCAAAGCTCTAAGATGCCTTTTCTCATCTGTATTTTAGCTTTTTCTGCATTCATGAATTGAATTTTTAATGGTTATTTAAACTTATTTCAATAGCTATATAGAACTATCTAATGCAAACATACAAACAATAGACAGTACTTTGCAAAACAAAGTACCTTATGAGTAACAAATTTAACTTAAGTTTAACATTGTTTTGTTTCAGATTTATATAAAATTTTATTCAAAAATGGACCAGTTCTCAGCGTAGAATTGAGCTAAGGTGATTTTCAGCTAAATCTAAACTTATCAATTGGTAAAATCGCTTTTAAGTACATTCTGACAATTAAGAAGCCTACTTTTCAGAAAAGCGTTGAGAATTAAACTATTAATTCTTTGTTGAAAACGGGTTAAATAATAGTTCCAACTAATTTTTCTAAACAGATACAAAGCCGTAAATTTGGTTGATTTTAATTTCAAAGCATAATATGAGCGATTTACATTATTTTAATCCACAAGAAGCAGTAATCCAACGAATTAAAGAAAAAGGCGGTTGGGTGAATTGTCACGCACACTTAGACAGAGCGTTTTCACTTCAGCAAGACACCTTCTCTTTCACCAATTCTTACTTAAAAGAAAAATGGCATTTAGTTGATGAAATGAAGAAAAACTCTTCAGTTCAGACTATTTATGACCGTATGGCGAGAGCAATTGAGCTTTTCCTAAGTCAAGGCGCGCAAGCTGTAGGTACTTTCATCGACGTTGACGACGTAATGGAAGACAAAAGTATGATTGCAGCAAGAAGAATTAAAGAAGACTTTGGTTCAGACATCGAGATTCGTTTTGCGAACCAAGTATTGAAAGGAGTAATCGATCCAAAAGCAAAAGAGTGGTTCGATTTATCTTCTGACTTTGTTGACATTATTGGTGGTTTACCAGCTAAAGACTTTGGTCAAGAAGAAGAGCACTTAGACATCTTGATGGAAACAGCTAAAAACAAAGGTAAATTAGTTCACGTTCACGTGGATCAGTTTAACACAGACGAAGAAAAAGAAACTGAGTTATTAGCACGTAAAACTATTGAGCACGGAATGCAAGGAAAAGTGACAGCTGTTCACTCTATTTCAGTTGCTGCTCATCCAAAAAAATATAGATACGAGTTATATGATCTAATGAAAGAGGCAGATTTACATGTTATTTCTTGTCCTACTGCATGGATTGATCATAATCGTACAGAAAGATTAGCTCCAAGTCATAACTCTGTAACGCCAGTTGACGAAATGATTCCTCATGGAATTAATGTTGCGTTTGGTACAGACAACATCAACGATATTTACAAGCCATTCTCTGATGGAGATTTATGGACTGAGTTAAGAGTAATGTTAGAATCTTGCCACTACTACGATGTAGAAAAATTATCTGATATCGCTACCGTAAACGGTTTGAAGGTATTAGGTATTCAAAAATAAAACATTAAACTTCAATGCAAATCCATTCAAGTTTTTGGATGGGTTTGCATTTTTTAGGCTTTAATAATTAAATAAATCGCTCTTTTTAGAGTTTTCCTTTTTTTATTACACATAATAATATTCAACTATTTCTTAATTAGATTGAAGAATTGGTTGCCCCCAATTTTAAATTTAATTGATTAACTTTAGTTGCAATTTTTAAATTAAAATCACACCCATTAATAACCACTCCTTACCTACTAACAATACTATGCGTTACCTAATTTTTGATACTGAGACAACTGGATTACCTAAGAATTTTAATGCTCCTTTATCAGACAGTGAAAACTGGCCAAGAATGGTACAATTGGCATGGCAAATTCACGATGAACAAGGTAGGCTGATAGAAAACCACAACCATATAATTAAACCCGAAGGATACACCATTCCTTTTAATGCGGCAAAGATTCATGGTATTTCCACCGAAAAAGCTATTGCAGAAGGTGAAGATTTGGTTGAAATCATCAATAAATTCGAAAGTCATCTTACGCCAGATACCATCATCATTGGTCACAATATTGAATTTGATATCAATATTGCGGGTGCAGAAATGTTTAGGAAAGATTTACCTACCGAGAATCTAACAAGTCTTCCTATCATCGATACCAAAGATGAAGGTACCAATTACTGTCAGATTCCTGGAGGACGAGGTGGTGGATATAAATGGCCAACGCTTTCAGAATTACACAACAAACTTTTTGGAACTCCTTTCGATGAAGCCCACAACGCAGCAGCCGATGTTAATGCAACCGCACGTTGTTTCTTTGAACTCGTAAGATTAGAAGTAATACCTTTTTCCTTAACTAAATTTACACCAGAAAATTATGCTGCTTTCAAAGAGCATTTTCCGGATGTAATACAACCTTATGATATTGAGGTAGGAACTCAAATCGCTGATAGTCTTGCAGAAACTGATATTTCTTTAAATCTTGAATCAAAAGAAGATTTAAAGTCTGATATTGACTCACCATTCTTCCATTTCCATAACCATAGCTCCTTCTCTATTCTATCTGCTACAACTAAAGTGGATGAACTTGTAGAACGTGCTATAAAAGAAAATATGCCTGCAGTTGGAATGACCGATATGGGGAATATGATGGGTGCATTTCATTTTATTGCAGCAGCAGAAAAATTGAATAAAGACAGAGAAAACCCAATCATTCCTATAGTTGGATGTGAGGTTTATGTTTCTGAAAGATATCAACAAACGAAGTTTACCAAAGACAATCCAGATCGAAGATTTACACAAGTTCTATTGGCCAAAAACAAGGCTGGATATCATAATTTAGCTAAAATCTCTTCAACAGGTTACACGGACGGTTACTATATGGGCTTTCCGCGTGTTGGTAAAGAGGTGATTTTAAAGTTTAAAGAAAATTTAATTGCCACTACTGGCGCATTAACGAGTGAAATTCCAAATTTAATCTTGAATGTTGGTGAAACTCAAGCCGAAGAAGCATTTTTATGGTGGAAAGAACATTTTGGAGAAGATTTTTATGTTGAGCTCATTCGTCATGGACTAGAGGAAGAAAATCACGTAAACAATGTCCTATTAGAATTTGCGCGTAAGCACGATGTTAAAGTATTAGCGCAGAACAATACATTTTACCTAGATCAATCTGAATCAGAAGCACACGATATTTTATTATGTGTTCGTGATGGTGAAAAACAATATACACCTATCGGAAGAGGTAGAGATTTCAGGTTTGGTTTCCCTAATAATGAGTTTTACTTTAAGTCTCAAGCTCAAATGGAGAAGCTTTTTGAAGACATCCCAGAATCCATTAGTAATTTTGAGGACTTTATTAAAAAGTTTGAACCATATACACTTCAACATGAAGTATTACTTCCTAAATTCGATATTCCAGATGAATTTAAAGATTCACAAGATGAAGTTGATGGCGGTGTAAGAGGTGAAAATAATTATTTACGCCATTTAACTTATGAAGGTGCCAAAGCACGCTATGGAGAAATTACGCCAGAAATTTCTGAAAGACTAGATTTCGAACTTGAAACCATTGAAAAAACGGGATATCCTGGTTATTTCTTAATTGTACAAGACTTTACCTCACAAGCTAGAAAAATGGGCGTTTCTGTTGGTCCGGGTCGTGGTTCTGCTGCTGGTTCTGCCGTGGCTTATTGTGTTGGGATTACCAATATTGACCCTATTAAATATGACTTACTATTTGAGCGTTTCTTAAATCCAGATAGGGTTTCACTTCCCGATATCGATATTGACTTTGATGACCGTGGTCGTGATGTTATTATTCAATGGGTAGTGGATAAATACGGAAGCTCTCAGGTAGCTCAAATTATTACATATGGTACGATGGCCGGAAAATCTGCTGTTAGAGATACCGGTCGTGTGTTGGATTTACCTTTATCCGACACGGATAGAATCGCCAAGAAAGTTCACGCCAAATTAAACAAGATGTTAGATTTGGATGAAAACGAAGTAAAGAAAAAATTCAATAACGATCAGATTGGTGATGTAATGGATTTAATTAAAATCTACAAAGACAACACCGAGGAATCTAGAATTATTCAGCAAGCCAAAGTAATTGAAGGAAGTATTAGAAATACTGGTGTACATGCTTGTGGTGTAATTATTACGCCTACCGATATTAGAGAGTTAATTCCGGTGGCTGTTGCTAAGGAGAAAAGTGGAGATTCTAAAGAAAAATCTGAAAATCAAATTGTAACTCAGTTCGATAACTCTGTTGTGGAAAACGCAGGATTATTGAAAATGGATTTCTTAGGTCTAAAAACGCTAACCATTATTATGGATGCGGTGGAACTAATTAAAGAAACTTCAGGTGTTGAATTGATTCCAGACGATTTCCCATTAGATGACCCAAAAACCTATCAAGAGATTTTCCAAAAAGGAAAAACTACTGGAGTGTTCCAATATGAGTCACCTGGGATGCAGAGTAACCTTAAGTTATTAAAACCCGATAAGTTTGATGACTTAATTGCGATGAACGCTTTATACCGTCCAGGTCCTATGGCCTATATCCCGAACTTTATTGACAGGAAACATGGTCGTGAGGAGATTCAGTATGACTTACCAGAAATGGAAGAATATCTATCTGAAACTTATGGAATTACCGTTTATCAGGAGCAAGTAATGTTGCTTTCGCAGAAGTTGGCCAACTTTACTAAAGGTGAAGCCGATTCATTGCGTAAAGCGATGGGTAAAAAGCTATTAGGTCCACTGGCTGAACTTGAACCTAAATTCAAGAAACAAGCAAAAGAAAACGGCCATCCAGAGAAAGTATTAGATAAAATTTGGAAGGACTGGATTGCATTTACGCAATATGCTTTCAATAAATCTCACTCGACTTGTTATGCTTATGTAGCCTTTCAAACTGCTTATTTAAAAGCTCATTATCCAGCGGAGTTTATGGCGGCTGTATTGAGTAATAACATGAATAATATCAAGCAGATATCTTTCTTTATGGAGGAATGTAACCGCTTGGAAATTCCTGTATTAAGTCCTGATGTGAATGAGAGTAATTTATTTTTTAATGTTAACAAACAGGGAGCGATTCGTTTCGGATTGGCTGCTGTAAAAGGAGTTGGTGCTGGTGCAGTAGAATCTATTGTTCAGGAAAGAAGAGAAAACGGAAGATTCGAAAGTATTTTTGATTTTGTTAAACGAGTTGATTTAAGCCAGGTAAATAAGAGAACCTTAGAGAATCTAATTCTTGCAGGAGCATTTGACGAAGTGGATAAATATCATCGTGGTCAATATTTCTTCGAAGACGAAAATGGTGTGACTGTTTTAGAGAAAATCGTAAAATTTGGTCAAGCCACACAAAAAGGAGGAAATGAAAATCAAATTTCATTATTTGGGGAAGAAACCATGCAAGACACAATTCAATCTCCAGAAGTGCCATTCTGTCAAAAATGGCCAGAGGTTTATGCCCTGAATAAAGAAAAGGAAGTGGTTGGAGTTTATATTTCGGCACATCCCTTAGATAAGTTTAAAAATGAAATTAAGTTTTTTACCAATTTCGAACTCAACCGTTTAAATGGTGATCTAAAAAGAATGGTTAACAAAAGTGTAAAAGTAGGTGCCATAATTACAGATGCCAAAGAATTCACCTCTAACAAAGATGGTAGTAAGTTCGGTATCATCACTTTAAATGACTACACAGATAGTTATGAGTTCAGAGTGTTTGGCGCAGAATATCTTAAGTTAAGGCCTTTCTTAGATGTCAATCAAATGGTTCTTGTCAGGTTAGAGATATCCGAAAATAAATGGAGCAAGAAAATATTTGTCAATATTAAAGATGTAGAATTACTTTCTGAAGTAATTGAGAAAAACGCCAGAGAAGTAATTTTGAACCTAGATATCAATGATTTAAATGAAGATTTACTTCAACAATTAATGAAAGTTGTTTCCGAGCATAAAGGACATCAAAAATTAACGGTGAATTTACGAGACAAAGAAATGAGAAAAACTTTTAAAGCACAGGCACTTGGTACAAAAGTTGACATTCAAAGAGAGTTTCTAGATGCTCTGAGTGATATTGATTTAATTAATTTCTCATTGAATTAGGTTTAAAAATTTATATAAGATTATTAATTATCTTTATAGCTAGAATTAGAAACATTAGAAATAATAACTAAATTTACATTTACAAATAAAAAATTATGGCATTAGAAATTACAGATGGCAACATCAAAGAAATTTTAGACACAGATTTACCTGTAATGATTGATTTTTGGGCAGCTTGGTGTGGTCCATGTAGAATGGTAGGTCCTTCTGTAGAAGCGTTAGCTGAGGAATTCGAAGGAAAAGCTGTTATTGGTAAGGTTGATGTTGACAACAACCCTGATACGGCTGCTGAATTTGGAATTAGAAATATCCCTACAATTTTATACTTTAAGAACGGAGAAGTTGCTGACAAAGTTGTTGGAGTTGTTCCTAAAGATCAGTTATCAAATAAATTAGAGGCTTTAATGTAAGCTCTATTAAAATAGAATTTTAACAAAACCATTCTTTTAATAGAATGGTTTTTTTATATTAATACTTAAAATAAAAGTTATGAGAAAAATTTATTCACTACCTCTCCTACTATTAACTGCTTTTATTTCAGCTCAAACTAATATTTCGTTTGAAGCAGAAGAAGGATATAGTTTAGGAAATTTACACGCACAAAACAGCTGGGAAGTAACAGAAAGTAGCGACGGAATTGTACAATACCAAACGATTTCAGACGAACAAGCCTCTGAAGGTGTTTTTTCATTTAAAAATGGGCACGAACCAGATTATGACTTTCAATGGTTTCCAATTTTTGGTGGTTCATTATCTTTTAGTGAAGCTATTTCTAGCAATTTAGTATTTAGCATTAGTTATGACATTTTAGTAACTGGACAACAAGGAGCCGACTTTGAATTCACTGTGTTTGGAATCAATGATAACGAAGAATACGAACCCATTGCCGGAGTTGGAATCGAAAACAGAGGTTTAATTTATGTAATCAACTCTGGTGAATATGCCTCACAATATACCGAAGCTAACTGGGAAATCAACGAATGGAATACGGTTATGGTAGAGGTAACTATGAATGACTTACTCTATTATTTAAATGATGAATTAATAGCTAGTGTTCCAAGATTTAATGAAATCGACGCGCTAGGAATTAACTTCCTACACAACAATTATGGTCATGATGCTTATTATGACAACATTGAAATTAATCATGAGGTTTTAAACACTAATGATGTAGTAACAAACTCTAAATTTAATATCTATCCTAACCCTGTGTTGAACGAATTAAATGTTTCTATTGACAGTGGACAGATCGATTCGGTTTATGTTTATGATATGTCAGGAAAAATCGTCGCTAAATACTTTGGTCAAAAAAGCATGAACCTAGAGAAATTAGCAGCTGGAAACTATGTAATTCATGTGACAACAGCAGATGGCAAAAAATATCAAAGAAAATTTATTAAAAAATAAGTCTTAAAATTGATTGAAATTCAACTTATTAAATCTAATAGCGAATCCTAGCTCATTATAAAGTTAAATTTTCTTGTAGTTTTTGTTTGGTTGTTAAAAATTTTATTCTATTTTTGCAATCGCAATTCAGAGGAACGGTGGTTACAAGAAGAAACTACTACTGATTAGCAAACAAACAAAAACTTTGATCCGGTAGTTCAGCTGGTTAGAATACTTGCCTGTCACGCAAGTGGTCGCGGGTTCGAATCCCGTCCGGATCGCTTTTTAAGCCTTAAGATTTTTCTTGAGGCTTTTTTTATGTCTTAAAATTAACGCTAACTCCCCTATTCCGTTCATTTAAAATGGTAGTAATCTTACCTTAAAGCCATTTATCAATCACTTAGCTTTAATTACAATTAAAATTAAATTATTTTTAAAGTTTTAACATTCACAAAACGAATGAGTTCGAAGCTATAGCTGAAAAGAAGAGCATTTTTCTATGGAATATTGTTTGTTAGTTTAAATTTTAATTCTATATTTGCAATCGCATTTCAGAACAATGGTAGTTAAGAGAAGAAATTACTACTGAAAAGCTAAAAATTAAAAATACTGATCCGGTAGTTCAGCTGGTTAGAATACTTGCCTGTCACGCAAGTGGTCGCGGGTTCGAATCCCGTCCGGATCGCATTTTAAAGCCTTAAGATTTTTCTTGAGGCTTTTTTTATGCCTCAAAATTCCTCTCCTCTTTTCTTCTTTATTGCAACACTATCCTCCACAATTATTTATGGAAACATTTTTGCATTAGAATCATTGACATATAAATCATTAAATTTCAATAATTCAAATCTTGTAATTGAAGAATTTTATTCAATTTTCACCTAAAGGCATTTATTGCATTCCAGGAAAATTCTATTTAGATCCATGGAAGCCGGTAGACTATGCTATAATTTCTCACGGACACGCAGATCATGCACGTTCCGGAATGAAACATTATTTATGTCATCACTACACCAAACCTATTATTCAACATAGAATTGGTAAAGACATATCCGTTGAAAGTATTGGCTATAATGATCCTATTCACATCAATGGCGTTAAAGTATCTCTTCATCCGGCAGGACATTTAATTGGTTCTGCTCAAATTAGACTTGAATGGAAAAGTTACGTTTTTGTGTTCTCAGGAGATTATAAAGTAGATGAAGATAAAATCAGCACTCCCTTTGAGCCTGTAAAGTGTCACACCTTCGTTACAGAATCAACTTTTGGCTTACCTATTTATAAATGGCAGAAAAACGATGTCTACAAAGAGCAATTAACGAACTGGGTTCGTCGCAATCAAGAAAATAATAAAACCAGTGTCTTTTTTGGGTATTCGCTCGGAAAGGCACAACGCATTATGAAATTAATTGAAGGTGTTGATGAAATTTATGTTCATTCGGCGATTGATAATTTAAACAAAGCTATAGAAAGTACGGGTTATGAAATTCCAAATTATCATAGAATCGATTGGGACAACAGAAAGCAAATGGATGGCAAAATCGTTATCGTTCCTCCTGCTCTATTAGGCTCAAATATGATTAAAAAAGTTCCCAATGCAGCTACAGCAATTTGTTCGGGTTGGATGCAAATTCGTGGAAATAGAAGATGGAAATCTGTTGATGCTGGCTTTCCTATCAGCGATCACGCGGATTGGGATGGATTAATTTCTGTTGTAAAAGCAACTGAAGCCGAAAAAGTTTATGTTACACATGGTTCTCAGGCCACTTTTGCTAAATATTTAAATGAAATTGGCATCGAAGCTTATGAACTAAAAACTGAATATGGCGAAGAAGAAAAATCTGAAACCGAGTTAAAGTCCTAGGCCATGAAACACTTCTCTGAACTCATATCAACCGTCGAAATGACTAATAAGACCAATGCAAAGATTGCTGCATTGGCTAACTATTTTGAGACGGCCGAGGACCGCGATAAATTATGGTTAATTGCTCTTTTTACTGGAAAAAGACCAAAACGTCCTGTCAAAACCACACTCATGAAAGAATGGGCAATGGAAATCGCCAACATTCCGGAATGGTTATTTTTAGAAAGTTATTCAGCTGTGGGAGATTTAGCAGAAACTATTTCCCTCATTTTACCAGAGCCTCAAAATGAAATCAACAAACCGCTTCATGTTTGGATGAATGAATTAAAAAAACTTAAATCTAAATCAGATGAGGACAAAAAAAATTATGTAACTAAAGCTTGGCAGGGATTATCTCAACAGGACAGATTGATTTTTAATAAATTAATTGGTGGAAGTTTTAGAATAGGCGTTTCTAAGAAAACATTGGTGAATGGTTTGTCTAAATTTTCCGGTCGAGATGCGAATCAACTCATGCATAGTATCATTGGTAACTGGGATATGAATTCCATTAGTTTTGATGAATTAATTTCTGGAGAACACATTAATTATGATGATTCCAAGCCGTATCCTTTCTGTTTGGCCTATGCACTTGAAAAGGATTTAAACGAGCTTGGCTCACCTAAAGAATGGCAGGTAGAATATAAATGGGACGGAATTCGAGGTCAAATTGTAAAGCGAAACGACAAAATCTTCATTTGGTCGCGTGGTGAGGAATTGGTAACCACTCAATTTCCTGAATTAGTCGAGGTTTTTAAAAATATAAAAGAAGATTTCGTTATCGATGGCGAGATTCTACCACTGAAAGACGGAAATGTTTTACTTTTTAATGATTTACAAAAAAGATTAAATCGTAAAAATGTTACCAAAAAGCTTTTAGAAGAGGTTCCGATTGGTTTTTATATGTACGATTGTATGGAATGGAATGAAACTGACATTCGTGAAAAAACTTTGCAATTTAGAAGAGAAAAATTAGAAGAATTAACTGCAGATATACAAAGTGAGCTCATCAAACTTTCAGAAATTATACCATTTGAAAATTGGGAGAAACTAAGAAAAATTAGAGAAGATGCTAGATCTATCAATTCAGAAGGATTGATGCTGAAACAAAAAGCTTCACCCTACCATACCGGAAGGAAAAGAGGCGATTGGTGGAAGTGGAAGGTCGATCCACTAACGATAGATGCTGTTATGATTTATGCTCAACGTGGCTCTGGAAGACGAAGTGGTCACTATAGTGATTATACTTTTGCTGTGAGAGATGGTGAGAAATTGGTTACCATTGCCAAGGCCTATTCTGGATTAACTGATAAAGAAATTCAAGAAGTTAGTCGATTTGTTCGTAAAAATGAGATTGAAAAATTCGGGCCTGTTAGAACTGTTAAACCTGAGCTTGTGTTTGAAATCGCTTTTGAAGGAATTGCATTAAGTAATCGCCATAAATCTGGCGTGGCTTTAAGATTTCCAAGAATTAAAAGATGGAGAAAAGATAAAACAGTCGATGAAATTGATACGATTGAAAGCGTCAAAGCTTTAATTGACTCACTATCTATTGAATAATTTAAAGGATTAAGCGAGTGTCTAAATTTAAAAATAGTGAAGGATATCAGATCTTTTCTGACTGGATGCATTCCAAAGGCAATGAGGCTTTTCCATTTCAAGAAAAAACTTGGGCGAAATTCAGCACAGGCCATAGCGGAATGGTCGTTGCACCAACGGGCTATGGTAAGACTTTTTCTGTATTCTTGGCCGTTCTAACCGACTATTTAAATCACCCAAAAAAATACGCTGGTAAAGGAATTAAACTCATTTGGGTTTCTCCTCTACGCTCTTTGGCCAAGGATTTACAGCGTGCGATGCAAGAAGTTATTAATGAAATCGGACTCGACTGGTTGGTTGAAACTAGAAACGGAGATACGCCTGCAAAAATCAAACAACGACAAGCGCGATCGATGCCGGAGATATTAATCGTAACACCAGAAACACTTCATTTGTTGTTCGCTATGAAAAATCATCAACGATTTTTCAAAAATATTCAATGTATTGCAGTCGATGAATGGCACGAACTCTTAGGCAGCAAACGTGGCGTTCTTACTGAATTAGCGATTTCTTACCTTCAAAAATTTAACGCTCAACTTAAAATTTGGGGAATTACAGCAACCATTGGAAATCTAGAAGAAGCTATGGAAGTTTTAATTCCATATGACATCAAAAAAACTTCTGTTGAAACCAAGTTAAAGAAAAAGACAGAAATTGAAACTGTATTTCCTGATGAAATTGAGGTTTTACCTTGGGCTGGACATTTGGGTTCTAAAATGGTGGATAAGATTCTTCCAATTATCAATCAAGCTGAAACTGCTCTTATTTTCACAAATACAAGAAGTCAATCTGAGATATGGTATCAACTGATTTTAGCTGGCGATCCATCTTTGGCGGGATTAATTGCCATTCATCACGGCTCGATTGACAAAAACCTTAGAGAATGGATTGAAGATAATTTATCCTCAGGGAGATTAAAAGCTGTTATTGCTACTTCCTCATTGGATTTAGGAGTTGATTTTAAACCTGTAGACACCGTCATTCAAATTGGTTCTGTGAAAGGCGTTGCAAGGTTTTTACAAAGGGCTGGTAGAAGTGGCCATTCTCCTTTTGAAACCTCAAAAATCTATTTTGTTCCGACACATTCGTTAGAATTAATTGAAATTTCAGCGATAAAAGAAGCGGTTAAACAAAAGGTGATTGAAGTTAGAACTCCCATGGTTTTAACCTATGATGTCTTAATCCAATTTTTAGTGACTTTGGCTGTTGGAGATGGTTTTAGAGAAGATGAAGTCAAAGAAATTGTAGAAAGAATACATGCCTTTAAATATTTAAGTAAAGAAGATTGGGCTTGGGCATTTAATTTTATTACCCAAGGTGGGACTGCATTAAAACGTTATGAAGAGTATCATAAAGTTGAAATTCAAGAGGATGGACTTTATAAAGTTACCAATAGGAGAATTGCGTCGCTACATCGCATGAACATGGGCGTGATTGTGAGTGATGTCATGATGAAAGTTAAATTCAGAAGTGGAGGATACATCGGAATGGTCGAGGAATATTTCATCTCAAAAATGAAAATTGGAGATAAATTTATTTTAGCTGGACGAACTTTAGAGCTTTTAAACATAAAAGATACCATCGCCTATGTGAAATCTTCTAGCGGAAAAGCAATTACGCCCAGTTGGCTGGGTGGTCGTTTGCCGCTATCTTCGGATTTAAGTCATTTTATGAGAACTAAGTTGGCCGATGCCTTGCAACCAGCACCAAAAGAAAAAGAATTAAAGTTTTTAAATCCTTTGCTGATCCGCCAAGACGAACGCTCTCATATTCCAAAATCGGATGAATTTTTGGTTGAAATGATAAAAACCCGCGATGGGCATCATCTCTTTATGTATCCTTTTGAGGGAAGATTAGTTCACGAAATTTTCGCATCGATAATCGCCTATCGTATTAGTTTGATTAAACCCATTAGCTTCACTATCGCTATGAATGATTATGGTTTTGAACTTTTAAGCGATCAAGAAATTCCATTAGATGAAGAGAGTTTATTTAAAATTTTAAGTTTAGAAAATCTAATGCAAGATGCTGTGGGGAGTGTAAATGCAACAGAAATGGCTTCTAGAAAATTCAGAGATATTGCAGTGATTTCAGGCTTAGTCTTGCAGAATTATTATGGTAAAAGTAAGAATCACAAGAGTTTGCAAAGTTCTTCAGGTTTAATCTTTAGAGTTTTAGAAGATTATGAACCCAATAATTTATTATTAAAACAAGCTTATACCGAGGTTTTCGACCAACAATTCGAAGAAGTTCGTTTGAAGAAAGCATTTAATAGAATTGCGCATAGTAGATTAATTTTCAAAAGAGCTACAGCATTTACACCGCTTAGTTTTCCAATAAAAGTGGATAGCCTTCGTGCGAGTATGAGTAACGAAGATTTGGTGAAAAGAATTGAAAAAATGCAAAAGTTGAAGTAGTTTTATAAACTCAAAAGATAGAAAGGTTTGGAGATTCAATTTAGTGGAGAAAAATTTATTTTAGATGCGGGAAAAGCCTTGTTTCATGTTGATTCCAAAAGTCTAATCATTGCCGATGTTCATTTAGGGAAATCCACTCATTTTAGAAAAAACGGAATTGCCATTCCTAGTAATATCGCCGAAAGTGACTTAAGTCGTTTGGCTGATTTAATTAAAAAACACGCTCCTAATCAAGTTATTATCGCAGGTGATTTCTTTCATGCGTCTGCCAATTCAGAAATTGAAATTTTCAAAACCTGGAAAGCGAATTATTTAGACTTAAAATTCATATTGGTTAAAGGTAATCATGACCGATTAAAAGCTTCAGTTTATGAAGAACTAGGCATCGAATTAGTTCATCAAAACTTAGAATTTGAAAATTTTATCATAACACATCATCCACAAGAAAAGCCGAATAAACCAAGTATTTGTGGACATATACATCCTGGTGTGTATTTAAAATTAAACGCTCGACAAAAAATTAGATTAGCAAGTTTTCTTCTTCAAAAAAATCAAATCATTTTACCTGCGTTTAGTGAGTTTACAGGATTAGACACTTCTTTACAATCCACTGGAAGGAATTTTGTAATTGCAGATAACAGCATTTTAGAGATATAAAAAACTCCCTTTCTAATGAAAAGGAGTTTGAATTTTTAATGTTGAAATAAATTAAACAGAAATCATTTTAGCTTTTTCTTCTCGATCCCAATTCCTATGTTTTGCAATCGCAGCCGAAAAATCGCTAGGTTCTCCATCAATAAAAATAAATTTATCTTCTTTGTAATCCTTTGCTTGACTATTCTTTAATAAGTCTTCTGCATTTTCTGTAACTGCAATGGCTTTACAATATTTGTATGATTCATCGATGAATTTAAAGACTTTCGCCTCTTTCATTAAAGCATCTACACTCTTACCACCTGGAATAAACAAAGCATCATACAACACCGATTCCGTCGTCATTAAAGCTGCATCTACCTTATGTTCCATACCCTCATCGCACTTAATCGTTCCTCCATGTGGAGCAATTAATTTCACCATCGCATTTTTAGACTCCAAGTGATCTTTCATAGACTGATAATCTTTCATGTTAAATCCATCAGCAGCCAAAACAGCAATCATTCGAGCATCAATTCTATCCGACTTAATATGCGTCATGCTCAAGGCTGGCGATTTTTCTAAATACACCTTAACATCTCCAGGTTGATCAGAACCATCGGCATCTGCACCAATCGCTTGATTGATTGGCATATCGATAGAGTTAGGAACTTTTAAACCTAAATTCTTAGCTACTTTACTCGCTAAATCTTGATTAATCTTATTTATCTGAAACAACATTCTCTCTTGAATATGTTGCTGCGTACATTTTCCTAATTCAAATGAATAAGCATTTACCATGTGATTTTGCTCCCAAGGCTGCAAACTTCTGAATAGTAATGCAGGCTGAGAATAATGATCAGAAAAACTTTCACTTCTCGCTCGTACTTTGTGCGCCGCTACCGGAGCTGGAACAGAAGTAAATCCTCCTTCCGCCATTTTAGCCAAGTGCGGACATCCATCTGCTAAACTATTTGGGAAATAAGATGATTTTCCTTTGTGAATCTGTGTTTGAAACTGCCCATCTCGTTGATTATTATGAACTTCATTAATTGGTCGATTAATCGGAATTTGATTAAAATTCGCACCACCTAATCGGTAAATTTGGGTGTCATGATAAGAGAATAATCTACTTTGTAACAATGGATCATCAGAAAAATCAATTCCTGGCACTACTCTACCTGGATGAAAAGCCGCTTGTTCCGTTTCTGCAAAGAAATTTTCAGGATTTCGATTTAAGGTCATTTTACCTACAATCTTAACCGGAACTATTTCCTCTGGAATTAATTTAGTCGCATCCAAAATATCAAAATCGAATTTCATTTCATCTTCTTCTGGAATGATTTGCAAACCTAATTCCCACTCTGGATAGTGTCCTGCTTCGATCGCATCCCATAAATCTCTTCGGTGATAATCTGAATCAGCTCCATTGATTTTAACTGCTTCTTCCCAGGTTACTCCGTGAATTCCTAACAATGGTTTCCAGTGAAACCTAACGAAACAAGATTTCCCTTCGGCATTAACCAATCTAAAAGTATGGATACCAAAACCTTCCATCATTCGCAAACTTCTAGGAATGGCTCTATCGCTCATCGCCCACATATGATTGTGTAATGTTTCGGTTGCATGCGATACAAAATCATAGAAAGTGTCATGCGCAGATGCCGCCTGTGGAATTTGATTATCTGGCTCAGGCTTCACCGAATGAACTAAATCAGGGAATTTCATTCCATCTTGAATGAAGAAAACCGGTGTATTATTTCCAATCAAATCATAATTACCTTCCTCAGTGTAAAACTTTACTGAAAAACCTCTAATATCTCTCGCTAAATCGGGTGAACCTCTAAATCCAGCCACGGTGGAGAATCTAACAAAAACTGGCGTTTTACGACTTGTATCAGTCAAGAATCCAGCTTTGGTATATTCTTCTAAACTTTCATAAAGTTCAAAAATTCCATGCGCCGCGCTACCTCTAGCGTGAACAACTCTTTCTGGAATTCTCTCACGATCAAAATGAGACATTTTCTCACGATGAATAAAATCTTCTAACAAAGAAGGACCTCTTTCTCCCGCTTTTAACGAATTATTGTCGTCATTAATTTTAACGCCGTCGTTGGTCGTCATTGTGTGATCAATCGGACATTTCATGTCCTTTTCTAAATCCTGAATTTTTTTTGAAGTTGGTTTGTTGTCTTTTTTCATATTGATTAAGATTGATAATTAATATATTTTTATGGTTTAAATATTTTAAAATAATAAAAGCGCCTAGTCACAAGACTAAACGCTTTTAATAAGATATTTCCCTAAACTTCTAATTTTCCTTCCTCTCCGCCATCGCTTCCTTTATCGGCGCCCGTTAAGGCTGAATAAGCCATTAAAGCTATATCTACAAATTTTCCGTGTTTGGTTCCCCAATATTTCATATCTAAGGGTTTAATACCAATAACAGAAACATTTGGATCTTCTTTTCCTTCCTTAAACCAAGCATTTGCCGCAACCGACCAATGTTCGTCAATGGTATTTTGATCTAAATAAATTTCAGCCGTTCCATACACTGAAAGGTATTCAGACTTGGAATTATTCATAAAATATAATTGCGTTTTGGTATCCTTTTTCAGTTCATAGTTTTTGTCGCTATCTCTACCACTCAAAAACCATAGAATTCCATTTTCATCCACCTCCTGCAAAGTCATAGGTCGCGATGGGCTCGGACGCTCATCTAATTTGGTTGTCATCATGCATATCCTTGCACTCTCGGCTAATTCCTTTAATTTATCAATAGCTTCTTTATTGAAATAATTTTTCTCAGACATAGTATATTTTCTATAGTATGCATCAATTGTTATTCCGTGATTTGTTAAACCAAGGCTTTAACTAAACTTTATTGAATAATAACATTAATTTAAAAAGAAAAACGCCCTTAAGAAGATTCTCAAGAGCGTTTATTTATAATTTACAAAGTAGTATTTTATATATCTGATAATTGAAGTTGTTCAAATTTAAAGCCAGCCTCTTTTAAATTCTTTGGAGCAATATTCTGACTTCTTAAAACCAAATCTGGTGAAGTTCCAATTATTTTAGTTCCAATATTGATTAAAAATTCAGGAGCAGGTAAACCAATTGGCATCTTATATTTCTTTCTCAATTCTTTCATGAAATCCGCATTGCTTAAGACATTACCATTACTAAAATTAAAAGCTCCCGTCAATTCGTTTTTAATGATAAAATCTAAAGCTCTTGGCAAATCTTTTTCACCCATCCAGCTAACCATTTGATCGCCAGAACCTGCTGCTCCGCCTCCACCTAGTTTCACTAACTTCTTAAGCATGTGTAATGCACTTTCTTCGCTTTCACCTAAAATCAATGAAATCCTAAAGACAGTTTTTTTAGTTTTATCATTAGCATATTTATAGAAAGCTTCTTCCCATTTCTGACTTAAAAAAGACAGAAAATCGTCATCTCTTGTTGTATCATCTTCCGTTCTTGCTACTTCTACACTTTCCTCATAAATAGCTGCAGAAGACGCATTCAACCACATTTTTGGAGGCACTTCACATTGTTCGATTGCTTTACCCAAAGCTTCGGTACTATTAATACGAGAAGAAAGAAGTTTCTTTTTATTTTCTTCCGTAAAACGAGTATTGATGTTCATACCGGCAAGATTGATTAGAACATCTGCATTTTCCAATACTGTGGTCCAATCACCTAAATTCTTACTATCCCATTGTACATAATGAATGTTTCCTTTACTTTCTCTTTCAGAACGTGTTAGAATATAAATCTCATATTCATTTTTAAAATAATCTTGGATTAGACCACCTAAATATCCCGTTCCTCCTGATAAAACCATTTTCTTCATAGCAGAATTTTGTTCATTTTTCATACCTAGTAAATATAATGGTTTTTAATTTTAATGAATCATTTCCCAAAGTGCAATTGAAGTCGCCATCACAACATTCATACTTGTGTTTTTGCCATACATAGGTAAATGAACACAATAATCACTTTCTTTTATTAATTCTGGAGAAATACCAAAAGCTTCATTTCCACAGATGAGTGCTTTGGCTTTTTGATTAAATTCTAGTTTTGTAATATCCTTACTTTCAGAAGTATATTCTAAACCAATAATCTCGAAATCTTCCTTTTTTAATACCTCAATTTCAGAAATTAAATCCTGAACAAAGCGAACATTTAAATTCTTTTCAGCTGCACGACTGCTTCTTTTCATTTTGGAAGTAAGCTCGCTAAATTGATCACTTAAAAAGATAATCTCCTCTACGCCCATAGCTTCTGCCATCCGAATCATCATTCCGTAATTGGCTGGGCTTTGTAAATTATCTACCAATAATTTTAACCTTAAAGGATGCTTTTGGGTGGTGATTTCTTGATGCTCTAATTGATATTCCAAAATGTTTTCTTTTGTTGTGCGCTAACTTAGTTATTTAATTTAATTTTGAGAAAAATTCTACTCTTATGAAATACTCAATTTTAATATTATTTTCATTCAATTTTATATTTATGAACGCACAAAAGTGGCCAGATATAGTAGCACCAGATGCTCAACAAAAAGAACACATTAGAGATATTCACGGCGAAAAAGTTAACGATCCTTATTATTGGATGAATGCGTTTTTCAAGAAGACAAAAGATAGCACCCAAATCATTGATTATTTAAATCAAGAAAACTCTTATGTGGACCAAATGATGGCCGACACAGACAAGTTCCAAGAGGAATTATTCAATGAAATGAAGTCGAGAATCAAAGAAAAAGACGAAAGCGTTCCTATGTTTGTCGATGGTTACTATTACTATACTCGTACCGATGACGGAAAGCAGTATTTTAAATATTGTCGCAAAAAAGGTTCACTAGATGCACCAGAGGAAGTGTTGTTGGATATAGATGAAATGGCAGAAGGTCATTCTTATTATTCGGCGAGAGGATTTAATATTAGTCCTAACAATAATCTGCTTTTGTTTGCGGTAGATAATGTTTCAAGGAGACAGTATAAATTATATTTGAAAGACTTAACCACGGGTGAAGTTACTTATCAAGGAATTGAAAACACCTCAGGTGGAACTGCATGGGCGAATGACAATAAAACTTTCTTTTATACGGCCAATAATCCAGAAACGCTTTTGAGTGAGAAAATTATGCGTCATGAGATTAATACAGACGTAAAAAATGATGTAGTTGTTTATCAAGAAGAAGATAATACGAACTATATCGGGGTTTATAAATCCAAAAATCAGCAATATTTAATGATTTACTCCTCTTCTACGACAAGTTCAGAAGAGAGAATTTTAGATGCAAATCAGCCGTTAGGAGAATTTAAAGTCTTTCAACCAAGAATGAAAGATGTTCTTTACAGCATTGTACCTTTAGAGGATAGATTTTTAATTCTAACCAATAAGGACGCTCTTAATTTCAAACTCATGGAATGTCCATTACATGCTACTGAAATAGAAAACTGGACAGAAGTTATTCCACATAGAGAAGATGTTTTAATTGAAGGAGTTGATGAGTTTAATCGCTATTTAGTAATTACAGAAAGGTTTAATGGCCTGACGAGATTGATTATTAAAAACCGAGAAACTGGCCAAGAAAAGAAATTACAATTCGACGAGCCAACCTATGTGGTTTATCCTACTGGAAATGCTGAATATTTTACGGACAACTTAAGGTTTGCCTACATTTCAATGGTTACGCCTGCTTCTATCTACGAAGAAAATATGCAAACAGGTGTCAGAACTTTAATGAAACAACAAATTGTTTTAGGTGACTTTGATAAGACGAATTATGTTTCTGAAAGATTATTTGCGACTGCCAATGACGGAACACAAATTCCAATTTCTTTGGTTTACAAAAAAGGGCTGAAAAAAGATGGTAAAAATCCATTGGTATTATATGGATATGGCTCTTACGGAAGCTCGATGGATGCGACATTTTCTACGACACGACTTTCTTTATTAGACAGAGGTTTTGTATTTGCCATTGCACACATTCGTGGAGGTGAGGAAATGGGAAGAAAATGGTATGAAGATGGAAAATTAATGAAAAAGATCAATACTTTCACTGATTTCATCGACTGTGGGGAATTTTTAATTAAAGAAAACTTTACTTCTAAAGAACATCTTTACGCACAAGGTGGATCAGCTGGAGGATTATTAGTTGGAGCAATTGCTAACATGCGTCCAGATTTATGGAATGGAATCATTGCTCAAGTTCCTTTTGTAGACGTGGTTAATACAATGTTAGATACCACGATTCCATTAACAACCAATGAATATGATGAATGGGGAAATCCAAATTTTGAGGAGGCTTATCAATATATGAAATCTTACTCGCCTTATGAGAATGTAAAGGCCATGGATTATCCAAACATGTTGGTTACAACAGGATTACACGACTCTCAAGTTCAATATTTTGAACCAGCCAAATGGGTAGCGAGGTTAAGGGATTTTAACACAAGTAAAAATGTAATTCTTTTCAAAACCGATATGGAATACGGACACGGAGGAGCTTCAGGTAGATTTGATTATTTAAAAGAAATCGCTCTAGAGCATGCATTTTTATTTAAGTTAGAAGGCATTACGAAATAGAATTTTCTTTCACTTAATAAATAAAATTCGATTTTGAATCTACAATAGTTGGATTTAAAGTCGAATTTTTCTTTATAATACGATGAGCATCAAAAGTTAAACAAACTCCCAAAATGAGCCAAATTATTGTTTAAGATTTGTTTATAACCTAATTTTGCAAGTCATTAAAGGTTATTAAATAACCTCTATCTTTAACATATGAATGATGATTTGCTCAATAACGATTTGATTGATCGCTTTGAAGAGATGCTGGAGGAGAATGAACGTTATTATTTCGATGGCGAAGAATTAAACGAAATCATTGGCTATTACTTAGATGTAGGCGATTTACCCTTTGCTTATAAGGCGATAGAATATGCACTAGAATTGCATCCAGGCAGCGTAGAAATGCGTGTAAAAGTCTTGGAGTATATGCTAGAGGTGGATATGCTAAAAGAAGCTGGTGAATTGATCGAAGAGCTAAAAGAAGTAATGTCAAATGAAATAGATTTCATTATTGCTCAAGCTAAATATTGGTCGATTAAGGGTCAGCACAGACGCGCTATTGGTTTTTACCGAAAAGCGTTGGATTTTGGTATGGAGGAAGATTACATCAACCATTGTCTTGGTGCTGAGTACATGAACCTGAATGAAATTGGACAAGCTTTGTTTCATTATAAAGCCGCTTTGGATTTAGATTTAGATGATGAAATCGCATTCTATGCTTGTGTTCAATGTTTTGATGAAATTCGTCGTCCTAAAGATTGTATAGATTTTCTAAAACAATATATTGATTTAAGACCTTATGCCGACTTTGCTTGGTATCAATTAGGTTCAAAATATATTCAATTAAAAGACTATCAAAACGCTGCAGAAGCTTTTGATTATGCCGTATGTATCAACCCAAGTGGGATTAATAATTTAATGCAATTAGCCTTGTGTTATGAAGAATTAAACGATTATCCTAAGGCTGTTGAAACTTATTTAGAAGCTTTGGAAGAAGATGATTCTCCTGCTTATACTTTAATGAAAATTGGTAAGTGTTATTTAGAAACTGATGATGTTTCTAAAGCTTTAGCTTATTATCACAAAGCCATTCACGAGGATCCGCAATTAGATAAAGCTTGGTCGGCAACGGCAGACATTTATGAATCTATTGGAAATATTGAAGAGTCAATTCATTATTTAAATCGTGCTGTAGAACTTGATTCTATGCAGATTAATTATTGGAAACGTTTGGCTTATCTAAATATCCAAATGGGTAAATACGAGGAAGCTGAAATCAATTACGAGAAAATTATTAAGCTAGAACCAAGTCATTTTTTAAATTGGTTAGGTTTTACGGAGTTATTGATTGTTTTAGGTGAATACCAAAAAGCGATTGAAATAGCGAACCGTGGTCTGAAGAAATTTGAGCGTGCTGAATTGTACTATCAAGTTAGCTGTTGTCAGTTTTTATTAAATGATAATACCACAGCCGCAAAAACTTTAACCAAAGCTATAGAGTTGAATCCAAAGTTAGTGGACGAAATGTTTGCTAAATATCCAATTCTTAAGCTGAAGTCTTTTGGAATGAGCTAAAGTTCAATCCTCTCCTATTTTAAGTATTAATTAAATCTATTAAGTCTTAATTAAAGTTAAGCGATTTTAACTAAAGATTTACATAGGCTTCTCCTTCGTTTTTATAGGTTTTTAGTATCTTGTTAAATAAATATTTTGAACATGAAATCCATCAATCCATATAATCAAGAAGTTGTTTTTGAACACAAAGAATTCACTGTAAAACAAGTTGAAGAGGCGATTGATAAGTCTCAAAATGCCTTTAAAGAATGGCGAAAAACAAGTTTTGAAGAACGCGCAAAACTTTTCTTTGCCTTAGCCGATGTACTAGAGAAAAACAAAGCGAAATATGCTGAAGTAATGACTTTAGAAATCGGGAAGCCTATTTCTCAAGGAATTGCCGAAATTGAAAAATGTGCATGGGTTTGTAAATATTATGCTGAAAACGCAGAAAAACAATTATCTGCAAATAAGGTTTCTACGGATGCGCAAGAATCTTATGTTCGATTTGATCCATTGGGTGTTCTACTAGCTGTAATGCCTTGGAATTTCCCATTTTGGCAAGTGTTTAGGTTTGCTGTCCCAAGTCTATCTGCCGGAAACACGGGCTTATTAAAACATGCTAGCAACGTGATGGAATCTGCAAAAATGATTGAACAGAGTTTTATTGAAGCTGGATTTCCAAAAGATGTTTTTCAAAGTTTAATTATCAAAAGTGATAAAGTAGAGAAAATCATTAGAAACCCTATAGTTAAAGCTGTTTCCCTCACAGGAAGCAATGCTGCAGGTGCGGCTGTGGCTAAAGTTGCCAGCGAAGAAATCAAACCTTCATTATTAGAATTAGGCGGAAATAACGCATTGGTAGTTTTTGAAGATTGTGATTTAGAAGCTACGTTGAATACTTGTGTTCATGCGAGATTCCAAAATACGGGACAGAGTTGCATAGCAGGAAAAAGACTTTTTGTTCATAAAAATATCGCAGACGAATTTATAGAAAAAATAACGCAGAAAATTGTTGCTCTTAAATCTGGTGATCCATTAGACGAAGAGACCTACATTGGAACCATGGTAAACAAAGAAGCTGCCGAGACTCTGAATGAGCAGTTACAAGATGCAATCGAGAAAGGCGCTGAAGTTGTTATAGGTGGAAATTATAATCAAGCTTATTTTGAGCCAACTTTAGTGAAAAACGTTACACCAGATATGAAAATTTATAAAGAAGAGACCTTTGGTCCTCTCCTAGCTTGTTCTACATTCGAGAGCGAAGATGAGATGCTTGAAATGGTCAATTCTTCTGATTATGGATTGGGTGTGAGTTTATTTACTACAAATAAAAAACGAGTTGAGAATTTAATTCCATTATTCGAAGACGGAGCTGTGTTTGTAAATGATTTAGTAAAAAGTGATCCAAGATTACCTTTTGGTGGCACTAAGATTTCTGGTTATGGAAGAGAATTATCCGAAGAAGGAATTAAAGCATTTGTCAATAAAAAGACGGTCTACATCAAAGGACTTTAAAGAAAAATCCCGCTTATAAGGCGGGATTTTTTATTATAAATTACTGTATATATTATTTAATTAAATTAATTTCCTTTACAGTTAAAGCCTGTTCTAGGTTAATTTCGTATTTTTTCTTGTCAATTTTAACTTCAACTAAATAACCATCTTCAGTTAAATCCCATCCTAAAACTTCTGCGTCTTTACCCGCAATTCTCTTAGCATCTTTGGAAATGTCTAAATCATTAATTTTCTCTAATGCATTTGCACCATATCTAACAGCAGTCGCCCCTCTCATTACTTTGATTGCGCCACTCATCACCTGGATATTGTTAGTACCAAAACCAACAGCTGCAGCTCCTGTACCCACGACATCTGCAACGCCTCCAATTAATTTAGCTCCAAATTTTGATTGCTTCTTGTTTACAAAATAATAATCTCTACCATAAGCTGGTAAATAGATTTGAACAAAGTCTCCTTTAGCTAACCAAACCTTATTATTAATCAATAATTTCTTATCTTTTTCTACCACCTTAGCCATAGTAAGGTAATCAAAAGCTTCATTATCATCAGAATTATTAGAGTTATTTTGAATCATCATGCTGATTATTTCATCTGATAAATTATTTTCTTTTAGATGTAATAAAGCATCTGTAGAAGTATCAAATTCACAGTCCTCTGATGCTACTTTAGACATAATAATCTCATCGCTTAACCCTGCTTCTTTTAATTGAATTACGGTTTGATTGTTACATTGCGATTCTTGTGCATTAACTAATCCTGCCCCAACGACAGATGTCAAAAGAAAAAGTCTACTTAGTTTCATATGTTAAGATTTTAAAAAATAAAAGCCGAATATAGCATGAAAAATTATGATATTCATATATTTAGACCATGATAAAAGTCTTTTATAGAAAATTTCTCAAATGATGTAAGTAGCCAATTTTTAATAAGGATCTACATCAAAGTCGATTCTTACTGATCTAAAGCTTTTAACTTGGTGAAGATTTTCTAATGCATCTTTCAATAAAATCTTTACTTTTTTCGCCGATTGATTTGGGAGAATTTTGACCAAAACTTTGAAGTAATAATTGTTATTCATTCTTGCGATACTTGGCGCTTCTGGACCTAACAAAGTTTTTTCATCAAAATATTTTCTAAGAGATTCAGCGTAATAATTGGCTGTTTTGTAGCATCTATCTCTATTTTTATGACGAAAAGTAATTTCAATCATTTTCACAAAAGGTGGATATAAAAAATCACGTCTTTCGTACAAGATTTCCTGTGCCATCTCATGATATTTAAACTGAGAAGCATATTGTAAAATCTTATGATCTGCAGAAAAAGCCTGAATTAAAACCAAACCTCTATCCTTTCGTCTGCCAGCGCGACCTGCCACTTGTACAATACGTTGAAAAGCTCTTTCGTGGGCTCTAAAATCAGGGAAATTCAGCAAACTATCCGCACGTATAATACCGACCAAATTTACATGCTCAAAGTCTAAACCTTTGGTGACCATTTGTGTTCCGACCAGCATGTCCACTTCCCTATTTTCAAAAGCTTTAATTAGCTTTTCGAAAGCAAATTTCTTTCGCATACTGTCAACATCCATCCGTGCAATGCTATTATTTGGGAAAATTCGCAATAAATCTTCTTCAATTTGCTCAGTTCCAATCCCTTTTGTTTCTAACTCAACGCTTTTACACTGATAACATTTATTCGGTTTCGCCTGGGAATGTCCGCAATAATGACATTTAAGCTGATGAGACAATCTATGATAAGTCAAAGCAACATCGCAGTTGGGGCAATATGGCGTATGTCCACAACTTTTGCATTCCATAACGGGTGCATAACCGCGTCGGTTTTGAAATATAATAACCTGTTTATCATTCTTGAAAGTATCGCGAATCTGATTTTCTAAACGCATAGAAATATCACCATTCAATTCTTTCTTTTTCTGAGCGCGTCTTAAATCAATAATTTCCATTACAGGAGGCTGAACTCCACCAAATCGGTGTGATAACTCTACATAGCCAATTTTTCCTTGTTTGGCTGCAAAATACATTTCCAACGAAGGTGTAGCTGAACCCAAAATAGTTTTTGCGCCTTCCAATTTAGCTAAAACCAAGGCTGTGTCACGAGCATGAAAATTAGGTTTTGAATCATTTTGTTTTAAGGAAGTTTCGTGTTCTTCATCCACAATGATTAAACCTAAATCTTGTATCGGCAAAAACATACTCGACCTCGCTCCTATCAAAATCTGATAGTCATTGTTGATGGTCTTTTGCCACAATTCAACTCGTTCATTTTGGTTAAATTTAGAATGATAAATTCCAATTTGATTTCCAAAATGCTTCTGAAGTCTTTGAGTTAATTGAGTAGTAAGCGAAATTTCTGGTAAGAGATATAGAACTTTTTTGCCCTTAGCCAATACCCTTTCAATTAACTTAATATAAATCTCGGTTTTCCCAGAGGAAGTAACGCCATGCAAAAGAACTGTATCGTGCTCTTTTAGGTTCGTTCTAATTTCGTAAATTGCTTTTTGTTGATGTTCAGATAAAGCATGAATATCATGTAAATCTTCATCAAATTCTTGAATTCGATCTGAAGTATCTTCGAAGAATTTAATTATTCCTTTGTCAGCTAAAGAACGTAAAATGGCGTATGAACCTCCGAATTCTTTTATAAACTTAGAAGCCAAAACCGGTTTAGAAGATTGCTGCTGACGCATCACCAATTGAAAGAATAATTCTCTTTGTTTAGGTGCTTTTTCTAATTCAGATAAAACATCTTGCAACGAATCATCTTGAAGAGAAATTTCTGTTTGAATATAATATTCAATTTTGGGTGTATATTTCTCTATCAGCCTTTCATCAAGCTCAATTAAACCATAATCTAAAAGCTCTTTTAATACAGGAATTACAGATTTTAAATCTAAAATATCTGCGGCTTCATCTACAGAAATTAAGGACCTGTGATGTAAAGCTTCCCAAATTAAATAAGCATTTTTTGATATTCCTTCTTCTGCAGGGAATTCTTTTCCCTTTACCAACTTTACGAAAGTATCACTCTCAAGTTTTAAGGCCGTAGGGAAAGCATTTTTAAATACATCTCCTAGCGAACACATGTAATAATCCGCTATCCATTCCCAAAGTTTAATTTGTTGCGGCAGAACAAAAACTTCTTCCTCTAAAATGGATTCTATGAACTTTGTCTTATATAATTCTGGCTTGTTATGATGAAAAGAGTGAATGATTCCAGTATAAATCTTTCTTTTACCAAACTGCACCGCCACACGTTGCCCCACCTTTAAATCCCAACCTAAGGGAACTTCATAAGTAAAAGTTCCATCTAATGGTAAGGGTAAAATAATCTCGGCAAATGTTTGTTTATCAGACAAATTAGAAGTGTATTTTAGATGTTTTTATAAAGACAATAATGATTTAACTTAATAAAAAGCTAAATCATTATTATCAAGATTTGAAAATACAGAATTTAAATCAAAACTCAATATTTTCAAGTATAAATTACCTGTCTATTTCTCTAATTTTCTTCTTTCAAGCTCTTTTTGAATTAAGCCAAGCTCTCTAGAAGACTGACCAGCTACAGATGTATTTTCTTGTGCTCGACGAATTAAATATGGCATCACGTCTTTCACAGGACCATAAGGAACATATTTGGCAACGTTATAACCTTTAGATCCAAGCAAGAAACTAATGTTATCACTCATTCCTAATAACTGACCAAACCAAATATTGTGAACGTCCTTTTCTAAATTATTAGATTCGATTTTATCCATCACCAATTTACAGCTCAATTCATTATGCGTTCCAGCAAATAATGAAATTCTATCTCTATGTTGAAAGATAAATTCTATCGCGGCATTATAATCTCTATCTGTAGAGGCTTTATCAGGTTGAATTGGTGATTCATAACCATTTTCGGCCGCTCTTTCGCGCTCAATTTCCATATAAGCACCGCGAACAACTTTGTACCCAATAAAATAGTTTTCTTTTTCTGCTTTAGCATATTGCTCTTTCAGATAAGCTAATCTATCATGGCGATACATTTGTAATGTATTCACTACAATACAACGTTTTTTGTTGTATTTCTCCATTAATTCCACGGCTAGATCGTCGGCTGCATCTTGCATCCAAGAATGCTCTGCATCAATCATAATCGTAACATCGTTTTCATAAGATTTCTTACAAACTTCATCAAAACGACGACGAATATTATCCCATTGTTTTTGTTCTTTTTCATTCAGCGTTTCACCTGCACCAACTTTGGTAAATATTTTAATACTACCAAAACCGGTTGGTTTAAAAACAACAAAAGGAATTTTTGGATTTCCTGTCGCATCGTCAATAACCGCCATAATTTCATTAAAGCAGTTTTCGTATTCAGCTTCATCTTCTTTTCCTTCAACAGAATAATCCAAGATGCTTTTTACATTTTGAGAATATAACTTATCGATGGTTAACATAGATTCTTTTCTAGTCTCTCCACCACAAAAATGTGCAAAAACAGTGTTTTTAATCAATGATTTCACACCAGGAATATGAATTGCCCAAGGCAAACTCCAAGCACCAAAATCGGTCAACCAGTTTTTGTCAACCGCCACAAACATGGCATGTGCTTTACGTAGCTCATTGTTTGATTTTAATTTAAAAGCTACTTCTGTATTCTCAAATATGGACATAAACGAATGATTTTTGAAGGCGTAAATTTACTGCAAAACCTCTTAATAACAATTCAATTTATTTACTTAAATCTTTAGATATAATAAGTTTCTTGTGCAATGAACACCTTCTGAAATTATTAAAGATATTTATTGGAATTCTGGCTTCAAATCAGCTTGAAAAACTTTATAAAATTTCTGCAATTTTGGAGCAACTACCGCACTACAATAAGGTTGAGTTTTGTTTAACTCATAATAATCGGTGTGGTAATCTTCTGCTGGATAAAAGTTATCATCTAAGGCAGATATTTTTGTTACAATAGCTTTGTCATACTTTCCTGAAGCTGACTCTGCAGCAATCGCTTTTTCAGCTAATTCTTTTTGAGCCTCATTATGATAGAAAATCTCTGATCTATATTGAGTTCCTACGTCATTTCCTTGTCTGTTTAGTTGCGTTGGATCGTGAATCACCCAAAATGCATCTAACAATTTTTGATATGAAATAACTTTAGGGTCGAAATAAACTTGAATTACTTCTGCATGACCTGTCTCTCCTGTACAAACCTCTTTATAAGTTGGGTTTTCTTGGTGACCACCTGCATATCCTGATTGAACCTTAGAAACTCCTTCTAATTGATCAAAAGCAGCTTCAATACACCAAAAACATCCTGCACCAAAAGTGGCTACTTCTAAATTACTGTTATCTATTTGACTCATATTTTGTTTTATAATCTTTTCTGGTTTTTGTGCTTGCTGACAATTCAGCAACATGGGAATACAACAAAGAAAACTAAGGATTCTTAATGTAAAATTACTCATTTTGATTGATGTATTTCTTTAAACTTCTTATTGAATCTTAAATGTGTCAAATATCATGCAATGAACTAATTTTTATGAAAAACTTTAATACCGGAGGAGTTAAACTGGAATTAATACTAGCTTTCATATGGATTTCAATTTATTATAATTTAATTTTCGACATAAGATTAAATATAGAGATATTGAGTTCTAACAATTTTATCTAACTTAGATTCAATAAAGAAAATTAAAATGTATTTACCAAAAATGCCGATTTTAGCATAATTCACTCCTAAACACACATCAATTGAAATTAAAACATTGGATATTTATAATCATAGGGCTACATATTGCTCTATTTGTCGGCCTATGGTCAATGCAGCGAGTTAATGTAAAACCTAATTTGGAAATCGGACAAGAAATTGATCAATTTAATGGCGTGAATGTATATTACAATGGTGGTGTTAGGACTGTAACGGGAAGAAATACGACTGCAGATGGATATAACTTAGGTTTAAAATACCAATGCGTAGAGTTTGTTAAAAGGTATTATTATGAACACTTAAATCATAAAATGCCGAACAGCTATGGCCATGCTAAGGATTTCTTTGATAAGTCTGTCAAAGATGGACAAATTAATAAACAACGAAATTTAATACAATTTACCAACCCGAGTCAATCAAAACCAAAAGTGAATGATTTACTGATTTATAAGCCAACCCTATTCAATAAATTTGGGCATGTGGCTATTGTTTCAAAAGTGTCGGATAAAGAGATTGAAATTATTCAACAAAATCCTGGTCCGATGGGATCTTCTAGAGAGAAGTTTAAGTTGAAAAAAGTAAATGGACTTTGGAACATTAAGAACTCAAGAATAATAGGATGGTTGAGGAAATAAGAAACCTCTAACTTATTTCAATTGAAGAAATAAAAAAAAAGGTCAGAATTAAAAACTCTGACCTTTTTATATTATTAAAACTTAATGAATTAATCTTCAACTAAAACCCACTCACCTGATTCGATCATAGGTTCTGCTTGTTTGTATTTTAATTCTTGTTTCTCTCCAGAATTTACATTTCTAATGTTCACTCGTTCGTTTCTTCCAATTTTAACCACTTGTCTAGGAGCCGTAACTTCTACTTGCTCACCACGTTGTTGATTAGCAGCTTGCTGATTAGCTTGAGAACTTTGACTCATGTCTTCACCTCTATTGGTTTCAACTTTCTCCTCTCTTTGCTGACGAGCTTGTTGAATCTGACGAGGATCTGGAGCAGGTAATTCACCTTTGAATAAGAATGAAATTGTTTCTCTATTCACTTCATCTAACATGTTTCTGAACATGTAGAATGATTCCTCTTTATAAACAACCAATGGATCTTTTTGCTCATAAGTTACGTTTTGAACCGAACGACGTAAATCATCCATATCACGTAAATGCTCCTTCCAATGCTCATCAATTAAAGCTAAAGTAATACCCTTTTCGAAATCCTTAATTAATTGTCTTCCTTCGGTATTGTAAGCTTTTTCTAAATCAGAAACTACCGTTAGCGTTTTAGCTCCATCAGTAAATGGAACCTGAATTCTTTGGAAATTCTGAGTATTATTTTCGAAGATATTCGCTACAACAGGATAAACTTTTTCTGCCGTTGATTTCACCTTCATCTTGTAATCTGCCATAGCAGCCTTGAAAACAAGTTTCACTAAATCATTTTCAGATTTACTTTCGAATTCTTTAGGTGTAACCGGCGAATCCATCGTGAAATGCTTAATTAAATCCATCTCAAAGTCCTTGAACTTATTAGTAGATTTATGAATGTTCACAATAGAGAATACCGTATCATAAATCATGTTAGCGATATCCGTATCTAATCTTTCACCATTCAATGCGTTTCTACGACGAGTATAAATTACTTCACGCTGTTTGTTCATTACGTCATCATACTCAAGTAATCTCTTTCTGATTCCGAAGTTATTTTCCTCAACTTTTTTCTGAGCTCTCTCAATAGATTTAGAAACCATAGAATGTTGTAAAACATCACCCTCTTTATGGCCCATTCTATCCATTAATTTAGAAATTTTTTCTGATCCGAATAAACGCATCAAACTATCTTCTAAAGAAACAAAGAATTGAGAACTTCCTGGATCTCCTTGACGTCCCGCACGACCTCTCAACTGTCTATCTACACGACGAGAATCATGTCGTTCTGTACCAATAATTGCTAAACCTCCTGCAGCTTTAACTTCTTCTGATAACTTAATATCCGTACCACGACCCGCCATGTTGGTAGCAATGGTTACTCTTCCACTTTGTCCAGCTTCAGCAACAACATCTGCCTCGCGCTTATGCAATTTAGCGTTCAGTACGTTGTGTTCAATCTTACGCATTTGTAAGGCTCTTGATAATAGCTCAGAAACCTCCACAGAAGTTGTTCCCACCAATACCGGACGTTTTTCGTCTCTAGATAAACGCGTAACTTCTTCAATTACTGCATTAAATTTCTCACGATTGGTTTTGTAAATCTTGTCTTCTTTATCGTGACGTGCAATAGGTCTGTTAGTTGGAATTACAACCACATCTAGGTTATAGATTTCCCAGAATTCACCTGCTTCCGTCTCCGCAGTACCGGTCATCCCCGATAACTTGTTATACATACGGAAGTAGTTCTGTAAAGTAACCGTAGCAAATGTTTGCGTAGCGGCTTCAATTTTCACATTTTCTTTCGCCTCAATAGATTGGTGTAATCCATCAGAGTAACGACGACCATCCATGATACGTCCTGTTTGCTCATCAACGATTTTCACTTGACCATCCATTACAACATACTCCACATCCTTTTCGAATAAAGTATATGCCTTTAATAATTGGTTCATACTGTGAATACGCTCTGACTTAACAGAGAACTCACGGAAAAACTCTTCTTTCTTAGAGTATTCTTCTTCTTTTGGAAGATCTAATTGCTCAATTTTAGCAACTTCTTCTCCAATCTCAGGCAACACAAAGAAATCAGGGTCTTGATTATCTTTAGATAAATATTCAATTCCTTTATCTGTAAGGTTGATTTGATTTTGTTTTTCGTCAATCACGAAGTACAAATGGTCATCAATTTTATGCATTTCACGGTTGTTGTCCTGCATATAATGTGACTCTGTTTTCTGTAACAAAGTACGCGTACCGTCTTCAGATAGGAACTTAATTAATGGCTTGTATTTAGGTAAACCACGGAATACTTTTAATAATTCAAATCCGGCTTCCTTAGATTTACCTTCTTTCCAAAATCTCTTAGCATCGTTCAATGTTTTAGATAACTCTTCACGTTGAACTCTAACTAATTTATCAATAGTTGGTTTTAAAGCATCATATTCTTGGCGATCTCCTTGAGGAACAGGTCCAGAAATAATCAAAGGCGTTCTTGCGTCATCAATTAAAACTGAATCGACCTCGTCAATAATAGCATAATTTAATTCTTGTTGAACTAAATTATCCATTGAAGTTGCCATATTATCACGCAAGTAATCGAAACCAAATTCGTTGTTAGTTCCGTAAACAATATCTTTTTTATAGGCTTGTCTTCTACCTTCAGAGTTAGGCTGGTGATTATCGATACAATCAATACTCAATCCATGGAACTCCATAATAGGTCCAATCCAAGTAGCATCACGACGTGCTAAGTAGTTGTTAACCGTAATTACGTGAACTCCTCGTCCAGTTAAAGCATTTAGATAAATTGGAAGTGTAGCTACCAAGGTTTTACCCTCACCCGTTTGCATCTCGGCAATCTTACCTTGATGTAAAACCGTACCACCAATCAACTGAACATCATAGTGGATCATGTCCCAAATCACTTCCTTACCGGCAGCATCCCAAGAATTTTTCCAAATAGCTTTGGTATCACCTACAAGTTGAACATAATCTTTTTGTCCAGCTAATTCTCTATCAAAAGGTTTTGCTTCTACTTCAATTTCTGAATTATGATAGAATCTCTTAGCCGTTTCTTTAACCACCGCAAAAGCTTCCGGAAGCAATTCCGATAAAACTTTTTCTTCGATTTCGTATTTTGCTTTATTTAACTGATCAATTTGGTGGAAGAACTCATCCTTTTCCTCAATTTGTTCAGAAGCTTCAACTTTTGCTTTTAAGTCAGCAATTTGATCATCTTGCTCTTTTACAGCATCTTTAATCTTTTGCTTGAACTCATCGGTTTTTGCTCTTAATTCATCTATAGAAAGTTTTTCTATTTTTTCGTGCTCAGCTTGAAGGACTTGGTCAACATATTTACGTAATTCTTTTACGTCTTTTTCATTCTTATCTCCAAGAAATCCTTTTAAAATTTTATCTAAAAAACCCATATTTTTTGTAGGTGTATTTTGTTTAAGTGTTTGATTTTATTCAAATGTCGTGCAAAGTTACAAATTATGACACTTTTGCAGTTTATAATACGAAATGAATTATAAAGTTGATCTTAGAAACTAATTTTTAAATTTAATAATTCAAGCAAAGTTATACTTAAAAACATATGAAATTTAAATCAAAGAGAAGCATACAAGTACTATTCATAGTCTAACGACCTAGTCTAGTTACTTATATTTATAAAAATAAAAAACCCTTGATATAAGGGTTTTAAGTTATTTAAAATGTGATTTTTAATATTCGTCTTCGTTCCATAAAAAATCCTCGTCTGTCGGGTAATCCGACCAGATTTCTTGGATAGATTCATATGAATCTCCTTCATCCTCGATTGACTGAAGATTTTCTACAACTTCTAAAGGAGCTCCAGTTCTAATAGCGTAGTCGATTAACTCGTCTTTTGTCGCTGGCCATGGTGCGTCACTTAGGTATGATGCTAATTCTAGTGTCCAATACATAATCTTCTTATTTTTTGCAAAAGTATCAAAGTACTTTCGATTTTCAAATTAATTTATTTATTTCCCAAAAATAGCAAATTCATTGCCATATTCAAATTCAAATTTTAACCTAACTTTTTGATTCCTAAAAATTAAGTTATTTTTGAATCAAATTATAGAATTAATGGCAAATAGAATTAACTCTCTTTTTAATATAAAGTATCCTATCATACAAGGTGGAATGATCTGGAATAGTGGCTGGAAGCTAGCTTCCGCAGTTTCAAACGCAGGTGGTCTTGGCTTAATTGGCTCTGGAAGTATGTATCCAGATGTATTGGTTGAACATATCAAAAAATGTCAGGCAGCTACAGATAAACCTTTCGGGGTTAACGTTCCTTTAATGTATCCATCGATTGAAGAACACATGGAAAACATTATTAAATTAGGAGTTAAAATTGTTTTCACATCCGCTGGGAACCCAAAAGCATGGACTTCTACCCTACAAAAGGAAGGAATAACCGTTGTCCATGTAGTAAGCAGTGTAAAATTTGCATTAAAATCTCAAGAAGCTGGAGTAGACGCCATCGTGGCAGAAGGATTTGAAGCAGGTGGTCATAATGGCAGAGAAGAAACAACTACGCTTTGTCTAATACCTGATGTTGCTAAACATATAGATATACCTTTATTAGCAGCTGGAGGAATTTCTACTGGAAAACAAATGTTGGCTTGTATGGTATTGGGAGCAGACGGAGTTCAAGTTGGATCTAGATTCGCCGCAACACACGAAGCCTCTTCTCATGATGCATTTAAGCAGGAAATCATTAAAGCCAATGAGGGAGATACACATCTTACACTCAAAGAATTAGCTCCTGTAAGATTAATTAAAAATAATTTCTGGCAACAAGTTCAGCAGGCTTATGCAGAAGGCGCTACTAAAGAGGAATTACAAGCTTTATTAGGTCGTGGTCGTGCTAAAAAAGGAATGTTTGAAGGAGATTTGATTGAAGGTGAATTAGAAATTGGACAAGGTTCTTCTTTAATTAATGAAATCATCTCTGCTGAGGAAGTTGTAAACTCTATGATGAAAGAGTTCAATGAAGCTAAAAACAACTTGGTAAACATTTAAAATACAACATCTTAAACCAAGCACAATCAGAGTTCTAACCGACTATAATCAATAGGTTTTAGCTAATTAATAAATTTTATCTATAGACTAATTCATACAATGTTTGGACAATACCTTGAAATCCCTAGTAAATTTGTATTTTTGTAGAATAAATCTAAATAAGATGATTAAAGTTTCTGAACAGGCTAAAACCAAAATAGAACAACTACTTGCTGAAGAAGGAACTTCTTTAGATACAAGTTATGTAAGAGTGAGTGTAACAAGTGGCGGATGCAGTGGTTTATCTTATAATTTAAACTTTGATAAAAATCGTAATGAAGAGGATCAATTGTTTGAAGATAATGGTGTTCGCATCTTGGTTGATAAAAGTTCATTCCTTTATCTAGCGGGTACTACCTTAGAATTTTCAGGTGGACTAAACGGAAAGGGATTTGTTTTTAATAATCCAAACGCAAATAGAACTTGCGGTTGTGGTGAGTCATTTGCACTATAAAGCAAAGAATAGAACCAATTTAGTTTGGTTAAATAATAATTATAAATACGATTCGAAAAGAAGATTTAAGAATAAACAATCCATAAGAATTGTATAAGTTTTAAAAATTGAATGGATTGTATTTAAATCTTAAATAAGAAGATAGAAATGAGTAAATATACAGAAGACGATTTAAGAGAAGAACTTAGTTCTAATAAAGAATATGAATATGGGTTCACGACCGATATTGAGTATGAGGATTTCCCCATCGGATTAAATGAGGAAATTATTCGTATGATTTCGGCAAGAAAGAATGAGCCAGAATGGATGACTGAATGGAGACTGAAGTCATTTGAGATTTGGCAAAACATGGAAGAGCCGGATTGGGCGAATGTTAAGTATGAGAAGCCTGATTTTAACGCTATTAAATACTTTGCAGCGCCGAAGAAAAAACCGGAACTTGAATCTTTAGATCAAGTTGACCCAGAGTTACTTCGAACTTTTGAGCGTCTTGGAATTTCTATGAACGAGCAAAAACGTTTAACGGGTGTTGCCATGGATGTGGTTGTAGACTCTGTTTCTGTTGCTACTTCGTTTCAAGAGACTTTAAAAGAAAAAGGAATTATATTTATGTCTATCTCGGATGCTATTCAAAAACATCCAGATTTAGTAAAAAAATATATTGGAACAGTTGTTCCTAGAGGTGATAACTTCTATGCAGCACTTAACTCAGCTGTATTCTCAGATGGTAGTTTCTGTTATATTCCAAAAGGCGTAAGATGTCCAATGGAGCTTTCTACCTATTTCAGAATTAACCAGGCTGGAACAGGACAGTTCGAGAGAACCTTATTAATTGCTGATGAAGATTCTTACGTTTCTTACTTAGAAGGATGTACTGCTCCATCTAGAGACGAAAATCAATTACACGCTGCTGTGGTTGAATTAATCGCTTTAGACGGTGCTGAAATTAAATATTCTACAGTTCAAAACTGGTATCCTGGAAACAGTGAAGGAAAAGGTGGTGTATATAACTTTGTAACGAAAAGAGGAATTGCATACACTAACTCTAAAATTTCTTGGACTCAAGTTGAAACTGGATCAGCTGTAACATGGAAGTACCCTAGCTGTATTTTAAAAGGTGATAACTCAGTTGGAGAATTCTATTCTGTGGCTGTTACCAATAACTATCAACAAGCAGATACAGGAACTAAAATGATTCACTTAGGTAAGAACACCAAGTCAACCATTATTTCTAAAGGTATTTCTGCTGGTTACTCACAAAACTCATATAGAGGATTAGTGAAAGTGACTAAAAATGCTCACGGAGCGAGAAACTTCTCTCAGTGTGACTCTTTATTAATGGGTAACAAATGTGGTGCACACACTTTCCCATATATTGAGATTCATAATGACACAGCACAATTAGAACACGAGGCTACTACATCTAAGATTGGTGAAGATCAAATGTTCTATTGTAACCAAAGAGGTATCGACGATGAGAAAGCTATTGCTTTAATCGTAAACGGATTTAGTAAAGAGGTTTTAAATAAACTTCCAATGGAGTTTGCCATTGAAGCTCAAAAATTACTAGAAATTAGTTTAGAAGGAAGTGTTGGTTAATTTTTAAGATTAACAAAGCTTAATAAAATCAAAAATCTGCTTGTCAATGACAAGCAGATTTTTTTTATGAAAAAATTGAGTTTTATTTTAAACTAAAGCCTTTCAGAAGAGGTAATCAAAATCATTAGAATAGTTAGAATGTTAATAATAAAAGTTGAGTTTATTATTCTCTAATGAAAGGACTTTTAGTTCTTTAAAAATAGGAATTATGGTTAATTAGTAATTCTGTTATTCCTTTTATTTCTTAGAACAAATGTATTGCAATAAAGTCTTGCTTGTATCAAGAAATGTATGAACGGTAGGAATTATTGTATAAAGTGCACGATTTCCTGTATAAACTGCATTTTTTGGCTGATTAAGTGCATCCACCATTTTTTGGAGTAAAAAATCGTTTTTACTTAAAACTTTAGTCGACTTTAATTTTCAAAAATCAATTTTAAGCATCCATTTAATTTATTTTCGATATTTTTAATAGTATAAAATTTAGGTTTATATAAAATTTATTTAAAATAATGAATTAATATTAATGATAGTCTTTAGAACTTTAACTAAATTTATATCATATTATTTTAAAACTATCATCAATGACAAGCAAAACTGCCATCCAGAAAAAAACCGGTATGTACGAAAACGTTATGGCCGAGTTTAATAAAGCAGCGGACACTATACAATTAAACCCTGGGGTTAGAAAAATACTCGCAACTACTCAAAACGAAATTGTAGTACATTTTCCAGCCAGATTAGACGACGGAAGTATAGAAGTTTTTACGGGCTATCGAGTTCAACACAACAATGCATTAGGTCCTTACAAAGGTGGACTAAGATATCATCCAACGTTAGACATTGATTCTGCTCGAGCATTAGCCACATGGATGACATGGAAAACTGCCTTAGCTGGCCTACCCTATGGCGGTGGAAAAGGTGGAATTGAAATCGATCCCAAAGCTTATTCTCAATCAGAATTAGAGAGAATTACACGAAGGTTTACTTATGCTTTGGGAGATAATATTGGACCAGATTATGATATTCCTGCGCCTGATGTGGGAACTAATTCTCAAATCATGGCATGGATTGCAGATACTTTTTCTTCTAATAAAGCACCAAGTCAAAGATTTTCTAACTATCATGTTGTTACAGGTAAACCTGTTGTTTCAGGTGGTCTAGAAGGAAGAGATCGCGCTACAGGTTTTGGAGTGGTCGTTACCATTAAAAAATGGGCAAAACTAAAAGACATCAATCTTATTGGTAAGAAATATATAGTTCAAGGTTTTGGAAATGTAGGTTATTGGGCTTCTCATTTTATGGCCAAAACAGGCGCTATACTAGTCGGTGTTCAGGATCATACTGGAACTATCTACAATGAAAATGGAATCAATCCAGAAGAATTAACTGAATACAATCAACAAAACCAAGGCATCGATGGTTTTCCTGGTGCGGACAAGTTTAGTGATGAAGACTTTTTTGGAATCGATTGCGATATTCTAATTCCAGCAGCTCTTGGAAATCAAATCAACATGGAAAATGTAAACAGCATAAAAGCTCCTCTAATTGCTGAAGGAGCAAATGGACCTACTCAATCAGATGCTGAGCAAATTTTAATCGATAAAGGAATTACAATTATTCCAGATATTCTTTGCAATAGCGGAGGAGTGATTGGAAGCTATTTTGAATGGCTTCAAAATAGAAGATCTGAAATCTGGAAGATTAGCGATGTTTTAGTTAAGCTAGAAGACAAGGTTGAAACTTCTTTTGATAAGGTAATTTCTGTCATGGAAGAATATGATACCGATATGCGTACAGCAGCTTATGTGGTAGCTTTAAAGAGACTTGAGCAAACCTATATAGAAAGAGGTGTCTTCCCTTAAAAAAGGATTATTTTCTCTTCTCAGGAGCTTTCAATGTAAATTGAATAACCTGTTCACTTATTAATTTGTAGTCGTGAGTTTGGTTTAAGCGGTCTGTAATTTTCGCCTGCACAACTACAAATTTATCATCTGGCCTAAGCAGGTCATAATAATCAGCGCCCAATAAACAACATAAGTTAAAAATCTCAAATTTACTTTCGTGGGTATAGCGCATGGTTAAGTCAGCAGAAATAATGGGCTGAGTTCCCTTTTCTCCATCATATATCTTTAAATCCGTAAACCTATAATAACCATCATCTCTTTTGGTCTTAAAATCATATACCAAATTCTCATTCGGCGTTGACTTTAATAGCTTATCAGAAGAATCATAAACATAGGAATAAATCAATCCGTTTTCTTCCTGAGGACGTTTTACCGTATAAGTATGTATTTTCTTTGAAGCTTTATCAAACAAATCTGCTGAAACATCTTCACTAGAATCATTTAAGAATAAGAAGTAATCCTTGTTCTCTGAGTTAAACAACAACTGAATTTTATCTTTACCATTTTGCTCATATTGAATCAAGCGATTAAAATAATATTCCTGTGCAGAGATAAATCCAACAAGAGCTAAAAGCGATACACTAAATAAATTTTTCATTAAGAAATAGTTTCTGAGTTATACCAATCTACAAACTTTTTAATTCCCTCGTCGAAAGTCGTTGTTGGTTGATAATTGATGAGTTTTTTAGCTTTAGAAATATCTGCGTTAGTAATGTTTACATCACCTGGCTGCATGGGTAAATGATTGATTATTGCTTTTTTACCCAAAGTAGTTTCAATGGTGCTCAACATTTGTTTTAAGTTAATCACCTGACTTTCACCTAGATTTACAATCTCATAGACTTTTTCATTTTCAAATAAATAATCTATAGATTTCAATACACCATCCATGATATCATCTACATAGGTATAATCTCTCGCTGTACTTCCATCGCCAAAAAACGGAATAGGCTCTCCGTGGTCAATCAATCTGGTAAACTTGTGTATAGCTAAATCTGGTCGTTGTCTAGGGCCATAAACGGTGAAAAATCTTAGTTGAAACATATCTATCTCGTATAAAGAATGGTAAACATGTCCTAAAACTTCCACAGACTTCTTCGTGGCAGCATAAGGAGAAATTGCAAAATCTACAATATCTGTTTCTTCAAATGGAACTTTCGCATTATTCCCATAAACTGATGACGACGAAGCACAAACAAATTTCTTAACATTCCACTTTTTGCACATTTCGAACAAGAGCATGCTTCCTTTCACATTCACAGATTCATAAGCAATTGGATTTTCAATAGAAGGACGAACTCCGGCCAAGGCAGCTAAGTGAACCACCATATCAAAGTTTTCAGTTTCGAATAAATCGCCTAAAATTCCTTCATCCCTAATATCTCCATAAATTAATTTAAAGTTAGCAGATGTACTATCTTTTGTAAATTCTGCTACATCATCAATCTTGTTATTATGACTTAATTTCAAGGAAACACCAACGGCTTCAGATAAATTTTTGAGCTTAATTTTATAATTATAAAAGTCGTGGAAATTATCTACTACAACTACTTGATGACCCTTATTTAATAAATTTTCTACCAAATGTGAGCCTATAAATCCTGCGCCGCCCGTTATGAGAAATTTTTTCATGATTTAAAGATAAATAAAATCACAGAACCTACGTTCTGAAACAGATTGAAACTAATAAAATAAGATGTTAAATAGCTTAATAGAACTCTGCCATATCAATTTTAACAGAGAAAATATTCGAATAAAGCGCGATACTTTGATCTCCAATATCAGTCAAGGCATAATCGATTGAGATTCCATTATATTTAAAACCTAAACCAATATTAGGTTGAAATTGAAACTCTTGGTTTCCATCAAAGTTTTCAACTTTCTGGAAATTATTTACACCCGCACGAATAAAAATCATTTCATCATATGCTACCTCAATACCTGCTGCTGGAGAAAAACTTAAATTAGATGCAGAAACTAAATCATTGGTTTCTCTTAATTTAAAATTTAAGTCTAACTCACCCAAACCAGTGAATTTATCGGAAAAATGCACTTTTTGACTTACACCTAATTGAATTTTAGGCAAAGTAAGCTCCATGGTTTCTTCTGGTGGTTCATTTAAAACAATTCCATCGATGGTTAATTGATTTAATTCGTCTTGGTTGACACTCCAAACATTAAAAGTTGAAGTAATATCTCTCACCATAATTCCCGCTGCAAAATCACCTTTTCTATACTGTGCACCAGCGTCTAATCCAAAACCAAAGGCATTCGCGAATTTTCCAACATTTCGATATACCAACTTGGCATTTAAACCAAAATTCACATCTTCTATGTTAAAGAAATTTCCACCATAAGACATTTGTAATGCATAATCTGCTGCCGAAAAAGTTGAAATTCTATCATAATCAATATTTCCTTGATTATCAATCAACTCTGTCGTGTTCAGTATATTATCCACCCCAAAACGATACAAAGAAACCCCGATTGCATTTCTGTTATCCAATGGAATTGCTGCTGCTAAGTAGTCATATTTTGCAATGGATTGAAAATATTCGGCATGCATGGCAGCACCTTGCCACCTATCTCCCATTTGCGCTAAACCCGCAGGGTTCCAATAAGTTGAATTTACATCACCAATATTAGCCACAACGGCGTTTCCCATTCCAAAAGCCCGTGCATCTACTCCAATGTTCAAGAATTCGTTTGAATACGAGCGAAATTGTGCTGCCACCTGAGTAGCGCACATGAGTAGAATTAATAAACTAAACTTTTGCATATGGTGATTAATAAAGCACAAAAATCGTTGCTTTTGTATTAAACACCAAATTCTAACTAATATTGCCTAAAACTCTTATCTTCGCATATATGAGTATAAAAAGACATATTCCTAACCTACTTACGCTAATTAATCTATTTAGTGGATGTATACTGGTCTATCTCACTGTATTTTACAGTGTTTTTGAGTTTAAGGAGGATTTCAATTTCAATGAAATCGTTATGATTTTATTAGGCATTTCCTTAGTAGCTGATTTGCTTGATGGAATGGTCGCTCGTTGGCTCAATGTGGCTTCTCCTATTGGTTTGCAGCTCGATTCATTGGCCGACATGGTGACCTTTGGGGTTTTCCCAGGTTTTTTAATGACCAAAATGTTGGCTGATGCAAGTCAAAGTACTTCCGTGATGTTTCCGCTAGTGGCATTTTTTGGATTATTAATCACCTTATTTTCAGCATTAAGATTAGCAAAATTTAATGTTGACACTACCCAAACCACTTATTTTAAAGGATTAGCAACACCAGCGAATACCATATTAATATTTGGTTTATTTATTTTAACTCAAACCTTATCTAATGATTTCATGGATACTTATGCCTTTAATTCTTTAATCGCATTAACCATTATTTCAAGTTTCATATTAGTGGCAGATATTCCATTGTTTTCTTTCAAAATGAAATCAATGAAATTGAAGGACATTTTTCCACAAATCATTTTATTAGCATCGGCTATATTATTATTGATATTCATGGGATTATCAGCCCTTGCTCCTATTATTTTAATCTATATTATTCTATCTATTATCTTCAAAAAAACCTTTGTACATGCGTAAATTAAACCTAACTAAACCTATTTGCTTTTTCGATCTAGAAACCACTGGAATTAATGTGAGTAAAGACCGCATTGTTGAAATTGCTATTTTAAAAGTGTATCCGTCGGGTGAAAAAGAAAGCAGAACTTGGCTTGTAAATCCAGAGATGCCTATTCCACCTGAAACAACAGCTATACACGGCATTACAGATGAAGATGTAGAAGATAAGCCAACTTTCAAAGAACTTGCTCCACAAGTGGTGCAAATGATTGAAGGATCGGATGTGGCTGGATTTAACTCCAATCGATTTGATATTCCATTATTGGCGGAAGAATTACTTCGTGTGGGTCAAGATCTTGACTTAAAGAAGTGTAGACCTATTGATGTTCAGGTTATTTTCCATAAAATGGAACCAAGAAATTTATCAGCAGCATATAAATTCTATTGTGAGAAGGATTTGGTAAATGCTCATAGCGCAGAAGCTGATACTTTAGCTACTTATGAAATTTTAAAAGCTCAGATTGCTAAATATGAAGAACTTGAAAACAGTATCGATTTCTTGAGTGAATATTCTCAACATTTCGAAAATGCTGATTTTGCAGGTTTTATTGGATATGACGACGAAGGCCACGAAATATTTAAGTTTGGTAAATATAAAGGCAAAAAAGTCGAAGATATATTAGAGAAAGATAAAGGTTATTTTGGTTGGCTTCAAAACGCTGATTTCCCATTATATACGAAGAAAGTTCTAACAGCCATCCAGTTGAGAAAATTATCACTTTAATTGATTTAAAATTAAATAATCTTGAAATTAACTCATAAAAAAACCTGCTCATTTAATAATAAGCAGGTTTTATTTTTATCTAAAAGTTATAGGAACTTCAGAGAATTATTTCAATAAAGCAAAGCTTCTATTAATGAAGTCTGTTAGCTCTTTTCCTTTTAATAAATTCTGAGAAAGTTTAGCTAAATCCAAGGCTTGATTAATAACTTCTGCCTTTTGTTCTTCAGGTTTATCTAAGATTTCGCTTGCTAAATTACTGTTCGCGTTTACCACAAGATTGTACATTTCTGGGAAATTACCCATACCGAACATTCCTCCGCCGCCAGTTTTTTGCATGTCTTTCATTCTGCGTATAAACTCTGGTTGAGTAATTACAAACGGAGCATCTGAACTATCTAAATCTTCTAGTTGAACTGAATATTTCTCCTTGTCGATCGTGTTTTCAAGAGTAGCTTTTAAGTTTTCTTTTTGCTCATCCGTTAATCTTGAAACTACTACTTCATCTTTCTTGATTAAATTATTGATGTGATCTGCATCCACGCGCACCAATTGAACTTTCTCATTAGTTTGTTCTAATTTTTGAATAAAGTGTGATGCAATCGGAGAGTCTAACAACAATACTTCGTATCCTTTTTCTTTAGCCGTAGAAATATAGGTATCCTGGCTGTCTTTATCAGAAGCATATAAAATCACCAAGTTTCCATCTTTATCTGTTTGGTTATCCTTGATCTTTTCGTTTAACTCTTCCCAAGTGAAATAAGTTTCATCCACCGTTGGGTAAAGCATAAATTTGTCTGATTTATCAGCGAATTTCTCTTCTGAAACTACTCCATACTCTAAAACAACTTTAATGTCATTCCATTTTTGCTCAAAACCTTCTCGGTCTTCTTTTAATAATGAAGTTAACTTATCAGCCACTTTACGCGTGATGTATTGCGAGATTTTCTTAACCGCTCCATCAGCTTGTAAGTATGATCTAGAAACGTTTAATGGAATATCTGGAGAATCAATTACACCTCTAAGTAACATCAAGAAATCAGGTACAATTCCTTTCACTTCATCGGTTACGAAAACTTGATTTTGGTATAATTGGATCTTGTCTTGATCGATATTGATGTTGTTTCCTAAACGAGGGAAGAATAACACTCCGGTTAAATTAAACGGATAATCTACATTCAAGTGAATCCAGAAAAGTGGTTCTTCAAACTGTGTAGGATATAATTCTCTATAGAAATTTAAATAATCCTCATCTGTTAAGTCAGTTGGAGTCTTAGTCCAAGCTGGCGTAGGATTATTAATAATATTATCAACTTCTTTAGTTTCTGGTGTTGCATCTTCAGCAGCATCTTCTGGAAGTGGTAAAGTTTCTGTTTTAGTTCCAAATTTAATCGGAATCGGCATAAACTTATTATACTTCATTAGAAGCTCTCTGATTCTTGCTTCTTCTAAGAATTCTGTAGAATCCTCTGCAATATGTAGAACGATTTCTGTTCCTCTATCTTCTTTTTCAGTTTCCTCAATCGTGAATTCAGGACTTCCATCACAGCTCCATTTTACTGCTTGCGCACCATCTTGGTAAGATTTCGTAATGATGTCTACTCTTTCTGCCACCATAAACGCAGAATAGAAACCAAGACCAAAGTGTCCAATGATTCCTGAGTCGCTTGCAGAATCTTTATATTTATTTAAGAACTCTTCAGCCCCTGAAAAAGCAACTTGGTTAATATATTTTTCAACCTCTTCAGCAGTCATACCAATACCTTGGTCGATAATGTGAAGAGTTTTGTCTTCTTTATTTAATTTAACTTCAATGATTGGATTTCCGTACTCAACTTGAGCCTCTCCAATATTGTTAAGGTGTTTTAATTTAAGCGTTGCATCGGTTGCGTTCGAAATTAACTCTCTTAAGAATATCTCGTGATCGCTGTATAAAAACTTTTTAATGAGTGGGAAAATATTCTCCACCGAAACATTAATATTTCCTTTTTTCATATTAAATCTAATTTGATTGGCCTAAGTTCAAATAAAACACCAATCCAAGAAAATATGACAAAATGTCGGATGGACGAGTATAAATTGAATAAGTAAAAAGGAATAAAGAATAACGATAAATGGGCGTCAGGATAAATGAGCTAAAAGTAGATGATAATTGTGACCATCATTGAGGCTTAACTACTTATTCACTTTATTTTTAACATAAACGATACTCCTTAAAATATTTCTCTTGTTCATTAATAAATCAGAAAAACCTAAGGTAGCCAACAAAGAAATAAATGCTAATGCTCCTAGGGCTCCACCAAATCCTTCGAAAAAATCACTTTTAAAAATGAATAATAAAGGAAAAATAGCCCCTGCTATGGCCAAGCGTTTATAGCCTACTTTTATTTGTGGTGAAACCATACCTATAAATGAAGTTCCGAAGAAAACTAATGGAATATTTTTGCTTAAGAATGAATTTACAACACTAGGAAAGAAATAAAAAAATAAAGCTAACACCAAGGATAATAAAGCCGAAGATTTAACGGCGCTTATCTTGAACTTTTCGCTCACATAGAAAGTTAAGACTGCCCCTAGAATTCCAAATATGATTAATATTAAAATATTCATAGAAAACGATTAATTATTACTAAAACAACCACACCAACAAATGCAATAGTACCTAATTTACCACCCACGCCCACAAATATGTTTTTAGACAAAATATATAGCAAACCAGAAACTAATCCCGCAACTAGTATCATAAGAATAGAGGCTTGTACTGCCATGCTTGTCATTCCTATAAATGTTCCACAATAAATGGCTGCAGGGATTTTCTTTAAATATTCAGAGCTAGATTTAATATTGGGTAAAAAAGATGCTCCTAGGCCAACCAAAGCCGAAGAAACTACATTGGACAAATCTGTAGTTGTGTGCAATTGATAACACATAAGCCCTCCGACAGGCACCCATAAGGCTACCGATAATTTCTCATAATCATATTCCTCGTGATGTAAATCTAAAAACCTTGTAGCCAAAATAATTAGAAAAGTAACGATGGAAGCTAAAATACTCACCGACCAAACATTTGCTTCATAATTTTCTAGTATGGTTAAAACCAAAAAACAAACTTGGATGACTAAAACAAAGATTAATGTAAAAAACCTAATGGTCTTATGTTTTCGCATTTTTAAAGTTTTCCTTTACGCTAAATAATTTTTCTAAACCTTATGAAGACCCGTTAAAATAAGAGGAATCTATTATAATTAAACTTGGCAAAAATAATTAAAGTCAGTTATTTTGAGAATGAGAAAGCTTATGATTCTATTAAGTCTTATTTCTATTAAGAATTGAATCTAATGAAATCTTATCCCACTCTCGAGGTAGAATTAGTAAAGCAATTAATAATACCGTTCTAGGAAAAACATGTGATAAATTCCAAATAGGTTCAGCTAATCCATGACCAAAAGTTACAACCACCAATACAGATCCTAAGGCATATAATGCATAATTAACCCGCAATCCTAAGACCAACATGAGACCGCCGATTAGTTCAATATAGGAGGTGTAATAGGCAGTTGCTTGTATAACGAAGTCAGGTAGCATCCCCTTAAAAGTACCATTGAAAAACTCAGCGTTGATTACGTTTTCCATTCCCCAAGTAAAGACTTTTCCATAGCCTTGCATTAGGAATATAAAGCCTAAAACAAGTCTAAGAAGCCATACTGCTACAACTCTATTGGTATTTATTTTCATGTAATTTATTTGAAATAAAAATGCAGTCTTCTCCGTAGAAAACTGCATTTTCTTTATTTAACTTAAACAATATTTTAATCTAATAATTCTTTGGCAAGCTCTAATACTTTAGACAAACCATTAACATCCTTACCTCCTGCAGTTGCAAAGACAGGCTGGCCTCCACCGCCACCTTTAATTTCTTTAGCCCACTCTCTAACAAGGTTTCCAGCGTTCCAAGATTTATCTTTAACTACATTATCAGACATTCCAACAGAAATCGTTGGTTTATCCTGGAATGAATTAGCTACGACAATAAATAAATTATCGATCTCAGCTTTTAATTGGAATACTAAATCTTTAATTAAAGCATTGTCCATAGAAGTCTCAACCAAAATAGCGTTCACATCACCATAAGTTTGAACTTGATTTTTCCAAACTTGTTTTTGGTTTTTAGCTTCTTGTAATTTATAATTTTCAATTTCTTTTTTCAGCGCATCATTTTCATTCTGAAGTTTTTCTAAAGAAGCTAAAACATCTTTTGGCTTGCCTAATTTATCTTCAACCTGTCTGAATTGTTGTTCGAAGTTTTTGAAATAAGCTAAAGCTTTATCTCCTGTAATCGCCTCAATTCTACGAATTCCAGCAGCTGATGAACTTTCAGAAACAATTTGGAATAAGTAAATATCACTTGTATTTACAACGTGAGTTCCACCACATAGCTCAACAGAATCACCAAACTTAATCATTCGAACTACATCGCCATATTTCTCACCGAAAAGAGCGATAGCACCCGCATCAATAGCATCATTAAATGCCATCGCGCGATCCTCGATTAAGTCTAAATGTTCTTTAATCTTATTATTAACAAAGTCGTTAACTTGTTTTAATTCTTCTTCGGTCAACTTTGAAAAATGTGAAAAATCGAATCTTAAATAATCTGGACCAACGAAACTTCCTTTCTGCTGAACATGTTCACCTAAAACTGTTCTAAGCGCTTGGTGTAATAAGTGAGTTGCAGAGTGATTTTTCATGATATCATTTCTGCGCTTAACATTCACTTTCGCCGTTAAACCTTCTTTTACCTCAGGTAAATCTTTAGTAATATGAATAATTAAGTTGTTCTCCTTTTTGGTATCAAGAACTTCAACTTTTTCATCTCCTGCGATTAAGAAACCACTATCTCCTATTTGCCCACCACTCTCTGCATAGAAAGGAGTTTGGTCTAATACGATTTGATAAAACTCACCTTTATTATTTTCAACTTTTCTATAACGAGTAATGTTCACTTCACCATCTGTGCGGTCGTATCCAACAAAAGATTCGCTGGCATTAGCATCTACAACTACCCAATCCGATGTGGCTGTAGCTGAAGCTTTTTGTGAGCGCTTTTTCTGTTTCGCCATTTCTTCTTCATAGCCTTTTTCATCGATAGAAAAACCTTTTTCTTCAGCTATAATTCTCGATAAATCTGGTGGAAAACCAAAAGTGTCATATAATTCAAACACTGCAGCTCCGCTCAATACTTTTCCTTCTGAATTAGAAATTAAATTATCTAAACGAACCAATCCTTGTTCAATCGTACGCAAGAAACTTCTTTCTTCCTCAAAAATTACATCATTGATTAATTTCTGTTGTATTGGCAATTCTGGGAATGCCTCACCCATTTGTTTAGCTAAAACTGGAATTAACTTATGAATAAATGGTTCGTTCATTCCTAAGTTTCTATAACCATAGCTAATCGCACGACGCAAAATTCGACGAATTACATAACCAGCACCATTATTAGATGGTAATTGCCCATCGGCAATAGCAAAAGCAACTGCTCTAACATGATCAACCACCACGCGAATCGCCATATCTATAGGTTGGCTACTTCCGTATTTTTTATTTGAAATTGACTCTAACTCAGCAATTAAATCAGTAAAAACATCCGTATCATAGTTAGAAGTTTTTCCTTGTAATACCATACAAAGACGCTCAAAGCCCATTCCTGTATCAACGTGTTGTTGTGGAAGTTTTTCTAAACTACCATTCGCTTTACGGTTAAACTCCATAAATACAAGATTCCAAATCTCTATTACTTGGGGATGGTCCATGTTTACCAAAGATTTCCCATCCACTTCTGCTTTCTCCTGATCCGAACGAATATCTATATGTATTTCTGAACATGGCCCACAAGGTCCTTGCTCTCCCATTTCCCAGAAATTATCGTCTTTGTTACCGTTTAAGATTCTATCTTCAGAAATATGTTCTTTCCAAAAATCATAAGCCTCTTGATCTCTTTCTAAATTTTCAGACTTGTCGCCTTCAAAAATAGTTACATATATATTGTCTTTGGAGATACCGAATTCCTTGGTCAATAATTCCCAAGACCATTCAATAGCTTCTTTCTTAAAATAATCACCAAAAGACCAGTTCCCTAACATTTCGAACATGGTGTGGTGGTAAGTATCTTTACCAACATCATCTAAATCATTATGCTTACCCGAAACACGCAAACATTTTTGTGTATCGGCGATTCGATTAGCAACCGGCGTTTGATATCCTAAAAAGTAATCCTTGAACTGAGTCATACCTGAATTACTGAACATTAAGGTAGGATCATCTTTCAAGACTAAAGGTGCGGATGGCACAATTTTATGCTCTTTTGATTGAAAGAAATTTAAAAATTTGGCTCTTATTTCATTCGACTTCATAAACACTTAATAATGATTTAGGATTTTTTTAACTATCATTTAAATAGAAATTCTATTATTTTGCATCGCAACGGACGCAAATATACGGATGTTGCTACAATTTCAGCATTCAATATGAAGAAAAAGAAATTCTATTTCGACAAAGATACGGGGGATTTAATTCCGGTCAAAAAATCTAAAAGAAACACTGCAAAACTGATTCTATCAGTGGTTTTCTTAACTTTATTTTTCTCAGCTATTGGTACAGCTTTAGGCTATCATTATTTAGTAAAACCCAAAACTTATGGTCAAGCAAAGTTGGCCAACGAGTTAGAGAAAATGGAGTTACAGTATAGATTACTTAATAAAAAATTCGAGCAAACTCAGAGCGTTTTATCAGATTTAGAGGAAAGAGATGATAATATTTATCGTTCCTTTTTTGAATTAGCACCAGTTCCTAACGAAGTTAGAAAAGCTGGTTTTGGTGGTACAGATCGCTATGCTAATTTCTCGGATTTGACTTATTCAGATTTAGTAACAGAGACTTCTAAGAATTTAGATATCATCAATAAACGTTTAGTTGTTCAATCAAAATCATTAGATGATGTATTGGTTGCGGCTAAGGATAAAGAAGAAATGTTTAAACACATTCCAGCAATTCAACCTGTTTCTAACAAACAATTGAACAGAATGGCTTCAGGATATGGAATGCGTTTACACCCAATTCTTAAGATTGGAAAAATGCACTGGGGAACAGACTTCGCTGCGCCAACAGGTACTCCTATTTATGCTACCGGAAACGCTAGAGTTAAAGTAGCAGGTAACATGGGTGGATATGGAAACGTAGTTGTTTTAGACCACGGATATGGGTACGAAACGCTTTATGGTCACATGAGCCGAATCAAAACACGCAAAGGACAAAAGGTTCAACGTGGTGATGTAATCGGATATGTAGGAAGCACAGGGTTATCTTCTGGACCACACTTACATTACGAAGTTCACAAGGATGGAGAGAAGATTGATCCGATTAGTTTTTTCTATGATGATGTAAATCCAGATGAATTTAAAGTATTATTTGAAAAATCTCAAAAAATGACTGTATCTTTGGATTGATGCAGATTAATTTACCAGATAAGTTATATTATTCGATTGGCGAGGTAGCACGTGCTTTTGACGTGAATGCTTCGCTAATCCGTTTTTGGGAAAAAGAGTTTGACATTATTCAACCCAAGAAAAACAAGAAAGGGAATCGTCTGTTTACGCCTACCGACATTAAAAACTTAAAAATCATCTATCATCTTGTGAAAGAACGTGGCTATACTTTAGAGGGTGCTCGTATTGCGTTAGAAGAAGATCAGAATTTAGAAGATGAGATAGAATTGGTTTTTAGATTAGAGAAAATCAAAGCTGAGATTCTTTCTCTAAAGTCATACTTTGATGATGTAGAAGATTAATTTTAATCTTTATCCAAAACAAAAGCTTGTTCAGTTCTAAAGTACCCAACCAAAAGTTCTACAAAACGATTGTAGCTCTCTATTCCTTCTTCTTGATTATTTGCTTTTAAGTAAGCATTATTCATCGCTGAAAACATTCTATCTGCTCTACCCGAATATTTATCATAAAAATCTCTTTCAGCTTTATAATCCCTTTTCATTGCATCGCTAAATGCATCCAGTTTTTCACGTACAAACAATGAATCTTTAGGGTAAATTTCAATTAGAGTATATTTTAATGCCTTGAAATTAGCTGTGTATTTCAGTTTATCATCCGAACTTTGAATACATGTTAAATAACCAATAAAATTAGCCTCATATTCTGTAGCATAACCCATTTGATGCGCCTGCTCATGAGCCATAGTTACTGGCAAGTTAGTAGTTGGCGTAAGTCTTGTTACCTGAGCTTCTCCCGAAAATGGATTGTAATAACCACTCACTCCAAAATATCTCATCATAAAACTATAGAGTGAATATTTCTTTAAACTCCTAGCGGGTATCCTAGCATAGTCCAAGTTAGTTTGCTTTAAGGCTAAGTCAGAAGGTAATTGATTATAAAATTCTTTTCTATTAAATTTAAGTACTCCTTCCCTATTCTCTTCTAAATTCCCTCTTAGGGCTATACTATTTTCTAAACTATACTCGGCAATGCTTTTTAGTTCTTCGATAGTATATTTCTGACCTTTTAATTTTTCACTTAAGTTGGGTTTGTAATAATTAAATCCCCAAACTAGATGAAAGAAAAAATAGAGAAAAGAGATAAACTTAATTAACCTAGCCAAAACGCGAATGCCCCTCCATTTCTGACCTAACAGAAAGCATCTTATCATAATGACTAAAGAAGCAATGAGAATAATAAAGAGCAAAGCATAGAATATATCACCTATTGAGAAAGGAATCCATCCGAATAAAAAAGAATATAATGGATAGAACATTTTATAGAAAGCGGGGTAAAATTCATGGGTAAAGTAGGTCCAATTACTTAGAGCATTTACCAAAATCCAAGCGGATAAGACAAAAACACCAGCGAACACTAATGGTTTATAGCTATTAATTTGTTTCTGCATTTCCTATCCTTATATCTATATTTATTATCTTTACGTCTTTAAAACACAAAACATGTCCATAAACAAAGATATAAAACGAATCACTACAGAGACCTTAAGATTGATGAAATTTGAAAATCGAAAGATTGCAATGCTTACGGCTTATGACTTTACGATTGCTCAAATGGTGGACAAAGGCGGTATCGATGCCATATTGGTAGGTGATTCAGCTTCTAATGTTATGGCAGGACATGAAACCACACTTCCAATCACATTAGATCAAATGATTTACCATGCACAATCTGTAGTTCGTGGTGTAGAGAGAGCTTTGGTGGTAGTTGATTTACCTTTTGGTTCTTATCAATCAGATCCTCAAAAAGCTTTGGATTCTGCCGTTAGAATCATGAAAGAAAGTGGTGCTCATGCCATTAAATTAGAAGGTGGTTCTGAAGTTAAAAAATCAATTTCTAAAATTGTAAATGCAGGAATTCCAGTGATGGGACATTTAGGTTTAACACCTCAAAGTATTTATCAATTCGGAACCTATAAAGTAAGAGCTAAAGAAGAGGAAGAAGCTCAAAAACTAATAGAAGACGCCAAACTTTTAGAAAAGTTAGGATGTTTTGCGATTGTTTTAGAAAAAATCCCTGCTAAGTTAGCTGCTAAAGTTACTGCTGCTGTGAGCATTCCAACTATCGGAATTGGTGCAGGTTCTGAAGTAGATGGACAAATCTTAGTGGTACATGATATGTTAGGTATGACACATGAATTCCACCCAAGGTTCTTAAGACAATATCTATCACTTCATAGCCAAATCACGGGAGCTGTAGCTAAATATGTGGAGGATGTAAAAACATTAGATTTCCCGAATAAAAAGGAGCAATACTAAAATCGAGTTTCGATATCCTTAAAAGTTAAAAAAATCAATACTACTATGACATCACCTGATATTTTATATGAGGACAATCATTTAATGATTGTAAATAAGAAATGTGGGGAATTGGTTCAAGGTGATAAAACTGGGGATAAAACCCTGATGGATGATATCAAAGCTTTCATTAAAGTTAGAGATAATAAGCCGGGTAATGTCTATCTAGGTTTAACGCATCGTTTAGACCGCCCAACAAGTGGTATCGTAATTTTTGCAAAAACGAGTAAGGCCTTGACACGCATGAACGAAAAGTTCAAAAAAAGAGAAGTAGACAAAACTTATTGGGCAGTGACTACCCCACTGCCTAAAAATGTTCCTACGATAGATACGCTAGAGCATTATTTAAAAAAGAATGCGAAGAAAAATCTGGTAACGGTTTATACCAAACCAACGGATGGAGCTAAAAAAGCAATTTTACATTATAAATTAATTCAACAATTAGATAATTATTGGTTGTTTGAAATTAATTTAGAAACTGGTAGGTCCCATCAAATTCGCACACAAATGGCGAAGATTGGAGCTGTGATTAAAGGAGATTTAAAATATGGCGCTAAACGTTCTAATCCAGATGGCGGAATTCATTTACATGCTAGAAAAGTTGTTTTTGAACATCCAACTACCAAAGAAATTGTAGATGTAACTGCTCCAACTCCAGATGATCCTATTTGGAATGCCTGCGGGTAGTTGGTTTAGGGTGTAGAGTATAGGGTTCAGAGTTCTCAGTTCTCAGTTCTCAGTTCTTAGTTCTTAGTTTTCCGTTCTACGTTTACGGTTTGCGGTTCTCAATAATTCAGATTTCTAAATTTAAAATTCATCATTTCCTTTACTTTACGAGTTATTATCTAGATGTAATATTTCATTATCCTAATAAATCATTTTAAAGATCTAGATCTTTAAGAAAAAAGCTCAAAAGCTTTTTGTTTAAACATGCGCATCTTCTAAATAAAAGCTCAAAAGCTTTTTCAAAAAAGTTCAAAAGCTTTTTCCGAAAAGCTCAAGAGGTTTTTTATAAAAGTACAAGAGCTTTTTTTCTAATTATACGCATAATTGTATGAGACCATTTGGTAAAGCGTTGAAAGCTCTAGGTTAATTACGCACAGTTAACGGTCCGCGATTTTCAGATCTTTAGCGACTAGAATAATTGCACATTTAGAACTTGAAATATTATATACTTTCTCCTTTCACTTTAACCCGATTCAAAATTTAGAATTTAGAATTCTTCATTTCTTTACTTTTAGTTCATTACTCTTCTTTCCATTTTTTTCTAAAATCTTTCTCTCATCTCTTTTAGGCAATTAAGTTCGAATTCCTTAAATTTGGACGCAAAATAAAGAAATATGCAAAATTTTGATGTTACTATAATTGGATCTGGTCCTGGAGGCTACGTTAGCGCGATTAGATGTGCGCAATTAGGCTTGAAAACTGCCTTAATTGAAAAATATGACACCCTTGGTGGTACTTGTTTAAATGTAGGATGTATCCCATCAAAGGCATTATTAGACTCCTCTGAACATTTTCATAATGCACAGAAAAATTTTGAAGATCACGGAATCACTTTAGATAACCTTAAGGTTGATTTATCTAAAATGATCGAGCGTAAAAACAGTGTGGTTGAAACAACTACTAAGGGTATCGATTTCTTAATGGATAAAAACAAAATTACTGTTTTTCACGGATTAGGTACTTTAAAAGATAAAACTCACATTTCTATCGCAACTGCTGAGGGTGATGTAGAGATTGAATCTAAAAATATCATTATCGCAACAGGTTCTAAACCTGCTAACTTACCATTTATTGAGTTAGACAAAGAAAGAGTTATTACTTCTACGGAAGCTTTAAACTTAAAAGAAGTTCCAAAACACATGATCGTAATTGGTGGTGGTGTTATTGGATTAGAGTTAGGTTCAGTTTACAAAAGACTTGGTGCTGATGTAACTGTAGTTGAGTTTATGGATAAAATCGTTCCTGGAATGGACGGAGCAGTTTCTAAAGAGCTATTAAAAGTGATGAAGAAACAAAAAATGAAATTCAACTTATCTTCTAAAGTAACTAAGGTTGAAAGAAAAGGTGACGAAGTTGAAGTTACTTTCGAGAATAAAAAAGGTGAATTAGAAACTATTACAGGAGATTACTGTTTAGTAGCTATCGGTAGAAAACCTTATACAGAAGGATTAGGTTTAGAGAATGCTGGTGTTGAAGTTGACGAGAGAGGTCGTATTAAAGTTGATGATCACTTAAAAACTAACGTTGACAACATCTATGCTATTGGAGACGTAATTCGTGGGGCTATGTTGGCTCACAAAGCTGAAGAGGAAGGTGTTTTAGTTGCGGAGCAATTAGTAGGTCAAAAACCACATATCAACTACAACTTGATTCCAGGTGTTGTTTATACTTGGCCAGAAGCTGCTGGAGTTGGTAAGACTGAAGAGCAATTAAAAGAAGAAGGTGTTGAGTACAAATCAGGTCAATTCTCTGTTAGAGCATTAGGTAGAGCTCGTGCGAGTGGAGACATCGACGGTATGGTTAAAGTATTATCTGATGCTAAAACCGACGAAGTATTAGGAGTTCATATGGTTTCTGCTAGAGCTGCTGATATGATTGCTGAGGCTGTTACGGCAATGGAATTCCGCGCTTCTGCTGAAGACATCGCTAGAATTTCACATGCTCACCCAACTTATATGGAAGCTGTGAAAGAAGCTGCGCTTGATGCAACGGATAAACGTGCATTACACGCATAAGATGATTAACTAAAGTTTTATACTTTTTTAAATATTACAAAACCTTGAAGGACTTAATTCTTCAAGGTTTTTTTTATTAAATATTGAAAAGTAGACTGTCAGCCTAATTTAAAGCAAGACCTTAGGATTAGGCATTGGTTATAAGCAAATTAGTTCTTCAAACTGGATAGGTTCTATCTATTTAGGAGGAGGTAAAAACTTTGGTTCGAACTCTAACATCGAAGCCTACCCCCATATGGGAATCAATATTGGTAAGAGATTTTAATACATAACTTACGGTAAACAAAAAGCCATTCAAATTGAATGGCTTTCTTTTTATAATTCTATCTCAGTTGCACCTAGCTTATATTGCCTAAAATCGGCATCATAATGTGTATAATTTTCGCTGTCTAAGTATTTCTTAACTTCAGCTTCAAGTACACCTTTACCCTTTCCATGGATTAAAATCACTTTCTTATAATTCTCATTCTTAGCTTTTTCAATACCATTGATGGCAGCATTTAGCTGACGTTTAAGAATATGATTCGTAGGCAATTGCGAGCTATAATTTTCTAATTGTCCGTAGTGTAGGTCTAGTACAAAAGTTCCTTTTCGTTTCTTGCTTACCTTTATTTCTTTCTTGTACTTAGCTTCTAATTTCTCGCGATAGATATCGCTGTTTTTAGCAAAATTTTCATTTATAAGTTTCTCGAGCTCTTCTTGATGAAGTCTATCTTCCTTCTCGCCTTTTGTTTCGAACTCTTTGAACTTCGTCGATTTCTTTTTCTTCTTTTTTGGCTTCTTAGTCTCTTCTACGGCTTGCGATTCCTCTATCTCCTCTTCCATTCCAATATCGGGTAGAATTTCGTGGAAATAAAAGGTGAAATCAAAACCATCCTCGCTTTCTATGATTACTTCATTCTCTTTAATCTCTCTAATAACGCCATGGGTATTGTCGTCAATAACCTTCACCTTGTCGCCTATCTTATATTTAATCATAACTTAATCTATACTTCCAAATTTAAAATAAAATATGGATAAATTAGCACAACAAGAAACATATGAAAAGAAAAGTAGAATTAGTAGTGGTTTCTGACTTACATTTAGGAACTTATGGTTGCCGAGCAAGTGAATTACTAAAGTATTTAGACAGTATAGAACCCAAAACCTTGGTATTGAATGGAGACATTATAGATATGTGGCAATTCAAGAAAAGTTATTTCCCTGAATCTCATCACAAAGTATTAAAAAAGTTAAGTAATTTCATTTCAGAAGGAACTGAAGTAATTTATATTACAGGAAATCATGATGAGCTATTGAGAAAGTTTACAGACTTCCAATTGAAGGATTTTTCATTGGTCAATAAAGTAGTTTTAGAGCTTGATGGCAAGAAAGCCTGGATATTCCATGGAGATGTGTTTGATGCATCTATACAGCATTCTAAATGGCTTGCACGACTTGGTGGTTGGGGTTATGATACTTTAATCCGCATTAATACGGTTACCAACTGGGCTTTGGTTAAAATGGGAAGAGAAAAGTATTCCTTAGCCAAAAAAATTAAATCTTCTGTAAAAAATGCAGTGAAATACATTACTGATTTTGAAATTACGGCTTCTAACTTAGCCATTGAAAATGGATATGATTATGTAATCTGCGGACATATTCATCAACCACAAAAAAGAGAAGTTGTTACCAAAAATGGTTCAACTCTATATTTAAATTCTGGAGATTGGATAGAAAGTCTTTCGGCTTTGGAATATGATCTAGGTGAGTGGAAATTATTTCTCTATGATACTATGCAAGATAAAATTCAGGAAGAAGAAACTCCTACCTCTCTCACCGATTTCGATTATAGAGACTTTATGCAAGATATGCTATCATAAAAAAATCGGTTAAGACTGCTCCTAACCGATTTTAATCTATTTATGTAAAACTTATTAGTTCTCTTCTTCTGCAGATGATTTCTGCTTAACAGAGATGCTAATTCCATCTTTAGCTTCGTTTAATTCTAACAATAAACGATCTCCTTCGTGGATTTCAGAGTTAATAATTTCCTCTGCCATTGGATCTTCAATATACTTCTGGATAGCACGCTTAAGCGGTCTTGCACCATAGTTCTTATCATAACCTTTGTCCGCAATAAAGCTCTTCGCTTCCTCAGTTAAGTCTAGATAATAACCTAAAGCTTCTAACCTTTCGTATAACTTGTTCAATTCGATATCTATAATCTTTAAGATATCTTCTTTCTCAAGTGCGTTGAAAATAATCACATCATCAATTCTGTTCAAGAATTCTGGCGCGAATGTTTTCTTCAATGCATTCTCAATTGTAGATTTAGCTCTTTCATCTGTAGAACCTAACTTAGCAGAAGTACCGAATCCAACGCCATCTCCGAAGTCTTTTAATTGTCTTGTACCAATATTAGAAGTCAATACAATGATTGCATTTCTAAAATCAATCTTGCGACCTAAACTGTCGGTGATATGACCATCATCTAATACTTGAAGCAAGATATTAAACACATCTGGATGCGCTTTTTCTATCTCGTCTAACAATACAACTGAATATGGTTTTCTTCTAACCTGCTCTGTTAATTGTCCACCTTCCTCGTATCCAACGTATCCCGGAGGTGCTCCAACTAATCTAGAAACCGCGAATTTCTCCATGTATTCAGACATATCGATTCTAATTAATGCATCTTCGGTATCAAATAATTCTTTTGCAAGAACTTTTGCCAACTGTGTTTTACCCACACCTGTTGTACCTAAGAAGATAAACGAACCAATTGGTCTCATTGGATCTTTCAATCCGGCTCTATTTCTTTGAATCGCCTTAACAACTTTCTCTACAGCAGTATCTTGTCCAATTAACTTGGTCTTCATAGACTTCGCCATGTGAGCAAGTTTTTTCATCTCGCCTTCAGCAACTCTATGAACAGGAATTCCACTCATCATAGAAACTACTTCAGCAACATTCTCCTCAGAAACGATTTCTCTATTTTCCTTAGCATCTGCTTGCCATTTATCTTGTTCAATGCTTAAATCGCTTTCAACTTGCTTTTCATCATCGCGTAAACGTGCAGCTTCTTCGTATTTCTGTCCTTTTACAGCTTTAGCCTTAGCTTCTCTAACTTCTTCTAGTTTAGCTTCTAAGTCTAAAATCTCTTGAGGAACTTTAATGTTCTTGATGTGCACACGAGAACCAGCCTCGTCTAAAGCATCAATCGCCTTGTCCGGAAGATATCTATCAGTAATATAACGTGCCGTAAGATTCACACAAGCTTTTAGAGCATCATCTGTATAGGTAACGTTATGGTGATTTTCGTATTTATCTTTAATTTGATTTAAGATTTCTAGCGTTTCTTCTGGTGAAGTTGGTTCAACCATCACTTTCTGGAAACGTCTTTCTAAAGCTCCATCTTTCTCAATGTACTGACGGTACTCATCTAATGTTGTTGCACCCACACATTGGATTTCTCCACGCGCTAAGGCTGGTTTGAACATATTAGAAGCATCCAAGCTTCCTGTTGCTCCACCTGCACCAACAATCGTATGTAACTCGTCAATGAAAAGAATAATATCATCATTCTTTTCAAGCTCATTCATGATGGCTTTCATTCTTTCCTCAAACTGACCACGATATTTAGTTCCTGCTACCAAACTAGCCAAATCAAGAGTTATCACACGCTTGTTGTATAAAACACGTGACACCTTTCTTTGAATAATTCTTAAAGCTAAACCTTCAGCTATCGCAGATTTACCAACACCTGGCTCACCAATTAACAATGGATTGTTTTTCTTACGTCTACTCAAAATCTGAGAAACTCTCTCGATTTCTTTTTCACGTCCAACAACAGGATCCATTTTACCCTCGTGGGCTAATTGGGTTAAATCTCTACCAAAGTTATCTAAAACTGGTGTCTTAGATTTAGGAGCACCTGCTGCACCACCTTTTCCTGTGCTTCCGCTACCAGGACGTCTAGGCGTGTCATCATCATCTTCTGAATAAGATGCATCCATACTTGGGCTTTGTGGCGTTGTATCCTCTTGAAAATGAAATTTAAATTCATCTTTTAAGGTATCATAATCCACATCAAATTTATTGATCAGTTTGGTAACCGGATCACCCTCGTTGCGTAAAATACACAACAGCAAGTGAACCGTATTCACAGATTGGCTATGAAATAACTTAGCCTCCAAAAAGGTAGTTTTCAAAGCTCTTTCTGCTTGTTTGGTTAATTGTAAATTTTTATTGGTTGTATCAATTTTCTCTTTTGGCGGCGATAAAACTTCTATTTTCTGTCTTACCTCTTGTAAATCTACGTTTAAAGACTTCAAAAGTTTTACGGCTTTTCCTTCGCCATCGCGCAAAATGCCCAAAACCAAATGCTCAGTGCCAATATTATCGTGGCCTAAGCGCAAGGCTTCTTCTTTGCTGTACGCAATGACATCTTTTACTCTTTGTGAAAAATTATCGTTCATAATGTATCTCTCTCTAACAAATATAATGGTATTGCTCTACATTAAGCAGTAATTATGCCATGAATAAAGACAATCTTTCAACATTTTATTAATAATCCTAATCATTTACGAACTTCGTAAACTTCATGCTCTTATTTTCATTATTTGATATTATTTGCACTTGGGAGGTCGTTTTTAGCATAGGTATATCAGGATTGTGTGACCAAGATAGCCCTTTGTGCAAACGTGCCAATTCGTCAGATGAAGGTGATTTTAAAGCCTTAATGGCGCTTTCATGTGATTTTTTCTCCTCTCTATCATATAAGGTTGAAGAACTAATCACGAATACATCATCTTGAATTTCACTTAAATGCTTCTCAATTCCATCCCAAACTAAACGGTGCAATTGTTTGGTTTTATGATTATACATCACCTGGGTAAAAGGTTCTATTTTATTTAAATCTAAACTTTCTACATATTCTAGTGCGTTTTCATGGGCTAGCAACATATAAGGAAACAATCCCCTACTATGTTTGTAAGGCGGTTTTCTTTGATGCAATTTGAATCCTCCATTTAAAATAGCGGTGGACCAAGTTGAAGAAGTCAAAATCCAGGTTCCTTGTGATTGTATATCCATAGGAAAGGTAGCAAGCTGATTATTGATCTCTTTGGTAATTAAAGTTTGTGACGTTATACGCGCCACGTCTTCGTCCCTATTATGGGTAAGCGTGAACTTATTGTCGGTTCTTATAATACTCAGAATACACATAGGGCAAATGTCATAAAATTATATCTTTGTAGCAAAGAGAATATATGCTGCAAAAGTTTGCTATTAAACAACTAAGTGATTTGAGGGAATTGTTAAATCAATTAAATGAGGAGGACTATTGCACCCCAATGGAAAAAGTTTTTAATAGTACGATTGGCAAACATACCCGCCACATCATAGAGTTTTACCAATTATTTCTTAAGGCTTATGATAGCCTACATTTATGCTATGACGAAAGAAGTAGAAATATCAACGTAGAAACCAGTATAAATGATGCTCTTTTCGCCCTAGATGAAATTATCCAACAACTTGATTCCAATTTAGAGGATAAAGAACTTCAGCTTAAAACTTGTATTTTAGGTGAGAAACATAATTTAAAAACATCCGTTTCTAGGGAACTTTTATATTTATTAGAGCATACAACCCATCATTTAGCGAGTATTAGAATCGGTGTTTCTAATCTCAATCCCGACTTCAATAGTCTACAAGAATTAGGTGTTGCCTATTCTACTCCAAATCTTCAGAATTCATGATTAAACACGAGATAAAAAAGATCACACATTATGAATATTGGTCATTTTGGGTGTTTTACATTCCTATGATTCCAATCTATTTGTGGATGAGTTTAAGAGCTAGAAGCTTGTTATACTTTACTTCTACAAATCCTGGGTTAGAACATGGTGGTTTATTCAATTATTCTAAGTTTAAACTACAAGAACAAATCCCTTTAAAAAATCGGCCCGAACATCAATTTTTAGGTCAAAAGGATAGAGAAAACTTTAAAGTTAAATTTGAGTTTCCTTTCATTGCTAAACCTGACTTTGGCGAAAGAGGTAAATACGTAGATATCATTGAAAACCAAAAGCAATTAGATGCTTACTTAAATTACAACTTAAAGGATATTCTTTTTCAAGAATACATTGAATTACCCTTAGAATTAGGCCTATTCTATGCTCGATTTCCTCATGAGGAACAAGGAAAAATTATCTCTATTACAGCTAAGAAATTTTTATATTTTGTAGGAGATGGCAAAACAAGTTTAAGAGAGTTTATTGAATCTGATTCTAGAGCTTATTTTAATAAATCTTATTTGTACATGAAGTTTCATGACAAGCAAGAATTAGTACTTCCAGAGGGAGAAAAAATCATTTTAGAAGAAATTGGAAACCATAATAGAGGAACCTATTTTTATGATGGAAGTGATTTAAATTCACCTATACTCGAACAGAAATTGAATGAGGTCTTAAAACCTATCGATGGCTTTTATTTTGGACGTGTAGATATTAAGACACAAAGTTTAGAGGAGTTAGAAAAAGGAAACTTTAAAATTCTCGAGATTAATGGCTCTAACTCTGAAGCAACCCATGTATTTGATGAGAATTATAGCCTAATCGATGCATATAAAGAAGTTTACCGACATCTGAAAGTTCAGCATAAAATTGCATTAGAAAACATAAAAGCTGGACATAAACCAGAGAGTTTAAAACATTTCATTCCTAAATTAGCTAACTTCTTATTCAAAGCTTAAACAAACTCTTTCGGCAAGTTTGTCAGTTAAAATCTTGTGGAACGAATTGTGAATATTGAAAACCAAACATAGATTTTTGAAAAATCAAGGTATCAATAAGGAGGCTATTTTCGTGCCTATCGGCTTAGTTAGCATAATGATTATTATTCATTTAATGAACATTACGGGCTGCTATGGCATTATTCCTCGTTATGAAATTGGTATCAAAGGAATTCTTTTAGCGCCACTCTTCCACTCAAGCTGGGAACACCTTTTTAATAATGCTGCACCTATACTAGTGCTAGGCTTTATGGTGTTTAGCTTTTACAAAAAAGTAGCCTACCTGCTCCTAACCGTTGGCTGGGTATTAACTGGGGCCTTAGTTTGGCTATTTGCTGATTTAGGAATACTTGCCTCTGACAACCATATTGGTTGTCATATTGGTGCTAGTGGAATTGTCTATATGCTCGCCTTTTTTGTTTTTGCGAGTGGTATCATTCGTAAGTCTCTTCCGTTGATTGCTGTTTCGCTTATCGTGGTATTTTTATACGGCGGAATGTTATGGGGAATCTTCCCAGAAGAAGTAATTGTTTACACCAAAGAACAAGAGAGGATCTCATGGGAAAGTCATTTCTTTGGAGCCGTGGTTGGTGTTTTCTTTGCTTTCATTTGGCGCAACGTTGGTAACCAAAATAAAAAATATTCTTGGCATCGACGTGGTGATTATGTTATGGAAGATGAAGAATTATGGCAGCGATATCTTGAGAAATATCCCGAGGAAGAAGAAGATGATCCAGAACCAGAAAAGCCTAAATTCAAGGATTTATTTTAGTTAGAAAAACTACTTGATTAAAACAAACAATAAAACCCGTAAATTTTTGTATTAAAAATACTTACAGGTTTTTATTTAAACTTTGTGTTTAATAAATATAATAAAGACTAAAAGCCCATTCCTGGAATCTTAGGCATTCCTTGTTTAGCTACATTTTCTATTTCAGTATCAAACTCATTTTGTGCTTTATCTAAGGCTTTGTTAAGAGTTAAAATTAAATAATCAACCAACTGCTCTTTATCCTCTAAAAGCTCATCCTCAATATTTAATTCTTTGATTCTACCATTTTTGGAAACTTTGGTCGTTAACAATTTATCAGAGGTAGCTTCTGTCAAATATTCATTCGCCAATCTAGTCTTGGCCTCTTCTACTTTGCGTTGAGACTCCTGTAGTTGCCCCAACATTTTCATCATATCCATATTCGTTGTTTTAAGGAGTTAAAGATAAATAAAAAAAATGTCAATCTAAATTTGCGTGGTTTTATTAACTTTGTAAATTCATAATTAAATAAACATGCGCTTAGCTATATTCGTCCTTTTACTTGCAATTATCGGCTGTAAATCGGAAAATAAAGGCCCCCAAGAAGTTATTGAATCTAAACCCTTAGAAATTTCGGGGAATGAAATCATTAATTACATCACTTATTGTAATGATAGATTTGATGTATGTATGATTTATCCAAGCAACTTTAGTGCTCAACTCGAGCCTGCCAATGGAGATGGTCGTACTTTTAGAAATGAAATAGACTCGGCTGAGATAGTTTTATATGGTTTTATCGATCAAACTAACCAAGGACTTCAACCTCAATTAGATTTATACAAAGAGTTTTTAGAGATTGAAAATCAAAACAAAATTGATAATGGTTACGAAATCTTAGGTAAAGATCTAGAAACTGGCTTTATACACAAGGAGAGAATCTTCATTAAACCTGACACTACGGCAGGTAAATATACCGACGGAACTCCTATGAATATTATCTATTCACTACAATTCACCTATCCTCAAGAAAAAGATAAAAAGTACAAGAAATATTGGTCTAAAATGATCGAGAAACTAAACTAAGAATGACAAAGATTACTTTTAAAAACATCCAACTTTACCTATTTTCATTCCTTGCTGTAGTAGCATTTTTATTTATCACATATCATTTCTTAAACGGAAGAATATTTCGTTTAGGTTTCTCAATTGATAAAGCCAATGAAATTGGACTATCTTTATTAGTTTTCAGCTTAATTTGCAGACATTTAAGCCATAACTTCATAAAGTATGACCATGATCATTTAGCCTTAAAAATTAATAAGATAAAGAGTCGTGAATTTTCATTTAGCTCTATTCAAGAGTATAAAATTGACGATAATAAATTAAAAATATCCTTCAGAGATGAGTCTGAGGAGAAATTTAATTTAATGTTTTTAGATGAAAAGGATATCAAGCGTTTGGATGCCATTTTAGATATCCATATTCATGAATTTCTTCATACTTCTTGATTCAACTTTTCCCAAAGAATATCTTTTAACTCACTAAGTCCTGTTTGAGCCACTGATGAAATAAACACAGTTGGAAGATCTGTAGGAAGTTGTTTTTGGATTAAAGCTTTTAGCTCTTCGTCTAGCATATCGCTTTTAGAAATTGCTAAAACACGATCTTTATCCAATAATTCTTTATTATACTGCTCAAGTTCATTAAGTAAAATATCATACTCTTTCTTGTGATCTTCGCTATCGGCAGGAATTATAAATAATAAGGCTGCATTTCGCTCAATGTGACGCAAGAACCTAATTCCTAAACCTTTACCATCACTCGCTCCCTCAATAATTCCAGGAATATCAGCCATTACAAAAGACCCAAATCCTCTGTAATCTACAATCCCTAAATTGGGTGTTAGCGTAGTAAATTCATAATCACCAATCTTTGGTTTTGCTGCCGTAATCACAGACAATAAAGTTGATTTTCCAGCATTTGGAAACCCTACTAGCCCCACATCAGCCAAAATTTTCAACTCAAATACGATATCCATTTGTTTAGCAGGTTCACCAGGTTGTGCATAACGAGGAGTCTGTTTGGTTGCTGTCTTAAAATGCCAGTTACCTAAACCACCTCTACCACCTTCTAAAACGACAAACTCATCACCTATATTAGTGATTTCTCCTAAGAAATTTCCATGTTCATCATTCACTACAGTTCCTAAAGGAACCTCGATAATTACGTCTTTTCCATCCTTACCAGTAGACCTTTGTTTACCACCATTTCCACCTTTTTCGGCTTTTAAATGTCGTGTAAATCTTAAATGAAATAAAGTCCATTTATTAGGATCAGCTCTAACAATAATATGACCACCACGACCACCATCACCTCCGTCGGGACCTCCTTTATCTACATATTTTTCTCTTCTTAAATGAGCCGAGCCTGCTCCTCCTTTACCGGATGTTACATTAATTTTAACGTGATCTATAAAGTTGTTCATGGATTTCTTTTAGTAAAAATTTTAGGTTGAATACAGTTAATCGGTGGTTTTACTCACAAAAACTTTACCTCTTTTATATATTCTTCCCCTATGTACTGATTAATATGATTCAGAATTTTTGATTTCCCGTAGGATAATTCTGATTTTAAAGCTGGTGAGTTCAGTTTAACGAACAAAACTTGATTGCGCACAAATAACTGATCGGTATAATTTTTCAAAAAATCACCCATCTGATCATGCCAAGCATCTATCGCCATACTTTGCAGAATTTTATCCTCCATTCCATGTTCTTTAATGAAATAGCGAATCGCTTCTGATATGGTTACTTCGTTTTTCTTTTTCATTTAGCCTTTAAATTACACCATTTGAATAGAGCAAAAGCTCTTTGAGTAATTCATTTTAGAGCTCAAAGATAGCGTGTTTCTCGTTGATTTTAGACAAAACATTTTGAGTTCTTTCTGGATGTGTGTCCGATAAGAAAATCTGACCGAAATGCTCTTCGTTTACCAACTTAATTAACTGCTCTACTCTGCTTTCATCTAATTTATCAAAAATATCATCTAAAAGCAAAATTGGAGTTACCTTCAATTGAGTTTTTATGATTTCTAATTGAGCTAATTTCAATGAAATCAAAAAGGATTTTTGTTGACCTTGAGAACCAAATTTTTTAATCGGATGATCTGATATCTTAAACTTTAAATCATCTTTGTGAATCCCAGAAGATGTGTATTGCAAAACTTTATCTTTAGCTAAGTTATGCTTTAAGTAATCCGTTGTTGTTTCATCTAAATCAGATTTATACTCAATTTCAACTATTTCTTTTCCTGTAGAAATATATTCATAATAATTCTGGAAAATAGGTTTGAAGTCCTCGACAAAATATTTTCTTTTATGATAGATTTTCTCACCTAATTGCAATATTTCTTGATCAAAAATATCCAGCTGAACAGCATCAAAAGTTCGATTGGCTGCAAAGTATTTCAACAAGGCATTTCGCTGTTGAAGTACTTTATTATAGCGAATTAAATTCGCCAAATAAGTAGCGCCTGATTGCGAAATTATACTGTCTATAAACTTTCTTCGAACATCGCTTCCTTCGCTAATTAAATCTCTATCGTAAGGGGAAATTATAACGGCGGGAAACTTCCCAACATGATCCGAGAGTCTGTCGTAAGCCTTTAGGTTTCTTTTGGCTGTTTTTTTTTGAGCTACATGAACCCCACATTGAATATGGTCTTCTTCGCCGTCTTTATTAAACCATCCTTCCACCATAAAGAATTCCTCACCAAAACGAATGTTCAGCTTATCTGAATGGTTGAAATAAGATTTTAAATGACTTAAATAATAAATCGCATCCAAGATATTAGTCTTGCCTCTACCGTTGTTTCCAACGAAGGCATTGATCTTTGGAGAAAAGTCAAAAGTCTTCTCTTCAAAATTCTTGAAATTATTAAAATGGATGCGATTTAAATACATTTATATATTCTTGAATTTGGCTTTGACTGATTAAATTAAATTAACCCAAAGTCCATCTTCTGTTTTTTCTACTTTAGCTAACTCATTTTTAGTCAACTCCTTAATAGCTTTATCCCACTTTTTATTAGATAGACCCGATTGATCTTTTAAAGCTGATAATTCAATTTTCTCTGCTGACTTCAATAAATCTAAAACTGTTTTAGCATCTTCAGAAACTTCTGGAGCTTTCTTCTCTGGCTTCATTTGAGGGAAGAATAAAACTTCCTGAATCGACTGCTGATTGGTTAAGTACATAATCAAACGGTCCATTCCAATTCCTAATCCTGCAGTAGGTGGCATTCCGTATTCTAGCGCTCTTAAGAAGTCTTGATCAATGAACATAGCTTCGTCATCACCTTTGTCCAACAAGGCCATTTGCTCTTCAAAACGCTCACGCTGATCGATTGGATCATTTAACTCAGAATAAGCATTGGCAACCTCTTTACCACAAACGATTAACTCAAAACGTTCTGTAAGTTCTGGGTTATCTCTGTGCTCTTTAGTTAACGGACTCATTGATTTTGGATAATCTGTAATGAAAGTTGGCTGAATATATTTAGCCTCACATTTCTCACCAAAAATTTCGTCAATCAACTTTCCTTTCCCCATGGTTTCATCAACCTCGATTTCCATTTCTAAGGCAGCCGCACGTAATTCCTCTTCAGATTTTCCATTAATATCAAATCCTGTATGCTCTAAAATAGCATCGCGCATAGTTACACGTGCATAAGGAGCTTTAAAGTCGATTTCGTGCTCACCAAAAGTCGCTTTGGTAGTTCCGTTCACTTCTTTAGCAGAATACTCTAGAAGCTGCTCTGTGAACTCCATCATCCAATTGTAGTCTTTGTAAGCCACATAGATTTCCATCGCTGTAAACTCTGGATTATGCGTTCTGTCCATTCCTTCATTTCTAAAGTTCTTAGAAAATTCATAAACTCCATCTAATCCACCAACAATCAATCTTTTAAGATATAACTCATTAGCAATTCTTAAATATAATGGAATACCTAATGCATTGTGTTGCGTAATGAATGGTTTTGCCGCAGCTCCACCAGGAATAGCTTGTAAAATTGGAGTTTCAACCTCAAAATAGCCACGATCGTTAAAGAAAGTTCTCATGGCTGTATATAATTTAGTTCTCTTCTTGAAAACTTCTTTTACATGTGGATTAACCACCAAATCAGCATAACGCTGACGGTATCTTTGCTCTGGATCTGTAAATCCATCATGAACATTTCCGTCGGCATCTGTTTTTGGTAATGGCAATGGTTTTAAAGATTTACTTAAAAGTTGCATATCCTTTACCATAACGGTCATCTCGCCCACTTTGGTTTTGAATAATTCACCTTTAATTCCGACAAAATCACCGATGTCCATTAATTTCTTATAAACCTCGTTATATAAAGTTTTGTCTTCACCCGGACACATTTCGTCACGGTTAAAGTAAACCTGGATTCTACCTTCACTATCTTGCAATTCAGCAAATGAGGCTTTTCCTTGAATTCTTCTAGCCATTAATCTCCCGGCTATATTCACTTGTTTACCTTCCTCAAAATTCGATTTTATAGATGCCGTAGTTGCGTCCACATCGAATCCTTCTGCTGGATATGGGTTTATATTTAATTTTCTTAGCTCGGCTAATTTTTGTCTTCTAATTTGTTCCTGCTCCGATAATGCCATATAAAAATCTTTAAGTCTGCAAATTTACTACAATTTATAGGGAATTTTGCTTAAATTAGTCAAAACTACTATTATGAAACAATTAAGTATACTTCTTTTAGGATTTTTCCTATTGACTTCCTGTGAAATTACAGAAAAAGTCTACATCGACAAACAGGGTAATGTAAGCTATTCATCTAATATGGACCTGACTCAAATGATGGAAATGGTCCCCAAGGATGAGCTCAAAGAAAATGATTACCCTATAGATTCCATTTTTACGGTGGATGGTATTGCCAAATCACAAACAGAGTTTTCTAAAGGCTTCGAAGGTGATGAAGAAAAAGAACTCATGAAAAACTTCAAAATTCATGTAAAATTAGATGATGACGAAAGTTTCATGAATATGATTTTGGATAAGAAAAACTTAAATGAATTTAATTCATTTATGTCTAATCTTTCGAGTGATATCGAGCGAATCAATACCAAACGATTGAAGCAAAATGAAAAATTACCAGACTCAGCTCAACTAGATTTAATTGATATTCCTATTTTTTCAATGCCTAAGTTAAGCTATAATAAAAAGTCTTTTAAGCGAACTGGTCCTATTAAGAGTATAACAGAGTCTTCTAAGAATGAACAAATGAAAGGCATGGAAGGTCTGAAGGATATGGTTAGATTCAAACTGGAATATCACTTTGAACGACCTATTAAATCTGTTTCGGATAAATCAGCAAGATTGAGCCCAAATGGTAAAACAGTTTACATCGAAAAACCGATGTCAATAGCTGTAGACGACCCCAAAGCATTTGATTTTGAAGTTAAGTTTAAGTGATAAATTTTAAAATAAAAAATGGCAAAGTAATTAAGTTAAACCTTTTTACTTTGCCATTTTTTTATCAACTGATTAAAGCACAATTGCATTTATTTATTGCCCCTTATATTTTAAATTAAAGTCTATAAATTTTGTAAACCAACTCACGCATTAAATCCTCTTCGGTAACTGAACCCGAAGCACCAACACCTTTAGCTTTTACGTCGGCTTCTCTTAAGAATCCTATGATTTGAGTTACTTTTCTCAAGGGATATCTTTTTGCTGCAGTTTGATATTCATTTACGAAATAGGGATTGATTTTAAGTTTAGCAGCTACTTTTGCAGGATTCTTGTCCGGTAGGGCGTGGTAAATCATAACATGAGTAAAATACCTAAACATCACCGCCAATGTTGCAAAAATTGAATTATCTTTTGGATTCTTACCGAAGTATTCAATAATTTCAAATGAACGTTTGATGTTTCCTTCTGAAAAGGATTTCGTTAACTCAAAATTATTATAATCCTTACTGATACCAATGTATTTCTCTACTAGCTCAGAAGTAATTTTCTTTTCATTCTTTAATAAAACTGCTAGCTTATCAATCTCATTATGAATTCGAGAAAGATCTTGACCGATGTTTTCAGCCAATAACATTTTGGCTTTTTCTTCTAAATCAAAACCTTTGGATTTAGCTAACTTAGCAATATATGGAGGAAGTTGATAATCTCTAATTTTAGCAGACTCTGCCAAAATATGGTTTTTCTTAATAGCTTTAATCGCACTATTTCGTCCGTCTGGCTTGGCAAATTTAAAGTTGAAAACTAAGATCGTAGAAGCCAGTGCATCATTCGCATAAGCGCTTAAATGATCTAATTGCTTTCGTAGATTTTGTGCTTCCTTTACAATGATTAACTGATAATCAGACATCATTGGATATTGTCTTGCCTGCAAAACAATATCTTTCATTTCAATTTCATTTCCGTAGAAAATATGTTCATTAAAAGCTTTTTCTTCTTCTTTCAATACATATTTCTGTAAATCCTCGGTAATAGCATCAATAAAATAAGGCTCATCACCCCACAAAAAGTAAATAGGTGCGAACTTCCGGTTTTTAATATCTTTGCGTATGGATTCGAATTCCTTCATTCAGATTGCAGCGTTAAATTTTCCCGAAAAATACCAATTTCGTTTGAGAAAGTCCGAAAATGGCGTTCAAATCTTTTGCCCCTTGCGCAAAAAGTGGTTTGTCAACACACCCGAAGAATGGGTTAGACAACATGCAGCTCAGTTCATTCATAAATCTTTTGGTTATCCTTTAAACAATTTAGTTGCTGAATATCCAGTGAATATAAATCAATCTAATCAGCGTGCAGATATTTTGGTTTATAAAAATACTCAACCTTTTATTTTATGCGAATGCAAAGAACCTAGAGTAGAAATAGATCAAAAAACTTTAGATCAAGCTATGCGTTATGCACAAGTCCTTAAAACTACATTCATTTATCTAACCAATGGTATTCAACATCTTTTTGTACAGATTGATTTCAATCAACGCAAAGTAGAATTCATTGATGAACTACCCCATTATTGATTTATCTGCTTCTTCTTTTTGAGCTTGTAGATATTCATATTCTCCAAACAAAGGCTCGTCCACGCGAATCGTGAAATAGGCCGCAATTAAAAAGAAGACCCCTCCTAGACACAAGTATAGAATAGCATAATCATCAAAAAAGCTTTTCACGATTGGGCCTCCCGCAATTCCATTTATAATTTGAGGTATTACAATAAAGAAATTGAAAATACCCATATAAACCCCCATTTTCTTTAATGGTAATTTATCTATTAATAAAGCATAAGGCAATGCTAAAATACTTGCCCAAGCGATACCAATACCAATCATACTAATCCATAATAAGTCCGGATTTGCAATGAAGTACATCGAAAATAATCCTAATGCACCCATGACTAAAGAGAAAGCATGAACGAACTTTCTACTCGTAGCTTTCACAAAAGCGGGAATAACAAACGCCCATCCTAGTGCCACGAAATTATAAATTGCGAACAATATACCTACCCAATCACCTGCTATATTAAAGGTCTCTGAATTAGTATCTGACGGTAATAACCCATAATGATGTGTAGCCAAAGCCGATGTAGTATACACCCACATCGTAAATAAAGCAAACCACGAGAAAAACTGCACTGCACCAAGCTTTTTCATTCGATTGGGCATAGCTTTAAAGTCATCCCAAATTGCGCTTAAATTTTTATTTTCAATGCTTTCAACTTCTTTATCATCGTCAGCATATAACTCAAATTCCTTAGGTGAATATTCCTTGATGGTAACAATGGTGTAAATAATCGTTAGCAACAAAACAGCTGCACCTACATAAAATGACCATATCACATTATCAGCCACAAAACCTTCTGGAGCGACATTAGATACTCCAAACCAATTGGTCATTGCCCATGGCAAAAAAGACCCAATCACTGCACCAATACAAATTAAAATCGTTTGAACAGAGAAACCGATTGTACCTTGAGTTTTGGGTAGCATATCCCCCACCAAAGCTCTAAAAGGTTCCATCGCTACATTCACTGAGGCATCCATTAAAGCTAAAAAGACAACGGCTAACAACAATACACTTGCTCCAAAAAATTGAGTCACCGAAGCCGCATTTGGTAAAAAGATTAATCCAATAGCACATAAAATTGCGCCCACTAGAATATAAGGCTTTCTTCTACCCAACCATGTCCAGGTATGATCACCAAAATGCCCGATTAATGGCTGTACTAATAAACCTGTAATAGGTGCGACCAACCAAAACCAAGATAATTGCCCCACATCTGCTCCAAAGTTGGCCAATATTCTACTGGCATTTCCATTTTGTAAACCAAACGCCATCTGAATTCCCATAAACCCCATGCTCATATTGATAATGGTAGAAATAGAAAGTTCCGGCTTTGGTAATTTCTTAGAATTGCTTGATGTTGTATGTATTGAATCTGACATGAAAAACGTGTTAAGTCTAACAAATATAGTTAAATAATTAAAGCAAGTGTTTTGAATACACTTTAAATTTATTCCTAAAAAAAAGCCCCGAAAATTCGGGGCTGTGATTTAATTATTTCAAAATTACTTTGCAGTAACTCTAATATCAACTCTTCTGTTTTGTGCCATACAAGCTGGTGTATCATTGGCAGGACAAATTGGATGTTGAGATCCATATCCATCTGCAGTTAATCTTCCTGCATCAATTCCAGCATTTACAACATCTGCCATTACAGCTTTAGCCCTAGCTTCTGATAAAGGTACATTCACATCGTCTGCACCAGCATTATCTGTATACCCACCAAATTTAGCTTGAGCATTTGGATATGCTTTTAAAATGGCAGCAATATTATCTAATTGTTGTCTAGATTCAGCATCTAAGGTGTTCAGATTAGTTTCAAAATAAACTCTGTCCATAGTGATCCAACCTTGTGTTTTGTCATCCGATACTGTATTCGACTCATTTGTGATGAAATCATACAATTTCCATTCGGTAGACTTATTACCTACATTTAATTTTGTTCCATCTGCTAATGTAATTTCAGTCGTTTCTCCAATATCATATACAAATCTATTCTTAGCCTCGTCATAATCTCCACTTACTTCGTTTGAAACTATGGCTATTTTATCTACGATTTTAATAGCTGCACCATCCATATCATAAACAAGATCACCATTTGCGTCTACTACAAAACCATCTTCGATAAGTTTATAATTATCATTATCTATAACAATAGGATTGCTATCAGCATTTAATAAAGGAGAAGCTTGCGCGTTTACAACTTCTTGATTTTCATTTAATGTATAAGTCGCGAAGTTTTGAATTTCACTTGTATTAATTTCAGTTTTTGCAGCATCTGCGGTTGTATCGTCATTACATTGTTTCATTAACAACCACAACAACCCAAGCGCTACAATAATTCCAAGAAGTGGGAATAACCACTTAGTGAATCCACTTGCTTCATTGTCATCGTCGTCATCAGAAAGGTCAATATTATCATTTACTCTTTTAGTCGCTTCTGCTTGTGTTTCCATAGTTTTCCCTTGAATGCTAGGCGCAACACGCGTAGTAGTTTCGCTAACTACACTTCCCATTTTACCTAGACCTAAAGCTCCAACCAAAGATTCTAAACCAGAAGGAATAGCTGCGAAAATAGATTCTTTTTGCTCAGCAAATAAACCTGATAAACTTTCAGCGGTTAAACCTTGTTTAGAAATCTCTCCACCCAACACATTCATAATCAACGGAAGGATAGCAGCTAATATATTAGAAGAGGCATCTTTTTCAATTCTAGCATAATTAGCAATTTCTTGACTCAATTTAGCTTCTTTATCTCCAAACAAACCTGTAAGCAAAGTTTTTCCTTGCACCATAAGCGAATCTCTATTACGCTCATAAACATCTGTGAAATTACTATCCTTAAACAAGTCGGTTAAGTCACCTTTTGTTGCTAAGTTTATCAAAGTATTGGCGCTGCTGTCCACTTTAGATTTCTCTGTAATAAATCCTAAAATGGTTGGAATAGCTCCCGTAACTGCATTAGAGGTATTACCTCTACTCTCACCAACATAATTACTAATTTTATCAATTACCGTGGTGGTAATTTCGTTTTTAACCCTGTCTAATAAATTCAAACTCATAGTTTCTTGGTTTTAATTAACTAAAACAAATATAGTTATTTTAATTGATGCGTTTTTAATCTAATTTTCCATCTTCTGAAATCGCTGATTATAAAAGAAATCATACCTTTGTTGAGCACTATGAATACAATCTACAAGAAGCTACTTTACGGTTTATCGGCTCTACCTTTAGGAGTCTTATATAAATTATCTGATTTTTTGTATTTTCTTCAAAACTACGTGATTAAGTATAGAAAAAAAGTAGTTATTGAGAATTTAAAAAACTCATTTCCTGAGAAGTCAGACAAGGAAATTCAACAGATTTCTAAGCAGTTTAATAAAAACTTTTGTGATTTTACGGTTGAAACCTTAAAAGGTATCACTATTTCTCAAGAAGAAATAGACCAGCGAATCTCTGTGAAGAATATAGAGGTGATGCAACGTATTTATGATGAAAAGCGAAACGTGATGGTTTTGTGTGGTCATGTTTTTAATTGGGAATGGCTAAAAGGTTTAGGTGTACATCTTCCAACACCAAATATTTTTGCGGTATATCATGTTGCTAAAAATGAATTGGTAAACGAAATCATTAAGAAAAGTAGAGAAAAATTCAACGGCGAAACCATTCCAATGCAAAAGGCAACCGAAGGAATTCTAAGAATCCCAAATGATGGAGATTCTCTATTTTTAATGGTAGCAGATCAGAGCCCTTATAAGAAAGCCATTAGATATGATTTACAATTCTTAAATCAAACCACACCCGTATTTCAAGGTTTTGATAAATTGGCCAGACGAAAAAATATGGGAATTGTTTACTTAAACATCAGCAAACCCAAACGTGGTAAATATGAATACGAAGTCATAGAAATCACACCCGATGGCGATGATTTTAAAGAGAATGAAGTCGTTCATAAATTCTTTGATTTATTAGAGAAAAACATTCAGCAAGACCCAGCCAATTACATGTGGACACACAAAAGGTGGAAATACAAAAAAGGAATTCACTATTGAAAATAGCTGTTGTAATACTTAATTGGAACGGAAGAAAACTTCTAGAACAGTTTTTGGGGACCGTTTGCGAGCATTCTAAAGATGCTGATGTATATATTATAGATAATGCTTCTACCGATGATTCTATTAACTATGTTGAACAAAATTTTCCAGAGGTTCGTATTGTTCAAAATCCAGAAAACTATGGTTTTGCTGGTGGGTATAATCAAGGTTTAAAAAACATTGATGCGGATATTTATTGTTTATTGAATTCAGATGTAGAAGTTACGGCGAATTGGCTTGCTCCTATGTTTGATTTATTTAAAAATGAAGAAATTGCTGCTGCACAGCCTAAGATTTTAGACTTTCATCATAAAAACAAATTTGAATACGCTGGTGCGGCAGGTGGTTTTCTAGATAATTTTGGATATCCATATTGTAGAGGACGTGTGTTTTGGACTTTAGAAGAAGACAAAGGTCAGTATGACGACGAAATTCAGATATTTTGGGCAACTGGCGCTTGTATGTTTATTCGATCCAAAGATTTTTGGGAACAAGGTGGTTTTGACGAAGCTTTCTTTGCTCACATGGAAGAAATCGATTTGTGTTGGCGACTCAACAACGCCGATAGAAAAATATATTACACCGGAAAATCTTCTGTGTATCATGTGGGTGGAGGAACTTTAAGCAATAGTCCAAATAAAACTTATCTTAACTTCAGAAACAGTTTATGGATGTTGGTCAGAAATCTTCCAACCTATAAAATTCTACCGGTTGTTTTTTCTCGAATGGTATTGGATGGCGTAACTGCATTTGTGTTTTGGCGATATGAAGGTTTTGGACACTTTATGGCGATTTTAAAAGCTCATTTTAGTTTTTATGCTAAAGTGGGACATTATCTAAAATCAAGAAGAAGCCCCGGTAAAAGCTTTTGGAAGCACAAATTTGTTCCTTGGCAATATTTCATATTAGGCCGAAAAAAAATCACAGACTTAGATTAGTTTTCCTTTATTTATTGAAAAATTGTAACTTACCGCTTGAATATTAAAAAAATACATTTATGCGTGTACTTACTTTTATCTGTTTAATTCTTTGCACAGGTTTGTTTGCCCAAGATGCATTGAAGATTAAATATGGGAAACAAACTAAATACGACATTTCTCAAAAAATCATAGAAACAAATAAAGACCTTGCTGAGGCTTTAAGAAAAGCCATGCAAGATATTACAGATTATGAACTGGTCGTCTATAACAATGAAGCTCAATTCGTTTTTGTTGAAAAAATAAAAAATGATCAAACTGAAATGAGTGAAGGCTCATCTATAATTGTAACTTTTGGTATGCCCGACGAAAAGGTATATTCCAATTATAATACGGGGATAACTTTCAGATCTTTTACTGCTAATGGTAAATATACCCTTATCAAAAGTGAATTACCCACCTATGAATGGGAATTAACACGAGAAACCAAAGAGATTTTGGGGATTAAAGTGAGAAAAGCTATTATAAAAAGTGAAAACAAAGAAGAAACAGCCTGGTATGCTCCACAAATCACCTATAAAGCAGGTCCAGAAGATGTTTGGGGTTTACCTGGTTTAATCTTAGAATATCAGGTTGATAGAAAAACATCTAAAGGAATTAGAACTACTCATATTTTCGCGCAAGAAATAGAGCAATTGGATGCCAACTTAGTTAACATAGAAAAACCCGATGAAAGCAAAGCTATTTCTCCAGAGCAATATAAAGAAGAAACTGAAGCATATATGAAAAAGCTAAAAGAAATGTACTCTCAAGGGGTTGACACTTCTGATTAAATCTAAGAACTATGAAAATCAAAATCACGCTACTCTCATTTATACTTTTACTATCAAGTCCATTCTTTGCCCAAGATGCATTGAAGGTTAAGTATGGTAAGCAAGAGAAATGGGAAATGAATGAAGAGTCCGCAAAAGACCCAAGGTTAGCAGAAGCTGAACTCAGAGCCATGGAGGAAGTTAGAAATGTCGAATTGATTCTATTAGGGAATCAAGCTGAATACAGTTTTGTAAAAAAATAGATAATCAGCAATATGATAAAGATGGCCCGCCCCCCATCATCGTTTCTTTTGGAAGTGATGATAACAAACATTACTCAGATTATGATACTGGCATCCAGTATATAACTTATACAATGTTCTCAACGAGTAGAACTGTTAAAAAAGACCTTCCTACTTATGACTGGCAATTAACAAGGGATACTAAAAAGATACTAGGACTTGAGGTAAGAAAGGCAACAGCGAAATTGGATAATAATTCAATTATAGCATGGTATGCTCCTAAAATCCCATACAAAGCTGGACCAGAAGATGTTTGGGGGCTTCCAGGGTTAATTTTAGAATATAAGTTAAATAATAATGATTATGAGATTCATGTTTTTGCGAAAGAGCTAGATTATTTAGAAGGTAATAATGTTAAAATTAAATTCCCAGATGATTCTGAAGCTATCTCACAAGAGGAATATCAAAAACAAATCATGGAGGAAGCAAAAAAAATGGAAGAAATGTACTCTCAAGGGGTTGACACTTCTGATTAACCACTAAAACAAATCATGAATATTTATAGAATTATTGGGCTCATTATAGCCATTATTGGAGCTGTAATTATGTTTACTTGGGATAGTGAGTATGATTTTTTGCTAGGATTTTTAATTGGTGGTGGGATTGCTCTTCTGTTTTCTGGCAAACCTAAAAACCTCGATTAATTCGAGTTTTATTTAACATACAGGGTTGTAACATAAAAATGTTTTGTTCGTCTTATGTATAAAATTACTATCATGAAAAACATATTCCTACTCTTATTTGCTTGTTTAGCAATTACTATCCAAGCACAAAAATCTACAGAATTTGTAGAAGTTACCTACGAATTGCGCATGGACATGGATGCCGAAACCGTAATTCAAAGTATTCCACAGCAATATCGTGCACAGGTAGCCGATCAGATTAGACAAGAATTAGCCGACGGTATCAAAATCAATTATATCTTAAAAACCAATGGTCAGGAGTCGACTTATGAGATGGTTGAAAAAATTAGCAATGCACAATCTCCAGTTGGAATGATTACTCAACAAATGATGAGTCAGGACAAAGGTGTTTTTTACAAAGACCTAAAAGAAGGGACTTTCTTGAAACCCTATGATATCATGGGAACTAAATATTTGGTAAAAGATAAATTACCAGAATATACTTGGGAAATCACGCGTGAGAACGAAGAGATTGCTGGTTTTAGCACCAGAAAAGCTATGGGACAATATAACGATACTATTTCTGCAAGAGCTTGGTTTGCGCCGAAAATCACTATTAAAGATGGTCCGGATAGAACTTGGGGACTACCAGGCTTAATCCTAAAAGCCGAATTCAACACCAATGGTGTAGATATTAATGTTACTGCTCTTTCGGTAGCCGTTAAAAATGAAGAAATTAAAATTACTAAACCTGCAGGTGGCAAGCAGCTTAGCCAAGAAGCTTTTGAAAAGGAAATGCTAGAAATACAAAAGAAAATTCAAGAAATGATGGGTGGCGGCGTTGACACCGAATAATATATATTAAGCATTCAAAAGATTATTTTAATTAAAAGAAACCAATAGAATGAGTAAATTTTCGAAGGGAGATTTACTCACTTTTTTAAATCCAACTCCATGGATAAACGAATTAAAACCCAATGAACTTCTTCCCTCCTATTTTAGGATGATTTATGTAACAGAATTATTTTGTGTTCGTCTTATCAAATAGTTGGTTAGCTTTATAAAAAAAGAAACATGCAAAAGACTCATTTTTACTTCCTACTTCTAATATTATCTTTTAGTTTTTTATCCGCACAAGAGAAATGCAACTACCGCGGAATGGTTTTAGACTCATTACAATTTCCGGTATATGATGCCTCTATTTCGGCATTTGATGAAAATAACAAAAGCGCTGGATTTACCTTTTCTGATAAAGAGGGAGAATTTAAACTAGAAATGGATTGTGGTAAAGATTATGAAATCGAGATTGAGCATGTGAACTACGCGCCACTTTTAAAGAAAATTTCTTTAAACAAAAATATGCGTGAGGAGATTATACTCCAAAGCTCTAGCGTAAAGCTGCAAGATATTGTGGCACAAGGTAGAATTCCTATTAAAATGAAAGGCGACACCATAGAATTTGATGCAGATTCATTTAAAACCGGTAGCGAAGAAACTTTAGAAGATGTTTTAAAAAAATTACCTGGTATTCAAATAGAAGATGGAAATGTATTTTATCAAGGAAAGCAAATTCATTCTATTAAAGTAGAGGGCCGAGAAATCTTTGGGGGAAACACCAAGCTTTTAACTAAAAACCTACCTTCAGATGCCGTGGATAAAATACAGTTGAATAAAAAGTTTAAGGCGAATCCTTTTGCTAATTCCATGCAAGACGAAGAGCAACCAGAGCTGAATATTGTATTAAAGGAAGATAAGAAAAATCTCATTTTTGGGAATGTCTCTATGGGTGGAGATGCCGATAAGCATTACGATTTACAAGAGAAACTCTTTAGGTTTAGCCGCAAGACAGATGCTACATTGATTTCGGATTTCAATACCTACGGCAAAACAGTTTTCTCTAACGAAGATTACTTTCAATTCTTGGGTGGAATCTCTGAGTTTATGGAAGAAGGAGGTTCTAATGCTTTGCGTTCTAGTATGACGAGCGTGATGTTCGGTTCGGGACAAAAAGCCACAAGCATGAGCAATCATTTGGGTGCTTTTCACTTTGGATATGAACCCATCAAGAAATTAAATATTACGGCTTTTGCCTTGGCAACAGATAATAACTTGAATTATGAATCCAGTACCGAAAGAATATATTCTGACTTCACCCAACGTGACGAAAAGACCAATAATCAAGATATTTTTTCTTTTATCTCTAGATTAAGAGTAGACTATAATATCAACCCAAATTCAAATTTAAAATATCGTATTAACTTCAATGAGCAGAACCAAGATAATTTAAGCGATATCAATAGTTTTATGAATGATGACAGCGAGCCAAGCATCATCAGAAAAACAAAACAAAGAAGGGACAACACCAATGTGAGTCAGCGATTGAGCTATATCCGAAAAGTCGGAAAAGATGATAACTTTGGGTTGTATTTTACACATTCACACCAAAAAGAATCTCCTGATTTGCAATTAACAGCTACCGAAGAACCCTTCGCTGGATTCTTTGAGTTTACTCCCATAAATGATTTATATACTTTAAACGAAAACCAAGAATTAGTTTCAAATACGTTTCAAGGATTGGCGATTTACAATCATTTAATTACCAATTTAAGTAATATTAGAATTAAGTTAGGTTTAAATAAAAATGATCAGAAATTAGAGAATTCATTGTTTAACCATACGGAGTTAATTCAAAATGAATTTACGCCAACCCAAATGGAATTCGACTTTACCGAACTCTATGCAGACGCAACTTATACTCGTAAAATCGATAAATTTAAATTTGATTTAGGTGCTGGAATCCACAAATTCAAAACAGAAAACATGGGTACACAGACCTATAGTTCCCTTGATTTAACACGAGTTCTACCACATTTTAATGGAGAATATAAATTTAGTAATGCTAGTTCGCTAAGGCTTAATTACGAACATACCTATGAAATTCCACAAATAAAAGAATTAACGGAGGCTTATGACATTCAAGGTTACTTTGATATTTACAGAGGTTCTGCCAACTTAAGAGAAACCAGATATCAAAAGGTGAATTTGAGCTATAACATATTTAATTATTTTAAATTCTTCAACCTTTGGACGAGTCTTAGTTATTCTAAAAAGTCAGACAACATTAGAACCGAAGGATTTTTCGCTGATCAAATTCAATTTAGTACACCATTTAACTCAGAAACGCCTGAGAACACTTGGTCCTACTCTATTTATGCTTCTAAAAGATTCAATAAAGTTTATACCTTAAAAGTAAATGGAAGTTTAAGCTTTGCTGATTTTGAGTCAAGAAACAACAACATTACACTAGAGAATAAGTCTGATTTTTATTCTGGAACACTAACTAACTCTTTTAAATTTAGAAAGAAATTTGAGCTTGATGCAGGATTAAACTATGCTAGAAACGACTATAGCAACCAATTAAACGAAAATCAATTTGTGAATTGGAAGCCTTTCTTAAAAACGGCTTGGATGCTTTCGGATGCGATTTTATTACAGGCTGATTATGACTTTAATAACCAATTTTCTAATGGTGGAAAGATCAACGAAAACCATGATTTAGGTTTTAGTGTTAGATACAAACCAGCTAGGAAAATATATACTTATCTGATGGCTGGAAACTTGTTAGACAATAACAAAATTGTGAGTAATAGTTTCAATGATTTCTATACGAGCATCAATACCCGCAATACTTTGGGGAGATATTTTATTGCGAGTGTTAGATATAAATTTTAACTTTCAAGCAAATAACTAGTTATGTCTTTTAGAATTATATACATTTTCACCTTGGCTATTTTTGCTTTGCCCTTGATGGGTCAAGAGGTTAAATTATATCAAATGCCCGGTAATCAGATTATTTCTCATGAAATATACGAGAATGTCGCCACCGAAATTGTGGAGCAAAAAGGCATCATCATGTTATATGATTCTATTCAAAGAAATGACACAGTTTTCTATCGTGTAGGTATCAAGCCAGATTATAGTAAACAGAGAAATCCATATGCTAAATTTATGCAGATGATTGGCGAGGATTTTCCCTTAGATTTATTTAATATTAAACCTAATGGTCAGCCCATTTTCGTCAACTTTTGGTTTACCAGTTGTCCTCCTTGCATTAAGGAAATCCCTGTTTTAAATGAATTAGCCGGCAAATACGATGATAAAGCTCAATTTGTAGCGATTACTTTCAACACACAGGAACAGGTTGATAAATTTCTAGAAACACGTCCGATTAACTTTAATCACATCACCAATCAAAAATCGGCTTTAGGTAGTTTTGGCGTAAGAAGTTATCCTATGAACATGCTTTTAGACAAAAACGGAAAGATTCTTTATGTCGATGGCATGTTGAATTACACCCTATGGGAGGTTGAAATGTTGTTGGATAAGGAAATCAAGGCGAAGAAGTAAGCTTTGACGGTTCGCTGTTAGCCGTTCACAGTTCTCAGTTTTCGGTTTTCTGTTTTCGGTTTGTTCATTTTTTACTCTTTATTCTCTTCAATAGAATTCCGTAGAACAAACACACATAACTTATTGTATTTCAATCACTAGGAAAAATGACGAGTAAACTCAAGGTTTTTGCGAGTAAACTCTATGTTTTCTCCTGGTTTTATCAGTCAATGCTTTTTAATTTAGCTCTAAACCTATAATTTATAAGTGATGATACTATTTGAACGCTATCTTTTATCAATAAACTTTTCAAATACGTTTGCTGTTTTGTTGATTTGTTTGATCACGCATTTCGTGAATAATGTACATTTTAATTTAAACTTTACATCTCTTTTGAATTTTAGCAACAAACAACTTCGAGAGAATTACTCTAAATGTTCTTCAACTGTTAATTTAAAGTCAGATAATGCAAGAATTTTAATTAAAAAATATCAGAAAAATAAGATCAGTTTTCGATGCAAAAACTGAGCATTTTAATATAAATTATAGTTACTAACCTATTTTAAAAAGCCTGGAATTTTGTTTCAGGCTTTTTTTTGCCTAAAATCATGCGCATCTTTTGACTTTTTCATCCGCATCTTTTAGTCATTTCATGCGCATAAAGTTGTAACATCATGCGCATAAAATGATTTTTTCATCTAGACGGAATATTTTTTCATGCAGATGAAGTGAAATTATCTAATTTCCCTCCAATTACAAGCTCTTTTAATTGATATTTCGTTGCAGATTTCTCTCAATTTATTAGCTTTTTATACCTAAAATTGACTTTATTTTATTCTTTTTTTGAATGATTTTAGACTAAATTTTGACTCTAAAAACTGTTCTAAATGCATGATTTTTTAACTTAAATTATAAGGTAATTTTAAGCGTTTTAGTTATGCGGCTCACGAGTACTATTGATTTTGATTTTCAGAAGAGAATATGAAGAATGTTAATACACTTGCACCAATTGAAACAAACAAGGAGGTATAGATTTCAAAATTTGCTAAATAATATAAAGCTAAAAACATTAATAAACTAGCTACAATTGATTTCGTTAATTTTCTTTTCAACTTGTTAATGATTTTATAATCTTATTTTAAATTCCGTAATCCTAATAAATAATTATATACGTTTTATAAAATTCGTGAATTTGGGTGAATTTTATGATTTAAAATAAACAAAATTTGTGTCGAGAATAAGATTTCCCATTTTATTAATTCACGATATAATTGCTTATCCACAAAATTGCTTAAAACAGAGATCTTATTATATTCTATCTTCATAATTTACAGCCGGCTTAATTGTTGTTTTTATTCAGCATATTGAGTCTCAAATAACGCACAACGATCTCGTATAACCCTTAGTTACGGGTTAATAAGCGTTAATTTTCGGTTTAGCACTGTCGTTAGCAATTCCTAGTGGATTCGAACGCAATCGAATCCACTAGAAACTGCGGTTATACATTGTTAAAGCCAGTTATTTTAAGTAGTGTTCAACAGGAACACCTTCATATTTTGGACTTCTTGAAATGAAATCTCTGAAAAATGCTGTATGTCCAGCTCCCATAAGAATAAAGACTCTATCATCTTCGGAAAGAGGAATTCTATTTAAATTTGAAAACATCCTTAAATTCCGTTTATAAAACTCAGAAGCTTCATCTGCTCCGTGATGTCCGCTATTCTTTCCAACATAAGTAAGAATATCTGCATTAACATTTATATTCCAATTTAAATAATCATTGGTATTCATAAGAGTTAGTGCTTTCTTCAATGACATATTCTCAATCTGATTATAGGCTTCCGCACTTGATTTAAAATAATTATATGTCACAGAGTCAATATCATTATTCTTTATCTCATCCCCAATCATATAATTATACCCCAGCTGATGATCTATTCCATAAATTCTTTTTGATTCGGAAAGACGTCCGACTTCAAAAGCAATAAGTTGAATCTCATTGATATTTTTGAATTCCATTGTTGGGTTCATCTTATATTGCTTGAAAATTTCTTGCAATTCTAAATTATAACTTGGTACTGTTTCAACAATGATAACTGTTGGTTTGAAATCTGATAAAAGTTGAGCAATTTCATGAGCCTGCTTTTGATTATTTTGATTATTCTCATCAAATTCTGTTTTATTTTTATCTGGAGTATAACCAAAATGAAAGGTTCCAAAATTTAGAACTTTTATTTTCTCTGACTTGTTCCACTCAATGTTTGTTTCATTATATGAACTTACATATTTATCATCATTTTGGCAAGATAAAATCAGCAAAGCGATTAAAAGACAAAATACTCTATTCATTGATATTGATTTAATTAGCTACGTTTGGATATAGACTCAACAGCGACAGATAGATACAGAAGTCTTTGCAAAGTCACGGTGTAGACAATAGGGAATAAAATTCAGTATAGTACTTCCCATGCATACCTTTTTTGCTACTGTTATTTAATTAAATATACTTCTTTTATTATTTCGTAATCGGCAAAATTTGCACTACTTTTTTGAATATACGAATCCTCTTTTACTTCAATAATTTCTACTTTCAAAAGTGCATTTTCAGGTAAGTCGTTAAACTCTTCCAAGTTTATATCTTTTGGTTTTAGTGTATATGTACATTTGTCAATCCAATTCACTATTAGTTCGGTTGCATCTTTTGATCCATTACTTCTTTCGATTTGAATACTATCATTTCTGCTGATAAAACTTCCTTTGGATATTGAGTCTTTTCTAATTTCAAATTCACCATTTTTAAACTTTTCACAGTTCAGTTGTTGCGCATTGAGATTACAAAAATCAAATAGAAAAAGTGTTATTATAGTCAGTATTTTCATGGTTTTTCTTAATATTGGCTAACCGTCTCAGCTATGTTTAGTTGCGTGGTTTAGCAATTAACTTTGCAAGTACACATCTAGTTGGAAATTCCGCGAGGATTTTCAAAAGTAGGCTATAACTAGCAATAAATTACATACGTTGTTGTAAGCAGTTTTTATTTCATTCGTTCAATTAATATTGGATAGAATTCATCAAAAGTTTTGTACTTCGTTCTATTTAGTTCATAATCTTTTAGAATCTCCAAAATTTCTTCGACCAACCCAAATCCAATTGATTTTTCAAAATCCAGTAATTTTTTAGCTTTTTCTTTTTCAAACCTCTGTTCGGTTATATGAATCGTAGTTGCTCTCAAAAGAAGCTCGTTGAAAACCCATTTCCATTCACCATACCCTTGGTTATTCCCAGTTGTTTTCAATTCTTCTGTGTAGTATTTGGAACTTAACTCCTCTACTTCTTTGTTATATTTCTCAACTAACGGATTGACAAATGAATGACCAAATTCGTGAAGAATTAAGTCAGTTTCTATAAAGTCTTTATCAAAATACGGAACAAAATCAATTTCTCCATTTGGACCTAAAAGCGCATAAACTTCTCTTTCTCCTTTTTCATTTATTATTTCCGAATTAAAGCCTCCTGCGTGAATTAATGGTGAAAGAATTAGATTATATGAGTTTAGTTTTTTGCCATAGTATTCCTCTAAATATGTTGGTAATTTGTCGATGGTTTCAGAGTTTCTTACTTGTGTAATCACTTTTTTATTTAAAGGTTTTATAGCCATTAAGTATTTTTGAAAAAGGGTATCTTGATTAAATTTAATCAGTTCTTTTCTGAATTCTTCAAGTAAGTATTTTTTGTTTTCAGGAACGGTTGAATAATCATCTGCTTTTTCTTTGATTTTTTGCAATTCAGGAAAATTTGAAAATTGAAGTATCCATTCTACAGTTCTATAATATGAAAAATTATATTTTGTAGATAAACTGTCAAATAGTTGAACAGCCTTATGCTCTTTTAATCCCTGTAGTTTATTTTTTAAAGTGTTTTTGTAAAGGTTTTCGTGATTATTAACCAAAAAATAATCATTAAAATATGCTACAGAATATAATGTTTCAATTCTTTCGTCTATTGTGATGTTCAGTTTTGATTCTTGACCTAAACAATTTAAAGAGACTAAAAGCAAGATTTGTAGTATTACTTTATTCATTCAACTTGTTTTCAGATAAGGACACTTTTTTGTTTAATTTATTACAGTTCAAATTGGTGATAATAAGCTTTCGTGTATGAGCTGTGGCGTGTTTTAGCACGAACCTCTCTAAATATAAACTAACTTTGGGAAATCCAAAGATTTTCCAAATGAGAACAGACCGAGCCATAGCTTATATACGGTGTTGTAGTGCGTTATTTTTCACTTCTTGTTTGATATTTTATTCCACAATTCGGCAACCAACTCTTCAGGTTTTCTTTGTCTTTTTCAGTTAGATAATCATCATCAATTCTTAATGTTCTTAAGTTGGTCAACTTGCTAATATTTGGCGAAATTGATTTAATCGGATTGTTCCATATTTCCAATTTTTGTAAATTAATTAAATCTCCAATATTCTTTGGAATACTCTCAATTTGATTGTCAAAAATCAAAAGCTCTTTTAGATTAGTTAAATATTTAGTTTCAGTTCCTAACTCACTTACCTTGTTTGTGTACAAATAAAGTGTTTCTAAATTTTCAAGGCGTTTATCTATAAATGATAAATTAGTAAATGAATTATCATTTAAAGAAAGCCATTTTAAATTCGGTACATTTTTAATCTCATCAGGTAAACTATTCAAATTGTTCTTTGATATATCAAAATGTTCTAAACTATCTAATTTAGATAAGTCGCAATTGATTTCTGAAATTTTTGTTTCTGCAATAGAAATACTTTTTAGTTTTTCAAGTTTGTTTAGTTTACAAGGAAATTCTTTAATGGGATTTCCTGCAACAATCAAATTCTGTAAGGAACTTATTTCTAAAACTTGGCTTGGGATTTCTGTTAAATCATTTCCCGTGAGAATAGCTTTATAAATGTCAAGTTTCTCTAAACCATTTGGCAATGAAGTCAAGTCCTTATTTTGAAGCCATAAGTATTTACCTTTTTTGTCTGTCGAAATAACTGAATTATCACTTTTGTAACTACTTGAAATTTTATTACCTCCAATTTCATTACAAAGTTCTGTAATTTTTTCTCTTGCGCCTTTTTGTTTTGAACCGTTAATTGTAAATAACCACGCTTTAATTTTAGCGTCACTAACGATACAATCAAATTCAAAATTTGGATTCCAATCTACTTGCTTAAAGTCTCTTATTTTCTCATTTCCAATATAGAATTGCAATCTGTTAGGTATTTCTTCGATTTTTGTTGAAGTAATTAAAATTCCGTTTTTTGGAATTGTAATTTTTTTAGTCCAAAATTCAGTTTCAGGAAGTTGTGGATAATTCTCAATTCCAAAAATAATTCCTGCTTCTCCACTAAATTCTTTTGGAAATGTAATTTCATTATGTTCTTGCCATTTTAAATAAGTCCAAGCTGAAAATAACAGATAAACAATTGTTAAACTGGTTTGACTGATTTTAAAAATCTGTTTGTTGCTTATATTACGTTTAAGAACAAAGTCAATTAAGTAAAGAAGAAGTCCAATTCCAATAAAATATAAAGCAAGAATTATTAAATACCCTAAAGTCAGAATCGCAACTGCAATTCCAAGTAAGATTGTTAGAAATCCACAAATTTTTAATGGTGTTGATAATATTCTTTTCACGATTTTTTTAATGCACTACAACATAGTTATAAACGAAGTCTTAATGGAATTATGGCTGTTATATTCACCTTGTACGACAA
>NZ_JANAIE010000079.1 GCF_029664245.1 Profundicola chukchiensis | reverse complement strand
GACGGCCGGGGATCGGGTTATCCATCATCCGGGTTGTCGCCGTAACCGCCTGTCTGGTGCCAGCGCCAGGCATCGGCGATCATCTGCGCCAGCGTTGATCGTTCAGGACGCCAATGCAGGTCGCGCGTCGCCCGTTCCGATCCCGAGACCAGCTTGGTGCAATCGCCTGCCCGCCGCGGCCCATCGACAAAAGGCACCGTCCGACCGGTGACTTGCTC
>NZ_JANAIE010000078.1 GCF_029664245.1 Profundicola chukchiensis | reverse complement strand
GCATTCATCAGCCCGGCAAAGCCGCGCTTCACGCCTTCGGGCGGGATCACCACCATGTCGTCGGCGATCTCCATATCTTCGAAAATCACTTCTGTCTCGGGAATCCCGCGCAGTCCCATCGCCGGCTCGCGCCGCCCGATTTTCAGCCCCCCGGTCTCGTCCCGGATGGCAATGAAGCCACCGATTCCCTTGAACGCCCCGTCTTCCACCACCCGCGCAA
>NZ_JANAIE010000077.1 GCF_029664245.1 Profundicola chukchiensis | reverse complement strand
CGCCGGGCGGTTGCGCAGCTCGTCGAGGGCAAAACCGTCGATCGCCGGGGTTATGTCACCGGTGCCGAACACCTGCGCCCAGAAGCTCAGGTTCTCCGCCACCGTCAGCGTCGCCTTGATCCCATCGGCATGGGCGGCATAAGCCATCGCCTCGCGGTCAAGTCCGACCTCACCGCTCAGGGGCGGCTGTAACCCGGCGACGGTGCGCAAAAGCGTGGTC
>NZ_JANAIE010000076.1 GCF_029664245.1 Profundicola chukchiensis | reverse complement strand
AGGCTTCCGCCGGCAACATCGTGGAGCCATGGGAGGACAACACCCGCACCTTTTCCAATGGCAAGACCCGTTTGGCCTTGCTCGACACGATCGAGCCCGCCGCGGGGTCGTTTCATGTACTGGTCCTCTCCCTACCGCTGAACGAACTGGGCGATCGCCAGTGCCGCACGATCGGCATGGGCGGCGGGATCGGGTTTTCCGGAGCCGATTTTTCGACTCTCG
>NZ_JANAIE010000075.1 GCF_029664245.1 Profundicola chukchiensis | reverse complement strand
CCCCACAACATGAGATTGCGACTCGCGCGCGGGCGAACCGCGCCCGCGAGCTAAGGTGCTTTTTGTGTCATCAGGGGGAAATTCCGCAATATGTGGAAGGGTCGGCGAAATCCCGCGTGAATCGCTTGAAAATACCGCAATATTTTGTGGCTGAACTGTGTTTTTTGGGTGACGATTGCGCTGCCATTCGTTAAGAATAGACAGGACAAGGCAGACAATCCC
>NZ_JANAIE010000074.1 GCF_029664245.1 Profundicola chukchiensis | reverse complement strand
ACCGAAGGGCGCAACCGACAGGTCCGCCGGATGACCGCTGCCATCGGGCACCCGACCCTGCGGCTGATCCGGACACGAATCGGCGAATGGCGCCTCGACGGTCTCTTTCCCGGAGACTGGCGTGCCCTGCCCGCCCCCCGATCCTGACCCCCTGCCGGTTTGACAGCTTCACGACCCTGCGCTATGCGCCGGTCTCGGCCCCAGCCCTTACCGCAACCAGAGA
>NZ_JANAIE010000073.1 GCF_029664245.1 Profundicola chukchiensis | reverse complement strand
ACGCGCTCAATACTCCACCCCGATCTGCGCCTTGATGCCGGAGCGGAACGGGTGCTTGACCAGTTCCATCTCGGTCACGAGATCGGCGATCTCGATCAGTTCGTCCTTGGCGTTGCGGCCGGTCAGGACGACGTGGGTCATTTCGGGTTTCTCGTCGGTGAGAAACGTGACCACCTCGTCGATGGGAATGTAATCGTAGCGCAGTGCGATATTGATCTCGTCC
>NZ_JANAIE010000072.1 GCF_029664245.1 Profundicola chukchiensis | reverse complement strand
ACGATTGTTGTTCTGGGAACCGGGCTTGTTGAATTGGCCGCAGTGGTACGCCGACCACGCTGACATCTGACGTCCGCAGGGCGCTAAAAGCGGACAACCGATCTGCTTCTCTTGACGTCGTCTTCGGACCAAAACCTGTCATCTGACAAATATCGCGAAATTTGTGCTCACGAGCCTAGACAATCCCGCACCGCGCAGCCAATGACGGCGCAGTCATCTGGTGAA
>NZ_JANAIE010000071.1 GCF_029664245.1 Profundicola chukchiensis | reverse complement strand
ATGTCGAGATCGCCGTCGGGGCTGTCCTTGAAGGTGTTGCGGTGGAATAGGCCCTGGCCACGGTTGAAATCGTCGATGATGTTCGTGACGGCGTGGGCGGTGGACGGCACCGAGGCGAGCTCGGCCGTGATCTCGGCGCCTTTGCGGCCGATCGACAGGTTGGCCTGGGCCGATTTGACCTGCCAGTCCTTGATGTTCTGCACGTGCTTCTGCAGGTCGTCCGAC
>NZ_JANAIE010000070.1 GCF_029664245.1 Profundicola chukchiensis | reverse complement strand
CCGATTGCGCTTTTGTATTTCTTCAACGGCGTGATCTTCGTGGCCAATGCCGCCTTCAACAACCTGGGCCGTCCGTTCCTGTCGACCTGGGTGAACTGGGGGCGACATACGCTGGGCACGGTACCCTTCGTGATGGCGGGCGCCGCTTTGGTCGGGGCGCCGGGGGTACTGATCGGGCAAGCCGTGGGCGGCATCGTGTTCGGGGCGCTGGCGTGGCTGCTTGCA
>NZ_JANAIE010000006.1 GCF_029664245.1 Profundicola chukchiensis | reverse complement strand
GAGGGTCTAAAGTTGAAACTTCTGGAAGTTCTGCAACATCACATACAGAACTATCTGTGTAGGTAAATACAGTGTCAACTGATTCACTAACAGTTACCGCGAAAGTAAATTCATTATAACATCCTCCAGATGGTGTGAATGTATAAGTATAAACACCATCAACCTGATCTACCGACCAAGTTCCAGCTACACCGTTGTTGTCGTTTGTTTGTAAACCTCCAACTTCTGGAGGATCTATCACATCACATACGGAACTATCTGTGTAAGTAAACACAGTGTCAACTGAATCACTAATAGTTACTGTGAAGCTAAATTCGTTGTAACAAGTATCTGTTGGTGTGAAAGTATATGTATAAACATCATCTACTTGATTAACTGACCAAGCGCCGTCAACTCCGTTGTCGTCTTGAGTTGCTAAATCATCCACTAACGGAAGATCCGCTACACCACAAACTGAAGCGTCAACATAATTAAACTCAGTAGCAACTGTTTCTGTTATTGTTACCGTGAAACTAAACTCGTTGTAACATCCGCCTGTTGGTGTAAATGTATAGGTATAATCATCATCAACTTGATTCACGGTCCAAGCGCCGTCAATTCCGTTATTATCTTGAGAGTTTAAATTAGTAACTGCTGGAAGTTCTGCAGCATCGCAGACTGATGAGTCTGTATAGTCAAATACAGTGTCAACTGAAGAAGTTACTGTTACAACAAATGAATATTCATTATAACATCCTCCAGATGGCGTGAACGTATAGGTATAATCATCGCCTGTTTGAGCAACAGTCCATGTTCCATCAACACCGTTATTGTCTTGAGTGTTTAAATTAGTAACTGCTGGAAGCTCTCCAGCATCGCAGACTGATGAGTATGTATAGTCAAATATAGTATCTACTGAAGAAGTTACTGCTACAACAAATGAATATTCATTATAACATCCTCCAGATGGTGTAAAGGTGTAAGTATAAACACCATCAACTTGACTAACTGACCAAGTTCCATCAACACCGTTATTGTCTTGAGGGTTTAAGTTTGAAACTATTGGAAGCTCTGTAACATCACACACTGCACTATCTGTGTAAGTAAATACGGTGTCAACTGAATCACTAACAGTTACAGTGAAGCTAAACTCATTGTAACAAGTATCTGTTGGCGTGAAAGTATATGTATAAACATCATCAACTTGATTCACTGACCAAGTTCCATCAATACCGTTATTGTCTTGAGTTGCTAATTCTCCTACTTCTGGAAGCTCTGTGACATCACATACTGCACTATCTGTGTAAATAAATACGGTATCAACTGAATCACTAATAGTTACAGTAAAACTAAACTCATTGTAACAATCTTCTGTTGGTGTGAAAGTATATGTATAAACAACATCAATTTGATTCACTGACCATGTTCCAGCTACACCGTTATTATCTTGAGAGTCTAAAGTTGAAACTTCTGGAAGCTCTACAGCATCACATACGGAACTATCTACATAATTAAATACAGTGTCAACTGAATCACTAACAGTTACGGAGAAGCTAAACTCATTATAACAAGAATCTATTGGCGTAAAGGTATAAGTATAAACACCATCAACCTGGTTCATTGACCATGTTCCATCAACACCGTTATTGTCTTGAGAGCCTAAAGTAGAAACTTCTGGAAGTTCTGTCACGTCACATACGGAACTATCGGTATAAGTAAATTCAGTGTCAACTGAATCGCTAACAGTTACAGTAAAACCAAACTCATTGTAACAAGAATCTATTGGTGTGAATGTATAAGTATAAACATCATCATCTTGATTCATTGACCAAGCTCCATCAATACCGTTATTGTCTTGAATTGCTAAATCTTCTAGAACTGGAAGACCTGCAGCATCACATACTGCACTATCTGTGTAACTAAATTCAGTGTCAACTGAATCGCTAACAGTTACTGTGAAAATAAACTCATTGTAACAAGTATCTGTTGGAGTAAATGTATAAGTATAAACATCATCAACTTGATTCATTGACCATGTTCCATCAACACCGTTATTATCTTGAGAGTCTAAAGTTGAAACTTCTGGAAGTTCTGTAACATCACACACTGCACTATCTGTGTAAGTGAATACTGCATCAACTGAATCACTAACATTTACCGTGAAAGTAAACTCATTATAACAAGAATCTATTGGCGTGAAAGTATATGTATAAACATCTTCAACTTGGCTAACTGACCAAGTTCCGGCTACGCCATTATTATCTTCCGTTTCTAAATTATCAACTAATGGAAGATCCGCTACATCACAAACTGAAGAATCTGTATAATCAAACTCAGTATCTACAGAGTCCGTTACTGTCACCGTGAAAACAAACTCATTATAACATCCTCCAGATGGTGTGAAAGTATAAGTATAAACTTCATCGACTTGACCCATTGTCCAAGTTCCATCAACACCATTATTATCTTGAGAGTCTAAAGTTGAAACGTCTGGAAGTTCTGCAGCATCGCAGACCGATGAGTCTGTATAGTCAAATACAGTATCTACTGAAGAAGTTACTGTTACAACAAATGAATATTCATTATAACATCCTCCAGATGGTGTAAATGTATAGATATAATCATCATCAACCTGATTCACTGACCATGTTCCAAATACACCGTTATTGTCTTGAGGAGCTAAAGTTGAAACTGCTGGAAGTTCTGCAGCATCACAAACTGATAAGTCTGTATAGTCAAATACTGTATCTACTGAAGAGGATACAGTTACAACAAAAGTGAATTCATTAAAACAAGAATCGGTTGGTGTGAATGTATAAGTATAAACATCATCAACTTGATTCATTGTCCATGTTCCATCAACACCGTTATTGTCTTGAGGAGCTAAAGTTGAAACATCAGGAATTTCTGTAACATCACAAACTGATGAGTCTGTATAGTCAAATTCAGTATCAACTGAAGAAGTTACTGATACAACAAAAGTGAATTCATTATAACATCCTCCAGATGGTGTAAAGGTATAAGTATAAACCTCATCGACTTGACTAACTGACCAAGTTCCGGCTACGCCATTATTATCTTCCGTTTCTAAATTATCCACTAACGGAAGATCCGCTACATCACATACTGAAGAATCTGTATAATCAAACTCAGTATCTACAGAGTCCGTTACTGTCACCGTGAAAACAAACTCATTATAACATTCTCCAGATGGTGTAAAGGTATAAGTATAAACCTCATCGACCTGGTTAATCGACCAAGTTCCGTCAACTCCGTTGTCGTCTTGAGTTGCTAAATCATCCACTAACGGAAGATCCGCTACATCACAAACTGAAGCGTCAACATAAGCAAATTCAGCATCAACAGATTCTGTAACAGTCACGGTGAAAGTAAACTCATTGTAACAAGTATCTGTTGGCGTGAAAGTATAAGTATAAGTTCCATCTTGATTGTCTTCCTGAGTCCACGCGCCGGCTACTCCTTGCTCCGAGCTGTTTGGTAAATTCTCCACCATTGGTAAATCGGCAACATCACAAACATTTTCCTCTGGTAATTCTTCGAAACTTAAATCCATTAAAGCCTCTATCACAAAACTCACGGTCGAATTTACATAACAGCCTTGATCATCATCAGGAATAAAAGAATAAACTAAATCATCATCAATCGTTGAGGTATTAAGTTGTGTAACTATTTCTCCCTCTTCATCTTGCCATGTTCCACTAATTCCCTCTACCGATGTTGGTAATTCAAAACTACTTCCTAAGCAATGATTCACATTCACAGAACTCATATCAACTTGTGAAAGCGAATTGATAATTAATTCAACGGAAGCATTTCCAGCATCACATACGCCAACTGGATCGTCTGTTACTACAGAAAGAGACACTAACCCATTGTTTATATCATTATTACCCGGCGTATATACAGGCGTAAAGCTCGTACTATCATCAAACACTCCATCTCCAGCGGTAAACCATTGAACAGTAGAAGCATTAATAATTTCAGCTGATAATTGAATTGTCTCACCCTCGCAAATAGGTTGAACATCATTTATATATACTTCAACTGGATTATCGCAATCACAGTTTTCTAATATAACCTCTAGCTCCTCTTGATTAAAACAACCAGAGTTAGTGGTTTCTGTTACCACCAAAGTATAAGTTCCCACTGGAACAGTAGACCAAACAATTTCTATTTGATTTCCAGACCCTGTAGTAGGTTGAATTAAGTCATTATAACTTCCCTCTAATATCTCCCAAGTATAAGTTGAACCAGGAGTTCCTTCCCCTCCATTTTCTTCCCAATCCACTTTATAGGATTTGGGCATCGCATCTTGCGTACATATCGTTTGCGTTGGCACTTGCGCATTCACCTCACTCCCCATACAGAATATGAGGAATAAGGTGAGCACAAAGCCTAAATGATATGTAGAGAGGTTAGAACTCATTTCATCAATAAGTGATTAATCAAAAATAATCTCTGTTGTTGTTGGAATTGGATTCACCGTTACACTCATAGTAGAATCTGCTGGGTCTAATATCAATGCAGAACAACTATCAGTATCTGTTTCATCATCAACTTCTGTTAATGTAAGCGTAAATACCTCCGTAGTGTTAGCATCTGTTAAGCCTGGAATCGCAATCGTAGCATCTCCGTTATTACCTAATACAACCGTAGCATTTATTGGCGTAAATCCTGCGTTATCACTAGTTATTGTATAAGTGACTTGAGCATTAGGAGTTCCTCCAGTTAAGTTAAAGAATTCAATATCTCCAACACAAAATGCGTTTGCAATAGCTGTTATAGTAGGTGCTTCATATCCTGACTGCAAGATAATTTGTATTTCTTGAGGCTCTCCAGAACAACCATCCACTGTTTCAACGACCGTCAACGTAAAAGTATGCGGTCTTGGATAGGCATCTAAAGTTGCACTACTCCAATCAATTGAAATACTATTAGTATCAGCATTTGTTATTTCAACAGACAAATCAGTTGTTGCCTCGTCTAACAAAGTCCATTCGTAAGAACCTGCTGGTGAGGGGTCATTCACGTCCACTGTATAGTTTTTGACTTCAGGTGAACAAATAGTTTGTTGTGCATTAACAGCAATGCTTATCAATGCAAAAAGAAAAATCAAAAGTAATTTAATCGTTTTCATAATATGAGTTTTTAATTTTCATCAATTCAATAGTTGAATAGGTGATGTTATGGGTTTATCTTTAATTATAATCGTTACCTCCTGCGTACTAGCGCACTGTCCAGCGTCAGGAGTAAAAGTATAGGTTGTTGTATTGTATGGATCAAAAGCTGGAGACCAAGTACCTGTTATACCATTTGGTGATTCATTTTCTAAAGGAAAACTCTCTCCCTCACATTGACTTGGAGGTATCACAAAGTTTGGAGTTATTACATCTTCTACACTAACCGTGAAACTATATGCTTCATAACATTCATTTGTTGGTGTGAATGTATAGGTATAGACATTATTATTTTCCACAACAGACCAAGTTCCAGCAACATTATTATCATCTTCGGTATCTAGGCTATCTACTTCTGGCAAAGACATGTTCCCACAAATGCTTAAATCAGTCAATGATTCAAAAACAATTTCAGCCATTTGCTTAATGGTAACGTCAAAAGAGGATTCGTTAGAACAGTTCGGATTTCCTCCTGTCTCAGCATATATATAAATAGTTTGGGATGAGGTTATTAAATCTCCCGCATTTAATTCTGTTCCTGCTCCATCGGGTTCTGTATAATAGTTACCATGGCTTAAGTTTGGCAATTCATAAGACTCACAAACTATTACATCATCTAATATATCTACCTCTGGTAATTCTACAATTGTGATTTCAAAACTAGTTTCAGCTGCGCAATTATTCGATCCACCTGTCTCGGCATATACATAAATTGTTTGTGATGACGTAATAACATCGCCAGCGCTAAGTTGTGTTCCTGTTCCATTAGTCCCCGTAAAATAGCTACCATGAGTTAGGATAGGTAATTCATAAGATGTACAACTCACTACATTTTCTGGACTATCTAGCTGTGGCAAGGCATGTTCATAAACACTAATTGTAGTTGTCTCATTACAATCTGCAGTAGGAGTAAATACATAATCTCCTTCTCCACTATAAACAGCTGGTGACCATGCTCCATCTACATTATTCGTGGGGGTAGGAAGTATGAATTCTTCTCCCTCACAAATATTAAATTCTAATTGTTCAAATTCAGCTATTTGCTTGCTTATAATTATAATCGTTTCTGAATCTGAAACTGGACCGCAATTTGGATTATTCGTATTAGGTGCAGTAGTGAACGCAGTGATTATTACTTCATTGTTTAATATATCCTCTGGACTAGGTGTATAAGTTGTTTCATTAGAATATTCGTTTGAAAAACTTCCATTTCCTGAAGTTTCCCATCGATCAAATTCTGCATCTCCCGTAATTATTGCAGTTAACTCAATACTTGAACCTGCACAAATAGGTTCTGTAGCTTGAATCGTGATTTCAAGCTCTGGACATGGACAAGAAATAAATGTAAAGGTAAACGGTGTTCTATCATAACAACCAGCTTGACTTGTATCTGGAACAAAATATATAATGACGTCGCCTGCAGTGGTGGACGTAAATGAATTTCCTAAATCATTACCATCAGCATCTTCCCAATGACCTACCACTTGATTATCGTCTACCAAAGCCAATGAAACATCACTATAAACACAATGACCTGTTAAATTTAAATTATTAAAGGATACAAGATCTTCAGTAATTTCTACAGTAATAGTAACAGGAAGACCACAATTTCCAGCACTTGGAGTAAAAACATAACTATAGCTTCCAGGCTGTGAAGTATTAATGCTACTCGGACTCCAAGTTCCCTCAACACCGTTCTCTGAAGTAGTGGGTAACGCAACTGGAGTATCACCTTTACAATAAGAAGTTTCAAAAGAAAAGCTAGGTGTAATTACATTTCCGAATGTGAAGTACTTGCCATTTGGAACATCTTCTAAATTAGAATTTGAAGAGTCAAAAATATAACCTTTTTTAGCTGAAGCCGTTCCCGTTCCCGTTCCTGTATAGTTATTCAATTCAAGAACACTAGTGTTGTTTGCAGGAAAACTAGGATCAGAGGATACCAATAGAGTCGTTACCTCTTCAGGCAATTCATTAGGATCAAAACCTATAGAAACACGAGGATGATTTCCAACTCTTGTCATTTTCCAAACACGATTCATTCTTTGCATACCATCCATGCAACTCAGACTTAAATCCTCATCATTATCTGCAATTACAAAAAAGTTTCTATTCGGATAGCCCATAGAAATACTATTTTCACTATTAAATAAAGTATTCTGCTCTACACTATTATCAACATATAGCGTCAATAAGCCATTATCGTTAACCGAGCGAGATTGCTTTTGAAACAAATCTTTATTCGCCTCCTCTGCATCGGTGTTAATCCCTGTGTTATCTCTACCTACTATGCTAATATTATGGTTAAAACCTACATGATCTTCAGGATCAAAAATTAAATTAGACTGAGAGTCTATATAGTCATTGCTTGCCCCAACTGTATTTGGATTTAAACTTATTCCATACTTAATTGCTAAATAAGTACGTACACGTTGCAATTCTGAATCACTTAATACTCTACCATAAATTATAATCTCCGAAATTCCATCATTACTATATTCTGTATGGCCGTTATAACCTACATCTCTTGCTCCAATTGAAAATTTTGGTTGATACCAATTCTTAGGTATTTGTGTTCTCAAACTTAATGAGCGAATATCCTCATTCACAAAACCTTTAATGTCAGACGCACTATCAACCGATCCAAATATACGTGCAACATCATTTGAATAATAATCCTGACCAAGAGCAGCACTATTTAAGTTGACAATATTTTGATATAATGAAGATGTTTCTTCTCCCTCTGCTGTATAAATATTTTCGGTTTCAACATTGCTGTGTGGCCTATACATAAAAGCATAATGTTGCCTGATTCTATAAGTCATTAAAACAGAATTCAAATCCGGAAGAGCCGTAGAAACATTAAAGAATGTAGAGTTTAGGACATGAATATAATCTAAAGGAGGTGTTCTAAATAATACTTGTTGGTTATCCGCATTAAACTTGATATATCTATGATAATTAAATGATTTCGCGTCATTTTCAATATAACTAGGTCTTTTAGAATTAGTAATCTGAGTTACGGCTCTATCACTCATCGTATTTACCCATTCAGAAACTCTTCCTCCTGGACGCACAACGCGGGTTAATGAATGTTGATTCTCATCTGCTTTCATCCAAACGCTAGGAATAGCCACTCCACCAGGCAAACTAGGTCCAACAATCGAAATTTGAATTTGGGTCATACAACCATTATTCAATGTATAGGTTACCGTTGAAACACCAATCAATCCATTATTATTTGTTGTAATTAAACCTGTACTAGGGTCAATAGTAAAAAGTGTATCATCTGAGTTCGTAAATGTTCCATTACTACCGGGAACGAGTGATTCAACATAATTTGTATTATCCCCTAAAACAATAATATTCTCTGGAACTTCAATATCATTTCCATTGTATAAAGCTATTCCACCAGCATCTCTAATGTTTACAGTAGTTGTATATTCATCCACACATCCTTGACCATCGTGTGGTACAAATACTAATGTTTGAACTCCAATTAAATCTGTATTTATTTCAGATATTGGAATATAATTGCCAGACACGTGTTCAAACCAATCTCCCATAATGGAATTATTCGAAGTTGTTGGTAAATTATGTGGACCAGAAAATTGACAATAATTTGAACTTAAGCTAAATGTCGGCATAATCAATGCTTGATAATTGACAGTCACAGTTGATTGAGCATTACCACATGGCGCTGTACTCTCAATGGTATAAGTCCATATATCTTCATTTTGAGACCAAGTCCCTCCCGGTTCAGGCGATCCTCCTAAAGTATCAAACAACTGCTCTTCCGTAGGTGTTTCGCCCGCACATAAAGTAAGTGTAGCATTTTCTCCAGCATCTGGCGAACTATGAATAATAAGCTCTAAACTCCCTGACCAGCTACAAGTAGAACCACTATAAGGCAAAGCTGGATTATCATCTTCATAAAACACCTGTACTTGCCAGGTTCCTTCTTCCACAAAACCCTGCATTTGTGCTATTAAACGAAGAATCCCATTCCAATCAGTATATTCATCAGTTAAGTCTATCTCTTCTCCCGTTGGGCTCGTTAAAACCAAATCAAAATGTGCTAAAAGAGCCTGAAGCTCAGCCAAGGGCAAGTCAAACAAATCATTCCCACACATTTCATAGGTTCCTCTTAATTGAAATTGCTGATCGCCTTGATTATGCTCTGAATTACTTAATTCAATTATATAATCTCTATCAGGGACTGGTACAACCGTTAAATCAAAACTAGCTTCTGAATAACAAGCATCATTGGGTGTAAATGTATAAGTTTGAGTTCCTAGAGTAGTGGTATCAATAGAAGCAGGACTCCATGTTCCCTCAACACCATTATCAGATGTTGTAGGTAAAAGTACAGCATCTTCTCCTTCACAATATTCTATTGGTAAATTTTCAAATATTGATGAAGTAGATGTATTAACGTTTAAAGTCACTTGAGTTGTTTCCAAATCTGGAAAAATTGGACAAGAATCACCATGAATTGAAATTGAAACTATCGAATAAGTTGTTGTTTGCGTTGGATTAACCGAAATAGTATGATTAAAATTTATATCTGTAAGTGATACATCTGACTCTCCATCATTATATACAACATCATAATTATAACCTGTGTCTGGCAAAGAAAAGCTTAGGGTTGCACTTTGACCTTCACAAATAGTATCAGGGTTAATTGATAATAACTCTACTGAATCAACAATTTCTATAAAATCTAGTGTATCGTTTAAGTTATAATCATTACAACTATTATAGTCCTGCCAATTATTAGGATTATTAATTCGAACAAACCATGCTAACTTTGTGGTAGCTTCTGTTGAACCTTTATATATAGAATATTTTTTAGGTGGCCCGTTCAATTCAAGTGAATGACAATCAGCAATGTCAGGATGAAGTTGCGAAAACGATGTACCTGCACAAGAATTTGTGCACCAACTCGAAGTTGTCATTCCATAATATACCTCACCATTAAAGGTAGCCTGATGTGTATCAATTCCATTATCCCATCCATTTGAACTTAATATGTATATTTGGTCGCCGTTGACTCCTATATTGAAAGTTGCAAAATTTCCATCAGATAATTTTTCAATGTTCCATTCTAAAAACAATGGAGTGATGGATTTAACTATATTGTCAGGAGAAATCTGTGTTTGGAATCTAACAACCGTACCTTTGGGAATTATTGGTAAACCTTCGTATGTAAATCTAATTGTTCCTTCTGTCGACCCCCAAAAGCCATCATTAATTCTACCATATCCATTATCAGTCATAATGAAAGAGGTACCAGTTTCTATATCTTTAAGAAAGACTATCGAAATAATATCAGAACCAGTATTAGAACCACATAGTTGATTATTAGTATTCACTCCCAGAATCGCAACATCTCCTCTTTCCAGCACGGTTTGCCCCCATGTAGTAAGCGTACCACAAAGCCATAGAGCTACAAGTATATAGCGCCATAGACTTCTTTTGTATGTAGAGAGCGTTTTCAAAATCGGTTCATAAAAAGTGAGTCAAATATAGCTCGTTCAAAGTAAAGCTAAAGTTAAACCTATCCCTTGCGTCGAGTTATTTGATAATTCAAATATACATATATATGTAGCTATTATTATGTTAATTACATAATTTTCAATGCTTAAATTTAATAATTAGACTTATTTAAAACAAGTTCTCCACCTATATCCCTAAACAGCTGTTTTACTTTCCTTGAGAACACAAGACAAAATCCAACATATCATAGGCTTTCTAACTCATAAAAGCAGGTAAAGAATCGCGATTTAACTTCATAAAAAAAAAGCCTCAGACCTTCCGTCTAAAGCTTTTCGATTTTATTTTCCTAATGGTGTTAAAAAGAAAAACCCCGCACAGGCGGGGTTTTGGTGAATATTAAAAAATATCCTTATTGCTGAACTACAGAGAAGTTATCAAAATATACAACTGCTCCACCATAAGCTCTTACTTCATAATAGAATTTATTAGCATTTGCAGGTGCGGTTAAAGTAACTGTATACTCTGTCCATTGATTGTTATTATTTTGCAAATAACCGCCTGACGGCCCACGAAGTTCATCAGAATTTGAAAAAATATTACTTGAATCATTTCTCCAATAAGACCAAATCCTTGCAGACATATTATTACCAGAAGCTACTTTATACCAAAATGTAATTGTATAAGTTGCCCCAGGCGTTATAGTTATAGTTTGATTCAATTTTTTCGTACCTAACCCACTAAATTTTATTGAATGATTCCCTTCTTGTGATTCATCGCTTACAACTACACCATTGTCATTATTAAACCAGTTTATACTACCTCCACTTTCAAATCCTCCATTTTGAACTAAATTTCCGATTGGTGTACTACCTCCTGGATCATTATCTAATATTATGCCTTCGGCAATATCATAACTAATGTTAACATTAGCATTGCCTACAATATCACCTAAAGAAATTAAAACAGCATAATGCTCAGAATTTTCAACAATATCATCCACTTTAGTAGTTACAGATATTGTTTTGTTAGTTTCACCTTCATAAAAAGTTAAAGTACCACTAGCGCCTACATAATCTTCATCTTCTGTTGCAGAATCTATATAGTCTAATGGAATACCCGGTATCTCAGATGTAATGTACTCAATAGAAATAGAAGTTCCTGGCTCAACCGCAGGAGAAATAGAAACGTTAAATACCTGATCTTCACCTTCATAAACTCGTTCAGGCACTGAAATAGAAACTGTGTACAATTGCGCACATTCCGTTCCTAAAACCTGCCATGCTGTTCCGTCATAAGCTTTTAAACACTTACCATTGGTATCAAAATAGACCAATCCACCCACTGCGTTTTGTGGCTCTTCTGCTAGTCTTGGCAAGAGTAAACCCTTATCGTTTGAGTTAATTTGTAAAGCCGCAGACTCCTCAATTGCTGCTTCTGTGTTTCCGGTATCGTCAATTAATACTTGACTAGATACCATGCTAGCAGCTAGAACTGCCAACGAAAATAAAATTCTTTTCATTCCTTAATAATAAATGTTAAAATTTGGATTTTTTAGTTGTATAAACATTTTTAAATCAACCGATTTTAAAATATTAATAGGCGCGAATTTAGGAAAACTTTATGAATGTTTTAGTTTTCTCAGCTCTCTCAGCAATTTTTAACCTAAATTTTACTTTGAACCATCAAGTAAAGCCCAACAACAAAGACTATCAAGCTAAAAAAACCCAAGGCGTCACTCTGAACTTGATTCAGAGTCTGTTTAATAAAGTAGTTTAAAGTTGCTTAAAATTGTTTAATTAGTTTAATTAGTTTAAAGCTTGTTTAAGCTTCATCCAAGAATGCAACCCCGAAGCGTCACTCTGAACTTGATTCAGAGTCTTTTAATAAAGTGGATTAAGATTGTTTAAATATAATTTAAGTCGTGTATCCTCTTGTCAGGCTGAGTGATTTTGTGCAACAAAATTGTATCGAAGCCTTAGACAAGAGAAGAAATGATGAATTTTGAATTCTAAATTTTAAATTTAATTACACGCACAGAACTGTGAACCGTGAACCCTAAAATCTGAACTCTAAACCCAAGGCGTCACTCTGAACTTGATTCAGAGTCTTCTCTTAACGTAGTTTAATATTGTTTAATTAGTTTAAAGATGCTTTAAGGTTCATCCTTGAATGCAATCCCAAGGCGTCACTCTGAACTTGAGGCAAAGTCTCTCTTGTCAGGCTGAGTGATTTTGTGCAACAAAATTGTATCGAAGCCTTAGACAAGAGAAGTGCAAAGGTTGTCGTGCTCCCTTTCTGTCGACATTTCGATACATTTTTCTCTATCGAGAAATCCTCCTCCATGTGACAGAAAACTCTACACTCTAAACTCTAAACCCTAAACTAAACCAAGGCGTCATTCCGCACTTGATGCGGAATCTTTTAAATTTAAAACCAAATTTGCGCTAGATGCTGAATCAAGTTCAGCATGACATACGCCTGACAGAAAACTCTAAACCCTAAACTCTACACTATCCACCAACCAATAGCATTATTTAAACTTAAAATTAAAATCACATGACTTGCTTTCGTATTTTTGCAAACAATTAATCCTAGGCATGAAACACGAGAACATAGAAAACATCGAATTAAAATATCTTACCCTTAAAGATTATCCGGCCCTGCGCGCTACCATGGAGGCTTCTTATCAAAGCATGCCACATGTAGTCTGGGAAGAGAATCAAATCAAAAATCTTATCAAGAAATTCCCAGAAGGTCAGGTAGTTTTAAAAGTTAACGATGAAATTGCAGCGGCTGCCTTAGCCATAATTGTTGATGGTAAGAAAGTAGATCGCCATCACACCTACGATTCCATCACCGGTAAAGAAACTTTCTCTACCCACACCAACAAGGGAAATGTACTATATGGTATAGATATTTTTGTTCATCCAGACTTTAGAGGGATGAAACTCGGTCGACGTCTTTATGAATATCGCCGTGAATTGTGTGAGCAATTAAACCTAAGAGGAATCGCCTTTGGAGGTAGAATGCCGAATTATCATGAATACTCAGACGAACTGACACCAAGACAATATATAGACAAAGTGAGCAGTAAGGAGATTCATGACCCCGTGCTTAACTTTCAGATTTCTAATGATTTCCGCCCAACTAGAATTCTAAGAAATTACCTTCCAGACGATAAGCGTTCGGAAAAGAACGCCATCTTAATGGAATGGGATAATATCTACTACGAAGAGAATGAGGAGCGCGCGCTTTACTCCAACAAAACCGTTGTTAGATTAGGTTTAATTCAATGGCAAATGCGTCCTTATGCAAATTTTGAGGATGTTATGGAACAGGCAGAGTATTTTATCAATACTCTTTCGGGTTATCGTTCAGATTTTGCTTTATTTCCAGAGTATTTTAATGCGCCATTAATGGCTGATTACAACCACTTGAGCGAGGCTGAGGCCATTCGTAAGTTGGCGGACTATACCGAAGATTTCAAAATTCGTTTCTCTGAATTGGCGGTGCAGTATAATATTAACATCATTACGGGTTCTATGCCAGAGGTGATAGACGAAACCTTGCACAATGTTGGTTTCTTATGCCGCAGAGATGGATCGATTGAGCGATATGAGAAACTTCACCCAACGCCAGACGAAGAAAAAGCATGGGGATTACAAGGTGGAAGCAAAATAGAAGCCTTCGACACCGATTGCGGAAAAGTAGGAATCTTGATTTGTTATGATGTTGAGTTTCCTGAGTTAGGTAGACTATTAGCGGACCAAGGCATGGATATTTTATTCGTTCCTTTCCTTACCGACACCAAAAACGGTTATTCACGTGTGAGGTATTGTGCTCAAGCCCGTGCGATTGAAAACGAGTGTTATGTTGCCATTGCAGGATCGGTAGGTAACTTACCAAAAGTCCACAACATGGACATTCAATACTCACAGTCGATGGTATTCACACCCTGTGATTTCGCCTTCCCCGCAGATGGTATCAAGGCCGCCTCTACACCTAACACCGAGATGATTTTGATTGAGGATGTGGATTTAGATTTATTATTAGAACTACACGAACAAGGAAGCGTTAAGAACTTAAAATCCCGCCGATTAGACTTATACTCTTTGAAGAAAAAAGGATAGTTAAGGTGGAATAAAAGTAGTTTAATATTGTTTAAATAGTTTAAAAGTAGTTTAATTTCATCCCTTAAAGCAAACCCAAGGCGTCACTCTGAACTTGATTCAGAGTCTGTTTAATAAAGTAGTTTAATTGGTTTAAAGATGGTTTAAGCTACATCCTTAAATGCAACCCCGAAGCGTCATTCCGCACTTGATGCGGAATCTTTCTTGTCAGGCTGAGTGATTTTGTACAACAAAATTGTATCAAAGCCTTGGACAAGAGAAGAAATGATGAATTTTGAATTCTAAATTTTGAATTTTTCTGCACGCACAGAACTACGAACCGTGAACCCTAAACTAATTACTATACACTCTACACCCTAAACTAGCATCAAGAACCCCTCAGTCCTGCGGACAGCTCCCCTTAAAAGTGGAGCAGCTGGGTTGCGCCTAACCAGGGTGAAAAACAAAAATATTCTTCGATTAACCATTCTAGATTCCGGGTCAAGCCCGGAATGACCTGCGCCTGGGCACCTCGAGTAGTACAAACCCAAGGCGTCACTCTGAACTTGATTCAGAGTCTTCTGTTCATGTGGTTTAAGGTTAGTTTAAAATTGTTTAATTGGTTTAAAGGTTTTTTAAACTTCATCCATGAATGCAAACCCGAAGCGTCATTCCGCACTTGATGCGGAATCTCTCTTGTCAGGCTGAGTGATTTTGTGCAACAAAATTGTATCAAAGCCTTGGACAAGAGAAGAAATAATGAATTTTAAATTCTAAATTTTGAATTGTTCTGCACGCACAGAACTGCGAACCATGAACCCTAAACTAATTACTATACACCCTAAACTAAATAAACCCGGAGCGTCACTCTGAACTTGATTCAGAGTCTGTTTAAGATTAAGCTGCTAACACCCATTCTGTCGACATTTCGATACATTTTTCTCTAACGAGAAAAACACTCAATGTGACAGAAAACCCTAAACCCTCAACTTTACACTCTAAACCCTAAACCAACCCAAGGCGTCATTCTGAACTTGATTCAGAGTCTTCTGCTAGGAAGGTTTAAGGCTAGTTTAAAATTGTTTAATTTGTTTAATTTGTTTAATTTGTTTAAATATAATTTAAGTCGTGTATCCTCTTGTCAGGCTGAGTGATTTTGTACAACAAAATTGTAACGAAGCCTAAGACAAGAGAAGCGCGATGCTTGTAATGCTCCCTTTCTGTCGACATTTCGATACATTTTTCTCGATAGAGAAAAACACTCAATGTGACAGAAAGCCCTAAACTCTAAACCCTACACTCTAAACTAAACCTAGAAGTAAAAACCAGCGAAATACTTATAACCCAAAAACTTCAAATTCCGAGCAAAAATCAGCAGGTATAGGGTGTTAAATTTTGATTCAATTCTTAGTAAAAAACACCCAAATTAAACCAAATTTCACCCACAAAATTTGCAAAAAAACAACTCGATAAAGACTTTTTTCAGCCATAAAACAGACCCAAAACGCGAGATATTTGAAGCAAAATTAGTGCTACATGATGCTCAAAATCGATGATTTCGGATAAAATTTTGTTCATCTGCATGAAATTTTATTTCATGCAGATGAACAAATCACTTTATGCGGATAATGTAACAACTTTATGCGGATGAAATTTGCAAAAGATGCGGATGAAATTCGCAGATTATGCGGATGTTTTTAGCAAAAAAATAGCCTGAAATTTGATTTCAGGCTATGCTATAAAAATCGCTTATGTCTTATTTTAAGTCAAAATACACCTCCGAAAAGATTTAGTTTTCGTATTCTCAAAATAGTTTACAACTTCAATTCCTAAACTTAAAATTGAGGAGGTTTTCATAGACAAAATAATTCCTATAATATTACTTTCTTTCTGGAATTTTAATGCTTTTTCATAAACTTCAAGATTTAGCTTAAAAAGTAAGTTGAGGAAAGATATAAGTAAAAACTCAACAAAGGAAAAGAATTCCTTTATTTGAGAATATTGCTGATTTAGTACATAACTAAGTTTCATCACCCTAATTAACCAATAGATTTACTACTAATTTAAGCCTTATACATTAAATATTCTAAGCAAAATTAACGAGTTTACTCGTCGTTTTTCCTAGTTACTGATTTTCAACACCTTAAAACACATCCTCTTGTCAGGCTGAGTGATTTTGTGAAACAAAATTGTATCGAAGCCTAAGACAAGAGAAGAAATGATGAATTTTGAATTCTAAATTTTGAATTGTTCTGCAAGCACAGAACTGCGAACCGTAAACCCTAAACTAAACAAACCCGATGCGTCACTCTGAACTTGATTCAGAGTCTGTTTAAGCTTAAGCCTCTAACACCCTTTCTAACGACATTTCGATACAAATTTTTCTAATGATAAATTCACTCAATGTGACAGAAAACCATAAACTATAAACTATAAACTAACATTAAGAACCCCTCAGTCCTGCGGACAGCTCCCCTTAAAAGTGGAGCAGCTGGGTTGCACCTAAACACAAAGGTTAAAAACAAAACATTCTTCGATTAACAATACTAGATTCCGGGTCAAGCCCGGAATGACATGCGCCTGGGCACCCCGAGCATTACAAACCCAAGGCGTCATTCCGCACTTGATGCGGAATCTCTCTTGTCAGGCTGAGGGATTTTGCAATGCAAAATTGTATCGAAGCCTTAGACAAGAGAAGCGCGAAGGTTGTCATATTACCTTTCTGTCGACATTTCGATACATTTTTCACTAAGGAGAAAAACTCCTCCATGTGACAGAAAACCCTAAACCCTCAACTTTACACTCTACACTCTACACTCTAAACCCTAAACCAAACCAAGTCGTCACTCTGAACTTGATTCAGAGTCTGTTTAAAAACACCCTTCTACTATATACTTGCCTCTCCAAAAACACCCAAAACAATTCCGTATCTTTACATTTAAAACCTAGCTATGAAAGAAAAGAAAGATATCACGCTAAAAGAAACTATCGTAGATGGTAAAGCTGTTAGCCCAGTCTTACCCGAAAATGTAAAAAATTACCTAATTGACATCGACGGTACTATTGGTGAGGATATACCTAATGAAGAACCTGAGAGAATGTTAACAGCTAAGGTATATCCAGATGCCTTAAAGGTTTGTAATAAATGGTACGACGAGGGTCATAGAATTTGTTTCTTTACCTCTAGAACAGAAGCTCACAGAGAATACACCGAAACATGGCTTAAGAAACATGGTTTCAAATATCATAGCCTATTGATGGGCAAACCTCGTGGCGGAAACTATCACTGGATCGACAATCATATGGTGAAGGCAACACGCTATAATGGCAAGTTCACCGATTTGGTGGAAAAAGAAGTTATGATTGAAGTTTTCGATGATGGAAGTCATGATTAATCTTCGCCTTTCTTAGTAACTTTGATGTCACAGAAATATAGCAGTTAAGTCTCGCTATAACGTCACATACCAAATTTAGTAGCGTATTATGGAAGAGCTTAAATATCCCATCGGAAGATTTAAAGCACCCGAAAAATTCGAACAAGAATTGGTGGACCAATATATTCATCAGCTTACAATCCTTCCACCCTATTTTGCACAAACAGCCTTAGAATTAGATACCCAACAACTTAAACAAAGTTATCGCCCAGGCGGTTGGAATGCAATTCAAATCGTGCATCACTTAGCTGATAGTCACATGAATGCCTTTATTCGGTTTAAATTAGCACTCACCGAAACCGAACCCATCATTAAACCTTATCAGGAAAATTTATGGGCGAACTTATCTGATAGTCAACTGGCAGGAATTTCTTCTTCGCTACAGATTCTTTCTGGTTTACACTATAGATGGGTATTGCTGCTAAAAAACATGAACGAGAGAGAATTTGCTAAGTCTATAACACATCCAGAACACGACGAAAAACAAGATTTATTCTTTCTACTAGCCTACTATGCATGGCATGCCGAACATCATTTAGGTCATTTAAAAATCATACACCAACTTAAACAATTAGAAAGCAGTATTTCATAAGTTATAGTTAGCGGTGATTTTATTGAATAACAATTCAAATAATTGTTTGCAAATCCCTAACTTTGCCCACTTATGAAAAAATTGAGCCCAAATTTTATTGGATTTTTAATTGCGCTTGTTGTAAGTGCTTTAAGTTTGGTGGTCTATTTTCAATTTATTCAAAGAGAGAGTTATTATCTTATAGACAATCCTACCAAAGCTACTTTGAACGTGACCATAGACCAAAATAAATATATTGTGCCGCCGAGTCAGGATTTAAAAATTAATTTAGATAAAGGGCAACACACATTAGAAGTTGCTTCTGAGGTTGATAGTCTTAATTTTCCAGCAAGCACATTTGAGGTAAAAAGGGTTAGAGGAATGATAAATCCGACACGTTCGGTATATTTTATCTATGGATTGCCTTATGGCCCAATGGTAGATAAAGATTCTATCTTCGGAAAATTAAAAGCAACTTATCAAGGCAAAACCTATTTAGGTGATGTAAAAATAGATTCTACGATTTATAACGAGGATTTCTATTATAACTTAGACGAAGACTTCCCAGCTTTTACACGAAAATCTGAAAACGATACATTACGTAAGAAGATTTTTAGAGTTGGTGATTTTAAACAATTTTATTTTGAGAATTTCGAATAATCTAAATTCTCCACATTAGCATTAGAAAAATATGTCAGAACAAGTAAAACCATACGGCTCTACCATGGGCAAAAAAGATGAAGTCGAACAAATGTTTGACAACATCTCGCATAGATATGATTTCCTCAACCGATTATTATCAGTTGGAATCGATGTCAGCTGGCGTAAAAAAGTAGTTAAAATGGTTACCGAAACCCAGCCAAAAACTATCTTAGACGTAGCCACCGGAACCGGAGACTTGGCGATTGCTTTAGCCAAAAAGAATCCACAAGCTAAGATTACTGGTTTCGATTTATCGAATGGAATGTTGGAGCATGGACGTGTAAAGGTTGCTGAGAAAAACTTAACCGATCAGATCGAAATGATTCAGGGAGACGCAGAGAATATGCCTTTTGAGGACAATACATTCGATGCGATTACGGTTGCCTTTGGAGTTAGAAACTTCGAAACATTAGAAAAAGGATTAAAAGAGATTCATCGCGTATTGAAACCAGGCGGGAAATTTGTGATTTTAGAGTTTTCACAGCCAGAGCAGTTCCCGATGAAACAATTATATAATTTCTATTTCAAGAATATTTTACCCGTTATCGGAAAAACTTTCTCTAAGGATCACAGAGCCTACACTTACTTACCAGAGTCGGTACAAGCCTTTCCTTATGGCGAAAAATTGAACAAAATATTGAAATCTGTAAATTTCCTTGAACCTAAAGATAAAAAACTTACCTTTGGCATAGCGAGTATTTATAGTTGCTTAAAATAAATCGCCAAACAATACGTTATCAAAATATGAGAAAGATTTTTGCCCTTTTCACTATCATGTTTATTGTGTCTGCCCAGGCGCAATGGAAGCCAAACTTCGATAAAGAAGACAAAAATAACGCTGAAGACCAGAAAAGACTATCCTATGGATACTTTTTGGGACTGAATTACTTCGATTTTAAGATGCATCCCAGCGAAACGGGCATCAACGATCTAGGTAGATTTGATGTCGAGTCTGAAGCAAAAATGGGCTTCTCTGCCGGACTTATGGGTAAGTTAAAACTAAATGATAGATTTGATTTATTTATTCAGCCAGGGATTCACTTCACAGAGCGTAACCTATATTTCAACAATATACACGAAGGTGGTATCTACGACAATCCATACAACGGAACGCCGTATTTAGCATCAGCCAATGATTCGATTCGCGAGATTAAATCTTCTTATATCGATATTCCGATTTTATTACAAATCCACGGTGATCGTTGGTTTAACACGCGTCCTTACCTACAAGCAGGTGTTGGATATATGGTCAACATGCAGAGTGAGGAAAGCTCAGAAGACGATAACTTCGATGGGATTTTTAGGCTAAAAACACACAGTTTCTCATACCAAATCGAAGGTGGTATTAGCATTTACTTCCGTAGATTTAAGTTAACACCATCAGTTAAAGGAATTTTCTTCTTCAACAACGAGTTAGTGGCAGACGATCCAGACACGCCACCAATTTGGGCGGGCGCCTTCTCGTCTATGCACACGAGGGCCATTATGTTCTCGCTCAAGTTTGAGTAAGCAATTCAATAGAAAAAATTCAAAAGTCGCCATGTGCGGCTTTTTTTTGTGCTTTATTTTTTTGGGCGGCTTAACTGGCTTTCTGTTGCAATCTTTGTGTGCGCTAGAGACAAATAATCTAGCCCAAGGAGCTTCCGTTGGTCGCTCTTGTGCGTTGTTATTTGTTGCTCTAGCGCCCAACAAAGGATTTCCACGCCAATCCAGGCCGCAAGCTATCGCGCCTGAATATATCGTTGAAGTATAATCCAACACCTTCTCTCCTAGCTTTACTTTCAGCCTTAAAGCAAACTATTAAAACTCATGTTTTTAGCTTCTTAAAGTCTTTCTAATTACTTATTTATTTTGTAAATTTAAGTAGTGAAAAAGCAAGCCAATTAGTTTCAAAAAGAAAATTGAATTTGATCTCATTTTTAAATCAAAGGATTGCGACATCACAGGTTTTAATCGACATTAAAAATAGATTGAAACAAATTATTTAAAACATAAAACCAACTCACGCCTCCGCAAGAGGATTAAAAACCATATGCAATGAAATTAATCAAAAACATTTTAGTTGCCGTAGACTTTAGAGCTTCCACAGAAAATGTGGTATCCAACGCCATTGTTTTCGCCAAGAAATTTAAGTCTAAACTAACACTCGTTCACGTATTGCCTGAAGGTTCTACCAACGAAAAAGTAGATTCTTTGGTTAGAAAAGCTGCCGAAGACGAATTAGAAAAAATTAATCAAAGATTTCAGCAGGAAGAAGTTCAAACGGGCGACCCTATGATTATGTTTGGTAATTATAGTGATAGAATCGTCTTTGCTTCTAAAAAGATAGGTGCTAACTTAGTGATCATCGGAGCTGGAGAAAAACAGAAAAAAGATAGTGTTCAATTGGGTACTACCGCCGGAAGAGTCATGCTACAAAGCAAAGTTCCTGTGTTTGTAATCAAAAGCGGACAGGATTTAAGCCAAATTAAGAACATTTTATGTCCGGTTGACTTTTCTGATGAATCTAGCAACGCACTCAAAAATGCCATTGCGATTGCACGCGTATTCCAAGCTAAATTAACTGTATTGAGCGTCTATACTGAGTTTAAGCAAACGATTACTCGAATTGACCCAGATGAAGTGAATCGTCAACGAAAGCAAGATCAAGAACTCGAGTTAAAGAGGTTCTTAGACAAGCATAACTTAATTGATTTAGACTATAGTCAAGAAGTTGCAGGTGGAAGTCCATCCCAAGAAATCCTAAAAGCTATTGAAGCTCATCAAATTGATTTGCTATTAATGGGAACTACCGGAAGATCTGGTATCAATAAAATCCTATTAGGAAGTGTGGCAGAGAAAGTTACAAGAGAAGTGCTTAGTTCTTTCATTACCTCTAAGAAAGAAGATTTCCTTGAATTTGAATTGATTTCTAAGGACTTAGACGAGCATTTTGAAGCTGCAGAAAAGCTTTATGAAGATGGTTTCTATAATTTAGCCATTGATTTATACCATGAAGCTCTAGAACTTAATTTTACGCACTTGCCTTCGTTGAGAGGCTTGGCAAGAACTTATGAAAAACTAGGCGACGAAGCGAATGCAAATAAATATAAAAACATGACTAAGCAGGTTTTACAACAAATGAAAAACTATAAAATTGAAGAAGAAGTTCGTAGAAATATGAGCTAAAAACTAGCTAACTAATCAAGCTAAATGAAAAGCACAGTCTTAAATCCAAATGATTTTTGACTGTGCTTCTATTTTTAAAAGTAATTTATCTTACATTTTCTAAGTCTTTTTCTGCCAAATGCGTGAATGAAATAGATGATGATTTCAACTTTTTATCCTCTGGGAAAATTAATTCCAATTGATAATTTCCCGGGTAAAGACGCGTACTGCTCAAATTATATTGATAAACGCCCGAAGACAAATTCTTGTTTAGTAAATAATCTACTTGTTTTCCCTCTTGATTTTTTAAAACCAATTGGGTCTTTGTGTTTTTAGGAACCGCAAATTCAAGCTTGCTTTCTACCACCATAGGATTTGGGCTAATACTAAGTTGCGTATTCATTGATGCCAAAGAAGGACTAAGCTTTTGTAGATTCGTGGCATCAGCAGGGAGTTTAAACTGATACAAACCACCCATATTATTATAATATGCATAAGGATGACCAAACATACCCGGCGCACCCGCAATTAACTCTTGATTCATTAAACTAAAATCATGACCTAAGTTTTCTCTTCCATCGCTGTTAGCATCAGGATTGTCTATGATTTCATTTTTAGCGGTGAATACATTTTGAGTTTCCCAATCCGCAAGTCCTGTATATTTGAAATGATAGATAGCTCCGGCGTGTTCACCTAAATCGGTTGATGCATTGGGAGCGCTCACAAATAAATCAGATCCACACAAAGCGACCTTGGCCCCGAAATTATCACCTTTTAGAGGACTTGCAGCACTTAATTTAGTTTTCTCTTGCCAAGTCTTTCCATCAAAACCAAAGACATAAGCCGCTCCTGCATCCTTAGCATTACTTTTGTGTAATGGTGCTCCCACAGCAATGCTATTGCCATCTAAGGCCAAACTAAACCCAAACATATCTCTGGCATGTCCATCCTTTGCCTTTAACACTGCTTCTTGGCTGAATTTATCGCCATTTCGTTTGTAAACATATACTGCACCTTGTCTTTCGTCACCATACATTTGATGAGGATCAAAGCGCGAAGTAGATGATACAATTAATCTATTATCATCTGCATCTAAACCATAGCCGAAATAAGAAAAAGATGCGGGGCTTTTAGCTTCCAATTCAGTTTTAAAAACATATTGAGACCTTTCTTCCTTAAATACATAAACCTTTCCCGATGCTGGTTTACCACCTGCTCTTGCTTCGGGATCACCTACATATAAATAAGGTCCATGCATAGCCAATGACTCACCTATTCCAGCTCCAGGATGATTATCTAAGCTAAGCTTCTGCTTTAGAACCCATTTATTGTTTTTATCTAATTCATAAATCACAATAACACCATTTGAATTAGAGTTGGCACTAATTCCTGTTAATCCGATAGCTAATCTATTATCTGTCATCGCCATGGCGGGTGATCTATAATCATAACTTCCAAAACCATAACTAGATTTAGCTCCTGCCAAGAAAATTGGTGACATACTCGGTCTAACTCGTTTAAAGTTTGCCTCCGTAAATCCTTCGCTTGGATTGATTTTTTGAACTAACTTAAGTTGATTCCCTGAATTTTTATAGATAAACAACTGATTATTATGAGAATGAATATCTGGAATTTGAGAGCGTCTAGCTTCTGGATATTTAAATCCTAAAGTAGCTAAATAAGTATCGTTGGATGCCATTACACGCCCCAGCAAATCACGTTGATTAATGTTTTTAGCTTCTGGTTTAGGCAATTGTTTTAATTCGTTGATTTGATTGACAGATAAATTAGTTCCACTCTTAACCTTAGTTTTTGGGTCTAAACTAAAATCTCGGGTTACTTTATGCTTGGCTTGGTTCCAGTTTTCGTCTACATACAATACAACATTCTCTGTAAAAGGCAAAGCTGCTGTTTGTGGTTCTATGGTCAACCAATAATCCTCTTCCGGGAAATAAACTTCCATCATATAATGTCTTGTAATATGACGACCATTGATGACATAGGTACGCATCACTCTGGTGGGCACTCCTAGATTTCTAAGAATCGCTGCCGGCAAATGAGAATAACCAATACAATTCACCACTTTTTGATCATAAGCTTCCACTGCTGAGTGAATCTTATTCGGAAATCCATAAGACAAATGCCCAACGTTCCAGTGTAGAACATTTTTCACCAACATGTTTAAATCGTTGGTATTGGCTTCTTTCTTAATTTGCGCAGCAATTTTGGCAATGCTTGGGTGATTACTTTCAATATGCGAACTTGGTTGTAGATATTTTTGATATTCCTTGGGCAAGTTCTGAATAGGATATTTGGACTTAGGTGGATTTTTTAAAGTTTTAAAACGAAGCTTCACCACCACTTCCTTATTGCTTTTTTTATCTACCGTTTGTTTGATACTTGCACTTTCATACTCTTGAAAATCATATACTTTATCGGGGTGCGTAAAGGTGTAGATTCGTTCGCGTGCATCTTGGGCATGAATGAAACCCAAAGAAAAAATTAAGAAGATTAAAAGTTGAGAAAATCTAATCATTTCTTTAAAAATTTAAGTTGAATTATAGGTTTTAATTAAATGAAACAGAAGATACAAAAGAATTTAATAATTATCAATTCTATCATAAATCCGTAAGAATGTATAATAAAAACAAGCTTTATCTATATATTAAAAGCAGATTTATAGATTTTTTCTTAATTTTAAAACAGATATATATTTCTATTCAATTACTTATGAGAAATCTTTTTAGTCTTTGCTTCATCTTATTAACTAGTTATTTATTAGCACAAAATCCTGATTTGTATAATGAATGGATTTTAGATAAAATCACTTATGAAAATGGAGATAAATTAGAAATAAACCATCACAATTACTCCAACTTCTTAAGCTATGAAATAAAACCAGATGTTCTTATAAGTTCACATGGCGCTGCTAAAGCAAGTATCAAAGAGAAATATATTAAGACTCATTATCGAAAGATATTTTATGAGTTAAAAGATGATCAACTAATATTTAGGGATAGCGATGATAATAAATTATATTATTTCCTTACCAAAGAAAATTACTTAGCTAAATATCCTGAGTTTCAGATTAAACCTATTGAGTATAATGGACAGATGCTCGTTGAAAACAATAAATTCTGTCAGGCTAAAATGACGGGAGATTTAGGTCTTCATCAATTCTTAACCAATGAAATCCCTAGTTATAAGCGGTATTCTATAACGAACCAATTCTTTGAAGCTAGGTTTGTTTTAACTAAAGAAAACAAAATTCAAGACATTGAAATACTTTCAGGAATCAGCAAAAGCTTTGACAAACAATTTATAGCTGCTTTATTAAAAGCAGAGGGAAAATTGAAGAATAAATGTGATCGAGATTTATTAATGACGGAGAATTTTATTTTTGTTGAGATGGGCAATGGCTATGTCAATAGAGATGAAAAGGACTTAACGCAGATAACTTCACAAATGACGAAAGATTTTGATAAAAATTTATTTAAAAATGTTGTAGATGCTTATCCGCAAGTTTTAAAATTTAAAGACAAAACAGATCAAATTAGAAGATTTAAATATAGGTATGAAAATGCACTTTTAATTTCAGGAATTTCTTTTTTAGCGTTAGGACAAAATAAAAAAGCTTGTGAATCATTTAGCCTTATCGGTGATAAAATAAATTTCAAAGTGCGAAATTTCCTAATCGATTTCTGCGAAAATTAATTTCATTTAAACTCAACTAAAACATCAACTTTATGAAAAGCCTTCATCCGATCTTTCTGTTGCTTTGTTTAAGTTTCTTATTAGCGCCTGCTTGCTCTCAAGTTAAGCCTAGACAAGAGACCAAGACCAATCTGAAAGCACAAATTAAATTAAAAGTAGAGAAAGCAATTCAAGAGTGTGTGCAAGATATTTCAGTCGTGTCTGACTTAAACAATACGACAGAATTTTGGCAAATTTGTGAATTAGATCAAAAACGTAGACTTATTAAAATTGAGTCTTATACAGATGGAATTTTATATCAAGAGATATATTTTGAGGCTGAAAATGATTTAATCTATGCCAAAGAAACAGAGCAAATGATGCCTAAAAATCATTTCGCTCAAAGCATTTGGAATTGCGAATATTTTACACAAAACGGAGAAATACTTAACACCATGTCTTTAGGTCATGGAAAAACAGAGTCAGAAGATTGGCAAGCTGAATCTATTTTTGAACTCTACCAACAACGATTAAAAGAATTAAAAAGCTTTAAAAATTAATCAACTTTCTAACATTTATCAGTTATATAAATCTGCAAAATTCTTGGCTTTCTATTATCTTTAAACCTCTTAATAAAAGCCTATGAAGTTTGTAAGGGCCCACGAAGCCGTTAAGGAAATTCAATCTGGAAACCGCGTATTTGTTCAGAGTGCAGCCATGACTCCTTTGGAATTAGTAGATGCTATGTCGCTGAGATACCAAGAGTTAAAAAATGTAGAAGTCATTCACATCCACACCGAAGGCGAAGCTAAATACACCCAAGAACCTTATAATCAGTCTTTTCACACCAATGCTTTATTTGTCGGAGCGAACACCCGAAAAGCAGTCAATTCTGGTGCTGGTTCTTATACTCCTATGTTCCTAGGCGATGTTCATATTTTATTTAGAAGGAATATTCTACCTATCGATGTAGCTTTGATTCAAGTTTCTCCACCTGATCAACATGGTTTTTGCTCGCTAGGCGTATCTATTGATATCACCCTACCCGCCATTGAAACAGCTAAGAAAATCATTGCACAAGTCAATCCTAACGTTCCAAGAACGCATGGTGACGGAATTATTCATAAAAGCAGAATTGATGCTTTTGTAGAAAGTAATTCACCGATTTACAGCATAGAACCCACAGAGCCTAACGAAACCGACATTAAAATTGGTGCACATGTCGCAGGATTGGTGGAAGATGGTGCAACGCTACAAATGGGAATTGGCGCAATTCCTAATGTTGTTTTAAGCAATCTTGGAAATCACAAAAACTTAGGGATTCACACAGAAATGTTCTCAGATGGTGTTCTTCCTTTGTATGAATCTGGCGTGATTACTGGAAAAGAAAAACAAATTAAAACAGGTAAAATCGTCACTTGTTTTGCCATGGGTAGTCAGAAGTTATATGACTTTGTAAATGAAAATCCAGTGGTACATTTTAAAGAAGCTGGCTACACCAATGACACCGCCATCATTAGGCGAAATCCTAAGGTAACCGCCATTAATAGCGCAATTGAAATTGATTTAACCGGACAAGTTTGCGCCGATACGATTGGTAGTTATCAATTTTCTGGCGTGGGTGGACAAATGGATTTTATTCGAGGAGCTTCTCTATCCGAAGGTGGTAAACCTATTTTTGCTTTAGCTTCACAAACTAAGAAAGGGGTGTCTAAAATTGTTCCGCAGCTCAAAGTAGGTGCCGGCGTTACGACGACGAGAGCTCACGTTCATTATATCGCAACAGAGTTTGGTGTGGTGAATTTATTTGCTAAAAGCTTGCGCGAAAGAGCAAAACTTTTAATCTCCATTGCACATCCAGATCATCAAGAAGAACTAGAAAAACAAGCTCGAGAATTGAACTTGGTATAAAATAAAAGGCTTTGCAAAATGGAAATCCATTCACGCAAAGCCTTAAATTTTTATCTATTTCTTCAAATTATTTAGCTTATCCTCTACTCTAGGCTTAATTAAACCTAAGCTTTTTTAGTCATTTTAGCCATGTAGAATCCATCAAATCCAGTTTCTGCTGGCATCAATGTTTTCTCTTCTACCAATGTGAATTCTGGATGATTACTTAAGAAAGTTTTCACTTGTTCTGAGTTTTCAGATGGTAGAATTGAACATGTTACATAAACCAAAATACCCTCTGGTTTAAGTAATTTGCTGTAAGTTTCTAGTATTTCTTTTTGCTCAACCAATACACGCTCTAAAGTAGCTTTATCCAATTTGTATTTGGCATCTGGATTTCTTCTTAATACTCCTAAACCAGTACAAGGCGCATCAATTAGAACCCTATCAAATGATTTATTAAATCTCTTTAAAACCTTGGTTGAATCGATTAATTTAGTTTGAATATTATGAGCTCCTGCTCTTTTGGCGCGTCTTTTTAATTCATTTAATTTCCATTGATGGATGTCCATAGAAACAATGTTTCCTTTGTTTTCCATCAAGGCTGCTAAATGCAAACTTTTACCTCCCGCACCTGCACAAGCATCCGCTACACGCATTCCTGGTTCTACTTCAACAAATGGAGCTACTAACTGTGAGTTAGCGTCTTGCATTTCAAAATAACCTTTCTTAAACTCTTCAGTTAAGAATAAATTCTCCTTCTCCACCAATACATAAGCATCTGGAAAACGCTTTAGTTTGGTGATTCTGATTTCCTTATCTAACAATTCCGCCTTAAGTTCTTTCTCATTCGTTCTTAACGTATTCACACGAAGAACCGCTGGCGCTGCTTGATTCATAGCTTCTAACTCGGTAATCCATTGATCGCCTAATTCCTTTTGTCCAATTTCAAATAATTCATCAGAAATCGAATGCTTAATCGCTGGAATTCTTAAAGCTTGTAAATAATTACCTTTAATCTTTTGAGCTTTTACTTTCTTGAATTCCTCTAGATCTGGTAATCTACCATCATTCATAACAATCCAAGCGGCAATAAAGTCCCAATAATGTCTTTTGCGCAAAGCATTAGCAGATGCAAAATCAATCGTTCTTTTCCATCTTACCATATCATAGACCATTTCCGCCACAAAGCCACGGTCGCGACTTCCCCAAAGACGGTTTTTCTTAAATGTTCTTTCTAAAGCTTTGTCAGAATAGTCACCTTTCTCAAAGATTGACTCTAAGGTTTCTATCATTCCGACGTATAAATTGTGATAAGGTAGTACTTCCATGCGGCAAAGGTAGTGTATAGTTAAAAATAAAAATAGCTTTATCTAGGTCTAAATCACATTTTCAATGAATTTTAATGAGATAAAGCCTTAATTTTAAGTGGATGGAGACTTTCAAGCAGTTAAATTTTATGTTTTAAAGCAGCTTGTTGGCAATTCATAGACAAGAAATTCCATATAAAATCATTTACTACATTTGTTTATCGTCCCAAGCTTGATTCAAACTACATGTCTAATTCATCAAATATTGCATTTACCACTCCGCCACAATGGGCACAGGAGGCTATTTGGTATCAAATATTTGTGGAGAGATTCTATAATGCCCATTCAGATAATGATCCAACGCCCCAGAATATGCAAGGAGCTTGGCCTCATACCTACGACGAAAATTGGGAACTAACACCTTGGACTTCTGATTGGTATAAGGATGCTCCTAAATCTCTAGATCAAGAAGAAATTCGAAAATGGTATGATCAAGTTCAATCTAGAAGGTATGGTGGTGATTTACAGGGCGTCATTGATAAGTTAGATTATATTCAATCCTTGGGTGTGACTGCCATTTATTTAAATCCCATTAACGATGCTCCTTCTTTGCATAAATATGATGCACGAAATTTTCATCATGTAGATATTCATTTTGGTCCTGACCCCGAGGGCGATAAATTAATTATAGCACAAGAAGACCCTAGCAATTCAGAAACTTGGCAATGGACTTCTGCAGATAAGCTATTCCTAGAATTAATTGCTCAGGTTCACGAGCGAGATATGCGAATCGTAGTGGATTATTCTTTTAATCATACTGGTATTCAGTTTTGGGCATGGCAAGATATTTTGATTAATGGAATTCAATCCAAATACGCAGATTGGTATGACATAAATATGTTCAATCATCCAAATTCACCGATGGGGCAACTACATTTTAATTCATGGGCAGGCGTAAAAGAACTTCCTCAATTACGGAAAAAATATTATTCGAATCACATAAAAGGTTTTCCGTATCAAGGTGATTTAAACAAATCTGTTAAGAAACATGTTTTTAAGGTGGTAGAGCGTTGGCTAGCGCCCAAAGGCTATGATGCGAAATACGGAATTGATGGGTTTAGATTAGATGTAGCCGATGAAATTGGTTTAGATTTTTGGCGAGATTTCAGAAAGCATGTGAAAGCTATCAATCCAGAAGCATTTTTGGTGGGAGAAGTTTGGTGGGAGAATTGGCCTCACAAAATGATGGATCCAAAACCCTATATAAGCGATGATGTTTTTGATGCAATTATGTATTATCAACCCTTTAAGCATGTTCGTGCATTCTTCGCCAAACCAAATGAATACATAGATGGGCAACAATTAAAAGAAGAGTTGGGCACTATGGTAGCTGGAATTCCAGATGCGAATATTAAGGCTATGATGATGATGAGCGCCAGTCATGACACGCCTAGATTACTAAGTTCGTTTAATAATAAAAATATCTATAAATACTTCGCAAAGCCCTTAGAGGATGTGAATTACAAAACGGGTAAACCTAGTGAAGTAGTTTATCAAAGGATGAAAAATTTTTTAGTTTTTCAATTTACTATGCCTGGATCTCCACAAATTTGGGCAGGCGACGAAATGGGTATGTGGGGTGCAGATGATCCAGATTGTAGAAAGCCGCTTTGGTGGCCTGAGTACACATTTGACCCAGAAACTCAAAACCCATTTAATGAAGATGAAAACATCTATGAAGCAGTAGGTTTTAACCAAGAATTACATTTATTTTATAAAAAAATCATAGATTTACGAAAACACCATCCCGTATTTACGCATGGTGAACTTAAGTTTATCTACACAAAAGGTGATGTGATTATATATAAACGTAAAAGTACTGAAGAAACCATTTATATAATTTTCAATAATTCAGATACAGAGATTTATTTGGAGCATCTCAACTTAGAAGGATATGATTTATGGAATCAAGAGATGCTATCGGTGGAAGATTGCAGAAATTTAAAACCTATTGAATTTAAGCTAATTAAAGTAAAAGATAATATAACATTTAAAACAAACGAATATGAGTCATAATGGAATACCGTCGGTAGATTTAGCTGATTTTTTATCAGATGATCCGGCTAGAAAGCAAAAATTCGTGAATGAAATTGGAGATGCCTACCAAACGATTGGTTTTGTTTCTCTTAAAAACCACTTTCTATCTGATGAATTGGTTGATAACTTATACAAGGAAGTTAAAAAATTCTTCGATTTAGATGAAGAGGTTAAAAAGAAATATGAAATTCCTGGAATTGGCGGTCAGCGTGGTTATACCTCTTTTGGAAAAGAACATGCAAAAGGTTCTAACAAAGGAGATTTAAAAGAGTTTTGGCATTTTGGTCAATATGTAGACGCAGCTGATAAAGCCAAATTCGATTATCCTGAAAACGTAGACGTTGAGGAGCTTCCAGAGTTTGCAAAAGTGGGTAAAGAAACTTACCAACAATTAGAGAAAACTGGGATTTATGTTTTGAGAGCTTTAGCCTTATTCTTAGGATTAGATGAATTCTATTTTGATGATAAAGTTAAGAATGGAAATTCAATTTTGAGACCAATCCACTATCCACCTATTACAGGAGAACCAGATGGCGCTGTAAGAGCTGGTGCGCATGGCGATATTAACTTAATTACTTTGTTGATGGGAGCTTCAGCAGGAGGATTACAAGTTCAACGACATGATGGCGAATGGGTGGATGCGATTCCAGAAGCTGATGAATTAGTGATTAACGTAGGTGATATGCTTTCGCGTCACACCAACAATAAATTAAAATCTACGATTCACCGAGTTGTGAATCCACCAAAAGAAGAATGGCACAAGCCTCGTTTCTCGATTCCATTCTTTATGCACCCTATTAGTGAAATGAAATTAGACGTTTTAGAAGATTGTATTGACGAGAATAATCCAAAGCAGTTTGATGACATTACAGCCGGTGAATTCTTAACGCAAAGATTAAGAGAAATTGGTTTGATTAAATAAATATTTAAACTAAAAATTAAGATTAAAAATCATCAAAAACCTGCGAATCAGCAGGTTTTTGGTTTTTAGAATAAAGTCAACAAATAGAAGCTTAAAAATGCGGGTTTTGGTATTGAAATTGATTCCAACATGCCTGTTTATTTAACAATAAATTGAAGTAAGAACGCTTTTATAAATGTACTTTAGCCTAAGTATAATCAGTTTTAAATGCGTCTTTTTACTTCGATCTCTATTCAAAATTTATTATATTTGAAAGTTATGGATTTACAAGATCAACTAAAGAATTTATTTCCTGATCACGCGCCTTCGGAGGATTCACAGGAAACCAAAAAAGACGAAGGATTGTGGATTCCAGATGATGTTGTGGAGTGCCATTTTGAGAAAAGAAAAGGTAAGCCCAACACTATTATCAAAGGATATACTGGTAATGATGATGATTTTAAACAATTGGCCAAGGACATTAAACGTCATTTAGGCGTTGGCGGTTCTACCAAGAATGATGAAATCATTATTCAAGGTGATTTTAGAGATAAAATCATGAAATATCTAGAAGATATGGGAATGAAAGTAAAACGCGTTGGAGGTTAATCAAAACTAAAAAATATGTCAAAAAAAATAGCAGCATCTGAGATGCCATTAAATCAAGATGGCAGTGTATATCATTTAAATTTATTACCAAGCGATATTGGTCAAGATATCATCTTTGTAGGTGATCCAGAGAGAGTTGAAAGAGTTTCTAAGTTCTTTGATAGTGTAGAAATCAAGAAAGCTAAGCGTGAGTTTGTTACGCACGCAGGAACATTAAACGGAAAAAAACTAACTGTACTTTCAACCGGAATTGGTACAGATAACATCGATATTGTTATTAATGAATTAGATGCTTTGGTGAATATTGATTTAGAAACCAGAGAAATTAAACCTGAACACACCTCATTAAACATTGTGAGATTTGGGACTTCGGGTTCTGTAAATCCTAAGATTGGTGCTGGGAGCTTTGTAAAAAGCAGATACAGTGTTGGTTTTGATGGTTTAATGAAATTTTACCCAGAGCATAAAGATAGCGCTGACTTTAAAAAGGAGTTTTTATCTAATTTTAAATACAACGAAATTGAATCATTATTATACTTCACAGAAGGTTCAAAAGAGCTATTCGACAAATTCGGTGAAGGTTTCGTAGGCGGAAATACAGGTTCATTATCTGGTTTTTATGGTCCACAAGGGCGAGAATTAAGATTAAAACCTCTAGCTGCAGACTTTTTAGATCGATTACATGAAAATGGTTTAGATAACTTCGAGATGGAGACTTCTGGAATTTATGCCTTTGCTAATCTATTAGGTCACAAAGCCTTATCATTGAATTGCATAATTGCGAATCGTTCTACTGGAGAGTTTTTAGACAATTATAAAGAAGCGGTAGACGAAATGATTGCTAAGGCACTTAATGTCATGACCCAATAGTCCACAGAATTATTCACTAAATCTTATCTTTGCAATTCTTAAAAACAATCTATGCTCAAAAGGCCCATTAGGCGTTCTGCTATTATCCTATTTATATTAACACTGGTAGTGTTTTTAGTAGTGCAGATTTTATTTAAAACGCAAGAGATTTTTCAGTTTTCTGATTTTCAATATATCATTGCAACATCGATTGCTAATGCATTTGTAATTACAAGTATTTATGCTTTTGTGGCTGCTTCTAATTTATTGAAATGGAATAACAAACCAGGAATTGGTTTCATTAAAATATTCAAGCTTAGTTTTTTACCTGGTTTTATTGCTGGAGTTTTAAGTTTGCTATGTGTTTTTGCTTATTTTCATTATGTAGATCCATCTGGAATTGAGCAACTTAAAACAGAGTATTTAGATTATAGCTTAGTTCAAGCTAAGGTTAATGGAGATTACGAAGATGTAGAGAAAGTGATTAATTCACCTGAAGTTAGGAATACTAATTTACTAAATAACAGAACTTTTACTTTAATTCTTGGTATTTTGATTTTCTTTAACTTCAGTCTTGCTTTAATGCTTAGTTTTTTATGGAAAATTAGGAATACACCCAAACAAGGATGAATCTATCTATCGTCATACCATTATTGAATGAACAAGACTCATTGCAAGAGCTACATCAACGAATTGCAAAAGTTTTGAAGAACGATTATACCTATGAAATTATTTTCATAGACGATGGTAGTACTGATAATTCTTGGGATATTATTAAAGTATTACAATCTAATTTCCCAGAAGTAAAAGGGATTAAATTCCGTAAAAACTATGGTAAATCACAAGCTTTAAATGCTGCTTTTGCTATGGCACAAGGTGATGTGGTGATAACCATGGATGCGGATTTACAAGACTTCCCAGAGGAAATTCCGTCTTTGTATAAAGGAATCGCCGAAGAGGGAATGGATTTAATTTCGGGTTGGAAGCAAAAAAGACAAGATCCTGTTTTTACTAAAAATATTCCTTCAAAGCTTTTTAATGCTGTAGCTAGAAAAACAAGTGGATTAGAATTACATGATTTTAATTGCGGTTTAAAAGCTTATAAAAAAGACGTTGTAAAATCATTGCAGCTACGTAGCGATATGCACAGATATATTCCTGTGTTGGCTAAGAATGCAGGTTTTGTGAACATTAAAGAACAAAAAGTACAACATACTGCCAGAAAACATGGTGTTTCTAAATTCGGGAGCAGTCGATTTGTAAATGGATTTTTGGATTTAATAACACTTTGGTTCGTTGGTAAATTCGGTCATCGTCCGATGCATTTCTTTGGTGCAGCAGGAACCTTGATGTTCATCTTTGGTTTTCTGATGGTCTTTTGGATTGGTGCGAGCAAATTATACATGCTCTACAAAGAAGTTCCAACTATTTTGGTGGCAAATAATCCATGGTTCTACTTGGCGATGCTATGTATGATCTTTGGAATGCAATTATTTTTAGCTGGTTTTATTGGAGAACTAGTGGTTAGAAGTAACCGCGAAGCTAGCACCTTTGAAGTACAAGAAACATTGGGTTTTGAATAAGTTAATTCTTAATTTTAACTAAGCAAACAAGCCTAAAAACAACATTAAAATATGAACAAATTTTTATTTATACTTTCAATATTTAGTTTAGCACTCACCTCTTGTTCAGATGGAATTAAAGGAGAAGGTGATGTTGGATTAGCTGTTGATTTCAAGATTGAAGCATTTGATGCAATTGATGCTAATGGGAGTTTCAAAATGATTTTAATACCGAATGATTCTTCTTATGTAAGCGTTCAAACGCACAAGAATTTAATCGAAAACATGGACATTTATGTTCAGAACAAGACATTACATATTGGTGAGAAAACTGCTGTAGAAGCTTTTGAATCTTATGTAATCTATTTATACTATCACCAAGACTTAAATAAAATTTCAACAGCCGGAAAGGTTTTATTAGAAACTGAAGGCATCATTAATTTCGATAATTTTGAATTAGAAACTTCTGATGCAAGTAATGTGAATCAATTCGGAATTATAGCCAAAGAAGCTAAAATCACCGTATTAGATAAATCTGAAGTGAATGTACACGGTGAAACCTCTACCTTAAAATTAAAAGCTAAAGACTACGCTAAAGTAGATTTAAGTGATTTTGATGTAAGGGTTTTAGATGTAGATTTAGCTGGTGAAGCTGATGTAGAAGCTAACATTGGCAAAGAATTATCAGGAAGAATTTTACAAAACTCAACCCTCGAGTACCAAGGCAACCCCATGAAAGATGTGGAAGTTAAGGACAATGGAGAACTATTAAAAAAGTAATTTATGAATGCATTAGATAGAGCAAAAGTATGGTTAGGTGAAGCTTACGACGAAGAAACTCGTAATGAAGTTCAAAACCTAATAGACAATGATCCTAAGTTATTAGAAGAATCTTTTTACAAAGATTTGGAATTTGGTACGGGTGGAATGCGTGGTATCATGGGAACTGGAACCAATCGCTTAAATAAATATACTTTAGGAGCTGCAACACAAGGTTTAGCGAATTACTTAAAGGAATTCCATGGCGACAAGGAATTGAAAATGGTGATTGCCCACGACGTTAGACACAACAGTCGTAAATTCATGCAAATCGTTGCAGACGTTTTAACGGCCAACGGAATCAAAGTATTTATTTTTGATAACTTCAGACCTACACCAGAATTATCTTTTGCAGTAAGACATTTAGGATGTGATGCAGGTATTGTTTTAACGGCCTCTCACAATCCACCAGAATATAACGGATACAAAGTTTACTGGAACGACGGTGCGCAAATTGTTCCACCACATGATAAAGCTATTATCGAGCGTGTGGGTGCAGTGAAAGTTGAAGATATTAAATTCAATGGCAATCCTGAATTACTTGAAACTCTAGACAATCATGTGGATGATGTTTTTCTTAAAAACTGTGTAAAATACGGTGCTAGAAAACAGAAAGATGGTTATAAATCCTTAAAAATTGTCTTCACTCCTATCCATGGAACTTCAATTGTTTCGATTCCAGAAGCATTAGACAGAGCTGGGTTTGAGCATGTTTATTTGGTGGAGGAACAAATTAAACCTAGTGGTGATTTCCCAACGGTAAAATCTCCCAACCCAGAAGAGCCAGAAGCTTTATCTATGGCATTAGATTTAGCAAAAACTGTAGAAGCTGATATCGTTATCGGAACTGACCCAGATGGGGATAGATTAGGTATCGCAGTTAGAGATTTAGATGGAAATTTAGTTTTATTAAATGGTAACCAAACCAATGTTATTTTAACTGATTTCTTATTAAATGAATTAGAGACCAAAAATGAATTCCAAGGAAATGAGTTCATTGGATCAACCATTGTGACTTCAGACATTTTCTTAGATTTAGCTAAACACTACGACATTGAGTGCAAATTAGGTTTAACTGGTTTCAAATGGATCGGTAAAATGATTCGCGAAGCTGAAGGAAAACAGAAGTTTGTTTGTGGTGGTGAAGAGAGCTTCGGATTTATGGTAGATGATTTCTTAAGAGATAAGGATTCGGTTACTTCTACCCTACTGGCTTGTCATATTGCAGCTAAAGCAAAATCGGAAGGAAGTTCAATTTATAAGAAATTAATTGAAGCCTTTATTAAAACAAAATGCTATCAAGAAGATTTAATTTCTATTGTTAAACCAGGAATTTCTGGAGCAGAAGAAATTAAGCAAATGATGAAGGATTGGCGTTCTAATCCACCAAAATCATTTGATGGAAGTCCAGTAGTAGTTTTAAATGATTATAAAACACAGGAATCTAAAAATCTTAAGACTGGAGAAATTACACCTATCGACATTACGGCTTCTAATGTATTAATATTCTATACAGAAGACGGAAGTAAGATTGCAGCGAGACCTTCAGGTACAGAGCCTAAAATCAAGTTCTATTTCTCAGTACATACAGAATTAGATCACGTAGATGATTATCCTGCAACATTAGAAAAACTTAAAGCTAAGATAGAAAGACTTAAAGCAGAGCTTTCATAAGAATTGCTTTAGTCTTTATATTTAAATAATCGGTGGATAAGAAATTATTCACCGTTTTTTTGTGTAAATAAATTAAACTTAAGAATGGCATTAAAAGACTGTTTGTCTTATTTAATTTAAGGGATATATCTTAAAGATTGAAGGCGGATAAAATGATGTTGACCGATCTTAATATTAAAAAGAATCCACTACTCTAGCGATTTAATTCAGTTATAACGGAACGATAAATAATAGTATGTACCAAAGTTTAGACTACTGAGTTTATTCCATAAAAAAAGCCTGCATTTCTGCAGGCTTTAAATTTATTTGGAAAGGCTAATTTTAGTTACCTTCTTCCATTCTTTTCTTCAATTCAGCTAATGAATCAAGATCACCTAAAGTAGATCTTTCTGGAGCTTGTTGATTCTCCATTGCTTTCTTAGCTTCTTTGATTTCCTCGTCTCTATATGTAGCAGAGTGAGAAACAACAACACGTCTGAATTCTTTGTTGAACTCAATAACTTTGAATTCTAATTCTTCGCCTTGTTTAACTTTAGAACCATCCTCTTTGTCTAATGTTCTTGCAGGAGCGAAAGCTTCTACATCAAGATCTTCGAATTGGATGTTAGCTCCTTTATCAAATACATTTACTGCAGTACCTGTGTGAGCTGAACCGATAGCATACTTAGTTTCGTAAGCATCCCAAGGGTTTTCTTCTAATTGTTTATGACCAAGACTTAATCTGCGAGCAGCTACGTCTAACTCAAGAACAACTACGTCCATTTTGTCTCCTACATTACAGAATTCAGATGGATGTTTGATTTTCTTAGACCATGAAAGATCTGAGATATAAATCAATCCGTCAACACCTTCTTCTAGTTCTACGAACACACCAAAGTTAGTGAAGTTACGAACTGTACCTGAATGTTTAGAACCTACAGGATATTTAGATGTAATATCTGTCCATGGATCTGGAGAAAGTTGTTTCATTCCAAGAGACATTTTTCTCTCTTCTCTATCGATGCTTAATACAACTGCTTCTACTTCATCACCAACTTGCACAAAGTCTTGTGCTGAACGTAAGTGAGTTGACCAAGACATTTCAGAAACGTGGATTAGACCTTCAACACCAGGAGCAACCTCTACGAATGCACCATAGTCAGCCAATACAACAACTTTTCCTTTGATTTTGTCTCCAACTTTGATTGTCTCATCTAGAGCTTCCCAAGGGTGAGCTTCTAATTGTTTAACTCCTAATTGGATACGAGTTTTATCTTCATCAAAATCCAAGATTACTACGTTGATAGTATCATCTACTTCAACTACTTCACCTGGATGGTTGATTCTACTCCAAGAAAGGTCAGTAATGTGGATTAATCCGTCTACACCACCTAGGTCAACGAATACACCGTAAGAAGTAATGTTTTTAACAACACCTTCTAATACTTGTCCTTTCTCTAATTGAGAAATAATTTCTTTTTTCTGCTCTTCGATATCTGCTTCAATAAGCGCTTTGTGAGAAACAACAACGTTTTTGAATTCTGGGTTAATTTTAACCACTTTGAACTCCATTGTTTTACCTACAAACTGCTCGTAGTCACGGATAGGTTTAACATCAATTTGAGAACCTGGTAAGAATGCTTCGATTCCGAATACATCTACGATCATACCACCTTTAGTTCTAGCTTTGATTAAACCGTTAACGATTTCGCCAGTTTCATTTACTTCATTTACACGATCCCAAGCTTTTAATGTTCTAGCTTTACGGTGAGATAATTGTAATTGACCATTTTTGTCCTCACGCTTATCTACCATTACTTCTACTTGATCACCAACTTTTAAGTCAGGATTGTAACGGAATTCGTTTAATGAAATAACACCTTCCGATTTGAAATCGATATCAACGATAACTTCACGGTCAGTCATACGAACCACTTTACCTTGGAAAACTTCGTTTTCGTTAAGTTCCTCAAGAGTGTTTTCGTACATTTCCTCTAGTTCCGCTTTTTCTTTACGATCATCCTCGTCTAGACCTGTTTCGAAAGATTCCCAATCGAAATCTTCTGGAGAAACGTTTGCGTTAACTAGATTTTGTTCAGCTTTCGCTGCTTTTGTAGTTCCAGTAGTTTCTTCTACTTCAACTTCTGGATTTTTAGTGTCTTCTGACATAAACTAAAATTTGTATCTCAACGTATATAATCGAATCAAGGCGGCAATCAGGGATTGAGAGAAATTAAAATTATTATTAAGTCGCTTTATTCTACACCGCAAAGCGGATGCAAATTTATGACTTTTATTTGAATTACAAGCACTTGGAGGAGTGAAAAATGCTTTTTTAGGAGAAATTATTGGATTTTTTATCAATATATTACTTAAACTCTTTTCTAACGCTTGATTTACAATAAACTATTGTAAGTAAATTAGAACAATCGATAACCAAAATTTAAGCATATTTAATATTTTTCAATTAATTTAAAACTTCACTCCAATCAAAAAATATTTTATATCTTAGAACTCATTGTAATTGAACTCATTGATTGCTACGTAGATTATTTTAAAAACTTAAGCCGATGGAAAATGGTTGTCTATATTGTGGAGAAAAGCTGAAAGGCAGAGCGGACAAGAAATTCTGCGATTCTAGTTGTCGTAATAGTTATAACAACCAAAAAAACACGGACATCAACAAAACCATGCGTAATATTAGCAATCGATTGCGCAAAAATAGACGTATTCTAGCCGAAATTCTCCCAGAAAACGAAGAAACCAAAAAGATTAAAAAAGACTATTTACTGAAAAAAGGCTTTAATTTTCAATATTTCACCCATGTCTACACCACACAAAAAGGTAAAATTTACCACTTTGTATTTGATATGGGATATTTAGAATTGGGTGATGAATGGTACTTAATTGTTCAACGAGAAGAAAATTAAAGGTTAGCTTCTATTTGGGAAGAAATCTTCTAATACTTCCAGTTCAGTTCTGAAACCTTGCATTTTATCACCAAATAATTTCTGACCTTCTTCTCGAAGTCTTGGTGCGTGAACCTTATAATATTCATTTAAAACCTGTTGGCTCTCAGCTAAATATTGAATAGAATAATTCGTAGCATCAGGCTGTGTATGAGAAGTTAAGCGAGTTAATCTAGCACTTTTAAAACATCCCGTATCCAAAACATCTTGAATATGTTTGTTTCTCAACCATTCCACAAATTGAATTTCTGCTACCTGATCAATGCTTATTGTTACGTTATATAAAATCATCTTCAACATTTAATCGCCAAAGTTAAGGATAAATTAAGATTCTGCTCAACAGGATTAGTTAGATAATTAAGTTATAAAAGTTACAAGACATCTGCGTCTAAATTTGTATTTTCGAGTTTTAAACTATAAACATATGTCAGACGAAAGAATTAGTTTTGAATTACCAGAGGGAGGATTCGCCGGAGTTGCGCAAACAAGAGGTTTTTCTTGGAATATAGATGAACCAGAAGATAAAGGCGGAACGAATACAGCCCCAACTCCAATGGAAACTCTATACGGAGCATTAGCTGCCTGTGTAGCCATCACGGTTAGAATGTATGCAGAGCGCAAAGAATGGGAAACTGGTGAGATCAAAGTTGAAGTTTATGCAGAAGAAAACGAAAATCGTCAGAAAGAGATTTTCCAGAAAGTGACTTATGGCAATGCTGCTAACTTGACCGAAGAACAGATTAAAAGATTGGATTTGATTGCTACAAAATGTCCTGTTTCTAAAACATTGCAACAAGCAACTCCAGTTATTCACGAATAAATGGCGGATTGGGTAGAACAACTGAATTCATATGGAAAACAGAAAATTCCGTGTGGGTTCTTTATAGATTTTTTGGGTGAAAATTCTGAAATATTTCCTTTGGAAAACCTAAAGGAAAACAATATTTGGTTGGATTTTCCTCAATTTAAAAATTCAGCATCCAAAACTACCCACAAAGAAATTCAACTCGAAGCCGATTATCCTAAATTAGCTGAATATAAACCTGCCTTTGATTTGGTTCAATATCATTTGCAGCGCGGGGATAGCTATTTAATTAATTTAACTTTTGCTACGCCAATCTCTTTAAACCTTGATTTAGAAGAGATTTACCAACAGATTCAAGCAAAGTATAAAATCAAATTCAAAAAGGATTGGCTTTGTTTTTCACCAGAAACATTTGTTCAAATTCAACAGAATCGCATCGCTACTTTTCCTATGAAGGGAACAATTGATGCGAGCATACCCAATGCTGCTGAGCAATTATTAAACAACATCAAAGAAAAAGCTGAGCATCATACCATTGTTGATTTATTGAGAAACGACTTAAGCAAAGTTGCCAAAAAGGTGAAGGTGGATAAGTTCATGTATTTAGATGAACTCCAAACTCAAAAAGGAAATATTCTCCAAATGAGTTCAGAGATTTCGGGGGAATTAGTTGCAAATTGGCAAAATCATCTTGGGAGCATTATGAAAGAGCTGCTTCCTGCGGGTTCAATTTCGGGAGCACCCAAGAATAAAACCTTAGAGATTATCTCCGAAGCCGAAAATTATGATCGTAATTATTATACAGGAATTGCAGGCGTTTTTGATGGAGAAAATCTAGATTCTTGTGTCTTAATTCGATTTATTGAAAACACAAAAAATGGAATGCTTTACAAAAGTGGCGGTGGAATTACAGCCATGAGTAAGTTAGAGGATGAATACGCTGAACTTAAACAAAAGATTTATGTGCCAATTCATTGAATCTATTAAATTAAAAGATGCTATAGTTTATCATTTAGAATGGCATCAAAAACGTGTAAATGAAAGCTTTAAAACTTTCTTCCCCAATTCACCTATTTTAATTTTAGACGACTTAATACAGAATATTCCTACCGAAGGATTTTATAAAATCAGAATCGTTTACAACGACCAGCAGCATACGGTCGAATTTCAGAAATACTCTCCCAAAGAGATTCAAAGCTTTGAGTTGATTGAAGTGGATTTTGATTATAATTTTAAATTTGAAAATCGACAGAAAATCAATCAGTTGAAAGAGAAGTCTACTGCAGATGAAGTAATTTTCACCAAAAACAATAACATTCTAGACTCCTCCTACTCCAATCTAGCATTTTATGATGGAAAGTATTGGTTTACTCCTACCTCCTACTTATTAAATGGAACTACGCGACAGAGATTGATTGCAGAAAACGAACTCATTGAAACTACCATCACCAAAAATGATTTAAATAAATATGAGAAAGTTTCATTCATCAATGCTTTGAATGATTTAAACGAAAATTGCTTAGAACTTTAAACTTTCTAATTAAAGTTCATAAAAGGCTTAGGAAAAATTTAATCCTAGGTTGACTCATCTCAGACGGAAAAGTCTATACCACTAAGGAAAACTTAGAGTCTAAGAATGAAATTACTCTAGAACTTGTGAAGCTAAAAGACTTAATTATAAATATTTAAGTCCAAGACAGTTTTCTATTTCACAGAATTTGTGGAATCGGTATTTATTAATTTCTTCTCAACCCAAAAAGTTAGGAATGGAAAGAAACCTGCAATTCCGGCAATCACTAAATCCTCATCGTCCCATTTTAGAGGCTTGCGAACATAGTATAACATGCCCATATACCAAATAAACGCAATACCATGAAGCGCACCTACAGGTGGCATCAACAATACATTATCAAATTGATATTTTAATGGCATAGCAATCAGGTACAACAAAATACAAGTGATTCCTTCGGCTATGCATGCCCACTTGAATTGACGAATTAATTTTTCGTCGCTCATATTATCAAAGTATGGAATCATAAAAATTCTTTTAAAAAGGAAAGACACGATAAACGTGTCTTTACCTTTATATATTTAAAATTATTTATTTCTAAATTTTAATTAAAGAAACATCGCCATAGGAGTTTCTAAATACTGTTGAAGCGTTTGTAAGAATAAACTTCCTGTTGCTCCATCTACCGTTCTGTGGTCACATGCCAATGATAATTTCATGGTGTTTCCAACTACGATTTGTCCATTTTTAACTACTGGTTTTTCTACAATAGCACCTACAGATAAGATACACGAGTTAGGTTGGTTGATAATCGATGTAAACGACTCAATACCATATGCTCCTAAGTTAGACACAGTGAAAGTACTTCCTTCCATTTCGTCTGCCTTAATCTTCTTATCTCTCGCACGTGTTGCCATATCCTTGATCTCAGCACTAATTTGAGTCAATGATTTGTGATCTGTGTTTTTAACCACAGGAACCATTAAACCATCTGGAACTGCAACTGCAACACCAATACTGATATCACCATGTAGAATCATAGCATCATCGTTCCAAGTTGAATTCACTTGAGGATGCTTTCTTAGCGCCATAGCTACTGCTTTAACAATAATATCATTGAAAGATATTTTAGTATCTGGAATAGCGTTGATTTGTTTTCTTGCTGCCATTACATTCTCCATATCAACTTCGATATTTAGATAGTAATGTGGAGCTGTATATTTACTTTGAGATAAACGTTTAGCGATTACCTTACGCATAGTAGAGTTTTCTACTCGCTTATCTTCTCCAGCAGGAATAGCCATTGCAGCAACTGGCGCAGCCGAATCTGTCTTAGCAGCTTTAGCCACAGCTTGTGGCTGGAAGTTCTCTACATCGCGCTTGATAATACGACCTTGATCTCCAGTTCCTTTGATTTGGCTAATATCATATCCTTTATCCTCTGCCAATTTCTTAGCTAATGGAGAAATGAATAATCTACCTGAATCATTAGTTTTTTCTGATGAAGTCGAAGATTCTTGTTTAGTCTCCTTAACTTCTTCCTTATTTGATTCTTCTTTTTTAGCTTCTTTTTTCTCAGCAGGTTTATTTCCACCTACAGAAATATTTGAAACATCAGTTCCTTCAGGTCCAATGATAGCTAATAGACTATCAACAGGAGCCTCGTCACCTTCTTCGATTCCGATTTTCAATAAAGTTCCATCGACATCGATTTCAAATTCTTGAACGGCTTTATCTGTTTCAATTTCGGCTAAAATATCACCAAAACTAACTTTGTCTCCAACTTTCTTAAACCAAGAAACCACTTTACCAGTTTCCATGGTATCACTTAGCCTAGGCATCGTAACTACATGTACGTCTTCTGGAATTTCGCTTGAAGACTCTTCATTTGCAGATGCATCATCAGCTTTTTCCTCTTCATGGTTGGCTGCTACTTCTTCCTTAGGCTCTTCTACTTTCTCTTCTTTATCAGATGAACCTTCGCCCTCGATTAAAGCAGAAATATCTTCGCCTTCTTCACCAATAATCGCCATTAGGCTTTCTACGGGTACAGCTTGACCTTCTTCAACACCAATATATAAAAGAACCCCATCGACATCAGATTCGAATTCCTGAACTGCCTTGTCGGTTTCGATTTCGGCCAAAATATCTCCATAAGCAACTTTATCGCCTACTTTCTTGTGCCATACTTCTATCTTTCCATCCTCCATTGTATCACTCAATCGAGGCATTTTAATCACTTCAGCCATTTTGTTTCTTAATTTATATTTTATCTAAAAAAGGATAATCTTCTTGTTCGTATACCGTTGAATACATTTGCTCTGCCTCTGGATAAGGAGAGTTTTCCGCAAATTCAACACATTCTTTGACTTTCTCAATCACATTCGCCATTACCTCATCTAACTGCTCTTCGGTAGCCCAACCATTTTCTAAGATTTTTCTCTCAACCATTCCGATTGGATCATCTTCTTTAAAATGATTCACCTCATCTTTTGTTCTATAAGGCTCGGCATCTGACATAGAGTGACCTCTATAACGGTATGTTTTAATATCTAAGAAAGTAGGTCCGTCACCACGTCTAGCTCTTTCGATTGCTTCGTAAGCAGCTTCAGCAACTTTTACTGGGTTCATTCCGTCTACTGGTGCAGAAGGCATTTCGTAACCCAATCCTAACTTATAAATATCTTCGTGGTTGGCCGTACGTTGAACAGAAGTTCCCATCGCGTAGTTATTGTTCTCACAAATGAAAACTACTGGTAATTTCCAGTTCATAGCCATGTTGAACGTTTCGTGTAAAGCACCTTGACGAACAGCTCCGTCTCCCATTAAACAAATGGTAACTGCTTTTCTATCGTGGTATTTATCAGCGAAAGCAATTCCTGCTCCCAATGGAATTTGTCCACCCACGATTCCGTGACCACCATAGAAACGGTGCTCTTTACTGAATACGTGCATAGATCCTCCCATTCCGTGAGATGTACCGTCAACTTTTCCGAAGAATTCAGCCATAATACGCTTAGGGTCTACACCCATAGCCATTGGCAATACGTGACAGCGATAAGCCGTAATCATATTATCTTGGGTCATATCCATTGCATGAGCCAAACCAGCAGGTAAAGCTTCTTGACCGTTATATAGATGTAAGAATCCACGTATTTTTTGTTTTAAATACATCGATCTACAAGTATCTTCAAAACGTCTCCAAAAAGACATTTCTTCAAACCATTTTAAATAGGTTTCTTTGGTAATTTCTTTCATATTGTGAACTCAAGATTTCCTTACGGAATTATATAGATTAGCAAAATTACGAGATAAGACTTAAACGGACAAATCTTTGCCTATCCGTTTAACATATCAGAATTAAAACTAAATGGTAAAAGATGATTTGCCGAAGCAACTTTTATCAATCCTTGACCTTTTGTTTGTAAATAAATATCGAATGGTTTTTTCTGAGCAAATTCATATTCCAAGAGAACTTGACGGCAGCTACCACATGGTGAAACAGGCGCTTGAACATTTTTAGCACTTGTAACAATTACCAATGATTTAATAGCCACATCAGGATACTTTGACTTGGCAGAAAAAATCGCTACACGTTCTGCGCATAAACCAGATGGATAAGCTGCATTTTCTTGGTTGTTTCCAGTGAAAACCTCACCATTTTCTAATAATAAAGCTGCGCCAACCTTAAAATTAGAATAAGGAGCATAAGCTTTTTCTTTTGCCTTTTGGGCTTCGCTGTATAATGATTGAATGTTTTCGTCACAGGCTTCTATTGAAGTTATTTCTTCATATTCAAAACTTACTTTCTTCTTTGTCATAACCTTCTGTAAATCTAAACTAAGGTACACTTTATAAAAATAATGATGCACACAAAGTTTATGCTTAGGAGATGCAATTTAGTTAAATGTAGATTATACCGCAAACTGTTTTCGTTATTCTTAGTTTAACAACCTAAAACCATCTAACATCTCCACAATTAGAGCTTATATTTAAATATTTACTACTTTATTAAGGATAAAATTTCTATTTTTATAGGAGAATTTAGCTAAAATGTTGGTAAAAACTTACGGAAGTACTCTTTTTGGGATCAATGCCACCACCATTACGGTCGAAGTTAATGTTGGATCTAAAGGTGTGGGATACTTTCTTGTGGGCCTACCCGATAATGCCGTAAAAGAAAGTGCTCACCGAATTAATGCCGCTCTTAACAACATCGGATACAAAGTTCCAAAGAAAAAAATTACGATTAATATGGCTCCGGCAGATATGCGTAAAGAAGGTTCTGCCTATGATTTAACGATAGCCATGGGAATCCTAGCTGCTTCAGAGCAAATTCGAGCAAACGATATTTCTGATTACATCATTATGGGTGAACTTTCGCTGGATGGAACTTTAAATCCAATAAAAGGTGTTTTACCAATTGCCATTCAAGCTCGATCTGAAGGTTTTAAAGGTTTTATTTTACCCAAAGCTAATGCTAAAGAAGCTGCTGTAGTAAATAATCTTAAAGTTTATGGGGTTGATAATATTAAGCAAGTTGTAGACTTCTTTGATAAATCCATTCCGCTAGAGAAAACCATTGTTGATACGCGAAAGGAATTCTATGATAACTTAGCTAATTTCCCTTTTGATTTTGCTGATGTTAAAGGTCAAGAAAATGTAAAGCGTGCCATGGAAATAGCTGCTGCAGGTGGGCATAATATTTTATTAATTGGCCCTCCTGGAAGTGGTAAAACCATGTTAGCTAAAAGGATTGCCTCGATTTTACCACCTTTGAGCTTACAAGAAGCATTAGAAACTACCAAGATTCACTCAGTGGCTGGTAAATTAAACAAGGATTCATCGCTGATGACATCTCGCCCCTTTGCCTCGCCGCATCATACTATTTCTGATGTTGCCTTGGTTGGTGGCGGAAGTTATCCTCAACCAGGAGAAATATCATTAGCTCATAATGGCGTCTTATTTCTAGATGAACTTCCAGAGTTTCAAAGAAGCGTTCTAGAAGTAATGCGACAACCCTTAGAAGACAGAGAAGTTACGATTTCAAGAGCTAAGTTTACTGTGACTTATCCTGCGAGTTTTATGTTAGTAGCCTCTATGAATCCTAGCCCAAGCGGATATTTCCCAGATGATCCCCAGAACACCTCAACAGCTATGGAAATGCAAAGATATTTAAACAAGATTTCCGGACCACTCCTCGACCGGATTGATTTACATATAGAAGTTACACCGGTGCCTTTCGAGGAATTATCTTCAGAAAGAAATGGAGAAAAAAGCGAAGTAATACGAGCCAGAGTCGAAGCTGCTCGACATATTCAAACAGAGCGCTACCATGAGTTAGAGCATGTACATTATAATGCTCAAATGGGACCTAAAGAATTAGATGCTTATTGCCAATTAGATGAAGCTTCACAAGATTTAATAAAAAAAGCGATGGACAAACTCCACCTTTCCGCAAGAGCTTATGATCGAATATTACGCGTTGCTAGAACCATTGCAGATTTAGAGCATTTAGAGGTTTTAAAGTCTCATCATTTAGCAGAGGCTATACAATATAGAAGTTTAGATAAAGACAAGTGGATTTAAAAATAAATTATGAATGACAAAAGAGTTTATAGTAGAATTCTCTGGATAGGTATTGGGATATTTCTTTGGCTTTCCGTTAGAAACGTCTCTATTCTATTAGAAGGGTTTTTTATTGATATGATGGAGAGATATGAATTTATGCCTCATTTAGGTAGATGGGTGAATACATTTCTAATGACAGCAATTGTTGTTGTTTTAATGTTTTTTGCCATCAATAAAATTAAAAGCTATCGAATGAAGGATTTGAATATTTATAGAGTTAGTATCATACTTTTTACAACATCGGTAATTTTAAAGTATTCCATTGCTCCACATAGCAAATTTGATTTAGCCAATTATTTAAGCATCATTATAATCGGTTTCATCATCTATGCAAAGCGCTGATTTACAACAAATAAAGTTATCTAGAAAAAAGAAAAACAATTATTAACAATAATAAGAGTACTAACCCAATCGCTAAGAATTTTAGAGAATTATTCACACTTTTAAACTTTTTTGAAGCGATTTTAGATAAAATAAAAATCTGTTGACCTAGCTCTTCAAACAATTCTTTTTCATCTTTACTCACCGAGTGAAAAGTCTTTGAAAACTCATGAATATCACCAAATTTAGACACAATATCTCTGTAGAAAAATATATTCTTATCATACTTTCCTTCTAACTTCGGTATAAAACATTGAATACTAAAAAATATTGATATACAAGTAATTAAAACCCACAAACCTGTAATTACATAGAGAAGAATAGAAATCTTATCTCCTCCAAGAATGAAATTTATTTTTTGAAAAACAAGATTTAATAACAATCCATAAAAAGACAAAATTAAACCTGCCTTGATTTCAGAACCTTTAATTAAACTAAATATATAATTAATGCTATTCCAATAATGATGCACCAAATTGATCTTGGATTCATTGGCCATATGCCGCTCTATTTTCTTTGATTTACTTTTCATGTCTTTTGGTATTTAATTATTCAATCACCTCAAAAAGCGCAATAGGCATAGCCTTGTTTTTCAGTCTTATATCGCCAATTTTCTCACATTTAAAAGCTTGTTTAATCTTTTGAAAACAATGCTCACAAATTAGAATTTGATTTTCCTCTGCTGCTTCTTGAATTCGAGCTGCTACATTTACAGTATCACCTAAAACAGTGAAATCTAATCGCTTTAGTGTTTCTGATCCAATATTTCCAGATATCATTTCGCCACTATTGATTCCAATGGAAACATTGGGTGTAAATTCAGGAAACCCCTCAATAGAAACTAATTTTTTAAGACTTGTTCGTACCGCCAAGGCAGCTTCAACCGCACGATCTAAGTGAAAGTCACCCTTAAAGACAGCCATTACGGCATCTCCAATAAACTTGTCAATAGTTCCCTTTTGAGCTATAATTTCCTTTACCATAACATCGAAATAGGTATTGACCATTTTAACCACCACATCGGCATTTTGGTTTTCACTGATTTTAGTAAAACAACAGATATCTATAAATATCACCGTCCCTTGTATTATTTCATTGTCCATGTAACTATTTTCATAATCCCTGCTTCCCATAAAGTTTAAAACACTTTCATCGACATACATCTTTAGAATGTTGTTTTCTTTAATAGCCACTAAAGTCTCTTTAACATGCTCCACATGGTCGAGCGTCTTCTGAATAGTTATCGTTAAATCTTGAAAATTGATAGGCTTCGTAATGAAGTCAAACGCACCTCGATTCATTGCTATCCTTATGTTTTCCATATCTCCATAGGCTGAGACGATAATAGTTTTCACCAAAGGATAATGTTGATTAAGCTCGGTTAAAAGTGTAAGACCATCCATTTCGGGCATGTTGATATCTGTGAGAATTATGTCAACATCAGAGTTTTCTTGCAATCTCTCTAAAGCGACATTTCCATTCTCTGCAAATAAAAATTCATAATCGTTATCTCTAATTTGTTTTCTGAACTTCTGCCTAATCAAAACTTCGAAGTCCATTTCGTCATCCACTACAAGTATCTTATGCATAACCTTTATTTTTAAAGTTTATACAATTCCAATACGCTGATAGATCAACTAGAGATAATTTAAAATAAACTATGAGTTGAAATTGAAAATAAGATTTGTTTGGGGTTTGATTGAGTAGCGTTTTCATATATAATTATTTAGGGATTAATATTCTAAAAGTAGACCCTTGCATGGGAACGGATTCAACCACCAGCTTTCCTCCTATAGATTTCACCACAATGTCATAGCTCATACTAAGGCCTAGACCTGTTCCCGAACCTGGAGGTTTGGTAGTAAAGAAGGGTTGGAAGATTTTGTGAATGATTTTTTTAGACATTCCAATTCCGTTATCCTCGATTGAAATCTCTAGTTGAGCACCTAAATCTTTAGTTTTGAGTTTTACTTGAGCCTGGTAATTGGGTGGTTCTTTTTTCTCGTATTTTTCTAGACAGGCATAAATGGCATTGGTTGCAATATTTAAGATAACTCTACCCAAATCTTGAGGAACAATTTCAATTTTCTCCAAACTTTCGTCTAGTTCGGTGATGATTTTCACATGAAAAGACTTGTTCTGCGAACGAAATCCGTGATAAGCTAAATTCACAAACTCACTTGATAAGGCGTTTATATTAGTGGATACTTTTAGTCCCGCATTAGATCGACTATGTTGCAACATATTTTTGACAATACTATCGGCACGAAGTCCATGCTCTTTAATCTTTTTCATATTTTGACTCACGAGTTCCGCTAATTCATTCGCCTCAGCAGTATTTCCTTTCACCATTTCCTCGGCCATTTCTTGTAGCAACTCCATACTGACCTCTGAATAATTGGTGACGAAATTCAGAGGATTTTGAATTTCATGTGCAATCCCAGCAGTCAATTGACCGAGCGAGGCCATCTTCTCTGCTTGAATTAATTGAGATTGTGTATTTCTTAATTTTTCATAAGCTTTCTCTACTTTTTTAGCATTTTGAAGGTCTCTCGCCACCATTCGTTTTTCTTCTTTTTCCGCCAAACGAATTCTCTGAATCTTATCGATTACAAACAAAATTAAAATCGAACAAATAAAATAAATGATATAAGCCAAGACCGACCTATACCACGGAGGCTGAATATTAAATTTAAAAGACGTAATCGGGCTCCACACTCCGTCAGGATTCAAAGCCTTCACATTAAACACATAACTTCCTTCGTGCACATTACCATATGTGACAGAAGTTTGATTTGTAAGCGGGCTCCAGGCATTATCATAACCTTCTAATTTATATTGATACTGCATCAATTGAGGTCGATTGGTTTCTACTCCAACAAAATCAAAACTTAGCTTATTCTTATTGTAAGGAAGACTCAAATTATAGGGTAATGAATAAAAATTTTGCACACTATCAAAAGTGATTCTTTTAAACTTTTTAATCACGGAATCTCGTTGAGACTGATTCAGTTTTTTGCCATAAACCATGATTTCATCTAACTTATAAGAGGGTACAGACGACAAAGAATCTATATCAGCTGTGATGGATTGATGATAGCTGTCTAGCAAGTGCCAACTAATTTTTTCATTGTTAATTCTAAGGTTATGAATAAATACCGAAGCTGGTTTTGTATTTCTTATGACTTTACTATAATCAAAACGAATGAGCTTCTCTCCCGTTCCAGCCCATAATACATCATTTTGATCCATATACATAGCATGGTTGTTTGAAATATCTTTAACAGCATATCCTGTTTTCTGATTAAAATTTTCGATACCTAACCTGGAAATCTCTGGACCTGAAGGAGAAATTCCTCCTTTCAGAACCGTAATCCCCAAACTAGAGCCAATAAATATATTTCCCTTGCTATCTTCTAAAATTCCATAAACAACATCATTGGAAAGACCTTCGCTAGTAGTGAATCTTTCAAAGTAAGAAGTATAATTTACCTGATCGATTTCCTTTAATTTCTTTCTGTTCTTCTTACGAACGAAGCTAACACCACTCCCCCAACTTCCGATAATCAGATTACCACGACTATCCTCAAATACACAAGAAAGCTTGTCCTCTACCAAACCTTGTTTCTGAGTGAAATTCGTGAAAAACTCGCCATCATAATTCGACAAACCACCTCTGGTAGCCATCCAAATGTCATTTTCAGCATCTTGAATCAAACTCCACACTGTATTGTGTACCAAACCACTTTCGGTGGTGTATAAAAACAAAGAATCTTCTTTAATTCTGTTCAAACCAGCCTCATAGGATCCAAACCATTGATTTCCATTTTCATCTCCGAAATGACTTATTATAAAGTTGGGTAAAATGCCATGATTTTCAGTTAATCGAGTTAATTTATTCCTATTATATTTAATAATTCCATGATCAGTTGCAAACCATAAATCGTTGTTCTTATCTCTTGCTACATCAGCAATGTATCCTAATTTTGATTTTATATTTTTAGTAACATCCAAAATATGACCATCCACCATCTGACTCAAACCTCCTTCGGAATCCCCAAGCCAAAGCCTTTCAAGTTTATCAGCTCCAATAGCCAATATTAAATCAGAGTTTAAACCTTGTTTGGTCGTTAAACTTTGAACTGACTCTCCATTATATTTACTGATTCCTCCGCCCAAGGTGCTAATCCACAAACTACCCGAATTATCTTCTACAATACTTTTTACATTGTTATGAATCAAACCCTCGTTTGTGGTAATATTAAAAAACTGGGGAACAGTTTCCTTGATTGAATGATAGCTTAGACGACTAAGTCCTTGTTCGGTACAAATCCAAATATTATGATTAGAGTCTTCAGTAATTGTATTTATGTCATTAGACACTAGACCATTTTTAGTGCTATAATGTTTTACTTTTAAATTATCCGATACTTTGGATTTATGATTAATAAAGTAAACACCATTAGAGCTACCCAACCATACATTCCCCTCCTTATCTTGATGAATATTCAAAATAACCTCCTTCATGATGGGAGATTTTTTGAAGTATGGTAGAGTTTCAACAATATTGAATTCTTCATCTACTCTTAAAAGATAAACGCCCATTGGTGTAGCTACTATCAAGTTTTTATCGTAATCGATAATAAAATCAAGAACTGCTAAATTTTTGTTATCAACCTCTATTTTAAAACTTTTGAAGTTTTTCCCATCAAAATGATTGATTCCACCTTCAGAGGCTATCCAATAATAACCCGGAGTGACCTCAATCATTTTTGTCACATCATTATTTATAAGACCATTTTTGGTAGTGTAATTAATAAAAACTCTACCATTAAACCTACTAAGCCCACCATAGGTAGAAAACCAAATATTCCCAAAACTATCTTGCATAATATCTCGAACCAAATTATGTATAAGGCCATTTGAACTATTATAAGTGATAAAATTTTGTCCATCATAACGGTTGACTCCATTACCTGAAGTACCAAACCATAGCAAGCCATCTTTGTCTCTAAAACTACACAACAAAGAACCTAGTGCTAAGCCATGCTCCGTATTAAAGTTCTCCATATAAGAGTAATAACTCGCTTTTGGAGCCTCCTTAATTTTGAGCTTATTAACATCCCATGTACCTAAAAATTCAGGTGGAATTTGATTTTTAAGTAAAATAATGGTATCTGGCTTAGCTTTTATTTTTCTAGGTGGTGAAAGCTCTATACTTGGTTCTGTCAGATGATTTTTGGTGTCTTCTGAACAAGAAAAAGTCAGACTGATAAGTAAGAATGAAATTAAAGAATACCGAAGATATCTTCGAATTAAAATTTTATCGTAAGTTTTTATGCAACTCTTGAAAATACAAAAGAATAAGGTTGAGTACTTTATGTTATGATTTCTAATCGCTTCACTTTGAAACCATTGAAACCTTGTAGTGAGTTTCATAATAAATTGGCCAAATAGAATTGAGTAAAATCAGTCTCTATTTGTGTTGCTTATTATTACGAATTTACAACTAAATTTATTACAATATTGTATTTTAATTAACTTATTAGCAATAATTTTAATATAAATTAGTTTTTTTAGATAATTTACTGAATTAAGAGTATTGAAAAAAAGGAAATATTATCTGCGACTATAGCATCTTTAAACTTAGTATTTCACTTTAACTAAAATTGATAAATACTTTAATTTATTTAAAACCGATAATCCAATTTTAAAAGGAGGTATCTTGGTAGTAGTCTGACTTCACTTGTTGAACTGCCAATATCACTAATAGAAACACTTCTAAAAGTATCCGTGTTCAAAAGGTTTTTCCCAGAAAGCATAAAGGTTAACTTATTTTTCTTAACAACATATCTTGCATCTAAATCAAGAAAGTAATAATCATTTTTGCCTTCTAAGCTTCCAAAACAATAACGCTCTGAACTTATGTCAAAATTCAATTTCTGACTAAAAGCAAAGTTGAGATCTAGAAAGGTAATATTGTCAAGGAACTTGTTAATCGTTGAAGTTTGAATTTTGTTGCTAATCCAATTACACCCAAGATCAAAGGTAAACATCCAAGCCATCATTTTCTTGATGTAGCGCCAAAATATACTCGTCTATATATAACTCTCTTTCTTTAAACTTGTATTGTTGAATGTAGCGCGGGTGATCTAACACCACCATTTTATCAAAAAGTTTTTCTTCTCGATTTAATTTTTCAATGAATTTCGCATTCTTTTTCCCCAAAATATAAACTTCTGAAGTGTCTAAGCCCAAAGATATATGTCGTTTTAAAGATTCTATCATAAAGTCCTTAGTCATATCAAACAATTCCCTGTAGTCGTAGTAATTAGCATTCAACCAATTACCATTTTTTGCTTTTTTTGTAATGGCTAATGGAAATGGAGAGTTGATATAAAAATCCTGATAAAACTTCTCAGGCCCACCATAGGCTTGGATTACATCGTATAAAAAAACTGAAGAAACCTCATGTGTTCGAACACTTTCCATTTTAATTCCACAGACATGTTCTAGTCTCTTGGTATCGGTAAAAGGTACACCCGTTATGCCCGCTCCTTTTCTACTGGGGTTGATACCGATAATGAACCTTCTCTTTTTATTATCATTGTAGAACTTTTTATAGAATTCTTGCATCACCTCCATCGTTTCAGGCAAATCTAGAAATGGATTCATCACCCTAAAACCTTGTGGTAACTCACCATCATAATTTAAGTTTTGATTGAATTCTATGATTTTGCTAGACAGATCTTTAGACATTGAAGCAGGATTTATTTCTTGTCTGCAATCTATATTCCAAAAAAAAAATGACCTTTCTCTATCCAGCGAAAGAGAAAAGCCATTTATATTATATTCTAATTCTTACTTTTTTAGAAAGTCATCTCTGGAATTTCTCCTTCAACAACTAGTTTACCTTCTGTCGCAGCTTGAATCTCTTCAACCGAAACTCCTGGAGCTCTTTCTAACAATTTAAATCCGCCTTCTGGCATGACTTCCATCACAGCTAAATTGGTAACAATTTTCTTTACACATTTAACACCTGTTAAAGGCAGAGAACATTCTTTTAGCAACTTACTTTCACCTGCTCGATTGGTGTGCATCATGGCAACAATAATATTTTCGGCAGAAGAAACTAAGTCCATGGCACCTCCCATTCCTTTCACCATTTTACCTGGGATTTTCCAGTTGGCGATATCTCCATTCTCAGCAACTTCCATTGCTCCTAGAATTGTAAGATGCACATGCTGACCTCTAATCATTCCGAAACTTAAAGCTGAATCGAAAAAACTAGCACCTGGCAATGTAGTTACGGTTTGTTTTCCGGCATTAATAATATCTGCATCCACATTCTCTTCGGTAGGGAATGGTCCCATACCCAAAAGACCGTTTTCACTTTGAAATTCAACAGATATATCATCTCTCACGAAGTTCGCCACCAAAGTTGGGATACCAATACCTAAGTTTACGTACATACCATCCTTAACCTCCTTGGCAATTCGTTGAGCTATTTGATTTTTATTTAAAGACATATTTTTAATTTATTAGGTTAAATGATTAAGCTTTAGATTCTCTCACAGTTCTTTGCTCGATACGCTTCTCGAAAGATTCACCTTGGAAAATTCTTTGAACAAAAATTCCAGGAATATGAATTTCATTAGGATCTAACTCACCTGCTGGAACTAACTCCTCTACCTCTGCTACTGTAATTTTAGCTGCACCACACATAGGAGGATTAAAGTTTCTAGCTGTTCCTTTAAATACTAAATTACCAGCTTCATCACCTTTCCATGCTTTTACGATAGAGAAATCTGCTTTAAAAGCTTCTTCCATAACGTACATTTTCCCATCGAATTCTCTTGTTTCCTTTCCTTCAGCTACCTCAGTCCCATAACCAGCCGGAGTAAAGAATGCAGGAATACCAACTTGCGCTGCACGACATTTTTCTGCTAAAGTTCCTTGTGGAGTTAAAATAACTTCTAGCTCACCACTCAACATTTGACGTTCGAATTCAGCATTTTCTCCTACATAAGAAGAAATCATTGTATCTATTTGTTTCTTTTGCAATAACAATCCCAATCCAAAATCATCAACACCAGCATTATTGGATATACAAGTTAAGTGCTTCACATCCTTTTTAACTAATTCACTAATAGAATTCTCTGGAATACCGCATAAGCCAAAACCACCTAACATGATTGTCATACCATCTTGAACCCCGTCCAAAGCTTCTTGAACATTGTCCACTTTTTTGCTAATCATAAAATTAAATTTTTAATGTGCTTAAAAATACAAATTTAGAAGCAAACTAGAAATCAAAACTTAGTTTTATCAAATATTTAGCGATTGGGCAAAGTGTTATATTAAATTTAAATCCATCATTAGCTCTTCATTTATAAAAATTAGATTACTTTAACATAGAAGAATAATTTGATTATATTTGTTAATGTATGGGAGAAAGAGATTTTCAAAACGAATGGCTTGATCAGTACTTAGAATTAAATTCTAGTCCAGAGCCGGCTTTACTTAAAAAATTAAGAACTCAAACGGTTGAAGAGTTTTCTCAGCATCATATGATTTCGGGACATGTACAAGGTAGATTTCTTAGCATTATGTCTAAGATTTTAAAACCTGAACATATCCTAGAAATTGGAACTTTTACAGGTTATGCTACGCTTTGTTTAGCAGAAGGCCTTAGAAAAGATTGTAAAATCACTACCATTGATATTAATTCAGATTTAAAGAATTTTTATCAACCCTACTTCACTGAATCTGGATATGATAATCAGATTGAAAGCCTTATTGGAGACGCGGTTCAATATCTAGAGAAAACTGAAGAAACCTTTGATTTAGTCTTTTTAGATGCGAACAAAAAGCAGTACATAGATTATTTTGAATTATTAGTACCAAGATTAAATCCAGGTGGTGTAATTTTAGCCGACAACACGCTGTGGAAAGGCAAGGTTTTAGAAGAAATTGCTCCCAAAGATAAGATGACCAAAGCATTATTTGATTTCAACCAACACGTGGCACAAGATAGTCGTGTTGATGTGATATTATTACCTCTTAGAGATGGTATAAGTTTAATCAGAAAAAAATGAAATACGGAGTTTGTATAGTTAGTGTGGCGCCCGTTAGAGCCGAGGCAAGTGACCGTTCGGAAATGGTGACGCAACTCTTGTTTGGTGAAAAAGTTGAAATTATTGCTGTACAAGAAAAGTGGCTTAAAATCATGGCCGATTATGACTCATATGTTGGTTGGGTAGACCCGAAGTTGATTAAAGAGGTTTCTTTAGCAGAGTATCAACAACTAAGTACGACACAATATTCTTCGGATTTATTTAATTTAATGATTGACGATGAAAATCCATGTACGCTAACTTTGGCGGCACATATTTATGCTAATGAAGATCAAAAAATAAATTTCGGTGGCAAAAGTTTTGAGTATTTAGGTGAAAGTTTAGACGCTACTAGAAACGAAACTTCTATTGCTGATTTGGCCAAACTCTACTTGAATACGCCTTACTTATGGGGCGGAAAATCAAATTTTGGAATTGATTGTTCTGGCTTGGTTCAACAAGTCTATAAATTAAAAAACATTGCTTTACCTCGTGATGCAAGCCAACAAGCTACTAAAGGTGAAGTACTAGGTTTTGTGGCAGAAGCCCAAGAAGGAGACTTAGCTTTTTTTGATAATGAAGAAGGTAACATTATTCATGTCGGAATCATTTTGGAAGATCAAAAGATTATTCATGCACATGGAAAAGTGAGAATTGACCCTTTAGATTCTACAGGAATTTTTAATACAGATTCTCAACGATATTCTCATAAATTGCGATTTATTAAGAGAATAATTGATTGAAATTATTGATCTTAGATTTAAAACTCACTAAATCGTTTTATTAAATTTTTGCTATAACTAACTATCTACTAAAATAGTCCACTAAACCATCAATAGGTTTTTGTAGGGTTTTATTGACTTTAAAGTCAAATTCTTGTGCAACTTCTTGAATTAAGTCTTGATAATAAAAGGCAATAGAACCAATAAAGCTGATTTCCTTGCAATCATATTTGTGATAAGGCTCTACTTGATAAATAAAATACCCACGAAAGCAATCTTTAATTAATTCTTTCATGAATGCATCTTCCTTAAACTCAAAAGCAAACTCATTAAAACTTGCTAAATAAGCATTAGGAAAAGCTTTGCGATGAATATTTTCTAATAATTCTTGAACCGATAAATTGTATTGCTCATTGAATTTAAGCCTTAAATATTCAGGTAATTTTTTGGTATAATAAGCTCTTAACAAACTTCTTCCAATATGATTTCCTGCGCCTTCGTCTCCTAAAATAAAACCAATTGAAGGTGTTTCTTTTACCACATTTTGACCATCAAAATAGCATGAATTAGAACCAGTTCCTAAGATTCCAACCATAGTGGGCTGATTATCATAGACTGCATAGCAAGCCGCCAACAAATCACTATCTACGTTGAGTTGAGCTTGATTAAAAACCTTTTGAAAACCGTCTTTTATAATTTGATTCAATTCAGCAGAACGACAGCCTGCTCCGAAAAAGTGGATTTCTTTGATTTTTGATGCCAATGAAGTTAAAATTGAATTCTCCTTTAAAGCTTTAGCAACCTCTTCGGATGTAATAAATAGAGGATTAAATCCAGCCGTACCAAGTCGTTTTAACTCAATACCATTATCATCTAGAATTACAAAATCTGCTTTGGTAGAACCACTATCAACAATGCCAATCATTTAGAATTAAATTTAGCTTAAAGATAAAATAATTAAACCCAAACCATAGCACTTGCTCCTAAAATAGCAGCGTCGGCTTCGTCTAATTCACTAAAAATAAGCTTAACCTTTCCACGAAAAATAGGCAATAAGTTTCTTTCCATGTGCAATTTAGTGGGTTTCATGATAAAATCACCAGCCTTAATAACACCGCCAAAAAGCAATATAGCTTCAGGCGAAGAAAACATAACAAAATTGGCCAAAGCTTCACCCAGTTTCTGACCTGTATACCTAAATACTTCAATGGCTATCGGATCACCTTTTAAACAACAATCATGAACCGTTTTAGCATTAATTTCCTCTTCAGGATATTCGTTTAGCATTGAATCTGGAAACTCAGCTCTTAATTTTTTAGCTGTAATCGTAATCCCTGTAGCTGAGGCATAAGCTTCTAGACTCCCTTCTGAACCTGTATTCCAATGTTTTCTTCCATTAGGTTTAACAATCGTATGACCTAATTCACCAGCAAAACCATCGGAGCCGTAAACTAAACTTCCATTACAAACGATTCCAGAGCCAACCCCTGTACCAAGCGTAATCATAATGAAATCCTTCATGCCGCGCGCAGCACCATACATCATTTCGCCCAAAGCAGCCGCATTAGCATCATTGGTAATCCTACAAGGCACACCAAATTTCTCCGACATATAATCTGTAAAAGGTATCACACCTTTCCATTCTAGGTTGGTAGCATCTTCTATCGTTCCATTATAGTAATTTCCGTTAGGAGCCCCCACACCTATTCCAACGAAGTTAGATTCTTTAGACATTTTCTCTACTTCGGGTGAAATGGTTTGATATAAAACCTCGATAAAGTCTTTCACATCTGGATAGCCTTTGGTTTTAATCTTGCCTTTTAACAAAACCTCACCTCGTTGGTTTACCAAACCATACTTAGTATTGGTGCCACCTATATCTATACCTAAAGCGAATTGTTTATGCTCTTGAACTAACGTCATTTTTACCTAAAATTTCAATAAAGATAGTAAATGTAAATTATACACTTACAAAGATTTTCGTGAAAAATCTAAGAATCAAAATTTTAAACAAAATGTAAATTTATTTAAGTTTAAGAAGTATAAAAAAATGGCGATAAAATTAAATTTACCGCCATTCAAATAAGAAATTATTTTGTTTTTGATTACGACATCAAGTTAGCAAAATATTTAGTTAATCTTACTAATTGAGCTGTATAAGACATTTCGTTATCGTACCAAGAAATAACTTTTACTTGTTGTTTACCATCTACGTCTTGAACAGTTGTAGAAAGCATATCGAAGTAAGAACCATTTTCGATTCCAATGATATCAGTAGAAACGATTGGATCGTAAGTATATCCTAAAGTATCTTTTAACGCTCCATCAGCAGCTTCTTTAATAGCATTATTAACCTCATCAACTGTAACGTTTTTCTCTAATAAAACAGTTAAGTCAATTAAAGATCCTGTAGCAACTGGTACACGTAAAGCCATACCGTCTAATTTACCTTTTAATTCAGGTAAAACTAAACCAACTGCTGCTGCAGCTCCTGTAGTTGTAGGAACGATATTAACTGCTGCTGCTCTTGCTCTTCTTAAGTCTTTGTGTGGACCGTCTAACGTGTTTTGGTCGTTTGTATAACCATGTACAGTTGTCATTAAACCTGAGATTAAACCGAATTTATCGTTTAATACTTTAGCAACTGGTGCTAAACAGTTTGTAGTACAAGATGCACCTGAAAGAACTGTTTCAGAACCGTCTAAGATATCGTGGTTTACGTTAAATACAACTGTCTTCATATCACCTTTACCTGGTGCAGAAATAATAACTTTCTTTGCTCCAGCAGTAATATGCTTGCTTGCGCCTTCTTTAGAACTGAATACTCCAGTACACTCTAAAACAACATCTACTCCTAAGTCACCCCAAGGAAGATCCTCTGGATTTCTTTCAGAATAAATAGTGATTTCTCTACCGTCTACAACAAGTGAATTTTCTTTAACTTCTAAAGAGTCAGTTTTGAATTTTCCTTGTGTTGAATCGTATTTCAACAAATGACCTAAAGTTTTGGCATCCGTCAAATCATTGATAGCTACAATATCGAATTCAGGAGAATCCTCCATTAATCTAAAGGCTAATCGACCAATTCGACCGAATCCGTTAATAGCAACTTTTACTTTTGACATAATAATTTAAGTTTTAGTATTATAAAAATTTATCTAGCCAGAATATCTGCAATTCTGATTAATTCATTATTGATTACGTTTTGTTTAACAATGGCTTCATCGAAAGGAGTAAATACAACATTGTTACTTCTAATTCCTGCCATGACAGAACTTCTTCCTTCCATTAAACCTTCTACCGCAGCAACTCCCAACCTACTTGCCAAGACTCTATCTGCACAAGTTGGTTCGCCACCACGCTGAATATGTCCTAATACGGTAACTCTAATATCGTACTTAGGATATTTCATTTTGGTAAATTTAGCTAAATCATAAACACCACCTAGCTCCTCGCCTTCGGCTACAACTATAATGTTTGATAACTTACCTGCTTTTTCACCTCTTTGAATCGCTTCAAACAATTCTTCGATTTCGTCTTTCTTTTCTGGGATTAAAATATCCTGAGCTCCGGATGCAATACCACTATTCAATGCAATAAAACCAGCATCTCTACCCATTACCTCGATAAAGAACATTCGATTGTGGGAAGTAGCTGTATCTCTAATTTTGTCTATGGCATTAATTACCGTATTCAAGGCTGTATCATAGCCAATGGTATTATCTGTTCCGAAAATATCATTATCGATAGTACCAGGAACTCCCAAAGTTGGAATCCCGAATTCTTTTTCAAAATTATGGGCACCGGTAAAAGAACCATCTCCACCAATGACAATTAAGGCATCGATTTCATTCTTTTTAATGTTTTCGTAGGCTTTTTTTCGGCCTTCTTCGGTTCTAAACTCAGCACAACGAGCTGTTTTTAAAATCGTACCACCTCTGTTGATGATATTACTTACGCTACGAGGACCTAACTCAACAATGTTGTTGGTAATTAATCCTTCATAACCTAATCTGATACCCTTACATCTTAACTTGTAATAAGAACAAGCTCTAACAACTGCCCTTAAGGCGGCGTTCATGCCTGGTGCATCTCCACCCGAAGTTACAACTCCAATGGTTTTAATATCCGATTTTGCCATTTAACAGATTTAGAGCACAAATATAATAATCTTTCGTGGCAAAGGTTGAATATAATAAGATATATTTTACCTTTGTGTAAATGCAACGCCCAATAACTGTGAGTGAAAGAAACTTTTTGAATATTTCAGTTGATTGTGTTGTTTTCGGCTTCGATGACAACCAGTTAAAAGTATTATTGATAGAACAAGATAAATTAAGCGAGACACACATTCCTATGTCTGCTCTTCCTGGAGATCATGTTTATATTGGAGAGGATCTAGATGAAGCAGCTAATCGCGTTTTAAAAGAACTTACCGGAATTCAAGGATTATATCTTAAGCAATTTCATGCTTTTGGGAATCCAAACCGAACCAAAGGCGAGAAGGATTCTCAATGGTTGAGACAGGTAAGAAAAGACCCTGATGCTCATATTGTTACTATTGGTTACTATTCGCTAGTTAGAATGGAAGACTTCAACCCTGTAGCTTCTTCATTTGCTAAAAATACAGATTGGGTAGATGTAAATGACATTCCAGACTTGGCTTTTGACCACAATGAGATTTTAGATTATGCTTTAGAGCATTTAAGAGCTGACACAGAAAATAATCATATTAGTTTTGAGTTACTGCCTAAGAAATTCACCTTAGGTCAATTACAACAACTTCATGAACTGATTTTGGACAAAAAACTCGATAAGAGAAACTTTAGAAAAAGCATTAAAAAGCTAGATGAGTTAATTCCTCTAAACGAGAAGCAAACTGGCGTTTATCATAAGCCTGCACAACTCTACTCTTTCGAGCGCAACGAGGATAAATAGTATTTTCTCGACTTGGTGTACATGGTACACATATTTTTGTATATTTGTTTGACATCCAATAATTTAATAGATGAAAAATATTTATACATTTTTTGTATTCCTGCTATTTGTAGGCCTACAAGCTCAGCAACAGGAAGTTTCATTTACTGTCACTCCAACTAATTTTGCAGAAACTCAATCTATCACACTTAGCTTCGATGGTTCGAGTATTGATGAATCAGCCTGGGAAGTTACAAACAATGCACTCTATTTATGGTCGTGGTCATTTGATTTAAATGACAGCAACTCGATGGATTGCCCTACCAATGGTAGTTGGACAAATTCTAATGAGGCAAATCGCTTAACTTATAATTCAAGTAACGATACCTATAGCATTTCATTCGTTCCAACAGAATTTTACAACAGAACGGGGATTGGAAAAATCGGTTTTCTAGTAAAGGCTAAAAATGGAAATGGAGACAAAAAGTCTCAAGATATGGAAGCTGAAGTAGGTTTATTTCAATTAAACTTAATTCAGCCACAGTCCAATGAAAATGTTGAAATTAATACAGGAGAATCTATTAATGTTCAAGCGAGCACAACGGTAGATGCTACTTTTGAATTATCATTAAACAACAACTTAGTTTACGAAACCTCATCTGCTTCTACTACTTTTAATTACTCATTTTCTCCGTCTGAAAGCGGAAACGTAAAACTAAAAGCAACAGATAATTCAGGGTATACATTAGAAGACAACTTTAATGTAAGCATTATTCCAGCTGACCAAGTTGCTCCTATTCCAGCTTGGATAGTGCCAGGAATTAATTATCATCCTAGCGACCCTTCAAAAGTTGGTCTAGCACTTATTGCCCCAGGAAAAAACTATGTTCATGTTATTGGAAGTTTTAATAATTATCAAATTAATGATGATTATGTAATGAATAAAGATTCAGAAAATGAGGAATTATTTTGGATTGAATTAACGGATTTAAATCCTGGAGAGTTATATACTTTTCAATATAGAACAAATGATAATATTAAAGTAGCCGATCCATATTCGCCAATTGTTTTATCACCTTATGATGATCAATGGATAGAAAGTTCTACTTATCCAAACATGCCGACCTACCCAAGCGGACAAGACTTTGAAGTTTCTGTTTTTCAGACCAATCAAACCTCATATTCATGGCAAGTTGAGAATTTCGAGAAACCAGCCATGGAGGATTTAATTGTATATGAAGTATTAATTAGAGACTTTACAGAAGAAAAAAACTTTCAATCCTTAATTGATAAAATAGATTACATAAAAGATTTAAATGTTAACGCCATTGAGTTAATGCCGATTATGGAATTTGATGGAAACCAATCTTGGGGATATAATCCTTCCTTCCATTATGCGTTGGACAAAGCTTACGGAACTCAAGATAAATTTAAAGAATTTGTGGATGTTGCCCATCAAAATGGCATAGCTGTTATTTTGGATATTGCTTTAAATCATGCTACTGGAAGAAGCCCTTTGGTTAGACTTTGGAATGTAGATGATAACGGAGATGGCTATGGTCCAGTAAGAGAGGATAATCCATATTTCAATACCAGCCCAAGACACTCATATAATGTTTTTGAGGACTTCAATCATCAATCGGAGTATACTAGATATTATGTTCAACGAGTGGTTCAGCATTGGATTAATGAATATAAAATTGATGGATTTAGATGGGATCTTACTAAGGGATTCACTCAAAATTGTACTACAAACGATGAGGCTTGTACGAATGCATATCAACAAGATCGTGTTGATGTTTTAAAAATGTACGCGGACTATCAATGGGATGTTGACGAAACCTCTTATGTGATTTTCGAACATTTAGGAACTTCAGCTGAAGAAGCAGAATGGGCGAATTACCGAGTGGACGAAGGAAAAGGGATTATGACTTGGAATAACTTGAATAATGCCTTTAACCAAAACACTATGGGGTATTCGAGTAACAGTAATTTTAATCGAATTAACCATGCAAATCAAGGTTTTACGGAAAAGAGATCTCTTAGCTATGGAGAAAGCCATGACGAAGAAAGATTAATGTTCAAAAACCTGGAATACGGAGCTTCTAGTGGAAGCTATAATGTGCAAAATTTAGCTACCGCATTAGAAAGACAGAAAGCATTTGGCGCTGTGTTTTTCACAGTTCCAGGACCTAAAATGATTTGGCAATTTGGTGAGTTAGGCTATGATTTTGGAATCAATAGATGTGAGGACGGAACCTATAGCAATGATTGTCGTTTAGCACCAAAACCAGTGGCATTTTCATTGAATTATGATACAGATGCTAATCGTACGGCTGTTTATGATACTTGGGCACAAATTATTGCATTGAGAAACAACAATGAAGTCTTTAAAACCAATACCTATACAGTTGAATCAGGAAATTTATTACCAAAGATTCATATTTGGAATAACTCAATTCCGAACTCTCGCTTAAACAAAGTTATTGTTTTAGCTAATTTTAAAACTACAACCTCTGTGGTGACACCAAATTTTGAGAATACAGGAATGTGGTATAATTTATTAGACAATACAGGCTTTAGTGTAACAAGCACTAACCAAACAGTAACCTTATTACCAGGCGAGTTTTTAATTCTAGGGAATCAACCTGCTAACACATTAGGTGTAGAAGAAGTTGAACTTGATTCAGATTTTGATTTTCAAGTTTTAAATAATCCAGCAGATAACGGTGTAATAAAAGTTAAATACAATACAAGCCAAAAGGCAACGTTTAGTCTATATGATTTACAAGGAAAGCTTCTTAAGACTAAGAAAGTAGATGCTGGAAACGGTCAATTAGATATTTCGAGTAGCTCGAAAGAGAATGTTTATATATTGTTATTTGATGATCAAATAAATCGCAAATCTGAAAAGATTTTAATCAAATAATTAATTATTAATACCTATAAGACCATCATTTTGAATAAATCATTCTTTATGATGGTTTTTTATTTAGGAAATAATAATTTTAACGTTTAAATTTCATACTTTCAACTTTGAATTTTTCATAATTCTTATATCTTTGCTCACATGTGGAAATCTGTACTATTAGCTACAATCACGGGTTTATTACTAGCATTATCTTGGCCAACATTAGGTTTTCCAGGATTACTGTTTGTTGCTTTTATCCCTTTATTAATAATAGAAAAACAGTTTTCAGATGCTCCTTTCAAGAGAAAAAGCCTTAAGATATTCTTATTGTCTTGGTTGTCATTTATAATCTGGAATGCATTAGCATATAGATGGTTATACTTTGCAAAGCCACAGATTGGTGCAACCGCTATGGAAAATCAACAAGCTATGATAGCTTATTTTTTCCCAGTGATTTTAAACTCACTTTTCATGGCGATTGTGTTTATAGCTTATCACTTTATAAGAAAGAAACACGGTGAATGGTATGGATTTGCTTTTTTACCTGCCTTTTGGATGGCTTTTGAAAAGCTTCACTTGAATTGGGATTTTTCTTGGCCATGGCTCAACCTAGGTAATGGATTTGCTTCCTATTACAAATGGATTCAATGGTATGATTTAACCGGTACATTTGGAGGTACACTTTGGGTTTGGGTAGCTAATTTAATTTTGTTTAAAGCTATCATGCTTTACTTAGAGCATGGGAATAAGAAATTAATGAAGAAGCTAATCATTGCATTTATGCTTGTCGTACTTCTTCCAATTGGAATTTCTTATTTAACTTATTATAATTACGAAGAAAAAGGAGAAGAAATAAATGTAGTAGTTATTCAGCCTGAGCTAGATCCTTATAGAGAAAAATACGAAAAATCTAGTGCTCAGATTCTACAAGAAATCATAACAGAAGGAGAAAAAGTAATGAGCCAAGATATTGACTTGATTGTTACTCCCGAAACATCTTTCCCAGGAAGAGAAGATGTGGTTATGAACAATCTCCAAATGGATCCTAATATTATTAAACTAAATCAATGGATTTCTAAATATCCAAAAGCAGTTTTTATTGGAGGTACAAGCATGGTGGAGTTCACCAACGCAACCCAAGCACCTAATCTAACGTCTATACCTTATAAAGATGATGTTTGGGTGAATCGATATAATTCTGCAGTACAATTAGAAAACCAAAACGATTCTATTCTCTTCTATCATAAATCTAAATTGGTAGTTGGAGTGGAATATTTCCCTTATCCCTCAATTTTGAAACCTTTACTTGGCAGTCTAATGCTTGATTTTGGAGGCAGCACCTACTCCCTCACTAAGTCACAAAACAAAACCAATTTTGTGAATCAACAAAATTCAGCAGAGATTGCACCAACCATATGCTATGAATCCATTTATGGCGAATTCACCAGTGAATTTGTTAAAAATGGGGCTAATTTAATTAGCATCTCAACCAATGATTCTTGGTGGGGAAATACCGATGGCCATCGTCAATTCTTGGATTATGCAAGACTTCGTGCGATCGAAAACAGACGTAGCGTTGCGCGTTCTGCAAACAGTGGTATTTCTGCATTTATTAATCAGCGTGGAGATGTTATAGAAAGCTTAGCTTACGAAAAACAAGGCGCTTTGTCTGGAACGCTAAAAATGAACACCGAAATTACGAATTACAGTACTACAGGTGATTTTCTAGCAAGAATGGCATTAATTGTGTCAAGTATTATTCTAGCTTATGCTTTCGCAGCTAAGTTGCTTAATAAAGACAAAAAGGTTTAAAAATGCGTAAAAGTCTCAGTTTATTCGCCTTATTCATTTCCCTAATTATTCTAGGGTTTAATGTTGATTTCTTTACGACCATGGCCCCCATGGAAGAGGCTATGAACCCTGAGATTAGAATTGCTGGCTCTACTGAAACTGAGATCAATTGTGAGGTAGCTAATCCGAATGACCAATTTACTTTTGAGGTTGATTATACCGACACAAGATCTACTGAGAGTTATGAAATGAACGCAATTCCTTATGCTCCATTAATTGATTTTAATGATGTAGCCAACCTAGGAACTGAGATAAACTTTAATGGTATTGATAAATTCTCCCCAACTATTAGCTTTTTTTCATTTAGTTTTTTCGATGAAACAACCTCTGAGTTAGCTATTGGTGAAAATGGAGTTATTTCTTTAGACCCACTTCAAGGTGGCGATATTAACTTAAGATATCCATCTGCCGATATTCCCAACTCGAATTTAACTAGAAACTCAATCTTTGCATCTCATTATGATTTACGAATTGATGAACTACCAGGAGCTTCAGTTTACTATAATATTATTGGGACCTTCCCTGCAAGAAAAATGGTTATTACTTATGTAGATGCTGAAGTATTCTATTGTACAGACAACCGAACTACTTCAGTTCAAGTTGTTTTAGAAGAATTAACCAATAAGATTCAAATTTTTATAAAAGATAAAGTTTCTGCCTGTGGAGCCATTACAAATGCTGTTGTTGGGATTCAAGATAAGTACGGTACGCTAGGTTATTCTCCTATGGGAAGAAATTATTCTGATGGAAACTGGACCGCACAAAACGAAGCCTATGAGTTTAAACCCAACGGCGCACGTACTCCAAGTATAGCTTGGATTGAAGGTGATTATACGCCAAATGATCCAGGAAATAATATTATTGGAACAGGAGAGCAAATTACAGTAAATGCAGATTTATCTAATTTGCAATATACAGTTGAAGTAAGGTACCCCAACTACAGAAATCAACAAGGAGAAATAGTAGATTTAATTCTGCATGATGATATTCCGGTTTCGCCATTCTATCCTATAGCTTTGGACGATCAAGTTATAATGTGTAGTAACACGGTAAACTTAAATGATTATAATAATTACGTTTCATTAAATCCCGCAGGAAACTTTACAATAACTTACTATTATGATGAGGGTTTAACTAATCCGATTCCAAATCCAACCAACTTTAGTTTCACAGGAGATTCCATTACAATTTATGCACAAGTAGCGTACGACGGTACATGTTATGATGTTTCTAGCTTACAGATTTCCTCTGTACTAGGTTTCTTGCAAATCGATCCGAATAACTTGGAACTATATATATGTGACAATGTAGATAGTAATAATTTAGAAGGCGTTGAAAACAATCATGCTGTAACTGATTTAGATGAATACTTATTTGGAAACATACCCAATGGTGATATTAACTATTATAGCTCATCTACTTCTACAACCCCTATCAATCAGTTAAATATTACAGATGGAACTCAAGTTTGGGTTGATGTTTTAGTTCAAGGAGCGAACGGCTGTAGGACACCAAGAATTGGGCCTATCACGATTCGATTTTATGATGTTCCTGAATTCTTAAGTATTCCGAGTAATTTGGAACTTGTTTTATGTGATAAGGACTTTAATTATAGAGAAGAATTTGACGATAATCAAACTTGGCAAAGTTTCTTAGCTGACAATGGTTTGGTTACAAACGACCCTAATCATACTATAACGGTATATGAAACGGAAGAAGATGCCATAGCTGGCACCAATGCTTTAACACAGGTTACTATGGATCAATCTGATGTTACTTACAGCCCAAGAAATAATTCTCGCGAAGCGCAACTTTTTATAAGAATTGAAGATGAAAATGGATGTTTTTCTATTAAAGAAATTACGGCTAGAATTAGATTTTATGGGGTAAAAGCTACCGATACACCTCTTTTCAATTTTTGCGTGAATGAAGGAACGAGTATTCCTGTAGATTTAAGTTGCTTTTTGGCAAATGCAGACTTTAATAATGATGGGAACTTCAGTGAAGGAATGTTTAATCAAATCTATTTTGAAGATGGTACTACTTCTAACGATATAAACGATGTATATAATATCTCCTATCATAACACCGAAGCTGATGCGAAAGCCGGCATAAATGAAATTAGTGAAAATCAAACTATTACTACAACGGATGTTGGAAATAAAACATTTTATGTAAGATTTACGTTGTGCGAATCTTGTACTGCTGATGGTGATGATTGTTATACTGTCAAGAAAATAAGATTTCGAGTTGTTACTACTAAACCAAATACGCAAGTAGTTGATGTTTGTTACGAGAATGAAAATTCAACTTTTGTCCCTAATCTTAACATCTTTAATCTTCAACTATTTGACAATCCAAATTCTTATACCATTGAATATTACGAAACTCAAAATAATGCCAATAACCAAACAAATCAGATAACTGAATATACATTTACAGGCAATAACTTTTTATGGGTTCGTATTAAATCTAACTTAAACTTTAATGGAACTTCTTGTTTCGATAATCCCGTAAACCCTTGCGTTGGAATTTATAGAATCCAATTTGTATTTGGTGCTCAAATAGAGGCTATCGACTTTCCTGAGCAGCAAATTCATGGGGTTTGTGATAATAATGCTGATGGAGAAGAATTATTTGATGTTACTATTTTTGAAGAGGATATTTTTGAAGGTGAAGCAACTTTTGAATATTTCAATAATTTAAATGAAACTACACTAGTTTTATCTCGCCCTATTAATGATCCAACACAAGTTCTATTTACTGGAACTGATGGGAGTGCTACCAAAACTATTTACGCTAAATTAAATTTTGATGATAGTTCATGTTATCAAATTGTTAGACTAACCATTACACTGAATTTCATTCCTCCTATTTTAACTGAGAATGCATTTCTATGTGCTTGTTTACCAAACCCGGGACAATATGCTACTTATGACTTAACACAAGCCGTTGAATCCATGTTTTCAACTGCCAATGCGCAAAATGGAAATGAATTCGATAATATGGTTATAACTTATCATAACTTCTATAATAATGCATTAGAAGGCACAAATGAAATTTTAAATGTTCAAAATTACTCTTCTATTCGTGGAAATGAAGAAATCTTTGTTCGTTTTTATTCTCCAGAGAGTTCTTGTTACTCCGTAGATACTTTGACACTAAAAAACCTAGTTCTTCCTGTTCCAATTCCAGGAGTTTTCGATGTGTGTGATACAAATATTAATGGCAAGCCCGATATTATTTTTAGTGATTTAGACAATATTGTTATGCCTAATAATACAGAAGGATATTTCTTTAGTTATTATTGGACTTATGAAGATGCTGAAAATGCAGTGAACCCAATTATTTCTACTGAAGGTGCGGTAGCCCCAATTGATTTCTTCTATGAATTCAATACTTTACCTGAGAAAGTATTTGTTCGAGTTGATTCTGATAATGGAGAATGTCCAGAAAGCGCATTTCAAAGTGGAAACATTTGTAGTGGCATTAATGAAGTAATCTTAAATATTGGAGAAGATTTAAATATAAATATTACAGAATTTGATTTACCTCCAGTTTGTGATACTTTCGATGAAACAGGAGAAATTGATAACCCTAGTTATAATGATGGAATTGCTGATGGAATTGATTTAACTCAAAATGAAGCTGAAATCATTCAAGCCACCGGAGCCAACGTTGGTGATATTAGACTTCTGTATTATGAAAACTTAAATGATTTAGAGACGGACATTTATCCTTATGGAAATAATGTGATAGAAGATCCTTCTAACTTTACAAACATCAACAGTCAAGGCCTTCCTATTGAGCAAGTTTATGTAAAAATCGAATACAACAACAATGATTTCTGCCCTATTTATGTCATATTAAATATTACAGTTCTAAATGGTCCCGAGTTATTTCCAGACGAAGTATATTATGTTTGCCCGAACAGTACAGTAGATATAAGCCTTGACATTCCAATAGGTGAGGATGTTGCTAATTATTCATTTGAATGGACGCTTCCAGATGGAACTGTTGTTACAGATCAATACGAATTACTAAATGCAACACAAGTTGGGGTATACTCAGTAAGAATTACTGATAACAGAACGAATTGCTCCTCGCCGAGCATGAGCTTTACGGTTCAAGAAATTGATCCTCCTCAAATTCTTAGTTTAGTAGTTGAAAATGAATCATCCATAACAGTAATAGCAACAGGATTTAGTGATTTACCTTTGGAATACTCGTTAGATGGAGTTAACTTTCAAAATAGTAATACTTTTCATAATTTGGAACCTGGCCTATACACAGTTTGGGTAAGGTATATTTATAATAATAGAATGTGTTTAAGTGATCCAAAAAGCACTATATTAATTGAAATATTTAATGTAATTACTCCGAATGGAGATGGCTATAATGATTGCATCACGTTTGAGAACCTCCATGTCTTTGGGAATGATAATACAACATTAATCATGTATGATAGATATGGAAAAGTTATCTTCTCTGAAAAGAGCAATTCTATTATAAAATGGTGTGGATATTATGGTGGTAGAGTATTACCAAGTACAAATTATTGGTTTAAATTAATTATTCCAGATGGAAGAGAAAAAACAGGTTATATAACGTTAAAAAATTACTAAATTCGAAGTTCTATTAGATTTAGCTTTTATTAAGCATTAGTTTAAAGAATATTCAAAAAAAGAAAAACTCAAGTGCGTCTTAAGACTTTATTTTTATACATCAATATACTCTTCATATACACAATGTATGGACAGCAGTGTCTCGATGTAGAAGCATCATCCACAAATGGTATAAATCCAATAACTATAGATTGTGATTATACATTTGCAGGAGAGGTATGTATTGACTTAGAGGTAAATTACACAGAAATATCATCAACTGAATCCTATGATTATGCTTCCATTCCTTTTAACCCAGCAATTCCTTTCAATCAAGGCACAGCACTAACCCCAAATCTCCCACTAGATGATGGTGTGGTAGATGATAAATTCTCTGAAGCGATACCTTTAGGTTTCTCATTCTGCTTTTATGATCAAAATTTTACAGAAATAGTAATAGGTACGAACGGTATTCTAACTTTCGACCTAGATGAGGCCGGAGCAGACGCTCCCTCAGGCATATCTGAAACAAATCCCAATTCAGCATTAATTGATAATGCCATATTTGCTGTACAACATGACTTAATTTTTGATACTTCTACCTCTTCTGAAATTTATTACTCTACAATTGGAACAGCTCCATGTAGACAATTTGTAGTTAACTTTTATGAAGCTGCCGTTTTTGGATGTCCAGAGAAAAGCACGATTCAAGTTGTTTTGCATGAATTCACGAATGAAATAGAAGTTCATATATTGGATAAGCCCGAGCATTGTGATAATGGTAGAAACGGTAATGCTTTATTAGGAATCATGAATGGAGATGGAACCCAAGGCGTTTCCCCACCCAATAGAAATACTAGTGAATGGGGAGCAAGCAATGAATCGTGGAGCTTCTTTCCAACAGGCAACACTCCTCCCAATATTGTTTGGTATGATGATAATGGGGAAACCGTTGGGAACGGAGAACAAATCAGTGTTTGCCCCACTAGGAATACCACCTATACCGTTGAAGTACAATATCAAAGCTGCGAAGGAAATACACTTTTTGGGACTGATCAAATTAATGTAAATTATGCAGCAGAGTTTCCTATTGTAGAAAATGACTCAATTTATATTTGTGATGAAGATAACAACGGTTCAGAGACTATCACGCTTGCTGATTTAAATGAGACAATTTCACTTAATAGTATTAGTAATTTTATTTTTACTTATTATGCTAGTGAAAGCGATGCTAATAGCCTTCTGAACCCAATAACAACATTAACCGTAACTGAAGACACTGTATTTTACGTTCACATTGCCAATGCCTCTAACCCCAATTGTTTTACAATTACACCTATAACGATTAGTTTTACTGCTGCAGAATTAGGGCAAATGTCTATTCAGATGTGTGACAATAATAATGATGGAGTCGAACCCAATGTTAACTTAACTAGCTATATCAATAATCTTTTAAATAACATTAATTACGTTGGTTATTCTATTCACTTAAATGAAAATGATGCTATCAACGAAGTTAATGAAGTTACTCAAGCTGACTTGACTTCTAGTTCAACTTTATGGGTAAATCTTCAAATTTCTGAGCAATGCAATCAGATTGTTGGGCCTATTACAATTAGATTTCTGTCTGCTCCACCTGATAGAACGGCGGATACCCTAGTATATAACGACTGTGATATAAATTTCAACCATAGAGAGCCATTTGATTGGGCTACAGAAATACCCAATGTGATGGATATTTTTCCTGGTGAAACCTTCACAGTTCATACGAGTTTGGCAAATGCTAATAGTAACTCGGGTAGACAAACACAAATTGCTGATAATGTGAATCCATACTATGTGAGAATTCTAAATGCAAACGGATGCTATACTGTGGTTGAAGTTCCCGTAGATGTAGAATTTTATGGAGTTGACGCAGTTGATATTACAGAAAACATTTGTTTTGATGGTTTCCAAGACATTACAGTCAACTTGAACGATTACTTAGAGGATATGCTTATCGATCCATTAGAGGGTGTGGATATTTCATTATATGCAACGTATGCAGACGCTGAAGGTCATGTTATAGAAAACATCATCGACCCTATTCAAACAATTACAGAAGATGGCTATCATGTGTTAACTACCTTTTATGTTCGTTTTCAAATCAGTGAAGATTGTTATACAGTAAGAGCAATTAAAATAAGATTAGTTCACCCTATTCTAATGGAAAACCCTTTGAATGTATGTGATATTTTTAATGATGAAAGTGAAGAAAATACTTTAAGCATCTACGATAGCTATATATTAGGTGATCAGGTTGGTACAGTAAAATATTTCTTAACTGAAAATGATGCTACCAACAATCAAAATCAAATTCAATCCTACACATTTACAGGGAATGTTACGTTATATGTACGTATTGAAAGCTACGGTTGTGTAGAGACATACCCAGTAGACTTTCAGCTCACATCTGTCATCCCCTCGGAAAGCCTAACTATAGAATTGGGTGAGGTTTGTGACACCAACGAAAATGGTCTAACAGAATTAGACCTTTCTACCTTTGAATCCGAAATTTATACGGGCCCACAGGAGGTTAGTTTTAATTACTACGAAGACTATAATCCATTAACCCAGGAGCTAAGTTCTCCCATAACTAACCCTGAACTTTATCCAGTGACAGGAGATATTGTGTTTTATGTGGAAATAGTTGAAGAGAACGCAATTTGTAGTGGAATTTCTGAGATTCATATTAACATAAATTTCTCACAGCCTTTCGAGATATTACCCGCAGAACTATACACATGTGATTTTGAATTTGATTTGAATGAGGAATTCAATTTAGACGATGCTCTTCCACAAATAACTGCAGAACTTACTGATTTTGAACCTGGTTTATATACTATCAAGTACTACAAGTCTATGGAGGATTTAGAAAACGGAGTAGACAATGTAGGCCCTATTTTCACTCCTAATTCCGCTACTTATCATATTTATGTAGAATTTTTTAATGACTTAACAGGTTGCTCCGCAGTTGAAATACTCACCTTATACACTGTCGGTGCTCCTAAACCTGTCGCTAGTTCTACTGGGGTTTGTGACAATAATATTAATGGACTATATGATTTAGATTTAAATATCCTTGGTGGTTTAGTTATGGAAGGTAATACAGAAGGTTATATCTTCACTTACCATCTGAGCCAAGAAGATGCAATTGATAATAGGGGTGCATTAGATTCAAGTGTTATTTACGAAGCAGATCCATTTCCGGATAGAATTTGGGTAAGAGTAGAAAATGCTTTGGTAGAGGATTGTTTTGATGTCAATTATGTCAATATGATCTTTAACCCATTAACCGAAATTGAAGAACATGAATTGTATCAATTTAGTTGTGATATTGATAATGATGGCTACTCAGATTTTGATTTAACATTTGTAGAAGAGTTTTATCCCACCTCTGAATACACACTTGCTTACTACGAAACTTTACAACAAGTAAATGATTTTGCTGCACCGATTGAAAACCCGAGTGAATTCATCAATACGGTGGCCAACAATCAGGAGATTATTGTTGTGATTAGTTCAGAGAATACCTGCCCTATTTATACAACTTTGGAATTAGAAGTAATTCCAACACCACGTGTTCGATTAGAGACAGCATTTTTCTGCCCTGGGTATACAACTGATGTAGTTCCTGAAGTATTAGATCCTTCTGCCAATTATAGCTACGAATGGGTAAATAGTTCCGGCGAAGTCGTTTCAACAGAATTTATTTTAACCGATATTGGTGAAGAAGAGACCTTTACTCTTTGGGTTACTGATGTTGATTTCCCTGAATGTAAAACCCCATTTGAAGTAGAGGTTCGCTCCTATCAAGATCCAGTGATACAATCAATTATTGTCGAAGGAAATACCATTACAGTTATAGCTACCGGAAGTTTCCCTATTGAATATTCAATGGATGGAATCAATTGGCAAGGACTAAACTACTTTACCGACCTTCCCGTTGGGCCACATACTTTCTGGGTAAGATATATTGCAGAAGGTTGTGTAAGTGACCCTAAACGAGGTTTAATCTTAAACATTCCTAATGTTATAACGCCAAATGGTGATGGATACAATGATTATATTAGAGTTGATGATTTAGATGTTTTCGAAGGAGCTTATAGTACATTTCAGATTTATGATCGATATGGCAAAATGATTTTCCAAGAGCAAAGCAATACTTTTGTTCAATGGGATGGTAAATATTTAGGTCGAGTTCTTAATTCAACTGACTATTGGTATGTACTCATTTTACCAGATGGAAGAAAATACAGAGGTCATTTTACTGTAAAAAATTATTAGAAAATAGATTTGAAATATAAAATATTCATTATCTTTGCGACTTCCAATTTTAAGGCCATACCCACCTTAATAACTGATTCTCAAATAATAGTATAAGAAGTTAACACGAATTTCCTTTGGAAGTTCTGAATTTTTAAGTTTTTAATTTTTAAGAACTTAGTAAGATTTATAAAATATAGCGAATCTGGTTTGCAAGACACAAAAATAATTTGTTACTTTGCACTCCGTTTTAAAAACGAAAAATCATGTCACGAGTTTGTCAAATAACAGGTAAGAAAGCACAAGTAGGAAACAAAGTTTCTCACGCCAACAATAAAAGCAAAAGAAGATTCGAGGTGAATCTGCTTAAAAAACGTTTCTATGTACCATCAGAAGAAAAGTGGGTAACTTTAAAAGTATCTGCTAATGGTTTAAAAACCATCAACAAAATTGGTATCGAAGAAGCTATGGAGCGTGGACGTAAAAATGGTTTAATCAAATAATAGTATTGTATCATGGCAAAAAAAGGGAATAGAGTACAAGTAATTTTAGAATGTACTGAACATAAAGAAAGTGGAATGCCGGGAACTTCTCGATACATTACTACTAAGAACAAAAAGAATACTCCAGATAGAATGGAAATCAAAAAATTCAATCCTATCTTGAAAAAATATACACTTCATAAAGAAATTAAATAATCTAAATCATGGCTAAGAAATCAATTGCAACACTACAGACAGGTTCAAAGAAACTTACCAAAGCTATCAGAATGGTTAGATCTCCTAAAACTGGAGCTTACATTTTTGAAGAGAGAGTATTAAATGCTGATGATGTTAACGACTTTTTAAACAAAAAGTAAGAAACTCAGTAATTAAAATATTATACAAGTCGTTGCGTATACGTAGCGACTTTTTTGTATTTTTAACTTTTATATTTAACAATAGTTCGAATTGCATCAAGCTTATATTCGAAATACGTAATTCGATTAGAAAATGAGTTGGTTTAAAAGAGTCTTAGGAAAAGAAAAAAAGGAAACTTTAGATAAAGGTTTAGAGAAAACTAATCGCTCCTTTTTAGATAAAATGAGTCGTGCCGTTGTGGGTAAAACCAAAGTGGACGACGAAGTTTTGGATGAACTAGAAGAAATTCTTATTACTTCAGATGTCGGGGTAGAAACAACCATTAAAATCATCAACCGAATCGAAGAGCGTGTTGCTAGAGACAAATATGTTAACAGCAGTGAGTTAGATAAAATTCTTCGAGAAGAAATTATGGGATTGCTTTCAGAGAACGAAAGCTCAAATTTCGAAGGTCTGTCTATCCCTACTCTACCCAACGGTGATCCTTATGTAATTATGGTAGTTGGTGTGAATGGTGTTGGTAAAACGACTACTATTGGTAAACTTGCCTACCAACTTAAATCTAAAGGTAAAAAAGTAGTTCTAGGTGCTGGTGATACCTTTAGGGCTGCCGCTGTTGATCAACTTCAAATTTGGAGTGATAACACTGGAGTTCCTATCATTAAACAAGCTATGGGTTCTGATCCTGCTTCAGTGGCATACGACACGGTACAATCTGCTAAAGCTCAAGGTGCAGATGTAGTTCTACTAGATACTGCGGGTAGATTACATAACAAAATCAACTTGATGAATGAGTTATCTAAAATCAAACGCGTTATGCAAAAGGTAATTCCTGATGCTCCACACGATGTTATGTTAGTTTTAGATGGTTCTACTGGACAAAACGCATTCGAACAAGCCAAACAATTTACACAAGCTACAGAGGTTACATCTTTAGCCATCACAAAACTTGACGGTACTGCCAAAGGTGGTGTAGTTATCGGTATCTCAGACCAATTCCAAATTCCAGTTAAATATATTGGTGTTGGAGAAGGTATGGATGACTTACAAGTGTTCAACAAAGCTGAGTTTGTAGATAGCTTCTTTAAAAAGAATTAATTTTATAGAAATAATTAAAAAAACAACATATCGAACCATGGCCAAAAGCCATGGTTTTTTATTAAATTCGCTTCCATGAAAAATAGCATTATTGTTCTTGACTTTGGGTCTCAATACAACCAACTCATAGCACGCCGAGTTCGTGATATGCAAGTTTATGCAGAGGTAATTCCATGTACTGCCTCCATCGAAGAAATTAAATCACATCAACCTGCTGGTATCATACTTTCGGGTGGACCATCTTCTGTTTTTGCTGAAGATGCTTTCACTGTTCCAAAGGAAATTTATGACCTTGGCATTCCTGTTTTAGGAATTTGCTATGGTATGCAACTTACCGCTCATTTACTTGACGGAAAAGTAAGCAAAGGTGCCAAAGGTGAATATGGTAAAGCAGATTTTCATTTAACTCAATCTGGTAAATTATTCAAAGGCTTTCCTGAGCAGTCTACAGTTTGGATGAGCCACTTTGACGAAGTAGCTAAAGTCCCTGAAGGTTTTACTGTTTGTGGTAGATCTGAATCAGATATTGCAGCTTTTTATAACGAAGAGAAAAATATTTATGCGGTTCAATTTCATCCAGAAGTTTCGCATACCGAACACGGAACTCAACTGATTGAGAACTTTGTTTTTGATATTTGTAAATGTGAGAAGAATTGGAAATTAACCAATTATATCGATCACCAAATTCAATCAATTAAAGAGAAAGTTGGTGATAAAAAAGTTATCCTTGGATTATCGGGCGGAGTTGACTCTTCTGTGGCTTCAGTTTTAATTCATAAAGCTATTGGCGACCAATTGACTTGTATTTTTGTTGATACAGGTTTAATGCGCTTAAACGAAGGAGATTTAATCATGGAAGCTTATGGTAAACATTTCGATATTAACATCATTAGAGTAGACGCTCAAGAAAGATTTTTATCTAAACTTAAAGGAGTAAGCGATCCAGAGAAGAAACGTAAAATCATTGGTCATGAGTTCATTGAAGTTTTTGATGAAGAATCAGCAAAAATTGAAAATGCATCTTTTTTAGCGCAAGGAACAATTTACCCAGATGTGATTGAATCTCAATCTATAAAAGGTCCTTCTGCCACTATTAAATCCCATCACAATGTGGGTGGTCTACCAGAGGACATGAAACTAGAATTGCTTGAACCTCTTCGTGAATTATTTAAAGACGAAGTTAGAAAAGTAGGTGTTGAATTGGGAATTTCTCCAGATTTAGTATACCGTCATCCTTTCCCAGGTCCTGGTTTAGGAATTCGAATTTTAGGCGAAGTTGATGCTGAAAAAGTAGAAATCTTACAAAAAGCTGATGCTATTTTCATTGAAGAACTTCACAAAAATGATTTATACAACTCCGTAAGTCAGGCTTTTGTCGTTTTATTACCTGTTAAATCTGTTGGAGTAATGGGCGACGAAAGAACTTATGAATACACTTGTGTAGTTAGGTCTGCTGACACCATTGATTTCATGACAGCTACTTGGTCTAAATTACCTTATGAAGTATTAGAAAAAGTGTCTAATCGAATCATCAATGAGGTGAAAGGAATTAACCGTGTAGCTTATGATATTTCGAGCAAACCACCTGCAACAATTGAGTGGGAATAAGAAGATATTTGATTCAAAACTAGCTTTTAATAAGATTTAATCTTAAATAAAAGTGATTCAAATTTTGTATCTTTTCAAAAATTTAAAAGAATGAAAAAAACAATTTTATCTGCCGCGATTATATTCGGCCTTGCATTTACGAATGCACAAGTTAAAACGCCTCAGCCAAGTCCTGCAGCTAGTGTAACACAAACGGTTGGATTAACAGAAATCACTGTTGATTATTCTCGTCCTTCAGCTAAGGAGCGTAAAATATTTGGAGATATTGTTCCTTTAGGTTCATTATGGAGAACTGGAGCAAACTCTGCAACAAGCATCGAATTTTCTACGGAAGTTAAGTTTGGTGGAGAAAGCGTAAAGCCAGGAAAATATGCGATTTATACCGTTCCACGTGGAGATCAATGGGAGGTTTATCTTTATTCAGACACTGAAGTTTGGGGAGCTCCAAAAGAGTTAGATAAAAAATTAGTTGTAGTTGCTACCAAAGCTCCATCTCAAAAAATGGAACCACGTGTTGAAAGCTTCACCATTGGATTCGACGATTTAAGAGACAAGAGTGCTAATTTAGTGATGGCTTGGGAAAACACAATGGTGAAAGTTCCTATTGCTGTAGAGCCACATGAAGAGGTAATGAAAAGTATTAAATCTACGATGAGTAAAGACCCTAGCGCCAATGATTTTGCTGCTGCTGGTACTTACTTCTATCAGAACAACATGGAGCTTAAAACTGCTTTAGAATACATGACAAAAGCACTTGACGCTAGTCCAAAAGCATTCTGGCATATGTCTACGAAAGCAGAGATTCAAGCAGCTCTTGGAGACTACAAAGGAGCAATGAAAACAGCTGAGGAGGCCTTAGGTTTAGCTAAAGAAGCCGATTATGCTGCTTACATTCAAAAGAACGAAGAAAATCTTAAAAAATGGCAAAACGCTAAAAAGAAATAATATTTTCTAAAAACTTAAAAGGACACTTAAATTTATTTTAAGTGTCCTTTTTTATGTCTTTATTTTAGAGATTTTAAGCTCTACTTCTAATTTTTTCTACTCCGCCTATTCCTCCTTGTACGATAGTAGCCACTAAAATCATTAATAAACACCCAATTGGGTTCAACCAAAGAAACTCTAATTCAATCTTATCATATTCATTTAAAAAGTATAACAAGATAATGATTGGTTCAACAATCAATATACTCGTCATTGTTGCACGTCCACCAATTTTAGGGAATAAAAATGCGATCGCAAATACGCCTAAAATTGTTCCATAGAATAAGGAACCAATAATATTTACTGCTTGAATTAAGTTCTCAAAAAGACTTGCATTCACAGCAAAAAATATGGCAACTGCTCCCCAAAAAAGCGTAAACCATCTAGATGCTGCTAAGTATTTTTTATCTGAAATATTAGGAGCGAAATTTCTTTTATAAATATCCACCACTGATGTTGTTGCTAGTGCATTTAACTCCGACGAAGTAGAACTCATAGCTGCAGATAAAATCACCGCAATCAATAAACCTACAATTCCGGTAGGTAAATAGTTTAATATATAATAAATGAATACGTAGTCTTTATCGTTCGCTTCAATTGTAGGTGCCTTGGTTTGAATTACCGTTTTTAAATCATCTCGAAGTTGAGTCTCTTGCTTTTCAAACATAATAATATCCTGTAAAGCTTCTTGGGAATCATTAATTTTCCAATCGGTAATCGCCTGTTGTTTTAAATCATACGCTGCATTATATTGATCTTGAATCTCAATAAACTCTGCATCATCTTGCAAAACTACTTCTGTCATTGGATTGAAATGCAATGGCGTTTTTTCGAATTGAAAAAAGATAAAAACCATAACACCCGTTAACAAGATAAAGAACTGCATCGGTATTTTAAACAATCCATTAAATAATAATCCTAAACGCGCTTGCTTCAGACTTTTTCCAGTTAAATAACGTTGAACTTGACTCTGATCTGTTCCAAAATAGCTAAGAAATAAGAAGGTTCCACCTAAGAAAGCCGACCAAATATTGTAACGATTGTTTAAATCAAATTCAAAATTAACAGCTTCTAATTTCCCCATTTCTCCAGCTAAACTCAGGGCTTCTCCAAATTTCATTGGCAATCCATTTACAATTAAATAGAAAGCTAAAAACATTCCCACGAAAATCACTATCATCTGCTGCTTTTGCGTTTGACTCACGGCCGACGTACCACCAACCAACGTATAGATAATCACCGTAATCCCGATAACTAAATTGGTGTATAGGAGATTCCATCCCAAAATGGTAGAAAGTATAATCGCAGGTGCGAAAATGGTAATTCCAGCCGCTAAACCACGTTGAATAAGGAATAAACAAGCCGTAAGAATCCTCGTAGGCAAACCAAAGCGTTTTTCTAGGTATTCGTAAGCCGTATATACTTTCATTTTAAAGAAGCGCGGCAATACAAAAATACTTAGAATCACCATCGCCAGCGGAAGACCGAAGTAAAACTGAACAAATCCTAATCCATCATGAAATGCCTGTCCAGGAGTAGATAAGAAAGTAATCGCGCTGGCTTGGGTGGCCATAATACTCAAACCAACCATCCACCATGGATTATCTTTACCACTTAAAAATGAAGTCGAACTTGCTTTTCTGGTTTTCCAAATTCCATAAACAACAATAAAAACCAATACCGAAATGAGTACTATCCAGTCTAAATTCTTCATGCGTATACATTTTGAAAGATAACTAAACCTATAATCATCAATAGGTTAAGAACTAATAATATGATGTATATCTTATTCCAATTTACCTCCTTTTCCTTCTGTTCCATATTTAATAGTACTTAAAATTAATTTTCACCTAAAGCTAACATATTCATCAATAATCTATAAGCTCCAGGAACTCCAGCTGGTAATTGTCTGAAAAACGAAATCCCTGTATAAACAAAATGTCCTTTCCCATGTTCAGCTACCAACAACATACCTTGTTTTGGCTCCTCTCCGGTGTCGTTTCCTTCTAATAAAGGTGTAAACTGTTTATCCCAAGAATCTGCAAAATACAAACCTCTTTCTTGCACCCAATGAGCAAAATCTCGATGTGTTATTTTATTTGGGTAATTAAATATAGAGTGCTTTGGTTCTAATATTTTTAACTCGGCATCTTCTTCAGAAATTCTGTCTCTACCTAATTTCAAAGGATAGGGTGCAATTTCTTCGGTCACCAAACCACGATTGGTATTGTATTGCACAATCACTACTCCACCCTTTTCCACAAAGTCAAATAAATCATTTTTAATAAAACTCAATTTATCTAATGTGTTAAACGCACGAATTCCAATCATCATTACATCATAATTCTCTAAGCTTGCGCGATTCCATAAATTAATGTCTAACTCATCTACTTCCAAACCAACTTCTCTTAAGTTAGCAGGAATTTCATCTCCCGAACCTTGAATATAAGCCAACTTCACATTTGGTTGATTAAAATCAAGATTGCCCAGTCTGGTGGAAGCATCTCTTAATCTAATTTGACGCTTAATATGATCGTAATTGACTATATCTAATGATTGCCTATAAGTCTTTGTTCCAGATGTAACCACAGCACTTAGAACAGCAGTCTCAGCATTCTCTTTAGGCTGAACATTGAACCTAAACTTTCTTGTTTCGCCAATTGGACCTGTTGTATAAGTCTGTGCCGGCGAAACCTTCCAATCATTATTAGTTTCTAATTGAATTTTAACTTCTTGACCTTCTACAAAACTTGTAACTGCAAGCTTAATAGCTTTCTCTGCATCATTAAAAATGAAATTTTCTTGTGCAAAATTCGCTACAAATGGAGGAACCACGTAAAATGGTTCATAAATCTCTCCGATGGCTGGATCTACATATTTTTGTTGAAGAGGAAGTTTAAAATTAAAATCTTGCCCAGCGATATTTAATGTGATTGGATAAGTAACAGGATTTAAAATCTCGGCTTGTCCAATGTCTGTTAAATGATCAATATTATAAAGCGCATTATTAGTTTTATTAACTAACCAATAAGGCGTATCGAATTTATCTTGCTGTAATTTAAAATCAATCTTTGATTTAAAAGCCTCGTTAACAGCTACTGAATTCTCTTGATTTTGTGTCTTAAAAATCAATTTTTTGTTACCTCTATTGCTCACTTCTAAATGAGTTTGAACTAGCTCACCATTAGTTCCAAAGGCAGCAGGAATGGTCCATTCCATGTGGATTCCATTGATATCAAGCAGGAGGTTTTTGATTTGATTTAATTTAATTTCATCGACCTTTTCCTTTAAGGCTAAATTATATAAGGCTACTAATTCCTTCGTTGATTTTTCTGGTGATTTAAAATCATAGTTTTGAATGATTTTATCAATTTTAGTCTGGATTTTCTTGTTTTTCCAGCCTAAATCAATTCCTTGGAACATATCATTGTTAGTAGGCATGGTCCCTTTTAAAAGTTTTAACCACTCTATCTGAGATCCACGCTCGGTAGCCATTCCAAAACCTTGACAAGCATGTTTACTACGGCTAATTGCTGAAATCTCATTGTTAGACATCCCTAATAGAGGAAAATATGTACCAACATCTACAGAAAGCATCCCGGTTTTATCGGCTTGTTCAAACTTCTCTTGGCTACCATAAAACCACCAACTGGTATTAAAGAACATACGCTTAACTTGCCAAGTAGAAACATATTTTAATTGCTCTGGAAACGCATTTTTATCGGCCGCTAAATCAAAAGCTTCCATAGCCAAAATTGCAGAAGCTGTATGGTGTCCGTGGGTATCGCCGTTAGAATCTGGACTAAATCGTGTAATAATAAGCTCTGGTTTATTTTTACGAATTGCCCAAACAACATCAGCCAAGACTTTCTGTTTATCCCATATTTTCAATGTTTCGGTAGCTGTTTTGGAATACCCAAAATCCAGTGCTCGCGTAAACCATTGCCTACCTTTATCTACCTTACGAGCCTCTAGTAATTCTTGGGTTCGTAATAAACCTAGCATATCTCCTATTTCATTTCCAATTAGGTTTTGTCCACCATCGCCACGTGTTAAAGACAAATAAACCGCATCTAAATGCTGATCATTGGTGAGCCAAGATATGATTTTGGTGTTTTCGTCATCGGGATGTGCTGCTAAATACATGACACTTGCATTCTTTTGCAATCTTAGTAAGTCATGATAAATCTCTGAAGAAGAATTAGCTGTGGATTGTGCATAGAACGGACTCAAGCAAAGGATGAGTAACGCAAACATACTTCTTTTCATAGGTGTAAATATATATAAAATAAATATGATTTTGTAATACGTATTACTTTTGAAATGGCCAATACAACACGCTTGTTCAAGCTTTAAGATTATAAAATATAATGTATTGAGAAATAAAATATTGATGATAAATCTTTAAGCTATAACGATAAAAGTCAAACTTAAAATGAATATAAATTACATGCGTATTTCTTAATGTTTTTTACAAAAAAAGCTTTTCAACAAGCATTTTTAAAATTATATAAAAATATTTAACACGATTCTTTAAGATTTATTGAACTCATCATTAACATACCCTACGCTAAAGCAGACATTATTTGTAACTGAGTAATTTTGCCGTTGAAATCTTACGATATATTGATTAAATTTACGCTGAATTTTAAAATCAAATATTATGAAAAAATTTTTACTATTAGCAGGAGCTTTATTTCTTGCAAATGTAAACGGCCAAGTTTTCCAAGAAAATTGGGATGGAGATGGTCCGGGAGTTGCTGCATGGACTTTCATTGACAATGATGGAAATACCCCAGCAGAGCAAGTTAGTGATTTTCTAACTGCATGGGTTATTAAAGACCGAGGTGGTGAAGCACCTAATTATGGTGGCCCAGACGGAGACTTTGCTGCAGTCAGCACGTCTTTCTATGATCCTGCGGGACAATCTGATGACTGGATGATTTCGCCTGAAATTAGCATACCAGAAACGGGTGATATCTCCGTTAAGTGGGATGCTAAAGCACAAGACCCTGACTGGAGAGATGGATATAATTTAATGGTAGCTCCAAATGCTGGTACTACGATTGCTGATTTTACTGAAACTTTATTCAGCATTGCACAGGAAAACGGTGAATGGACAACTAGAGTATCTTCATTGGCAGATTACGCTGGTCAAACGATTCGTTTAGCGTGGGTTAACAATTCAACGGACATGTTTGTACTTTTAGTTGACAATATTTCTGTTGAAGAATTATCAGGAGAAACTCCAGATTGCCCAAGTTTAATTTCACCAGCTAATGAGGCAACAGATGTAGATGCTTCAGATGTAGTCTCATTCGCGTGGGAAGCTCCAACTACAGGAGGTGATGTTGAAAACTACACTTTCTTCATTGGAACAAGTATGGATGATATGATAAATATTGGTAATACTACTGAAACAACAATTAGCTTAACAGGTGTTCAAAATGATACAACCTATTATTGGTATGTAGTGGCAAATAACTTATTTGGAACTTCAGTGGAATGTGAAACTTTTAGCTTCACAACATTGCCTTCTGCATTCTCTCCTTATTGTGGACCTGTACAAATTACTAGTACAGTTGAAGCCATAACTTATGTCGGATTTGCAGGAATCGAAAATTCATCTGCTGTAGATAGTGAAATAGGGCACGAAAACTTTATTGATCAAGTTGGTACGGTAGAACCAGGTGAAACTTACCAAATTACATTAAAAGGTAACACCGAGGGACCTTATACTAATAGATTCGCTGTATTTATTGACTGGAATCAGGATGGTACATTCAGTGCAGACGAGACTTATCAAGTAACTGAGGAAATTTATAATTCTACAGGACTTGACGATATTCAGGCTGTACATGATATTATGGTTCCAGCGGATGCTATGTTAGGAGAAACTAGAATGAGAGTCAAGAAGATTTTTGGTACTACAGGATTACTAGACCCTTGTGCTGCTGCAACTTGGGGACAAGTTGAAGACTATACTGTTAATGTAAGTACATTAGGTACAAATGATTTAACATTGTCTAAGTTTAGTGTTTATCCAAACCCTACGAGCAAAGAGCTTAACATTAAAGGAACTGACGTTAAAAATGTAAAAGTTTATAATGTATTAGGTCAACAAATGAAAGTATTCAAATCGAATAACTCAGTAAATGTTGAGAATTTAGCTCCTGGTACTTATGTTCTTCAAGTAGAAGACATGCAAGGTCAAGTTAAAACTACCAAGTTCATTAAGAAATAATTTTATTTCAAATAAATGATAGAATCGCCCTAGCAATAGGGCGATTTTTTTTATTGGTTAAATTTATTGCTAACTCTTTATCTACAACAAAACTACTCAAGAGAAACTCTGTCATAACCGAACAAATAACTTAAGCCGTAGTTTACATAATTTAGCCCTTAAAATTCCTCTCCTTCTTCGTTAATCTTATATAAAAGTTAAAGACTATACTACTTAGGAAACTCCTACAAAATTCATTTGAGTCATTAAATCTAACCTGTTTAAGATTATTACTTAATCCCCAATACATCCTTAGGACAAGCTAGAGGGTCTTTATACTCTTGACCTTTGGTATTTACTTATGAGATGACATAAACACTTTGCAACTAGCTTAATTTAGATTTAAACTAACCATAGTTATTTTAGTATATGTTGTGTATTTGTTATTGCCGAGACATCCATAATGAACATTATACTCAATAATTATTGGGCATAAAAAAATCTCGTTCATTTCTGAACGAGATTTTATAGTCCTCATGAGAATAATATAAAATTATTCTGGTCTGTTTTTCAATGATTTTCTTGAGAAATCGTATGCTAAGAATGAAGCAACGAAAACTGAAGAGTATGTACCGATTCCGATACCAACTAATAATGCAAACATAAAGCTACGTATAGTTTCACCTCCAAATAAGAAAATAATGAAGATTACGAATAATGTAGTTAATGATGTATTCATAGTTCTTGTCAAGGTAGTATTAATCGCAGCATTGATTAATTTACCAAAAGACATTTTTGGATGATCGTACATAAACTCACGGATTCTATCGAATACAATTACCGTATCGTTGATAGAGTATCCAATTACCGTTAGAATTGCTGCAATAAAGGCAACGTCAATCTCTAAAGAGAATGGTACGATTCCGTGTAATAAAGAGAATAATCCTAATACGATTAATGAATCGTGGAAAACAGCCAATACTGCAGCTGCAGAGAATTGCCATTTACGGAAACGAATCAATAAGTAAAGGAATACCATGGCTAAAGCAAAACCTAGAGAGTAGAATGCATTATAAGTAATGTCATCAGCAATAGATGGACCTACTTTTCTATACTCCACTAATCCAAGCGCTTGACCTTGAGTTTCACCTACATTCACAAACTCATCAAAAGACTGATCTGCAGGCAAGTATTTCTTCAATCCTTCGTATAACTTCTCTTCCACTTCTTTATCAACTTCTTGAGAGTCATCTTCTGATTTATATTTTGTACTAATCTTGATTTGATTTGAACTACCAATAGTAACCACATTTGGATGATATTGTGTTCCTTCTTCATCAACAAATACATTAGCTAAATCAGCAGCTACTTCATTTGACGCAACTGGTTGATCAAATCTTACTTTATATTCTCTACCATTTTGGAACTCGATACCAAGGTTTAAACCTCTAGTAACTAAAGATCCAACAGAGATTAATAGAAGAACTGCAGAGATGATGTAAGCAGTTTTCTTGAATTTCAAGAAGTCGTATTTCGCATCTTTTAAGAAAGTAAGCGTAAGTTTATTACCAAACGAAATTGTCTTACCATTATCTAATCTATTATAGATTAATAATTTAGCAAACAATACAGAAGTAAATAATGAAGTAAAGATACCGATCATTAAGGTCACAGCAAATCCTTTGATTGGACCTTCTCCAAAGAAGAATAATACAATCGCCGTAATTAAGGTCGTAACGTTAGCATCCACAATCGCTGAGATAGCACCTTTCCAAGAGTAAGCAATACTTACTGATTCTTTAAGGGATTTACCTTTAAATAATTCTTCTTTTACACGCTCATAAATAATCACGTTGGCATCCACCGCCATACCAATGGTTAATACAACCCCGGCAATACCTGGTAAGGTAAGAACGGCTCCAAACGAAACTAAGATACCGAATAAGAATAATAAGTTCGTGATTAATGCTATAACAGAAACAATACCAGCTCCGCTATAGAATAAAATCATGTAAACAAACACTAAAGCTAATGCAATAGCAAATGATAAAATACCCGCTTGAATTGCTTCTTTACCTAAAGATGGTCCAACAACGTCTGCCTGAATAATACTAGCTGATGCTGGTAAACTACCTGCTGATAAAACACTTGATAAATCTTTAGCTTCATTGAAAGTAAAGTCTCCAGAAATCTGAGATCTTCCACCCGCAATTGGTTCATTAATATTTGGTGCACTATATACCAAGTTATCTAAAACAATGGCAATAGGCTTTTGATTAAACTTCTTTGTAATTTCATACCAATTCTGAGCTCCTTGAGAGTTCATTTGCATAGACACCATAACTTCGTTACCAAAAGTCTGAGTTTGTCTATCTGCACTAGCAGAAGTAACAGAACCACCATCCATTAATGCTTCGTTTTTCGCATTTCCACGAATAGCATATAATGGTAATAAATCAGTTTCTTGGTTCGCAGCGTCTCTAATTGTTTTATTACCCCATAAGAACTTGAAATTTCTTAAGTTACCTGGTAATAATGATTTCCCAACAGTACTATGAATAGCTTTATTAACTTCGGCTGTATCTGAAGTTGGAACAACAAACACATGACTCGCTCCACCTTGTGAAGGAACCATTTTAGAAATTAATGGAGCTGCTGTTGATGTTGAATCTAACTCAACAGAAAGTCTATTACTTAAAGAAGTGAAATATCCTGCGATGTCATTATTCATTCTAACAGCTTCCCAGAACTCTAGTTTTGCTGTAGATTGAAGTAAATTCTTAACACGATCTGTGTCTTTAACACCTGGTAATTCTACCAAAATTCTACCTGAACCCCTCTCTCCTACTCTTTGAACCACTGGTTGAGTTACCCCAAACTGGTCAATACGAGCACGAATAACTTGGAATGCTGTACTAACTTTAGACTCAATATAATCACGAATCACTTTCTCTGCTTGTGCATCAGAAGTGTTGATATTAATTAATTCTGAGTTGTTACGAGTACCAAACCAAGACGGAGCAGCTAACTTTAAGCCTCCTTTTTCTTGCTTATACGCGTTGTATTCTGTGAAGAAATCATCGATATACTCTGCGTTACTAGCTTTTTGTCTTTCAGTAGTACGATTTAAAACTTCTAAAAAGTCAGGATCTTGACTTTTATCAGCTAAATCCGACAATAAATCTCTAATTGATACTTGAAGAATCACGTTCATACCACCTTTAAGGTCAAGCCCTAAGGACATTTCCTTTTCTTTGGCTGTATTGTAGTCATATTTTACAATACCTAAATTTAACGTGTCTTTTGATAATCTACTTAGTGTATTATTTTTAAAAGAATTTTGGTATGATTCGCGTTCAGCGACCGTTAAATTTGGAGATTTAGACAACAGAGAATCCATTTTGAACTGGACTTCTTTGTTAGCCTTGGTCTCCACATTGTTGGTATACCATGTAAAACTTAAATAATACAAACTCATAAGAGCCATCACTGTGGCAAATGTGAGTACTAAACCTTTTCCTTGCATTCTGATTTGGTTTGTTCTTATTAACGCGCAAATATAACTCTATGCTTATAATTTTCACAATTATTTATGATATTTCCTTAACCAACAAGGCTATCTCTTTAAATTACAGCAACTTAAACCTTAACAGCTGAGCCAAATCAAGCTCTAAACCTTATAATAATCATAAATTACCTATTTGATTTTACCAATTTTGTAAATCATAGTATCTTTGAACCTCTTAAAAGCATATTTTAAAAATAATTGCATGACAAAAATTTTGGTAACTGGTGCATTAGGGCAAATTGGCTCTGAGCTAGCAGAAAAATTAGCACAGATCTACGGTTCTGAGAATGTTTTAATTACAGATATTAGAGAACCTGAACAGAATCATTTAGATATTCCTTATCAAAAATTAGATGTTAATGACGAACAAGCCATCAAGGATATCGTTATCAACAACCAAATTACTGAAGTTTATCATTTAGCAGCCATGCTTTCTGCAACAGCTGAGAAATATCCAATTCAAGGTTGGAACTTAAACACCAACTCTCTTTTAACTTTTCTAGAATTAGCAAAAGACAAAAAGCTGAGTAAAATATTTTGGCCTAGTAGTATTGCTGTATTTGGTAGAGGTGCCGCTGCAGATATGACGCCGCAAGAAGAGGTTACTAATCCATTGAGTATGTATGGTGTAGCTAAAGTTGCTGGAGAAGGATTCTGCGAAATATATCATCAAAAATATGGTGTAGACGTAAGAAGCATTAGATATCCAGGTTTAATCAGCTGGAAAACTTTACCAGGAGGTGGAACTACAGATTACGCTGTAGACATTTACTATAAAGCTTTAGAAGACAAAAAATACGAAAGTTTTATCGGAGAAGGAACGGCTCTTCCTATGATGTATATGGACGATGCAATTCGTGCTACGATTGAGTTAATGCAAGCTCCAAAAGAGGACTTAACTATTCATACAGCTTATAACTTACAGGGGATTACATTCACCCCAGAAGAGATTGCCGCTGAAATCAAAAAACATATTTCAGATTTCGAGATTTCTTATGCTCCAGATTACAGACAAGCAATTGCCGATTCTTGGCCCAATAGCATAGACGACACTCAAGCTCAAAAAGATTGGAACTGGAAACCTGAGTTTGATTTAGATTCTATGACCGTGGAGATGTTAAAACATCTGAAGTCAAAACTTAAGATTAACGTATAATTCATAGTTTATGTCTATAATAGATGACTTCCTACTATCATTTAACCCAGGCTACTCTGACTTAGTCCAACTAGCCGAAAGCGGTTCGGGAAGGTCTTATTATAGATTTAAAGCTGAAGATAAAACATATGTCCTCACCGAAAGTGAGGACATTTCTGAAAATGAATCTTTCTATTATTTAAGCGAACTATTTCAAAATTTAAATGGACTAGTACCGAAAGTTCTTAAAATAAATTCAAACAAAGATTTATATATTCAAGAAGATTTGGGTGATATTAGTCTTCTAGAGTTAAAATTAAAAGATGATACCAACACTTCATCTCTTTATGAACAAGCGGTCAAAAAGCTTGCTCATCTTCAAATTGGTGCCCACCAAGTTATAGATTACAATCAAGTTTATGGATTTAGTTCCTTTGACAAAATTCTAGTTCTAAGAGATTTATTCTACTTTAAAGATTATTTCTTAGATTTAATAAATCTTGATTACTCACAAACTGAATTACTTCAAGAGTTTGATCAAATTGCTGAAGCTGTTGTACAAACACATTATAGATTTTTTATGTTTCGTGATTTTCAAGGTAGAAATATCTTGATTAAGAACAACAAAACCTACTTTATTGATTATCAAGATGGCATGGAAGGACCCATTGCTTATGATTTGGTTTCTCTTTTATGGCAGGCTAAAGCAAATTTAACAATAGAAGAAAAGGACAGTTTATACAGTATCTATACTTCTGAACTAAAGAAATTATTACCTAATCGTTTTAATTCTAGCGACTTCAAACAAGATTACTACATCTGTTTATTAATTAGATTGTTACAGGTCGTAGGAGCCTATGGCAAACTAGGTTTTATTCAAAACAAAACTCATTTCAGAGATAGTTTGGCGCTAGGAATTCAAAACCTAAATCAAATTGCAGAAATAGGGATTATTGATAAATTCCCAACCCTTAAAAATATTTGCTCTTCTTTAAATTTAACTCATATTCCTAAAAATAATATTTAATGTCTGAAAAATTAAAAATTAACGTTCGTAGCTTCTCTTATAAAAAGGGTATTCCCGAAGATAAATCTGGCAACGGAGGTGGATTTGCTTTTGATTGTAGAGGAATATTAAATCCTGGAAGAATCGAGGAATTTAAAACCCAAACTGGAAGAGATAAAGGCGTGATGGACTATTTAGAAACTCAGACCAGAATGCCTGAATTCATAAAATCTGCAGTTTCCATTGTAGAAATTTCTGTAGAGGATTATTTGGCAAGAAACTTCACCAACTTAGAAGTTAATTTTGGTTGCACAGGTGGTCAACATAGGTCTGTATATGCAGCAGATTATATGGCAAATCATTTAAAAAATAAATATCCTGAAGCTGAAGTTAATGTGGAACATGTAGTACAAGAATCTAAAAACTGGATCAATAAGCCATATTAATATGAAAGCCATGATTTTCGCGGCCGGATTAGGAACTCGGCTCCAACCTTTTACTTTTAACGCGCCCAAAGCCCTATTTCCTGTAAATGGAAAACCATTGTTGCAACGTAATATTGAATATTTAAAATCTTACGGCATTCAAGAATTTGTGATTAATGTCCACCATTTTGCAGATCAGATTGAAGATTTTTTAAAGCAAAATGACAATTTTGGTGTTGAGATTCAAATTTCAGATGAAAGAGAGGAATTATTAGAAACAGGTGGTGGTTTAGTTAAGGCTAAAGATTTATTGGGCGACAAGCCATTTTTGGTAATGAATTCAGATATTCTGACCGATATGCCGATCGATGAATTTATTACATTTCATTCGCAGCACGAGGCTTTAATCTCTTTGGCAGTGAGTGATAGAGAAAGCACTCGAAAGTTGTTATTCGATGAAAATAATAAACTCTGTGGCTGGAAAGATTTAAGAAATGGAGATAGTATTATTGAAAACCCAGAATATAAACAAGCATTAGCTTTTAGTGGAATTCACATCATCGACCCCAAGTTTTTTGAATTAAACACTTTTGAGGGTAAATTCTCTATCATGAAACCTTATATGGAATTAATGAAAAGTCACGAAATCTATGGTTTTGACCACACAAACTACAAACTTTTAGATGTAGGTAAAATGGAAAGTGTACCTTTAGCTGAACAGTGGTTTAAATAAGAAATGAAGGATTACTTAAACAATAGAAACTAAAAGAATTAAAAAAAAAAAAATTAGGTAGCAAAATACTACCTGATTTTTTCTTTTATATCAATACTTTAATTATGCTTTTTTCTTCAATACCAAAGCCGTTCTGCTAGGTAAATATAAAGTTAAATCATGATTTTTAGACGAGTAAACCATTTCCTTATCTATTCTATCAAATCCTCCTAAATCTTTATCGTCTGAAGATAGTATGATATTATAATCCGCTTTTTCTAGCGTATTAAAACTAAAGTCTGTAAAACTTTCTTGACCAAAATTAAAGACAAATATTAAATCCGCTTTTCTAAAAGCTAAAATCTTTCTTTCGTTATCTTCATAAAGTTTATAATCCTCTGTAGTATTTAAAACATTAAACTCCTTAATCAAAGAAATCATTTCTTGATCAAATTTCTCTAAAAATTGATATTTCAAATGATCTTTATCAGCTAAAGACCATTGTCTTCGTGCATATTTATAACTCCAATCGTTTTCTGCTCTCGGAAAATCAATCCACTCTGGGTGTCCAAATTCATTTCCCATGAAATTCATATAGCCTTCACCACCTAATACTGCCGTAATAAAACGAATCATTTTGTGTAGAGCAATTCCTCTGTCCACCACCAAACTCTCATTAAAAATGCTCATTTCTGTATACATGGCGGAATCCATTAACCAAAAGACCAAAGTTTTATCACCTACCAAAGCCTGGTCATGACTCTCTGCATAGGCAATGTTCTTTTCATCTTTTCTACGATTTATCAGATGCCAGTATAAATCGCCCATGTGCCAATCCTCATCTTTTTTGGTTTCTAATAAGGTAAACCAAAAATCAGGCAAGCCCATCGCCAAACGATAATCAAATCCTAATCCACCCTCCTCAACAGGACGCACAGCTCCTGGCATACCGCTCATATCTTCGCAAATGCTAATGACATCAGGATTAAGGTTGTGAATCAACTCATTAGCTAACTGCAAATAAATAATCGCATCATTGTTGGTATCAGTGAAATATTTAGAATAATCAGTGAATTCAACATGACCAAAATGTTGGTAAAGCATGCTCGTTACTCCATCAAACCTAAAACCATCGAATTTAAATTCTTCCATCCAGTATTTAAGATTGGAAGCTAAAAAGCGTTTTACTTCTATTTTCTTATAATCAAAAGTGCGCGAATCCCAGTCGGGTTGCCAACCGTCAAAATACTGCTCCGTTCCGTCTAACTCAGCAAGACCTTCGTCTCTATTTTTCACTGCATGACTATGCACCACATCTAAAATCACTGCGATTCCCATTCCATGTGCAGTATCGATGAGATATCTCAAATCATCTGGTGAACCAAAACGTGAACTTGGCGCAAAATAATTTGAAACTTGGTATCCAAAAGAACCATAATACGGATGCTCTTGAATCGCCATTAATTGTACGCAGTTGTAACCTAATTTTTTAATTCTAGGTAAGATATTTTCCGCAAACTCTCGATAACTTCCAACACGCTCTTCCTCTGTCGCCATTCCAACGTGTGCCTCATAAATTAGAGGGGTTTTGATATCTTTTGCTGAAAATTTATTTTTCCATTGATATTGAATAATGCCGGCAAAAACTCCATCATATCCATGGTCTTCCTTTTGAACCACCTGTCTTATGTAAGCCGGAATCCTATCTAATTGACCATTTTCGCCATGAACGTGCATTTTCACCTTAGAACCAGGGACTAATTTATCCTTGTACTCCTCATCCGACAAGAAAATCTCCCAAGCACCATAATTTCCTCTTCTTAAAGGATTCGCTGCTCTATCCCAACCATTAAAATCTCCAATCAGCGAGACATAAGAAGCATTAGGCAACCAATCTCTAAACCACCAACCTTGCTTTTTCTCATCATATTGAAAGCCAAAAAACTCATGCGCTGAGGCAAACCTATCAAGGCTACCGAAATGCTTTTCAATATAATCTTTGGTGTTTTGATACCACTCTATTCTGTTAACAAGCTGTTGCTCAAATGGTTTTAGAAGTGGATCTTTTTCTATTAAAGTTAAGGCATGCATAAGGTTGGATTTAATTGCCAAAGATACATATATCTATAAATTCTAGGTATTAATTTATATTTCTAAAGTCTTTTTTAGAAGCATTTTAACTAAGCGGATTTTCAATAAATAAAGCCTATTTTGCTTATTCAAATAACATATTTCATTCTCATATTCTTAAGCTATAAATTAGCATTAACAGAGCTCGTGAAGTATTACTCGTATTAAATTCTATTAAAATTAAAGAAATAATTTGGTGTATAATTTGCCCACTCTATCCCTATATAGACGATAAAAATGATTGAAAATAAGAAGAATATTAAATTTTGGAAGTCAGGAAATGGCAAGGATTTTCTTGATTGGGCTGGGCTTACCAAAGATGATTTAAATTCTGATTTTTCAACAAGTCTATTTGAAGAATATGATGAAAAATGTGATCAATTTACTCAAAATTGGATTCAAAGCGGTGATTTTAAAATTATAATGAAATCACTTCATGGGTTTTCAACTTTAGAATTACCAGAGAATTATATTCAGTTTAGGGATGAATTAAGAATTATTCCGGATTGGGTTGATACGGATTTAATAAGATTAGGTTCACAACTTTCAGAGAGAAGTGGATTGAATGGCTTATTAATTTTAAGAAATTTCGCTCTTCTTGGTGGTTATACTTTTGCTAATCTCACCAAACCCTTGGTCGCGACAGGTTCGTTAGAAAAAGGCGCGATTCATAGGCTTTATAATACTTTAAAATTTTGGGTAGAAGTCACCAGAAGCAATACCTCAACAAATGATTTACGATTTAATGCTTGTTTGCAAACTCGCTTGATCCATTCAGCTTCGCGTTTAATGATTGAGGAAAAATTCCCGCATTGGGATATTAAAAAATATGGAGTTCCGATTAACCATGCAGACATGATAGCCACCCACATGGCTTTTACGGTGTATTATTTATATGGTTTAAATCAATTAAATTTTGAATTTAGCGAGCGTGAAGAAGCAGGTGTTTTTCATCTTTGGAAATACATTACATACCTATTAGGTGTTCCAATAGATTTAATTCCTAATGATAAAAAAGAAGCTTTAAGTTTTTTCTATTTCTGGACAAAATATCAATTAGCGCCCGATGAAGATGCCTTAAAACTTACCGATTCATTATTAAATGAAGACACACCGATTAGCCTGTTTTACCTTAAACCCATTAACCAAAGTATGGGCTATGTTCATAAGAGTGTAGCCAATTATCTGATTGATGCCAACATTCGTAAGGATTTACAAATTCCTAGTGTTGTTATGCCTCATTTGATACCAAATATCATTCAGCTTAAGAACAAAATGACTTTCAATAAGAAAAAGCAAATTCTAGAAGGTAGAAAGCATCAAGCCATCATTTTAAATGATTATAAAAATAACATCAAATAAAAAAGACGCTGAAAATATCAGCGTCTTTTAAAAATCTTTATACTAGCTCTTAAACAGCTACTTTCCCTTTAATATGTGGATGAGATGTATAATCTACCAATTCAAAATCCTCATATTTAAAGTCTAAAATATCTTTCACATCAGGATTTAATTTCATGCTTGGTAAAGGCTTTGGATCTCTCGTCAATTGTAATTTCATTTGTTCAAAATGGTTTGAATAAATGTGCGCATCCCCAAAAGTATGAACAATTTCTCCTTCTTCTAATCCAGTTACTTGTGCCATCATTTTTAGTAATAAAGCATAAGAAGCAATATTAAATGGTACGCCTAAAAAGATGTCGGCGCTTCTTTGGTACAGCTGTAAAGACAATTTCCCATTGGCTACATAAAACTGAAAAAAAGCATGACAAGGCATTAATGCCATATCTTCTAACTCGCCTACATTCCAAGCCGAAACTATCATTCTGCGGGAATCTGGATTTGTTTTAATTTGCTCTACTACCTTCTTGATTTGGTCTATGGTTTCTCCATTTGGAGCACCCCAACTACGCCATTGTTTTCCGTAAACAGGACCTAAATCACCATCTTCTCTCGCCCAAGCATTCCAAATTTTAACCCCATTATCTTGAAGGTATTTTACATTGGTATCACCTTGTAAAAACCATAATAATTCATGAATAATAGATTTAAGATGTAATTTCTTGGTCGTAACCATCGGAAATCCATCAGCTAAATCAAACCTCATCTGATATCCAAAAACACTTTTGGTTCCGGTTCCAGTTCTATCTTCTTTTAGAGTTCCGTTGTCTAAAACATGCTGAACTAAATCTAAATATTGTCTCATAAGGCAAAATTAAGCTAAAAATTAAGGTTTAAAAATTGAATTATTTCTTCAAGACTTTAAGCGTCTTACAGGTATTATTTTGACAGAATTTTACAAAATATAAACCTGGCGTTTCAGGTAAATAGGTTTTATTGTCTGTTAAATTTTCATCTTCAGAAATTAATTGACCTTGAAGATTATAAATTAAAATTTGATCAAACTCTTCTTGATAAGTTATATAGTCATGCGTTGGATTTGGATAAACAGAAAATGACTTTTCTTCTAAATCAACGGTTGACAAAACATCCCAAGTATTCAAGGCTTCCGGCCCACCCCATATATAAGTTGCTAAATATGGATTATCAATAAAAGGATTTCTATTACCTTGATAAAACTCTTCAATAATATCATTTCTCTGCATTTCATAAGCAGATGGCGGATCTTCTGCATTCCACTGCAAGAAAATATCGGGCATATCTTCATGATAAGAATTTAATCCTACGCCAACATAATTAGGCTTTAAGTCATTCGGATATCTGATAAAACTAAACATCATCATTCTTGCAACATCGCCTTTCCATTCGTCGCCTGGATAAAACCTTGAATTGGCTAATACGCTTGCATTTCCTGAACCTTCAGCAAAAGGAAAATTACTTCTCATTTCATTGAAATTAGAATCCGCAGCACGAATAGAATGCACATCTGAGCCTGGCCAGCTATCGTTGGTATATCCACCAATAGATTTTGGGTAAACATGTTCCCTATTCCATCTATCGGTACAAGAAATTACATGGCAGGTCATATCCTTACCACGAGTTCTGTCATTAAAATTTAAATCATCTTCATCATCGTATCCATAAATCAAGAAAACATTATCTGGATTTTCAGGATCTGCATCTGTTTCTTTTAAAGCATACCAAACCTGTGGCGTATAACTTAAATGATATAATTGTGTGTTCCTTACTAAATACTCTAGCTGTGATTTAACTTCTTCTGGAGAGGCCGTAAAATCAATAGAATTATAATAGCTTGGAATTTGTGCACTCGAACTAATACCGAGTAGAAGTATAAAAATATTTAAAAACCTCATCTATTTAATATCTCTGTTAAAATTCTCTGGATATTTTGGATGAATATCTTTATATACAACTTTAGCAAATTCTAATACCTCTTCTAGGCTATGTTTTTGTGGATCAATATAACCTTTAATAATAGCTTCTTTCTTCTTGTAGTCTGAAGTAGCAAACAAAAGAGGAACTTCCCCTTGTTTTGCGATATAGTAAAAACCTTTTTTCCATTTTTCTACCCATCCCCTAGTGCCTTCAGGTGTGTTTAAAAGATAAAGTCTTTGGTTTTCATCGCGTAACATATTCCCGGCATGTTTCACCAAGTTTTGACCTTGTGCACGATTCACTCCAATTCCACCTAACCATTTAATGATAAATCCATACCATGGCTTTGTCCAATCATCCTTAATGAACAACTTCATAGGAATTCCTAATTTCCAAAAAGCACCAACAGCGATTACGAAATCCCAGTTAGAGGTATGCGGTCCACATACCATGACACAACTACGTATTTGAGATAGGTCTTCTTCAACAATGAGCTTCCAACCCATTAACTTGAGTACTAAAGAACCAATAATTTTCTTCATTCTACAAATTTAGTATTATTTATAGGTATTTCAACAATTGAAATACTTTTAGAAGCTAAGAGAATATAAAATTTCATACTCAACATTTAAACTTAAATATTTTTAAAGGACAAAATTCGAGATATATTATATTTATATGTTTATCTTATGATATTAATATATAAATCCGTATTTTTAAACTCTTCAAGCATAACGCGTGTTAAATAATTGTGAAAGTTGCATAAATGGCTAGTAATTTAGTTGAATAAATTATGCACGCATAATAAAATTTGTTATATTTACGACGTGAAAGATTTTATATTCAAAGATTTACCCACGATAGATTACATGTTACGAACTACGTGGAATGCAGTTGTAAAGGCTTATAATACAGAAGCTAAAAAATATAATTTTACGATGGTGATGGGATTTGCATTACTTTCCATCGACCCTAAAAAAGGAACACCCAGTACATCTCTAGGTCCAAAAATGGGAATGGAACCTACTTCCCTTTCTCGAACATTGAAAAACCTTGAAGAAAGAGATTTGATAGAAAGACATCCCAACCCAGATGATGGTAGAGGTGTGATTATCAAACTTACTGCGGAAGGTATGGAAAGTAGAGATATTGCTAAACAAGTTGTATTACAATTCAATAAAAATATCGAACAAGAATTCGGAATGGAAAAACTCAAAGTATTCTTTGAAGTTAATCAAGGCATACAGAATATGATTTCCGAAAGAAAAATATTTAAGAAATAAATTTAATTTAACTATATGAAAAATAGACACATCAATCATGTAACCGTATTGGGATCTGGAGTGATGGGTTCTGGTATTGCATGTTTGCTAGCTGGAATCGGAGTTGAGGTTTTAATGCTCGACATGCTTCCAAGAGAACTTACAGATGCAGAAAAAGCAAAAGGCTTGTCGCTTGACGATAAAGTTGTTAGAAATAGAAACGCACAAGAACATTTAAATAAAGCTCTTAAATCTAATCCCTCTCCTATTTACGATAAAGCATTCGCTTCTCGTATTACCGTAGGTAACTTTGAAGATGATTTAGAGAAAATTAAAGACTCTGATTGGGTTATTGAAGTTATTGTTGAAAGATTGGACATCAAAAACCAAATGTTCGACAAGGTAGAGAAACTTAGAAAACCAGGAACTTTAGTTACTTCTAATACTTCGGGTATTCCTATTCATATGATGTCTGAAGGAAGAGGCGAAGATTTCCAAAAACACTTCTGTGGTACTCACTTCTTCAACCCTCCGAGATATTTAAGATTATTTGAAATTATTCCTGGACCTAAAACTTCTCCAGAGGTAATTTCGTTCTTTGAACATTATTCTAGTTTATTCTTAGGTAAACAACCTGTTTTAGCGAAAGATACACCAGGTTTCATTGGAAACCGTGTGGGTGTTTATTCTATGGCTAAAGTAATGGAACTTGGACAGGAATTAGGTTTAACAATTGAGGAAACAGATACTTTAACAGGTAGTATTTTAGGTCGTCCGAAGACCGGTACATTTAAACTAGCAGATTTAGTTGGTTTAGATACAGCTGCCAATGTTACCAAAGGTTTACAACAGAACACTGAAGGTGACGAAATGGTTAAAAACCTTAAAGATTCTAAAGTTTTAAATTTCCTTTTAGAAAATAAATTCTTAGGAGATAAAACAGGTAAAGGTTTCTACTATAAAGAAAAAGCTAAAGACGGATCTACTAATAGGTTTGCATTAGATTTAGAAAAATTAGAATATCGCCCACTAGAGCGTAACCAGTTAGATGTAATTGGTAGAGCTAAACAAGCGGGGGGAACAAAGAAACAATTAGGAGTTCTTTTAGCGGATAAAACAAAACATGGAGATTTAATTAGAAAGCACTTTGCTTCTCTATTTGCTTATGTTTCTCAACGTGTTCCTGAGATTTCTGACAATCTATACAGTATAGATGATGGAATGAGAACAGGTTACGCATGGAAATATGGTCCATTCGAAACTTGGAACATGGTAGGCGTTGAGAAAGGTGTTGAACTTATTGAAAGCGAAGGCTATAAAGTTGCTGATTGGGTAAAAGATATGCTTGCTGCAGGCGTTACTTCATTCTATCAAGTAAACGATCAAGGCAACAAAGAATTCTATGATATTGAAAGCAAAGCGTACAAAGAAATCCCTGGACAAGGAGCATTCATTATCTTAGATAATATCAGAAAAACAAAAGAAGTTTGGAAGAATGCCGAAGCTGTTATTGAGGATTTAGGCGATGGCGTTATCAACTTAGAGTTCCGTTCAAAAATGAACTCTATTGGTGGTGGTGTTATCCAAGGAATTCAAAAAGCAATCGATTTAGCAGAAAAAGATTACAAAGGTTTAGTAATCGGTAACCAAGCTGATAACTTCTCTGTTGGAGCCAACTTAGCTATGATTATGATGATGGCTGCAGAGCAAGATTGGTTTGAATTAAATATGGCGATTAAAACTTTCCAAGATACTATGATGAAAGTTCGCTATAGTAGTATTCCTGTTGTAGTTGCACCTCACGGAATGTCTTTAGGTGGAGGTTGTGAAATTTCACTTCATGCAGACAAAATCGTAGCTGCTGCCGAAACTTATATGGGATTAGTAGAAGTTGGTGTGGGTGTAATTCCTGGTGGTGGTGGAACCAAAGAAATGGTTCGCCGAGCTGGATTACATTTACTAAAGGATGATGTTAAAACAAATCACCTAAGAGAAGCATACTTAAATATAGCAATGGCTAAAGTGGCTACTTCTGCTCACGAGGCTAAAAATCTAGGTTTCTTAAGAGATCAGGATGTGATTGTAATGAACAAAGACAGACAAATTGCAGAAGCTAAGAAGCATGTAATTTTAATGTCGGATGCAGGTTATACAAAACCAGTTCAAGAAAAAGTAAAAGTATTAGGTAATAACGCTATGGGAATGTTCTATGTTGGATCTGACCAAATGGCGGCTGGAAATTACATTTCGGAACACGATCAATTAATTGCTAACAAATTAGGTTATGTAATGTCTGGAGGTAATCTGTCTGAAGAATCATTAGTGTCAGAGCAGTATTTGCTTGATTTAGAGCGCGAAGCTTTCTTATCACTTTGTGGTGAACGCAAGACTTTAGAAAGAATTCAGCACATGTTAACAAAAGGAAAACCTCTTAGAAACTAAGATTAGTACGAGAATTTAATTCATCTACTTATTTAAAAAATTAAACAATGAAACAAGCATATATAGTAACAGGATATCGAACCGCTGTAGGTAAAGCCCCGAAAGGAAGTTTACGCTTTACTCGTCCTGATGACATGGCAGCATCGGTATTAAAACATTTAATGAAACAGGTTCCTAATTTGGATCCAACGCGTGTTGACGATCTTATTGTAGGTTGTGCAATGCCTGAAGCAGAACAAGGTTTAAACATGGCGCGTTTAATCTCTTTAATGGGATTAGACACTGATAAAGTTCCTGGAGTTACAGTTAATAGATACTGTGCATCTGGTTCTGAATCTATTGCTTTGGCAGCAGCTAAAATCCGTACAGGGATGGCGGATTGTATTATTGCAGGTGGTGCAGAGTCTATGTCTTATATTCCAATGGGAGGATATAAACCAATTCCTGAAACGGATATTTCTAAAGCTCACGCCGATTATTATTGGGGAATGGGTCTAACTGCTGAGGCGGTTGCCAATGAGTTCAAAGTAAACCGTGAAGACCAAGATGAGTTTGCATATAACTCTCACCAAAAGGCTTTAAAAGCTAATGCAGAAGGATTATTTAAGGATCAAATCGTTCCTTTAGAAGTTGAACATAACTTTTTAGATGCTAAGGAGAAAGTTCAAACTAAGAAATATACATTCGATACAGACGAAGGTCCTCGTGCAGATACTTCTAAAGAAGTTTTAGCCAAACTAAGACCAGTTTTCGCAAATGGCGGAAGCGTTACTGCAGGTAACTCTTCACAAATGAGTGATGGAGCTGCATTTGTTTTAGTAATGTCAGAAGAAATGGTGAAAGAGTTAAACCTTGAGCCAGTTGCAAGATTAGTTTCTTATGCTACCGTAGGAGTTCCACCTAGAATCATGGGAATCGGACCATTGTATGCAATTCCAAAAGCTTTAGAGCAAGCCGGACTTAAGCAAAGTGACATGGATTTAATTGAATTAAACGAGGCATTCGCTTCTCAATCATTAGCCGTAATTAGAGGACTTGATTTAAACCAAGAAATCGTGAACGTTAATGGTGGAGCTATCGCTTTAGGTCACCCACTTGGATGTACAGGAACCAAATTGACAGTACAAATCTTAGACGAACTTAAAAAACGAGATAAAAAATACGGAATGGTAACTATGTGCGTAGGTACAGGACAAGGAGCCGCAAGTATTTTTGAGAGACTATAAGCTAGAATAGAGAGTTAAAAAAGCTCAATTGTCTAAAATTTAGACTTCAATTAAATTTAAAATAATAAGAAAATGTCAGATAATAAATCAAAACTAATCGGTGGGTCTTTCTTAGTGAAGGAAACTCCATTTAATGAAATTTTCACGCCAGAGGATTTCAGTGAGGAACAAAAAATGATGCGCGATAGCATCAAGGAATTTATCGATCGCGAAGTATGGCCTAAAAAACCTCAAATCGAAGAGAAAGATTACAAGTTAATCGAAAATATTATGACGCAATTAGGCGAAATGGGAATCTTGAGCATTAGCGTTCCAACAGAATATGATGGAATGGGAATGGGATTCGTAGATACCATGCTTGCGTGTGATTATGTTTCGGGTGCAACTGGATCATTGGCTACTGCTTATGGTGCACACACTGGAATCGGTACAATGCCAATCGTGCTTTATGGTACAGAAGATCAAAAGAAAAAGTATTTACCTAAGTTAGCTACTGGTGAATGGTTTGGTTCTTATGCCTTAACTGAGCCTGGAGCTGGATCTGATGCTAATTCAGGTAAAACTACAGCGACTCTTACAGAAGACGGTAAACACTACATCTTGAATGGTCAAAAAATGTGGATTACCAACGCTGGTTTTGCTAAGGTATTCATTGTTTTTGCCAGAATTGAAGATGATAAAAATATTACTGCTTTTATCGTAGAAAAAGATGAAGCTGGAGAAGGATTTAAGTTAGGTGAAGAAGAACCAAAATTAGGTATTCACTCCTCTTCTACTCGTCAAATTTTCTTAAGCGATGTAAAAGTTCCTGTTGAGAATTTATTGGGAGAAAGAAATGGTGGTTTCAAAATCGCTATGAATGCTCTAAACATTGGTCGTATTAAGTTAGCAGCTGCTTGTTTAGACGCTCAAAGAAGAATCTTAACTAAATCTATTGAATATGCTAACGAAAGAAAGCAATTTGATGTAGCTATTTCTTCATTTGGAGCAATTCAAAAGAAAATTGCTGAGCGTGCTATTGCAGCTTTCACTTCTGAAACTGGATCTTATCGTGCAGCAAAAGATATTCAAGATAAAATTGAAGAATTAAAAGCTAGCGGATTAGCTGACCAAGAAGCTGAATTAAAAGGAGTAGAAGAATACGCTATTGAATGTTCTATTCTTAAGGTTTGGGCTTCTGAGGCAGCGCAAGATTGTTCAGACGAAGGAATCCAAATCTTTGGTGGAATGGGTTATTCTAAAGATGTTCCGATGGAGGCAGCTTGGCGTGATGCTAGAATCGCTAGAATCTACGAAGGTACCAACGAGATCAATCGTCTATTGTCTGTAGACATGTTAATCAGACGTGCATTCAAAGGTAAAATCGATTTGATGACACCAGCAATGAATATTCAAGATGAATTAATGAGTATTCCATCTTTTGATATTCCTGATTATTCTGAAACATTAGCACAAGAAAAAGAGATCTTAGAAAACCTTAAGAAAGTATTCTTTATGGTTTCTGGGGCTGCGTTACAGAAATACGGAACCGAATTAGAGCACCAACAACAATTAATCTTAGCTGCATCTGAAATCTTAATTGAGATTTATATGGCAGAGAGTGTAATCTTACGTGCAGAGAAATTAGCTCATGAAAATTCTAGCCATGCTGAATTAGTTGAAAAAATGGCAAAGGTTCAGTTATTTAATTCTGTAGAGAAGATTAAAGCTAATGCTACCGAAGGGATTATTTCATTCGCTGAAGGTGACATGCAACGTATGATGTTGAGTGGTTTAAAGAGATTTACTCGTTATAATGAATTTCCTAACATCGTTCAATTAAAAACTGAAATTGCAGAGAAATTTATTAACGAAAATGCTTATTCGCTTTAAGCAAATCATAAAATGAGATTAAATTAATGTTAAGGATTCTTATTCAAGCATAGTATTTAATAATCTCGCTTATATTTGCACCGAAGTAAAAGTCTTTTCATAAAAGTTGAATTAACCCTCCATGAGAAATTGTGGAGGGTTTTTCATTTTTTGGTCTCTTCTGAAAGTTTAATTTTAATTCATAAAGGATAAAGTCAACAGTGGTTTTTGACCAATATTAAATGAGCTTTAAATGCTTAAGTTTTTGGGATGAAAGGTGAAAACTTCTAGAGCAGCAACATAAGTGTAATTTTAACAATAACTTTAACATATGACACATTAGCATTGGCACATGTATTGCAAATACTTTCCACGAGAAGTAAATCTTTTCATAAAAGTTGAGTTTAGCCTCCGATTCGTCGGAGGTTTTTTTATTTCTTAAATTTAAATCAGAAAAAGAATTATATTAGAGTTTGGCACAGGTATTGCATTATAGTAGTTGAAGTAAAAGTCTTTTCATAAAAGAAAAATTAAAGTCATTGAGCAATCAATGGCTTTTTTTTGTTTATATACTTAGGGTTGAACTGGTTCAACCACTCTAACACCCATAAAAATCATCATTAATATGAATATAACGACTATAGCTATCATCAAAATTCTGAGGATTAAAATAATCGCATCCATTATATTCTCATTTTCAGAAATTCTCGGCCTCCATCGTTTATTATAGATTTCGATATGCTTACGAACTGACAGACCTGTGTCAGTATTGGTGGCAATTAAAACTAAATTGACAGATCGTCCTTTTAATTTGCTAAATTTAAACTTCTCAAATCCTTCTTCTTTAAAAATTCCTAAAGGTCTGATTTGAATAAAGTCAGCATTTTTAACCTTCCATGTAACCGTAAATTCCTCAAGACGTGCCACGGAATCCTTATCAACAGAGAAGTTTTCAATTACCGGCATATAATCATTCATCGGTTGATGCGTAGGTTTATTCGAATATGGACTATAATTCGTCTTTAATTTTTGATCATAACGCCTCCTAGTCTCTTCATCTGACAAAACTTCATAAGCTTCCTGAATCTGAAGAAACATTTTACCAAAAAAGTCATCATTTGGATTTAAATCTGGATGAAACTTTTTAGATAACTTTCTGTAATTAGTTTTAATCTCACTTATATCTGCATCCGACTCTAAGCCCAGTATATTGTAGTAGTTAGTCATTGAAAAGCAAATAAAAGTGTTTAGTAAAAGTTGAGTTATTTAAAATGAACTACTCTATAATAGGAATAAAAACCTGAGTTTTAAGTTCATCTTCTGCCGTTTCTTCAGGATTGTTTAAATAAACATTGTAAGTATCATTCGATAATTCAAACAGTTGAACACTTGCGAACTTACGCATTCTATTATAAGTCACATACAATGAGTCATAGGAACCATTATGGAAAGTGGTCAAAAACTTACCTCCTGGAATGTCAGCATATTCTAAATCATCTATTTCCGGAACTTCTTCATTAAAAATATATCCACAATAGAACAAAGCATTATCTGCCTCTATATTAAATTGTTTCCACAGAACTACTGGATTTCCAATTTGCTCTACGCTCAGATTATTGGCATCCATCAAATAACTCTTTACAAGACCAAAAGTTTCGGTCATAGCCATATTCATTTCTTCACCAGCAATACTTGTTTGTTGAATAACACCAAACAATTTTTTCGGATCTTGCTCTACAATCTGAAATCCTCCCTTTTCTACATCTTGGTTTTTATAATCAAGTTCTACAGGTTTATTTAATATTGCATTTAAATTCTCTAATCCTTTTCTCAAGTTAGCTTTTACAGAACCTTTCATTAAAATATTATACACTTGAAACGGATATCCTACTTCTCCACTATCAAAAGACCATATCACTCGGGTTTTATCATCTTCCATGCGCTGGAAGATTACCTCTGTTAAATTCCCTTCTCTATCGCCAAAGCTCACATCATAATAAATAAACTCATTAAGCTTAGTTTCGGTAATTGTCATACTTCCATTGCCTAAATCGCTGTCTTCACTTTTCCAAGAAAAAGAAGCTTCCTCGCCATAGGAAGGAGATGAAAACTCCAAAACAATAGCAGAATCTTTCTGTACCCAAGCATCGAATTTGGTGAATTTTTGTAAATCATTAAAGTGGCTATACACTTTTTCTACTGGCGCATCTAGAATATACTCCTCTTCTACATACATAGATTTAGGTAAAAAGAGAGGCAAAACCGCTAGGCCAACCACTAATAACAATAAAGCAAACAAAAGATTCCTCATAACTTGATAGTTTTTACAAATATACACTCTTGGAACAAAATTTGAAAAGTAGTGTAAGGTCAATGTTCAAACTTAATAGAAGCCAATAAATTGTATTTTGCGATTTAAATTGTTAGTTTTGAAAACCTTTAGATTTTAATACATGATATTTACAGAAGAAGAAAAAATTTCGATGCTTAAAGCCATGGACGAGTTAATTCGTTCAGACAATGACATACACGAAAAAGAAGTTGAGTTTTTAGAAGCAATTGTTGAGGAATTTGATTGGGATACTGGTTTTCTAGATAAATTAGAAAACTTCAAAAAAGAGGACGCCATAAAGGCTGTTAAGTCATTATCACCTGAAAAATTAGAATATTTTCAGACTTTATTGAATGAATTGGCAAACAGTGATAAAGTTATTAATGAACAAGAAATGAATTTCATTGACCGTGTGAATGAATTTATTTCTGCCAACTCCTTATGAGATATCTCTTAATCCCTATACTTCTAATGCTTGTAGCCACATCTTGTAATAAAGGTGGATATATCTCATTAAAAGATGCAGAACGAGGAATGTTTCTAGAAAGATCTAGAAAGGTTTCTACCAACACTTTTTTCGATCGTCGTATGGAAAGTGAACTTGAAAGTCAGCTTTCAAAGGATTGGTATATTGTAAACGAGGATTTAGATTATGTCTACTTTGGACAATTGATGAAACAAAATGGTTTTACGATGATCAACCCGTTTTATCGAGTAGATAGAGTAAAGTTAGACAGTTTGTTTCCAGGCTATAGAAGTATAGAAGGAAAACATATTAAAGCTAGGGTTTTTCAATCTTTTATAAAGCCAGTTATTGAAAATCATCTAATAAGCAAATGTCCACAAAGTTATAATACTCAGTTTTCAAAAAGACAATATAAATTAACAAAAGATGGTATTGCCGCCAGTATAAAGCTGCAAGGTAAGTGCTACGAAAAAAGAGTGATGAGAGCAGATATAAATCTACTCCTTGACCCAGAAAATTTAGAAGTACTGGAAGAAAAAACTTCTATAAAATAACAACCTAAAAATATTTATTATGAATTTATTAGATTTAGTATCAGGTCCTGTAGGACAACAATTAATTGGAGGATTAAGCAAACAAACAGGTGCAAGCGATTCAAGTGTTTCGTCTGCAGTTTCTTTAGCTTTACCTTTCCTTTTAAGTCAAATGAACAAGAACGCTTCGACACCAGAGGGTGCAGCGAACTTAGATAAAGCATTAAAGGATCATCCAGGTTCTGTTTTGAACAATATTGATGGTTTATTAAACAGCGGAAATATGGCTGATGGATTAGGTATCCTAGGACATGTTTTTGGAGATAAACAAAATCAAGTAGCACAAAACATTGGTAAACAATCAGGATTATCAACGGGTAACGTATTACAAATTCTTGCTACTTTAGCTCCTATCGTTATGGGCTTCTTAGGCAAACAAAAACAATCTAACAATATCGATCAAAATGGTATTTCAGGGTTGTTAGGAGGACTTTTAGGTGGAATGCAACAAACCAACGGAAATGAATTGAGCATGATTGAAAAAATGTTAGATTCTAATGGAGATGGTAGCATTATGGACGAAGCTATGGACCTTGGATCTAAGTTATTAGGAGGTTTCTTTAAGAAATAATTCCTTTAATTAAGACAAAATATAAATGCCCAAATTATTGGGCATTTTTTTTATGCTAAATTTTTAATTCTTATTCATCTAATTGATACCTTTAAACCTTAATTCAAGTTTCAATGAAATATCTTATTATCATTTTAATTCTCATATCCAGCTGTAAGCCTATGAATAATGAGGCGCATAAGCAAGAAATCAAAGAATTTCAGGCAGAATTGAATAAGGAGTATTTGAATAAAGAGGAAACACCTTTGCGAGGTAAGTTTTATGAAAATTTCAAACAACATCCCTTCTTCCCTATTAATCCCGAATATAAAGTTGAAGCAGATTTCGAGAGAATTACAGATGCTCAGCCATTTCAAATGCCTACCTCATCGGGTAAGACTCAAACTTATTTAGCTTATGCTAAAGCAAACTTTAAATTAGATGGAAAAAATCATAGTCTAACGATTTATCAAAATCAGACTCTAAAAGATATGGAAGAATATAAAGATCATTTGTTTTTACCTTTTTATGATGAAACAAATGATGTAGAAACCTATGCTGGAGGAAGATATATTGATTTAAGCAGAACAAACTCTGATAAGATTATTATCGATTTTAATAAAGCCTACCAACCATATTGTGCCTATAATTACTACGATTATAGTTGCCCTATAGTTCCATCAGAAAATCGATTAGACATTAGAATACCGGCAGGAGTGAAATACAACAAAGAAGAATTTATTCACGATTAATTAGTTTAAAATTAAAAATCTCATCCATAAAAAAAACTCCGTAATCAATACGGAGTTTATATTTTTCATTGAGCCTTAAAACTAACTTGAAGCTCTTTTTCTTTTATTATTTATATATTTCCAGCCTTTGTAGATATAGTAGAAAACTACTAAAACCAATACAAAAGCTAAAATTGGGAATACGATCGCAGTGACACTCAAAATACCGGCTGCAGCCGTTTCTGTGGAAGATACGATAAAGTTCCCAGTACCTCCCGTAGTAGCTGTAGAAGCCATCCGTGCACTCGCTGCCGTACCTTTAACAGCAGCGGCTGTTCCTCCACCCGCAATTATGGCCAATCCCCATTGAATTACCTCTGAACTTGCATCACCAAGTGATAAAGCCATTAACATCGTTCCAGCAATTCCTGCCAAAGGAACTGCGATAGAATCTAACAAGTTATCTATCCAAGGGATAAAATAAGCTCCGATTTCCACCAAAGTCGCTACACCCAAAGTGATGATAGCCGTCCAGCTACCTACCCAAGCCCATTCTTCGTTTAAGTCAAATCCAAATTTAGCAGCCAAACTCAGCGCAAAAAGAGGTAGAAACACACGAAAGCCCGCCGAAGCGGCTAGCCCAATTCCAAGGAAAAAAGCTATGAGCATTTGTCCGTTTTCTATTATAAAATCCATATTATAGTCGTAAATTAGATTGATTTTTACATTATTTTAACAATTTTTATGCCGAATCTTGCCGATACCTTTTGGATGCTCTTGATTGTTATCCTTTTACTAATTGTTGTTATCTATTTAGTTTACATTTTCTTGAAGAATCAGTATGCTTCAAGATTAAATCAAATTACAGATAGAGAAGCTTTGTTAAGAGAAACATTCAATGATTATAAGCAGACAACAGAGGAACAATTATTAAACTTAAATGCTAAAATAGAAAGATTGCAACAGGACAATTCGTTGATGGCGCAGGACATCACTTCTTTGTCTACCCTAAAAGAAAGCCTGGAAAACAGAATTGATGAATTTAAAATTGATATTACAAAGCTTAACAAGCAACTCTACGATACAGAATTATTAAGGAATGATTTACAAATTTCATTGACTAAAGCTAATTCAGAAAACGAAAATTTAATTAATAGATTAAATGAAGAGCGAGCCCAGTTAGAAGAATTAAATAAAAAATTCAGTACAGAGTTTGAAAATTTAGCTCAAAGGATATTAGATGAGAAATCAGAGAAATTCGCCAAACAAAACCAAGAAAACTTAAGCGTTCTTTTAAATCCTTTGCAAGAAAGAATTCAAGGATTTGAAAAACGAGTTGAAAATACGCACAAGGAAAGTATTGAACACGGCGCAAAACTTCGTCAACAAATTATTGGTCTCAAAGAACTCAACGAGCAAATGTCTAAAGAGGCAAATAATTTGACACGTGCGTTGAAAGGTGAATCTAAAACTCAAGGAAACTGGGGAGAGATGATCCTTGAATCTGTATTGGAGAAATCTGGTTTACAAAAAGATCAAGAATACTTTGTTCAACAATCCTTTCAGACAGAAGATGGAAGAAGATTGTTGCCGGATGTAATTATACACCTCCCTGGAAATAAGAAAATTATTATTGACTCAAAAGTTTCATTGACAGCCTATGAAAAATATGTCAATTCAAGTGAAAATGACGAGCGAGCACAGTGGCAGAAAATGCATTATAGATCAATTGAGCGGCATATAGATCAATTGAGCAGTAAAAACTACCACAAACTCTATGAAATGGACTCATTAGATTTTGTGATGCTGTTTATTCCAATAGAAAGTGCATTTGCGCTGGCCTCTCAAACTTCGCCCTCTCTCTATCGAGATGCTTTTGAGAAGAATATTATATTAGTTACTCCTACTACGCTATTAGCAGTTTTAAGAACAATTGATACTTTATGGCAAAATGAAAAACAAAAGAAAAATGCCATTGATATTGCAACCCAGGCAGGATTATTATATGACACCTTCGCCAACTTATTAAATGAGTTAGTGAAAGTTGGTAATCAAATGGATACCGCTAAAGGTTCATATGATTCTGCAATGAAGAAACTCACTGGAAATAGAAATTTATTCAAGAATATTCAAAAACTTAAGAAATTAGGCGCAAAAGCAAGTAAACAGATAGACGAAAACATTCTAAAACACGTTGATTTAGATAATGAGGAAGAAGATTAAAGCTATTCTGAAATACTTGAGCATAACTTTCTTTACTGCTTTGGCTGTGCTATTCCTAATTTTATTTGGTAGCTATGAGTGGATTAGCCAATCTACTAGAGATCAAATCACGAATAATATTCAAGAGATTGAGCCCACCAAGACGGCACTTGTGCTTGGAACATCTAAATACGTAGTCGGCGGTGGCATTAATCGATTTTTTAAATACAGAATGGAAGCCGTAAAAAGGCTTTATGATGAAGATAAGGTTAAATTTATCATCGTTTCTGGTGATAATAGTTTGATGGAATACAATGAAACACGAGATATGAAAAATTATCTCATTCAATTGGGCGTTCCAGAAGCAGCGATTGTTGAAGACTTTGCTGGTTTTAGCACCTTAGATTCTGTTATCAGAGCCAAAGAAGTTTTTGGGCAAAATGAAATCATAATTGTCTCTCAACCATTTCATAATGAACGAGCTGTATTTATAGCGAATCACCATGGTATGAATGCAACGGGATACAACGCACAAGCTGTTAAAATTAAAAACTCCATGAAAACACATTTTAGAGAATATTTAGCGAGGGTTAAATGTTTGTTAGATGTTTATTTATGGAGGACCATGCCCAAGTTTTATAAGCAAAAAGAACACTCTTTAGATTAAAAAATTAATTTTTCTCCATTTGATATTAGGCAGGGTTTCTGCTATCTTTGTGACCAATCAAAAACAAATCTCCAATATAATGTTCAAACAGGCACTCATTCTTTCATTATTCTCTTTTACAACGCTATTTACTTCTTGTCAGAAACAAGAAGCCGAAGTTAAAGTGCAGGATCAAGCAAAAGATTCAACCATGGTAGAAAATCTAGAAATTAAACAACCTGATTGGGCTAAAAACGCTGTGATTTACGAGGTAAATATCCGTCAGTATTCAGAGGAAGGTAATTTTAAGGCTGTAACTGAAGATTTACAGCGTTTGAAAGATATGGGAATCGACATTATTTGGTTGATGCCTATCCATCCGATTGGAGAGAAAAACAGAAAAGGAAGTTTGGGTAGCTATTATGCCGTTAAGGATTATAAAGCAGTTAACCCTGAGTTCGGAAATATGGATGATTTCAAAGCTTTGGTTGATAAGGCACATGGCTTAGAAATGAAAGTGATAATTGATTGGGTTGCTAACCACTCTTCGCCAGACAATGTTTGGATTAAAGATAATTTAGATTATTATACCAAAGATAGTTTAGGCAATGCTCCTATTCCTACAGTTGGAACAGATTGGTTGGACGTAGCTGACCTAAATTATGATAACCAAGACATGCGTGCAGCTATGCAAGACGCCATGATGTTTTGGGTTAAAGAAGCAAACATCGATGGATTTAGATGTGATGTAGCAGAAATGGTTCCAATGGATTTCTGGATTGATACGAGAAAAAAATTAGATGAAATTAAGCCTGTTTTTATGTTAGCTGAAGGTGCAGAACCAGAATTACACCAAGCATTTAACATGACATATGGTTGGCCACTAAAAGATATTATGATAGATATCGCTGATAACAACAAAAGTTTTAACGCAGTGATCGACTATGTTCAAGAAAGAAACAATAAGTATAAAGCCGATGATATCATCATGTACTTTACAACTAATCATGATGAGAACTCTTGGAATTATTTAGAAAGTGATAAGTTTGGATTGAACTTAAAGAATTATAATGCTTTAACTTACGTAATGGGCGGAATGCCATTAATTTACAGTGGTCAGGAAGCTGGATTTAAAAAGCAATTAGAGTTTTTTGAAAAAGATCCAATCGATTGGGGTAATTATGAATATGCTGATTATTTCAAGAATTTAATCTCAGTTTATAAAAACAATCCTGCACTTTGGAACAACGGAGAGAGAGCTGAATATGAAGTTTTAAAAGCTGAAAATCAAGGTCTACATTTTATTATTAAGAAAAACGATGACTTAATTGCAGTATTACAGAACTACTCTAAGCATCCTCAATATGTTTCAGAAATCTCATTAAATGGATTGAATATTAAAACCAATTTAATTGATTCTTCAGACAATATTGTTTCTGAAAAAGGATTAGAAATTCCAGCTCATTCAACTATAATTATCGGTCAGTCTAAATAATGAATAAGGATAAAATTGCGGTCATTACTTATGACCATCCCCACAGAAAAACACAAGATGTAGTTTTCGGATTAAAAGCCAAAGGATATCAGGATGTGAAGCTTTATGCTTTGCCATTTGTAAAAAGAGAAAACCCTTTTAAACCGATTTATTCTCATCGTCCGAGTGATTGTCACGATATTTACCCAGAGCAATTAGCTGCTAACTTTAATTATCAATTTCAGAAAGTTGAAGTTACTGACTTGTTTGAAATATTTAATGAATCCAAACCCGACGCAATCTTAATTGCAGGCGCAGGAATTCTACCGGCAGAATTGGTTTTGAATCATAAATTGATCAACTCACACCCGGCTTATTTGCCAGAAGTTCGTGGTTTAGATGCTCTAAAATGGGCTATTTTTAATGATAAACCTATTGGTGTCACATCTCACTTTGTAAATGAACAAGCCGATGCAGGTTTTATGATCGATCGTAAATTGGTTCCTATTTATGATAACGACACTTTTCATTCGCTAGCTTACAGACAATATCGTTTAGAGATTGATATGCTCTTACAAGCCATTGAATTGATAAAAGAAAAATCTGAATTTCCAGCCTTAGAGGAAAAAGGAGAAGTTTATAGGAGAATGCCTAAATCCAAAGAAAAGGAGCTGTTAAATAATTTCGAAAATTATAGAAATAAGTTTTCTACTAAGTAAGATTTTCTAATTTTACGGCGTGCAATTTTTAAAAACAATCTTACTGAGTGTTTTTATCGGGTTTTACTTTTTGAGTATCACTCCGGTACACTTCTATGCACATAGTTTAGATCATCAAGAGTCGACTAAAAATGCTTTAGATGATTGTACTTACATCAATCTTCTGAGTTTTGGGCAAGGTAATTTCTTAAACCCAGAATCGGTTGAACTTTCTAATTCCTTAGGCGAAGAATATATTTCTAGAGAGATAATTGAAACTAAGAATAAATTAGTTTCATCTTATTTAGCCTTTCACTTTAATCTTAGGGCACCACCTTATTTGAATTGTACATATCAAATTTCTTAAGTTAATTCAATGCTTATAGCCATTCGCTATATTCATCTTTGAATTCAACTTATATCATTAATTCAACAGGCATTAAACCTCTAATAGTCTGACATTTACAATTCAAAAATAATTTAATGAAAATATATTTAACCTGCTTGGCTATGAGTGCCATAGCATTGGTGAATGCACAAAATTGTGACTTAAAGTTTGAAGGTCATATCATCGACTTTCACGATAATCAAACTTTAGACGAAGCATTAGTTAGTATTCCAGCTTTAAATTTAAATCAACTCACCGACGAGAATGGATATTTCTCCTTTGAGAATTTATGTCAAGGTGATTATGAAGTATTGGTTACACACGAAGAATGCGAACCCTTACAAGAGATGCTTACCTTAAACCAAAATGAAACTGTATCTTGGTTCTTAGAACATCATATCATTCAACTAGAAAGTATTGAAGCTAAAGGATTTCAAAAACGAGCCGTTGATACTCAATCTGAAACGCATATTCACCAAGAAGAAATCAATAAGAATAGCGTAGAAACGATTGGATATTTACTTAAATCAGTAAGTGGAGTTTCGGGATTAGAAACAGGAAACAACATTATAAAACCTATGATTCATGGTATGCATAGTAGCAGAATTATCATGATGAACCAGGGAGTGCGACAAGAAGATATGGAATGGGGTGCCGAACATGCGCCCAATATAGATTTAAATGCCTTTGAAGACATTCGAATCTTGAAGGGAGCTTCTGCCCTACGCTACGGAGGTGACGCGATTGGTGGTATTGTTATCACCGAACTTCCAAAGCTACCTAAAAGAGATACGCTAAAAGGAGTCGTTTCTATGACGGGGATTTCTAATGGTAGAGGAGGAAATCTGAATGCAGCTATTCAAAAAGGTTTTAACTCTCATTGGGCATTTCAAGCTCAAGCTTCTTATAAAAAGCATGGAGATTTTAAAGCTCCTGATTACTATTTGAGCAATAGTGGCAGTGAGCAAAAAGCCTTTGTTACAGAATTAACTTATGGCGATTTTAAACGTAAGATAAGTTTATCTTATAGCTATTTTGATACAGATTTAGGCATTATGAAGGCTTCTCACTTAGGGAATTTAAGTGATTTAGCCGACGCAATAAATGCAACCGAACCTACTGTAAAAGACGATTTTACTTATAGAATTGATAAACCTTTTCAAAATGTTCAACATCACTTGGCTAAATTAAAATATGAGAAGAGGTTTCAGAATTTCGGAAAATTAGAAACACAATATTCTTTTCAATTTAATAAACGTCAAGAATATGATGTTAGGATTGGCGAAGTAACAGATATTCCATCCATGGACGTTGAGTTGAGTACACATTCAGTGGAGGCCTATTTATCGATTGATAATTTAGATCATTTTAATCTTGAGACGGGCGTAGATTTTAATTTTCAGCATAATTATTCTGATCCTAAAACTCAGAATAAGCGCTTAATTCCTGATTTTAATAAATGGAAAACCGGTGCTTTTGTTTCGGCGAATTTTCGTCCTAATTTTCAGTGGAAATTTAATACAGGTTTGAGATATGATTTTATGCATATGGATACCAAAAAGTATTATTTTAAACGTTATTGGAATTCCATGAACTACAATGAATTATATGCAAATAACATCATAGGAGATTTTGGGAATGAATGGTTAACTCACTTTAAGCTAGATTATCACAATATTTCAGCAAGCTTGGGTGCTAGCTTTGCTCCCAACAATGACAGTGAGATATCTATGAATTATGCCTATGCCAATCGCCCGCCTAATCCGGCAGAATTGTTTAGTGAAGGATTACATCATTCGGCTGTTTCTATTGAACTAGGAGATGTAAGTTTAAACCCAGAAAAGGCGCATAAAATTACTCTTAATTATATTCAAAATGTAGCGTTTTTAAATGGGCTTAACTTAAACGTTTTAGCATATCATAATTACATTCAAGATTATATTTATCAAATTCCTTCAGGTGCTGAATACACCATTCGTGGAGCGTTTCCTGTGTGGAAGTTCAAACAAATAGATGCCGAAATTTCGGGGATTGATTTGGATATCGATTTAGATATTAATCAAGCTTTATCGTGGAGTCATCAGCTTTCTTATGTTTATGCGAATGATAAAACCAATAATTTAGCATTGATTCAGATGCCGCCTTTTGAATGGAGTCAAGAATTAAGCTATGCATGGAATAGCAAGCTTGAACCTTATATTTCATTTAGTTCACAATGGGTAGCAGAGCAAAATCGCTTTGCAGATTATAATTTCACCATCAATATTTTAGAAAATGGCGAACAAGTGAGCAAGTTGGTTGATATCAGCACACCGCCTTCTTCCTATTTCTTAATGAGCCTAAAAGCCGGAGTTTCGATTAACCTTTTTAATCATCCATTGCAAATCAATGGAAAAATCAACAACATTTCCAATACATCTTATCGTAATTATTTAAATCGTTTTAGATACTACGCAGATGAGATGGGAAGACAGTTTCAATTACAATTTATTTACAATTTTTAAGACTTTAATATCATGAAATCAATACCATACAACATACTTAGCATATTATTAATTACATTTTTATTTACATCTTGTAGCAATGATGACATTCCCGAACATATCCATGATCACGAGGGAATTCACGAGCTTGTGATTGAAAGAACCGACCTAAATGGAGAAAATCCAGTTCAATACGAATTCATTGCAGGGAATAATTTAGGTGAAACTATCTATTTAACTAGCGGAAAAATCTACAATTTCGAGATTATTGCATTGAATGGTCAAGACAACCATGAACATAACGAAGACCAGGAAGAGCATGACGACCACGAGGACCATGAAGGAGATGAGCATAATATTCTGCATGAAACACTTGAAGCTGTAGAGGAACATTTCTTTTTGTACGCTAAATCAAATTCTTTAAATATTGATTTTGAAAGAACCGACGATGCTGAATCTACACGAAATGATGGTACCAAAATTGGCGTTAAAACTAGAATCACAGCTTTAGCTAGCAGTACAGGAAACCTTCAGATTGAGTTAAAACATCAACCTACTGAGGTAAATGATCAAGCCAATAACAACTTTGGAAGTTCCGTTGGTGGCGCTACCGATATGATGGCACTTTTTCCTATTGTAGTGGAATAATTATTCTATAAGAATAAAAGTTTATTAATAACAGTAAAGCCTTATATGTAAAACTATATGCATTTAAGGCTTTTAACCTATTTAACTTACATACAATTCAATTTTATCAAAGATTCATTAAATATTATAGTTAATTGACGCTTATCATCTACATAATTCATAAGAAGTTAAACTTAATAATTTAAAATAAGTTTATTTTAAATATTCAATGCTTTAAATTATTTATTCTATCCTAAAACAAACCATTAAAAACAAAATTAGTAATTATATGTTATTTTAATTAAATTATAATTAATTTAAGTTAAATTTATCATAGATTTATTAAACAAAATTCAATTATTATGAAAAAGTTTAAAAATCTATTTTATTTACTTAGTATTATCTTAATTTCCAATTATTCATCGGCACAGAAAGTAGGAGAAACAGTTAGGTTAATCTCTCACTTAAAAGTCAAAAGCTTTGATAATATTATCGGAGAAAATAAGGATTCAGTTCAATATTTAGAGCCTTATTTATTGTATAATATTAATAAGGTTGATAGTACCAAAATTTACCTAAAAGCATTACATTTTAAAAATGACTCTACTAAACAAGTTCATTACAATGACAAGATTTACACAGTCGCTAGAAAAGAGTTTAATGAAAGTCATGAAGAGTATAAACACGATGATAAGCTTTCTATAGGAATTTTGACATTACCATTCAAAGCTCGACCACAAGGTGATTTTACCTTTGACACAAACTTTAACTTAAGCACTACATTAAATTGGAGTCTAATTAGAGTTTATAGGGCTAAACTAAATGTGCAAATTGGATCTGGTATAGGCAATGTAAATTTAAATTCTAGTAATGCGTCAGGAATCAGTGATGATAAAGCGCAAACAATTTCTTCGCTTAATTTTTTCACCGGTATCATGTTAGAGTACCATAGAGTTAATGCAGGAATGTACGTGGGTGTTGATCACATAAACAATCAAAGTGAATATCGATGGGAATCCAATGGAAACCTTTGGTTCGGAATGGGAATAGGATACGATATTTTCAAGATTTCCCTTGGAACAAAGAAAAATCAATAAAGAATTTTACTAAAAAAACCTGAAGTGCTTAAAAAACAAAATCCTCATAGAAACTTAATTCCATGAGGATTTTTCCTTTTAATACTTAATTTAAAAACACTTTATTTTTTAATCACTTTGATAGACTTTTGTTGACCATCATTATTCATATTTACAATATAAACACCTGGCATCCATTTAGATGAATTAATAGAAATCAAGTCTTTAGATGAAACATTGTCTTGAGAATAAACTTCGTTTCCTTTCAAGTCATAAACCTTCATGTTTTTAACATTTACAACCTCTTTAGTCTCTTCAAATTTTATAACTAAAGACTCACTAAATGGTGAAATCGCTGCAAATTCTGTAGTAAATGGAGGAATCTCATCTTTATATTCAATATCTTGAACTGACTTAGAAGTATTATCTATACAAATTCTAGTAGAGATACTTCTTCCGAAATTCGCCCATCTATTATATCTTATGGTGTTTCCTTCATAAAACTGCATATATCCATTTCCATAACTACAGCAGAATCCATCTCCATAAGTATCATAGAAAGTAAGTGTATAGCATCCTGGAGGCAAACACTGACTAACTGTGTATCTATAATTTGACCATTGAATATTATAACCATAAGCTACAATTTCGCCTCTGTCATTCTTTAAATTAAAAGATGTTTCTCCTGGATAATTATCAGTTTTGAAAACAACTGAAGTATCAATACATGAAGGCACTGGATCTGGGTCTGGATCAGGTTCTACACCACCACAACTACTTAAGCAAGAACCATTATTGACTCTATTTCTAAGAACATTTCCTGGTTGTACACCAAAACCTAAACTTAGGTTCATTCCAGCACTTGTTTGGTGACAATAACTCATGATTGTTCCACCACCTGAAGGAACTCCTGGTAAATAACAATTTCCTTCTGTAAAGCCAGAACAACTATCGATAGCCGTTCCATTTCCGTTCCATACACAAGCGTGTGTGTGACGAGAACCCATTATGTGACCATACTCGTGAGCAATCACCTGTACAGTCCAGCTATAAGTTGGAACGATATTATAGTAAGCATTAATTCCAGAGTAAGACATACTTTCCCATCTGTTTGGATTACAAATTCCATTAAATCCATTGGCAATTCCACCACCTCCAGAAAATCCTAAAAGCTGTGCTAAATCACCATTCCAGTTAGTTCTATAATTCTGGAATTGTCTCATTAAATCTAATGTTCCAGAAGCTGTATAAGGAGAAGGTTGTGTCCAAATTCCTAATGGCATTAACTTAGTACTAATGTTATCATTAGCATATAAAGTCATCACTTGGTTTAAAACAGCCGTAGCAAAATTTGATACAGCGCTTTCGCTTCCTTTATTTCGGTAGATATCATAATTTGTTTCGATATAGAATCTAACGCAATTAGAAGTTGCTCTACTTTCTGTATCTGTACTAATTTTTAAATCTTCGTCTGAATAAGCAACATTGTCATCAGGAACTGCACATTCAAATTTTTGATGCTTAGCAATCTGTTGATCAATGTAAATCACATGATTAGTTCTTCCTTCTAGTTTTCCTATTACAACGTTAGAACCATAGATTCCAGAAGCAAGTCCAATTAACTCATCTTCAAAAACAGATAAAGCTGCAATGGTTTCCGGCTTTCCTTTAACAATACCCCTATAGTGCACACCAACTTCAACATCTACCATTTTGTTTTCTGGGAAAACTTGTACTTGTCTACTCCCATCGTAAATGTCAACTTTAACTAATTGCAGAGATATTGTTTCACTTGGAGAAAGCGGAACGTCAACCTCTATAAATTCAGGTTGAATTTCTTTGATCTGCTTTTTACCATCCATATCATAAGCAACTTCCATAAAGTCGGTTAAGACTCCTTTTAGCTCTGATGTTTGCTTTTCAGCTTTCTTAAATAATTTAACCTTAACTGGGTCTGTTTCTTTAACAGCACTATGGACCAACTCTACGGGTCGCAACAGTTCTTGAGATTGCATACTTGCCAAACCAATAAAGGCAAGCAAAATAAAGTAATACTTTGTCATACATTAAAAAATTTAATTTATTAATGCTGACAAATATATATAAATAAATTACTTAAAATTCAATGATTTTAAAAGAAATCAAAACTTTTGATATTCATAAATAGTATTTAATAAGAATAATTCAATAAAATTAAAAAATGTGTAGAGAATACACATAAACCTGATAATCAATGAAAGCGTGAATTTTGTCCAAAAAAGAGTCGATGAATATCAAGTTTTTAAAAAGTAAGAAATATTTAAAACTTTAACATTTGAAACCATTTAAAACAACTCAAAATCATGAGATTTTAGGGAGATTCACTAAAAATTAATGTCAAACTTTAATTTTATTATGTTTATTTCTGGATTTAACTCTGCAAATTGACTTCAATAATTTTATAAAAATTATCGAGTTAACTGAGTGTAAGAAAAGAGAAAACTTAAGATTCAAACAAGACAAAATTTGAATCAGAAAATGCTAAAAGGAATGATTTTAAAAGAAAATTATTTTATATATGAAAATACCTTGGGTCAGGATAATTAAAAGTAAAATCTAACTCTTCGATTAATTTTACTGAAGAAATAATTCTACCTTTTGCCTCTTTTTCTGCATCATATACTACATTATTTTGAGCGTTGATTACATCTTGTTTAGAAGGATGTATAGGAGCAACAACATTATAAAGCTTAGCATGCTGCTCAAGCTCTATCATCAATTGAACTACACGGGCAATATCTTGGTAATGCACATGGTTTACGGGAGCCTCTATATTAGATACGTTATAATTCTTCAACAATCTGTCATCCCCCATTAAACCAGCTAATCTAAGAATATTGATTTGCGGGAATTTAGTCTTAAATAATCTTTCGCTGCTTACCTTATCAATTGCTTGATCGGCTTCGGTATATACTTTTTCCTCTTTATCATAAACACCAGTGGAATTCATCATAAAAAGCTGTCCCGTATAATCTCCTAAAAAGGCTGAAATATTTTGAATTTTATTAAATAACGAGCTAGCGCAAGATTGTCGCGATGAAAATGGAATAGTTATTATAATTGCATCTAAGCTAGAAATCACATCCCAAGCAGTAATTTGATGAGCTTTATTTTCGTCGGGGAACTCAACAAGCTCTACTTGAATAGATTTGGATTTTAAATCAGCTAATTTTTCGGGACTTGTGGTGGTGGTATAAATTTCAAATTGACTTGATAGATAATCTGCAATTCTAGATCCCAACCAACCATATCCAATAATCCCAAGCTTATTCATGTGCTACTTTAAAATACCATTTAATCTAATGCGTCTAACTCTTTTAGGTTACGTTTAAGACGTCTTTGGAATGTTCCATACACCAAGTAATAGTACAACCAGAAGACAGCTAAGACCAATGAGAATGATAGTAAAACGCCAACTATAAACCCTATACCAGTTGCAGATGTCCAATCCATATCCATTAACTCCGGATTCTGAGAAATCATAGGAATTAAGAAAATCCATAATAGCACGAAAACGACAATTAAATTAAAGTAAATGAAGTAATTCACAACTTTTCTAAAGTTGATGATGTCATTAGTTAATTCCCTAATACTGTCTTGCACATGGATTCGTCTATAGCTTCTGAAAAAGATATAAATAAATAAGAATGTTGCACCATAGAAAATGAAAGTTATGATTTCATATATAATAGCCCAATATCCCATTTGCTCTAAAAGATGGTTATGATAATCACTAACTGAGAAATTAGAGAACATAAAAATGTACATCACAATTCCTAAGATAAGTTCTGCCAAACTGATCATAAAAATCCATTTCACCGAAGAGCTAGATTTTCTTTTCAGCATAGCAAATATCTCATCAGAGGTAAACTTTTTCTCATCCACTTGACTTTTCCAAGCATCCTTTAGGCTATCTAGGTCAAATTCCTTGCTCATGGTCTATATGGATTTAACATGGTCTTCAATTTTTTCTTTATACGGTTCATCTTTACACGAGCATTCACCTCTGTTATCCCCATAGTTTGGGCAATCTCTTTATACGGCAACTCTTCTAGATATAGAAGCACAAGCGCTCGTTCGATGTCGTTGAGCTGATTAATGGCCTTTTTAAGCATTTTAATTTGAAACTCAACATTCTCATCTCTTTCCTCTGATTGAATATGGAAATGATGGTCATCTAATCTGTCGATTCTAGGTTTTCTACTCTTTTTGCGATATAAAGTGATAGCTGTATTAATTCCCACACGATACATCCAAGTGCTAAACTTAGAATCTCCTTTGAACGAATCATAAGATTTCCACAATTGCAGAACAATCTCCTGAAAGAGATCATTGTGCGCCATTGCGTCATCTGTATAAATCCTACAAACCTTGTGGACAATTCCTTGATTCTCCTCTATCAGCTTGGTGAATTCTATTTTCTTTGATTCTTCGCTCACGTTGTATTGGTAGTACTTTTGAAAGAAATGTTACAAATTAGCGCAATAATCCTTGCTATGAGAATTTAGGGCATAAAAAAACCGTTTCATTTCTGAAACGGTTGATATATCTACTATGAAATTAATTCTTAGTTAACTGGTTCAATTGAAACAAATGATCTGTTTTCTCCTTTTTTAGTGAAAACGATTCTTCCATCAGTTAAAGCGAATAAAGTATGGTCTTTCCCCATTCCTACATTCTCACCTGGATGGTGCTTTGTTCCTCTTTGTCTTACGATAATGTTACCTGCTTTACAGATCTCACCACCGAACATTTTTACGCCAAGGCGCTTGGATAATGAATCACGACCGTTTTTCGAACTACCGACTCCTTTCTTATGTGCCATTGTTTTAAGTTTTTAGTATTAATTAATTATTTACCAGCGTCTAGTTCATCTTGCCAAGCTTTTAGCTCGTCCATTTTACCATCTGCTGCCATTTCAGCTTGTGCTGGCCATGTACCTGGGTCCATTGATGCATAAATTCCACCTTTTGGCTCCAAGATAGCTTTGATTGCATCTACTGAAGTGTTTGCTAAATCTCTAAAAGTAACAATTCCGTTTTCGTTTAAAAGCTCTTGAACTTTTGGTCCAATACCTTCAACTACTGTTAATTTGTCCTTTTTAGAAGAAGCTTTTGCTTTTGGCTCGGCTTTCTTTTCAGACTTAGCTGCTGATTTAGAAGAATCTGATCCTGGGATAGATAATACCTCAACCTTAGTTAAAGATGGTCTAAAACCATTTTTCTTACGGTATCCTTTTCTTCTTTTCTTCTTGAAGACAACTACTTTATCTCCTTTTAAGTGCTCTAGAATTTTAACTTCTACTGCTGCACCTTCTATAACTGGGGCGCCTACCGTGATGCTTCCGTTGTCAGTTAGTAATACTTTGTCAAATGATACTGAATCACCTGCATTACCCTGTAAACGATTAACATACAACTGTTGGTCTTTCTTTACTTTGTACTGAAGCCCTGCTATCTCTACAATTGCGTACATGATTTTCTTTTAAAAATTGGACGGCAAAGATATGAATTGATTTCTATTAATCAAAGCCTTCCATTAATTATTATTAAATTTTTACTCTCCCAAAAGAACTTTAGCCTTCTCTTCTATCTCTTGCTTTTTAGCTTCAAGATATTCAGTAAGCATCATTTGCTCTTTTTCGTCCTTTTTTTCCTTTTCTATTTCAAGCTTGTGGATATACTTATTAATGTTTTTCTGATATTTCGCTAAAGCCTTTTTACCCTCATCTGTAGAAAACTCATTGTTTTCGTATTTAGCAATCCCCTCATCAACATATTCATCAAAAACATCTACATATTTTTGAAACTCTGGATTACTAAAATTAGGTACCTCACTCGCTGAGCTTTCAACTACCTCAACTGGTTTTTCATCAGAAACAGCAGACTCCTTTTTAGAGTTGCATGCCAACATTCCTATCATTGCTAATAGGAAGACAAAATACTTTATTCTTATCATTCTAATTCTTGTTTAACTTTTTTAAGATCCTCTAAACGCCCAACATTAAAAACCTTGGTGAATCCTCTATGCTCTAATTCGTCGTGCATTTTGTTCAACTGGCTTTTGTTGTTCCCGAATAATATTATGGGTAAATCTTTATTATGCTTAGCCTCAAATTCAGCTAAATTTTCTCGATTTAGTTTAACGCTATCTTCATAGGTTTCACCAGTAAGAGAGTAATCCAAACTAACATCTACATATAATGTATCATCATGCCTCAATGCATCAAAAGTGTTTTTAACCGGACCGTTTTTCTTCTTTTTTCGAGAAAACCAACCAAATAATCTGGGGATTAGCATATTACCAAATCTTGATTCGTTGATCTTCTGGCTTATACATTTTATCTGCTTCTTTCACATGGAATGCATTATAGAAAGCGTCGATATTTTCTAATGGCCCAATAGCTCGGAAATAACCTGGAGAGTGGAAATCTGTTTTAACTTGATTTCTTAATGCCTCATCTTTTGACTTAGTTCTCCAAATAGTTGCCCAAGATATAAAGAATCTCTGGTCTGGTGTAAATCCGTCCATATTATCTGGACTACCTTTATCTTTTAAATATAATTGTAAACCATCATAAGCCACATTTACTCCACCTAAATCGGCAATGTTTTCTCCTAATGTAGATCTACCATTAACGAATACACCTTCTAAAGGTTCGTATAAGTTATATTGCTCTACCAATGCATCTCCTAAAACTGAGAATTGCTCCTTATCTGTATCAGACCACCAGTTGTTTAAGTTTCCATCTCCATCGAATTTAGCTCCACTGTCATCAAAACCGTGTGAAATCTCATGACCAATCACAGCTCCCATTCCTCCGAAGTTTACTGCTGCATCTGCTTTAAAGTTATAGAAAGGTGGTTGTAAAATCGCTGCTGGGAATACAATCTCATTAAATGATGGACTGTAGTATGCATTTACCATTTGAGGTGGCATAAACCATTCTGATTTATCCACATCTTTTCCAATCTTGTCTAAATTCTCTTGAAATTGCCAAGCTGCAATATTCTTCATGTTCTCATAGAAAGACCCACCATCTTTTGGACTCTTAATAGTTAAACCTGAATAATCTTTCCACTGATCTGGATATCCAATTTTGACATTGAACTTCTCTAATTTAGCCAATGCTTTTACCTTCGTAGAGTCAGTCATCCAAGTATTGCTATTGATATGATCCTGAAATGCCTTTCTAACATATCTCACCATTTCCTCTGCTTTTTCTTTTGCCTCAGCAGGGAAATACTCAGCAACATATACTTTCCCAAAAGCTTGACCTATGGTTGAGTTAACCGTACCTAATGCACGTTTATCTCTTGCACGCATTTCGTCAATACCTTTTAATTCTTTCTCATAGAAATCAAAATGCATTTGCTCTAAATCACTATTTAAATATTGAGCATTTCCATTTACTAAGTCAGCTTTTAGGTATTTTTTAATTTTATCTAAATTTTGTTCTGTTAAGACCTTAGATAAGTTTTTGTAATAATTAATCTCACGGATAATTACAGTATCTGTCTTAACTCCTAAGAAGTCAAAGTATTTATTAAAATCTACTGCATTAGTAAGATTGGCTAAATCTGCAGTTGCAACAGGATTATACTGTAAGTTAGCATCTCTTAACTGCTCAAACTTCCAAATTTCACTAGCTAATTTTTTCTCTAATTCTAAAGTTTCCTGCGCTGATTTCTCCGCATTTTCGTCGCCAATATAACCAAAGATGTTTTTCAAATAATTTTGGTACGCCATTAATTTAGCTGTTGATTCCTTATCATTTTTATGATAATAATCTCTACTCATCCCTAAACTTGGACCCCCTAAATAAACAGCATTTTTATTACTGTTTTTTGTGTGAGGTCTTACATAAAAAGAATAAAGTGGATTTTGTCCTTTAGCCGTTTGCTTCTCTAAATAAGTTTGAACATCATCTAAACTAGCAATTTTCTCGATGGCATCTAAATCTTTCTTAAGTGGATCGATTCCAGCATTATCACGAGCAACCGTATCCATAATTGAATTAAACAAATCCGCTACCTTTTGACTGTCCGTACCAGCTTCATGGGTTTCGGTTAGGGTTTTATTCAATAATTTTAAAGAAATAGAGTCCGTATACTCTCTTAATTGATCAAAACTTCCCCATCTACCTCTATCAGAAGGAATTTCCGTGTTTTTCATCCAATTTCCGTTCACAAAATTGTAGAAATCATCTTGTGGACGAACAGTTGTATCCATTAAGGACACATTGATACCAGCTGGCATCGAAATTTCTTCTATTGGTTTTTGTTCAGTTTCCTTTTTACATGCGAAAACGGTCACGAACACGACCGCTAAATAAAAATATTGCTTCATTGGATTGTAGAATTTATACAAATCTAATGAAGCAATGATTAAAAAAAAATTAAGACTCTTATAAATTGAGTATCTTAACATGTTTCTTAGCTCAAAAATAAGAACTAAGCATAATTAAAAACTATTTTAATTCACCACCCAAGTGTTCTTTCCAGCAAGAATATCATCTAATTTAGGCGATGGATTCGATTCCATTACATGATTTAATTGCTCAAACAACAACTCTTCATAGGTTTTTCTTTCGATAGAATATAGTACACCAAAAGGTCTTGGGAATTCAGTTTCTTTTGGATCATCAAACAAATGACTCAAAATTTGAGCTTTGGTAATATCTTGTTCATCATGAATCCATAAATCATCAGCACTCATGCCCAACTCCTTATATTTAACAACTCGAGGCGTGGTTCCGTCTAATACTAAACCTAACTCCTCCTCTGCTCCAAATATCATAGGTTGCCCATGTTCTATATAAATAGCATTGGCCGATCTTTTCTTTTTGTCGGTGAATTCCTCAAAAATTCCGTCGTTGAAAATCGGACAGTTCTGATAAACCTCTAAAAGCGAAGTTCCTTTATGCTCTGCCGTACGACGCATCATTTCTCTTAAGTGCACAGGATCTCTATCCATAGAACGAGCCACAAATGTAGCATCGGCTCCTAAGGCTACACCTAAAGGATTAAATGGATAATCCACTGAACCATAAGGTGAAGATTTTGTCTTAAGACCTTGAGTAGATGTAGGAGAATACTGCCCCTTGGTTAAACCATAAATCTCATTGTTAAACAATAAAATATTGAAATCCATATTTCTACGGAAGGCATGTATAAAGTGATTTCCACCAATCGATAAACTATCACCATCTCCTGTAATCACCCAAACATGTAGGTCTGGATTAGCGATTTTCGTCCCCGAAGCCACAGCTGGAGCCCTACCGTGAATACTGTGCATTCCATAGGTATCCATATAATAAGGGAAACGAGATGAACATCCGATTCCTGAAATAAATACAATATCTTCTTTATCTAAGCCTAATTCAGGCAAAACGCTTTGCATCTGTTTTAGGATGGAATAGTCTCCACAACCGGGACACCATTTGATGTCTTGATCAGATACAAAATCCTTTGAAGTTAATACTTGTGTCATAGGACAAAACTACAAAATTAAAGCATCTAAACCTTAAAAAGCAGATATGATAAAAAGCATTTTAAGTGCTTGATTTATATGACTAAGCATAACTTTAACAAAACATTATATCAATAAGTGTTATTTATACACTTAGTTTTTATTTTAGGTAAATAAAGCTTACTTTTGTCGGCATATTTTAATACAATTAACATGAGTAAATTGCCTAAAGCATTTCAACATCCGTATAAATTCGACGCTAAATATAAAAAGTCTGCTGTTTATTTCTGTATGGAATACGGTATCGACCAAAGTTTAAAGATTTATTCTGGAGGTTTAGGTTTCCTAGCGGGTTCTCACATGAGATCTGCTTATGATACGAAACAAAACTTAATTGGAATTGGTATCTTATGGAAGTATGGTTATTATGACCAATTTAAAAAAGAGGACAGAAAAATGGGTGCTTTGTTCCAAGAAAAGATTTATCATTTCTTACAAGACACCGACATTAAGTTCACGATTAATATTGCAGGACATCCAGTTTGGGTGAAAGCTTATTACTTAGATCCTAAACAATTCGGTACTGTGCCTTTATTCTTATTAAGTACAGATGTTCCTGAAAATGACTTCTTGGCAAGATCTACTACATTTAAATTGTATGATTCTGACCCTAAAGCCAAAATTGCACAAAGTATGGTGTTAGGAATCGGTGGAGCTAAATTATTAGATGAGTTAAATTACGATCCAGAAGTTTACCACTTCAATGAAGCTCATGCATTATCCGCTGTTTTCCACTGGTTACCAAAAATGGGACAGGAAAAATTAAGAGAAAAATTAGTTTTCACTACACATACTCCAGAAGAGGCTGGAAACGAAAAACACAATATCCATGATTTAGACCAAATGGGCTTCTTCAATGGAATGTCATTAGAAGACGTGAGAGCTGTTTCTGGTATCCACGACGATGAATTCAACCATTCATTAGTTGCGTTACGTTTAGCTAGAAAAGCTAATGGGGTTTCTAAATTACACGGTGAAGTTTCTCGTGGTATGTGGGGGAAATACGAAGGTATTTGCGAAATCGATCATGTTACCAATTCTCAAAACAAATTGTATTGGGCAGATGATAGATTGGAACAAGCTAGAGCTAAAAAGAATGCTAAAAACTTAGTTACTCGCAAAAAAGAACTAAAAAGAGAATTATTTAAAGAAGTTGCGGATCAAACAGGTAAATGGTTTGACGAAGACGTTTTAACGATTGTTTGGGCAAGAAGATTTGCGGGTTATAAGCGCGCTGATTTAATCACAAGAGATTATGCTCGTTTTGAAAAGTTATTAAACAATACTGAAAAACCAGTTCAAATTATTTTTGCTGGTAAGCCTTATCCAATGGATTATAATGCCATCAGACAGTATGATTCATTAGTTGAGATGAGCTTCGGGCTTAAAAACATGGCTGTTTTAGCTGGATATGAATTAGCACTTTCTAAGTTATTAAAAGACGGTTCAGATATTTGGTTAAACAACCCACGAGTTACCAGAGAGGCTTCTGGAACGAGTGGTATGACAGCAGCTATGAATGGATCTTTAAACCTATCTACAAATGATGGTTGGATTAGAGAATTCCACGAAATGAGCCCTGATTGTTCATTTGTTTTACCAATTGTAGATCATACGCTTCCTATTTTTGAGCAAGATCAACAAGATTTAGATAACTTATATAAAGTATTAGAAAACGAAATCATTCCATTATATTATGATGATTCAAAAGGATGGTATAAGAAAGTTATGGACGCTATGACCGAGGTTGTACCTTTCTTCGATTCTGATAGAATGGCACATGATTATTACGAGAAAATGTATAACGTTTAATTAGTGATTGATTATAATAAAAACCGCAATTTTATGAGTTGCGGTTTTTTATTGTTTTAAATTTAATCTCATTCCATTAAAACATCTACAAACTAGATTTATATATAACACAAGATGATCGAATAAGTTTGCTTTGAGGCTTGATGTTGATTATCTTTAACCAAAATTGAAACCATGAAAATATTTCTTTCACCAGCGAAGCGATTGAATGAAAAAGAGTATGAAATTCCAACCGAACTTAGCACGCCTAAGTTCTTAGAAGATGCAAAAATTGTCATGGAGAGTTTGAGCAAGAAATCTCCTCGTAAACTTCAAAATTTACAAAAAATATCGAGCGATTTAGCTGCTTTAAACTACGAAAGAAATCACTCATGGAAGGCTCAAACTAAAGGAGATAATGTTTATCCTGCCGCTTGGATGTTCGACGGCGAGGTCTATAGAGGCTTGAGAGATAGCCAACTTAACAAAGAAGAAATTAAGTATTTCCAGGAAAACCTAATTATCTTATCAGGTTTGTATGGCGCCTTAAGAATCACAGATGCTGTAATGCCCTATCGATTAGAAATGGGAACTGACCTAAAAGTTGGTAAACACAACAATCTATATGAATTTTGGACGGATAAAATCACGTCTTATGTGAATGATCAGATTGCAGAAGATGAACTTCTATTAGACCTTTCGAGCAAAGAATATATTTCTGTTTTAGATAGAGATAAAATGAAAGGAAAATGGATTGATGTTAAGTTTAAAGACTTCAGAAATGGAGAGTTAAAACAAATCACGGTTTACTTCAAAAAAGCGAGAGGTGAAATGGCTTTATATTGTGCTAAAACGAAAGCTAATTCATTAGATGACTTAAAGAAATTTGACGGAATGGGCTATGCTTACGACGACAATCTTTCTACCGACGACTTATTAGTATTTACGCGATAAAATATGTGGAGCAGAATATCTAAACTTTCTCCGCTTCAAATTTTATTAATTTTTGTTGTTGTAGCGTTTTTAATTCGATTCCCATTCTTTTTTCGGGATTATGTAGACCACGACGAAAGCACCTTTATATTAATGGGACAAGCTTTGGTTGATGGTTATCTACCTTATACCAAATATTGGGATTTGAAACCACCTATGGTTTTTTACTTTTTCGCAGGAATCATAGCTGTTTTCGGAAAAAGTATGATAGCCATTCGCGCTGCCGGAAGTTTAGTGGTTGCACTCACAGCATTTTACTCATATAAATTAAGTCGAGCTTATTTAGATAAAATAGCTAGCTTCTTTGTTGGCTTATTAACGATCTATTTATTGAGTTTGTTTGGTGCCATGCAGGGCGTAATGTCAGAACATTTAGCAGCCCTTCCCTTAGTGCTAGGAATGCTATATTTAACCAAAAAACACACTACTAAGAACTTAATTTTAGCTGGTTTTTTATTTGGTTTAGCGATTAATTTTAGACTTAATCTAGCTTATGCTATTTTCTTTGTGAATGCTTTTGTTTGTCTACATGCTGGATTAAACAAAGCTGGAATTAAGAAAGGTATCTTTTTAAGCATTGGAAGCATTCTAGCCGTTATTTTAAGTTTACTTCCTTACATCCTCACCGATCAATTAGCGTTAATTAAAACCTCTGTAATTGATGCTTCTATCGCTTATAGCGCCGCATCAAAACAAACTTTAAAAACGCTACCTCTTATTCTGGCAGTTGCGTTACTTTGTGGTTTAGCATATAAATTTATTCGATCTAAAGAGAATCGATTTAATTTCTACTTATTACTCAGCATGCTTTTCGGACAAGCCATTATGTTCCTAATAAGTGGAAAAGTAAATGGACATTATTTGATTCAGGTTTTTCCATTTTTATTAATAATTTTTGTTGGATTAATTTCTAAGATTCCTTTTCCTAAGAAGTTTAATAAAATTGCTCCAAAACTCATCATCGCTTTGTTTATTTTGCTACCTATGGAGTCCTATTTAGAAATTGCCACTGTGGTAGATTCTAAGAAAAAATACGATAGATTATATAATGGCGAAGGTTATAATACAGCTCATTATTTAATGGAGCATTACGGAACTGAACTTCCAAAAAACTCTTTCTATCTCAATGAACATATTGGCTATTGGATCTTAAACACCATGTCTCCTACGGCCATTACAATGCACCCTTCTAATCTAGTGAGAGAAACCACTTTTGAACATGTAGAGAACATTCAAAGTGATCCATTGAGTGAGCTCAAATATATTTTAGAAGTTAAGAAACCTAACTTTATTATAGTCGATGAGGATAGAAATCAATTGCGTGGGGATTCTATTGTATTCGACTATTATAAAAATAGTTTAGAGAAATACTTTACTCTAGAAAAAGAATTCACGCCCGATAAGAGCGTGAAAATCTATAAACGAAAGTCTATCGCAGTTCAATAGACCTATATTTTAAAAGCCCCTTTATTTATCGTTGGGCATTAATTTATTCTTCATTAATTCATCTACAATCTTACCTCCTAACCAAGAGAACGGAAAGAAAATAATGAACAATCCGATTTCATACCATGTTGGATGATCGGTAAAGATGATAATGTCAGCAACCGCCATTAAGAATAAAATTAAACCTAAAAACAAAGCATAAGCTTGTCTAGCATTTTCGACTAAATAGGCAGTCACAACACCACCAATCGTTGCTCCAACACCACAGGAGACCAATAGTGCTATGAAGAAGTTGGTAGGCGCTTGTTTGATCACTCTTTGCCAATAATAGAAGACATCGCCTTTTTGAGACAAAACAATATTGTCTAGCTCATCAAACCACACTTTATTGGCTGTAATCGCCAACATAATGAGAGTCATGGCTACGGCTAATCCTGCTAATATGGCCAATGTATTTCTAACCCACATTATACTAAAGCAATCATTGATATTTCAACATTCACGTTTCTAGGTAATCTAGCAACCTGAACCGTTTCACGTGCAGGGAATTTTCCTTCTGTTAAGTAAGATCCATAAATCTCATTTACTGTTGGAAAATCATCCATATTTTGCAAGAAGATAGTGGCTTTAATTACTTTGTCGAATGAAGTTCCAACTTCTTTCAAGATAGCTTCTAAATTCTTCATTACTTGATGAGTCTCGTCTGCAACACCACTTGTCACTAGTTCTTTTGTTTCTGGATTCATAGCTACCTGTCCAGAAGTATAAACCATTCCGTTTACTACTACTGCGTGGCTATAAGGACCAATCGCTGCCGGCGCATTTGGTGTGTTGATATGTTTCATAATCTTATGTTTTTAAAATGTATTTGTTCTTGAATTAAACTCTCTTTCCTCGTACTTAACAGCATCTCTCAAGAAGTTTGCTTTAATACCAATAAAGAAATTCCAGGTTTTGTATTGTCCGAATGGATTCATACTAAAATCTATCACGAAACTACGGAGATCTCTCGAAAAAGTAAAGTAAGTTCCTGCAAAATCCATCTTCTGAACGTCTAAAGATGTTCTCCCGCTAAACGCCCAATGAGGCGTTGGAGATATACTACCACGTAATCCCACGGAAGTTGTATTTCTAACTTCATCTGTTAGAGACATCGTTCTGGTATGGGTTAAATCCACCGCTAAGGACCATGGCGTCAAAAATTGAGCATAGTTATCATCATCAAAATAATAATCCTCATATCGTATTCTACCGCGTTTTTCGTAATCCATTTCACGCTCTCCAAACAATGCCTCTGTTAAGTTATAATTTAACCTAACCCCCATTGTGGTAAATCTAAATTTACCTAATTCGTCGATGCGTTTACCATTAGGAAATTCATCGTTAACTAAGTTTTTATATGGATCAACCGTAGCTCTAAAGCTGATGCCCATTTTATTTTTAAACAAGCTGGTTCTACCATTAATGCTAATAGGACTTAATTTAAGACTATCCGCTGCAAAGTTATATCCAGTTGAAATATTAAAACTCTCAAAGATTTTAATTTTCTCAATTCCTGTAGAGTCTGATTTACTTCTAATCTTCATCTCAAGGTTATTGTTAATCCCAATACTCAAACTTTGAGATAAACCTTGCGATGGAGCACCATATATACCTCCATCAAAATAAGAATAGCGAATCTCCTCTCCTTCTCCATTAATGAAAGCATCATAATATCCCCATTCATCTGTACTAAAGTCTGGACGATAATTAAAACTAACACGAGGTGAAATCATATGTCTGATCGCCTTAATCATTTTATCATCATCTGCGGTCCCAAAGTTAGCCTGACCATAAAGTGTCGTACTAATTCCAGTTCCTAAATTAAAAGTTCTATAAGAATCGAATCCATTTACACGCTCCTCAAATACGCTATTGGTCAAATCATCGTATTGCTTACGAATGGTGTGTAAAGTCCAAACTTCTTCGTAGCCTGCATTAAAACTTAATGGGAAATATTTAAAAATTGTTGTACCTGTATTAAAACTAAAATTATGTCTTGCTCCATTTTTAGCATTATCAAACATGCGCGAGCTAAACAAATCATCCTCTGTGGTGTACAGTGTGTTTTGTAAATTAAAATTATAATTCATCCCGATGCTTTGCCATAAACCTTTCTTAGAACCAGTTTTTGGAGCAAACGGATAAATATTACTCATGTTCACTGTTAACTGCGGCAATTGAAAAGTAGCGTTTCCTTGTTGATCAGAATTATTATTTGTGTTCTGGCTATGAGAAACTGTTAATGACGCACTAAATGGTGAATTCGGGAAATTCTTATTTATCGAGATAGATGAGTTAACATTATTTTGAAGGTAGTTTCCAGAGGATATACCATAATTACTAATCCCTTCGCGATAGAATTTAGAACTCATAAAGTTTACATTCGCACTAAAAATTAAATTCGGATTCGCTTTCGGATCCTGACGATGACTCCAAGCTAATCTATAGTTAGTTGATTTATTATAATCATCTAAACCTTTAATTCCTGTAACTCTTTTCTCCCAATCAAAACTAAAATTACCGGAGAAGCTATATCGTTTTAAATACTGAGACATGGCATGAAGTCCTAAACTTCCTCTGGTATAGACATCTCCTGTTAAAGAAATATCCATATAATCTCCAATCGGAAGATAGAAACCAGCGCCTTGTAAATAGAATCCTACTTCTTCTCTTTCTCCAAAACTTGGCAACAAAATACCCGCGCTTCGATTATCACCCATAGGTAAAAATGCAAATGGCAGAGCTAAAGGAGTTGTTACTTCATAAATCTTCATTACGATCGGACCCGTCACCACTTTCTTATCCTTGCCTTGCATATACTTAGCGATTTCCGCCTCCATATGATAATCAGCAATAGAATCCTTTCTTTGAATAAAATAAGTATCTGTAGTATAAGCCACTTTTCGCATTCCAGAGACCGAATCGTTGTATTGTTTAACCACACCAGCAATTATAACTCCTTGATCAGAACCCATACTTTCTTCGGTTCTTACATTAAAGGCTTTTCCTCTTTTGGTATTAATATTAAAGCTGAAACTATTGTATTCAATCTCCTTATTTCCTTGTCTAAACTTACTTGGTTCGACTATGTTTCCTAAGGAATCTTCTTTTCCAACAGCATAGATATCACCTGTATTCCAATTGATATCAATATAATCTGCCTGGATTTCCATGTCAAGGTATTTAACTATCGCATCCGTTACCAAGTAAGTATGCTGATTTTTATAATCGTGGTATTGATCATAAGAATCATAATCCAAAATGCCTTGCAATCTTTCTTTTTTTACCGTATCATTGGCAGCGTCAACATCGGTTTTCACTATAGGTTGAATGATTGTAACGGTATCATTTTTGGATACAGAGGTATCGATCGTCTCAACTTGTGCAAGCACAATGTTGAAAAATAGTAGAAAAAATATACGAATGCTGATATTAAAATCGTTAAATGCCAAATTACAATGCTTAATTTTGCAATAATTGAAGCGTCAAAAATAATAAAAATTTACTCCCATAATGAATAGAATAACGGATATTAACATCAAACTCATTATTTTCTTTTTATTTTTCATAGGAATGCAACAAACTTTCTATGCTCAAAAGAAGACCGATAAGTTTGTATTGGTATTAGATGCAGGGCATGGCGGTCATGACCCAGGGGCGAAAGGTGTAGTAAAAAATGAGAAAGTAATTAACTTAGAAGTTACTCAAAGATTAGGTAAACTAATAGAAGATCACTACAAAAATGAAGTTGAAGTGATTTATACTCGTCGCGATGACCGATTTTTGGAGTTACATGAGCGCGCAAATATTGCAAACAAAGCAGACGCTGACTTTTTTATCTCTATTCATTGTAATTCTGCAAGACCTGGCGCTTATGGTTCAGAAACCTTTGTTTTAGGAACAGAAGACCATAGATCAAGCGCTAATTTTAATATTGTAAAAAAAGAAAACTCCGTAATTCTATTAGAGGAAAATCATGAGGAGCGATATGAAGGTTTTGACCCTACTTCGCCAGAATCTGTGATTGGTCTAACCTTAATGCAGAATATCTACTTAGATAATAGTTTAAAATTCGCAGAGAAAGTTGAGAAAAACTTTGTCAATAAGGACAAAAGAAAAAGTCGTGGTGTAAAACAAGCAGGGTTCTTGGTTTTATGGCAAACCGCAACACCATCTGTTTTAATTGAACTTGGTTTTATTACCAACCCAGAAGAAGGTACTTATTTAGCTTCTTTAGATGGTCAGAAAAAAACAGCTGAATCTATCTTTAATGCTTTCAAAGAATATAAAAAAGAGTGGGATATCAAACGTGGAAATCCTATTAGTGAAAAAGCACCAAAACAAACCAAACAAAAAGAAACTGCTAAAAAAGAAGTTGAAAAACCAGTACCTGGGAAATTGTTTAAAATTCAATTCTTAACTTCTTCTAGAAAGTATAGAGCTACTGCTCCACAGTTAAAAGGAATCACGCCAAGTGAAATCTTAAAAGATGGAAAGGTTTATAAATATTACTTTGGCCCAACTTCATTTGCTTCTCAACGTGATCGAAACCTACAAAGGGTAAAAAGAGCTGGATTCCCAGACGCTTTTGTGGTAGAAATCGATACCAAAAACGACGGTGGGGCTAAAAAGGATAATGCAAAGAAAGTTGATAAAGCAGACAAAACTCCCACAGAAGGTTATAGAATTCAAATACTAACTTCACAGCGAAATTATGATGCTCAAGCTCCGCAGATGAAGGGTGTAAAGCCGGTGGATAAAATCGTTGACAACGGTTTATACAAGTATTTCTATGGTTGGTACAAAACTGAAGACGAAGCGAGAAAAGATCTTCCGAACATTAAAACAAGAGGATTCGCTGATGCGTTTATTGTACGTTTTAAAGAAGGTAAAAAGGAATAACTTAATCGTTTTCAATCTTTAAAACCAAATTTACATCTCAATTTTTTACACGTTTGGTCATTTATTTTGAATGAGCCTAAATTGTATAATTGCTGTTTAATACTCAAGTTATTCAAATTATAGTTCTTGAGTCATATTAAATTAATTATATTTGTTTGAATAAAAGCTAACGTTTGAAAATATCTAAAGAACTTAAAATAGGTGTAGTTGCGATTCTATCGATTGTCGCCTTTTATTGGCTGTTCAAATTTTTGCAAGGTGAAAATTTGTTCACCTCTGGAAAGGTGGTATATGCTACCTATCACGATGTGGATGGACTTTTACCCACCAAACCCGTGAACGTGAATGGCTTAAAAGTCGGACGTGTAGAGGATATTATCATTAAAGAAGGTAATGACAGTATTTACTTTATCGTGAAGATGGTCATAGAACAAGATCTAGATTTTACCGTAAATTCTGTGGCTGAAATTTATGAGCCAGGGCTTATGGCTGGTAAAATGATTAAATTAAACCTCAGCTATGATGGTAGATTAGCAAAAAGTGGTGACACCTTGGTTTCAGCGAACAATCAGTCTTTAATGACTATGCTTTCCAATAAGTTAGCACCTACACAAAGTAGAATTGACAGTGTATTAGTTACTCTAAATTCGGCATTAGATCGCTTTGGATCTATGGCAGATGAAGAAACCAACCAGAGTTTGAAATCAGTTTTAAGACAACTGGATGCTACGATTTATGCCATGGGACAAACGGCTAATTCACTGAAAGAAACATCTGATAATACCGATGTATTAATCTCTAATGCCAATAAAAGTATTGAAGGTCTAACTCAAGATACGCGTGTATTAGTTGGAACTTCTAATTCCACCATCAAGAAATATGGTGAAGTGGCAGATAAAATTAATGAAGCTAATATCGAAAAAACGTTGAACGAGATTAATGAAGCAACCACAGCTCTTAGCTCAACTTTAAAACGACTTGAATCTTCTGAAGGAACATTAAATAAAATTATTAATGATCCTCAATTGTATAATAATCTTAATAGTACAGCCGAAAATTTAAATATATTAATGAGCGATCTCAAAGAGCGCCCAGATCGATATGTTCAATTTTCTGTATTTGGCAAGAAATACAAAGAACCTAAAAAAGTAGAGGTTAAAGAAGAGAATAGTGAAACTTCAGTTAACGTAGAAATAGAACCATGACAAGTCTTACCCATCTATCACAAATGTTTTTTCTCATCGCATTAATCAGCGGTGTTGGATTTTTTATTTATAACGTAAGAAAGATTTTTAGAAATATTAATCTCGGACGACCTATCGATAGAACAGATGATCCTGAATCTAGATGGGCTCTAATGGCACGTGTTGCTCTAGGACAAAGCAAAATGGTAGTTAGACCTATTGCTGGTTTCTTACATATTTTGGTTTACGTTGGTTTTATAATCATCAACTTAGAAATGTTAGAAATCATCATCGATGGTTTATTCGGAACACATCGTGTTTTCTCATTTTTGGGTGGATTCTATGATTTCTTAATCGGTTCTTTCGAAATCTTAGCACTCTTGGTTATCATTGCGGTTGGAGCATTCTGGGTAAGAAGAAATATTCACAAACTTCAACGTTTTTGGAAACCAGAAATGAAAGGTTGGCCTAAAAACGATGCGAACTATATTCTATACATCGAGTTTGCTTTAATGGTTTTATTCCTTGGGATGAATGCCGCAGATTACTATGCACACGCTAAACAAGATGTTGCACTAGCAGGTGCTTTCCCTGTTTCTAAGAATTTATTTTTCTTCTTTGATTCTTTCGGAATTGGAACTCTTCAGGTGATGGAAAGAGTATTCTGGTGGATGCATATTTTAGGAGTTTTATTCTTCTTAAACTACTTATACTATTCAAAACACTTCCATATTTTATCAGCTTTCCCGAATGTTTGGTTTGCAAAATTACGACCAAAGGGTGAGTTAGATAACTTAGCAAGTGTTACTTCTGAGGTTAAGTTAATGATGGATCCAAATGCTGATCCTTTTGCAGCGCCAGCACCAGGAGCAGAAATGGCTGAGCCTGAAACTTTCGGAGCTAAAGACGTCTTTGATTTAAATAAAGTTCAGTTACTTAACGCTTATACTTGTACAGAATGTGGTCGTTGTACTTCTGAATGTCCTGCGAACTTAACAGGTAAAAAACTTTCTCCGCGTAAGATTATGATGGATACGAGAGATCGTTTAGAAGATGTTGGAGCTAACATCGACAAGAACAACGGAAAGTTTGTAGACGATGGTAAAAAATTAATTGGAGATTACATTTCTGCAGAAGAAATTTGGGCTTGTACTTCTTGTAATGCATGTGTTCAAGCTTGTCCAGTGAATATCGATCCATTATCAATCATTATGGATATTCGTAGATATTTGGTGATGGAAGAATCTGCAGCGCCAATGGAATTAAACTTAATGATGCAAAACGTTGAAAATAACGGAGCACCATGGCAGTTCAACAATTCAGATCGTTTGAATTGGGCTGAAGAGGCTTAATTATAAATAAGATTTAAAAATATATTTAAACCATACTTTAAAAGGTATGGTTTAATTTTTTCTAGTTATTTAAACTTTAAAATTGGAGCAAAACATAAAATCAAATAAAAGAAACACAGCTCTTTTACTCGCTGGAATTCTGTTGATAGCCTTTAATCTTAGACCTGCATTGGCAAGTCTAGGTCCATTAGTAGATGACATAAGAGAAGCTACCGGATTGAGTAATTTCATGTTGGGTTTATTGACCACGCTCCCATTGGCTGCGTTTTGTTTTGTTTCTATTTCGGCGGCATTTTTCACTAAAAAATTAGGCATAGGACGCGTTCTATTTCTTGCTTTAATTCTACTAACCACTGGAATTTTAATCCGCTCATTGGATTGGCTTCCTGCTTTGTACATCGGAACATTTTTATTAGGAATCGCGATAGCTTTTGGTAACGTTCTCCTACCCTCTCTTACCAAACAAAACTTTCCCAACAACGCAGGTTTAATCACAAGTTTATACTCTGGAATGATGGGAATCGGTGCTGCACTAGCCGCAGGTATTAGCGTTCCCTTAGCAAGAGATTACCAACTCAATTGGCAAGGCTCTCTACAAGTTTGGGCGATTGTTTCGTTTCTAGCTTTACTACTTTGGACACCACAACTTTGGCGTTTAAAAAGAGTTAAATCCAATAGAAATCCTATTCAAGCCATTAAAAACATGTTAGGCCAACGCCTTGCTTGGAATGTTGCAATGTTTATGGGTTTACAATCTTTTACCTTTTACGTAATATTGGCTTGGCTACCCGATTTATTGATTAGTCGTGGCTACGACCATGAGTCGGCAGGATGGATGCTCTCTTTATCACAAGCTACCGGAATATTAGGATCTTTAACCATTCCTTTCATTGCTGGAAAAAGGTCGAATCAACAATCTTTAGTCATATTTCTAGTTGCAATGGAAGTTTTAAGCATCATTGGCTTGTTACTCCCTCAATTTGGGTTACAATGGCTTTGGATTTCGATGATTGGCTATGTTTTAGGCGGATGCTTTGGACTTGCTCTTTTATTCTTAGTATTGCGTGCTCGCGACACCGAAACTGCAACAGAACTCTCTGGAATGGCGCAATCAGTTGGGTATTTCATTGCAGCTACAGGTCCGATTTTAATTGGAAGTATTTTTGACTTTACCAAATCATGGAATTATCCGCTACTATTTTTAATGATAGTGGCACTCGTTAAACTCTATATGGGCTTACAAGCCGGAAAACCAGGAAAAGTTAGTCGTTAAATGGGTTTTAATTCCCAAAGCTCAACTTCTTCTGCAGCGCGCCAATGAGCATTTCGTTTTGTTTTGCTAGAAGCAGCCTTTACGGTTTTTGTATAGCATTTAACAAATTCAAATCTACCTCCATTTTCTATTTCCTCTAAAATTGGATGCGATGTAGTAACATTCGTTATTTGTGCCAAATTCGAGAAAATTAAAAGTAATTTCCCATTCGGCAATAGACGCTTTCTAGCTTCTCTAAAGAAGTTTGGAAATAAATCTTGATCATAATAAATCGCTTCATCTATTCCTTCTAAATCAAAAGGCGCCGGCAACCAAGGTGGATTAAAAACAATCAATTCTGTGGGCTCTTCCCATTGCCCGAATAAATTAGCAAAATCTAAATGAAGCTTTCCATGTAAATTTTGCCGTTCAATCACTTCTTCTAATCCATAAATCGCGTTGGGATTAATATCTGTACCATATACTTTTTCAAAACCGGATTGAAGCAGTTGTAAGGATAAAACCCCACAACCAACACCTACATCTATGGCTGATTCCTTTGGACCTTTATAGTTTTTAACCCAATCATCAAATAGAATTAAATGCTCAAATCTTGTCGGAAAATAAACACCATAAAACGGATGAATTCTTTTCTTTAAAACAGGAATTTGAATACCATTTTTATACCACTGCCAAGAACTATTTAAGCCTTGCACCTGTGGAAAAGAAAGCAAAAAGCTTGATTGATTCGGGTAAAACCTTTTTAACCAACCTATTTCTGGAGCTTTCTTTAAGTTTAATTTTGAGTTTTTGACCTCAACCAAAAGTAAATTTGATAACTGCTGATATTTAGATCGATATATTCTTTGATCATTAAAACTTTTATTAGGAAGCTTTTGTTGCAGATAATCATGAATGCTTTTTAAAAGCAAAATCCCATCATGGTAATAGTCAAAAATTAAAATACTAATGCCTTTTTCAAGATACTCAATAGCTAAACTTGAATCGTCTCCTCGCCTGAACGCCATTTGATCAGGAGCCATTTCTTGAGGCTTAGGAATATTAAGTTTTAAGTTAGTTTGATTAGGTTGCATGTTAGGATAAAATGTTTGATAAATCTTGCTCATTTTTTAAAGCAAATTCATTCAAAATATAGTTAGTAAATATAGTATTAAATAAAGAATTTCAGGAAGTTATATTATATTCAAGAATTAGACTGATTAGTAATAATACCCAAAACTTATGTTTTTCTCTACTAGCTGGTTTTTTCTTAACTTCGGCGAATATATTTTAACCTAGAAATTCAATATTTAAAGGTTAAATAACAGCGTAATTTTTCAGGTATGGAAGAAAAGAAATTAGTTCGAATTAATAAGTTTTTCAGCGAGGTAGGACATTCATCTAGAAGAGCTGCAGACAAATATGTTCAAGAAGGACGCGTAACCATTAATGGCGTTAAGGCAGAAATGGGAAGCAAGGTTTCGATGAACGATGAAGTTAGATTAGATGGAAAATTAATTACGCCAAACGACGAAGTTCAGCATGTTTATTTAGCATTCAATAAACCTCGTGGTATTGTTTGTACGACGGACACGCGCAGAGAGAAAAATAATATCGTAGATTATATTAATTATCCTGAGAGAATTTTCCCGATCGGGAGACTAGACAAAGATAGTCAAGGCTTGATTTTAATGACGAGCGATGGTGATATTGTAAATCAAATTTTGCGTTCGGATAATGAGAACGAAAAGGAATATATGGTTTACACCAAAGAACCAATCAATCAAAACTTCATCAATAAAATGTCCAATGGAGTTCCGATTTTAGACACCGTTACCAAAAAATGTTTTGTAGAGCAATTAGGCGAAAAGCAATTCAGAATAATTTTAACGCAAGGATTAAACCGCCAAATTCGTCGTATGACTGAATATTGCGGAAATAAAGTTGTGAAGCTTGAGCGCTATCGCATTATGAATATTGAATTAGATGTTCCATTAGGAAAATATAGAGAATTAACGCCGGCAGAAATGAAGGAAATCAGAAGACGTTTGGCTGGGGCTTCAAAAACAAGTAAATCATAATTCAAGCTTATGTCTTTTCACAAAACGACACTGAAGACAAAAACAAAGGTTTTATCGCTAGATGAACTTTATTTATCTGAGGAAAATCGAGCAAAATTAAATCAATTAATTGAGGAATTTAATTATCAGTCAGCCTTAAAAGAATATGATATTCCGATTGATAATAAAATTCTATTGCATGGACATACAGGTTGTGGTAAAACAGCTACAGCACATGCTTTGGGATTGGCTTTAAACAAAAAAGTTGTCGTTTTAAATTTGGGTGGTTTTGTTTCCTCTCGTCTCGGAGAAACTGGTAAAAATCTTTCCGAAGTCTTTCGTCAGGCTTCTAATGATCGTGCGATTCTATTTATTGATGAATTCGACTTTTTAGGAAAAATTAGAGATTACAACAGCGAAGATTCCGGAGAAATGCAGCGCTTGGTGAATACTTTTATTCAACAAATCGATAATTTATCTCATCATGCTATTCTTGTCTGCGCTACCAACCACTTAGACATTATTGACTCTGCATTGCTTAGAAGATTTCAATTGAGATTAAGGTATGATTTACCTAATCAAGCGGGATTAAATGATTATTATGATAGTTTACTTTCTAAATATCCTGATCATTTAAACAAAATTGAAAGAGTTTATGGCATTTCCTATGCCGAGGCAAAAGACCTTGTCTTACAGCAAATTAAAGCTAATATTATTCAATTTGAAAAGAATAAAAAGCATTTAGTTTTCGATTACGGAATGCTAGAAGCTATCGATGAAAAATTGGATAACTTTGGTGTATCCATAGAAAATTCTAAGCATAAAATAGAAGGTTTTCACAAAGACTTTACTGTTCAACATCAAGCGATTGCTAAAAAATCTACACAAGACAAAATTGAAGGTAATCTTTACGAAGTTTTGGGTGATCAATTGATTAAACTCGATCAACTCCTGAGCACAAATTACAAAAGAGTTTTATCAACTACCACATCGGGAAAAGAGGCTTGGATTTATATTTCAAAATATTAAATTGACTTAATCACCTAAAAATCACTTTAGGTTAATTACTTATAGGCGCTTGATGCTTTTAATTTATATCTTAGACATGGATATATAATTTAGCATCATGGAGGTAAATAAAAACAACTTTCGCGAACTCATTAAGAAAAAGGATTTTAGAACATTAAAGGTTTCTCTGAACCAAATGAACAATGTTCAATTAGCCAAGATTATTGAGGAAATGTCTCCAACGGAAGAAATAATCATGTACCGTCTTTTGGACAGGCGTTTATCTAAAGAGGTTTTCAAGCATTTATCTACGAGTAAGAAAAAAGAGGTAATCAAAGGTCTACTTGAAAATGACTTAAAACTTTCGAACCTCATCAATGATATTGAACCAGACGATCGTACTGCATTTTTTGAAGAGCTTCCAAAGGATGTAACCGAAAGTCTTCTTCAGCTTTTAACCGAGGAAGAAAGAGAAATAGCCGTTAAACTTCTAGGCTATCCTAAAGATAGTATCGGACGATTGATGACTCCGGAATATATCGCCATGAAAGCGGAAGATAGCATTGCCGATACCTTGTTATATATTCGTAAAAATGGTAAAGATTCTGAAACGCTCAATGTAATTTATGCTGTAGACCAGGATTGGAAATTGATTGGTGATGTTAGAATTAAATCTCTCCTCCTCGCCTCACCTGAACAGACCATTGGCGAAATCATGGAAAGGGGTTTTATCGCCTTAAACCCAAAAGAAGATCAAGAAATTGCTGTTAAGATTTTCAAGGATTATGATAGAGTTGCACTACCCGTAATCGATGAAAGTGGTAGACTGATTGGTATTACCACCTTCGATGATATTATGGACATTGAAGAGGAAGAATCTACAGAGGATTTCCACAAGTTTGGTGCTTTTCAATCAGCAGTTTCTAACCCTCTAAATGCAAGAATTTTTAATTTATATAAACAAAGAATTTTATGGTTATTGGCGTTGGTTTTCATGAATATTTTCTCTGGAACTGCCATCGCCTCTTTCGAAGATGTTTTGCAAGCGACCGTTTCTTTGGTGTTCTTTCTTCCACTTTTGATTGATAGTGGAGGAAACGCGGGCGCCCAATCCGCCACACTCATGATTCGTTCGTTGGCTATGGGAGACGTAAAGCTAGCCGACTGGTATAAATTAATTTTCAAAGAATTATTAGTTTCATTACTTCTTGGGGTTACGATGGCTTTGGGAGTATCCTTGGTGGCAAGTTTTAGAGCTCCAGAAATTGTGATGGTGGTAGCTGCCACAATGGTATTAATTGTAATGACAGGCAGTGTTATAGGAATGCTATTGCCTTTTATTTTTACTAAATTTAAATTAGATCCAGCTACTGCTAGCGCACCTTTAATTACTTCAATTTCTGATATTTGTGGAGTTTTAATTTATTTCTCCATCGCATCTTGGTATTTAGGATTCTAGATTCAAGTCAATAATATTAGAAAAGCTTTTATTTACAAATTAGATAGCTTAAATTAGTTCAACAAATCACTTCAAAATAAAAACCATGTCTGACTTATCTCCCATCATCAATGCGGATGAACTTTTAAAAATTAAAGATTCCAAAGATTTAATCATTATTGACGCAAGTAATAGAGATGATTACGAAAAAGAACATCTTTCAAATGCACAGTTTGTTGATTTAAATACGCAGCTTTCTGACATTAAAGATGACGCTTCAAAAGGAGGAAGACATCCGTTGCCCAAGATTGAAAAATTTGTTCAATTAGTTTCTGAGTTAGGGATTCAACCTGAAAGTCATGTTGTGGTTTATGACCGAAGTTCTGCTGCCAATGCAGCCGCTAGGTTTTGGTGGATGCTTAAAGCTTTTGGGCATAAAAAAGTTCAAGTCTTGAATGGAGGATTTAAAATGGCTAAAGAAATTGGCTACCCAACGGATGATAAAGCTGTTCAATTGGAAAAATCAAAAGTTCAAGAGGTTAGCGATTGGAAATTAAATACCGTTGAAATCGAAGAAGTTGATCAACTTAGAAAACAAGAAGATTCTAAAGTTATTGATGTAAGAAGCCCAGAAAGATATCGTGGAGAAAGTGAGCCAATTGACTTGATTGCAGGTCATATTCCTGGAGCTATAAACATTCCATACGAAACTAATTTAGATGAAAATGGGTTATTCTTGGAGCCTGAAGCTTTAAAACGGAAATATTTAAATGCATTAGAAAAAACTAAAAGCAAAGATGCTGTTTTCCATTGTGGATCGGGAGTTACGGCCTGTCATTCTATTTTAGCTATGGCCTATGCTGGATTAGAGATTCCAAAACTTTATGTAGGTTCATGGAGCGAGTGGAGCCGAAACAATATGGAAATGAAACCTTAAATCCTTGAATCTTTTACGACTTGCAAATTTAAAGCTTACTTTTGCAGCTTAATTCTTTCTCCCTATGTGGTGGCAATATATTCTAGTATTTCTGGGTGCTTTTTTATTTGATGTAGTACCATTTCCATTTCCACCTGCCTATACAATAATGACCTTACTCCAAATCATTTTCGATTTAAATATTTGGTTGGTCGTAATAATTGGAGTTTTAGGATCGGTTGGAGGAAGATACACCTTGATGTTGTTATCGTCACGATTAGCCAGTAAATATCTAGATCCTAAGAAAAGTGAAGATTTTCAATTATTGGGTGCAAAAATGAAAGAGAGCAAATGGAAAGGCCAATTAATGGTTCTCACCTATTCTCTTCTTCCATTGCCCACAACACCTTTGTTTTTAGGCGCTGGCGCATCTAAACTTAACCCTCTTTACATTTTGCCAGCATTCTTTATTGGTAGACTTGTTACCAATGCGCTGGCAGTTCATATGGGTTCATTCGCCGAAGAAAGTATTCAAACCATCATTCAAGATTCATTTTCATTAAAATCTCTGATGAGCATCGTAATAAGCATTTTATTTTTCCTTGCGATGTTTGCTATTGATTGGAAAGCTTTGGTAATGGATAAAAAGTTGGTTTTTAATCTTGGAATAAAAAGAAAGACTACTCAAGAGGGTTAACTTATCCTTTTAGAACTAAATTTTATCTAAAGAAACTCAGGAAAGTCGTTTCAGTTAAACTTTAAGGCTATTTAATTTTAAGTCTTTTAGAACATTGATAGTTAAAGTTTTATATTTATTTATTAACTTTAAAGTCTAAGACAACACTCATCTAATCATTTAAAATCTATTTATATGAAAACGCTTATTCTTATTTTATCCCTGTTATTTTTGGGGACATATGCTCAGGCCCAAGAAGTAACTTATTCTAAAGACTACAATGGAAATACTGTTGCAAAGGATCGATATGGAAATGTAATTGCCAAGGGATCTACCAATTATAACGGCGATTTTGTCTGGAAAGATAAATATGGAAACGTGATTGAAATAGAATCCACCGACTACAACGGAAACAAGGTTACCAAAGATAAATACGGAAATAGAAAGACCATTCAATCTACCGATTATAATGGTAACGAGGTAGTCAAAGATACCTATGGAAATGTTCAGTATACGCTTTCCAAAGATTACAACGGCGACATTGTAAAAAAGGATAAGTATGGTAATGTTTTAGGGAAATACAAGAAAGATTTTAACGGCAACTTAGTTTTCTATCCAAAATAGTTTAGTCATTATTAAAGAATATGAATTATAGACTTATGTTTATGATAGATAACCTATAATTTTAACAATAATTTTCATATCTTGCTAATTAATTAACACTCATCGATTATGAAAAAGATAGGTTTACTTCTTTTGCTTGCAAGTTTTACGTTGCAAGCTCAAAACTTCCCAGCTCCTTATTGCGATATTGAAGACACTTCAGTTGAAGAGATTAGTGTTATTAATTTTGGTACAACAACTATTACCATCTTAAACACTGATTCAATTTTAGTAGATCACACAGATACAATAGCGGATGTTACGCCAGGTGAAACTTACACACTATCTGTTGAAGGAAATACTTATGGCAATTTTGACAATAATATAGTTGCTTTCATTGATTGGAATCAAAATGGTGTCTTAGATGACGAAAATGAGATTTATGAAATCGGAACTATTAGCAATTCATCAGGTAATGATGATACCAGTGTAAGTATGGAAATAAGTGTTCCTACCGATGTTGTACCAGGCCAAACTAGAATTAGAATCACAAAAGTTTATACGGATACCGACTCGGTTGCTGTGGTTGATCCTTGTGCAATTTCAATGTCAATTTTAGATTATGGAGTTTTTGCAGGATATGGTCAAGCTGTTGATTTTACTTTAAACCTTGAAGTTGATACTCCAGAATTTCCAGCACCCTATTGCGATATCGCAGACACTACAGTTGAAGAGATTAGTGTTATTAATTTTGGTACAACAACTATTACCAACTTAAACACGGATTCAATTTTAGTAGATCACACAGATACAGTAGCAGATGTTACGCCAGGAGAAACTTACACGCTTTCTGTCGAAGGAAATACTTATGGCAATTTTGACAATAATATAGTTGCTTTCATCGATTGGAATCAAAATGGGGTATTAGATGATGAAAATGAGATTTATGAAATCGGAACCATTAGTAACTCAACAGGTAATGATGATACCAGTGTAAGTATGGAAATAAGTGTTCCTACGGATGCTGTACCAGGCCAAACTAGAATTAGAATCACAAAAGTTTATACAGATACCGACTCGGTTGCCGTGGTTGATCCTTGTGCAATTTCAATGTCAATACTAGATTATGGAGTTTTTGCAGGATATGGTCAAGCCGTTGATTTTACTTTAAATATTGGAACATTAAGAGTGAAAGATTACGCCATTAATTCTTATTCGGCATACCCAGTTCCAACGAAGGATTTATTGCATATTAAGTCTGAATCTAACTTAAAATCTATTGAGGTTTATAATTTAATAGGTCAAAAAGTATTAACCAGAAATGCAGAAGGAAAAAACATTCAAATTGACATTTCAAAACTTAAATCTGGTGCTTACATCATAAAATTAATTAACGAGTATGGCGATCAGCAAAGCTTCAAAATCATTAAAAAATAAAAATCTTAATAAGGTTTAAAATTAAACCTTAAAACAAATTACTCCGCTGCGATAAACTTCAAAACTTTATAGCAGCGGATTTTAAACTTAAATAAATCCAATAATTAATAAATGTAATCTTATATGAAAAAAACCGTTCTAATTTTCAGCATGTTAATGTCTATGATAGCATGCAGCCAAAATGAAAACCAAGCTCAAGAAGAAACAAAAAAAGACATCATCTACACTGATGGATTTGATTTCCCTGTAGGAAAACCAGATGCTAAAGGTTATTATAATGCTCAGAAATTCACAGAAAACAACCATTTAGGAGATGACTGGAATGGTGTTGGTGGAGGAAATACAGATTTAGGTGATCCAATTTACAATATCGCGAATGGTTATGTGACTTTTGCTGAAGACGTAGGCGGCGGCTGGGGAAATGTCATCAGAATCGTTCATCATATCGATGAAAACACTGAAGTTGAATCTTTATATGCACATTGTGATACCATGCTTGTAAACGAGGGTGATTATATAGAAAAAGGCGAACAAATTGCTACAATTGGTAATGTTAATGGCATATATTATGCTCATCTTCATTTGGAAATTAGAGATGAAGTTGGCTTACCTTTAGGGGGTGGATATTCTAGTGATACTCAAGGATATGTTGATCCAACTTTGTTTATTAAACAAAACAGACAATAAAAACGATATTTAATTAAAATTCTAAATAACTATTTATGAGAAACCTACAAGACAAAGTTGTTTTAATTACCGGAGGAGGTTCTGGTATCGGTAAAATCATGTCGCGCTTGATGTTAGAACGAAAAGCCAAAGTAATTATTTGGGATATTAGTCAAGAAAATATTGACGCTACCTTATCCGAACTTTCTAATCCCAATATTTTTGGATACAAAGTCGATGTTTCTAATATTGAGCAAATTAAAGAAACTGCACAAAAAGTTAAACAGGAAATTGGTGTTGTAGACGTTTTAATTAATAACGCCGGAATAATTGTAGGCAAATACTTCCATGAACATAGCTTAGGCGATATCGACAGAACCATGGATATTAACGCTTCTGCTCCCATGCATATGACTCATGTCTTCTTAGAAGATATGATGAAACAAAATGCTGGTCATATTTGTAATATCGCTTCTTCTGGAGGTTTGGTTTCTAACCCAAAAATGTCGGTATATGCCGCGAGCAAATGGTCTTTAATCGGCTGGTCTGATAGTTTAAGATTAGAAATGGAACAGTTGAAGAAAAACATTCATGTAACGACAATTATGCCCTATTACATTAACACAGGAATGTTTGACGGCGTTCGCTCCAAGATTCCAATTTTAGATGAAGAGGCGGCCTCCCTAACAATCGTTAAAGCCATTGAAAGAAACAAAAAAATGGTAACTATTCCTGGTTATATTTATCGCTTAACACGAATAGGACAAGGTCTTATGCCTATCAAACTATTTGATTGGTTTGCAGGTGATGTCTTAGGTATTTATAAAACCATGGAACACTTCACGGGTAGGAAGAAAGATTAAAAAATTAAGTTGAACTTGAAGAGATTAGGCTTCTAACTTAATCTCTTCAATATCATCATCTTCATCACTTTCATCAAAATAATCTACATCTGGATCGGTAAAGTCTTTCGTTGTTAATCTCTCATAGGTAAGTAGTAAAGATGGCAGAACTAGTAAGTTACTCAACATCGCCATCAATAAGGTAAATGAAATTAATCCCCCTAAAGCTACAATCCCCATAAAACCAGAGAATAAGAAAATCGCAAACCCAGAAAATAACACAATAGATGTGTATAACATACTATTCCCAACCTCTTCTATAGAAAGTTTCACAGATTTTTTAATATTTCCTTTGTACAGATGCAAGTCTTGTCTATACTTCGCTAAAAAGTGAATAGTATCATCCACAGCAATACCAAATGCAATACTAAACACCAAAATCGTAGATGGTTTAATTGGCACACCTATGTAACCCATTAATCCTGCTGTTGCCAATAATGGAATTAAGTTTGGAATCAAAGAAATTAATATCATTTGTGGCGAACGGAACATAAAGGCCATAAAAATGGCAATCATAAGAATAGCCAAGGATAGCGAAACCAATAAGTTTTTAATTAAATATTCGGTTCCTTTCATAAAGACATAAGCCATCCCCGATACATAGGTGTTATAGCGTTCTTCTGGAAAGTAATCAACAAGTGCTGCTTTTACATTGTCGATTAAGACTTCCATATCCTTACTGTCCATATTGCTCAGCAAGGTGGTCATTCTAGCCTTTCTACCCGTAGAATCAACATAGTTATTCACCAAGTTAGCATCTCCTTGCGTTTTCTTTATTTCATTTAAAATAAATGCTCTTTCCTGATTGGTAGGCAGATTATAAAACGCCGAATCATTGCTATAATAAGCTTGTTTAGAGAATTTAATTAATTCTGTAATGGATAAAGTTTTAGAAGATCTCCCAAGAGAATCTATATATTGATTCAACCGATCCATTCTAGTTAGCGTATTCAATGATGTAACGCCGTTCGGTTGTTTGGTATCGATTACAATTTCTAAAGGTAAAACTCCTCCGAATTCTTCATCAAAGAAGGCAATATCTCGATAGAACTTGGCATTTTTGGACATATCATCCAACAAGTTTCCACTTCGAGTCATTTGGAACATTCCGATAATTGCTGCTAACAACACCACTGCTGTCGTACGATAAACCCATGGTCTGTGATTTAAAACCACGTTTTCCATCCACTTCAGCAAACTACTGGTCCAATTTTCCTCGTGATGCTTTAAATGTCTTTTCTTAGGTTCTGGGAAATAACTATAAGCCGTAGGAATAATTAAAAGTGAAAACACGAAAATACCCACAATATTGAGGGAAGCAATCGTACCAAATTCTTGTAATGTTGAGCTTTGAGTAAATATAAAGGTAAAGAATCCAAAGGCCGTAGTAAGATTGGTCAACATCGCGGTATTACCCACGTGCATAATCATTCGCTGCAAAGCTTTGATTTTATTCTTATGGATAGCATATTCACCTTGATATTTATTAATTAAGTAAATACAATTTGGAATTCCAATTACAATCAATAAAGGCGGTACTAGCGCGGTCAATAAAGTAATTTCATAACCAAATAAACTCAACATCGCAAAGCATAAAACTACCGCCGAAACCACTACAGAAACGGCAACAGCTGTAGCTCTAAATGATCTAAAAAACAGGAAGAAAATCAAACACGTTACTCCTAGTGAAGCAAAAATAAAACTAATAGTCTCTCCTTTTACTTGCTCCGAGTTCATGGTTCTAATCACGGGCATTCCAGAAAGATACAGGCTAATTCCTGTTTCTTTTGTGAATTGATTGACCATTTTATTTATCTCTAAAACATCCTGAATTCGCTGTTTAGAATCTACAATTGCAGGATTCATATAAATCACCGCCTGCATAGCATCGCTATTCTTATTGTATAGCATGGATTCGTAGAAAGGGAAATTATTGATATCCGTTCGCATATCAATCCAACTATCCAAGTGCTCTTCTGGGATTAGGTTCTCTGTTTTGAAACCACCATTCAGCGTATCGCGCGTCATTTTCTGCGCCTCTGTCATCGAGAAAATCCCATCTATCCCTGGTAAGTCTGTGATAGACTTAGTAAGCTGCTGCCATTTCTTGAGATAGACCGGATTGGCCATTTTTTGATCATCATATCCAATTACGATTACATTGTCCTCACTTCCAAAGGTGTTTTGGAAATCAGTGAAATCAATCATTGTCTGATCACTAGACGGCAATAATTGCGCATTTGATGTAGTAAATCTCACTCCCTTTTGCAGGGTAATTCCAACTAAACCTAAGATTATAACCACCAAAGAGATTAAAATCGTAAGTCTATTCCTTAAAATGAGAGATGCTATCTTTTTCCACATAATCCTTAAATACCAAAATTAAATACTGCCTTGACGCTAAAGTCATTTTTAAATTCTCCTGTGTTGTAAGCACCTAGACGGTAATATAGTCCAAGTCCAAACACTTTCATCACCAAGTTATTGATTTCAAGACCAACTTCTTGATACACCTGATCCATTTCATTATAGATTAAACCGGTATGATTTTCTTTTTTATCTAAGCTACCATAACCTGCCTTATAAAGCATATGAATCGGAATATTTTTATCTTTTACTAATTTTAAATTCAACACACGTTGTTTGATGCTACCAAAAACATATTGGTCTGAGATGAATTCGCCTTGCGCCATGGTTTCAAAAATCTGACTACCTCCCATTCGGGCACGTTGCCAAAATTGCTCTTTGTCCCTGCCGCGACCCAATCCACCGAAATAATGCCAAATAGGTACCTCCCCAAAAACCTTACCCATTCTCAAGTTTACCAAAGTAGATGTCTTAAAAATATCTAATTTTTGATTGGTTGAGAATTCTAACCTCGTAAAGTCTGTTTCTCCATCTAATAAATTTAATCCTTTTTCCACCTTTAAATAATAAGTCGGAAGCCCACCTTTTATCGCGAACTTACCCATTGGCGTCTGAATGCTTTCTTCTCTCGGAGCAAATCTGAAAGCAGCACGAAGTGTATTACTTTTATAAGTTTTATCCTCTGAATTATCTTTATAAGTATATTCGAAAAGACTTCTCTCCTTTGCCATATTAAGACTCAAATCGAGTTTAAGGTTTCTGAAAAAGTCTTGACGATAACCTACTTGTGCATTTATTTTATCAATAAATAAATAATCAGAAGATTTTTCGGTTCTTTCGTTTATGGCGTTTAGTAAATTTAAATTTGGGTGGGAAAACCTAGCTGCAGATGCAATATCGTCGGAGTAATCCACATACACCTCAGCATCATTATTAGGATTAACCTTTAGCCATGCTCCTAATCCGTACTTCACAACTTTATCTGTGGTTCCGTAAAATGTTCTTGCGTTTAAGCCAAACTTTTGACTAAATTTATGACTTGTCCTTAAGTTCAACCCTACTCTATAATCCTCGTAATCATTAAATTGCAATAAATCCAATAAATACACATCGAAGTTTCCGAAGTTTAACCAAGCTTGTTGAGTAATAACTCTAAGCAATTGAATATTTCGATCTACATTCTGAGCTTTACCAATACTATCTATTTTAACATAGGTATTAAGTTCTCTTTCATTTAATGTGCTTTCTCTAAAAGAATCAATCTTTTCATTAAACTCTGTGAAAGCTTTTTTATTCACTTCACTTTCATATCCTTTAAAAACTTTGGAATCTAATTCGACTGGAGCCTCAAAATCCGAAAATGTAGTATGTGAGTTCAACCAAGATCTAGCTGTTTTATTTAAATTGTATTCAACCTTTTCTCCTTTCTCATTAATTGAATCCTTCTTCACATAATAGCTTAGATTATCAGCATCAATTTTAAACACTTGTCTTGAAGGAATCCAAACATTTTTGTAAGGTTCATATATCATTTCGATATAAGTATAAGAACCAGCTTTGGTTTTATTCTCAGCATAAAACTTAGATAAGGCAAAAGATTCTAAATCTATCAAAGCATAACCTTGTAAGGATTTTTTCTCTTTTTTCTTAGTGTTAAAACTAACCTCAACTAAGTTTCTACCTTCTTGTTGTATACTATCTGTTATAATATAGTTATAAGCCTTCAAACCAGCTAAAGACAAGGGGTTTGTAAACTTTCTGAAGAAAAAATTAAATTCATCTTCATTAAACTCTGTTGAAATAGGTTGTAGCGCAATTAGTTCATACAAAGGCGTATTTAAACCTGAAATCCTTGCGGCTTCTACCTTATTTTTGATTCCCATTCTCTTGTCATAATAATGACTAATAGCTCTTTCGCTAAGGAACAGCATACTATTTTCTAATAGTTTTTTAGCTTGATTTTGAGCAGAGTCTTGAGATGTTTTTGGGTTAGGAATATAAGCAATCGAATCTCCCTGTCCATCGGCCCAAAGCTTGGTGTAGGATTTATACTTGAAATTTCCTAAGGACTTAGGATTATTTCTCTTTTGATTTTCAATGACTTTCTTAATCAACTTCAATGATTTATCGTCATTCGCAACAACCTGAATGTCTCTTAAGTTGACTAAGTCTGAATCTAGATAAATTATGTTTTGCTCTACGGGAAGTTGAAAACTCTGTGAAGGAAATCCCGGATGTTCAACATAAATAAGCTCTTGCTTATCGTTCAACATAAATACTCCATCCTCATTACTAATGGAAAGAACCTCTCGATTTTGATTATAAATCTTAACCTGTTCCAATGCTTGATCGGAAGCTTTATCTTTAATTAGAAAAGTTTGTTGACCAAAAATATAACTAGCGAAAAGCAGAAAAAATAATGGGAATGAATTTTTCAATGGAAAGAGATCTAGGTTATGGTTAAAATTAAAATGTCCATTACTTTCAATAGTTCACATTCACCGAAGATAGAATGCTACTCATCGCTAGTAATGGACGATTTATTATAGTATTGAAAAATTTAAACTTTCATAATGTCAGCTTCCTTAGCCGTAAAGTGGTCGTCTGCTGATTTCACAAATTTATCTGTAAGTGCTTGAACTTCATTTTCAAGATTTGCTTTTAAATCTTCTGATAAATCTGAATTTTTGATTTCGTGGTTAGCGTCTTTTCTCCAAGTTCTAATACTAATCTTAGCATTTTCAACTTCAGACTTTGCCAACTTTACCAAATCTCTTCTTCTTTCCTCTGTTAATGGCGGAACATTGATAAGAACCGAATTTCCGTTATTAGAAGGGTTAAATCCAAGATTTGCCTCCATAATAGCTTTCTCGATAGGCTGAATCATTGCGCTTTCCCAAGGCTGAATACTCAAAGTCATCGCATCTGGAGCACTCACGTTAGCCACCTGACTAAGCGGCGTTGGGTTTCCGTAGTAATCGACCATCACCATAGAAACCATCGCTGGATTTGCTCTACCTGCTCTAATGTTGTTAAACGCTTTTTGAAGGTGAGCAATTGCATCTTGCATCCCGGTTTCCGTTTCCTTTACAATATTATCGATATCCATTTTATATTTTTTTAATATTTATTTACTAACTAAAGTTCCAATATCTTCTCCCGAAATAATTTTCTTAAGATTACCTTCTGTATTCATATCAAATACAATAATTGGTAATTCATTTTCTTCACTTAAAGTAAAGGCCGTCATATCCATTACTTTCAATCCTTTTTGATAAACATCTTTAAAAGTAATGTTCGAGAATTTTTCTGCGCTACTATCTTTTTCTGGATCCGCCGTATAAATACCATCTACACGTGTTCCCTTTAGAATTACATCAGCCTCGATTTCAATAGCTCTCAAAACTGCCGCTGAATCTGTTGTAAAATACGGATTTCCTAAACCTCCACTAAAGATAACAACTCTTTTCTTTTCTAAATGACGAATAGCTCTACGTCTAACATATGGTTCAGCAATTTGCTCCATTTCAATAGCAGTTTGCAATCTTGGCTCCATTCCAACGTCTTCTAGACCTTGTTGTAGCGCCATACCATTAATAATAGTTGCCAACATTCCCATGTAGTCTCCTTGCACTCTATCCATTCCGTTGGCCGCTCCTGCTATACCGCGGTAGATATTTCCACCACCAATCACAACCGCTACCTCACAACCCATATCAACAATTTCCTTTATTTGCTTGGAGTAAGAAACAATTTGTTGTGGATCTATTCCGTATGCTCTTGAACCCATGAGCGCTTCTCCACTCAATTTTAGTAATACTCGTTGATATTTCATAGTTATAATTTTGCCGTACAAATATAAAAAATATGTTGTGATTAATTCTAATTAAAAATAGTCTAACAGTTTGATAAATTTTCATCTCTTAGACTTCTCTACTTAGTATATATAGATTTTAAGCTTTAGCGCCGCTTTAATAATTATAACATGAATTAAAGTTAAAAAATAAGGACTTAGTGTATTTGGCACACCAATTGTAAATATAAAATTGAAGTAAAAGTTTTTCATAAAAGTTAAACAAAGATCCCTTAGCAATGAGGGGTCTTTTTTTTGCATTAATCCTAAATATTATCCGAATTACTGCAAATGACTTAATTTCAAACTAGTTAGAACTTAATTATTAAAAGATTGACAAAAGTCATATTTAATAAATGAGCCAAAAACATGCTTTGGCACATGCCTTGCAAATATTATCTCGAAGTAAAAGTCTTTTCATAAAAGTTGAATAATTAGCCCCTTAGAAGTGAGGGGCTTTTTGTTGCAATAAACTCAAAAACACCTAACCAAAATTAGCAATCCACTACCTCCGGATGCTTTACACCTATTGAATTTAAAAGATTGATAAAAGTCATACTTAATAAATAAGCAAAAAAACATGTTTTGGCACATGCCTTGCAAATATTATCTCGAAGTAAAAGTCTTTTCATAAAAGTT
>NZ_JANAIE010000069.1 GCF_029664245.1 Profundicola chukchiensis | reverse complement strand
GGGTTTGCTTGCCCGCATCAGGGAAATCACCACCATGGTGTCGCCCGGCAGGCCGACCAGGAAACCGATTTCCTCGGCCAGCCCGGTCTGGACATAGTAATTACGGTAATATTCGCCCTGATAGAAACGGTCTGGCGCGATCTCCTTCAGGCGATGCAGCCCGGGGGGAATCGACGTCGTCGCCGCTAAAAAGAACGGATCGAGAAGATAGGGGCCTTCCTGGTA
>NZ_JANAIE010000068.1 GCF_029664245.1 Profundicola chukchiensis | reverse complement strand
CGACCGTTTCCCCGGCCTCAACACGTTGGTGCCGATCCAGTTCTTCGGTCTGTGCTTTGCGGCGCTGATGCTGGCGCTCGTCGTCGTTGCCCGCATCGCACGGTCGGGTTTCGGCCTGGCGCTCAACGCGGCGCGCCAGAACGAGGCCCGCGTCCGCGCGGTCGGCATCGAGCCCTACCGGTTGCGGCTCGCCGCTTTCGTGATCTCGGGCGCGATCACCGGGCTTGC
>NZ_JANAIE010000067.1 GCF_029664245.1 Profundicola chukchiensis | reverse complement strand
ACCTTCGCCATAGCGCTCGAGCCCCGCCTCGACAAAACCCGCCAGCCGGTCCTGCGCCGCGGCTTCGCCCGGCGCGTGATGACCGGCGACGATATCGCGTCCCCGGCGCATCGCCCGGCTCAGCTGCCAGTCGGACAGCGCCTCGCGGTCCGGCCAGCGCTCCGGCGCCGCTATTTGCCCGGGCTCCGACAAGCTCGCGCCGGGATCGCGATCCCGCACCGCCTTCCAG
>NZ_JANAIE010000066.1 GCF_029664245.1 Profundicola chukchiensis | reverse complement strand
ATACCGGGACTCGGCCAGAAGTGAACCAACTTGCTGGCAGCTTAGCAACCTGCGGCCGGGGTGCAATCGCGGGAAGCCGACAAAAACCGGCCCGGGCGCGACAGCGACCCGGGCCGGTCAGAATCTTTGGTGTTCTGTTGCGTCGGAGCGTGACCGGGGATCACTGCACCATGCGGAAATAGTCGGCGGTATAGATGTTCTCCATGCCGCTGCCGGCGCAGTGGCTCAT
>NZ_JANAIE010000065.1 GCF_029664245.1 Profundicola chukchiensis | reverse complement strand
CTTAACGAGGCTCAGCTTGCCCAAGAGGCTGCCGAAGCAGCTCAGCGTGAGGCGGAGACAGCGTCCGAACGCGAACAGCGCGAGAAAGAAGAACGTGCTCAGTGGGAAGCCTTGGCGCAGGAAGTCGAGCAAGATCGATCCGTGCTTCAAAGGCACCTCCGAGAGCTACAGGAAACAGCAACCGCTCAGCCCGCGAACACCCGTACAGAGTTTGTTCAAGCAGCGCAGGC
>NZ_JANAIE010000064.1 GCF_029664245.1 Profundicola chukchiensis | reverse complement strand
CGTTCGGCGCCTCGGTGCCGCCGCGGGAGAGCGCCGCGTCGATGCCGGTGCGGTCGCTGTGGCCGAGCACGACGAGGGCGTGGCCGGCCTGTTGCAGGCATTCCACCATGGCGCGGCCCATGAGCCCGAGGCCGATGAAGCCGATTTTCTGCTTGGTCATGATGTCTCCTTTCGTGTTACGCGCCGGAAAAATCGCCGGAAAAATCGCCGGGCACCTCGCCGGCTTTCAC
>NZ_JANAIE010000063.1 GCF_029664245.1 Profundicola chukchiensis | reverse complement strand
CCGGCGAACTGCGGTCGGGCCAGAGCGGGACGATCGAAGTAGCCGTCTACCCGGCTGGACCGAACGTCGATTGGAGCACCGACGGCACCAAGGCGGTCACTGTGTTCGATGCGGGCACCACCGATGCCCACGCATCTGGGTACAACGCCCGCTGATCACCGGGTGTGACATCGAAACCCGCCGGGGCGCCTTAGGGGGCCCCGGCCAACAGCATCAGGCTTGGGATACGA
>NZ_JANAIE010000062.1 GCF_029664245.1 Profundicola chukchiensis | reverse complement strand
AGGGCCGTGTCGATGACGAAACTCACCCTGGGGACTGCCCCCTATCTTCTCGGGTTCGAACAGCTCGAACGTCTGCTGGAACGCAACGCCAAGTCCGGCAACGAAGGCTATCCGCCCTTCAATATCGAGCAGACCTCGGACAACTCCTATCGCATCACACTGGCCGTGGCCGGGTTTTCTGGATCCGACCTCTCGATCACCGTCGAGGACCGACAACTGGTGATCCGCGG
>NZ_JANAIE010000061.1 GCF_029664245.1 Profundicola chukchiensis | reverse complement strand
ACAACGCCTTCGCCCCGATCGCGCATGAGATCATCCACATGGCCACGCCGGGCACGATGCCTTCGGACATCACGCTGGTGAAATACACCAAGCGTGACGGCAACTACTGGCCGAATGTCGAAAACCCGTTTGCAGACTAAGGAGACCAAAGCATGTCAGTCGAATCCGTCGGTGGCCCCGTCACCCTGCCCAATGGCGCGAAACTGCCGTTTTGCTCGGCGACCAGGGCG
>NZ_JANAIE010000060.1 GCF_029664245.1 Profundicola chukchiensis | reverse complement strand
GAGGGTCTAAAGTTGAAACTTCTGGAAGTTCTGCAACATCACATACAGAACTATCGGTGTAAGTAAATTCAGTGTCAACAGAATCATTAATAGTTACTGTAAAACTAAATTCATTATAACAAGTATCTGTTGGTGTGAAGGTATAAGTATAAACCTCATCAACTTGATTCACTGACCATGTTCCATCAACACCGTTATTGTCTTGAGTGTTTAAATTAGTAACTGCTGGA
>NZ_JANAIE010000005.1 GCF_029664245.1 Profundicola chukchiensis | reverse complement strand
CATGCCTTGCAAATATTATCTCGAAGTAAAAGTCTTTTCATAAAAGTTGAATAATAAGTCCCTCAGAAGCGAGGGACTTTTTTATTGCATAAATCTTAAAACACATATCTATAATTGTTAAGTTTTTAACTAAAGATACATTACACGCCCCATATTTAATAAATTGACAAAAGTCATTAAAAGTAAATCTTCAAATTTTCATGTTTTGGCACATGAATTGGTTATATATAATTGAAGTAAAAGTTTTTTCATAAAGTTGAGAGAAGGTCCCTTGTTAATAAGGGACCTTTTTATTGTTCAAAAGATTAATTTCCCATCCATTTCATTTCAATTCAACCAGTTACAAAATCACAATACTATTCATAAATAATATTTTTCGGACTTAGTGTATTTGGCACACGAATTGCTTTTATTTAATCGAAGTAAAAGTCTTTTCATAAAAGTTGAGTTTGAGCCCCTCAGAAGTGAGGGGCTTTTTTTATGCCCAAAAAGTTGAGACCAAAAAAAAAGACACCAACCAGAGTTGATGTCTTAGATATTCTAATTAATGTGCTATTAGATGTGGATCACCTCATCATATGCAGCAGCTACAGCTTCCATCACCGCTTCTGATAATGTTGGGTGTGGGTGAACTGTTTTTAAGATTTCGTGCCCAGTTGTTTCTAATTTTCTAGCAGCAACAGCTTCAGAAATCATTTCTGTAACTCCTACTCCAACCATATGACAACCTAACCACTCACCATATTTAGCATCGAAAATAACTTTAACGAATCCAGCTGTATCACCATTTGCAGTTGCTTTACCATTCGCTGAGAATGGGAATTTACCAACTTTGATGTCATATCCAGCCTCTTTAGCTTTCTCTTCTGTATAACCAACAGATGCAACTTCTGGAAGACAGTAAGTACATCCAGGGATATTGTTATAATCGATTGGCTCTACATGCATACCTTTGATTTTCTCAACACAAGTAATTCCTTCTGCTGATGCAACGTGTGCTAAAGCTTGAGTTGGCAATACATCACCAATTGCATAATATCCAGGGATATTAGTCTCGTAGAAATCATTAACAATAATTCTACCTTTATCAGTTACAATTCCAACATCTTCTAATCCAATATTCTCGATATTTGGTGTAATACCTACCGCAGATAAAACGATTTCAGCTTCTAAAGTTTCTTCACCATTCTTGGTTTTAACCTGAGCTTTAACTCCTGAACCTGATGTATCAACTGATTCCACAGAAGCATTTGTCATAATTTTGATTCCTGCTTTTTTGAATGATTTTTCTAATTCTTTAGAAACATCCTTATCCTCTACAGGAACAATGTTTGGCATATACTCAACGATAGTAACCTCAGTTCCCATAGTTGCATAGAAGTAAGCAAACTCAACTCCAATAGCACCCGAACCAACTACAATCATTGATTTAGGGAAATTTGGTAAGTTTAATGCTTGACGATAACCAATAACTTTCTTTCCATCTTGTGGTAAGTTAGGCAATTCGCGTGAACGAGCTCCCGTAGCAATGATGATATGATCTGCTGAGTAATCTTTAGTTTCTCCGTCAGCTGAAACAGCAACTTTTTTACCTGGTTTAACTTTAGCTTCCCCGAAGATTACATCAATTTTGTTTTTCTTCATTAAAAACTCGACACCTTTGCTCATTTTACCAGCAACGTTTCTACTTCTTTGAATCACATTAGGGAATTCAAAAGAAACATCGCTTGGCTTATTTAAACCAAATTCTTCTGCATTATTGATATATTTAAAAACCTGAGCACTTTTCAATAAAGCTTTTGTTGGAATACATCCCCAATTCAAGCAAATTCCACCTAAATTCTCTTTTTCTACGATCGCAACTTTAAAACCTAATTGAGAAGCTCTAATTGCAGTTACGTAACCGCCTGGTCCACTACCAATAACTATGATGTCGTATTTCATGTGTTTATTTTTTAATGTACGCAAAGTTAATAATTTTGTTATGAATTGTTTCCATATTAAATACTTTAAAAACAGGATTTAATAGTTTCTAACTTCTCTTCGCTCAAGTTTAACTTATTTTAAAGCATAAACTTTAAAACTTAAATCCGTCTTTAATTAATTTTATTTCCTTAAGTTTTAAATAACAAAAAAAAGCCAACGATTTCTCGTTGGCCCTTTCATAGTCTAGATTTAATAGCTTAGTACGCTAGTAATTAGTCTATAGTTGTTTCTTGAATATCGATTTCTCCTTGTGATTCTAACATAGCCAAGAATTTGTCTAAGTTTGGAAGAATTACAATTCTAGTTCTTCTGTTAATCGCTCTATTTTCCCAGCTATCATTTTCAACGATTGGGTTGTAACTACTTCTGCCAGAAGCAATCATTTTCTTACCTTCAACATTGTATTGTTTTTCCAACAATCTTACGATAGCCGTTGCACGCTCAACACTTAATTCCCAGTTATCCTTAAAGTTAGATTTTCTAATTTTAGTATCATCCGTATGACCTTCAATCATAACTTCCATAGCTGGCTCTGAATTAATTACATTCGCCAATCTCTCTAATAATGGATATGCTTTTCTACTAACATCTGCACTACCTGGTTGGAATAATAATTTATCTGAAATATTAATCATTACTACCGTTTTGTCGATGCTAATATCGATATCATCAGCATCTGAACCTGTACTATCAGCTAAACCTTTCTTTAGGTTATGCGAAACTGCCAAATTCAATGAATCCTCTAAAGTTTTAGCACCAGCTAATTTTGCAGGGTCTACATCCTTCAAAGTTTCTCTCATAGATGCAAGAGATTTGTTACTTAGTGCAGTAACACCTTCTACATATTGCAACTTAGTTTCATTCTCTGCTCTCAAAGAATTGATTTTTGCGTAGTAATCATCAACTTTTTGCTGAACCTGCGTCATTTTATATTCGCAGTTATCTTTTGCAGCTAAAGTTTCTTGATACTTCGTTTCCATTTCGACATACTTTTTCTTAGACACACAAGACGTGGCCATTAAAGCTGCCGCTCCGATAAGAATAATTTGTTTGGTCATAATATAAATATTTGTGCAGTCTAAAGAAAGAATCAAACCAAAGCGGACCTAAAGAAACGTTAATTGATGTTAAAGGTCTAACTTATTAAATTACGAAATCCTACCAAACCCTTATGTAACTTGAGATACACAAGCATTTTAATTTAAATAAATTTTATCAAAAAAAGTAAAAATCCCGAGTAAAAACTTACCCGGGATTACATCAAAACTCAATTATGAAAAAAAAATACCTTTATTTTTGTGTTCTAAACACCAATCCTCCGTCTTCAAAATAATCAATCAACACTACTGAATTGTCTTGAACATTTCCTGCTAAAATTTCTTTAGACAAGTTGTTTAATACTTCTTGCTGAATTGCACGCTTAATAGGTCTTGCTCCAAACTGTGGATCATAGCCAACTTTAGCTAAATAATCAATAGCTTGCTCTGTTGTGTCTAAGACAATATCTTTTTTAGCCAAAATGCTAGACAATCCTCTTAATTGTAATTCAACAATTTCTCTAATCTGTGTCTTATCTAATGGCGTGAACAAGATTGTTTCGTCAATTCTATTTAAGAATTCTGGTCTAAAACTTTGTTTTAATAAGCCAAACACGTCATTTCTTGTAGCCTCAAGAGTAGATTCATAATCTTTATTCTCTAGATCATCAAAGTTCTCTAAAATGATATGCGAACCAATATTAGATGTCATTATAATGATAGAGTTTTTAAAGTTTACCGTTCTACCTTTGTTATCTGTTAATCGTCCATCATCTAAAACTTGCAACAAGATATTGAATACATCTGGATGCGCTTTTTCCATTTCATCTAATAGAATCACAGAATAAGGTCTTCTACGAACAGCCTCTGTCAACTGACCACCTTCGTCGTAGCCAACGTATCCCGGAGGTGCTCCTACCAATCTACTCACAGCATGGCGCTCTTGATATTCACTCATATCAATACGCGTCATAGAGTTTTCATCATCGAATAAATATTCTGCTAAAGCTTTTGCCAACTCAGTTTTACCAACTCCTGTTGGACCTAAGAATAAGAAAGATCCAATCGGTTTTTTCTCATCACTTAATCCAGCTCTGTTTCTGCGAATAGCATCCGAAACTGCTTCAATCGCTTCTTGTTGACCAATTACTCTCTTATGAAGTTCATCTTCTAAATGAAGTAGTTTTTCACGTTCAGATTGCATCATTTTCGTCACTGGAATTCCTGTCCAACGTGCTACCACTTCTGCAATATCTTCTCGCTCAACCTCTTCCTTAATCATTTTAGAATCTTGATTCGCCAATTTAGCTTCAAGCTCTTCTAATCTAGCTTCCTCTTCTTTAATTTTACCATAGCGTAACTCCGCTACCTTAGCAAAGTCACCTGCCCGCTCGGCTCTTTCTGATTCAACTTTAAAATCATCAATTAATTTTCTAGAATTCTGAATACTTTCTGCTAGTCCTTTCTCAGATTGCCAAATAGCATTCAACTCATTTCTAGTTTCATTTAACTCTGATAACTCTTGACGCAATAGCGCTAGTTTCTTTTCATCACCTTCGCGTTTAATTGCTTCAACCTCAATTTCTACCTGCGTAATTTTACGATCAATCGTGTCTAATTCTTCAGGCTTAGAGTTCATCTCCATTCTTAATTTAGAAGAAGCCTCATCTATCAAGTCAATAGCCTTATCTGGCAAAAATCTATCAGAAATATATCTTTCAGATAATTCCACAGCTGCAATTACAGCCTCATCCTTAATTCTAATTTGGTGGTGTACCTCATATTTTTCTTTAATACCTCTTAAAATTGAAATAGCATCTTCTTCATTAGGCTCAGCTACCATCACTTTTTGGAATCTACGTTCTAGCGCTTTATCCTTTTCAAAGTATTTTTGATATTCGTTTAAGGTAGTTGCACCGATTGCTCTCAATTCACCTCTTGCTAAGGCTGGTTTAAGGATATTAGCAGCATCCATAGCTCCTTCTCCACCTCCAGCTCCAACTAGTGTATGAATCTCATCGATGAATAATATAATCTGACCCGCAGCGCCTGTTACTTCTTTCACAACAGCTTTCAATCGCTCCTCAAATTCACCTTTATATTTAGCTCCCGCAATTAAAGCTCCCATATCTAAAGAGAATAGCTGCTTATTCTTAAGGTTTTCTGGAACGTCACCATCAATAATTCTGTGTGCTATACCCTCAGCAATCGCGGTTTTACCTACACCTGGCTCACCAATTAGAATAGGGTTATTCTTGGTTCTACGCGATAAAATCTGCAAAACCCTTCTGATTTCTTCGTCTCGACCAATCACTGGGTCCAACTTACCTTCAGAGGCTAAATCAATGAAGTTCTTAGCATATTTTCCTAAAGCATTATAAGTTTCCTCCTGAGATTGAGATGTAACACGTTCACCTTTTCTCAATTCTTTGGTTACTTCTAAGGTACTTTTATGGTTTACTCCTTGATCTTTCAACAACTGAGCTGCTTTGTCGTTGGAGTTAGATAAAGCTAATACCAAGTGCTCAACGCTCACATATTCATCCTTCATTTTCTGAGCTTCATTCATAGCATCATTCAGCACTCTAGATAAGTTCTGTGATACGTGCATATTTCCGCCCGAAACCTTAGAATAAGTTTGGATTAACTCATCTATTTCTTTTTTAAGATAATCTATATTGACACCTTGCTTACTCAGAAGATACTCAACCACTTGATTATCTTCTTGCAACATCCCTTTGATGAGGTGTCCAACTTCTATCGCCTGTTGACCAGAGGCTTGCGCGAGTTGCTGCGCTTTTTGCACGGTCTCCTGTGCTTTTATTGTAAATTTATTTAAGTCCATTAGGTTTTATATTAAGTTAGTTTAATTTCAAAATATTAGCTGAAAAAGAATTTTTAAATTCAATTTCAGTGACTAATAATCAAAATCAATTCCCTTTCGAAAAACTGACAAATCTTCCGTAAAACCTAAATTTTAAACCTTTAAAACTGACGATATTTCACTCACAACCAGTATTATCTGAAATATTGGCATTATTTATGAATTAGATATAAGAAATTCATTAGTCATGAATAATATTTTATTATATTTACAATCAAGAAATTAAAATTTAAATTATGAAAAATCACGTATTAGCCTTCTTGTTCCTATGCTTAGGCTCGTTCATGTTTGCACAATCACCCGTTGGTGTTTGGAAGACCATAGATGATGAAACTGGAAAAGCAAAATCACATGTTCAGATTTATGAGCAAAATGGTGACCTTTATGGAAAGGTAATTAAAATCTTAACTCCGGGTAAAGAAAACGCAGTTTGCACAGGGTGTTCAGGAGAAAAGAAAAACAAGCCCATTAATGGTTTAGTTATTTTAGAGAAAGTTAAAAAAGTAGGAAAAAACAAATGGGATAATGGTACCATTTTAGATCCAAATAAAGGAAAAACCTATTCAGTTTCGATTGAGCTACAAGATGCCAACAAGTTAAAACTTAGAGGTTACATGGGTTTCTCTCTATTAGGAAGAACACAATATTGGGAAAGAGTTAAATAAGATTAAATCTTATTAAGTTATATAAATCCTTTGATTCATTTCAAGGGATTTTTTTTGGTTTAAACCAAATTACTTCAATCGTCAGAAGCAAATAGATATTAAGCTACAAAGAAAAAAGTGACCCCGAGAGGATTCGAACCCCTAACCCTCAGAGCCGAAATCTGATATTCTATCCAGTTGAACTACGGGGCCTCTGATGAGTGGGCAAATTTACAAAATGATTTATAATAAAAATTTATTTAGCCTACATTATTCTTCGTGATGGCCGCTGTAATTCTTTCGGCATGCTCCATAGAGTTTTCGATAAAAAATCTACTGGTATGACTTCCTCCACAAACCACTCCAGCAACATACAGTCCATCTATACTCGTTTCGTGGGTATCGGGATTGTATAAAGGTGTATTATTTTCGTCGGTTTCGCAATTAACGCCGATTTTATTTAAAAAATCATAATCGGGATGATAACCAATCATTGCAAAAACAAAATCATTATCTAAATGCTTTTCTTCCCCATTTTGCTCTATAATAATGGTGTTTCGCTTAATTTCCTTAACTGTTGAATTAAAATAAGCTTTGATAGATCCTTCCTCAATTCTGTTTTCAATATTAGGTTTAATCCAATATTTTACGCTGTCTTTAATCTTATTATCACGAATAATCATGCTCACATCTGCGCCTTTATAATAAAGTTCTAAGGCAATCTGGGTTGCAGAGTTTGCGGCTCCTACAACCGCAACTTTTTGCCCAATGTATGGATGTGGCTCATCAAAATAATGCCTAACCTTCTTCAATTCCTCACCAGGAACATTAAGCTTATTAGGCTGACCATAGAAACCTGTGGCAATCACCACATTTCTTGCTTGATATAAATTTCTTTTTGTCTGAATTGCGAAGACATCATCTGGTTTAGTCACGTTCTTAACTCGCTCGTAATAGGTGACATTTAAATCCCATTTTTCTACCACTCGACGATAGTACTCTAAAGCTTCGTCTCTCTTTGGTTTTTCAAAATTTGACATAAAAGGTACGTCACCAATTTCTAACTTTTGAGAAGTCGAAAAGAAAGTCATGTTTTTCGGGAAGTGAAAAATAGAATTTACCAAAGCACCTTTTTCAATAATTTTATGCGATAGACCTGCTTTTTTAGCTTCGATAGCTACAGCGATTCCCATAGGTCCGGCTCCAACAATTAATACATCATATATTTCTTCAGGCATGACTCAATTTTAATTTAATCTTTTCTCAAACTCCATTCCACAAGATTAAAGGCTCAGCCAATTCTTTAGAATCAATTTTCCTTGTGGTGTTAGGATGCTTTCTGGATGAAATTGAACGCCAGAAATAGGATAGTTTTTATGTTTTAAAGACATAATATTTCCAAATTCATCTTTAGAAGTAATTTTTAAATCAGCTGGAAAATCAACATCATCCACTGCCCAACTGTGGTATCTACCGACTTGTAAAGGCAATTCTATGTTTCTAAATAGATTTTCATCATCAGTTTCAAGTATTTGACTAGAAACACCATGTTTTACACTATCCAATTGTTTAAGGTTTGCACCAAAAGCTTCGGCTATTGCTTGATGTCCTAAGCAAACTCCTAGGATGGGAATTCGATTTTCGTGGTTTTTAATAACATCTAATAATTTACCTGCTTCTTTAGGAATTCCAGGGCCTGGAGACAAAATTATCCTATCAAATTGCTCCAAATCTTTTAAGTCAATTTCATCATTTTTAATGACACTTACTTCCTTTCCCAAAATATCTTCTACCATCTGCACAAGATTGTAAGTAAAAGAGTCATAATTATCTAGAATAAGTAAGTTCATTTGTCATTGAAAAAAGTTAACCAAAAGTAATAGAAATTTTGAGAATGAACCGAATGATTGTTATTTTAGGAGAATGAAAATATTGCATACAGCGGATTGGCACATTGGGAAGAAACTCCATCAATTTGACCTTAAAGAAGATGTAGATCTTTTTGTGGATTGGTTGGTAGATTTAATCCAAGAAAAGGAAATTGATGTTCTACTCATTTCAGGGGATGTATTCGACTTAGCGAATCCTTCTTCTGAGGCTCGCACGCAATATTATCGGTCATTAATTAAGTTCAGACAAATTGATTGTAAAATCATTATAACCGGTGGAAATCATGATTCACCGAATATGCTCAACGCTCCCAAAGAGTTGCTCAACTTACTCAATATTCATGTGGTTGGAGGTATGCCTGAAAATATGAACGAACAAATTATAGCACTTCCGAATAACGAAAACCCGGAATTGATGGTTGCCGCTATTCCTTTCTTAAGAGATGCTGATTTACGCAAAGCTAATGAGGGAGAAACCTACGAAGATCGAATTAAAATTCATCAAAAAGGAATTGAAAATACTTATCTCTCTGCTGCCGAATATTGTTTAGAGAAGCATCCAAATATCCCAATTTTGGCGATGGGGCATTTATATACGGCTGGTGCAACGACCTCAGAAAGTGAAAGAGACATTCAAATGGGGAATCAAGCGATGTTTCATGCGGCGCGATTTGGTGATAAATATGAATATATCGCTTTAGGTCATATTCACAAACCTCAAAGAATTAATAATAATACCCCAACATTTTATAGTGGCGCACCATATCCACTTTCTTTCAGCGAAAGAAATGATGAAAAAAGAGTTTTATTAATTGATACGGAAGAAGGATTTGAACCTACTTCTATCCCAGTACCCGTAAACCGAAAATTGATTAGAATTCAAGGAGATTTAAATGAAATAAGTTTAAAATTACAATCACTTGATGCTCCATATAAATTAACTTCGTTGATTGAGATTCATATGACTGAGAAAGAGTACAGCTCAGAGAAAGTACAGGCTTTAGAGGATTTAATTAATGAATTCGACCAAAGTGGTTATGAAATTATTCATAGAACGATTGCATTTCAAAATAAGATTGTAGGAACAAGTGAATTATATGATTCGAGTCAAAATCTATCGGAATTGGCGCCTTTAGATGTTTTTAATAAAATGATAGAAAATCATGAAATGACAGAAGAAACTCGCAAGGAAATAACCAATGCATTTCAGATCATTTTAGAGGAAGTCGAACAAGAACAACAAGATTAAATGAAGATTTTAAGAATAGATTTTAAGAACATCAACTCTCTACAAGGCGAGCATTCTATAGATTTCAGAGATGCACCATTCTATGGTGATAAATTATTCGCGATTACGGGAGCTACGGGAAGTGGAAAATCAACTTTATTAGACATTCTTGTTTTGGCACTATTTAACCGTACTCCAAGGTTTTCAAAAATTAGTAAAAGCGAAATTGAGCATAATGGCGCCATACTAACTCGTGGGCAAAAAGATGCCTATGCAAGAGTCACTTATGAATGTTCTCAAGGAGAATTCGTTTCTGAGTGGTCGATTTCTACCGCAAGAACTGGCAACCTAAGAGATTATGAAATGCAGGTTTCAGACGTTTTAACCCAAACTTCTTTGGTGGATAAAAAATCAGAAGTTCCCGCCAAAAATGAGGAGTTAATTGGTTTAAAATACGATCAATTTATTAAGTCTGTAATGCTTGCACAGGGTGAGTTTGCTGAGTTTTTAGTTTCAAAGAAAGCCGAAAGAACCATTCTTTTAGAGAAAATTACAGGTACAGACATCTATCGAAAGCTAGGAATGAAGGCTTTTGATAAATATCGCAATATAAAAGGTCAGATTGAGGATTTAGAAAAAAATAAAGCCAATTGGCAAGCAGAACTTTTAGATAAGGAAGTTGTTGCTGAAATAAAAAAGAGTAAAGAAGATTTAGACAAGGACTTAAAGCTTTTATCAGAAGAACAAACTAAGTTTAAGAGCTTTATTGAGTTAAAAAACAACATCTTAAATACACAAAAAGAGCTGACTCAATGGGAAAATCAAGAAAAAGCCAACCAAGAGTCTTTTGAAAAATTTAAGATTAATGAAGGTGTTGCTCTCGAAAAGCACAAACTGGTAGAACCTATTCAGCATGATTTAATCAATTGGAATCGGATTCAGAAAGAAACTAAAGAAAATAAGAATCTACTGAATGAAAATTTAAAAGAATTCGAAAAGATTAATTCAGCTAAAAGCGAATTTAAATCTACCATAGAAAGCCTCTTAAAAAAAGAAGTTTCAGCAAAAGATTATGAGCAAGAACTTTCTAAATTCGAGCAAACTGTAGTTGAGTTAAATCGAACTTCTGAAAAACAAATCAATGAAGGAAGGTCATTAAAAAATGAAATTGAAGCACTTATTCGTCCTTTTAATTTAAAGCTTGAAAAAGAGTATTCAAAAGTAAATGAACAGTTAAAAGAAATTCAATCTAAATCCACTGCATTTATAACAGAAAATAATTTTTCTGTTATTTCTATATCTGAATTAGAGAAAAAATTGACTGAGATTGAAGTTCAGTCGGAGTTGTTGCAAAAAGCAAAAGCAGATGTCATTCATATCGAAAACACTCAGAAAGAAATTAGCACAAATAAAAAGGAAATTTCTGAAATAGAAGAGCTTATTAAAGCTTTACCTAAAACTATTTCTGAGCAGGAAGAGAAATTAAAAAATGAAAATACACTTTTAGAGAATTTCTCTTTAAAATCTGCCAATCAAAAGCTTTTGGCTTCACTAGACGATCATAGAAAGAAATTGAAGGAAGGAGAAGCTTGTCCGCTTTGTGGGGCTTTAGATCATCCCTTTGCCACACATATTCCTGAGGATAACACCGATGAGTTGGATAAACAAATCGAACTTCAAACGAATAAGGTTAAACAAATCGAAACTGACTTAAATTCTAATAAAACAACCTTTAAGCTAAAGTCTGAATCGCTTAATAAACTAAAAACTAAATTAAAAGAACTAGAAACTACTTTAGCTAAGTTAATTAATGATTTTAAGGAAAAGTATAACTATGCTTTAGACACCCATTGGGAAGAAAAATCAAAGGAATTCAAAGACGCACATCAGTTACATAAGAAGGCTATAGAATTTAAAAACCAATTAGAAATAACCTTGATTTCAATTCCAAAAATGGAGAAAATGTTGGCAATTTTGGAAAAGGCTCAAGCTACAAGCAAACAATTGAAAGAGCTTTATAGTGAGCAGGTTCCCATTGAGCAAAAAGTTAGTTCTTTAGAAAGAAAATGGAATGAAATTCAATCTGAGCAAAAGGTGCTTGAAAGCAAAAAAGAGTCGTTAGTTAAAATAGAAAAAGATCTTGAACAAGATTTAAAAGACTTGGTTCCTAAAATCAAAAGCAAAATCCAAGAAACGGACTTAAGTGATATTTCAGAGGCTTTTGCTGCTTTATTGAGTTATGAAGATTTAACTCAGTTAGAAGCTAAACAAAACAAACTTAAAGAGCATAAACAAGAAATTTCTATTAAAAAGAATAGTATTCTGGAATCTCTCAATGAGCTTAAATTAAAAGACAATCCTTTGAGTTTAGAGGAGTTGAACACTCAGTTTTCAACCTTACAAACCCAAGAAACTTCAAAGAAAAAAGACTTAGAGGAAATCAATAGAAAACTCTCTAACCAATCTGATTATCAGAAGAAAATTAAAGAAATTGAAGAAAAAATTAAAGAAGAAAGCAAAAACTCTCGCCATTGGATATTGCTCAACGAATTAATTGGAGATTCGACCGGTAAGAAGTTCAATAATTTCGCACAAGATTTAACTTTAATGCAACTTTTGCATCTGGCTAATCAACGATTGAAAATGTTGAGTAAAAGGTATATCATGGATAGTGCTACAAAAGATGAGGATGAGAGTTTGGTGGTAATAGACAAAGATATGGGAGGACAAAGACGATCGGTAAAAACACTATCGGGTGGTGAAACCTTCGTGCTTTCTCTGGCGTTAGCTTTGGCTTTATCGGATTTAGCTTCGAGCAATGTTCAGATTAATAGTTTGTTCATAGATGAAGGATTTGGAACATTAGACCCAGAAACTTTAGATCAAACCTTGACAACTTTAGAGCAATTGCAAGAAGAAGGTTCGAAAATGATTGGAATCATCAGCCATGTGAGCACTTTGAAAGAAAGGATAGCTACGCAAATTCAGATAGTTCCAAATGGACGTGGATTCAGTTCTGTGAATGTAGTGGGCTAATTTATACAAGTTCGGCCTGCCAAAAATAAGACGTGATATTTTCGCCAGTATTTAATGTAAAATCATAAGATATTTTAGAAACTTTTGGAATGGAAAACTCAACTTTCTCTTGAAAAATATCGCCATCATAAACGAGGCTATGATATTCCCCATTTTCGCCGCAAACATCAATATCGGCTGGAAATGAGTTTACTAATTCTTGACTTAAATCTTTTCCGATATAGCTTTCGTCTAATTTATCTACTTGAGTAACAATGATTTTAGCCTTCAATCCCGAGGCTAAAAATTCAGCCACTACTTCCTCTGAGGTTTTGTCCCAAAGAGGTTCTATCACTTGCATCCCTAATGGATTCAATTGTTTTTCGCGATAGGATTTAACTTCTGACAAATGAACATCACCAAAGATAAAATGCTCTACACCTTGCTGTTTAAAATCGAGAATAACCTCGGTCATCTTTTGTTCATAATTCTTAAGATTTTTAGAAATCTCTACAGGTTTTAAAGGAATTCCGATACTTTTGGCTTGTTTTTCTAAAATTTCAACTGGAATTTGGTGAATACTAGATTTTAAGTTCTCTGCACTAATGGTGGTTAAAAGCGCAATCACCTCATATTCATTTTCTTGCAAGACTTTTCTCAACGCCAAGGCAGAGTCTTTACCTCCACTCCAATTAAATACAGCCTTTTTCTTTAAACTCATCTACTGTAATTTAAATGAATATAGAAGTTCGGATCAATAATTAAATCAGATTTTCCAGTATACGTTTGCCATTCTGTTGTTGGCTGAATCCATTCCGTAGAATTATTTAATCTTAAAGGCATATTGAAACCATCAACTACATTAATCCAACGATAGTATTTTTTACCATTTTGTGACCTAATTTCTAATGTTGGAATACTAGAAGTTCTTAAATATTGATCAAAAAATGTTTTTAAATCTAATCCAGCATAATCTGCTATGAACTTCTCAATTTGAGCGGAACTCACGATATGATGATAAAACTCCTGATTCATAGAACGAATCATTCCCTTAAACTTTGAATCGTTATTCATCCAATGCCTTAGCGTGTGAATGATATTTGCGCCTTTGTAATACATGTCTGTACTACCTATTTGGTTTAGTCCATATACTCCAATAATATTAGAATTATTACTTATCAAAGCTCTCAAACCTTGAATATATTCTGCAGCAGCCTCCTTTCCAAATTGATTTTCAATATACATAGCCTCGGTATAAGTTGTAAAGCCCTCGTGCACCCATAAATCAGCAACATCTTCGGTGGTAATACTATTTCCAAACCACTCGTGACCAGATTCATGTACAATTATAAAATCAAATTTATTGCCATGGCCACTTCTAGATCTATCATCTCCCAAATAACCATTCATAAATTTATTTCCATAGGCAATTGCAGACTGATGTTCCATTCCCAAATGTGGCGTTTCCACCAACTTAAAACCATCTTCATAAAACGGATAAGGCCCCATCCAATCTTCAAAAGCTGCCATCATGGGCTTCACTTGCTCAAAATGTTTTTTAGCCTTTTCTTCATTATAGTCCAACACCCAATATTTCAAAGATAAAGTTCCTCGCTCCCCCATATACGCATCTTTAATCTCCACATAATGACCAACATAAGGAATAATATTATATGAATTAATTGGATTTCGAACCTCCCAAGTGTACACATTGGTTCCCGCTTCGCCCTTAACAAAACTCGTTTCCCACAAACGACCATTTGAAACCGCTACTAAATCTTCCGGAACAATCATCGTGATAGTTGCACCATGATCTGGCTCATCACCTTGATAATCTTTACACGGAAACCAAGAACTAGCTCCCAAACCTTGTACAGCAGCCGTCATCCAAGGTCTACCCTTTTCATCTTCTGTAAAAATCCATCCGCCATCCCATGGGGCATTTTTAGCAATTCTAGGATTTCCTTCAAAATAGAATTTTAGAGTTTTTACGCCAGATTTACTCTTAGAAAGCGAATGATAATTAATAAAAATTGTGTTATCTAATCTAAACCAATGCTTATGATCAATCGCAAGCTCATCCTGTGGTTTAACTTTCAAATCAGAGTTAGCCAATTGAACGATTTTTGTTAATTCCATAGGTTGCTGCAAATCAATTTGCATCCAATCCCCTTCTTTTCCGTTTATTTCAAATTGCATACTGAGACTTCCTGCAATATATTTTTTCTCAAAATCCGGGCTTAAAACTAAATCGTATCGCAAGACATTCCACCAATTTCTATAATCGGTATTAGAACCTCTTAATTCTTCTTTTGAATATTGTGAAGCCACTTTTAATGATTGTTCAGCCGTATCAACTGATTTAGTCACTTGTTGCGTTGAACATGCCATGATAGCCAAGAGAAAAGAAAGATATAGAAACCTCATAATGAATTTTTAATATGAATTAAAGTTAACAAATTTAAACATGAAAAAAGGGATTAAAACCTTAACCCCTCATTTGTATTGATATTTTATAAAACTTTAAGACTCTTCCTCAAAGTAAATTTTGTAAAATTTTCCGTGTGAATCTTCACTTTGTTCAATTTTACTTCTATCGCCGTGAACATAAATATGGAAATTCTTATCCAACTTAATGATACTTTTATAATGTCTTGTTTGCTTTTTTACTGCTTTTTCGGCAATTCCAAAGTGATCCGCCAACATTTCTTGCGTATCTAATTCATATTCTGACTTATAATTATTAAAACTCTCAATTAATTCTGGTTGTTGCAAAATTTGCTGAGAAAAAGCTTCAGTTTCGAACTCCTCATGCTCCTGAAAGAATTCCATAGTTCTATTTAAGAAATCAGCTTGGTCAATACGACTCATCTCAAACTCCTCTGGCATACGCTCCTCAACATAATTCTTGAAAACAGACATAGTCTTTTCTGTGTTATAAAACTCATCCTCCACTTGTTTTACTTGTAAAAACTCATCTGTCCAAAACTGAGCTTCTGTACCATTGGTTTTGTCGGCAATCGACAGTACATACCCATCTTCTTTGTTGGTATTATAAATAAAACAAGCTTTATCTAACTTATTTAAATTCACACCCTTGTCCGTTTCTAAGTCAAAGAAATAATTATCATGTTTAATTTTTAAGAACAAATCCTTATTCTCTGTTTTAAACAAACCAATTGCGTCAATAATCTCACCTTTGTAATTACAATTTTGGAAGTAAGCCGTAAAAAACTCACCCGCTTTAATCTTAGGATGTACAGATTTATCAAATAAGAACTGAGCTAAATTGATAGATTCATCATGTAGAGATTCAGGATTTTCAAAGATTCTCGTCACATAAGTAAAAACTTCATTCATACTTAGATCAGAAGCATGATAAAAATGATAGTATTCGTCTGCTTTAAATGCATTTTGAAAGAATTTCAGCATTAATTCCTTCATACTTTCATCTAATTCCAGGGGCATTTTTGATTTAACTAAATGCTCAAATCTGTTTTTATTTCCTACAATGTGGACCGAAATATTATTCAATTCTATCATACTGCAATGTTAAGGAAAATCTTATTTATTCTCTACTGCGGCGTTGAAATTAAAAGCCATTTAACAAATCCAAGTAAGGTCTAATTTAAAATAAGTATTTTTATAGTATCAAAAATATAATTATGAGAAGATCTTTACTTTTTTTATTCCTGTTTTCTGTGCTGGCACAAGCACAATACACTACACCTAACAATGGACAATCATTTAATCTCGATGAATTAGCTCAAATCGAAAATTCGGGTGTAAGCTTACTAGAGTCAGGACTCTATAACCTTTCACAAGATTTAATTATAGCAGCTAACGATACTTTGTTGATTGATGATGCCTTAACTTGGCAGATTAATTCAGATATTTTAGTTACCATAGAAGGCGCGTTTATCACAAGCTCCAGTCCTGAATCACCAATTAACATTACAGCTCAAGAAGCTGGTTTTCCGAATGCTGGCTTTCGTTTCGAGGAAGGTTCTGTTATTAACTTATCCAACACTATTTTTGAATATGGTGGTGGTTTAAGAGTATTGACTGAGGACTTTAATATGGATTATTGTGAAGTTAAATTTCAAGTAGCTGGAGCATCTACGGGTGCAGCTGTTTCTTTTTCAAGAGGTAATCCGACTGTTACCAACTCTAAATTTATTTCCAATCAACTGCCTGCCGTTGCATCTGGGGCAAATCAACAGATTGGTCTAACGTTTACAAATAATGAATTATACTATAATGGTTTATCTAATCAAAATAGACCACAAATCAACATGAGTCCGAGTGGATCTAATTCAAGTATTTTAATTGAAAATAATACGATTATTGGAGATAGAAATGCAACTAATGTAGGTGGAATTGCTATCGGAAACTTCTTTGGTTATGAGAATAATGTAGTTATTAAAAACAATGTAATCTCTGACAATAGATTCGGAATTACCTTATTAGGAAGCGTAACACACGGGGAGATTGATGGAAACACCATTTCAGATAACAACTCACAAGGAAATCCAAATTTAGGCGGTAGTGGTATCAACTTAAACGCAAGTGGTGAGACAATTTCACAAAGTATTTATATTAAAAACAACTATATCTCCAACAACCTATGGGGAATCACTATGCAAGGGAATGCCTATGCTAATCTAGGCGATGGAACTGAGTTATCTCCAGGAGGAAATACTTTTAGCGAGAATGGTTTTGATGGTGATGTTTATGCGCTTTACAACAATACACCCAATGATATTATGGCTCAAGGAAACTGTTGGATTGCTGGAGCGGAATCTACAGAAGAGGAAGTTGCAGAGGTGATAACTGACCAATCTGATATTGCGAGTTTAGGTTTAGTAGATTACTCAAATTTCATTTGTAATCTTTCTACTAACGAATTCGTAAGTAGCGCAAAGCCTAAACTTTATCCAAACCCAGCAAAAGACTTAATTATTTTAGAGGTTGAGTCAAGCGGATCGGTTGAATTCTACAATAGCTTAGGTCAATTAGTTTTAAACACGAAGCTAGAAGCGGGTAAAAACGAGATTAAGCTAAATCTTTCTTCAGGAACTTATTTTTTGAAAATCAACTCCAAAAACTCAACAAGTTTAGAAAAATTACTTGTTAAGTAATTCTCTGAAATATCTCATCTAAATGATAAAAGCACTCTGAATGGAGTGCTTTTGTTTTTATTTTCAATTTGGTTCAATATTTACCATATTGAGTTTAAAACCCTAAATGGGAAGATATTTATGTTTCTTAAAACTAAGAAAAGTAAGACTAAGATTATGTAGAAGATTCCAAACTTACTACTATACCAAAAGCTATTGGGAGACGGGATTCCATAGATGAAACGTCTTAAGGAATAAAAAATATAGTAAACCAAAAGCGGAATACTTAACACAAAAAGTGCGTTATGATCTAAAGCTGATTTCAATCGAAAATGCAATAATTCATGTACGGCTCTTTGCCCACCACATCCTACGCAATCGAAGCCCGTTGTGGCTTTCAACATACATATTGGAAAGAATCCATCATTTTTAATAGGAGAAAAGAAATAGAAATAAACTAAAATAGTCGCTATAAGCACGGAGCCTATCGCGACTATTAACCATTTTCTAAGTATGGTTTTATTATTTGTCAAAATTGATTATTGATTTGCTTGAGCCTCCTCAATCGCTTGCTGAATTAGCTCAAGTTGTTCTGACCATATTTCTGGTTGGAAAACAACAACATAAGCGCTATAAAGTGCGGAAACTAAGAATAAACCTAGGGCAACCAAAGATAAAGTTCTTGCATATTTTGAGTTTTTCTCTGCACCTTCATAATCTCCAACATTAAATCTTGCATTAACTTGAGAAGCAAAATAGATTCCTACCAATCCTAAGATAAAACCTATACCAAAAGTAGAACAGCATCCCAAAATGGTAGCAATAATGGCTAATACCATGTAGTTCTGTGGAGCTATGTAATTATCTTTATTAAATGTTTCCATAATTATTAATTTTATGCAAGATAAAAATATTTTTGATTTGTTAATCTTTTCTTAAATACTTTTAACCTAATAAAACACCAGCGATTGTTGCTGAAATCAATGAAGCTAGCGTTCCACCGATTAAAGCTTTGATACCTAATTGTGAAAGTAAAGTTCTCTTATTAGGAGCTAATGATCCAATTCCTCCAATTTGAATTCCAATCGATGCGAAATTTGCAAAACCACAAAGCATATAAGTTGCCATAATCACAGATTTATAATGTGATAAATGCAATGCAGAGTTTGGATCTTTTAAATCCGCTAATTGGATATAAGCAATGAATTCACTTGCTACTAATTTAACTCCTAGCAACTGCCCCATCAAGCTAATATCGTCTGTTGGAACACCAATCAACCACATTAAGGGTGCTAATAAATAACCTAAAATGAACTCTAATGATAAGGTTTGATAATTGGAATTGTTGGCAATTACTTCATTTAAACTCATATAAGATTCGCCGAAAGATAAACCTCCAACCCAGCCTAAAATTCCATTCATCATAGCGATGAAAGCAATAAATACAAGAAGCATAGCTGCTACATTCACGGCTAACTTTAAACCTTCTGAAGTACCATTAGATAAAGCATCTAAGAAGTTAGAACCAACATTTTCCATTTTAACTTCTAAATCTTCTGTAGGCTTTTCAATTTGTGGATATAATAATTTTGAAACCAAAATAGCTCCTGGAGCTGCCATTACAGAAGCAGCTAATAAATGACGTGCAAACTGTTGCTGCAACTCTATATCATCACCACCCAAGAATTGAATATATGCACCTAAAACACCACCAGCAACGGTAGCCATTCCACCAATCATTACCAATAAAATCTCAGAATTTGACATTCTAGATAAATAGGCTTTAATCATAAGTGGAGACTCAGTTTGACCCAAAAATATATTACCAGCTACCGATAAACTTTCAGGACCAGAAATTCCCATTAATTTGGTCATACCATAGGCAGCCCATTTCACAACCACCTGAATTATACCCAAATAGAACAAAACCGAAGTTAATGCACTAAAGAATAAAATTACCGGCAAGACCTGAAAGGCAAATATAAATCCATAGGTATTTACATCCATCAAACCACCTAATAGAAACTCACTACCTGCTCTTGTATAGCCCAAAATATTGATGAACACCTTTCCTACCGCATCAAACATATCCCCCACAAAGCCTAAACTTATTCGAGTGTCGCCAATATTAAATCCAACTGCATCACCTTTTAAGATGGCTATCCCCAAAGACAATTGAATCAACATTGCCATTCCTATAGTTCTCCATTTAATAGCAGATCTATTTTTGCTTAAGGCAAAGGCAATTCCTATTAAAACGCCCATTCCCAAAACACCTCTTAATATCGAAGTTATGGTAATGCCACTTGACTCCATTTCTGGAATAACTTGAGCAAAGGCACTAATATTTAACAATAAAAAAAAGAGTGTAAATAGCTTAGTCATTATCTTGTTGACGTTTTTCTATCTCATCACGAATTTGAGCAGCTCTTTCGTAATCTTCAGATTTCACTGCTTTATTCATCATGGATTTAAGTTCTTTGATTGAGAATTTTGAATATAAATCTTCTGCCGGTCCTTGAGGTGTTTCAGATAGTTCCTCTTCTATTTCCTTAAGCGCTTTCTGAACCGTTTCTTCTTCCTCTTCTGTCAACATTTCTAACTGCACACCTGCTCGGTCCATCACCGATTTTAGCACATAAATAGCTGCATTAAATCGAACTGCCAAAGCTATAGCATCAGATGTTCTTGAATCTAATTCTATGACTTCCCCGTCCTTATCTTCGCAGACAATGTTGGAATAGAAAATTCCATCTTCAAGTTTATAAATGGTAACTGACCTAATGATAACGTTTAATTTCTTTGCGAAATTCACAAACAAATCATGCGTCAACGGGCGAGGTGGCATTAAATCCTTTTCCAGTGCAATAGCAATAGCTTGTGCCTCGAAATTACCAATAATAATCGGCAATTTACGACCACCAAATTCTTCCTCCAAAATAAGTGCATAAGCACCTACTTGTGTCTGACTGTAGGATATACCACGAATATTTAATTTAACAAAATCCATGAAACGTAAAAGTACTAATTTAAGATTAAATTCTAATAACTAACAAAAAATAAACCTAACAACTTTCTCAAATTGTTAGGTTTAAAATTTAAATTATTCAAAAAATTAAGAATTCTTATATTTTTTGATTGATTCAATTAATTTAGGAACTACTTCAAATGCATCTCCTACAATTCCATAATCAGCTGATTTAAAGAATGGAGCTTCTGCATCATTGTTAATTACTACAATATTTTTAGAACTGTTTACACCAGCTAAGTGCTGAATAGCTCCAGAGATACCAATAGCGATATATAAGTTAGGTGCAATCGCTTTACCAGTTTGCCCTACGTGTTCGCTGTGCGGTCTCCAATCCATATCAGATACTGGCTTAGAACAAGCAGTTGCTGCTCCTAATAGATCAGCTAACTCTTCTACCATTCCCCAGTTTTCTGGACCTTTTAATCCACGACCTCCCGAAACAACGATCTCTGCTTCTTTAAGATCTAATTTTCCAGAATTGGTTTCAACATTCTCAACTTTAACTTTTCCACCAGCTGCATCAAAGCTAATGTCTTCTGAACTTCCGTCAACAGCATTTTCTTTAACTCCAAATGAGTTAGCTGATACGGTAACAACTTTTTTATCAGCTGCAGTTTCTGCCAACATAATTCCTTTACCAGAGAAAGACTTACGATTTACTTTCAATGGAGAAATTGATTGTGGTGCTTCAATAGCGTTGGTAATTAAACCAGCTTCTAAATTATAAGCTAAGAAAGGGGCAATACTAGCTCCCTCGTTGCTGTGTGCCAAAACCACAAAATTATCAGCATGCTCAGAGATTAATTTACCTAAAACTTCAGGAGAAACTTTGTGAGCATCACCTTTAGCAACCAATACTTTGCTTGCTCCGTATTTATACAACTGAGATGCATCGTCTGCGTTAATAGCTAATGCTGTAACTGTATCTCCAGCTTGATCAGCGATTGTTTTTGCGTATGAAACGGCTTCAAAAGCGTTTTTCCTGAACTTACCGTTTTCTGTTTCTGTATATACTAAAATTGACATAATTTCTTTGTTTTAATATTAGATTACTTTCGCTTCCTCGTGCAACAAACGAACTAACTCATCTACGTTATCCTTATCGATTAAGGTAACAGAAGATCTTGGTTCTGGTTTTTCGAAACCATCTGCAACAACTTTTGCTTCAGCATTACTAGAAGCTACTACTTGTAATGGCTTAGTACGCGCTTGCATAATTCCACGCATGTTTGGAATCTTAAGATCACTCTCCTCTACCAAACCTTTTTGACCTGCAACAACAGCTGGCAAAGTGAAAGAAACAGTTTCTTTACCTCCGTCGATTTCTGAAGTAGCTTTAGCGCTCTCGCCCTCTACTTCTAATCCCATACAGTTGTTTACAAAACTATAACCTAATTCTGCTGCAATAAAAGCTGGAACAGCGTTTCCGTTGTAGTCAATAGACTCTCTACCTGCTAAAATTAAATCATAGCCATTTTCTTTAGCTAATTTTGCAATTTCTTTTGCAGTTGAAATACTGTCTTTAGGATCTACGTCGATTCTAATCGCATCATTCGCTCCGATTGCTAAAGCTTTACGCATTACTGGCTCTACAGAAGCATCCCCCGCAGTTACAACCGTTACTGTAGCTCCTTGCTTCTCTTGAAACCAAATGGCTCTAGTTAAGGCAAATTCATCATATGGATTGATGACAAATTGTATCCCATTCTTATCAAAAGCTTTACCGTCTGCAGTGAAGTTAATCTTCGATGTAGTATCGGGTACACTGCTAATACAAACTAATATTTTCATGTATTTGATTATTTTACGAAATTCTTAAGCCGTAAATATACAAAATATTATTTGCTATGCACGCATAGGATGTTAGATTTTTATTCAATTGGTTATAAGAACTTAAGCAAACTTAAGCCTGCTAAATGAAAGGATTGTGAATAAGTTTTTAGAATTAATTCTTCTCACGGAAAATCTTCTAATTCTTAAACAAGCTACTACCATCTATATAATCAAAAACAGGTGGCGGTAAATAAGGCCTGTAAATCTTGCCATCCTTAATGTTTTGACGAATAAATGTAGATGATATCTCTATAATTGGAGCGTTAATCTTCTTAACTCTACTCAAATCAATTTTTGGCTTCTTTTGATCACTTGCAATTCTTGGATAAACCAAAATATCATATTCCTTCACCAAAAACTCCGCATTTTTCCATTTATGTAAACCTACCAAGTTATCCTCTCCCATGATTAAACTAAATTCATGCTGTGGATAATCTTCTCTTAGTTTAGCCAAAGTATGGGTGGTATAATTCGGTTGCGGCATATCGAATTCAACCTTACTTGATTCCAAATCTGGATAATCTTCTAAGGCTAAATTAACCATATGCAATCTCTCGTAATCATCTGTTAGCTTCACATGCTGTTTAAAAGGGCTTCGTGGCGTAACCACAAACCAAACTTTGTCTACATCGCCAAATTGCTGAATATGATTTGCAAGAATTATATGTCCTATATGAATAGGATTAAATGAACCAAAGAATAAACCGATTTTCATGAGAGTAAAAGTATAAAGATTTTTCGAAGCGAAAAAAATGAATCTGAACCACGAGCTTCAAAAGTAACTTCAATAGGCTTAATTTTAAAATAAAGACTAATTTTACCCTATCAATGAAGAAAAATCCCGAAACCGATATTCACGCTATCAAAGAAAAGCTAGCTTATTACTGCGCTTACCAAGATCGCTGTCATTGGGATGTGGAGAAAAAGTTAGATGAATTTTTCTTAATTCCCGAAGTTAGAGATGATATTCTACTTTATTTAATACGCGAAAACTTCTTAAACGAAGAAAGGTTTGCCATGAGTTTTGCTCGAGGAAGGTTTACACAAAAGAATTGGGGGAAAATTAAAATTAAAATAGAGTTAAAAAAACGTCAGATTAATGATCGATTGATTGCTCAAGGTTTGGCAGAAATAGATGATAAAGATTATTATGACACGGCTGAGAAATTAATTGAGAAAAAAGCAGCAAGTCTCAACGAGAAAAACCTTTATAAGAAGAACCAAAAAATCATCCGTTATATGCTTCAGAAAGGTTATGAATACGACGTAATTAAAACTTTTCTGGGGGATGATTAAAATTGAGCTTAGTTGAATAGACTAAAATCGATCTAAACTCGTTGATAATATTAGAATTCGACACATTTCAAAATAAGGCATACTCAAAACTTTGCCTTTTTCTGTTTTTAGTAAAGGTTTAACAAGATTGCCTATTCTAAAAGTGGGGATAAGAATGTTTTTTACTAAATTGCGCAAAATTATTTTTACATGTCCAAGACATCAGATAGAATGAACAATAGTCGCCTACGTTCCTCCAATATTACGGTGGTGGTGAGTATTGCTTTGGTATTATTTCTCTTAGGTTTATTTGGCTTAATCGTGGTTAACTCAAGCGATTATGCAGAACACCTGAAAAACCAATTTGAGATTGAGGCTTATTTCAAAGAAGCTAAAGACAAAAAGGATATTGAGAAAGAACCAGAAGTTCATAAAGCTTTCCTGGATTCCTTAAGAACCAAACCTTTCGTTAAGTCTTTGAAGTACGTTGATAAGGAAAACGCACTTAAAATGGCGAAGAACCAATTAGGCTTAACCGAAGAAGATTTAGCTTTGTTTGAAGAAGGAATTTTCCCTCCATCTGTTGTTATGACGATTCGCCCACAGTATGTTGACTCTACTCGCGTAGATAGTATTACAAGTGTTTTGGCGAGTTATCCAATCATAGACAGTGTAAACAACACATCGTCTTTAGCAAGTATTTACGAAAGAATCGATACGATTATCTTCTGGCTTATTGCTTTAGCTGGATTATTCTTAGTTATATCAATCATTTTGATTAACAACTCTATTCGACTTAAAATATTTTCCAAAAGATTTACCATTAAAACCATGCAATTGGTTGGTGCTAAACGCAGGTTTATTGTTAAACCATTCATTATTCAAAGCTTTTGGCTTGGGTTATTAGGAGCTGTTTTAGCCATTCTTGCATTAGGTGGATTATGGTATTATGCTGCACCAAAATTAGACCTTGGTTTATGGAATGAGAAGTTCCAATGGTTAATTCTTGGATTGCTTGTTACGGGTATTATTATAGCTGTCTTCAGTACATTCTGGGCAACTTGGAAGTATTTGAAATTACGAACAGATCAACTTTATTACTCATGAGAATTCCGCCAGATACATCTTTCTTATTCGGAAAGAAAAATTATATACTTATGGCGATTGGCCTAGCGCTGATTACTATTGGTTTTTTCTTAATGACAGGACCAGATGCCAACACAAGACCTGATGGCACATTTGATCCTAATTATTGGAATGAAGATATTTTTTCGTGGCGTAGAATTCGTCTAGCTCCATTTTTAGTCTTATTAGGCTTTGGAGTAGAAGTTTATGCTATTTTGGTTAATCCCGATGCTAAGAAATTAGAGGAATGAATGATATTTTAGACGCAATTCTAATTGGAATTGTTCAAGGTTTAACTGAGTTTTTACCAGTTTCATCAAGTGGTCATATCGAAATCGCAGAAGCTATTTTGGGTACCGATCAAGAAGAAAGCATGATGTTGACCATCGTACTTCACTTTGCTACAGCATTAAGTACTGTAGTAGTTTACCGCAAAGACATTTGGGAAATTATCAGAGGCTTCTTTGAATTTAAAAACAATGAGTCAACTCATTTCGTGGGTAAAATTGTGTTATCAATGATTCCTGCAGCCTTGGTTGGTTTTTTCTTAGAAGATTGGTTAGAAAAACTATTTGACGGTCAGATTCTACTAGTAGGTTGTATGCTTTTGTTGACAGCAGTTCTACTCTATTTTGCAGATAAAGCTAAAAATACAGAGAAATCAGTTTCTTATAAAGATGCCATTATAATTGGTGTTGCTCAAGCTATTGCTATTTTACCAGGAATTTCTCGTTCAGGAGCTACTATTTCTACCTCGGTTTTATTAGGTGATGATAGATCTAAAGCTGCTAGATTCTCCTTTTTAATGGTGATTCCATTGATATTCGGAGCTATTGCTAAAAAGATTTTAGATGCTGGTGGTGTTTTAGAATTTACCAATGGACCTGCTTTATTAGCTGGATTTATTGCAGCATTTATTTCAGGAATTATCGCATGTAATTGGATGATTGCATTGGTTAAAAAAGCTAAATTAACTTACTTCGCTATTTATTGTTTAATCGTAGGTAGCATCGCGATTATCTATTCATTATTTTTTGCTTAAACATATATGATTCCATTAGAAGAACTACAGAAAGGAAAGGTTTTCATCATTGATAAACCCTTAGATTGGACCTCATTTGATGTAGTTAACAAGATTCGATGGAACATTAGAAAAACGCATGGTTTACGCAAATTCAAAGTTGGCCATGCGGGAACATTAGATCCAAAAGCTACGGGGGTTTTAGTGATTTGTGTAGGTAAGTTTACCAAACGAATTTCGGAGTTTCAAAATGAGGATAAAACTTATACGGGAACTTTTAAACTTGGCGTTACCACCGAATCCTACGACACTGAACAACCAGAAAACGAAACCTTCCCGACGGATCATATTACAGAAGATTTGATTCACCAAGCAACAGAACAATTTGTGGGTGATATTCTTCAGACTCCTCCTCTACACTCGGCCGTGAAAAAGGACGGTAAAAGATTATATGAATTGGCTCGTTCAGGTTCTGAATATGTTCCAGAAAAAAGACCTGTTCATATTTCATCATTCAAAATCACCAAAATCGAAATGCCTTATGTTGATTTTGAAGTTAAATGTAGCAAAGGAACTTACATTCGTTCATTGGCGCATGACTTTGGGCAAGCCTTAAACTCTGGCGCTTACCTAACTGCACTTCGTCGAACACAATCTGGTGAGTTTTCTGTTGAACAAGCTGATAATGGTCCTCTGGAGAAAGTTTACTTTGAAGGCAGCGAACCAAGCGCTACTTAAAATATAAAATCTTATCGCCTAGAGTTTTCCTTTATTTAGTTAAAATCTACATAAGTCGGAGAAGTGCAACTTGCTATTTTTCACCATTTATTTTCACTATTTTTGTGAAAATTTAAAAATCATGAGTGTTTTAAAAGAACTACAAGATAGAAGCAATAATACCTGTGAATTATGTGCTGCAACTGAAAACCTTAAAATGTATTTAGTTCCACCAAAAACAGAAGAAATTGCTGACCACGCTATTTTAGCTTGTGAAACCTGTATCTCTCAAATCGAAGATCCAGAAAAAATTGATCCAAACCACTGGAGAAGCTTGAATGATAGCATGTGGAGTCAATACACTCCAGTAAAAGTAGTTGCTTGGAGAATGTTAAACCAATTAAAAGGAGAAGGTTGGCCAGTAGATTTATTGGGCATGATGTACATGGAGCCTGAAGAATTAGAATTTGCTAAAGCCGCTGGAGGCTTCGCTGACGACGAGGACAAAGTTGTTCATAGAGATTGTAATGGTGTGATTTTAGCTCCAGGAGATTCTGTGGTTTTAATTAAAGATTTAAAAGTGAAAGGAAGTAGTATGGTTGCTAAACAAGGTACGGCCGTGAGAAGAATTTCACTTGACCCAGAAAATGCTAACTTTATCGAAGGAAAGGTTGAAGGTCAGACTATCGTAATCATTACAGAATACGTTAAGAAAATATAATTTGACAAACGAAACACATTTATATTTACACAAAGAACTGTCCTATATGCATTTATAGGACAGTTTTATTTTCTAAAAAATAGTATTTAGCTTAACTTAAAGACTTCAACTTTCATTTCCCTCTTAAAAATAATTATCTTTAAGAGATTTTAAAAATCACCTAACACAAACCAAATGAACAACCTATCTAAAAAACAAATTGAACAAGCTTTCGAATTATTTCACTCGGATTTAATTGAAGAAGGACTCACTTTAATAGATAATCAACCTAATTCAGAACATGGACTGAATACACATCTTACTTTTGAAGATAAAGATGATCAGCGTGTACTATTGGAAATTAAACAAACCACCGTCTCCAAGTCAGATTTAGACCATCTTCTGGTTAAAAATCTTAAATATAAATTATTTAAAACACGCATTATTTTAGCTGCTCCTTTCATTCCAAAAACTTCTAGCCTTGCCTTAGAAAAAAACGGAATTGAATTCATTCAATACAGCAAAGACGATATTCACAATTTATACGAGAATTCAGATATTAAAATCGAAAATGAAACGAGTTCAACACCTAAATCAAACGATGGAAACGTTGCATTTAAGGTAAAGTATAACAATGAAGATTGGAGTCATGTTTTTGATGAAGAATTAGTGGCTTATAATTTTAAACATCAAACTTGGTCTAAAGAAGAGGTTTCATCAGCCTTAGACGAAAGCATTTTAGATGAAAACACGAGTTTAGATTTACCGACTGAGGAAGAATTTGATGCAAATATTACCATCTCTAGCTTACATGCTAAAATGGGAAAAATGGCGGTGTTTACGTCTTTAGCACCTAATCAAAAAGAAAGCGAAAGATTTATTTTTGCCATCGCACAAATGAATCATATTGAGCCAAGTGATGAAGACGAAGAAACCATTGAAGGATTTCATTGTAACAAAGAAACGGCTATCATTTTCAAGTCAACAAGACCAAAATTTTGGAAATATTATAGTAATTCCAACCCTGATCTAAAAGCTTGGAATATGGGCTTATTCAGGTACTTGAACGACAAAACAGTTATTTCAATTTTAAAGGATGTTGCAGAAACCAATGTGTACCCAAATACCTTTAAAGAGAAAGCTAAAATCCTTTTAGACGAGATTTAATTAATTGAAAATCCATCTAATTAAACCTATTTAATGCGGAAAAACATATTTTCATTAATTTTAATATTAATCACTCTCCTATCCTGCCAACCTCAGGCTCAGGGACTTTCAGATGAAATAATTGAAACCGAGTTTAGCGAAGTGGTGATTCCTCCTATCGTTGTTGATAGTGTTTTTCAAGATAGTCTACAACCTAAGGATTTATTACCGGTGCGAGTGGAATTCAAAGATGCGAATTCCATAAAACTAGTCTCTTGGAACATTCGGCATTTGGGAAGATCTAAGTCTGATGAGGAAATATTAGCCATTGCCAAAATTCTACGAAATTTTGATATTGTTGCCATTCAAGAAGTGGTTGCTAAAGATCCTGCGGGAGCTCAAGCTGTTGCTAAAATTGCAGATGAACTCAATCGAATGGGTTCTAAATGGGATTATCAGATAAGCGATCCAACAAAAAGTCCGTCGGCTAACATGAGCGAGCGATATGCTTTTCTATGGAAAACCTCTAAAGTAAGCCTACAACATCGGGCTTATCTTGATAAAGAATTAGAAGAAATTTGCTATCGCGAACCATTTATAGCTAAGTTTAAAACCAAGAAAGGTTCTGAAGATTTTTATGTCATTAATTATCACTCCAGGAAATATTACGACAAACCCGAAGAAGAAATTATTCACTTCATCGATTATCCAAAGCGATTAGAAACCGAGAATATATTGATTGCTGGTGATTTTAATTTAGATGAAAATCACGCTGTATGGAAACCTTTATACCATAAGGGCTTCACAAATTCGCTGTATCAGCAACCTACTACCCTAAAAATGAAATGCAAGGATGGCAATTACCTCAACCATGCGATTGACAATATTTACTTCTTACCGGGTATCCAACGACTCAATGCAGAAACGATTGACTTCGTTCAAAAATGCAAATACCTCGAGCTAGCCCGAGGTATTTCTGATCATTTACCCATTTTTATAGAGTTCAATTTAAAGAACTAAAAATGGTGTTTTTATAATTTCAAAAGCAAATGTTTGCCTTATATTCATTTGATTATAATGGTGCTCCAACTGGTACCGCACAATCATGTCCTGGCTGTCCGTGTGGTGGATTTACCATTCCTGAACCCGTTGGTGCAGTAGAAGGTTGATTCTGAACTGGCGCTTGAACAGGCGTCATATTTTGATTCGTCGCTGGCTTACTATTTAATGGCGCTCCCACAGGAATCGCACAATCATGACCTGGCTGACCATGTGCAGGATTTAAAGCTACATCACCTGAAGTTGTGGCATCTGCAGCTGCTCCTTCAGCTGGAACTACGAAGTTTTTATCTTTAAGTGCTTCTTTAACTTCTGGCTTAACTTGTGTGTCTTTGTTATTACATGAAACAAAAACAAATGCCGATGCAATAGGTATTAATAAAAAGGATTTCTTAGCAAAGTTTGAAATAAACATATAGAATTTAATTTAACTTGCAAGATAAGTGTTTAAAATTTACTTTGGCAAAATCAGCTTAATTTTATCATTCTCTTCACATATTTATTTTAAAATTGGTACTTAATAGTAGAGATTAATTCATTTATACCTAAAGTTTTAAGAATTAAACAATACATCTCTATCCAATGCATTTTAAGATTTGAAAAAGCAGGAACTCAATGATATCAATGACTTTTAGCTTAAAACTCCTGAAATTAAGCTAAAAAGCAGAATTCTACTTTTCTTAATTCAGTATCTTTACAATTCCGACGATTATATTAAATTATTTAGAACATTTAATTTATGAATATTACCACCGAAAACATTTTACTAATTGGTTCCTTACTTTTGTTTATTAGCATTCTCGCTGGAAAATCGTCTTACAAATTTGGTGTACCTACCCTTATTTTATTCTTAGGAATTGGGATGCTAGCAGGTACAGATGGAATTGGTGGAATTCATTTTGACAATCCAAAAGCTGCTCAATTTATCGGGATTGTTTCCCTTAACTTTATATTGTTTTCCGGTGGATTAGATACGAGCTTTAAATCCGTTAAACCCATTCTCAAAGAGGGAATTGTACTCTCCACCTTGGGCGTTCTGCTTACAGCTTTAAGCTTAGGAACATTTGTGTACTATGTTACAGATTTTACTTTTTATGAGAGTATGCTGTTGGGCTCAATTGTTTCATCCACAGATGCCGCGGCGGTTTTCTCTATTTTGAGATCTAAGAGTTTAGCCTTAAAGAAAAACATACGACCTACGCTAGAGCTAGAAAGTGGAAGTAACGACCCGATGGCTTATGTGCTCACCATTGCATTCCTAAGCTTGGTAGTGGATCAGGATCAAGACATTATATCGGTGATTCCCGTATTTTTTCAACAAATGATTCTAGGAGCAGTTGCTGGTTTTGGCTTTGGTAGATTGAGCAAACTCATCATCAATAAAATAAAATTAGGTATTGAAGGATTATATCCAGTTCTTGTGATTGCTTTGATGTTCATTACTTTCTCTGCCACAGATTTTATTGGAGGAAACGGGTTTTTAGCCATTTACATCTGTGCTGTTTTCCTTGGAAATCAAGACTTAATCCACAAAAAAACCATCCTTAAAATGTTTGATGGTTTAGCTTGGTTAATGCAAATTGTGCTTTTCCTAACCTTAGGTTTATTGGTCTTCCCATCCGAAATCATCCCATACATGGGAATTGGATTAATGATTTCTTTATTCCTGATTTTTGTAGCAAGACCGGTTGCTGTTTTTATTAGTACAGTTTTCTTTAAAATGAAACTAAGAAGAAGACTTTATATTTCTTGGGTAGGTTTGCGTGGAGCTGTTCCTATTGTATTTGCAACTTATCCCTTGTTGGCTGGCGTAGATAAAGCTCCGATGATTTTTAATATCGTATTCTTTATTTCTGTAACTTCGGTTTTAATTCAAGGAACCTCACTCACCGTAGTAGCGAAATGGCTGCGTGTTGGAATTCCAGAAGATCAAAAACGGATAACTGAAGTTGATAGAATTTTACTTGATTTCCCTAAATCATTGCTTAAGGAGTTTGATATTTTACCTGGTGCATCTGTAATTAACAAACAAATTGTTGACTTAAATTTCCCAAGCACTGCTTTTATTGTTATGATTCAACGCAATGGAAAATATATTAGACCAGGTGGTTCTACTAAGCTGGAACAAGATGATACACTGATGATATTGGCGGACACCGAAAAAGATTTTGAAGAGGTTGGTAAGAGTTTATATTCTTAAAATAATTTAATCTATATTTATAGTATGAGAAAGCGTTTTATACTACTTATTGATTTATCTGAGCACTCTAGTAATCTCATTAAATATGCTTATCAATGGAGTCTTCAGGCAAAAGCACAACTATTAATAGTACATCAATCGATTGTGCAGTCTCCTGCATTGGCCGATACCGAAGTCAAACAGCAAATCACCGCTGAAGCGAATGAAGAGGCCTTGCAGAAACTTAAAGCGCTCACAAGGGAGATTATGCCTCATCCAGAGAGTGTTCAATACCATGTTTCTGAAAACGATTTCCAGATTAGCCTTCCTCAGCTTTTAGCAGAAGATTATGAAGATTTAATTTTTGTTGGGCTTAAAGGTACTTCTATGCTAAAGAAGATTTTCTTTGGTAGTTATGCCTTACAGGTTATCAATAGCACCAACAATATTGTGGTTGCAATGCCACAAGAAATTGATGCTTATACGCATGAAAAGATATTTGTAGCTATCAATGAAAAGCATCCGATTAATATCCAAGAATTAAATAACTTCTTAGATTTTATAGAAGACGAAAATACACATCTTACCTTTTTCCATTTAGCTCAAGCAGACGAAGATACTTCTATAATCCAAGCTGAATTGGATAAACTAAAAAACATGTACGCAGATAGATTTAATACAACAACTGCTATCTACGAAGGAAAGGATAGATTAGAAGACATTAAAAAAGTTATCAATGACAAAATCGATGAAATCCTTGTCGTTCAAAGAGGTTCACGACTGTTAACTGATAAGCTTTTTAGAAGATTTTTAATCAATGATTTGGTACACGAAGGACAAACGCCATTGGTTGTTTTACCAAATTAATTCTTAAGAAATCATCAAGATTAAGTACTAATAATCATGTTATTACAAATAACAAACAAGCCTCTCAATTTCAATTAAACTGAGGAAAATTAAATTTTAAAATAGGATTTTTAAACTTAAATATTACTCTTGTTCAAACTCAAGAATATCGGTAGAGTTGAATCCAACTGTAATGGTGTCTGCAATGTTTTTATCTTTGGTCATAACCGTTAATTGCTCGCCAGATTCCAACTTTAATAATAACTGAACCGAATCACCTAACTCGATCTTCTTAATCACCTTAGCCGTGGTGATATACTCACAATCAGTTTCGTGAGAAGAAGGACTCACTTTAATTTTATCATTTCGAATCGCATGGCAACAAGTTTCCTTTAAAGGACATTTAAATGCCGTTTGTAAATTCTGGTTGATATGTACCGTGCTACCAAATAATGATGCTACATAGAGCGTATTTGGTTTCACATATAAATTTGCCGCCACATCTTTTTGAACCACTTTTCCTTTTTGCAGAATAAGAATCTCATCCGCTACAGAAAGAGCATCTTGCGTATCGTGCGTAACAAATAAAACTGTGACTTCAGTCTTTTTAATAATATCAAAAACCTCATTTCTCAATTGAGTTCTCAATAAAGTATCTAAATTACTGAATGGCTCATCTAAGATTAATAAGGAAGGCTGTGGAGCCAACGCTCTAGCTAAAGCTACACGTTGTTGTTGTCCACCAGAAAGTTGATGTGGATAACGCTTTCCCATTTCGCTTAGACCAACTAAATCAAGCATTTCTTGGGCTCTCTTCTTTTTGTTTTTACCCTTTGAAATTCCGTATAACACATTATCTAAAATAGTAAGGTGTGGAAACAAAGCGTATTCCTGGAAAACTAAACCAATTTTCCTCTTTTCAGGCTGAACGAATTTATCTAAAGAAGCAATGGTTTTTCCATTCATGGCAATACTCCCATGATCTGGTCTTTCGAGTCCCGCAATAAGCCTAACCAAAGTAGTTTTACCACTTCCGCTCTCTCCCACAATCGCACAGACCTGTCCTGCTTTCAAGTTGAAAGAGACATCTTCTAGCGCAAATGTTTTGCCTTTGTCGAAGCTTTTAGAAAGAGAGGTAATTTGTAGCATGTTTATTTTTTGATCAGTAATTTATTTAATAATATCACAGGTATCATGGCTGTAAAGATAATGAAAAGTGACGGGATTGCCGCTTCCATGACCATTTCGTCGCTGGCATATTCAAATGCCTTAACCGCCAAGGTGTCTATATGATAAGGTTTTAAAATCAATGTTAGCGGTAATTCTTTCATTACATCGATGAAAACCAAAATCACAGCACTAAACACTCCTGTTTTGATTAAAGGGAATTCGATTTTGAAGAAAGTTTTAATATTTCCTGCCCCTAAAACTTTAGATGAATCTGGAATTGAACTATCTACTTTTAAACTTGTGGAATCTATTGGATTATAAGCAACTGCTAAGAATCTTACTGCATAAGCATATAACAAAGCAATCAGAGTTCCATTGATAATCAACCCAGTATCAATTCCAAAATTACTCAACACGCCAATCAACCATTTATCTAAAGCTAAAGTTGGAATCATAATCCCAATGGCTATTACCGCTCCTGGAATTGCGTAACCTAAAACACCTACTCTAGAAATGTTTTTAATACTAGCTAAAGTACTCCACTTAGAGAAATAAATTAAAATAAGTGCAAAGAATACAGTGATTAAAGAAGATCCAATGGCAATCGCAAAACTCTGTAGCGAAATCATAATAAATTCCATGTCGAAAACCCTAGATGCTGTGATAAATGCCCAATAAATTAGTTGAGCCAATGGAATTACAAAACCTAATAAAATCGGTATAAAAACCAAGGTGAAAATCAATAAATGCATCGCCCCTTTAGGTTCTTTTCTTTGAATCTGCGTACTATTGGTTTTAGCTGAAGTAAACTTAATCTTCCTTACTTGCCATTTTTCAATTAAAATTAAAGCAAAGATTATGATAATCAATAAGGCCGATAAATAAACCGCAGTTTGAGGTTCTTCTAGTGAAAACCAAGATCTAAAAATACCTGTAGTAAAGGTATTTACGCCATAATATTTTGCCGCGCCATAATCGTTCAACACCTCCATTAAAACTAAAACTAAACCAGCCACAATAGCAGGTCTAGCCAAAGGAAGCATTAACTTAAAAAAGGTTTTCATCTCGCCAACGCCTAACATTTTAGAGGCTTCCAAAAGGTTATTGGCTTGATTTAAGAAGAATGCTCTTGCACTTACATACACATAAGGGAAAAGCGAAATACTCAGAACAAAAGCCAACCCAGATCTGTTCATGATATCAATTCGGACAAAGTTTAACCCGATTTCTCTAAAGAGCAAATCCATGCTTCCACCATAGTCAAAGACTCCGGCGTAAGCATAACCAACAATATAAGACGGTATCGCCAATGGCAGAATCAGCAGCCATTCCATTTGTTTTCTAAACAGAAAATCATAGCGTGAAACAAACCACGCCGACGAAACCCCAAATAATAAAACGAGAATACTGCAAATAAAAATAAGATAGAAGGAATTCCCGATATAATCCGGCAAAAGGTGGTCTACAATGTGATTCCACGACTCGCCAGGACCCGAGAATAGCTCTATTCCAATAAAAATAATAGGCAAGGCCAAGAAACAAACAATGGCCAGCGTAAATACTGACCACTTGTTTAGATCTCTCTTTAGCCTTTTGAGCCTAGTTTTTAAAGAGAATACTTCGTTCTTATTTCCAGCCTGCTTCATCAAAAATTAAAACCGCTTTTTTATTAAATTCTCCTAATTTGTTTAATCCTAATTGATCTTCGCTGAATTCACCCCAATCAGCAATATCTTTTACAGGTGCTACACTTTCCAAAATTGGATACTCGTAGTTGGCTTCAGTAAATACTTGTTGAGCTTCTGCGCTAATTAGATATTCAATAAATTTAATTGCATTTGCTTTGTTGGGAGCATACTTAGCAACTCCAGCTCCACTCACGTTGATATGAGTTCCTCTGTCACCTTGATTTGGGAAAAACAATCCAATTTGTTGAGCAGTTTTCACTTCTTCAGCATCTGGAGAGTTCAACATTTTCCCGATATAGTATGAATTCACAATTGCTATGTCACCTTCTCCGGCAACCACAGCCTTTACTTGATCTCTATCAGAACCTTTAGGCGCACGAGCCATATTCGCTACAATGCCTTCTGCCCAAGTTTTTGCTGCTGCTTCGCCATCGTTAGCAATAATTGAAGCCAAAAGTGACTGGTTGTAAATATTAGAAGATGATCTCACCAAGATTTTCCCTTTCCACTTTTCATTCACTAAATCTTCATAAGTACTTAAATCTTCTGGGCTCACACGATCTTTAGCATAAGCTATAACACGCGCTCTTTTAGTTAAGCCAAACCATTGATTATCTACATCTTGCAAATGAGCAGGAACTTTACTTTCTAAAATTTCTGAATCAATACTCTGTAATAATCCTTCGTCTTTAGCACGGCTCAATCTACCTGCATCTACAGTAATCAAAACATCAGCCGGAGATTGCTTCCCTTCCATTTTCATTTTTTGAATTAACTCGTCTGCACTGGCATTAATTACTTTTACTTTGATACCAGTTTCATCTTCAAACATTTTGAAAATGTTTTGATCTGGCTCATAGTGACGGTGCGTATAAACATTCACCACCTGTTGACCAGATGATTCCGCTCCGTCTGCTTTATCTGTTTTGTTGCTTTTGTTATCGCAGCTCACCAACATTGTGAAGGCAGCTACAGCTAATAATAATTTCTTCATATCAATTTTCGTAGTGCAAATATAACAATTTAGAATAGATATAAATAAACTAACATTTGTCATAAAAGCAAGAATCTTCTAAGACTAAGTAAGTCAAAAGCTAAGGTTACTACATTTTACTTAAATTAGCCGCCACTAAGATTAATCCTTAAAGCAAAAGCATGAATATTGACCGAAAGCAACATTGGGAAAAAGTTTACGAAACCAAAAACCCAAACCAAGTAAGTTGGACACAAGAAAAACCAGTTAAATCATTAGAGTTTATTCATGGATTCAATCTAGATAAATCCGCCAAAATCGTAGACATAGGTGGTGGCGACAGCAAATTGGTAGATTTTTTATTAGATGAAGGTTTTGAAAATATCAGCGTTTTGGATATTTCTGCTAAAGCTTTAGAAAGAGCTAAAAAACGTTTAGGCGATAAAGCTGACAAGGTGGAATGGATTGTGAGCGATATTACCCAATTTGAACCTCAGACAACTTATGATGTTTGGCATGATAGAGCTGCTTTTCATTTCTTAACCGAACCAGAACAAATTGAAGCATACAAGAAGATTGCTGAAAAAGCTGTGAAAGGATTTCTATGCATTGGAACCTTTTCTAAAGACGGACCAGAGAAATGCAGCGGTCTAGAGATATCACAATATGATGCAAAGGAATTAGAAGAAGTTTTTTCTCCAAATTTCACTAAAATTAATTGTGCAACAGAGGATCATGTCACGCCTTTTGACACTACTCAAAATTTCTTGTTTTGTAGTTTTAAACCTAAAGATTCTTAATCTTAGTTTTTTATGATTCCAGCAATCCAACTTAAACCAAAATTTTAAATGCAGTCATTTATCCACTATTTTCTACATTTTGGATTTCCTTTTTTTATCGCTTTTTTATTTTTCAGAAAGGATTGGAAAAAGGTTTATTTAATTTTGATTGCCACCATGTTAGTGGATTTAGACCATCTCCTCTCCGACCCTATTTTCCAGGCCAATCGATGCAGCATTAACTTTCATTTATTGCATACTTATTACGCGATGTTGGTCTATGTAATTTTATTATTTCTTAGAAAACCATTCAAGATTATTGGAATAGGATTGTTGTTTCACATGTTTACAGATTTTGTGGATTGTCTTATGACCTATGCCAAATGTGCAACTTGTTTATCTGACTCTCCAATTATTAATTTAATTGAAAATGTTGCTAATCTTCTGGGTATTTAAAATTTTTAAATAAAAATGGAAGAAAATTAATGTGTTTAAATACTCTGGCTGGACAACTCTAGCTTTCTATCTTTAAACACAAAAGACCCTTTTCAAACTAATACACTCTTCACAAACAATTTAAGAATTCAAGGCTATACCCTTAAGAAAAGGCTATATATACTTTGAATATATCCGTATTTTAACCTAAATATTTCATGATTTCTGATTTATTAAAGTTTAATTTCTTAAATTAGTAAGCAACTAATCAATTAATTGGAAAATTACAAGTGAACCTAAGCTTGTGTTTCCTTCATCTAAACTTAACTCAGCATGAAAAATCTACTTCAAATTGTACTCGTCAGCGCGTCCATTGTCATAAGTTTTGGACTTAGCTTAATGATTAAATCACATCTCAGCGAATTTATTTCATCCAAAGCACTGCTCTATATCTTATTGGTTTTGTTCACTCTAATAGGAGCAAGTGTAGTGTATAAAGGGCTTAAACCTCTTTTTACAAAAGAAGGTTCGGTTGAATAATTGATACGAAAGATTTATATTTATGTATTGAATCACTTTTCGGCTCAATTCATGTTTAGTATGCTTAACTAAAAGAATTAGCTACAGAGCGATTTAAGTGCTGAATTAAATTTCGTGAAATTAATTGCCCTGAGCATAATTTAAAACAAACATTAATGTTTAAACTTTACAATTAAGTTGATGTGATGAATAAAAATAGAATTTTTGCAGGAATTGTAGGAATCATTGTGGGAAGTCTTCTGTTTTCTCTTATTATAGATTTAATTTCTAAACCGAGTAACTATAGCTTAAAATTAGATCCCATTGATAGTTTTAGCACTTACTACTTTAGCTTCGTATACGGGCTCGGAACCGTTGGATTCATTCTTGGGACCCTACTCCTATTAGGTTATTTAGTGTTTTTCTATTTCATAGGAACATGGGTTTATGGATTAATTACCAAAGAAAAATAATCCAATGTTATATATTCGCAATAGAGTTTATGGTTTTTAATACGAATCATACAAAACTCATAAACATTCAATAAAATATATAACGCAATGAAATTAGGCGCATTTTCAATCAGTATAAACGTTAAAGACCTTAAAACTTCCAAAGAATTTTACGAGAAATTAGGTTTCAAAGCTTTCGGTGGAAGTATGGAGCAAAATTACTTAATCATGAAAAATGAAAATGCTTTAATCGGGCTTTTTCAAGGAATGTTTGAAGGAAATATTCTTACTTTTAATCCTGGTTGGGATGAAAATGCCCAAAATCTAGAAGAATTTGATGATGTTCGTGAGATTCAAAAATCATTAAAGTCTAATGAAATCAATCTGATCAGCGAAGCAGATGAAAACTCAAATGGACCTGGCAGCATTATGCTTACCGATCCCGACGGGAATATGATTCTAATCGATCAGCATAGATAATTCTTAATTTAAATTACAGTATGACCCAAAACAAAACACAACCCACTGAGGTTAATGTCATTGACTTTATACATTCTTTTGCCAATACAGACCAAAAAATAAAAGATAGTCTTGAACTCATAGAAATCATAAAAGAAGTTTCTGGTATCGAGCCTAAAATGTGGGGACCAAGCATCATTGGATTTGGTGAATATCACTATAAATACGCAAGTGGCCACGAAGGCAATGCTCCTCTACTTGGTTTTTCTCCAAGAAAATCGGCTATTTCACTTTATGTTTATTCGGGTTCAGAAGAACACAAACATTTACTCGAAAATCTAGGTAAATTCAAAATGGGAAAATCTTGTATTTATATAAATAAATTGGCCGACATTAATATTGAAGAATTAAAAACTTTAATGAAAGAAACCATTCAATTTTTAAAGACTACTTATGGCTAAGATTAAAATCGAAATTAAATGGGCGCTAATATTTTCCCTGATGACCTTGGCCTGGATATTCATAGAAAGAATTGCAGGGCTGCATAGCGAAAACATTGATTTACATCCATATCTCACCAACATTTTCGCTGTTCCTGCAATTATAGTGATGGTTTTAGCCTTAAAGGATAAAAAGAAAAACTTCTATAACGGAAGCATGACCTATATGCAAGGTTTAATTTCTGGAGTTATTCTATCTACATTTATCGCCATTTTATCTCCTCTTACTCAATGGGTGATTGCTAATGTAATTTCGCCAGATTTCTTTAAAAATATGATTGATTTTACCTTAGACCTTGGTTATTACAAAACGCAGGCTGAAGCTGAAGCCTATTTTAACTACGAGAATTATGCAAAACAAAGCGCCATCGGTGCATTTGTGATGGGCGTTATCACAACAGCGGTTGCAATGATTTTACTTCAAACTAAAAACAAAACAAAGCATGTCTAATTCAAAAGAGCCAAAAGTTACTGGAATTGGTGGCATTTTCTTCTTTTCTGATAATGTGCAAGAAATCAAAGATTGGTATAGCAAAAACCTAGGTTTTAATACCGACCAATGGGGCGCTACTTTCGCATCTAGAAATATTAACAAACCCGATGAAGTCAATTATCTTCAATGGAGTCCTTTTCAGAGTGACACGAAATATTTTGAACCTTCTAAAAAGGAATTTATGATAAATTATCGAGTTCAAAACTTAGATGCTCTTTTAGTAAAATTAAAAGAAAATAACGTTGAAATTCTAGGTGAAGTACAAACATACGACTATGGTAGATTTGTTCATATCATAGATCCAGAAGGAAATAAAATTGAACTTTGGGAACCGATTGACGACGAATTGGTTAAATAACATTTGAAAGGCTGAAATTATAATTCAGCCTTTTTTATGCAAAATATTTAAATTTTATAGCTTAGTTTAATTTCATTCATCGTAAATTTGCGATTAAACGATATAATAGTGTTACTCAACAAAAAAGATAATTATTCTGAAGAACAAAAGCAGATTGCTCTATTCGCTAAAGCCTTTGCCCATCCTGCACGTGTGTCGATTCTTCAACATTTGTTTAAAATAAATGCTTGTGTTTGCGGCGATTTGGTAGATGAAATTGGTTTAGCGCAATCCACTATTTCCCAACACTTGAAAGAGCTTAGACAATTAGGACTCATCAAAGGAACCGTTGAGGGAACTAGTGTTTGCTATTGCATCGACAAAGAAAATTGGAGCAAAATGAAAAACACCATGCTTTCGTTTTTAAATCAAGATATTCAAATAAGCGACAAATGTTGCTAAATTAAAATTATATTTCATGAAACTATCCGAAGTTAAATCAGCTTTAAAACAACTAAAAACCATAGCTTTTCAGTTACCTAATGGTGAATTAGTTCCTAATCATTTTCACGTTACTGAAGTTGGGAAAATCAGTAAAAACTTCATCGATTGTGGTGGAACTTTAAGAAATGAAGAGGTCATCAACTTTCAACTATGGAACGCTAATGATTACGACCACAGATTGCATCCAGAGAAACTGATAGATATTATTGAACTTTCAGAAAAAACTTTAGGTCTTGGAGACTCAGAAATTGAGGTGGAATACCAAGGTAACACCATCGAAAAGTATGCTTTAGATTTCGACGGAACTAATTTTTTATTAGTAAGCAAACAAACGGATTGTTTAGCTCCAGACAAATGTGGAGTGCCAGTACAAAAACCTAAAATCAAACTTTCTGAATTAAATAAAGCCAACTCTTGTGCGCCAGGTAGCGGATGTTGCTAATTCTAAAAACAAACAATGAAAGGACACGATAATAAGCTATTTCCAAAGTTAGAAGTATTTATCCAACAACTTAATCCTGAGGATATTTCTATAGAAAGAAAGGAAATCCTGCAAACTTTAATCGATTACATTCAATCAAAAGTTGATCAAAATCAAGTTGTTAATTTAAATTTCATTTGCACTCATAACTCAAGACGAAGTCATTTATCACAAATTTGGGCGCAATGTTTAGCATTCTATTTTGGTTTTAACCAAGTTCGTTGTTATTCAGGTGGAACCGAGACAACTGCGCTGTTTCCTATGGTTGTGAAAACTTTAGAAAATACAGGTTTTGAAATTGAAACTATCGCTCAAGTTGAAAACCCGATTTATAGTATAAAATATGCTCCTAACGAGCATCCTATCATTGGTTTTTCTAAGAATTTAGACGATGTATTCAATCCATCTTCTGGCTTTGCTGCGATTATGACTTGCGATTCTGCCAACGAAAGTTGTCCTATCGTAAATGGTGCAGAAATTAGAATTCCTGTTACCTATCAAGATCCGAAAGTATTTGATCAAACACCTCAACAATCCGAAAAATACCAAGAACGAAGTGGACAAATCGCCACCGAAATGTTCTATGTATTTTCTCAAATCAAAAAATAAATTATGGCAGCTAAAAAAATGAGTTTCCTCGACAGAAACCTTACCATTTGGATTTTCGTAGCCATGGCCATCGGTATTGGTCTAGGTTATTTTATCCCGAGTTTTCCAGAAATCATCAATTCATTCAATAGCGGAAGCACCAATATTCCGATTGCGATTGGTTTAATTTTAATGATGTACCCGCCTTTGGCCAAAGTAAACTACGCCTTACTTCCTAAAGTTTTTAAGGACACTAAAATTCTATCAATATCCTTAATTCTAAATTGGATTATTGCACCTGTTTTAATGTTTTTCTTGGCAATTATTTTCCTGAGAGACTATCCAGAATATATGGTCGGGGTAATTCTAATCGGACTTGCACGATGTATCGCAATGGTACTCGTTTGGAACGACTTAGCCGAAGGAAGCAGTGAATACGGCGCTGGATTAGTAGCGTTAAATTCTATTTTTCAAGTGTTTGCCTATAGTTTCTATGCTTGGATTTTCATTACCGTACTTCCACCCTATTTTGGATTTGAAGGCGCTATTGTAGACATTTCAATTGCAACAATCGCCGAAAGTGTGGCTATTTATCTTGGAATTCCGTTTGTCATGGGAATCTTGAGTCGTGTTATTTTAGTTAAATTAAAAGGTGAAGAATGGTATATGAAGAAATTCATTCCTGCTATTTCTCCTATGACGCTCATCGCCTTGTTGTTTACCATAGTAGTTATGTTCTCGTTAAAAGGAGAATTAATCGTTGAAATCCCTATGGATGTGGTGATCATCGCCATTCCATTGTTATTGTATTTCACTTTAATGTTCATCATTGGGTTTTTCTTCACCAAAGCCATGGGCGCGCCTTATGATAAAACGGCTTCGGTGGCCTTTACAGCCGCTGGGAATAATTTCGAATTAGCCATTGCAGTTGCTATTGCTGTTTTTGGATTAAATTCCGGACAAGCTTTTGCCGGCGTTATCGGCCCATTGGTAGAAGTTCCAGTTTTAATTGGATTGGTCAGCGTTTCGTTTTGGTTAAGAGATAAATATTTCAAAAAATCGAGTAATTCTTAAAGAATACTTTAATAAATAAGTCTTAAAACGCCCATTTAATTTTAATAATTAAATGGGCGTTTTGTTTATAATCAGTCTAATGGATTTCGGTTTGAATCCCGATTTTATTTAATTAACTTTAGCTATCAAAAAATTTAATTTCATTAATATTTAAATAAAATGGACGAACAAAAACCAAAATTAACTAGGCAAACCGGAGCACCAGTAGGTGACAACCAAAACGTACAAACTGCAGGACCTCGCGGACCTCTTTTAATGCAGGATGCTTGGTTCCTAGAGAAAATGGCCAACTTCGATAGAGAGGTAATTCCTGAAAGAAGAATGCACGCTAAAGGTTCGGGTGCTTTTGGAACTTTTACGGTTACACACGACATTACACAATATACCAAAGCCAAAATCTTTAGTGAAGTTGGTAAGAAAACAGAAATGTTTAGCCGCTTCTCTACGGTAGCTGGAGAACGTGGAGCAGCAGACGCAGAAAGAGATATTCGCGGATTTGCACTTAAATTCTATACCGAAGAAGGTATTTGGGATTTAGTAGGAAATAATACTCCTGTATTCTTTTTCCGTGACCCAATGAAATTCCCAGATCTGAACCGTGCGGTTAAGCGTGACCCTAAAACCAACATGCGCGATGCTAACAATAACTGGGATTTTTGGACTTTGCTTCCAGAAGCGCTACACCAAGTAACCATTATCATGAGTGATAGAGGAATCCCAAGAGGTTATCGTCATATGCACGGATTCGGAAGTCATACTTACAGTTTAATTAATAAAGATAATGTTAGACATTGGGTGAAATTTCACTTTGTTACCCAACAAGGAATCGAAAATTTAACCGATGAAGAAGCGGCGAAAATTGTAGGAATGGACCGAGAGTCTTCTCAAAGAGATTTATTTGAAGCTATCGAAAGAAAAGATTTCCCAAAATGGAAAATGTATATTCAAGTAATGACCGAAGAGCAAGCTAAAACTTACCGATTCCATCCGTTTGATTTAACTAAAGTTTGGTCTAAAAAAGATTTCCCTTTAATTCCTGTGGGTGAATTTGAATTAAATCGAAATCCAGAAAATTATTTCCAAGATGTAGAACAAGCCGCATTTAACCCTACCAATATTGTCCCTGGAATTGGTTTCTCTCCAGACAAAATGCTACAAGGTAGATTGTTCTCCTATGGTGACGCTCAACGTTATCGCTTAGGTGTTAACCACTATCAAATTCCTGTAAACAAGCCAACTTGTCCTTACCACTCTAATCACAGAGATGGAACTATGCGTGTAGATGGAAACCACGGTGGAACTAAACATTATAATCCAAATAGTTATGGACTATGGCAGGAGCAACCTGAAGCTAAGGAACCACCTTTAGAATTAGAAGGTAGCGCTTATGCTCACAACTTTAGAGATGACGACGAGGATTATTTCACTCAACCTGGAGATTTATTCCGCATTATTAAAGCCGACGGAAAAGCAGATGTTTTATTTAAAAACACAGCCGCTCAAGTGGGTGCAGCAGAGAAATTTATTCAGATTCGTCACATTAGAAACTGCTACAAGGCCGACCCAGAGTATGGTGAAGGTGTTGCAAAAGCATTAGGTTTAAGCATGGAGGAAGTAAATAACTTTGACATGACTCCTTATGATAGATGGGCTCCAAAACCTACAAACGGATAAATTAAAATCAGATAATAAATCAATATTGAAAAGCCATAAATAATTCAAATTAGACTATTTATGGCTTTCTATTTTTAAAATTAAAAATTACACATGAAAAAATACAAAGTCGCTGTAATCGTAGGAAGTTTAAGAAAAGAGTCTTACAACCTCAAAACAGCAAAAGTGCTTATGGAGATTGCTCCGGAATCTTTATCTACAGAACTTCTAGACATTGCTGGAATTCCGATGTATAATCAAGATTTAGAGGAAAACACGCCCAAAGAATGGGTAGAATTAAGAGAGAATGTAAAAAATTATGATGCTCTTTTATTTCTTACTCCTGAATATAATCGTTCTGTGCCAGCTGTTTTAAAGAATGCACTTGATGTAGGTTCTCGCCCACCAGGAAAAAGTTGTTGGAATGCAAAACCAGCTGCTATCGTAAGTGTTTCAACCGGTAGTATTAGTGGATTTGGTGCAAATCATCATTTAAGACAATCTCTAACCTTCTTAAATGTTCCAACCATGGCACAACCCGAAGCTTATATTGGCGGCGTAGCTGATTTATTTGATGATCAGGGAAATTTAACCAATAATTCAACAAAAGAATTTTTGAAGACTTTTATGCTTGCTTTCGAGAAATGGGTCATCACGCATTTAGAGTAAACAACTGATAAATAGTTAAATAACTCATAATTATTAGTTATTCTGATAAAAAATGCTTATACTAATGTTATTCTCTATTTCACAGAGAATGAATTCAAATGACTATTGCGATGATTTGTTTGCTAATCTTAAAGAGTTAGCTCAGCTAGCAATAGTCATTGATTATTTTAATCATTCAAACTAAAATAAATCTAATATGAAGAAGAAGTTTTTTAATGCAAAATTCTATCGTCATGACTCGGCAACAGAAATGATGGTTGAAAATGGAAAAATCACGCAAATTGGAACTAATTTACCTAATGCTGATGAAGAAATTGATTTAAACGGAAAATTGGTTTTACCACCTTACGTTGATCCTCATTTACATTTAGATTACGTTTATACTTTGTCTGAACTTGGTGAACAAGGCGCTGGTTCTGGGACTTTATTCGAGGCTATTGAGTTGTGGCCTAAGTTTAAAGAAACGCTCACGGTAGAAAGCGTTAAAAAATTAGCCATGAAAGGCATCAAAGACGAGGTTTCTCAAGGTGTTCAGCATATTCGAACTCATATCGACGTTACCGATCCTAATTTCACAGCATTGAAGGCGATGTTAGAAATGAAGGAAGATCTAAAACATATCGTTGATATTCAAATCGTTGCTTTCCCACAGCAAGGAATGTATACGTATAAAGGTGGGGTTGATTTAGTAGAAGAAGCTCTAAAAATGGGTGCTGATGTGGTGGGAGGAATTCCGCATTATGAACCAGCAAGAGAATTTGGAGAAAAATCGGTACATGATATCGTAAATCTTGGATTGAAATATGACAAGCTCATCGATGTTCATTGTGACGAAACCGATGATACTCATTCTCGATTTCTTGAATTATTAAATGCATTGGTTTTAATGGAGGATTATGGAAGCAGAACCACAGCAAGTCACACTTGTTCATTTGGTTCAGCAGATAATTCTTATGCGTTTAGAATGATGGATTTATTTCAAAAGAGTAAAATCAATTTTATTTCTTGTCCAACAGAAAACGCCTATCTACAAGGTCGCCAAGATACCTATCCAAAACGCCGTGGTTTGACACGAGTAAAAGAGTTTATAGAACTAGGAATTAATGTAGCGTTTGCACAAGATTCTATTAATGATCCTTGGTATCCGATGGGTAACGGAAACTTGATGAATATTCTAGACAATGGAATGCACTTAGCCCAAATTATGTCGCCAAAAGAAATCGAAACCAACTTTGATTTAATTACGTATAACGGAGCTCGCTGTATGAATATTCAAGATAATTATGGTCTAGATGTCGGTAAACCAGCCAACTTTATTGTACTCAACGAATCTAGCGTACATGAAGCGATTCGCAGACGTGTAGACGTGTTGGCATCAGTGAGAAACGGTGATTTCTTGTTCCGCAAAAAAGAAGTGGAATATGATGTAGAATTAAAACTTGATTAAATTTTATCAGCTTTAATTTTAATAATCTGAAATAAAAGAAGCAACTTTAAACATTAAAATTCACATTTACTGAATGGATGAATATGTAGTAACCTCAGAATATATTTTACGCATTCTCACCGCCTTTGTGTTGGGTGGCATCATTGGTTTTGAGCGACAGTGGCAACAGAAAAATGCAGGTTTACGCACCAATACTTTAGTTTCTATTGGTGCAGCTTCTTTTGTGCTTTTATCTCTCAACATCTATAGTTTAGCCGGCGGAGATCCTGCTCGAATTACGGCCCAAATTGTAACCGGTATTGGTTTCATTGGGGCTGGAGTTATCATGAAAGATGGTTTCAACGTTAGAGGTTTAAATACGGCTGCTACTATTTGGTGTTCGGCAGCTGTAGGTACTTTGGCAGGAATGGGATTTTACACCGAAGCCATCATAACGACGAGTGCCGTTGTATTGTCTCACCTAATTCTGAGACCTATTAGTATTCGATTATCCAAAATTTCGGCTTATCGTAAAACTGAAGTTAAAGAAACTTATTATCAAGTTTCTATTCAGTGTGACGCAAAAGATGAAGCCAATGTTAGGTTTTGGTTGTTGAATCAAATTGAAAGCAACGACCAACTATTGATGCGCTCAATCAACCGAGAGGTTTCTGAAGCTAATTCCAAAGAAATCGTGATTCAGATTGAAGTTGCGAGTATCGGAAAACAAGAAAATTTATTAGAGTCTTTAGTTGCCAACCTAATTTTAAAACTAGAGGTGACTCGTGCTGGTTGGAAAGTGATCGGTCAAGAAACCGAGTTTTAATCTTTTTTGTTGAACAAGCTTAAATCTTAAAATGAGTAATTTAAAGTCTTCTAATGTCATTAAAAGTGCATTTCCTTGGTTGTTGATGATTTTGATGTCATCGGTAACTTTTGTGGGAATTCTTTCAGAATTAATGCCGTCTGGAGTTTTACCTCAAATCATGGAAGATTTAGAAATTAGTGAAGTCCAAACCGGAAATTTAGTGGGTTATTATGCTATTGCATCCGCCATTTTCGCGATTCCATTAATTTCATTGACCATGCATTTTAATCGTAAATATTTACTTTTAACATTATTAGGCGGTTTTGCTATTTCTAATATTGTTTCAGGATTGGTGCATGATTACACGATTGTAATTGCGCTTAGAGTTTTAGGAGGAATTTGCGCGGGAGTAATGTGGCCTATGATTGCCGCTTATGGAATGCGCTTAGTAGATGAACAGCATCATGGTAAGGCCATTGCCGTAATTATGGCGGGAACCACTTTAGGAATTAGTCTTGGGATGCCGATTATGACTTCCATCGGGAATCAATTTGGATGGAGAAATGAATTTATAGGATTGGGTGGATTTATTTTATTAATCGCAGCTGTTAGTTATTTCGCCCTTCCTTCTACGCCCGGAGAAAAGCTAACTAAAAGCTCCTCTCCATTTGCCTTGCTGAAGATTCCAGAAGTGATCATCATATTAATTTTAACTTTACTAGGTGTGATAGCACATTATGGTGTTTATGTTTACATCACGAGTTTGGTAGAAGAAATTCAACTGGCTGGAGGCGTAGAAAGCGCACTCTTATTTTTCGGTATTGGATCTATGATTTCTGTTTTAATCGCTATTAAATACACCGACCAATACCTGAGATTATTGACTGTGGCCATGTTTGCATTGATTATTATTTCTATGCTCATATTTTTACTCTTTGGAGGTGCGACAGGATTTGGACATTTTGCTTTCTTTTTATGGGGAGTTTCCTTTGGACCGTTGGTAACATTATTGCAAGCCGCAGTAAGTCGACAAGTTGAAACTGCAAAAGACGTGGCTACATCGGTTCAATCATCGGTGTTTAATTTATCGATTATGATTGCATCCTCGGTCGCTGGGCTACTTTTAGGAATTTACTCTCCTATGAGTTTGGTTTATTTTGCCATTGCTCTTTCGATTCCGGGGATAATTATTTCATTATTAGCTAAAAAGGCATTAAATTAACAGTCTAGTTTAACTTTAAATTAAGTCGAACTAAATCAATTATTTAAAACTAAATTTAAATCAGAAAATTAACATTAAATACATTTATACTATGAGAAATTTTATGTCACTTATTGCTTTAGTCTTTTTGACTGTAAGCTCAATCGCACAAACAGAATGGAAAGTAGATCCATATCATTCATCTTTAAATTTCAACATTGCACACTCTGGAATCAGTTTGGTAAATGGTAAATTTTTAGATTACACAGGTAATTTGAAGAAAGATGGTGAAGCTTTAGACAATGCTAAATTTGATTTTACAGTGCAAGTAAAAAGTATTGACACCAGTGTTGAAGCTAGAGACAAACACTTGAGAAGTGCAGACTTTTTTGAGGTTGAAAAATATCCAGAAATGAAGTTCAAAAGCACTAAAATCTTAGCTACAGGTAAACCAGATCATTACTTATTATACGGTGATTTAACGATTAAGGATGTTACTAAACCTGTTATTTTTGATGTTAAATATGGAGGAACTGTAAAAAGTGATAAAGGAGAAAAGTTAGGTTTAAAAGCTAAAACAACGATCAATAGATTTGATTATAATATCAAATTCGATCCGTCAGCTGCAGGCGTTGGTAAGGATGTGAATATTGTGGTTCACATGCAATTTGCTAAACAATAAAAGAAATGCTTGGCACAGTCGCCAAGCATTTTAATTTAAAACTTAAATAAAATAAATCAGGATAGGCATTGCTTACCTGATTTATTTTTAACATTAAAATTGAATCAAATTATGTCAAAAAACAATCCGCTGATATGCGATATAGAAACTGGAATGTGCGAAACAGCTGATACAACAGCAACTCATACATCTGAAAATAAAGTTTCTTCAGATAAAAAAGCTATTCGAGTAATTTATTATACCGATCCTATTTGTTCATCTTGTTGGGGAATTGAACCACAATTGCGCAAGCTAAAATTGGAGTATGGCAATGCGATTGACATCGACTACAGAATGGGTGGTTTATTACCCGATTGGAGCTACAATAGCGGAGGCATCAGTTCTCCTGCAGATGTGGCAAGTCATTGGGACGAAGTGAGTTTGCACTATGATATGCCGATTGATGGCGACCTTTGGTTAGAAGACCCTATGGATTCTTCTTATCCGTCTTCCATTGCTTTTAAAGCAGCTCAACTTCAGGACCAACAAAAAGCCATTTTGTTTATGCGCGAAATGAGGGAAATGATGTTTTTGGAAAAGAAAAACTTGGCAAAATGGGAGAATATGGCTAAAGCAGCTGAGAAAGTTGGTCTAGATGTAAGTCAATTGAAATCTAATTTTGAAGGAAAAGCAAAAGACTTATTTCAAGAGGATTTAAAGTTAGGTCAAGAATTAGGTGTTAGAGGCTTCCCAACTATGTTCTTTGTCGACGAAGCTGGTAACCAAGAAATCGTTTACGGAACAAGACCTTATGCATTTTATGAAATGGCGATTTTAAAGTTAAACCCAAATGCCTCTAAAAGCGAATACAGCAAGAAATGGGAAGATTTATTTAAAATTTATCCAAGTTTGACCGCTAAAGAATTTTCTGAATTATCTGGAACACCAAGAGCCGATAGTGAGACTTTGTTAAATGAACTTTCGGAGCAAGGGAGTTTATCAAAATTCACGACCAAAAATGGCTCTATCTGGAGAAAGAAATAAGTTTAAAAGCTTTAATTAAATCTTAAAACTCAAAAGAGCGATTAGATAATTAATAATTTAATCGCTCTTCTTTTATAATCAACTTGGTTCTGAACTTTAAGAACCTTTTTTATTCATCACAGGGAAATTAAAATAAATACAAACTATTTAGCTTGTGATAGAATCTCTACAACTTCTGTTAATGATTTATTTTTAGCATGTTGTAAGGGAATTACGCCATCATTATCAGGAATATTAATATCAGCTCCAGCCTCGACAAGCGTTTTGACAATAGCTGTTTGAACATCACTTTTCTCACTCAAAATGACTGCTTCTAATAATGCAGTCCATCCTAATTTATTGACATGATCGATTGGGTAATCTTCTATTTTGGTTAGGATTTTCACTATTTCTAAATGTCCTTTTTCAGCTGCAGGGATTAAAGCTGTTCCTCCATATCGATTGTAAAGATTAAAATCAGCTCCATTTTCCAAGCACATTTTCAATAGTTCCACATTACCCTCTGCTCCAGCATATAAAAACGGACTATTTTCCATTGCGTCTTGAGCATTCACATCAGCACCAGCATCAATCAGTAGTTTAGCAATTTCATTATCAAAATTATAGGTAGCAATCATTAAAGCTGTTCTAGCTTTATCATCCCTAATTTCCAAATCTGGTTTTGATTTTAAAATTTCTTTAGTCGCTTGAACATCTTGATTAGCAACTGCTTTCAACAAACTGTTTTGACTTTGAGTATTTTCCATATACGTATTTCCGTTCGCGCTATTACAACTTTCTAATGAGATTAATCCAAGCATTAGAACTGTAATTAGAATTATATTAATTTTCATGATTTTGATTCAACATTCATCTCCATTTCGATATAAAACAAAGATTTATAAGCAAAAATAAGGTATTAAAAATTGAAAAAACATAATTAAACCTTCAAACTGTTTACTTCTCTGATAGCCTTATAATAGGATTCTATTTTACTAGAATTTAGAATTTCCGCATCTTTACAGCAAATTAAGCCTTGTGAATTTTAAAGACAAAGAACTTATTATTTTCGATTTTGACGGAACGCTTATTAATAGTATTCCAGACTTAACGATTGCTATCAACAAAATGTTAGCGCATTATGATTTATCGCCTTTAAGTATAGATGTCGTTACTCCTTTTGTGGGAAATGGCGCAAAACCTTTGGTGCGAAGAGCTTTAGAAGAGGCCAAGCAAGAAAAAATTGAGGAGGATTTCTTAAATGAAGCTTTTGATATTTATTTCTCTGCTTATCGAGAAGTAACCTGCGATAAGACTTTTATGTATCCTGGGGTTATGGAGACTTTAAAATATCTTCAAGAAAAAAATTACCAAATGGTCATTTGCACCAACAAGCCATTCGATTTTATAGAACCTATTTTAGACGAATTAGAAATAAAATCTTTCTTTAAATTATGGATTGGAGAAGATTCTTTAGCAGAGAAAAAACCTAATGCGGCTCCACTTTTGCACCTAGCCAAAGAGATGAATACAGAAATAGCAAAATGTGTAATGGTAGGAGATTCTAAAAATGATATCCTTGCGGCCCAAAATGCAAAAATGCATAGTATTGGTGTGAGTTATGGATACAATTACAACGAAAACATCGCCGATTACAACCCCAGCGTTGTGGTAGATAATTTTGCTGAGTTACAAGGTCTATTTTAATATGAATAAAATTTTTGATGTAGGAATTATTGGTGGTGGTGTTTCGGGTGTAGTTATCGCCCTCCAACTTGCTGAACTTGGGATAGAAAATATTTTATTTGAGCAAAAAGCTAGTGTGGTAAATGGCCCTCCATTTTGTCATTTGCATGCTGGCGGGAATCTTTATCCAGAAATTTCTGATGAGCAATGCAAGCTCTTGATGAAACAATCGATAGATATGGCGCGATTATTTCCGCAATCTATAGATGAGCGTCCTACATTCATTAGCGTTCCTAAGACTGAGAAATATAGCCTCGAAGATATTGAACGTCGTTTACAAATGTTGGTGAGCTATTATCAAGAACTTATCGACGAGGATCCTTTGAATGAAATTTTAGGCGCTCCGGCTGATTATTATAAAATTTATACCTCTGAAGATTTAAAAAAACTTAAAAACAACCCAAGCTTTAAACGCCCCAACTCACCCGATGAGTGGATGAGTAATGCAATTCAATTAATCGATGTGGATAAGCTGAAAATGCCTGTAGTTTTGGTTCAAGAATATGGTTGGAACTTATTCAGATTAGGGGCTCAGGCTCAATTAGCTTTATTGAAATCCGATAAAACTAATTTAAAATTAAACACTGAGATTCAAAACATTAAGGATGTCCGCAACGAAAATCTAGACTATAACTGGGAAATTTACACAAGTGACAAAGTATATAAAGTCAACTATTTAGTTAATTCTTCTGGATTTAAAACAGGTGAATTTGACGAGAGCCTAGATTTAAATGTGGAAAGATTGATTGAGTTTAAGGCGGCTTATGTTTCAAAATGGCAACCACAAGAAGGCTTGATTCCAGAATTAATTTTTCATGGAGAAAGAGGCACTCCCCATGGAATGGCACAGCTTACACCCTACTCCGGGGATTACTATCAAATTCATGGGATGACCAACGATATTACTTTATTCAAAAACGGTTTAGTAAAATCGAAAAGAGAGGATGCTCAGCCTGAATTTAATGAAGACATTAAAGACAAGCTAAAAAATGGATGGCCCGACGAAGAAATCGAATCTCGCACTATCAACGCTATCAATTACATAAGCAAATTTGTTCCAAGTTTTGAAACCGCTGAAATTGGTGGCCCACCTTTATTTGGAGCACAACAAATTCCAGGTAATGATCCCGAATTGAGAGTTGGCGAAGTAAGCTTCCCATGTAAATTATATGCTCGTAGTGAGATCGTTAAAGCATCTTCTGCCTTAAGTGTTGCTGAACAAATTATTGAGAAAATCCAAGAAGTTGGCTTATTAAAATCCTCTGATAAAAAACTCAATACCAACACTTTACTAGATAGCATTAGAAAAGAAGAAATCGATGTGTTAGCTGCAGATTTAGCTAAAATGCGTGGTTACCCAGAAGCCTTATCTCGATTGGTAATAGAGAAAGATTAAGTGAAATTTATAAGTTTTCAGTGTATAAACTTAGAAATCAACATTGCTAGTTATAAATTGCTTAAATTAGCTAATAGACAAGCTTTAACACGCCTCTGAATGAAACTTATTCCCTCAGAAAAAATAGAAATGAAGACGGATTTATCTATTCAAGAAGTCCGTGATATTTTGGCGAATAATATTCGTCCAAAGAAGAAAGTCTTTTTAAGTTTTACCAGAGAAAAAGAAACAAAGCGTTTCGAAGGCACGTTTAAAGATGATGAATTCAAGTTGCAGCGAATCGTTGTTGGTAAAAAATCTTTTGCGCCTCAAATTATTGGTAAAATTCAAGGTGACACAGAAGATACTAAGCTCACAATGGATATGAAACTTAGGTTTTCAACCGTTCTTTTCTTGATTTATGCTTTAGGATTCGTTTGCTTTGCTTTTATAATGGGGCTTATAGGCGTATTAAACCAAGAAACCAATCCCATTTTATTAATCTTTCCTTTCGTTATGCTCGTTTTTATTATAGGGCTTGTTCAATACAGTTTTAGCAACGAGAAAGAAAAATCGATTCAAGACATGAAAGATATGTTTGGCACGGATATGCTAAAACGCACAAAAATTAAATAAGCAATAAGTTAAATGTTTTTAATTTTATTAATTCATCCTCCTTTAATAAGAGTTGTTTAATTCTTTTCATATCAGATTTAAACAAAAATTCGATATGAATTAAGGCAATCCTAAGCGTGAAACATTGTCCATGTTAATGTATTGAAAATAGGTGCTAAATACATAGTCTGTGCTGATTCTATTCTGTTTAAGATTATTTAATTCAAGGATAAATACTCCATTTATTAATAAACTTAATGCGTATTTTTGTCAACTATTAGTATTTACAACTCATTTTTATTGAGTCATAAATTAGTTAAACGAATTATGCACATATCTTCAATTTTTAAAGATAATTTTCGCTATTTATTAGTCTTCATATTAATGGGGTTTTCTATCCATGGGTTAGCTCAAGAGAAAAAGCCAAAAGTGGCTCTGGTATTGAGTGGCGGTGGCGCTAAGGGATTGGCTCACATTCCATTATTGCAAACGTTAGATTCACTGGGGATTGTACCGGATTTAGTGGTTGGAAATAGTATGGGAAGTATCGTAGGAGGTCTTTATTCTATGGGCTATTCGGGCGATAGTATTGCGGCTATTTCTAAAACCATCAAGTGGGATCAATTGATTGGCGGTAAGGTTTCTTTGAGGAATGTGAGTGTTGAAGAAAAATCAGAATTCAATCAATATTTGGTAGAACTAAGCTGGAAACAAGGAAATATTAAAATTGGGCAGTCTCTTCTCAACGACCAAAATCTTCGTCAATTTATTTCAGATGTAGCGTTTCCAAGTTATCAGATTAACGATTTCGATAAACTACAAATTCCTTATAGAGCAATAGCAACGGATATTGTGAATGGACGAGAATTGATCTTAAAAGATGGAGATCTCTCCTTTGCTATGCGCGCAAGTATGTCGATTCCAGGGGCATTTTCGCCGGTTCCATATAAAGAAACTCTTCTAGTTGATGGTGGGTTGTTAAATAACTTCCCAGTTGATGTAGCAAAAGATATGGGAGCTGACATCATTATCGGTAGTGATGTTGGAGATGGTATGCAAGGAAAAGATGAATTAGAAAACATATCTACTCTTCTATTCCAAGCGGCCATGTTGAGTAGTAATTTAAAAAACCCAAAAAACCGCGAATTGTGTGATATTCTATTGGATCACACACCACATTTAAGCGGTTCTACAGCTGATTTCCAAAAAAGTAAACAAATTTATATTGATGGCAAAGTTGCTGTGTCAGAAAATCTCGATGCTTTAGTTGAACTAGCCGATCGTCTAAAAAACTTTGAGCAGAGAAAAATTAAACTTCCCGACGTAAGAGAAACTTTTGTTTTAGATACCATCATTTATAAAAACATCAGCAGCACCAATAGAGCCCTAGTAGAAGCAAGAACTAATATTAGAACGCACGAAGAATATTCTCGACAAGAAATTATTGATGGGATTAATCGAGCTATGGGAACCACTATTTTTGATCAGATTGTCTTCGGACCCACTTTTGAAAATGGCAAATTAGGAATTGAATTAACTGGATATGAAAGATCTAAACACCAAATCAAAGGAGCTTTGCATTATGACGATTTCCATGGTGTTGGAATTTTGGCCAACTATACCGGACGTAACATCTTAGGTGCAGCTTCAAGATCAATGATTACCCTAGACATTGCCGAACAACCTCGAATGAAAATCCAACATCAGAAAAACTTTGGTGGAGATAGAAATTGGTGGTGGCAATCTCAATTTATGGGACAAAGATTGAATCAAAAAATCTTTATTTCGGGAGAAGAAGTAGATGATGTGCGATATCGCTATTTTGATATAGATAATCAAGTGAATCGCAACTTGAACTCTATGAAAAATTATGTTGGATTCGGAGTTAAGTACCAGAACTCTAAATTAAAACCAAGAGTAGATCCCGATTTTAATGATAATGTTTATGGCTTAAGAAAATACCGTTATGAGTCAGTTCAACTAAGTGCACATTACTATTACAATACACTAGATGAGGCTCAATATGCGACACAAGGTGCTTTTTTCACGGCTAATGCTAGTCGATCTTTTTACAATAAAATCTTTGTTCAATATACGAGTCCAGAAAACCCAACCCAAGACGGTTCTACCAGTCAATTCTTTAAGTTAGGAGCTAATTACGAGAAACGTGTGCGCCTCTCTCCAGCTACAACAGGAATTTTTGGAATTTCTGGTAATTATACTTTCATGGATGATAATAAGCCCAACCATATTTCTTTCTCAGATTATGCCATTGGCGCAAAATATCTATTGGGTGGAAATCAAATAAATCCAATCAGCGATAGTTTTATTTTTCCTGGTTTGAACGAATCAGAATTAATGGTAACTCAGTTTTCTAAAATTAATATTGGTTTACAGTATAATATCAGTCCTAAAATTTATATCATTCCACATGCTGACTTTGCAACCGTAGGATTTAAAGATTTTAGCAATTATTTATCAAACATTCTAAACACTAAAGGTCGTTGGGCTGATGCAGATACTCCAAGTTTTATTTTCTCTTCTGGTTTAAATGTTGGCTATAACTCAATATTAGGACCAGTTAATTTTGACCTTTCGTGGGTGAATGGTGTTGAGAAAACCAGAGTTTACTTTGGGGTTGGATTCCATTTTCATAGATAGAGAATTCCTCTCATTTAAATCATTTTTAATACCTTTCAAAAATCTAGAACATCGCTTAAATTATAGCTCATGACAAACAACGAAATACTTAGGAAAATCCGCTACATATACGATTTTAGCGATACAAAAATGATTGAGCTTTTCAATTTAGCTGAATACGAGGTCGATAGATCCACGGTTAGCGATTGGTTGAAAAAAGACGATGACCCTATGTATGTTGAGTTAACAGATAGGGAATTAGCTATATTTTTAAATGGTTTAATCATAGAAAATCGTGGAAGACGAGAAGGTCCAACACCAGAACCAGAAGATCCGTTGAGTAATAATATGATTTTAAAGAAGATGAAAATCGCTTTAAACTTGCAATCAGATGATATTTTAGAGCTTTTTGATTCAGTAGATCGAAAATTAAGCAACCATGAATTAAGCGCATTTTTCCGAAATTCAAATCATAAGTCTTATCGTCCTTTATTAGATCAATATTTGAGAAACTTTTTCACAGCATTGCAACTTAAACATAAACCTAATTAGGTAAAACTATCGCTTAATTGAAATTAAACTCAATAAAACTCTTTGCTCATTTAATCTTAGAGTTAACATTGGTTTTAAGTAGCATAAATCATATATAAGACATTTTATATTGCTAACTTTATAGATAAATTTAGTAGCATATGAAAAGTCAAAAAGATTTAATTGTAATCACAGGAGGAGCTGGAGGAATAGGAACTGCATGTGCAAAAGCCTTTAAAGACAACCACCTTATCATCACCGATTATTCACAAGAAATGGTAGATGAGGCTGTAGAAAATCTAAAAGATGAAGGTTATAAGGTTTCGGGAATTGCTTGTGATATCACCAACCAAGATGATATAGCCAAACTAATTGAGTTTGTAAATAAAAGCGGTTCGTTCAAAGCTCTTATTCATACAGCGGGTGTTAGCGGTACGGTTAAAGATTTAAAAAAGATTTTCACCATCGACCTTATTGCTACAGAGTATTTAGTTGATGCATTCTATGAAATTGCACAGGAAGGTTCTGTAGCGATTTTACTTTCATCTATGATGGCACATAGTGTTGAGCCTAATCCTGAATATGATGATGCATTAAGAAATCCACAAAATGATGATTCTTTTGATATTGTAAGTAAATTCACAGAAGGCAACTCCAATTTAATGTATGACTATGCCAAAAGAGGAGTTCAATTATTGTCTGTTAAGCATGTTGGAAAATGGGGACAGAAAAAAGCAAGAATTGTTACGGTTTCTCCAGGTGTAATTGAAACAGAAATGGCGCTAAAAGCCGCTGAAGAACATCCAGAGAGAATGGAAATGATTAAAAAAGCAACACCACTCCAGCGAAATGGAAAACCAGAAGATGTTGTAGGAATCATTAAATTCTTAGCTAGTAACCAGGCTAGTTTTATAACCGGAACAGATGTTTTGGTAGATGGCGGAGTGATTCACAACATCAAAAAAATGTAAACTTTAAGAATAATAATTCTTTGAGCATCGGCCTGTTTTAGACCTTTGTCAAAAGTATATTACTATATATGGAAGATCTAATTTTCTACGATAGACTGCAATTCGCATTCACTATTACCTTTCACTATATTTTTCCACAACTCACCATGGGATTGTCTCTGATGGTAGTTTATTTTAAGTGGAATTATTTACGAACCAACTTAGAGAAGTACAACGATGCAGCAAAGTTCTTCATGAAGATTTTTGCCATTAATTTTACGATGGGTGTCGTAACCGGAATCCCTATGGAGTTTCAATTTGGAACGAATTGGGCCAAATTCTCCGAGCTCACGGGAAGCATTATCGGTCAAACGCTCGCCATGGAAGGCATGTTTTCGTTTGTACTTGAATCTTCCTTTTTAGCACTATTCATTTTTGGCGAAAAATTAATGGGCCAACGGCTTCATTTACTCACAGGATTTTTGGTCTTTTTAGGCTCCTGGCTGAGTGGTTGGTTTATTCTCGCTACCAATGCGTGGATGCAACATCCGGTCGGATATGAAATTTTAGATAATGGAAAATTTGTCTTAAATAATTTCTCAGAATTATTCACGAATCCTTGGTTATTACCAGCTTTCCTGCACAATCAATTTGCCTCTGTGGTGACTTCTGCTTTTGTGGTAGCGAGTATCGGAGCTTTGTACATCCTTAGAAACAAGCATGTTGAACATGGAAAACTATTCTTAAAAACTGGAGTTATATTCGGACTAATTTCTAGTATTCTGGTAGCCTTCCCCACGGGAGATTGGAACGCTAAAAACGTTGCAAAATATCAACCTGCTGCATTTGCGGCTATGGAAGGGATTTTCGAAACCGAAGAAGCTGGTGCTGAGATTGTCTTGATTGGACAGCCCGACATGGTGGAAAAGAAATTAGATAATAAAATCGCTGTACCTAATGTATTAAGCTTTTTGACCTATCAAGACTGGAACCAGCAAATTCCGGGAATGGATCAATTTGAAGAGGATGTGTTGCCAGATAATATTCCGGCGCTCTATTATGCCTATCATATCATGGTGGGATTGGGCACAATCTTTATTGGCGTAATGGTCTTGGCGGCCTTCTTTTTATGGAAAGATAAACTCTATAAAATGAAACCTCTTTTGTGGACAATTATGTTTTTGGTTCCATTTCCTTATATCGCTAATATCACAGGTTGGTACACGGCAGAGCTAGGAAGACAACCTTGGTTGGTGTATGGCTTATTACGTACAAGTGACGGGATTTCACCAACCGTATCTGCGGGTAATACTTTGTTTACATTATTAGGCTTTGTAGGCTTGTATATGCTACTTGGCTTATTGTTTTTATTATTGGTTGGTAAAACTATTTACGCAGGACCTAAAACTCAAAATCATTAACTATGGAGATTTTTTGGTATATCATTGTAGTAGCTGTTCTCACCATATTTTTCGTTTTAGATGGCTATGATTTCGGAACAGGGATTATACATTTATTTCATGCAAAAGAGGAAAAAGATAAAGAAGTAGTTGCCAAAGCAGCCGGCTTGTTTTGGGATTCTAATGAGGTTTGGCTAGTGGCTGCGGGAGGATTGTTATTTATGGCTTTCCCAACTTTTTATGCTTCAGTATTTAGTGGTTTTTATCTTCCATTAATCATTGTTTTATGGCTAATTATTTTCAGAGCCATTGGATTAGAATTTAGAAGTCAGTTTCCATTTCAAATGTGGAAAGCCATTTGGGATAAATCCTTTGGCGTATCGAGTTTACTTCTAGCATTATTCTTCGGGATTGCTCTCGGGAATGTAGTTCGTGGCGTAAATTTAGGAGAAACACAAGATGGTGAAGCCTTACATGAGGCTCATTTCTTTTTCTTGCCTTTGTGGAACAGCAGTTTTAGTCCATTAAGTGAAACCCCAGGCGTAATTGATTGGTTTACAATTATCATTGGTATTATTTCTGTTGTTACTTTATCAATTCATGGTGCCAATTGGATTATTCTTAAAACCAATTCGAGCATCAACGAAAAACTGAAAAGAGTTGTTTTTAGATTAAATATTGCATTGCTTGGTCTAACAATTTTTTCGCTTTTCATTTGGCAATTTGTAAATCCTAATATCTTTGAGAATTTCATAGATCGTCCTTATCTGATTGTTTTTCCAGTGATTTACATTACAGGTTTGATTGGATTATTCTTTAGAAAAAAATCAAAAAGCGACCTTTATCCTTTTGTATTTTCAACACTGTTGATTGTTGGAGGAATTACCTCTACCCTAGCCTCTATTTTCCCAGCTGTATTACCTTCCACGAATGATTTAAATGGACCTTTAACTATTTACAATACAGCAGCTCCTGCTTATGGCTTGTCGGTAGCAGTTTATTGGGCAATACTAGCTTTTATCCTAGTTTTCATTTATGCGATTGTTCAAAAAAGATTATTGGGTGGTAAAATTGACGAAATGGATTATGGACATTAAAAAAGATTAAATTGATTGCTTCATTCATTTCATTAGCTGGTATTTTAATGGGAATTCTAGGATCGAATTTCACAGGATTAATTCTGAAAAAGTATTCGTTGGGCTTAACCGGAAATACCATCCTTGGTGTATTTGGAAGTATTTTATTCATTAAATCATTTGGAAGACTCGGTTTTTCACCTAAAATGATTATGGAATCTGGCACTGTAGATTATATCCTACTCTTGATTAATTTCATTGTTTCTTTCATAGGTGGTGGATTATTTTTGATCTTAATTTCCTTGATTAAGAATAAAATTGAAGCTCGCAAAAAATGAGTCTTATTGATTTGTTTTAACTAAAAAGAAATCTTTGTTTAAATTTTATAATTTAAAAAGCTTAACAACTTAAATGAACGAACTGTATTTCAGTTAGTTTAACATTTAAATCATCTTAATTTTGCACTAGATGACATTAGTTGCTTATATTTAGTCTCAGAATAATTAGAAATTCAATGACGATCACTTTTATTGTTTTAGCAGTTTTACTATTTCTAATGAGTTTTTTGCCTTCGACAACCATCACTCATTGGTCGGCACGCATATTCGATTATGTTAGGATTCAGGTTTTGTTTCTGATGCTGATTATATTAATTGCTAGTTTCTTTTATTTCGATGAATTCACTAATGAAATACTCATCGGGCAAGTTCTTTTAGGAATTTCTATTCTTTATCAAGCTTATATTATTCTTCCATTTTTACCGACACATTATTTCCGTAAATCTGGAGAAAAACCTCAACACGAAGTAACTTTATTAAGTGTAAATGTTCTTCAAAGCAACACCGATTATCAAAAATTAATTGATTTAGTTCGCGAATATCAGCCGGATATTTTATTAACGATGGAGACCAACAAAGCTTGGGAAAAAGCTTTAGAAGCCATAGAAGATCAACTGCCAAACTTTCTAAAAGCACCTTATGAGAATCGCTATGGAATGCATCTTTACACTAAATTAAAAGTAAATAAAATCAAAGAACATCAATTTTTAGTTGATGATAGACCTGCCATTGAAGCTCATTTAGAGGACAGTAAAAATCATAGATTTGTATTTTGGGGATTCCATCCACCACCACCAAGTCCTACTGAAAAACCAAGCTCGCGTCAAAAGGATGGAGAGTTAATGCAATTAGCAAAATTGATTGTAAAACAAGAGGAACCTTCTTTGGTTGCAGGTGATTTCAATTCGGTTTGCTGGTCCAGAAGTTCAAAGTTATTTGCTGAAATTTCTAATCTTAATGACGCAAGAATTGGTAAAGGAATTCTAGGAACCTTTCCGGTAAGACCGAGTATTTTTAGGTTTCCTATTGATTTACTTTATTCATCTAAAGAAATCGTTGTGAATAGCATCAAAATCCTTCCAGATATTGGTTCGGATCACTTACCTATTTTCTCAACTTTTTCTGTTACTTCTTCTGTAGATCATTCAGATAAAAGAATGGAGAAAGAAGAGAAAGAGGAAGTTGAAGAACTTATTGATGAAGGCGAAGAAGCAGCTAAAGAAGAGGAATAAACTATCTCTTAATTATTGGTTTTTCGTAAAAGGTAAGTCGGATTCCAAGGAGAAGGATAATTCCACCTAAAGCCATTTGAAGCGTTACCTGTTCATCCAAAAACCACCATGCTAGAAAGGAAGCAAGCACCGCTTGTCCTAATAAACTAATCGACACTCTGGTGGCGCGAATATGCTGTGTTGCATAACTAATAAGCAGCCACGCTGTTAACTGACACACAACACCTTGCACCAACAATGACAACCAACCCATTTGTGAAAAACCTGTAAAAGGCTCATTAAATGCTAAACTCAAAATCCCTAAAGCTATCGTAGATGAAAGCATGGTTATGGACATAAAACTCATCACTTCTACCTCACTTAACACACGCTTACTCAACAACATATAAATCGCATATAGAACACCAGAGAGCATGGCGAAAATAAAAGCTAAATTAAAATCGAGCTCTAGGAAAATCTCAGAACCGACGAGTAAAACCATCCCCAACAAAGCGAATACAGTACCTATCCAAAAGTTGATTTTGGGTTTATCTTTTAAAAATAAAAATGAACCTATTCCAACCCAAACAGGTGATAAATTAGTCAACAAAGTGGCTTGTGTTGCAGTCGAACCTTGAATAGCAATATTCCAAACTCCAATGTCGAGTCCGAATATTAGACCACACAAAATAGATAGTAATAATAAATTTTTAGAAGGCCACTTAAATTGCTTTGTGATTAAGACATATGGAATTAATAGAGCTGCTGCAATGGCTACTCGATAAAAGGCCGAAACCAAGCCTGGAGATAGATTTAATTTCACCAAAATTGGAAATATTGATATACAAATAATACCAATAGCTAGTGCAATTCTTGGTTTTGTCATGGCCATAAAATTTAACCTGCAAAATTAAGACTTAAAGCCAAAATAAAACCTCGAAATTTGATTCTTTTTGTATATTTAATTTTGAATCTCTTAGAAAGGATTATTAAAATTTAATCAAATTCATCATCCACTTTGAATTATGAATTCACGACCAAGACTCAATTTAAAATTAACCACTACCGACTACATTTTAGAAGTTGTTGGTTGGCTAACTTTAATTGCGATTTGGTTCTGGGTATTTGTAAACTATAAAGACTTACCATCCATAATTCCAACTCACTTCAATGGAGCAGGAAACGTAGATGGCACAGGCCCAAAATCTACAATTATTTGGCTTCCGATAGTTGCCACCCTATTATTTATAGGTCAAACTGTATTAAACAAATTCCCTCATTTATTTAATTATCTTGGTGAAATCACCGAAGAGAATGCCGAAGCACATTATCAACTGTCGACACGCCTGATGAGATATTTAAAATTATTTATCAATATTCTCTTTTTCGCCATTACTTTCGAAACAATTTATGTTGCGTTACACCATAAAAACATTTTTGGAGTTTGGTTTTTGCCTGGAACTTTTCTTTTAACTTTCGTTCCCATTATTATATACTTAATACAAGCTAGTAAAATCAAGTGATTAGAAGATACAATACAAAGGATCAGAATAAAATTATTCAGCTTTTCAAGTTGAACGTTCCAATGTATTTTCATCCTAAAGAAGAAATGGATTTAGTCCATTATCTCGAAAATGAAATTGAGGATTACTTTGTTTTTGAGAACAATAATGAAATTTTGGGTGCAGGAGGAATTAACTACGAGTATGACAACCATACAGCTATTATTTCATGGGATTTCATTCATCCTCTTCATCACAAAAAAGGAATCGGTAGTCAGCTTATGCAGCACAGATTGGAACATATTCAATCCAAAAAAGATTTACACTCCATTAGAGTTAGAACAACTCAATTGACTTATAAATTTTATGAAAAGATGGGATTTAAACTCAAGGAAATTCAATTTGATTATTGGGAAAAGGACTTTCATCTTTACTTGATGACAAGAAGTATTTAATTGAATCCACCTCTATTTTATCATATCAAAATAAAAGCTGCACTTTAATCTAACAGATTAAAGTACAGCTTTTGGTTTAATCAAATCTCAAACCCTTAGAAAGGCAAACCGTCATCATCCACCGGAGCTTTATAGAAGTCACGCGTATTATTCACCCGCTGGACTGTATCCTTACTCCCATTGGAGCTTTTCTTGTCTAACACCATAAAAGATCTAACCTCAACTTCCGTGATATAACGCTTAACATTATCCTTGTCGGTATAGTCGCGATTGACTAATCTACCCTCAACCATTACATAAGTTCCCTTTTGAACTTGTTTCTCAATTCTTTCTGCAACAAACCTCCATCCTATGAGATTGTGCCAAATGGTGTTTTCTATCCACTCACCATTTTTACTTCTGTAGCTTTCGTTCGTGGCAAGACTGAATCTTGCTAATTTACCAGAATCTCCGAAATTCTTGATGTCTGGTGTTTGACCTACGTGACCTACTAACTGTACTTTGTTTCTGATACTCATGATTTCTAAATTTTTGGTTAAACAATTAGTTACAAAGTGTGAAAGTTTATTTTGAGTTGAACTTTCTACTGCAAATATCAGAACCTCTATTTACCTAAGTCGACATTAAAACATTTACTCTCGTTTATAGTCGTTTGCAAACGCTTGAAAACTTTTAATAAACTGATTTATAATAATATACACAAAATTTAATTAAAGCAAATATTAATTGAAATTTTCATATTCCTCCTAATTTAAAGTTTTGATTTCCAATCTATCAAACATTTCTAGGCAATAAAAAAGATCACTTATCTAACTCAAATGAGATAAAAAGTTGCCATGTTATAATTGAACCTTCATATCAGCTTCTACGCTAATTATATTATTTTTAGAATGCTGTTAGTTAGTCAAAAATAAAAGCTAACCTCTCTACAATTAACCGAGAGCCAACCAAGTTAAAAATTCTATTCATACCTCATTATAGAACTGATTACAAACTATAAAATAAGGTTCCAGCTTCATTCTAAATGAATTTATTCAATAAAAAAACTTCCTTTTCATAATTGAAAAGGAAGTTTCAATCCATATTAAAATTAGAATCCTAGAATGGAAAATTCTCGTCTTCTTCTGAAGCTTTAATTACATTTTCCGATGATGTTCCATTGGATTGATAAGATCCAGCGCTATCAGCGCTTTTCTTATCCAAGATCAAAAAGTTTTCAACTTCTACTTCTGTGATATAACGTTTTACATTATCCTTGTCGGTATAGTCGCGATTGACTAATTTACCTTCAATCATTACATAGGCTCCTTTTTGAACATATTTCTCAATTCGTTCGGCAACAAACCTCCATCCTATAAGGTTATGCCAGCTGGTTTGTTCTACCCATTGACCTTCCTTGTTTCTGTAGCCTTCGTTCGTGGCAAGACTGAATCTTGCTAATTTACCAGAATCTCCAAATTCTTTGATTTCTGGATTTTGTCCTACGTGACCTACTAACTGTACTTTGTTCTTGATACTCATGATTTCTAAATTTTTGGTTAAACAATTAGTTACAAAGTGTGAAAGTATATTTTAACTTAAACTTTCTACCGCAAATATCAGAACTGTCAATTAGCAAAGTCGACTATAAAGTATTTACTCTCGCTTATAGTCGTTTGTAAATGATTAAAAATAAATATCCATCTAAATATCATGTGATTACAAATTAACTTGAAATTGAATTATTTACCTATTTATACCCAATTAAATCACTTAGCATAGAGTTTTACCTCTATTTTACCATCATGTGTTACAGTTCCCCTAAACATTCCTGAAGTATTAAAATCCATAGCAACATTTCCATTTTTATCTAAGGCAATCATTCCTCCGTTTCCACCTAATTCAGCAATATGCGCTAGAACCGCAGCTACACTTTCATCTACTGATTGATTGGCATACATCATTCTTGCTGCAACATCATAAGCTGCTACACTTCGGATATAAAACTCTCCCCAACCTGTACTAGAAACGCCCACTTCTTTGTTTGCGTAAGTTCCCGCACCAATGATCGGCGAATCTCCTATCCTAGCCCATTTCTTATTGGTCATACCGCCCGTAGAAGTTCCGGCGGCTATATTCCCTTCTTTATCCAATGCAACTGCTCCTACTGTCCCAAATTTCCAATCTGGATATTCTTTGTCAATGGCAGATAAATCTTTCTTTTCTTCTTTTTCTAAGATATTTTGCAAAGATTTAAACCTGTCTTCAGTCCAGAAATAAACCGGACTCACAATTTCTAAGCCTTGTTCAAAAGCAAATTTCTCAGCTCCTTTTCGACTCAACATCACATGTGGCGAATGATCCATAACAGCTCTTGCCGCCAAAATTGGATTTTTGACATTGGTAACCCCAGCTACTGCTCCTGCATTTTCAGTTTTACCATACATAATGGAAGCATCTAACTCATTTCTACCATCATGCGTGAAAACAGCTCCTTTTCCGGCATTAAATAAAGGAGAATTCTCCATCACCATAATAGCCGCAGTCACCGCTTCTAAACTTGTTTTTCCTTGTTGTATTTCAGCATAACCCGCCTTTAAAGCTTCTTCTAACTTCGCTTTATAAGCTATAGCTTCTGCAGGACTTATGTTTTCTTTACTAATACTTCCCGCGCCACCATGAATTACCAAAACATATTTTTCTTGACCTATGAGCCAAGTCGACAGCAACATTAAAACTGAAAAAATTATAGTTCGCATATTTTTAAATCATTGATTGAATGCCTCAATTTATAACATTCTAAATTTTAAATCCCTATCAAATTCTTCATTTCTAAATTTCAAAACTGAAATTTTAACTAAGATTAATTAACTTGGCTTTTATAAACTCGGAATTAATTTAAAATCATAAAATGGCACAGCAATCAAAAATCATTATCGGATGTATGTCTTGGGGAAATTGGGGCAAACAATTATCTACAAAAGAACAAGCAGATTTAATTCAATTTTGCACCGAAAATGGCAATAATACTTTTGATCATGCTGATATTTATGGTGATTACACCACCGAAAGTCAATTTGGAAAAGCTTTAAAAGAAAGTGGAATCGAGCGCGAAAAAATCCAATTGATTTCTAAATGTGGAATTCAATATGTTGGAAATTCACGCGACAATAAAATTAAGCATTATGACTATTCTAAAGATTACATTATTTGGAGTGCTGAAGAATCTTTAAGAAATCTAAAAACCGATTATTTAGATACTTTTTTACTGCACAGACCCAGCCCATTAATGCATCCAGAGGAAATTGCAGAAGCCATTGCGAGTTTAAAAGAAAGTGGTAAAATCAAGCAATTTGGTGTTTCTAATTTCACAACTTCTCAAGTAGAGTTAATTTCGAGTCAGATAAAGGTTGAAGTAAATCAAATCGAGTTTTCCTTAACGCAACATTCGGCGATGCACAACGGAAGTCTTGATCAAATGATGCTGAAAGATATTCAACCGATGAGTTGGAGTCCGCTTGGAAGTGTTTTTAAACAAGATAATGAAGCAACTCAACGTATAAAACCACTTTTAAAAGATTTGGCTGAGAAATATGATATTTCTGAAGATGGAATTTTATTAAGTTGGATTTTAAAACATCCTTCTCAAGTTTCGCCTGTGATTGGAACGACCAATAAAGAGAGAATCTTAAATGCCAATAAAGCCTTGAAAATTGATTTAGAACTAGAAGATTGGTTCAGTCTTTTGGTTGCTAGCCAAGGACATAAAGTACCATAAAATTCAACTATGGAAATCATTATTCATCTTTTGATTGCTTTCTTTATTGGGCTTTTAGGCTATTTAATCAAATACAAAAAAATGCATCAGTTGATTGCTGGATTAAATGATTACCACCCTGTGAAAAATGATTATAGCGATAAATATAACATACAGCAAGTCGGAAATGTGATGGGCAATGCGTGTTTTCTGTACGTTCTTGCTATTATTCTTTCTATTGTATTAAACGTTGATGATATTTGGATTCATCTTATAGCAACAGCTTCCATGTTCATCTATATTGGAATTAACTATGCAAGTTTTAAGAAATAATCTAGCGTAAACTACCTTCCGGAAATTGAACTTTAGAAGCTGCAGCATTTAATTTATTTAAAGCTAATTTTAAAATAGCATTTCTACGAATCGTTGTATCTCTAGGCATTACAGGATAAGAAATCACGGCTTCCATCCAAGCGCGTTCATTTACCCTAAAATAAACAGCAGGCTCCCAACGTGGACTACTTACATATTTTGGATAGCGTTTTTTAAAATCCTCAATGGCAGCTTCTAACAATGTTTTTTCAATAAATTCCATATCGCTGGTAAAAGCCACCTGCAATGCGGTTTCATTCCAAATAAAAGGTGTTTGAGGTCCAGAGTAGTTGATAATTTCCTCTCTTAAAATTAAACTATTTGGGAAACGCACTACCCTTCCACTTGACCGGTCATTGCCCAAATAATCACCATTACACTCTAAAATAGACGTGTCTAAATAGCCGATTTCAACCACATCTCCTCTAAAATTCTTGATTTGAATTCTATCGCCAACCAAATACGATCTTCTAAAAATTAAATAAACCCAAGCAATGAAGGAAGTAATAGGTTGCTGCAAAGCAAAACCCAAAACCAAGGTAATCAAACCGAAGGAAACCGCTGCAGCTAAAAGGTTTTGGAACATAAATGAAGCCGCAATAATTAAACTAAATACAATCGATAAAAACCGAACGATGCGATTTAAATTATATTTATCTCCTTCTAAATAGTTCTGTTTATTGACAATGCGCGTTACAACTTTTCCAATTAAAAATATGAGAGAAATAAAGAACAGCGCAATCATTAAGTTCTTCACAAACGGAATAAACCTTTCTAAAGACTCAAAATGCTCCCAATGATCAAACACGGGAAGGTCTAAAATATAATTTATCACCAACAGCACGATTGCCGTAATCGAGTAAATTATAATCCACCGCTTGTTATTTGCATCCTCCATTTTCGATCTATACTTTATTTAAACGTGAAACTAAAGCTTTCTACCCTAAATCATGTGGTTGTTAGAACTTAATATAAAACTCAAATTTAGCTTTAATACAGCCTTTATAAAAATCTTGAATCAATATATTTGTTCTAACCTAAATTAATAAGACATATTTATTCTTAAAAAGTATAAGTTAAACCATTTAAAACTGGTTTCAACCTCTATCTAATGCAAAATTAAACTCTATAATTATGATTAAAAAAGTATTTTTCACGCTCGCTTTATTTTTCTCTTTCATTTTTGTTCAAGCCCAACAAGATTACATGGACAAAATAGCCGAAGAGGTTTGTGAGTGTATTTCTGGTAAACACAATGACAATACCGAACTCTTTAAAATGGAATTAGGTATGTGCGTCATTCAAGCTACTAAAAATTATCATACTGAACTTAAAAGGGATTATGGAGTAGATGCATCCAATCTTAATGGTCCTGAAGGCGAAAAATTGGGAGAAATCATTGGGGTTCGTTTAATTAATTTCTGTCCTGAAACTTTATTAGCTATTGGTAAAATGGTTGAAGAAGCAGAGACTTACGAGGAGACTTTTAATTTAGTTGGAACGATTGAAAAAGTGCACGAAGGACAATTTATTGTGTTCGATGTGAGAAATGAAAACAATAGAATCGAAAAGCTTTATTGGCTACTCTATATTGATTCTGAGTTTGATATGGTAAATAACTACAAAGATTTAGTAGGTAAAAAAGTTAAAGTCAATGTTTATTTAAATGAACTTTTTGATGCACGTATTTTAGAATACAGAATGTGTAACATCATTAATACTTTAGAAGTTTTAGAGTAATTGCTAAATTTTTAGAACTACCTTTGTCGCTCACAATAGCCTATGCCGCATCTACAAATTATCTTCGAAAACAAGGATTATATCGTTGTCAATAAACAAGCTGGGCTGATAAGCGAGAAAAGTCCGTACGAAGATGAAACCGTAGAAAATCAAGTTTTAAATCATCTTTCTACGTCAAAACCCCATCCTTATCTCGGTATAATTCATCGACTAGATCGGGTGACCAGCGGTGTATTGATGCTGGCAAAAAAGAAAAGCATTTTGGTTAAGTACAATGAGCTTTTAAGTCAACGAAAAGTTCAAAAAACTTATTTGGCGATTGTTAAAAATAAACCACCACATGATTCAGGAATTCTAAAGAATTTCTTGGTTAAGAATCAAAAAGAAAAGCGTGCTGAGATTATTGAAAACTCTACTAAAAACAGTTTAAACTGCTCATTATCTTATCGTTTATTAGACCAAAACGAAAAAGGTTATTTATTAGAAATTAAACCAAAAACTGGTCGATTTCATCAGATTAGAGCTCAATTGTCGCATATTTTATTACCTATTTTAGGAGATGAAAAATATGGATCACAGCAGACTTATCAACCACTTTCGATTTGTCTACATGCTTGGAAATTAAAAGTTCCCATCCTAGGAAGTTCAGAATTCGAAACATTTGTGGCTCCTCTACCCGATAATGCCTTTTGGAAGCATTTTGAAATAGATTAATTTAGCAAGACACCAAATCTAATATTTTAAATGAGTGAATATTCAGCTCGAGAAGAGAGATTGAACGTCCTAACCCATGGTTTTGGAGTGGTTTTGAGCATCATTGCTTTAGTTTTAATGCTGATTAAAAGCTTTCAAGCCAATGAGAGTTTAAGCATAATTAGCTCTTTATTCTTTGGTATAAGCTTAATCTTACTTTACTCAGCTTCAACCTTATATCACAGCGCTACCAATCCCGTGAGCAGGATTAGACTCAAAATATTTGATCATGCTGCAATTTTCCTACTCATCGCTGGAACTTACACGCCCTATTGCCTCGTCACATTAAAAGGTGAGACAGGTTGGTTAATCTTCGGTGTTGTATGGAGTATTGCCATTTTGGGGGTAATTTTCAAGTTATTCTATACCGGAAAATATGAACGCCTTTCCACGATAATGTATCTAGGAATGGGCTGGGTCATAGTTTTTGCTGCCAAACCTTTAATGGATAGTTTACCAAGTTTAGGTTTATATTGGCTCGTTGCAGGAGGTTTATCCTACACGATCGGTGCTATATTATACAGCATTAAGAGCATTCCCTATAATCACGCGATATTCCACGTGTTTGTATTAATCGGCAGCTTCTCTCACTTTTATTCTATTTATAATTATGTGCTATGATGTAAGAGTTTAAAATTTAAACTTTTAATTAATTTCAGTCTTTGAATTTAATTACACCATCTTATTGCATAGCGATGCCTAGGTTTTAAATAACTTAGGCTAATAAATTTAGTTTTAAAGGTTTCACCTTTCTCTATTTGGCTCAACTTTATTTTCTTATCTTTAATATTCAATTTTTATCAACCCTAACTTGACATATTTATGTTAGAAGAAGACTTTTCTTGGATTCAAACACACATAGAACTTACCGAATACTTAAAAACAAAAGAAAACTCACAAAAGGAATTAATTGAATTATTAAAGTCCGTTGGTGTGAGTCCCTTTAATGATCAATCCATAAAGGGCGTAAATGATATAGAATTAAGTGAAATCGACCCATTTACATTTTTCTGTTATATCTATAAATATGGCACTAAAAAACGACTTAAGATTCTACAAAAGATTGCTAAGGAATTAGATTTAAGTTACCCATTAGGAGAAAAAGGAATTCCTTCCGCACAGCCACAAAAAGTTAGATTATTTCCTTATAAATACCATCGTAATGATGAGGTTCAAAGACTTTGGGATTTATTCTATAAAGAACTTGATGGTAAAGTAACCAATGAAGAGTTTCAAGATATATGGGACATTAAAGGAGTTGGCAAGACTAAACTAACCGAAGCCTTGTTTTACATCAACCCTAAGAATAACTTGCCTATAAATGGCCCAGTTAAATCTTATCTAAAAGTAGTTTTGGACATAGATCCAAACTTTTCAAATTATACGGAATACAAAACCATCCTAGAAAAAGTAAGAAGCATAACAGACACTCCATTTCATGAAATTTCTTTTAAATCTTGGGAGTGGAATAACAATCAGAAAAAAACAAACTACTGGGTGTTCCAAGGAAACCCTAGAATTTTTGATATAGAAAAAGCTTTAAAAGATGAGATTCTAACAGATTGGACCGTAAGCGCACATAAAGATAAAATCAAAGCAGGAGATAAAGTTATTCTTTGGATTACTGGAAATAAACCAGGTATCTATGCCTTAGCAGAAGTAACATCTGAAGCTTCCTTAAAAAGCACCACTACTGACGATCATCTTTGGAAAGAGGAGGATAGAAATGAATTAAAAGCTGGTATAAAAATAACTCATAACCTCGTAGAAAACCCTATTTCAAAAGATGAAACAGAAAACATTGAAGAATTAACAGATTTAAAAGTAGGACTTCAAGGAACTAATTTTTCAGCAACGGAAGAGCAGTATGAAGAAATATTGAATTTAATTTCTAATAAAGGCACCAATTCTTTCGATAAAATTAAGAATCAAATTGAGCCAACTATTTTCAATAATTACATAAAATATCTACGACTTTTATTATCTGAATTAGAAATACAACCGAATGACCAAAGAGTTGTATTTAGTATACAAAATGAAAGCTTAAATTTTATTGTTGGACAACGATATTGTTTTAATCTTTCACCAAAAAACTCCAAAGGATTATATTTTGTAATGACAAAGGAAAAACTGAGAGACAACAGTTTTCCTTTTGATGGAACAGCACCACAACCTTTCTATACTTATTTAGATGAATTCTCACCGAATGACGATGAATGGAATAATGTTTTAACTGCTAGTGAAGAAGGATTACTAAAAACTAAAAAATCAGGATTCCTGAAATATAATAATCAAGATTTCGAAAATTTTGTATTTGCTATGGAAAATCAAAAACAACCCCAACTCCATAAAATGAATTTTCCATTAAATTCAATTTTATACGGACCTCCAGGAACCGGTAAAACCTATACCACTATTCTGAAAGCAGCCAGCATCATCGAAAACAGAGAAATAACTTCATATGATGAAGCGCTTGAAATATTTAATGCCAATCTTCATAAAAGAATCGAATTTGTAACTTTTCATCAAAACTATAGTTACGAAGATTTTATTCAAGGATTAAGACCTGATACCGAAGATGATAAACGACTAACTTTTGAAAAGAAAGATGGTGTATTTAAACGCATAGCCGACCTAGCTTTAAAAAATTTAGATGAAAGCAATAAACCAGCAATCGAAATTGAAAAACATAAAGCCTTTGAAGATGCGCTTGAGTTATTAAAAGATAAAGTAATTGAGTCTGAAGCTACCAGAACCCCAGTTAAACTAAATGAAACAGCCTATTTCACAGCAGTGGAAGATGATGCCTTTAGATATTCTGCAGATAATTGGACTTTAAATGATAAAGGTTTCGATGGATTCAGGATGAAATACTCCGATCTCATAAGGTTCTTTGAAGAAGGTGTTACCGAAAGAAAACAAATAAAACATATCAAAAATATTTCTGGCTTAGCTAAACAACATGCCACGTATTTCATTAAGGCTTATGAACTAATTAAGTCCTTGCTTCCTCAAACTCATGTTAAGACAGAGAAGGTTAGTAGAAAAAACTACGTCATCATTATCGACGAAATCAACCGAGCGAATATTTCTAGAGTCTTTGGTGAGCTGATTACACTCATTGAACCAGATAAACGTTCAGAAGGTAGTATTCCTCTTTCGGCTACTCTACCATCGGGCGATACTTTTATGGTTCCTTCAAACCTCTACATTATCGGAACTATGAATACAGCTGATAAATCGATCGCACTTTTAGATATCGCGCTAAGAAGAAGATTTGAGTTTATTCCTATGTATCCTAAGTACAATGAAGATGGTGTTGAAGTAAAAGATGAAGAAATCTTAAGATCTATTAATGATTTAATTATTAAAGAAAAAGGTCACGATTTCCAAATTGGACATTCCTATTTTATGGATTCCAATGAAGATCCTTATGATTTAGAAAAACGCATGAACCTAAAAGTGATTCCTCTTATGCTTGAATATTTTATGAATGACTTTAAAGCGGTTGCTCAGATTTTAAACTCGGCTCTTAGCAACACTGAATACCATATAGATACAAAGCTTTGGCCATTAAAATTGAGTAAAGTCAATGATTAATCTGTTTGAATATCAGAATAAAGTTAGCGTCGATAATTCATTTGATGGTTTAGAGGCTTTTCTAGATGAAATTTGGAATAAGCGCGAGAGATATTCTTATTTTTCTGAACAGGAAAATGACAAAATTGAATCTCAACGTTTTCTACAATTCATTCATAAATCCAATGAACTAAAATCCAATAAATATGTTGGAATCATTCACTATGAAGGCAAGAAAATCAATCTCTTACCTAAGATTTTCTATGATATAAATCAAGAAACCACTAGTACGGCTATCAATCAAATGCAAAATCATGTGCTTTGGTGGTTAAGTTATTGCCGAAAAATTAAATTTCCCAATTACCAGACTTCGTTGGGAAGTGCTAAAAGTGATTTTTTTGAAGTTTTAATTTATCTTTTCTCCAAATACACACGTGAACTGCTCAACTCTTCTATTTATCAACAATACGAAGAAGTCAACCGAGAACTTTCTTTTATAAAAGGCAGATTAAACACCCAAGAATATATCAACCAAAATTTAAGCAAAGGAAGGTGGCATAAACTAAATTGCACCTACGATGCTTTTGTATTGGATAACGAATTCAATAGAATCGTGAAGTATGTTACCAACCTGTTGTTTAAGGTTACAGAAAGTCCGGATAACAAGAAAAATTTAAGAGAAATTCTATTCATTTTAGACGAAGTATCAGACGAAAGAGCAACTGCCGAACAATGTGCTAAAATCAGTTTTAATCCTATGTTTGGTGAGTTTGAAACCGTGAGAGATTATTGCCATTTATTCTTAACCAATTGTGTTTCTTTTGATTATAAAAACGAACTCAAACTCTTTGCGTTTTTACTTCCGATGGAATATGTTTTCGAGGATTTTATTTTTGGGTTTATTGAAAAAGAAATAGATAGTATCAAGGCTAAATCTCAACGTGGTGATACACATTTAGATGTGGAGAAAAACTTCAAGCTTTTACCAGATTTATGGTTAGAAAAAGATAATAATTCTTTGATTGCAGACACCAAATACAAAATTGTCTATTCCGATGATAAAGATCCTAAAAAGGGTATTTCTCAAAGCGATATCTACCAAATGCTCTCTTATGCCATTCGATTCAAAGTGGATAAAATCATTCTTTTCTACCCAAATACCATCAGCCAAGATCAAGAGCAGCAGACAGAATTCATTATTGAAGATAAATGGGCGGATAACAAAGCTTTCTTCATTAAGGCTTATCAATTACCCATCATCAATCGTGCACTCATGAAAGAGAATCTTCATGAAAATATAAGTTTAAATGACTTATTTGAAGCCACTAAACTTCAACTCATCGACAAAATTACCGCTTGCTTTCCTACAGAGTTTTTAGAAAAAGAATAAAAAAACACCAGAATTATTCATTCTGGTGTTATATATTTTTAATGAGCGAATGGCTTACAACTCGTAAACTCTTACTTTTCGTTTCTTGAAATAAGTATTGTTTAATTTATTGATAAGCTGATTAGCTTTTTTACGTGGAACGGCCACAAACGCACAATCTTGCTTCAACTCGATTAATCCTAACTCTTCTTTACTCAAGCCACCTTTCTTCATGAATACTCCGGCTATGTCTCCTTTAGAAATCTTATCCTGACGACCGCCAGAAATAAATAAGGTCTTAAAGAAAGGTCTAGCTACACCCGCAACTTTCAATTCTTCAATAGGGTCGGCATCTGAGATAAAATCAGGTAATTTTCTTCCAGTATGTTTTAAAATATAAGCCGTTCCCTTCTCAGAAACACGCGCTGTACGTCCGTTTCTGTGCGTAAACTCTTCATAAGAATAAGGCAACTCATAGTGAATAATAAAATCCAACTCTGGTATATCTAAACCACGCGCTGCCAAGTCGGTAGCGACTAACAATTGACTACTTCCATTTCTGAATTTAATCAAAGAACGCTCGCGATCTTTTTGCTCCATTCCACCGTAAAAACAAACGTGCTCGATTTTATTGGATTCTAAAAATTTGCTTACCGTATCCACACTTGCTTTTAAATTACAGAACAAAATTCCATTCTGATTTCCAACATGAGTCAATAAATCTAACACTCTTTCCAACTTTTCTGATGGTTCAGTTTCCACCGCCACCAATTGTAAGTTTTCGTTTAATTTATCCTTCAGATAATTTAAAATCGTTGGTCTGCTAAAGTTAACAAACGCAGGAACTTCAACACTTTCTGTCGCCGATGTAAGAATCTTCTTCTTTAATTTCGGTAAGTGCGTAAAAATTCTGCTCAATTCATCCTCGAAACCAACTTCCAAGATTTTATCGTACTCATCTAAAACCAAAAAGTTAATCGCCGATGTATCAATGCGATTATCGGTAAAGTGATCCAGAATACGTCCTGGCGTACCAATCAAAACCGTAGGCTCATGTTTTAATTCAATTTTATCCTTAGACTTGGCGCGACCACCATATACGGCGTTCACCTTAAGCCCAGAACCCATTTGTCTAAAAACTTGTTCGATCTGAATCGCTAACTCACGCGACGGCACTACAATCAAAGCCTGAATACCTTCTTTTTCCTCCTCGATTGCATTTAACAAAGGAAGTAAGAAAGCTAAAGTTTTACCTGTTCCGGTGGGAGACAGAACGATGGTATTTTCTGTTTTTTCAATGACTGCAATGGCGTTTTCTTGCATGCTGTTTAACGCCTCAATATTTAATTTTTCTAGTATTTCTTGTTGCGTTTTAACGAAATTGGCCATTTGGTTTTCTTTTTTTCTTTGTATTAATTTTTTCAGGTTTCTCTGTTTCTTTTACATTCTGAGCCCAATAATTCGTCAGGACTTTATCCATTAACTCTTCCTTTGTTAGATGATGAAAAATCGTTTTCACTTCTTCTCTTACATCTTCTGGAATTTGACGATTGGGTTTAGTTTTGAACAATTTTCTTGCCCAAACTATTGCATTATTCTTTTCTATTTCTTGTGCATCTGCCTTGGCTACTTTCTTAAATTTAATTTCAAGAACTTGCTCAAAGTCTTTTATCTGCTCCACTTCTTCTTTCTGTAGAATCGTCATCGAAAGACCTTTCTCTCCTGCTCTACCCGTTCTACCACTACGGTGAGTATAAGCGTCATACGTATCTGGCAAATGATAATTGACCACATAAGCTAATTCTTTGACATCGATTCCTCTCGCAACTAAGTCTGTAGCAACCAAAATATCAATATATCCATTTCTGAATTGCTCCATGATTCTATCACGAATTCCCTGCGTTAAACTACCATGTAGCGCCCCCGAAGAAATCTTACGAATCGCTAAATTCTTAGCTAATTTATTTACTGCAGCTTTGGTCTTACAAAATATAATTCCACGTCCGCCTTTTTGTGAATTTAAGAAATATAATAAAACATCTAATTTCTCAATCGGATCCACCACCATAAACTGATGCTCGATATCGTCATGACCAAGATTCTCCATTTCTGAAGCTACAGAAATCACATCTTTAGACATATAATTATGTACAATATCCTTCAATCCCCCTGGCATGGTAGCACTGAATAATAAAGTACGACGTTTCTTAGGCAAGGCTTTTAAAATCGGCATTAAATCCTCTTTCAAAGCTTGGAACATCTCATCGGCTTCGTCCAACACAAGGTTTTTCAAGCCTGAAACATCTAATGCTTGTTTTTCGATTAAATCTAAAACTCTACCTGGCGTTGCCACCACAATATGACTAGGAGTTTTTAAAGATTCAATTTGTGATTTAAGTGAACTACCTCCAGAAAGCAACACCAATTGAATTTCTGGTGAGTGCTTAGCAAATGAAGTTAAATTCACGAAAATCTGTTGTGCCAACTCACGGGTTGGTGCTAAAATCAATGTTTGAACTTGGTCGTTCTCAACATGTACTTGTTGTAATAAAGGCAAGCCAAAAGCGGCTGTCTTACCCGTTCCAGTTTTAGCTAGGGCTACTAAATCTTCGTTTTGATTTAAAATCAAAGGGATAATCTGTTGCTGAATATCTGTGGCTACAGAGAAGTTGAGATCTTGTAAAGCTTGCTGAATCTGTGGATTAAATCCGATATCGGATAAGGTTTGCGACATAAAATATTTTCTGCAAAGATAGAAACTGTTTTGTGGTTTAGACTCATATCTGCTTACGATTCATTAAATTAGTTGAATTTAAGTGTTTTAATTTCAATTTTTAAGCAGTTAAAATTTGATTTTACTAAGGTTAATTCCTTTTTAAATACCTTTGCAACTTCATACGAATCAAAATATTCACCCCCCCCATGGCGAAACATACATTCAAGCTTAGCGAAAACAACGAATTCATCACTTTAGATAAACTATTGAAAATCTTAAGATTAGTTGGATCTGGTGGAGAAGCTCATCTCGTAATTTCAGAAGGTATGGTTAGCGTTAACGGCGAAGTAGAATTACAGAAAAGAAAAAAAATGCGCGCTGGAGATGTAGCTGAATTCAATGGTGAAACAATTGAAGTTGAAGCATGAGTGGCACTTTAAGATCAAATATTTCTATCGGTACTAAAGTAGCTATTGTTCTGAAACAAGATCAACGCAGTGGCAAGCTCACAGAAGGTGTGGTGAAAGATATTTTAACCAACTCTCCTAAGCATCCGCATGGCATTAAGGTTCGATTAGAGGACGGACAAGTAGGCCGTGTGAAAAAGCTACTTTGATTCAGGATTTTTAAGCCTTAAAAAAATTTAATTCCGACCGAAAAATTTAACTAAAAATATAGTTTTAGATTTTTTCAAATAGTCGAAATTGCGCTCACTTTTTTGAGTGAAATTACTCATTGAGATTTAAACTTAAATCATTAATTATGAGTGAGCAAGACCAACACGAGCTTAATCAATTTGAAGCATTAATTCAAGGTCTTTTAGACCAAAAATATGCTTATGTAGACGACTTTTTACCTGCAGAAATTATTCAAGGTTTAGTCGATAACTTATCCAATTTGTGTACATCCGATGCAATGAAATGGGCAGGCATCGGAAACAAGATGGTTTTGAAATATGATAAACTGGTTAGAAACGACCGAGTTCATTGGATTGAAGATGATTCCACCGATCCTTTTGAAAAGGTTTACATGGAAAAAATCAAGCGTTTTATTCAATATTTAAATACAACCTGTTACACTTCTATCAAGACCTACGAAAGTCACTATGCTAATTATGAAGTGGGAAGTTTTTATAAAAAGCATATCGATCAATTTAAAACAGAAAAAGGTAGAAAATTCTCTATCATTCTCTACCTCAACCAAGATTGGAAGGAAGAAGATGGCGGAAGAATTGGACTTTATCCTAAAGGAGCAGATCCGGTATATGTCTTACCAACAGCGGGCAGGATTGTTTTCTTTAGAAGTGACGAATTAGAGCACGAGGTTTTTCCTTCTCATACAAGAGAAAGAAATAGCATCGCGGGATGGATGAAAAACTAAACTATTTATTTTTTCTAAAATCGTCTTTAAAGAGAATTTGATAAACTAAATAAAAGCCTATCAGGGCCGCTATCACAAACAGGATAAACGCAAACGCTGGATATCCTCCGATATTCCATGAACTTGGAACACGAACCAACATAGCGGCTCCAATGATTAAAGCAGCGACAATTAATCCTGCCGTAATGCGATTGGCAACTTTTTGAAACGCATCAGTAAAACGCTGTTCATCAATAGCGTCTACTTCTATTTTTATCTTGTTTTCCGCTAAATTCTCCGTAAACTTATTCACTCTAAAGGGTAAATTCTCGGTGAGCTCTTTCATTTCCAAGAAAAGCTCCATCATGTTTCCAGGCTTCAAATCATCTTGCATGCGCTGTTGCATCAACTCCTGAACATAATTTTTCACTGTATTGTGCATATCATATTCGGGCGACAAGAAAGCCACAATTTGATCCATGTTGAGCAATATCTTTCCTAAAATATTTAACTCTACTGGAATATGAATCCCTTGTTTAGCAGCTAATTGATTAATCTCAATCAGAATTCTTCCGGTTTTTAAATCTTTAGCTTTCTGATTCTCACTCTCCTGAATTTTTCGTTCAATGCTTTTTCTAAATAGTGATTCATCTACCTTGTTTTCATCATATTCACTGATGCTCAACAAAACTTCATTCACGCGCTGACTATCATAATTACTCAAAGCAATCATCAACTTCAAGATGTTCTCTTGCATCTTATTGCTAAACTTCGCAACCATTCCCAAGTCCATTAAAGCCACCTTATTTTCGGGCGTTAAATAAACATTCCCCGGATGCGGATCAGCATGTGCAAAACCATCAACAATGATTTGTTTTAAATATCCTTTCACCAAATCATCCACCAAAGGGTCTAGATCCATTTCTATTCTCTTTAGCGGAGAAACTTGGGTGATTTTATTTCCTTGAACAAACTCCATGGTCAATACCCGCGAGGAACAATAATCTGAAATAGGCGCTGGAATAAATAAATGCTTAAATTCTTTTAAATTCTCTTTTAAAACACTCAGGTTTTGAGCTTCTAGAGAATAATCTAATTCTTTTAATAAAACATATCTTAATTCCTCAATCACACTATGCACCGCATAATCACGCGCTGTTTCACTATAAGTTTCAGCCTTTTGAGATAAATCCATCAAAGTATCTAAATCTTCAATGAATCGTTTTCTGATATTAGGGCGTTGAATCTTAACAGCTACAACCTTCCCCGAATGCATCACTGCCTTGTGTACTTGCCCAATCGAAGCACTCGCAATTGGCTTTTCATCAAAAGAAGCAAAAGCTTTAGAAATCCTTAAACCAATTTCTTCTTTAAAAATCTCTTCCACCACTTCATATTCCACCTCATCTACATCATCTTGCAAAGTAGCAAGTGCTTTCATAAAATGTGGTGGTAATAAATCTGGACGAGTAGACAATAACTGACCTAACTTAACATAAGTAGGCCCCATGGCTTTTAAATCCTCTACCAACTCCTCTGGGCTATCCTCATAATCTTCTATACTCTTTTCTTCATCAGAAATAACCGCATCCTCGTCTGGCATAGCAAAAACATCGCTATTCCAATATTTAGCCATAAACTTAAAAAAGCGAATATATTTGTCGTACTGTTCAGGGATAAGATTCATAATAGTAAATTTTGGGAGTTCACTGCAAAAAGCGGACTATTCTTAAATTTATATTAAAAAACCTCTTAATACAAACTTAAAAAATCAATACAGATACATTTATTTTGCATTTTTTAATGCTAAATGCGCTTAAGTGTAGTACCTTTGCGTCATTATTACACAAAGTCCCACTAAGATTCTTTTAGCTTGGGAAACAAATTTTAACCCATGCAATTTAAAGAATTACAAATCATTGAGCCTATCTTAAAGGCTTTAAAAGAAGAGAATTATACAAACCCAACATCTATTCAAGAGCAAGCTATTCCACCTTTATTAGAAGGTAAAGATGTGCTTGGTAGTGCCCAAACCGGAACAGGTAAAACAGCTGCTTTCTCTATTCCCATTCTTCAGCATTTATATAATGACCGTCAGAATGGAAAGAATTCAAGAGAAATTAAATCCATCATTATTACACCCACACGAGAGCTAGCCATTCAAATTGGCGAGAGTATCGGGATTTATGGTAAATATACCGGATTGAAGCACACTGTAATTTTTGGTGGTGTTAAACAAGGTAGACAAACCGACGCGCTAGATAGAGGTATCGATATTTTGGTGGCAACACCAGGTCGTTTATTAGATTTAATGAACCAAGGTTTTATTAGTTTAAAACATATTGAATACTTTGTTTTAGACGAAGCAGATAGAATGCTTGATATGGGATTCATTCACGATATCAAGAAAATCATCGCAAAATTACCTAAGCAAAGACAATCTCTATTCTTCTCAGCTACCATGCCCGACAATATTGTTGAGCTTTCGAATACAATCTTAAAAAATCCAGTAAAAATTGAAGTGAGTCCTGTTTCTTCTACGGCAGAAACCATTCAACAATATATTTACTACACCAATAAATCCACTAAAAATGATTTATTGCTACACATTTTAAAAGATAATAAGATTGATCAAGTCTTAATATTTTCTAGAACCAAGCACGGTGCTGATAAGATTACTAGAATTCTAAAGAAGAAAGGAATCCAAGCTGCAGCTATCCATGGAAACAAAGCGCAAAATGCTCGTCAGAAAGCACTTCAGCAGTTAAAAGATGGCGAAATTAGAGTCTTAGTTGCGACCGATATTGCAGCCAGAGGAATCGACATCGACAAATTGAAATATGTGATTAACTACGACATTCCGAATATCGCAGAAACTTACGTTCATAGAATTGGACGAAGTGGACGTGCGGGAGACGAAGGAGTTTCAATTTCTATTTGTGAGCCAGAAGAGAATGCTTTCGTTAGAGATATCGAAAAATTAATCGGTCAGAAGATTGAAGTGATTAGAGATAATCCATTTCCTCAGACAGATAAGCCAATGACGGCGCAAGAGAAAAAGGCTTATGAAAAAGAAAAAGCTAAAAAGAAACAAGAATTTTTTGCTAACAGAAAGAAATCTTCTCCTAAAAAATCAAATGTGAAATCTAAAGCTAAATCAAGAGCTAGATAAGTCAAATTATCTAACTAGATTTTCCTAAAATATAAAAGCCTCAATTTCTAATATAGAAGTTGAGGCTTTGTTTTTTATGAGAGTATTCTAAATTTCATATGGATTTAAGAAAAGATAAATACTCAAATTTTAAATTTATTTATAATTCTTAAAGAGTTTAATTATAACTCATTCTGAATAAATTGTATCGTAGAAATAAATTTAACCTATAACCAAATTAATTAAACCTAAGCATTAAACTTTGGGTTTTGTTAAAATATGTTATAATGGTGTTGGATTATTAGTTAAATAGCTTTTCGGAATTGATAAAATCAAATTCTGAGGGCTCTTTTTACTTTTAATCCTAAACACATTCTTAATTATTGTAAATAAAACATTTTAACATGTCGATTAAAGTTTCAAGAGAAGAAAGTGCTTCCAAATTCATGGGTTTAATCATCAATAAGACGGTGTTTTTCTCTGCGATTGCAGTGATTATATTCACGGTTGGATTTACCCTCATCTTCGAAGAAGAGGCTGAGCACTATTTTAATATGGCGCAAACTTTTGTTTCTGCGCACGGTGGATGGATTTATACACTTTCGGTGAATCTATTTATCGTTTTTTGTCTCTATATGGCCTTTGGTAAATTTGGTAAAATCCGGATTGGAGGCCGGAACGCCAAACCCGAATTTAGTATGTGGGCTTGGTTTGCTATGCTCTTTAGTGCGGGTATTGGTAATGGTTTGGTGCTTTTTAGTATCGCCGACCCGGTGAGAGATTATCTAGATCCACCTAGATTGGCTGGGGAAGCGCCTGCACGAATTGCACAAGAAGCCATCAACTTCTCTTTCTTACACCACGGAATCCACGGTTGGGCAATTTACTCTGTCGTAGGACTTTCGTTGGCCTATTTTACTTTTAATCGAAAAATGCCCTTAACCTTAAGATCTGTCTTCTACCCTATTCTAGGAAATAGAATTCATGGATGGATGGGTGATGTGATTGATATTATGGCGGTGATTACCACCTTATTTGGACTAGCAACTACTATTGGATTTGGTGTTGGACAAATTAATGCTGGTTTCTCACACGTTTTTGGTTTACCAAGCTCTTTGTTCTATCAAGTTTTAATTATTGTGGGAGTGACTCTAGCCGCAACTTTGTCGGCCTTTAGTGGAATTGACAAAGGTGTACAAATGCTAAGTAAAGTGAACGTACGTGTGGCTTCTGCTATATTCTTATTAGTTTTAATCTTAGGGCCAACCACCTTTATTTTTAAAGCATACATTCAAAATATTGGTAGTTATTTGGTTCACTTTATCGATATGTCTACTTGGACAGAGGCTTTACAAGGAACCGATTGGCAAAAGAAAAGAACAATTATGTACTGGGGATGGTGGATTTCATGGTCGCCATTCGTAGGGATTTTCATTGCTCGTATTTCTAAAGGACGTACGATCAAAGAGTTTATTTTATGTGTTTTAATATTACCTGCTTTAGTTACCTTTTTATGGTTTAGTGCTTTTGGCGGAACAACCATGCGCGACATTTTATTAGGAGATACAGCCATGATTGCTGCTGTAAACGATAATATTTCAACGGCTTTATATGTATTCTTTGACAAGTTTCCATTAGCGATGTTGTTGAAAATATTAGGTGTAATTTTAATCTGTAGTTTTATTATTACTTCAGCCGACTCGGGAGCATTAGTGGTAGACAGTTTGACTTCGGGTGGAAAAATGAAAACGCCAAGATACCAACGTGTAATTTGGGCAGTGTGTATTGGAGTAATTGCATCAGTTCTGATGTACGGAGGTGGATTGAATGCTCTGCAAACGGTGGTAACTATTTCTGGATTGCCCTTCGCTATTTTGTTAGTGGGGATGTGTTTCTCTTTATTTAGAGGTATTTCTGAAGATTATCAAAAAGCGGAAAGAAAAGAGAAATTACTTGAGCGCGAAAGTTATCGTAAGAGTATTCTTAATTTAGTGAACGAAGAACGACTTGAGAAGAACTTGGAAACTATTGATCCAGGAAAAGAACCCAAGAAAAATCCTAAAACAACTGACCTTTAATAAACCTTTGAAACATTTAATTTTTAAGTTAAAATCATGACCCAAAAAATAAAATTAGATAACGAGTTAACTTTAATGGTGGCATTAGACCTCACAGAAATGGATGCCATTTTGCTTTCTTATGTTAGCTTTTTGTGTAAAGTTTGGAACATTAAACAACTCTACTTTACCCACAATATCAAACAATACAAAATATATGATTTGTATGATGAGTTTTTAGAAGAAGGTATTACCATTGAAGATATTGTTGACCGTGGGATTCAAAAATCTGTGGATAAACATTATACAGCCGAAGTTCCGCACACGGTTATTATCACAACCGATGATTACACCGAGAGCATCCTTACGCACTTAGCCAAAAAGTATCACGTAGATATTATGGTTACCGGTAAAAAAGATGAGTTACAAGGTACAGGAGCTTTAAGTCAAAAGCTTGTGAGAATGTTAGATTCACATGTTCTATTGGTACCCGAAGAAGCTAAACACAACATGGGAAATGTCTTAGTTCCAACCGATTTTAGTTTGGCTTCGGCAAGATGTTTTGATGTGGCGGATAGTTTGGTAGCGAGATCTGGAGGGAATATTGAGGCTTTACATGTTTACAACATTCCGTCGTTTTTCTTCCCTTATATCAACACCAAAAAAGCGATTGATAAAACTGAAAAACATCTGAGAGAAAAAGTTAAACAGTTTAGAACAAAACATAAAATTGCAGATTCAATACCGTTTAGATATATCGATAGAGAAGATATGTCGGTGGTGGATGCCATTGAAGCTCATGCAGAAAAAGGAGCTTTCGATATTATTGTGATTTCAGCACGTGGCGGAAGTAATATCACTGCTTTGTTTGTGGGTAGTATTACCAATGATTTGCTGATTAGAAATATACACATGCCTTTGCTTATTACTAGATCTCGATCTACATCAAGGGCTAAATAAAATAAACATATGAGCCGAGGTTTTGTAAATGAAGACGATCAGGAGGAGATTCCTCTTGTCCCACCCAGGGCCGATTTGCCACAAGGTGTAACGAATTATGTTACGCAAGTCGGCATGGATGAACTTCTCCAAGAAAAGGAAGATTTGTTGAGCGAAATAGAAAATCTAGATCCCTCGAATGAAAAAGAAAAGCGAATTGCAACGAATCATATCCATGCTAAGTTGCAATTATTAAACAATCGAATTTCTTCGGCTAAAATCATAGACTTAAGTCAACAACCCAAAGATGAAATTCGATTTGGCGCATTGGTTTCACTCTTAGAAGAAGGTCAGAAAAAACCTCAGCGATATCAGATTGTAGGTGTAGATGAAGCTAATATTTCAAAAGGAAAAATTTCTTTTATCTCTCCTTTAGCTCGAATTTTAATTAATAAAAAAGTGGGCGAAAAAGCCATTCTAAATCTAGCGGATCGTAATAGAATTTTTGAAATAAAAGAGATTAAATATTAAGTCTTAATTTTAAAATTAGCAACAAAAAAAATGAATAGTATCTATAAGACGCTATTCATTTTTTTCTTTTAAAGCTTTATGAAACTTAATGTTTCTTATTCAAGTGCTTTCTCTTGTGCTTAGCTTTTTTATGCTTTTTATGCCCTTTATGTAGTCCGTTGTCACCTTTGGTTTTCACTTTCACACCACCGGGCGTAACTTTAATAGTTTGATATTTTGCTTTATGCTTCTTGTGGTATTTATAAGGCGATTTTCCTTTATAATCCGTTAGATAAATAATTTTTCCTTTGCGTAAATCATAATGTTTAAACTTAAGCGGAAGTTTTTCTGATCTTACCCATTTCGCATTATCTAAATAGATAAACCTTGCTAACTGAACATCATAATAAGCATCAATTTCTGGTAGATAATAATACTGAGCTTTTGCACCTTTTGCAGGAGCCCAAGCAGGAGGATTACCCATATTTACATTCACCGTTACTTGCGCCTGAGCCTGTGCCGTAAATACAAACAACAAACTAAAGACAAATATTTTTATAGCTTTCATAATCTTAATTTTTATTGAAATAAACTTTCTGATTCATCTTCATAATTTCAAGAGTTGTGCCACCGAATGCGTGTTCCTTCATTTACAAAGTTTATATAACAAATATTACAGCAACCCCGAACCTCATAAGGTATTGATTTTCAGTTTTCAACAATTAAAAACCATAAAACCCTCAACATTTTAAACTTTAACAATTATTATCTCTTATTAAATATTAACTACTAGATTTTCCTCTTATAAATTGAATTTTGCTCAGTTTAACTTTAACATTTTAACGAATTCGAAACTTCTCAGTCAAATCGAGATTCATTTCATTACATCATACTTAAACCCAACTTACTAAGCTTTAATTATGAAATTCGCAAAAAATGTCGTATATTGGGGTCATTGCATTAAATTTTAGTGGAACAAGCAGTTTCAAGCTTTATAATCAACTTATAGAGTTTGAACGATGGGGGCTTTAAGTCCTTATATCTTTTTGTGGCAGACATTAAGATGATTAAATAATGTAGAATTTATTTTTGAGAGCATACCTAAAGGGTGTTTTCATTAAACCTAAAATATATTTATATGAGTAAGAATAATGAAATGACAAACAAGCGAATTGGTATTATTGGAGCAGGTCCGAGCGGTTTAGCACAAATTAGAGCCTTCGAAGCTTTAGAAGCAAAAGGCTACGCTATGCCAGAGATTGTTTGTTTCGAGAAACAAGACAATTGGGGCGGAATGTGGAACTATTCATGGAGAACCGGAGTGGGTAAATATGGTGAGCCTATTCACGGAAGTATGTATAAGTACCTATGGTCTAACGGTCCAAAAGAGTGTTTAGAATTTTCAGATTATTCATTCGATGAGCACTTTGGAAAACCGATTTCTTCTTATCCTCCAAGACCTGTTTTATTTGATTATATCCAAGGTAGAATTAAAAAAAGTAAAGCAAGAGAGTTTATTCGTTTTAATACCACAGCTAGATGGGTAAGCTATGACGAAGACAGTAAAAAATTCACCGTAGTCTTAGACGACTTAAAAATCAACAAAACTTATTCAGAAGAATTCGATTATTTGGTGGTAGCATCAGGTCATTTCTCTACACCTAATATGCCTTATTTTAAAGGAATCGAAAATTTCCCTGGAACTGTAATGCACGCGCACGACTTTAGAGGAGCAGACCAATTCAAAGGTCAAAACTTATTATTGATTGGAAGTAGTTATTCTGCAGAAGACATTGGTGTTCAATGCTATAAGCACGGCGCTGAATCAGTAACTTTAAGTTATAGAAGTAATCCTATCGGAGTTGAGTGGCCAGAAGGAATCAAAGAAGTTCCGTTAGTTACTCATTTCGAAGATGATACAGCATTCTTTAAGAATGGAACTCAAGAGAAGTTTGATGCTGTAATTATGTGTACTGGATACCAACATAAATTCCCATTCTTACCAGACGAAATGCGTCTTAAAACTAAAAACAACTTATATCCAGACAATCTATACAAAGGTATATTCTTCAATGAGTTACCTCAGTTGATTTACCTAGGAATGCAAGATCAGTATTATACATTTAATATGTTCGATGCACAAGCTTGGGTTGCACGTGATTATATGATGGGCATGCTAGAGCTTCCTTCTGAAAATGAAAGAAGAGTTGATATGGACAAGTGGTTGGAAAGAAATGATAATTTAGAGAATGGAGATGATGAAGTAGATTTCCAAACCGATTATATTAAGGACTTAATTTCTATGTCAGATTATCCTCCATTTAATTTAGATGAAGTAGCTAGAATGTTCAAAGAATGGCTAAAAGACAAAGAAGATAACATCTTGACCTATAGAGACAAAACTTTCAAATCAGCTGTTACAGGAACCATGGCCGCAGAGCACCACACCGAGTGGATGGACGAATTAGACGACAGTAAAGAAAGATATCTTTATGAGCCAGAAGAGGAAGAATTAATCCCAGAGAATCTTTAATTTTTTCTAAGCATAAATTCAACCCTTGGGTTTTTACTCAAGGGTTTTTTTGTATGTTTAACTTTCATTATTAAAAACACAAAACATGAGATTATTTTTTTGGATTGTTATCCTGCTTCCTGGCTTAGCCTTTACTCAAGAAACTACACCTTCAGAAAAATTTTGGTCTAATCTAGAGCAGCATTGCGGCAAAGCTTACGAAGGTTGGATTACCGCTGGCGCCGTTCCTAAAGATGGGTTTACAGGAGAAAAACTTGTGATGCACGTTCGTGGATGTAACAAAAACGAAATTAAAATTCCATTTTTTGTAGGCGAAGACAAATCTCGAACTTGGATTTTAAAAATGAATCAAGATAAAATCATCAGTCTTAAACACGATCATCGTCACCCCGATGGTAGCGAAGAAGATTTGACACAATATGGTGGAATCAATTCAAATGTTGGTTTAGAAACAGTTCAAATGTTCCCAGCCGATGAATTCACGGCTAAAATTCTACCAGCAGCTTCCACAAATATTTGGTGGTTTACTTTAGAAGGCGATGTATTTACTTATAATTTAAGACGAATTGGCAGTGACCGAGTTTTTACAGTTAGTTTTGACCTAAGCACGCCAATCACCGCTCCTAGCAAGCCTTGGGGCTATGTAGATTAAACATTTAAAACATTATAATCTTTCGATTTACTTCTATAATTTAAAGAAATAGTCATTTAACTTAATTGGTTTAGTAATTGCCTTATATAGTCTTGAAAACAATTAAAAATTAATTCTATGAGCTTTATCAATGCTATGCAGAGTCGCTACTCGACTAAAAAGTATGATCCAACGAAAAAGATTGACCCAAAAAAATTAGAAGAACTTAAGAAGATTTTACAATTAAGCCCTTCTTCAATCAACAGTCAACCATGGAAGTTCACTTTTGTTTCGAATGAAGAAACAAAGAAAGAATTATCTAAAGTTTCTTGGCACAACACTGAGAAAATCTTGAACTGCGATACAGTGGTTGTTTTGAGTAGAATTAATGATATAGCCCTATTCGAAGAGCAAATTGAAGCTAATTTACCTGAGAGAGCTGTTGCTTATTACAATGATTTCATCAAAGGAAATCCTGAACATGAAATTCGTGCTTGGTTCGAAAAGCAGGTTTATTTGTCTTTAGGAGTGTTACTAAGCGCATGTGCACAAATGGAAATTGATGCAACACCTATGGAAGGTTTAGAACCAAAGAAATATGATGCTATTTTAGGTCAAGAGGATTACGCCACAGTAGTCGCTGTTGCAATTGGTTATAGAGATGAAGATGATTTCAACCAACCTAGCAAGAACCCAAAAACCAGACGAGACTTTTCTGAGGTAGTGAAAGATATTTAAAGCTTTGAAACTTAATTCAATAAAAAAATCCCAAATTCAAGATTGAGTTTGGGATTTTTTATTTCAAACAACAAGGATTATTACATTCCTCCTTTTCTTTCTGCCGTTCTAGGCGTTGGCCACTCTTGTGGTTTACCTGTATTTTGATCAATCGGTAAAACAATTCTTTCTTTAGAAACACTTTGCTCGTCCTCAGATGCCATATATGCCATAATCGCAACTAGAATTGCATTACTTCTCACATCGTCAAACACGATTTTATCATAGGTATCGCGGTTGGTGTGCCAAGTATAATTCCAATAATCCCAGCTCAACGAACTCAACATAAATGCAGGGGCTCCACGAGTCACAAAAGACGAGTGATCTGATCCTCCAGATGAAGGTCTACCTGGGAACGTTGTTTCAATTTCTTTGCGAATATCATTTGGAACAGCACTTAACCAACGAGATAAGAAATCATAAGAATGCAAGAATCCTTGACCATTAATTCTCACAACTCTACCCGTTCCGTTGTCTTGATTAAACACCGCTTGAATATTATTTACAATTTCTGGATGATCCTCCGCAAAAGCAGACGAACCATTTAAACCTTGCTCTTCACTTCCCCAAAGACCAGCGATAATCGTTCGTTTTGGGTTTGGATTTAATTTTTTCAATACACGCATTGCTTCCATCATCACCATGACACCTGTTCCGTTATCGGTAGCTCCTGTTCCACCATCCCAAGAATCAAAATGTGCTGAAAGAATAACATATTCTTCTGGTTTTTCACTTCCTTTAATTTCCGCAACCGTATTATACGTAGGTGCAACGCCTAAATCCTTAGATCTTGCAACGATGTTTAATTGAGGTTTATCACCATGCTCCACCATTCTGTACAGCATACCATAATGCTCAAGCTCGATATCAACAGTAGGAATCTTCTTAGTTCCTGCTCCAAAAATCTTATTTACACCAAATCCTTTAGACCAATAAGAATCAACAATTCCAGCTGCTCCAGCATTTTCTAAAGCTTCGATAAGACTACGCTTGTTATGCCCCATGTTTTTCATGTTTTCATTCCAAGCTTGGATTTGCTCTGTTCTCTCTTGTTTCATTTTCTCAAAAGAAGCTGGTGTAGCATATTCTTTCCAATTATCATCCGGACGACCTGTTGCTTCATTTCTAGCAATCATCACGAATTTACCTTTAACAGAAGGAAGCCATTTTTTAAACTCCTCTTCATTATTAACGTTTGGAAGTGTAACCAACTCCGCCGTTACTCCTTTTTTACTCGTACTTGGACTCCACGCCAATTGCGTAGCCGATAGCGACTGAACTCTAGGATAAACCATGTCTACGTGCGTAATCCCTCGCTCCCATGCTTTCCAAGTTCCATATTCTTGATTCTCAGCTGAAATACCCCAAGCGTTAAACTTCTTAACTGCCCAATCATGTGCTTGTTGCATCTGTGGCGTTCCCACCAATCGTGGACCGATATCGTCCATTAACTCATGCCCAAGAGCTTCTAAATTGGAATTTTCATTCACTTCCTTTACGATAGCATCTACTACAGAACTTGTGTCCTGAGCAAAAAAGGGAGTTGCCGTAAACAAAAACATAGCACATCCCAGTACAATTCGTCTATTCATATTAATTCGTTTGATTTTTTCAAAACATCCAAGATAAACTAAAACTCAGAATTTAAAAAACCTTCAACTCATTTGAATTTATTTATGCTTAAAAATGATAACTTAGTTTTTAATAAATAGAAAATCTCTAAATGGATAATTACCAAGCCTTCGAAACCGATAGACTCATCCTCCAACCGACCTCTACATCCGATGCTCAGCTGATTTTTGAATTACTTAATTCTCCTAAATGGCTCAAGTATATTGGCGATCGAAAAGTTCATTCGCTAGAGGCTGCCAAGGATTACATTCAACATAGAATGCTGCCTCAGCTAGAGAAATTAGGTTTTGGGAACTACACCGTCATTAGAAAAAGTGACCAAGCCAAAATGGGCATTTGTGGTTTATATGATCGTGCAGAAATGGAAGGACTTGATTTAGGTTATGCTTATGTACCTGCCTATGAAAGACAAGGTTATGCTTATGAAGCCGCTAACAAAATCCTAGAAGCAGGATTTAATGTTTTCGGTTATGATAAAATAAACGCTATAACTTCTAAAGAAAATACGGCCTCGCAAAAACTTTTAGAAAAACTCGGATTTCAACTTCATGGCACTACGCAACTCCCACAAGAAACAGAGGAACTCTTGCTTTATTTTAAAGAGAAAAAGTGAATTGAGTGATAGAAGTGGATTTAATTCATAACCACTTTCTTACCATAAAAGCTACTGCATCGCCATAAATTGCATGCGCAAAAGTCCAAAATACCCAAGCAACTATATCATTATACGCTGGCGGTTGATCTGATAAGGCCGTAAGAAAAAACAAAGCGCCACCTCCTAAAGTGTAAACCAAAATATAAGGCCAATCTTTCTTTTCTAAATTCCAGTTTCTCAGGATATAATAAAGTCCGATAACACTAAAAATACAAGTCAAAAAATGAAAAACATACCCAAACAGCCAAACGGGTTTTAATTCATTTAAAACAGGAACATAGTCAAAGTTAAACAAGAGATTATAAGCAGTATTTCCTGTAAAAAACATTAATAGCTTTAGCACAAGCATTAAAATTAAACCTGCGATAATTCCAATAAATGAAAGTTTTAATATTTGTTTAAGCATAACTAATTTTTAAAATTAATTTGTTAAATATAAGCTTTTTAGACTATTATATTCGATAGATTTCTCTTTAAATAATACCAACTTTACAAATAATTATTTTTTATTCCTATCTTTCTTTTATGTCCAACTTATGCGCTAAGTTTGATATTTGTAAGGATTAAAAGATATGAAAGCAGTTTCCGTAGTTAAGATTAGAAAAGAATTACATCATCGTTCACACGACGAACTCATGGAGCTTTGCCTGCGCTTATCTAAATTCAAAAAGGAAAATAAAGAATTGCTTACGTATTTATTATTCGAAGCACACAACGAAGAACAATACATAGAAACTGTAATTGAAGAGCTCGATGAACAATTTGAGACGATCAATACCAATTCCTTTTATTACATCAAAAAGAGCATTCGCAAGATTCTTAGAAACTTAAAAAAGTATGCTCGCTATTCTCAAAAAAAGGAAACCGAAGTTGAACTCCTACTCTATTTTTGCCAGAAGTTAAACGACTTCACACCGAATATTCATAGAAATATTACCTTAAGTAAATTATATGATCGACAAATTTTAAGCATCAAAAAATTAGTTGCAGGCCTACACGAAGACTTGCAATATGATTATAATTTAAGGCTCGAAGAACTCGAAGATTAATAAGGTAATTTAATCGAATCTGGCTCAATAAAATCCAAAGAATAAGGATTGATAAAAAACCAAGTCTTGATTATGGAAGGATTAGATTTAGGTTTTGCTTATTTACCTACTTTTGAAGCACAAGATTATGATAAAATAAACGCTATAACTTCTATAGAAAATACGGCATCGCAAAAACTTTTAGAAAAACTCGGATTTCAACTTCATGGCACTACGCAACTACCACATGAAACAGAGGAACTCTTGCTTTATAGTATGGAGAAAAAGTAAATCTGGTGATAGAAGTGGATTTAATTTATAACCATTTTCTTACCATAAAAACTACCGCGGCACCTGAGATGCCATGGGCAAAAGCCCAAAACAACCATGAAACTTGATCGTAGAACGGTGGTGTCTGATCTAATAAGGCGGTAAGACAAATCAATGTACCACTACCCATCGTGTAAACCAAAATATAAGGCCAATCTTTCTTTTCTAAATGCCAGTTTTTAAGAATGTAGTAAAGCCCGATTACACTCAATATACAAATCAAAAAATGGAATAAATATCCAACGAGCCAAACAGGTTTAAACTCATTTAATACAGGTACGTTATAAAAATTAAATAGAAAATCATAAGCAGGGCTGCCAGTCAAAAATTTTAATAAGCCTAATACTATCATTAAAATAAATCCTACAACAATCCCAAAGAGTGAAAGTTTAAGTATTTCTTTAATCATAGCTAATTTTAAAATCAATATGTTAAATATAAGCTATTTAAGATAAAAATAAGACAGTTTTATCTATAAAAAAACATCACTTCCATAAATATTTAACTTTTCTTCCTATTTTCTAATTTGCCTAACTAATGCGCTAAGTCTGATAATTGTAAGGATAAATTTATATAAAAGCAGTTTCCGTAGTTAAGATTAGAAAAGAATTACACCATCGTTCTCACGATGAACTCGAAGATTAATAAGGCAACTTAATCGACTCTGGCTCGATAAAATCCAAAGAGTAAGGATCGATTAAGAAACTAAGTCTTGGTTTTTGAAATTGTATAATATCATCCTTTTCAATTCCGTAGACTTGCCAATAATTAGATAATAATTGAGCGAAAGTATCCTCGTCCCAAAAACCAAATACAGGATTTGTTGGCGTAGATTCCATCGGTAGAGATGTAATAAACAAACCGTCATCTGTAGGCTCAATCTCATATTTTGGAGTTTGTTTCATAATATAATCAGCAAAGTGAAACCTAGCATATAACTCCTCGAACTGCACCGGATGCAATACTTTCCCTTCAATTTGGTCTAAGATTTCTTTTTGCTCCTCGCCAATCACACCATTGTCTTGCAAACAAGCAATAAACCCAAATCCATTAACCCCAAACTGGAATAATAAATTCACAGAATCATTTCTGAAACTTAATATATCAGCTGAATATTTTAATTGAAAAACAGCAATACTCCAAGGTTTTCTTTCTTTAAAATAAACCGGCTCTACAAGCGATTGCAGCATTAAATGAAAATAACTGAAACGTTTTCTTAACTCAATAGAAAGCTTGAATTCCTTGCCGATGCGCAACAATCTATCGCGCTCGTAAATCATTTCATAATACAGCATTCCATAAACAATGCGCCCAGTCCACAAGAAAATTGTATGCTCATCTAAGGCTTTCATACCTTCGTAACCTTGATCAAAAGCCGCTTTGAATTTAGCGTCTAAAGCTTCAAAAGCATTTTTAACCTCCAAACTAACAGGCAACTTCAAGTCACTATAATTATAGGACTTAGACTTATCCATCATTTCGATTTGCTCATCACGCAATTTGAAATGATCCATCAACCAATCTGGATAAACCGTCATTTCTTCATTCGTAAGCGAACCGGTCAAGAAACAAAAACGCTCATCGAATGTTAAATCTAGAAATGGATTAAATAATTCTTCAGCCATAAGTTTGTTATAAAATTTACTTTTAAAACTGAGGCAAAGATAGGCAATCGATGTGTTTTTGTTTTATGATATAACTCTTATATCTCCTTCATTAAAACACAATCCTAAAATTTTTCACTACTTTCGTTTACTGATTTATTCCAAATGAAAATCCCTTCTAAAATCGCCATTAAACTCAGAAAATCTGCTGAAAAAGCAGTTAAACAAGGTCATCCTTGGGTTTTTGAACAAAGCATTGAAAAAGGTCCTGCCGAAGATGAAGCTGCAGGAAGTCTTTGTATATTGTTTGATCAACGAACCAACAAACCTTTTGCTTTTGGTCTTTGGGATCCCGATGAAGTCATTAGGATTAAGATTTTTTATTTAGGCTCTCGCTTACAATTGAATGAAGAATTTTGGAAATCTCAGCTCGAGAAAGCTTACGAAAAAAGACAAGGCTTAATTCAGAAAGGCATAACAGGCTACCGAGGAATTCATGGAGAAAATGATAATTTCCCAGGTTTGGTATTAGATGTTTATGCCAAAACAGGTGTACTTAAAATCTACTCCGAAGTTTGGAAACCTTATGTCGACAGCCTAATCCCAGCAATTCAGGAGCAGTATGACTTAGAAAACATCGTCATTAGATTTAGTCGTAAGATTCAACAAAACAATATTTTCCCTTATCAAGAAGGAGATGTGGTAGGCTCAACTTTGGAGGATGAGAAAGTCAGCTTCGAGGAATATGGTGTTAAATTCTATGCTTACACCCAATCTGGACATAAGACTGGATTCTTTTTAGATCAACGCCCGAATCGCTTATGGGTTCAGCAAAATGCAGACGGCAAAAGCGTTTTAGATGTGTTTAGTTATGTTGGTGGATTTGGAATTCATGCCCTAAAAGGAAATGCTAAATCTCTAACTTCCATAGATATCAGTACTCACGCCATGGACGTAGCTTTAGAAAATATTGAGTTGAATGAATTAGATAAATCTATATGGACGCCGCTAGCACAAGATGCTTTTGAGGCTTTAGATCAACTTATACAGCAGAATAAAAAGTTTGATATCGTGATTATAGACCCACCTTCTTTTGCCAAACAAGCGAGTGAGGTTCACAATGCATTAAAGCAATACGAGAGATTGGCCAACATAGGTAAGAAATTGGTGGCACATCAAGGTTACCTCATCTTAGGTTCTTGTTCGAGTCGTATTAGTTTAGAAGATTTCGAAAAAGCACATCAAAATGCAAGAATTAAAGGTGCTAAGAATTGGCAACATCTTCATACGACTTTACACGACGATGATCATCCGATTGGTTTCCCAGAGAGTAATTATTTGAAGACCATCTTCTATCAAAAATACACAGAATAGATATTTCTTTTGTCTAATTAATTTTAACTTTATAACTTACTCATATTCAATAAACTTAAAATTATGATAAAAAAATTACTATTTATTAGCGCCTTGTTATTTGCATTTTCAGCTCAGGCGCAAGTTATTTTTGAAGAGACTTTTGATGATGAAAGCTCGTTAAACAATTGGACCTTAGGAGATCGTGATGGCGATGGCGAATTTTGGGAGTTTGCAGATGCCGGAGATCAAGAAGTGGATTCATTTACCACAGGATTTCTATGGTCATTTTCGTGGTATTTTGAAGTATTTACCCCAGACAATACCTTTATCAGCCCAGCGATTAGCCTTCCAGCAGATAGCAATTTAAATTTAAGCTTTAAGGTAGCAGCATTTGAAGACGATGAATTATTCCAAGAACATTATGCTGTTTATGTAATCCCATCCGACGCAAGTTTTGAAGGAACAGAAACCGCTGTGTTTGAAGAAACTTTAGACGCCGCTTATTATGACCCAGCTAAAACAGTAAATGTTGACATCAGCGAATTCGCTGGTCAAGATGTGAAACTTGTTTTTAGACATTATGACTCTACAGATATTTTCTATATCAGTATGGATGACGTAAAAATTGAAATTGGAAATTTAGGCACAAGCGATTTAAGACAAGAAAAAATCAAAATTTATCCTAACCCAACTACTGATTTTGTAAGCATTAAGGGACTTGATAACGTGAAAGGTATCAGGATTTTCAATTTAGAAGGTAAGATGATGAAAGAAGTAGCTTCGAGCACAGCCAGTATGAAGGACTTAGTCCCTGGTATGTACATCATAAACTTTTATACGGATACTGAAGTTATTTCAAAAAAAGTCTTGAAGAAATAGGGTTTAAAATTTAAGAAATTAATTTAAGGCCACTTTAGAGTGGCTTTTTTCATGTTTAAAAATATGATTTACGTGGTCTATTTTTTAAGAACGAAATAACTTTCAAAGGCTGATTAAATCGTCAATTCAAAACTAATTCCTTATTTTTACTACTTCTGAAAATGGAATATCGTTTCAGAAATTAAATCAGTAAATTTTAGTAAAATGATAAAAAACGCATTCCTAATTGTAGGATTAATACTGAGCAGCACATTGATGAAAGCACAAAATGTTATGACGCCAGAAAAACTTTGGGAAGTTAAAAGATTAGGCGTAATCGGAACGGATAAGGATCTTAATACGATTTATTACAAACTTACGACGCCCAACATTGCCGAAAATGGATTCGATTCCAAATATTATAAAATGCCTATCCTTGGTGGAGCTATAGAGGAAATCGACGCAGCGCATTTGAATGCAGTAGATAAAAATGTTTCTCCAGATGGAAAACATAAATTATTTCACCAAAAAGTTTTAATTGAAAACATTAAAGGAAGTGACGTTTATAAGCATTTAGATAAATCTGATGTTTACATTTATTCAGACTTAGATATTCGTCATTGGGACACTTGGGAAGACGGAAATTTCAATCATTTATTCTACAAAGAAGTGGGTGCAGATGATGCAAGCGGCATCGACATTATGCACGATCAACCTTTCCACACGCCACAACGTCCATTTGGTGGTGACGAGGATTATATCTGGTCGCCTGACGGAAAAGACATTTATTATGTGAGCAAAAAGAAAAAAGGAAAAGCTTATGTAACTAGTACCAATACAGATATCTTCAAGTATAATCTTGAAACGAAAACTACCGAGAATATTACGGAAGATAACAAAGGATATGATACCAATCCTGCGTTTTCATCGCAAGGAGCTTTGGCTTGGTTACAGATGAAAACCGATGGAAACGAAAGTGACAAAAATGATATTGTTGTTTTAGAAAATGGTGTTAAACAAAATCTAACCGCTCAATGGGACGGAACTGTTCGCAGCTTTTTCTGGGATGAAAAAGGTAGAAACATCTTCTTCGTTGCACCTGTAGATGGTACGATTCAATTGTTTAAGGTGAACTATCCTGGAAAAAGAAGAATTGCTCCTGTAGTAGAACAAATCTCTAAAGGACAGTTTGACGTAACCAGCATTATCGCTAAAAAAGGTGATCATTTAATCGTTACAAGAAACGACATGAATCATGCTGCGGATATCTTTAGCTATGATTTAAAGAAGAAAAACTTTAAGCCTTTAACTAACGTTAACCACGATATTTATAGCAAAACTGACTTACCTAAAGTTGAGAAAAGATATGTTACAACTACAGATGGTAAGCAAATGTTGGTTTGGGTAATTTTACCGCCAAACTTTGATCCGAACAAGAAATACCCAACTTTATTATATGCTCAAGGTGGTCCACAATCTCCACTTTCTCAGTTCTATTCTTACCGTTGGAACTTCTCACTAATGGCTTCTCAAGGCTATATTGTTGTAGCTCCAAACAGACGTGGAATGCCAGGTCATGGTGTTGAGTGGAATGCGGAAATCAGCAAAGATTGGGGTGGACAAGTAATGCAGGATTACTTATCAGCAATTGATGATGTAGCCAAAGAACCTTACGTAGACAATGATAGAATTGGTGCGATTGGAGCGAGTTTCGGTGGATATTCTGTTTTCTATCTTGCAGGAATGCACGATAAGAGATTCAAAACTTTCATTGCTCATGATGGTGTTTTTGATACCAGAACCATGGCGGGAACTACAGAAGAATTATTCTTCTTGATCAATGAATTTGGAGGAATGTATTGGGAAGATAATGAGAATACGCGCAAAGCTTATAACGAGTTCAACCCAATCAACATGGTGTCTAAATGGGATACACCTATCTTAATCATTCAAGGTGGAAAAGATTACCGAGTTCCGATTGAACAAGGATTATCAGCTTTCCAAGCGGCACAAATGTTAGGTTTAAAATCTAAATTGTTATATTTCCCTGAAGAAAATCACTGGGTTTTAAATCCACAGAATGCTTTGATTTGGCAAAATGAATTCTTTAAATGGTTAAAGGATACACTTTAATCAAAACTGAGGAAAAACTCGAAGTGAAATAAAAATAAAGGCCTTATGGATTATTATTATAATGAAACCAACTTCGAGAATTTCCTTTGGATAGATATTAGAAATCCGAACAAGGAAACATTAGATAAAATAGCTCTAGACCACAATCTAGAGCTATTTCAAATTAAAGACTCCCAGCAAGTCGGACATTTACCTAAAATCGAAAAGCTTCCTAATTATGATTTTTTAATTCTGCGTGCTTTTAGTTCTCAACCACAAAATAGAATTACCAGCATCAACGAATTATCTAATAAAATTGCCTTTTTCTACAACGAAAAAGTACTCATTACTACGCATAGCGCCTACTTCACTTTTCTAGAAGATGTTCCAAAACATTTTAAAGGTCCAGAGCATTTCATGCTATATCTTATTCACAAGATGCTTCAAACTTTCGAAGAACCTGCTCAATATCTAGGCGATCAAATTGATGAAATGGAAGAGTCTATCTTCTTAAGAAATTATCATAAAATTTCATTGGAAGACCTTTATTTCAATAAATCACAAACACGTATTACCAAGAAATTACTTCAAATTACCCAGTCGGTAATTCAACAACTTGAAGTTTCTGAAGAAAATAAAATGTCTTATCAAGATATTAATGATAGATTGGTTAGATTTAATTTAATGTATGATGAAGTTTTAGAAAGTTCTAATAACTTATTGAATACTTATCTCTCGGTGAGCTCCCAAAAGAGCAATGATGTCATGAAACTACTCACTGTTTTCTCGGCATTTTTTCTCCCGCTTACCTTTATTGTAGGGCTTTACGGAATGAACTTCGTCAACATGCCCGAACTCGAATGGCAATATGGTTATCCGATTGTTTTGGTGGTGATGGTCATCATTTCTATCATCATTTACTTTTGGTTTAAAAGAAAAAGATTTCTTTAAATTCAAAGAATCCATCTATTTCCAACTAAATTTGCACAGCTATTGCCTATAGCCTTTATCAACAAAAATATACATGACCGATCCTATACAATTCAACGAAGCAGAAAAAGCCAAACATCAAACGAATTTAGCTGCTTTAAAGAAAAAACTCAACATTTCTAGCAGCATCAGATTAATTCTTTTTATCGCTATTATTGTTGGAATCTACTTTTTCTGGAGCAATCTCCAAATCGCCATTGGTATTGGGGTTTTGGGAATTATTGCCTTCTTAATTTTAGTTTCAAGACATTCAAATCTGCAATATCAACGTGATTTCACCAAAGAGTTACTTGAAATAAATGAAAAAGAAATTCGCATTAAAAACGGAGATTATTTAGAATTAAACGAAGGCGAGACTTTTGAAAATCCGAAACATTTTTATAGCTACGATATCGATTTATTTGGAAGAGGCTCTCTCTTTCAATTTATGAATAGAACGGTTACCCAAGAAGGTGAAGCCGAGTTTGCAAAACAGCTTTCATTGAACCACATCGAAAATATTAAGCAAAAACAAACTGGGATTAAAGAGCTTTCAGCCATGCCAAATTGGAGACAAGAATTCTCAGCAATTGGAAATTTAGTTAAAGTTCAACATAAGGCTCAAGCTATTATTGCTTGGATTAAAGATTACAAAACCAGCCTGCCGAATATTATGTCGTTGTTGCCACAAATATTTACGGCTATCTCTGCCCTACTTCTAGCTTTAGTATTCTTTGATGTTATTAGTTATCAAATCCTTATGCTTTGGTTCCTAGTTGGATTAGGAATTTCAGGAGTTTATTTAAAAAAGATCAATAAAATCTATAACGAGGCAGGAAAAGCAAAAGACACTTTTTCTCAATACTATAAACTCTTAGACAAGATTGAAAACACAACATTCACTTCAGAGGTTTTAATCGCTCAACAAGAAAGAATTAAATCTGAAAACGAAAAAGCCTCCTTAATTTTTAGAAAATTCTCTAAAACTTTAGACAGCTTCGATCAGCGTAATAATATGATCATGGCTTTGGTGGGGAACGGCTTTTTATTATGGGATTTAAACTATGCCTTTAAAGTAGAAAAATGGCTAGAAACCTATCATAACAAGGTGGAAGATTGGTTTGAAGTGATTACTTTTTTCGATGCACAAAATAGCTTAGCCAATTTTGCATTTAATCATCCAGACTATGTTTATCCCAACATCAACCAGGACCAAAATGTCATTAAAGCCACACAATTAGGTCATCCTTTATTGAAAACAAAAAAACGTGTAGACAATGATTTCTTAATCGAAAATCAACAGTTTTTCATTATTACAGGAGCTAATATGGCAGGAAAAAGCACCTTTCTGCGAACAGTTTCCCTTTCCATTGTTATGGCCAATATGGGGCTTCCAGTTTGTGCTGAATCATTTGATTATTCGCCGATAAAGCTAATTACTAGCATGCGCACCTCCGATTCCTTGGCGGATGATGAATCTTATTTCTTCTCGGAATTGAAACGTTTAAAATTCATTGTAGAAGAGATTAAAAACGATAACTACTTCATTATTTTAGATGAAATTTTAAAAGGAACCAATAGCACCGACAAAGCGATTGGATCTAAGAAATTTGTAGAGAAATTAGTCGCTTCCAACTCCACTGGAATTATTGCTACCCATGATTTAAGTTTATGTGAAATAGAGAATGAATTGCCCGAAATCAAGAATTATTATTTCGATGCAGAAATCATTAATGATGAGCTTAATTTCGATTATCGCTTGAAAAACGGAGTTTGCAAAAATATGAACGCATCTTTCCTTTTAAAGAAAATGGAGATTGTTTAAATTCCAAAAAAGCAGATAAAAGCTTATATTTGTTAGGAATCTTCCCTCCTCCTAATGAATAAATTAAGCCTCATATTAGTCTTTTGCTTCCTATTTTTGAATTGCGAACAAAAACCAAGAGAAGCGTCCTTTTATTATTGGCGAAGTTCATTAGAACTAGATCAAACCGAAAAAGAATTCCTGGATGAAAGCAATGGAACTCATTTATTCGTTCGATTTTTTGATGTAGACAAAGTCAATGGTAGGTTTGAACCACAGGGAATCATTACCAAAAAAGAATCTTTCCGCACGGATAAAGAAATCGTTCCAGTTATTTTCATCACCAATAGAACTTGGTTTGATATTACTTCAGAAGATTTAGATTTCCTTGTTGAAAAAGTTTCTGAAAGCATTTATTCTAGAGCAGACGAATTGGATTTAAGCTTGGCGAATGAAATTCAAATTGATAGTGATTGGACACCAAGTACAAAACAAGATTATTTTGAGTTTTTGAGGAGATTAAAAACTCAAACACAAAAAGAAATAACTTCTACCCTTCGTCTACATCAATTAAGAGATTTAGAAAACAATGGCGTTCCACCGATTAACAAGGCTTATTTAATGTGCTACGCCACTTCATCTCCCTTAGAAGACACCGAAGTCAATTCTATTTTAAATTATGAATTACTCCAAAGCTATTTATCCAGTGTAGAGGATTATCCTTTAGAATTAGACTACGCGCTTCCAATTTATTCCTGGGGAATTGTTACCAATCAATTAGGCAAGAAAAGATTGATCAATGGACTGTCTACACAAGTGCTAGACACAACAGCAGGAATCGCTAAAATAGCAGAGAATCAATATGAAATAGAAAAAGATGGTTTCTATTTCAATCAGTTCTTAAACACAGGTTTCAAAATCAAAATCGAAGAAATCCCCAATGAACTTATCGAAAAAAGTATTAATTTAATTGACCAGAAAACTCAATCTAAAGCTCATATCCTTTGGTATCATTTAGATTCAAGATTTCTAAAAAACCGAAAAATCCTACAACTATGAAAAAGTTTTTATTAAGCGTTCTTATATTCTACCTTGGAATACAGCAGAGTTTTAGCTGTTCATGGCATGATCCAGACTCAGATTACTTCAATCTCTTTGTACAGGAATTAGTTCAAGAAGAGGCCTATTATCCTTTTTTGTTTACCCTAAATTCCTCCTACTACGGCGATGACAGTTTTTATGGAGATAACCAAAAGAAAGCCCCCTTTATCTTAGATGAAAATATTGAAAACTGGGTTTCTTATTTTCAACATGAACTTAGCTATGAGGAAACCAATGCACTGGTTAAAATCATAGACAGGAAACATTTATACAATTGGAAGAAAGGAAATCTTAGTCATGAATTGAGCAAAAAAATGGGCGCCGATTTCTATCACAAATATCAAGAAGGTCTAGCCTATTTGGCCTATGCTAAATACCTAGCTCCTTATATGATGATAACCTATGTTCCGAGCAATAATTGGTATTCAGAGCGATCTGAAGATGATTTAGATGTTAGCAAGCTTGATTATAATGAAGTTTTAAAGGTTTTAACAAAAAGCTACGACCTAACAGATAATCAAGACATTAAACTTAGATATGCTTATCAAATCGTAAGATTAAACCACTATTCCCGAAAGTATAATGAAGCCATTGCAGCTTTTAATACATATGTTGAGCCACTGAAAAAAGATACGCCTATGTATTGGTATGCACTCGATCAGATGGCGGGAGCACAAAGAGGTTTGGGCATGTTAGAAAAAGCGAATCAAAATTTCTTTCAAGTTTTTATTCACTCTAGAAACAAGAAAAAAAGCGCTCATGCCTCTATGCGATTAAATGAATGGGATGAGTTTGAAATGCTTTTAAAAAGTGCTAAAACTAAGGAAGAGAAAAACATGGCCTATTTCCTTTTAGCTTATAATGACTTCTCAAATCCGGTGTATTTCATGAATGAAATGCTGAAAATAGATGCGAATTCTGATATTTTAAAAGTATTGACCGTAAGAGCTTTAGATCAATTAGAAAGAAATCATTTGCCGGTTTATTTCCAGTGCAATGATGACCAATGCGCACACAGCAAAAGATTACCCTTGAAAGCTGGTGATGACTTCTATTCCAACACGTTTCGACAACTCAATGACTTAAAAAATATTATTAAAACAGCTCAAAAAGCCTCAAAGGATGAGTTTTGGAGCTTAAGTTTAGCGCATATTTATTTCCTAGAAAAGGATTATGATTCTAGCACTTCGATTTTAAAAAATATTAAAACCAAGAATTCATTATATCAGAAGCAAATCAACCAAATGTTGGTATTAAACAACATTGTCGCTCAACCAAAGATTGATGCCACTTTTGAGGCTAAAACTTTTAGTACTTACCCAGATTTATTTAAGCCAAAAGGAAATAGCCAGTTCACCGATGACGCAAAAGATTTCATTCGAGATATTTTGGCCAATCGCTATTTCTTACAAAATGATTTAGCTAAGTCGTTTTTAATGAGCAATCAACTTTCGGCGTTGCAATACAACCCTAATTTAAAACTTACGCAACAACTCGATGCCTTTATTCAAAAATCAAATAAAAACGCTTTTGAGCAATGGTTGGTTTCCAATCAAAACGATATGGGAGATATTCAATCGTTCTTTGCGTTGATTTATGGAGATCATGCGATGCGAAATGCTGATTTTGATAAAGCTGTAGCATATTATCAAAAGGCACAAAAGTTCAATGGAATTCAGCGAGATTATTACCTACTCGACCGTCAAACTTGGGAAACGGTGGATAAGTTACCTAAAACCGCATATAATGGATTCAATAATATTTCGAAGTACATCTTCGGACAAGAAAAATGGGTGAGCTATCAAAGTCCAGAGCATATTTCACTAAAAGTGAACAACTTAAAGGATTTTCCATTCTTAAAAGATAAAATGAATAAACTTGAATTGGCACAAGCACTTCAAGCACTAGAAAAAATCGGAAAAGGCAAGGATGCAAAAGCCATGAAGGCCAATGAACTCATTGGGAATGCATTATTCAATACTTCTAAGCTGGGCTATTTCAGACATGTGTTAGTCATGGACCTCAACAATGCCAATGGTCCTAAGTTTGAATTCAATAGTCGGGCACAGAAAAATCAGCTTTATTATAAATACTTCACCGATTATAGTCATATCGAAGATGATAATTATGATTTATCGATTCAATATTATCAGAAAGCCCTAACTTTAAGCAATGATCGCGAGAAGAGTGCTAACATTCTCTTTCAAATGGCGAAGGCCGAGCAAGGAAAGTACTATATTTGGAAAGGCAGCCAAAATTGGTATATTGACTGGAACGATCCAAATTATCGACAAAAGCAATTTGAACAAGAAGACTTTCAGCTAAAAACCAAGCGCGAAAATTATAGAAACTATTTCGCGATTTTAAAGCGCGATTATGCCAACACACATACGGCCAATCAATTGCTTCAATCTTGTTCGTATTTCAGCTATTACATGCTGTATTAAATTATCCAAAAAACATTCAAAACATGAAACTAGAATTTAAAGAAACTCAAAAACTAAGTCAGTGGTGGCTTTGGTTGGTATTATTGACCAGTGCTGGTTTCATGATTTTCAAAACCTATCAACATATTTTCCTTGAAGTGCAAGATGGGAATATTCCAATCTCGAATGAGGCATTGGTGGTTCTAACCATTTTACTCATCGGCTTGATTGTCATTTTTGGAATGATGAAACTTAAAACCGAACTCAATCAACAAGAGCTTAAAATCAGTTTTATTCCTTTTAGCAAGAAGCACTTTTATTGGAAAGACATCAAAAGCGCTAAAGTGATTGATTATGGTTTTGTTGGTGGTTGGGGACTACGTTTTTGGACGGCTCATGGTACGGTTTATAATACTGGTGGGAATATTGGATTGGCCCTAGAGTTTAAAAATGGAGATAAATTCCTCGTAGGAACTCAAAGGGAGGAAGAACTGAAAGAGTTTTTAAAAGACCTAGACCTTGAAAACAAATAACTTTTATTTTTGAAATAAATGCATTAAAACATTTGAATTTATAAAAATGAATGAAATCGATTTAAAACATTTAGAGCACTGTGTAGAATTAGCTGAAAAAGCCTTAGAACATGGCGACGAACCTTTTGGTTCGGTACTCGTTTCGGCAGATGGAGAGGTATTGTTTAAGGATCATAATCATGTTGCCACAACCGGCGACAATACACAGCATCCAGAATTTGCCATTGCACGATGGGCTGCTCTCCACATGACCGCTGAGGAGCGCTCTAAAGCTACTGTCTACACTTCGGGTGAACATTGCCCTATGTGTTCGGCTGCACACGCCTGGAATGGCCTCGGACGCATTGTATACGCTAGTTCGTCTAAGCAGTTAAGCGAGTGGAAACAAGAAATGGGAAATGCTTACTCTCCCATCAAAGCTTTATCCATTCAAGAGGTTGCTCCACAACTACAAGTAGAAGGTCCTGTTCCCGAACTTGCAGAGAAAATCAAAGCATTACATATTAGATCTTTTCAATCCAAAAAAGATAAATAATCTAAAAAGCCTTAAAAATCGATTGATCTTTAAGGCTTTTCTTTTAAATTTTATAACTGTAGCTATTTAATATGTTTCAATCATTAAATTTAAAACTTATTAAATTGCATATTCTTCGTCATACATAACTTGCATCAAGGCCTCTTTAGCTTCCAACAATTGTTGTTGAATCGTTAAGTTCTCAACCGTTTTTGGTGTAGAGAAAAGCTCTTGGTAATATGCAATACCATCAGCGATATTCGCTTTAAAGGCATCCCATTTTTTAATTTGTTTCGTGCTAACTTCTTCTGTATAAGATTCAATTTCTTTTTGAAGATAATCTACATACATATTCAATTCCTTCACAAACATATTCGGACGGTTTTCATCTTTCATGATTGAAATCTTACCATAAATATGCTTCAACATTTGCTTAAGAGAAACCTCCTTGTCAAAATAAGCGATATTCGGTCCTGGACAAATTACCACACCTTGATCTTGTCCTTTAATCGGAATCTCATGATCCATTAAAGCTGCATTGGCTAAACCAACACACAAACATGCTTTCTCGGTAATCTTAAACTTGGTATCATTATAAGCTTTCGTCGATATATCCTCTTTTTGAGCTTCTAAATCTTTCAATTTTATATCTTGAAATTTCTTAGCTGCTGTACAGATACCTTCTTTCCCAAACTCTTGATTCAAGGTTAAGAATTTCTTCGGACAAGAGCTTCCTGCCTTACCTTCTGCAATTCTTTTGTTCTTGAAGAATTCATTAGAAGTTCCTTTCACAGTATTAAACGGAACACCTAAAGGTGAAATCCCACTTAAATATAAATCTTCCTCTTTGGCTTTCCCTAATAAAGTTCGGGTTTCCTTATCCACAGAAGTAGCTTCAGGAACCATTAAAAATGGTGAACCCCATCCTACTGAATCAACCTTATAATGATTGATTAAAAATTCGTGCTCATCTGAAGTTCCAACTCCACCCTGAACGGTGATTTTCAATTCTAAAGGTTCTTGTGGAATAGGCAACTCTTTTTGTTCTAAAGCCTTCACCAAGATCTCATGCGTTTCTGCAATTAAATCTTCTTTCTTGTTTTTAAACTCTTCTAAGATCGGACCTAATAAAAATCCATTGGTAGCAAAAGCATGCCCACCACAGTTTAATCCAGACTCCACGCGATACTCAGAAACCCAAAGGCCTTTCTTGGCCAAGAATTTACCTTGAATAATCGCTGAACGATAATCACTCACCTTAAGAATAATTTTCTTTTTCAATTCGTTTTTCTCGTTCGGGAAGAAATCCTCAAACTGCTCAAAATAACTATACAATCTTGGGTTCATTCCAGCAGATAATACCAAAGATGAACTCAGATTACTCTTCGCAAAACCTCTCAAAGAAGCATGCGCGTCATTAAATTCAATCGGTAGTTTCTCACCTTTCACATAATTATCCTTGTCGATTTTGGTCATGATATTCACATCAATCTCGCCTGGCTTTAAATGTGTTTCTAAATAATTAAGGATATTTTCCTTCATTAGCGTTCCCTCGTCCATCATATTAGACAAACCTTGTCTAAGGTCTGATGAATTAGGTAACATTTCAATAAAGTTGTCTAAAGCTGCTTTATTCTCAGCTAACTCACACTTGAATTTTTCAAACTTTTCCTTTACAATTAGATCTACTAAATTCAGGTAATTGGTAATTCGTTGTGCTCTATGGTCTTGTTCTTTTTTGGGTGTTTCTACATACGGAAGGTTAAACTTCTTACTGTAGAATGAATTCATTTTTTCAGCAAGTTCATCGTCAATGATCGAAATCACAGAAGAAATACCATATTGTGCCACTCTAATGGGGCTGTCTATAGTAAAAGCTAATCCCATCACAGGGATATGAAAATTATGAATTGTTTTTGAGGCTGTCATCATCTTGTTTTTTGGCTAAGGAAGAAATTTGTAGTTATTTCAAAACTGATTGAAATCTAGAAAACTGAGTTTCTTTCATCCTTCCCGGTACTTATTATTTGTTCTTAATTCAGTAAAAATACAGCTAAATTTTTGATATTTCACACAATAAACCTATAGATTCAATATACTATTCATAAATAGTATTATATTTTTAATGATTATTCAATAATAATTTATCCTAAATTTTGTGTAATAACATACCTAATGACTGATTTTGCTCTTAAAAATTTAGTTTCCCTCCCATTCTACTGAAAACTCACGAATGCAACTTATTTCAAACTTTTTCAAATTCCGCCTAAATAAGTATCAAAGGAGCATGAGATGAAGTGGTTTAAAGGTGTTTGATAGTAGTTTAAAGTGGTTTAATAGGTTTAAAAATAGTTTAATATGGTTTAATTCGTCTCAAGCTTATTTAATTTTCACTTATAATTCTAAACCAGAAGCGTCATTTAATATTAAACCCGTAGCGTCACTCTGAACTTGATTCAGAGTCTTTTAAAATTAAACGAATATTAAGCCAGATGCTAAACCAAATCCAGCATGACGTATGGTGCTTAACTACAACCGCTCAATCTAAACCCGAAGCGTCATTCCGCACTTGATGCGGAATCTTTTTAATCAAACCCAACCATTCCACTAGATGCTGAATCAAGTTCAGCATGACATGCGCTTAACTACAACTGCTAAATCTAAACCCGTAGCGTCACTCTGAACTTGATTCAGAGTCTTTTAAAATTAAACGAATATTAGGCTAGATGCTAAACCAGATCCCGCATGAGAAATATATTTTTTCAATTATTAAAAGGAAATCTTTATCTTGTTTGAGCTTAAATAACTAAAAATGAACAACTACTACATTTACATTTTAAGCAATAAAAACAGAACCACATTTTATATCGGGGTTACTCATCATCTCACAAAAAGAATATTAGATCATGCTAATAATCAAGGTAGTGTTTTTACTAAAAAATATCAATTAACCGATTTAGTATATTACGAAGAGTTTCTTGATATTAATCAAGCTATTTTACGGGAGAAACAATTGAAGAATTGGAAGCGAAAGTGGAAAATAGATTTGATAAAAACAATCAACCCAAATTTAGAAACTTTGGAGATTATATAATTTCTTGATGCCATTAAGGAATTTAATTGCAAATAATTGATGAGATGCTGAATCAAGTTCAGCATGACAGGTGATGCTTAACTACAACCGCTTAATGTATACCCGAAGCGTCATTCCGCACTTGATGCGGAATCTCTTAAAACTAACCCATTCATTCCAAAAGATGCTGAATCAAGTTCAGCATGACAAGTTATGCTTAAATACAACTGCTAAATCTAAATCCGTAACGTCATTCCGCACTTGATGCGGAATCTCTTAAAACTAACCTATTCATTTCAAAAGATGCTGAATCAAGTTCAGCATGACAGGTGATGCTTAAATACAACCGCTAAATCTAAACCCGAAGTGTCATTCCGCACTTGATGCGGAATCTTTTTAATTCACCCGAATCACACCGCTAGATGCTGAATCAAGTTCAGCATGACGTGTGGCGCTCAACTACAACTGCTAAATCTAAACCCGTAGCGCCATTCCGCACTTGATGCGAAATCTTTTTAATCAACCCCAACCATACCGCTAGATACTAAACCAAATCCAGCAAGCCATTGATATAGTTTAAAAAATCATATTAATAAATAATAAAACAAACCTAAACTTAGTCCCTCAGCACAGGTGGGTCTGAACGATTTTCAGCTAAATAATCTTTCAAATGACGCAACTCCTTTATATAAGCCATCACTGCAGGTCTATCCTTCTGGATCGGATCTACGAAAGTAGCTCGACGATTTTCTCGATCTAATTCTAATAGCTCTATGGTAGCCTTTTTCTGCTTTTCCGTCAAGTAAGGATTGCTATTAATTTCTTTAATTTCATTCTGAAAATCTGCATCCGAACTAATATGGGACTCTATTTTCAAACCAGCGAGAACTTGATTTATTCTATTTTCTGTGTTTTCAAATTCTTCAACCTCCCAACCCATTTGGACTATTAAAACCTCACGCTGAGAATAGTACTTACGAATGGCTTTATCATCTACATTCCCCTGCGAACGAATTTCCTTGTGTAATTTAAAGTCCTCTATACGCGTAACAATATAATCTCTAACAATAGATTTTGTAAGAGCTGCTTCCCCTCTAAGAGCTTGACTTGTTTCGACATTTATATTAGCAGACTCTGAACTTGATTTTATTTCCTGACCATTTATCGGAAGTATGCTGAAAAGACAAAAGGCTATCAAGATATGTTGTAAAGTTTTCATAGTTGAGTTATTTAATTGGTAATCAATCTACAATTTAGGAATTTTTTAAATCCGAGCAAAAAGCGATGTAGAAACTCTCTTTTCAGTTTGAGTGATTTTGTGAAACAAAATTGTATCGAAGACTAAGACAAGTATGAATTGTTAAATTTTGAATTCTAAATTTTGAATTATTCCTCATACTGCAACACTGTGAACCTCTAAACCCTAAACCTTACACTCTACACCCTAAACTAATTACTGACTACGAAGCACTAACTATTCGTTACTTCATACTAATGTAGAACCCCTCAGTCCTACGGACAGCTCCCCTTAAAAGAGGAGCAGTTTCTTCGCTCCAAACTTTCGAGATAAGATATAAAAGTTTTCTTCGAATAGCTAAAACTATATTCCGGGTCTAGCCCGGAATGACAAGCGCCTTGGCTTTCCGTTAAATGAAACCCCGAAGCGTCATTCCACACTCGATGCGGAATCTCTAAAACTAACCCATTCAATCCAAAAGATGCTGAATCAAGTTCAGCATGACGCGTGGTGCTTAACTACAACCGCTAAATACATACCCGTAGCGTCATTCCGCACTTGATGCGGAATCTCATTCTCAAGTGGGTTAAAGGTGGTTCAAAAGTAGTTTAGATAGTTTAAAGGTTGTTTAACTCGAAGCCTCATATAAGAGAAAAGCGAAGCACGTCAATCTCCTTTTCTGTCGACATTTCGATACATTTTTCTCTATCGAGAAAAACACTCAATGTGACAGAAAAACTCTACACCTTATACTCTACACCCTAAACTAAACAAGCATTTACATTCTACTATCGACTTGAGTTTTGAGCCGGAGCCCTTCAGAAATCCATGTTTAATGGTGTTCAGCGTGCGCGTCCGCGGCCTATAGCCGTTGGGCCCTGGGAAGGCAAGCCGATGATCATCCATGTTCCCGCCACGTAAATAACATAAAGAAAGATAAAAAAGTTGGTAGGCGGGAAAACATTATTTCTGATTGATTTTTTGGTTCGTTTTTGATCAAGCAAAAATGAACAAGAAAGATTAATGTTTGTAGCTTTTAATATCTCCTCCAAGTGACTGAAAACCCAACACGCTACACCCTAAACCTCACTATTTTTTCAAGTTAAAATTGATTTATAATCTTGCTGAATTCAAGTGTATTTTACTATAAAATCATCAAAAAATGATGTAAAATTACGCCATTTTTAGTCTCAAAACAGACCCAAAATGAGATATATTTGCAACAAAATTTGCACTATTAGAGGTTGGAAATAGATGAATTTCACCAAATTTCAGTTCATCTGCATGATATTTTATTTCATCTAGATGATGAAAACACTTTATGCGCATGATGTAACAACTTTATGCGGATGAAATTTGCAAAAGATGCGGATGAAAGCGACTGAAAATGCGGATGTTTTTAGCAAAAAAATAGCCTGAAACAAAATTTCAGGCTATTCGATATATGTCTTTTATACGTTGTTTTAAGTCACAACACCCCTTCGATAAGAGTTAATTTCAGCTTTACAAAAATGATTTTGCACTCCATTTTCATGGTCAAAAATTGAGAAGATTTTCACAGACGAAATAATTCCCATAGAATTAATTTCCTCCTGGAATTTTAATACGTTTTCAGGTGCTTCAAGAGTAAACTTAAAAAGTAAGTTTAGGAGAGAGATAAATAAAATCTCAACAAAGGATATAACATCCCATGCTGGAGAAGAATTTCGATTTAATACATAACTAAGTTCCATTATCTTAATTAACTAATTGCTACACCACTAATTTACGCCTTTAACATTAAATCTACTAAGCGAAACCAATGAGTTTACTCGTCGTTTTTCCTAGTTATTGATTTTCAATGATTTAATTTGGGTTTAGAAGAAAAAGAGATGCTGAATCAAGTTCAGCATGACAGGTGATGCTTAAATACAACCGCCAAATCCAAGCCCGAAGCGTCATTCCGCACTTGATGCGGAATCTCTTAAAACTAACCCATTCATTCCAAAAGATGCTGAATCAAGTTCAGCATGACAGGCGATGCTTAAATACAACCGCTAAATCTAAACCCGAAGCGTCATTCCGCACTTGATGCGGAATCTCATATTCAAGTGGTTTAAAGGTTGTTTAAAAGTAGTTTAATATTGTTCAATTGGCCTAAAATTTAAGGTCGTAAAGCCTCTTGTCAGACTGAGTGATTTTGTGCAACAAAATTGTATTGAAGACTTAGAAAAGAGAATAAAGAAAAGAATTGAAAAGTACACTAACCTCCTTTCTGTCGACATTTCGATACAAATTTTTCTAAGGAAAAATTCACTCAATGTGACAGATAAACTCTACACCTTATACTCTACACCCTTAACCAAACATACCCGAAGTGTCATTCCGCACTTGATGCGGAATCTCTTAAAACTAACCCATTCATTTCAAAAGATGCTGAATCAAGTTCAGCATGACAGGTGCTAGAATAAAAACTTTAAATACATAAATCAGAAAAACTCTACACCCTACACGAACTACTGACTACTGTCTACCACCTACTAACTACTGATTACCACCTACTAAACAAAAAAAACCCTGACGAAATAATCCATCAGGGAATCTAAAATCTAAATTGAATATAATTTAGTCCTCAAGTAGATCAATCTGATCTTTAATAGCTTCTTTAATCTCTTCTGCTAAATCCTGATTTCCATCTTCGTCTTCTGGGCTGATCTCAATCAAACCATCTCCGTTGCCATCTACAGCTGTAGATAAATCTACACTAGAGTCTAAGTTAAATACTGCGTTTAAATCAAAATTTATTACCACTGAATTATGATCATGCGAAATAATAGAATTCTCATCACCTGCCTCAAATTCAAGCTCAATCTCCTCTTCGAAGTCATGCCAAAATACGAAAGGTGTACCATTGATACTTCCTTCCATCATCATACTCTTGTTATGCATCAAGCTCTCGGTATCTATACTCTTATCGAATTCAAACTCAATCTCTTCTAACCTTCCATTAGGCAGCTCCAAATTCACAAACTCCATAGGTGTACCAGAAAGCAAGTCCATCTCAAAAGGTCCTTCTAACTCTACATCGTCGTCGCTATCGTAGAAATTATCATCATCTATAATGTCATCAAATTCTAACTCAATCTCGGTGAAATTAACCTTGAAACTACTTAGCTCTAAACTTCCGTTTCTACTGGTTTTGTCGGCAACTCCTGGCTGATAAGTCGCCATAGCAGCTATGCTCAATCTACCTTGGTCGGGACTAAGACTGTCGCTTGTGTCGTCATCTGAACAAGAAACCAATAATCCCAAAACGCCAAAGGCTAGGAAAGATGTTTTTAATTTTTGCGTGATCTTCATGCTTTATTTTTTTTGATTATGCCTTAATAACGCAGCTAATCTTGGAAATCATATAAAAACTTTATTAATCATTTGGTAAAATTTTTAATCAAGATGTTAAAAGTGATTAAACTTTAGACTTAGTTTATTTTAAATACAAACAATTAATAGATTATCAACCTTATTTTATAAACCTAAAAAACTTAAGTTAAATTTTGTAACTTTCAAGTTGATCTATAAACCAAAAATTGATTGGATTTACACTCAACAATTCGAAAAACTGGTCAACCAATTTATTGCCTTAAACTACCTCATGAATATTATAAATAATTCTAGGATTAAATATCTGAGAGCTAACAGAAGCATAGAAATCATCAGTTTTAAAAATACTGATGCGCTGATGTATGTGTATAATTATCAGGGGCAACACTTTCGTGTATTTGACAATATATTAGATTTAGTTCAATTCTTTGAATTCGGCAAAGAATCTCAATATTCTTTTGAAAATGATTTAGAATTGGATAAATTCATCAAAACTTATAAATTTTCTGAATAACTATGATTCCACATTATAGAGTTGTTTGTGCGATTATTCACCAACAAGACAAGATTTTAGCTGTTCAACGAAGTGAGAACATGAAGCTACCGCTTAAGTGGGAGTTTCCAGGCGGAAAGATTGAGCCGAATGAATCTGAGCAGCAATGTATTCAACGTGAAATTAAAGAAGAATTGGATATCGATATCGAGGTGCTACAGCGACTCAACCCTGTATTGCATGATTATCCTGACTTTAGTATTGAGTTGATTCCCTACACTGCCAAATATGTTGGAGGAGAATTAAAGCTTAAAGAACACGCACAGCATCGCCTACTCGATAAACACGAATTACAAGAACTCGACTGGGCCGAGGCAGATGTGCCGATAGTTAATGAATTCATTACTTTATGAAAAATGGCATTTATGAAGAGTTAATTACTCAAATAGTTTCTCAAAAGATTGAGGAACTAGGGAAAAAGGACTTTTATATTAATAAAACTTCGATTGACAAAGCTGAGGCTTCAAAACTTCTGTCTCAACATCTACACAACACTATCAAAAGGGCTTTTGATTTGTTGAAGAAAAAGAATTTAATTGAACAGCAAATTGCTATAGCTAATAAAATAATTACTTTATTAAAGGATGAGATTGAAAGTGAGAACTTTGAAGATGACTTAGTAGTCGTAGAGGGAGAAATCCTGAATGCAGTCTTCTCAAAAGCTGATAGTCATTTTGTAAACTTTGATTTAAAGCTAAAGGAGATTATGCCATCGACACGTCTAACGCATAGTGAATTATTCACTGGTGGTAATGTCGGTATCTCACTTGAAAGTGAATTAAAGAAAGAAATTTTATCAGCTGACAGAGTTGACTTACTAGTTTCTTTTATAAAATGGAAAGCCATTGTGATTCTACGAGAAGCTTTTAAGGAATTTACTTCTCGAGGTGGCAAATTACGTGTTATTACTACCACTTATATGGGCGCAACAGATGCAAAAGCCATCGAAGAACTAAACAAACTTCCAAATACTGAAATAAAAATTTCTTACAACAATTCAAACGAGCGCTTACACGCTAAGGCTTATTTGTTTTATAGAAATTCCGGTTTTCATACAGGTTACATTGGTTCATCGAACTTTTCGAGATCTGCTCTTACAGATGGACTGGAATGGAATGTAAAAGTTACGACCAAAGAAATTCCACATATAATTGATAAGTTTAAAAAGACATTTGAGAGTTATTGGAATGATGCGGAGTTTGAATTATATGATTCTAGCAAATTTGATGATTTAGGAAAATCCCTTTTGCAAAGTAAATTTGGAAAATCAACCCAAGAGATTGTCAATTTCTTTGATTTAAAACCCTACCATTATCAATCAGAAATTCTAGAAAAACTAAAAATCGAACGAGAGGTTCATAATTCGTGGAGAAACCTAGTTGTCGCTGCTACAGGAACTGGTAAAACCATGATCTCAGCCTTTGATTTTAAAAATTATAGACAAAATAATCCTACAGCAAAGTTTTTATTTATTGCTCATCGGATTGAAATTTTACGACAATCATTACATACATTCAGAAATGTATTGAAAGATCAAAATTTCGGTGAACTTTTCGGAGATGGGTATATGCCAACTCAGAAAAATGCAATTTTCGCAACTATTCAAACGCTAACAAATCAATTAGAATCATTCTCCAGTCCAAATTATTACGATTACATTATTCTAGACGAGGTACACCATTCATCTGCAAAAACCTACCAAAAAGTAATTGATTACTTTCAACCAAAGATTTTGCTTGGATTAACAGCTACTCCAGAAAGAATGGATGGGAAAGATATTCTAAAAGATTTCAATTATAGAACGGCAGCTGAAATTCGCCTTCCGGATGCTCTTAATCATAAAATCTTGTGTCCTTTTCAATACTTTGGAATTTCAGATTCAATTGATTATTCAAAAATAAAATGGAATAACGGGAGATATGACACACAAGAGTTAACCAAAGTTTTAACTGCAAATGATATAAGAGTAGGAAACATAATTGACAATTTAAATAAATACACCAAAGACATAAGAGAAGTTAAAGCCATAGGGTTCTGCGCCAGTATAGAACATGCTAAATTCATGAAGAAAAAGTTTGAGAAGAATGGTTTAAAAGCGGAATATCTTACTTCTGAAAATAGTCAAGATCGAATGGATATCATTCATAACTTTAAAGCTGGCGAGATAAACTATTTGTTTGTTGTTGATATATTTAATGAAGGAATAGATATTCCTGAAATTGATACAGTTTTATTTTTACGACCAACTGAAAGTTTGACTATTTTTCTTCAACAACTTGGGCGTGGCTTAAGATTACAGGAAGGAAAAGATGTGCTTACAGTTTTGGATTTTGTTGGTCATGCTCGCAAAGAATATGATTATGAAAATAAATTTAGAGCACTTATTGGAAAAACGAACACCACGGTTAAGCACGAAATTGAAAAAGACTTCCCTCACCTTCCATTAGGTAGTTCAATTGTATTAGAAAAACAAGCTAAAGAACATATTCTTAACAATATTCGTCAAGCGACTGATATGAATAAGAGAAGGTTAATAAGATTAATGAATAACTTTACTAACCACACAACATTGGCTTTAACACTAGAAAACTTTTTAAAAATTTATAATCTTGAACTAAAGCATATTTATAAAAATCACACTTTCACCTTCTTAAAAAGCGAAGCTTTTGCTTTAAAGTTTGAACAAATAAACTTCGATAGATACAAATCCATGATTAGCAAAAAATGGATGGTAACAGAGTCTATCAGTTATTTCAAGTTTATTCTTAATTTAATTGAGGAAGAGTTTGATTTAAATAAACTTCCTAAAAAATCAGAAAACAATTTAATGGTCTTAATGCTTTATTACGACTTTTATCAAGATGTTGTTCCTGGCTTAACTTTAATCGATGGAATTAAACAGATTGGAGAAAACAAAGAAATGGTAGCTGAAATGCAATCTTTTCTAAATGTCAAGATAAATCAAATTGGATATGAAGAGATTCCATTCACAGAGGTAAGCGATTCTTTTCCATTAAAGATACACTCTCGTTATACTAGAGATCAAATACTTGTAGCAATAGGTTTATCTACAATTACAAAGCTAAGCACAAATCGAGAGGGTGTTGCTTTAAACAGGGAGCAGAATATTGAAGCTTTATTTATAAACTTAAAGAAATCAGAAGAGGATTTTTCTCCCACAACAATGTATGATGATTATGCCATCAATGAAACTTTATTCCATTGGCAATCCCAAAATAAGACATCACCAAATAGCTCCGTTGGACTTTCTTATATAAACCAGGAAACAAATGGTAAAACAATACTTTTATTTATTCGTGAAAGTAAAAAGGATGCTGATGGCTTTACTCAGGGATATGTATTTATTGGTCCTGCTAAGTATATAGAACATGAAGGTTCCAAACCAATGAGTATAAAATGGGAATTGAAAGAACCTATGCCACATTATCTTTGGAACGATGCTGCGAAATTAGTTGCAGGATAAGAATTCTTAACAGTTATAAATAATACAAACATAACCTGGACTAATATTACATTGTTAGCTCAGGTTATTTTTATTAAAGGAAAACAAAACTTTTCACGCTAGTTTGCAACAATTACCTCAGCGATAGAATTGGAGTTCACATCGAGCCTTATACTAAAGTCTTCGACATGAAGGAATTATTGGTCAATGCTAAAAAGGTCTTGCCGTGAGACATTAACAACAGAAAACCTCCTTCTCTGGTAGGATGAAGATTTTAAATTTTGATAGTTTGTTAGTTCTCCATTTTATTATTCAAATCCTAAGCTTGGTTTCACTAAATCCGTGTAAAATCTTTAGCTTTGGAGGTACTTAATCAGCTTAGCGCCCAGAATTAAAACCAATAAAAATGAAAAAAATTCACTTTACCAACATGACTAATTATTATTGGTTGGCGATATTGATACTTGCTTTGGCGCTAATTATATTGGCTACTTTTGAGATGATTCCTTTAGAAAACCCGAAGTATTATATCTACATGCGTGCGTTCGGTTTTGTACTCATTATGCTTTTCTGGGTAAAAGACATTGTTTTCAAGAATTATGTCCGCTGGAATAACAAAGCCATTTATATTAGGCTCAACAACTGGAAAGGGAAAAATTTTAAATTCGATAAAATTCTGTCTTGGGAGCAAACGGAGGAGGAATTACGAATTAACAATTTAGGAGGAAAAAGTATAGCTTTTGATCTTAAAGACTTCAGAAAACAAGATCAAGAGAAGTTAAATGATATTTTGACCCGGCATGCCACAAGGTGATGAATCAAGTTCAGCACGACGTGTGCCTGATTATAACCGCTAAACCTAAACCCGGAGCGTCATTCCGCACTTGATGCGGAATCTTTTTTAACTAATCCATTCATTACGCTAGATGCTGAATCAAGTTCAGAATGACATGTGGCTGACACCCTACACCCTACACCAATCACTCTCCACCAAAAACCAACATTTTTTTCCGTATTTTCGTGGTCCAAATAACAAATTGCTCATGAAAATTAAATACAAAAATCGTCGCCTTCTATCTTACCTCGTGTTTGGTGTACTTTGGTTGGTGATGGGAACTTTGTCAATGATCTACCAACCCACAGGCTGGTTTAGATATGGTTTTTTTGTATTTGGATTGATGTATCTGGGACAATTTGCATTTTTTAAAACGAAACAATACCTAAGTATTGAAAATGGTGTTCTAACCAAGAATAGCTTCTTTCCTAAATCTATTGAATTAGATAAAGTTCGTCAGTTAAAGAAGCACGCAGGTAATTATACGTTAAAGACAGAAGACAAAAAACTCATTATCAATTCTCATATTATTGAAGAAGAATCTTTAAAGGAATTAAATCAAGTTTTAGATAATTTAGGGCTAAGAGAAGTCTAAAAGCAAACTGAAATTTCTGCTAATTAAATTCTACTCAAATTGAGTATATTTGAAGGTATAATCTAAATTCACCTAATGCACATCTCCGATTTTCTGCAATTTCTTATCCCCTTTACAACAGAAGAACTAGAAGATGTAGTTTCTTATTTTGAAGAAGAGAAGGTTAAGAAAAACACCCTATTAATCCATCAAGGTGACATTAGCAACAAGCTTTATTTTTTATCAGAAGGGATTGGCAGAAGTTATTACCTGAAAGAAGATGGCAAAGAAGTTACCCAGTGGTTTTTTAATGACGGGAGATTTATGGCGAGTTTAGATAGTTTCTTTCAACAAACGCCAAGTCTCTATTTTCTTGAAACCTTAGAAGATTGTAAGATTTATTCCATCACCAAGCCAGATTTGGATATGCTGTTTGCTAAGTATCACAAAATGGAACAATTGGGGCGCTTGGTTTCGATTGAAATGTTAACGAAAGTAGTAGATAAGTTAAACGCCATTCAATTTCAAACGGCTAGAGAACGCTATGATTATATGTTGGCCGAATTCCCTGATATTGTACATCAAGTAGCTTTAGGGCATATTGCCTCCTACCTTGGGATGTCTCAAGAAACACTTAGTAGAATAAGAAAAGGATAATTTTTCGTATTTTTTAGTCGATTTTGATTTAAGTCAAAGGAATGCATTTAACATTTCACGACCTTTGTATCAGATTTAAAACTAAAAAAATGCGATTGAATATAAAGTTATTACATTTTTTCATGGCTTTAGGCTTTGGGATGCTGACTTCAGTCAGTAGTGCTCAACAGCTAGATCCTGCGTTACAAGAACTTATATCTAAAGGCGTTGAGAAGAGTCAAACAATTAACATCAAGAAAATTGAAGCCGATCAAGCGAGAATCGATCAAAGATTGGCTAAATCTGTATTCCTACCCAAAGTTACACTTACAGGTAGTTATACACGTTTAGACGATGACATCACTTTTGATGATGATACCCAGAATTTATTGATTTCAACGCAAAAGCTTTTGATCAAAGAAGCCATTGGGATTCCGTTTAATTCTCCATTGCCAGAAGGTGTTCCATTGCAGCCGGTTCCTGCACTACAGGAAAAAGATATTTTCAAAACAGCTGTGGATGTTGATTGGGTTTTATTCAGTGGATTGGAGGCTAGCAACGCGATTAAAGCAAGTGAACACAAAGCAGAGTCGCTTACTTATTTAGGTTTGGCTGAAAAAGATAAGGTCGCATTAAAAATTATTGAAGCTTATGATAAATTAGCTTTGGTGTACGCTTCTGAACATGTCCTAAAAACCACCGAGGAATATCTAGAAGAGCAATCTTTCTATGTTAAAAAAGCCATTGAAAATGGTTTAGCTACGCCCATCAGTCGCAAAAAAGTGGAATTAGCTCAACAACAATTAGAGGGAAAAAAATTAGAGTTCAGCCAGAATAAAACTTTATTAATAGAGCTTTTGCACCAACTTACCGGCGAAGACAAAGCTAAGTTAGCGATGTTAGAACCTAAGTTAGAAGATTTTGGAGCTGTGACTTCAGCAGAACAAGTTAAGAGAAATGAAATCAAAGCTTTAGAAGAAGCCGAAAAAGCTACTTTCTACAAAGCTAAAATGGAGAAAAGTAACTTTATCCCAAAGGTTGCTATGAAAGGTCATTATGAATTTATTGAGGATGATTTATCTTTATTAGATCCAAAATGGTATGTAGGTCTTGGCGTACAGTGGAATATTTTTGATGGAAATCAATCTAGATTAAAAGCAGAAAAGACTTCTCTAGAGAGCCTTAAGTACCAAGAGCAAATGCAAGAGGCTGAAGAAATGATTGCGCTAAGTATTGTTCAGGCGGAGTTAAATTATGAGTCGACGCTACAAAACACCAAAATCATTGAAAAAGAAATTGAGCTGGCAGAAGAGACTTATGATATGACCAACAAACAATATCGTAATGATTTAGCCACCATCAACGATGTATTGGATACGCTAACGGATTTAGAAAAAGCTAAATTCAAAATGCAAGAATCATTGTTTAACCAAAGAAGAGCCGTAACAGCCTTGTTACACGCCAAAGGAATCTTAAACTATTAATTTAATCTAAGCTTAAAAACATTCAAGAAAATGAAATTCATTCAAAATATATCTTTTTTAATCGTGTTGAGCATCGCCTTAGGTGCTTGTAAAAGTGAACCAAAAATAACACAACACAGAGGGAAAGTTAAATTCGAAACCTTATCGATCAGCAGTAAATTAGCAGGTCGCGTGGCGCACATTTATGTAGAAGAAGGTCAGGATGTGAAAAAAGGTGACACCCTTGCTTTTATTGATATTCCAGAAGTATCTGCTAAGATTATGCAAGCCGAAGGAGCTATCACATCTGCAAGAGGTCAGTTAGATATGGCTGCTAACGGTGCTACGGTGGATCAATTAAACCAAATCAACGAGCAGTATAACTCGAGTGTGGCGCAATTAGAATTTGCAGAAGAATCTTATAAGAGAATGTCTAATATGTTGAAAGACTCTTTAATCAGTCAACAACAATTCGACGAAGTGAAAATGAAGCGTGATATGGCGAAAGCTCAAGTGGAAGCCATTGGAGCAAAACGTCAGGAGATTAGAAAAGGTGCTAGATCTGAGCAGTTGACACAAGCTAAAGGTCAGCTAGACCGAGCTAAAGGTGCTAAAGAAGAAGCTTTAACCGCCGAGAGTGAGAAATATATTATTGCGCCTGCGGATATGTCGATTGAAACCATCAGCTTAAAAGAAGGTGAATTGCTAACGCCAGGATATGCCCTATTTAATGGTTATATCACAAATTCATTATTCTTTAGATTTACCATTCCAGAGTCGGAAATTTATAATTTCAAAAAAGGTGATGAAATAATCGTGGTTAATCCTTACACCAAAGATGAAATTAAGGCAGAGATTAAAACCATCAACCAGTTGGCTCAATATGCTGATATTACGAGTACATCGCCAATATATCATTTAGATGAATCTATTTATGAATTAAAGATTGAGCCTAAGTCTAATGTAGGTGAAACTCCATTTTATTTGAATTCAACGGTAATTCTTAAGGACTAAGTCATGAAAAAATTCTTGAAATTAGTTCAGATAGAATTCAAGCGCATCTTTTCTAATGATGTGTTGCTCGCCATATTTTTTGGTGCGCCTATCTTGTATGGATTTTTATTTGGATATGTTTACCAGCAAGCCAAAGTAGTTGACTTACCCATTCTGATTATCGATCAAGACCAAAGCCCGATGACCGATAAAATTATTGATGCTTTCCAGGACAATGAAACTTTGTGGGTGACCGATGTTCGTTCTACGGCAGGAAACTTAGTAGACGAAATGCCTTTTCAGGAATATACAGCTGTGATTACTTTCCCAAGTGATTTTGAAGCTAAAGCCTTACAAAAGAGACGACCAGAAGTTCGTGTGGATTTGAATATGGTCAATATTTTAAATGCTAATACTGCGAGTAAAAGTATTCAAGAGGTTTTAATGACCATGAACGCAGGTATCGAAATCGAAGGCTTAAAAAAGCAAGGAATGCATCCTGATCAAGCGATGACGTCTTATGAAAGTTTTAAAATTAACTTTAATAAACTCTACAACTCCACAGGAAACTATGTAACATTTATGTTGCCAGGTCTGTTAGGTGGGATTATGCAACAGATTATTTTCTTGGCGATGGCATTGGTTTTCTCGAGAGATTTTGAAGATGGATATTTCAAGACTTTGGTAGGGCAAACCAACTCATCTTTGTATTTGATTATCGTTAAAGCTATTCCATTCTTACTTATGCTTCCTATCCTTTGGTTAGGTGTAAGTTTATTCTTCAATTACTTCCAAATCGATGGTGATATTTACAATCAACCGATGTTTGTATTGGTAGCGCTTCTCACTTTGGCAAGTATGTTCATTGGAATGTTATTTTCGATCGCCATACCAAGTCAGTTGAAGGCAACCGAATTATTGATGGTGATTTCTACACCCGCCTTTATCTTGAGTGGATTTACATGGCCGAGTATTGCCTTCCCTCCTTTAATTACAAAACTAGCGCAGTTTATTCCATTGACTCAGTTCTTAGAAGGATTTAGAAAAGTGGCTTTCTATGGCGGAGACATGTCCTCTATTAGCAAAGAAGTCAATATGTTAGTCATTATTTGCGTGGTTTGTTTTGTTTTAATGCTGTTGTTATTACAACTTAAAATCTATTTAACCCGAAAGAAGCTTAAGAAACAACAAGCGCAATAATTATTTAAAATTATTCAGAAGCGTTTTTAAGATTAATTATGCAAATCCTTGCGTTTAGCGTAAATTCATAGCATAAAACTTAATCTTGAAAACGCTTTTTTTATGCAGTTACGTTCCCTCTCCTACTTTATCGTCTTCATCATTTTAGTTTCATGTTTGAGTTCTTGTAAACTATCACGCTTTGTCTATCACAATTTTGCTGACATAAATGATCACAAAATATTTCCTGCACGCGTTATAGCCAAAGGAGAAACTAGTTTTATGTTTCCTTATGCCGATCTAGAAAGAAAGCCAAAAAGCATTAAGATTGACAACAAATCCTATGATTTTGAAAGCTTTTTGAGAGAGCATAAAAGCGTAGCTTTTGTGATGATAGAAAATGACAGCATTGTCTTTGAACGATATTTTAATAAATATAATGATGAATCGATTGTGCCGAGTTTTTCCATGGCCAAGTCGATTACATCAATTTTAATTGGAATCGCTATAGACGAAGGTTTAATTCAATCGGTTGATGAACCCATTACGAATTACATTCCCGAATTAAAGAAAAATGGATTTGAAAAAGTTAAGATTGAGCATTTACTTCAAATGACTTCTGGATTAGATTTTAATGAAGGTTATTTTAATCCTTTTGGCGAGGTGGCGACTTTTTATTACGGTACTAACTTGAGAAAATCCATTGCTAAGCTAAAATTAAAAAGAGAACCCGGTCTCGAAATGGAGTACGTGAGTGGCAACACTCAACTTCTAGGCTTGGTGTTAGAAAGAGCTCTAAAAGGAAGAACAGTTTCATCTTATTTAGAAGAAAAACTATGGCAACCATTAGAGATGGAATTTGATGCTAGCTGGAGTATAGACCGTAGAAAAGATGGTTTAGAAAAAACCTTTTGCTGTGTAAATGCTAGCGCAAGAGATTATGCTAAAATCGGAAGACTCTTTCTCCACCAAGGAAACTGGAATGGAAAACAAATCGTATCCAAATCTTGGGTAGAACAATCCACCAAAATAGATTCTACACAAGGAAGTTCCAAAAACTATCAATATCAATGGTGGTTACCCACGGAAAATGGTGACTATATGGCCAAAGGGATTTTAGGTCAATATATTTATGTGCACCCTACAAAAGACCTCATCATTGTAAGATTAGGAAAAGACAAAGACGATCAAGATTGGGAAACTATTTTATCTAAAATTGGCGAAGCTTGGTAGGTTAATTTTTGTTGTTCAAAGATTTGAAGCCTATCAATATAAAGGCTTATATTTAACTAATTAAACCTGTATGAAATACGAAACCTTACATGCTGTTATCTCTGAGCTAGAGGAGTTTGAGAAGCATAAAAGTGACTCCCAAATTTCTTTAGACTCCTTTAGAAGATGGTTGAATGAGCGCTTTTATCAGCAGGAATCTCCTTTGAATTTAATGGAGAAAGTTGAAGTTGATTCACCTTTAGGTCTTAACTATGAAATCGTTAAGCAGTTGATGCTCTTGAATCGTTATAATAAAATCATCATCAAAAAAGGAATGGAGAAATATCCAGAATTGGTGAATGAAGACTTTACTTATTTATATCGTTTATTGGATTATGAGTCTTTGACTAAAATTCAACTGATTGAGAAGAATGCCCATGAAAAGCAAAGCGGCTTAGAGGTTATTAAACGTTTAATTAAATACGGCTTAGTAACAGAGTTCCCTGATCCAAATGATGGAAGAAGCAAACGCATCATGGTGACCGAAAAAGGGAAAGAATTGTTTAAAGAAACGACACAGGAAGTTAATCTTATTTCTAATATCATCACTGCAAGATTGAGCATAGAAGAAAAAGAAATGCTTTTCAAGATTGTTAAAAAGATGAATGTCCTACAACACAATATTTATTTAAAATATAGAGAAGACGATATCTCTATGATTGAAAACTTTATTTCGGGGTCTAATCATAAAGATTAATTTTAAGACGTCCACATTTTATATAGCTTAAAATTACCTAATTTTGTTAGTCATTTTTTAAATTACATTATTTAGATAAGGATTGGCAGTGGCATAAGTCTTGCAGCCTTAAGATAGAACTAAAAAGAAATATATTATGAAAAAATCATTTAAAATAGATGGAATGACGTGTGAAGGCTGTGTACAAAAAGTACAAGATACCTTTTCAGAAATAGAAGGCGTTCAAACAGTAAAAGTAAGTTTGAAAGATGCAACAGCTGATATTGAAGCAAACAACGATATTACGATGCAACAATTACAAGATGCTATTGACGCCAAAGGTGGAAACTACGAAGTAAGTGAAGGCTAGTTTTTAGCTTAACAATTATATTACGAGAATCGCCTGTGTGAACTAAATTGACATAGGCGATTTTTTATTAGATTTAACTTAAGTCAAACTCGAAGACTATAACATTAAAGTATGCTCTTATCCTTTTATTCAATAGGATTTGATTATCTTTAGTACAGATATTGATAGATTATACATATGTCACAAAATACTTATTATATACAGGGAATGACCTGCGATGGTTGTGTGAAAAGCGTTCAGGAGGAGCTATCTAAACTGAAGGGAGTTGACCATGTTGAGGTTGATTTAGATACGCAGACTGCTGTTTTAAATTCGGAGCAAGAAATTCCATTTGAACAAGTGGAAAAGCAACTTGCGTCTACCGATTACGACGTATTCAAGACTTTAGAAGAAGCACAAACCTATACCTACTACATTCAGGGGATGACTTGCGCTGGATGTGGAGAAACTGTGACAGATAGTTTAAAATCTGTGGATGGTGTAGATAAAGTAACAGTTGATCTGAATCAACAGACTGCTGTTATTAGAACTAACAAGTACATTCCATTTTTCAGACTTAAAAAAGCCTTATCGAGCACACATTATACTTTGCATAAATCCAAAGAAGATTTAGAAAAAGCTGAATCTGGCGAGCCTGTAATAGATGAAAGCAAAGTGCAAGAATGGTACTGCCCAATGATGTGTGAGGGCGACAAAACCTATCCAGAAAATGTGGGCTGTCCAGTTTGTGGAATGGATTTAGTTCCTGTGCAAAGCGCCGATTCTAGCGGTGATGACAGTACCTACAAGAAGTTATTAAATAAACTTTGGTGGTCGATAGCATTCACCTTGCCGATTTTCATTATCGCCATGAGTGAAATGATTCCTAACAATCCATTGTTTGATATACTAGATCAAAAATATTGGAATTGGGTTCAATTTGCATTGTCCATACCTGTTGTGTTCTATTTCTGTTGGATGTTTTTTGAAAGGGCCTACAACAGTATCAAAACTTGGAATCTAAACATGTTTACCTTGATTGGTATTGGTGCTGGAATGGCTTGGATATTTAGTACGATCGCGATTATTTTTCCAGATTTGATGCCAGATGAGTTCAAAACCCATGGCAGTGTTCACGTTTATTTTGAAGCTGCTACGGTGATTCTGACCTTGGTGCTGCTTGGGCAAGTGCTAGAAGCCAGAGCGCATGGAAAGACACAATCAGCAATTCAAGATTTATTAAAATTAGCCCCGAATGAAGCTACTAAGGTGGTGGACGGTCAAGAGGTAGTAGTATCTATCAATGAAATTGAGGTAGGTGATACACTGCGCGTAAAACCAGGTGAGAAAGTTCCGGTAGATGGTGTAATAATAGAAGGAAGCAGTTCTGTAGACGAATCTATGATTACCGGAGAACCTATTCCTGTGGACAAGCAAGTTGAAGATCAAGTCTCTTCGGGAACCATCAATGGTAATCAGAGCTTCTTGATGAAAGCCGAAAAAGTGGGTACAGATACTTTGCTATCTCAAATTATTGAAATGGTGAATGGAGCGACAAGAAGTAGAGCTCCGATTCAAAATTTGGCGGATAAGATTTCTGCTTATTTTGTACCCATTGTGGTTGCAGTATCGGTAATTACTTTTATAGTTTGGGCTATTTTTGGTCCTGGAATAGAGTATGCGTTTATTAATGCCATTGCTGTTCTTATTATTGCCTGCCCTTGTGCGCTTGGTTTGGCCACGCCTATGAGTGTTATGGTAGGAATTGGAAAAGGAGCACAAAATGGCGTATTGGTGAGAAATGCAGAAGCTATTGAAATTTTAGATAAAGTAGATACGCTCATCATCGACAAAACGGGAACCATTACTGAGGGTAAACCATCGGTAGAGCGAATTATTAATTTCGATCCCGAAATGGAGCATGATTATTTAACGAGCATGATTGCCTCATTGAATCAACAGAGTGAACATCCATTAGCTTCAGCCACGGTTAAATATGCCAAGGAAAAGAAAATTGAATTAAAACCAGCCACAAATTTCGATGCCATCACTGGAAAAGGTGTAATTGGTAAAGTAAACCAAGTGAACGTGATTTTGGGTAATGAGGCCTTATTAAAAGATCATTCAGTGGTAATTCCAACTGATTTAAGAAAGCAGGCAACGCATTACCAGTCAGAAGGAAAGACCGTGTCTTATGTTGCCTTAGATCAGCAAATAGCCGGAATTATGGTGATTGCTGATAAGATTAAAAAGACCAGTGTTGAGGCCATAAAATCACTTCAAGATAAAGGGATTGAAGTTATCATGATGACAGGCGATAATGAGAAAACAGCACAGGCAGTGGCTTCTCAAACAGGTCTTAGTAAATTTAAAGCGAGTATGCTACCTCAAGATAAATTGAGTGAAGTTGAAAAATTACAAGCACAAGGTAAAATCGTTGCAATGGCCGGCGATGGGATTAACGATGCTCCAGCTTTGGCTCAATCCAATGTTGGAATTGCTATGGGTACCGGAACAGACGTTGCCATTAATTCTTCGGAAATCACTTTAGTGAAAGGAGATTTAAAGGGAATCGTAAAAGCTAAAAAGTTAAGTCATTCAGTGATGAAGAATATTAAACAAAACTTATTCTTTGCTTTAATTTATAACACCTTGGGCGTTCCTGTTGCAGCCGGAATTTTATATCCATTCTTTGGATTATTGTTATCTCCAATGATTGCTGCCTTGATCATGAGCTTTAGTTCGGTGAGTGTGATTGCGAATGCATTGAGGTTGCGAGGACTTTCCTTAGATTAAAAATATATTTTACATTTTTAAACCTCTCTTTCTTCAACTAATAAATTCTTAATATGTTTTTATGGTATGCACTTTCATGATTTATATAGTACAAATATATTATTCATAGTATAAAAATATTATTCATGGATAACAATTACAAAGGAAAAATTCCTAAAGCATCTGATGTAGGTTCTGTTGCCGGAAATCTAATTAGATCTGCCTTGATTGCGGGAATTAGTGGGCCTGGTGCGCCTATTACTTACGCAATTTCATTTGGATTAGGGACAGCTATGGCCTCGGGTACAACATATTTATTGAATTAAATTTATTTATATGCAATTATTTAAAAACATCCTCATCACTTTATTGAATGTTGCCTTGCAGTCAGGACTGTTTTATGGAATACTTTATTTGATTACGGGAGACGGAGAAACACATGGAGATTGCACAATTATATTTTCTTTAATGAGTGGAACTTTTTGCACTTTGATGACGGTTGTGACAGGAATTTTACCACTCAGAGGAATTAACAAAAATGATAATCCTTCTTCATAGTTATATAAAAATAAAAAGACCAGCTCACAGGCTGGTCTTTCAATTTCAATAAGAGATTAATTCTTAATATCTTCTACGATCGTTATTATCATTTCTTCTAAAACCGCCGCCTCCGCCGCGATTGTTATCTCTTCTTTCTCTTGGTTCTGCTTGTTTTACAACAATAGTAAAACCATCTAGTTCAGTACCGTCTAATTGAGCGATTGCTTCTTTAGCTTCCTCGTCATTTGCCATTTCAACGAAACCAAAACATTTTGAACGTCCGGATTCTCTATCCATAATGACCTTAGATGAAGTTACTTCACCATAGTTTTCAAAAGCTTCTTTTAAGCCGTAATCGTCTGTTTCTCTGTTGAGTTTTGTTACAAAAATATTCATATAAAAATTTAAAATAATATGAAATGAAACATAGCAAATTCTGTTCTGACTACTATTTCATTCCTTATGCGAATCTATAACAACTTATTGAATTAGAATAATTTATTTTTAAATTCGACTAAATTATTTTTAAAGTTTTATAATTTTTAAATATAAATTTTTAAAAAGCCTTAATCCATAGGAGGTTCAGACGTTTAGAGAATAAATCTATGTTTGTGTTAAACTTTATGTGAAGGAAACTATTCTACAGATTTATTGCCAATTCTTAAACTTTTAAGTTGATAAACTGTTTTATTTTCTAAAATAACCTTAGTTGAGATTCTTGACTTTCAGCCACCAAATCAATATCATAGTTGGGAAAAGAGAAATATTCCAAATCTTTACCCTCCAAAAACAAGTGTTCATCTTCAGGTTTTAATATGATGGGCATTCGTTTTTTAATATTATGAATATCACTCATCAATTCATTCGCCTCGGTGGTGAGCATCGTAAAAGTAGATAGAGAGCTTCCATCTACTGGGCTTTGCCATTCAGAGAACAAACCAGCAAAAGCAAATAATTCATCCTTCCCTACTCCAATTTCAAATTTCTCCTTGTTTTTTCCCTTGGTGTCATGCCATTTCCATTCATAGAAACCATTGGCAATAATCAAACATCTTTGGGAAGTATAATCCTTAAATGATTTTTTATCGTGGATGCTTTCAATTCTTGCATTCAGCGTAAACTTCTTAATATCATCATCTTCACTCCATGCCGGAATCAATCCCCAATTCCAATGTTTAATAAGTTCTGGTTCATCATTACAAATAATGGGCATTTTCGGAAAATCAAAGGCATTAAAATGCGAAGTAGGATGAAACAGTTCTATATTTTCAATACTTGCATTAAAGCGCTTTTGCACTTCGGTTGCTTTCTTGGTCTGTTTCGTGTGATAACACATGTAAGATTAAATTTTAACTTTCTGGTTCTACGTCCTTCATCACAGGCTGCTCTTTTGCCTTACCATGATATGGACGAATAATAAGTCTAACACTTTTGTTGTAGGAGAAATATTGCGTCACCCAATTCACGAGTGCTACCATTTTATTTCTGAATCCTACCAAAGAAACCAAGTGAACAAAAATCCAAATCATCCAAGCAAACCATCCGCTAAAGCTATATTTCCCTAAATCTGCTACAGCTTTATTTCTACCAATTGTTGCCATAGCTCCTTTGTCTGAATACTTAAATTCTTTCATGGGTTTTGAACGCGAAAGATTGTTTAAGTTTTTTGCTAGTCGCAAACCTTGTTGAATCGCTGGCTGTGCCACCATAGGGTGACCATGAGGATATTCCTCTGAAACCATACAAGCCACATCGCCAATCGCAAAAATATGTTCAAAGCCCTCAACTTGATTAAATTGATTTACTTTTAATCTATTGTCTACTATCGCATCCTTGGGAAAACCGTAAATTAAATCTCCTTTTACACCCGCTGCCCAAATCAGGGTATTGGCATATAAATCTTTGACATTGGTATCCACAAACTGACCATCGTAGTTGAGAACTCTTGTATTCAACCAAAGGTGAACATCCATATCGCGCAGATATTTCTCAGCTTTTGCAGAAGCTTTATCAGAAAAGCCAGGTAATAATCGATCGCCAGATTGCACTAAGTGAACATTCATGATTCTGATATCTAAATCTGGATAATCATTATGCAAAACATGATTTTTCAACTCCCCTAAAGCACCGGCTAACTCTACACCAGTAGGTCCACCACCTACAATCACAAAGTTCATCAACTCCTTCCTCTCCTTTAAATCATCGGTTAGTAAGGCCTTTTCTAAATTCTGCAAAATCAATGAACGTAAATCCAAAGCTTCTGGAATCGTTTTCATTGACATAGCATTGCGCTCAATTTCCTCATTACCATAGAAATTGGTCGTTGAACCCGTAGCAACAATTAATTTATCAAAGCTAAGATCGCCGATATTAGTATGAATGGTATTTTTAGCCGTATCTATAGTTTCAACATCAGCAATTCGAAAGTGGAAGTTTTTCTCATTTTTGAATAATGTTCGAATCGCATGTGCAATGGAATCAGGTTCTAAACCGGCCGTAGCAACTTGGTATAGCAAAGGCTGAAAAGTGTGGTAATTGTTTTTATCAATTAACACCACTTGATTATCCTTTTTATTGAGATAACGCGCCAATTTTAAACCACCAAAACCAGCTCCGATGATTACAATTCGTGTTAAACTACTATCTGGTATATTCATTTCTTTGAAATCTTAAACAAAAATAAGCTAAATCATTTGGCTTATATAATTTGAGGTCAATAATTAGGTATTAAAGCTATAAATAACTTATTTCCATTCTTTTAAGCCACTTTTCTAGCAAAAAAATTAGCAATTATATGAGATTGTTAATTATAGCAAAAAAACCCAATAGTTTTCAACATTCTGTTAATAAGCATCACTTTAACGCTTTATGGTGATAAAAACAATCGAAATCCTAAAAATATTTACATATATTTATCACATAGTTAGTTTATTAGTTTTAAATAGTTAGTTAGTTTATGATAACAAAAATTCAAAATGTTTTGAATAGTTTATCGCAGGGTGAGACTGAGCATGAAGCTTTTATGATGCTAGGCCTGATATTTAGCTTTTTGTTTTTTATCATTGTTGGTTTAGCCGTAGGTCAAACCATGGCGTTAATTCTTTAATCAGAAGTTTAACCTCTAAATTTTATAACCGGAATTGTTGATACAGTTCCGGTTTTTGTTTTAAATATTTCGTATTTTCAATTTTTATTTAAAATCATATGAAAAATCGTGTTTTAAGCTTAGGTTTATTGGCCGCACTTATGGCTTGTAACCCTACGCAAGTAGCAGAAAATCAGCAACAAGAAATGACAGAAGCAACAGAAACAAATGTCGAAACCAGCAATCCTTTGCTAAAAGCAAGTACGTTGCCTTATGGTGCACCAGATTTTACTCAAATTAAAGATGAGCATTATCTTCCAGCTATGAAAGAAGCTATGCGCCTACAAATGGAAAGAGTTAACAAAATTGCATCTAGCAAAGAAGCACCTACGTTTGACAATACCATTTTAGCTCTAGAGAAGTCAGGAAAAGAACGAGATCAGGTTGGTAGCGTTTTCTATGCTATGACAAGCGCGCACACCAATGATGAGATAAAGAAAACTCAAGAAATTCTTTCTCCTTTAATGGCTCAACATTCAGATGAAATCTATTTGAATACAGCTTTATTCAACAGAGTGAAAGCTATTCATGATCAATTAGATCAACTGAACTTAGACCATGAAAGCAAAAAATTAACCGAGGAGTATTATAAGTCTTTTATTCAGGCAGGTGCAAATTTAACAGACGCTCAGAAGGCAGAACTTAAAAACATCAACTCTGAGATTGCAACTTTACAAACTCAGTTTAACCAAACTCTTCTAAAAGCTAATAACGATGCTATAATTGAAGTTAAGGACAAAGCTATGTTAGAAGGCCTTTCGGAGTCTGAAATGAAAGCGCTAGAAAATGCAGACGGTAGTGGTTGGACGATTAAAATTCAAAATACGACCCAACAACCATTAATGGCTTCGTTGAAGAATAGAAAATTAAGAGAAAAAATATTCAGTGCTTCTTGGAATCGTGCTAATGGAGGATATTTCGATACCAATGCAACGATTGTTAAGATTGCACAATTAAGAGCAGAGAAAGCTGAATTATTAGGTTTCAAAAATTTCGCAGAGTGGAGCTTGGTGAATACCATGGCACAAAATACAGATGCAGTAAATGATTTCTTCGCAGGAATGATTCCAGCCGTAAGAAAGAAAGGTGCTGAAGAGGCTGCGGATATTCAAGCTATGATGAAGCAAGACGGAATCGAAGGTGAACTTAAACCTTGGGATTGGAGCTACTACGCAGAAAAAGTTAGAAAAGCTAAATATGACTTAGACGAAAGTCAACTTAAACCATATTTCTTATTAGATAAAGTTTTAGAAGACGGTGTTTTCTATTCGGCAACTAAATTATATGGTATTACTTTTAAGAAAAGAACAGATATTCCTACGTATCATCCAGATGTGGTAGTTTATGAAGTTTTTGAAGAAGACGGAACTCCATTAGCTTTATTCTACGGAGATTTCTTTGCAAGAGAAAGCAAACGTGGTGGAGCTTGGATGAGCAACTTTGTAGGACAATCTAAATTATACGATACCAAGCCAGTTATTTACAATGTATGTAACTACCAAAAACCAGCGGCAGGAGAGCCAGCTTTATTAACATTTGATAATGTTATTACCATGTTCCATGAGTTTGGACATGCATTGCATGGTTTATTTGCAGATCAAATGTATCCAACACTTTCTGGTACTTCGGTAGCAAGAGACTTTGTTGAATTCCCTTCTCAGGCAAATGAGCATTGGGCACTGCATCCAGAAGTTTTGAAAAACTATGCTAAACATTATAAAACAGGCGAAGTAATTCCACAAGAGTTGATTACAAAAATTAAAAATGCAGCTACCTTCAACCAAGGATTCAGCATGACAGAAGTAATGAGTGCAGCGGATTTAGATTTCAATTGGCATTCTATGAGTTTAGCTGAAGCAAACCAAGTTGTTGACCCTAATAAATTCGAAAAGAAAGTATTGATGGAAGACAAATTATGGGATGAAAATGTTCCACCAAGATATCGTTCATCTTATTTTTCACACATATTTGGAGGTGGATATGGTGCTGGATATTATTCATATTTATGGACTGAAATGTTAGCTTTAGATACAGGGAATTGGTTTGATGAAAATGGAGGTTTAAAGCGTGAATTAGGTCAGAGATATAGAGATATGATTTTATCTCAAGGAAATACGCAGGAGTACAAAGAAATGTATAAAGCGTTTAGAGGAAGTGATCCAAAACCAGATGCCATGATTAAGGCGCGTGGTTTGAATTAATTTTCTGAACCCTAAAACAATTTTAAACAAAACCTTTTCGATGAATTTCGGAAAGGTTTTTGTTTTTATAGGTATCTTTATACAACTATGAGACTATTATTATTACTTTCAGCATTTCTGATAACTTCTTGCAGCCTACAGACTTCTCCTCTATTGAGTCAGAATATGAATTCTTTTGAGAATCAAGAATATCAGTTAACCGGAAATGAAAATCCTTTAAAAGTTCGTGTTACAGCCGTATTACTTCAACGCGAAGATGGCTCGGGGAATTATTCTAAAAGCCGCCCTAATGAGTTCGGAATATTCCAAACCTATTGGCAAAATGCTTTAAATAATTTTCAAGATTTAAAAAAGCCAAGCGATTTAGAAGGTTGTTATGATGGATTAGACTTTTGGCCTAAAGCTATGCTAGTATTCGAGGATAAAATTATAGAAGTTAAAAACACTTATGCTTGGAACCATCGAAACACGGGTTCTATTTATGAGAAAAATATTTTAAAAGGTTTCTCTCCCAACGAGCGATGGTATATGAAGTCGGTGGATGATTCATTGACCATAACAGAAAAAGACCAACCTAGTATTCATGTATATTTCACGAATGATGGAGACACTTATGATGAATACATGAGAACCAATGGTGCTAACCAAATAAAGAATCATGGTATTGCTGCTGGACAGTTTCCTACGCCGTCTAATTTAAAAAGATCTTCTCAGATTCATTATCCAGGCGTTTATCCTAAATATTTTTATATGAAAAATAGAGCTCCACAAGAATTTGGGAAATCATGGGATAAGGAAATTAAAGATTGGTATTTGATTGGTGATCCTAAAGGATTAACACATGAGTTAGGACATAATTTTGGACTTGGCCATGCTAATAAATACCACGGAGCTAACAAATGCAAATGGACTATTATGTCCCAAAAGCATTCAGATCCAAGAAACTATCTACAGCCGACCGAGATTCAGAAAATGCATTCAAATCTCTCTAAAACGAACATGATGCAGTTTGTAACCGAAGACTCACACTATGGTACAACCCAAGTGTTGAATAAAGATCAAACTTGGATTCAATTAAGAAGATATTATAATGACTTTGTTTTGCAAAATGGATTAAGCTTACGCATTGCGAATAAAATCATCATGCCTACGAATGCTAAAATTACATTGAATCCAGGCGCTAGAATTATATTTGAAGAAGGAGGAGAAATCGTTTATTTAGACGGAACAGAATTCAATGGCTATGAGTTAAAAGCTGATGCTAAAATCATTCGATAAGAATTAAAATTAAAGCATAAAAAAATGTCACTCTGAAAATTCGGAGTGACATTTTTAATTTTATAAAAACTTAAATTATAATGGTGTATAATCCATGTTTAAAGCTTCAGCTTGCTTCTTATAAACACCGTTCACTAATTTATCGTGAATTGCATCGAATGCATCTAAAGTCTCCTCAATTTCAGCATCTGTGTGTGCTGCAGTAGGAATTAAACGTAATAAAATCATTCCTTTTGGAATTACAGGATAAACCACAATCGATGTAAAGATTCCGTAGTTTTCACGAAGATCTTTAACCATAATAGTTCCCTCTAAAACCTCACCTGGCAAGAATACTGGAGTAACACAAGTGTTGGTATCACCTAAGTTAAATCCTCTTTCTTTAAGTCCAGTTTGAAGTTTATTTACATTTTCCCAAAGTTTAGCTTTAATCTCTGGACGAGTTCTCAATAATTCAAGACGCTTTAAACCTCCGATTACCATTGGCATCGTTAGAGATTTAGCGAAGATCTGAGAACGCATGTTGTATTTCAAGAAACGAATATACTCATTATCAGCTGCTACGAAAGCACCGAAACCAGCCATTGATTTAGCAAAAGTAGAGAAATAAACATCGATTTTATCTTGAACTCCTTGTGCCTCACCTGCACCAGCACCTGTTTCACCTAAAGTACCAAAACCGTGTGCATCGTCTACTAATAAAGTAAAGTCATACTGCTCTTTGAATGCAGCAATTTCTTTTAATTTACCTTGTTGTCCACGCATTCCGAAAACACCTTCGGTAATAACTAAAATACCTCCTCCGTTTTCTTTAGCGATTCGATCAGCACGTTTCATCATTTTAGCGAAACTCTCGATATCATTGTGTTGGAACGTAAAACGTTTACCCATGTGTAATCTTACACCATCCACAATACAAGCGTGGCTATCGATGTCATATACAATAACATCATCTTTACCTGCCAAAGCATCGATAATAGAAACCATACCTTGGTAACCGAAGTTTAATAAGTAAGCGTTTTCTTTACCAACAAATTCAGCTAAGTTTTTTTCAAGCTCTTTGTGTTTATCAGTCTCACCAGACATAGCTCTTGCACCCATTGGGTAGAACATACCATACTCAGCAGCTGCCTCAGCATCAGCTTTCTTAACTTCTGGGTGATTACATAATCCTAAATAGTCATTAGCACTCCAAAAGATAACATCCTTACCTTGGAATTTCATTCTAGGACCGATTGGACCTTCTAATTCTGGGAAAACAAAATAACCTTCACCATAATCAGCGAATTGTCCCAAAGGACCAGGCTGTTTTTTTATTCTTTCTTTTATATTCATTCTATTTACTTGTTTAATTTATTTAAATCTTTAAAAAATATCTTATCTAAAAGCTTTGGAGGCACTATATACATGGCGAGAATAAACATCCATTTTTTGGGTGTGATGATATAACGAGATTTAGGTTTGCTAGAAGAATAAGCTTTAAAAATTCTATCAGCCACCTCTTTCACATCTAATCCGATTTCTTCAATCTGATTAACTGCTTCATCTAATTTATCAAAAATTTTCTCATAATCAGTATTCGCATACGGATTAACACCTGTTTTGGCTTTACCCCAAATATCTGTTTTAATTGGACCTGGTTGAATAATAATCACATCCAATCCATACAACATCATTTCTCTACGTAGTGCATCATAAATTGCTTCTATAGCATGTTTAGATGCTGAATATGGTCCTAACATGGGTCTTGTCATCACGCCACCAGTTGAACTAATCACGATAACTTTTCCTTTTTTCTTAGTTGTATAATTTGCTCCTAAAAGCGGTAAAGCTTTTTGAGTTATATAAACATTAGAAAAAACATTGATCTCGAATTGTTGTCTTAACTCTTCTATAGCTACATGCTGAATCGGGCCATACTTGGCTACCCCGGCATTATTGACAAGCACATCTAGTCCATGATCACCAACCACTTGTTCTATTTCTGCAAAAGCTTTATCTACAGCTTCGTGATCGGCAATATCAAAAACTAATAGATGAAAATTATCTGCAAATTCTTGTTGTAATGCTTCTCCGTCTTGTGGTTTTCTAACGCTTCCGAAAACGTAAAAACCTTCTTGTAGAAATTTTTTGGCGGTTGCCTTTCCGATACCAGATGAAACACCTGTTACTAACGCATATTTCATGTAAAGCGATTAAAAAACAAAGATAAGAAAAAAACTGAGCTATTTTGGGATGTAGGGCATAAACAAAAACATCCCGAATTCAAATTGAATTCGGGATGTTTTTAATTTTTTATTTTATTCTGCTTCTATTCGGTGAACAGTTGCTCTAGACTCGAGTCCGTTGAGCTTGCTTTGAACAAATCCTTGTTCTTGCATCCACTCGTCGCTGAATACTTTGGTGATATATCTTGAACCGTGATCTGGGAAAACAACTACAACAACTGCATCCTCAGGAAGTGATTCCTTGATTTGTTTTACTGCTTGGAAAGCAGCTCCACTTGTATATCCACCCATGATACCTTCTTTTAAGGCAATCTCTCTGGTTGTGTAAGCACTCTCCTCGTCTGTAACTTTCACAAACTCGTCGATGATATCAAAATCAGTCGCTTTTGGTACTAAGTTCTTACCTAAACCTTCGATTCTGTATGGATAAATTTCGTTTTTATCTAACTCTCCTGTTTCATGATATTTCTTAAGGATAGACCCATAAGCATCAACACCAATAACTTTGATATCAGGGTTTTGCTCTTTCAAATATCTAGCAGAACCAGAAATAGTTCCACCCGTACCACAGCATCCAACAAGGTGAGTAATCTTACCTTTTGTTTGTTCCCAAATCTCTGGACCTGTCGTTAAATAATGGGCATCAATATTCTTTTGATTGAAATATTGATTGATATATATAGAGTTAGGTGTTTCCTTATGAATCCTTTTTGCGACCTCGTAATAAGATCTAGGATCATCTGCAGGAACATTCGCTGGACAAACAAAAACTTTTGCCCCTAAAGCCTTAAGATAGGCTATTTTCTCTCCTTTGGTTTTATCGCTAACTGCCAAAATACACTTATAACCTTTGACAATACTTACCATAGCAATTGAAAAACCTGTGTTTCCTGAGGTTGTTTCTACGATGGTTGCTCCAGGTTTTAAAAGACCATCTTTTTCAGCCTCTTCTATAATATGTAATGCAATTCTATCTTTAGTGGAATGACCAGGATTCCAACTTTCAAGTTTAGCATAAATATCACCTGGAATATTCTCAGCTATTTTATTTAGTTTTACTAAAGGCGTATTCGCAATTAATTCTAAAATATTATTGTAGCTTTCCGTATTCACAATTTTAACTTTACTTAACAATCGCCAAATTTACAATTATTTATTGAGTTTCTGAGGATTTTTTGGAATTCATATCCGTTATCCTTAGTTTAAAAGTCAATTGTATTCAAGCTGAATTGTCCTATTCAAGCATAGTATAGCAAAGCATATACCATGTTTATAACATTCTTAAAAAAGACACCGAATTAGCTCGAATATTTCTATACAAAGGCCTTTTAGAGCTTTTAAATTATGACCTTTCTACAAAAAATGCTTTATTTTTCCTTAATGCTAATTTTATTCTTGATGTGTTTCGAATAAGTATTTTATGATATTTTTCATATCATTTGTTAAATCAACTTTTCGTCGACTCATCATTCTTTCTGCAACTTCATAGGCTGCATCTAATCTAAATTTGTCATCTTCGTTTCCTCCACCCCAACTAAACATCTTAACTCGATTAGGCGGAAAACCTGATTTGAATACATTGGCAAATGGCCCGACCACGGTACCAGTATTAAATTGGGTATTAATAGCAGATTTAGCATGATCACCCATGATTAAACCACAGAATTGTAAGCCAGTTTTCTCGAATTTATTTTCTGCATAATTCCAAAGTTTAACTTCTCCGTAGTTATTCTTAAGATTAGAATTATTGGTGTCAGCTCCTAAATTACACCACTCTCCAATCACACTATTACCTAAGAAACCATCGTGACCTTTGTTGGAATAACCTGTTAAAATAGAATTATTCACCTCTCCACCTACTTTACAGTGTGGACCAATAGTTGTTGCTCCGTAGATTTTAGTTCCTAAGTTTAATTTTGCATGATCGCATAAAGCCAATCCACCACGCACCATACTACCTTCGCAAATTTCAGCATCCTTACCTATATATATAGGTCCATCGGTTGCATTTAAAATCGCAAACTCTACTTTTGCTCCTTCTTCTAAGAAGATATTATATTCATTGATAACGCCGTTGGTTTCAGAAATAGGTTGAGAAATTCTATTCTTTGTCAATAACTCGAAGTCAAAAGCTAGAACTTTATCATTGTACGAAAACAAATCATAAGGTCTTTGAATATGAATTAATTCAGAATCCCAAGATTGAACTTCCCATTTTTTAGCTTCAAAGTCTTCATTCGAACCTTTAAATGCTAGAATAGCATCTTTATATTGAATTGCTTTTCCTTGTTTTAAGTTCAATAAAGTATCAAAAAGTTCAGCGGTTGGGAGATAGGTTGGATTTAGGAATAAATTGACTTCCTCTTCCTTCATAGGAAAGGCCTCTGCCAAATAAGGCAAAGTCTTATAAGAAATCTTTTTACCGAGGAACCTCTCCCATCTATCTTTAAAGCTTAGAATTCCCATGCGCAGTTCGCCACATGGTTTTAGGAAAGTAAGTGGAAGTAACTGTTCTTGTTCTTTTTCACAAAATAGGATAACGTTCATAAAGCTGTTGTTTATTAATTGTTATGCAAAATACTAAAATAAAAAAGTCCCGACATAATCGGGACTTAAAAAATATACTATTATGAAAATGATTTTATTTCTTGTATTTCTTGTACTTGTTCATGAATTTATCAACACGTCCAGCAGTATCAATCAATTTCTGCTTACCTGTATAGAAAGGGTGTGACGTAGATGAAATCTCCATTTTTACTAATGGATACTCAACACCATCGATTTCGATAGTTTCTTTCGTTTCAGCTGTAGATCTTGTAATGAAAGTCTCCTCATTACTCATGTCTCTGAACGCTACTAGTCTATAATTGCTTGGATGAATATCTTTTCTCATGACCTTTTATTCTTATTTCGGGCTGCAAATATAAGTATAATTTCTAATCCTACAAATCTTAAAATTAATTTATCTTTGTAAAAACTAATAATTTATGCCCAAATTTGGTTATACAAACCCTTTAGTATTTTTAATTACGATTTTAATATTAACTTCTGCTATGTCTTGTCGCAAAGACTTAGACTTCGAAAGCAATCCAAATATTGCCTTACAATTCAGCAAAGATACAATCTTTTTAGATACTATTTTCACTCAATCTAATTCTGAAACTTATTTATTAAAGGTTTATAACCCGTCTAATGATGATATTTCACTTTCTAATATCTATTTGAATCAGCGCGAAAATTCAAATTTCCGTATTAATGTAGATGGTATGCCTGGGTTTGAATTTTCTGAAGTTCCATTAAGAGCCAAAGATAGTTTGATGGTATTTGTAGAAGTAGCCATGCACCAAGCAAACAATAGAATGATTGAGGAGGATGAGTTAATTTTCTCTGATAGTCAACAAGAAGTTAAGTTATTAGCCATGATTGAAGATGCGATCTACCACTACCCTAACGAAGGTGAGGATTTTATTCAGATAAATCAAGATACTGAATGGGATAACAATAAATCTCATGTGGTTTATGGCACACTGAAAGTGGATAATGCAGCATTAAACATTGCGGCAGGGGCAAAATTATATTTTCACAACAATAGTGGAATGTTGGTAGAAAACGGTGGAAGTTTAAACCTCAACGGAACTATTGATAATCCTGTTCTGATGAGAGGAGATCGCCACGATGCCCGATATGATTCGCTTCCGAAGCAATGGCATGAGGTTAAATTAAAGAATGCCAACTTAAATGCTAATTACACCATCATTAAAGGAGGTAAGAATGGTTTTAACTTAGAAAACTCTTCAGCAAACATCGAAAATACTCAAATCTATAATATGTCTTCGAGTGGTATTTTTGCTAAAGATGCTAATATTATAGGAAAGAATCTTGTGATTGCAGATGCTGGAGATGCTAGTCTTAATATTGAAAAAGGTGGGAATTATGAGTTTTATTTCTCAACTTTTGCGAATGTTTGGAAAACAGGTTTAGTGGGCATCAATGGACCTAATGTTCCTGCTTATTTAAGTAATTACACCGAAGATGAGGATGGAAATGAAAGCTATGCAGCGCTCAATGCTATTTTCGGGAACTGTATATTCTATGGTCGTTATCCTAATGGGGTTTATTTAGACGAGAAAGAAGATGCTGGATTCAACACTAGTTTTGACCATTGCTTTATTAAAAACGAAAACACGGATGAGATAGATTATGCAACTCATCCTAGCTTTATTAATCCATTGACTGGAAATCCAATGTTTGTTTCGAGTATTTTTAGTCAGCAAGATTTAAGACTTCAAGAAGAATCACCTGCTAAAAATGTTGGAAATAGCGCTTTCAATAGTCAAGCACCTAAAGACATCAAGGGAGTTTTGAGAGGTCAAAATCCTAATATTGGAGCTTACGAATAGGGATTTCGGTTATCAGTTCTCGGTTCGCTGTTCTCAGTTCGCTACTATCTCTTCATAGTTAATTGTGCTCAGATTTATTTATTCCATAGAAGTGAATAATAAATTTTAAATATTCAAAGACATATAATATTGGCATCACGATGTACATAGCTAAAACACAAACAAAAACCTGTCATTGAATTGAATCCTTAAATATTAATATTTAAAGTTATTTGTTTTTTTATCTAAGCAAAAAAATTCTTCAAGGCCTCAACAATGTATAGGAGCAATAATTACTAAGAAAGTTTACTTTAGATAAAATAATAAATGAATAAAAATAGCTAGAAAAGAGGCGGAATTATCTTTCCTCATTTCTAGCTATATATTTTTTAAATAAATCTTTATCGAATTACTCTTCGCGCGTTGCGTTGGCGTACACACGCCATTTTTCTAAAAGCGCTGTAATATCATCAGGAATAGGACACTCAAAATGCATCATTTCCCCTGTTGTTGGATGCTCAAATCCTAAAGTTTTAGCATGTAAAGCCTGACGTGGACAAATTGCAAAACAGTTATCTACAAACTGTTTGTATTTTGTGAAAGATGTTCCTTTTAAAATTTTATCGCCACCATATCGCTCATCATTAAATAATGTATGACCAATATGTTTCATGTGTACACGAATTTGGTGCGTTCTACCAGTTTCTAACTTACACTCCACCACGCTCACATAACCCAATCTTTCTAAAACCTTGTAATGTGTTACGGCGTGTTTACCTTGGCTCCCATCCGGAAATACAGCCATCTGCAAGCGGTTACTTACGTGTCTAGCAATGTTTCCTTCTATCCTACCTTGGTCTTCTTCTACATCTCCCCAAACAACAGCTTGATAAAGTCTTTGGGTGCTACGATCGAAGAATTGTTTTGCCAGATGATTCATGGCAAATTCGGTTTTAGCCACAACTAAAAGTCCACTTGTGTCTTTATCGATTCTATGCACTAGACCTGGGCGATCTAATTCAGCATTTAAATTCGGTAAGTTATCGAAATGATATTTTAAAGCATTCACCAACGTACCACTATAATTCCCATGCCCTGGATGAACTACCATGCCTGAAGGTTTATTTACCACAACAACCTGATCGTCTTCATAGACAATATCTAAAGGTATATCTTCGGCAAGGATTTCATTGGTTCGTGGCGGAAAAGCTAAAACTACTTTTACCTCATCATTAGGTTTAACCTTGTGATTTGACTTTACCTTTTCACCATTTACAAAAATGTTACCTGCGTCTGCCGCCTTTTGAATTTTACTTCGAGACGAATTTTCTATAAAATTAGATAAGAATTTATCTGCTCTTAAAGGCTTTTGACCTTTGTTTGCGGTGAAACTATAATGTTCGTATAACTCCTCTTCTTCGTTTACTTCGGGTGATTCTTGATCGTTTCTCATTAGTCTATCGAAATACCTGTCGTGTCAATTTTCTTCGGTCCTGTTGCCGCTGGAGCTTTTGGCTCTTCTTTAGGACGCATTTGCTCATTGGTATTTTGGTCGTATTTAATAGCGTTTCTAATTTCCTCTGGCAAGTCTTTGATATCTATCGTTCGCGAACTCTCAATAGAATTATAGAATAAAGAATCTTTTTCGTCTAACTTTCTTCTATATACCAAGTTCAGTGAGTCTAATTCTTTTCTCAACTGCGATGTTGGCTTTTTAGATAACCATAAAGAAACAGGTAATCCTTCATCATAATTATCGTTTGGAGGTGGATCTTGATAAACCACTTTAGTGCCTATGGTATCACGTGTTCCTCCTAAATAATAAATCTGACCTATATCGAAAAATTTATCTTTAAGAATTGCCTTAGCCTCTTGTAATGTTAGACCTTCAACTTGTGGTACAGGCATGTCCATTTTGAATCCTCTTCCTAAAACCAAATCCACTCTGGCCCCTTTAGGTAATAGTTTTCCTGCTTGTATGGTGTCACCATTAAACATAACGCCTAAAACTGCATCTCTAGCAGGGTCTTCAACGTAGATGGTATCTCCTAAAACGAATCCTCTTAAATGCAACTGCGTAATCGCCAAACGACTACTTTTATCGATTAAATCAGGTAATTCAACCGGACGCCATGTACTTGGATTGGACTTAATAAAAATACGTCTACCCGGCTTAACTTTTGAACCTTGTAATGGATAAAAATCTAAAATAGCATACGGAGGATAATCCTCGGTGAACTTAACACTATCGACTTCATACCTTAAATCTAGCTCTTCTAATTTTTGAATAGCTTCATTAATATTTAATGTAGATAAATCGGGTACTTCTACCGAAACACCATGCTTTGTATAATTATCTAAAAACTTGAAAGCATAGAACCAAAGACCAATTAGAAGTGCTCCTCCTAATATAATACTTAGCCATAATTTCCAACTAATTAGTGCTTTGAAAAAATTCATAGGTTATTATAATATTGGACAAAGATAAAAATTAATGTAATATGTATGAGTTTGAACGTAAATCTCCTAGAATTATTTAATTTTATCAAAATTTTGAAGAATGAAAAAAGTAGCCGTTGTGATGGGTGGATACTCCGATGAATACAAGGTTTCATTGAAATCTGGCCAATTAATTTATGATAGTATCGATAGAGATTTATACGAACCATATAAAGTTATTATTCTAGAAAACAATTGGTATGCAGAGGTTGAGGGTCAGACCTATGAACTGCACAAAGGTGATTTCTCATTTGATATGAATGAGCAAAAGATAACGTTTGATGTTATTTTTAATATTATTCATGGTACACCAGGTGAAGACGGTTTTTTACAAGCTTATTGGGATATTTTAGGAATTCCATATACGGGTTGTGGGCACTATCTTTCTGCTTTAACCTTTAACAAAAAAGACACCTTAGCCGTATTACATAAATACGATATCCCTATGGCCAAGTCTTTTTACTTGACTAAAGGAGATGATATAAATCTAGACAAGATTGTTGAAAAAGTAGGCTTACCTTGTTTCGTAAAACCTAATCAATCGGGTTCGAGTTTGGGGATTTCTAAAGTTAAAACCAAAGAAGATTTCGCTAAGGCTTTCGAATTAGCATTTGCAGAGGATAATGACATTTTGATTGAGGAATTTCTCGACGGAACCGAAGTTTCAGTTGGAGTGATTCAATATGGTGGAAAAACATTTGTAAGTGGTGTTACCGAAATCGTTTCTCATAATGAGTTTTTTGATTATGAGGCTAAATACCACGGAGCTTCAGAGGAAATTACACCTGCTCGGATTTCAGATGAAATGATGCAAAAGGTTCATGAGGTTGCTAGCAAGGTTTATGATACTTTAAAAATGTCGGGCATGTCTAGAAGTGAATATATCATTGTAGATGGCGTTCCACATTTTATAGAAATGAATACGTTGCCAGGCTTCTCTCCCGCTAGTATTTTACCTCAACAACTGACACATGCTGGAATAAGTATTAAGGATTTTGTGAGTTCGGAGCTGGAAGCGAAAGTGGTTTAGTCGTAGATATTGATAACAAAGTATATTTCCAGGCGAGTTGCATTAATAAGAAATATTAAAAACTTTACATACATTATAATTTTTGTACTTTTGCCTTTCTACAAATTAAAATTAAGATAGATGTTTCAAAGTCTTCAGGATAAATTAGATAAAGCATTACATACGCTTAAAGGTCATGGTCAGATTTCTGAAATTAACGTGGCAGAAACGGTTAAGGAAATCCGTCGTGCCTTGGTAGATGCGGATGTTAGCTATAAAGTTGCTAAAGAATTCACCAACGACGTTAGAGAAAAAGCGCTGGGTCAAGATGTATTAACTACATTGAATCCAGGACAGTTAATGACTAAGATTGTTCATGATGAAATGGCCAACTTAATGGGTGGAACAACTTCAGAATTGAACATCTCTGAAAATCCAACCAAAATTCTAATTGCGGGACTACAAGGTTCGGGTAAAACTACCTTTTCTGGAAAATTAGCGAACTATCTTAAAACTAAAAAAAGTAAAAAACCTTTATTAGTTGCAGGTGACGTTTATCGTCCAGCTGCGATTGATCAGCTAAAAGTATTAGGAGAGCAAGTTGGTGTTCCGGTATTTACGGAGGAAGGAAATCAAAAACCAGCTGATATTGCTAAAAATGCATTGGCTTATGCTAAAGCAAATGGACACAACGTAATTATATTCGATACGGCGGGTCGTTTGGCGGTAGATAACTTTATGATGCGCGAAATTAGAGAAGTGCATGATGCTGTAGAGCCTACTGAAACATTATTTGTAGTTGACTCTATGACGGGTCAGGATGCTGTAAATACAGCTAAAGCCTTCAACGATGTTTTAGATTACGACGGTGTTGTTCTTACCAAATTAGATGGTGATACACGAGGTGGTGCTGCGCTTACGATTAGAACCGTAGTTGATAAACCAATTAAGTTTATTTCTACCGGTGAGAAAATGGAAGCATTAGATGTTTTCCACCCGAATCGTATGGCGGACAGAATCTTGGGAATGGGTGACGTTATCTCTTTAGTAGAACGTGCTCAAGAACAATTCGATGAGGAAGAAGCTAAACGTTTACAAAAGAAAATTGCCAAAAATAAGTTTGATTTTAATGATTTCTTGAAACAAATCAACCAAATCAAACGTATGGGTAACATGAAAGATTTGTTGGGTATGATTCCTGGTGCGGGTAAAGCATTAAAGGATATCGACATTGACGATGATGCGTTCAAACACGTAGAAGCTATCATCTACTCTATGTCTCCTATTGAAAGAGAGAACCCAGATATTATTGACGCTAGTCGTAAGAGAAGAATTGCAAAAGGTTCGGGACGTTCTGTACAAGACGTAAACAACTTATTAAAACAATTCTCTCAGATGGGTAAAATGATGAAATTCATGCAGACGAGTCAAGGTAAAAATATGATGAAAATGATGGGCAGTAAAATGCCTGGAATGAAATAAATTATAATTAATGAGAAAATTATTTTTAACATTTGCTTGCATCATTGGGCTTAGCTCTTTTGCATTAGCACAGAAAGGCCAAACTCAGTTGAATGCTGGAGTTGGTTTTGATAGTTGGAAAGGAGTTCCAATTTATGTAGGTTTCGATCACTATGTATCGAATGACTTTACCTTAGGGGCAGAAGTTTCGCATGTTTCTTTGGATAAATACAAAAAACATAAACACGATTATTCTATTTGGGGAATTGGTGGTAATGCAAACTATCATTTTGATCGCGTTTTATCTTTACCAAGCGACTGGAATATCTATGCTGGGTTGAACTTAACCTATTATAGCTGGGATCACAATGATCATCATGATAATGATGGATTGAATTTAGGAGCTCAAATTGGAGCTAGATACTTCTTTAGCAAAAACTTTGGCTTGAACTTACAAGCAGGGGGAGGAAGCAATGTATCTGGAGGTAAATTTGGAATCACCTATAGATTTTAATCTGATTTAAAATAACATATTTATAATAAAGGACTATTTTTATGGTCCTTTATTTATTTAAATAAGTTTCTAAAAACTAAATTTTACAAATTATGAAACAACTTGTTTTAATTGTTGGTGCTTTCTACGGGATGCTTTCTATTATTTTAGGAGCATTTGGAGCACATGCATTCAAAGATATGATCTCTGTGGAGAAGTTGGCTAGCTTTGAAGTTGGCGTACGCTATATGATGTATAGCGCCCTAACTTTATTGATTTTAGGGTTCTTTTTAGATTTCACCACTGGCATAGAGAAAAACGCTGCTCGATTGATTATGGTGGGTAGTTTTATGTTCTCTGCAAGTATTTATTTCTTAGCTTTTTCTGAGAAAATCAATGTTCCGTCTAAAGTATTAGGTCCTATCACACCTGTGGGAGGAACGCTTATGTTAGTTGGTTGGGGAATGCTTTTATACTACTTCATTAGAATGTATAAATAAACACAACAAATTACATTTACAGCTTAATGCTGGTGCAACGTAAGGTAAGCAAGTAAAAAGCCTAGTGCTAAACTTATTACTTTACGTTGTTTTAGTTTATGATTATCCGAACTCTCGAAGATAATAACCGTAGAAATATGTAAAAATATACCCGAAACTATGGCCATCGTTGGCATCATCCACTCGGTTGGGATAAAATCACCTACCAAATATCCAATGGGACTAGCTAAAGCAAAAACCAGCATAAATAAGGCTTGCTTGTGCCATTTATCTGTGATGCTCGCAATAAATGTAAATAAAATTAAGGCTACCGGGATTTTATGAATTACAATTGCTGTCAACAAATGATTGTCGGTGTCGGAATGCAATGGAACACCTTCTATAAATGCATGTAAAAATAACCCAACAAAAATGGCTAAAGGAAATTCATTGTCCTTGGTTTTATGAATATGACCATGCTCTGCTCCTTTGGTAATTGTCTCTAATATGATTTGAATAAATACACCTAAAAGAATAAATAGTCCGTTGGAGACTAAAAAATCTGATGCATAAATTTTAGGAAATATCTCTAAAACGGTGATCGTTAATAAAAACGCACCGCTAAAGGTTAATAACAAACTTGGTATTAACTTAGTTTTACTAAAATACCATCCTAACAACGAACCTATGAGAACGCTTGCGATGAGTGCAATAAAGATCATTCGGCAAAGATAAAAATTTAGTGATTAGTAGACGGTAATTAGTACATGGTATTTGGAAATTAGTAAATAGAAAATGATGTTCTCAGCTCACGGTTTTCTTTTCACCACTCGCACACGAAAGGTCGTTTCTATGGAGCTTCGGCTGAGCTAAATTTAAGAACCATGTATGTTCATTAAATAATGCTTTCCCAGTTGCTAACCCAGTACCAACTACCGTCTACTTAAAATCTATCACTATTTATCTTCTACTAATTTAAATCTCTTTACTTTATCTTGAATTAAGTCGATACCTAAATTATGGATTGACCCAACGTGACTTGTTTTAAATTCCTTGTGAGGAACATAAGATCCATCTTCTACAGATAATCCTACTTCTTTGTAAGCATCACGGAATGCAGTTCCATTTTGGATTAAGTAGTTGATGTTTTCTACCGTATAGATTCCATCATATTTTTCTTGATCCATGTATCCTGATTTAATCTCTAATTGAGGTAAAGCAAAAATCAAGATATCTAAGATGTCTACGAATTGCATCATTGGCTCAAATAAAACTTCTTTCAAGATTTGGAAATCTCTATGATAACCACTTGGCAAGTTATTGATGATTAAAGCGATATCATTAGGAACCCCTTGAATTCGGTTACAATGTGCTCTTGTTAACTCAAATACATCTGGATTCTTTTTGTGTGGCATAATACTAGAACCCGTTGTCATTTCATTAGGTAATTTCACAAATCCTAAATCCTGACTATTGTACATTACTAAATCATAAGATAATTTAGATAAAGTTCCAGAAATCATGGCTAATGCTGAAGCTACTGCCTTCTCGGTTTTACCTCTCAACATTTGCGCACCTACCGAAGAAACAGCTAATTCAGAGAATCCTAATTCTTTGGTGGTTTGTAATCTATCGATAGGAAAGCTTGTTCCGAATCCTGCACCAGAGCCTAGTGGATTCTGATCAGCAACATGGTAAGCTGCTTTAAAGAATGCCAAGTCTGATAATAAATTTTCAGCATAAGCTGTAAACCACATTCCAAAGCTATTTGGCATTGCCGCTTGAAAGTGTGTATAACCTGGTAAAAGGTCATTTTTGTGTTCTTCTGCTTTTTTAAGCATAATGTTTACCAACTCAAGAACCTTGTTGGTAACATCTTCTAAATATTCCTTTTGGAATAACTGTAGCGCTACTAAAACTTGATCATTACGTGAACGTGCTACGTGGATTTTCTTTCCAGCGTCACCTGTTAATTTGATCAATTCGCTTTCGATTTTACTGTGAACATCTTCAAAATGTTCATCAATCTCGAAGTTTCCGTTTTCTAAATCAAGTAAAAGCTGATCTAGACCTTTTTGTAATTGTTCATTTTCTTCGTCAGATAAAAGACCCACTTTTGCCAACATATTAGCTTGAGCTTTAGAAGCTAGCATGTCGTGTTTTGCAATGTAAATGTCTAAAATTCTGTCTTTCCCAATCGTGAAGTTTTCGATTTTTTTGTCGACTGTAAAGCCTTTGTCCCAGAGTTTCATTTAAAATTTTTTGAAGTTTCACAAAGTTATGAAAAAGCTATAGATTATGGCAAAGTGTAACTTGTATTTAGAGAAAAGATTAAATTCTACTCACCACTCCTAACACAAAAATTTGTGACAAATAATTTTAAAACCCGCATACACTTTAAGCTTTCTACACTTTTCATTCTTCATTCTTCATTAATCAACTTCCACTACTGTTTCTTTTTGATCCAGGAAAATCAATAACTTCCTTTTGACAGGCATACCTAAATCCGTAAGAAATTGAGCATAATCATTCACCTGTTTTTCATATTTCTTTTTAGGCTCACCCGTTTTATAATCCATTAAAATCCAATCCTCATTTAATTTCACCAATCTATCTGGCCTAAATAAATTTCCATCAGGGGCGACAAAATCTCTTTCGTTATAAAACTCTTCTGCATTAAACAGTGCAGACAAATCTTGATGTTCAAATAATTTTTTAAGTTCTACCGAAAGTTGAGTTTTTTCTTCTGCTGTAATAAAACCTTGTAATTCAAATTGATCCAACACATCATCTGTTTCGGAAATATGATTAATTTTCTCTAAAACTGAGTGCATTTTTCGTCCATATTCTAAGGCCTCTGCACGACTATCATCCCACAGCATGGCATGTTCCTCACTGATCTTAACTTTCTGTGTCCAATCACTGCTCACAAACGGAACTACCATTTGATTTTGGTTATTTCTCTCCTTAAGTGTTGAAACTCTTTCAGGCGAACCAAAACTGATACAATTATCTTCAAAACCTTCTTGTCTTCCAGCAAAATGGAATAAATAAGAAGCTACTGGTAAATCACTTTTGCCAGGCACATCAGCTACCATATATAACTGTTCTACCGCTCGTGTTGTTGCCACATAGAGCATGTTCAGCGCATCTAATTCCGCCTGAATTTCTTCCTCTATAATTCGCTCTTGCACCTCAGCAGGCATTTGCTCCATATCATTTAAATCTTCAATATAGATTTGTTTTACCTTCTCATCCTCCACCGGAATCCAAATTCCTGAAGACTTTGGTTCCCAAGTAATATAAGGCAAGAAAACAACCGGGAATTGCAATCCTTTAGACTTATGGAGTGTCAATAATTGAATTGCTTTTTGTCCCTCTGGAATCACAATACTTAATTTATGTGCTTTTTGCTCCCAAAACACCAAAAATGCTTGTGGCGTAGGATCTGGCTGATATTGAAACTTCAATATTTCATCCATAAAAAAGGAAACATAAGCATTCGCGTTTTCCTGTAATCTAAAGGCTCGTACCGCTGCCGAAACTTGGTCATAAAAAGATTGAAATGGTAATTTTAAAAATTCTAAATCAACATCTCTTTTTTTTAAAACTTGAATAAAATCATTCTCGTTAAGACCTATATGATTGGCAATAAATTCGGTTTTATCCTCTACATTTAAAATATGATTTTGATACAATCTTAAAATTAGATTAATCCTATATTCGCTATTTGTCGGCTTGGTTAAGAATTGAATAAACGCCAATAATAACTGAACATGATCTGAATTTTGAAGCAATAAAGATTCATTTGAAATAATCTGATAACCTTTCTCAGATAAGAACTCAGCAATTAATTGCCCTTGTGAATTCGTGCGAACCAAAATCGCCATTTCTTCCCAAGCAAAACCATTCTCCTCAGCTTTTTGAATATCTTCCAAAAGTCTATACATGCAGTTTTCTAAATGACTTTCGCCTGAACCCTTCTGAGGTTTAGGTTCAAATCTTAACTGTACATATCCACCCTTTTTATGATTCTCTTCTTGACCAGCACTTTCATATAAAGCCTTAAAACCAGGATGATTTAATCCTCCTCCAATGAATTCATATAAAGCATTATTGAAATTAATTACCTCGTGATAACTTCGCCAGTTTGTTGGAAGACTCTCTACTTCAATTCGCTCATCTGTATCTTCCATATCTGCCAACCCAATCATCAAATTAGGGTTTCCACCACGGAAACGATAAATAGATTGCTTAGGATCTCCTACAATCATTACCGTCATATCATCCGACAAAGCATTTAAAACTAAAGGAAGCAAGTTTTGCCATTGCAAATCAGATGTATCTTGAAACTCATCAATAAAATAATGATGATATCTATTTCCTATTTTTTCATAAATAAATGGCGTAGGTTGATCTTTAATATTATCACTGATAATCTTATTAAAATCACCAATCAATAAAATATTATTTTCTTCTTTAACCTTGTTAAGGCGCTTGTCCACCTCGTTGAGAAGTGTAATCGGATTAATTTTCTTTTTAATTTTAGACCAGAAATTATAATCACGTAAATTTTCTTGAATTACTGCATAAGCATCAGCAATAACTGAAGTTAAAGCATCAATATCTGCACTTTTATTAGAAAGATAAGCACCGCTTTCAAATAATTTCTCAGCTCTTGGTCCAAACAAAAGATACTTTCCATCTTCTATATCTAAAAAATATTTAAGAACACTTCCACTATTTTTATACTTAAAATCCTCTATGCTTAAACCTTGATTTTTAGTGTAATCTAAAACATCTTTAGCCGCTTTGTCAATATTAAGTTTCGCCGCAAAATATTTACGATTCACCATATTCCTAAAAGCATTAAACTCCTCTAGGCTCAACTTCTGAAGCTGTTGTAATGGTTCTAGAAATTTATCTTGTAACAAATCATTAGACTGCTGAATCATGTCATCAGAAATATCCCAACGCTGATCGTTAGATAGATTCTCTAAGGCAATATCCGTCATGATATCCGACAACAATTTTTCATCTTGGAGTTCAGAAAAAAGTAAGTCAACCGACTCCGAAAGCATTTGTCTGGTATCCATTTCCACATCAAAATTCACCGAAATTCCAAGATCTTGAGAGAAAGCTCGCATTAATCTTAAGTTGAATTTATCGATGGTACTTACAGCAAACAAACCATAATTATGTAAGATAGAAGTTAGGATATTTCTAGATTTAAGGCGGATAGCATCTGGCGACAAACCTGTTTCTTTCATCATTGTTTTCATCTCTGAATCCTCATCAGGCAAATCAGTAAGCTCTTGTAATTTTTCTACAATTCTCACTTTCATTTCATTAGCTGCTTTGTTGGTAAAAGTAATGGCCAACAACTTTTTGAAAGCGTCTGTCTCCGGCTTTAAGAATAAAAGAGAAAGAAATTCCTTAACTAAAGTATAGGTTTTACCTGCTCCCGCCGAAGCATTATAAATCTTGATTTTGTTAGGTTTTAGCATAAAAGTAATTCTGCTCCTAATTTAATAAATTAGTGCTGATTTAGCCCTTATAACTTATAAATAATTGGTAGTGGGTCGCTACTTTCTAACTTAAAAATAATATTATCCCAAGTGAAGAAAGCGAGATTATCAACCATAGCGAAACACCTAAACTAATTGGCTTAGACCCTGCTTCTCGAATCATTTTCACATCGATTCCAGCACCTACTAAAAAGATAGTTAGAACCAAAATTGATTTAGATAAAAAGTCGATTGAATCTCCTATAAAGCTAGGAATCGCTAAGAAAGTATTAATTAAAATCGCAACAATAAACAAGATAATAAACCTTGGCACTTTTGCTTTGCTATCTCCACCTTTGAACATCCACATCGACAAAAACGATACTGGAATAATCCATAAAGCTCTTGATAACTTAACCGTGGTGGCAACCTCTAACGCTCTTTCACCATATTCCATAGCAGCGCCCACTACAGAGCTCGTATCATGTATAGCAATCGCTGACCACAATCCGAATTGATCTTGGGTTAAATTTAACCATCCGCCAATCGGTGGAAAAATAATCAGCGCAATTGAATTTAATAAAAATACGACACCCAAAGCCACCGAGATTTGATTTGGGTTTGCCTTAATAACGGGTGCAACTGCAGCAATAGCGCTTCCTCCACAAATGGAAGTACCGGAAGACACTAAATGTGTGATTTTTCTATCTAAACCGAGTGCTTTTCCAATTATAATTCCCGCAATTAAAGTGAGGCTTATACTAAAAATGGTCAGACCAAGTCCGTCTTTACCCACTTCTAGAACATTGTGTAAATTCATTCCGAAACCTAAACCTACCACAGCGATTTGTAATAATAGTTTTACATATTTAGCCTGTAGTTTTTTGTCAAAAGGATTCCCGAAGATTTGTGTAATTAAAAAACCTGAAATTAAGGCAACAGGAGTAGAAACCCATTGCAGCAATGCTGCTATCGCAAAGGCTGCAAAGACTAAATGCGGAATTGGTTTATGTCTTAAAAATTGCATTCACTCGATTAAGCATACAAAAATATAATTTAAGAAATTGAATTGTGTAACCTAGGTGCTACTAAATCAACTAAAATTTTCTTAAATCATAGAATGCTATCTGAAGTATCAATCTAAAAATCTGGATTTCAATTCAGGAGTTGGAATCCAACATGCTTCCTTTTTGCCGAACCATTTATAGCGATTAGAGGAAACAAAATCATACACCGCATTTCTAATAAATTTTGGAACGATATAAAATATCCTAACGAGTTTCCATGCACCTCCGAAGTCCGAAAAAACCTGGATTGCCGCTGTAGATCGTGTATAAACTTGTTTATTACTTAAGTAAATAAAGGTCTTAAAATTATCTTGTTCGATATTTAAATCACTCAATAATTCCTGACCAAAATTGGATTGTAGCGAGGCAAATTTTAAACTTTTCTTTTTATCAAGTTTAATCAATGTTTGCACCGACGCCTGACATAAATTACAAACTCCATCAAACAAAACCACCTTATCCATATGCAAAGATAAGCTTAAATAGTCTTATTTAATGTTATTCTCCTTCAACCACTTTCTATACTTAGCCGCATTTTTTAAATGCTCCGCATAACTGCTGGTAAAGCTATGATATCCTGGTCGGTCTGGATCAGCACAGAAGAAAATATAATCATGTTTCTCAGGTTTTAACACCGCATCGATCGCTGTTCCATTGGGTAATGTAATCGGCGCTGGCGGTAAACCTGTCACCTGATACGTATTATAAGCCGAAGCTGTTTTTAGGTGCTTGTGATAAACTCGCTGAATTTTCTCATCAAAACCATGCTCTAACTTATAAGCATACACCGAAGTTGGGTCTGCTTCTAGTTTCCTACCTTGCTTTAAACGATTCAAATAAGCCTGTGCCACCTTAGGTTGCTCATCAGCCTTAGAAGCTTCCATTTGAACAATCGATGCTAGAGTATAAACCTCTAATTCGGTCATCCCCGAATTCGCCAACAGCTGTTTTCTCTCATCATTCCAGAATTTACCATGTTCGGTAATCATTCTTTCCACAAAACCTTCACCTGTGGTTATCCATTTAAAAAAGTAGGTATTTGGAATAAAATACATCTTACTCGTTTCTAAATCTAAACCTTTTTCTTTGAAAGTTGGATTCTCTAAAATAGCTTCAACAATATCAGCCGAGTCTGCATAAATATGCTTACTAGCTCCTCTTGCTAAGTGAAAAATTGTAGGTGAATTTTGAACCATAACTTTCACCTGCTCCTCATCACCATTTTTAAGTTTAAGAGCAATTTCTTCGTTGGTTTCACCTTCCTTTATGAAATATTTACCTGGTTTCACATAGCGATCATATTCCTCTGCTTGAGCTACAGCATCAAATTGCTCAATATCCTTAAGAAAAGGTTTTAAAGAATCTAGAACTTGCTGATAAGTAGCATTAGGATAGATATATAAATGACCTTCTTTCGCGACATTTTGTTTGTCCCCATAAAAATAAGAACATGACGCAATGCTAAGAAATAATAGGCTAATTATGGTATAGGTAAATAATCTCATAAATAATTTTTAAATTTTAATTTTCCCTTTGAAAACAAAGTCAGCAGGTCCAATTAATTCAATATCGGTGTAGCTATCTCCTTGCTGTAGGAAATTCACTTTTAAGTTTCCACCTTTAGTTTTAACGTTGATGTCGGTCATTTGAGACTTTTCTAGTGCTACCAACGAAATAGCTGCTGCTGTAACACCAGTTCCACAGCTTAATGTCTCATCCTCTACGCCTCTTTCGTAGGTTCTCACCTCGATGCGATTGGGAGAAAGTTGTTGAACAAAATTCACATTCGTTCCTTCTGGATAAAGCTCTGAATAACGGATTTTTGCTCCTTCTTTCTTTACATCCAAATCATATAGACTATCTAAATAAACAATATGATGAGGAGAACCAGTATCCATGAAAGTATAAGAATCCTCAAATTTAACCTCATCTACATCTTGCATTTGAAGTTTAACAAAGGGATCTAGAATTTCGCCACTATGCAGACCATCTACCGCTTGAAAAGTCACTTTATCCTTTATTAACTTAAGATCAGACATAAACCTAATAAAGCATCTACCTCCGTTGCCACACATAGTACTGCGATTTCCGTCGGAGTTGAAATAAACCATTTGGTAAATTCCGTCTTTTTCTTGAAGTAAAATCAGTCCATCAGCTCCAATTCCAAATCTACGATCACATAATTTCTCAATAATTTCCTGATCTATAGGGAATTTCTGTTTGCGGTCATCGATCATAATAAAATCGTTGCCCGTGCCTTGGTACTTATAAAATGTCTGCAAAATTTTTATTTTAAATTGAAATTAGTCTGCTACAATAATTTTTTTATTGACGAAACTACAATCAATTTCGAAGCCAAGATTATCATCTGAATAATCTGTGAAATCAATCACCTCTCCCGTCCAATGAACTTTTAAAGTTCCGTTTTTGTCTTGAGAAAACTTTAGAACGTTGTTATTAATTTCTAAATCATCTTCATTCACCATAAGATTGGTGTAAAAAACTTCATCAAGTTCTCCTTCTTCATCCGTAATTTCAACTGTTCCCTCTGGTATTTCGACAGTTTCCCCTACCAAATGCTTTCTATCTTGAGCATTAATTGGGAAGTCGTCAATATTTAAAATCACTTTTGGAAACTCATTCTGCAAAGAATCTTCTTCTAAATGCTCAATGTCTTCTGTTGATTCAATTTCTAAGATTAAACAATGTTGTCCTTTTAGATAAACTACCTTACAAAATGACTTTTCGATAGTATAAGTGAAAGTTTCTTCCGGATGGAAGAATTTAATTGTACCGCTCATGGTATTAATGAGTTAATAATTTTTGGTTTAAGTTGCGAATATATATAAAATCATTGAAGTAATATCCAGATTAAGATGGTGTTTTTAAACATTTAAGTATTTTTTAATCATTCCATGATATCACTTGAGAACGATAATTGCTTTAAAAGTTTATTAACTTTGTATTTAACTTAGATAGATGAAAAATTTCCTACGAAAACGTTGGTCGGACATCCTAATTGGATTGTTCTTGCTTTTAATGTTATTACCACAAACAAGACAGCCCATTCAAGTGTTTATTCAACGAATGATTTCATTTTCTCCCACCACTATTGATGAGGATAAACAGCAAACTTTAGAGAATTACAATCTCCGAATTGAAAATGCTAAGGGTGAACAAATCAATATGATTGATTACGAAAATGAAGTGATTATTTTAAACTTTTGGGCGACCTGGTGTCCGCCATGTATTGCAGAAATGCCAGATTTTGGAGAATTACACGCTGATTATAAGGATAAAGTTAATTTCTTTTTCATTACACAAGATGAGTGGGATTTAGTTAATAAATTTGAAGAGAAAAGAAATTTCAACCTACCTTATTATAGATTAGTAGAACCTAACGAATCTTTGAATTACAGACAATTACCGACCACTTATGTTATTGACAAAAAAGGTAAAATTGTAATCGATAAAGTTGGTGTTGCCAAATGGAATGCTGACAGCTTTAGAGAAAAATTAGATGAATTAATTGCAGAATAAATCATGAAAGTCCTTTTAATAGATAAAAATCACGATATCCTTAATAATAAGCTGAAAGATACTGGGTTTGAAATCAGCGAAGATTACACCTCCACCAAAGATGAAATTGAAACTAAAATTCACGAATTCGATGGAATGGTGATCAGAAGTCGCTTTCCGATTGACAAACAATTTTTGGATAAAGCCACTAATTTAAAATTCATTGGTCGTGTCGGCGCTGGACTGGAAAATATAGACACAGAATATGCTGATTCTTTAGGCATTGAATTATACAATGCCCCTGAAGGAAACCGTGATGCTGTGGGAGAACATGCTTTGGGAATGTTGCTTTCTATCATGAATAGATTTGGTATTGCTGACCAAGAAGTGCGCGATGGTTTTTGGTATAGAGAAGAAAATCGTGGCGAAGAAATCAAAGGCAGAACGGTTGCTTTAATTGGCTATGGAAACATGGGAAAAGCATTTGCGCTAAGATTAAAAGGCTTTGGTGCTAATGTAATTTGTTATGACATTAAAGACGGTGTGGGTGATGAGAATTGTCGACAAACAACCATGGGTGAAGTTTTTGAAAAAGCTGATGTTTTAAGTCTTCATATTCCACAAACTGAGGATACGATTGGACTGATTAACAAAGATTATATTTCTAAATTCAAAAAGCCTTTCTATTTTGTAAATACGGCTCGGGGAAAATCTGTGGTGACCGTGGATTTAGTAGATGCCTTAAAATCAGGTAAAATCAAAGCTGCTGGATTAGATGTTTTAGAATTCGAAAAAGCTTCTTTCGAGAATTTGCATAAAGAAAATATGCCCGATGAAATGCAGTATTTAATCGAGTCTAAAAATGTTATATTAACACCGCATATCGCCGGCTGGACACACGAAAGCAAGGTAAAATTAGCCGAGGTGATTGCCGATAAAATTATAGCGGGATTTGGTTATAAGATTTAATTGAGTCTAATCCACCTTTTAAATTATACAACTGAAAATCAAATGAGGACTTCTTTAGAAGCTGAATAGCCTTCCTACTCCTCATCCCGGATTTACAAACTACTAGGAGTTTTTTATCCGTTGGGATTTCTGAAAGTCTTTCCGTTAATTCATCTAATGGAATATTCAAACCGGCGATAGAAAACTCTTGGTATTCCTTAGCCGTTCTTACGTCTAAAACCTGATAAGCTGAAGCATTAGCTTTGAATTCATTAAAATTCACCTCAGCTATTTCTACTAAACCACAAAATCCTTGATAGTCTTCACTTAAGTCTGTAATCTGAATGCTTGGATTTTTCTTAAAAGTCAACATGCTTTGTCTCATGGAAAGCGCATCAAACTGAAGTAATTTACCAGAAAGCACCTCACCTATTCCAAGAATTATTTTAAGAACTTCATTGGCTTGAAAACTGCCAATAATTCCTGGAAGAATACCTAAAACTCCTACATCCGAACAGTTCGGAACAGCGTTGGGACTCGGAGGTGTTGGATAAATACAGCGATAGGTTGGTCCATTTTTATAATTAAAAACAGACACTTGTCCATCAAACTTAAAAATTGAACCAAAAACTACGATTTTATCGAGCAAAACTGCAGCGTCATTGATTAAATAGCGTGTCGGGAAATTATCGGTTCCATCTACTATAATCCCATAAAGCTCAAAAACATTGAAAACATTTTCTTTTGATAAACGCTCCTTATACACATCAAATCCGACAAACGGATTCAGTTGTTTTAATTTCTGTACAGCTGATTCCACTTTTGATTTCCCTTTATCTTGCTGTGTAAATAAAACCTGCCGTTGCAAATTGGTTTCATCCACCACATCGTCATCAATCACACCTATTCTTCCCACGCCAGCAGCAGTTAGATATTGCAAAACCGGTGTGCTCAAACCACCAGCTCCAATCACTAAAACTTTCGCTTTTTTAAGTTTTATTTGACCTTCTTCACCCACTTCATTTAGAAGTAAATGTCGGCTGTATTGTTTTCTCTCCTCCGCAGTTAAATTCATTTTAAATCGATTTTAAAAACATTTCTCCCAATCTTTCCAAACCACTTCATAGCCTTGAGATTGAATCATTTTTTTAATTTCTTCTGTGCTTCTTTCATCTGAAATCTCAAACTGCTCTAATGATTGTTCATCCACGGAATAACCACCAGGATTGGTTTTAGAGGCGGCACTCATAGACGTAATCCCGAGATTGATGATGTTATTTCTGAACTTTTCAGATTCGCGGGTAGAAATTGATAGCTCCACATCCTCGTCTAATAAACGATAAGCACAAATCAATTGCACTAAATCAGAATCGGTCATTTCTACTTTGGGTTGCACATCACCTTCATGTGGTCGCAGGCGCGGAAAGGAGATAGAATACTTGGTTTTCCAATAGGTTTTTTGAAGATATTTTAAATGAAGTGCTGTGTAAAAACTATCCACTCGCCAATCTTCCAAACCAAATAAAGCACCTAAACCAATTTTATGAATTCCGGCTTTCCCCAATCGATCGGGCGTATCTAGTCTATAATTGAAATTCGACTTTTTCCCTTTAGGATGATGCATTTTATAGGCCGCTTCGTGATAAGTTTCCTGATACACCAACACCGCATACAATCCTTCTTTAATCAAGACTTCATATTCCTCCTGATTCAAAGGTTGAACTTCAATACTAATATTAGAAAAATGCTCACGAATTAGCTTAATCGCATTCTTTAAATATTCCACACCGACGGTTTTATTAGCTTCACCCGTTACCAATAAAATATGATCATAGCCTTGTTTTTTGATGTAAGCCACCTCATCCAAAATTTCTTGATCTGACAGCGTTTTTCTAGTGATTAAATTCGTCAAACTAAAGCCACAATAGGTGCAAATATTCTGACATTCATTCGATAAATACATCGGAATATACATTTGAATTGTATTTCCAAAACGCTTCTTGGTGATTGCATAACTACGCTTTGCCATTTCTTCCAAAAACGGCTTAGCAGCAGGAGAAATTAAGATTTTAAAATCCTCTAAATCGATTTTATCCTTAGCTAAAACTCTTTCAACATCCTGTTCGGTCACTTGGTAAATCTCAGTTTGGATGTCGTCCCAATTGTACAACTCAAATGTTTTGCGAAAACTACTCATGAAGAAAGGCGGTTAAAGGACTACTAGCTTCGGCATATTTTCTTACAGGAGCTAATTTAGACTGAAAAGCCATTCGCCCTGCTTCTACAGCGAGTTTAAAGGCCAATCCCATTTGCACAGGATTCTGAGAAACAGCAATGGCGGTATTCACCAAAACGGCATCAGCACCTAACTCCATGGCATAAGCCGCATGCGAAGGCGCTCCAATTCCTGCGTCTACAATCACCGGAACATTAGATTGCTCTATGATTATTTCTAAAAACTCCTTGGTTTTAATTCCTTTATTACTCCCGATCGGTGCTCCCAAAGGCATCACACATTGCGTTCCGACATCTTCCAATCGTTTACACAAAACTGGATCGGCGTGAATGTATGGCATCACAACAAAGCCTAATTTCACTAGCTCTTCAGCAGCTTTCAAAGTTTCAATAGGATCGGGTAATAAGTATTTAGGATCCGGATGAATTTCTAATTTAATCCAATTCGTTCCTAAAGCTTCACGGGCTAATTGAGCGGCAAAAATAGCTTCTTTCGCGGTTCTAACACCAGAAGTATTCGGTAATAAATGAATATGATTCTGTTTTAAATGAACCAAAATATCGTCTGACTCATTTTCAAGTTCTACTCTTTTTAACGCGACGGTCACTAATTCACTTTCAGAAGCCAAAATTGCCTCTTCCATTAATTTAGAACTACTGAATTTTCCAGTTCCCGTAAAAAGTCGTGAATTAAACGTTTTATCAGCAATGGTTAGATTATCATTTTCTTTATACATGTTGGTTCTGTTTTAAAAGGTTAGCCAGTTTAGAAGTTTTTAATTGCTCTTGAAATGCTGAAATTGTATTAAAGTCCGAAGTAATTTCACCTGAAACAGCGACGCCATACACTTTGGTTTTCAAAATATCTACAACATCGGTTAAGGTTATTCCACCGATGGCAATCACAGGAATATTAGAGTTTAAGTTGTCTAAGATTTGAGTGTAACCTTCCAATCCTAAAATGGGACTTAAATTGTCCTTCGTCGTGGTAAATCGAAACGGTCCTAACCCGATGTAATCGACTTGCTTTTCCACCAATGCTTTGCAATCTTCAAGTGTGTTTGCTGTTCCACCGATGATTTGCCAATCAAGTAATTCTTTACGAGCCATCGCAGGACAAGTGTCCGTTTTTCCTAGGTGAACTCCATCCGCTTCTACTTGTTTCGCCACTTTGCAATAGTCATTGATTATTAACTTCACTTGATGAGCTGATGTGATTTCACGAGCTTTTTTTGCTGTGCTTAAAATACTTTCTTCATCCAAATTCTTCAATCTAAGTTGAATCCAATCTGCTCCGTGAAGACAGGCTTTTTCTATATTTTCTAAGTGCTCTAGAGGAGTTTTCCCCTGAGATATATAATGTAATTTACTGATCATGTTTTTTTATGTTTAAATGAACTCCCAACAACGATGGATGAGAGTTTAAAAACTGTTCTGTGTAATATTTGGCGTTTCTGCATGCTGATTCTAAATCAAAGCCTAAAGCTAAATTGCTCGCTAAAGCTGAGGAAAAAACACATCCGCTACCGTGTTTTTGGTAAACTGAATTTACTTTAGGAGCGATAGAAATTTGTTCTCCAGATTTTAAGTAAACCTCATCCCAGCCTAACTTGTCGTTTCTGTGCCCACCTTTTAAATACACATGAGTGAATTGATTTATTTCCTTCAAATTTGACTTCCAATCTGCCTTTGAGTTCAATTGTTGAATCTCATCGAAGTTGGGCGTAACAATAAAACACTGTTTCCAAATATCCATCCATGCCTTTTGAACTTCATTGCTATGAAAATCAAAACCAGCACTAGCTTTTAAAATGGGATCTAGAACAACTTTTATGTTTGGATTTAACTCTTTTAACTTAAGCAGAATGAGCTTTAAGTTTTCCAATGATTCTACGATTCCGATTTTAACAACAGAAATATCAAAACGCTTGAACTCAATTTCTATCTGTTCCAAAATCTGCTCGATGGGAATCCAATGACATTTCACAAAATCCACATCATTTTGAATCGTTAGAGCCGTGCAAACTGAAAGACCATAAACGCCATGATTTCCCATGGTTTTAAGATCTGAAGTCAGTCCTGCTCCCGCACTAGGATCGTGGCCAGCAATACTTAATACATAGGTTAGCTTATCCAAAATTGGTTTTTAAAATTTTAAAATATTCCACTGGATTTTCAGCGTTCCAAAGGCTTCCTAAAACTGCTGCTCCTTTAAATCCTAAATCTTTTATTTGGTTTATACTTTCTGATGTCATTCCGCCTAAGGCTATAATATCCTTATCAACTTTATTTACATCAAAATGTCTCCCTTGATAATTCTCCTTAGAAATTGAATTGAAAACAGGACTTAAAAAGTGATAATCGAACTCAAAATAACAGTTTTCTATGTCTTTAATTTCATGAAAAGAAGAACTAATAGACTTTCCAAACATGTTTAAATCCATAAAATACTTACTTGGATGATCGATATACTGAACTCTCAAACTTTCAGAAAAATGAATGCCTCTAACATTAAACGTATTGACTAATTCATGAAAAGAATGAAGCACGATTCTGTTATGAAACTTAGCATCTATTTGTTGTAAATAAGCCACCATTTCCTCTTTGCTATAAGTCGGTTTTCTCAAATGAAAGCACTCTAAACCAGCCTCAAACAGCTGATTTAGAATACTTATTTCATTTTTTAAGTCTTTCTCTGGAGAAATTAGGATAAGCATGTATTATAGATAAACTTCTGAACCTTTTTCTCTAAACTCTTCCGATTTTTCTTCCATTCCTTTCTGAATGACTTCATTGTCGACAATGTCATTGACAGCGGCAAAGTCACGAACTTCTTGCGAAATTTTCATTGAACAGAACTTTGGACCACACATAGAACAGAAGTGAGCTAATTTAGCACCAGCTGCAGGTAAAGTTTCATCGTGATACTCCCTTGCACGCTCTGGATCTAGACCAAGATTGAACTGATCTTCCCATCTGAATTCAAATCGAGCCATACTCAAGGCATTGTCTCTATGTTGAGCTCCCGGATGACCTTTAGCTAAATCTGCCGCATGAGCTGCTAGTTTATAAGTAATTACTCCAACTCGAACGTCCTCTTTATTCGGTAAACCAAGATGCTCTTTCGGTGTTACATAACATAACATGGCACAACCATACCAGCCAATCATAGCCGCTCCAATTCCTGAAGTAATGTGATCATAACCTGGCGCAATATCCGTTGTTAAAGGCCCTAAGGTATAGAAAGGCGCTTCATCACACACCTCAATTTGTTTGTCCATATTTTCCTTAATCATGTGCATAGGAACGTGGCCTGGACCTTCGATAAAGCACTGAACATCATGTCTTCTAGCGATTTTAACCAATTCTCCTAAGGTTTCTAATTCCGCAAATTGAGCTTCATCATTGGCATCAGCAATAGACCCTGGACGCAAACCATCTCCTAAAGAAAATGCCACGTCGTATTGTTTCATGATTTCACAAATATCTTCGAAATGCGTGTATAAGAAACTTTCCTTGTGATGCGCCAAACACCATTTTGCCATGATAGAACCACCGCGAGAAACAATTCCCGTTACACGATTGGCCGTCATTGGAATGTATCTCAACAATACACCTGCATGAATGGTGAAATAATCAACCCCTTGCTCTGCTTGTTCGATTAAAGTATCTCTAAAAATCTCCCAAGTTAAGTCTTCGGCAACACCGTTTACTTTCTCCAAAGCCTGGTAAATTGGAACGGTCCCAACCGGAACTGGCGAATTACGAATAATCCATTCGCGTGTTTCGTGGATATTTTCTCCAGTAGATAAATCCATGATGTTATCCGCACCCCATCTACACGCCCATACAGCTTTTTCAACCTCCTCTTCAATAGAAGAAGTAACGGCTGAATTTCCAATATTCGCATTGATTTTCACTAAGAAATTACGGCCTAAAATCATAGGTTCCGCCTCTGGATGATTGATATTCGATGGAATTACCGCTCTACCTTTTGCCACCTCATCACGTACGAATTCAGGCGTAATTTTAGCAGGAATAGAAGCCCCAAAATCATGACCTTTATGTTGTTTTCTAATTTCGGTCATCTCATCAATACGCTGATTCTCACGAATAGCAATATATTCCATCTCAGGCGTGATAATACCTTGTTTCGCATAATGCAATTGGGTAACATTCTTCCCTTTTTTAGCTCTTAATGGTTTATTCAAAAGAGAAAAACGCATGTGATCTAAACTCTTGTCGTTTAATCTCTGATTACAATATTCAGAAGAGAAACTGTCTAATCGCTCTACGTCATTTCTATCTAAAATCCATTGTTCACGAATCTTCTCAATTCCTTTGTGGATGTTAATTTCCTTAGTTGGATCGGTATATGGACCCGAGGTATCATACACAGTTACCGGCTCGTTCGGTGTTAATTTTCCGGTTAAAGAGTCCTTGGTGTCGCTTAAAGAAATTTCTCGCATCGCCACTTGAATCTGTGGATGCAGCTTACCCTGAACATAAATTTTCTTAGAATTTGGGAATGGATCTCTTGTAATTGTCTCCTTTTTTGGAGCCGTATCTTTAATTTTCATAAAATGATTTTTCTTTATTGTTTTTAAAGTTTGTTATTATCCTCCTTGGGTTGCTTGAATGATTAAGATTTTATCATTTTCAACCAAAGTCTGACTGCTCCACAAATGTTTAAAAACAATGGAATCATTGATGGCCACAGCAATACCGTCTTGCGGAGAGCCAATTTTTGAAAGAAGTTGTTGAATGGTGAAATCCTTTTCGATTTCGAGTGATTTGTCGTTAACCTTAATTTTAATCATTGTACAGCAATATTTTTAAATATTCTGTAAACTCTAAAAAGGCTATTGAGGGAAATACAATTTTTGAAGTGTGTTGGCAACCGCCATACACAAATGAAAAGAATGCGCAAACGCATTTCACTTTTCCCTTCGCTGGTACTAACCAGATCAGGTTCAAAGGGTATTTCTCAGTTCTAATTACATTTAGAACACCCCTAAAGTTTACGAGACAAACATATAAAATATTCTGCGAGAAATAAATTAAGCTAATTAAGCATAACACTTTTAAGCCTAAAATTCATCATAGAATTAAAGTCAATAAATTGATTATCAATCTATCTAAAGAAATATGATTTAAACTAAAAAATCTTGAAGTAATTATGGATTCGCTTTAAAATAAGAAACCAATTTCTCCGCCCTACTCTTACCAATCACCTCTTGAATTTCGTCGTAAGAAGCCTCCTTAATTCGTTTAATAGAACGGAATTTCTTCAATAAATCTTGAATGGTTTTCGGTCCAATTCCTGGAATTCCATCTAACTCTGAAGTTAAACCTAATTTACTTCTTCGGTTTCGGTGATGTTCTAAACCAAATCTGTGAGATTCGTCTCTCACTTGCTGAATTACTTTTAAAGTTTCAGAAGTTTTATCTAAATACAACGGAATCGGATCGCCTGGAAAGAATAATTCTTCTAAGTTTTTAGCAATTCCAAGAATTGAAATTTTTCCTCTTAATCCTAATGCATCTAAACTTTTAACCGCAGAGCTCAACTGACCTTTTCCACCATCAATCACAATTAACTGTGGTAAGTCTTCGCCTTCTTCTATCAATCTTTTATAGCGTCTAAAAACGACCTCCTCCATACTTGCAAAGTCATTCGGACCTTCAACAGTTTTGATATTATAGTGTCGATAATCTTTCTTGCTTGGCTTTCCATCTTTAAAAACCACACAAGCCGAAACTGGATTTGTCCCCTGAATATTTGAGTTATCAAAGCCTTCTATATGACGAGGTTCCTTTGGCAAGCGCAAATCAGCTTTCATTTGTGCCATAATTCTTTTCACATGGCGATCTGGGTCCACAATCTTGGTTTGCTTTAACTTTTCAAGGCGATTGTACTTGGCATTTCGTTCAGATAATTCAACGATGCGCTTTTTGTCACCAATCAATGGAACAGTCAATTTCACATTAGGAATTTCCATGCTCAGCTCAAAAGGAAGATAAATCTCTCTTGCATCCGATGGGAATCTTTCTCTAAGCTCAATAATAGCTTCCTCCAGAATTTCTTCGTTCGTTTCGTCTAGTTTTTTCTTAATCTCTGTCGTATGACTACGGATGATTGCTCCATTGACAATATTGAAGAAATTGACATAAGCATAGCTTTCATCAGATACAATCGAATACACATCTACTTGTGTAATAGAAGGATGAACAACCGTGGATTTGGAATGATAATTCTCTAAGAGTTTCATCTTTTCCTTCATCTTATGCGCTAATTCAAACTCTAAGTTTTCGGCATAGTGATGCATTTTTTGGGTTAAATACTGTTTAGTTTCTTTAAAATTACCTTTCAGAATATTTCTAGCATTTTCTACCATCTCCATGTAATCCTCCTCGGATTGCAGGCCTTCACATGGTCCCAAACAGTTCCCTAAATGATACTCTAAGCACACTCTGTATTTTCCAGCATCAATTTTCTCTGGAGATAAATCATAATTACAAGTTCGTAGGGTATAAATCTCTCTAAAAAGACTCAACAATCCTTTTGCAATCTTAGGACTTGCAAAAGGTCCAAAATATTCGGAACCATCTTTTTTAAGTTGTCGGGTATAGATAATTCTAGGAAAACGCTCTTTTTTAATACAAATCCATGGATAGGTTTTATCATCCTTGAGCATGATATTATAACGTGGCTGATATTTTTTAATCAAATTATTCTCAAGCAATAAAGCTTCGAATTCATTATCAACAACAATGGTTTTTATATCCTCAATTCGCTTTACCAAAACACGAGTTTTTCCATCATGCACCTTATGAAAGTATTGAGAAACTCTCTTTTTAAGATTTTTAGCCTTACCTACATAAATCACCTTTCCGTCCTTGTCCAGATGCTGATAAACACCCGGCTTACGCGGTAAAGTCTTTAAAATTAATTGAATGTGTTCTGAAATCTTCATGTAGTAAAACAAAGATAAGATTTTTTTGCATTGATTTAACTGCAAGTTAAATTTGGGCGACACACAGGCTTTCCATTTCAATCTTTCTCCGCAAAAAAGACAAATATGCTTGCCAGAGGAGCTTCCTGCGGTCACTCTCTTTCGATGTTATTTTTAACTTTTCGGCAAAAAAAAGTATTTTTATACCAATCCTTGTCGCGCTTCGAGTTTAATAAAAATTCTAAAATTTTAAACCGTGGTTTATCTTTCAATTTTATATTATTTTCTCATCCAAGTATCAATACCAATCATGAAGTTACTATGAATACGCGAATTTGGATAAATTCCAAATGTACTCCATTCACCATTCGATCTAATCTGCTTGAAAGTACGTACTTCGTCCGAAATTTTTAATCTTAAAGTAGGTCTAACCTTTTTATCACCAAACTTATTGGGTAAAAATCTAACGCTCATATTGACCTTTTGCAATGACAGGTGCTAACTCGAGGGGGGGGGGGCTTGAATAGCATTATCCTGTGCTTTTTTGGGCAAAGAAAAGAGTTCCCAGAAATAATAAGCTGATAAGAATTGTAAATTTCATTTAATATGCTTTTTATAAACTATCTACCTCAACGTCCTAGTTTTCAATATTATTGCTTAAAATCTTAATTTTCAAATTTGAAAAAAAACTTAAAAAAACCCTAGACAATTGATTCGTTATGGGAAACCAGAATAACTATTTTTTTACTTTACTCTCAATTAAGAATAAAAGTTTTCAACAAATAAAATAAGCGGGTAATCCGTTTTAGGAATCCCGCTTAATTTGTACTTAAGAATATAAATTAAAAGAGTTAATAAACAAACCATCTATTTAAAAGCTAATTCTCAAAGTTTCTTAAAATGACCAGCAATTGTTTATGGACAAGGCTTGGTGAATACATGCATAGTACATTCATTACATGTGCATTCGAATGTAGGACTTCCACCATCTTCAGGCACCGTCATCTTTACTCTACAACAACCCGAACCGCTACAGGAGACTTGATAACAATCACATCCTACTTCACATCCTTTGGTTGTATTCATTTTCAAATTATAATCTGTATAAATAATATTACTTTCTTTTCCATTTTTAGTTTTATAACTTATATCTGCAAAAGAAAATTTCTTAAAATAGCTATATTCTATTTTAGTGATTTCTAAATGTTCATCTTCATTAAGATCTTTAAGAATGTAGATTTCAGATCTCAAATCATTTACGGAATTTGCTACTTTAAATCCATTTTTAGATATTAATTCTACTTTTTCTTTACTTAATACTTCATCGTCTTCATTACATGAATTAAAAGTAATTGCGAAAGGAATTAGTATTAATAATATTATAATTATTTTTTTCATAATAAATAATGTTAAAAAATATGCCTACTCATTTTTTTTAGCTCGCTTTTCGGCTTATACGAGTCAGACTTTCATTTTTTAAAATTAATGCTAACAAACAATTCTTCTACTTTCCTTATTATAAAATAAAGTTCCAATAAATGATTTTCCGATTAAATTGTACAAAAATAATCATCTCTTCATAAATTTATTAATTAAATTTTTTATATACAAATTTCTAACATGATTTTTTTATTAAATTTTAAGAATCTGAATAAATTTTTCTTATTTCCATTTTTTTACAGTTTGAGTAACAATCAAGCTGGTCCAATCATCAGAAATTGTTTATCCTTAATAAACGAAGGCTTCTTTCCTTCAACTTTATGCCCATAAAACTGACCGACCCAAGCTAAAAAGAATACTATTATTGCTGTATATACTAAGGTTTCAGTTCCGAATTGATTTTCAATAAAATAGCTTAAACCAAAGCATAAGAAGATGAAAATCAACATTCCAAAAGCTAAATTAATGGATAGTCGGATGTAATAAATCCAAACCAAGAGCATGGCGATAATAGCTAAATTGAGCTGGATTCCCATTACTTCAGAAAATTTAACCGACCACAAAAGTGCTGTAATACTCCAAAAAATAATAGGCACACAAATCCAATGAATGAGTTTATTGGTATGATTTTGATGACTTTCACCATATTCGTCTAATAATGAAGTAATTGTTCTCATAATTTATTTAGAAATAAAATTTAACTTAATCTATTTCAAATTTGACATTCACTGCAACTACAAACTTTTTGGGCTTAAACTCAATTTCTGGTGGCGTATAAGTATTTTTGCCTGTAGAACTATATCCTAGAACAACAATCTGATTTACATCTACAGAATCCCATCCTTCATCGTAGCTATCAGCAATAAATATAGCTTTGACAAGATTTTGACCGAGCGGTTCTAAAAGAGATTCAGCCTGTGCTTTAGCTTTTTTAATAGCTTCAGATCTTAATGCCAAAAGAAGCTCCTCTTTTTTTGAATATTCTGTTTTTCCCAGTTCAACATTAGCAATCCCGAATTCTTCTAAAGCAACAATCGCACGTCCTGCTGTTTGTGAATCAAAAACTTTGAGCTCATAAGCCTTAGACTTCATGATATCTTTTTGCTTTAAGAAATATTTCTTGTAATTACTCCCTAAGTCTGTTAGCCTAAGTTGCTTTTCAGTATTAATTCCCAATGATTTAAGTTTGGCAATCATCCTTGCTTCTAATTCTTCTACAGAAATCTTGTTTCTACTATCAGATTCTTTGATTAGAATATCTAAGTAAATAAGATCAGGAACCACAAGAGAATCTGCATATGCAGAAGTCTCCAAATATGGTTTATCTATAAAATTCTTTGTCTGCCCAAAGGTTAATTGCAATAAGAATAGTAAAATTCCAGCGAGTAATAATTTTTTCATGATGACAAGGTTAAGAATTACATTAAATCTAGAAATAATTACGCAGACCTCGATATAATTTATGTAGAATATTTTATAAACTTAAATTTTAAACATAAAAAAAGGTCTAACAAATATTTCAATTGTTAAACCTTTCTATTTTTTTCTATTAAATATATAATCCCTTAAAAAGGCATTACGTCATCATCATCGGTGTTAAAATCCTCTGGCGTTCCGAATTGTTCTGGTCCAAATCCACTACCAAATGCTTCTTCAGAAGATGCTGTAAATCCTAAATCATCACCATCATTCATACTACTTTGAAGCATTACAGGTTCACCAAAATCAAAAGATTCAGTTTCTAAATCGGTAAACTTAGCCTGATCACCGATAAATCGTAATCGAATATTTTCTAAGGCACCGTTTCTGTGCTTTGCAATAATAAACTCAGCCTGTCCAGCACAAGGTGTTGCCTCCTCGTCATCCCAATGGTCTAATTTATAATACTCTGGACGATAAATAAAGGTTACGATATCCGCATCCTGCTCAATCGCTCCAGACTCCCTAAGGTCGGATAATAATGGACGTTTATTTCCTCCACGCGTTTCAACCGCTCTCGATAGCTGAGAAAGTGCGATAACGGGTACATTTAACTCCTTTGCAATAGCTTTCAAACTTCGAGAAATCGTAGAAATTTCTTGCTCACGGTTACCAGAAGCACCCTTGTCTCGAGTGGTCATTAACTGCAAGTAGTCAATAATAATTAACTTAACTCCGTGCTGAGAAACTAGCCTTCTACATTTAGCTCTTAAGTCAAAAACGTTTAAGGCTGGCGTATCGTCAATATAAAGTGGTGCATTCTCTAAACCTTTAACTTTGGTATAAAGCTGCTTCCACTCGGCATCCGTTAAGGTACCTTTTTTAATTTTATCTGATTTAATCCCGGTTTCACCTACAATCAAACGGGTAATCAACTGCACACTACTCATCTCCAGAGAGAATACAGCAACCGGCATTTTACTATCTACAGCAATATTCTTTGCCATAGACAATACGAAAGCGGTTTTACCCATACCAGGACGAGCTGCTAAGATGACTAAATCCGAAGCCTGCCAACCTGAAGTAATTTTATCGATTTCTGTAAATCCAGAAGGAACTCCACTTAGACCTTCTTTCTCAGACATCGCTTTAATTTGTTCAATAGCTTGGAAAACTAATGATTTAGAATCCATATAACTCGATTTCAAACTACCATCGGTAATTTTGAAAATCTCGCTCTCGGCCTCATCTAATAACTCAAAAATATCAGATGTATCGTCGTAAGACTTGTCAATAATATTAGAAGAAATTTCAATCAACTTTCTTAAAACATATTTCTCTTGAATTACTCTTGCGTGGAATTCAATATGTGCAGAGGTTGATACTTTTTGGGTGAGTCCGATTAAATAAAAGTCACCACCCACACTCTCTAATTTACCATCTTTTCTCAACTGATTAGAAACCGTCAATAAATCGATTGGTTGTGATTCATTGAACAAAGTTGTGATGGCAGCAAAAATGTATTGATGCTCCGGACGATAGAAAAATTCTTCTTGAAGGATCTCGATCGTTTCGTTCAATCCTTTTTTGTCGATCATCATGGCTCCCAACACAGCTTCCTCTAAATCGACCGCTTGAGGAGGTAATTTACCTCGATTTACCGTGTTGATTTTCTGTGGTTTAAAGTTCGTTTTAATATTTGCGCTAGGGTTCTCCATGGACTGGTAAAAGTATAAAAAATGCTTATAGGTTTTAAAAAATTCACTTTGTTTTATTAACAAAGACGACAATCTCTTCGCAAGCTTACACTATAAAAGCGATTGCAAAGATGTTAAAATTTCAATGGGATAAATCCATCAAAATTTAAGGCAAATGTAGTCCGAAGAAACTCTAGTTTCTTCAGACTAATTTTAATTTGTAAACTTGAATTCTATATAATATACGAAAAATTAACCTTTAAACACACCCATTTTTAGGAATTTTTCCTGACGTGTTTTTGTTAATTCTTTTTCAGATAATTTACTTAATTCTTTGATGGACTTCGTAAGATGTTCACGAAGAATTTCAAACATTTGTTCCTCATCTGAATGTGCACCACCTAAAGGTTCTGGAATGATTCCGTCGATGATTTTTTGTTTTAACATATCATCTGGCGTCAATTTCAAGGCATCGGCTGCGGTTTCTTTATAATCCCAACTTCTCCATAAAATAGAAGAACAAGATTCAGGAGAAATCACAGAATACCAAGTGTTTTCTAACATATAAACTTTGTTTCCAACACCAATTCCTAAAGCTCCACCACTCGCTCCTTCACCAATCACTACACTGATCACAGGAACTTTCAATTGAAGCATTTCTGAGATATTTAAAGCAATTGCTTGACCTTGTCCTCTCTCTTCTGCCTCCAAACCTGGATAAGCACCTGGCGTATCTACAAACGTAACAATAGGTTTGTTGAATTTCTCAGCCAACTTCATTAAGCGAAGTGCTTTTCTATATCCATCTGGATTTGACATACCAAAACGACGATATTGTCTTTCTTTGGTGTTTTTTCCTTTTTGTTGACCGATAAACATAACGGTTTCACCATTTAATTTACCAAATCCACCAATCATAGCTTTATCATCTGCATAAGCTCTATCTCCATGCAACTCGATAAAATTGTTATTGGTCAAACCTTTAATGTAATCTAAAGTATAAGGTCTATTCGGGTGTCTCGAAACTTGGACTCTTTGCCAAGGTGTCAAGTTACTATATATTTCTTTTTTGACTTCTAATAGCTTAGCATCGATCTGCTTACAGCTTTCATTTACGTCAATACCGCTTTCTTCTCCTATCGAAATGCACTTATCATACTGCTCCATCAATTCCTTGATTGGCATTTCAAAATCTAAATAATCCATGGGTTGAATTTTAATGTAAAAACAAATATAAGAAATCGTAAACAACCAAAGTGTGAAAATTAATCTAAAACCTAAGATAGCTGTTTTCTTAGTCCTCTTTTAGTAAGTCTAAATAGTCATTAATTTTCTGATTGGGAACAGCCACCGCCAAGTGATAATGGGCTATTTTCCAATCACCATCAACTTTCTCTAAAACACCTGAACCTCTACAAGTCCCCATCCAAGTGTTTAACAATTCATCAAACCAAGCAGTTTTGCCATCTTTAGAAAAGAATATATGCCGATTATAAGATTCAAATGCCCAGGCTGATTCTTTAGCAAATGCTTTTACGGACCATTCTTGTAATTCTTTAGCTGTCCAATGTTCTGTTGCGTCTGTGCCGATATAAATTCCATCTTCAGCAAAAGCTCCAAAAAATGCATCTTCGTCTGCCACAGCGGCTGCATGATGCCATTCGTTTAGTACTTTATCGATTTGTTCTTTTTCTTGAGCTTGTGGAATACTGGCACATGAAGTTATTAAAACGCTTATTAATAGGATGTAAATCTTTTGCATGAAATATTATTTAAATTAAATGTACAAAAAAATGCTTCTTTTAATATCGTCAATAAAAGAAGCATTTTAAGTTTTAAATCTAACTCAACTAAAATTTTAATCTAAAGCTGGTTTGTTTTCTCTATTGGCTAAAGTCCAAGCTGTAGCAAAAATTAATTTTGTGCGTTTAGTCAACAATGGATAGTTAATTTTATCGGCAGTATCAGAATCCTTGTGATAGTCATCGTGTGTTCCATTAAAATAGAAAATTACAGGAATACCATTTTTAGCAAAATTATAATGATCTGATCTGTAGTAGAATCTATTAGGATCGTTTGGAGCATCGAATCTATAATCAAAATTCATTTGGAAGTGTTTGTTGTTCACCTCATCAGAAACTTGTTTTAATTCTTTGCTCAACATTTCTGAACCGATTAAATAAAGATAATCTTCATCATTTTTGTGCTCATCATCCACTCTACCAATCATATCTATGTTTAAATTCGTAATGGTATTTTCTAAAGGCAATAATGGGTTTTCGGCATAATAATGAGATCCGTATAAGCCTTTTTCCTCTCCTGTTACGTGTAAGAATACAATTGTTCTACGAGGCTTAATTCCTTTATCAGAAGCTTTCTTCATTGCCTTTGCAATATTCATTATAGCAATAGTTCCACTACCATCATCATCAGCACCGTTATAGGTTTTACCATTATGAACACCTAAGTGATCTAAATGAGCAGATAAAACTATTACTTCATCAGCTTTATCCGTTCCAGGTAAATATGCTACCACATTGTTAGCGTCACCTGACAATCTAGAATAAGTTCCTTGTGGAATTAATTGATAATAGTCTTGCGTTCCAGGGGCTGCAGCAATTCCTAAATCTTTATAAAAATCACGGATATATTCTGTTGCGATATACTCGAACTCTGAACCTGCCTCACGACCTTTGAATTCATCACTGGCGTAAGTGTACAGCATTTCCTTGATCTCGTTTTCCTCAATGTACTGACTCAATTCATAAGCCTGAACGCTGGTATCTTTTACCGCTACATTTTGTTGAGACTTGCAAGCAAATCCAAAAGCTAAAGCAGCTAAAATTATTAATTTATTCATATTGAAAGATTTTTGGCCTAAAACATAAATGAATTTCACCGGAATGAAATTCATTTATGTAAATAGTTGTTGTTATTATTACTTAACTAATGTCATCTCGTCGATTAAACGCTGAGCATTAGCATATTTATCGATGATGAACAAGATATAACGAGCATCAACCATGATGTTTCTACAGATTTCTGGATCATAGTTATAGTCACTCATAGTTCCTTCCCAAACTCTATCGAAGTTCAAACCGATTAAGTTACCATCAGCATCTAAAGCAGGACTTCCAGAGTTTCCTCCTGTCGTGTGGTTAGTTGCTAAGAAGTTAACTGGAATTTCACCATCTTGAGCATAATCTCCATAATCTTTGTTATTGTATAACTCAATTAATTTAGCTGGAGCGTCGAACTCGTAATCACCAGGAACATATTTCTCCATTACCCCTTTTAAAGTAGAAGTTGGCGCATAGTAAACTGCATCTGAAGGCTCATAACCATTTACTTTACCGTAAGTTACACGTAAAGTAGAGTTAGCATCTGGGAAGAATTTAGTGTCATCCATAAATTCTAACTGAGCTTTCATGTAAGTTCTCATTTTATTATTAATCTGAGCTTGAAGCTGTGATTGATTCTTAGTAACATTGTTTTCGTAAGCATCTTTCACTTTTCCAATCTTAGCAACTAAAGCATCAGATTTTAAAGCTTTTAAAAAGCTAGCCTTATTAGAGAAAGTTTTCTTAGTATCTTTTGCTAATGATTTTACAATTACAGAATTCTTAATGTCATCAGCAGTGATATTTACATCTTTAGGTTGAAATTCTTTAGGCATATTTTCTTTGTACATATCCCATAATGCTAAAGAAACTTCTTTGTCTACCATTGCATTATAGTCTTTAAATAAACCATCTAAATAACCTTCAATTCTATTGTAATACGCATCAAAACCTTCTTTTTTCTCTAATGCCAATACGTTATTTAATAAAAGGGCAACTCTAAAGGTTTCAGAATTTCTATAAATTGTCTCGTCGAAATAATCACTTGCAAAGTTATAAGGCTCGATCATTCCATTTAGCTTGTCTAAATCTGAAACTAAGCTTGGATACTCAACACATCTTTTGCTCTTTTCTGTCATACATGCCTTGCGTACTCTTTCATTAAAGTCAGCTTCATAAGCTTTCTTTTTAGCAATAGCATTAGATTTTGCTAAACCTTGATTCTCACCAATCCACTTTTTGTAGTAGTTAGCAACTCTTGCATATTTAGATGCATATTGGATTTTAATTTGAGGATCACTCTTCATGTAACCATCAATAATTTTCAATGCATTTTCTCTGATTTCAATTTTAGCTGGGTTTAATTTCGTAGTAATTTGCTCGATAGAAGAAGCTGGTAAATACTCATCTGTCATACCTGGGAAACCAAATACAAAAGTAAAGTCACCTTCGTTAATTCCACCTACATTAACTGGTAAGTAGTGTTTTGGAGTGTAAGGAACGTTATCTTTTGAATATTCAGCTGGCTTATTGTTCTTATCTGCATAAATTCTAAATACAGCAAAATCCCCAGTGTGTCTTGGCCACATCCAGTTATCTGTATCGCTTCCGAATTTCCCGATGCTACTTGGTGGGGCACCTACTAATCTCACATCTTTGTAAGTTTCAGTAATGAATAAATAGTATTTATTTCCTTTATAGAAAGGCTTAATCATTACATCTTGATATGATTCTTTTACTGTATTCGCTGTAATGATGTCGATATTATCTTTAATTCTACCGTTTCTAACAACTTCAGAATCCGTTGAACTAACACCTTGTAATACTTTATCAGTAACCTCGCGGATGTCTACAATAAAAGTAGCATCTAAACCTGGGTTTGGTAATTCTTTCTCAAAAGACTCAGCCCAAAAACCATCTTCTAAATAGTTATTTTCTACGGTTGAGTGTGATTGAATTTGACCAAAACCACAATGATGATTAGTTAATAATAAACCTTTTGGAGAAATCACCTCTGAGGTACAACCTCCACCAAAGTGAGCGATCGCATCTTTAATACTAGGTTGGGATGGGTCGAAAATATCTTTTGCAGAAATATTCATTCCCATTTCTTTCATTTCTTGTTCGTTTAATTCTGTTGGAATCCACATTCCACCACCTTGCTGGGCGAATGTAAATACACTCAAGAATAACGCAACAATGCTCAACTTCGAATACGTTGTCATCATAATTAATTCAATTTTGGTAAATATAATAAAGATTTTGTGATTGATTTTGGTGTAAAATGCTTCAAAATCAATTTTAACTTGCTTTAAAGATTTATTTTAAATAAAAAACCCACAAAGCTTAAATCCGAGGATTCAAAATTTGTGGGCTATTGGAATTATAAGCTTTTATTTAGCGAATTGTGCCGCTATTTTTTCTGCTTTTTTACTTTCAGAATAGTCGTAGAATCCTTCTCCAGACTTCACTCCTTTCTTACCTGCCATTACCATATTTACTAATAACGGACATGGAGCATATTTAGGATTTTTGAATCCGTCGTACAATACGTTTAAGATAGATAGACAAACATCTAATCCTATAAAGTCAGCCAACTGAAGTGGTCCCATTGGATGTGCCATACCTAATTTCATCACAGTGTCGATTTCCTCTACACCCGCTACATCTTCGTATAAGCAATAAATTGCTTCGTTAATCATTGGCATTAAAATTCTATTAGCAACGAAACCTGGATAATCGTTAACCTCAACTGGAACTTTTCCTAGGTTTTTAGACATTTCCATAATGCGGTTTGTCACCTCATCAGATGTATTATAACCTCTAATTACCTCAACCAATTTCATAATTGGAACTGGGTTCATAAAGTGCATTCCGATTACTTTATCAGCTCTTTTAGTTTGAGCAGCGATTTGTGTAATAGAAATTGAAGAAGTATTGGTTGCTAAAATTGCTTTCTCAGGAGCTTTTTCATCTAGCTCTCTAAAGATTTTCATTTTTAAATCAACATTTTCAGTAGCTGCTTCTACAATTAAATCAGCTTCTGTGATGGCATCATCAATAGAAGTGAAAGTAGTAATATTAGCTAAAGTCGACTTTTTATCATCTTCAGTGATTCTTTCTTTTGCAACCATTCTATCAAGGTTTTTCCCGATGGTTGCAACCGCTTTATCTAAAGCATCTTGTGAAATATCTACTAAATGTACGTTGAAATCTTTTTGAGCAAATACGTGAGCAATTCCATTACCCATGGTACCTGCACCAATAACTGTGATGTTCTTCATTTATATTTATTTTTTATTCTTTCGTTTAAATTATTTTGTCTTAGCTGATTGTAATTCCTCTAGAATTTTAATCGCACTATGTGTTAAATTAGTTCCTGGACCAAATATGGCATCCGCTCCATTTTTGTATAAGAAATCATAATCTTGCTGAGGAATTACTCCACCTACTACGATGTAAATATCCTTGTTTCCTAGTTTTTCTAATTCCTTAACAACTTCAGGAACTAAGGTTAAGTGTCCAGCTGCTAAAGATGAAATTCCTAGCACATGAACGTCGTTTTCTATGGCTTGTTTAGCCACTTCTTTTGGTGTTTGGAACAACGGTGCAATATCCACATCAAATCCCATATCTGCGAAACTAGTCGAAACCACTTTTGCTCCACGATCATGACCATCTTGTCCCATTTTAGCCACCATAATTCTTGGTCTACGCCCTTCATTCTGCTCAAATTCATCCGCCATTTTTCGAGCTTTTTTAAAGCTATCTACATCCGCTGCTGCCGATGCATAAACGCCTTGAATCGATTGAATTTTGGCTTTATGTCTTCCGAATGATTCTTCCATAGCATCTGAAATTTCTCCTAATGTTGCACGCTCTCTTGCTGCTGTAACGCTTAAAGCTAAAAGGTTTCCTTCGCCAGATTTAGCTGCTTTTTTAATAGCTTCTAAAGCTGCATCCACTTTTTCTTGATTACGAGTACTCTTGATTTGCTCTAATCTTTCGATTTGCTTTCTACGAACCTCCGTATTGTCAATAGATAGAATCTCGAATTGCTCTTGTTCTAAATTTGATTTAAATCCGTTGATTCCAACAATAATATCTTCTCCAGAATCGATGTTGGCTTGTTTTCTTGCAGCGGCTTCTTCAATTCTCATTTTTGGAATTCCAGCTTCGATAGCTTTGGTCATTCCACCTAATTCATTTACCTCTTGAATAAATTCCCAAGCTTTTTCTGCGATTTCTTGAGTTAAGTTTTCAATGATATGAGATCCACCCATTGGGTCTACGGTTCTCGTAATTTGGGTCTCATTTTGAATAATTAACTGTGTATTTCTTGCAATACGTGCCGAGAAATCTGTTGGTAATGCAATTGCCTCGTCTAGTGCGTTAGTATGCAGAGATTGAGTTCCACCTAAAGTCGCTGCTAATGCTTCAATGGCCGTTCTAGCTATATTATTGTAAGGTTCTTGCTCTGTTAAACTCCAACCACTCGTTTGGCAATGAGTTCTCAGCATTAATGATTTTTTATTCTTAGGCTTAAACTCAGAAATTAATTTAGCCCAAAGCATTCTTGCGGCTCTTAGTTTAGCCACTTCCTGGAAGAAGTTCATTCCGATAGCCCAGAAGAAAGATAATCTTGGCGCAAAATCATCAATATCTAATCCTGCTTCTAATCCTGTTTTCACGTACTCATATCCGTTGGCTAAGGTATACGCCATTTCTAACGCTGGCGTCGCGCCTGCTTCTTGCATATGGTAACCTGAGATGGAAATCGAGTTGAATCTTGGAATATGTTGGGTTGTATATTCAAAAATGTCTGAAATAATTTTCATGGAAGGCTTTGGCGGATAGATATACGTATTTCTAACCATAAATTCCTTCAAAATATCATTTTGAATGGTTCCACTAAGTTGGTCTTGTGAAACACCTTGCTCTTCACCAGCTACGATGTAAAATGCCAAAATTGGCAAAACTGCACCATTCATGGTCATAGAAACAGAAATTTTATCTAATGGAATTTGATCGAAAAGAATTTTCATATCCTCTACCGAGTCGATAGCAACTCCTGCTTTTCCTACGTCTCCACGCACACGCTCGTTATCTGAATCATATCCGCGGTGTGTTGCTAAGTCGAAAGCAACCGACAAACCTTTTTGTCCGGCAGCTAAGTTTCTTCTATAAAAAGCATTAGATTCTTCGGCGGTAGAAAAACCTGCATATTGACGAATAGTCCAAGGTCTTTTTACATACATTGTTGTATACGGACCTCTCAAGTAAGGTGAAAATCCAGAAACAAATCTTTCACTTAGATCTGGGATGTTTTCATAAGCATTCTGCACTTTTAAACCATCAAATTCCTGTGTTTGGACTTTGGGTTGTTCTTTAAGTATATTAAGATCAAGTGAAATGCCTGAAAAATCTTTACGTTCTGACATAATGTAGAATTTATAATGTAAAAATAAGGTTTTTATTAAACTTAGGCTATTTTTAGGTAGAGAAAGTCGGGAGAATAGCCATCAGTGAAGTTCGATTCTTTAAAAAATATAATAAGCTTTTGCTTGGTAGATATGTTAGACTCAGAGCGCGAAAGCGATTGTACAGAAATCCTTTGGTTTGTGTGCTTCTACAAAAAACGAAGTGGAAAAGTGGCGTGCTTGCACAAACTCTTTCCACGAGATTTTTTGTAAGCACACAGGCCAAATATTGGCGGGAAAGCGCGGTTTTCTGCCGTTTTTTTTCATCCATTGAAAAAAACCTGCTGAAAATTCGCCCAAAAAAAAACTTTCAAGATAAATACATACCTTGAAAGTTTAATTAATTTTATATTAAAAATATACTGTTTATAGCTCTAATGCACGTCTGATGCTAGCATCGTCTGTACCACCCATCAATAATTCTGCTGGGTTTTCTAATGCTTCTTTAACCGTTACTAAGAATCCAACAGACTCTCTACCGTCGATAATTCTGTGGTCATAAGAAAGTGCTACGAACATGATTGGCGCAATAGAGATTCCTCCGTTTTTAACCACTGGACGCTCAACAATGTTGTGCATTCCTAAGATTGCAGATTGAGGTGGGTTGATGATCGGTGTTGATAACATAGATCCGAAAACTCCTCCGTTGGTAATTGTAAAGGTTCCTCCAGTCATTTCATCGATAGAAATTTTCCCATCGCGTACTTTGATTGCTAAATCTTTAATGTTTTGCTCAACTCCTCTGAAAGTTAACATTTCAGCATTTCTAACAACTGGTACCATCAATCCTTTTGGACCTGATACGGCGATAGAAATATCCATGAAATCGTAAGAAACTTTGTAGTCTCCGTCGATCATAGCGTTAACTTCTGGGAAAGCTTGCAACGCACGTACAACAGCTTTTGTAAAGAAAGACATAAAGCCTAATCCTACACCATGCTTAGCTTTGAACTCTTCTTTGTATTTATTTCTCAATTCGAAGATAGCAGACATATCAACCTCGTTGAAGGTAGTTAACATCGCTGTTTCGTTCTTAACAGAAACTAATCTTTCTGATAAAGATCTTCTTAAACGAGATAATTTCTTGCGCTCCACTCCTCTATTAGCGTAGGCTGGTGCAGTTCCCATAGAAGGAACAAAGCTCTCAGCGTCTGCTTTAGTGATACGACCATCTTTGCCCGTACCTTTGATTTGAGAAGCGTCGATTTCTTTCTCTGCAATAATTTTCTTAGCCGCAGGAGATGCTGAACCCGTTGCATAAGATTTTGGCTCTTCTTTAGGCGCTGCAGGTTTTGCAGGCTCTTCCTTAGGAGCTTCTTCTTTAGCTTTAGGTGCTTCTTTGTCGGCATCAGCAGGTTTTTCTGCGCTCATGTCGATAAGACAAACCACGCCTCCTACTTTTACCACATCACCTTCCTCTGCTTTAAGGGTAATAATACCACTTTCTTCTGCAGGTAATTCTAGGGTAGCTTTATCTGAATCTACCTCAGCAATTGGTTGGTCTTTAGTTACATAATCTCCGTCTTCGACTAACCAAGTTGCAATTTCAACTTCTGTAATGGACTCTCCCGGTGAAGGGACTTTCATTTCTAGTACACTCATATTTTGATGTGGTTTTTTATTCGTTTAAGTTAAATACGTTATTGATCACTCTTTCTTGGTTTACGCTCCATCTTTTATATGAACCTGAAGCCGGAGCAGCACTCGCTTTTGGCGAAATAAGCTTCCAAGGTAGTTCTCTTAGGTGCATTAAAATAAATGACCACGCACCCATATTTTCTGGCTCTTCTTGTGCCCAAACTAAATCTGCGTTTGGATAAGAAGAAATAATTTCTTGCATTTTGTCTTTATGTAAAGGATATAGTTGTTCTAATCTAACTAAAGCAACTTTTTCATCTTTAATTTCCTCTTTCTTCTCTAGTAAATCATAATATAATTTACCAGTACAGAATACAACTCTTTCTACTTTCTTTTTGCTCTTAACCTCATCTTGAATAATCGGTTGGAATGCTCCTTCTGATAATTCTTCGATAGTTGCGTTCACTCTTGGATGACGCAATAAACTCTTAGGTGTAAATATCACCAATGGCTTACGGTAATCAGCTTTCATTTGTCTTCTCAACAAGTGGAAGAAGTTAGCTGGTGTAGTACAGTTAGCAATAATCATATTACCTTGTGCACACATTTGCAGGTATCTTTCTACACGAGCCGAAGAGTGCTCAGCACCTTGACCTTCGTAACCGTGAGGCAAGAATTGAACTAATCCATTTTGGATTTTCCATTTATCTTCTGCTGCAGAGATGTATTGGTCTGTAACAATTTGTGCTCCATTGGAGAAATCCCCAAACTGTGCTTCCCAAATCGTTAAAGTTTTTGGAGCTGCCATAGCGTACCCATAGTCAAATCCTAATACAGCGTACTCAGATAATAGTGAGTTATAAATCTGCATTCTTCCTTGATCGCCTTTCAGATTATTTAATAAAATAAACTCTTCTTCTGCGTCTTCGGTTTTAATAACTGCGTGGCGATGCGAGAATGTACCTCTTTCTACGTCTTCTCCAGATACTCTTACATCAAATCCTTCTGACAATAGCGAACCATAAGCCAATAGTTCTGCCATTCCCCAGTCGATTTGGTTGTCTTCGAACACCATTTTGTGGCGTTGATCATGTAAGCGAACTTCTTTTCTAATGAAGTTTTTACCTTCTGGAAGTGTCGTAATGCTCTTAGAGATTTCCTTGATCTTTTCTGCCGGGAAAGTAGTATCGATTTCAGCTAACATTTCCTCTTCGCGACGAATGGTATAATCTTCCCATAAGTCTGGCATAAATGGATCTAAAGCATTTTTCTCAATCTTTTTCGAAGCTTCAAAATGATTTTCTAGAATATTCTTGAAGTCCTCTTCCATCTCAGCAATGAAATCATCTCCAACAATACCTTCTTTCTCTAACTTCTCTTTATAGATTTCTCTTGTATTGCTATGTTTAGCAATAGCTTTATATAATTTTGGCTGGGTAAAACGAGGCTCATCACCTTCGTTGTGACCATATTTTCTATATCCTAATAAATCGATGAATACGTCTGATTGGAATTCATTTCTGAAATCAACCGCAAAACGTACAGCGTGAATTACAGCTTCTACGTCGTCTGCATTCACATGTAAAACTGGATTTAAGTTTACTTTTGCTAAATCTGTACAATATGTACTTGATCTACCATCTAAGTAATTGGTTGTAAATCCAATTTGGTTATTCAATACGATATGAACAGTACCTCCGGTTTTATATCCGTCTAGGTCTTCCATTTGAATCACCTCATATACAATACCTTGACCAGCAATCGCAGCGTCTCCATGAATTAGGATTGGCATTGCCTTTTTGTAGTCATTATTATATTTAAGGTCAATTTTAGCTCTTGTGATACCTTCAACAACCGCGTTCACAGTTTCTAAGTGAGAAGGGTTTGGAGCTAAGTTTATCTTAACTTCTTTCCCACTTGGGGTTTTAGTTAAGGTAGATGAACCTAAGTGATATTTAACGTCACCATCAAAGAACTCATCTTCAAAATCTTTCTTTTCGAACTCAGAGAAAATCTGAGAGTAAGATTTTCTAAACACATTGGCAAGAACGTTTAAGCGTCCACGGTGTGCCATACCTACTACAAACTCCTCTACTCCTTGTTCAGCTCCTCGGTGAATAATTTCATCTAAAGCTGGGATAATAGATTCGTTCCCTTCTACTGAGAATCTTTTTTGACCAACGAATTTGGTATGTAAAAAGCGTTCAAAAGCCACGGCTTCATTTAACTTATGAAGCGCCTGTCTTTTTTCTTCCTTAGAAAGAATAGGTTGCTTTAAGTTTTTATTCAACCAATTCTGAATCCAAGAAATAATTTCTGGGTCACGAATGTACATATATTCGATCCCGATAGAATCGCAGTACATATCTTCTAGGTGTTGAACAATCTCGCTCAAAGTAGCTTTTTCACCTATTCCTAGAATGTTTCCAGCTTCGAATTTTTTATCTAAATCGTCTTGACTTAGTCCAAAATTCTCTAGATCTAGGGTTGGTGTATAAGTTCTTCTGGTACGAACAGGGTTTGTTTTTGTAAACAAGTGACCTCTCTTTCGGTATCCGTTGATCAAGTCAATGACCTTGAATTCCTTTTGAATTTCTTCGGGAACTCCGGTTACACCAGATTGGTTGTCTACAAGTTCCTGGACCGAAAAACCATTATAGCTTTGTGAGCCAAAGTCGTATCCTTGAAAGAAGGTACGCCATGAAGCATCAACCGAATCAGGGAATTGTTTGTATTTTTCATAGAGGCTATCTATGTATTCTGCATGCACAGCATTTAGAAAAGAAAATCGATCCATATTTTAATTTAATCGAATTATAATATAAGTACAAAGTTACTATTTTAATTGAAAATAAAGAATAGAAAAACTTGAAAGGTTAAAGCTATTTTCTATTGCGTTATTTATAAAAAGTATAAAAATAAAAAAAACCCACCGAAGTGGGTTCATTTATTCTATTTTTCTCTAAATAATATTAGAATTGGTATCCAATACCTACTTGGAATACACCGTTTTTGAAATCGTTGTCAGTTCCTACGTTTTCGAACATTTCAGAATCTTCGTCATAAACGTTAGATAAACCTAAGTTATATCTAGCATCGATTGTAAGACCCATTGGTGATTTATAACCAGCACCTAACAATAGACCAAAGTCTGTTCCTTTCATACCATCTGTTGCATCATCAACTGTAGTACTAATTGATCCAACTTTACTTTCGTACTCAGCTCCTGTTAAGAATCCAATCTGAGGACCTGCCTGAATGTTAAATCCGTCTGCGATATAGAATTTCGCTAATACCGGAACGTTAAGGTATTGAGTTTTTAATTCAGTACTTCCATTAACTCCTAAAAATTCTCCTTCAGTTTTTGCACCTTGTGTAGAGTACATAACTTCTGGTTGAATAGAGAATCTCTCTGAAACTGGAACCTCCACAAATAAACCAGCGTGGAATCCACTTAAAGATTTAGTATCTAATCCTTCTGGTGTATCACCTCTTAGGTTCGACATATTGTAACCAGCTCTTGCTCCAATCTGTAATGCTTCCGTATTTACATTCTGTGCATTCATTCCAATCATTCCCATTACTGCAACTGCAGCTGATAAAACTAACTTTTTCATTGTATTTAATTTTTTAAGTTATGCTGTGGTATTATTCAACTGCTGTGCCAAAGCCAATTTATCACTTGTGTTAAATTTTACGATCGCCATCTTAAAAACAACCTTTACTATGCATAAATAATTAATTTACAACTGATTAAATGGAGAATATTTTTATTAAAAAAGTTTTCAAAACTTCAATAAAATGTAACTCATGTTACATGGTTGAATAATAAAAAAGCCGTTTTGACTAAATCAAAACGGCTTTTCAAAACTCAAAACAGTAAGTTTAGAACTTATATCCTACTCCAACGTTTAGAGTATTAATCTTATAAGAGAAATCGCTAGCGCTACCAGTATAATAATTGTTTAATTGTAGTCCATAGCGTAACTCAGCCAGCAAATTAGGTGTAATATCATAACCTGCACCCACTGCTAAAGCAAAATTAAAATTAGTAAAGTCGTCTCCTGCGTCCTCGAAGAACATCATTAGTTGTGGTCCTGCTTGAATATTAAAACCTTGAGCAACATAATACTTTGCTATAATAGGTAATTGTAATCCAAACTCACCATCTAAAACTGTGGCGTTCAATGCAGGTTGAAGTTCAAATCCTTCTCCCATAGGGAATTGCTTGAATACTCCCGCATAGAAACCGACTTCTGAATTAGACGAACTAAATCCGTCAAATTCTGCTTTTGCCATTCCAACTAGAAGTCCTCCGTTGACTCCTAATCCTGTTTGTGCATTCATGGCATTCATCATAAAAAATGCTGCAACTAATAGAAATAATTTTTTCATAATACATTAAGTTTTTGTTTATCAACCACTAACATATAAATAATTTTATTTAATTATGATAAATTACGACTACCTTAACATATTATTAACACTTTTAAGTACTTCTCTAATTTAACCTCAAGCCAAAATTCTAGAGACACTTTTAATTAACTAAGTGCTTTCTAAATATAATATTAAATAAAGGATTTGCAATTTATGGTAGCTTGTAGTTCTTAAGAATCACGCTAAAATTTTAATCAAAAAAAATCGGCCTATTTCTAAGCCGATTTAAATTCAATTATATTTATTACACCTATATATTATATAGAATAGTTTGGTGCTTCTTTGGTAATAGTGATGTCATGCGGATGACTTTCTTGTAAACCTGCATTTGTAATTCTCACCATTTTAGAATTCTCGATCAGATCTTGAATCGTTTCTGTTCCGCAGTAACCCATTCCCGAACGAAGCCCACCGCATAATTGGTAAACAACATCTTTAACAGGTCCTTTATAAGGAACTCTACCTTCAATTCCTTCTGGAACTAATTTTTTAGCTTCAACTCCTTTATTTTGGAAATATCTATCGCTACTTCCACGTTTCATTGCAGCCAAAGATCCCATACCTTGGTAAATCTTGAACTTTCTTCCTTGGAAAATAACCTCTTCACCTGGCGCTTCCTCTGTTCCAGCGAATAAACCACCTAACATAACACAGTTGGCACCTGAAGCAATAGCTTTTACGATATCTCCCGACAATTTAATTCCTCCATCTGCAATTACTGAAACATTGTGCTGTTTAGCATATTCATACACATCATAAATTGCTGAAAGTTGTGGAACTCCAACACCTGCTACAACGCGTGTAGTACAAATTGACCCTGGTCCAACTCCAACTTTTAAAGCGTTTGCCCCTGCATCAATCAACATTTTAGCAGCTTCAGCAGTTACAATATTTCCACCTACCAAATCTAAATCTGGAAAAGCATTTCTTACTTCTTTTAATTTGTTGATTACTCCTTGTGAGTGTCCGTGAGCCGAGTCAATAGCAATAATATCTACCCCTTTATCAACTAAAGCTTGTACACGCTCTAGCGTATCTGCACCTACTCCAACACCTGCTCCAACACGCAATCTACCTTGGCTGTCTTTACAAGAATTAGGGAATTCAGCTAAATTATCGATATCCTTAATGGTAATTAAACCTATAAGTTTATTGTTTTTATCTACAATAGGTAACTTCTCGATTCTATTTTTTAATAAAATTTCTTTAGCATCTTCCAGACTAGTATTGAAATCAGAAGTAACCAAATTTTCTTTGGTCATAACATCTACAACTCTTTGTTGCATGTCTGTTTGGTATCTGATATCGCGATTGGTTAAGATTCCAATCAAGCTGTTATCTTCTGTAATAACAGGTAAACCTGAAATTTTATATTTACGCATTAAGTCCTCTGCATCTTGTAGTACTTGATCAGGACGAAGTGTGATAGGATCTGATATCATTCCATTCTCCGAGCGTTTTACCAAGTCAATTTCTTGTGCTTGACGCTTAATAGACATGTTTTTATGAATGAAAGACAAACCACCTTCTCTTGCCAAAGCAATTGCTAGCTTTGATTCAGATACAGTATCCATAGCAGCACTCACAATTGGAATTTGCAGTTGGATTCTCTCGGTTAATTTCGTTTCTATATTTACTTCGGATGGAAGTGTTTGGGAGTAAGCTGGGACAAGTAAAAGATCATCGAATGTGTATCCTTCTTGTACAATTTTATCGGCTAAAGACATAGTGCATTTTTGCCGAACAAAATTAAGGATTTATTTTGATTTAATTTATATAGACTTCAAAAAATAAGAATAATTATGTGTTAAATTTTATATTAAATTCAATCAAAGCCTGAAGTAATCATTAAAAACATAACTTTTATCATATTTTTAAAGATTTTAGCTGAAAGGATTAGTTTCAATTAAATAAAAAAAACACCCATAGCTATGGAAAGTTATGAGTGTTAGATTTTAAAAAAAAATTCAGTCTATAAGCCGGATTCTGTTCTCGTCGAAACGATTGCTTGTCATTTATCTGGGCATTACATTACTGCAATGCTCTAGCTGCTTACCCCTCAGCATCGAGCGTGCAACTCTTAACAGCTGATATACATAGCATTGCACCACACAGAGTTTACCTGGTTTCACTACAGCCGAACTGTACATACTTTCTGTTGCACTGGTCCTCCCCAAAATCAGAGATTTAGAGTGATGGGTGTTACCCATTGCGTCGCACTATGGTGTCCGGACTTTCCTCTTAATTCTAAATCGAAATAAGCGACAAGCCGACTGAAATGCAAAGATAGTTGTTTATTCAATATCTTGACATATTTATTACCTTTGTGCCATGACAATTCAAGAAAGACAAGCAGAGATTGTAGACGAGTTTTCATTTTTTGATGACTGGCAACAACGATATGAATATTTGATCGATTTAGGTAGATCTTTAAAACCTATGTCTGAAGAGGCTAAATCTGCAGGAAAATTGGTAAAAGGATGCCAATCAAATGTGTGGTTAGACGCTAAAATAGAAGGTGATAACATTGTTTTCGAAGCAGATAGTGATGCTATTTTGCCAAAAGGAATTGCTGCGCTTTTAGTTCGTTTATATAGCGGACAAAAACCAGAGGATATTCTACAAAGCAATGAAGCATTTATTAGTGATATTGGTTTACAAGAATTCTTATCACCTACACGTGCCAATGGTTTATTGGCCATGGTTAAACAAATTAAGTTCTACGCCATTGCTTTTAAAGCAAAAATGAATTCTTAAATCCTTGAAAGAACAACAGCGCATACTTGTTTTTAGGCTTTCATCTTTGGGTGATGTAGCCTTGTGTGTTCCTGTTATAATGAATGTATTGGAACAAAATCCAGAGCTCAGCATTGATTTCGTTACGCCGAAATTTATGCATGATTTATTTCCTGTACATAATCGTCTAAAATTTATCGACTTTGATAAAAAAGGTAAGCATCAAGGAATTTTAGGTCTTTTAAGCCTTTTGAAAAGTATAGATTTAAAACAATACAATGCTATTGCCGACTTACATGAAGTACTAAGGACAAAGGTTTTAGCTACAGCTTCATTTTTAAAAGGAAAGAAAGTTGTTAGCATTAAAAAAGACCGAAAAGCAAGGAAAGCTTTGATTAATGGTGAAACTTCTCAACCATTAAAGCCAACTACCGAAAAATACGCTGATGTTTTTAGAAGATTAGGCTTTAAACTTGAATTAGATCATCATTTAAAGAATTATTTGTTTGATTCAATTCCTAGAACTAATAAAATCGGAATTGCTCCTTTTGCTCGTCATCAAGGCAAAATGTATCCTATTGATAAGCTAAAGGAAGTAGTTGTCGCGCTTTCCAAAACCAACCCAATTGAAATTTATGGGAATAAGTCTGAATTAGATGACTTGAAAGATTGGAAGAGCATTGGAAATATTGAGTTCTGTAAAGGTAACGGGCTAAAAGATGAGCTAAAACAAATGTCAGGGCTTCAGTTGATGATCAGCATGGACAGTGCTAATATGCATTTGGCAAGTTTAGTAGGAGTTCCAGTGGTTTCGATTTGGGGAGTAACCCATCCCAATGCAGGTTTTTTGGGTTATGGTCAATCTTGGGAAGGAATCATTCAAGATGAAAATTGCCAATGGCGACCTACATCTGTCTATGGAAATAAATTAGGACCAAGTGATAACCCTACTGGTTTTGGGGGAATTACACCTGAAATGATTATTAATAAAACTTATGAAATGCTGAATAAATAAATTGTATGAAAAAGCTACTTATTATATCAGGCATTCTGTTGACCGCATCATGTGAAAAACCAGCACCTCAACAACCCAAAGTTATTTGGAGTGATGTATATATGGATAGTATTCCTTCTGATACTATTAAGCCAACAACTCCAATAGTAGAGCAAGATTCAATTAAAATCGATTCAACCCAAGTAAGTCTTTAAGCAAGAAAATATTTTTCTTAGAAATTTTACATATCATAAAAGACTTATATACAACCCCCTAAGTGTAAACTTAAATTTAATTTTTACTAGAAACACCAAGGAATTTTTAAAAATCATTCTTTTGGCATATCCTTTGAATTATAACTATCAACTAACAAACTAAACCTATAGTCACTAACCTAAGACTATGAAAGCAACCGAAGATTATTCTTCGGTTTTTTTATTTTCTGGAGAATTTGGATTCTTCCAAAGAAACTTTTCCCTGGTCATTTTATTTCTTCTCCAATATAAAAACAATGGAAAGGTAACTAGAAACATAAAAATAGTTCCAAAGCCATACAATTTGTGTTTTATTGGGTCATCTTGATAATCAAAATAAATTCCGGCTACAATGAGTCCAAAGGAAATTACTGCACTAAGTATAACAACGTATTTCATTTTGATATAAGATTAAATGGAGTTGATGGCAAAACCTCTTCTATTTCGAGTCCATCAAATGAGAAAAAACCTTTTAGAATGATGATAAAACCAAAAATAAGTAAAGCAATACCAATGTACTTTCTAATTTTATAAACGAGTTTATCACTCATCCTTTCTTGGAACTTTTTAGCCAAAAAAATCTTGCTTAAATCAATGGAAAAGAAAGTGGCCAGTGCAATTCCCATAAACAGTAAAAACTCATAATCTTCTGGATACGTTATTGTTACCCAACCAACAATCACAAACCAAAACACGACAATTCCTATATTCAACATATTCATTAGGAATCCGTTAAAAAAGGTTTTGAAGTAATTATGACTCACTACGGCGGCATTATTTATGTGTAAAGCTGGTTTAGATTTAAACATAAAAGCTCCATAAATCATAATAATAAAACCTCCAATTTTGAATAAGGATGGATGCGTTTCGATATAGGTTGCTAAATCTTTAGCTCCATAATAAGCCACCGCAATGCATACAATATCAGAAGCAATCACACCTGCATCTAATGCAATAGCTGCCTTCCAACCTTTGGTAAGACTTGTTTCGATCAACAAAAAGAATGCTGGTCCAATCAACACCAAACTCAACATGAATCCTAGTGCAAATGCAGATAGTACAAATTCAATCATAGTTTAATGTTTGTTTGTTGTGCATCATGCTGTTGCGATTAACTAATACTTGACAATTTCGTCGCTTCGAAGTTGTCAATGATATCTAATGCAAGTTTTAAAGCTTGGATTCCGTCGTTGATAGTAACTCGAATCGGAGCATTATTTTCAATGCTATCTGCAAAAGATTCAAGCTCTTCTAAAATGGCATTATTATTTAAAACATCAGGGTATTCGAAATAGATTTTCTTTTTCTTTTTCTCTGCATTTTCTAAAATCATAGAAAAATCATCGACGTTATCCTCTGTCGCGTCTTCCATTCGAATAATTTCTGATTTCTTTTCTAAGAAATCCACCGAAATGTAGGCGTCTTTCTGGAAAAATCTGGTTTTACGCATATTTTTCATTGAAATTCTACTGGTCGTAATATTAGCCACACAACCACTTTCAAAAACTATTCTTGCATTGGCAATGTCTGGTGTTTCGCTAATAACACAGACTCCACTACTTCTAATTTCTTTTACAGGAGACTTAACCACCGATAAAATAACATCCAAATCGTGGATCATTAAGTCTAACACCACCGGAACATCTGTTCCTCTAGGATTAAATTCGGCTAACCTATGTGTTTCGATGAACAATGGTTCTTTAACCAAGTCTGCTACCGCTTTGAAAGCTGGATTAAATCTTTCTACGTGCCCAACCTGACCTTTTACGTTGTTTTCCTCTAAAAGTCTTTCTAATTCTTGAGCTTCCTCTAAGGTATTTGTAATAGGCTTCTCAATAAAAATATGCTTTTTATTCTCAATGGCCTTTTTAGCTAAATCAAAGTGAGACAATGTAGGTGTCACAATATCAAGCATTTCAACTTCTGCTAAAAGATCATCTAAATTCTCAAAAAATTTATATCCAAACTCAGCTTCCAGCCTCTTAGCATTCTCTACATCAAGGTCATAGAAACCTACAAGTTCGTATTTATCTGACTGTTGAAGTAACTTTAAGTGAATTTTTCCTAAATGTCCGGCTCCGGCAACTCCCGCTTTTATCATGCGATGATTTTTAATGGTATGAATTTCAAATTTACAACATAAATTATAAAGGCTCAATTTTAGAAAATATTTAAGCCGAGTATTAGACTCTTTTTAATTGAAAATTTCAAATATATGTTCCACTTTTGCAAAATGGATAAGATGGATAGCTTCAAGCATCGTGGTAATAGACGAAAGTTGATAGATTTATTGAGATCTAAAGGAATCTCTGATGAAAATGTTTTAACGGCCATGAATAAAGTGCCAAGACATTTATTTTTAACCTCAGCCTTTGAGGATCATGCTTATGAGGACAAAGCATTTCCGATTGCGGCAGATCAAACTATTTCTCATCCCTACACTGTTGCATTTCAGTCTTCATTATTAGATATAAGTCCAGGGGACAAAGTTTTGGAAGTAGGAACTGGGAGTGGTTACCAAACTGCGGTATTAGTAGCCATGCAAGCAGATGTTTATACCATTGAAAGACAAAAATCCTTGGTTGATTTTAGTCGAAGAATGCTTAGGAAAATAAATTTAGAACCAAGATATCAAACTTATGGTGATGGCTATAAAGGATTGCCATCCTTTGCTCCTTTTGATAAAATAATTGTAACAGCTGGTTCTCCTATTCTACCTTCTATTTTGTTGCAACAACTGAAAATTGGAGGAATTGGCGTGGTACCGATTGGAGAAACAAATCAAAAGATGTTTACTTTTCTACGTGTAGACGAAAGGCGATATGAGCAAATGGAATTTGGAGATTATCAATTCGTGCCTATGTTAGAGGACAAAGACATCTTATAATGAATAATTGGAATTATTATTGTAATGTATTTTATTAGAATTCATAAGCGCATTTAATTAAAAATCAATTATATGCTAATAATTCTTTACATTTATAATTAATAAATTCAAAAATTATGAGAAGTAGTAGTGGTTTTAAATTAAGGCTGATTATCGGCTTACTCATTGCAGCCTTTGCTTTATTCAATTTTTTTTCATCTACTTCAGTCAATGAAATCACTGGAAAGAAACAGCATATTAACATTTCACTAGAGCAAGAGATTAAGCTTGGATTAGATGGAAGAGATTATATGATACAAGAGTCTGGCGGACTATATCAAGATGCCGAAGTTCAACAATATATTGACCTTCTAGGACGAAAAATCGTAGAAAACAGTGAAGCCAGCAAAACATCTTATCAATATGAATTTCATGTATTAGCTGACCCTAATCAAGTGAATGCATTTGCTATGCCAGGTGGACAGATTTTTATTACATATGGCCTATATAAAAGATTAGAATCAGAGGATCAAGTGGCTGGTGTATTAGGTCATGAAATTGGTCACGTAGCTGGACGACACTCTGCAGAACAAATGGCCAAACAAGATTTAACTCAAGGATTGGCTGGTGCAGCAGGAGTTGTTGGTGGTGATATGAGTTCGGCTCAATATGCACAAATGATTGGTAACATGGTAAACATGAAATACGGTCGAGAAGATGAGTTAGAAGCGGATGAGCTTGGTGTTCATTTTATGGTACAGTCGGGTTATGATCCACATGCCTTGATTCGTGTGATGGAAATTTTGGATGAAGCAAGTGGCGGACAAGCTCCACCTGAGTTTCAATCTACACACCCAAGCCCAGAGAATAGAGTTCAAAGGATAAAAGAGGCGATAGAGAAATATGGAGGTTCAGCAACCCCAAATACCAACTCGAATAAATTACCGAGTAAAGTTCCATCTAATACTTCCGGTGATTATTAAAATTTAATAGAAAACCTTAGAACATAAAAAAAGCAGCTTATCAATTGATAAGCTGCTTTTTAATTTATATTAACGCTATATATTATTGCTTTTGTGCTCTTTTAAAAGCCTTCAGGTAACGAACGCCATAGAGCGTATTTACATCTCTATCATGAACTCTTCCAGGTGATACAAAAATCTTCTCATCGTTGATTTTCTTTCTAAATTTCTCAAAAGCATCGCGCGTAAATTCATCTAAATCTTGCTCACTTACTTTTACTCTTTCTGCGGCAGAGATACTTCCATCTTGATTGATAACAAATTCAATATACACTCTAACTCCATTTCCTTTAGACACCTTTTCTGCGCCCTCCATAAAAGGTGCAAAAATGAAGTTAATTTGGTCTTTCATGCATTTGGCTAGGTATCCTTTGTGTCCAGCTAAACTTTCGCAGCCTTTTACCATAGGTAATTCCTCTAAAACATTCAGTGGATAACCTTTGGCGCGCAACTCTTTAACTGTCTCTGTAACTTCAAACTTTTTCTCTTGAGCAAAGCTTGAAATACCTAAACTAAATAATATGATTAAAATTAAATTTCTCATTGATCTTTATTCCCCATTCTAGGGTTCTTTTCATTTGATTTTTTCATCTCCTCACCAATGATGTTTGCCGCAGAGAATGAAGTAACCATGTTGTTCAACATATCTCCAGCTGCCTGTGGTGAGTTAGGTAATAAAATTAAATTCGAATTATTTAAACTTCCAATCGCTTGTAGCGTATCATAATGCTGGGTAACTACAATTAGAGCCGAAGCTTCTTGTGAGTTAATTCCAACCTTATTCAAAACATTTACTGACTCTTCTAAACCTCTAGCAATCTCACGTCTTTGATCTGCGATACCTTGACCTTGTAATCTTTTACTTTCTGCCTCAGCTTTTGCTTTTTCTACGATAAGAATACGTTGTGCATCACCTTCATACTGAGCTGCAACTTTTTCACGTTCTGAAGCATTAATACGGTTCATGGCATGTTTCACTTGCTCGTCTGGATCGATATCAGTAACTAATGTTTTAATGATATCAAAACCATATTCGTTCATGGCGTCTTGAAGTTCTGATTTCACTGCAATGGCGATATCATCTTTTTTCTCAAAAACGTCATCTAATCTTAGCTTTGGAACCTCAGCACGAACCACATCAAATACATAAGATGTAATCTGAGCATATGGATTATCTAATTTATAGAATGCATCGTAAACCTTTTCTCTAATAACAACATATTGAACTGAGACTTTTAATTTAACGAATACATCGTCTTTAGTTTTAGTTTCAACGACAACGTCTAATTGCTGAATTTTTAATGAAATTTTACCTGCAATTTGGTCGACAAAAGGGATTTTAAGGTGAAAACCTGAGTTTCGGATCGAGTGAAATCGTCCTAATCTCTCTACAATTACTGCAGTTTGTTGTTTAACCGTAAACCATAATCCAAAAAAACTAAGGACTACCACACCTACAATTAATATAAGTGGTAATGAATTAAATAATATTTCCATAATAAGGGGTTTTAAATATAAGTCGCATTGAATTCTGTATAGTTACAGTAAAAGCGATTTTAAATGTACGGAAAAATTATAACATTCCTAGCTCAAACTTTGCTTCCTCACTCATCAACTCTTGTGACCAAGGTGGATCGAAAGTAATTTGAACTCTTGCTTTTTTAATTAACTCTAATTGCGCTACCTTCTCCTCTACTTCCATTGGCAAACTTTCTGCTACCGGACAATTAGGAGACGTAAGCGTCATCAGAATTTTTGCTTCTCCTTCGGTACTCACATGAGCATCGTAGATAAGACCTAATTCGTAAATATCAACAGGAATTTCTGGATCGTAAATGGATTTAAAAACCTTTACCATTTCTTCTCCTAATTCGTGTATTTGTTCGTTTGTTAATGACATATTTTTATTTTGTACAAAGGTATGAATATTTAATTTTCTAAATTAAAAGATAATTTAGTCTTATTTCTAATATTTAATTATACTTTAAATAAAAAACACCTCTACGACTTAACGTAAAGGTGTTGATTATAGTATTAAGTTTCATGTAATTATTGAAACTCAGTGGACGGAATATTTTTATTAAACTTTAATATTTTCACATTTTGAATTAAAGTTTGACCAGCTGTTATAATTTTGGTTTTGCTAGGATATAAAATTCCATCATAAGATTTCCAATCGGCATAATTTGATGATGTATTTGCCAAGCTGTCTACTCGTTCTGTTAGTAAACCAGTCGTAGCACCAAAGGTTAGCTTCTCCGTTGCACTTTCTAATACATAGTATAGTTTATCCCCCTTTTGATAAGCCTCTACTTTATTTTCAAGTTCTGGTAGCATCAACATTTTAGCAGGGAATTTCTTCTGATTTTGTTCTACTTCTGCAGGAGCCATATCCATCTTTTGTCCACCTTGAATTTTATAGGCATCATCACCATTGACCACAGCAATAATTTCCTGACCCATTACGCTCACTACAGATTTTAACTTGTCCTCTCCTGATTGCAACATTTTCACGTCCATGTTGAGACCATTGATTAATAAATCTAATTCCATTTGGGTTGATTTAATGTTTTGAAGAGTTTTTAAGCCACCAATTTTTTGATAATAGTTTTTAACCACTTCATCTTTAGTGATTTTAGCTTTCACCTTGGTTTTCTCTTCTACTTTAGGCATTTCTGCCATTTCTTCTGGATATAAAACCGCCTGAATATAATCTCTTGTTAAATATTTTTTCGCCACATTTTGAACATCTTTGGCGGTTAGCTTATCCAAGCGATCTAAAAAGCTCAAATATCTTTGTTTAGCTCCCGGATTCAAGTTTTCAGATGACAGAACGTTCATCCAAGTTCTATTTATTTTTTCTTTCTCTTTGTAATCATTGATTTCTGCTTCCTTGAACTTCTTCAAATCATTAGCGTCTGGTCCATTTTCAATAACGCGTGCGATTTCCTCTTTTGAAACTTGAATCAATCGTTCTACATTTTCTGGTCCACATGGGAAGAAAATTCTAAAACTATAACTTCCATATGGGATACTGCTCAAGCCACCGCTAACAGAAGAAGTATAAGTTCCGCTTTCGTCTTCTCTTAACTTTTCTACTAATTTAATTCCGATAACCTCTGCCAGCGCATCCATAGCTAAATCTTCATCTTCTGAGTATTCAGTTTCTCCTTCATAAGTGATTTCAACGAAACTCTTTGGGTCGGTTCCTTTTTTATACTCTTTTTTATGAGTTCCAGAAACTGAACGATAACCTAAGTCTTTGTACATTTCTTTTTTACCCTTTGCAGGCAATACAGCTAAATATTTCTCACTCAACTCCTTCAGCTTTGCTTCATCTACATTCCCAATGAAATAGAAATTAAAATCACCAGCGTTTTTTAGTTTGTCTGTAAACACTTGATATGCCAATTCATAATTGGTTTTTGCCCAATCTTCTTCAAGAGGAATAATATTACCCGAACGTGGATTGTTTTGCATTCTAAATTTAGCATGCTCAAGCATAAAATAAAATTGAGGCTGAGAACTTAGATTATTATAAAAACTACTTTGCTTACTTACATAGCCTTCATAAGCTTCTTTATCTTTGTTCAAGCCTGTGAAATTAGCGTAGATAAGTTCGAAAAGTGTTTCGATATCTTTAGGTGTAGATTGTCCGTTAAAACCTACTTGCGTAGACCCAAAGAATGGACTTATATATACTTGCTTTCCTGCCATATATTTATCTAAATCAGTCTTTGAGTATCCATTAAGTCCGGCTTCGGCTAAGGCGCTATAGGCCCATTGTGTTTCTAGAAAAACCTCATCAGAAATAGTTGAACTTCCGCCTAAGCGCATGGCTTTAAATAGTATTTCATCATTTTTAAAATCAGTTTTCTTGAAAGTAACTTTAGCACCATTACTCAAAACCCAAGTAGTCGTACCTAGTTTCTCATCTGAACTGGTTTGTACAATTTTTCCTTTAGCTGGAATATTTTCAACTAATTGAGTGATTTTTATTTTGTCATCATAAGGCTCTAGAGTTGCTAAATCCACAGAGTTTAAAGTAGCCAACACCTCTGCTTCTGTTGGTTGTTTAATAGTTTCCTTTTCAGGACCTGTAATTATCACTACTCTATTTTCATCTCTAATGAAATTTTGGATTAAACTATTTACTTCTTCTAAGCTAATCCCAGGTAGCATTTCTTGATACTTTGAAAACTCCCATTCTACACCAGGAGCTGGCGTGTGTTCTAAGAAATGATTGACATAAGCATTAATTTTTCTTCTGCTTTCTGTTTTGTCTCGGTTTTCATAAGCTTTTTCAATCCATGAAAGAACTTCTGTTTTGGATCTTTCTAATTCACTTTCATTGAATCCAAATTTCTTAACTCTCTCATTTTCTTCAATTAAAATCTTTAAAGCTTTTAATTGACTACCTTCTGGCGTCATGGCGTAAGACTGATAGGCTTCTTTAGATCTTGCCCAAGTTCCGCCATGATAAGATCCCGCCATGGTGAATGGAGGATTAGAGGAATTACTCAACTCTTTCAAGCGATTATTGAGCATATTAGCAAACAATGATTTTACCAACATTCTTCTGTAATCCGACTCCGTTTTAACCGCAGTTGGCTCACCTAAATCTTTGTAGTATAATTGAACTCTACTAAAAGAAGCTTCCGGATCTGACTCCACCGAAATCAGAGTTTCCTTATGATTTGGAACATCATAAAAGATTCGTTCTCTTGGTTGGGCTGGGTTTTTATATTTAGAAAATTGTGATTTAATTCGTTGCTCCATTTCTTTTGCATCGATATCACCTACCACAATAATCGCCATTAAATCAGGTCGATGCCAATCTCTGTGGTATCTTCTAATAACTTCGGGGTCGAAGTTTTCTAGAATTTCTTTTTTACCAATAGGTAGACGCTGAGCATAACGAGATTGGTATAAAACTTTAGGTAAGTATTCATCTAGCATTCTTTTGTCAGCGCCAAGGCCAAGCCTTAATTCTTCTAAGATAATTCCTCGCTCTTTGTTGATTTCCTCATCCGAAAGAATTGCATTAAAAGCCCAATCTTCCATGATTTTCATTCCAATGTCTAGATTTCCTGGCTTTTCTAGAGGAATGGGTAGAATATAAACTGTTTCATCAAAACTGGTATAAGCATTCAAGTGTTGACCAAATCTAACGCCAATCGACTGCAAACTATCTACAAGCTGATTGCCCGGGAATTTCTTTGTGCCATTGAAATTCATATGCTCCATAAAATGAGCAAGACCTAATTGATCATCATCTTCTACAATAGAACCAACATTTAGAGCTAGCCTTAGCTCAACTCTATTCTCTGGTTTCGTATTTTCTTCAATGTAATAAGTAAATCCATTGTCTAATTTACCATAAACTACATTAGGATTTAATGGGATATTTTGTGCTTGTAGCAAGAATATCCCCATCATACAACATAGAAGTAAAATGTGCTTTCTCATATCATATATTTAATTCCCCTAAATTAGTAAATCAAGTTAGATTATTGATTATTATTAGGTTTAAGTTTTTAAAGCATTCTATAAAATTCAAGTTTTATTTTAAATTTAATGCATAAAAAAAGCACCCGAATTGGGTGCTTTATATTGAATATGAAATTTAATCAAATTAGAAATCTGATTGACTAACGCCTTTGTTTAATTCGTAAGTTTTAATTTCCATAACTACTGTTTGTGGTCCTACTTCTTGAAACATTTTGAAAGGAACTTTAATCCCATCAACTGCTTTATAGTCTTCAAATCTGGTTACCATTTGCATATCTCCTTGAGGAGTTTCTTGTGTTGCAACACTTTGAACTAAAAGTCCAGAAGCTTTGTCATAAAATTCTTCGTGAGTTGTTTTACCAACTTTAACTTTTACCTTATAAGCATCTTTTCCATTCACTTTAGACATTCCAGCTAATTCTAACTGATCTGCTGTATAGAAAGCTTGGTCGATGATTCCTTTCTTAGCTACTTTATCAGCAACTTCATCTCCAGATAATTCTTGAGATCCTCCCATTCCAGCAACTTTTAAAGTTGTTCCATCAAATGATTGACTCATTACCGTCATACCATTCATTTTCATTTCTGTTTTTTCTCTGTTTGGAGCTAACTGCAATAATGTACCTTCAAGTGGTTGAGGCGCGCCTGCTTCCATAGAGAAAGTTGCTTTTACTGATTTTAAAGCTTTCACTTTATCTTTACCACCGATTTTATCTAAATAAGTATTAATAACACTCATTGGAGTAACATCCGCTGCAACTTTTTCAAATTTAGGAGCTTCTATTTCTTCTGCGTATCTATTGTAATACTTAATAGGTAAATTCATTTTTTGTAATGAAGGTAAAACATCCTCTGCTTTTCCAACAACTACAATTCTAGCATTGTCTTTACCGAAGTATTTTTTAGCAGCTGCCATAACATCTTCTCTAGTAACTGCATTAATATTTCTAATATAGTTTTCGTAGAAATCTGCTGGCAAATTTTGAGTTTCAATTTGTAGAGCTTGTCTAGCAATAACCTCTGGTTTCTCAACTTGCATTACGAAGTTACCAACGAATTTTGCTTTTGCATTTTTCAACTCTTCTTCAGAAACTAATTCAGTTCTAATTCTTCCTAATTCACCTAACATTTCAACGATAGCACTATCAGTAACTGCGTTTCTAACAGAAGCAGTTGTCATAAAACGATTTACATCCTTGTCTCCTCTAATTCTAGAATAAGAACCATAAGTCCAACCGTTTGCTTCTCTTAAGTTTAAGAACAAACGACCTTCTCCACCTCCTCCTAAGATTTGGTTAGCCATAAGTGCCGCGAAATAATCTGGGTCACTCATTTTTAAGTTCGTTACATTTAATGTAGAAACTTCTGACTGAACTGCATTTGGCATATCAACAAAGTTGATAGTTGCTGCAGCTAAGTTCTTAGGCTCTGGATAGTTTTGTGCTTTTACAGTTGCTTTTTTCCATGGGTTAAATTTCTTAGAAACTAAGTTTTTAACTTCATCAAAGCTAACATCACCAACAACTACCATATATGCATTACCTGGAACGAAGTTTTTAGCATAGTAATCTTTTACATCTTTAAATGTAATGTTTGGAGCTGTTTTATCATTTAAGAATTCTCCAAAAGGGTGTGATTTACCAAAAACTAAAGCGTCTTGAACATTAGATGCTACAGAAGTAACACTTTTTTCATCTGCTTTTAATCCTTCAATCATTTTAGCTTTTTCGCTCTCAAACTCTTCTTTAGTTAATAAAGGATCTAAAACTCCTTGAGAAACTAAATCTAAGATTTGTGGGAAATACTTAGATAATGTTGAAGCATAAGCTCCGCCTGCGTGGAAACTAACATTTGCACCATAGAAATCAACTTCTTCGTTGAATTTTTCTTTTGGTGTTTTAGAAGTTCCATTACCCATCATGCTACTTAGCATGCTTCTTACTCCTTTTTTGTCGCCTTCTGCAACTGGAGGATTATCCATTACTAAGTTAAAACTAACTCTTGGTAACTTATTGTTTTCAACTACCATCACTTTCAATCCATTATCTAATGTGAAAGTTTGTGGTTTACCAATATTAACTTTAGGTGCTGGACCAGGTGTTGGTCTAATACTTCTATCGATTCCTTGTGTAGTTGTTTCCATTTCTGGTTGACTCTCAGCATTCTGAACTTGTGTTGTAGTACAAGATCCAAGTATGAATGCAAAAAGAACGCTATATATTATTTTATTCATTTCTATTTTTTAAAATTCGTTGAAAAATTATTTTGCTCCAGTGTATTCGATGATCACTCGCTGATTCGGGTTCAAATATTTTTGAGCCACCTCTCTAATTTCTTCTCTAGTAATAGATCTGTAAATATCAATCTCTTTGTTAGTCAAACTAGTATCTCCATACAATAAGTAGTTCGTAGCTAATGTATGTGCAATACCTTCTACACTTGCATTACTAGAAACGAATCTATTTTCAAATTGATTTTGAAGTTTTTGATATTCTCTTTCAGAAATTAATTCAGTTTGTAATTTCTTGATTTCAGCATCGTATGCATTCAACATATCTTCTTTAGTGTTATCACCCATTGGCAAACCATAGATAATATATTGTCCGTAGTGCTCTTGGCTATAGTTGAAAGCTCCTACTTGTAAAGCAGTTTTATCCTGATCTACCATTTTCTTGTATAAACGAGAACTTTTTCCGTCGCTTAATACAGCAGAAATCAAATCTAAAACTCTAGCATCTCTAGTTTTCATAGAAGGAGTTCTAAACGCAGAAATAATCATTGGAATTTGAACGTTTGGATCTTCCCAAGTTGCCTCGATTGGTTTTGTAATAGGATCTTCTTTAGCAATCGTTCTTTGAATATCAGCACCTCTTGGAATTTCAGAAAAATAATCGTTGATCCAAGTCTTAGCTTGTGCCGTATCGAAATCACCAGCTACAACTAAAACAGCATTATTAGGAACATAGAATTTTTTATAAAAATCCATGAACTCGTCTAAAGTAGCAGCATCTAAATGCTCCATCTCACCAATTGTAGTCCAACGGTATGGGTGATTTTTGAACATTTGTTCTTTTAATGCTTTAAGCATATTACCATAAGGTTGGTTATCTACTCTCAAACGTTTTTCCTCTTTCACAACCTCGTTTTGTGTATCAACACCAACTTGGTTAATGATTGGGTGTAACATTCTTTCAGATTCCATCCATAAACCTAATTGTAGATTATTAGAAGGGAATACCTCGTAGTAATAAGTTCTATCGTCAGAAGTGTTAGCATTGTTCATACCTCCGTTAGCAGTAACAATTTTAAACCACTCTCCTCTTTCGATATTCTTAGTTCCTTCGAATAATAAGTGCTCGAAGAAGTGTGCGAAACCTGTTCTATCTGGTTGTTCATCTTTAGCTCCCACATGGTACATTACAGATGTAATTACCACTGGTGCAGTCTTGTCTTGATGAAGAATTACGTGTAATCCGTTGTCCAGATCGTACTCTTCATAATCAATGTGTTGTGCTTGGCTGCTTAGCATTGCTCCTGCAGCAAACACACTCAATAACAATTTTTTCATGAAAAAATTTTTGATATTAATTAATGTTTGGTCTATAAGACGTATATAAGTGTGGAAAGTTACAAATGATTTAAATTAATTTAAAATTATCTTCCTTCTAGTTTTAAGTTTAATTAAGAAATAAATAATCTTAAAGAAGCTTTTCAAAGTTTTATAAACTAAATACAGCTAATAAAATAGGTAAATAAAAAGTGAATACGATTTCCTGATTTAGTAATATTAAATATACTTTATAACCAACCAATTAAATATATTAAATACATAAAAGGTATTATGAGAACTGCAAAACTGATTAAGCCAACCAATGCATTCATAATATCATTGTATACAAATGTTCCATCAGCGTCTTCCCCTCTGATTTCTTCGATTGAAATTTCCTTATTAAAATTTGAAAGCACAAAAAATCGCACATTTGATCCTAAAAAGCGAGTGATAAATCGGATAACAATAATTTCAAAAATCAGTTCCATAAAGGCGTATTTATTAAAGAAGATAACTCGATTATAACATTGATTCTTTCACATTAATTATTAAAAATACTTAAAATTTAGCTTTAAAATCTTTCTCAAGAAATATAAATAAGAAGCAAAAAGGCTCATAAGCTTGATTTAAAGTTCATTAAATTAGGTAAATAATTTAAAAAAAACTTGCCAACTTATTTATAATCCGTACATTTGCGACTTCGTACATAATAATCATTAAACAAATATTTGAATGTATTTATCACCAGAGAAAAAAAGAGAGATTTTTGAAGAGCATGGCATCAACGCTAATGACACTGGATCTCCAGAGAGCCAAATTGCCTTATTCACTTACAGAATCAAGCATTTATCAGAACACTTAAAGCAAAATCGTAAGGATTATAACACCGAGCGTGCACTAGTAAATCTGGTAGGTAAAAGAAGAGATTTCCTTGACTACTTAATCAAAACAGATATCGAAAGATATCGTGCGATTATTGCCAAGTTAGGAATCCGTAAGTAATCAAAGAAAAATAACTCGAGGCAAGTCATTACTGACTTGCCTTTTTTGTTTTCTTTGGTTCACTCCAATTTAGACACATTAATTTATATATGAATAATCAAGTTTTTACAAAAGAAATCCGTTTAGAAGACGGACGTTCCATTACCTTAGAGACCGGTAAGTTAGCTAAACAAGCTGATGGTTCTGTGGTAGTGAAGATGGGTGGGACCATGCTGTTAGCTACTGTAGTATCAGCGAAAGATGCCCGAGATGGTGTAGATTTTATGCCATTAACTGTTGAGTACCGTGAGAAATTTACCGCAGCTGGTAAGATTCCAGGTGGTTTTTTCAAAAGAGAAGGACGCCCAACAGATGAAGAGATTTTGACCATGCGTTTGGTGGACCGCGTTTTGCGCCCAATGTTCCCAGACGATTATCACGCTGAAACGCAAGTTATTATCAGTGTATATTCTTATGACGGTACTACTATGCCAGATTCATTGGCAGGTTTAGCCGCTTCTACTGCAATTGCATTAACGGATATTCCGTTTAAAGCTCCGCTTTCAGAGGTTAGAGTTGCAAGAGTAGACGGAAAATATATTATTAACCCAGATTTCGAAACCTTAAAAACTGCTGACATGGATATCATGGTAGGTGCTACTGCAGATTCTGTAGTTATGGTTGAAGGTGAATTCGAAGAGGTTTCTGAACAAGAAATGCTTGATGCAATTAAACATGCACACGAAGCTATTAAGGTTCAAATTCAAGCTCAAATTGAATTAGCTGAAGCTGCTGGAGTTAGTAAAGAGAAAAGAGTTTACGAACATGAAACTCATGATCGTGATTTAGAAAAGAAAATCCATACAGACTTATTCCAGTCTTTATATGATATTGCTAAAGAACCAGCTGACAAACATGTTCGTGCTGAAAAGTTTGATGCAGTTTTAGAAGAGTTCTTATCTAGCTATAGCGAAGAAGAATTAGAAGAAGTTGCTCCTTTAGCAAAAGTTTATTTCTCAAACACAAAGAAAGAAGCTGTTAGACAATTACTATTGGAAGAAGGAATTCGCCTTGATGGTAGAAAACCAACTGAAATTAGACCTATTTGGAGTGAGGTAGATTATTTACCATCTACACACGGTTCTGCGGTATTTACTCGTGGAGAAACTCAATCTTTAACTTCAATCACATTAGGATCTTCTTTAGATGTTGATAGAGTTGATAGTTTATTAGGTGAATATTCTAAGAAATTCTACTTACACTATAATTTCCCTCCATTCTCTACAGGTGAAGCAAGACCTATTCGTGGAACTTCAAGAAGAGAAATTGGACACGGTAATTTAGCAGAAAGAGCTTTAAAGAAAATGATTCCTGAAGATAATCCATATACAGTACGTGTTGTATCTGATATTTTAGAATCAAATGGTTCGTCTTCTATGGCAACAGTTTGTGCGGGTACATTAGCTTTAATGGATGCCGGTATTAAATTGAAAAAACCAGTTTCTGGTATTGCAATGGGATTGATTACTGATACTGAATCAGGAAAATGGACTGTATTATCTGATATCTTAGGTGATGAGGATCATTTAGGAGATATGGACTTCAAAGTTACAGGAACTAAAGATGGTATCACGGCTTGTCAAATGGACATCAAAGTTGACGGTTTAGCGCATGAAATTCTTGAAAAAGCATTAATGCAAGCTAAAGAAGGTAGACTTCACATTTTAGGTGAAATGATGAAAACTATTTCTGAACCAAATGAGCAGTTGAAAGCAAACGCTCCTAAGATTGTTACCATGAGAATCCCTAGTGATTATATTGGTGCATTGATTGGACCTGGTGGAAAAATGATTCAAGCTATTCAAGCGGATACGGGAACAAACATTTCTATCGAGGAAGATGGTAACGAAGGTATCGTAGAGATTAGTGGAGTTGATCAAGCAGGTATGGACGAAGCAATTCAACGTGTAAAAGACATCACTTTTGAACCAGAAGTTGGTGCAGTTTATACTGGAAAAGTTGTTTCTACTAAACCATTCGGTGCTTTTGTTGAAATCAAAAAAGGTACAGAAGGATTGGTACACATTTCTGAGTTAGAATGGCATCGTGTGAACGACGTTGAAGACGTTGTTAAGGTAGGTGATGAAATTCAAGTTAAGTACTTAGAAAACGATCCAAAATCTGGAAAAATGAGACTTTCTCGAAAAGTTTTATTACCAAGACCAGATAAAAAGCAAAGAAACGATAAGGAAGATTAATCTTTCAATCGATTGAAAATAAGAAAGACTCCAATTAGGAGTCTTTTTTTATGCGTAAACTTTGAAACTTTAAGCTTTAATCAAAATTAAAATCTAATGTCATAATATATTTCTTTATCAACCAACCTCCGAATGCTCCGACTACAACTTTAATTACTCCACCTAAAACGAAAGGTGTAAATCCATATTCAATGGCTTTAGAAATTCCGATATCAAAACTTAACTTTAAAACTCCAAAGGTTAGAATAATCATGGTTCCTATAAACATAGCAAGGAAAGCATTTTTAAGATTGTTAACTTTATTATCTGATATAAAGCCACTAAATGCACCACCAAATATAAATCCAATCAAATATCCACCGCTATTGCTCAAAAAAGCATCGACACCATATCCACCCTGTGCCAATACAGGCACTCCGACTAAACCGAGCAACAAATAAAGTAATATAGAGGTAACACCTTCCTTCAAACCAAATATATAAGGAAGTAGTACGATCGCAAAACTCTGCCCCGTAATAGGAATTCCTATATCAAAAATAGGCACATGAAATTGAATCTGAGTAAACAGAAACAAAATGAGTAAGCTGAGTGAAATGCGAAGAGCGCTATACATTTTACAAATTTAAAAAAGCGACCTTAATAAGATCGCTTTTCTTTAAATCAAAATTATAAATATTTTAATTACTCAATAACTAGACATCCAATTCTTCCGCCTGCATCTCCTGTAGGTTGAGTCGTAAAGTCATCAACACTTTCGTGTACGATTAGAGATTTACCCATTAAGTTCTTGGTTTCGTCTTCACAATCTAAACACCATTTATCAGTTGTAAACGTTAAACTAGCTTTTCCATCAGCGTCTGCAGTAAGGTTTCCGATGTCACCCATGTGAAATGGATCCATATCGAATTTACCATGCTCCGCTCCAGTAGGATTCCAATGTCCACCCGCTGAAGTTGCATCAGGCGCAGAACAATCTCCCTTCTCATGTACGTGAATAGCATGCTCGCCTGGTGTAATACCTTCTAAATTTACCTCTAAAGTAACTTCATTGTTAACTTGCGTAAAAGTTGCGGTTCCAGATAAATTACTATCACTAGCAGAACTAAAATCGTATTTTAAAACTTTTTCAGTTTCAAGGTCCTGAGTGGCATTTAAATCATCTTCCATAACTGCAATCGAGTCCTCATTGGATTGAACGATAACTGTTTCATTTTTGTTATCGCAGGCGATATTTAATAATAATAAACCCATACCCAAAAATACATGTAATTTGTTCATAATAATTTGTTTGATCTATCTGCAACAATTTATATTCCACAATTGACTAAAATCAGTTTTATTTATTTAAATTAGTTCAAAATCAAATTTATACTCTATGAAAAAAGTATTTATTTTCTGTATTTGTATGAGCTACGCATTTGTTCAAGCTCAAAATTTCGATTATCATCCAGCTGATTGGCCACTATTAAACGATGTTGATTTTAAATTTAAAAGCACAGTTAAAGAAGTTGAATCCACTACTTATTCAATGAATGAAAAAGAAGAGAAGACAGAAGCATGGCAAAAGGATGTTTTAGTTTTTAAAAATAATTTAATTCATAAATGGACTCAAGAAGATCTACAATTCAAGCAAAACTTTACGCAAGTTTATACCTACATGGATGGGGATGTTCCAAAATTTAAATCTAGAGAAATATTTGATGCCAAAAATCAATTAATTGACCAAGCAAACTATATCTACGACAAAGAACACGAAGATTTAATTACAGAAATTCAAGTAAAGGAATTTGCGACACATTTAACAGATGCACCTCCGTTGGAATATAAGGTTGATGTTGTATTGGATAAAAATGGTCAAAGACAAAAAGATATATATTACAGCCCCACAGGTAAACTTAAAAACGAAATTAGACTAACATACTACCCAAATGGTTTAGTTGCTTCAAAACAGCGTTATGACAGAGAAAATAATTGGGTTATGACGGATTCTATAGTTTATGGACCTATGATGAGAAAAACTAAGGATATCATTGTATACCCAAATCAAAATCCAGAAGAAGAACCTGTACTAGTTTCAATGGAATACACCTATGCAAAAAATGGTCTCATTGAAGAGTTTAAATTACAAGAAACAGAAATGGAGTTTGTTTACAAACTAGATGAAAAAGGAAACTGGATAGAAAGACGTAGCTATATGTTAGAAAAAGGTGCGAGAAAACCTTATCAATTAATAGAAAGAAAAATTACTTATGCTAAGTAAAAATTAAGTTGTGCTGTGGAAATAATTAGGTTAGTTTTAATTAAAATAGTTAGTATCAATTGTACTAAAATTAGATATAAAAAAAAAGCGATTACTTATCAGTAATCGCTTTTTATATTTAAGCAAGAATAGATTTTTATTCTTCTTCGTTCTTAGCTGTTGTAGCGGCTGCAGCACTTTTGCTTCCACCTCTACGGCTACGACGAGTTTTCTTACCTGAATCGTTTGGATTGTATAACTCGTTAAAGTCTACCAATTCGATCATGGCCATTTCAGCTCCGTCACCTTTTCTGAATCCAGTTTTGATGATACGAGTATAACCACCTGGTCTATCAGCGATTTTAGGTGCTACTTCTCTGAATAATTCAGAAACTGCATGCTTGTCTTGTAGGTAACTAAATACCATACGACGAGATGCTGTAGTATCGTTTTTACCTTTCGTCAATAACGGTTCTATATAAACTCTCAACGCTTTAGCTTTTGCTACTGTAGTGTTGATTCTCTTATGCATTATAAGTGAGGTTCCCATATTCGCTAACATTGCGCGTCTATGACTCTTTTGTCTACTTAAATGATTGAATTTCTTTCCGTGTCTCATGATTTCTTATTCTACGTCTAATTTATATTTAGATATGTCCATACCAAAGCCTAAACCTTTGTTTCCGACTAATTCTTCTAATTCAGTTAATGACTTCTTACCGAAGTTTCTGAATTTCATTAGATCACCTTTGGAATAAGACACTAATTCTCCTAATGTTTCTACTTCTGCTGCTTTCAAACAGTTTAATGCTCTTACTGACAAGTCAAGGTCAACCAATTTGGTTTTCAATAACTGACGCATGTGTAATGCTTCTTCGTCGTAAGTTTCGCTTTGAGCAACTTCCTCAGCTTCTAGTGTAATTCTCTCATTAGAGAATAACATGAAGTGGTGGATTAAAATTTTAGCTGCTTCAGTAAGCGCTTGTTGTGGGTGGATTGAGCCATCAGTTTCGATATTGAAAATCAATTTTTCGTAATCTGTTTTTTGCTCAACACGATAGTTATCGATATTATACTTTACATTCTTGATAGGTGTAAAGATAGAGTCGATAGCAATAGTACCAACAGGTGCATTTGCTTGTTTGTTTTCGTCAGCTGGAACATAACCTCTACCTTTTTCGATAGTTAAGGTCATGTCTAGCTTAACAGATTTATCCATATTGGCTATTACCAAATCTGGGTTTAAAACCTGAAAGCCTGAAATAAATTTACCTAAATCTCCAGCTGTAAGTTGATTTTGTTTAGAAATGCTTACGTTAACTGTTTCGTTTTCGGTATCTTCTATTTGTCTTTTGAATCTTACTTTTTTAAGATTCAATATAATTTCTGTTACGTCTTCTACGACACCTGTAATAGTTGAGAATTCGTGATCAACGCCTTCTATCTTAACAGAAGAAAAAGCGAACCCCTCCAAAGAAGAAAGCAATACACGACGTAATGCATTCCCTACTGTCAAACCATATCCTGGTTCTAACGGGCGGAATTCAAACTCACCAGAAAACTGGTCAGCTTCTATTAAAACAACCTTATCAGGTTTTATAAAATTTAAAATAGCCATATATTGAAAAGATATTTTTGGGTTATTATTTAGAGTAAAGCTCGACGATCAATTGCTCTTTGATGTCTTCTGGAATCTGAATTCTCTCAGGAATAGCCTGAAATGTTCCAGATTTTGTTGCTTCGTTCCATGTTAACCACTCATAATCATTTCTATGTAATAAAGACTCTTCTATTGTATTTAACGATTTAGACTTTTCGCGAACAGCTACTACATCTCCTTCGTTTAATTGGTAAGAAGGAATATTTACTAACTCCCCGTTAACGGTTACGTGCTTGTGTGATACTAATTGACGTGCTGCAGGACGAGATGGAGCAATACCTAAACGGTATACTACGTTATCTAGTCTTCTTTCACATAATTGTAATAGTACTTCACCAGTAATTCCTTTAGCTCTTGTAGAAGCTTTATACATGTTAGAGAATTGACGCTCTAATATACCATAAGTATATTTTGCTTTTTGTTTCTCCATCAACTGCATAGAATACTCTGATTTCTTTCCACGACGACGGTTTGGACCGTGTTGTCCTGGAGGATACTTTCTTCTTTCGAAAGATTTGTCATCACCGTAAATTGCTTTACCGAATTTACGGGCTATTTTTGTTTTAGGTCCTGTATATCTTGCCATAATGTTTTATATTTTAAGGATTAGAATTTTAAGAATTTAAAATTAAACTCTTCTTCTTTTTGGAGGTCTACATCCGTTGTGTGGAAGTGGCGTAACATCTACGATCTCACTTACTTCGATCCCTGAATTATGGATAGCACGAATCGCTGATTCTCTACCTGTTCCAGGTCCTTTAACAAATACCTTCACTCTTCTTAATCCTGCTTCGAAAGCCACTTGAGCACAATCCTCTGCAGCAACTTGTGCAGCATATGGTGTGTTCTTCTTTGATCCTCTAAAGCCCATTTTACCGGCAGATGACCAAGAGATAACTTCTCCTTTTTTATTAGTTAGAGATATAATTACATTATTGAATGTCGCTTGAACGTGAGCTTCCCCGTTAGCTTCTACCTTAACGTTACGCTTTTTAGCTTTTGCCTTAGCACCTTTCTGTTGTTTCTTTGCCATAGCTAATTAAATTATTTAGTTGCTTTTTTCTTGTTAGCAACAGTTTTTCTTTTTCCTTTACGTGTACGTGAATTGTTTTTGGTTCTCTGACCTCTCAAAGGTAAACCTAAACGATGACGAATCCCTCTTTGACTACCAATGTCCATTAGACGTTTGATGTTCAATTGAGTTTCTGAACGCAATTCCCCTTCTACTTTGTAAGTTTCTGATAATGCTTTTCTGATACCGTTGATATCATCATCATTCCAATCATTAACTTTTTTACTTTCGTCAACGCCAGCTTTTTCAAGAATTTTCTCTGCTGTGCTTCTTCCGATACCATAGATGTAAGTTAAACCTATTACACCTCTCTTATTCTTTGGTAAATCTACTCCTGCTATACGTGCCATAATTTTCTTGAATTAACCTTGACGTTGTTTAAATTTCGGGTTTTTTTTGTTGATCACATATAAGCGACCATTTCTACGAACGATTTTGCAATCCGCACTACGTTTCTTAATAGATGCTCTAACTTTCATTTTAATGTTTTTTATATACTCCGATCTCCTTTCTGGAAACCTTCTAATTATTAATATCTGTAGGTAATTCTACCTTTTGTTAAATCGTATGGTGACATTTCCATTTTAACTTTGTCACCGGGCAATAACTTAATATAGTGCATTCTCATCTTACCAGAAATATGCGCTGTTACTACGTGATTGTTCTCTAATTCTACACGGAACATAGCATTTGACAATGCTTCTATAATTGTTCCGTCTTGTTCGATATGTTTTTGTTTAGCCATAGTCTTATTAGGTACAGATTTTATGCCATTTTTTTACTTACCCTATCTGTCTGCATCATACCATCATAATGGTGATTCAACAAGTAAGTATTGATTTGCTGCATCGTATCTAATGTTACACCTACCAAAATCAATAGTGATGTACCTCCAAAGAAGTACGAAAATCCAGCACCAACACCTAACTTATATACAATCGCCGGTAAAATTGCCAGCAAAGCTAAGAAAATTGCGCCAGGTAACGTAATTTTTGATAAAATGTCATCTAAAAAGTTTGCCGTATCTTTACCAGGTTTTACCCTAGGGATAATTCCGCCATTTCTTCTTAAATCTTCTGCCATCTGGTTAACTGGAATAGTTACAGCAGTATAGAAGAATGTAAATAATACAACTAAAATACCGAAAATAACTGAATACCAAAGACTAAATGGATCACCTAAACTTTGGAAAAATCCTGGAACTTTTCCTTCCTCATAAATTAAACCTGCTAAAACACCTGGTAAAAACATAATTGCTTGAGCAAAAATGATAGGCATTACACCAGCAGCGTTTACTTTTAAAGGAATATATTGTCTAACTGTATTTGTAAATGTTTTCATGAAGTTGCTACTTCCTCCTTGTGCTCTACCCACATATTGTACTGGTACTTGGCGAACTGCCATTACTAATACCACACATGCTAAAATACAAAGTAAGAATCCAACTACTTCGAATAAAACAAAAATACCAGGTTGTGTTGTAATCTCAGAGAAGAAAGCATTAGGCAAGTCAGCCATAATACCAATCATAATCAATAACGAAATACCATTTCCAATACCTTTATCTGTAATCTTCTCTCCTAACCACATAGCGAACATAGTACCCGTTACTAATAAAATAGTAGATGGGAACCAGAACCAGAAGCTAGCTGGATTAATTACGTAAGCTGCAGAAATTGCAGGATCTGAATAAGGTAAGAAATAGTTAGTTACTGAAGTTAAATACGCTGGTGCTTGAACCAAACAAATTGCAATCGTTAGATAACGTGTAATTTGCGTAACTTTCTTACGACCAGATTCTCCTTCTTTTTGTAGCTTTTGTAGATATGGCAAAGCCAATCCCATCAGCTGAATTACAATACTCGCGGAAATATAGGGCATAATACCCAAGGCTAGGATAGATGCTCTAGAAAAACCACCTCCGGTAAATGCATTCAGAAGCCCCAAAATCCCGGTTTCCTGACCCGAACCTCTAGCGCTTAAAACGTTATGATCTATTTCGCTCAAGTCGATTCCGGGTAAAGGTATATAAGAACCAAATCTGTATACTAATAGCATAGCTAAAGTAAACAGAATTTTGTTTCTCAACTCTTCGATTGCCCAGATGTTTTTTAGTGTATCAAAAAAGCCTTTCATCCAAATATAATATTAAATAGTTTGTGCCTTACCACCGGCTTTTTCGATAGCCTCTTGTGCCGTTTTGGTAAACTTGTCTGCAACTACGGTAACTGAAGCTGTTAACTCTCCTCTACCAAGAATTTTAACTAAATCCTTCTTAGAAGCTAATCCGTGTTGTACGAATGTATCCTTGTTAATCTCACCAGACAAACCTTTGTCTTCGATTAATGTTTGGATAGTATCTAAATTGATTCCAGTATATTCTTTTCTATTGATGTTCGTGAAACCGAATTTAGGTACACGTCTCTGTAATGGCATTTGACCACCTTCGAAACCAATTTTTCTTGAATAACCTGAACGAGACTTCGCTCCTTTGTGTCCACGACCAGATGTACCAGCGTTTCCTGAAGCTTCACCTCTACCTTTACGGTATTTCCCTTTTACTGAACCTTTCGCAGGTCTTAAATTACTTAATTTCATTCCTTACTATTTTTTAGGTTAAGCTTTTTCAACTTTAACCATATGGCTAACTTTCTCAATCATCCCCATTATCTCAGGAGTGTCGTTATGTTCAACCGTTTGATTTAACTTTCTAAAACCTAAAGCTTCTAATGTAGCCTTTTGTCTTTTATTGCGGTTGATCGAACTTTTAACCTGTGTTACTTTTATCTTTGCCATGTCTCTTTTATTAACCTTTTAAAACTTTACTTACAGGTATACCTCTTAATCTAGAGATTTCATTCACACTTCTCATGTTCAATAAAGCTTTCATTGTTGCCTTAACAACATTGTGTGGGTTAGAAGATCCTTTAGACTTAGATAGTACGTCTTGAATACCTACTGACTCTAATACCGCACGAACCGCACCTCCAGCAATCAATCCAGTACCTTCTGAAGCTGGTCTCATAAAGATTTGAGCTCCTGAATATCTAGATTCTTGTGTATGTGGAATTGTATGTCCGTCTAATGGAATTCTTACTAAATTCTTTTTACCGTCTTCGATGGCTTTTTGAATTGCAGTAGCTACGTCTTTAGATTTACCTAATCCGTATCCTACTACTCCCTTTTCGTCTCCTACCACTACAATAGCAGAGAATCCAAAAGTTCTACCTCCTTTTGTTACCTTAGTAACACGTTGAACACCTACTAGTCTATCAACTAATTCTAAACCTCCTGGTTTAACTTTTTCTATATTATTGAATCCTAACATAATCTGTTTTTAGAACTTTAATCCTCCTTCTCTAGCGCCTTTAGCTAACGCTTCTATTCTACCATGATAAATAAACCCGTTTCTGTCGAAAATTACATTCTCGATTCCAGCTGCTTTTGCTTTTTCGGCAACCTTCTTACCTACGATTGTAGATATTTCAGATTTGGTACCTTTAGTTTCAGCAATATCATTCTCTCTAGAAGAAGCTGATGCTAAAGTAACACCATTAATATCGTCTATAATTTGAGCATATATCTCTTTGTTAGATCTATATACAGATAAACGTGGACGTTCTGGTGTTCCTTGAATGTTCTTACGAACACGACGTTTAATTTTTAATCTCTTTTCCGTTTTATCTAGTGCCATAATTGTAATTTTTATTATGCAGACTTACCTGCTTTACGTCTTAAGATTTCTCCAACAAACTTAACTCCTTTTCCTTTGTATGGTTCTGGCTTACGGAAACTTCTAATTTTCGCAGCGATATTACCGATCAATTGTTTGTCGTAAGAAGACAATTTGATGATTGGATTTTTACCTTTTTCAGAAACAGTTTCAACTGTTACTTCTTCTGGTAATTGCATAACGATGTTATGTGAGAAACCTAAGGATAAATCTAATCTTTGACCTTGATTAGAGGCACGATAACCTACTCCTACAAGCTCTAACTCCTTAGTCCATCCTTTATCTAGACCTTCAATCATGTTATTGATAAGTGCTCTATATAAACCATGTAAAGCTTTATCTTCTTTACTATCTGATGGTCTTTCTACGGATAAAACTCCATCATCGATGGTTACGTTAAATCCTTCTCTTAATTCTTGTTTTAATTCTGCTTTACTACCCTTAACTGTAACTACATTGTCTTTAACATCGACATTAATGTTAGCAGGTATGGTAATAGTTGCTAGCCCTATTCTTGACATTGGTTCTTACTTTTGTTGATTAATAAACGTAACATAATACTTCTCCACCTATGTTGTTCTGGCGAGCTTGCTTATCTGTCATCACGCCATGAGATGTAGAAATTATTGCGATACCTAAGCCATTCAACACTCTTGGAAGATCCTGTGCACCAGAATATTTTCTTAAACCTGGTTTAGAAGCTCTTTCTATTTTGCGAATAGCTGGAGTTTTAGTAGCTCTATCGTACTTCAAAGCGATTTTGATAGTACCTTGGTAGCCCTCATCTACAAATTTGTAGTTTAAGATATAACCTTGATCGTATAAAATTTTTGTTATATCTTTTTTTAAGTTAGATGCAGGGATTTCCACTAATTTGTGTCCTGCCATCATTGCATTTCTTAATCGTGTTAAAAAATCGGATATTGGATCTGTATGCATTTTCTTTGTTTTAAAATTGATAAATTACCAGCTTGCTTTTTTCACACCTGGGATTAAACCGTTTAGTGCAAGTTCACGAAAAGTAACACGTGATACTCCAAACTGACGCATATATCCTCTTGGTCTACCAGTTAATTTACATCTGTTATGTAATCTAACAGGTGATGCATTTTTTGGTAATCTTTGCAATGCTTCGTAATCTCCAGCTTCTTTTAAAGCTTTACGCTTATCCGCATACTTTGCTACCATTCTTTGTCTCTTACGCTCGCGCGCTTTCATGCTTTCTTTAGCCATAATTATTGATTCTTTTTAAATGGTAAACCGAATTTTTCTAACAATGATTTTGCTTCTTTATCTGTTTGTGCAGAAGTAACAAAAGTAATATTCAATCCTTGGATTTTCTTTACTTTGTCAATGTTTATTTCTGGGAAAATAATCTGTTCTGTTATCCCTAAATTGAAGTTTCCTCTACCATCGAATCCATTAGCGCTAATTCCGTTAAAATCACGTACACGAGGTAATGCAGAAGAGATCAAACGATCTAAGAATTCATACATTTTCTCTTTACGTAATGTAACTTTAACACCAATAGGCATTCCTTTTCTAAGTTTGAAGTTTGCAACGTCTTTCTTAGAGTTGGTAGGTACAGCTTTTTGACCTGTGATCATTGCCATTTCTTCTAAGGCATAATCGATAATCTTCTTATCAGCTACAGCGTCACCTAAACCTTGGCTTACTACAATTTTTTCTAGAACAGGAACCTGCATAACAGATGAATAGCCAAATTCTTCTTTCAAAGCCGGAACAATCTTATCTTTATAATCCTGTGCCGGACGTGGTATATAATTTTGTGTACTCATTTCTTTAAACGGTTTTACCTGATTTCTTAGCAAATCTTACTTTTTTATCATCTTCCATTCTGTATCCAACTTTGGTAGCTTTACCAGTTTCTGGGTCAACTAACGCCAAGTTAGAAATATGGATGGGAGCTTCCATTTCTACAATTCCACCTTGTGGGCTTGTTGCAGACGGTTTTGTGTGTTTTTTGATCATATTCAAACTCTGAACAACTGCACGGTTCTTAGAAGGAATAACTCTCACCACTTCTCCTGTCTTGCCTTTATCTCCACCGGCAAGCACTATTACCTGATCTCCTTTTTTAATTTTAATTTTCGTCATGATTTGCTTCTTTTTAAAGTACTTCTGGTGCTAATGAAATAATCTTCATATACTGATTGTCACGTAATTCACGTGCAACAGGACCAAAAACACGTGTTCCTTTCATCTCTCCGTTATTATCTAATAACACAACTGCGTTATCATCAAATCGGATATAGGAACCATCTTTACGACGTATTTCTTTTTTAGTTCTTACGACTACAGCTTTAGAAACCTGTCCTTTTTTAGCACTTCCGTTTGGAGTTGCTTCTTTGACAGAAACTACAACCTTGTCTCCGATTGAGGCATATCTTTTTCCTGTACCTCCTAGTACTCTAATAACTAAAGCTTCTCTAGCTCCAGTATTATCTGCTACTCTTAGTCTTGATTCTTGTTGTACCATGTTTCTATTACTTAGCTCTTTCTATAATTTCTACAACTCTCCATCTTTTTCTCTTACTCAATGGACGAGTTTCCATAATTCTTACTGTATCGCCTTCGTTACATTCATTTTGTTCGTCGTGAGCTGTATACTTCTTCGTTTTCAAAATGAACTTCCCATACATTGGGTGTTTGTGGCGTTTTGTAGCTTCTACAACAATGGTTTTATCCATTTTGTTGCTCTTTACCAAACCTATACGTTCTTTTCTTAGATTTCTTTCCATTGTTGTCTTATTTAGCTTCAGTTAATTTTCTACTCAACTCAGTATTTAGCCTTGCAATGGTTTTACGCATGTATCTCAACTGGATTGGATTCTCAATTTGCGCCATTTTGTGGCTAATTCTCAATTTCTCGTAGTTGGCTTTTTCTTCCTCCAACTTCGCTTGGATATCCTCTACCGTTAATTCTTTTATGTCTGATGCCTTCATCTCTTATCTTTTAATCTTGTTGATAATCTCTAGCTACAACAAACTTGGTTTTAACCGGTAGTTTTTGAGCTGCTAAACGCAATGCTTCTTTAGCCAATTCCTCCGAAACTCCACCTACTTCGAACAAAACTCGTCCTGGTAAAACTGGAGCTACAAAGTATTCTGGAGCACCTTTACCTTTACCCATACGTACCTCTTGAGGTTTCTTCGTTACAGGTTTGTCTGGAAATATCTTAATCCAGATACTACCTTCACGTTTCAAATAACGTGTTGCGGCAATACGAGCTGCTTCTATTTGTCTAGCAGTAATCCACTTAGACTCTAGTGATTTGATCCCGAACTGACCGAACGCTAACTGATTCCCTCTTTGTGAGATACCTCTCTTAACGTTCTTTTGCGCCTTTCTATATTTTGTTCTTCTTGGTTGTAACATGATTCAAAATTCTTTAAAATTTATGATCTTTTACGATCACGACGACGATCTGTTCTTCTTCCGCCACCTCCTTTTTGTTTTTTCTGTAGGCCTACTAATGGTGATAGCTCACGTTTTCCATAAACTTCACCTTTCATAATCCATACTTTCACTCCTAATCTACCGTAAGTAGTATGAGCTTCTACTAAAGCATAGTCAATATCTGCTCTGAATGTTGATAATGGAATTCTTCCTTCTTTGTAAGTCTCTGTACGTGCCATCTCAGCACCATTCAATCTACCAGAGATTTGGATTTTGATTCCTTCAGCATTCATTCTCATAGCTGCAGCGATTGCCATCTTAATTGCACGACGGTAAGAGATACGATTCTCAATTTGTCTAGCAATACTGTCTCCTACAAGTTTAGCGTCGATTTCAGGTCTTTTAATTTCAAAAATATTAATTTGAACGTCTTTACCTGTAAGTTGTTTTAACTCTTCTTTCAACTTATCAACTTCGCTACCACCTTTACCAATAATGATACCCGGACGGGCAGTTGTAATTGTAATTGTGATTAACTTTAATGTTCTTTCTATATAAATATTAGAAACACTAGCTTTTTGTAAACGAGCTCCTAAGTATTTTCTGATCTTAGCATCCTCTGCTAATTTATCTCCATAGTCTTTACCACCATACCAGTTAGAATCCCAACCGCGGATAATTCCTAATCTATTTCCTATTGGATTTGTCTTCTGACCCATAATTATTGATTCTCTTTGGTTTTACTACCTAATATTATTGTTACGTGATTAGAACGCTTACGGATTCTATGTGCTCTACCTTGAGGCGCTGGACGCAATCTCTTTAATTGACGTGCACTATCTACATTAATTTCCTTAACATATAATTGTGCATCTTCGATGTCCATATCCTCGTTCTTAGCTTGCCAGTTAGCAATGGCAGATAAAACTAATTTCTCTAGTCTCTCTGATGCTTCTTTCTTAGAATATTTAAGAATATACAATGCCTTAGTCACATCTTCTCCTCTAATAATATCGGCTACTAATCTCATTTTACGCGGAGAGGTTGGGCAGTTATTTAATTTAGCAAAAGCTAAATCTTTCTTTGCCTCTTTCAACAATTCAGCGCTATTTCTTTTTCTACTTCCCATAGCTTATATTATTTTTTACCTTTATTTTTTGCTCCTGCGTGTCCTCTAAAAGTACGTGTTGGAGAAAATTCGCCTAATTTGTGACCCACCATATTTTCTGTTACATAAACAGGAATAAATTGCTTTCCATTATGTACAGCGATGGTTTGTCCAACAAAGTCAGGAGAGATCATTGATGCTCTCGACCAGGTTTTAATGACAGTCTTCTTACCGCTCTCAACGTTATCGTTAACTTTCTTTTCTAGCTTATAATGGATATAAGGTCCCTTTTTTAATGAACGTGCCATAAATTATTTCTTTCTTCTTTCTATGATATACTTATTAGACGCCTTCTTCTTGTAACGAGTCTTGTAACCTTTAGCAGGAACGCCATTCTTGTTTCTAGGGATTCCACCAGTCGCACGACCTTCACCACCACCCATTGGGTGATCTACAGGGTTCATTACCATCGAACGAGTTCTAGGTCTAGTCCCTTTCCATCTTGTTCTACCAGCTTTACCACTTACTTCTGTTTGGTGATCTGAATTAGATACAGCACCAATTGTAGCTCTACACTCTACCAATACCAATCTAATCTCGCTAGATGGCATTTTAATAGTTGCATACTTTCCTTCTCTAGCGATTAATTGACCGTATGATCCAGCACTACGAGCCATGATAGCTCCTTGTCCAGGTCTCAATTCGATACAAGAAACAACAGTACCTAAAGGCATGTTTTTAAGCTTCATGCAGTTACCTGCATCTGGAGCTGTTTCATCACCGTTGTGGATAGTTTGTCCAACCTTTAAACCGTTAGTTGCTACGATATATCTTTTCTCACCATCTTGATATTGCACTAATGCAATAAAAGCGGTTCTGTTTGGATCGTATTCAATGCTTAGCACTTCTGCACTACCAGCTTTGTCTCTCTTGAAATCAATTATACGATATTTCTTCTTGTGTCCTCCACCAATGAAACGCATCGTCATTTTTCCGGTATTGTTACGACCACCAGACTTAGAGATACCTTTAGTCAAAGACTTCTCTGGTTTTGAGGTTGTAACTTGATCGAAATTATTAACGATTCTAAATCGTTGTCCAGGTGTTGTTGGTTTTAATTTTCTTACTGACATGATTCTACTTCTTAAATGTTACCGTATAAATCAATTTCCTGACCTTCTTCAATCTGCACAACAGCCTTCTTCAACTTATTAGTTTTTCCGATTTGGAAACCAGTCTTAGTGTTGCGCGTCTTTATCTTTGGTGCGTAAATCATAGTACGAACGTCTAGAACATCTACACCATACAAATCTTGAATTGCTTTCTTGATTTGGATCTTATTTGCTTCGGTATGTACATAAAAAGCATAACGATTATTCATCTCTGAATCTCGGGTTGCTTTTTCTGTTATTACAGGTCTTAAAATGATACTCATATTCGTTCTACTTTCTTAAATTTTCCTGAAGCTTGTCAATCGAACTCTCGAATAAGACAAGATCGGACGCATTCATAATATCGTAACTTGTTAACTCTGAGAAATTTACAACTTTAACTCCTTGTAAATTTCGGGACGACAAATATACGTTTTTATTTGAATCCCCCAATACAAATAAGGATTTTTTATTTGTCAAACTTAAATTCTCTAAAATTTGACCAAAATCCTTCGTTCTTGGTGCATCAAAAGTGATGTCTTCCATTACACGAATTGCATTGTCTAAAGCTTTCTGACTTAGGGCAGATTTTTTGGCTGCTCTCTTTTGTGCTTTGTTCAATTTGAAACTGTAGTTTCTTGGTCTTGGACCGAATACTCTACCTCCACCTTTGAACAATGGGTTTTTGATATCACCTGCACGAGCCGTACCTGTACCTTTCTGCTTCTTAATTTTCTTTGTACTACCTGTAATCTCAGCTCTCTCTTTAGCTTTGTGCGTACCTTGACGCAAATTTGCTAAGTGTTGCTTAACTTCTAGGTAAACTGTATGTTGACTTGGTTCGATTCCGAAGATGCTTGCATCTAAAGTAACCTTCTTACCAGTCTCCTTACCTGTTTTATCTAATACTGTTAATTCCATTTTCTTATAATTACGTATGAATTTTTAGGACCAGGAACTGCACCCTTTACAATCAAAAGATTCTTATCCTCATCAACTTTAATAACTTGCAAGTTTTGGATTGTAACTTTTTTGTTACCCATCTGACCAGCCATTCTCATTCCTTTGAATACTCTAGATGGATCCGAACCTGCACCAATAGAACCTGGTGCTCTCAATCTGTTGTGCTGACCATGCGTAGCTTGACCAACCCCACCAAAACCGTGACGTTTTACAACACCTTGAAAACCTTTACCCTTAGAAGTACCAGTAACATCAACATATTCACCTTCTTTGAAAAGGTCTACATTGATCTCTTGCCCTAATGATAAATCATTAACAAACTCTCCCTGAAATTCCACCAATTTGTATTTTGGCGTAGTGCCGGCTTTTTTGAAGTGACCAGTCATGGCCTTGCCAACATTCTTTTCTTTCTTGTCATCGAAACCTAACTGAACGGCTGTGTAACCGTCTTTGTCTTGGGTTCTGACCTGCGTAACGACACAAGGACCTGCTTGAATAATAGTACAAGGAATGTTTTTACCATTCTCGTCATACAAGCTTGTCATTGCAATCTTTTTTCCTATAATTCCTGACATTCTTTATTTGATATAAGATGAAAATGCAGCACCCAGAAATTCTGAGCGCTACACTGCCATAATTTTATTTTTTAACTAAACTTTGATTTCTACTTCAACTCCACTAGGTAACTCAAGCTTCATTAATGCATCTACTGTTTTAGATGAAGAGCTATAGATATCCAACAATCTCTTGTGAGCATTTAATTGGAATTGTTCACGAGCTTTTTTGTTTACGTGTGGTGAACGCAAAACTGTGAAAATTCTTTTGTTTGTTGGTAATGGAATTGGTCCATTAACTACCGCTCCTGTAGATTTTACAGTTTTAACGATTTTCTCAGCTGATTTATCAACCAAATTGTAATCGTACGATTTTAATTTTATTCTAATTTTTTGACTCATTTCTCAACTAATTAATCTTCGCTAGTTCCTTTTGCTTTTGCAATTACCTCTTCAGCTACACTTGTTGGAGCTGGTTCGTATCTTTCAAATTCCATTGTTGAAGTTGCACGCCCAGAAGATAAAGTTCTTAGGGAAGTTACATATCCAAACATCTCAGATAATGGCACAGTTGCCTTAATTACCTTAGCGTTATTTCTATCGCTCATTCCTGAAGGCATACCTCTACGTCTGTTTAAGTCACCTACGATATCACCCATATTTTCTTCTGGAGTTAATACTTCCAGTTTCATGATAGGCTCCATAATAGTTGGCTTAGCTTTCTTAGCAGCATTTCTAAATCCTAGTTTAGCAGCTAATTCGAAAGATAATTGATCTGAATCCACTGGGTGGAAAGATCCATCTTTAAGAGTAATCTTCATAGATTCTACTTCGTATCCAGCTAATGGACCATTTTTCATAGCTTCTTTGAATCCTTTCTCTACAGATGGGATAAATTCTTTTGGAATGTTACCACCTTTAATCTCGTTAACGAACTGTAAACCTACTACTCCTTCGTCTGCTGGTCCTAATGTAAATACGATATCAGCGAATTTACCACGACCACCTGATTGTTTCTTATAAGTTTCTCTGTGATCTGTTTCTCCTAAGATAGCCTCTTTGTACTCTACTTGAGGTTGTCCTTGGTTAACATCTACTTTGAACTCTCTCTTTAAACGATCAACAATAATATCAAGGTGTAACTCACCCATTCCAGAAATAATTGTTTGACCTGAAGCCTCATCTGTTTTAGTAACGAAAGTTGGATCTTCTTCAGAAAGTTTAGCCAAAGCCATACCTAACTTGTCCATATCCGCTTTAGATTTAGGCTCAACCGCGATACCAATAACTGGATCTGGGAAGTCCATACTTTCTAAAACAATTGGATTTTTCTCGTCAGATAATGTATCACCTGTTTTAATATCCTTAAATCCTACAGCAGCTCCAATATCACCAGCCTCGATGAAATCGATTGGCTCTTGTTTAGAAGAGTGCATTTGGTAAATACGAGAAATTCTTTCTTTGTTTCCTGAACGGTTGTTCAATACATAAGATCCTGCATCTAATCTACCTGAATACGCACGGAAGAATGCTAAACGTCCTACGAAAGGATCTGTTGCAATCTTAAATGCTAAAGCCGCAAATGGCTCATCTACTGAAGGTTTTCTCTTCTCTGGTGCATCTGTATTTGGGTTAGTTCCCTCAACAGCATCAATATCTAAAGGAGAAGGTAAATAACGACATACAGCGTCCAACATAAATTGAACCCCTTTGTTCTTGAATGAAGAACCACATGTCATTGGAATAATTGCCATATCTAATGTAGCAGCTCTCAATGCTCTGTGAATTTCTTCTTCAGTGATTGAATCTGTATCGTCTAAATATTTTTCTAATATTGCCTCGTCATACTCAGCAACATTTTCTAACAAGTTCATGCGTAATTCAGCAGCTTGTTCTTTTAATTCTTCTGGAATATCAATCTCATCGTAAGTTGATCCATAGTTTTCATCATGCCAAACAATAGCACGGTTTTTAACTAAGTCAACAACTCCTCTGAAATCTTCTTCGTCACCAATGTTAATAACGATAGGCACTGCATTAGAACCTAACATTTCTTTAACCTGATTACAAACTCCTAAGAAGTCTGCACCTTGGCGGTCCATTTTATTTACGAATCCTAAACGAGGTACTTTATAGTTATCAGCTAATCTCCAGTTAGTTTCTGATTGTGGCTCAACACCATCAACAGCACTAAATAAGAAAACTAATCCGTCTAAAACTCTTAATGATCTGTTTACCTCTACTGTAAAGTCAACGTGACCCGGAGTATCGATAATATTGAAGTGGTATCCTTTAGCATCTGCAGTTGGCTGACCGTTTTCTTTTGGAAAAGTCCAAGTACAAGTTGTAGCAGCAGAAGTAATTGTAATACCTCTTTCAGCCTCTTGGTCCATCCAGTCCATAGTAGAAGTACCCTCATGAGTTTCACCCATTTTGTGGTTCTTACCAGTATAGAACAGAATTCTTTCCGTAGTTGTTGTCTTACCCGCATCAATATGCGCAGCGATACCTATGTTTCTTGTGTATTTTAAATCTCTTGTTCCCATCGTCTGTTTTAGAATCTAAAGTGTGAAAATGCTTTGTTTGCTTCTGCCATCTTGTGCGTGTCCATTCTTTTCTTAACAGCTGAACCTTCCTCTTTAGCAGCAGCCAAAACTTCCGCAGCTAATTTCTGTGCCATTGATTTTTCGTTTCTAGCTCTAGAATATTTGATCAACCATTTCATAGCCATTGAAATCTTTCTATCCGGACGAATTTGCATTGGAATTTGGAATGTAGCACCCCCGACTCTTCTTGATCTTACTTCTACGTGTGGCATAACATTAGTTAATGCATCTTTCCAAACTTCAATAGCTGGCTTTTCTGCATCTTCCTTTCTCTGCTCTACAATTTCCATTGCGTCATAAAACACTTTGAAAGCAACACTTTTCTTACCGTCTAGCATTAAATTATTCACAAATCTCGTAACTAACTGATCGTTAAATTTCGGATCTGGAAGTAATATGCGCTTTTTAGCTTTTGTTTTTCTCATTTCTTTCTAAGGTTTTAAGTTATTTTTTAGGACGTTTAGCTCCATACTTACTTCTACGTTGCAAACGACCACTCACTCCAGCAGTGTCTAAAGCACCGCGTACGATGTGATAACGCACACCTGGTAAATCTTTTACCCTTCCTCCTCTCACCAATACTATCGAGTGCTCTTGAAGATTGTGTCCTTCTCCTCCAATGTAAGCGTTTACTTCCTTACCATTGGTCAAACGAACCCTTGCAACTTTTCTCATTGCTGAATTCGGTTTCTTAGGTGTCGTTGTATATACACGTGTACATACACCACGACGTTGTGGACATCCCTCCAAAGCAGCCGATTTGCTCTTCTTAGTGAGTGTTTTTCTACCTTTTCTAACTAATTGTTGTATTGTTGGCATATAATTAATATTCAATTTAAAAACAGGATTCTACCTGATTTTAGGGGTGCAAAGTTAAGAATAATTTAGTTTTACACAAGTGTTTGAATATTAATTTTTAATGACTTACCTATCTTTTATACTTATTTTCGTTTAAATTCGTTGTTTTAAACCCATGATGAAGGTTAAATTATTTGCAACAATCTTACTAATAGCTTTCTCTGCGCTCTACTTAAAAGGGCAAGATTGTAATATCCTTCAAAAATCTACTTATCAAAATAAATTTGAAACATTATATACCGGACCTAATAGTAAAGCCTATTTAGATTCATTAAATCAAATTGGATATTATACATTAAATGTTGATAGCACTAGCACATCGCCTTGTCGTTTATATATTTCAAAAGGCAAACAGTTTAAGAAAATATTTATTAACTCAACAGATAGATTAATTCTAAATCAAAGTCAATTCGATTCTATTCAGCATCTTTATTACACCAAGGATATTGAGCATCTAATTCAAAGCGTAAAAGACAGTTTACTTAATCAAGGACATGTTTTCGATCAAATCAAAATTAAGCCCCATGGATTTATTGGAGATTTTGCTCAAGCAGATATTAATATTATTAAATCTACAAAACGAAAGATTGATAAAATCAAATTTATCGGATACAAAAGAGTTCCAAAGTTTGTTAAACAAGAATTATTAAAAGAAAATAAAGTTTACAACGATCAAAGCATCAACAATATTCGTAATAAACTCGATGAATACACTTTTTTAACTCAAACCGAAGCACCCAGAATTTCCTTTACTAAAGACTCTACTATATTATATGTATATACAAAAAAGCTGCGTCAGAATTTCATCAATGGAATTTTAGGATTCGAAACTGATGAGGATAACAAATTAAATCTTCAAGGAAATGTTCAATTGAATTTAGTTAATACTTTTAATTCCAATGAACGCATTAATGTAGACTGGAAAAGTGGATTAAATAAATCGCAAAAATTAAGACTGGAAAGTTTTATACCTAATATATTTAAAAATAAAATTGCTTACGAGACCAACTTAAACTTAACCAAACAAGATTCTACTTATTTTAAACTTGAATGTAAAAATGGTTTATTATATCAACTCAACCAAGGTCATCATATCGGCGCCAACTATAGCCTAGCAAATTCTAATTACATTAAGAATGATAATTCAGACTTTAACAAAAGTGGTTTTGGCTTTAATTATATTTATGAGGACTTTTCATTTAACAAATTACAAGAAAATAAAACTTGGATTAAACTCTCCTCTACACTGTGGAAGAGGAATCTTAAAAATAGAGATGCTGAAAAAGACAACCAAACCGAGATTTCTTATTGGATCGAACGACAACAAAGACTATACAAAAATCACTTTTTAAACTCCGTTATTCAAGGAAATAACCTAATCCAGCAAGGCGAAGTTTTAGAAAATGATTTATATCAAATCGGCGGCTTCAATAGCATCAGAGGATTCAATCAGAACTCTATATTAACACCAAGCTTTAACACAATATCATTAGCATATCGCTACATCCCCAACAACAATATATTCTTCGAGGCTTTTTCGGACTTAGGCTTAATCGAAGATAAGCTAGGTAAGAATACCAACTTTTTTAAATCATATGGCCTTGGGATGCAATTCTCAACCAATTTTGGTTGGTTTCAACTGAATTATGCTCTAGGTTCGAGTGAAGGTAACTCGACAGGCTTATCTGAAGGTAAAATTCATATCGGTATTAAAAGCTATTTCTGAAGTTCATAAAATTCACCTAATTCCTTTATTTAGTCTGCATTTAATTTAATAGAATATTTGCAAATTAGCTAAATAAGGTTAAATTTGTTAAGAACAATTATGAAATAATACTTTTAAAAACTTTATAAACATGAAGAACTTTTACTTCTGGATGCTCACCCTGCTCTGCAGTACCATAGCATTCG
>NZ_JANAIE010000059.1 GCF_029664245.1 Profundicola chukchiensis | reverse complement strand
CGATGCCGTTCGAGCCGGAGCCGGCATAGGCGACATGGGTGGGCAGGCCTTTGAGATGCAGCTGGAACCACAAGACACCCACTTGTGCCGTGATGAGGGATTCCGCGAAAGGTTCGGGGATCAGCGCGGCTTCGGCGGTGTAGCCGCGTTGCAGGCAGGCCAGTGCGCCGTTGCCGGTGCATTCCTCTTCGACGACGGATTGGAAGAAGACGTCGGCCGCCGGCGCGAACC
>NZ_JANAIE010000058.1 GCF_029664245.1 Profundicola chukchiensis | reverse complement strand
CCCATCGGCGTGTTCTGGGTATCACCATGCTCGATCTCGACCATGCTGGCATCGATACCGATCATTTCGGCGATCACCTGCGGGAAGGTCGTCTCGTGGCCCTGGCCGTGGCTGTGCGAACCGGTCATCACCACGATGCCGCCGGTGGCATTGACCCGCACGGTGGCCGATTCATACAATCCCGCCCGGGCGCCCAACTGGCCGACGAGCTGCGACGGAGCAATGCCGCAA
>NZ_JANAIE010000057.1 GCF_029664245.1 Profundicola chukchiensis | reverse complement strand
ATGTCGCCAGAAGTCCGGGCACGAATGTGGTGTAAAGGAAGGCGACAATCAGCTGCCACGACCAGGTGATTTCGATGGTTTCGGTGAAGCCCGCCACCACCGCCAGACAGGCGGACCCCACAAACATCTGCAGCCCGACGATCATCATCACGTTTCCGCCCGAAGACGCACCGCTTACCGAAAGCGTGGCGATGGCAAGCGCAAACGCCCCGATGATACAGAGCGCGATCC
>NZ_JANAIE010000056.1 GCF_029664245.1 Profundicola chukchiensis | reverse complement strand
CAACGCAAGCGGTTTGGTCGATTATGTCACTTCGTATAGGGAAACGGGGATTGCTCCGAGATGCGAAGATTTCATCGTTCGGAGTGAAGTCGAAGGCAATCCAATTTGGGTGATGCCCGCCGGGCGACACTCTGACGGCGACTATACGGAAGCACTTAATAACATCGATTGGAACGAGCTCTACGAGAAGCAAGATGGCTATTTGTTGTTCGAAGACATGAAACAACAGTG
>NZ_JANAIE010000055.1 GCF_029664245.1 Profundicola chukchiensis | reverse complement strand
TGTTATAGATTTGTCTTACATAGCCTTCTTCTTTACTTTTATCACCCGATAATTTAACTAATTGAAAATTAAGGGCTAACAAGTCAAATCTTTTAGCCAACTCATCTCCTGTTTCGTTGTAAGGCGCTAATCCTGATAGGTTTTCGCTAAGATCGTGAACATCGGTTGCACTGATGTTATCCCATCTTTCTCTGCTTTTAAAATCCTTTACCATGCGCCAATGCTTTCTAA
>NZ_JANAIE010000054.1 GCF_029664245.1 Profundicola chukchiensis | reverse complement strand
CCTGGCGCCGGCGCGGATCGCGGTGATCGCGCTGGCGGTGGTCTTGGCGCTGGTGCTGCTGGTCGTGGCGGTGACTCTGCCGGGTGGCGACCAAGCGGCGCGCGCGCCGACCAAGCCGCCTGTGCTGAACGGGTCGCTGCAATATACCCCGGCGGTGGTCGCGCTGGTTGCCTTTTCTGCCATGGCGTGGCGCAGCGGCCATCCTTTGGCGGGCTGGATCGTCGCCGCCACG
>NZ_JANAIE010000053.1 GCF_029664245.1 Profundicola chukchiensis | reverse complement strand
CCGCGACGATGTCGCTGCGGTGCGCGCCCAGGGCTTCCATCGCCGCGAGCGTGGCTTCCAGCACGCCCGTCAGTGCTCCTTTCCAGCCGGCATGGGCGGCGCCGACCACGCCGGCGCTGCGGTCGGCGAACAGAACCGGCTGGCAATCGGCGGTGAGAATTCCAAGCGCGATGCCCGGCGTCGCGGTGACCATGGCATCGGCTTTCTGCCGGGGCTGGTCGGGGTGCGTCAG
>NZ_JANAIE010000052.1 GCF_029664245.1 Profundicola chukchiensis | reverse complement strand
CGGCCAACGGCGCGTCGTGGCCAAAGAGTGCCTTCCGCGTGCCCACCTTGTCCACCTGATATTCGCGGTGCAGGAAATCGGCGACATAGGACTTCTTGGTCTCGCTCCATCCGGCATAGAGCCTGTAGAACAGCTCCTTGTGGCAGATGAACAGTTGCCGCACGTCCTTCGGCGCCAGCTCCGACAACAGCATGTTGACCAGGTCCCGGTCGGCATGATCGGCCGCGCGCAA
>NZ_JANAIE010000051.1 GCF_029664245.1 Profundicola chukchiensis | reverse complement strand
AACCCCGCCAGGACCACGGCGATGACCGAGGTCCAAGTATAAAGTGACATCCCGACATAAGGTGCCAGCGTCCGACCGGCCACGATTTCGACCACCAGAGACGCCGCCGAGACGGCGCCCTGCAGAAGGATCAGCAGCCAGAGCGGGGCATGGACATCGCGCATGGCGCCATCTTCCGACGGTGGCCGGCGAAGTCCAGCGAAAAGCGAATTGATGATTGCGGGACGTCGGC
>NZ_JANAIE010000050.1 GCF_029664245.1 Profundicola chukchiensis | reverse complement strand
CAAGGCCATCGCCATGTGGGTCGAGCCGTGATAGGCCCCCATACGGCTGAGTATGTGCTTTTTCTGCGGTTTGCCGCGAAGGTTGTTGTAGTGGTGCAGGACGCGCACGGCAGTATCGTTGGCGACCGAACCTGAATTGCCGAAATAGACATTGTTGAGCCGTCCGGGCGCAAGGCTTGCCACCTTCTCGGCCAGTGCCGCGGCAGCGGGATGGGTGAAATTGTAGAATGTCG
>NZ_JANAIE010000004.1 GCF_029664245.1 Profundicola chukchiensis | reverse complement strand
GATTCATAGTTATCTATAACTCTCAGAAACTTACCCGAATATTCTGGATAGTTTTTATTGAATCGTTCTTCTATAAATACAGCGTGCTTATGGTTTTTAGCAAAAATGATGGTTTTACCTAGCTTATCACCTCCTTCTACTTTGATTCCGTGATTCATTAAATAATCTAAAACCTCATCAATGGTATTATTATTAAATAAAAACTTATTAATGGCTGTTTTACTTATTTCAGAATCTTCTACCTCTGTTTCTCCATCAAAAAAAGTCTCTTCGTATTTAGCTTTATCTGCCTCTGATAATTCACTGTACTTAATGCCTTCATGAACAAACTTAACGGGCAGATTGATGGCTTTTGGTGGAACTAAGAACTTATCTTGTACGGCTTGATTAAGCTCATACGCAAAGGTTGGGTTATCATCCTCAATATTAAAGAGTGTATAGGTATTATGGTCTATATCTTTTTTAGGCGTTGCCGTTAATCCAATCAATATAGCATCGAAGTATTCAAATATAGCACGGTATTTTTGATACACCGATCGGTGTGCTTCGTCTATAATAATGACATCGAAATGTCCAGGACCATAGAATCTACCGTCTTCATTTTTTTGACTATCAATACGGTTCATGATGGTCGGATAGGTAGAAAAAACCAGCCTCGTACCATTGTCTTCCTTCTCCTTAGTCAAGTCTATGGAACTTAGATGTGGCACATGCTCTTTAAACGAGTTTTTGGCCTGTGTCACCAAGGCATTTCTATCAGCTAGGAACAGCACTCGCTTAGCCCAATTGGACTTCGTGAGCATGTCTACAATAGCTGCGGATACTCTGGTCTTTCCACTTCCTGTGGCCATTACCAACAAGGCTTTTCTAGATTTCCCTCTAAGTTCGTTGTCGTGTGTGGTGACTAATGCTTCTGCCACACGCTTAATGGCTTCTAATTGATACGGTCGACCTGCAATGTCTCTATCTACCTGAAACTCTCGTAAGTCTTTTCTTGTTTTTCTTCGTTCTATGAGATATTGTAGCTCATCTTTGGTATAGAATCCACTTACTTCTCGCTCTGGATAGAAAGTATCGTCCCACACATGGGTTTCGAAACCATTACTATAGAATATAATAGGTCTCTGCCCTGTCATTTGCTCTAGACAGTTGGCATATAAAAAAGCTTGATGTTTTCCTCTCTTGGGGTCGTGTAGCGTTTTCTTAGCTTCTACGACTGCCAAAGGCTTACCGTTGTCTCCCCACAATACATAGTCTACATAACCATTTCCCGATGCATTCACCGAGCTAGGCATACCTGTAACTTTAAACTCTAGGTCGCTATGCATTCTTAAATCATCCCATCCCGCTTCTTTTAACAGCACATCTATGTACATTTTGCGCGTCTCCATTTCAGAGGTTAGCTCTGGAATCTTCTCGTCAAAATCTACATTTACTTGGCGCTCTTCTTTACGCTCTTTTAATTCTTGTTCTTGCTGCTCAATCCTAAGTCTTAATAACTCATTCTCCTTCTGAAGTTCTTCTGTTTTTTCTTGTTGTTTTTTCTTGTCCTCTAGTAATTTATCTACAGCGTCAGATTTGGCTTGTAGCTGTGTTAAAGTTTTTTCGTTGAGCTCTCCTGTTGGAATATAGGCCTCTTCAAAAAATGGAATGTCTGGCTCTTCTTCGTTGTAATTAAGTCCAATAAAAGAGAGCAATCTAAAGATACTTCTCAGACAAATTAAGGCTTCTTGATTACTTACCTTTTTACCATGGGCTGCATTGTTACCTATTCTTCTAACCAGTGTAAGCTCGTTTAATAAAGAGATTTTTATATCATTCTTAAAAGAATCGTGATATAATAAGGAAGCTAGTTTGGTATCATAAGGTCTTTCGTAATCGGGATCGTTGTCATATAGCCAATTCAGCGTAAGCTCTAGGACTACCCTAGTTTGCAATGCAGCGTACTTGGGTGCTTTATATACATAATTCTCTGCCTCTACTGCCTCACGGTAGAGTTCTGGAAAGTCATTTTTGATAAATTCAAAGTTGCTCTGCATAACTTTTGGCTAATTAAAGTTTTAAATTACTAAGAAAAGATTTGATAACCATATTTATTGAACTAAAAACCAAAGCTTTTCACGAAAAATATATTAATTCAACTTGGGCTAATTAAGCTTAGCTACTACCAATCATCATTTTCTTCGTCATCACGCTTACAGTCGCTACAAAGTCCTCCATTTACATAATACTCATAACCACCACATCTAGAACAAGTATTTTCTATCTCGTCTTCACATGAATCACAATAATCATCATAACTGTATTTGGAAGATCCACATCTCGGACAAGTAACTTCTGCTATTTCGTCATCAATATCATTTTGAATTTTATAACCATCCGTATAGCTGCATTCTGATCCTGTAATTTGGACTTCAAACTTTCTACCATCATATAGTCTTATAGAACAGTATCCATTGCTATCTAAGTCTTGAGAAGAAAATTCGCTACCATCTAACCAACCCGTAAAAAAATGGATAACCGTAACTTCATTATCCTCAACTTCCACATTTAAAGTAAAATTACTTCTGGCTCCTGTATCTGGATTGTAGTATTTAACATCAGCACAATAGGTATCATCTGGATAGGCTTCTTCTTCCTCTTCATAAGTATAGCTTTCTTCATCATCAAAATTGCTATAAGAACTAGCTGAAGACTCTTTACAAGCCTGTGTACAGATGAATAGGAAGCAAACAAAGATTATCCTTAGCAGATTCATACCAATTCTCCTTTAAAAGCTTTTTGTAACAAGCTATTGAACAATTCTTCGCTTTTTTCTAAACTTTGTTGAGCTAAAGCTTTCTGGGCTTCTATCGCTTCAACACGTTCTGCGAATTGGTTTTGTAATTCGATCGGTGGATTGATAAATTCTAATCGGCTCAAAATTTTTAACGTTAAATATTTAGTTCCTGAACCTATAGATACATTTTGAAGTTGCTTTAGTTTACTTTCTAAATGAAACCTAAAAAATGGATAGGTTGATTTTTTATTAATTAATGTTAAGACATATGTTCTTTGGTAGGCATTAAACTTTCCTTTATAATATTTAACGTCATATATTCCAGCTGCATTGTTCCCTGCCAATAGCAGAGCCTCCTGATCAAAAGCGAATTGATTAATTCTGAAAACATCTTTAGCGCAGGTAAAAAAGGGATATTTACCATCAATATCAGCCATATTGCTATCAAGCTTACCTGTTGTATAATTGAATATTTCTAAGAACTTAAGCTTCTCCCATCCCTTTGGATTCGTTACAGGATCCCCAAACATATCCAAAAATAAACTTTGTATTAGCTCGTCATATTTTTCGATGAGTTGTTGGTCTAGTTGGCGAAGTTTATCGGCTTCGTCTAAAATGGCCGCAATTTTCTTTTGGGTTTCTAATGGGGGAAGAGGGATTTTGAATTTAGCTAATTTGCTTCTTGAAATTCTTTTCCTAGTAGCTCCAGTACTTTGTCTAGAACTTTCTGAGAGCATAGAAGGGCTATTCAATATATAACATACATACCTATTGTCAACATCATTATTAACTCTTAATATTGCAACATCAACAGCTGTAATATATCTAAATTCAGAACTCTCAATAGGGAATAAACAAGCTCTTCCAATAGGATCGGGCATCCTTGCAATGAGAATATCACCTTTCTTAATTTCTGTACATTTTAAAGATTCAAAGGTATTTTGATTAATAAACTTTGAAGACTTATCTAAAAAAATCCCAACACCAATATCTGCTAACTGCAATAATCTAACATTACCATCTTTATCTTGATCTTTACTTTCAATCCAATCCCCGTCTTTAAACAATCCATTATTTGAAATTTCTTTTAAAGTAACATACTTCATAAGTTCATCATTTTTTCCAAATTAGACATTGCATCCTTCCTAGACTTATCTATATTCTTAATAGAATCAATTATAGTTTCAGGAGCATCATACTCAATTTCCTCGTAAACAATTTCCTTATATCGGTTGATAGATAAATCCCAATCGTTTTCTTTAATCTCCTCTAGAGGTACCATGAAACTTTGGTCGGTGCGCTCTCTATGGGCTTCGGCTTCTAAATTTTTAAAACGTTCTATGATGTCAGGTATATCATTGTCTTTAATCTCAGAACGCTTATCATCTAAACTATATCCATCGGCCTGCATATCATAAAACCAAACCTTGTCTGTTCCGCCAGAATTGGTTTTGGTAAAGAATAAAATGGCCGTACTAACTCCAGCATAAGGTTTAAACACACCAGAAGGCATAGAAATAACGGCTTCTAGTTTTTGGTTGTTGACCAATTCTTCTCTTATGCTCTTGTGGGCTCTAGAACTTCCAAACAAAACTCCATCGGGTACAATTACAGCAGCTCGTCCTCCTACCTTTAGGGTACGCAACATTAAACTCAAAAACAGTAATTCTGTTTTCTTGGTTTTGGTGGTTTGCAACAAACTACTCTCTACTTCATCATAGTCCAAACTTCCTTTAAAAGGTGGATTGGCTAGAATTATGGTGTATTCGTTTTCAATGCCAGCATTGGCCTCGCTCAAGGCATCTTTACCAATAAGCACAGGCGTTTCGATACCGTGCAATTGCAAATTCATAGCTGCAATACGCAACATAGAAGGATCGAATTCGATACCGTTAAACATCTTTTCGCTAAAGTGCTCTCTAAAAGTTTTGTCTTGAAACCAATCGTTGTGGTTATGATAAATATACTCACCCGCAGAAACTAGAAACCCTGCTGTACCACATGCTGGGTCGCAAATGATATCATCTTTTTTAGGCTGCGTCATTTCTACCATCATATTGATGATATGGCGCGGCGTACGGAACTGTCCGTTGGTACCTGCTTCAGCAATCTTAGAAAGCATGTATTCATATAAATCACCTTTGGTATCTCTGTTGTCTAGAGGTAGCTCATCTATCTGTTGCACCACTTTATCTAACAACTTAGGCGATTGAATCATAAAAATAGCCCCCTTCATAAACCTTGCAAACTCACCACCTTCAGCTCCGATGGTTTTCATAAAATCAAAAGCTGTAATGTCATTCAGTTCACGCTGTTGCTTGGTAAACAAGTCAAACATGGTTTCTGGATCCTTATTCTTAAAATTAGACCAACGCAATGGACTTTGCTCTTCGGTATAGATAGGCTTCTCAATCGGCACACCCAATAGGTTGGCCTGCTTTTCCATTAGAATCTGTTTGTCGTCTAATTGTTTTATGAAGATAAGATAGGTAAACTGCTCTACGACAGTTAATGGATTAGAAATACCTCCAGTCCAGAAGTCGTTCCATATTCTATCTATTTTACTTTTAGTTTCTCCAGTAATCATGTTTTAATGTTTTGGGTTTTAAATGTAATTCTTAAAAATCTCTTCGGCAAACTTTGGTAAGCATTCCCCTACCCAAGCCTTAAAATATATGGGATAATAGACTGCGCAAGCACTACGACATCAGAAGATCTCATAAGTTCTAATACCGCATAACGCATTAAATCATCCAAATTTTAATTGAATTTTTAAGATAGTTCATCCTCTACCATAGGTTTTTAAAGTCTTATTAGCAATGAATTTACCATCACCCTAAGACCTGCCTATGTATAAAAGATAAACGTGGCTAAATATAAGCAGACCAAGCATCATTAAAAAGTCCAAAATAGTCCAATTTGCTTGGAAAGATGGAGGGATGGAAAAGGACCTCTATTTTTAAAAGCAGGATATTTGGCTTTGGGGTTTATGGGGCTAAATTTTAAGTTGGGGTTGATTGGGGTTTTGTATAACCTGCCGAGTGCTTAGCAGTATACATATTGCTAGCTGTTTTTCTGTTTTTTAATTCTTCAATATTTTTAAGTGTTTGAGGCAGCCATATTTTTTAGCAAATTTTTGTTTGTGTGGTTGTATTGAGCGACTTGCCAATGAGTATGGATACTTGTATTAGGTTTTCTTTGTTGTAATAGTTCCGTCCAATTCTTCATTCTCAAAATAATAAGCACCGCTAATTTCTAATCTTCCTTGATTTTCAATTCCGAATGATCGTCCGCCAATAATTCGCTTTTCTCCTAGTATCGTCCAAATAACCTTTAATTTGTTTTCACATAGAAACTTTAAAAAAGAACGTTTCCTAACAAGAAGATAAGATTTTGAATCATGATAAACATTTGCTGCAAAACATTGAACCATATCTGAATTGTCTATAAACTCACCCTCTCTTTGGCTATATTTTAAATCCATACCCTTGTGAATAACAGTACTTGGTTTTAAAAAGCTAATCGTTTCCTCTTTCGAGTTGTCAAATTCTTCCTCCCATAAAAAACCTTGTGCGGTTACATTTACCTCTGCAACAAATTTACCTGATTCTCTGTCGTAGACTTCTGTCCATTCCGTGCCTCCAAAATATTCAGTCATAAAATAGTCCTGAGCAGGTGACCAATAATATTCTCTGCTGAACATCTCGTATCTGTCACCACTTTCAGGCATCCAACGCCCCATGAATTCCTGTTCGATAGCCCAATCTTTAAACGAGTTGTACTCATCATCTTTAACTAGATAACTTCTAATATGACACCATAGCTCTTTATGTGGTTGATCCCATTTTTCTTCTCCAATTTTTTTTGGTTCTGACCAAGATGGGTATCCCTCCAATACCAACCATTCTTCTCCCATATCATCTTTAACCTGGATGATTTCTTCCATTTTAGGCAGTACACTTGAATCATTTACCCAGCTTTCGTTTGTACAGTCCCAATTAAATAATTTGTTATTAACCCACCAGAAATCTTGAGGCTCGTCATCATCATAACTTCCTGTTTCGCTAATAAGCAATGTCGGATCAATATCTCTTATGTAAGGGTCCCAAGGACCTTGGTATGGCACTTCTTTTTCCTTTTCAAAACTCCATCTTTCATATTTCTTGAAATTGTCCGAAACTCGCGCTATCATCTCGTAAAGAGCAATCCACTGGTACTTTTTGCCAATTCTCTCAATTGTTGATGCTCTTCTGTCAGATGAGCTTGTGTTACTATCGTATTTACCATGTTTTTCTACGTCATAACCATATTTTTCAAAAATCCACTCTATAGCAAGATTACTAAGCTGGTTAGTATTAACATCCCATGACCTTAAAGCACTTTCAAAAGTGTATCTTCCAAAATCTCCGTATCCACCAGTACCTCGACCGTACTCGGTTGTCATTGAACTAAGAATCGAATTCTGAGACCAATAGTGCTTTTTGAAATCCTTGGCGTCATAATCGAATTTGTATTTTTTGTCAATCTCCTCATTAGTCATGATTTTTTGAGGAAATGAACTTTTGTATGGAGGTCTTACATCTTCAATATCAAAAGGTAACTCAATACCCGAAAAACTTGTAAACTCAATTACTCCCCTTGCATAATCACGAAGTAGAACATGGGGATAAACTTCATCTTTATCCTTAAATATGGTTACGTATATATAATCACTTAGGTCTACTAATTCCTCTTTCTTATTTGTTCTCACTGCACAACCGTAAGCAACGGCAAACAAACGATCATAAACGTATGGGTCATTTACCGTTTCAAACTTTTGGAGTAATTCAATAAGTAAATGAACTCTGTTTTGAAGCAAACAAATCATTGCTTTTGTAGAACAGTCTCGAAGCTCTCTGTTTGTAGAAGTATGAAACCATGCTAAGGTAATGCTCGAAAGTAAAACTGATTCATCCGAGATGTGCGATTTGTCTGTTTCACTCCATGCCCAATCAATAAGCCTTTTTACTGATGATTCATTATCATATTTGTATTTGAGCAATTGTGTCCAATTTGCATCTCGGTCAGGAAGTGTGAACTTTAGTAAATGATTATGTAAAGAGCGGGCATTGAAGAAATGGTCTGGGATTGCTGTAACTGCAAGAATAGTTTCCCAGAAATAATCATGTGTACTTTGGTAGGATAATACATGTTCATTTACATATTTCTTTGACTCTTCATTAATGGTATCTACCTTTCTCCAAAGTAAACTTTCAACAAAAGACTCAACAATTGGATATTTATCCTTTAGATCAGGAATAAGGCTATAAAACTCATAACCTTTGATTTCAGGAATCTGAATTGACAAAGCCTCAATTAGTCCTTTATACCTATAAACTGCGTTTTCATTTTCTACATATTTATAGAGTTTGCCATTTTCTTTAAACTCTTTCTCTAATTCAGGATATTGCTCAAGCAGGTACTGAACAGTTAAATGGTCCTCAAATCGCTCGTAGGCCAAATAAACTCCTTCTTCATAATCATCCGATTCTTTCCAAAAGAGGTTTTTTGATAATACACCTTCTGTAATTAATTCATCTATAAATCCTTTTTTGTCGATAAAACTTGAAATAGATTCATTGACGACTTCATAAGCTTGTTCATATGGAACATATCTAAGTTCATTATCTACTTTGTACTTTATTAAAGCATTAATGGATTTTTGTACTAAGTTTAAACTATCTGAGAACCCAACTCTTTTTGGTTTTGATAAAACAACATTGACGTTTTTGACGAAAAAGTTAATAATTGAAGTTATGCCTTGAAGACCATCTGGGATACGGGTTAATCCTGCTTTATTAATTCCCTCACAAAATAGTTTTAAGAAGAGTGGATTTTTAAATTCTGGATGCAACAGTGGTACATTAGGCAGTTCAATGCTGTAATTGTCAAAAAACAATTTGCTTGCTTCATATTCGATATTCCTAAATCCATAATGATGATGTTCAACAATGCCTAAGCCAGTTCTTTCTTCTTCAGGGAAAATTAACTTCTTGTAAGAGGTTCTTATAGTCAATACAAGACCAAGCCATTCATATTTCTTTATCTCATTAATGAAGCTTTTTATAAACTCATTCCAGAAGTAGTTCCCTTTTCCTTCATTGATTGCATCAATAAAAAGGACCATTCTCTTTCCTGACTCTTCCGCTCGTTTATTTAATTTTCTGAGAAAATCTGCGGACTTAGAGTTTATTTGAAGTCTTTTGAAAATTTGTGTCCATGGATCTTCTTCCGTAACAAAATGTTGACCGAGAAGAAAAACACTTTCATGTTCTTTATTAATTCTCCTTGAAACTATATCTCCAATCAAATGTGATTTCCCAATGCCAGCTTCACCATCTAGTAATAAAAAAGGATTGTTCGCAAGTTTGAATGAGGAGCTATGAATTAAATTTTTAAAAGTAGAAAGCTCGTGTTCAAACTCTCTAATAATTCTTAATTCAGTACCGTGTTTATGATAATATTGGTAGTCATTTTTTTCTTTTTGGACTTTATGTTCTTCAGTTATATAATAGTCATAAATACCTTGAACAGAGCTTTCAGACTTGTTCAATAAGTCTTCAAAGTCATTTATCGGAATTGGTGCAGTTCCTAAGAAATCAGTACTTTGAAACAAAGTCTGTAATTCATCAAAGGCATTTTCTAAACTCTCAAGACTTTCTTTAATTTCAGGTTGATTCTTTAATACTTTTTTTCCTTTTATCAGAAACTGATCAAATTGCTTTGTTACTTTCCTTTTAAATTGTTCGGTTCTTCCTAGGCCTTCGAATATTTCAGATACTTCAAGTTTTACATTTAGCTCAGGAGTGTACCTTTTTCCAAGGTCATCAATTGATGATTTACATTGCTCAATGAACCATTTTTGATCAGGTTGAAATGTCGTTTCGGAGTGAAGAGTTTGAACAGTTGAACTTATTGTATCAAGTTTTCTTTCTATCCTATTGATACTTTCACCTAAATCAAAGATTTTGGCCTTGTAATTTTCTTCAATAAATAGCTTCTTCAGATTGCTGTCATTGTTAATCTTTTCTGTGAAAATTCCATAAAATGCTTCCAATTCATTAGTTCTAGGAATCAAAATGTTGGAGTTATCTTTCAATAATTCAATTACAGAACCATAATCGGTTTGTGAATTGTTGAATAGAATATACTTGTTTAGTTCATCAAACAATATTTGGGAGTGATAAAAAGGGAACTTGTTGGAAGCGGTTTTTGTTGGATTTTTTCTCTCAAATTCCTCAACTGTTTCATATATAATTTTAACCAGTCTATTTTGATACTTTTTTGTTGGGAAGAAAAATTTCTTTAGCGGTCCGTAACCTTCTTCTTTTATAAATTGATCAACAAACTTGAGAGATACGTATGTTATAATTGTAATTGATACTGGCTCCATATAATTTTAAATATTATCATTTCCTAACCAAGGATTGCAAAAACCAAAAGTGCTATTTGTGCGGTAGCTTCGCAGCATGGCATATAACGTTTATGTATATAAACTGTGACGTGTTTCGGCACACACCTCTACAGATGAAAACCAGCTTTAGAAAATCCGTAGAATTTTCCAAGTGTGGACAGATCAAGTTATAGCCTTTATACTGTATTAGGCAACTTTTTTTTCGTTCGCATTAAGTGAAATGGTATTTGTGAAATTTGAATGCTTTTTTCTCCGTTTTGCTCTTTCCATAGAAGCAAGCAATAATTTTCGTCCCAATTAGAGTTTATTTCTAATGCTTTCAAGATATTTTCAGTTGCTTCATCTATTAATGTTTTATTGAATTCAACCAGTTTTTCATTTAAATTTTGAATACATAACATAGTATCATAAACTAAATTTGAAACGCTAAAGAATTCTTCCTTTTTTTCCAATTCAGGTCCAACAATATTTCCCCATTTTTTAGTCGGAAACTTTTGTAATAGTTCGTTTCTACCGAATTTTAATGTTACAGAATTCTCATAAACTTTTCTTTTTTCGTTCCGTGTTGCAGTAGCAGATATATTTCCCATAGGCATACCGCAATGAATAGTGTAATCTCTTAATTTGCAAAAAAAACGATAACCAAATGTGTAGTCAAAATGAAAAGAAGTTTCCTTTTTAAATTCAAGAAGTTCTTTGGAATCTTTTCCAAATTTTCTTGACAAATAAGTTTTTGTGTGGTCGACATAAGAAAAGAAGGAACCTAAAAAGTTAAATAATCTACGATTAGATTGTATAGTTTTTTCTTGCATAAATTCCCAAGGAACTTCTCCCGCAAAATTGACATTTTTAAAATCCGCTAAAGTTTCTTCCATAAAAAGAAAATAATTTTCTTTAGCAATTAAAAATGGCCAAGTCGTTTTATTTATTTCGATTAATTCTTTTGAATATTTGTCATAAAGTTCAATTTGTTCTTTAGATAATTCTTGAAGATACTCAACCTTTCCTTCTCTTACTTTTCCCAAATTTATTGTTTCCTCCATTGGTTATACTCAAATGTTGCCTAACAACGGAATAAACTCTTTAGGGAGTTTATTCAGACTAAAAGTTTATAAATTTAACAATTAAAAACATTACCAAGATCAGTTTTTAATATTTTGTTAAAACAAACAGAGGTTTTGCTACCCTCCCACAATGCTGCGGTATGTTTTATATGTTTTAACCCAAAACGCCTAAAACTCTTCCTCTAAAGAACCAAAAACACGCGCTAAATTTTATAGAAATCTCGCAAAACAGTTCAAGTTTGAAGCTTTGTGAGCTCGAAATTCTCTAAAAAAAGAGCTTTCTGAAGGAATTGGTGAGATTTTGAAAAGATGCAGACTAAGCTTTAATTAATTGATAAACGAGTTGTTTACAATGCCATTTGTAATTGATTTTACATGTATTTCAAATCCTTTGATTTTCAAAAAAATTAGTTCTTTTTTTTAGAATTGTTAAAAAAGCGATGGTTCTTGAGAATTTCAATTATACCTGTATGTCTGATTTGCGTTTATTCAAACAATGTCAATTGTTCATTTTTATTATTCATTACGAATTGAAAGCACTTTTCCATAGTCTTAATACCTATCCCTTTTTCGTTAATTAATCCTATCATTGATTTAACCGCGCCAGATTCTACCAATTCAGTAATCTTCTCAATTTTATCTTTTCTCATTCCTGTTTTTAATTTGATTTCCTCGAGACTCAATTTTAACCATTTAGAAGCAAAATATTCATACAGGTCATCATCTGCTTCTGGCACGTAATCATAAATCTCTACATCAATATCACACTTGCTTAAATACTTTTCCATTAAATTTAAAACAGTTTTTTTATCTAATCCACCATTTTCTGTTCCAAGAAGTGGAAAGGCAATGGAAGTAATTCCTTGGTCTTTATAGCTTGAACAAAATTTCTTTAACCCTTTTTCTATATATTCCATTTTACTCGGATGCTTCCAGTGAAATTTAGTTGGAAAATTTAAAACCCAAGGTGCATTTTCTTCACCTTTGTACAGCCATAATTTTCCTATTCCAATAAGCTTTGATTGGCAATGATCCTTATACAAATCAAACATTTTAGGGTATCTTAATTTAAATACTAAAGCGATTCCTTTTCCCATCACGCCAACACAATTGACTGTATTTACAATCGTTTGGGCCTTAGAGTTAAAAAAATTTCCTTTAATAGTTTTTACTACCATAAATGTTCAGCAATTTTCTCTCGAGATAATAAATAATGTGATTTTTTTATTTTCAAATGGCTGATTGAGTCCTTCAAGTTATTGTCAAGTTCATGATTTGCATGAATAAACCATTTTTGTTTATTTTCATCACAATAATAAATTTCAAATTCAGCAATCCTTTTCGAAATTGTAAGGTTAAGATGAGATCTGAATCTGACTTGCTTATCTTGTTTATCTATTACATCACCTTCTAAATTATGAATATCATTTGAATCGGTAAAGTTCATTTCGAAATACCCCTTTGCTTTACGATTTGTAGAAATAGAAAATGTATTGTTCTTTTTTAATATGGAAACACTTGGATTTTCATTTCTGAAATAAGATGAATCAACTTTTATTTTATTTATATAATCGATACTATCAGCGCCTAATAGTTCTATTAATAATTGTCTATGTTGCTCATTGTGACAAACAATTTTGTAATTATTCAACAACGAAAAATCAAACTCACTTTCAATAAGCAATTCTTGTTGAGCATAATTTCTGTATTTTTTCCAATCTTCCTTACTTTTTTCTGGATAAATAAATAAATCATTGAAGTTAAACTGGCTATACATTTCATTTAGATATCCGAATTTAGTACTATTTTTCTGCATATTTCCTGAACTAATTTTAATCCGGTGGGTTTGAAATATTTCATTCAAAGGAAAAATAAAATAAATTGGTATGGGACATTTTGGAAAACCTAACATTGTATATTCACTATCATAAAATGAATGATATTCACGCATACTATTGTAGTATCCTTTGTCTATGTCAACTCCTAGGAATTCATTATAAAATTGCGTTTGCGTATGTGGTCTAAAATAAAATCGTGCATAATTGTGTGGTTTTAAGTTTGACCAAACTACGTTTCCTGCAGAATCCGAAAGCTGCTCAGCTTCTTTTCTACATTTAATTCTACCCTCTCTTATTATTTTAACAGCGTTATCAATATGAGTGAAATGAAACGCATTACCAGCCCATTCATTGTTTTGTTTCTGAATTGAGTATAAAAATCTTGCTTTGGTATTCTCTTCTAGATACTTTCCTATATAAAGACTTATTTCGTAGTCAATTGTTGGGTTGTTTTCTAGTTTCTCAAAATCAATAAATTCAGAATACCGTTTTATTAAAGATAATTTACCACTGAAATCATGCATCCTTGATAAAATTTCCCAGTCTATATGCGATTTGAATTTCTCAAGTAGTTGATCACTCAAAGGAATTTTAGCTGTAACATACTTCCAATCCAACAGGTTTTTAAATTCATTAAGAATTGAGATATCTGCATTAAAACTTGAAGCAGAGGAAAGAGCAGTCCAATTAATATAACTTTGGTATTCCCTTAGAATTAATTCAGAGTTTACGTCAATTTTGTTTGACTCAATAAGAATATCCCAATCCCAAAACTCTCTATACTTATCTAATAAAATTTTATTTTCAAAACTTAGATTTTGATTGCTAGAAAGAGTGGACCAATACTCTTGCGAATCTTTAATAGTTGTTGCAATTATTCCAATGGTCTTTTCATTGCAGTGTAAGTTTTTCGAACTTAAAATATTACCCCAATTAACAACTTCCTTGTTACATAATACTCTTAATAAATTCTGATCAAAAATTAATTGATTATTACTTGAAATAGCATACCAATCCCAATTTTTATGAGACAATTCAATAATCGTTGAGTTATCCAGCCATTCTTTCGTAGAGAAATAGCTCCAATCAAGATCTTTATCTCTTAATTGTAGTAAATCATCATTTGTAAATGGAATAGTAGGATTATTAGATAAGATCTTCCAATCCCAAGGTTTTTCAAACAATTCATTCAGTAAGATTTCCTTCTTAATTTTTAAACTTGCGTTGCTAGATAATACTTTCCAATCCCAATTTTTATCATTGAACTTATTCAGTATTTCAACATCAAGCAAGGCATCCTTGCGACGGGATATGACTTCAAAATTGATAAACCTCTCGAATTTTTGGAATAAGCGTTCATTAAAAAATACTCCTTCCTTATTTTTAATTGTAAGAAGTTTAGATTTTTCAGAAGACAGAATATCCCAATCCCATTTTTCTTTAAAGTTATTTACAATGGTCTGGCTACGTGTAATGTTGTTTAGCTTAGATAATTGTTTAAAATCCCATAACTCTGCAAACTCTGATAAGTAGGATAAAACATAATTTTCCCATTGTCTTCTAGAGCCATATATATCACGGTTGTACCTAAAAAACCCGTTCAAGAAAGAGTTACTAGATAATAATGACCAATTAATTCTTTCTTTATATCTATGAAGTGAATTAAGATTTAAGGATATTTTACTTGAGGAACTAATACTATTCCAATCCCACTTGAATTTTACATTTGTTTCTGTCGTGCTGATAGCATGCCAAATAGAGTGAGAAGGATAAAAGTCCGTAATAAGCTTCCATGATTTCTCAATTACTTCATCTGAAGCTTGTGAAATCAAATCTGCAATCTCTGAAAGCCTACCTTCAATTTGCAAATCTTCTGGATCGAAATAATTTTTAATCAATACTTCCCAATCCCAATACCCTGAATAGCTCACTAATGTTTCATCATCGACTAAGCCCTCTTCAATTGCTCTTTCGGTAATACTGCTCCAATCCCATCCAAAATCTAGTAATTCAAATACTTCCCCTACATCAAAGCAATTAGAGATATTTGTCAATAATGAACTAAAGGAAGATATGCTTTCTATAAGGTAAAACGTTTCTTCGATATGTTGTTTAACAAAAGATTTCGGTGTTTTTGACCAGATTTGCTCCCAATCAATTTCACTTGAAATACCAAGTAATAAATCTCCAAGGTTGGTATTTGTTTCTATTATATCATTAAGACTAAATAGCCTAGAGATTACGACTGGCAGGTCTTCTATCTTCTTTACCTGATCTAGCAGAAAAAGACTTCTTAAATTGGATTTAAGGGTATTCTTTTCAAATACATGAATCGCTGAATTAACATCTAACCTACTTTTATTCTCTTCGAAAAAGTTTTCATGATTTACTAAATGACTATTTTTTGATATAGCTACAAAATCCCACTCAAAATTTAACTCATCTATTATCTTCGGATCAGTTATATTACCACTCAAATATTTGATAGACTCATCATAGTCCCATTTACCCTCAAATGTTTTTACGATTTCCATGGACCAATCCTGAAAAGCGTTTAACTCGAATCCCGGAGCAACTTCATTCCCCCAATATATTAATCCATGGTTGTTTAAAATTTGTAGTTTATCTAAGCTAAGATTGCATTTTGAAAATCTATTGAGGATTTTAGAATTATCAGAAGATGATAATAAAGAAATTGTTTCTTTAAAAATTTCAATATTACAATCATAGCTATTAGTAATAAAGCGTTCAATTACAATATCGAAATTCAAATTCTGTTTGAGTGCTGAAAAATTAGATTCAATTTCTGACAAACTTAATTTCTGAGATATTAAAGTTTTGTTCCAATGAGCATCTGCATGTTCTAAAAGAAATTCTAGAAGTTTATTCGTGTTATTAATTGATAAGTAAGTTGTAATGTTAGGCAATTGATCGAAATTCTGTTTTATAAATTCGTTATCAACTTGTTCATAGAAACTGTTAAGATCAATACCTTGTAGCTTTGTGATACTTGAAAAATGGTCTTTAAAATTGTCTAATGTTACTCTATCAGTTAAAACATCAACATCCCAAGGATACTTGTCAATATTTTCTAGTATAAAATCAATATTTAGGCGATTAGTTAATTCTAGCCAATCAAATTTTTCAATATAAGAATCTATTGTATCTTGAATTATGGAAACAGGTGTCTTAGAACTTATAAGATTCCAATTAACCTGAAATTTTTCAAGTAAATCAATAGAGTTATTGTTCCATATAATATTTGGTTTTTCAAGAACTTCACTCCAATCAATAATTGATATAAAATCAGTTAATTCATCAATTAAAAAAGCCTCTTTAGATTCAACCAATCTTTTACATCTAATCATTAGTTTGAGATAATCCGCTTTTAAAATGTTAGGATCTTTATTAATTTCTTTTGATAGTTGTTCATGAAGTTTGCTCTCATATATTACATTAACCGAATTATTACTTTCTGAAAACTGTAAATTCGTTTCTATCAATTCCAGGTTTGATAGAGGTTCAATATTATCAAATATTATCTCATCATTCTTTTTTAACCTATTCATTTGGAATTGATTAACAAGATTAGTGTCTGGAGCTTCTAATTCGGCTAAGTCCCAAGCCTTATTTAGATTCTGCTCATTTGTTAATCTAACATCAACACCAATTTCTTTAAATGTGAAATTGGATGCTTCATTCGAGAGCTCAATATCAAAAAACTCCGGAATTTGAATGTTTCCTGAGTAAAACGAATATTTACAATCGTCATTTATTGCTTTCTCTCCCCAAAAAGTTAATTGAATACTTTGGCTGTTGTATTCAATTAAATGACTGGTCTTTAGTTTTTTAAGATATGATTCAAAGAGTTGTATTTCAGCGATATCCTTTCGTATATGAAGATTAGGATTATCCTCAACAGCAAATCCTAAAACAGCACCAAGTTCACTAAATCCAAAAACACTATTATTTTGGTGAATCAACCCTAAAATTGCCTTCTCATATTTTTCCAAAGGTAAAGCACGCCTAAAAAGCGTTTTATACCCTCTAAGTCTAATCTTTATTGGCTCTATGATAAAAATATTTTGCATACTATTTTTCAATACGTTTCATAAGTTTTTCAAAATCCCAAACTTCTCCTTGAGGATGATTCTTCATTGTTTCAAAAACATTCTTATAGATTTCCTTTCTACTAAAATGTTTCGAGTTTCCAACCACTATTAATAGACGTTTAGCTCTCGAAAGTGCAACATTTAATCTGTTTGGAGATTCAGCAAAGCCTAGAGAATCATTTAGTGCATATCCATAATCATTATCAAAAGTTTCATAGTCTGGAACTTGATGCTCGTTTTCAGCAATGATGTTGCTTCTTACTAGAGAAACTATCACAATATTTCTTTCCATCCCCTGGAATCTATCAACAGGAGACACTCTAACATCAATACCTTCAGGAATATTTTTCTTAATTAATCCGGCTTGTGCACCGTAAAAAGTGATAACACCTAATTCTTTTTGATCCTTTTCATTCTCTTTCCAATGATTGATGAACGTAGAATAATTTTCATTGGACGTAATGGTGTTAATTATCCATTCAATTGCTTTAACTTCTCCGGGATTTATTCTACTTGTCCCTTTCTTAATTTCCGGAGTTTGTACATCAAACCACATTACATGTGTATCCTTTTTCTTGGTGATACCATGATATCTAGACATGGGATTGTTAAGATTCGGATCATCTACAGAATCCAATGGAAGTCCACATTCTAAATCTATTCCATCCTCGAAATCACCTTTATAGAATTGTTTGATAGTTTCATTAATAGCTGGGTGCATTCTATACTGAGTATCGAATGTTGATTTGAGATTAGTATCAATATTTGTAAAGAGTTTTTCAAAGTGTGAAAGCTCAAAACTTTCTCTATGCTGCTTAATAAAACGAATAAGCTTATTGATTTTTATGACTTGATTATCGTCCTTACTTTTATCCTTTAAATAAATCAAGCTTTCAATAAACTCATTAGTATCAATCATTGGAGGTAATTGTCTATGGTCTCCAATGATCACGGCTTTTTTTGCGAAAGTAAAAGGTAGTGCTAACTCAGGTGGAGAAGCCTTTGAAGCCTCATCCTGAATAACTAACTCAAACTCAATTTTCTTGTTTTTAAGAATACTTGCGGATGACCTGCTTGGAGATGATTTGAATTTTTTGAACTCATTAGGATAAAAAACATTGGAGAAATCTTGAAAGAACCGCGTAAATCTACCCTCTGAGTTTATTTTTCCTATTGAACTACAAGTAGCTCCAATTACGTTACAATTCTTTATATAAGAAGAATAGACATTCTCTCTAAGGACTTTTCCTTTCTCCGATAAATGCTCTTTCCAAAGCTTAATAAATGAATCATTACTTTGGTTTATACATCTGCTGTTTATTAAATCAACCCAGTCATCTAAAATCAAAGAATCACTACCATCCCATTCATTATTTTTCCAGTGATTAATTGCTTCCAAAGAAAACCTTCTCCCCTCATTATCAAGCTTTTCCTCACTACCAAATCGTATAGATTTCATTAACAGGTGCGTCTTACTTCTGAGCTTATCTAATGCATTATCTACGGCTAAGTTGGTTTCCGAAGTAACTAATATTCTGTACCGTTTATCGCTATCATTATTTGCTAAATGTTGCCAAATAAGCTCTGCAATAGCAGTTGACTTACCTGTTCCTGGAGGACCTTGAACAATAAACAGATCATCACTTAATAAACACTTAACTATTGCATCCTTTTGTCTTTCATTGATATAAGGGCTTAATAGGTCACCATTTACCTTTTGATATAATTCCTGGTATTCATTTGTACGAGTAATGTCTCCATCAATAAAAGATTCCAATGAGGATGAATCAATCAGAGCTTGTTTCAAATTCTTATTGCAAATTGAATTTCCCGAATCTGAATATATTTTCTCAACAGCATCTCTTAATCGCTTTACTTTATCTTTTTCACCCTTTAAGGCACTTTTAACTGTTAGATAATCCCCTTCTTCAAGAAGACTTTTGTCTTCAACTAGAAGTGTTAAGTTGGGATATGAAATGGATTTTAAAACACCTAAAGTCTTCTTCGAATCAACATGGGTTAATGACTCACCTCTAAGATTTTCTAACTTTTTTTGCACTTCTTCTTTGTAGCTTTCCTCGTCAAATTGGAAATAGTATTTTACGAAACCTCTATCAAAATCATCCCAATTCAATTGTATATTGTCTTGAGTGAAATTGCCGGCAGCATTCTCGATATTAGCTCTAACAATAGGGAGTAAACTAATATCCGACATCAACCCATAAACTTTTAGCTGATTACCTGATTCATTAAGAATTGTTTTAGTAAAGTTCAGCTTATCCAATTTCTCCTTGACTAGGAATAATGGAGTTATATTTCCAAAGGTTACTTTGTATTTATGATCGTCTCCAAAGCCTAAATAGTTCAAAGAATCATAGGTGTCCAACTTTTGTAGTTTTTCACTTAGTTCTTCCTTCGTTTTAAAATCGAAAGAAATCGTCTTTGCATCTGAACTTATCTGAAATTCTTCATAAGGAATAACTTCTTTAATATGTTCGAAGAACCTTTGTTTATCAATTCTAAAAATGTGCTCATGAACAATCTGTATATGCTCTTTTCCAAAATATCGTTTAAGCGTATTTAGAAAAAAGAAGATTTCAAATTGTAAGTCACTTAATGAAATGGATGCGGAAAAGGTTTGGATGAAAACATTGTTATCCGGATTAGGTAATATTACACCTTCAAGATTAGGTCTGTACTCTGATTTATAATAGATCTTCCTTTGCTTTCTAATCTGTTCAAATTTGTCAAACTCATCTGGAGTAATTGTGTAAGAAACGAGATGAAATGAATTTGAATAGAAGGTGTTTTCTTGAAAAGCTTCAAACGCTTCCTTTTTTAGAAATACATTCTTTAAATGTATTTGCTTTAAGAAACCCTCAACCTTATAAGGTAATAATCCAACATTTTCCTTTAGGTACCTAACAGCAATATCAAATTGCTTATTTATAAAGCTTTCACTTGCATCAATTTTATAAATTGCACCAAGAACCTCTTCGCGATAAACTTCCTGATTCGTTTCCAACTTAGAATCAATATGTTTCAACTCATCTAGAGTTAAAAATTGAGTTTTACCGAGGTTTTGATTAACAGTTGTATTTTGTTCTCTATGCCTGCGAGTAAAATTAGTTCTTGTAAAAACCGTGTTCAGGCTAATTTGGGGTACTCTTCCAATCTTTTCGGTTAAGATTTTAGCTATTTTATGTCTTATTTCTCCAATCTCAGCTTTACTAATCCTTTCATGAAGCTTAATGCTTAACTTGTTTTTTCTCTTAGAATGAGTGATAGCTAGAACATTGTCGGACGATATTGAAATATCAATAGGTGTAGATATTCCCTTAACAGAAAGTCTGTATTCAAAAGAATACGTAGTTCCCCACTCCTTAATTGTTACTCCCTCTAAATAGGTCTCATCCAAAACCACAATTTTCCCTTTGTTTTTCTCCTTGTATGTGGAATTGGGATATTTCTTTTTTATGTGATGAGTTAATGATTTTTCTTGTTGTCCAGCCTCTTCTGTTACGACATGTTCTCTTAAAAAATCTATTAAAGGGGTTTTTGGGTATTTGAAAGTACCCGAAAAAGCTGGCTTTGATGAAAACTCAAAATGGTTTGAATCTGCAAAGGACTTTAAATCCTCAATTTCAGAATTATTAATTTCCTCCACTAAAGGATATAATAGATGGTTGTCTTGATAATTGACATTCTCTTTATTTAAATTTGGAAACACCTTTAATAAACCTTTAAATATTTTGTCTCTTTGATTAGAATCAATATATCTATAAACAACTGACGAATCTTTCTTAGCCTCTAATATCTTAATATCGAAGGGTTCAGAATATTGATTTGTCAATATATCTAAAGCATCTATATATGATTTCCAAACTTCAAAATCATTCATGTGCGAATCTTTTTGAGCGTAGTCATTGATTGCACACTTTCACAAATCTCGGTTTGTAAAACAGTCTGTGCGAATTGAAAATGTATCCAATGTACGATGACTTCCTTAACTGTACCAAAGGGAAAAAGCCGGCGGGAAAAAACTATTATTTTCTTGCACCAACCTTCGATCAATGAGCCAATATTGTCTTTCCCTTCCTTCAAAATATTAATCCATTTATTTATGTGCCTATGTCTTTTTAGCTTCGCCTATAATAACCGAACAGACTCCCTAGGGTGAATTATTTTTATTATAAGTTTATAAATTTAACAATTAAATAAATTGCGAACAAGAGCTTTTAATATTTTGTTAATTCAAGTGGTAGCTTTGTTAAATTTCCCTCCTCTTTTCTGGGTTATGCTGTATTATAAAAACGAACGATCTTAATATTAACGAGTATCATACAATCAGTCTTTCTTAGGATCTAGCCTACATAGGCTGAAACTAAATCAAGATACCTATAATAAAAAAAAATGACCGCCCTATGGCAGTCATTAATATAATTACATATTTAATTGAGATACCCTACCCTTGATCACTTTTCTTCAAGTGAACGAGCAATTGATCCCTTAGTTCCTTGGGTAATGATTCTAGATCCACTCCTTTTATTTTATTTCTACCTGATTCAGTTGGCTTGATTAGCATTGAAAAAATTAAAATCCTTTTCATATCAATTATTGTATTTAGTGTTGAGAATAATTTAATGACCTTTAAACTTCAGAAAAACTTTAAGTAAATCAATAAAAATATCTTCTAAGATAAATAATTATTTTAACATTTAAACAACTACATATGAGAATCATACGTCTTATTGAATGTCTAAAACAATTTTTAATACTGAATTCTTTAGCTAAAATAATTGTGTAATTTAAAATGGGACATTATATTCGCAACTTCAATTCTAAGAAATTGATTTTATAAAAGGTTTTACCTCGTTAAATCAATGGAAAGATGCCCTGGTGGTGGAATTGGTAGACACGCAGGACTTAAAATCCTGTGCTCATTAGAGCGTGCGGGTTCAAGTCCCGCCTGGGGTACAAAAGCTGTTTGAAAGAACAGCTTTTTTTTGTTTAATACTATGGGTATATGGTAGATACGTATCGAATGAATCGTAATGCTCCTTAAATACAATCTTTAAGAATTTAAACTTAATTTCCTAAAAGCTTGATTAGTTCTTGATATAACTTTTGAGCTTGCTTTTCATAACCTGGCTTTAAAAAATGTACTCCGTCACGATTTGCTTCTTTTCTAGCCAGTGCTTTTCTGAAATATCCTTGTCCGCCCATTGCATTATAAAAATCCAAATAAGCAACATTCTCTTCTTGAGCGATTTCAGCTATCCATTGATTAATTAAGGCTATTTTTTGAGCAGATTTTATATTGTCAGTTGGTGATATCAAAAGAATAGGTTGCTTCTCATCTTTTTCTTTAAACCCAGCAATTAATTGTCTTGCATCTGCTTTAAAAGTTTCTTCAGTAATATCACTTAAGGATTCATTAGTACCTAGTGCAATAACCACAAGGTTTGCATTCAGGGCATTCATTTGTTCTAGTGTAAGCGAATATTTAGTAAAGTCGGCGTAGGTAGCTCCATTCACTCCTACCGTGTTTAAAACTACTCCTTTGTCAGTATTATTTAAAAATTGAAATCCATAAAAAACATTATTTCCAAAACCTTCTGTATGAAGCAAGAATTGATTGCGCTTCGTTGGTAGTTCAACAGTGGTGATCCCATGATCGAATTTAGATTTGAGTATCTTGTTTACTCCTTGCTCAAAATCGGTGTTGTATATTATTTTAGTTAACTCAGTTTTATATGAATTACCAGCTTTGTATGGTGTCGATCTATTTAGCTGATATAGTCGCGTGGTTGTAGTATAACTATTAGAGGCTAACTCTGGGAAAGTAACATCTTCTTGAACTTGAATGGTTTTTACTTGCTTATCTTTTTTGATATAATCTTTTAAACTTTTGTAGGTATCCCAAACTTCGAAAGAATCATCGGCCATTTCACGATCATGAAAAATGACAACTTTGTCAAAAGCTTCTTCTGGTTTCAAGGAAAACTCAATTAAAGAAGGTTCTTTATTTCCCATCACAAATCCACTGATGCCCATTTGTGGAAATACATCCTGATCATAAACCAATCTAAAGTTCTCCCAAGTGGTATTACTTACTGTTTTGATATCATCTAATCCATTAGAATTAGCAATAGAATATGGGAAAACCAGTCCTCTTCCTGCATTGCCAAACTTTTGTTGTAGTTCAATTCTTAAATAATCCGTAAACCATCCCGCTTGTATATGAGAATCTCCAATAAATAATATTTGCGTAACCGAATTATTCTCTTTCAGTCTATCTAAAAATGGTGATAGATTCTCTGCATTTATTATTTGTGCATGAGTTTGAAATGAGACAAACATGGATAGGAATATTAAATAAAAAGAATTTTTCATAAACGATGTTTAGATTTCAATGGTGTATTCAAGTTTTATACCCTGATTTAAATTGTTGGATTTTTAAATTTAGAATTGCAAATAAATAGGTAACACCTGTTCCGAAGATTTAAAATATCCATACAAAATCAAGAAACCAAAAAATACAGTTACATAATAAACGAGGGAAACCTTTTTGGGTTTGTCTAAAATCTTATCAATCAAATCATCTGGGATTAAATGAAGTGCCATAGCTAAAGCAATCATCCAAATGACGCTTTGGTAGTTTGCGTAAAATGGCAAGAACACCGACGTATCAAAATTAAAGAAAATTTGCTGGAGCATATTAACTGCGATTTCAAAATCAGCTGCCTTAAAGAAAACCCAACCAAAACATACGAAATGAAAGGTGATCAAGCCCATTACTATTTTATAAGGCATAGAATTGTTTATGCTTCCTAATGCTTTACCTGTTAGCAACATCCAAATTTTGTGTATCGCTAAACCAATTCCATGAATAGCTCCCCAAATTATGAAATTCCAACTCGCACCATGCCAAAAACCACCTAAAAGCATGGTTGTCAATAAATTAAAATTCGCAGCAATTCCTTTTGGATTCTTGGTAATTATCGCCGGAATTAAAAACAATATGAGCAAACCAATGGATATACCTAAGGCTACCAAATCAGAAAAACCAAATAGGTTCTTACTCATAAAAAAAGCTCCTACTAGGAATAAACCAACAAATATGAAGGATGAAATGGAGAATTTACGGTTACCTCCTAAAGGAATATAGAGATAATCTTTTAACCAAGTTGATAATGAAATATGCCAACGTCTCCAGAACTCTGTAATGCTTGAACTTTGATATGGTGAAAGGAAGTTTGCAGGTATATGAAAACCAAGCCATAAAGCTATACCAATAGCAATATCACTGTAGCCGCTAAAATCACAATAAATGACCATGGCATAACCGTAAACCGCAAATAAGTTTTCTAGCCCTGTATATAAATTTGGATTATCAAAAACATAATCGACCATATTAAGGGTGATAAAGTCTGAGATAATGAGCTTTTTAATAAGTCCGGCTATGATTAAATAAAAACCTTTTGCAAAATCTCTATCGCTTACAAAATAAGGCTTATTAATTTGCGGAACAAAATCATGTGCTCTAACAATAGGTCCCATCATTAATTTAGGGAAGAAGGCAAGAAATAGTAGATAATCCGTGAACTTTTTAGCGGGTTTAAAATCTCCTCTATAAACATCTATGGTATAACTTAAATTTTCAAAAGTATAGAATGAAATACCAATAGGTAAGATGAGGTTTAGTGGGTTAAAATCTGTTTCTAACCAATTATTGGAGATTTCTATAAAGAAGTCGGTATATTTAAAATAGAATAACATTCCTAAATTAAATATAATACTCAGCACCAATAAACCCGTTTTCTTAGACTTAGTTTTGGTCCTATAAATCGCATTGGATAAGTAAAAATCTACGATTGCAGAAATAATTACCAATCCCACAAACGCCCCACTTGCTTTATAAAAAAAGTAAAGTGAAAAAAGACAAAACACATATCTACGTGCTTGGTGGCGATGTCTTAATGCAAAGAATAAAACAATAAATAAAGAAAAGAAATAAACGAAAAACCCATTATTAAATAAAAGAGGATTTTTACTATCATATAAAAATTGTTGCCCGAAAGCCGCCCAGTCAAAGGAGTTAAATAGCTTTAAGATAGATTCCATTTAATTTTCTTCTAGTTTATTGTTATCAAACTTTTTATAATCATCAAGAATAGCATTAAACAAATTATTCGCTAAAATTCTTGTTCCTCGATGGTTAGGATGTACATGATCTTTATTGGCCAAAGAAGGTTTTTGACTGGCCCAATCCACAATGCTATTTTCGCCACCCATGCTTGCAAATTGATTATAAAAAGCCATATCATTTTCCTTAGCCATGGTAGCTTGTAATTTTATCAAATTAGGCAAACCAATGGCAGTTTTGAACTCTCCGTTATATCTAAAAGCACGATCAGCACTACTCACCAATAAAAAGTCGGCACCTTCAAAGGATTTTTTTAATTTTTCTATCACAGGCTGCATTCCTGTTTGATAGTAGTCGTAATTGGTATCTTTTGGTCTAAATAATAGATTCACACCATATTGTAAAACAATCAAATCGTAATTATTAACACTTTGAATCGTATTTAATATTTGGCTATTTACTTTGCCTAGTTCAAAACCAGTAGATCCTCTAAAAGAAAAATTATCGATAAAAATACCATCTTCCGACTCAAAGCTCACCCCAAAAAGAGGCATCTCTGCCGTTTTAGAGCTTATTGACAAACGCGTTGATGTATCGTTGGCTAAGACTGTCTTGTTCACTGCCTCTGCCCCATCCAATGTTTTTTCAGTCCCATTATGGTTTAATTTACCGTTATCTACCTTACCATAGATAATTGATTTCTCAATTGGTATTTGATTATTTTTTATAGTTCTATCATTGAATGATGCCTTTCCATTTCCAGTAAAAACATGTCCAGATATATAATAGCCTTTAGAAGATTTGTTCATGAAATGATCATCTTTCCAACCACTTGAATTTGCCGTAACGGTAGTTCTGAAACCAGCAATATTAGAGTAAATTGGCACAAAGCCAACCCCTTCACCCCCAAACTCATCTTGTAGCAACTCTCTCAATGTCATCGTCAACAAGTCACCTTCTATCATACTATCTCCCAAATAAGCGATACGAATTTTACCTTTCTTGGTATTTTTTAATTCTACCAATTTCTTAATGAAATTAGGCATAGCAGGCTGTTGAGAGTTACGCGTGAAATCGGTTATAAGGTGGGGTTCCAAATATAAATTGAAATCATCTACCTCTTCTTCAATAACTTCTTCTATTACATTTTCTTCCATTACAATAGATTCCGCCATTATTTCATCATTCTCAATATTTGGATTATTTATTAAAATAGAATCTGACATCACTTCTGCTCTAAAGATGTCTGAAACTAGATTTACATTCGCCAAAGGTTTCCAATTTGTCCCATAATATTGAGCAACTAAGGAAACTATCAGGTAAATTATAAAACAATAAACTACCAATGCGAAAACCTTATAATTTCTATTCTTGTTCTCTTCCAATGTTTTAATTTTTATAAAAGGAATTAAATCAGCTTTTAATTCAATATTTTAATTGTAATACTATGTTAACTCAATGATTCTATTACGATTACCTAGTGATTCCAAAGCTAAATTAAGTAGAGGTAAATTTAGTTAAATCGTTAATTATTTTAACAAAATAGATAGTCAATTCTACCTAATTCTCGCATGAAATTGTTATTATTTGTTAAAAAATCAAGTTCTATTATATAATTCATAATTTTGCGATATTATTTCTAATAAAAGTTATGTTGAAAGTATTTAAATTAGTCATCGTAAGTTTAGTTTTTGTTCTTTCTTTAGGAACTGCGACTGCACAACATCACAAGTACATCAAAAAGTATAAACCGATTGCAGAAGAATTATCACAACAATATGAAATACCTAGTTCTGTAATTTTAGCCGTTGCTTTTGTGGAAACCGGTGGTGGTACAAGTAAAAACTCTAAAATGTTGAATAATCACTTCGGAATCATTGGTAAAAACAACACTGGTGGAAAATCCGTCTATAAACAATACAGTTCTGTTAGAGCAAGTTACGAGGGGTTTTGTAAGTTACTCACTCGTAAAAAATACTATAAGAGATTAAAAGGTACAGATGATTTTTCGACTTGGGTAAAAGCTATTGCATCTGCTGGATATTCCACACAACCAGATGAATGGAAACGTAGATTGCATTTGATTTATGATACATTTAATCTTCATAATTTATAATTATACTTTTAGTCAATTGAGTTAACTTGAATTAATTAAATCTTTAATATTAAATAGCCGTCTTTCTTATATTTTAGGCGGCTATTTTATTTTTAAAATTTTATATTTTGAGTTTACATAAAACTAGAAACCGTTACTCTCATATAACTGATATATATTGAGTTAGTATTTATAATACCTCCCAATAAGGACTATATTTTTGATTGTAATACATTAACCCATCGGTTTTAAATCTATTATAAGAATCTAATTGCCCTATTGTAGCAACTTTAATACTTGGGCAACACGCAGCGTCCTCGCGCATATAAAACTCAAAAACCAACCATGATTTGCCATCTATAGTTTCTAAATAGGCTCCATTGAAACTCTTAGTTGTACCAACAATATTGTAAAGCTTTGCGAAAACTGGCTGTAGAGCTTCCATTTCATCAATTAAATGATAATAGTTATCGGTATTCTTGATTAAGGAATATCTATTAGAGCTTGCTGTTCCCCAGGATGTATTAATTTGCAACAAATCTTCATTTAGTTTCATAACTTCAATTGTTACGTGCTCAATTCCGCCATCTTCAATATCTGAAGCCCAATATTCTTTGCAATGTTCATAAATTAAAACGCTAAGATCATATTGCGAAATCGTTAGATTTAATTCTTCTATTGCTCTTTTGGATTCGACTTTAAGTAAATTATCAAAATTTGAATTTCCAGTATATAGAGTTTCAGATGAATCTATTTCTTCAATTGCTGAATGAGTATCATCTGAGAAAATTGGAATCTCTGGTACATACATCTGATCAGAATCATCATTATTCACTAAAGTTTCAATACGCTGATAAAATTCTGAATATTTTATTTCATCCCAGTTTTGCCAAACAAAATATCCTCCAATTAATAAAGCTATAATAACTAAGATTTTCCATCGAATTTTTCCTTCATTTGGAGCATAATCTTGAAGATCACTATCAACTTCAACTTCAGGTACGTTATCATTAGTTAATCCACTATCAAATAATAGACTTTCCTCATTAAATTTTGCTTGACCTTCTACTAGATTTAATCTATTTTTAAGATCATCTAAGTCCTTGGAATTTATAATCCCAGAATTTAATAAACCATTTAACTCGTCTAAGAAAACAGATTTGTCCTCTATGTCAAATTGATTAAATGAGTTTAATAATTCTAATTTCTTCTGATCATATTCCTTATTATCAATTATTCCTGCATTAAGCAAAGAAAATAATTCTTTTAAAACAGTAAATATTTCGTCGTTCATAAGTATTTATTCAAGTTGTTTAATATCCTAAGTAGGTTCCGGAATATATCATATACCAAGTTCCATTAGCATATGAGAATATTTTATAAAAGCTTCCCTCATATGTAGAGCATTCATAGATTAATTCTGGAATCCCATCTCCATCAATATCTATTTGTGCTATAAGTGTATCGTCTAATAGGTTTCCTTCTCCATCTTTTCTAGATTCCAATTCTGGTTTTCCTAAATCCTCTATATCTTTAATTCGATTTGTACCTATGATAGGATTATCAGTCAATATTGAAGACTTAGGCTTTTCATCAAGCTTTGCTGAAATATACCCAGGGTCAGATAAATGAAATAAAGTTTTTCCTTTTATCGCAATTGAACCTATTCTCCTTCCATTTTCTAATAAATATAAAGAATCAGCCTTAGAAATCACATTACTTAGAGTGTCAGCAATACTATGGGCATTCATAGAATCATGACCTTCGTGTAATTTAGATAATTCAAAGGTCGCCTCGTCATCCATGGTATAAGGAGGTTCTAGGAATATTTTTTGATTTGTATACAGAGCTATTGGTACTGCAACGATATCCTGGTCATGGTTTTCATAAACTTTAAAAATTACAGATGAGCCAATATCGACCTGTTTCATATATGAATCATAATACCAATAGGCTAAAATAAAAAGCGCACCTATTGCGAAAACGATATAACTCTTTTTATTCGAAGAATTATTAGAACTTTTATTTAAATCTTCCTTCTTTTTATCTTTAATTGCACTATTTGTACTAGTATCATGATGATTGTCGTCCTTCACTAACTGCTCCCTGGTCTCCTCTTCTGGAAATAATACATCTGATTTAGATTCTACTTCAGAGTGCTGTACCTCTTGAGATAAATCCAATAATTCTCTTTTTTTTATCTCAAAGTCTTCCTTACTTAAAATACCATTCTGATATAGTTCGTGAAGCTCTTTAATTTTTTGAATATTATTGTCCATCTAATTTCGAATATTTCTATTTAATTAGAAACACTTTTTCTAACAAAAGTCAACTTTCTATCTCCGACTTTATACGTGTTCCAATAGCATCTACCATAATTCCCCCTTTCTTCTTTTATAATGAAACGTAGTTGTAAAAATTCGGAATATTCGGATACTTTTTCAAAGCCATAGACTTCATAAACATTTGCACAATATCCTATATCAAAATAGTTTGAAATTGTACGCTTTGAATAATTGATTTCTGAAGAACTCTGCAATTCGTTAAATGGACTATGTTTTAATTCCTTAGGATGCTGATATTCTAGATCAAAGACTTTAAAACTATTTCGTGATCTTGTTCCTTTTCCTACCTCTAACAATACTAATTCTTCATCGTTGAAATTAGAAAAATCTATATTCTTGAAAAAAAATGGAACTTCGTCTATAAGGAAGGGATTGCTTTTTGATGTGGAACTTTTATCATAGGATAAGGTCGCCTTATTCTCTAATAATTGAACGACTCCACTACTTTCGTCTACTTTAATGAAAGGCACATCCTTTTCTAATATACTAATATATTGATGTGCTATAGAGAAGTTTTTTTCTTTATCAGGATGTTCAAAGGAAATTATACCTGGACCTTGTAAGTGTTCTCCAAACTTAATTTCTGGACGCCAAATTATAGATACATTAAAGCCATTTATTGGATTATTGTAATCCAAGTGAACTAATTTAGAGGTATTTCCAGATTTCAGCTTTTCAATTGTCTTATTTAATTCCTTTAACTCAGAAGTTAAATTCATATTTTCTAAAGTTGCTTCACTAAAACTCTCTCCCAAATTATGGACATCTAGCTCTGCCTTAGCAAGTTGTTCTTCAGTAGTTTTTAATTTTAAACTAATATTAGAAATTAAACTATCTTTTTTGTTTATTTGACTCTCTAGAACAGTTTTTTGCATGTTCAAATCACTGATAGATTGTCTTAATTCCTTTTTACTTTGGCCCATTAAAAGAGATAAATTTAAGACAAGCGATATCGATAACAAATATTTCATTTTGATTTGTTTATTTTTTTAAAACTAATATTATCATTTTATTACTTCTCCAGAGATCAGTTATTCACTTATTGGATTCTACTAGTTACAATCAGCAATTCCACCAACATAAACATTTATCACATCCAAGTCTTTAGCAACTTCACTACCTTCAAATCCAGAAATTTGATCATAGCTTAATTCTTTTTTATACTGACTTAAAAGTTGACTAGCTAAAGGCATATAAGACCAGTGCCATTTTTCCATTTCATAACCTTTACGGTTCTTTTCCTTTTTATCCGTGTAAACTTGACAGAATCCGTATTTAGGCCCATTCTCTACCAACCATTTGTACTCTTTGAGTCCTTTACCAGATTCAAAATAGCTGTTTTGTAAACTATTAATATCTATATCCGTCCCCCAGTGATGCCTAGAAGTCATTGGCATAGAACTATATCTCAAAATATCTTTAGCTCTAGCTACCGGGTCTTTAATATTTGAAGAATTCCACTTTCTTTCCCAAATAGATTTTTGGTGGTTAAAGTTTCTTGCTCCTGAAATTACGGTTAGTTTAATACCATCCTTTTCAGCTTGCTTAGCCATTTCTAGAAAAGCATTTAAGGTCTCCTTTCTAACATAAATTGATTTACTAGAGAGATTTGATGGAATTTTGGCGAATTTATCATCATTATGAAACTCTAGGTTTCCTATCAGATACTTATTTATATCTTCTACATTACCTAAGTTGATGGTATTTATTGCCCCTTTACCACTTCGAACTGTGCCTTCTGATCTCTCCATTTGGACATCCTCGTTTATAGATCCACTTGGTCTTTCAGAAGATAATATAATCTCATCTTCATTTTCCAGTTCCATATCATTTTCAATGACTATTTCTTCTTCAATAGCATGATTGTTTTCTGATAACTCTTTATTCTCAGATCCACAAGAAATCAAGAATGCAACTAAGCACGTATATATTATTTTTTTCATCGTTTTAAAAATTTAGAAAACACCCAACCTGTTTGTCCGTTATTTCTTCTCACCTTGTACCACTTATCTCCTGAAATAAAATCTAAATCACTCCCATTAACTGTAGCTGTCAATTTACCATATTCAGGATGATCAAAACTAACCCAATATTCACCATGGGTTTCTTCTAGAATCTCTACGGCTTTACCAGGAACCAAAGTATAAAGAAACCTACCATAATCATTATATAAATAAATTTGCTTTTTTGCTATTGCCTCGGTGTTATTTGCTGGATAATATTCATCTAAAATCTCAACTCTTTCTCCTTTAACATAATTACCCATATTATTGGATTTAGTTGTATGATTAGACCTAATAATAACTTTGTTTCCAGTAATCACTCCATAGTTATTTTCCTTTTCAATGGTCTTTTTTGTAGCAAAATCTGCTTCTGAGTTCGATTCAGCTTTTTGAGCTTGCTTTTCAGCTTTTTCTGCAATTTTTAATTCCTTTTCCTTAAGTTCTAATTCCCTCTCTTTTAATTCTAATTCTTTTGCTTTATTATCTTTATCACAACCTATAAACAAAATTGAAGTTAGAATTAAACCTGAATAAAATATTCTTCTCATATGAATATATTTAAAACATTAGCTTTTTAGAAATTTTTCCAAAAAAGTAATTGCTGTTTATAAATTATTGTATTTGAATGTTTATATAATCTTAAAAATCAAAGTAATTAAATACTTTATTAATAAAAAAGTCCAAAGTTGTCCAATTTAGGACATCTTCAAATTGGTATATAAAAATCATTTTCAAGTAATTACAAAAAAAAGTTGTCATTCATTATAAAATGAATGACAACTTTTTATGTAAATCAAACTTCCTATTTCAGGTTAATTGTTAAACCATATGTAAATTCAGGGTCAACTTGAAAGTCATCCATAAAGTTCATTATAGAAACTCCACCGATTAAATTAAAGCGATTACCTAATCTAACAGTCACCCCTCCATACCCTGTATAGTACTCTTCATCTATCAATACATTAGAATAAGAGTTTTCGTTATAGTATGAATCAACATATTTATATGAGGCATAATGATCCTGACCATTTTTAAATTTATAGAATCCATAACCTCCACCAATATTTAATATAAACCATTTAGTTAGATTCACACTCATACCTAATACTGCTTCATTTTTATTGTCGACAAACTCTTCAGTATTTTCTAATTCTGTCAAGTCCATTAAATTAGTCCTTGCATTTATAAAGAAGCCTAAATCTCTATAACCATTCAACTCAAACCTTAACCCATATTTAGCTATAGTGCCACCTTCAAAACCTAATGCAGTATATCCTCGATTAAATTTTCGTTGCCTTTTTGCTTTTCGCCTTTGAGCTTCTTCTCTCTTCTCTCTTTCAATTCGCTGTTTCTCTTCTGCTTTTAGTCTTGCTAAAGTTGCTTGGCGTTTCTTTTCTTCTAATTCCTTAAAGGCTTTAATATCTTTTGGATAATTATTTTTTAAGATGTTACTAACTCTTAATAACTCCCCATAATGTTTACTATTCTTTAATTCTTTATTATTTATTCTATTCTCTACTAAATGTCGAATAGTGGATATATCGTTAAAACTCTTATAGCTTTTTTGATTAAACTCCCAATAATCATACATAGTACGATAAAATAAAACATCTTTTTGATATTTAGTTCCTTCTGGAAATTCTGATAACATTAAGTCCAATTGATAATAATTAGCTTTTTCATATGCATTTTCAATTCTTGCCATCTTATCTTTTAACTCTTGCTCTATCCTCTTTCTTTCCATGTCTTGCTTATAAGCCGTGAATTCATCTATTGTAGCAGGATAGTTAGTATTTAAAATGTTTAAATTATCTTTAATCTGATTTGTGTAATTTATATCTTTGGATGAGTAATTTGTCAAATAGGATCTGAATATCTTTCTTGAATTTTCTATATCATTAAAACTCAAATTAGTCCTATTCTCAAGCAGCTTATAAACCGAATTAGCTTGATAATAATCTAAGTGATAATCATCTATTAAATCGTCTCTTCTTAAGCTAGAAATTTCCTGTAAAATTAAATTGTAATTACCATCTTGAAAATTGTTTTTTAACTCATTAAGTTTTTGAGTCTTCAATTTCAGTCGCTTTTGCCTTTCCTGCTCCTCTTTGATTGCCAAATATTCTTCATAAGATTGGGCGGGTTGAGCACTATTGAGTCTATCTAAAATCATCATAAGGTCATTTGAATAATTCTCATTTTTAGACCTATATAAATTCAAATAGTTTTTAAGTTTTATTCTTAGGCTATGAATTTCTTCAAAATCCTCAATTCCATAAATTTCATAGACTTTTTCAGTAGCTAATATTTGAAAATATTGAACTCTATAATCTGTTTGGTTAGCATTCTTTAAAAGTGATAAAGCCGATTCATAATTCCCACTTTTAATATTTTTCGCTGCCTCCATTACTGCAATATCGGTTTTTGTTTGTCCTTTCAAACCAAGGGAAATAAAAATAAAAATTAGTAATAAAAAGTTTTTCATATTATTTAATGTGTTGATAGTTCTAAATATTTTTACAACTAAAGATTTGTAGTTAAAGCAATTGTTAATGAGTTAATTACATGAATCTAAAGATTTAGACGTATAAGTTCTAACATCTGTGCTCATCTTTTTTATAATAAACTTGAGATATGGGAAGTCATATTCATCTTCTAATTTTTCATATACGGCAGAGAGACTCGAGTTGTTTTCATTTCCGACATTCTTAATCCTATCTAAATACTCCTTCAATTCACATGATTGATTTTTAAATTTATCAATATCCTCTAGAATTTTATCTCGCTGATTCTCGTACACTTCTAAGCCTTCAATATTTAATTGTTTTAGCTTGTATTTATAAATCCTGGCTTCTCTTTCGGTATATTTACTTCTAAAAAAATATTTATACTCCTCTTGCAATTCTTCGAATTCAACACTCTTATAAGTTAAAGATGTTACAACTCTAGGGTCGTCTTCTGCTACAATATTAACTGTAGTATCCTCCTTTACAGTATCACTACTAGTTTTTTTCGGCTGTACAGATTTCTGATAATCTGTACTTCCTAAAAGCTTCTCCTCGAGACTATTTCGAATCTGTCTAACCTGGCTGGTATAATTCGTATTATTCTTAGGATATTTAATGATATAAGCGCTGGCCAAACTATATAAATCTTGGATTTTATCTACATCATATAAACCCTTTTCTACCAAGTTATTACCCGCTATTATCTTAAAGAAGTTAACCCTGTAATCATTCTTATCTGCATCGTTAAGGAGTTTTAAAGCAGATACATTATCATTGGCTTTAATACTTTTAGCAGCATTCATTAAAGCCATATCAGTTTTAGTTTGGGACTGAAGATGGATAGAAAAAAAAAGCAGAACTAAAAGTGTTGTTTTTTTTAACATAATTAATCTATTGTTAAACCATTTTCTTGTTCCTGAGTAGGATTAGTGTCCTTCTTTTTATCCTCACCTTCCTCTTTTACCTTTCCTTTTTTTGAATTTTTCTTTTTATTTTTATCCTCTTTTACTTCATTTTTAGTTTCCTCTTTAGAAGCTTCATTTGTATTCTCTTTAACCACTTCTTGAGATTCCTCTACCACTGATGTTGGAGTATCCTTTTCGTTATTTGCAGCTTCTTCAGCTTTTGTGCTTTGTTCTTTTTCCGCTACAGCGCAGTTGTCTTCTAAAGAATCGGCTGTATAACTAGATAAGTTATTACTCATGTTCCTAACAACAGTTTTTAAATATGGAAATTGATACTTTTTCTCAATCTCAAGATATTTGGAACGAAGGGCATTGTTATCATCTTTAGCAAAGATTTTTAATTTATCTAACTCTTTTTTTAATTGGCAAGATTCTTCTTTATATTTTAAAATATTCTTTATCAATTTATCTCTATCATTGGATAAGCCTGAAAAATCCTGTAAATCCAAACTTTCTAATTTTTGAATATAGTCTTCGGCTGTGGAGAGCGTATATTTATTGTCAAAAAACTCTTTATATTCTTGATTGAGCTTAAAAAATTTTGTGTGAACAACATTAAACTTAAAGGCTTTTTGAGCAATAAGTCTATCTTTTTCTGACTGATCTTTATCAATTACTATACAATGTAAAATGGCATTGTAATTATTCATTGATTTTGTTAAATCCTCTTTAGCTAAAGATGCTTTGTGAAAATCAGGATCTTTTAAGTATTTGTTTGAAAATAAAGTATATAATAACGCATCATTAATATTCTTTATAATGTATTTATATTCATCGATAGAATTTATATTCTCGTTAATTTTAAGTTCCTCGTTAGCAATAGGCTTAGATTCCTTATTATTTTGATTTGATGTATTTTCTACAGATTGGGCATTTAAATTAACTAACTGATAGCTAATGAAAATTAAAGTTATAAGTTTTTTCATTTTTTAAATTTTAATCGAAGCCTGACATAGCCATTTGATATTGAACATAATCATTGTAATATTTTTGCAACCTTGCAAGAGAAGATTTCCTAGAAGATTTAACTGCTGGATGGGATAAAATAATTGGGGATATATTGCTACTCCCTTCAAGTTCGTTTTTCAAACTTAAATATTGATCAGAGTTATAATTTGCAAACGATTTTTTCACAAATGTTTCAACTTTAGATGGAACGCTTACTGTCCAATAATTATATTCTTTTAATATTCTTCTAAAATTTAAAACTTCATTATTTGCTAATCCAATAGTATTTAAATGAGTTAAATAAATTTCAACTTCATTTTGATTAATTGGATTTTTACTTAACTCATTATTTATCTTAGCTATCACTGCTTTTGAATACGCATCTGCTAATCTATTATCTAAATTAGTTTTAATACTGTTAGGGTACATTCCAGCATTGAGACCAGAAGATATTTCGGATTTCAACGTCGTATACTTAGTTGGTGTCACATTATGTTGTGATAAAGAATCGATTTTTTTCTCAATAACAACATGATGACTTATTGTAGAGGAAGAAGAATCCACCCTACTTGGAAGTTTGGTAACTGGGGAATCTAATCCTCCGGAAAAGGCAAATACTAGGAAAGCTAATAATAAACCTACAGCAATAGTTCCTCCTACTATATAATATATTCTATTTTGATTGTTCATTGTAATTTAATTATTTATCCATTATATCCCCTGCCTCTTCTAACATGTCTTTATTGTTATTAGAGTTGTCACCATCTGATGTAGATGTATTTTTATCGGTTGCACCATCCTTTGAACCACCTGTCTCACCTCCAGATTTTTCCTTACTACTTTTAGGTCCACTTCCTGTATTACTAGAACTTTTTGCATTGTTATGCAAATTACTTCCGTTAGTTTTTCTATTTTCAGATCCATCGTTAGAATCTTTTCCAGATGTTTGAGTGCTATTATTACCTGAATTTCCACTAGGGTTAGAATCATTTTCTTTATTACTTGAACCACTATCAGTATTGACTTGATTATTAGATGATTTAATTAAATCAAACCCAAATTCCTTTTCAATTTTTTTAATCTTGTTATCTTTAGATACTTTAGTTATAGTATTTTCATCTATAGCATAAAATTTATTTGTCAGAATGTATTCATATTTACCATTAACATTCCCTTTTAACACAACCCCATTAACAATAGCATATTTATTACCCTGTTCGTCTTTTATTATACCTAATGCATCAGCTTTTTCATAATTTTCTAATTCCTTTTTGACTTCATCTAAATTGGAAATTTCGTTTTGCTTTTCTTTAATCTCTTTTTGCAATGGTTTGTACTTTAAAAAATACAAGCCACCAAGCGATAGAGCAGCTAATAATAAAACTAATCCTGCTCCTAACATAAATGACCTTGGACTGAAGTCTTCCATATTTCTTTGATTATTACTTCTAGATTCAGGTATATCTCTTAACCGAGGACCCGCTATTTTTATATGAGAGTGATTTGGACTGTGTAATGTTCTTTCATTATCCTTATTTATAGATATTATTTCATCATTTTGGTGAACGAGTAATTTAATTTGCTCACCAAGACTTCCACTAACCTCCTGATTATTGATCAATATTTTACTTAAATGAGCCGATGAGTTATCAACAGAAATTATATTTAAACGAGTTTCTAATTGCTGTGCTGGCTGAAAGTTAAAATGAGAGATTGCGTTTGGTATAGCCTCTCCATTTTTAAAGATATAAAGTAGGTTGACATAGCTAGCAGCTTTAGAATTCAATAACTCACTTACACTTTGACCTGCATCTTTTAGAAAATAGTATTTGTCTGAGCTACTTAATTCTCTTGACTTAATTATTTTATTAGTCTCTACCTGAGCTTCAGCCAAAATATCTTTATAGTCTTGAATAGCTTGACTATTGGTCTGAATTGAATTATGATATCTCTGAGCTATTTTATTTAATACATTTTCTACATTCTTAATATTAGAGCTAGCTCCAACAAGTAAACGAACGGCATAAAAACCATCACGCTTACTTACGTCTTTAATAGATGCATTGATAAAAGAATATACTTTTATGTTATTGTAATTCATGACAGAATAATAGACTCCATTCGGAGCAATTTGCGCTGAATCTGTACGCTCATCAATTAATACTGAACTGAAGTTTGATAATTGATTCTTAGGCATTGTAGAATATTCAGTCGACAAACCATTATACGTTCTCTGAATTATTATCGCGATATTACTCATTTTACTACTTTTTATTAAATTTTAAAATTTCCAAAATTTCCCTCCTTTTACGACAAAGCTATCTTCTAGAACATTGCTAACAATAACCTCAGAATACTTAGGTTCGAAGTGAGTTAAAATTTTATCATAACTAACGGATCCAATAGAAAATGGAAAGACCTTAATTTCAAATTTATGTTTACTATTATCTCTAGCGTCTTTACAAATATTGATTAAACTTTTAAATTCCTCATTTAAAAATTGTACAGCTAAGTCGCTTTCCTTTTCAGCACTACCAAAATATTTGGTATTCATTATGGCATCGAATTTATTAGCTACTAAATAAATAGCATCCACGTTTTTTAATACACCTGAATCTTTAAACATGCTAATAATGTTTGAGTATGCAATACTCTGATCAACGTTATCAGTGAATGTTTCCATTTGAGTATGGTGAGCTAAGGAATCAATTACAAATATTAAAATCTTCTTATTTCTATTTTTAATATAATCAACAAATCCCTTTACTTCCTGTGATTGCAGACCATCATTAAAAATTTTAATATAATTTTCACCGGCCACTTCCACTATATTAAATGGATGGGACTTTCCTCCCTTATCCTTAATCGATGCTGCAATGTAATTATAAGATCCAGCTACAGTACCTCTTGGTAATAATCCTTTGTTGATACCACTTATAAGGTATTCACTATAAACATTCCCCGCATTATTATAAGAATCTGGTATCATAATACCTTCTTGATGAACATATTTCATCATACCTGCTAACATAGTAGATTTACCAGCGGCGGGAACCCCAATAAAAAACAAGTCAGTACGACCTTCTTCCATGATAGGTAACTTATCAACTGTATAGGTCTTTACTAATGCAGGTTGAATAAAATGCCTTAAAGAATTTACAATTCTTGGATTAATTCCACCCTCTAATAAATCATCAAAGCTTAATACATTAGATATTAGTAGATCTTTTATATCATCTGCATCTATGGTTTCTTCAAGAATTTTATTTAGCAAATCCTGTTTATTAGCAGCCGAAGATTTAGGTTGGTCTATATGGTTAGGCACAAAGAAATCTTCTTCTTCAACTACTTCTTCTGGAATAAATGTTCCATTTCTTTTTGCTTCTAATTCTAAAAGTTCATTGACTTTAGAAATTTCTAGATTATAATTTTTAAACTCTTCTATTGTTACATGACCTTCAGCCACTATTTTGTCTAGTGAACTTATAGGTAATAAATTACAATTTCTAAGAACTTGCTCCTTTACATGTTTTTCCATTTCAATTTTTTTAGATTCTATGTCCACCTTTAATTTCGCCTTTTTCTCTATTCGTTTTATTATATTTTCTAACCCTATGCGTAAAGAATGGTATTAATATGAAAAGATGCAATAAAACAACACTAACACTAGGAATGATATAGTCAGGTTTGTACATTTCATTTAAAGCAATAGGATCATTCAATGGTAATGTATCCATGCCTTCTTCATATTCAAAGTGTGCAACATCTCTAGGCAACTCATCTAATTTTTCATTTACCGAAGCGTAGCTTCTTTCTATAAATGAGTTTAGTCCCTCATATGAAGAAACGACATTCATTCTTTGCCAGTTTAAAAAGACATTTTGATACTGTTCAGCAGGAAAGACTATAGACTCATCAAGTTCCTTATAGTTCTGATTTATCTGGTAGTTTAAATGCTCTAATCTAGAATCAGTAACCTCTCTTACATTAATATAACTTGGCGTATTTAACACCAGCGAATCTATAGAATATGGAGTCGAAAGCAAAGTGCTCTTTAGTTCATTTGTTGGATTGCTTTTATAAGCCTGTAGCTTGCTAGATAAGTCTCCGTCGAATTCTAAAACTTCATTCTCTGCAACTTCTTTATACGCTTCTGGTAAATTAATTAACTCTTGAATTTTAGCATCGGTATCAGCTATAATTTTATCTTTCGCATTCATTTCAACATTAATAAAATGAGTCAAGAAAAATAAACTCGCCAAGCCAAAGATTATGAACACAAAGAAAAATAAGGTTTCAGGCACCATAAATGATTTATTCACCATTTTTTCTTTATTTCGTTTTAATAACTGTATCACAAAGTAGTAGCATACAACTATAAACAAACTTATTAAAACACTTACCGGGAAGTTGCCGTCTGTAATATATAATAGGCCAAATAAATTCCCGACCATTAAAAGCAATAAAAAGATTGCCGACACAATGTCAACAAATAAAAAGTTTTCTTGTTTCATATTAATTCAATGTTTTGTAGGTTAACACTCTTAACCCATTTTGTATTTCTGAGTTTTTAATTAGTAATTTATTTATTTGATCGAAGTCTCGATTTTTATCAACACTTTTAAGAAGTCCAACAAATCCCGAAACTATGGGAGCTGCCATACTTGTACCACTTTGTGGCTCAAATTGACGATTGGGTTTAGCTCCAAAAATCTCTACTCCAGGAGCATAAATCGTAGTATTCTTTCCAAAGTTTGAAAAACTTGCTTTTTGTCCATTAGAATCAATCGCTCCAACTTTTATAGTTTCTTTTGATCTCTGAAACGGATCAAAGCCTGTTAATATATTATCATTACCAGCGGCTAAAACGCAAATAGTCTTATTGTTTTCAGCATATTCAAATAGTTCTTTCCAAAAAGCTTCTTCATCCTTTGCGCCATTACCTATAAAGTTTTCTTGATAAGCAATTGGAATATTCGAAGTCCCAATGCTAGCTCCTAAAGACAGATTTATAACATCCGCCTTGTTTTTAATGGCATATAAAATTCCTTTAATAATATAATTAGAACTCAAAATACCATTATTATCCTCTACTTTAATCGGCATAATATTACAACTAGGGCATACCCCTTCTATATCGTTTATATTACTCCCTAATGCTATAGAAGCTACATGAGTTCCATGGTTTTTTGGACCCGGTGAAACATCACTTGAACCATCTGTTGCATTAAATGTTTTTGGGTTCTTTCTAGTGAAAGATGGATGAGATAAATCAAAGCCATTATCTATTATAGCTATGGTCACTGAATCAGGTTGAAACACATAATTCAATCTAGAAATGCCAGTTTTATCCAAATGCCAATTGGGTTGTAATGTCGACTTAGTTGCGTTTGATTTAAAAATTGTTTCATCCCAAACTAATAGACTAAACTGATCTAGTTTTGACTTTATACCCGTTTTAAAATTAACTCGCTCCGCCTCAGGTACTTTAATTTGAGCATAATTAATTAATGTATCTACGTAATTGATAACATAATCATTGGTGTCGTATGTAGAATTAAAACTTTGAATAAAATCTTCAATTCTATTCACGGAATCTTTTATTGCAACATTCACCAAATCAGAAACTATTTGTCTTTTACTCTCGTCATCATCTATTAAGTTTGGGTTCTGAATAGGTCTATAACCAATTAAATTAGGGGGAATATTTCCTGTATTATTTCCTGTATTATTTCCTCCTCCTATGGGAATAATTGGATTATTACCAATTCTACTAATAGGGTTATTTTGATCATAATCATATTGTTGATTTGCCCCATGATTAGAATTCCAAAACATGAATACCCAAAGTGCTATGGCTAGTAAAAAAATTAAGCCTAGTATAAAATAATATGTTAAGGGAAACTTTCTCATTGAGGGCAATTAACTACATAATCCCAAGCAGTAGATTCGTCTGGTCCGGTTACTTGAACTATACAAAAGTTAGGTTTACCCTGGCCTGCCTCATATCTAAATGATAATTGGCCCTGACCAGATACAAAGTCGTTGGTTGAGGCTACTTTTTGTCCATTATAAATCACCTCAAATTTATCGGGAATTGTTTGTGCATGATAACTTATAACAACCATCCCAGATCTATTTCCTAAATCATGTTTAGTCGATGTAAACCCATGTCCTCCAGAATTCACCTCTGCATTACATTGAACAATATCAGTTGTTTGGTTATTCTGACATTCTTCTAATGCATTGATTAAATTTTGATTTAGTCTATCAGCATCATTTAACCTCTGAATTAAATCCTTGTTTTGACCTATTAAATTTCTATTTTGAATAGCATTATTATCTAAATTCCTACCCCACAATAAGGCATAAATCAACACTCCCAAAAGCACAAACATTAGGAGATAAAACAGCCACCAGTTTCTATAAAAAAAGTTACTTCTCATTTAATTGGGTTTTAGGAATATGATACTATTAAATAATATATGAATATCAGCGCAATAAGACTAAGTAAGACGATTAATAACCACCAATAATTAGCTGCAAACTCTTTTAAAAACTCTAAAAACCCCTTCTCTTCTTCAACTGGTTCATCTTCAACTGGTACTTCCTCTACTAAGAATAAGTCTAACTCTTCCTCTTTAGGCTCAGGCTCGAATTTTTCTTCAATTGGTTCAGGTATAGAGATTGGCTCTTCTATTTCCTCAACCTCAATAGGTTCTTCTACAAACGGTTCTGGTTCTAAAATTTGAGGAGTATAATTATTATTTTCTTCAAACTTCCATCCCCATATGAGACTTATCTCCTTTCCATTCGTAAAGATGATGTTGTCTTCTGCATTAAATACTTTATTTAATAAATCTGCCCAATTTTGAGCATCTTTATCTTGGGCTACGTTTAAATTTTGGATAAAGCTGTCCAAAGTCTTTTTAAACTTCCAATACTCACGTAATGCAAATTCTCCTTCAACAGCATCATGTTTTTGCAATCCATCATAAGGAGAGAACCACTCAATATTATAATTTCTTTGTACTGGTTTAGCTAAAACATTTCTATACTTAGCGTCTAGTTTAGTCTTGATGAAGTTATTAACCCTATCATAATGATTGAATAAATAACTGTTGTCATGAGATATAGGTGCGTAACTTTCAGTAGAAATATGATAAAATAATTTCATAACAATCAGTTTGGATTATAGATTTGATATTTTTGAGTTAGACTCTTTAATTCATCATTAGCTTTTTCATTATAGTTCACAAAACCACTATTGATAATGAATGAGATTCTCAAAAAGTCCATCCAGCGCTTATACTTCTCCATGGCTAAAGTTCTAACATCTAAATTTTCATTATTAAATAAAGCTGCTATAGTCTGATCATCAACAGGATGTTTATACTCGAAACTAGAGCCAATTCTGTCTGAAGTCATTTTTCTAATCTCTTGCTTCTCATCTTCAGTTATGAAGTTTAAATCTAGGTTATATACAACATCATTTATAATAAGCGCAAATGTCTCAGCTAAGAACTCTTCTTGTCCTCTATTCACATCTATTTCAGATACAACTTCATTTAAGATTTTCACAAGTTTATTAGAAATATTACGCTTTTGTAAAATGGTTTTAAAATGATTTAAAACAAACTCAATATTCGACTGATTTACACCATTTTGAATAAGAACTTCAAAATTATCAAGATCATCTATATAGTCTTCCCAGTGATCTAAGACCAATTCTGTATAGATTTCAGATTTTGTTTTAGTATTAGCTCTACTTTTAAATAAATCTGTAACCTTAACCTCCATTGAATCTAAGTGAGTTTCTACCTCTTCATTAGAACTTAACCACAATCTAGATTTTAAAATATCGTAAACTTCTTCTTGAGATTGTGCATTTTCTAACTCTGGATATGTAATCATTAAAAGTTGCGCTGTAGAATTTTCTTTTACTTCATCAACTTGACCTACATCCACTACCATATTTTCATTCAATAAGTTGAAAATATCTACCGGTTGAATGGAAAGTATGTCTATAAATTTATTGAACAAATTAAAATCTTTGGTAAGCGCCATGGTGAATTGTAACTGAAACTGTGTAACAGCATTCATGTTTTTCTTACGCAATTCAGTGATATCATCTGTATGGATAAATTTCACCAAGTCTAACTTTAACTCCTCAATTGTAGAATTCAATAAATTGAGATAATGATTGATTTTAGCCTTATTGTTCGAAACTTTAGCTAAATTTTCAATGATCAAATTAGATCCGTCTTTATTTAACTCAGTAGCCTCATCCCAAGATTTTTGCGGATTTCTAAAATGTACCTTGACAAAACCAAAGTTTGTAAATGATTCCTTAAGAGCCTGTAAAAAACTAACTCTTTCGTCTCTAATTTTCAGCTCTCTTCCTTCATTCTCAAAACCAGCATAAGTATCATCAGAGTATTTATAATCTCGGAGTAAATAAAAGTTCTTAAAACTACCAGAAGATAAACTCCACTTCTTATGCCAGTTCCTAGCATTAGTCACGATTTCATTTTCAAAGAATCTAATGAACCTCGTTTGCCATTTATTATTTAAAACTTCAGAATTCGTCAAAAAGCCTTCATCATTAGTCGTATCATACCTCAATTGATTATTGAAGAAGGTGAAAATGACAAACAATGGTGGAATCTCTACATCTGCTAATGAATAAGTTCTTTCCTCAACCGATTTCCCAATATTTCTAGATATCCAGTTAAACAACAAGTAGGATAACTCATTAATCTCCAACTGCTTGTCGTTAATACAGAATAATAAATTATTTATACTAAAGTCATCTGTATACTTATTAAATAAGTAAGAAACCTTACCTCTCAATAGCATTTGAGATATATTCTTATGAATACTATTAGCTTCAATTCCTAATCTTGTTCTAGCACCAGGAAAATCTAATAAATCTGAGTTTTCAAGGAATTCCTTTTTATTCTTTAGCTCTTCTGGAATGGTAAAAATCAACTCAGAAATCAAGGCAGATAAATAAGTCTTGTTAATCTGACATTCTTCTCCGTTATCAGCTTTAAATGTGATATAAGCACTATCAGCATTCAGATTCAGTAAATTCTTTACATCTAATATTTCACCATGCCCACGCAAAACGCTTTCTATAGGTAGAAATCCTGTTTTAGCATAATTAACTTGGTGTAAATGATTTATTAATCGATTAAAAAGTTGAGTTAGATCTTCGTTTTTATTCCATAAAATCCCAAAGATTTGCACCCACATATCCTTATCAAAATAGCCTATAATTCTAGCTATTCTTTCAAAAAATCGAGTTTCATTCAACCCTTCGAAAATAATGCTATGCTTAGATAAGTGATTCTCGAAATAGCTTTTAATTTCTAAAACATCATACTCCGAAAGCACATTCTGTTTGAATTCATCTTTAGCTAATTCTAGTTTCTTTATGTGAACTTCTATATCATTTCTATTGATAAAAGAAGTAATCTCTTTCAGATCCAAGAAATAAGCATCCAAAATAATAATTAAGATGTCTTTAGGGCTCAGTAACTTTACCTTAATCGGAAAATCCTGAAACTTGACAACATTATCTATACTAAACCTTGTAACAATTCCTGTACTTTCAGCGCCAGTACCAGGAGGGTTAATATCTTTTAAAAAGTCAAAACTTTTATCACCATATTTAATTAAGAAGGGTTCACTTTCAGAACTTAATAAACTTTTGATTAAATAGGACTTACCCACTTGACTCGCCCCAAAAACAGCCATAACTGGTTTGCTATGGATATTTGTTGAGATTTTCTTTAAAGTATTGTTTGCACCTTTTAATTTGAGTAACAAATCACTCCTATCCTCATACTTCAAGTTTAAATCTACCCAATCAATAGTTTGCTGAATTAGGTTAGACTTATCATCAATATAAGATTTGATTTCGTTTATCTGATTTTCAGTATAATGATTCATACTCTCTTAATTAACTTTTAATATATATTCACAGGTATCTAACCAATATCCAGCCTCATCTGGTAAAGTTTGGAAATTGAGTGAAAAGTAGTTTACAGGCTTATCGTTTCCTTCAGCATCTTCCACACTTTCAATTTGTAATATTTCCTTACTCTCATCAAATTCACGAATTAAACTAATCTTCAAAGGCATATTGGTTAGAATCGCTCCCTTTTCTACATTAATTTGATCCTCAATATACCTTTCGTCTCGCCCAGGATATTTCATGCGTACTCGTCTATCTATTTCTGAGCTATTCAATTGAATACTGTACAAATCAGAATAAGGATAGTTTTTCTCTAAATATTTAGAATAGCCTATTTGGAATGGTAGCTTAGGCACACTTAACATATGATCGTTTTTCTTAGGGGTTAGAATTTCCTTTTTAACACTGTTCTCATTGTTAATAATATAATCCGCCGTAGAAACTAATTTTTCGCGCAAAGGAACTGTATTAAGCCTCAAATCATTTATTTTCATAGTTTTACCCGTCATCAAGGCAATCAATGCCCCAACGCTAACCACCGTTTTAGGCTCTTCTATGTAACCATTATTATCAGCAAAAGGATACCATCTTCCAATCCAATAATTATTTAGATTCACCAAATTAACAGGCGAAATACTTAAGTATTTTCTAAACATATTTTCTAGACTATTCAAAGAAGCTGGTTTCCCAGAAAGCACCACATAATCACAATCAAATTGGTTCATGACTACACTGATTTGTCGTATAAGACTATCAAAAACAGCCTCAACGGTTTCATTTACTCTTTCTTTGGTAATCAACCATTTAATATCTAATATGTTAAAGCCAAAATGCTTTTCGAAATATTTTAAGATTTCCTTGTTTTTGAAAGGACGATCTATAATCTCCTCAAAAGTTTTAATCTTTTGCTCATCGGAGTTGGCCGCTTTTAAAAACTCCATAGCTATTGGAATTGCAATTTGTTGAATAAATGCTTTCCTAACAACCCTAGCCTTATACCCCATTTGGTTGCTATCCTTACCAAAGAATCCGTTTAGCTTTTCTGCAACATCGCTTATGCCGATAGATTTAGCATATTGCCCTACACCATCTACTACATCACCGCCATCTATATTTCTGTTAGGGTCACCTTCAATTACTATACGTTGAATAATCTCACGTAACATATCATCTCCAGCATTTTTAAAAGTATCCCAAAACAAAGGTTGTGGATTTAAGAAATCTATTTCATTTTCTTTTTTGAGGCTGTATCTATTGATCATGATGTCGGTAGTTCCCGCTCCAATATCAATTGAGCCCAAAGTGATATATTCCTTATTTTTAAAGAAATAATGGTCTATAACATAATTGTTAGACTTTAATTTCTTTGCAAACATGCTATACAAGAAAACCAACTGACTACTTGTAGCCTCGTCATAATTCCAATCAACCTTTTCTTCTAACTGAGATAGGTCTTTGGATAAATCTTTAACAGAAGGTGTGATTTCTGGAACCTCGAACCAAAAGCTATCTGATTTTAATTCATAATAATAATCAGCATAGTTATTAAGTAGCTTACATGCATCTTCAGCGGCTTTTCTCAACATAATTTGCTCATGTTGAATCATTCCAGTTGGACACGAGATAGTAATTCTATCTAATCTTCTAGGAACAGTCATATTACCATGTTCTTGCCTGAATTCAAAAGAGTTAATTTGAATATAAGCATGAACTAACATCTCTAGAAACACAAACTTCATTAACGAACTTCTTGAGAATAAAGATTTAGATCCCGACAGTTGATTACCCTCAACTAATTCACCATCTATTTTGATTTGGTCAGAAATCCCACTTAGATAAACTTTCTTAACCTGCTTATTAGATTGTGGATTGAACTCCCACTCTCTTTCAGCTGGCGCATGATCCCATAAATATCTTTTAGGGCTCGAATTATAAGTTTTTAATTCATAACCCAAACTTAAATCCGTGATGGATTGATTAATTAATCTTTCTGCTTCAAATCCAATTCTAACAAAACTTGGTGTTATAAACTTATTATTATGATAGAATTCATTATCTAAGTCACCATAATTGGGCTCGGAAAATATTAAATTCATCGGAAATGGATCATCATACTCCAAATGAGGATTAGAATAATCTTGAATCTTTAATTTTTTAACATTTTCAAACTCAAACGATGAATCATTATCGTTATTTTCAAATAACAATGCACAAGTAGCTGAATTACCAATATCAATCACTAAATCAACAGATTTCTTTTTCCCTTCATTAGCAAAAAGTTGAATTTCTGGCATATCAATTAGTGAACTTAGCCAATGAATTAAAAGTATATAACTAGCTTCAAATTGCTTAACAGGCTTATCATATTGAAGTTCTGGATTTTTCTCGTAATACATCTGAGATAAGTACATCTCTATCCATGAACTAGAGGACTCCTTATTCGCTAAATATTTGGTAAGATTTAAATCATCATGATAAAGTCTAAATTTATTCTCCTCTGGATTTAAACTTAGTTTTGGTCCTGTATAATCATTTTCACTACGAGCAAGTGCAGTGTCTATCGAAAGTACAATTTTTGCACTCTCAAAATTATCATCACAATCAATATAGACACGTACCCAATCCGTAGGATACAATGTATCTCTATTGATCATATTATTTTTAAAAAAGGGTAAAGGAATCCATTTCCTTTGATAATGTTTTAGCGCATTCTTTAAATTACCTTCTACATAAACATTGTGATAACTAGTTAAATCATCTAAATCACTATTCCCAATTAAATTACCATTTATTAACTGGTTCTTATCTAGTAAATCTTGCTTACGATAATATAAATCAGTGCCATTTTTCTTGACCAATAAAAGTGGATCTAAAATAAAACTAAATGAGACTTCATCAAAAGGCTCATGGTAGTAAACCCTATTTTGTTTACCAAAATCAAGGTCTATTTTTGATTTAAATTTATAGTATTGAATACTTGAATTTGCTATTAAAGAAATTCTTTTCATTTATACATACTTGTTTCTCAAACGTTATATCTCCTATTATCTACAATAAGAAATTTTAATAGTTTTTATGATTATTAATGGAGTTGCGATTAAGCTCTACTGAACTTCAATATTACTAAAATTATCTTAAAATTAACAAATAAATACTAAAATATCATGATATTGAACACATCCACACTTATAATCAACGAATTATACATTTATTGTAAAAATTTACTTTTTATTTTAAAATGGCCAACAAAATTAACATATTGAAAGTTCTAGAAAAAGTCCAAAGTTGTCCAATTTGAAAAGATTAAAAATCTAGCAATCTACTTCCATTTTTAATCAGAAATTTAAATCTATAACATCACAAACAGCATTGATTAACAGTATTTTAAACCCATAAAAAAAGCGCTGAATATTTTAATCCAGCGCTTTTAACTCATATATAAATATGATGTTTTAAATCTAAATCATCTACAATTTAATCCTACTCGCAGCATCCGAAGCAATCACCAATCCGGCTGCCATCATAATAATGTCTTTCAAAACTAATCTACCTGCTCCCGATAGATAAGGAAACCCATAATGTGGTGTTGGCATATCTCCTCCTAAATTGGGCACATAAACCTCTGGCGTGGTAATCAAGAAAGATAAGGTTACGATAGACATTCCAAAGGTTAATAATCCTCCGATGAGTCCAACTTTTGGCATCCAGATTCCCAGCAATACAAAAATTCCGATGATCACAATGACTGTTCCTAAACCATAAGAAAATAAATAAGTGCCATTTGATTTATGCCACTCAATTTTCTTTTGAACCATCTTACCCTCCGGATTTTTATGTAATGTATACTCAGCTACCGTTTCGCCCTTATCATTGACAGCGGTGTTACCCGTATTTTGATAAAAGAAACTCATGAATGGACTATTGATTACAAAAGGAACAATGCCATCTGCCTCATATTGAAAGGCTTTCAGTCCTCCTATCCACGCCATAACCACAAAAATAGCGATGCGCAAAAAGTTAATATACTGAGATTGACTGCTGCTTAATAAATTAATTATTTGATTCATTCTTAAATAGATTAAACGCAAAAATACTAATATAGCTAAGAGTATTAAACATGAATTAATCTTTCCCTAGACCTTACACCTCCATCGTGCTTTTGATTTTGTCGATGTTGAGGCTGTTGGCCATGGCGTTGAAGATTTCGTAATAGGTACTCTCGTTTTCATATAAATCTTCGTGGGTACCTTGTTCGATTACTTTCCCTTGTTCCATCACAATCACGTGCTCGGCATCGATGATCTGAGAAATACTGTGGGATATCACAATTACGGTTCTCCCCTTTTTAATGGCGTCTATACTCTTCTTAATCTGTTCGGTGGCGATGGCATCTAGACTGGCGGTAGGTTCGTCTAAGAAGATTATTGGAGGATTCTTCAAAAACAAACGTGCAATAGACACACGTTGTTGCTGTCCGCCCGAGAGTAGCGTTGCTTTAGAATCATAAGCATCGGGCAGCTGCATAATTTGATCGTGGATATAAGCCTTCTTAGCCGCAGTGATAATCTCCTCATCGGTGGCATTGACCTGACCATACAGAATGTTTTCACGAATACTTCCATTAAAAATATGATTCTTTTGCAAGACCAAACCGATGTTATTCCTTAACCACTCAGTATCGTACTCTTGTAAATCAACGCCATCTAATAGAATCTGACCCGATGTCGGTGCATAGAATTTATCCAATAAATTAATCACCGTACTCTTACCTGCCCCACTCAATCCCACCAGGGCATTGATGGTATTCGGTTGTATTTTCATCGACACATCATACAAGGCCTTAGTTCCATTCGGATATGCAAAATCCACATTTTTAACCTCAAAAGAACCTTTGAAATCAGTTGGGATATATTTCCCACTAAACTCCGTTTCTTCGTCCGCATCCATAATCTCAAAGAAGGCATCCGAATAAATAATCGCATCCTGCACTTCATCATAAATTCGATGCAATTGCTGAATCGGCGCTGAAACATTATTAAACAATAGAATATGAAACATAATCGCACCTATCGTCATACTTCCATTCAGTACAAAATAAGCCGTAAGGATAATGATGATCACCACCCCAAATTGTTCGGTTAGTTTCTTCAAACCATCAAACAAGAAACTCAACTTCCTGGTTTCTAGTTGATTTTCGGTAATATCTAATTGAATCGCCTCGTGTTTCTTGCTCTCAAAATCCTCCCTGGTAAAGGATTTAATTACCGTAATCGAGTTAATCAGACTAATAATACTATTATTTTTAGTCTCTCTATACTTCCTCATGGTTCGCCTAAAGCCTTTCAACTTCTTGGCTTGCAAACTACTGATATAAAAAAACAGCGGGATGATCGCCAAACTCACCAAACCTATATACACATTAGCATTGAACATAATTACCAAGGCCACAATCGCATTAAAAAACAAAGGTAAAATGTCGATAAAGAAATTCTTTACCAATTGGGTAAGACTCGAAACTCCTAAATCAATTCGGGTTTGTAGTTTACCACTTTCATTGGTGGGCGAACTATAGAAAGCCATGCGATAAGTCAAGATTTTATCTACAATGTTTTGCGCAAAATCTTTAGAAATATAAATCTTCATCTTTTCGCCGTAGAACTTCTGTCCGAACTGAACAAAAGCATACACTGCCTCTTTCAATAAGAGGATGATACTAATCGTCGTCAATAAAGTGAGACCTTGTTTTAACGCATCATCAGACTCGGTCAATAAAGTCAGTTCATCGACGGTATAGCGCAAAACCAAAGCATTCACCTGAGCTAAAAATGAACCAACAACGGTCAAAATAAGCGAGGCAATCACCAAGTTTTTATACGGCAATACATAAGACCAGAGTTTTTTAATCAGGTCTAATAAAGATTGTTGAGGTTTTTCTTTTTTATTTTTTTTCAATACTTAAGTCATTTTATAGGATGTGATCATTTGAATTTAATTCGCTTTCGCGCTAAATACCAAGCCATGTCAGAACAGAGCTAAAGCATCTTACACAGAAAGCTTGCATTAAAGTTTATTGAAATGAATCACGAATGTTATCCTATATCTGACAAAAAGTTAGCCAAAAGGTTTAATGCATTATAAACAAACAAAAGCCTTCAACCTTTTAAATTAAAGTCATCAGAAAAATAATATACTTAAGATTTTATTTTATTCTAATCTCCTTGACCAAGGAAGAAATAGGAATGACTAAAACATTTTTACCTTTTACTAAAAAGATAACATCTTTGGTTTTTCCAATTAATTTTCCGGTATTGATTTCATTGTCTACTAATTTTATAGATATATCATTTTGCTTTACAATTCTTTCTTTGGTGTATCTACCATAATAATTGGCCGACAAGTATAAATAGAGCATAAAAGTAAGAACAAAAGCAACTAGTTTATAAGTTTTGTACCATGGTTTTTGATCATGCCCTAAGTTGGCTTTTGAATAGGATTTTGGCCAATATTGTTTCCAAACTAAATCTAGTTTTATCAATAGCAAAACAAACAAGATAGATGTTGTTGCAAATAGTAGAATATAAAAATCAGAAAAAGGAGCTATCAGAAAGTCAAAGACATCTGAATAATTAAATATGTTAATCTCAAATTGAGAATATTTCTGATAGTTAAACAACATGCCTATGCCCACAGCAATCACATAAGAAGCTGTTAAAATAGTTTGAATCTCTTTGATAAATAGCTCATAAGTAGCTCTAACGAATCCTTCTCTCATCGAATATCTTAGATTAAAATAGCCCTATAAGTCATCAAATTCGGTAAATTGTTACCAGAAATTCAATGTTTTTATAGGGCTGTCTCTAATTTTTTTTAGACGCTTAAAGCTAAATACTTACGGATTCTCTTCAAGTTTTAAAACAGGGCTACGCCCAAAAATGCACCAAAACTATTGATGTTTTCTTTCATAGGTCCGTAGCGATCTAAATTCGTTCCAACACCAAATTTGAATTCTTTATAGTTCACCCCAGCACGTGCTTGAATATAACTTCTAGCATGCGAATCAGGATTCAAATTTTGTCCATACAATGCTTGCAAACGGGTATATAAATTCCAATTATCGTTTATTTTGGGAGTGTATTCCAAAATGGTTAATCCTTCAATCACACCATCTTTCATGAGGTCTACACGCGGAGAAACCACCAACAAAAACTCAGGTGTCTTATAAGAATACATCAATCCAGCAGTAGGTCTAAATCCAGTTACATTGGTCACATGAAACCCTGCTAAAACATCTAATCCTTTGATGATTTGATAGGTCAATTGTCCTTGTGTCATTAGGTCTTTAATCTCTCTTTGATCCCATTCTCCAACCACGTTGGTAACACTAAAAAAGCCCAATCTCGGAATACTCTGAAACTTTTTATTTACCATCAAATCTACACTCACACCTCTATCGCTGATCAAGGTTTCTAGGTTTACGGGCGGATTTTTTACAGGTTGAGGTGATTCCTGTGCCCAGAGGCTGTGGAGAGTCAAGAACATGAGTAAGGTCAAAAGGTTCTTTTTCATTTATTTAAGGTTTAATATTTAAATTATAGTTAAAAATTTAGATTGTAAAAGGTTGAGATGTCGCTATGGAATTTAATTCCACACGCCAATTCTCTTAAAATTTATTCTAGGTTCTTGAGTATCTTTTGTAGCACTCCAAAGGCTATTTCACGCTCCTCAGCAGATACACCTCTTAACGCATCTTCGTTGGACTGGGCTGCACATTTCGCAGTTTCTTTTTTAAGAGATTTTCCTAAGTCGGTTAAATAAATTCTAAAAACTCGTTTGTCATTCGGGTCATCTCTTCGCTCCACCAAGCCTTTCTTTTCTAAAATATCTAAAATACGTGTTACGTTGGCACGATTGCGATTGGTAGATTGTGCCAGCTCGGTTTGCACCAGACCATCTGTAATCCATAGGTGCGCCAACACACGAAACTGATCTGGTGTAATGGGTAAATCAACTTCTTTCATCAACTTACTCAAATGCCTAAACATAGCCGTATGAGCTAAATTCAACATCCTTCCAAAAGATTCTTCAAAATTAAAGTCCATCTCTAGATTGTTAAGTGCGCAACAAAGTTAAGGCTATAGTTTAATTCTTCAAAATTCTCTAAATTCAATTATATGCTTTATGCGACATTGAGCAAATGTCTTATATCACCCTTAAATAATATCCAAATTCAAATAACCTTAAAGCCTTACTTCTACATCAATCTGTCTACCCTCTGCAAGAGCTTTTTTGTCCAAACGCGTACCAACGGCAATTCCTATCAGCATTCCAATAGGTAAGCCTATCGCCAATAAAGCCATATTATCGAGGACAGCACCAAATGCTACTCCTAGCGGAATACCAAAAGCAGCCATACCTAGAGCCAACCAAAGATTGCGATAATGATTTTTGGTTACCAACTTATGCTCTTTTTCAAGGAGTTTAATGATATGAGATTGAGTACTTTTTATTTCTTTTGCTAAGTCTTTATCTGAATCCGAAACAGCGTTTAACTTTTCAATTCCATTATTAATGGCTTTTAGCGTTTCATTTGATAACTTTTTCGTCTTCAACTCATTTAATAGGTTATTGAATTGAACATAAACACTATTCAGCTTTGTCGACTGATTTATGCCAGGTCTATCTTTTAGTTCTTTTATTTCCATGAGTAGTTATTTAGTTAAAGATCAGAATTTTAATTTAATTATGGTTTATAATTCGCTTTTATAATTCACACTATTAAAGCAAGTCGTACAAGATGTACTTTAAATAATCCTGCTTATTCATTTTCTTATTTAACGCTTGGACTACATTGCGAGCAATTCGCCTCTCCTCTTAGCCTACCCTGTTCGTCTAGTTCATATTGACAGCATTCATTGAACTTTTTCTTTAAAATTTCCTTTGCCCTACTTACCCTAGCCTTAACATTCTCAAGGCTGATATCTAAAGCCTCTGCCACCTCTTTTTGCTTTAAACCTTTGATATAAATCAATTCAATCACTTGATTATAAATTTCAGGTAAATCGTCAATGAATTGATCAAAACAGCAGATATGCTCATACTTTTCTAAAAGAGCTTCCTTAGGGGAATGCAGTTCATCTACATAAATAGATTCTTTGTTGAAATGATTAGAAATCTCATTACGTGCAATTTGAAAAACCCAAGCCCTCGCCTTCTCTTCTTTTTCGAGGCTGGATAAATTCTTATGAATTTTAAAGAAAGTATTCTGAAAAATATCGTTGGTGATATCCTTATCCTTCACCCTTTTTAAGATAAAGAAATAGAGTTCTTCATTAAAATTATCCCAAATATTTTGAGTCTCCATATCCAAAAATAAATAAAAGCCTAGTCTTTCGACTAAGCTTTGTTTTATTTAACAACATTCGCATTTTGTGCATTCACATTTCGTGCATGAACAATTGGCTTCTAAACAATTTCCGCAATTACATTGTGTACATTCGCAGTTGGTGCATTTACATGAATTCATTTCTTTTAATTTTTAAGTTCATTAAGTAGACCAGCGGAACTTAAAAAAGATACATTTTTCCTGTATTATTTTATAAAAGGCTATAAAACTAGAGATTATCCCCCGTTTAATGTTGAGTTTTCTAATGCTTAAAAATCCTTTAAACTCTTAAAACTAGTATATTGTTTTTTGGCACAGCGAACTTTTCCAATTAATTTATGTTGAAAGTACGCTAGCCTGCATCCGTATGAATCTATATAGGATTTGTAGCACTGAGTTCCTTCTTCCTAATCCATTGTACTTCATTTGGCTTAATGGCTAGAATATCGATAGGACCTCCAACGGTTTTAATTCTTTGTTGAAACTTAAAAGTCTCAATAGTCGTCCTCACAGCATAAATAGAAAAGTCAATGGCATCCTGTAGAGTGAAAAAGTTGAAAGGGATATTCGTTGCATTTACATCTGTCCACTCCTCTCCATTATGAATTTTAATATCGTTTAATAATCGTGTCATGACTTCAGTTTCTCCGCCCCAGTTTGCTCCATACTGTATTTGACCACCCGAATAATTAAGCCTTGTAGTGATGCCATGATGAATATCTATAAAATAAATATGAGGAATAGAAATTCCATTCTCTAATTTATAACCACACAAATAAAAACATGTTTCAGGCTTAGCTAAATAATCTCCGAAAAACTCATGAAGAGATTGAGGGATTTCATCAATTTCAGTATCTGTTTTGATTTTCTCCTCTATAAATTGATTGATATAACCCGAAATCGGAATACCATTGATATCCGCTGCACCAAAAGTAGCCAGGCCAAACTTTTCCTTGATCTGAAAAACTTTATTGTTTGAATCACTGGCCGTGATGGAATAGTTATTATTAATTCCATTATTTTCTTGATTCCAATTTAAGGTCAATCTGCTATCTCCCGCTAAAATAATTCCTTCAGGCGCATAGGTGGTAATGATCAATGACATGCTTGTTTAGTGTTTTTAGATGGTAAATGGATCATGAATATGAACGGTCACGAGTTTAAGCAACTAAATTAGCAAATACAAACCGAATAGAAAATCCGTTGTTTCGTTTGAGATAGGATTGTTTAAGCCGCTTTCATTAAGAAGTTTAATTTTTTTAAAAATTCTCTTCTAACTGACTAGGTTGTAATCTTTGTATTTGTAAAAATGATTTCACATATCCATTTCCAAAACTTTTGATTTCCAAGACAATTATTTCATTCTCATTCGCCTCAAAAGTTATTTTATGACTCTTTAGAAGTAATCCGCCTTTTGCAAATAGTGTATGTTTCCCTTTGCAAATGTTCCATTTTTTGATTTCTCCTCTATTTAAACAACCAATTCTCTTATTATCTAAATAAATATTTACACATACTAATCAAAAGGGGAATTCATTTTTTCGTTTGACAATTAATTTAGGCACGTTAATTTATATTAATTCAATACGATTTTTCATTCTCAGTATTGTATAACGTGTTATTGTATGATTTGTTTCGTGCTTCAAGCACCAAAGTTAGCAAATAAATAACTGATTGATAATCCGCGAGTACTTTCGTAAATTGGCTAAAACCAAGCAATTAATAATATACGGAACTGCCAATAGTTTTGATTCAACATTTAATGCTTTTATCGACAAAAACAATATAACTAATAAAAAAATCTTCTTTAACTAGAAATAAACATTAGAAAATCAACACATTAAAATACCTCCTTATATATAGAAGCATTTCCACCATATATTTTGACTAAATGTTTAATTGCTTTTTCCATTCTCTTTGGAAGATTGTTTTCAGAAAAAGTTAATTCCAAATAGATAGGAAGAAGATAATTTATATTGGGATCTTTAGAAGGAATAAATTTATTATTTATAATCTTTCCTTCTTCAATACATTTAATATTGTTTTTACAAAATAAATATATCTTGTATCCATCCTGAGTATTATTACCTTTAAAAGATTGAATTTCAAATTGATTAATTTTAGCTATTTCAATTTTACCGTAAAAATTTGTATCTCCAATTTTGGTTATATAAACCAAGTAGTTGCCATGAAATTCTAAATGACGTGGATAAAGAGATCTATAAGAGTGGTTATTGATGGTTGACTCTATCCAAACTTTTGTTTCATTTTTGGTTTGCCCCAATAAATTTATAGGGAATAATGATAATAGTAGTAAAAGCATTAAAATTTTTGATACTCTCTTCATTTTGTTTATTATTTTTTAATAAATAATCTTCTAAGATTTATACTTTGTAAAAGTATTGTGTTAGAGTCAATTATACCTAACATTTAAAATAGGTTCGTCTAAAGATATAACTCTTTGAATCCATTCAACATTTCCAATCTAATCTAATTCCATTAAGTCTTGTCCCGATTTTCATTAATACTAAATAATGATTATTCGGGATTTTTTATTCTTATACCTCGCCAAATATATCCACTCTTACCAAATTCATAAATTGATACACTCTCAACACCTTCTTGAATTTTGGGAAATGTTAACCAGAAATTAAAAACCTTTGGCTTTTTACTTTTTATTGAATATCTAGTATTCAATTTGTCATTACCTAAATCTGTAATAATACTACCTCCATTCTCCCATTTATAGCCATAGCCATAGGTAGACAAAAGGAGATCCTGTACTTCAACTTTCTTTTGAGCTGTTTGATGATAAAGTTTAAGTAAATATTCACTAGGCATGGTACTAGTAGTTAATTTAGGCATTTCCATTTCATAATCGAATAGTCCCTGTGATTCCATGCTTTTTCCAAGTTCAGATTCCACCATCATAGTCCATCGACTTAATGAGAAAATAGGCCTTCCCCTCTTTTGACTTGGTACTTGTATTAGTATTTTAGTTTTATTCTCATATATTTCTACTCTTTCAATTGTAAACGATGAAACATTTGTAGATTTAACGAATGGTTTGACTGTAACAAACTTTTGAGCATTTGATTTTTGGAAAACGCAAGTAATAATTACTAGCAAGATTAGTTTTACTCTATTCATATTTATTAACTCCTATACAATAATATTTAAATTCTATTTCTACACACTTCTTAAGTTAAGCTCAATAAATCCTTAATTAAATTATTTAATAAAATTAACAATTAAACATGTAGCCCACAAAAATAATTAATATTTTGTTAAAACCCATGCGCTATTGTTAAAATATTATACTAGCTTTTAAACTGTTCCCCTTATCTTAAACGCACAGACAACAATCCAAGCTAAAATCAACAACTCTATCATTCGTTGATATAATCCCACATAGGCCGATGTCAGATTAGAGGTGAATATAAACACAAAAACAGAACTAAGTAGGCCTAAAGCGAACGAGATATAAGCAAAGGTTTTATAGTTCGAGAACTTAATTAAACCAATACCAGCTATAATAATGCTTATGGGTACAAATGTATAAATCATGAGAGCTGATAGATTATGTATCACTTGCGACATACTGGGATTAATAAATTCTGGGTTGCAGCCACTATCACAGGGAAAGATGGAAACCACAACCGTTCCGATACCGTAGAAAATGCCTACTCCATAAAATCCAACCTTAATCATGCTAGATGAAGGAAAATAACGAACGACTAAAAAGCAAAACCATGTCAATAAGATTCCACTGGGTATATATCCTAAAAATCTTAACCAAAAGCCGTAGGCCGTGTCTATGGCAAATGTTTCGCTTATAAACTGACGACTTACACTATAATCCTCAATTAAAAGTCCTCCTGCCACGCAGCTGGCTACGAACAATAGCACCCCGATGATGCCGATTACAAATATACTTTTATGGTTCATGGGGTGGTTTTTAAGTGAACTAACCTATACGAGTAGACTAATTCTATAGATGAAAAATATTACTGTAGATCAGATCTGACGAAAGGCCATGGCTAATTAAATTATTCACTAAGTTAAGCCAATCCAAAGTAAAAACTGAGTATTCCTAAAGTATTAAAAAAGCCATGTATCATAATCAAAAACCACAAATCATATTTTCGAAGGTAGAATATTATGGATAAAAGTGCTCCGATAATCATAACAACAAGTTGCCCCGTAATCCCTTGCTGCATGTGCATGTATCCGAAAAAGCTACAAATTAATAAAATATTAATTGCCAAACTTAGTTTACTATCTCCGAAGAATTTAATGAACTGTTGCATTAGATACCCTCTAAAAATAATTTCTTCTCCAAATCCCGCAGTCGCCCAAACGATTAATAACCAAACGATGGTGACTTCAAGGTTACCTTCCAATTGGCTCATGCTTGAATAATCAATAGGCACTCCTGTCAGCATCTCAATCCCAGGAACTACGGCAATGACATAAAAGATAAATAATCCTAGTGCAACTAACGGCGCATGTACAAGGAGATTTTTAGCATTGAAGTTTTCTCGTTTAAACCCAAGTGCAGAAAATGGCTTTCCCTTGTATTCTATATAATTGGCTATAATAATGATGATAGCGATAATTATATTTTCAAAAGCAGTTCGGATGATAGGCCCAAAATACATAAAACCAATAATCGCTAACGTGATTAATGGAATTACTATTTGTCTTAAGCTAAATTTATTCAAATTTCATTTTTTTAATTATTATGAGTACAACCTGAATTAAATCTAGCTGTTTAGAAAGCTGTTCCTATCGGACGAGCCATCGGGCTAGTAAAATCTTTAATAATTACCCTGGCAATCTTAATATAAATTCAACTTTAGCTTAATTTAAATGTCAATTAAAGAATAAATTAGCCCGCTTATTTCCATTCTTAACTTATAAATCTAACAATTAAATCCATCCTCTGCATCACTCTTTTGCAATTTATAATATTAATCCCTTAACTCGAGATATGCTCATACTTGGCTTTGAGCTTGGTAATGGACATCAAACAATGAAAAAGATATTGGTAAATTCACCAATAACTTTGATAATTACTATTAAAAAGCATTTAAACTACTGCAAATCAAAATATACATTTAGATAGAGACGAAATATAATTTTAGATTAATCTCAGTGTTAACCTATCATAAAACCAATTCGGTTTTATACTCTGGAGTTGATTCATTTGCTAAAAATAAGTCTAATTCAGTTTGGTTATTAAATCCTTGAATTTTGCTTTTATATTTTGATGCAATTTTTGGATCTTCAATTTCTAATTTTCGATTTGTGCTAATCTTCAAGTATTCTTCTTCTTGATCTATACCCAAAAAACGTCTGTTTGCTAAATTCGCAGCAATTCCTGTAGTACTACTGCCAGTAAAGGGGTCTAAAATCCAAGCATTTGGCTTGGTTGAAGCTAAAATTAAGCGAGTCAATACTGATAAGGGTTTTTGTGTAGGATGTTTTGTACAGCTCTTTTCCCACGGTGCAATGGCTGGCAGCTTCCACACATCTTTCATTTGCTTACCCCCATTAAGTTGTTTCATTAATTCATAGTTGAAGTAATGTGGAGTTTTATCATTCTTTCTTGCCCAAATTATTTGTTCCGTTGAATGCGTGAAATATCGACAAGAAAAGTTCGGTGGTGGATTGGATTTCTGCCAAGTAACTATATTCAAGATTTTGAAATTTAATTCTGTAAGTATCTGGCCAACGCTGAAAATGTTATGCAATGTTCCACTTATCCAAATCGTAGCATCCTCTTTCATTATTTCTCGAGCAAATGAAAGCCATTGCCTATTAAATTTATTTATATACTCTGCACCAAGTGATTTATCCCACTTACCTTTATTTACTGAAACAATCTTACCACTTTGAATAGATAAACCATCATTTGATAAAAAATAAGGAGGATCTGCAAAAATCATATCGAATTTATGATTAATTTTTGGCAATATCTCCATTGAATCTCCATGAAGGAGATAGAAATTCTTATCGTTCGATATGTAGTATGGTTTTAACAATTTCTATAACTCGTTTTTTACTCTATTTATAAAATTAGGTAAAGTTTTTAAATTATACACATGAGGAATATGCGTATAGGCTTCTTGTAATTTATTTTTAGCGGTTTTCCAACCTTTGCCATCTGTTATCCAAACAAATTCAAATTTGTCATACTGATTAATTTTAGGCGCAAGATCCGTGTATGATCTTGCAACTTCATTAAGCTTTGAACCTCCAGAGTTATAAAAATTTGTTTCAATGAGATAGGTGTTTTCTTTGGTTTTAATAACAAAATCAAAGCGTTTCACATCTTTACCAAAATGAATTAATTCTGGAAAATTTGTATGTCTAACCTCTGCCTGATAGGGAATATTATTTTTAGAAAACATTTTCCCTATAGCTTTTTCCATATTTTTACCTCCTCTATTCTTACGTGCATTGGTATCAAGCCCAACCTCAATTCCAAAAACAAAATCAACTAAGTTCTTCACCTGTTTATTTTTAAACACATCAGCAAGCCCTGTTTTCACTAAATATTCATAAACCAATTCAGGTGTTTCAAAATAGCTGTAAAGTTCTCTTATATTTCCATCATCATCCAGAACCGCTCGATTGTCTCTAACTGCAATTATTATGTCCAAAACAGAAAAACAACTTTTGTTTTCCTTGAAAAGATTGACTACAGCAGATTCTAAATTTTCTTGACCAATCAAATAATTCAATTGATTTAATTTAATAGAAATCGAATCTACATTCCTTATGATCTTATCAAAATCAACAAAATAGTCAAGAGTAGAATTTGTTGTACTTAATTGTGATAGAAATTCCTCAAAAGATTTAGGCATATTTTATTTGTTATTAGTTATCAATAATTCGGTTAATTTTCCTCTTTTATTTGGATTTGCATTAATACTTCTTCGAGCATTTACTCTATGAATATTAAAATCTGCATATAAATCATCAAAGAAGTTATCGTTTGGATTTTTCCCTTTAACATCTGAATTACTCAATATCCATTGATGGTTCAAGTTATCCAATTTAACACAAAATTCTTTTAACCGTATTTGTTCTAGATCATTAAATTCGTCTTTGGCATAAGAATTAAAACTTGATGTTTCACTTAATGGTTTATATGGTGGATCAAAATAGAAAAATGTATTATCGCTTGCAAAATTAAGCGTATCAGAATAATCTCCATTTAATATTTCCACTCTTTGAAGCACTTCAGAAACAGCTATTAAGTTTTCTTTGTTACATATCAGTGGTTTTTTATAACTACCAATAGGAACATTAAATTCGTTTTTACGATTAACTCTATAAAGACCATTGAAACAAGTTCTATTCAAAAAAATAAATAAAGCACTTTGAGTGGTTTGATTAGAATTCCTTAAATTATATTGGGTTCGTTTGGCATAATAGTATTCCTTTTTTTCTACCTCATTTTCTGAAGCTAAATAATATTCGTTTTGCCAATCTGAAAGAATTGTAATTAAACCATCCACATCTTCTTTTATTGATATGTAGCAATTTGTTAAGTCTTGATTTATGTCATTTATAATTGCACTTTGCAAATTGGGAAACTTTTCCAACATCCAAAATAAAACTGCACCACTTCCCACAAAAGGCTCAATGTAGGTGAAGTTTTTCTCAAAGATATTTTCCGGTAATAAGTTTTCAATTTGTTCAATCATTTGAGTTTTTCCTCCAGCCCATTTTAGAAATGGTTTTGCAACTATTTTTGTCATAATCATTAGTTCATTGACCGTAAAAATACATTATTAATTTCAAATCAGAGGATGTTGAATTTACGCTTTATTACTTTAGAAAGCTCTAGAAGTATTAATACCTGATACTTATAGTTTTTAATATCTCATATTAAAAAAGTATTCTATTTATAAATAGTTATTTAAACACTCTTGCCCAATCATAAACAACATCAATTCGAATTATAAAGAAACAAAACTAGCTAATTCTATACTTAATATTTGAAATTGACATCTCAAAGTGTATTATTTCTATATAGGTTTCTTTTCCTTTCAAAGTTCGACTACCAATCGCTTTGAAACCAAGAATTACAAACTACTTTCATTGAAGCACTTGAGAACAACTGTTTTATATTTTACCGTAATGTATTATTTCATTTCTAAGAAAAATACAAGTAAAAGTCTCAGCGGGGTTATGTAGTTTAAGGAGTAGAAATACCTCTTGTACAGAAGTCGTTCCATATTCTATCTATTTAACTTTTAGTTTCTCGTGTGATCAATTAGTTTATTTTTTCAATTTTTCCAGCATAATAAGGGAATAAATTACTTGTTCTCTTATTTATATTTACATTTATTTCTTTGATTTTTATTTTTTGCCCAACCTTAAAATTTTCTTGAATTAATCTGTAATTAAGATAGTATTCCCCACAATAATAATTTCCGAAATTATCTTGTTCAATAATTCCTTCATATCCTCCCATAGGTAATTCTACTTCAGCTGATATAGAAGTAATATATTTCCATTTGCTTTTATTTTCTAGTTTATTGGAATTATCATCAATAAAGGTTTTTAGGTAATCTAATATTTCGATTAAAGAATAACACAATGATTGATATAAATAAGTAGAATTACTATGACTTAAATAGGAATCTGCCTTAAATTTCCCTCCAAGATTATGTGAAGCATCTTGTGTGATAGCTAGAACATACCTAATGGATTCTGCAATAATAGGATTTATAATCTCTTGATTATATTCATATCTATTGTCAGCGTGTGAAAGAAATCTACTTACACCATTTAAAGATTCATGGTAAACCTCATCAGGTATTAATCCTAGCTCGTTTAATTTTTTAAAAATTGCCTCCAATACTTTACGCATAGGATTTACAGAATCACTTGGATTATAGATGTCTTGAGGTGCTTCTATATCTTTAATGAACTGAAGAATTCTATCATACTCTTTCTCACCTAAATATTCATTATTACATAAGGCAAAAACATTAGGATATTTCAACTTTAACTTCGTTAATACTCTTTTGTCACACGCTTCCTTTATATCGCGCCATAAATCAGCTTGATCTTCGTCACTATTTTTATCATAGGTTCTCTTACCAAAATGTTCATCTTCAAAAAGAGCTTGAAAATTATTTTTACTTTTCACAAAGTTGGGTTGACCAGAAAATACAAACCAAGGAATCAAAATACCTTTTGCCTTCAGATCAGAAATAGCTTTGGCTACCTTACCAAACGCCTGATCTGTTACACTCTCATTTTCAGAATCCTTAACAAAGAACAACCCATCCAACAATATAGCATCAAAACTGCTCCATGAATTCAGTAACATTTCGATTCCCACCTCAGCATTAGAAACACCAATAAGCTCAATATACTCTTCATTTGCGTTGTCTATCGTGTTAATACCCTTGGTATTAAACTCATCATCGAACCATAAAACTCTATACATAATCATCTAAATTTATTGTAAACGGTAATGTAATTTCAAAAGAGGTAGAAATTAAAGGATAATCAATTCCCTCTGGACCACTTTCATCTGTAATTCCAACCTTTCCACCATGGGCTTCTATGATTTTCTTAATTAAGTAGCCGCCATATCCATCTCCGGAACTCCCAGAGCCTTTATGGCCTTTCCTAGTTAAGTCGTCAATGGAAAAAAACTCTGGCAATGTAGCACCATTATTAGCAATATCTAATTGCAACATATTATCAGAATCTAGATCAAACAAAATCTCAAATATTAAAATTGGATTGGGTTCATTTGCAAATGCATGTTTAACAGCGTTTTCTACAACATTATCCAATGCAATACGCAACAATTTGGTATCACCATAAACATTCACAGAATCAATCTTTTGACTATCTATCAAAGATGTGTCATATTTAAATTTAACCTTGTAATTATTAGAATTATTTACACTCAGTATATTGGTGTAATCCTCTATAAATTTAATGAAATTAAAATTTACTTTATTCATATCTAACAAATCAATTTCCAGGCTAGTCCTTTCTAAATTTGATTGAATTTCCTTCAATTCATTTTTAATGATTTCTATATGCTCTCCGAGTGTAATTCTAGAGCGTGGAGACTTTGTGAACTCCTTCATCTCTGGATATTTATCAAAGATTTGATTCTCTAAAATATCTTGTAATTTCATAAATGAATTCCTCATATTGGCAGAACTTCCGGCAATTGAATGCCTTAAATAGGAAATATTATCAGCTTCATTAATACCCGATTCTAGTTTTAACTGTCTCAAGGCATCTTCCTCTTTTCGAATTTGATTAATCTTTTTATCAAATATATAGTTCTCCTGAACCTTTATAGATGGGATAATAATTCTAAGCCCTAAAAGATCTCTTACTGACAATCTATAGTTTTGCGTTCCTTGTCCAGATATAGTCTGAATTTGATTTTGGATATCATCTGAATTAAAAATAAAGAAAAAATACTCTAAGTTCAACTTAACATTCTTCTTAGGTTCTAACAAAACATGATGATAGCTTTGGAAGTAAGTTTTTTCTCCCTCTCTAGTAATACCGCATAAAACCTTTCCACCTATAAGGTTAAATATAAGTACACTTTCATCTACCCATTTATATTGGCTAGGATTGAGTATATCTTTTTCTTCCAAAGAAGGAAGATATGGATTAGCCTTCTCCAAATCTTTAAATTGAACAACTGGAAGTTTTTGAGTTATATTTTCAATTTCTCCTTTTACTACATCAAAGTATTCCGAAATAGATTTCCCATCAAAATTCTGTTTCACTAAATGCTTTCCAACAGATAAGTTAAATTTATCTGATTTAATTTCCTGACGTGTTGAGCTAGTTGAAAAGGATTTATCAAGTGAAGAAACTTTCTTCAATGCTTTTTGAACATCAAAATTCCTTTTTGTTCTAACACTTTTGAAGGTGTCTGATAAATCAATAAATTTAATCGAGGAATTATCACTCCTATTTTTGTCAATCAAAACAATACTACACTTTATTGCTGAAGTAGGGAAAACACCAGAAGGAAGGCTAATAACTTTATCTATTAAATTTAACTCAATTAGCTTAGCCTTTATTTTAATATCCGATTTTAGTGAACTCTGTAAGAACTTCTCGGATACTATAATAGCTCCCTTACCATTAGCATTAAGCACATCTATAGCGTTCAATAAAGCAAAGCTTTCAGCGGTTCTAGGATCGTCTAATTCCTTTTTATTATACTTCAATGATATAAAAGGCGGTGTTGATAAAATAATATCATATTGACCCTTACGTGGCCAACTTGAGATAGAATCAGTAATCTCAACATTTGCATTTATTAACCCATGAACTCTTAACCTCAATTTAGCCAAAATAGCAATAACAGGGTCAATATCTTGACCATAAAAAGATTGATTCTTATCTAGAAGCAATGCATAAGAACCTAATCCCATAAAAGGATTGAAAACTGTACTCTCAGAGTCTATATTGAGACATTTTACAATAAATTCATTAACCTCTATTGAGAAGAAAGAATAACTATAATTACTCCCATAGCTTAATAAATCTAGAAAATACTCAAAAACTTCACTGATTCCATGTTTTGAAATCAAATCTCTATATAAAGAGATGCTTTTTAAATACCCCTCATTTCTAAGCGTAGTTTCAAGCTCCCTATTTGTATTCGAAAGAATATTATATACTTCTCCATAATAGGAGTCTGAGCATAAAGCATCAATCAAAACCTTGGAATTCGCCTCTTCCAATAAATCTATGGATATAAGTTCATCTTTAAGCGCGGATAGCAAGAATAAAGAAACAATCGGATAAGATTCAGCTAACCTATGAACACCTTTTGTTTTGATTGCTAAGCTTTGAAGATCTTTAAAAAATTCAGAACTCATAAAAAATTGACTATTGTACTTCATATCTATCTTGTAAGCAGTTGCAAAATAACACCAAATGTATGCAAAGTAATTGCACAATTAGTACCATTTTATTTAGACTTGTTTTTATCTTATGATATTTAGTAAGAATTACCTGCATTAACTACCTCATTTTTAAACATATAAATCATTCATTCCTATTACTTCATTTCGCATCAAATTAATTAATTCTTCTGGTTCAATTACTTGCACATCTTTACCATAGGACAATAATTGCTGAACCAATTCTCGATTAATTACGGTATCAAACCAAACTTGATCTCGTTTAGTATCTTCTAAGAATTCTTCATAATCTGGTTGAAACGGTTTTGTCTTAAAATAGTGCTCTCTTCCATTGTAAAACTTAAGCACAACCCTAACAATTTCTGCATCGGCATGTCTTGTTATTCCTACCATTGTCCGGAAATAAGAATCCCAATCCGTAGATGATTCTTTATACTCCACATCGTCTAAGACAGTGAAACCTTGTAATCTTTCATCTAAAGGAATGCTCCAATGATCTATATCTCTAGATTCATTTCTACCATAGACAAACCAACGTCTGTTATATTGTTTTAAAATATGTGGATGAAATTCAAATTCAAAAGTTTCTACATCTTTAAATCCTTTATATTTGATTTTTAACACTTGCTTTTTCTTTATCGAGAGATATAAGGGCTTTAAAAACGAAATTCCTTTATATTCCTCGTTATGATCATAAAAAAGTAATTGACTATCATCAATATCCTGATCTTCCTCATCCTGAAATTTAACTAAAGCCTCTGCCAACTTATTATATTTTGGATGATTTTCGAATCTGGCCAACAATTCCTGAGTGGCATTCATCAAATATTGTTCATATTCCAACAATGGTCGTTGGGCTATAGAGAACTCTTCTGAATATTGATAAGTTCTTAAATTAACCGGAAGAGGTGCTCCAAATCCATTTTCTTTATCTCTGAAAAGTTTGATATCATCTCTCAGAGTTCTCACAGAAATTCTTTCTCCTGGGTAATAATCATCTAAACGACTATTAACAAATTCTAGAAGTTCATCAAATTTTAGAGATTTCTCTCTAAAACAATAGTCAAGAATATTATATCTTAAATGTGCATGTGTACTATTAGCCATTAAACAAAAATGGTTTTATGAATAAAAAAGAGAAACTCAACTTCTAAAATAGCCATTTTAAATACATTTTTCATTATTCTTTTACCATACTTATTTATAGAGAACAATAATTTGTAAACATAAACACACAATAAAATTTTAAAAAGTCCAAAGTTGTCCAATTTGAGTTGTTTTTACTCTCCAGATTACTACACTTCTCTTATATGATTTTGGTAGTGCTACTACCCATTCAACGAAGTTTTAAAGGGTTGATAAAAACAAAAAATCATAAAATCCAAATTTATTTTGCACAAAGGCATAATTTATACACAATGCCTTCATCTAAACCTTCTATTTTTATCCCAATTGTTATCTAGAGCCATGGTTTACCGGGTTTTATACCCCGCTCGATGTAACCGATATACAAATTATAAGCTCGTAGGTTTTAGGGGTAGTTTAATTATCTAAAAATTATACATTATGAATTTTCATAATAATTTGAAAGTCCCTCTTGTTATCCAAGAGCGACTAAATCCACAGGATTTAACCGAACCTGGAAAATTTTATGTAAAATCGGTTAAAAGTGGTAATTCTGATCTTAGAAGATTGGCTTACCTAATCTCTAGTCAGTCCACTGTTCGTCAGGCGGATTGTTTAGCCGTGCTAGATGGTCTGGTGCTCAACATGATGGATGAGCTTTCTCAAGGTAGAGCCGTCGAATTAGGTGATATCGGAACTTTCAGAGTTGCGGTGACTTCCAACGGAAGTGCCACCCCCGAAGAAGTGAACGTTTCCAATATTCGATACTCGAGATTGAATTATCGCCCGAGTCGCGTCTTTAAAAAATGGCTCAAAACACTCAACTTTAGCATTATGAGCTAGCCTGCTAAAGTACCGTAAAGGTGAAAACCTTGAAGCCTGATATGTGTGTATCAGGCTTTTTTTATGGTTTTGAGCCAAAAAATAGTCGAAAAACTCCCCCATAAATATAAATTTCTTCAGGGAGTTTTGCTAAAAAGTCCGTGAAGAAATAAAAAAAGTTCACGGACTTTTACTTCAAACTCTACGAAGAAATAAAAAAAGTCTGTGAACTTTTTACAAAAAGCATTAGAGCTATGATTTCAAAGCTTTTGATGTAGCGTTTGAAAGCTTTTGATTGACTTTACTCTACCTAATGAGAGGCATTCCTCTATGCACCACTACAAGCTTCTCTCCAATTCCTATCGAAATTCTCAATGCACGTTTGCTAGAATAGCAATGAAAAGCTTCTGATTCTTCTGTCTAAAAGGGTTACATATTTCTCTCAAATAGTTTAAGTTCTAATTCAGCTATATTAGACAAAGTGCTATCTTTTAATTGAAGTTTAGCTGAAGCAATAATTTTCAAATACTCCTCCTTTCCTTTTTCCCCATCCATTTTCGTCCATGGGATAACTTTCAAACCTAATTTATTTTGAATTATACTATCAACTGGGAAATGTGGTGGTGTAGGTATTCTATCTAAACACCAATGATATTTTAAATAAAGATTTAAGAGCTTTTGAGAAACGCCAAAATTTAAACCATTAATTAAAACCTTATCGAATTGCTTGGTGAATTCACTCAAATTCTGAATATTATCAACATGTCTCTCCTCGGGCACCTCCTGAAAATATTCCGATTTTAGCAACTGATTGAGATGGTTTTTTAAGGCCTCATTAAATTCTCGTTTATCTTCCGCCTTAGCATCTGACCTGTATATCTTAACACGTTGAAATGCACCCAGACGACTAAGTAACCATATTTCGTTGTCTATGTATTTTGTTTTCATAAGGGGTGAGTTATAGAAATTTTAGACTTAATTTTCTTAAATTAAAGAAATCATACTAATTAAATAGCCAACATAAAAAAGCAATAATGTCAAAAACCAGATTAAATAAGACCAATTTGAACTGGTTTAATCATTCCATTCACTACTAGTTCTTACGATTCAACCGATATCTCTAACTTAAATTTATTCCATAAGAATTCCCTTTTGCATCAGCATTTGGTTGTTTGAGTAAAAAGGAACATCTGTTTCACCTAATACAGCTGCTGGAACATTGGTTAATTCATTCAAGTTATCCATTGGAACAATTACTGTTTTAGCTCCATTTTCTGATAACATCGTTATTTTATCAGCAAAATTGTTGGCTCTTTCTACTGCTCCACCTACAGATAAATTCCCCAATACAGCTAAACCAGGTTTTAAATTCTTTTTATAAATAGCAGATATAATCGCTATATAAACCGCAGATCCAATACCTGTTGAAATATTTGCTCCAAGCAAATTAGAAACCTGAATCGTGATATCAAAGTTCTTTAATGAGTGTTGCTCGTTGAGTATACTCTTCTCATTGGCCTTAATGTATTGGAAGGTGTTTTTCACATTTTCCTTAACTGGGGTGCTACTAATTCCACTAATATTCAATTTTCCAGAGCCAGAGGTTACTACTGCTTCTATTCGCACCAATACCAAACTTTCTCCGTCACTAGTAGCTGTATAGCAAACTCCAGGAGGCAAAGGATTATTCTCAATTAAGTGTGAACCTTTTTCTTCTGGAAGCCCAACGTAATGCTCTTCTTGTGTTTCCTTATCGATATATGAGAAATTGGTATCCCAAAACTCCATTCCCCCAATTCTTTTTAATTGTTCTTTCACACGACGACGCATTTCCATCGCTATTTCCAAATATTCCCTAACATCCTCTTTGGTGAAGTTACCGTCTGGATGCATTAATTTTATATATCCAGAAACAGTTTTCTTAACAGGCTTGGTATCCCTTTGTTTTAAATGAGAACCTAACGTAAAGTATTCTTCAATAACATCAGTATAAGTTGTTTTACGGAAAGATTTTAAACATTCTGAAAAATAGTCTGTACTAAATCCGAAATTACTTGTGAAGTTATTCGGAGAGAATTTAATCATTTCCCAGCCGGGTAAATAAAAATGAATCCTATCTAAAAAGGCTGTATCATTATTTACTTCATCAGAAAGAGGACTGAATAGATGGCTTGTTCTTAAAACAGTCTCTACCGGTTGATTAATATTTCCATTTAATATAATAGAAGCAACTCCGGTTATTTCACCTCCTGCACCAGCTCGTGAGAAAGACCCAGACTCCATATAATCCTTCATAAGTGGCACAGCATCCTGATCTTTAAATATCTTATCTGTGGCCTCATCAAAACAAATGGCATCCCATTGCCCTACAGCACCTACTCTACCTGTTCCACCATGAACAAATAATTTTGCCACTGTTCCTTGCCCACCAGAGATAAGCACAGCATAAGGTGTCAATTCTTTAAAGACAAATGATTTACCCGTAGACCTTGGACCTAATTCTATGAAATTAAAGTTAGATTCCACCATAGGGATCAACCTAGACAATAATAACATTTTAATACGATCTGTAAATCCTTCTGATTCTGGTTCATAACCACAGCTCCTCAATAAAACATTTAACCATTCCTTTTTATCAAATTCTTTTCTTTTTTGAATTATTTTAGAGTTGTCAAACGATGATAATTGAATAGGTTTAATATCTTGAATAATAAAAGGTGTTCCTTTATTTCCATCTTTTGAGAAGGCGTCATACTCAATGTCTATAATCGCCCAGATACCTCCCATCAGCATTTTATCATGGGTACTAACCATTTCGTCTGAAATAACACCATTTTTGATATTACTGTTCTGTAGATTGGCCCAATAAACATCTTTAGACGTATCCAATTTTACAGAAATTTTATCGATAATTTTATAACTACCTTTTTCTCTAATCTTAGATTGAATCAAATCACTTTCCTCTGGGTTTACATAATGCTCTGAAAGTATTTTCTTCACATTATTCATACCCTCTCTTATTTTCTCCTCATTATCTGTAGAACATGAGTTAGCTAACAAATATTCTAAAACAAATACAGGAACATTAGCTCCAACTTTCACAAGTCTCACTAAATCTTTCTTTACCACATAACCCCTAAAAGACTCTAAGAGTTTATTGTCTAAATCATCTAATGTTATCATATCTATAATGTTTTAAAATAAGCCACCTAAATCCCTTGCCGAACTTTGAGTGATGATAGCTTTGTCTAGTTGTTGTTTTGTATTAGCATCTAAAATTTTAACCTCAATTTGTTGATGCGAATCAAATTGATATTCTTTTTTTAATTCCTCCCCTTTTTCAATCGTGAATATATCACTCTTGTTTATTTCTTTTCCATCTGCAAAAAACATCAAGAAAACTTTTCGCTGCATAGCAAATAAATTATCTGCTTCTGCATTTCCTTTTAGTTTAATGGAGTATATATTACCCGTGATGTCTTTCAAATCTGACTTATTAGATATCACTACTTCTAATAAATCCTCTTGTGTTCCCGTATTTGTCCATTTAAGATATGGAATCAATGTTTCCTGTGGAGAGATTCCACCATGGCTAAATCCATATACTCCTGGAGTTTTAAAAGGACCTAATCTCTTCGAGAAATAGCAGTATTCATAATCCGAATAATTCTGTGAAATTTCCATCATAAGATGATCATCTATTTCCTGACGCTTCTTAGTACGGATATATCTCTCGTTCTTAGCTGCGTCACTAGATAATTGCACTTCTATTTTGTCTGAATTATCCAAAATCCCCGTTAGCGTATAACCATGATCCGTCAACAGATAAACCTGCTTATATCCGTTTCTTAATAGTTGTTTTATTTTAGCAGCATAAGTGTTAGCAACGGAATCAAAGTATTTAAGAGCTTGTTGTTGATAGGTCTCTCCTAATTTATCGGGGTCTTTACAACTACAGATTAAAAAATTCACCTTATCTGTAGTTTCATTCACATTATCTAAGTCAATGAAGCCTAAATCTAGATCTGCGTTATTTTTGGTTAAATATTCTTCTCTTTCTTTTTTAGTTGAAAACACCTCTCCCGAATCAACATAAAGTTGACTCATATTATGCTCTGTTTCAGATGGTAAACCTGCCAACATATAATCGCTCGTCAACTCATATTCTGTATGACCCATTGCATCTATAATATCCTTAGAAAACTCCCATGCAACACCATCACCTACAATTATGGCTGTTTTTGAAGAGTGCTTATTTAATATTTGTTGAATTCTACCGGTTTGATTAGACGAGTAATCTTCAATATATTTAAACCACTTGTCTAAAAATATATTCGAAAGATTCTTGTAGTACAATTGCCATGGTTCTATCAACTCCCTTTGGGTTAAAAACTCACTATATAATTTGCGTATAGCTCTATCTAATTTATAGAAGTGTTTTAAATAAAAATCCACCGCTTCTTGAAAAGAGCTAATCTGATTTATATTCTTTTCATCAAACTCTAAGATAACTTTTACATCGTTCCAGAATAGAATATTCAAGCTCTTCGCAACCTTATTTCCATTTCTTTGATTGATCAATGGCAACATTTTATCCACATAGGCTTTGTCCGAAATATGCTTACCTATTTCTATAAACCATTGAATATCTAAATTTTTAAATGGATGAGCCACATGAACCTCAAACAAGTCTTCTTTTTGGCCAGTTTTATAGTTATCGATATAAGCTAATAGTGAATCCTTATAACTATAACTATCTATCCAAGTATTGTAAACATTCAGAAGAGTCGGATGAATATTATTTTTTATTAACCCATCTAGTAAGTGATGAACAACCTCGGTTGCCAATGTAGAAACAGGTTTTTTAACATAAATCTGTTCTATTAGTTCTGATATCTTTTTATAAAAGATTTCTTGGGTAGATTCATCATATTTTTTGGAAAAAGATTTAGGATCATGTAAAAATGGTAACAACTCTTTTTCTAAATCAAAAATTTCTGAACTTCCTTTATGACTTAAATCTAACCAATAGGTTTCGGTTTTCCCAATACTCACTTTTGCAGCTGAAATCAGTTCTTCTTTACCTAAATTGATATTTAGATTTAAATGAACCTTGACTTTATTTTTGATATAAGTATCTAAACGAGATATCTCTATAGTACCATGAGTTTCGGTATATTCTCTTATGAACTTTAAGTCTTCTCTTGGAGTTGTAGTATAAATAATAAACTTATCCTGTGAATTATTAGACTTTTCTATTTCATATTTAATCTTTAGTTCTTCTAATTCATCCTTCGCTTTGAAAATAGTGACATCATTCCCAAGGCTATCTAATAGAAACCAAGACTCCTTGGTCACATCAATTACCACCACTATGGAGTGTGTGTCCCAAATATTTTCAATGTCTTTTTTAAACCAGTTGTCTATCATTGTTAATTTTCTATAATATTTGATTCTTCAATTTCTCGAGTCTTTGGTTCGAGCATAAATTCAAGCCCTAATACTTTATATTTCGTTTCTTCACTAATTGAGTTAAAATCTTCTCCAATATGCTCACATAAAAACTTGAGTATTTCCAAACCTCGCTCTAGAACTTTTTTAGGTGTCCAATCTTCTTCATTTGCTACTAACATCGCACTCATAGAGTCATATTTATAACCTCTATTTGGATATCCCTCTCCTTTATTGCTTTGATCTACTTTATACAAAAAAGGATCATTTTGAAGTGATGAATTATCACTTTTAGATAATGCTAATAGATTACCTAAACTATTAGCTAATTTTCTACGTTCTTCAGGTTCAAAGTTTTTGAAGTGGTGCCAATTGTTTTGAATTTCATAATAATCTGTCTCTACTTCACTTACTTCCTTTCCTCTTTTTTTAGCATACGCTTCTAAACTAACTGCGGCACTTTGGGGAAAGATATGTTCAATACTATTATTCTTAACGAAGTCTCTCCAAGATATGGCAGAGCTCTCTGTTGAGGTTTTGTTTACTTTTCGTAGATATACGTCGTACTGATATAATAAATAAAACCTACCCGACCATTTATAAAAACCTTCTTTAGGCCCTATTTCAAACAATTCATAAGTTTGATTTACAAACAATTTGAACTTGTAATACCAAGATGTATAGGTATCAATAGAAGCTTTGGTTTGCTCAGGAGTTTTGCTGCAAATATATACTTGATGGGCAAGTTCATAAATTTTACTATCTCCAGTATTTCCTCTTTTACCTGATAAATTGAAAAGTTTGAAACTAAATTTTTCTAAAGCTTTAATTGCTTCAACAAATTCATTTCTGTCTTCTCTTGATAAGATGGCTAATAGCAAAGGTTTAAATGAAGCTTTAAGTCCAACATGATGAATACCTTGAATTGCATTACTTATAACTTTTTCAGATTCGTCAAAATAATGTAGATTATGTAACTTATTAAACCAAATAGCACATTTCTGAAGAGATTTGATATAAGCCTTTATATCTTCTCTACTTAAATTGCCATTATATACGTTATCCAAACTGAAGTATTCATCAAATAAAAAATTGGCATATACATTGGCTTCTTTTCTGCTATATTCATCAAAGTATGTTATCCAATGATTCTTAATAAAGTCTTCATCATCTAAAGGACGTGTTTTATTTTGACCTAAAGATTTATATATGGTTATCCAGGCAGTGTTTATTGCCTTTTCCAAGTCTTTTCTTTCAGCATCATTTAAAACTTCACCTTCTGCTGAACCATCATCTACAATATATTTATCATTTAGATATAACAATCTATTCTTTAACTTTTCTAATTGAGAAAGTGGCTTCCCTCTATTATTCATAGTTTCAAACACCACATATTCATCTAATTCTTCGGGAAGAATATATTCATTAAGTTTGAGCTGGCTTGTTACTCTATTGAAAAGTAATTGGAGGTCGTGTTCCTCGTATTGAAGATATAGAGACACCATATCTTCAAAGAATATTTTTGCTTTTAATAAGTTTTCTGTGTAGATGCTTTCTTCGCTATCATCCTCAATTTCATCTAAAGCTAAAATATGTTTTCTGAAAAATTTATCGCTAGGATTATCTTTATCATAACCAAAGATATAAGCATTTACACTTTTATTGATATATAAATATTGCATTTCCACATCACCCTCTCTAATACCTAATATTATATTTGAATCTTTGGCTCTTTTAATGATAACACTTAACAATATTAGAATTGATGTGATTCTTTGCTGTCCATCTACAATGGAATATTGTTTATAATTTGGCAACCAATCGTACTCACAAGGCTTCACCTCAACTAAAGTTAACAAACCCGTATAATGCCATTTGCCTTCTGGAATATTAATAAGATCATTCCATAAGTCTATTAACTGTCCTTTAATATTCTTGAGCGGTTCATTCTGCTCTATATTGACTTGTTTATTATTAGACCATGCATAACCTCTTTGATAAGCAGGAATCCTTAATATCCTATTTGTAAATATTTCGTGTATTGACTTAAGATCCATATCCTACCAATCTGCATTTAAATATTTCTTTAACTGTCCTGCGGTTAAGACATCATAAGGTATCATCTTTTTCTTTTGCAAAGGTGCAATGTTTTTCCCTACGCCATCGTCTAAGATAGGATCATAACCTTCAGCTAACAATTCATCTATCTTTTGTTTGAAACTTTCAATTTCTTTTAACTGCTTATAGATTTTATCTAGTTCATTTTGGTCAGATGCTGAAAGAACTGATTTATTATTAAGATCACTTTGACGATTCTCTAGAGCGCGTTCTCTTTGCTCTATATAGCGCGAACGTATACTCAACAGCTTATCTCTATTCCACTTATAGATTATAATATAACAATCAAAGCCTTGCTCTGGACCTGAGCTAAGATGCCAAATAAATGGGGTCTTCGGCAGATACATAAACAAGTTAAGATGATCTGAAAATGCTTTAAAGAAATGATTGTTCAGATAGTCATTTAACTCTCTACCTAAGACAGAATCAAAAGAAGAATACTGTGCCATCGTAAAGCCTTTTTCTATGAACTTCTGCTCAATACGATCTAGTAATATCTTTTCTCCTGCATTTGGCACTAAAGGTATAATACCATCTTCATCTTCCATTAAAATCTCACGGAGCATATCGGCTAAAAACTCCATAGCCAAATCGTTCATACGTTGTTTTGGGATAACATTACTTTCCTTAAACCAATACCATACATTGATAGGATTTATTTGATGACGAATACAAAACTCTTCCAAATCGTTATTGCTTTGGTAAAGCTGTGGAAACTCATTTTCTATGGCTTCTCGTTCTTCCGATGTAAATTCTTTTTCTGGTAAGTTCTGTATGTAGTCTCTAATATGATCTAAAGGAAAATCCTCAACTTCACTTTCTAAATAGGCTTGTTTTGCTTTTTTACTGACAGCTAAACCCCCAATACTTTCACCTTCTTTAGCTAGTACCATAGCCTTATCTGAATCTGTTAATTCATATATTTCAAAGATGTTTTCATTAATGATTGATTCATTAAGAAAAATCTGTGTATTAAGCAGATTTTCTTTATCAAAAAATTTCTTTATTCTAATCTTTAATTCAGAACTTTCATCAATTAAAAATGGTGAAGTTTTGAATGAATATTCAATTAGACTAGAACTATTAAAAAACTCTGAAATTTTTATATTCTGAAGCGTTAAGTGCTCAATTTCAAATTCCATTTTTTTACTAGGTTTAAGAAATGGAATCCTCTTTAAGTCTCCTTGATTAGTATTGACAGTAGGATTTAAACAGTTAATTATATAAAAAGATAACTTTGAATTAAGAAAACCTAAAACGTAATTTATATTTTTAAAATTCTTTTCTAAATAGATTCCTGGACCTCCAGCATCAATAATGAAATCCTCTGGCATATAGCGAAAAGATGCTCCTTTTGAACCTGCAGCACTATATGTAATCCCTTTTTTGAAATAATATTTCTCATTCCTGACTACAGCAGATGAGTAACTCTTTGTATTGTTACCATTATTTCTCCAATCAATTAGCAACCAATTATTGCCAAACCATTTTTTAAATGGACCACCTTTTGTATAATATTTCCAACCATCTGGAAAATCATTATGATTGTTTAATTCAAACCAGAAACGTAAAAAGCGGTGGTTGTTCCCTGTAGATATTCCTTTTACAACGTCAATTTCATCTGAAACAATACCCATACTAAACTTCTCCCTAAACTCATCACTAATCCAATAAATAAATGGATAAGATTTAATGATTTTGAGTTTGGATTGCTCTAATTCATAAACACGTTCGTTTTGTTTATTCTCACAATGATCACTCAGAGCTTCTAAGAAATTATCTTTCTTAAATTTCTCTTGCAGATTTGTAGTCAAATTGAAATAAAGTCCCTTTTCTTTAGATGGAGATTTACTTAACACATAAAAAGTAGCATCTAGCAAAATTCCTGGACCAAACAGATTAACTCTGTCTAAACCAAAATCAACCATAACATCAATATGTGATTTTTCAATCATAAAGGTTCTTACATCTTCAAATGTTTTAATAAACATAAATGTATGAGGGTGTATCAAAGCCAATTTTCCATCCTCTTTAGTTAGATCATAACATCGTTTAATAAACGTAGCATATAAGTTTGTGTGAAACTTATAGGGCTTCTGATAATTTTTATTGATAAACTTTTTCAATTCAGGTCCAAAATCACTACTATCCGTATAAGGAGGGTTGGCTGTTGCCACGTCATACTTTTGAGTAATTAATCGCAAGAAAGTAATGGCATCCTTTGTTTTATCTGTCAAGAAAGAATTCCCTTGTTGAGTTGCATAACGTAAAAAGGCCTTTTCTAAATTGGATAAAAATGTTGCTTTAAACTGTGCACTCTGCTTCTCTTCTTGCTCACTAAATAATTGAGCCCCACTATTTCTTAAGGCTGAAATGTGAGCGTCTACTTTTTCATTAAGCCTAACAAGACTTCCAAACTTATGTGCATTTTGCAAGTCATTCCAGATAGTTTCAATGGTTTCCATTTCCTTACTATCTCTTATGTCTTCTTTGAAAATAGGATAAACAAAATCGAAATCTGGTAAAAAGAAATCAGAAGAAACTACATTAAAGTTCAACTTACCGATACTTCTTCGTTTTTGTTTGGCCTTAATCCATAAGCCCAATTGAGCCAATTGTATGGCGCGATCGTCTAAGTCTACACCATGCAGGTTGTTTTCAATAATGAGCTTCGCAATATCATCCTCATCATAATCTGCTCCATAATTATCTATTTGATCTTCGTACAATTTATAGAAAAACTCAAAGGCATATAAAAGAAAATTTCCCGAGCCAGATGCTGGGTCTATAAGCTTAATTTCATGTAGAGGCTTTGGTTCTCTGATTCGTTTCTCGGGTGCATTGGCAATCTTAAACTGATTTTTAATATCTGAATGAGGGTACATCTCTAGGTACATTTTTCCTAAAGAATTTTCAACCAAAAACTCTACTACCCAACGTGGTGTATATACCTGTGATTGTAAACTTACTTTGTGATATTCAGTTTTTGCTTTGCTATCCTTATGTTCTTGTTTTTTAACATTGTTGTAGCTTTCATATAACCACCCCAATACATCATCACTTTGCCAAATGTCCTCCTCTACTTGGCTATCTTCTTCAACTGCATTAAATGCATCAATTATTTCGTTTAGCTCTATCACATAAGGCAATAGTGCATAAGGATAATCCTTATGAAACAAAGGAATAGATGCTCCTAATTTGTTGAACTCATATTTAAAATACTCACGCAAGCCTTCTAACTCCTCTTGGCGCATATTTGGGTTTTGTTCTAACCACATCTTGTGTCCAAAAGAGCGATCTCCATGTTCTGCTTCTTTGGTGACAATAGGTGGAAACAACTGATATGCCTCCATTACCTTAATAGCCGCCAAGCGATTGAACAAGGTAAAGCTAAGCTCGTCTAATGCCTTTTCTCTGGCCTTGACATAACTACCTGTTTCATCGGTATGGCTGTCAATTAAATTCTCTATTTTTTGCCTTTTTGAATGATATTCGGTGGGTATTTTATCAATATCAAATAACTTTTTCTCGCCAAAACCTAGACGAGAAAATTGGTTGCTAAAAGACTTATATATTAAAGAGCGTAGGTGTTCTACGTGATCACTTAGTTTCATTGAAGTTAAAAGTTTTAAGTTGAGATAAAATAAAATTAGTTAATTGTTAATTTGAGGTAATGGTAACTTCAACCTCTTCATCATTACGCATACCTGCCATAGCTTGAATTTGAGCGGACAATAAATTACGATACTCTAATACCGTCATGACATTTTTATTCACACCTAGTTTTAATTTTTTAGGTGTTTTAACCTCCGGGCTCACGGGGTCGGGCTTCTCCTTAATAAAATTGCTCTTAAGTAGAACCAACTCTGTTTTCTTATTCGGTGCTAATTCTTTGTAGTTAATAATATCTGACAAAGAATATTTAGATTTTTGACATTCGGTATGAAACTCTAATTGAACATCATCTATCAATTTAGATTGAGCGTACTCTAATAAGGCCTTAAGTTTTTTCTTATTTTGAAGGTTCAGTTCCTCTGGATAATCTTGAAGCTCTTTCTGCGCCTCCTGAACTAAGCTATAAATCTCTTTATATGCCGCCTTCATTTCTTTAGCATTAGAAGACATTAAGCCGTGATACTCATCTTTAATGGCTTGTGCTGCACTTTGTAGATCTGCGAAGTTCTTTATCACATTGGCATCCATAGCCTTATTAAACGAATTTGATGAATCTAAAATGGATTGATTATTAATTCCGGCTTTAGTTAATTCATTGTTTACCTGAGTCACAAAACGCTGATAGCCTTTAATCTTATCTAAATTGTTTTTAATAAACTTTTCAGCTTTTAGTATGTTCTTAATCGCATCTCGATACTGCGATTTTGTATTCAAAAACTCTTCTGCTTTTTCTATAAAGTTAGATTCCGTTGTTTTCGCTGTGTAATGTTGTAAGACCTCTTTTTGCGAAACAATATTTGCGAAAAGTTTATCAAAATTACTCTGTGTATTTCTAATGGTATTTAACGAACTGATGAAGTGTTCAGCCAATTGTGTAATAGCCATAGAAACCTCAAAGTCACTTACGTTCCAACTAATAGATTTGTCTGTATGTTTTTCAAAATCTAAATCTATTAAACTTTGAATAATCTCATTTTTCTGAGTTGAGGACAGAGCCTTTGAAATAGACTTAAATCTAGCCGTTTTGAATTTGGTACTTGATGAGAAAACCTCCTTTGCCGCTCTATCTTGATAAGAATAGAATTCTGTGTCATTGTACTTTATAATCAATCTTCCAGCTCTGAACAAGACAGCTAAAGCTGTGGATATGGTACCATAAGCGTAACCCCAAGGTGCTAAAGCCAACTCTTCTTCTAAACTTTTTCCATCTATATATCTGTTCCCAAGTTTAGCTGTAATTTCTTCAATGAGTTTTAGATGCTCACCAACAAAATTACCATTGGCATCAAAGAAATTGAATTCTTCACCAGAGAAATACCTATTTAAATTGGTGTTATTTGTTTCGCTTAAAATATTCTCACCAATCTTATCTGATAATTGAGTAGATAATCTTTTAGTATAATTGTTTTTAATTAATTTTCTTTGAACCTCGTTGATGGAGCTTTTAAAATCCTCTGGGGAAAGAATAGTCTCATCAAACAAGTAAATTAAAGAACCATTGGCATAAGCCTGTTCAATTAAATTGATTAAATCCTTCTCTTTCTCCTCTCTTATGAGCGTAAAGTTACCTATGATTTGGCGTTTATTGGCATCATCATCGTTTCCATACTTTTCTTCCATATAACCGTACTTCTTCACCTCCTCTAGAAGTTTATCGATTTGCTGGAATCTACTGTTTTCTGGAACTAAAGTTATTAAGTCCTTTCTATATTGTGTATCTAGCTTAAGACTTTCTATAAAATCCTGCCTGTTTTCATTTATATTAAATAAACTATAAGCGGTTAATCTTAGGTTTTTGTTTTTTGAACCTACAATTTCATCATCTAGATCAGAAAGAATATTGAAGTTATAAGCAACAGAACCATCATTTAAGACTGATACTTGTCTGAATAGGGTTGATTTCTTAAGATAAGTAATTAGCTCTCTTTTCTTAATAAACAACTCCACATCAAAATCATTCATTTCTTCTAGAAGTTTCCCTTCTAGATTAGAGGTAATTTTATAAAGATGATTAGAAACAATAAGAAGCTTAGACTCTACCAAAATTTCTAAAGCCTCTTCTACTTTAGGCTTAACTTCATAATATTTAGAAGCGTCGGCTATATAAGACTTGGTAATATTCTCCACATTAGGTGAAGCTAATTCAGACTCTCCTAAAAAATGTAAAGTTTTAAGTAATAGTTCACCATCTAAATCTATATCAGAATTTTCTATTATTTTCTTAGCAATATGGTATTTATTTGAAAGATCTGCAGGTGGAGCTGTTTGAGCTTCATCGCAAAGATCATGAGCAGTCGTAAAGCTATACAATTCTCTATTACGCATTTCTTTGCGCAATACATCAAAAGTTGTAATAATCATCCCTCTAGCTGCTATTTGGGTAGCAACCAAAGCATTAGAACTAAAAAGGAATTTCTGTAAAAGATCAAATTGATATTTATGAAAAGGGTAATAGGTTGCAAATTCCTTTGCGTTTTGAGTTTTTGTAGGAAAAGTCGATTTTAAATTGGTTATATCACTTATGGATCCTTCATTATCCTTATAATAGTTTACCAATGCTTCAAAAGCTTCCTCCTTTTTAAGCAATAGCCTGTTTTTAATGATAACATCTACCTCTGTAGACTCTAAGTGAATCTTAGTTTTAAATCTATCTGTTACTTTTGTTAAATGACTTTTATTAACATTGGCATTGTTAATCACAGAATCTAATTTTTCTTGTGCAATTGCAATCGTCCAAACCTTTCTTTCGATACTAGAAAGACTTTCGCTCAATGCTTGTAAGTCGGTAATTTTAAATTTTCCTTGACTCAAAGCTTCACTTGCCTCATCAAAAACAAAAACCAAATTCTCATCTGGGAACTTTTCAAGATATTTCTTTAACTCCTCCTTAAACCTTTCGGAATCATAGTTTTGAATAGCAAAACTATAAGTGTTTTGCATATCTTGAAACTCTTCATCAGTATAACCCATAGACAAGAACGCTCTTCTCATAGTTCTTGCTACTTCTCTATTACTCTTTTTAATTTCGCGCCATTCCTTATTAAAGTTTTCTAGAGAAAATTTTTCCAATTCATTATATCTTCCTTCTATGAATAGATCATATTCTATATATCCGTAGATATCATCTCTAAAACCTAAGCTTTTAAGGAAGTTGGCAAATAAGGTAAATGCCAAGCCATTATCTGTATTTTGTTTAGCAATATCTAAAAAAATAACCTTACTCTGGATCGCATCTAGCTTTCTGATGTCATTCTCAATTAAACTTTGGTTGGCAACTCCTTCTAATCTTGGTAAAAACCTATCTCGCGCAGAAGTTCCATTAATATCAGGGTTATCAATTAAGTAACCTAACATCTTACCAAAATAAGACTTACCCGAACCATAGAACCCCGAAAGCCATACACCCGTTTCTTTAATATTACTGGTATATTCATTAATGAATTTAGACAAATGGTGTCCTAATCCATCTGTTATAATATAGGATTCAATTTCAGATTGGATTTCATCTTGTGATTTATCTTCTAAGTCAATAACATTTTTTATATCCTCCTGAAGATCAAGTTTTAATATATCGTTGATTGTTTTCATAAATTAATCGATTACAGTGCATCTATATTTAGAAGCAGGTTTAAAGTTTAAAAATAATAGGCTGTCGTTTACCAACTTGCTAGGGTATAAAATAACCAATGGCTGTTTAAGATTCATAACAATCTTATTTTCCATTATGTTTACATTCTCGATCCCCGTTCCATATAAAGCACCAGTTCTCAATAAAACAGGAATTTTATTTAAGCTTTCAGCCTTGCTAATTTCATTTAAAATAAGATCCATCAGATCTGTGGATTCATCGTCGGAATTAAATACAATATGGGGAGTGTTTTTAAAACTATTGTAGTAATATTTAAAATCTGCCCAACCATCCATGTCAATAAAGTCGACCAAAAGCTGGGCTATATTTATAAAGTAAAATTCATCTTTATCATTAATCTCTTCAAATTTAGAAATATATAGCTTTTCCTCCTCTGGTGGATAAGTAAAGATTATGCTATTCCCTCCGTTGGCCTTTCTCTTAAGTTCATCTCGTCTTTGTAGCGAAAGGCTTGTTCTTAAGTTATCAAACTTGGCCTTATGATCTTCTAAAAATGCCATCAATTATGTTTTTATTATTAAAATTACTTTCTACTTTTAAAGAATCACCGGTATAATGCATCTTAATCCAATCTCTTTTACCCAATCTTTTAAACCTTTCTAAAATAGATTCCTTTGAAATAAACATCCATGATGCAAATTCATGTTCTAAAAAGTTTGAATTTTGTTGACCTAAAAGAGTATAAAGATGTATTAAACAAGCTATCAACTCATCAGATATAGTGACAAAACAGAAAGATTTCTTTCTACTCCCTTCCAATAAATTCATTTTCTTTAATAAGGTTAAATATTTAGAAGCAATAGTTTTTACTGTTTCCTCAGACCATTGGGATTTCAGCTCAGGCTTCGTACTGATAAAATCTTTAAGAAAGGCTTGAACATCAGCGGCAGGTAATTCAGCTCTACCCATATAGTAGTACTTAAAAAAAACATGCTTATTAACCTCCTTGAAGAGCCTATTATTAATGCTGAATAACCAAAAAAGAAAAATAATTTTTGAATCTTGATTAATTTCATCAGACTCCATTACTCTACTTGTAAAATCATTAATTTCCCTTTCTTCATGCACAAAAGCAGAAGACAAGGCATTCATAAATCTTTTTCTTGACTTCTCTGTTCTTAAGTTGAATTCATTCTCTTTTACTAATATTTTATAAAGCTCATCTGCATCCCTATTAAGGATTGGTAAAGCTTTAATAATCAAATGATAATCTGGAATACTACCTACTATATTTATGTCTGAGTTGTACTTCACTAATGTTTTATTTATGTCTTTGCTGAAAAACAAATTCCTCTTCAAATCAAACTTTTAAGAGGAATCATTATATTAAGTTAGCTTATTCCCAAATATAATTAAAAGAACGAAGGAGTACAATTATATCAATTGAAAAACTATAATTCATTTAAATCAAATATTTTAAATTTTATTTTGGATATCCATTGAATCTAATTAAAAGATAGGACTTCAACCCACCAAAGTTAAACTTCTGAAAAATCAATAAAAAGTCCAAAGTTGTCCAATTTACTAAGTATGGTCGAGCAATTAATGATGCCCCTTTGCATGCTTAGCATGAGAATCTTATATAACTAAAGCATAATAAAAATAGTTATATCGATTGGATTCGGTGATGAATTATAGCATAAAATCGGCAACTTGAGATACAAATTTCACTCCCATTTAAGTATAAAAATTGAGCAGATCAGCCTCACTTCCATCTCCAAAAAGAGCAAAAACACCCACTAAATGTTGTAGAAATATCACATAATCGCTCAATTTTGAAACTTTATGAGCTCAAAATTCTCTTCAAAAAATTGCTTTCTGAAGAAATTGATGAGATTTTGAAAAGATGCAGACGAAAAAATATTTCATCCGTATGATGAATTCTGTTTATGCGCATGATGTAACAAGTTTATGCGCATAAATTCCAAAAAAGATCCGCATCTTTTGGCGCAAAGATGCGGTTGAAATCAACAAAAAAAATAGCCTGAAATCTCTTTCAGGCTATTGTATCTAATTTAAAAGGTTAAACTTATAACTCAATCTACGGCGTTTGAGCTCCTTGAATACTAAAATTCATCGTTTTCAAACGCTTCTTGATCTTAGAACTCGGGCGGTAATTCAAGACTACATTCTTGATGTTAGTTAAATTCACCTCCTCTGGCGTGTCACTTCCGTGGGACCTTACTCCCACTTGGAAGTTCCCCAAATCTCCTAACTCTACCACGCGCCCCTGCCCTAACTCGTCGAGCATATTGTGCACAAAGGCATTCAACACCGCCAAACAGTCTGGTTCGCGCACTGTGGATTGGTTAGAAATCAGGTAAGCTAGACGTTCTAGATTACAGTTGCCAGTCTTTACGGCTTTTACATAGAAGCGCTCTGGCTGCGTTAAATCCCTAGGATCTTTTCTAGGAAGAACTTTAAGTTTAATTTCCATTGTATGAAAAAATTTAATTTAATAAAAACCTCTTAAACCTGTGAGCTGATAAACTTTATCGATTGCATCGGGCAAGGTTGAAATCCCGGAAAATCATATCTCTTGTTGTTTATTTTATCTACTTCATAAGCATCTCATTTAAAATCTTAAGGCTAAATTAGGTAGACAATCAGCTGTAAACCAGGCAGAAATGCGGAGTTTACTCATCAATTTCGTCGAAAGCACTCGTGAATTTCAGCATTTTACTCAGCGTTTTTCCTAGTTGCTCATTTTCAGCACATTATAAAACACAAAAAAAAGCTTAGATTTCAATTGAAAACTAAGCTTTTGTACTAAATGCTGGCTTTAAGTTGAATTAACTCAATCCATAGCTTTTATATAATAATTCAACCATCGCACAACGTTCTTCTGTATGAGATTTAGAATAAGTATCGGTATGATTTTCCAGCTGAACTACATATTCCTGTGCATTAAACCAGTTTCTAAATTCTGTATCTCTAGCATAAATAAACGAGTCTTTCTCATGCATCTTTCTATATAGAAAACATATCGCGGGTCTTGATGCATATTTTTTAGCTACATCATCAAATAATTTATATGCTTTATAAGAGGCAAATATCTTTCTTGGATAATTCTTTTCTTTTTCTTCATAGACTTTAAAAAGATCCATACACTCCACCGCATAGCAAAAGTCTCTGAGGAGATCGTTTATAATTCGATCCACTTTTTTGAGGTCTAGGTAATAGAAGGAATCTCTTAGCATTTGTAAAAAATATCTAAAGGCGAACTTCTTTAGCTTTTTTTGAACTTTTCGTGGAAGTAGTTTATTATTTAAAAAATACTGTACATGAAATAAAGCATTCTCCATATGTAATATGCCAAATTCATCTAAGCTAAAATGCTGAATGAGCTCCTGGGTTACTTCATAAATCAATTTAATTTGATAATCATTTAAGTTTTCACTGATATTAAGAATTGTTTTCTCAGGAAGATTGATAGGATTATTTTTAATGTATTCTTCAAAACTGGGAAGATCCATCTTCGACCGGTCGAAGCTTATACCACGATCGATACTATGAAAGACGGGTTTAACTTGGCTTATAAACTGAAGAAACTTTTCCTTTTCCTCTCCGTCATAATTGGCCAACTGATACTCACAAAATGAAGTCAAAGGAGCATCCGCAGCCGAATTTGCTGTAAGCGAAGTTAGTTTCCCATCTAAAAACGCATGGTGAAGTACCTCTTGGATAGATTTAGCATTTTTGAAATACTTTAGTTCAAACAAAGAATTCTTCTTAACATAGTCTTCCAACATTGCCAAGGAAATCTTTTGCAGAGCCTCAGCTAAAGCTTGAACACCTACAGTTAACTGTTCTTTTTGACCTTCGGAAAATAATTCCTTTTTAATTTCAATACTCATGATGAATATATTTAAAAATTATTTATTAACCAATAAATACAAAGATTCATTGTCAAGTGTAAAATTAGGAATTTTAGGCGAGATTGGTAATTGAAATATCAACATGTTTTGAACATACCTTCATGTTAATAAGTAAATAATCAGTCGGTTAACAAGGATTAAAGGATAGAAATAAGCGCTCAAACAAAAAACTAAACAGTCTTAGCTTTCATAATTCGTAGGATTTTGTTTGTAATATTCTTTTTAATTAATAATCTGAGAATTAACAGAAGAGTCATCCCGTGCCTGCCCAAGGTTTGATGCTTTATTATTAAAGTAAGACGTGTGTCATGCTGAACTTGATTCAGCATCTAGCGCAATACTGGTTATATCTTATAAAGACTCTGAATCGAGTTCAGAGTGACGCTTCGGGGTTTAATTTAACGAAATGCTACGATGCGTGTCATTCCGGGCTTGACCCGGAATCTAGTATGCTTAATCGAAGAATAGATTTCTTTTTAACTTTTGATTTTAGAGCAACACATCTGCTCCACTTTTAAGGGGAGCTGTCTGTAGGACTGAGGGGTTCTAGTTATTATAGTTTAGGGAGTAGGTATATGGTGTAGAGTTGAAGGCTTCCTGTCACATGGAGGAGAATTTTTCCTTAGAGAAAAATGTATCGAAATGTCGACAGAAAAGGAACTTGACGTCCTTCGTGCTTCTCTTGTCTAAGTTTTCGATACATTTTTGTTTCACAAAAACACTCAAACTAACAAGAGGATTTACGTCAATTAAACTCTAAACCACTTGAGCAAGAGATTCCGCATCAAGTGCGGAATGACGCTTCAAGGATTAGCTTAGGGTGTAGGGTTTAGAGTTCAAGGTTTATTGTTCATTTTTCTCAGTTTACAGTTCACAGTTCTGCAGCAAGCAAAATCACTCAGCCTGACAAGAGGATTCACGTCAATTAAACTTTAAACCAATTAAACTACTTTTAAGCAACCTTTGCCCTACTTCAATAAGACTCTGAATCAAGTTCAGAGTGACACTTCGGGTTTACACTCCAGGATGAACTTAAACCACCTTTAAACAATTTTAAACAACCCTTTAAACCACATGAACAAAAGATTCCGCATCAAGTGCGGAATGACGCTCCGAAGTTTTATTGTTAAAGAAAGACGTATGTCATGCTGAACTTGATTCAGCATCTACTATGTTTTCTGTCACATGGAAGAGAATTTTTCCTTAGAGAAATTTGTATCGAAATGTCGACAGAAAGAGAGCTTGACATCCTTCGTGTTTCTCGTGTCTAAGTTTTCGATACAATTTTGCTGCACAAAATCACTCAAACTGACAAGAGGATGCTCTAGTCGAAAGTTTAAAGTAGAATGTAGAAAGAGGAAATAGTAGAGAGTGTAGAGTTCAGAACTTTATTTTTCACGGCTCACTCTACAACTAAATTCTAATAATTCAACAATTCACCTATCAGTTTTATCTCAGAGCATAGCCCCGTAGAGGCGAAATATTAATAGCATACGCAAATAGATAAAGTAATAAAGCTCCGTAGGAGCGACATTAGCAGTTAGTTTCTAGTGCCGCTCCTACGGAGCTCTTTAATCCTTCGTGGGTTTATTATATCAAATAATTATATGGTAAAAAAACGAAATACATGAGTTTTCTCTATCAGTTAAATACCAAACTATGAAGATGTGATGAAACTCAAAAAATAGCATTGAATTCACTTGCACCATAAAACTTGCACCATAAGATATGTTAACAAAATATGCTTTATCTTATCTTTATTAACACTACATAATCAGATATAATTTTAACTTTTTCAGTTAATGTTTTATTTGCTATCAATTGATCACTTGGTAAAGACACTTTATAATCTAAAACATCAACTAAATTCTTTAAGTAATTAGACTTAATCGAATATGATACATTATTCGCAACATCTGGACGTAGAATTGCCGAGTTGATACCAATTATATTACCATCGTAGTCAAAAAGAGGACCACCACTATTGCCGGGTTGAATAGGTGTTGTCGTTTGATAGGTTGTAATATTTCCCTGATAACCTGTTCTTGAACTTATTTTACCATCAGTAAATTTAATTTCCGTACCCATTACAGTTAACGCCATTGGATACCCTAAAGCAAAAACGTTTGAACCAACTTCAGAAATATCTGTCTTGAAATTATAAGGTAATTTATTAAACGGAATAAAACTTTCATCTGAAATTTTTATAATAGCTAAATCGTTCTGTTGATCTGTTTGAATAACTTTTGCACTATAATTCTTTTTCACCCCATTTTTAACAAATTCAATTTCTATATCCTGAGCATCTTCTACAACATGATAGTTTGTTGCTAAATAACCATTTTTATCTATAAAAAATCCTGTACCATTTCCTTTCCAAGCATTTTCTTTTTTGGAATTATTTGGTGATTTATTTGCCAATTCTTCATTTGTTACAAATTCTTTTATTTTAATATTCTCCAAAACATATTCTCCTTTACCGCCTACATACATACCAAAATTATTACCTCTTAATCTTTCTGATTCATAACGACTTACTATTTGGCCATTAATTGAAAAGAGAAATACATCATTAATTTTTATAACCTTCAATAAATTTCTCTCATTGCCCTTATTAATATATTCGGAAGAAGTCCATCCAGTGTTATCAAATGTAATTCCTTCAAATTTATGACCAATCCTATAAAATCCATTCCCAGAAATTACAAAAATATGGTAATTGTCCCAGTCTTTGAACCCAAAAAGCAAACCATAACCATTGATATCTTTCCCATTTTGTTTTTGTACAATAGATTCAATAGAATAATCAGAATTTTGATCTAGAGGTATATATTTCAATCTAAAAGCAGAATTTTCAGAAGTATGAGAAATCTCCAGTTGATTATTTTCAGTAACTTTTGATTTACTATCGTTATACTCTATTTCCCAATCGGATTTATTTCTATAAAAATTTTCTTCGTAGACAATTGCACCAATACCATCTTCATCATATTCAATATACTTATTTTCTAACAATTCACCTTTTTCATAAAAAGCAATTATTTTTAATTTACCTGTTTTGTACCATTGTTTATATTCACCCTCCAAAACGCCATAATTATAATTTATTTCCGATGCAATTTGACCGTTATCATAATACAAAGTAATCGTTCCGTTAGGATAATTATTCATATAACTCCTCCTTTGCTCAACCTTTCCATTTTTATGATACAAAGTTGCTTCACCCTCGTAAAAATTCTTTCCTTCATCATCATAATCAAGATAAACAGCTGTAAACTCTGCTTGAAGTTGACCTGAAATGTAGTAATCTCTAACGATACCATCTGGTGTATTTGGTGATTTATATGTTATTAAGCGATAGTAAGAGGCATCTTTCCGTTTACAGCGTTTCCAGTTCTCATCAAAATATTCGGTCACTCTTATACCTAATTTAGGTTGATAATTACTCTTACTTTGACTTATTCTTTTGACGGGATATCCTTGTTGGAAATAAGTTATTGTTCCGTCATAATCTGTAAATTTACCTGTGTAGTATTTACCTCTGACAAAAAAACCTTCAAAACTTGAACCATTAGGGTTATATAGCGAACCATTTCCGTGTCTACGATAATTTATAAAATCTCCAACATATTTATAACCGTCTTCAGTATGCATAATACCTTTCCCAGTCAATTGCCCATTAACAAATATTCCTTGTTTAACACTTCCATCTTTATGAGTAAACTTTCCATTACCTTCTCTAATACCGTTCTTAATTTCACCCTCATAAGTCGACTCATAAGCTCCGTACTTATACTTTGTTAATTTTCCATAGCCATTTGCTTTTCCATCTACACATTTTCCTTCCCATTTCATTGTAACACCATCACTGTAATATGGGTCGAGAGTTTTACATCCTTCATTGTTTACTTTTACCCATTCATCTTTTAGCGTCTGCCCATTTATAGTAGATATAAACAGAAATGATAGTAGTATTATCCTTAACGTTTTTATATTCATAATATCAATCTTCTAATTATTTAATAGAACCCATTAATATTAGTTCATTCAATTTTTTAGTATCATTTTCATTCTAAAACTCGCTTTTATTCGCATTACCACATCATTTATATGTATGCGCTATGATTTGCTCAGTACGTCCCTTTCCAAATTAAAATTGGCTATGGGGAATTCGCTCTCGGTAGCTATTGGTAATTCAAGTGAGGATATACCAAACTTAGCTTATAATCTGTATTTTACACAGTCTTTTATTCGATTGAGTTTAATGCGCTTCCTATTTCAATAGCAATTAATTGCATGAAAAATTCGATTTCGCTTCATTGCAAGAACAGCAGCATCAATCAATATTTTCAAGATTATCATAAGATTCAATAGATTCCTTTCTATACACTCCTAATCTCTTTTATCTTTGTCAAATTGGTCTTAATCCATTTTGTTGTAATAAACATAACCTATTCTACTTTTTATTTATTGTACCGCAAACATTACAAGTTTGTTTTAATAATCTATATTATTTCAAATTTATCATAGATTACATTGTTATACCCTGCATGAATTAAGACATTTTGACATTTAGTATTATAAATTTTTCTACACGGCTCTAATCATAAATAAAATTTATTAATTGGTATATTCATTTTTTCCGATTTTCACAGCTTTTGCGTTATATCCGAATAAACGTCCAAGGAAGTTTATTCCCATTTAAGTCAATAAATTTAACAATTAAAACTATTTCGAACAAGAACTTTTGATATTTAGTTAATTCATGCAGAAGTCTTGTTAAAATATCAAATTAGCTTTTTAGCTATGTATCTAAACTTAAATGCACCAACAAGAATCCTAGCGTGAATCTACAATTCAATCTTTCGTTGTTATAAAGCAACAAGGCGGATAAAAGATTAAATTTACATACAATCAAAAAACAGCTTTTAGAACTATTAAAATTATAGAGCTAAGAAATGTGCTTTTCTAAACTCACAAATAATCCAGCATTTAACTACAATTCCTCATTTTAAACCAAGCAAAAACAGGATTTAAGTATTATAGACATCTTGTAAAACAACTTACTTTTGAACCTTTTTCAAACCTGAAAACCTCTTGCTAAAAGATCATTTCGAAGAAAATCTTGTGGTTTTGAAAAAATCCAGTTGAATTAATTTTTTATTACGGATTAAAATCAGATAAAAAGAACTTCATCTTTTTATGAAAAGATGCGGTTGAAATTAAATAATAAAATATACTAAATTCATGTTTAAGCTGATCTTTAAAAATCAGAACTCTTCGCTTAGCCCATTCTTCGTACTCTTTAGCTTCTTTAGGTTTCATAAATTAATCACCTAGGTTTGAATTCTGTGGCCTTATTAGGCACAAGGATTAGCTTGAAATAAATGGGGCAATAAATAAGCAATTTCTTTACGGATTATCCGCAAGCTATGTTTTTTTTTGATTTTTATTATTTTGCTTAAAGCCAATCGAGGAGATACAACTTCTAATTATAAAATAGTGAAGGTAAGTCAAAAGATTTAGCGACTTCGTAAATTTACCTATAACTTAGTTTCTAACAACTACTTACCCTATTTTTTTATACAGGGAAGCCAAATGAATTTTAAACGTTTTCTTTCCGATTCTGTATTGACATATGCTTTCTGGTTAAGTATTCTTCGAGTTCAAATCGACCGTAAGAAATCTGCATAGTTTTAATAGAACAAGTATTCAGATATTTGGTCAACTCCAAATCTTCTTTATCGCTAAAATATCTTTCCCCTCCATTAATCGTTTGCAATTTAAAACCTATAATAGTTTCGCATAAATTTCTTCGAACAGCAGCAACTATGTTTTTTTCAGAATGGGTTGCATTTCTTTTACTAACACCTGAGCTTTCTCCGATGTAGATATGTCCATCGATTTTATGCTCAATCCTATAAATTCCAGCTCCACTATTTATTTGCATTGAAGTCCAGCCGAAATGCTTTATTTTAGCAAACTCCTTTTCACATTACTCGATTATTTGCAAATAATTTTCTTGAACTTCTTTCCACAACTTTTCATTAATTTCTGACTTGAATAAAATTCTTTTACTTTTTTGGAAATTATTCAGATTTGTTGGGAAATTCATTATCTTAAACTCCTATAATTCTTTTCGACCTATTAAATTCTTTATTGGTCGAAATTGAAAAACTTCTAATTTCAATCTTTATGTCAATTCGTTTGATTTATTATAATTTTTAAAAAATATAGAGATTTTTCTCTTAAGTGTTGTCTTATTCTTTTGGATGGATTATTGCTTTCTCCTGTATGACTCCAATTTTCATTTTTGTTCCTTATTAGGTAATTTCCATAACAATTTTCACCATAAGTACTGAAATTATTGGCTTTAACTTTAATAAACCTGCTGATAAAATCATATCAGAATTATCTTGACAATATTTCCAATTAATGTTCATCATTTTTTATATGCAATTTTGCTTACCGTTTAATGATTATCTCGCTTATCTAGTAGGGGTAAAATATGAACATCCTGTTATTTCATCTCCTGTACAATTATCACAAAACCAGAATGAATTGTCAATAACTTCTGTGTACATTTCTCATTCGTTTTAACAGGAATTTGAAACTGTAGTATTATAAAAAACCAAAAACACATTGCTCTTACAATAGCATCTCTATTTCGAACTGTAAAAGTCGCTTTATTGCCTTATATTAATAGTTAATAGAATGTTATTATAAAGATCTTATTATTCATAATTCCAACTAGCTTTTCTAATTACTTCAATTTGAAATTGCTTATTTATGGTTACATATAATAATTTCATTGTATGAACTATGTCCAAAACAACTAAACCATTTTATATATAGCATCAGAATATTCTATAATTGCTTTAAATTAGTTTTCTATTACTAAAATATCATTAGAGAATGTTAATATTTCTTTTCTCCTATGAAAAAGGTTAATTTTTTACCTTGTAGACTTCCGTTTTTAATTCTTTAAGAAATCAATATATTCATTTAATTCAGTAAGCTAATAATTATTGAAAGTGTCAACTTGTTATTTATCCTAATTTTCTGCTGAATTTTTCCTTTTTTAATACAACCCAGTTTCTGTATAGTTGAGTTTCTTCTGACTAAATAACTTCAACATTTCATTCTTCACTAATATTTTATATTTCCATCTTCATACATTGTCAATAACCTGATTGATTGTTCAATACTTCCTAAATTGAAAGTCCTCTATGCCTCCCAAAATCTATAAAGTAATATTTAGAATCCCAACTGTTATCTGGTAGTGCATATTCATATTCTTTGAACCTCATATTTCTAATTTCATTTGAATTAGGTATCGGAAAAGTATATTTTTTTATCTTGAGTTTCTAACCTTAAGTGTACCGTACTGATTTAAATATCTTTTGAAATTTGGTGCTGTTGAAATAATTCTGGATTATTGACAAATATTAAACTAACAATAACTTTACAAAAGTCAACTAAAGCTTTATTATAATTCCTCTGATTACCTATCAACATTGCTCGCTGATATACTAAATCCAAATTATTTGGCTTGGCTTTAATTCCTTTATTAAAAATAGGAAGCACTACATCAAATAGATTATTATCAACTACAATAATTGCTAAATTTCCAAATACTTAATATACATTTAGAGTGATTTCAAGGACTTTTTCGAATAAACTAATTACTTGTTAAGGTATAATTTCCAATGTCCCTTCTAAATTATTTACTGAAACATTTTCAAACTTTTGGAAGAAAGATTGCCCTAACAATAAAGGTGAATTATCATTACCTACACTAGCTTCAACATTTGTAACAATAAAATTTCCAACTTCTAATTTCCGCAAAATTATTTTTATATTTTCAATATCAGAACCGTCTGCAATACTATAAGTTTGTAATCCAATTACATCCTCTCTCCTAATCTTGTTAGCGTTTATTAATGTTTTAAATAATGATAAAGGAATATGAACATCACTAGCACCAGTATCAACAATAAAATCAAGTTCAATAATTCCATTTACTAAAACAGGGATTTGATAAACACCTCCAATTTTTTTCATTTTCAACTTATCCATTTTTATCTCATATTTTTCAAGAGACGGAACTAGGATAAGTCGTTCATCTCGACAATTACTTTTATAAATACCAGTATAATTAAAAATTATTTTTTTTGCTGATTCTCTGAAATCTTGAATTAAGGTTTTATTTTTCTCAATATTCGCACTAATCATATAAATATTACACCAACTATTCGATTTTGAATCTACTAAGTTTTTTAAGTATTTATTTGTAATTAAAAATTTCTCTTCTTCTTTTGCTCCTCTTATTCCAAAATCTAAATATAATTGAGAAAGCACTAACCCATAAATTATATTGTATGAATAAGAATTAGGATTCTTTTCTAATGCTTCATGTATAATCTTTAAGGGTTCAACAACCTCATTATAATCATCCATAATAGTTAAATAACCAATAATTAAATGTTCATCATTACTAATTTTGGAATAATCCAAATAGTCTAAAGAATATTTATTTTTTAAAAATAATTCAAAAAGTTTACTATTATTTTTTCCATCAATATGCCATCCCAATGCATTCACCAAAGCTAGTTTCTTATCAATTGAATTATTATCGCTAGCCAAATATGAAGCTAATTCATAATTTAATTTTCCGATTTTTTCCGCTTGATTGATTTCTGGAATCTCATTGAATGCCTTATAAAAGGGCGTTGAAGTTATTGGACTATCTGCAAAAGTATAAATTGAATTAATTAAAAGCAGTCCTATTAAAATTTTTCTTATCATAAATTTCAGGTTTTATTTGTGGTAACGGAAGCGTATTGCTGTCATATATGGGATTAAAGTTAATGATTTTCGGTTAAAAATTGAAGTTAGTAATTCGGTGAGCTAGTTTGGGCAATTATTTGTGTATTGATGATCAATTCATTTTGGTCAATTATTAAGATATAATCTCCTGCAAACTTTTTTATACATTCTATAACAGTAAGATTAATATTGACTATCTCTTATTTCCTATCCTCATTTTCTTTTCCATTATCTACAAACTCTCTAGTGAGTTCATTGCCATTATAAATCAATAAACTTAACAATTAAAAGCAATCTCAACAAGAACTTTTAATATTTTGTTAATAAAATTATAAGGAGTTATTTTAATCTTTTCTTAAAATTAAGATTATTCTAAAACCAAATCAAACGACATCAATCCCAGCGAGAATCACTCATTCAATGCCACGTTGATCTTAGAAATCAATGATTGAAAAAGAATATATGTATATATCATAGAAGCAATTTAGTGTCTGCCTAAAGCTAGGAGGAACTGAAGCTAAATTTTCAAAACTTTCAATATTATACTCAAGTATTTAACTTCACTTCCAAGCCAAAAAAAATATGTACTAAATGTTGTATAAAAATCGCTAAACATCTCAATTTTGAAGCTTACTTAGCATTAAATTCACTTAAAAAAGAGTATTATGAAGAAATTGCTGAGATTTTAAAAAGATGCGGTTGAAAGAAAAATTAGCCTGAATCACTTTCAGGCTATTCTGTTTAATTTAATGATTAAAACTTAATACTACCTCCATAACGTTTGAACTTCATGGATATTAAAATTGATTATTTTCTAACACTCTTAATCTTAGAACTTAGACAATTAATAATGGAAAAAGGTCTGAATGGAACGATGGGGAATCAAATAGTTCACTTATTGTTTAACTTTAAACAACCATCTATCGTAAATGCTTATTCTAAAGTAGACAATTACAAGGCTTACTGACCCTACACCCAACCTAATAATATTCTAATTAAGCATGATGGAGAATGTAGTACGAAAAATAGTAGCCTTATAAATTGCATTTTTAACGACATATTTATAAGCTTATCATAGCTTACGCTTTGAGATTTAATTTCAATCATATTGATTACTAGAGTCTATGATAAAATAAGCTTTTTCATATTTATTTTATTCCACTCTAAAAATAACAAATCCCGCATCAGAGTTTTTGTCTTTAATATTTATAATTACTCTCCCTTCATTCCCTGTGTTAACGACATAATTATCTACTCCATTAATTGTACTAACGAAATACTTATTTATAATTTCTCTTAAATCATTTGCTTTTAAAATAGCTCCTGACCAAGCAAATGTCATTCCTTTATTATCTTGTTTGACGGTATAAATACCTTGACCTGTCGGGTTTTGAAGAACATAGGATTCAAAATTGTTATTGTATTTATAATTATATAATGTCATCAGCTCCTCAAAGATATGTGAAGGCATAGAGACCGAATTAAATATATTGTTCCATGTTGGTGTGAATATTTTATAACCATTTTTAAGTTTGTAATCATAGCCAAATTCATCTTTATGCTGACTAAAAACAAAAGATGATAAAAACAAAACCACTGAAAGTAAAAGAACTTTTTTCATACTAATTAAATTATTATTAAAACCTAATTATAAAAATACAAAATTTTAAAATATTTTTAATATAGAATCATCAAAATAAAATAATTGCTTAAGGGCAAGTTCTATTTAATTATTAGGAAAAGAATTGCCTATGGAAGTTTAAAGCATTTGGACGTAAAATACTAAATTGAATATCTAAAACATACAGGAATACAACACCTTGATTACTTGTAAATATTTTCGAAATCCGTCTCTTATTTCTTATAAGTTGTTAATCTGAAGTTTCACTTCAATATTTAAATAGAATAAACCAAAACAACACTTAATATAAATAGCTAATTACCAAAAAACATATCTAGATATACTTTAGTGCAAATTATATTACAAGTTATATGATTCAAAAACTTTTCCCATTTAACTAATTGGTATTCTATATTCTTACATCTGAACTGTTTTATATATTTAAACCTCAGACTGCTTTTTAATTGATAAAGATGGAGTCTACTCTAACGATTGGCTTAACCAAAAAAATTAATTGCTTTTATTGAAGGTATAAAAGAATTAACTGTTTACGGAAACAAAACAATAACTTATATGGTTATAGAATTTCTTCCAAAAACAAGGTCTGAAAATGGGAGTTTAGTCCATCGCATGCTAATTAGGAACCATAAAAGTGATCGATGTACTGTTCTAATAACCTTTATCAAAACAGAAAATGGAACGTAAGGCCAAATACTATTTATTTCAATACCTGCACAGCTATAATTGTTTCATCTCTTTTAGAAGAATAACGTTCATTGAAAACACCTGAAAACTTGTTAAAAAAACAACCAAACTTACACACTTCATAGGATTGTGTTTGTAAAATTCTTTTTAATTAATAATCTGAGAATTAACAGAGGAGTCCTCCCGTGCCTGGCTCAGGATTGAAGCTTTATTATTAGAGTAAGACGTGTGTCATGCTGAACTTGATTCAGCATCTACTATGCTTTCTGTCACATGGAGGAGAATTTTTCCTTAGAAAAATTTGTATCGAAATGCTGGTTTGGTTTAGGGTGGAGAGTGTAGGGTTTAGAGTTCACGGTTCGTTGTTCTCAGTTTACGGTTCAACGTTCTGCAGCCTCCAGAATAATTCAAAATTTAGAATTTAAAATTCATCATTTCTTCTCTTGTCTAAGTTTTCGATACATTTTTGTTTTACAAAAACACTCAAACTAACAAGAGGATTTACGTCTTAAGCAATTTTTAAACTACTTTTAAGCAACCTTTGCCCTACTACAATAAGACTCTGAATCAAGTTCAGAGTGACGCTTCGGGGTTTAGTTTAGGGTTGAAAGTGTAGAGTTTAGGGTTTTAGGTTCTCTGTTTACAGTTGGTAGTTCAACGTTTTGAAGTATGCTGAACAACTCATCATTCAACATTTAGAATTTAAAATTTAAACTTAGAAGTTAATCACTACGCCGATTTGATTGGATTTAACCATCAGATTCCAGCTGACTTGTTTTCCGCCTTCGTTGTATTTTTCTGCGTATTTATGGTCTAGGTATTTGTCGATGGCTTCTACCGTAACAATACTGATAGCAGCACTCAAGGCTACATCACTCAACCAATGCGCACCCTCCCATAATCTAGAAATACCTGGCACAGATCCTACCAATAAAATTCCGCCTTTAACCCATGGATTCTTGAATTGTTTAGAAATCGCATAGGAATTGGTAAAGGCTAAAATCATATGCCCCGATGGAAATGAATGATAATCCTTGTCGGCTTCAAAAGGTTTGAAAGTCGTTGGGCTATCGCCACTTCTTGGTCGTGCACGTCCAAAGGTGTATTTACTGGTTTGTTGTAATAAACCTGCCGCTGAAGCTGAAGAGATTAATAAAACTCCTGTTCTTCTAAGCTTTTCATTATCGGTGAACAATCCTGTTAGATAAACCGCTCCCGTCAGCATATAGTTGTTTTGTGGACTTCCGTAGTACCATCCGTAATCTCTGACTGCCTTAGGTACGTCTTCTCTATGATCGGTCATGAACTCATTTACTGGCTCATCTACCAAGACCAATAAAGCTGTTCCTGCCAAGATACCTGCGGCTTGTTTCCATTGCTTGCCTTCCCAATGCAAAGGGCGCGTGTAGGCATAACCCATTCCACCAAATACATTCCCCATGTCATAAAGGAATTTCTTGCCTTTGGTTTGCTGTGGAATACTGTCTTGTGCCAGCGAATCTAGCGCTGTGTTTTCTTGAGCTGATAGTGAAAAACTCAACATTAAAAAGAATAAAATATATTTCATACGCGCTGTTTATGCTTGTTGTTAGGGTTTAACTTTCACCTGTTCTAGACTATAAAACTCCTCTTCCTCTTTTAAATTTAAATTGATATCGGCACGAATGGCTTTTAAGCCTACCGCATCTTGTAGATCTTCTAATTCCACAATCTCTAAATTAGGTCCAACATAGCCTTTGGCTTGTAAAAACTTAAAGTAAGACATGTATTCACGCTCAATATTAGAGTTGGAATATACCACAACTAATTTATTCGGTTGGGTTAATCTTTCGTTGGTATTCTTGATATGTGCTTTATCGATACGTTTTTTAATCATTTCATAACGCACATTATACGCGCCATCTACATCGAATTTCTTCTCATCAATACGATAACGAATACTCATCGGCGAATCATAGGCAAAGATCAACGAAGCCACCTTTAAGTTAATCGGATAATTCTCTTGCATGGCATAATACCTCGCCTCCATCTCACACATGATTTGCATTTGCCACATGCGCAGATTATATAACGCACTTTCATGGAATCTATGATCCTTGTTGATCGAAGGTCCTACATATAAATCATGTTCCACGCCATCGGTTTTATACTTCTGGAAATAATGCGGGAAAATGGCTTGAGCTTCATCTTGTTTTTCATCTAGGAATTGCGCCAAACCTTGATTGATGGCATCAATCGTAGCATCATATTGCTTACGCGCGTGGTAGATCGTTTGGTTTTCGTCTAATGAATTCAAGAATTTCTCTGCTCGCTTAGACTCTTGTGTATATTCGGCAAAATATTTTAAAACCGGCAGAATTCGCATTTCAAAGAAATTAGAAATAATCTGTTCGGTGTTGGTATAAATCGCGTTCTCTACCAAAGATAGATTTCGCTTGGCCTCGTGTAGCAACTGCTCATAGAAAGGCATGTTCTTGTTCACCGTCACCCCTTCAAGAATTAGCACACTTTCCTTTAATAAAGCTTTTAAGTCATGCTGAATCGCTTCATTTCGAGCCGCCGACGAGCCTACAATGTCGATTTGTCCATAGAGTGGATATACTTTCTCAAATACAATCTCTTGGAAAATAGGATTCTTACCGCCTTGTTGTTCTGCTAAAAATCTATAAGCTTCTTCTTCAAACTTCCATTTTACGGCCGGGTGGATAGATGTACACTCCTCTTGAATAATGGCATTTACTTTATCCTTGATACCATGCAAGGAGCGTTTTGCATAACTTTTAACAAAAGGTAAAATATCATCTATTTTAACAATGCTAATCTCGTTGATTTGGTTTTTCTCATAACCACCGATTTCAATAATGCTTTGTACACGACCATCAATCACCAATGGAATTAAGGCTAAACTCTTAAGACCGTTTTTAAGCATATTTTGACGCAAACGATTCTCTGGATGCTCGGCAGCATATAATTCTATATTAGGAATGATAAAGATTTCTTGGTGTTTAAGCAATTGTTCTTTCACCATCTTACAACCTAACTTATCAAACTCACAGCTTTCTTCGTTGGAAAGCATAATTGTTGGAAAGCCACCATCATAACCAGGAACCAGCAATTCATTCTCTAACATGGTCGTACCAATGTACAAATCCGGAATATTCAGAATCTTCCTAACATAATCCTGCATGGTCTGATAGGTGAAATCCCCCGTAGAACCAATCAAATGCTCTTTAAAACCATTGATTTGATCGTCTAGAGTAACATCTACCATGGTCAATAAACCAAAGCCTTCGACACGCCAACTTTCTTTAGGGAAATAATAATCCCAAAGCTCACGGTCGTGGGTATTGTTTAATAACTTATCTAAGATTTCTTCGGTGATTTCTATCGCATTCTCATTAGGTTGAATAGAAATAAAATCTCCATTGTAGGTGATTCTAAAAACTTTTCTATCGCCATTTTTTAATTCAACCGGAACCGTAATCGGACGATTGAAGTCGATTTGGTATTTATAATACTTATTGAGAATAATGCTATAAGGCATCAAGTTCAAGAAGTTGGTACTTTCCTCGTAGATGTGCAAAAAATCTAAATGAATCCCGTCTACAGAATCCTGTTTTAGATTCAGCATGCGTTGAGAATCATAAAAACTCTGACTGGAAAGTGGGTTCAAGGCCGATTTAATCTCATTGGAGGTTAAAGACTCTTGAAACAAAAAGCTCATCAGTTCATTTATAGGTTCTTGATGTCGGCTCAAATCCTCCATATTATCAAAACCCTCTACTAAGGCTGGATGTTCCTCAAACACTTTTAAGGCCCATTCAGCTTGTAATCTTTGTATTGAATTGGTACTCTCCTTTTGTTCCTCAAATAGATTTTTCAAATGTCTAAACGAGGTTCTAATTTGGAAAGTTCCGCTATCAAATTCATTTTTCATAGTCATTCTTATCCTATCTTTTTTAATACTATGAAACTTCTGCTATCATGAAATAACTCACGACAAATGCTAGGGCGCTTAATACAATTCCAATCATAAATACATTGTAGGTAATGCGTAATAGTCGGTATTTTCTTTCTAATACCAATCCCAAAAAGTATAAATCTCTGGTAAGCGAATTATACAATGTATCTTGATTTTCTATTAAATATTCTATGCCCCATTCAAATTCTTCTAGCGACATTTTATTAAAGTTTCCGAAAAATAAAATGTTGCTTTGATTGTTCTTAATCATCTCTCTCGTCACATGCACATTAGAGACATTCGGACGCGTACTCAACACCGACAGAATGATGGAAACTACGCTAAAGAACAATAATACCATGGTTGGGTAGACCAAAAAGGTATTGGAAATGGAATCCAATTTAGGTAGTAAATTAGCAATCGCCACCGAAATAATAATGGCATTGATGGAAAGTAAAATATTGGCTTTGGTGTCGGCAATAGCACTTAAATCCATGTGGTTTTTTAAGGTCACACGAAACATCGTTTCAACCCCACGTCCCATTTTTCTGGATCTCTTTTTATCTGCCAACTTTTCTTCTCTCTCTCGAATTCTCTCTTCTAACTTCAATCGGTTTTTATCTTTTTGTGCCTGCCAGTTTTCTTTTGCTGAGGTGGTAAAGAATTGATGTTCGTCTAAAAACTCTAGGTTACCTTGATCCCACTCCGCAGATTTAATTTTCTGATGTTGGTGTAGTTCTAGTTCTGTTTTTAAGGCCGTAGATACATCAAAGAAATATTCCGAACCGACATGACTGCAGTCGGCATCTTTCATTATTTTCTCTAGCAAAGTCTTAGGCTCTGACTTGGGAATGGTGGCCAGGATTAAAGATTTAATCTTTTCTATTTTATCAGCTGCTAAGTTTTCTGATTTAAAAAACTCTTCAGCTATCTGTGCCCCCACAATTTCATTATTTTCAAATTGAGTTGCATAGCCCACATCATGAAACCATGCCGCAAGCGTCAATAATTCCTTATCCTCTGCCGAACAATTTTCCCATTGAGCTAATTCCACTACTCTATGCACCACGCGCTCGGTGTGGGTAATGTTGTGATATAATATATCAGGAGATAGATTTTGAGCTAAATAATCTCTAACAAAGCCTTCTGATTTCTGAACTAAATTCATTTTGCAATTTACTTAAATTTTTAGAATCCAAAGCCAGCACCAATCACAAACCTACCGCCATCTTCTGACCTAAAATAGGATGCTTTTAGCCCTACCTTTTCTGCTCCATGCAGGAATACACCTCCTCCATATGAAGTTTTCCAAATGTCTGAAATGTCATAATCACTCCAAACACGTCCGTAATCAAACCCACCATAAATACCAAAGCTAATAGGTAGAATCGGAGTTTTAAGACTTCCTACTTTCCAACGAAGATCAGAGGATTGCGTAAAACTAGTTTTACCGGTAAACCTTTGGTTGCGGAAACCTCTTAGACCATTATCTCCTCCAATACTAGCCGCTTGATAATACTCTATATCTTCTGTAGAGTTGATTTGAGCCTTAAACAAAGTGGCTAAAACCAAATCCCCGCTTGGTACTAATTTATGACTAAAACCTAAACTTGGATGAATATAGGTATAGCCATGTCCGTCGCGATCTAAATTAGCTTTATAACCTGCTTCTACATTCAACAACATCGCTAAACTTGGGAAGACAGGATTGTCCTTGTTTTCATAATTAAAACGTCCAAACACGCCCACAAAGTTCTGCTGACTAAAGGCAGCTTCTTCTATCTGGTCGGTTTCTGAAACAAAACGATTCGCTGTTTTATCTAATTCCATACTTTGATAGCTTAAACCTAATTGATAAAACTGACCATTTTGCTTTTGCAGTTTTAAGGAAGGTTTAAATCTAAATTCCTCTACCAAGGTTCTGTTATAATCCAGTGCGACCTCATCATTATAAACGGAATTCATTCCAAAACCAAAGAAATTCTTACTATAATACGGGCTTTGGTAAAGTCCTTCAAGGATTAAGTTCGCACCTCCCAATACGCGCGCAAATTCCCCTAAATAACTCACTTCAACACCTTCGGTAGCCGTAAAGAATTTTAATTGTGCTTGATGCTTTTGAGAGAATGGATTCTGTTCGAAATTATTTACCGTATATGTCAAACTAGGTCCAATCATAATTCCATTATCTGGATTATACCCTAATGCAGGAAATGCCCAAACTAAATTATTATACTTGATGTTATGATAGTCGTACACATTAGTTTTATAATGATCGGTCAAGCGCTTATTTACGTTCTTATTCTCAAAAGTGGATTTCTTTGATTTATAATCATAAACCTTAAGTCTTCTAGAGTTTTCAATCTTATAAACATCATGGTTTTGTCCACCAATGATTCTAACTTTAATCTTTGCTTTTCCGTCACCATAGACATGAAACACATCCTTATCATCTAAGCCATACAACCAAATCTCTTTGGTAAACTCAGGAGAAAATACCTTGTGGTGAAATCTATCTTTCTTTTCTCCTCCTTTAATTCTATACACCGAAACTTCTGTTGAGCCGTCTGCTAATCTTTGAACTTCAAAGAAATCATCTTTATCAGTTCCTGTTATCGTAGCAGTTTTGTTGACTACTTCAAAGTACTCCATCCCATAATTAGACAGGTTATCTCTTCTCTTTTTAAGGGTTTCAACAATATGGGTAAATGACTCGTCTTGAACTTCTTTTGGCATTACGCTCATGCTTTGCTCAATCACCTCATCGGTTAAGTTCTCTTGAATAAAAGCAATTTCTTCTTGCCAATCTTGCATCGTCATATCAGGTAATAAAGCCACATCTAGCGGATAAGGCTCTAGGTTAAACCTTTTGATGTTGCGAGGCTCTGCAGTATACTTCTGCATAAGGCTTAAGTTCGGAATACTTCGGGTAAGATATCCCATCAACAAACCGTCTGACATATTCGAGAAGGCTTGGTCGCGATCTCGCGGAATAGCGACATAAGTTTCTTTCTTACCATCGTTTTTTACAGCCCATTTCCATTGGTCGTAATGTCTGTCCCAGTCACCAATCACCATATCAAACAAACGTGCTCTTAAGAAAGCTCGCTGATCTACTTGATTATCCTCGTCTTTTCTAATTTGTTTAAATAAATCGTAGGTATTAATCACCTCATCTGCATTTGCAAAGCTTTCCAAATCGCCATGACCATCGGTTACTTTTTCCTCAATCATATACAATTCATCCCCAAAGATTTCATTGTATTTACCTAAGGTTTTCTGCTTTGGAACATAGACTAAAGTTGGATTGGCATATAAAACACCTATCGATTCTGATAATCCAGCCACCGTGAAAGGTGCGTATGGATGAGCTCCCGTAAACACATCTAGAATTAAGTCTTCTGTAGCAGTTTCATTAAATGAATCTTGTACATATTGATCCTTAAAACCTACGGCTTGAATAAACTGAGTTGCACTTTTCTTTAACGCGCGCATCACATATTCCTTACCCTCTGGGTTCACCATGTGCAACGACTTCGATTGATGACCACCTCCTTTTCTTACAGGAGTTAATCCCCCATGATAGGTGCTTAAATCTACCGAAGGAACAGTAACTTCAGTTCCGTAGTGCTTTCTATGTCTTTTACCCCAAATAAAAGTGTAGAACTTAGATTTATTCAATCTATCATCTTCGTAAATCTTGGCAGTTGCTTGGGTTTGAATCTCTTTAAATTCCGGCTCTTTATATTCTTTATTTTCTGGAAATATTTTCGCTGCGTAAATCTCTTTTCCTAAATCACTCGAATAGAAATGAACTTGAGACGAACCATCCTTCATCACATCTAGTCTAGCATAACCTTGATCGGAGCTACTAAACTTACCGCCATTCGTAAGACGTGTAGCGCTTTTCTTCGCCCCTGAACCGCTAACAATCTGAGTAACATTATCTTTTTGAATGAATTGTAGGTTATGGTCATGTCCTGAAGCAAAAATGACTTTATTCCCAAACTGAGAATAAGCTTTAAGACGATCGCTCAACTCACGATATATGTTATTTTGATTATCGGTATTACTCACGCCTCCTGTCTTTCTGAATAAATTCTTAAGACTCCCCAAAACTGGTAGAGGTTTCATATGAGATTTAAATGAATACTGTCCGCCGTGAGAACCGTTAGTCAACACCGGATTGTGAATAGCGATTAAAGTTGTTTTACCATCCGCTTTCTTGATTTCGCTTTCTACTTCTTCCCAAAATTGAGCTTTGGTTTTAATATCACAATCATCGTTCATGGTCGGGTGATTGTCCCAATTGGTGATATACCACTGTGAATCGATAACGATTAACACTAACTCATCGCCCATTTTGATGCGTTTAAAACCACATCCATCATTAGGATAAAAACTCTTTTTACCAAGTGTCTCTTGTACGCGCTCTCGCTGACGTTCTAATCCTTTTAATCCCGAATACCAATCATGGTTACCTGCAATAAAGATGGTGTTGCCAGGAAACTGCTTGCCTAGCGCAATTTGTGCGACTAAGATGATTTCTTTCTCTTCTCGCTCTGGATGATCCTCTGCGGGCATACCTTTCCAATAAATATTATCACCCAGGAATAATAAAGTGCTATTCTCTCCAGCGTCTTTAGAAGCTTCTAGTACATCCTTCAAGACAACATCTTGGGTATAACGAATCCCTGCATCGCCAATTAAATAAAAGGAATGCAAAACTTCGGCATCAGAAGAAATAGCTTCCATGCTTTCATCGGCCGCATACTGTGTTTCGTAGGTAGCACAACTTTGGACAATGAGAAATAAATATAAAAGAGGTAAATATTTTATCATAAGCAATCCAATTAAGGGCGTTTGAATTTAAGAATTCTTCCACCTATGCCTTTCATTTCACTACTAATGTATAAATGATCGGCATCAAATGAAATTCCTTCCGCCTGTGGCAAGGCTTTTTTATCTAAAAAGATAAGTTGTTTAATTTGTTTATCAGTATCAAAAATGGCTAATGTTCCTCCGCGTGCAGAGATTATATAAATATCTCGGCTCTCCGGATGAATCTCAATCCCTGATGGAGCAAAGGCTTTCAGACGTTTTTCTAAGTTATCTTTTTGTTTGTCAGACATTTTTTGGCTTTCTAACTCCTTCGCTAAGTAGTTCATTAAAGCCTCCTCGCTGATTTTCATATAAGGTTTAGCGTCCAACTTATTCGAACTTAAATCGAAGCTATAAATCGCCTTATGTGGATAGTCTTTGTCGTAATCAATCGGTTCACCTTTACAAGCTAAGAGCAATACATTTTGATGCGTATCATAGGTGAGTCCTTCAACGTTATTTCGTTTTCCTAAATCTGTTTTAATTTTTTGGGTCTCTTGAGTCTTCGGATCATAGAAAAATAAATTCCCAGCGCTATTAACAATCACAATTTGATCTTGATAAAGTGTAATCCCTTCGTAGTCGCCGCTCTTAGCAAAACTAACTTTATCTAATACTTTTCCGTTTTTAGGATTAAGCTTAAAAATAACTCCCTCCTCATCATTATGCGTCCAAAGTACCTTTTCGATAGAATCATAAGTCAGCCCAGAGATTTCTTCTAACGAACGCTCAAGTTCAAATAGCTTAGGCTGGGTGAAATCATAGCTAGTTTGGTGTGTCTTAAGGCTAATAAAATTCGCTGATTTAAGATTACCATCTACTGAGACTTTACTTTTACAAGAAAATAAAGCGAAAGAGATGAAAATGATATACAGAAACCTAGAGCTCATAGGCTGCAAATTTACGTCAAAAAATGCGGGTATTAAAGCCAAGGCCTTGTTGTTTAAAGTAGTTTAAACTTTAATAACGTGAATGTCTAAACCCAAGGCGTCAATCCGCACCTGATGCGGAATCTTTGGTTAACGTGGTTTAAAGGGTTGTTTAAAAATAGTTTAATATTGTTTAAGTTGTGAATCCTCTTGTCAATTTAAATATTTTTTTGAAACAAAAATGTATCGAAAACTTAGACAAGAGTGGAGATTTTGAATGTTGAATTCTAAATTTTGAATTAACCTGAATGCAACAGAACGGAGAAGTCAAAACCAGGAACTGCCAACTGCGTACTGCGAACCCTAAACACTACACACTCCACCCTAAACTAATAACTAGAACCCCTCAGTCCTACGGACAGCTCCCCTTAAAAGTGGAGCAGCTTGCTTCGAGTTAAACCCTTAAATTATAGATCAAAAACATTCTTCGAATAAACATACTAGATTCATGGTCAAGCCCGGAATGACATGCGCCTTGGCTTGACAGCCCTATTTATGAATGGACTAACAGTGAACTGAGACCCCTGAACTCCGATGTGCGCTCTCTAAACTAACCCCTTTTTACTAACCTAAAATGAAATCAATAGAAAAAGGTTCAATACCTTAATAGCATTGAACCTTTAATATATTTATATTCTAAAAATTTTACTTAGCCATCTTTCTTCGGCTTTCTTTTCTCCAAGTATAAGATTTAGAAACCTTCTCTTTATTAGCAGACTTAATCATTGGAGAATTTTGATTAGACTGACTTCTCCATGGGTTTGGATTATCTATAAATGTTAATGCAGCTGAATAGTTTGCTGTGATTGTATTTTCACGATCATCCTGCACATTAATCTCTATATTATAAATATCACCCTCTTTAGTGACTACGATATCCCCAGATTTAATCGGAGCATAATTGACTGTATTATCATTACTCAATTCATAATACCAAGTTCCAAAATCTAATCCCAACTCCATTCCTGAACCAATACCAGCGTTCCCAGCTACTTCTTCTCCAATAGGATAAGTTCCTTCTGGGATATCATTAACTTCATCTGCTGATGTGTACAAAGTTAAACGCATATATTCTCCTGTTCCTTGAGAAGACCAATAACTATCTGGAGAGATGCTTACATTCTCATTTAATAAATATAAATTCCATCTATTATTATCCATGCCAGCTATTGGAGATTCACCTTTGAATTCTAAATAACCATGAGTTAAGCTTTCAATAGCTCGGTCTGAAGTAAAAGTTGATACAGTCACCTCATCTCCTTGTCTTACGAACCCTGTATACTTACCGATATGACGAGTGCCATCTTGTAGTTCAAGATTAAACCTTACTTCTTGATGTTCTCCAACTTCTAAAACCTTAATACTTCCTCCAGTTACAAATACAGCCCTATTAATACCAGCTTCTGAATCAACATGTTGCAATGAGGCATATTTATATAGAGGTTCTCCATTAGATATTTCTTCTTCTGTCGCAATATGAAAAGTCCCTACTTCGTAATCCGTTGATGCAGTATAAGTAACATTAGGAATTTGAGCCTCCCAAGGTCTAGCCGCTAATTCATGAAAGAAAGATAAATCCATATAATAACCATCTCCTTCCAACTCACCCCAGCTATTTGCTTCCCCTTGCACAAAATAACTCATGTACTCACCGACTCCTGGATATTCAAAAGGATTATCTCCCCAATACCAACCATTTTGAATTTCGTAAGCTACGTCATATACGGGTTCAATATCAATAGGTCCAGTGAAATCAATGTGGTATTCGTTATTCGACGCATCTAATAAGGTTCCTTCAATTGTATATATCTCATTATTAAATGTAACATCTAAATTACCTGAAGTCACTAGAGATAAATCATCATTCTGAATCCAATTGGTTTCCGTAGTTAGTGTATATTTCTCCCCTGAAGTACTTACGGAATAAGACTCTGAGTTTAAAATAGGATCTAATAATTCTTCATCTGCTACTTTATCGGAAATAAAGCTTAAATTAAAATCTACATCTTCTGAGGATAACGTAATATTGAAAGATCCCTTATCATCGTCTAAATGGTTGTAAATACCTTGTGCACTTTGAATCTCTGGTGTTTGTCCTCCAGATCCATTTCCGCTAGAAAAATCGTCATCGTCACTACACGCGACCAACACCCCTCCTATGAAGGTGAACATTCCTAACATTCTAAAAAATTTACTCATATATACTTGTTTATAATTTTTTACTTGGATTATTTGAATGATATCTATAAAGAAGATTAACCTACCTAAGCAGGTTTGAATACCCTAATCTAGTGAGTAAATACGGATCAGCATAGATATTCGCTTGGATTAACGATTGTTTAATACTTCTAAAAGCTTTTCTTAAAATTTTCTAGGTATCAATTCTTCTTTATCCATGAACTACTTGTTATCTTCGAATGGAGAGCACAGGCTGCTCCTATAAACCTTTATTGCATTTCCCGTTGGATGATGCTATTAATATTTCGCCTCTACGAGGCTAGACACTAAAAAAGCGCGCACGTAAAACTTTAAATTATTATGCACGCTACAGAACTTTGAACTGAGAACTCTAAACTCTAAACTCTCCACCCTAAATCAAACCTCGAAGCCCTTCAGAAATCCATGTTTAATGATGTTCAGCGTGCGCGTCCGCGGCCTTAGCAGTTCGGCCTTGGGAAGGCAAGCCGATGATCACTCATGTTCCCGCCTCGGAAATTAAAGGGGATAGGTAATAAAGCTAAGCAGGCGGGAAAACATTATTTCTGATTGATTTTTTGGTTCGTTTTTGATCAAGCAAAAATGAACAAGAAAGATTAATTAGATGATATTCTGAGTCAATCTCAGAATGACATGCGCTTGGGTATTCGGAGAAGTATAAAAACGGAGTGTCACTCTGAACTCTAAACCACGCACAATAAACCCTACACTCTATTCCAAAATCTCCTTGAAATGCTCAAATATCATTATCATCGCCAAGGTATCTAACTCACAATACTTTAATAAAGCCTTTGTAAGTTGCTCGCGCTCAGCCTCACTCATATCAGTGTATTGTAATTTAGCATAAGCCGTTAATGCAGCACCTCCATCCGCTACATCATATACCTCTGATAAAACTTCTCCTAATTCTTCGTCCGTCCACCCCTCAAAAACTTCTGGCAATAAATCGTAAGGGTTTACCACATGATCAGCTTCTAATTTGAGCCAAACATGGTCGGCATCAAAGTTTTTACTACTCAATTGTATTTGCGATATAGGCTGCGAATATTTTTGTTTTAAAAACTCACTGCTATGTAAAACAGCTGGCAAAACTTTCTTAATTGAATTGGAACCATTGGTATACGGATTATAATAAAAGTGTTTCACCATTAAACATAAATCAACCATATTTCGTTCACCTTCCCATTGGACAGCACTTTTTCCTGTACTTTTTGAAATATGTTGAATAAACTCAATCAACTCTTCTTTATCTACCTCATCAGAGTTATTAAGCTGTTCATAAATCGCATTTAAAATAGTATTTTCATGGGCAGCAAACCTAAAAATTGTTCCCGGTTGTTTTTCTAAGGCTAGTTTTAAATGTCTTAAAAAATCAAAATTTGGAAACTCACCTGCGCGATTGTTTATGTATTCAGAAGCGTGTTCTATGCTAGCATCTTCATAGTATATATGATGAGAAAACTGAAAAGCAATCTGTTCATAAGGCCGTCTTCCTTTATTGAATGGCAAGGCAACGGTACTGGTCTCAAAATCAATAAAATGCAAAGGATAGGTCCACGAGTCCATTTCTTGTTGAAGTCCTTCTTTATCTACCCAAATACTTTCGTCCTCTTCTCTGGATTTCGTAATCTGAATCCATTGTCTCTCTGAAGTAGAAAGTTTCCCTGCAGCTTCCTCATAATTAATATCTTCTAAAGTCAGTTGCTCCTTGAATATTTTGCCCTCTTGAAATAAATCAGCACCTCTTCTAAAGTTCCAAATATCAAAAATATTAGGTTTCTTAAAATCAGACGCCTTCCAAAAGTGCTGTTTCTGGAAGCAATATTTAAAACCAGATTTTAATCCTTTTGCTTCATCTTCATCGGTTGCTTTGAATTCACAAGATTTACATGCACGATAAGAGGTTGGAAAGTTCAAGTAATGATCCTTTAGATTGGCATCTCTTAAAGTATGAACAGCTTCTTCAAACAAAAAGTCGTCTGATATTGTGTGTTTATTATCTAATATGTCTTGAATAATTTCTGTGATTTCAACTTGTCCTAGAACTGAATTTCCAATTTCAGAAAGACTTTCAACTCTTCTTTCTATTCCGGTTCTATTATTGGCTTTTTGTGTAATTCGAAACATTTGATTCAATCCATCAACACTGGCCGAAGCCTCTTTGTTGGCGAGCATAAAATAGGATTTAATATTCCAGTTCGGTTGAACACTTTGCATGACATATTTCTGAAAAGCCACATCGAATAAATATAGCTTCCATCCTGCAACTAATCCACTTCTTTTCCCAATAAAAGTATTTTCATCTGAGGCGTTATAAGACTTAGCTTTAACTTCAATTAATTGAATATCATTTCCTTTTTTAACGAGTATATCCGATCTTACAAACAGACCTTTATACATAAAGGCAGCTTCGTAAATGACCACATTCTCACGTTGTAAAAGTTCTTGTGTTTTAAATGCCAACTCTTCGTAGTCCCAAGAATCACTCTCCACCAAAACACCTTCGGGGAAATGCATTCGTGCTAATTCCTCCACTTGAAAACCACCTTTAGCTAAGGCTTGCAAAAAAGTGTCTTCAAACTTTTGGTTTGCATAATCGGACTTTTGAGTAAAGTATAATTTGTTTGGGCATTCTAAGCCCATTTTAAAACGAGATTTGGTAAGAAGTCGCATAAAATTAATTTCATTAAAAGATGAGTTGAATAAAAATATAGAAAATTTAATTAAGATGAAAAGTATTTTAGGAGTTGGGCATCTATTCAATCAGAGTCATTTTGCAACAGAACTGAGAACTGCCAACTTTGAACTCGGAACCCTAAACACTACACACTTCACCCAAAACTAAATTCTAGAACCCCTCAGTCCTACGGACAGCTCCCCTTAAAAGTGGAGCAGCTTGCTTCGAATAAATCCCTTAAATTATAGCTCAAAAATATTCTTCGAATAAACAAACTAGATTCCGGGTCAAGCCCGGAATGACATGTATTTGAGTAACCCGAGAAGTATAAATCCAAAGAGTAATCTGAACTCGATTCAGAGTCTTTTATTAAAGTAGTTTTATATTGTTTAAGTTTTACTCACGACTAAGTCTAAATCCAAAGCGTCATTCCGCACTTGATGCGGAATCTTTTATTAAAGTGGTTTAAAAGTAGTTTTATATTGTTTAAATACTACTTGAGTCGAAAAGCCTCTTGTCAGTTTGAGTGTTTTTGTGAAACAAAAATGTATCGAAAACTTAGACAAGAGAAGCTCGAAGGACGTCAAGCTCTCTTTCTGTCGACATTTCGATACAAATTTTTCTAAGGAAAAATCCACTCAATGTGACAGAAAATAAAACGCCAATTGTCAGGCTGAGTGATTTTGCGCAGCAAAATTGTATTGAAGCCTAAGACAAGAGAAGAAATATTGAATTTTAAATTCTAAATTTTGGATTATTCTACATGTTTCAAAACAGCGAACTGAGAACTCTAAACAGAAAAAAGACAGCTCCGTTAGGAGCGGAATATTAATAATTTAAAACTTACGAATACCAAAATGAGCTCCCTAGGAGCGACACTTAAAACGAGTTGATCAATGTCGCTCCTACGGAGCTTTTTTACGCCTTCCATTTGATGAAGCTATTAATATCTCGCCTCTACGAGGCTAGACACTAATAAAGCTCACACGTAGATTTTTGAATTATTATGCACACTTCAGAACTTTGAACCCTGAACAGTGAACTGAGAACTGAGAACTATAAACTCTCCACCCTAAACCAAACCACGAAGCCTCTCAGAAATCTATGTTTAATGGTGTTCAGCGTGCGCGTCCGCGGCCTTAGCTGTTTTGGCCTTGGGAAGGCAAGCCGATGATCATCCATGTTCCCGCCACGTAAATTATATCAGAAGGACAAAATGCTCAACAAGCGGGAAAACATTATTTCTGATTGATTTTTTGGTTCGTTTTTGATCAAGCAAAAATGAACATGAAGGATAAAAAAGATGAGATTCTGAGTCAAGCTCAGAATGACATACGACTTGCTTTTTCGATGAATACTAAAAAGAAATAACGTCCTCTTTCCTTTCTATTGATATTTCCATACATTTTTCTCATTCCAGAAAAACTCCTTTATGTGACAGAGACACTAAAAAAGTAGAAAACAATGACAAATTTTAGATTCATTCAAACCTCTTAAATCAGCCTATCTTTATATCTTCGCAGCAAATTTTATAAAATGAGCACTCCACAGCAACATAAGCTTCACAATATCGATATCAACTTAATCGAAATGACCCTAGACATCATGAAATATGTGATTGGTCGTATTACTGATACCGACCCAGATTTAGGTTATTTTGAATCTGCAGAGGCTTTAAAAGAAAAAGTTGGCGAAACGATTACCGCAAAAGGTTTAGGCGGAGAAAAAGCTTTTGATCTTTGGAAGACAGTTCTTGCTCCCGCGTGTACAGTGATTGACCATCCTAGACATTTGGCATTCGTGCCGGCTGCACCCTCTAGAGCGGCCATCATGTTCGATTTAGTAACTTCTGCATCCTCTATTCACGGGGCTTATTGGATGGAAGGTGCTGGAGGAATCTTCGCTGAAAACCAAGCTATGGAATGGTTGGTATCTCTTACCGGGATGCCCGAACCTGCTTTTGGAGTGTTTACCAGTGGTGGGACAGCTGCGAATCTATCTGCCCTAGTGACAGCGAGAGAAACTTGGCGTAAAAACAATTCTGGAAATGATTCAAAGAGAGGTTTATTGATTACTTCATCTGGTGCACACTCTTCTATTAAAGCCATTGGTAAGGTAATAGATGCCGATGTTTATTTGATTGAATCAGAAGAAGAATTAAAAGCTAATGAATTACAAAATTACATCGACCAATTAAATCCAGAAGATAGAGCTAGAACCTTTGCTATTGTTGCTACAGCAGGTACAACTAACGCGGGAATCATTGATGATTTAAATGGCATTGCAAGCGTATGTAAGAAAGAAAACATTTGGTTTCACGTAGACGCGGCTTATGGTGGTGGAGCCTTAGCAACTTCTAAAACTCGTCCACTTTTTAATGGTATTAAACACGCAGATAGTGTAACCATCGATCCACATAAATGGTTGTTCTCACCATATGATTGTGGTGCGGTGATTTATAAAAATCCATCTTTAGCGAAAGAAGCACATGCACAAGAAGGATCGTATTTAGAGATTTTTAAGGATGAAGGTGCAGATGGGTTTAATCCTTCGGACTATCAAATTCAGTTGACCCGTAGACTGAGAGGTTTACCTTTATGGTTCTCTTTAGCTATGCACGGAACAGAGATGTATGAGAATGCTATTAATCGCGGGTTAGAGCTAGCACAAATCGCAGGAGACAAGATAACAGAACATCCTGATTTAGAATTAGTAAGAGAACCTAGTTTAAGTTGTGTTCTATTCCGTAGAAAAGGATGGAAAGCAGAAGATTACAGAAACTGGACTTATAAAAACCACAAAGATGGTTATGCATTAGTTACTCCTACTAAATGGAAGAAAAAAGACAAGACCTATGAGACCTGTGCTAGATTCTGCTTTATTAATCCAGACACAACCGTTGAGGATATTGAAGGTATTTTAAGTACTATGGAGTAAGGAGATTTGAGGTGGCTTAAAAGTAGTTTAATATTGTTTAAGTTTTATTCAAGACAAAGTCTAAATCCAAGGCGTCATTCCGCATTTGATGTGGATTCTACTGTTAACGTGGTTTAAGGCTTGTTTAAAAGTAGCTTAAGACTTGAATCCTCTTGTCAGTTTGAGTGTTTTTGTGAAGCAAAAATGTATTGAAAACTTAGACAAGAGAAGCACGAAGGACGTCAAGCTCTCTTTCTGTCGACATTTCGAAACAAATTTTTCTAAGGAAAAATCCACTCAATGTGACAGAAAACATAAGGCCTATTGTTAGCTTGAGTGTTTTTGATCAAGCAAAAATGAACATGATAGATTAATTAGATGAGATTCTGAGTCAAACTCAGAATGACATACGTCTTGCTTTAACAATAAAACTTTGAAAGGTCATTCCGCACTTGATGTGGAATCTTCTGTTAACGTGGTTTAAGGGTGGTTTAAGGGTGGTTTAAAAGTAGTTTAATATTGTCTAAATACTAATTGAGTCGAAAAGCCTCTTGTCAGTTTGAGTGTTTTTGTGAAGCAAAAATGTATCGAAAACTTAGACAAGAGAGGAAATTATGAATTTTAAATTCTAAATTAAAGTACACGCTGCAGAACTTTGAACACTAAACAGTGATCCGAGAACTATAAACTCTCCACCCTAAACTAAATTCTAGAACCCCTCAGTCCTACGAACAGCTCCCCTTAAAAGTGGAGCAGCTTGCTTTGAGTTAGATCTTTAAGTTACAGATCAAAAATATTCTTCGAATAAACTTTCTAGATTCCGGGTCAAGCCCGGAATGACATGCGTCTTAGCTTGATAACCCTATTTATAAAAAGAGAAACAGGGAACTGAGAACGCTGAACAGCGAACAATAAACCCTAAACTCCTGACCCTCCACTCTACACCAATTACCTATTTCCAAGTACCCTCTACCAATTCCTACTCAAAAAAGTATTAGTTTTGTGAACTCTAAATTTTTAGATTTTAAGATTCATAATTACTTGATTTAAAACTCAATCCTCAATTTTGTCTTGGTCTATTAATTAATCGAAAATTCTTTTTCGGTTAAAGTTTAGAATTAATTCCGCCCAAAGACTGACAACTTTGGCCTAAATATTACGACAGAATGAACACATTCGATGATTTCAAAATAAAAAAGCAATTAGTTAATGCCCTTAGCGATCTTGGTATCAGCAAGCCTACGCCTATTCAATCCGCGGCTTATGCTCCTATTAAGTCTGGAAGAGATTTCGTGGGGATTGCACAAACAGGTACAGGTAAAACTTTTGCTTACTTACTGCCTATTATTCAGGACTTAAGTTATTCAGAGCAGCCACATCCTAGGGTTTTAATCCTAGTTCCTACCAGGGAATTGGTGATTCAAACGGTTAAAGAAATCGAAAAACTTACGCCTTATATTCATTGTCGTGTTGAGGCTGTTTATGGTGGAACGAACATGAATACGCAGAAAAAGGCGATTGCACAAGGTGTAGATGTGGTTGTTGGTACGCCACAGCGACTTTATGACTTGGCCATGACCAATGTTTTGCGTTTAAATTCAATCAAGAAATTAGTGATTGATGAGGTTGATATTATGCTTGACTTTGGTTTTAGAACACAGTTGAGAAATATCTTTAGTTTTCTTCCTCAAAAACGTCAGAATATTTTATTCTCCGCAACTATGACTACTTATGTAGATGAAATGATTAGAGGTTTCTTGATCAATCCTTTAAAAGAAACTATTTCTATTAGTGGTACTCCATTAGAAAATATTAGTCAATCATCTTATCAAGCGGCCAATTTCTATACGAAAGCTAATTTGTTGAATTACCTATTAAGCGATGAAGAGAAATTCTCTAAGGTTTTAATCTTCGTTTCTTCTAAAATAAAAGCAGACCGACTTTACGAAACTTTGGACTTCCAAGATGATACTTCATTGATTCATGCTCGTAAAACCCAAAGTCATCGTATGCATGCTATTGAGAATTTTGTGGAAGGCAAGAGTCGAATCCTTATTGCAACGGATGTAATTTCTCGTGGTATTGACATCGACAAGATTGATACAGTGATTAGTTTTGATGTGCCAAGATATCCAGAAAACTATATTCACAGAATTGGTAGAACCGGACGTGCAGAGCATAAAGGAAATTCCATTTTGTTGTTTAGCGAAGCTGAAATGGAGTTAAAAACTGATATTGAGAACTTAATGAATTATCAGATTCCTTTAAATGAATTCCCTGCTGAGGTTGAGGTTTCTCGAGAACTTACGCCAGAGGAGGAAGACAAGCCGAAAGAGGAAGTTTCATTTTATAATGATGTAGATTTTATTCCAGGGGCTTCTTTTCATGAGAAAGCAGCTAAGAATAAAAAATCTAATGCTAAGCGAAAAAGCTATGGTGATCAGATGAAAGAGAAATTCAAGAAGCCAATTCGTCGTGGTGATAAGATTCAAAATATGAAAAAGAAGAAGAGAAAGCGATAAGGCTGACTCCTCTTCTACTTCAATTTATTTTTTAAGATGGACTTTATTTTAAAATTTTAGAGGATTATCAGTCATTCTTAAACTTAATTTGGATGCTAAATTGAATAATTGATTGATTTTGCTTGTATTGGCCACTATTTTATCAAAATATTTTATTTATTTTTAAAATTCTTTAATAGGCTAAAGCTAAAAGACTTAGCTGCATAAAAATAGATTTTAATTATAGATTTTTTTAGTTTTAATAAGATTATTCAATAAAACATTAGGTGGAGTGGATTATCCGTTCTATATTTGCATCACATAAAAACACCTACATAGTTTTATAGTATAGTATTTAGTGCAATTAGTATTTCGAGTTTTACTCTCTTTCCAATTAAATTTTTACAATTACTTTTTATTAGTGTTTACTTATCAAAGATGCATGGTGCATTTTAGTTAATGCTTTGTTTTATATAGGCGGTTTTTTGTAAAAATTATTAATCATTTAAATTAAATTAAAATGCAAGAAGGTACAGTAAAATTTTTCGACGAGACAAAAGGATTCGGATTTATTACAGCAGAATCAGGTGAAGAAATTTTCGTTCACAGTTCAGGTTTAAACGTAGAAATCAGAGATAACGATAGAGTTTCTTTTGACACACAAGAAGGTAGAAAAGGTTTAAACGCTATCAACGTAGAAGTTATAGACTAAACCCATTATTCACTATCCCAGCGATAGTGTTATAAAAGTACACAAGGAGATCAGTAATGATCTCCTTTTTTTGTTCCTAGTTTTTTGAAGTAATTATGCCGCTACATCCCAACCCAATCCGTTTCTTCTTATTTTAAAAAGAATTGATTATTAATGGCCTTAAGGCTAAGCACATAAATATTGAATATGTACTCTTCAGCTTTAATAATTATCAAGTTAATTGTTAAAATTTAAAATATTTTACGATTCACAAGCTAAATCTCATATTTAGTATAGATTTTGAGTCTAAATCAATCTATGAATTATGAGGACTTAATAACATTGGGAATTGCCTTTGGTTTAGGGCTATTGGTAGGCTTACAACGGCAGACGACTGATAATGCAATGGCTGGCGTTAGAACTTTTACGTTGGTGGCTATTTTGGGTGTTGTGGCTGGTTTTCTCACCCGCGATTTCGACAATCCTTATATTTTACCTGCCTTTGGTCTGGCTATTACTTCCTTGATGCTAATGGCCAATTATGTGCAATCCAAAAAAGAACCTGATACATCGGTAGGGCAAACCACAGAAGTGGCTTTATTACTCATGTTCGCCATTGGGTCTTATTTGGTCTTAGGCGATCAAGTCATTGCCGTGGTAATTGGGGGAAGTTTGGCTGTCTTACTCTATATTAAAGAAACGCTGCATAATTTCATTGATAGTCTTAAAGACAAAGACCTATCTGCAATAATGACTTTTGTAGGGATTTCTTTGGTAATCTTACCTGTTTTGCCCAATGAAACCTATGGTCCGCTCGATGTCTTGAATCCACATGATATTTGGTTGATGGTCACACTGATTGTTGGAATAAGTATTCTAGGGTATTTTGTCTACAAATGGGTTGGAAAAAAGGCTGGGATGATCTCCAATGGAATTCTCGGAGGTGTTATTAGTAGTACGGCAACCAGTGTGAGTTATGCGCGCTATTCTAAAAGCACCCAATCGATTAGCAAGGTCGCTGCTTTTGTAATTCTTGCAGCTGTAACCGTTTCCATCATTCGGGTTATTGTAGAGATTGGAATTGTTGTTCCACAAAAACTTCCGCAACTTATCCTTCCCTTTGTGGTTCTCTTTATTTTTATGACGATTCTTTCTGTGATATTATTTTATACCATTTCTAAAGATGAAAATAAAGAAGAAATGCCCGAGCCTAAAAACCCAGCGCAATTCAAAAGTGCTTTTGTGTTTGGAATTTTATATGGTTTAATTCTATTAGCTGTAGCCTTTACAGAGAAAGAGTTTGGAAATAGCGGACTTTATATTGTATCGATTATAGGTGGTTTGGCTAAGAAAGATGCCATCACGCTTTCCTTGGCCAATTCCATTAAAGGAGGAATGGCTACTGAATTAGGTTGGCGACTTATCATGACAGGTGTTTTAGCCAATTTTGCTTTTAAGATTGTGATTGTTGCTGTTTTAGGGAATCGAAAACTAACACTTTATCTAGGTGCGGCTATGCTCCTATCTATAATTGTGGGATTATTAATGATTTGGTTGTGGCCAGAGACTTGGCATTTTTAAAACCCAAATCCTTGATTCCAATCATTTCTTTGTAATTTTAGCGATAGTAATGCTAAATTAAACATTAGCATTTTCAATATTTAAAATTTATGAATCAAAATATATCTAAGGGTATTGGTGGAAGTACGCCAGCTATAGAACTCTCTAAATTAAAACCTAATAGCCAAGAGCCTCAACCCATTCAAAAAGAGGAGTTTCAAGAAAGATTAGCAAAAGCTTGTACGGCTTTGAAAGAACAAGGTTTAGATGCTTTATACATCAATGCTGGAACTAATCTGTATTACTTCACAAAAACCCACTGGAGTCCTTCTGAACGCTTGGTAGGCGCACTTCTTTTTGCAGATGGAAGTTTAAAATATATAGTTCCTGAATTTGAAATTGGAACCTTCGAGGATTTTATGGGGATTGAAGGAGATATTATTTCTTGGAAAGAACATGAATCGCCGATAGAAGTCATTGCAACGAATGTTTCTGGAAAAATAAAATTAGCAGTTGATGATTCCACTCGATTTACTTTAGTTTCTAAGTTTCAAGAAAATAAAAGATTTGAGATTTCGAGTGCTGAAAATCTCATTAGAGATATTAGAATGATCAAGAGCAAAGCCGAAATCGAGCATCTACAATATGCTATGGATTTAACTATGCAAGTGCATAAGGCAGCTGCGAAAATCTTAAAACCTGGAATAACGGCGCAAGAAGTTGAGGAATTTATTCATCAGGCCCATCAAAAATTAGGCGTTGAGAAAGGTTCTTATTTCTGTATCGTTCTATTCGGTAAGGATTCTAGTTTTCCTCATGGGGTTAAAACGCCTAAAGCGCTAGAAGAAAATGACATGGTGCTGATTGATACTGGTACGCGGTACAAGTCTTATATTTCTGATATCACACGAACCTATATTTATGGAAAAGCAAGTGACAAAGAAATTGATATTTGGAATAAAGAAAAAGCGGCACAATTAGCTGCCTTTGAAGCGGCACAATTAGGAAAGCCTTGTTCTCACATAGACGAACAAGTGCGTGTGCAATTGAAAACAGATGGATTAGGTCCTGATTATGATTTACCGGGATTGCCCCACAGAACCGGTCATGGAATTGGTATAGAAATTCATGAGCACCCGTTTATTGTAGGTGGAAATAATATTCCTTTACAAGCTGGCATGTGTTTTAGTATTGAACCTATGATTGTAGTTCCAGATGAGTTTGGTGTTAGATTAGAGGATCATATTTATATGACCGAAGATGGTCCGAGGTGGTTTACTGAACCAGCGCACAGCATTGATAATCCTTTCGGATATGTTGTAGATTAAATATAAATCGTCATTAAATCTTATTAAAGACAAATTGGGATGAAAGATTTAATTCTTCATCCCAATTTTTAGTATTGTATTAAGCATTTTAGTTTTTGCAATATTGCTCTAAAGCTTCAAAAACCATAAGATTATCATCTCCAAGTTCAATAGCTTTATTTAAATCCGAGCAAACTTTTTTAGCGCTAGCTACAGGAAGCTTTGTATTTTTAGCTATTTGCACGGTCATTTCTTTGGAGTCAGAAAGCTTTCGACTATTGTTGTTTTCATGTTTTCCGATGAGAGCAAAGGCACGATTAGCATAAGCTTCGGTATACAATGGTTCAATTACTAAGGCTTGATTATAATCTTCTATCGCTTCATCAAAATCTAAATTATTGACTTTAGCCGTAGCTCTTGCAAAATAACCCTCTGCCCAGTTATTATCAATCTTTAAAGCTTCTGAATACTTTTTAATAGCCGCTTTGAATTTAGACTGCGAATACAATTCTTGACCTTCGTTATATAAAGCAAAAGTCTCGTCTATCTTTTGATCTTTCTGATATACTCCATCTTTATAATTAATTTTAGCTTTCTGCTTTCCTGTGGAATAGAAAGAAATAGATTCTCCCTCCAAGTTTCCTTTAGCATTGAAGTTAGACTTTTGTTTAAGCACACCATTGTTGTGGTACATTTCCCAAACTCCAGTTTTCACGCCATTGGTGAAATTTCCTTTCTGCATAAGACTTCCATTTTCATAAAATCTCTTCTCTTCTCCATCTAATACTGCATTTTTATAATGGACTATATCTGAAGTACCTCCATTTTTATAATACATCATTCGTTTGCCATTTACTTTACCTTGCTGTAAATACCCTTCGCCCTGTTTTTGTCCGGTAATGTAGTAATCTATAAATCTACCTGTGTAGGCTTGATCATGATTTCTTAAGTACCATTTACCATCGTTCAGTATCATATTTTTGGAGGAAGGAATTTGCTTAAGACTATCAGCTCTTTGAACATAAGCTTTCGTGAAAACATATAAAATTCCATCTACATTATCATAGCCTTCCTGCTCTATCATTTGCTTGTCTTTAACGACTGCAATGTTATTTATATATTCAGGATGTAATTGACTTATTTGTTCTTGAGGTCTATCTAGAATGTGAATGGAATCCACAATGTATAGAAGATTTTGCTCGACTGTTTGAGCGAAAAGGTTGCTAAATAATAAGCTGAAAATTAAAAGAAAGAATTTATTCATCTTGGTTAAAACTTAAAATTAACCAAAGAAATCCTGATTAATTATTATTGAAGCGATGAAAGTAATAAAATTAAATGAAAAACATGGGTTCTTAAGAATATATTCAGCTGCTGAGTTTATATAAAGCATAAAAGTACTTAGTTACTCCCGAATTTATGAATATCAAAAAAGCCATCTAAATTTACATTCAGATGGCTTAGTTATTTTTTTAAAGCTTTGTATTATTTAGAAATATACAGCTTCGAATTTAGCTAAAGGAGTTCTTTTTCCGATATTCAAACTCAACTTATCGTCGTGGATAGTATAGTTATCTGCTTTTAAGAATACTTGCAAAAATTCAGCTTCATTGAAATCAACATCTTGACAAGCCTTCATCGTCATCGCCATGTTTTCGTCGAAGCTAATTCGCATTCCTTCTTTTAAAGTATACTTACCATTAAACGTATTACATCCTGCAAAACCAGTTATGGTATGATCACTTTTCAAAATAAAGTACTGCTCTTTTTCCTGGTTCTCTGACATGGTAACTTTCTTACCATCTAACTCGGTCAATTTCCAATATTTATTTACGATTTCGTTATCGCTCATTCTTCTCAATTCAGCGATAGGAGCGTTAAGACCAATACTTAAAGATATTTTATCTCCTGTAATATTGAAGTTATTTACTTTATCTAGCATTTCCAATACCTGTGTTTCTAAAGCCATTTGTTTCGGTTCACAAGCCATTCTCGTGCTTCCTAATTGACTAAACGTAATAACTTTATCTAGGGTTACGGTGTATTTACCCGTTACTTGGTTACATCCAGTATTACCACTTAGCATATTATTCTCTCCGAAATCTAAATAGACCGGTTGCGTGTTATTAATCTTTTCACCATTTAAAGATACAATCTCCCATTTACCTTGTACAGCTTTGGTTTCAAATGGATTTTGTACTGCGCAGCTTACCATAAAAAAGGCAAACATAATTCCTATAATTTTATTCATAATTCTAATGATTTTCTTTTGAAGCTAGGTATATTTCAAAGTTAGTGCCACTACGAAGGAATGAAAAGAATAATTTTGATTCAGGTTTTGCAGTTGATTTAAATCTTAGGATGAACTTTCTCCAAATATTGGATTTATTCCTTTCTTAAGAACAAAAAAAACCGAGAAATAAATTTCTCGGTTCATTGAAGTAAAATAATCTTTTCAAAAGATTAAACTGTTATTCCTCAATCGTCGGTTTACCCGGTTTGAAGAAGTTATCTATATCATATCCTAAGCTAATAGACCATCCGTCTCCTCCTTCGGTTGCGATATCGGTTAAACCAATATTATATGCAAAACCAAAGTTCAAGCGACCTAACTCAGCTCCTAACATAGGCGAAATACTCAATCCTTCTGACTGATCTCCGCTCATATCGTGTCTGTAGTTAGCTCCTGCCCAAAAAGCGTTGTTTCCTGAGAAAAATTTAGCTCTAAGATTAGCGTCTAATTGCTTTCTTTCGTCTTTGTTGAATCTGTACATCAATACAGGCTCTAACTCAAAACTCTCAGCAAGTCTTAATTTCTTACCTGCCATACCATAGAAATAAACAGGGCTTGGCTCTAATTCATTAACCATTGGTTCGTTATAAGCCAATGCTAAATCAAGAACTGATACACCAGCCATCCAACCTTTGTATTGAACACTACCACCAAAATTGATGTAAGGAATGAATACATTGGTTTCTCCGTCATATAATGGATCGTTTGGAATCTCTGTTACACCTCCAAATCTAAAGCCTGAAAAGCTTAAAGAAGTACCAAAAGAGAATTGTCCATCCTGACGAACACCAGGCTCTCCAATCGGAATGTGATAAGCTGCCGCTAAATTCAATGAATTCACCTTGGTGTTTCCATTTTGATCGGCTGCGAAATACATACCTAATCCTACTCTATCTATTATATTTCCGTGCACAGATGCTACTGTAGTCTCTGGTCCGTTATCAATATCTTTCCATTGCTGGCGGTGATATACCTTTGCTTTCACATCTTCTGAATCTCCAGCGAAAGATGGGTTAATAAGCATCTTTTCTGAAATGAAGTATGATTCGTAAACAGGGACACTTTGTTGGGCAAATCCAAAACCACAGATTAACATCCCAAAAACTGCAACTATATTGTATTTAAATTGTTTCATTTGTATTTATACTTGTTAATTATGGTTTATCTACCTTTTTCTGTTCTGTTCTTAACCGTTACGTGACCTGAGTATTTTCTACCGTCAGACACTTCTAAGATATACCAATAATCTTGTGTAGAAACTTTGTTTCCAGATAAATCTCTACCATCCCAAAGAACATTGCTATCTACCGTTGCTTCGTGAACAATTGCACCATATCTATCAAAGATTCTGATGTATGAACCTGGGTAAACTTCTAATCCTGGAACTCTCCAAGTATCGTTGATACCATCTCCGTTAGGTGTAAACATAGTTGGCCAAGATAAAATTGAAGCCACTTCTAATTCACTCACACATCCGTCTGCACCTCTCACATAAATGTTATAAGTACCTTGGTGTAAGTTTCCAAATACGTTTGAATCTTGGAAGATAAATCCACCTAATGAATATTCATAAGGTTCAACACCTCCTTCTGCTACAACAGTGAAAGAATTTTGTCCTACTTCAATGTTAGCAATGGTTGGTGCATTTCCTGGAACTACACTAAAGTTATGTCTGAAAGTACATCCATTAGCATCAGTTACATCTACCCAATAAGCTCCTAACTCATCAACTTCAATGCTTTGTGTAGTTTCACCTGTACTCCAATTATAAGTTTCAAAACCTGCTCCTGCATCAACGATTTCTGAATATCCTGAACAAATTGAAACCTCTGCTGGAATATTTAAATCTGGTTGAGCAAAGTAAGCTAAGTTGATCTCTGCAATACTTACACATTCCTCATCAGCTACTTGAGCATAAACAACACTTGGTACGCTCGCTGTATAAGATGTTGCATTTTCAATTGGATTGGTTCCGTTCATAGCATTTGCTTCTGAAGTATAGTAAGTAACTGTACCTACGTCTGAAACGTTAGCTGTAGTTAAGTCAAATGTTCCTTGTCCATTGTCTGCATAACAAACATTTAAAGTAACATCATTCACTGGAATACCATCTGTCAACTCAAAAGTAACCATTGCCACATCAGAACAATCTCCTGCAGATACATTAATGTAAACTGTAGTAGTTCCTGTTAAATCATATGAAGCTGGGTTAGCAATATTGTTTTCGTTACCAGCAACCGCATCAGCTTCGTTTAAATAATAAGTAGCTGTAAATCCAGTAGTATCTGCAATCACATCTGCAAAAGCAACTGTTAAATCTACAGTTTCTGTTCCGTCATTAAACAAATCACAATAAGCATAAGCTTCTGCAACATCATTTACTTGTGGAGCATCTAATACGTTTAATGTTAAAGTAGTTGTAGACTCACATCCACCTTCTGCACTAAGCGCAACATATAAAACAACTGAATCAGTTTCGTAAGCCTCTACATCTGTAATATAGTTATCATTCCAAGCGATAGCGTCTGCTTCGTTTAAGTAGAATCTAATATTTCCTTGGTTGGTACCTAAAATTTCTGAGGTATAATCATTTAAGTTAAATACTTCAACACCATCACCATCCAAATCACATACTGAATCCTCTACTGCGTTTAATACGATGCTCTCTACTACTTCTAAAGTGATAGTAGATGTACCATAACAATCACCAGCATCACCTCTAACATAGATTACAGTACCATCAGCAGCTGAATAATAGGTTGGATCTTCGATAGCGTTTTCAGGATTACCTTCGTCAGCAGCTTCTTGAGAAGTATAGTAGCTTAATTCTAATTCTTGCTCATCATTTGCATTTACGTCAGCCACCGTTAGGTCAAAGATTTCAACACCATCACCATTGTTATCGCAGAAACTAATCGTAGTATCTTGCATTTCAGGCTCAGGAATTAAGTTGAAACTAATAATAACCACTTCAACTTCACCCGTTGTGAAGTTCTCTAAACGAGCAAAAACAGTTAAAGCCTCATCTAAAGTAAATGTTTGAATTGGCTCAACAGTATCTGTATAGTTATATGCACCTTCTGATGTAGAGTGGAAAGTAACACCAATATTGGCATCTCCACCACTAATTTCATCGATATAGTTATCTAAGTTAACGGTCTCTTCTCCATTTCCATCATAATCACAGAAAGAATAAGTTGGCCCTAAGATAGAACAGTCGAATGTAGCTGTCATCTCAGGTCTAGGAATTAAGTTGATATAACCAGCTTGTCTAGAGAAGTTTGTAATCATAATGATATAAACCTCACCTGCGTTTACTACCTGAGGGTTTTCTGTTGGTTCTGGTCCACAACCATCACCACTATAGAAATCAATAACCTCAAATGCAGTAGGATCATAACTACTATCAACAACGTTATCAGCAGTTAATTCGTTACAAGCATGCTCGCTTTCAAATGGTCCCCAAACGGTAAAGTCAACATCTAATCCTTGACCAGTTTGATCCATCCCTGTATACTGAGTTAAATCAAAAATCGCTGTACCTGTAGTAGATACGCGCATGTAATACCAAAGTGGATTGGGTTGAGATGAGTTACATCCATAATTAGTCCCTGGAGCTTCGTTTGCTGTATTTTGCGAACCAATCTCACTTGGGATATTCAACCCGAAGTTGTTATCTGGACACACAGGCAAAGCCGTGGCACAAGTTGTATTGGTATTATTTTGCGCTAAAGCAAATGATGACACAAACAAGCTAAATATGGTTGCATTTACCCAATTTAATTGTAAAAGTCTTTTCATAATTATTCTTTTGTAAACAATTTTCTATAAATTCTCTTTCCACTATCGATGATTTCGATGAAATAATTTCCAGATGGTAAAGTAGAAATATCTATTTTATTAACTTGTTTTCCCCTAGTGATCTCAAATTCTGTTACAATTCTAGCATCATTAGTTGTTTTGTCCTCAGCTGTAAAAATATAAGTTGACAGCTGCATCGTATTTACTGGGTTTGACTCCAGTTCCAAAATGTTTGTAACATGTGTAGATGCAAGAGAGAATCTTGGATTTTCTTTTTCTTGCGCATGTAGCAATCCAATTAAACATATGAGCATAATGGACAGTAAGAATTTTTTCATAAAATGAATTATTAACAAATTAGCTTCAATTTTAGTGATTTTTTCGGATATAGGAAAATATATTAACATAAAGTTGCGCATTTACGCCAAGATTAGTTTCAGTAAAAATTAGGCATTACTATGCACATTTAGCAAGTTAGTAAATTAATAATGTTTTAATAACATGTAAGGCAACTATATATAGTATTTAGTTTAATTTTATTTACTTAAAGGGCTCAGCTAATTTTTATAAAAAATTATCAAAATATTCTTTCGCTATATTTCTTAAGTTTTAATCTACCTAGACAAGAAATTTATCCTTCTAAATTTAAACATAGGTCATATTAAAATAAATCTCCTAGATTTCATTAAATTTGCCATCCTATTCATAAAAAAATAAAAAGTTTAGCATGTCAAAAATTTATTACACCTTAACTGATGAAGCTCCCATGTTGGCGACACATTCCTTTTTACCCTTGGTACAAGGAATTACTTCTACTGCAGGAATTGAACTTATTCCAACTGACATATCCTTATCAGGAAGAATCTTAGCTAATTTTCCAGATAGATTAAAAGACGACCAAAAAGTAGCAGACGCCTTGTCTGAATTAGGTGATTTGGCTAAAACTCCAGAAGCCAACATAATAAAAACTCCTAATATTTCGGCTTCTGTACCTCAATTAGAAGAAGCTATTGAGGAGCTACAAGCTAAAGGTTATGATGTTCCAAACTATCCAGCTGAACCTAAAAATGCTGAAGAGGAGGAAATCAAGAAAAGATATGCTGTTGTTTTGGGTTCTGCCGTAAACCCTGTTTTACGCGAAGGTAACTCAGATAGACGTTCACCAAGACCGGTTAAAAATTACGCCAAAGCTCATCCGCACAGAATGGGTGAATGGAAAAAAGACTCTAAAACCAATGTTGCTCACATGCAACAAGGTGATTTCTACGGAACAGAGAAATCTGTAACGGTAGAAAATGATGGACAATATAAAATTGTTTTTGAAGCGGCTGATGGATCTAATGAAGTATTAAAAGATTATGCTCCTTTATTAGCCGGAGAAATCATTGATACCTCTGTAATGAAAATGAAAGAATTAAAGTCATTCATTGCAGAAGCAATTGCTGAAGCCAAAGAAAAAGACATTTTATTATCGGCGCATTTAAAAGCGACCATGATGAAAATTTCTGACCCAATTATCTTTGGTGCTATTGTAGAGGTATTCTTCAAAGATGTATTCGAAACTTTCAAAGCTGAATTCAAAGAATTAGATATCAACCCTAACAGTGGTCTAGAATCTTTATTAGATAAAATTAAAGGTCACGCTAAGGAAAATGAAATTAAAGCTGCTATTGATAAAGCTTTAGAAAATGGTCCACGTGTGGCGATGGTGAATTCTGATAAAGGAATTACCAACTTCCACGTTCCTTCAGACATTATTATCGATGCTTCTATGGCTGCAACCATTAGAAATGGTGGTAGAATGTGGAACAAAGAAGGTAAAGAAGAAGATACTTTAGCTATTATTCCAGATCGTTCATATGCTGGATTCTATCAAGCTGCTATTGACGATAACAGAGAGAACGGAACATTAGACGTTACAACTATGGGTACGGTACCAAATGTTGGTTTGATGGCTCAAAAAGCTGAAGAATATGGATCTCATGATAAAACTTTCCAAGCTAAAGGCGAAGGAAAAATCAAAGTTGTAGACCAAGACGGAAGCATCTATATGGAGCAGAAAGTTGAGGAAGGAGATATCTTCAGAATGTGTCAAGTTAAAGATGCTCCTATTAAAGATTGGGTAAAATTAGCTGTTAATAGAGCTAGATTATCTGATACGCCAGCGATTTTCTGGTTAGACCAAGGAAGAGCTCACGATAGAGAGATCATTAAAAAAGTAAATACTTATTTAGCTGATCACGACACCGAAGGTTTAGATATTAGCATCATGGATGTAAAAGACGCCATGAGAAAAACATTAGAAAGAGCACGTGCAGGTAAAGATACCATCTCAGTTTCTGGAAATGTTTTAAGAGATTATTTAACGGATTTATTCCCAATTCTTGAGTTAGGTACTTCTGCTAAAATGTTATCTATCGTTCCATTAATGGAAGGCGGTGGATTGTTCGAAACTGGTGCAGGAGGAACAGCTCCAAAGCATATCGAACAATTTATTGAAGAAGGATATTTACGTTGGGATTCATTAGGTGAATTCTTAGCCTTAGGTGCTTCATTAGAGCATCTAGGACAAGCATTTAATAATCCAAAAGCTTTGGTTTTATCTGAAACCTTAGACGATGCCGTAGATAAATTCTTACAAGAAGATAAATCTCCAGCTAGAAAATTAGGTTCTATCGACAACCGTGGATCTCACTTCTATTTAGCTAAATATTGGGCAGAAGCCTTAGCTAAGCAAGATAAAGATCAAGAGTTGAAAGATAAGTTTACTCAAGTTTCTAATGAGTTAGATAAAAATGAAGATAAGATCAACGAAGAATTGATTGGATCTCAAGGTAAAGCTCAAGAAATTGGAGGTTACTACAAACCAGACGAGAAGTTGACTGAAGCGGCTATGCGTCCTTCTAAAACTTTAAACGAAATTATTAATTCGATTTAATCGATATTTTTAAATTGTTATTGTTCATCTCTCCAAGGTCATAGACTTTGGAGAGATTTTTTTTAATACTTTTGAGTTCATTATTTTTGTCTCCATTAATCCCTTCATTATATGAAAAAGCACATTCTGTTCTTAATATCAATGCTATATGTTGCTGTACAGGCGCAGGACAACACGCATCCACTCTACAAAGACGTCCGACAAGCTGCTTGGGTAGACAGTGTCTATAATAGCATGAGCATGGACCAAAAAATCGGTCAGCTTTTTATGATGGCAGCCTACTCCAACAAGGGTACATCTCACAAAGAAGAGCTAAAAAGACTGATTCAAGAAGAAGAAATTGGTGGAATGATTTTCATGCAAGACGATGCTCAAGTTCAAGTGGAAATGATCAACGAATTCCAAAGCTTAAGCAAAGTTCCACTTCTAATTGGAATGGACGCTGAATGGGATTTATCTATGAGGTTAAAAAACACAAATAAATTTCCATGGGCCATGACCACTGCCGCACTAGCAGAAAATGATTTAATCACCCAAATGGGAACCAAAGTTAGTGATCATTTAAAACGTGTTGGAGCTCATTTTAACTTTGCTCCCGTGGTGGATGTAAACGTGAATCCTAAAAATCCAATTATTGGTAATCGTGCATTTGGAGCAGATCCGGTGAATGTGAGCGAAAAAGGATTTGCCTATATGAATGGAATGCAAAAAAATGGAATTTTAGCTTCTGCTAAACATTTCCCTGGCCATGGAGATACAGATAAAGACTCTCACAAAACCCTTCCTTTAATTGGACATGATCGCCAAAGATTAGATTCCATCGAACTTTATCCATATAGATATTTAATAGACAGAGGCTTAACCAGCATTATGGTGGCACATTTGAACGTTCCATCTTTAGAACCGAATGCGAATCTTCCTTCTTCCTTATCTAAGAAAATTGTAACTGAACTTTTAAAAGAAAAGCTAGGTTTTAAAGGTTTAATTATTACCGACGCTTTGAATATGAGCGGTGTAACCAATAGCTATCCGAATGGATTGACGGATTATATGGCTTTTGAGGCTGGAAATGATATTTTGTTATTCTCTCAAGCTGTGAAAGTAGGAAAAGAGAAAATCAAAGCAGGAATTGAATCGGGAGACATTCCAGAAAGTCGATTAGAGGAAAGTGTGAAAAAGATATTAATGTCTAAGTATTTTGTTGGTTTAAATAATTTCAAACCTATTTCAACTAAGAACTTAATGGCGGATTTAAATGATGCTGAAAGCAAAGCTTTAACCCAAAAAATATTCGAGAAATCTGCTACTTTACTTAAAAATGAGAAATCTATTCTTCCGATTGTTGATATAAAAGGCAAAAAGTTCGCTTGGTTAGGATTAGAAGAAGGCGACAAAGAAGATTACTATCAATATTTAAGAAAATATGTTGAAGTTGACAAAATCGACTTAAACAAAGGATTCACAGTTAATGACCTAGATAAATATGACTATGTATTTATTTCTGTTCATAAATCAAATGAAACACCTTATAAGTCTTATGTGGTATCACAAAACTCAAGGGATTTGATTCGCAGAATCGGAATGAAATCTAAGGTGATTCTTAGTGTTTTTGGTAGTCCTTATGCCCTATTAAATTTAGATGATCATACGTCTAATGCCACCATTGTAGCTTACCAAAACCACGAGGATGCAATGAAAGCTGTTCCACAGTTAATCTTTGGTGCGATTCCGTTTAAAGGTAAATTACCTGTAACAATTAATAAAGATTATCATTATGGAAGTTGTTTAGAAACTGAAACTACGCAACGTTTGGGATATTCTGCCCCTGAAAATGTAGGAATGAGCAGTGCTATGTTAGATCGCATTGACGAAATTGCGAATTGGGCGATGCAAATTCAAGCTACGCCGGGTATGCAAATTATTGTAGCAAAGAATGGAAAGGTAGTTTATGATAAATCCTTTGGTTATTTCACCTACGACAAGAAAAAAAAAGTTGAGTGGGATGATTTGTATGATGTAGCTTCCATTACCAAAGTGGTTGGAGCACTTCCACTAATTATGGACCAAGTAGATCAGAAAAAGTTTAACCTAGACGAGCCTCTGCGAAATTTAATTCCAAGGGCTATTTTTAGTGATAAAAGCAATGTTACACCAAGAGAAATCTTAGCGCATCAAGCGGGTTTTTATCCTTGGATTCCTTTTTATAAAGAAACCTTGGATAGTGTGAACTACACACCTCTTCCTACCTATTATTCAAGCGCACCTAAAGCGGGATATGAAATTCCCGTAGCAAATAATATGTTTATGTTGAATTCTTATAAAGATTCAATGATGAACAAAATCTTTTTAAAAGAAAGCGTTCCTAAAAGATATAGATATAGTGATTTAGGTTATTATTTATTCAAAGATTACTTAGAAAGAAGCAAATATCAACCGCTAGATATTCAGGTTAAGAATCAATTCTATGCTCCGCTAGGGATGAGTTTCACCACCTATAATCCATTGAATGAGTTTCCGAAAGATAAAATTGTACCGACAGAAAATGATCAGATTTTCAGAAAGCAATTAATCCAAGGTTATGTTCATGACCAAGGTGCTGCTATGATGGGTGGTGTTGCAGGACATGCGGGTATATTTTCGAACGCGAATGATTTAGCCAAGATGATGCAAATGTTTTTGAACGATGGTTTGTATGGAGGGAAAAGATATTTCAGCAAAGAGGTAATTCGTGAATTTACTAAGTACCAATATAGAGCTCAAAGCAATCGCAGAGGCTTAGGTTTTGACAAGCAATTTGGAAACAAAGGACCTGCTTGCCCATGTGTTTCATCTTCTAGCTTTGGACATTCTGGTTTCACTGGCACTTTAGCTTGGGCAGATCCAGACAAGGATTTAGTGTATATTTTCTTATCAAATCGAGTTTATCCATCGGCAGAGAATAGAAAATTAATTCAACACGATATCCGAGAGAAAATTCATCAGCGTATTTATGACGCAATTAATTAAGTGAAAAATGAAGAATGAAAAGTGACGAATGGAAATTGAAAAATGATGAGTGAAAAGTACTGACTTTTTCATTGTCTCTTAAATTTCTTTCTCCTTTATAGCTCCTTCTTTCTATTCAATTAATATCTTTACATTCAAATTACAGGAATATGAATATCGGAATTGTCTGCTATCCTACATATGGAGGAAGTGGTATTGTAGCAACGGAGTTAGGTATGGAAATGGCCAAAAAAGGGCATAATGTACACTTTATTAGCTATAGCTTACCCGCCAGATTAGATGTTACAATTCCTAATATCACCTTTCACCAGGTGAATATTCAAGAATATGATTTATTCCATTATCAGCCTTATTCATTAGCGCTAAGTACCTTAATTGTTGATATTGCTGAGAGAGTTGGTTTGGATGTGATTCATGTGCATTATGCAATTCCACATGCTTATGCAGCCTATATCGCTCGACAAATCTTACACGAAAAAGGAATTACACTACCGGTGATTACAACTTTACACGGAACAGATATTACCTTAGTTGGTAAACATCCCGTTTATAAATCGGCGGTAGAGTTTAGCATTAACAAATCGGATGTAGTTACCACAGTATCAGAAAGCTTGAAGAAAGAAACTTTTGAAGTTTTTGATATTAAAAAAGAAATTTTAGTTATTCCTAACTTTATTGATAATCAGCTTTATAAAGAAAATGGGAATTGCATAAGAAGCAATTTTGCTGAACCTGATGAGAAAATCGTAATCCATGTTTCTAACCTTAGAAAGGTGAAACGCGTAATGGATGTGATTAAAATTTTCAATGAAATTCAGAAAGAGGTTAAATCTAAATTAATCATTGTGGGTGAAGGTCCTGAATGGGATAATGCTCAGCAATTGATTTATGAATTTGGCATTGAAGATAAAGTTAGAAACGTAGGAAAAGTCAAGAATTTAAATTCTATTCTTAAAGTTTCAGACGTATTCTTATTACCATCTCAACAGGAAAGTTTTGGTTTAGCCGCTTTAGAAGCTATGGCTGCGGGAGTTCCTGTGGTGAGTTCTAATGCCGGTGGAATTCCAGAAGTGAATGTAGACGGGGAAACAGGTTATGTAAGAGAAATTGGTGACGTTAAAGCCATGGCACAAGCAGCAATTGGCTTATTGAAAGATGATGAAAAACTGAATCAGTTTAAGAAATCAGCTAAGAAGCATGCCTTGAAATTTGATATCGATGCTATTTTACCAATGTATGAGAATTTGTATTGCGAATTAAGCCAATGCAAAGGCGTTCTTAAAAATTAAAACTTATTTTGCTGGACTAGTAAAAGGATTGTCTTTTATTCTAAATCGCCACGGCATAGAATAATAAGGCTCGGGTACACTTTGGCCTAAACCTACCCTAGCCGATGCAATTATCTCACTGTCATCCACTCTGGGAGCATCTTCTATCCAAATCAAATCTTCTTGTAAGGATTCATTATTATGCTCTAATTCTATTCCTAAGGCCATAGAAGTTAAACCCGGTCCACCTGTGATATTTCTTTTAACTTGTTTTAAGTTTCTACGTTTCAGCATAATACCTATCCCATCAACAGGTTCAATCGCACGAATCAATACCGCATGTGGAATGCCCTCGACATTGGTAATTACATTGAATAATTTATAAACGCCATAAATTAAGTACACATAACTAATGCCGCCCATTTCATAAAAAGCCTTAGTTCTTGGTGTGAATCGATTATTAAAGGCATGTGAAGCTGGATCTTCAGGTGCTCGGTAAGCTTCGGTTTCTACAATAATGCCCGAAGTAAATTCGTTGTTGATGTTGGTACACAACTTCTTCCCTAAAAGATCTTTAGCTATTTGAACGACATCATTTCGTTGATAAAAAGACGTAGATAATTTAGAATGATTCATTCTACAATAATACTCTAATTGCCTATTTTTATAAAAAAATAAGCATGAAAAGAATTGCATTTGTTACGGGCGCCACTTCGGGTATTGGCGAATCCTTGGCGTATCAGCTTTCTACGATGGATTATAAGCTGATTTTGTGTGGTAGAAATCAACAAAAGTTAGATCGATTACAGTCAGATTTATCTTCTCAAACCGAAATCATCACCTTAAAATTTGATGTTCGAGATAAACAAGCAGTTTATGATGCAGTCAACTCACTTCCAGACGAATGGAAAAAGATTCAAGTTTTGGTCAATAACGCTGGAAATGCACATGGTTTGGCTGAGTTTAAAGATGCGATGATGCAGGATTTAGAAGACATGATCGACATCAATGTAAAAGGTGTAATGTATGTTTCAAAAGTGGTGATTCCACTAATGATAGAAAACGCTCCAGGGCATATTGTCAACATTTCGTCTATTGCCGGGAAAAGCACTTATAAGAATGGCGTTGGATATTGTGCTTCTAAAAAGGCTGTTGAAGCTATTTCCGAAGGTTTTAGGCTAGAACTTTTAGATAAAAACATCAAAGTGAGCAATATTGCGCCTGGACTGGTAGAAACAAACTTCTCTATGGTTAGGTTTAAAGGCGACGAGGAGCGTTCAAAAGCAGTTTATTCAGGATATGATGCTCTGCAAGCAAAAGACGTCTCTAACTTGATTATGTACATTCTAGAAGCGCCTGCACATGTAAATATCGCGGATGTGACCATTCTTCCTAAAGCACAAGCCTCTTCTACTGATTTAGTAAAGGATAGCTAAAAAGTTTAATATATACTGAAAGCAATAGAGATCGCCTTGGATTAATAAGACGATCTCTTTCTATTTAAATCTAATTGTGTTTAATTATAATTTAATTTTCTTACGAATTATTTTTCCCGAAATGGTTCTAGGAAACTCATCAACAAAAATAATTTCTTTAGGCTGTTGATTTCTTGGAATTAAATCAGATGGATAGTTAATTTCAAAAGCTTCTTTACTTTCCACAACTAAAACTAGCTTTTGCCCCAATACTCTATCTTCCTTATAATGAATAATGAAAGGCGTGTTTATATAAAGCTTTAGTTTGCCTTCTAAAGTTTCTGGATTTACTTTAATTCCGCCGGAGTTTATAATATTATCTACTCTTCCTACGAGTTTAAAACTGTTTTTATTTACGATTTCAACCACGTCATTTGTGATAATTTCCTCATCAAAATAAGGAGTTTTAATCACCAAACAAGCTCTGTTATCTTGACTAATTTCTACATTTTTCAAGGTTTTGAAATAAGCATCTTGATTGAGTTCGCGCATAGCGATATGCGTAATAGTTTCGGTCATTCCATAAGTTTCGTAGATTTGAATATCGATAGATGCAAATCTCTTTTCTAAATCCGTAGAAACTTTAGCGCCTCCTAAAATGACTTTATCCATCTTTAAGGTTGAATCGGAATTAAAGAAAGAAGCCTCGGCTTGCATAGGTGTTAATGCTCCAAAATTAATTTCTTGATCGAATTCAATTTTCGTTTTAGGTTCAACGCAATAAAGCTTCAAGCCTATCTCTATCGCACGGACTATCATCATCTTACCAGCTATATACTTAACCGGCATGCACAATAAGGCAGAATCTCCGTGTTTTAAACCTAAAAACTCTCCCGTCATCTGAGCCGATTGAATCATGGCAGATTTAGGCAATTCAATGCTTTTAGGCTTACCTGTAGAGCCAGAAGTATTTACTGTAATTATTTGATTTTCAGAAAACTCTTGAATAAAGTCAATAATTTCTTGTTGCCAAGGTTGGTCAACCTTTGGCAATTCAATTTCTTTGGTAAAATCTAATAACAAATTCCCTTGTTTAAAACATTAAAAACCAACAAACCACAATTCCTCACCTCTTATTTCTAAAGGCGATTCTGTGTTATTGGTGAACAATCCTCCAGTCCCCAAACCTTGTGGCATAGGATTATTTAAGGTAAATGTCCATTGTGCAATAGCGTTTAAACCTACATTAGATTCCAACGCAGAAGTAATCCACCATCCAATGCCTAGTTCTTCCGATAGATCTATCCACTCTTTACTCCCTTGAAAACCACCAACTAAGGCAGGTTTTAAAATGATGTATTGCGGACGAATAGCCTCCAACAAACGTTTTTTATCTTCTAATTCAAATACACCGATTAATTCCTCATCTAAAGCAATTGGCGTTGGTGTAGTTTTACATAAGTCTGCCATTTCCTGCCAGTTTCCGGCTTTAATCGGCTGTTCAATCGAATGTATTTCTAAAGCTGCTAAATCTTTTAAAACTTGTTGAGCTTCCTCAAAACTAAAAGCTCCATTGGCATCTACTCTTAATTCTAATTGTTCCGCCGGGAAATCCTTTCTAAGCTCGGTTAACATAGCTTTTTCTTGTTCCCAATTCGGACCAATTTTGAGCTTAATGCATGTAAATCCTTGATCTAATTTATCCTGAATCTGTGATTTCATATAATCGAAATCTCCCATCCAAATTAAACCATTGATTTGAATTCCCTTTTTAGAATCCGTAAAAGCAGAAGGAAATAAAACTTCTCCCTCTGCTTCTAAAGATAAAAGAGCTTGTTCGTAGCCGAATTGAATTGATGGAAATCTTCTATAATCTTCCCATTTAATTTCATCTCCTCGATTGATTTTTTCACAAAATTCAGAGAGGACTTCTTCGTAATTACTAACATCGTCAGCACTTAAACCTTTGAATAAATTACACTCTCCAACCCCCTTATTATCAAAATCTTTTAATTCTAAAAAATAAGTTTCTTTTTGTCTTAAAACACCTCGAGAAGTTCCACTAGGAACTTTAAAATCTAATATGTATTTTTGATATGATGCTTCCAAGAATATTAAGCTTCAACCTTTAATAAATCACAAATTTGATCTGCTAATTCTACTCCGATTCTATCTTGAGCTTCCACAGTTGATCCTCCCACATGTGGTGATAAAGATAATTTTGGATGCATCAATAACTGAATTTCTGGCGTAGGTTCTTTCTCAAATACATCTAAAGCCGCTGCAGCTACTTTACCTGAATCTAAAGCTTCTACCAAAGCAACTTCGTCAATCACACCACCACGAGCTGCATTTACAATAAATACCCCCGTTTTCATGCTTTCTAGTTCCTTTTTACTGATAACATAATCCTTTTGTGCCGGAATATGGAAAGTAATAAAATCCGCCTCTTCTATGGCTTCAATCATAGGTTTTACCTCAATCTTATAATTGAAAACTTCGTCATTAAAGAATTGGAAAGGAATGGTCTTGATTCCATCTGTATCAGAGCTATCCACACCGATTACGTGCATTCCTATACCTAAACCAATTTTAGCTACTTCTTTTCCAATACGACCTAAACCAACAACGGCTAAGGTTTTACCTCTTAATTCAACCGCACCTGCATAAGATTTCTTTAAATCCTTAAATCTAGAGTCACCTTCTAATGGCATATTTCTATTGGAATCGTGTAAACCTCTCGCCATACCAAACATATGTGCAAAAACTAATTCCGCCACAGAAGTTGAAGATGCTGCAGGCGTGTTAATCACATAAATTCCCTTTTTTCTAGCATGATCTACATCAATATTGTCAAGTCCAACTCCACCTCTACCAATCAGTTTAAGGCTCTCTACATTGTCGATGATATCTTTTCCAACTTTGGTTGCACTTCTCACTAAAATGGCATCGATTTGCTCTTTATTCATAAAAGAAATCAAATCATCTTGAGCAACTTTATCCTCATATAAAGTAAAACCTGCTTCTTTTAAAGCCTTTGCGCCAGAAGCTGACATTCCATCATTTACTAATATCTTCATTTATCTATTTTTCTATTCTAATTAAGCTTGTTTTTCTAATTCTTGCATACAATCCACTAAAACTTGAACGCTTTCTAAGCTAAGCGCATTGTACATACTTGCGCGGTAACCACCTACCGAACGGTGTCCTTTTAAACCATTGATTCCAGCATCCATCCAAATGCCATCGAATTTCTCTTGATAAGCCTCATCGACTAAATTAAATGTTGCATTCATTGTAGAACGATCCTCTGCTACAGCATAAGCTTTAAACATTGGGTTTCGCTCGATTTCTGCGTATAATAAATTTGCTTTTTCTTGATTGATTTTTTCAATCGCAGGAATTCCACCTTGTTGATCTAACCAATGCAGCGTCAACATAGAAACATAAACCGCAAATACAGAAGGTGTATTGAACATAGAATCCTTATCTATATGCACTTGGTAATCTAAATAAGCAGGAATATTTCGGCCTGTTTTACCTAAAATATCTTTCTTAACCACCACTAAAGTAGCTCCAGCAGGTCCCATATTTTTCTGAGCTCCCGCATAAATTAAATCAAACTTTGTAAAGTCTAATTCGCGAGAGAATATATCTGATGACATATCACACACTAATGGTACTTTCACATCTGGGAAAGATTTCATTTGCGTTCCATAAATGGTATTATTAGAAGTGCAGTGGAAATAATCTGCATTTTCATTAACTGTATAATCCTTTGGAATATGATTGAACCCTTGCTCTTTAGAAGAGGCAACAATATCAACAGTAGAAAGCCTTTGAGCTTCTTTAATTGCTTTAGACGCCCAAGTACCTGTATTTAGATAAGCAGGATTTCCGCCTTCTTTTGCCAAGTTAAAAGGAACCATTACAAATTGTAAGCTAGCTCCACCTTGCAAGAATAAAACCTCATAATCATCTCCCAGTTTCAATAATTTCTTAACCAGACTTCTTGCGCTTTCTATCACTTGAACAAAATCCTTACTTCTATGCGAAATCTCTAATATAGAAAGGTCTAATGCGTTAAAATTAAGTACCGCTTTAGAAGCTTGTTCAAAAACTTCTTGTGGTAAAATACAAGGTCCAGCGCTGAAATTGTGTCGTTTCATATTTTAATGGTTTATGCATCAAATTTAATTAAAATTTATAGCTATTACTTAATATTTAGATTAAATCTTTTTTAGTAAATCTTTTATCAAAATTCAGGCGATTTCTAAGTCTAGCTTTTAAATTTTTTATCCTTGACTCCTTAGTAAAATGAGAAAGCCGCGTTTAAACAAATAAACACGGCCTTCTTCGGGTTGGGATTTTAATATTATAAGTGAAGCATTTCTTTTTTCGCTAATAATTCTGCTTCAGATTCTTCATGATCTTCGTCCGGAATACAACAATCCACTGGACACACTGCCGCACATTGAGGCTCGTCGTGGAATCCTTTACATTCTGTACATTTATCTGTTACAATGAAGTAAACATCATCACTGATAGGCTCTTGTGGCTCATCAGCGTCTGCAGATCTTCCGTTATGCCCTACTACATAGCCTGTTAAATCAGTTCCATCAGAAAAGCGCCAATCCATAGCACCTTCGTAGATTGCATTATTTGGACATTCAGGTTCACAAGCTCCACAATTTATACATTCATCTGTTATTTTGATTGCCATAATACTTTATATTAGATTTGCACAAATTTAAACAATAAAGATGCAAACTGCTAAACGAATAGAATCATTTTCTGTTTTAGGTAATTATTTAGAATCGTTCGTAAATAATTTCGATAAAATAGATACCTCTGAGAATCAAGAGAAATTCAATCAAATGCTACATGGTTCTAAAGCTAAAAACAGCTGGTTTACTATTGAAAATCAACTATATGCCATAAAATCCTGGGCGGAAGCTTTAAAGAAGGAAAACCTAGAAAAATGGCTCGAACCTTATGCTCAAATTGAGTCCAAAAATAAAACTATTGGAATCGTTGCTGCAGGTAATATTCCTATGGTGGGCTTTCATGATATTTTAACAGTTTTAATCTCAGGAAACAAAGCACAGGTAAAGCTTTCGAGTAAAGACGACGTTTTGATTCCTTATGTACTTGACCTACTTTTTGAAATCGAACCTAAATTCAAGGATCAATACGAAAGTGTAGAAAGATTGGAGAATTATGACGCAGTGATTGCAACGGGAAGTGATAATACAGCTCGATATTTTGAAGCTTATTTTAAAAAAGTTCCTAACTTAATTCGTAGAAACCGTACTTCTGTAGCCATTTTAGATGGTAGCGAAACAGAAGAGGATTTAGAAGGTTTAGCACATGATATGTTGCAATATTTTGGCTTAGGCTGTAGAAATATCACCAAATTGTTTGTACCCAAAGGTTATGATTTAGACAAAATTTTCAATGCACTATATCCTTGGAAAGACATCATTCACCATCATAAATACGCTAATAATTATGATTATTTCAGAACGATATTTTTAATGAAGCAAATTCCGATTTTAGAAAATGGATTTGTTTTGTTTAAAGAGGGTGAAGATTTCTTCTCTCCTATTTCTACTGTATCTTATGAGTATTATGAAGATAAAGACAAGTTGAAGGAGCATTTAGCGCAAAACGAAGAAAAAATTCAAGCCGTGGTAGAAAAATCCGAAAGTGGTATTCCTTTTGGACATGCACAACAGCCACAATTGTGGGATTATGCAGACAATGTAGATACCCTAAAGTGGTTGATGGAATTATAGGACTCGTTTAAATAACTTGCCTTAGTTCGTTCAAATTAAATTTTAGTAATTTTAAATAAAAATATATCATGGAAATACAGACAATTATCAATCAAATAAATCTGGCGAACTATTCAGATCAAATTATTGAGGATTTAGTTGGCAGAATTAATGGCATCAATCTCGAGAGTAAATCTTCAACCATTGCCAAACTAAAAGAGTACAAGGGAAAAATGGACAACGAAGAAAAAAATAAAACTTTAGAAGACTTAATTCAAGCTTTGGAAAAATAATTATATGGGTTCAACAGTAGCATCAGAAGATGTCAAGCGCTTTATGCCTTATCTGCTAGCGACGGCTATTTTTATGCAAATGTTGGATTCAACGATTCTTAACACTGCATTACCAGCCATTGCCGAAGATTTAGGCGAATCTGTACTCAACATGCAGTCGGCAATTATTAGCTACGTTCTTACGTTGGCCTTATTTATTCCAGTGAGTGGATATTTAGCGGATAAATTTGGTACAAGAAAGATTTTCATGCTGGCTTTGATCTTATTTAGCCTTGGGTCGCTGTTTTGTGCTATGTCCCAAAATCTACTACAATTGGACATGGCGCGTGTTTTTCAAGGACTTGGAGGAGCATTGATGACACCAGTAGCTCGTCTTTCGATGATTAAAACTTATCCTAAGAACGAGATCGTTAGAGCCATGAATTATGCTATTATTCCAGCTTTAGTAGGTCCGATTATTGGTCCATTGATTGGTGGATATTTAGTTGAATGGGTTAGCTGGCATTGGATTTTCCTTATCAACATTCCGATGGGAGTTTTGGGTTTATTATTTAGCTTAAAATATATGCCCGATTACAAAGAAGAAAAGCCACAATTAGATTTAAAAGGATTTTTCATTTTTGGTTCGGCATCGGTTTTACTTTCTGTAGGTTTAGAATTACTGGGTCATCCTAAAAACACATCTATAATTTTGGTTCTCTTGATGGCAGGATTCCTCATGTTGTTTTTATATTTTAAACATGCTCAAAAAGCCTTAAAACCTCTTTTCCCCTTACATTTATTTCAAGTTCGGACTTTTCGTGTGGGCGTAATTGGTAATTTAGCTACCCGAATTGGAATTAGCTCCATTCCTTTATTAATACCACTTTTAGTTCAAGTTGCTTATGGTAAATCAGCTTCTTTAGCAGGTTGGATTGTTGCGCCAATGGCATTAGCCGCCATGTTTGGAAAAACCATGGTGGTTCCGGTGATGAATAAGTTTGGATATCGAAAGATTTTAAGGTTTAATACAGGAGCACTAGGAATTCTTATCATGACTTTAGCTATTCCAGGATTAGACGCTAATATCATTTGGTTTATCCCTGTGATGTTATTCATGGGAATACTAAACTCGATTCAATTTACTGCGATGAATGCGATTGCAATTTCTAACTTAAGAGACTACCAGAACAGTAGCGGAAACAGTTTATTGACGGTTAATCAGCAATTAGCCATTGGGTTTGGTATTGCGATTGGTATGTCGGTTTTAAACCTGTATCAAAATCAATTTGGTTCGGGCGAAGTGGAGATTCACAAAGCCTTTAGATATACATTTATAACGATTGGTTTATTAACCTTCTTCACTGCTTTTATCTTTAGAAGACTTCACACAAAGGATGGTGATAATTTAAAAACTGAGGATTAGGCTAATTTTAATTAAAGTTTTAAAAATTAGAAACTAAAAAAATCCCATCTACTGATGGGATTTTGCATTTTATATAAAACAGTCTAACCTTTCTTAATTTAACCTAATTACTTATCTGAAGACTTCTCTTCTACTCTTTTAATATCTAAATCCACAAAGTCAAAACTAAAGTCGGTGATGCTAGAAATAGCTTTCATTTTAAAGCCAGTTGATTTTCCGTTTTCATCAAAATTAAATAATAAAAATGCATCAGCATCAAAGCTTCTGTTATCCCATTTAGCAATATAAGTATGTGCATTATATGGAATTAATTCTCCTTTTAATTGAGGTTGATTATCCATACTAATTCTCAAAGTTTTATTTTCTTCAACAATATGGATATCTCCCAACCATGCATCTTTATATTTTCCAATAATCTGCTCCTTATCGGTGATACATCCTTTTGACTGAAAAGCAATCGCTTGAGCAAAAACATCAGCCTTTTCTTGGTTCACTTCATTGAAATAATTATCCATACGATCGCCGTATTTCTTTACCCAATTTCTGTTTTTATACCCCAAATAACTATCTTTAATTTCATTATTAATGGCAGAAAAAGCTGCTCCAGATTGCTGATTGGTTAGTACAACAATTCCGATTTTCTTCTCAGGTAATAATGTAAACTTAGTTACAGTTCCGATTAATCCACCTGAATGTGTAACTTCTAAAGTTCCTGCTACGTCACTCAAGAACCAACCTAATCCATAGCCATAAAAATTAGTATCATAAGGATGGTTTTTCGCCACTGGAATTGGCGTTTGCAAAGTCCATAATTCATGCATTTGCTCCTCACTTATCAAGCGTTTACCATCTTTTGTAACACCGCCATTCATAAGAAATTCAGCCCAAGTAAGCATATCTGTAATATTACTCATAATTCCTCCTGCTGGATTAGCAAGTTCACTCCAATCATGAGGAATTTGTTTAATCGTTCCTGCTACAGGCGCATGTGCATCGATAATGTTGCTTCTATCGCTTACACGATTGTACGATCCTTTAGAATTATTCATTCCTACAGGTTGTAAGATTCTTGTTTCAATAAATTCAGCCCAAGTTAAACCACTTACGCGACGCAAAACCTCTCCTGCAATATTGTACATATTGTTATTGTACTGGAATTTTGAGCGAAAAGAACTTTCAGGCTCTAATTGTGCCACTCCATGAATCACATCATCAACTGAGTAATTGTTGCCTTCTGGAAAGAACATTAAGTCTCCAGCTCCTAAGCTCAAACCACTTCTATGTGTCACCAAATCACGAATAGTGAATTCGTTGGCAGCATATTTATCTTTTAAATCAAATTCAGGAATATATTTTTTAACCTTATCATCCCAATTTAATTTCCCTTCATCTACCAATAATGCCAAAGCGAAACAAGTGAAACCTTTGGAGTTAGAAGCCACTCCCACCAGAGTATTTTCGTTCATCGGCTTGTTATTCGCTAATGATCTTACGCCATGTCCTTTGGCATAAACTACTTTTCCATTTTCTATCACTCCAACAGAAATTCCTGGAACATCGAAAGTTTTAATGCTCTCCTGAACTAATTTATCAATCTGTTTTTCTGATAGTTGCGCGCTTACATCCGTAAGGGAAATAAGGAATAAAACTAAAGTAAAAATCGAAGTATATTTCATATTGTTAATTTTCAATCTCTCAAAAATAGAAATAAATTTAATGATGTATTCCTTTAATTATAGTTAATGTATATAATATCTCCTATATACTCTGAAACATTTCTTAATTTCGTCAAGTTTTTATAAATCAATAACAATGCATCCAAAACATCTATTTATTTACTTATTCTTTTGCTCAACATTTTTGGGTTTCGGACAAAAAGTTTACCATCCAGAGGCGGAAAGAATAAATAATTTAGAACACACCAAGCTTAAAGTTTCTTTTAACTATGAAAATCAAACCATGCCTGGCGAAGCTTGGATTACATTAAAGCCACATTTCTATCCTACAGATTCATTGAACTTAAATGCTCAGTCTATGTTAATTCATGAAGTTGCATTGGTAAAAAATGGAAAAAACTCAAAAATCAATTATGATTACAAAGACGACTTGTTGCGTATCGATTTAGATAAAACATATAAAAAAGACGAAGAATATACCGTTTATATTAAATACACAGCTCAGCCAGAAAAGGTTGCAGCAGCAGGTGGAAGCGCTATTTCAGATGCAAAAGGTTTGTATTTTATTAATCCAAAAGGTGAAGATCCAAACAAGCCGATTCAAATTTGGACACAGGGAGAACCTACCTCTAGTTCAGCGTGGTTTCCAACGATTGATGAGTTAAACCAAAAAACTTCTCAAGAATTGTATATGACGGTTCCATCTGAATATGTTACTCTTTCGAATGGTGTGTTGGTTAAGCAAACTCAGAATAATGACAACACCAGAACAGATTATTGGAAGCAAACTTTAAAACATGCACCTTATTTATTCTTTATGGGTGTTGGAGATTTTGCTGTCATTAAAGATAAATGGAAAAACGTTCCTGTAGATTATTATGTAGAACATGAATATGCTCCTTATGCTCAGGAAATCTTCGGGAATACCCCAGAAATGATGACTTTCTTCTCTGAATTATTTGATTATCCTTATCCATGGGATAAATACTCTCAAATCGTTGTAAGAGACTATATAAGCGGCGCGATGGAAAACACAGGTGCCGTGGTTCACTTAGATAGAGCACATCAAAAACATGGACAATTAGTAGATGATAATACATGGGAAGATGTAATTGCACACGAATTGATGCACCACTGGTTTGGAAACTTAGTCACTTCTGAAAGCTGGCCAAATCTATCTATGAATGAAGCATTTGCGAACTATAGCGAATATTTATGGAGAGAACATAAATACGGAAAAGCATCGGCAGATGAACATAGATTTGAGGATTTACAATCTTATTTTGCAGATATTAATTTCAATAAGGATTTGGTAAGGTTTGATTATGAGAAAGTTCAAGATATGTTTGATCATGTGACTTACAACAAAGGAGGTTATATCTTACATATGTTGAGAAGCTATTTAGGAGATGATGCATTCTTTGCCGGTTTACAGAAATATTTAAAGGACAATCAATACGGAAAAGCAGAAGCACACCAACTTCGTTTGGCGATGGAAGAAGTAAGTGGTCGTGATTTGAACTGGTTCTTCAACCAATGGTTTTATGGACATGGACATCCAAAAATGCATGTAATTGTTGAGAAAAATGCTACAACAGCAACCGTTCATATTAAACAAAATCAAAAACCTCTATTTGAGTTCCCTTTTGCGATTGACGTTTATGAAAACGGAAAAGCAAAAAGACATCAAGTTTGGGTAGAAAAGAAAACCGTAAATACTTTTAAATTTAAAACTAACAAAGAGGCTGATTTGGTTTTAGTAAATGCAGATCATGACTTAATTGCGGAAATCACACAAGATTTCACTGCTCAAGAAAATGCTAACCGCTATCAATGGGCAAAAGATGAGTACACTGATAGAATGTTGGCTTTACAAGAATTATCTGGAGAACAATTAACCAGTGATATAGCCGAAAAGACCTTATTAGCTGCTTTGGACGATCCATATGATGGAATTCGCGAACAAGTCTTATCAAGCATTGAGTTTTCAAGTTTGAAAAACAAAAAAGGATGGTTGAGCAAAGTCGAGAGTTTAGCGAGCTCAGATCCAGAAACGCTAGTTCAGGCGGCGGCGTTACAAAATTTGGTTTCCTTGAATGATAAAAAGTATATGAGCACATTTGAAAAAGCTTTAAAATCTGAATCATTCTCAGTTCAAGCAGCTGGATTATTAGGAATTATGGAGTTAGACAAAAATAGAGCTTTAGAGTTATCAGAAGGATTAGACGACGATGTTTTGGCTACATCTCCAGATTTATTAGCGAGCTTGATTCCTTATTGGAAATCTAAAAATGATACAACGCACTTTAATGTTATAGCTGAATTAGCTGCATTTTATAGCTTTACCGCGATGCAAGACCCTTCGATGGCAAAACCTGCGGAAGATGCTTTTGTGTGGATTATGTCAACTGACAGCCCACAAGCGACTGGTAAAGTCTTAAGACTTCAAGAGCTAGTTTATAATCAATTAAAAGAATCACAACCGATGGCATTACCATATATTAAAATGATGGTAGAAAGAGCGATGAAAGTAAAAACAGAAGCAGCGAAAGCTAATCCTACTCCATCGATGGAAAAACAAATCGAAGCTATCCAGAAGACTTTGAATGGGATGAAATAAACGAATTACACGAGGACAGGAAAATGGCATTGACTTTTAGTTGATGCCATTTTTTATTTTTAAAATTAAACAAAAAAAGCCATGCTAAATTTGTTTTGATTTTATTTAATTCAGCATAGATTCAACTGTATCAAATAGTAATAATTACAAAATACTTCAAGATCTAAACATTGAATTTAGACTTAAAATTAAATGGATTAATAAAGTTTATTGGGATTTTGAAACTTGGTTCTAAAAGGGAAAAATCACATGAACCAACTAAGAATAATTTGAGCGGGAGACGAGACTCGAACTCGCAACAATCAGCTTGGAAGGCTGAAGCTCTACCAATTGAGCTACTCCCGCAATAATTAAATTACAGGGCAAAAGAACAAAATAAATTTGAAATTTAAAAATCCTGAAATCACTTTTTTTAATAGAATTTTGAATTCAATTATTAAGCTATTCATTTTAAAATAATTAGGAACTAAAAAATATTAAATATTTTTCTATAAGCTAGTGTTCATCTGAGTTGAGTAGGCTAATATGTCCCCTTTTAAACCTTCCATCTGGCAAATTAATATGATACCAATAAGAACCAGAAGGTAGTTTTCTACCATAATAAGTTCCATCCCATCTAAAAACTTTTTCACCTTGACTTTCGAAAATCACTTTACCATATCGATCAAAAATATAAACTTGACTTCCCTCAAAATTCTCTAAACCTTTAAGTTCCCACACATCATTTAATCCATCCGCATTGGGTGTTATAACATTAAATGTTTTAAGTATATAAGTATGCATTTCATCAGAAACGCATTCTCCAAATTTCATTTGAACAACATGAGCACCATTCTCAACATTATTAAAAACATTACTACTTTGCCATTCGCCATCATCAAGTTTAAAATATAATCCTTCATCGCTAGGAATATTATGATGAGCAATGATTTGATTTTCATCCACCACCTCTAGTCTATCTAATTTAAAATTAGACATAATTACACGAATCGGTACCAAATCATAACATTTGGAATTTAGATGAATTACCCGCGCATAATAGATTCCTTCCTGTACTTCATCAGGATAACTGAGAGGATTGATTCCAATGGCTGCATCCGATTCAGACCTATGATAGGTAACCTCAATTTGGTATTGACTATCGACCACAGAGGTGTTCCAAATCGAAAAATCATATAATTCACTGCCATCGTTATCAACATCGCAGATATAAATATCTTCAATATTTGAAATACTGTAGTCTAATAAAGGATTGTCCAAAATGGCTGTTCCTGTCCAAGTTAACTGAAAAGCAGAATTTCCATGTGGTCTATCGATTACAATGAAATAAGTTTCACCTGCAACCACATCTAACCATTTGAGAAAAGAGTCTCCATCCGGTCCAGGACCTTCGGAAACATCGGTAGAAGATTCATTTAAGCCCGTATGATTATTGGCTTGTCCGGCGGCTTGTGGGTTGGTGGTTGAGCATCTAATCGCTTCACCCAAATTACCGCATTGTGCATTAGGCCCAAACACCCAAAAGTCATAATCCTCTTGGATAGAAAGACTTTCGGGTGTTAGTGTAAAACCTAATGTTCCTGATTCTTTAATTGTTACTTGTAGCCAAAGCGAATTGTGTTCCTGTGAATTACATGCATTATCACCAATTTCCTGAGCTCCAGCGCCAGCAACATTTAAATTAATATCATAATTTCCACAAACTTGAATATAATTCACACAATCGTTAGGTAATCCCTGTGCGTTTACTAACAGTTGCAGTAAAACTAATAAAACGATTGTTAAATTATATTTCATTTACCATTGGAAAAGTGGATAAGTTGACATTAATTCATGAACTTCTTTACTGATATTATTTAAGTTGTTTTCATCCGTTGGATTCGAAATTACTCTATCAATAAAGTCAGCAATCGTAACCATATCTTTTTCTTTCAGACCACGCGTAGTAATCGCTGGTGTTCCGATTCTAATTCCTGAAGTTACAAATGGAGATTTATCATCAAAAGGCACCATGTTTTTGTTACATGTGATGTCTGCCTTCACTAAAGCCTCCTCTGCGTCTTTACCGGTAATATCTTTATTTCTAAGATCTATCAACATCATGTGGTTTTCTGTACCACCAGAAGTTAATTGGTAATCTCTCTTCACTAATTCTTCTGCTAAAGCATTAGCATTTTTAATGATTTGTTTTGCATAATCCCCAAACTCTGGCGTTAAATCTTCACCGAATGCAACTGCTTTTGCCGCAATCACGTGCTCTAATGGTCCACCTTGGCTTCCTGGGAAAACAGCACTATCTAAAATTCTAGACATCATTCTTGGTTTTCCTTTAAATGTTTTGCCCCAAGGATTTTCGAAGTCTTTACCTAACATAATAATACCACCTCTTGGTCCGCGTAATGTTTTGTGGGTAGTAGAAGTAATAATATGACAATGTGGAACTGGGTTGTTTAATAAACCTTTTGCAATAAGCCCTGCTGGGTGAGCAATATCTGCCATTAATAAAGCACCAACTTCATCAGCTACTTTTCTGAATCTAGCATAATCAATATCTCTAGGATAAGCCGAACCACCACAAATAATCAATTGAGGTTTTTCTTTTCTAGCCGTCTCCTCCATCGCGTCATAGTCGATAAGTCCTGTTTCTTTATCAACTCCATAAAAACAAGTTTCAAAACGAATACCAGAGAAGTTAACCGGAGAACCGTGCGTAAGGTGACCTCCATGAGATAAATCTAATCCCATGATTTTGTCTCCTTGTTTTAAACAAGCTAGGTAAACCGCTGCATTGGCTTGAGATCCCGAGTGTGGTTGTACGTTGGCATACTCAGCACCGAATAATTCTTTTAAACGATCAATGGCTAAATTCTCTACTTTATCCACTACTTCACAGCCACCATAATACCTTTTTCCTGGGTAACCTTCTGCATATTTGTTGGTTAACACAGAACCCATAGCTTTTAATACATTCTCACTAACGAAATTTTCTGAAGCAATAAGCTCGATACCGTTGATTTGGCGTTGCTTTTCTTCTTGAATAAGTTGAAATATTTGATCCATTATAATTGTTTAAAAAAATTTAAGACTCAAAAATACTGAAAATAAACATCAAAGTCATATTCAAAACACACATAAAATTGAGTCGATTTTGAAGTAAAGTGAATGCCTATGATTTGAATGTGACAAAGGTCATATAAAAACAAGCATTTAATTAAAAAACACGACAAAAGTCATTGTTGAATCCATAATATGCGCCGTATATTTGCACTCAGAATTACGAAACAGTTAATAAATAGTTTGTTTAAGTGATTTTTATTAAAAATTGAAGATATGAAAAAATCATTATTAATTTTAGGTTTAGTAGCATCATCATGGTTAAGTGCTGGTTCTCCTACGAATGAAAAAGAGGCGAAAACAGTATTCCCAACGAAGATTGAAAGATCAGCTTTTAAAATCGACATTTTAAAGGCAAAAATTTTAACGATTCAATTACAAGATAAGAATCAAAAAAGCTTGGAAAGAAGTATTAAGCTTTTAAATGAATTAAAACCAATTATTGCAAAACTTGAACGTGATTTGAGACAAAATTAAGAAAGTAGTTGATTATTAATTGATAGATTTTTGATTCCCTTTGACCTTGTCGAAGGGATTTTTTTTTGAGTAATTTTTAAATTAAATCTAATAAATAAGGAAGCCTTTCGACTTCCTTTTATATTTTTGAATCAGCTAAATTGAATTACAATTCGCTTACATATCTTTCCGCATCAATAGCAGCCATACACCCTGTACCTGCAGCTGTAACAGCCTGACGATAGATACTATCCTGAACATCACCCGCAGCAAATACGCCATGAACTTTAGTTTTGGTTGATTTAGGCTCAGTGATTAAGTAACCTGTTTCGTCCATATCTAATTTACCAACAAATAAGTCTGTGTTAGGTTTATGTCCAATTGCAATGAAAACACCATCTACCGCCAACTCACTCGTTTCGTTTGTTTGATTATTAATGATGTGTGCTTTTTCAACCACTTTATCACCACTCATACCTTTTAATTCTGTATGATACATAATCTCGATGTTAGGTGTATTCTTAACACGCTCTTCCATAATGTTAGAAGCACGGAAAACATCTCTACGCACCAATAAGTAAACTTTGTTACAAATCTTAGCTAAGTATGTAGCCTCCTCTGCTGCTGTATCACCAGCTCCAACAACCACTACATCGCGATTTTTATAGAAAAATCCGTCACAAGTTGCACACGCAGAAACTCCACTTCCCATATATTTCTTTTCGTCTTCTAAACCTAAATATTTAGCAGAAGCTCCTGTAGAAATGATAACGGTTTTAGTTTTATAAACATCGCCATTCATAGTGGTTAGGGTGTGAATTCCTCCTTTCTCTTCAGAAAATTCAACTTCCGTCACCATATCCATAATCACTTTTGCACCAAACCTTTCAGCTTGTTTTTGGAAGTCACCCATCATCTCTGGTCCCATAATTCCCTCTGGATAACCTGGGTAGTTTTCAACATCTGTAGTCGTTGTAAGTTGTCCTCCAGGCTCCATTCCTGTGATAACTAATGGACTCATATCTGCACGTGCTGCATAGATAGCTGCTGTATATCCGGCAGGTCCTGAACCAACAATGATGGTTTCGTGTATGTTGTCTGTCATGTCAAAATCATTTTTGCAAAAATAGTCAAATTTTTATCGAACTCCCAGTCACATAAATCACATTTTACTATAGAAAATGCACAATCATCGAAGTTTAAACAATTATCTTAAGAAATACATATTAAAAATATCAATTCTATAAATCTTGTAGGTAATCTTATGAAATCTTAATTGATAGCTTCTTATTTAAATTCATACTAATTTAAATATGTTTTGTACTTTTGCGTTCGATGCGAGAATTCATCTTTATATCTCACTTATTTTTATCCTTGCTATTTATAGCAACGCCATCACTTGGGCTTAATTTTCAGCTCAACTATCAAGCGCAGGAAGAAATGATGTGTTGTGTAGATGTTAATGCTGATTCAGAATCTGTTGATGCGAAATCTTGTCACGAAGACGATATTGCCAATCAACATTCTTGTAAGGACACTTGCAAAGACAAATGTCAAGATCATGCGGCACATGTGGTTACGCATAGCATTGAACCACCTTCTCAAAATTCAGAAATTTCTATTAAAGAAGAAATTAGCTCGTTGAACCAATCCTCTTACTTTCAGGATTTATTTCAACAACAATTCACTCTAACTTTTTGGAATCCTCCAAAACAGGTTTAATCATTACTTTAAGCTAATTACTGATTTCAAATTCAGATAATTAGGCTTATACACAATTTCGGAGAACTTTCCGAAGGAATCGTAGTTTTTAAGATTAAAACTTAGAATCCACTCAAATCATTAAACTTTTTTAAGAAAATCATTCTTAGGCCAAATTCACGAATTTTTAGTGAAATAATTCCCATGAAGGTACTTTCTTAAAGCCATTTTTAAAATATAAAATCAACAAACAGAATGTATAAACAGATATTTTTTGTACTGACTCTGCTCCTATCCATTGGATTATTTGGACAAAAAAGTACAATCACAACCGAAGAAATTTTGGTGCGCGGAAATTGCGGAATGTGTAAAGACAACATTGAAAATGCTGTTAAAAAAGAATCTTCTGCGGAAGGAACGTGGAATGTTAAAACCAAAGTGTTAAAACTAAGTTTTGATGCTAAAAAGACTAATTTAGATAAAATCATGCGTCGCGTTACGGCAGCTGGTTACGATAATCAATTATACACGGCAGACGACAAAGACTATAGAAATTTAGCCGATTGTTGTCAGTATGATCGCGTAACTGCTTGGGATAATATTGAAAATAGCGAAGGAACTCATTTTGATGGACAAGCTGAAGCACCCCAAGAGTTTGCAACAATAACTTCAAACCAAGTTAAAACTATCACTAAATCATCAGACTTTAAAGAGCAAATCTTGGTTCGTGGAAATTGTAGCATGTGTAAAGAAACCATAGAAACTGCAGTTAGTAAAGAAGCAACAGCTAAAGGAACTTGGAACATTCAAACCAAAGTATTGGAATTAGATTTTGACGAAAGTAAAACTAGCTTAGACAAAATCATGCGCCGTGTTGCTGCCGCAGGTTACGATAATCAATTATATACGGCAGATGACAAGGATTACAATAATTTACCTGATTGCTGTTTGTATGATCGAGTAACAGCTTGGGATAATATTAAAAACAGCAAAGGAACTCATGTGGATGGTGAAGCTACACCAGAGCAGAAGAGTGTTGCTGATAGTAATACGGAATCAGAAGAAGATGAGGATTATTCTTGGTTAGATGAAGACGCAATTAGTCTAGCCAATGTTAGCGCTGTTGGAAATAAAGCAGCGACAGCTTTAGACGGGAAAAGCGCTGGATTGACATTTAATATCGATTCAAAAGAATTATTAAAAGCAGCATGTTGTAACCTTTCGGAGAGTTTTGAAACCAATGCAACGGTTGATGTGAATTATGCGAATGCGGTAACCGGAACCAAACAAATCAAAATGTTAGGTTTAGACCAAAAGTACACTTTGATTACTAAAGAATTATTACCAGAAATTAGAGGATTAGCATCCGCTTATGGAATGAATTTCATACCAGGAAGATGGGTTCAGGGAATTCAATTAACCAAAGGAGGAAGTACAGTAACCAATGGTTATGAATCTATTTCAGGGCAGATAAATACAGAGTTATTCAAGACACACGACAAGAATAAAACATCGCTTAACTTCTTTGGAGACACTAACTCTAGAATCGAAGGGAATATTGTACATGCTGATACAATCAATGGAAAGTGGGCACATAGCTTTTTAGCACATGCGAATGCAACTATCGATAGACAAGACAGCAATGATGATGGTTTTATGGACCAACCCATTGGAAAACAATTAAATGCAACTTATTTATTGAATTATAATGATTTAGATAATTCAGGAATAGGAACTCACTTCGGGATTAGCTTTATAGACGACCACAGAACAGCGGGACAGGTTGATTTTGTTGAAGATTACCATAAGTTAGGTACAGAAAAGTATGGCGTTGGGATTGATATTTCTAGGTTTCAAGTTTGGAATAAAACAGGATACGTATTTAAAGATAAGCCTTACCAATCTTTGGGTTGGATGAATCAATATACTTATCATGAGCAGAAATCTTTCTTTGGGACTACACCTTATAATGGTATCCAACGTTCCATTTATTCTAATTTAATTTTTGAAAGTATTTTAGGTAGTACATTACATAAATACAAAGCGGGAGCTTCGTTATTACATGATCAATACGACGAGGTTTATCAGGTAAATGATTACAAAAGAACAGAAACAGTTCCAGGAGCTTTCTTCGAATACACTTATACCGGAGACAAATTAACTGCCGTGTTAGGTTCGAGAGTAGATTTCCACAACTTGGCAGGAACTCAGTTTACGCCGAGAGCGAATTTAAAATATGATTTATTTCCTAAGACAACCTTACGTGCTTCGGCAGGAAGAGGTTTCAGAACGGCCAATGTGTTTTCTGAAGCTCAGAGCTTCTTAGCGAGCAATAGAACCGTTGAAATTATTGATGGAGGCGGTGATATTTATGGTTTAGATCCAGAAATCGCTTGGAACTATGGAATAAGTTTACACCAAGAATTTAGAATTTTCGGGAATAAATCGAATATTATTGCAGACTATTTTATCACAGATTTCGAAAATCAAATCTTACCAGATTTAGATCAGTCAACGCAAAAGATTCTTTTCTATAATATGGAAGGAAAATCTTATGCTAGAGCATTCCAAATTCAGTGGGATTTTGAGCCAGTGAAGCGATTGGAAGCAAGATTAGCTTATAAGAATTACCAAACACAAGGCGATTATTTATCAGGTGCTAAAAATTTACCATTTACGCCAGAGCATAGAGGTTTTATGAACTTAGCTTATAATACTTGGATTAAGGCTAATGGTAGCCAATGGAGCTTTGATACAACTTTACAGTATGTTGGAGAGCAAAGGATTCCAAACACCTCAACGAATCCTGTAGAGTTTCAAACACCAGATTATGCAGATTCTTACTTCTTGCTAAACGCACAAATTGCAAGACAATTCAACAAGACACTTAGAATGTATTTAGGCGCTGAAAACATCTTAGGATACACCCAAGACAACCCAATTATTGATGTTCAAAATCCGTTCGGAGAATACTTTGATGGTGGAATGGTTTGGGCTCCAATAATGCCAGGTTCAGTATATTTAGGATTAGATATTGAGTTTTAATTCAGACAAAATCTAGTTCAAACAAAACGCCCTTGAAATAAATAATTTCAAGGGCGTTTTTTTATTATTAAAAATGAGTTTAAAAACTAGAAAGTAAAGTCATTTATACTTGCTGCTCCACTCATGTCTAGCGCATTATTAAAGTTTAAAACCTCAGGAGCAAAATCTGCAATATCAATTGAAATTCCGCCAAGACTGATATTGGTTGTTAGGTTTAAGTCATTAAAAGAGTAGTCATAATCCGTTTTAATAATTCCAACATCTTTAGCTAAAAATAAATCTAAAGTTCCATATTGTTGTTGCTCTACCAATTCATGCTGTCTATTTAATGGAATGCTTTCTCCTCCTACCTCAACAATGGCTTGAATGTCTAAAACCATTTTGATATCATACTCCATTCTTTGTTGTGTAATTCCTTGGTAGCTCATAGAATTTACCGTCATGTTGTTGGTCTTATTGATATGTCTATTTCTAATGGTGATATAAGTCGTTGGCGTAACCGTTCCTGTGATTCCGCTTTCGTTTTCTGGAATTGGCATCGCATCTCCCTCTAACTGAGCTTCAGATTCTACCAACACAGTATTTGGTTGCATGCTGTTTTGAATAAATCTCATATCTCCAAAATCAACAAATTCATTAAAAACATCCACCATTGGACGAATAGTAACTTCTTTATTCAAGTTTTTCTTAAAGAATACCTGGTTCATCGATCCAATTAAATAAGTGGTATTATCTAAAATTTGGTAAGCTTCGCCATCAATCATGGTTGAGCCATTGATATCTATAATCGTATTTCCAGAGTTGTTATTTCCTTGTAGGCTTTGATTAAAATCATAAAACCACATGGCATTCTGAGTTACGGGAAAATAATCACTTTGATCTATGCTCCCACCCACTCCATCGTCGTCACTTGAACAAGAGAACATGAAAGCTGAAAGAAGACTTAACATTAATAGTTTTTTCATCATTTATTTTTAAAGGTTAATGGCTTAAAGTTAGTATTATTTCTTTTGCAATTCAATAAAAATCTCACTTCCTAGCCTAGGTGGAATGGATTTATTTGTTTCATCGAATTGTATAAAATTAAAATAAGGCTTAAAAATAGGGTGATATTCCTCTTTGGTTCCGCCAAAAGGTGGACCATCTGATTCGAAGTTTTTATTAAACATTAATCCCACTAAAACTCCTTTAGGTCGAAGCAATTCATGCATTTTCTCCGCATGATCTTGTCTTAAGTTAGGATTTAGAGCACAGAAAAAAGTTTGTTCTATGATGTAATCATACTGCCCTTGATGGTCAAAAAAATCCTGCTGTATTACCTCAATTTCATCACGATCTTTATACTTTTCCTTTAATCGAGCTACGGCTTCATCTGAAATATCTAAAATTCTAATATTTTTAAAACCTCTTTCTCTGAGCGCTTCTGCTTCGTAGGCGTTTCCACATCCAGGAATTAATATATTGATTTCTTTATCTTCAATCTTGTCAAAATAATCAACAATAGCCGGAGAAGCATAACCAATATCCCATCCGGTTTCGCCGTTTCTCCAACGCTGATTCCAAAATTCTTTATCTAATTTATTCATAAGTAGAGATTAAGATTTTTAAGTTAGTAATTATTTAAATAAACTTTTGCATTCGGCCTTAAATTTAAAACAAAAAAAAAAAGGCACACTCCTTAGAGTGCACCTTTCATCTCAAAATCAAATAATCAATAATTATTGAATTATTATACCTTCTGTAGCTTGTCTTCCATCTTTAGAGATTCTAACGAAATATTTACCAGTTGGTAAACCATCTACATTAATTTTAATAGACTCTCCTGTGAAAATTCCAAACTTGATTAAACTTCCATTCATATCAAACAGCTCATAAGAACCATCTTTCAACTCATTTGATTTAATGTTTACAAATCCTGATTTAACTGGGTTTGGATATACATTAAGTCTTTTCGCTGCTGCATCAACACTAATTAAAGCGATTGATTCAATGCTTGCGTAAGTTGAATTTCCTCCTGTAGAACTGATGTTTACTGTGTAGTCCTCAACTTCTCCATAACCGAAGCTACCACATGCACTGCTGCTTTGGTTGTATTTCATAGCTACTCTCATTCGAGTTTTTCCTTGCTTAGCTGTTGAAGGAATATTCAAGGTTCCGTTCAATGTTTGAGAGCTTCTTGCTGATCCGCTAATCAGTAATTCAGAAGAAGAGAATACACCATCTTGGTTTAAATCAACCCATACATACCAATACTCCGTATATATTGAACTTGAGAATCCTGCGCTCAAATAAACTGTATTTGCACCATATCCAATATTCGCTACTTTGTTGGTGTAATCTGCATATCCACCATCATTTCCAGTAACATTGCTCATGTTTCCTAAGGCTACATAATCAATCCACTCATAGCTTGAGTTGTTACCTTGTAATGAACAATAATCAACTGGCGCAGGCGTGTTTACATCTGTAGTAGCACTTACACTATTACTCTTAACTGATTCATTATCCGCAGCGTCGATGGCTGAAACCCTGAATGAGTAAGATGTACCCTCACTTAAATTCGTCATGGTAGTTGAAGTTCCCGTTACTGATTTAGCAAAAACTCCATTTTGATATACTTTATACCCAACCACACCAACATTATCCGTTGAAGCTGACCAATTTAAAGAAATACTTGAGGTTGTTTTACCTGATACTGCCAATGAAGTAGGCGTACTTGGCGCTTGTGTATCACTCACTGAATCTACAATATTAACTGTATAATCTTCTGTTTCACCATAATTATAAGTTCCACAAGCAGCTGCACCGCTATTGTAGCTTATAATAATTCTCATACGAGTCGCACCTGTTGCAGCATTTGCTGGAATAGCCACATTTACGCTCTTATTAGCTACTTTATCTGCTGGTTCATTTAAAATTAATTCACCTGCATCATCAAAATCACCATCTCCATTAAAATCAATCCATGCTCTTACAGCTTCATTATAAACAGTTCCTGTCCAAGCTTTTGTTAAGTTTAATGTATAAGTTTCTCCTTTTGTTACATCTGTAGATAAATGTGTATAATCACTATACCTTGTGTTAGCAGAAGAGTTATTAATACTTCCGAAAACTACTTTGCTGATATATTCATCATTGCTATTGTTACTGCTAGATGTACAATAAGCTACAGCTGGTCCGTCTAAAGTTGTCGCTGAAACGCTGTTACTAAAGTTTGATTTGTTACCTGCTGCATCATATGCTCTAACTTTAAATGCATACGTTGTATTCGGTGTTAAACCTGTAATCTCCTCACTAGTTCCAGAAACAGTTCCATATAAAACATTATCCATATAGATTTCATAACCTGTTACACCAACATTGTCTGTAGAAGCGTTCCAGTTTAGGTTTAAGCTTGTTGCTGTTGCGTTAGATGCTGCTAAGTTTAATGGTGCTGTAGGTGCTACTGTATCTTCTGAAGCTTGACCTGAAATTCCAGTAACAATTAATGAGAAATTTTGAGCTCCACCGCTTAAACTTCCGCTATGTGTAACTTTAATCGTATACTCATCAGAAGCATTACTTATATCAACTCGCTCGAATGGGTCTACATTGTTCACTCCTTTTCCGTTGGTTGTAACGCCTGTTAATTTCCAAGGATAGTAAGAAGTTGAATTTTTAGTAACGACTAAATTTAAATCATTAACTAACACAGGTGTACTAGAGTTAGTAGCTGTTACAGCATTTCCAGCAGGGTCTGTCCAACTGATTGAAACTTTTAAATCCTGTGGATTCGCAACATTTACTGTCGTTGTATAAGTTTGATTGTTAGACAAAGTCAATTCTTCAATCAATGATTTACTACCTTTTTGTGAAAGCGCTTCGGCTGCTGCTTTTGCATTCATCAATCCCCAACCAGTTTCTGCATCTGGCCCTACAGGACTAATATCATCTGCTGTATGTAAAGCAAGCCCTTTTAAAGTGGCCGCTTTCATTATATTTCCATATAAATTGGTGTGATGTTGCTGTAATAGCAATAGCGTTCCCGTAACATTCGGAGAAGCCATAGAAGTCCCGGTTAATGTTTGGTATGAACTACTTGACTCAACACTAGATGAGTAAACACTTGTACCGTTTCCAGCAATATCTGGCTTGATTCTATAATCATCTGTTGGCCCTTCACTACTTGAATAGTTACGAGTTACCGACACTAAATTTCCTTGTGAATCGATTTGAGCATCTTGAACATTGGCTACTACTAAATTATTCTTAGAAACCGAATGCCCAGTAAGCTTATCAAATGCAGAGTTACCTCCTAAAGGTTGTGCATTATAATTATCATTCCCTCCATCATTTCCTGCAGCAACCACCATTAAATAGTAAGGTGCGTTGTACATAATCTGATCCCAAGTTCTAGATTCATCGATATAAGCTCCAAAATATTGATCTGGAACCATATCACTTCTATAACCATAAGAGTGGTTAGATAAAATCATGGAATTAGCCGCTGCCGAACTAGCTTCTGAGGAATCGTTAGTCCAATCGTATGAAACACCATAAGCTTTTGATGCCATACCTTTGGCGTTGGCTTGATATCCCGAACTAAGGATTGTGCCCATTACGTGACCTGAGTGATAGTTGGTACTATATCCACTATCTCCAATACTCACTCGATTTTGTCCGCCTGGACCATCATATTCTTGGTGTGTAGTCAAAGCATGACCACCATCCCATACATGCACCAACATACCTTCTCCATTTAAGTCTAAGTTTAATAGACCTCCAGAATTTAGTGTATTTGCTCTTGTAGAAATAGCTGCATTTTTATTATACGTCTGATAATAAATAGGCGTTCCATCGGCAGTTACTTTCATTAGTTCAAAATAAGCACCATCTAAGGTCCTACCTTGAACTTCCCAACCTCTTTGCAGAGCAATCCTTTCTGCCTTACGTTTTTCTTTCAGATTAAAATCAGAAAGCTCAAGGCCTAAGCTCTTGAGCTCACTAACATTGGTTAGTTTTTTAATCTCAACTCTCTGTTGAGCAGTTTGTGCATTTAAGCCAATACTCCCTATCGAAAAGAAGATAAGAGCAGTGGCTAATCTTTGGTAAAGTTTCTTCATAAAAAAATTTAAACTGTTGAACATTTAAAATTAAATCAGCCCAAATGTAAATTTTATTTATTTAATATAAAAACCATTTTACAAAGAAAATTTCAATAAAATTAAGTTTTGACAATACGGATTCTAAGTTATTTCACTCAAATGTTACATTATCAGTAAAAAGTGTAGATTCTACACCGCTCAAATATTATCTTAATATTTTAACATTTAATTCTATACAGTATTCATAGGAATATTCACTTATTCTTAAAAAGTTTACTCAAATCAACTAATCTTCTTGGATTGAGACATAAAAAAAGCCTGCATTATGCAGGCTTTTTTTAAATGTATTTAAAAGGTTAAATTATAAAGTACCTCTCTTAGCTTGTTCTCTTTCGATTGACTCGAATAAAGCTTTAAAGTTACCAGCACCAAATCCTCTTGCTCCCATTCTTTGAATAACCTCAAAGAATAATGTAGGACGATCCTCTACTGGTTTTGTAAAGATTTGTAACAAGTAACCTTCCTCGTCGGCATCAATCATAATACCTAACTTTTGAAGTTGCTCTAAATCTTCTTTCATCTCATGTTGGAATTCTTTCAATCTAGCCGGAATAGCCTCATAATAAGCGGCTGGAGGGGTTGATAAGAACTCTACACCACGACGACGCATTTCTGATACAGTAGATAAGATATCGTTGGTTGCAACAGCAATATGCTGAACCCCTGGTCCACCGTAGAAGTCTAAATACTCTTCAATTTGAGATTTCTTTTTACCTTCTGCTGGCTCGTTAATAGGGAATTTAACACGTCCGTTTCCGTTGGCCATAACTTTAGACATCAGCGCAGAATATTCTGTGTGAATTTGCTTATCGTCAAATGAAAGGAAATTTTGGAAGCCCATTACATCCTCATACCATTTAACCCAAGTATTCATTTCATTCCAACCTACGTTTCCAACCATATGGTCAATGAATTTTAGACCTACTGGCTCTGGATTATATTCAGATTCCCATTTTTCGTATCCTGGCATGAAAACACCATTATAATTCTTTCTTTCAACGAATAAATGAACAGTTTCTCCGTAGGTATAAATTCCTGCTTTTACTATTTCCCCATGCTCATCCTCCAAAACGGTAGGTTCCATGTAAGATTTAGCTCCACGTTTGGTTGTTTCCTCATAAGCAGCTCTTGCATCATCTACCCAAAGTGCAATGATTTTAACTGCGTCACCATGCTTAACAATATGATCATTGATTGGATTGTCTGGCGTTAATGGTGTTGTAAGAACTAAGCGAATTTTATCTTGCTGTAAAACATAAGAAGCTCTATCTCTAACTCCAGTCTCTAAACCAGAATAAGCTAATGATTGAAAACCAAAAGCTGTTTTATAGAAGTGAGCTGCTTGTTTTGCATTTCCTACATAGAATTCGACATGATCCGTTCCCAAAAGTGGCAAGAAATCTTGTGCACCTTCAAAGATCTTCTCTAATCCGTATTCTGTGTTTTTTAATTCGTTACTCATATTTATTATTTTATTTTAAACTCTAATTTTGCTGTAATATTTGCTGTTTTATCTTTTGATGTGGTATTAAATACACCACCATAGGTAAACTCTTCGTTACTATATTGACCGGTAATTTGAAAAATCCCAAGTCGAGCTTGTTTTAATTCACCAAGGCTTGCATTAGATTCCTTTGCAATATTCTCGGCGCGTTTTCTAGCATTTTCTGTGGCTTGAGAAATCAATTCTAATTTTAAATCTTCTAATCCCGAAAAGTAATAACTCGGTAAACTTGAGTTTAATTCAATTCCTTGGGAGATTAAATTAGAAATCTCTCTAGAAACATTCTCAATACGCTCTAAATCTTTAGATTTTACTTCTACAGACTGAAGCAAGCTATACCCATTGAAAATTCTTTGGGAGCCACCATTATTATCATATCTGTATTCAAAATCCTTAGAAATACTAACCGCACTAAAGACAATTTCTTCCTTTTTAACGCCTTGACTTATCAAGTATTCTTCTACTTTCCTTTTGTCGTCACTTAATTGTTGAGATGCAGCTTTCAAATCAAAATTATTAGTTTGAAAATCAGCATTCCAAATAATTAAATCAGCTTGAAAATCTTTTTTACCTAAGCCCGTAACTTCTATAGTTTCATTGACCCTATATTTATACTTATATGCATTGCCAATAATTGCAGCCCCCACAACAACTGCGAGTGCGAGAATAAGACCAAGAACTATATTCGAAAGTTTCATAATTATTATTTTTAACTAGTATTAAATTTTCATTTGATTAAAGAATATTTAAACTCTAGTTAATCTCATGCTCTATATTATTCTATTTGCGGAGGAATTCCTTTCATGTCCTCCTCTTCTAACCAAGAAGTAACATAGGTTTCATCCTCTAAATCCAATGCTTCTTGAGTTAATTGCAATGGTCTAAATGGATCTACCATCACGGCTAACTCGCCTGTTTCTTTCTTTCCAATACTGCGCTCCATAGCTCCTGGATGTGGTCCATGTGGGATTCCACCTGGGTGTAATGTAAAGAAACCTTTTTCAATATGATTTCTACTCATAAAATCACCATCTACATAATATAATACCTCTTCTGAGTCAATATTACTATGATTATATGGTGCAGGAACCGAATCTGGATGATAATCATATAGTCTAGGCACAAACGAACAGACTACAAAATTATGCCCTTCGAAGGTTTGATGAATTGGAGGTGGCAAGTGAATTCTACCTGTAATTGGCTCAAAATCGTGAATACTAAATCCATATGGGAAGAAATATCCATCCCAACCTACGACATCAAAAGGATGTGTTGCGTAATTAATATCATACAACATTCCTTCTTTTTTAACTTTAACCAAGAAATCTCCTTTTTCATCGATAGGCTCTTGATAAGTTGGTAGTTTAATATCTCGTTCGCAGAAAGGAGAATGCTCCAATAACTGACCAAATTGATTGCGATATCTAGATGGTGTTTCAATTGGTGAATTACTCTCCAATACCATCAACCTATTATTCTCATCATTAAAATGAAGCTGGTAAATCGTTCCTCTTGGGATAATTAAATAGTCACCATATTCAAACTCGATACTACCCAACATGGTTTTCAAAACTCCACTTCCTTCGTGAATAAAAAGCATTTCGTCTTGATTACCATTTTTATAGAAGTAATCGGTCATAGATTTTTTAGGAGCAGATACTCCAATTGTCAAGTCATTATTAAAAAATAAGGTCGTTCTACCTTCTAAAAAATCATCTTGAGGTTTAACATGGAAACCTTTCACCAAACGTGGTGTGATATTTTTTTGCACAGCAGCTTTTGGTGACACATCTCTACCCTCGCCCACTGTTTTAATTTGTGTCGGACGGTGGATGTGATAAAGCAATGACGAAAAACCATGAAACCCTTCAGTTCCAAATAGTTGCTCATAATAAAACTTTCCCTCTTCTGATTTAAAAACTGTATGTCTTTTAGGTGGAATCTTACCTAATTTATGATATAGCATTTTAATGTAATTTAAGTGGTCTAAAAATACAAAGAATAATATTGAATTCTAAATTATGACACTAAAATATTCATAAATCATTGCAAATTTTAAGGTTAGGATTATTTATATTCGTAAAAACGACTGGAATGAAAAAACTTTACTTTTTAATATTTACATGCCTCCTATGCTTTCAGGTTTCAGCTCAGACCAAAAAAGAATATAGGCTTCTAACGAATAAAGTATGCGAAAGAATGGAGAGCCTTAAAGAGCATGATTTAAATTATAGTCTTGATCTTATTTTTGATGAATTAATTTTAGAATTCATTATATACCACCCAGAATCAGATCCCAACGAAATTATTAATAGAATTTTTGAGGAATTACATAACTCTTGTGACTTTTACAAAAACAAACTAGAAAGTGTACATTCGTTGGAATCAGAGGATGAGAACATTTACGAGGTTCGTCCAGCCTATAATCTAACAGCAGAAGCTTGCAGTCGATTTAAAAAAGAAGAAGAGTTTCACTATACGGCAAGTGGCGATAAGTTCGTGAATGTTGTTTTCACAGAAAAAGTTTGGCAGGATTTCTTTACCGACCAAACCACTACAGTGAATCATGTAAATTGGGGCGATGATTGTACGTTTCGTTTAACCTTTTTACGGAGTGATAACCCAGAAAGAAATCAATTGATATCACCTGGCGACATGTTTTATTATCAAATAATAGATGAAACCAAAGATGCTTGGATTATGATTACAGAAATTTATGGGAATAAATATTTAAAAGCTAAACTCTATAAAGGTCCTGCTAGATAGTTTTGCGCTATTATCGGCTTTAATCTTGGCATAAAAGCGAGCTTTTGATTATATTGCTCAAATGAAAAAGTTTTCGGAAATACGCAAAGAGTTTCATCAAATCGCAGAACTTTCTGGTAAAGAATATAAAACCGCCAAAAAAGTAGTTGAGATTCTTAAGAATTATAATTGTGAAATTGTTCCCAATATTGGAAACACCGGTATTTTAGCCATTTTCGATAGTGGAAAAGAAGGAAAAACCATTAGTTTTAGAGCAGAATTAGATGCACTTCCTATTCAAGAAGTTAATGATTTTGATTATAAATCCTTGACTGAGGGAGTTTCACACAAATGTGGCCACGATGGACATCTTACCTGTTTATTGGCCTTAGCTGAGAAATTAGATCAACAGCCACCTAATGTTGGAAGAGTGATCTTGCTTTTTCAATCAGCAGAAGAGAATGGCGAAGGCGCTTATGCCATATTCCATGATGAGAAATTTAAAGATTATCATCCTGACTTTATTTTTGCATATCACAACTTACCAGGCTACCCATTGAATGAAATCGTATATAAATATGATTCATTTACTCCAGCAGTCACCAGTATTATCATAAAATTAAACGGAAGAACATCACACGCTGCCGAACCCGAACATGGCGACAATCCCGCCTTGGCTATGTCTAAGATTATGCAACGAAGTTTAGCTATTGCTAAAAATGACATAAACGATAAGGATTTTTCTGTGGTAACTCCAATTTACCAAACTTTAGGAGCCAAAGATTATGGGATTTCGGCAGGCTATGGTGAACTTCATTTCACTTTGAGATGTTGGACACAGAAAGCACTGAATGAATTAGTAGAAAATATCAAAGAGATTTCTAAGAAAGAAGCCCAAAAAGAGTCGCTACAAGTTAGTTTCGATTTTACACAAGACTTTCAAGCGAATGAAAACCACGATGAAGCGGTGGATATTTTAGATCAAGTCATCAAGAAACATAATTTTAGTAATCAAAAACGAGCTTATCCATTTAAATGGGGAGAAGACTTTGGATTATTTACTCAAAACTTTAAGGGTGCTATGTTTGGAATTGGTTCTGGGGAAAATTGTCCTGCGCTTCACAATCCAGACTATGATTTCCCAGATGAATTAATCGATCATGCTTCGGATATTTTCTTTGCGATTCAAAAAGAAATTTTAGGTTAAACTAGATTAAAACTCAATTTATGCATCCATCTACCTATATTCAAATTAGCAAGTCTGCTTTTAAACAAAACTATGATTTCATACAATCTATACTCCTACCCAATGTTAAGTTTTCCTCTGTCATAAAAGGAAATGCTTATGGACATGGTATTGAAGTCATTGTTCCTGTGTTGGAGGAAATTGGAGTGAATCATTTTTCTGTTTTTAATGGTGATGAGGCATTTAGAGTAAAGCAGGTTTGTGGTCCAGATACCGAAATTATGGTCATGGGCATGTTGACTCCAGCTCAGCTAGAATGGGTAATTGAGAAAGATATTGAGTTTTATATTTTTGATATTCATCGTTTAGAGCAAGCGATTGAACTTTGTAAAGAACTAAATAAAAAAGCTAAAGTTCATTTCGAGATTGAAACCGGAATGAACCGTACAGGTTTATCTAATGATGATTTGAATCAAGCGGTTGAGTTACTTAAGAAAAATGCGGACTATTTAGAGCTTTATGGACTTTGTACTCACTTGGCGGGCGCGGAAAGCATTGCTAACTATTATCGCATTAAGAATCAGCTAATTAATTACAAAAAGACGCTTAAGCAGCTTAAAGCTATGGACATCGAACCAAAATATAGACATGTCTCGTGTTCTGCAGGAACGATTAGATTCCCTGAAACACAGTTTGATATGGTTCGAGTTGGTATAATGCAATATGGATTTTTCCCTACCAACGAGGTGATGATCAACTACCTTACTCAACATAAAGAAGTAGATGATCCATTGCGTCGTGGCTTAACTTGGAAAAGCCAAGTAATGAGTGTTAAAGAGGTTGCAACCGGAGAATTTATTGGTTATGGAACCGCCTATTTTGCAAGCAAAGACATGAAAATTGCCACGATACCAATAGGTTATGGTTATGGGTTTGCACGAGCTCTTACCAATCAAGGAAAGGTTTTGATACATGGTGAATATGCTCAAGTGGTAGGTATCGTAAACATGAATATTATCTCTGTTGACATTACTGATATTGATGACGTTCAAGTAGGAGATTCAGTTACCATCATCGGCCGCGATGGTGACAAAGACATCACCGTGTCATCATTTAGCGATATTAGTAACCAAGTGAACTATGAGCTTCTCACACGTCTGCCCAATGACATTCCCAGGGTTGTGGTGGATTAGACTTTGAAAAAGTAATTTTAAGTTTTAAAGAAAACTAGCATTAAAATTAAATATCAAAAGGTCTATTTTTCAGTATTTAATTCCTCGCTTAGCCCTTTTTCATCTACTACAAAAATATCTCTCCACACTTGTGGACGCTCATCTACTCGCCAAACAAAATCTGGTAATTTTCTTTGATCTTCGGGCAGTTTGCTTGGTGGATAAACCTTAGATTCAGCATTAATCCTACAAGCTAAAACATTAATTTCTCTTTCCTCGAAATCAGCTTCTACAATTCCACAATCTGAACGATTAATACCAATTAATTCTTTCACCGGTGGCAGATTAGAATTTGTGCTATCTTTTTTCTCCTCCTCCATATAGAGCAAGGTTTGAGCATTTCCTTCGCCTTGAACCCAATCTAATTGCTCATCAACAAAAAGTCCTAGCATTTCGCGGCTTTTCATTTGATGAAACTGAGTTTCAGTTATAGAATCTGTTTTGGAAATAGCAAACGCATTTTGTCTTACTTTCATCGAATCAAGGCGCTCTGCAACAGTATTAATGTAAACAGAAATCGTATCACCTGTAATTTGTCGATAACCACTCCAAACAACTGGTTTTCGAAAGAATCTCATCACACCTTTATCTTCTGCAAAAGAAATTGAATCTGCTTTTCCCTGAAGATTACTTTTAAAGAATTTAGCTTTGTGATAAGCTCTGATTAGATTCTTTTCATTTCGTTTGGTAGACATCAAAGTATCTGCATGTAAGTAAAGAGAATCTTTTTCAAAAGCTCTCACCGCATAAGCCTTCTGTGTAACATAACCCGAATCTTGTTGCTGGAAATACTCCCCAAAACCACCACGAATAAATTGTTTTTCCTTAGGATTATCAATCAAAACATCACCTGTTCCCTTTCCATATCCAGATGTTTGATTAAAATAAATATCATCTGCGGTTAAAACGGTTCCATCCATGTGAACAGAAGATCTATTTTCTAAAAAAGCCTCTTTTTTATTTAAGAAATACTTTCCTTTAGTCGTTCTAATGAATTGATTGGGATTCTTACGGTTTTGAATATAAGTATCATCAAAAAACTCCATATAATCTCCATCTGCATAATGGCGAATATTCTTACTTTCTATGTAATAATCCTTGTTTACAATTCGAACATCCTTATCGAATTTAATACTTTTTGTAACTAAGTCATACACACCTTCTTGGCTGGTAATCGTCTCATTATTAGAAACGATTGTTCCTCCGGTATTAAAATAAGCCTTTTGCGTATTTCTGTTATACTCTAATTTGTCTGTGTATAAAGTTTGCTCTGAATCTCTTAACACAACATCGCCCGTAGCTTTGGCGATTTTGGTATTTCCGTTATATTCTAAAGCATCAGAGGCAAGATGATTTTCTTGCATATCCAACTCCACATTAGAAAATGCCTTGAAGTAATTTTCTAATTCATAATAAACAACACTATCGGCTCTAAGAATTGCGCCGTCGTGTTCCAATATTACTTTTCCTGATAAAAGCAGATTTCCGTCGTATTTACCTGGAATCTTTTGAATTCTGTTGGAATGGATTTGTTTAATCTTCTTAGGTTTATTCTGAGCTAAAGCCATCATAGGCAATAACATTAAAACCCAGAAGAATTTAAACATTTTTAGGTTTTCTTGTACCATAAAAATACAACGAATGTTTTTCTATTTTAATATCAAATACTTCCTCAATCGTATCCTTAATGGTCTGGATTCTTGGATCGCAAAACTCTAAAACCTCCCCTGTATCGGTAAGCAGAATATGATCATGTTGTTTGTCGAAATAAGATTTCTCAAAATGCGCCTGATTATCACCAAACTGATGCTTACGAACCAATTTAGCTTCTAATAAAAGTTCTATAGTATTATATAAAGTGGCACGACTCACACGATATTTTTTATCTTTCATTCTCATGTAAAGCTCATCAATATCGAAATGATCGTTTACACGATAAATTTCTTCTAATATCGCATAACGCTCTGGCGTTTTACGGTGTTTATGCTCATCAAGAAAGTTGGTTAAAACCTCCCTAACTATTAAAACCTGATCGTCAATCGTTACTCTATCTAATTCTTTGCTATCCATGTTCAACCTTGAACCGACAAAAATACGAAATTATGTTCAATCTTGTTTTCTATTAATTTTTGTAACTCCTTCTACATTTTTCAATCGCTGCATCACACTATCTAAATGTGATTTATTGGCCACCGAAACCAAGATATTACCATTAAATATTCCATCTTCAGAAGAGAAATTAATACTCTTCATGTCGATATTTAAGTTATTGGATAAGACATCAGTAATATCTTTTACCAGTCCCATTCTATCAATACCTTTAATAATGATTTCAGTTCTAAAGGTGATTTGAGAAGAGTCTACCCATTTAGCCTTTTGAACTCTATAGGCGTAATTTGCCTGTAATTCAATAGCATTTGGACAAGTTAATTTATGAACTTTAATCCCTCGATTCACAGTTACGAAACCAAATACTTTATCACCAGGAATCGGATTACAACAATTAGCCAATGTATAATCTAGTTTCTTTTCTTCGTCACCAAAAACAATTAAATCTAATTTACCACTTGGCGGCATTACATATTCCTCCTTGGATTTACCAATAGATTTAGAACGGAAACGATTAATGAAACCAACAACTCCAGAATTCTTTTCTGCGAATCGCTTAATATCAGCGTTACTAATTTTACCTGTCAACACATGATAAAATAAATCCTGCGAAGTTCTTTCATTAAAGAAACTCACCATGTTGTTAATGGTTTTCTCGTTAGCCGTTAGCCTTAAGTGGCGTAGCTTACGCTCTAAAATCTCTTTTCCTTCCTCAGCCGATTGTCTTTTCTCTGCATTTAAGGCCGCTTTAATTTTGGATTTTGCACGCGAAGTTGTTACATAATCCAACCAATCTAATTTAGGTTGTTGATTCTTAGAAGTAATAATTTCTACTTGATCACCACTTCTCAACTCATGACTTAAAGGGTATAGCTTACCATTAACTTTTGCTCCCAAACAAGTATCTCCAATATTGGTGTGAATAGCATAGGCAAAGTCTAAAGAAGAAGCTCCTCTAGGCAATGAAATCAACTCACCCATCGGCGTAAACACATAAATTTCTTTGGTATATAAGTTAAGCTTAAAGTTATCAATAAACTCGGTAGTATCTTGTATATCTTGATTTTCAAGTATCTCCCTCACCTGAGAAATCCATTCATCAACTTTAGAATCTTCTACCTTATAGTTCTCTTTATACTTATAGTGAGCAGCAATACCTTTTTCTGCGATTTCATCCATTCGCTCCGAACGAATTTGAACTTCTACCCATTTACCATCATCTCCCATAACGGTAATGTGAAGTGATTCATAACCCGTAGGTTTTGGTTGTGTAATCCAGTCTCTTAAACGAGATGGATTTGGTTTATAAATATCCGTTACAATCGAATAAATCTTCCAAGCAATAAATTTCTCATTTTTCTTGTCAGAACGATAAATAATACGAATCGCAAACTTATCATACACCTGATCGAAGCTTACACCTTGGGTTTGCATTTTGCGATTGATGGAATGAATTGATTTAGAACGACCTTTAATTTGATATTCTAATCCTTCTTCGTCCAATCGATCTGAAATCGAATCACTAAATTTTTGAATGTATCTTTTTCTATCCTCCGCCGATTCTTTTAATTTCTTTTTAATGTCGGCGTAGTTCTCTGGTTGGGTATATTTTAAACTTAAATCTTCTAACTCACTTTTGATATTATACAATCCCATTCTATGCGCCAAGGGTGCATAAATAAAGACGGTTTCAGAGGCGATTTTGAGCTGTTTGTGCTGCGGCATAGCATCCAAAGTTCGCATGTTATGCAAACGGTCGGCAATCTTCACCAAGATAACTCTAACATCCTCTGATAAGGTTAAAAGCAATTTCCTAAAGTTCTCAGACTGAATAGATAACTCTTGATTATTTAAAACAGAGATTTTAGTCAATCCATCGATAATTTTGGCAATCTTTTTACCAAACATCGCCTCCATATCCTCTAGCGTGTATTCGGTATCTTCAACCACATCATGCATAAGTGCAGCTGCAATACTTGTTGCTCCTAAGCCAATTTCATCTGCAATGATTTTAGCCACCGCAATCGGATGATAGATATAGGGTTCTCCCGATTTCCTGCGCTGATGTTGGTGTGCATCGACCGCTAAATCAAAAGCCCTACGAATCAGTTTTTTATCATCTTCGTTTAGGTTGCGATATGTATTAAGCAATAAATCTCTATACCTTCTCGCTATTTCTGCGTTCTCCTCCTTAATTTGTTCCTCCGTCATAAAAAGATAATATTTGAATCAAAAGTGTTAAGTGCTAGGGTAAATTTACATTATTTAATTCAAATTTCAGAAGTTCAAATCCATGAATTATGTTATATGTATCGATTTTAAGCTATTAAGTTAAATCCATCAAGTCGATTTTTAAATTTGGTCTTATCTTTGTGTAAAATTAATCCATGAAAAAAATACTTTCTTTAGTTGTTTTGGTAGCAACGCTTCAATTCGGCTTTTCACAGATATCTGTAGGTTCTAATGTTACAGAAGGTAAGTGGCGTGTTGGTGGTGGTTTAGGATTAAACTTTGGTAACAATGGTTATTTTGGTTTAAACATAGCTCCATCTGCTGGTTATATGATTACTCCAAAATTAGAAGCAGGTGTTTCTGCTGGTTATCAATATAGTAAGAGTGATTATTATAAATCTAACTTGTTTTCAGGTGGACCTTATATGAATTATCATGTTTTTGATGGTTTATTTGCACGTGGTCACTTTGAACATTTTACAGGAAATCAAAAAATATTATCAAACAATCATGAGATTAGCATTGACGAAAGTGCACTTTGGTTAGGTGGTGGTTACTCTACACCTGGTCCAGTTCGTTTTCAAGTAGGTATTATGTACAATGTTTTGCATGATGAAGATGATAGTGTATTCAGTAGTCCAGTTCGCCCCTTTGGTGGTGTAGCAATATCTTTATAATTTATGGATAATATGATTCTAGTTTGGAGTGGGTTAATAGCCTTTATTGTCTTACTCCTATTTTTTGATTTATTCGTTCTTCACAAGAATGATAATATATCTAACAAGAAAACGGCGCGTGAAACTGCCTTTTGGATTTTAATGGCATTGGCGCAATCCATAGTTATATACTTTTTATACGATCGCGAAATTGTCGACAATCCTACCGAACTTACGGCTAAAGGAGCGGTAATGAAATACGTGACAGGTTACCTTGTCGAGTTATCACTATCAGTGGATAATCTATTCGTGATTGCGATGATCTTTAAATCCTATAAAATTCCGCTTAAATACCAGCACAAAGCTTTGTTCTGGGGAATTTTAGGTGCTATTTTCTTTAGAGGTTTAATGATTGCCGTAGGTGTTGTTTTATTCAACAAACTTACATGGATTCCTTATGTTTTCGGAGGTTTCTTAATCTTAACCGCCTTCAAAATGCTGTATGAGGAAATTACACATAAAGAAGAGGATGAGCACGTTAGAGAATCATTAGGAAATAGATTATTGAGTAAATATTTTAATTTTAGCTCTGGATTAGATGGAAATAAATTCTTTACCATTCAAAATGGAAGAAGATTAGCTACTCCTCTATTTGCAGCTTTAATCCTAATCGAGTTTACCGACATTATGTTCGCTGTGGATAGTATTCCAGCTATTTTAGCGATTACACAAGATGCATTGCTTGTTTTCTATGCAACCATTTTTGCAACCTTAGGTTTAAGGTCAATGTATTTCTTTTTAGCCAATATGCTAGAGAAGTTCCATTATCTTAAGTATAGTGTTTTCGTAATTTTGTTCTATATCGGTATCAAATTAATTTTAATGCACCATATAGATATTCCAGAATGGCTATCTTTAAGCGTGATTCTGTTGAGTATTACAGTAGGTGTTATAGTTTCTTTAATTAAGCAAAATGATTAATTTAATAGTTGCCGTTTCAGAGAATAACATCATTGGTAGAGACAACCAATTGATATGGCACATTTCAGAAGATTTAAAAAGATTTAAGCGATTAACGCTTGGCCATCCTATGATTATGGGTAGAAAAACTTTCGAGTCTTTCGGTAGTAAACCTTTACCCAAAAGACATCATTTTGTGGTTTCTAGTCAAGATCATGAAGATACAGATCAAGTAACTTGGCTTAAATCTTTGGAAGAAGCCATTGAAAAAGCTCAAGAACTAGACAACGAAATCTACATAATCGGTGGTGGAAGTATTTATGAGCAATCTATACATTTAGCCAACAAATTAGAAATCACACGCATTCACAAACATTTTGATGGAGATACTTATTTTCCAGAAATTCCGGAATATTTTGAGTGTATAGAAGATGAAAAACATTGGATTGAGACTTTGCCTTTCGAGTTTAGTTATAGAACCTACATCAATCGAAAAACTCAAAAACCGTAGATAGAAAAATAATTGATACACAATCTCATAAAAACCTAATTTCCATTGAAGTTAGGCTTTTATTTTTTTACTTAAATTTCATTTTTCAATTATTTACATTCAATAACAAACTGAGTATCAATAAGCTTTATAAATCGACAATTATTTAGTATATTGAGTCAGCTTTAAACATTCTATTAAACTTTTGTTAATTAGAGCTTCAGTAGAAATATATCTCGCCATTACGCGTTAAATTTATAATTCATTAGTTAATAATTTTATTTCATAGTTAAGCATTGCATAGCAATGTGCATTAAGAGGTTGATCAGGACGTTAAAAACTGCAGTCTATTATTCAAATTATTTTTGATATCAAGAAAATCATTTGAGTTCTAGCGTTTTTATACAGAACGAGGACCTCTTTCCTATTCTACCTACTTCAACTCCACAAAAGACTATTTAATTTTAATTCAATGAATAAATTTTTGAGCATTCTGCTTTCAAAATTGTAACTTTAGTTTTATTTTTTAATTATGAAGAAATTATTGTTATTAATTCCGGCGCTCTATCTCATGAGTTCGTGCGGAACCACCTCTGTTTCACAATCTAATCAAGTTCCCGTGAATGTAGATAAATATACTAGTTTTACGCTTACTACCGACTTATCTCAACTATCAGCTAACGAACGTAAGATGCTTCCTTATCTTATGAAAGCGGCTGATATTATGAATGAATTATTTTGGTATGAAGCTTATGGTAAAAAGAATGCCTTATTAGATTATCTAAAAGGTGACGCCAAGAAATTCGCTGAAATCAATTATGGCCCTTGGGATCGTTTAGCCGGCAATAAATCTTTTGTGAAAGGAATCAGCGACAAACCTTTGGGAGCAAATTTCTACCCAACCAACATGACAAAAGAAGAGTTCGAAGCAGCCAATCTAAAAGATGGAAATAGCTTATATACTTTTGTTCGAAGAGATTTAGAAGGAAACCTTTATACGATACCCTATCACGTGATGTTTGAGCCTGAAGTAAAAATGGCTGCAGATTATTTAAGACAAGCTGCAAGATATGCGGATGATCCAGGTTTAAAGAATTATTTACTTAAAAGAGCTGATGCTTTTTTAACCGATGAATATTACGAAAGCGATCTGGCTTGGATGGACATGAAAGACAACGGAATCGATATTGTAATTGGTCCAATTGAAACCTATGAAGATGCACTTTATGGTCAAAAAGCAGCGCACGAGGCTTATATACTTGTTAAGGATAAGGAATGGAGCAAGCGATTAGAGAAATACGCAGACTTCTTACCTGAACTACAAAAGAATTTACCTGTGGATACTAAATATAAGCAAGAAACTCCAGGAAGTGATTCTGATTTAAATGCTTATGATGTAATTTATTATGCTGGTGACTGTAATGCCGGTAGTAAAACAATTGCGATTAATTTGCCTAATGATGAACAAGTTCAATTAGAGAAAGGAACACGTCGTTTACAACTTAAGAACGCTATGCAAGCTAAGTTTGATAAAATTTTAGTTCCGATTTCGAATGAATTGGTAACGCCAGAACAAAGAAAACATGTGAAGTTTGATGCTTTTTTCGCAAATACAATGTTCCATGAAGTTGCTCACGGTTTAGGAATTAAAAACACTGTGAATGGTAAAGGAAGCGTTCGTGAAGCTTTAAAAGAGCATGCATCAGCTTTAGAAGAAGGGAAAGCAGATATTTTAGGCTTATATATGGTAAATCAACTTCTTAAGAAAGGCGAATTAGAAGGAGATATAAAAGACTATATGGTGACTTTTATGGCGGGAATCTTTAGATCTGTTAGATTTGGAGCTAGTTCTGCCCATGGTAAAGCCAATATGATTCGTTTTAATTTCTTTAAAGAGAAAAATGCTTTTACACAAAAAGCAGATGGTACCTATCAGGTTAACTTCGACCAAATGGAAGTTGCTATGAACGAACTTTCTGAATTAATTCTTGAGCTTCAAGGAAATGGAGATTACGAAGGTGTAGAAGAATTGGTAAACACCAAAGGAATTATCCCAGCTGATTTACAAGCAGATTTACAACGTTTAAATGATGCAGGAATTCCAGTGGATGTTGTATTTAATCAAGGAATGCAATATTTAAAATAATTTACTTTAATATTTAAAAATCAAAAATCCCTGAACATTAATTTGCTCAGGGATTTTCATTTGGCTTAAACTCAACTTAAACCTTATGGCGTTAATTAATATTAAACATCCATACTCTCTCCTATTCCTAATAGAAGTAATTCTTTGTTTGCAGCTTTAAAGGTTTCTTTAGCCGACTCATGGTCTATCTTAATCGGTGGAAAGGTATCATAATGACAACCTAATACTTTGTCACATTCAACAAAATCTGCCGCCATGCTAGCTGCTTTAGCGTCCATAGTGAAGTTATCTCCTATAGGAAGAATAGCTAAATCAATCTTACCACACAATAATGGAATAAGCTTCATATCATATGTCAAGGCAGTATCTCCTGCGATGTAAATAGTTTTACCATCAGCTTGCAATACATATCCATTTGGGTTTCCGCCATAAGTACCATCAGGGAACACACTCGAATGATGTGCAACCACACTGGTTAATCTACCAAATGGAAAGTCAAAACTTCCACCTGTGTTCATTCCATGGCCTTGATAACCTTTTTTATCGTAATACGTAACAATCTCAAAATTCGAAATGATTTTAGAATTACCCAAAGTGGCTAAATTTTCAACGTCAGCAATATGATCTTCATGTGCATGCGTTAATAAAATATAATCTGGATGGAATTGAGAAGCTTTAATTTTATCATTCAAAGGATTGCCAGAAATAAATGGATCGACCATTATTTTATGATTTTCTGTTTCTATCCAAAGACTGTTGTGACCTAAATAGGTAATTTTCATTTTGATATTATTTTTAAGTATTCGTATTCTTTTTATTCAATAACGGTTCCGTTGGGCAAAATTGCATCTTTCTTAACCACTACAATACCGTCTACAATTTTATAGGCTTTCGTTTCACGTTCCTCTAAACTACTGCTACCGATAATCCTTACATCATCCCCAACCCTAACATTTTTATCTAAAATAGCATTTTTAATATTACATCTCTCGCCAATTCCCATTGCTGGAATTCCCTTTTCATTAAATTCCTCAATATCTTCTATGGTTTCATAATAATCGCTTCCCATAATATAGGTGTCATAAATATTACTTCCACGTCCGATTCTAGTTCTGATTCCAATCACACTATGCTCAATTCTACTTGCATGGCAAATAGCACCTTCAGATAAAACTACATTCTCCAAAGAAGTTCCAACCACTTTGGCCGGCGGAAGCATACGCGCGTGCGTAAAAATAGAATTTTCGTTGTCGTATAAATTAAATTGAGGTAGATTATTTGTTAAATCTAAATTCGCCTCGTGAAAAGAGGAAATAGTTCCGATATCTGTCCAATATCCCTCGTATTGATATGAATTGATTTTATACTTACCAATCGAAGCTGGAATGATATTTTTACCGAAATCCGCTCCTTCATTTTCAGATAATAAATCTCTTAACACCTTTTTATTAAAGAGATAAATCCCCATCGAAGCTAGATAATTTCTTCCTTCTGATTTCATTTTATCCCCTGTTTCTGAAGTCCAATCTTTTAATTGATCTGCATTGGGTTTCTCAATAAAAGAAGTAATATTATCATTTTCATCAGTTTTCATAATGCCAAATCCTGTAGCATCCTCGGCATCCACTGGAATGGTAGCAATCGAAACATCAGCTTCAAAATTAACGTGATCTTCTAGCATTTTCTGAAAATCCATTTGATATAGCTGGTCACCTGATAAGATTAAAACATAATCATGATCGGTGGTGCTAAAATGCTGAAAACTTTGACGAACTGCATCCGCTGTACCTTGATACCATTCGCTACTATCTACGGTTTGTTCGGCGGCTAGAATATCCACAAAACCTCGACTAAACAAGTCAAACGTATAACTATTCTTAATATGTCGGTTGAGCGAAGCCGAATTAAATTGTGTTAAAACATAAATCTTATTAATTCTAGAGTTCAAGCAGTTTGAGATAGGAATATCTACCAAGCGATATTTACCCGCTACAGGCACAGCTGGCTTCGATCTTTGTTCGGTGAGCGGGTGTAATCTTGTACCTCTACCTCCACCTAGAATAAGTGCTAATGTCCTTCTGTGTGCTTTATCTAAATTCTTCATATAGTTTCATGTATTTTTTAGCTGAAGTTTCCCAAGAAAAATCTTGTTTCATTATAAATTTTCTAGTCTTTTGAAATCTTTCTTTATCCTCATACAACTCAGTGGCACGATAAAAAGAATGCAACAAGTCGTCGGTATTAAGGTTTATAAATCGAATTCCATTTCCACCTTCATCATTTATGTCTTTCACCGAATCTAATAAACCTCCTACAGTTCGTACGATTGGAACAGTGCCATATCTCAATGCATAGAATTGATTTAAACCACAAGGCTCAAATCTAGATGGCATAATTAAAAAGTCTGATCCGGCATATACCTTATGTGCTAAAGCCTCATTATAACCGATAAAGCAATTAAACCTTCCATCGGTAAATATTTTCATTTGCTCTAAACCATTGGCTAATTGATTATCTCCACTTCCTAAGATAAGGAAATTAATCTTCGAATCATAATTGGTAAGCGCTTTCCAAATGGCATCTGATAATACATCAGCTCCTTTTTGATCTACAAACCTTCCAATGAAAGAGATGATAGGATAATCGGAATTAAACCCAAAATAATCACAAAGTTGCTGCTTGTTTCTTTTTTTACCTTCCTCTACTGTCTTTCTCGAATAAGGATGATCTAATTTGTTGTCAGTAGCTGGATTCCATTCTTCTATGTCAATACCATTTAAAATACCCACACATTTTTTTCTTTCATGCCTCAACAAACCACTTAAGCTCGAATCTCCTTCCATTAACTCTTTCATATATTGAGGAGAAACTGTAGTCACACGCCAAGCAGTTTTAATTGCGGTTGCCATAGCATGAAGTGTATTATCAAATTCCAACAATGGTAAATCCCAAGTATTAAACCATGGGAAATAATCTACCACATCCCACGACATCTGTCCTTGGTATTGTCCATTATGAATAGTGAAAATACTAGGTATATTTCTAAATCTAGGATATTGATGTGCGTGCTTCATGAAAAACGGAACAAATCCGGTATGATAATCATGACAGTGGATTACATCTGGTAAAAGAGCCCATTGATGAATCCAATTTAAAGCAGCGATTTGAAAAGCTGTAAAGAAATAAGGGTCATTTCTATAGCCATAAACTTCTTCTCTATGCGTGAACCCTTCTATTTGAACCAAAAAAACAGGAAATCCTAAGTCATCATTCTTAAGGATTTTCACAAATAGCTGTCGATTCCCGAAAGGCATGGTGGTTTCGTAATCCATAATAAGCTTACGAGTTTTGGTAAATTCATTTTCAACAAATGGCATCACGACCATCGACTGTACACCATCTAAATTATTAAGGTATTTGGGCAAGGCTCCCACCACATCTGCCAGGCCTCCTACCTTGGCAACGGGATAACATTCCGCAGAAAGATGAACTATTTGCATATCCATTATTTTGTTTAAAGATAGAAAAATTTATGATATAATTAAATGATAAACATCGGTTTTAATCAAAGTCAACTAGCGGTAAAATCTTTTTATTTAAGCTAATATTTAAGATTAAAATTAGGTTAATAAATCTATGATTTTAGGAATAAAAATGATCATTCCAATGATAAAACTAGACAAGGCTAAAATCAATACAGCGGCGGCAGCCATATCTTTGATATGACCAATGTTAGGGTTAAATTCGGGATGCATAGTGTCTAAATATTTCTCAACAACTGTGTTGGCAATTTCCGCAGATAAAACCAGGGCTATACATATAATTATAAATATCCATTCGATCCAATTTAAGGAGAAAATTAAACCCATAATTATCACCAACAAGCTAGCTGCTAAATGAATCCTCATATTCATCTCTGACTTGATAACCTCGCGGATACCATTCAAAGCATATCCAAAACTTTTGAGCCTAGCCTTCATTTTATAATATTTTTAAAGCTTCTATCGAATTTAATCTAATCCCTTAAATTACAATTTTTATCTTTGAATTAATTAAAGTCAGCTCAAGAATTAGAAATTAAAACCAAACTATGATCAAAAGTATGTTATTCGTGTTTTTAGGAGGAGGATTAGGAAGCATGCTTCGTTTTGGGGTTTCTCAATTTCTTAATACAGATTTCCCATACGGAACTCTACTAGTAAATCTGCTGGGAAGCTTATTGATTGGTCTGTTTTTAGGATTATTTGAAAGGCAGCTTATAACCCAAACTCTATTGCTTTTATTAGCCACAGGTTTTTGTGGAGGATTCACCACATTTTCGGCATTTGCAGCAGAGAATCTAAAACTACTCGAAACCGGCCACACAGCGCAATTCTTGGTCTATAGCTTAGGTAGTTTAGTTTTAGGAGTTTTAATGGTATTAGTAGGCTTTAAAATCGCTAAATTCATCTAATAAAAAAACCTCACTATATTTCTATAGCGAGGCTCAAAAATCATAGGTTAAATGGTTTTATTTTAAAATAACTTTTTTGTTTACTTTCATGTTATCATTAGAAATAACTACAAAATAAACACCCTTCGCCATTCCTTCTACAGAAATAGCTTGGCCGTTAAACTGAGCTGTTTTCACTAAACTACCAAGGGTATTATAGATTTCCACCTGAGCCGCGTCAACTCCTTGAATATAGAATCTATCAGCTACTGGATTTGGATAAACCTGAACTTTGTTAATTGCTAAAACAATATCTGAAGTATTTAATCCTTCTACACTGTTGTCGTAGAAGCCATTCGAACCAATTCCAGCATTAAAAGTAGCTACTAAACTTCCTGTCTCTTTGCTGTAAGCTCTAATAATCGACGCCTGAGTAAATCCATTAGAATCAGAAGTTAAAATATAATCGTCTACTACTCCAAAGCCATAAAGCGTGCTCCAAGCGTTATCTGGCACAGAAGTAACCAAACTTGGTTCGCTCATTAAATTATCTTCTACACTAAAAATATCAGTACTATTCCCAATGAAATATAATTTCCCTTCTGAATAAGCAATTTTACCAGCACCAGTGATATCCTCTGCAATTATAGTTGCAGCTAAAGATAAATCTGTTGCATCAATTTTATTAATTACCGTTCCGTTGGCAGTTGATGAAAGCGTATAAAGAAAATCTCCATTAGAAATAATTCCATTGATTCCTTCATCCACTTCCAAAATAGAATTCAATGTGTTGGTTGTTGCATCAATAACAGCCACAGAGTTTCCGCTTCCCCAGTTTCCTTGCTGAACAAATACATAGTTACCCGCAACTTCTACATTATTAACCGATCCTAACTGCTCTATCTTAGTTATAAAGCTTCTATCAGCTTCATTATAAATACTTACGTAACGTCCGCTTGAGTTTGAAACAAACAACTTGTCATTCGCAAATCCAATAAATCTTGGAAGACTAATTTGTTCTGTAATCACATCGATTTTCTCAAAACTAGCTCTATCTACAACAACAATTTTATTAGAATTATTCATTACTAAATAAGCCTTATCTCCATGAATTCTTATGTGCTGCAACACGTCACCTAATGGCTCATTATTCACAGCTTGATAAATATTATTGCTAATTTCATACGTATCTTGATCAATGTAAGACACATCAGCATTAGGAGAACCAAAGTTTCCTTCATTTGAAATTAAAACACCGTTGTCGTATTGGGCATTTAATAATTGACCCACTAGAATTAAACCCAAAAAGTTAATTTTGAGGAAATTGTACATGTTTTTCATATTTAAATTTTAAAGATTTATTTTCAATTGAAGACCATAGTTACGCATAGGCATTGGTCTATACAAAAGCGGTTGATAGTAGTAATTGAAAAGATTGTTTACCTTAAATCCAAGGTTAATTCTATAATTACTACCAAATTCATAGTTTACACCCGCATTCCAGACTTGGTATTTGTCTATTTTGAACATTTCTGATTCATCTGTGGTAGAGAAAACCTCTCCCACATACATACCTTGTAGAAACCAAGAAAAATCTTTGTAAGCATGTGTTAAAGCCACATTTGCTTTATGATAAGGGACATAACTCAATTGTTTTTCGGTTGCTTTGTTTCTAGAAATGGTATAGGAATAGTTAGCGTTCAATTGAAGATGGTGATTAGCAAATGATTTTTGAAGATGCGTAAATACTTCAACTCCTTTTGAAATTACTTCATCGGTATTCATAGGCGACCATACAAATCCATTCATAGGCACCCAACGAATCATATCGCTGATATCGTTATAATACAAATTAACTCCAAGCGTGTTTTTCTTCCAGGTAAAATTTTGACCCAATTCAAATTGAAGACTATTTTCTGCTTTTAAGTCCAAATTCCCGCCTGGCTCCCAATACAAGTCATTAAAACTAGGAACTCTATAGTTTTTAGAAATATTAAATTTCGCTTCATAAAACTTAATTGGACTATAATTTACACCAAAGGAATACAATAATGGGCTTTCATAATCCTCCGTAAACTCAGTTCTAATTCCAGCTTCATAATAAAGTTTATCCAACAACTGATGCGACATCAATAAAGCTAGGTTCAACGTATTTCTTTGTGGATTCACAATACCATTACCATCGCCTTTAGCTCTATCAATGGTATATTCAGCAAGAAAAGAAGTATTGAGCTGGTTGTTAACTCTAAATGTACCATCATACTTTCCGATAAGCGAATTCAGCTTACCATGAGATGTAGGATCATCTTCTAATCTATCATAAAATTTAAAATCCTCATTTAGAAAGGCTAACTTAAAATTAGAATTCAATCGATTCCAACGATTTTCCCATGTCAATAATCCTCTAAAATTTTGGTTTTCGTATTTGGTTTTGGTTGCATATTCTTCAACAATTGCAAAATGACGTTCATCTTGATAAGCTTGCAAGAACAAAGAGAACTGATTTCTTGCATCTAACTTATAACCCAAACTTCCATCGAATGTATTATTCCAAAATTGTCCATTACGATTAATATAATTTTTGGATTCAATCTCAAAGTCATTGTCCGAAGAGTTTCTTGCATAAGAAAGATTATAACTCAATCTATCATTAGAATTAGAGAATTTTCCAGCTAATCCTAAAGTATTAAAACTTCCATATTTTGCTAAAAGATCAACTCCTAGACCTTTTCTAAATTTTAAATTATTATTTAAATGCACACTTCCTCCAATCGCTCCCGAGCCATAAATAACGCTACCTCCTCCTGGTTTAATAGCGATTTCGTCATAATTAATTCCAGTTCCTGAATTAAAATCAGATTGCCCCAAGAATCTTGAATTAATACTGATTCCATTCCATAAAACAGAAGTTTGCTGTGCCGTAGTTCCTCTAAAACTTGGCGACGAAACCATTCCTACACCATTCTCCTTGAAATAAATAGAAGAATTAAGGTTTAATAAATCTGTTAGTGAATTTGAGTTTTTTGTTATGACAGAATCATTCAAAATCAAAACTTGCTGTGTTTTGGATTGATTTTTAAGTCTTGAATCCGACACAATCACATCACTTAAATGAATAGTATCCATCTGAGCTTCAACCGATGAAGCTAATAAAATAAAAAGCAGGAAATAATATATTCTCATATCAGTTTACCTTTTTTCCCGAAGGTTATTTATACATAATATGGCAGGTCTCCTGGCTTGTTTTTGATAAATCGGCCTTCCCAAACGTTTGAGCTGTTCAGTGGCTTGAATGATTTACCTTAATAAAACTTACAGTTGCGGGTACAGCAGCGGAATTTAACCGCTTTCCCTTTTCATTCCGACTTTAAACCGGAACACCATTCGGCGACAAAATTAAACATATTAATCTAATTTTAGAGCATTTAATTTTAAAATTAAAGTCAAGCTTTTAAAGAAACTTCTTCTATCAAATGAAATTCCGTCCTGGCGATATTTACCATGTTGATTCTCTTGTGTTCAACAGATAAGTTCTATTCTCTTGCGCATCTAAGTACGAGAATCTACCTATGGCTGTTCCTCAAAAGTTGGCATTTTCATGACAGCATCTATGGATCTTAAACTTAAGGAAACCAAAGACTTGATTGAATTTAATAATAATTTAATAATCAAATTTGGATTAAAGCACTGTGCATTTCACTCTTAGTTTATTAAAGACACAGAAACCCTATCATGTAGAAATGCTCTTTAAGTCTAAAGAACAAGATAGAATTGAAGAATTATTATAAAAATATGCCGTGATGGTAACCAACGAAATGTTGCAAATCATTCCACCTGAAGATTATCCAACAAACTGATTTTAGGCACTTTAATAATATCTAGGCTGAAGGAAGTTTTCTAAATCGATGATTAACCCAAAATGATCGGTATTAGAAGATGAATGATATTGTGCGTGTGCATATTCAAGTCTAAACGAGCTAATTCTAAGTCCAAAGCCTGCAGTGAAACCAGAGAAATTCTTAGTGGCATCTGTACTCAACTCATTTCCTCTTTTGAAATTATATCCAAATCTAAGATTAAATCCAGCTTGAGGAAAAAACTCTGCTCCTAATGAAAGGTGATCGATTGCTTTTCGCATTTTCGATACTTCTCTTCCATCCTCTTTATATTGCTCGGAAATATCAAATTTCTGTAGGTCATGTAAAGTTGCCGTAACCTCTAATGGCACATGTTCTAATTTATGAGAAATACCCAAATTAACTTGAATAGGCAAAGGCTCTTTTAAATTATCATAAGGTTTAAACTGGGTACCAATGTTACGTATAGAAAGCGCAACATTGGTATCGTAGTCTATATCATGAAAAACAACTCCTAAATCCATTGCCGCCGCATAACTGGTATAAGATTCAATCTGCGAGTGGATGTATTTAAGGTTGGCTCCTACTGTAAAAAAGTCATTTAGATTATGTGCATATCCTAAGGTGATCGCCGCATCTTTAGCATTAAAATCACCGGTTACATTTCCTATTTCATCAGCAGCAATAAATTCTCCATAGTCCACATATTGCCCGTGAATTGAGAAAAAATTTCGCTTATTGTATTGATACACATAAGACGCCGTACCCGATTGTATATCAGTTAAATAATTAACGTAATTAATTGCTAACTTAGAATGTGTTTCTGGGTTCATCAAGGCAGGATTCCACAAGCTCATATTAGGATCAGAATCCCACATAGATTGTGCATTTCCACCCAAGGCCGCCTGACGTGGTGAGGTGGTAATATTCAAGAATTCGTACACACGTGTACCATCTTGCGCTGCAACGTGTAGCAACATGCCGAATGTAAAACAGAAAGCAATACTGAATCTATACATCAGTTATTAAAACTAAATATGATGACTTTTCGTATAATAGGATAAGGATTTATTTTGTGTATAAGTAAGCCAACATTTTATAATATAATTTCGCTGCTAAGAAATCCGAAGATCTTTCGTTTTCGTTTGGCATCAATTCAACAATATCAAATCCAACCACATTCTTAGTTTGTATAACTTTTTTCAACAATTTTAAAGTTGGATACCACTCCAAACCTCCTGGCTCTGGCGTTCCAGTAGATGGACAAATAGAAGGATCAAATGCATCTAAATCAATAGTGATGTAAATCGGGTTGTCGCCTAATTTATTATAAACATCTTCTATCCAATTCTTATTCTCAGCAATGTCATGAGCAAAAAACACATTGTCCTCTTTCAGGTATTGAACTTCCTCAGTATCCATACTTCTGATTCCAACTTGCACCAAATGATGCTTTTCATTCGCTTCAAAAACCGCACAAGCATGATTACATTTACTTCCGTGATATTCAGGGCGAAGATCTGTGTGTGCATCTAACTGAAGAACTGTTAAGTCCTTATATTTATCTCCAAAAGCTCTAATACTTCCGATTGAAATAGAGTGCTCGCCACCGAATAAGGTAACCACTTTTTCATCTTTTAAGTACTTAGCAACTCGTTGATGCACTGCATCTGTCATAGCTTCTGGTGAAGAATCTTCAGATACGGGATCATCTAAAAAGATTCCCATTTTATATGGTTCAGATTTAGTTTCAATATCATAAATCTCCATATTGTCGGCAGCCTCTAAGAAAGCCTCTGGCCCTTTATCAGCGCCTTTCAACCAAGTAGATGTTCCATCATATGGAACTGGAATTAATACAACTTTTGCATTGTCATATTGACCATATTCTTCTTCAACACTAGCAAATATTCTCATGTACATTTATTTAATACGCGAAATTAATGGAAATTATTTGAGTTTCGACCAAAAAATTGACTATTTTTGTAAGGTATGTTTATGCGTAATCATCACATATTACTTGTATTTCTTATGTTCTTGTGTTCTACAGGAGCATATGCGCAGATACATATAGGTGATGGACTGAGCATTGGCGAAGGCACGAGCATTACAATTAAGAATCAAGAGGTGATCATCGCAACTGATGAAATCAAAGGAAAAGGAATTATTTCTATTCAAAATGATGATTCACAGAAAATCACTGTACTTAAGAATTTTAAATCTAATTCAGCATTAAAAATTGATTCTAAAGATTTAAAAGTTGAAGGTCGCTATGCAGAGCAATTTGCAGCGCATCATCTTCCTCCATTGAGTGAAGAAATTATAGCCTCTAAAAAAGAGAATAAAATTAAAAATGATTTACCCGTAAGACACATTAACACCGAAGGTTTAACCTTTGGAAATAAGGATAATGAGAAAAACAAAACAGTTGTCTCTACATTACCAAAAGATGTTTCTGGTGGAATCATGATCAGTGAGGTATTGCGTATGCAATTCACTGATTTTCAATCTGACTATATTATACCAATTTATAGTGTTTTACTTAACGTAGAGCGTTTTTCGGACAACGCTGAACTTTATGAGTTTGAATGTCTGACGGCAATCCTACGGCCACCCATCGCCTAGGACACTAAACTTTTTTATATTTATTTTATGCTATCCGGAGTTTTTACTCGGATTTTTTTTTTGCCTTAAAATTGAGATTTGTTACGATTTTAAGTAGACTTCTAAAGCAATTAAGTCTTTAATTATATTCTCCATTGATATTTAAAACAAAAAAAATCTACCTGAAATTAATCAAGTAGATTTTAAAATTTTAATTATCTATTTACTTATACAAAAGGCGTCTTAACTACTTCTGCCTTAACAGTTTTCTTTCTAATTTGAATAAATATCTCAGATCCAACTTTAGAGAAATCTGTAGCAACATAGCCCATTCCGATTCCCTCTTTTAATATAGGAGATTGCGTACCAGAGGTAACATTTCCGATTTCATTTCCATCAGCATCTACGATATCATAGCCTTGACGAGGAATTCCTTTGTCTACCATTTTAAAGGCTATTAACTTACGTTTTAAACCTTCTTCTTTTTGTTTTCTTAAAGCATCTGCTCCAATAAACTCAGTATCTAATTTAGTAACCCAACCTAGACCAGCTTCTAATGGAGTAGTTTCTTCATTGATGTCATTTCCGTATAGACAATAACCTTTTTCTAATCTCAACGTATCACGAGAAGCTAAACCACAAGGCTCGATTCCGTAATCCTTTCCTGCTTCGAAAACTGCATTCCAAATCTTTTCTGAATCTTTGGCATCGAAATAAAGCTCAAAACCACCTGAACCTGTATAACCCGTTGCAGAAATGATAACGTTTTGAACACCAGCAAATTCACCTACAACAATATTATAGAATTTAATGCTTGCTAAATCAACATCAGTTAAACTCTGCATTGACTCCAACGCTTTAGGACCTTGAATTGCCAATACCGAAGTCGCATCACTTTGATCTTCTATTTTAGCTCCAATTTTGTTTTGCTTATTTACCCACTCCCAGTCTTTATCCAAACATCCAGCATTCACTACCGCTAAATAGTCTTGATCCGCAATTTGGTAAAGAATAAGATCATCGATAATTCCTCCCTCTTCATTTAAAAAGCAAGTGTACTGAGCTTTGTTAGGTTGTAATTTAGTTACATCATTGGTGCAAAGCATTTGAAGTAATTCTTCGGCTTTTTCTCCTGTAAACCTAAATTGTCCCATGTGACTTACGTCAAATACACCAACACCTTCACGAACCGCCATGTGTTCATGATTCACACCTGCGTACTGAATTGGCATTTCAAAACCAGCGTAAGGAAGCATCTTAGCCCCTAAGTCTTTATGCGTTTGATTTAATGCAGTTAATTTCATTGTTTAATTGTTTAATTTATCCACGATATGTTACAAAGTTTCGTGGTGTTTCATATAAAGTTACTTCTAATTGTTTGTCGTCGCTTAAATGCTTTCGGATTCGATTCCAAATAAGCACAACGATATTCTCGGCCGTAGGGTTTAAGTCTTTAAACTCAGGAATATCTAAATTCAAATTTTTATGGTCTAAGTAATCCTCTACTTCATCTTTAATGATCTGTTTTAAATCATCTAGATTAATTACAAAACCTGTTGCTGGATCTATTTCCCCTGTTACACTTACAGTCAAATCATAATTGTGCCCATGAAAATTGGGCAGTGCACATTTACCAAAAACTTCTCTATTTTTTTCATCATCCCAATCTTTTCTATGCAATCGATGAGCTGCGTTGAAATGAGATTTTCTATGAACAGTTACTGTCATGATAGGTGGGCTAAATATTCTTTAAGTATAATTCTAAACCAAGGTGTGTATTCCTCTGGATTATTTTGAACATCTTGTTGTAATTCATCGAAGTCAATCCATTTATATGCAGCTACTTCTTCAGGATTAATAACAGGTTCTTCGTTATAAACACCCTTAAAGACATAGTCTAACTCATGCTCCGTAAGCCCCTGACCTACATCAGCTTTGTAAATAAAATTAAATTGATATTCTATAGGACAAGTGAACCCCATTTCTTCTTGCAATCTTCTAATCGCTCCCTCTTCATAAGTCTCTCCATCGCGTGGATGACTACAACATGTATTGGTCCATTTTCCAGGGGTATGATATTTTTCAAAAGCTCTCTGTTGGATTAACAATTCACCTTTATCATTAAAAATAAATACCGAAAAAGCTCGATGCAACACCCCTGCTACATGAGCTTCCTGTTTTTCCATAAGGCCAATTGGCTCATCTTGCTCTGTAATTAGAACAACATTTTCTTTCTCTACCATAGTGTTTCAAAATTACGATTATTATCCACAATTATGAAATCAAAAGTAATTTAGTAAAGAAGTTTTATCTCCTTATGTCTAAAAGTCTTTTCACCTCTATCTTCCAAATCTACCACTAGGTTTCCTTCTCTGTTTACATATTGAATAATTCCATTCATTTTTTGATTATTAATCTCAAATACAGAAACCTTTCCTTTTTTAAACAATTGATTATTATAGGTATCGTAAATTAAATCAAATTGCTTGGTCTCCATTTTATAGAAGTTATCATAAAAATGAAGCATTAAATCTTTAATAAACTCCTGAACATCAAAATCAAGTACCTTGTTCTCAAGCTCTAAAGAACTAACGTGCTCTAATTCCCCAAAGTCGACTTGATTGATATTTATCCCCAAGCCTATTACACAAAATTTGGTTTTATCACCGGTTAATTTTGTTTCAATTAAAATACCTGCAATTTTTTTATTATTTAAAATTATATCGTTAGGCCATTTTACTTGTGCCTCTATCTGCCAATTTGACAAAAAGCGGGTTATTTCAGTAGAAATCCACATGTTAAATATTGCTAATTCTTCTTGCACCTGAAATGGATATCTTAGAAGAAAACTAAAGGTTGCATTTTTATAATCTTCTGATAGCCAAACATTATTAGCATAACCCTTACCAGAAGATTGTTTATCAGCACTAACAACAGTCCAAGATGGCACATTATTTTCCGTCAGTTGGTATAGCTTTTGATTAGTTGAACCCAAGGATTCAAAATGCAAGAAATTGAGTTTTTTTAACATATTTAATATGATTGCAGCTAAATAGCAATTATGATTAAGCTTAAAATTACTATTTTTGTAAGTCCAAAATTAAATAATATTGAATGATTGAAAAATCCAACTCTAATAAATTAGTAGAAACTATTGTTAACAGTATCGATGATATGAAAGCTGAGAACATTACTATCCTCGATTTAAGGGAGATAGACAATGCTGTCAGCGAATTTTTTATTATCTGTAGTGGTAATTCGACGACACAAGTCTCGGCTATTGCTTCAAACGTAGAGAAGAAAGTTAGAAATGAAATAAAGGAAAGACCATTGCATACCGAAGGTAATCAAAATGCCCAATGGGTACTAATGGATTACGGTAATGTGGTAGTGCATGTCTTCTTGAAAGGTATCCGCGAATTCTATGATCTAGAAAGTATGTGGGGAGATGCCAAATTAATTTCTGCTTAACCTTATAAAAATCACAAATTGACACAAAAGAAAAAAAATAATAAACCGTCATTTAATCTAAATTGGCTTTATACGGCTATTGCCCTATTTTTAGCTGGTTGGTTCTTTATTATGAGTGGCGGTATGAACGGCTCAGGAAAAGAAATTCAAGAAAGAGATTTCTTTAAATATGTAGAAGAAGGTTATGTGCAGAACTTCGTGTTTGATAAGGATGCGGATAGAGTTTCTGTTTTCTTAACTGATGAAGCATTACAGAAAGATGAATTTAAAAACTTAAAGCAAAACCCTAACCTAACGGGAGCAACTCCCAACATGACCTTTAAGGTTGCTAATCAAACTGTATTTTTTGATAAATACGATAGATTACCAAAAGAAGCTACCTCTGAGGTTACAATGGAATTAACTGAAAACAATGTTTTCGTTGAGATTTTATTCCAAATTTTAATTTGGGTAGCCCTACTTGGTTTGCTTTGGTATTTTATTTTCAGAAGAATGTCTGGAGGTGGCGCCGGCGGTGGTGGACAAATTTTCAACATCGGAAAATCAAAAGCTAAATTATACGACGAGAATTCTCAGGTTAAAGTTTCATTTAAGGATGTTGCTGGACTAGAAGGAGCCAAAGAGGAAGTTGAAGAAATCGTTCAATTCCTTAAAAGCCCTGAAAAATATACACGTTTAGGTGGTAAGATTCCAAAGGGTGCTTTACTTATAGGACCTCCAGGTACAGGTAAAACTTTACTTGCTAAAGCTGTTGCTGGTGAGGCGCAAGTTCCTTTCTTCTCATTATCAGGATCTGATTTCGTAGAAATGTTTGTAGGTGTTGGAGCTTCTCGTGTTCGTGATTTATTTAAGAATGCAAAAGAAAAATCACCATCTATTATCTTTATCGATGAGATTGATGCGATTGGTAGAGCTAGAGGTAAAAACAACATGACAGGTGGTAATGACGAGCGTGAAAACACGTTGAACCAACTACTAACCGAAATGGACGGATTTGATACTGATACCAACGTAATTGTAATGGCGGCAACCAACCGTGCAGATATCTTAGACTCTGCCTTAATGCGTGCAGGACGTTTTGATCGTAGAATTTATGTTGATTTACCAGAAATTCACGAAAGAAAAGAGATTTTTAAAGTTCACACCAAGAATTTAAAAATAAAGGAAACATTAGACTTAGAATTCCTTGCAAGACAAACTCCTGGATTCAGTGGTGCTGATATTGCAAACATTTGTAATGAGGCTGCCCTAATCGCTGCTAGAAAAGGTAAAGACGCTATTGATAGACAAGATTTCTTAGATGCCGTTGATAGAATTATTGGTGGATTAGAGAAAAAAGGTAAATTAATCAAGCCAAAAGAGAAAAGAAGAATTGCTTTCCATGAGGCTGGACATGCTACTAGTAGCTGGTTGTTAGAACATGCTTCTCCTCTAGTTAAGGTAACTATTGTTCCACGAGGAAGATCTTTAGGTGCTGCATGGTATTTACCAGAAGAAAGACAGATTACCACAGAGAGTCAAATGTTAGACGAAATGTGTGCCTTATTAGGTGGTAGAGCTGCAGAGGAAGTTATGTTCGGTAAGGATTATTCAACCGGGGCACAAAACGACCTTGAAAGAGCCTTCAAACAATCGAGAGCGATGGTAACTATCTATGGTTTAAGCCCAAGAGTTGGACATATCTCTTATTATGACAGTTCAGGACAAAATGACTATGCGTTTTCTAAACCATATTCTGAGAAAACTGCAGAAAAGATTGACGAAGAGATTAGAAGAATCATCGACGAGCAATATACAAGAAGTGTTGAATTACTATCAGCCAATAAGGATAAGTTGACTTTACTAGCCGAGAAATTACTGGAAGAGGAAGTTATCTTTAGAGAAGATTTAGAAAAAATCTTTGGTAAGAGAGAGTTTGACGATGAAATGAACACCATAACAAAGCAAGCTGAGCTAGAAGATCAAAAGAAAGTTGACTCAGCTGCGGAAACTGAAGAAGAAAATATAGAGTCTATTCCTTCTAAAGAAGTATAAATTAAAGATAATTTGCGTTTAAATATTCTATATATTTGAACGCAAACTTCTTATGTTAAAATAGATTTGTATTTATAGCTTTTTTTAAGTTATTTTAGTAAATATTTTATATGACCAATTTGTGGAGTAAAATAAAGGAATTGTTTCAACCAGAACAAGAAGACGACGACGAGGATATCGACTTATCTTATCCTGTTGAGCTTCCCTTGGATGAAAAATTTGCTAAATTTTTTAGTGAAGCAGGTGGTCATTTTCTTTATTGTGAGAACAAACAAGAGGTTTTATATTATTTAAAACAAATTATTGAACAAGAACACATCAGTAGATTTATTTGCTTTGATGATTCTTTACAAAAAATGCTGACCATGGTTGGGGCAAATTATATCAATTACCCTTCGGCCACAGCTGACTTCAATTTTATTCATTGTGAAAGTTTAATTTCTTACAATGGTTCAATTATGCTATCATCTGATAAAACAGGTGGTAGAAAAATATCTGAATTACCAGATAATTTCATTGTATACGCCCATCACAGCCAGATTGTAGATAATCTAAGTGAGGCGATGCAAATACTTAATAGAACCAAAATGAATAACCTTCCGAGTGGAATTACTTCCATAGGTGGTGTAGATGCCAACCCAATGAATGGTAAAATATCTACAAAAAACATATATTTGTTGATTGTAGAATAAGACTATGCCCAACATTGTAACCCGTGCTATTTTTGGATTTGCCTATATCGCAGCGATCGTATTTGCATCTCTCTATTCTCCATTGAGTTTATTAATTCTCTTGGGGCTTTTTTTAGCACTTTGTTTATGGGAATTAATTCAATTGCTTCAATTTGACAATAAACTTTATATCCTAGGAACTGTACTAGTTTCAGGATATTTATTTTATAACTATGCCGAGAAGTTTTGGTACTCTACGGGTATGTTTGATGTAAGGTTTGTTAATTTTTTACCACCTTTATTATTTATTATTGCATTGGTTATAATTTTTAAAAGACCTGTTGAGTTAGCTTTTGATTCATCTAAACTAATTTTCAGTGTGGTCTATGTTGCACTACCCTTTTCTTTGGTTTTATCAACGGTTAAAAAATTCGAGGTAGGTAACTTTGAAATGTTAAATTCGCTCATTGGTGTTTTCATTTTATTATGGTGTAGTGATACTTTTGCCTATCTAACCGGTAAATACTTTGGTTCGAGAAAACTAAGTTCTATATCAGAAAACAAAACAGTAGAAGGCTTAATTGGTGGAATGTTCTTTACAATTGTTGCAGGTGCTATTATCAATTACAACTTTCCGAACCTAAGAGGAAATTGGATAATTATTGCCATTATTATTGCTATTGTTGCACCTTTAGGTGACTTAGCAGAATCAAAACTAAAACGCGTTTTTGGTGTTAAAGACAGTGGTAATTTATTGCCTGGTCATGGTGGATTTTTAGATAGATTAGATAGCTTTCTACCATCAGCTATTGCCCTATATATTTACTTTTTATTTATTTAAAATATGATAAAGTTACATAAAGAAGGAACTTGGATTTTAATTATTGGCTTTGTATTATTAGTCGCTGCTAGTATCCCATTATATTTAAATGGTTCTACCCTATCATATATAGCTATTGCTGCCTTGACAATCTTCTTTGGTTTTGTGGTTTGGTTTTTTAGAAACCCATTACGCGAAGCTAAGTCCGAAGCGCTAGAAATCGTAGCTCCCGTAGACGGAAAAGTAGTTGTGATTGAAAAAGTATTCGAGAAAGAATATTTAAAGAAAGAAGTGATGCAAGTTTCTATCTTCATGAGCCCATTAAATGTTCATGTGTGTAGATATCCAGTAGCCGGAGAAGTAACCTATACCAAATATCATCCAGGTAAATATTTAGTAGCTTTTCATCCAAAGTCTTCTGAATTAAATGAACGTACAACCACTGTGGTTAAAGCAGTGAATGGAACAGAGGTTTTATTCAGACAAATTGCTGGAGCTTTAGCTAGACGAATTGTTTTATATGCAAAACCAGGAGATAAGGCCGTAGCAGGAACTGAGTATGGATTTATTAAATTCGGATCTCGTTTAGATGTTTTCTTACCATTAGATGCAGAAATTTTATGTAAATTAGGTGACAAGACGAAAGGTGCAGTAGATATTATTGCAAAACTTAAGGAATAAACCCAAATACTCTTGAGTATACAGCTTACCATATTAGGCTATAATTCAGCAACCCCCAAGGTGGATTCTCATCCTACCGCGCAATTATTGAACGTAAACGAAAGATTTATTCTTATTGATTGTGGTGAAGGAACTCAAGTTCAATTAAGACGTGCTAGAGCCAAATTCTCTAAAATCAACCATATTTTTATTTCTCATTTACATGGAGATCATGTTTTTGGATTAATTGGTTTTATATCAACCATGCAATTGATGGGCAAAATTAAGCCACTTAATATTTTTGGCCCAGAAGGGATTAAGGACTTTATCTTAAATCAATTGAAACATACTCAATCTAAATGCAGTTATGAAATCATTTTCCACGAATTGAGTCATAAGGATTCTAGGTTGATATTTGAGGACAACAAATTAGAGGTTTATAACATTCCTTTGGACCATAGAATTTATTGTAATGGCTATTTGGTAAAGGAAAAACCACGTTTAAAAAATTTAAACATTGAGGCTATTCAAGCTTATCCTGAAATTGAAACTTGTGATTATTTTAATCTTAAAAAAGGAAAAGATTTTGTTTTAAGTTCGGGAGAAATAATTCCAAACGATGTGCTAACCTTTCCACAAGAAGAACCTCTTTCTTATGCATTTTGTTCAGACACAAGATATAAAGAAGATTTAATTGATATTATTAAAGGAGTAGATTTGCTCTATCACGAAACAACTTTCGACAAATCATTAGGCGATCTTGCCTATAAAACAGGTCATTCCACCGCCGAACAAGCGGCAACCATTGCCAAAAAAGCTAATGTGGGTAAATTAATTATGGGACATTTCTCTAATCGTTATACTGATTTAACTATTCTATTAGATGAAGCCAGAAAGGTTTTCCCAAAAACTTATCTGCCGAAGAATCTAGAAATCGTAGAAGTTAAAAGGAATTAATCAGTCCTCTGCCCTCTTTTTCCTAATTCAATAACTTCCAAATTATCAATTTTACCATTGTCTAGACTAAACCTAAGCATGGTTCGAATTTGATGAAATCCATGTATTCCAGCAGCTCCTGGATTCATATGTAGTAAATTTAACTTTTTATCATGCATTACTTTTAAAATATGTGAATGTCCACATATATATAATTTGGGTTTTTCAGTTAATAACAACTCTTTCACGCGAGCATTGTATTTCCCTGGATAACCACCAATGTGGGTAATCACAACTTTTACACCGTCCACAGTAAAAATATTATTTAATGGAAATTCACCTCTTACTTCGGCATCATCTATATTTCCATAGACCGCTCTTAGGGGTTTAATGGCTTGCAGCGCATCTGCTACCTTAATTTCTCCAATGTCACCTGCATGCCAAATCTCGTCAGCTTCGGATGCATATTTCAAGATTCTATCATCCATATAGCTATGTGTATCGGACAGAAGCAAAATTTTAGTCATAGGTTTCTTACTTTTGTATAAAATTAAGCAATTGAGATATTTTCTAGGCTTTTCTTATCAAGGAACTTCTTATCATGGTTGGCAAATTCAACCGAATGCCATCACGGTTCAAGAAGTTTTGGAAGACAGAATGAGTAAATTATTGGGCAACGAAACCAAGTTAGTGGGTGCTGGACGTACGGATGCGGGTGTTCATGCAAAATCTATGGTTGCTCATTTTGATTCAGAAATTGAAGATATCGATAAATTTATTTATCGATTAAATTCTTTTCTACCTCAAGATATCGCTGTGCATTCTCTTCAAAAGATGAAACCTGAGGCTCACGCAAGATTTGATGCAACCGAAAGAACCTATCATTATTATATTAATTATCAGAAAGATCCATTTAAAACAGATCTAAGTTGGCATTGGAATTATGAAGTCTTAGATATTAATAAAATGAATCAAGCAGCTGATTTGTTATTAAAATATGATGATTTCACAAGTTTTGCTCGTCTTCATACAGATAATAAGACTAATATTTGTGATGTACGGTATGCTGTTTGGTCAGAAGAAAGCGGAAATTTAAAATTTGAAATTACTGCAGATCGATTTCTACGAAATATGGTTCGTTCTGTAGTTGGAACTTTAGTCGAGGTAGGAAAAGGAAAAACAAGCTTAGAAGAGTTTATTGATATAATAGAGAAAAAAGACCGTAAATTTGCAGCTGCTTCGGCACCGGCACATGGTCTATTTTTAACACATGTGGCTTATCCGAAAGATTTATATTTATGAAGAAAGAGTCGAAATTTAATTTATCAGAGTTCAAGAGATTGATTAAAATAGGAATGGAAAACAAGAAATTGTTTTACATTGTTGTTGGTATTGGTCTTGCTTTAGCACTGCTTTCTTCTTTACGACCTATTCTTGTAGGTGATGCTGTAGATCAATATATTAAGCCTCAGAACTACGAACTTTTAGTAAGATTATCATTTATTTTAGTAGGATTACTCATCGCGGAAATTATCCTACAATATTACTTCATCCTTCTGTCCAATATTATTGCACAGACGGTAATTGAGAAAATTCGGGTGCAATTGTTCGATCAGATTGTACAGTTTAAGCTAAGTTTCTTTGATAGAACTCCTAATGGAACCCTAGTAACTCGCTCGGTTTCCGATATTGAAACGGTTTCTCAGGTTTTTACTGATGGAATTCTCGTCATCCTAGGTGATTTACTAAAGATTGTCTTCATTGTTGCGGCCATGTTCCTAACCAATTGGAAGTTAGCTTTGGTTGTAATTGTAATTTTGCCTTTGATGGTTATTATTACCAACATCTTTCAAAAATCTATTAAAAGAACCTTCTCTGAAGAGAGGACTCAAACGGCCATTTTCAATGGTTTTGTTCAAGAGCGATTAAGTGGAATGAAAATTATTCAACTCTTTAATCGTGAAGAAGCTGAATTTGAAAAGTTTGAAGGAATTAATAGAAGCTTAAGAAGAGCTTATTTAGCCACCGTTTTCTATTTCTCGTTACTTTTCCCTATAGTTGAAGTTGTTTCGGCCTTGGCTCTTGGATTAGTAATTATAATGGGTGGTTATAGTGCTATTCACTTCACGGATGTATCCGCAGGACAAGTGATTGCCTTCATTATGTTTATCCCAATGCTAGTGCGTCCAATTCGTCAAATTGCAGAACGCTATAACAACTTACAAAGAGGTTTGGTTAGTTCTGAGCGCGTCTTTAAGATGATGGATCAAGATGAAAAGCTACCAGATCATGGTAAACTTGCCTTTGATAATGTAAAAGGAGATATTGATTTTAAGAATGTATATTTCGAATATGTAGAAGGTGAAGAGGTTTTAAAAGATGTTTCATTCTCTGCTAAACAAGGTGAGACCATTGCAATCGTTGGCTCTACTGGTGCTGGTAAATCTACTATTATCAACCTTTTAAATCGTTTTTACGATATTAAAAGTGGTTCTATTTGTATTGATGGTACTGATATTACCGAATTTGAATTAGCTAATTTGAGACAACATATTGCGGTAGTTCTACAAGATGTATTCTTATTTAATGACTCTATTTTGAATAATATTACCTTAAATGATGAGTCAATTTCAAGAGAAGATGTTATAAATGCTGCAAAAGAAATAGAAATTTTACCTTTTATTGAAGCTTTACCAGGAGGCTTTGATTATATAGTTGCTGAGCGTGGATCGAGTTTATCTGTAGGACAAAGACAGTTGCTAGCCTTCTTAAGAGCTTATGTTTTCCAACCTCAAATCTTGGTATTAGATGAAGCTACTTCTTCAATTGATACAGTCTCTGAAGCTCTTATACAGAAAGCCACAGAGAAGATTACCCAAAATAGAACTTCTATAATTATTGCTCACAGATTAGCTACAATTCAAAATGCTGATAAAATTATTGTCATGGACAAAGGAAGAATTGTTGAGCAAGGCACACATGAAGAATTAATTGATAAAGAAGGTTATTATTTTAAGCTTCATCAGGCTCAATTTAAAATTACGGCATAATATATGCAGCAATACGTTTAACAAATTTTAAGAGCATTTAGTTCTCGAGAATTAAATCATCTTAATGAGTTCAAAAACGATGCTCATTAAATTTAATTTAGTATTTGACTAAAAATCTTATATTTGTAGTATAAATTTAAATTGAAAATTATTTAATTATGAAAAAAGTATTATTATTAGCAGTTGTAGGAGGAATGATTTCTTTTACATCTTGTAAGAAAGAAACGAACGAAAAAATGGCTAACGATGTTGAGCAAACAACAGAGAACGCTGGTGATGCAATTTCTGATGCAGCAAGTGATCTTGCAGAAGGTGCAGACGCAGTTTTCGAAGATACTAAGGCATTAGTTACAGACGCTCCTCAATTAGAGAACGCTGAATTACAAGAGTGGGCTAACAAGTTACATGACGAAGCTGTCAAAGCTAAAGCATCTGCTACTGCTGGAAATGCTGATGAAATGAACGAAGCTATAGCTAACATTACTTCATTAAGCGAGTCTTTAGTTAACTTTAAAGATAATGCAGAGTATGCTAAAGCTGAAGCGTATTACAATGAAATTAAAGCTGAATTAGAGCAATTATAATTCTAAGCAAATAGAATAAAAATTAAAGGCTTTCCAAATGGAAAGCCTTTTTTCATTTACAAATATTAACTACTTGTTTAAGGAATTAATTCTGTATTAATATCTAAAACATTTTCATTATAATATCTCTCTAAAAATTCAGCAGTGATATGTTTCGCCCCTTGAATATCTGAGGATTGAATATTTTGGATGACTCCTTGGTTAATATACTCTCTCAACATCTCACAAGAAGTAGGTAGATAACTAAAGTGCCAAGGCTCATATTTAAAGCCTTTTCTATCTTTAGCATTGGTATAAACTTCATAAAAGCCAAAATCCTCAGCATGTTTATTCATCCATAGTTTGAACTCATGATATACTCCACCTTTATTGAAATGCTTTTCATTTAAAGGATTATTAGCAACGCCTTTGGCGCCATCAATAATATCGAAGTCAGTACCCCAATGATGTCGAGATGTCCCGGGAATTGTACTATAAGCAATAATCTTTTCTATCGCTTTTTCTGGGCTCAGTTTTTGCTCCCTCGTATATTTAATATACTTATTATCCCAAATTCTCTTTTGGTGGTTATAATTTCTATAACTTGAAACTACATAAGGCGAAAAACCATCTTTTTTCGCTGCGGCAGTTAGTTTCACTAAACTTTCATGAACCTCCTTTCTTAGCTTATATCCATTTCCAAACATCTTAGGATTAGCTTTTCCCATTAGTTCGTCTACACTAAAAGTTAATTCTTCTTGATTAGTGAACATAGCCGATAAAGCCATAGGTGTGCTCAATGCTACACCAAGCAAAAAGCTTTTCTTAATAAAATCTCTTCTACTATTAGACATCTCCTACTGTATTAAAATCAACATTAACCTTTTCTCCTCCTTCTCCATCACTCTTTCCTTTCTTTTTACCGGTGATTAATAAACCTGTTAGCATTATAATCATACTTCCTAAAATTACAATTAATAAAACCTTTTCGTTGATGATTTTATTGCTAAATTCAATCGGAAGATCTAAAAATAATAAAATGGTAATCAATCCGCGCGGTGCGATGAAGCCAGTTGGTACCAACTTTTTAGGCTGTGTAACTCCTAAATACAAGAATCTTACTGCTAGGATTACACCTAAAATAGCCAGACCATAGATATAAGTTTCACCCGACAAGAACATGTCAACCGTGATATTAAACCCAAAGAATAAAAAGAATCCTGTTCTAATCAAGAAAGTAGACTCTGCTGTTAGAATATGGAATTCATGCAGCCCCTCCTCTGCTTTGGTTGTATTAATATATTTTCGCCAACGAATGGGAAGCAAGTTCCTAGAATTGGACATAAATAACCCAAAGAAGAAGACAATAATTAAAGCTGATAAATGAAATTTCTTAGCAATTACATAGGCTAAAATCAACAAGGATAGAATCAAGAAAAATTTAACCTTGTGGGAAATTTTAGCAATCAATTCAATTAAAATATAGGTTACTACCAGTGATATAATAACCACCAGAATGATCTCAAAAATCAGTGACATAAAAGATCCTGCAGTAACCAGTTTTGGTACTTCTAGAGCTAAACCAGTAGAATCATTGACTAAATGGCTTTTTAAGAAGTAAAACAAAACAATACCAAGAATATCTGAAAATGTGGATTCATAAACCACAAATTCTTTATCCTTGTTTAAAAGCCCAGCTGCACTCGGGATGGCCACAGCACTACTAATGATAGCTAGTGGTGTCGCATCTAATAAACTCTCTAAGAACGGAATTCCCATCCACTCATGGAACATAAATGCGAGGCCAAAGGCAGTGAGCAAGAGGGTAATTAAAGCGGAGAGAAACCCCTGAATAATGATTCCCCGCTTTTTCTTATTAATTTCTAATTCCAAAGCCCCTTCTAGAACAATAAGAATTAATCCTATTGTTCCAAAAGTGGGAATGATTCTATCTAAATATGGAATATGATAATTTGTAGCATCCGCCAGCCAGCGTAATCCAATACCTGTTGCTATTAGTAAGATGACCGACGGAAACTGTGTTCTACGCGCAAAAGCATCAAATAAATAGGAAAATATAATCAGGACGGATATCCCGGCCATGATATAGGCTACATCCATTTATTTACTTTTTGTTCGTCGCTAATTCAGCAATTTTAACAATCACTTGTGTTGCTTTGGCCATAGACTCAAGAGTCACATACTCATATCTACTGTGGAAGTTTTGTCCTCCAGCAAAAATATTTGGACATGGTAATCCTTTATAAGATAATTGCGCACCATCGGTTCCTCCTCTAATAGGTTTGATGTCTGGTTTAATGTCTAATGACTCCATAGCTTGCTTTGCAAGATCTACGATGTGCATTTTATCTTTAATTTGTTTATACATATTAAAGTACTGATCATTAATCTCAACAATCACTCTTTCTTCTCCGAAAGTTTTATTCATGCTTTGAGCAAGTTCTAATAAGAAATTCTTTCTCTTCTCAAACTTCTCATCATCGTGATCTCTAATAATCATTTGCATCACCACTTCATCCACTCCTCCAGAAATATCATGTTGGTGGAAGAATCCTTGTCTGCCGTCAGTTTTCTCTGGAACTTCATCTTTAGGTAAAGCTTCAGCAAACTCACGTGCTATATGCATAGCGTTTACCATTTTACCTTTAGCATAACCTGGGTGAACCATTTTACCTTTAAAAGTAATTTTAGCACCTGCTGCATTAAAGTTTTCATACTCTAACTCTCCTACTGAACTTCCGTCCATAGTATAGGCCCACTCAGCACCAAATTTCTCAACATCAAACAAATGAGCTCCTTTTCCAACCTCTTCATCTGGGGTAAATCCAACTGCAATTCTTGCTCTTGGAATTTCTGGGTGAGCTTTTAAATATTCAACAGCTGTAACGATTTCAGCAATTCCTGCTTTATCGTCTGCTCCTAATAAAGTAGTTCCGTCTGTAGTAATAACAGTCTCACCTTTAAAACTTGCTAATTCAGGAGAATCTTTAACCGAAAGAACAATATCTTTCTCGGCATTTAATACAATATCTCCACCGTCATAATTTTCATGAATTTGTGGTTTAACATCTTTACCCGTAAAATCTGGCGAAGTGTCAAAATGAGAAATAAACCCAATTGTAGGCAATGTTCCTTCTTGATTAGATGGCAAATAACCCATTACATAAGCATGATCATCGATAGAAACATCTTCTAATCCAATTTCTTCTAATTCTTTTTTCAGGTAATTCGCTAAATCCCACTGCTGTGGCGTGCTTGGGATTTCTTCCACATCTGGTTTACTCTCCGTATATGTCTTTGCATAGTGTAAAAAACGATTTAATAACTTATCTTTCCACTCCTTTTCCATGACGTTAATTTAATTTTTTTCAAAAGTAATAATATAAAAATTCTTTATCTTAGACAAGTTTAAATTTAATGATGATTTCTATAACCGAATGCCCAAGAGATGCCATGCAAGGTATCAAAACTTTTATTCCTACAGAGCGAAAAATCAAATATATTCAGTCTCTAGTAGATGTAAATTTTAACACATTAGACTGCGGTAGCTTTGTATCGCCAAAAGCCATTCCTCAAATGGCAGATACACAAGAAGTTATTTCTAGTCTTGATTTAAGCAAGAGTTCAACCAAACTTTCTGTTATTGTAGCCAACCGACGTGGTGCAGAATTAGCTTGCGATGTTGAAAACGTCCATTATTTAGGATTTCCTTTTTCAGTATCGGAAAAATTTCAACAATATAATACCAACGCTAGCAGAGAAGAAGGTATAGAGCGAGTTAAAAAGATTTTAAAAGTCGTAGACGGAACTGATAAAAAACCATTGATTTATATTTCTATGGGTTTTGGTAATCCATATGGCGAGGAATGGTCAACGGAAATGGTTGAGAATTATGTTCAACAGTTTATTGATATGGGCATAGAACACATCAAACTTTCTGATACCATTGGTGCTGCTAAAGAAGATGATATTGCAGCTCTATTTAGTCATTTAATTCCAAAATATCCTGGTATTGAAATAGGTGCTCATTTCCATACGGAATACAATTCTTGGTTTCCAAAAGTGAATACAGCTTACGAAAATGGTTGCAGACAATTTGATGGAGCAATTCAGGGATATGGAGGTTGCCCAATGTCTAAAAGTGACATGGTTGGAAATATGCCTACGGAGAAATTAATTTCTTTTATGAATCAAAAAAATCTTAAAACAGATATGGATTTATTGGCCTTCGAAAGTGCATTTAATAAAGCCTTAACACTGTTTAATATTTAAAGCATTGGTTTTCTCTTAGGCTCATTATACTTTTGCTAAACACACCCAAATTCTATGAAATCTTATCTCTTTAGCAGTCTGCTATTAACTTCTATATTTAGTTTAGGTCAAGATTCGTTTATTATTGTAAATGAAGACTCTATATCTACAAAAGAATTCAAAACTGCCTACCATAATAACATAGAAATGGAAGGTATTGATAAGGCTGTTGATACCTATATTAATTTTAAACTCCTTCAACAAGAAGCCGAAAAAACTAAAGTAGATACTACGGCAGCTTTTGCTAGAATTTATACTCAATCTATACAACCTGAGCGTGATAAGTATTTGTATAATGAGGAGGTTAAAAACAAGTTAGTAAATGAAATTTGGACCAATTTACAAACCGATCGTAAAGTAGAAATTTTCGCTTTAGGAGTTGCAAATCCTTTTGATCTTGAAGCTAAAAAAGAACGTTCTCTATTAGCTAAAGATTTGTTTCAACAAGTTTGTAAAAATCAACCCGCCACTCAACGTGTTATTGAATTTAGAAAAACTCTGCCTGAAAACAAGGTTTGGTTAAGACCTATGAAATCTTCAGCAGAGATTGAAAGAGTGGTTTACAAAACACCCGTTGGAGCTTGTTCTGATATACAAAATTCAGAAAATGGATTTTTCTTTGTTAAAGTTTTAGAAGAAAGGCCATCCACAGGAATTATTGGTTTGGATTTTATTTTTAACCCAGATAAAACTAAACTTCAACAAGCATCTGAAGAATTAAAAAATGATGCAAAATGGGAAGATGTTGTTAGTAAATACAATATCAGCAAGGCTAACACGGGTTATATCAACAAGCCTAGATGGGATGTAGATATTCCTACAGAATTTTTAAATGAAATTAAGAATTTAGAAGAAGGTGCGATCACAGAGCCATTCGAAGCCAAAGATGGTTACTACATTATTAAGTTTTATAAGCAAGAAAAATTTGATAATAAAGACAATTGGACAGACTGGATTGAGAATAACATTCCACAATCTAGCTACTCTATGGACTACGTTCAATATGTGGAAAATCATGCAAATAATGTTGTTGAAGTTATAGAAGACCCATCAGCGCAGAGTGAGGTAATCCAAGCTTTAGGTAAAGATTTTTTCTCTAAGGACAAAGAAATCGAGTTTAAAAATAATAAGAAGATTTGGTCAACTGATGAAATGAGTTTTAGCCAACAAGATTTATTAAGAGAAATCAAATTGTCTAAACAATTCTTAGGTAAGGACACCAACTTCGATGAATTTTTAGCTTATAGTTTACCTAAATATAAAACTCAGTTTAAGCTAAATAATTATATAACACATTTAGAAAAGTACGAATCTGATTTCGCGGAGGCTTCAGATTTATTAAAACAAGCTATCAAAGTAAATCATTTGATTGAGTACGAAATTTATGATAAAGCAGTACACGATAGTATCGGTCTTCAGAAGTATTTAAATGATCATATTGAAGATTATACTTGGCCTACACGATATGCATTAGAAATTTATAGATACAAAAACCCTGAGGACGCCAAGGTTTTAACTAAGATGCTGAAAAGGAAAAAATCTAGTGAAGAAATTTTAAAGTATTTCGAAGGCAAAAAGGATGACAAAGGCGCTTTAGCAGTAGTTTTAACACGTGGTAATTTTGCCATAGACGGTGCAGATACACCTAAAAACTTTAATCCAAAAAAGAAAATCCAATCCTTGACTTATAGAAACGGACCATCTATTGTAAGGTTAATATCTAAATTAGAAAGTCGTCCAAAAACCATTGAAGAAGCTTCTAGACAATTAAAAGAAGCTTATAAATCATATTATTACGAAGAAACCCTGAAAAACTTGAAGAAGAACGCAACTATCAGCCTACCTTCAACGTTATAGATTAAGCATGAGGAAATTCATTTTTATATTTACTTTATTATTCACTTTATCTTGTCAACAAGACAACCCCAAAAATTGGGTAGCCAAATACAAAGACAATATCCTAACTAGAAGCGATATTCAAGCTGTTATTCCCAAAGGCTTATCCGAAGATGATAGCCTTCAATTTGTCAATCAACATATTGAGAAATGGGTAAAAGACAAGATTTTAATGTCTGAGGTAGATGATATTTTAACTGAAGAAGAAATTAATCGTATCGAAGCCCAAGTAGCTTCTTATAGAGAGGATTTAACCGAGAGTATTATTGAAGATAAGTTTATGCTTGGTTTTTCCGACGAGGTTACTGAAAAAGAATTAATGGATTATTACGAACAGTTTCCTGATACTTTTGTTTTAAAGGAAAACATTATCTCCTATCGCCTTTTAGAGGTTCCACAGGATTCGGCTAACAAATTCAAAAGATTGCTTCGCAATGGAGATTTAGAGGATTTAGAACTAAGACTTAAGACCAATAACTATTATTATGACTTCACGGAAAATAATTGGGTTGAGCTAGACAAGTTATTAGCTACTGATATCTTACCAGAAAAGATCAGAAAACAGAACTTGATGGATGAAAATCAAATCTTTACATCCACGGATAATAATAAATCATTTATCATACAAATAGATGAAATCGGCAAAAAAGGCAATGCCGCACCCTATACCTTTATAAAACCCACCATCAAAAGTGTGGTACTTAACAAAAGAAAGTTAAATTTGCTGTCTGAAAAAAAGCACAAGTTGTACGAAAAAGCATTAGAAAATCATGAAATTAAGAAAAAATAATATTATATATAGTCTATTCATCCTATTACCTATACTAGGTTTTGCCCAAGATAAGAAGATCGATGGCGTAGCTGCAGTTATTGGAGATGAGGTTGTTTTGGAGTCTGATATTCAACGAGATTATATGTTGGCAAAACAACAAGGTGCAGAAGTACCAGATCAATGTTCCTTTGTGAGTAATATCTTGGTTCAAAAAATGGTTTTAACGCACGCAAAACAAGATACGTTGGTGTCTGTTTCGAGTGAAAGAACCAAAGCAAGAGCTCTTTCAATTTTAGAGGATTTCAAAAGCAGAGGTTCAGAAGAAGAAATTTTATCAGTATATGGTGTTAGAACCATGGCAGAACTTCAGAATGAGTTAGAAATTATCGTAAGAGAAAACCAACTTATTCAGTCTAAAAGAGAATTGATTGAAGATAATACAGATGCTTCACCAGAAGACGTTAAAAACTTCTTTAACCTATACAAAGACGAGTTACCAAAAATTAACGAGGAGGTAGAATTATCTCATATTGTAATGTATCCAGTGATTACACCGGAACACAAACAAGAAATCATTGACCAGTTAAATGGTATTAAAAAAGAAATTCAGGAAGGTGCAAGTTTTAGTACCAAAGCAATTTTATATTCAGAAGACCCAGGGTCTAGCAACAATGGTGGATTATACCAGAATATAAGACGTGGTACCTTTGTTCCAGAATTTGACGCCGTAGCATTTAACTTAGAAGAAGGTGAAATTTCAGAACCTGTTGAATCTAAATTTGGATTCCACTTAATTCAATTAGATAAAAGATTAGGACAAGCAATTGATGTTCGTCATATTTTAATTGTACCTAAACCAACCGACGAGGAAATGAGAGTTGCTCATAATTTGATGGATTCAATTAAAACTCAAATTATCGAAGGTAAAATGACCTTTAAAGAAGCTGCTTTAAAGTATTCTGAAGATAAGTACACAAGATACAACGGAGGTAAATTAACTAACCCACAATCAGGCGAAAATCGTTTTGAGCGTAGTAAACTACCTATGAAACAAGTTTATGCTATTGCTGGTTTAGAAAGCGGAAGTATTGCGAATCCTTTTGAAACAGAATTTGAAAACAGAAAAGCTTTAGAGTTATTAAAATTAGATTTAGTAGTTCCAGCTCACAAAATCTCTTTAGAAACTGATTATACGCGAGTTCAGAATATGGCGGTTCAACAAAAACAACAAGAGAAGTTATTTGATTGGATAGATAGTCAATTAGCCGATACTTTTATTAAGATTCACGACGATTATCAACATTGTGAATTTGAATTTAACTGGTTGAAAAAGTAATTTCAACACTTAGAAAACTTAAAATCCCAATATCCATCGATGTTGGGATTTTTTTTATGATTTAAATTTAACCTTAATTGAAAATCCAAAATAGAATAAAACTCAAAGCACTTAAGCCCTCTATCCAAAAAGTCGTGAACCATTTATTCTTGGTTTTAGAAGAATTTAGTAGAAAAATTAAGGCTATAAATAAAGTAACTAAAAATGGAATGTGAAACTGATTTATTTTAAAAGAGAAATAATTTAAGAATAAAATAAAGCTAAGTCCAATACACATCACTCCTATCTTAATACTTCCACTTACACCGAATTGTTGTGGCAGTGTTTTAATGCTTTCATCGTCCTCTTCTAAATCTCTAATATCAAACGGAATAGTAATGGCAACCACAAAGAAAAATAAGCTTAAAACCAAATTTAATAGATTAAAACCAACAATGCCCAAGTCATTAAAAGCCGGTAATATAGCCGTAATAGACCACACCAAGGCGATTGAAATCATCTTAATGTTGGGCAGATTACGAAGCCTTTTTTTGTTAAAAGCATAAGAATAATAAATGCTAATAAAAGCCAAAACTGATAAGATTAAAACAATTTGGATTTTAAGATAAATTAAGCCCAAGACCAAACTAAATAAACCAGAAAAAACCATAATCAGCATTCTCCAATTTTCCTTATCCGTTACCCAATGAGATAAATTATAAGCAAAGAGTGTCGCAAAAAAGGCAAGAAAGATTAACACATCACAATCCCAAGCGTTGATTAGCTGTATATACTTGCAAAGCAGCGCAAAACAAAAGGCTACCCATGCCTGAGAAGAGATAATTGCATGATAAATATTAGGTAGCAATTTTCGCAAAAGGTATTATTTGAGTGTAAAATTACGTAATTTTAGCTCTTCAACATTTAATAAATGCAATTAATGAATACCAACGATTTTTCACTTCGCCACATTGGAGTTCATGGGGACGACAAAAAACAGATGCTTAATGACTTAGGGGTTGAAAGCCTTGAGCAGTTAATGCAGGAAACTTTACCGGATTCTATTATCGTAGATAAAGATTTAAACCTACCAGAGCCCTTTAGCGAATTGGAGCTAGAAAGACATATGAAACGTCTTGGCCTTAAAAACAAAACGTTTAAGTCTTATATTGGTTTAGGATATTACAACACCATTCTACCACCAGTAATTCAAAGAAACATTTTAGAAAGTCCAGGTTGGTACACGGCTTATACTCCCTACCAAGCTGAGATTGCACAAGGTAGATTAGAAGCATTACTTAACTTCCAAACCATGGTTTCTGACCTAACTGCTTTGCCAATTGCTAACGCTTCTCTTTTAGACGAAGCTACAGCAGCTGCAGAAGCTATGCACATGTTCTTGGAGTCAAGATCACGTGACCAGAAAAAATCAGGTGCTAATCAGTTTTTTGTTTCAGAGGAAATTTTCCCACAAACTTTAGCAGTTTTAAAAACTAAAGCTGATGGTTTAGGCGTTGAATTAATTATAGGAGATCACAGAGAGTTTAGTTTTACAGACAAAACTTTTGGTGCGATTTTACAATACCCAGCTAAATACGGAGAAGTCTATGATTACTCAGACTTCTGTGAGGCTGCACACTATGCAGGTTCAAAAGTAGCTGTTGCTGCAGATATTTTAGCTTTAACCCTTCTTAAAGCTCCAGGAGAATTTGGTGCTGATGCTGCAATTGGTAGTACACAAAGATTCGGTATCCCAATGGGATTCGGTGGACCACATGCTGCTTATTTAGCTTGTACAGAGGATTTCAAGAGACAGATTCCAGGTAGAATTATTGGAGTTTCTCAAGATACACATGGTAACATGGCACTGAGAATGGCACTTCAAACTCGTGAGCAACATATTAAGAGAGAAAGAGCAACTTCTAATATTTGTACAGCTCAAGTTTTATTAGCTGTTATGGCTGGTATGTATGCTACTTACCATGGTCCAAAAGGATTGAAGTTTATTGCTGATTCTATTCACCTAAAAGCTTCTTTATTAGAAAAAACATTAAAAGATCTAGGATATACCTTAAACAACAAGCACTTCTTCGATACACTTAGTATTTCTACAGAAGGTCTTGAAGTTGAACGATTAAAAGAAATTGCAGAGCTTCACGAAATCAACTTGAACTTCCACGATCCTAAGCAAGTTAGCATTGCATTAGACGATTTAGATGCTGCTACCAACGAAGGATTTAATGATTTAATTCAAGTTTTCTCTAAGTATAAAGGGGTTGAAGCACAAACTGTAACTCACACTAATAGCGAAGTTAGAATTCCTAGCTCAGTACAGAGAACTTCTGATTACTTAACGCATGAAGTATTTAACTCATATCACACAGAGACTGAGTTAATGCGCTATATCAAGAAGTTAGAAAGAAAAGATTTAGCTTTAAATCACTCAATGATTCCTTTAGGAAGTTGTACCATGAAATTGAATGCTGCCGTTGAATTACTTCCATTGAGCTGGATTGAATTTGGTGGTGTGCATCCATTTGCACCACAAACGCAAACAAATGGTTACAGACAAATGATCAAGAATTTAGAAGATTATTTATCTGAAATCACAGGTTTTGCAGCTACATCATTACAACCGAACTCTGGAGCACAAGGTGAGTATGCTGGATTAATGACTATTCGTGGTTATTTAATCGATAAAGGCGAAACTCAAAGAAATGTTGTTGTGATTCCTGAGTCGGCACACGGAACCAACCCTGCATCTGCTGTATTAGCTGGAATGAAAGTGGTTGTTGTTAAAAACACCGAGAACGGTGAGTTTGACATGGATGACTTAAAAGCTAAAGTTGAAAAACACAGCAACGAGTTAGCTGCTTTAATGGTAACATATCCTTCTACTTACGGTATGTTCGATCAAAACATCAAAGAAGTTACAGCTTTAATTCACGAGCATGGCGGACAAGTTTATATGGATGGTGCAAACATGAATGCTCAAGTTGGATTAACCAATCCATTCTATATTGGAGCAGATGTTTGTCACTTAAACTTACATAAAACATTCGCGATTCCACACGGAGGTGGTGGCCCTGGTGTAGGTCCTATTTGTGTTGCTGAGCACTTAAAACCATTCTTACCAACTAATCCATTAGTAGAAACTGGTGGTGAAAAAGCTTTAGATGCGATTTCGGCAGCTCCATTTGGATCGGCTTTAATTCACTCAATTTCTTATGGTTACATCCGCTTATTAGGAAACAAAGGTTTAACTTTAAGTACACAATCAGCGATCTTAAACGCGAATTATCTTAAAACTAAATTACAAGAGCACTACCCTATTTTATTCCAAAATGATAAAGGAAGAGTAGCGCACGAAATGATTTTAGATTGTCGTCCATTTAAAAAGGCTGGAATCGAGGTTACTGATATCGCTAAACGTCTCATGGACTATGGTTTCCACGCTCCTACTGTATCTTTCCCTGTGGCTGGAACATTGATGGTAGAACCTACAGAAAGTGAGTCTAAAGGCGAATTAGATAGATTTATCGATGCGATGATTTCTATTAAGAAAGAAATCGACGAAGTAGCTAGTGGCGATTATCCAGTGGATAATAACGTATTGGTTAACTCACCACATACCCAAGAATTATTAACAGCTGATGAATGGGATAAACCATATTCTAGACAAAAAGCTGCTTTCCCTCTTGATTGGGTAAGATCTAATAAATTCTGGGCAAGCGTTGGACGTGTTGACGATGCTTATGGAGATAGAAACTTAATGTGTACTTGTCCTCCATTGGAAGAGTATGTATAATTAAGCATATTAGTTAAAAACAAAAGCGAGTATTTCATTTAGAAATACTCGCTTTTTTATTTCGATATCAAACATTAAAGCTTGATATATGATGAATTAATTTATTCTCCTTTAACTTCAAAAACTTGCTCGATTACCTCTTTTAATTGAGGTTTAGGTAAAGCACCTTGAACAACCTGCGGCTCTTTTCCGTCTGTATTCATAAACATAATGGTAGGAATACTTCTGATTCCGAACATAGCAGCTAATTCTTGTTCTTTTTCGGTGTCAACTTTATAAAAATCAATTTTACCTTCGTATTCTTTGCTCAACTCTTCAAAAATTGGAGCTAATGTTTTACATGGTCCACACCAATCTGCATAAAAATCTAAGATTGCTGGTCTATTACCTTCGAACTTCCATTCTTTATTCGTTTCAAAGTTGAAAACTTTCTCTTTGAAACTTTCTTTATTTAATAATTCTGCCATAATTTAATTTTGAAGCATTTAGGGCAATAGTCTTGCCAATATTCCAACAAGGAAACCTAGGTTACAAAGATGGCTTATAATGGCAAATAAATCACTTTTTTGGTCTCAAAGAAGTCCTCTTCAAAGAATTTCGAGATAGGATACTCAACATGCTGAGGAAAGTCTGCCAATTCTTCAGTCAGGTCACCACCCTTTAAATAAAGGATTCCATTGGGTAAAGTTTGATTTTTAAGCGGTTGTTTATGGACTTTTTGTCGCACCCAAGCAACAAATTGCGGCATTTGTGTCACAGCGCGGCTTACAATAAAATGATATTTTGATTTTAACTTCTCTGCTCGAACTTGTTCTGCAACTACATTTTCTAAATCCATTTCCATGGCAATATCTTGCACCACTCCAATTTTCTTTCCGATAGAATCTACCAAATGAAAATCTGTATCTGGGAACATAATAGCTAAAGGAATTCCTGGAAATCCTCCTCCGGTTCCAACGTCTAATACTTGTTGCCCAGGCAAAAACTTCTGAACCTTAGCAATCGCCAATGAATGAAGAACATGACGTAAATAAAGTTCATTAATATCTTTTCGCGAAATTACATTGATCTGTTCATTCCAGTCCATATATAATTCCTCTAACATCGCAAACTGCTTTTGCTGAATTGGTTCCAGATCTGGAAAATACTTTAAAATTAAATCAGTGTTCATCATTCGCATTAATTTGAAAACACAAAACTACTGCTTTCTTATGTTTTATTTAAATATAATTGACTGCAAGCTTTTAAATTGAAAATTCTAAGAAGTCTTAAATCCAATTGAGAATATTAAGTATAAAAAAAATGCACTATCAAAATTGATAATGCATTTATATTTTTAAGTATAAAAAGCCTTAAAGCTTTTCGATTTCTTCTACTAATCTATTTGTGATTTCTTCAATCTCACCAACACCATCTATTTCTATCCATTTTTCTTGTGAACGATAATGTTGAGAAACCTCGTCTGTTTTTTTATAATACTCTTTAATTCGGTTTCTAATGATCTCTTCGCTGGCATCATCTACTCTACCACTAGTTTTACCTCGTTCTAGAATACGCTCTACCAATAATTCATCTTCTACCATTAAAGACAAACAAATATCTACTTCTCTACCCAAAACCTCTTTTAATAAACCATCCAATGCTTCAGCTTGAGCAGTTGTTCGTGGGTAACCATCAAAAATAAGTCCTTTAGCATCTTTGTTTTTGATAACTTCTTCTTTCAACATTTGGGTTGTAACCTCGTCTGGCACCAAGTGTCCTTTGTCCATGTAGGTTTTTGCCAATTGACCTAATTCAGTTTCATTTTTGATGTTGAATCTGAACATATCGCCCGTAGACAATTGAACCCAATCATATTTATCAACTAAGTTTTGAGCCTGCGTACCTTTACCACTACCTGGAGGTCCGAATAGAACTATATTTTTCATGTAAAATTAATTGTGAGAAAATTTCAAGCGCTCAAAATACGCAGAAACTTTTATTTATGTATGATTTATAAGTCTGAATCTCCTTTAATCTGATAAATATCAGGCAAATTCCTTCCTAATCCATCATAATCTAAACCATAACCCACCACAAATTTATCTGGAATAGACATAGCAATATAATCTATGTTTAAATCTTTTTTGTAGGCATCGGGCTTATATAATAAGGTAGCAACTTTAAGACTCTTTACAGGTTTTTTGGAAATAGTATTGTATAAAGCTTCCAAGGTATTACCCGTATCTACTATATCCTCCATAATCACCACATGGCGATTTGTAATATCCATTGGGATCTCCATTAACTGACGAACTTTACCAGTAGATTCTTTGCCTTCGTAAGATTTCATTTGAAGAAATGAGATTTCGCAATCACCTTTATATTGTTTAAGGAAATCGCTCATAAACATCACGACGCCGTTCAAAACTCCGACAAAGATTGGGATTTCACCTTTGTATTCTTGGTGAATGGTGTTGGCCATCATTTTGATGCCATGCTCCAACTCTTCGAAAGTAATATAAGGTATAAAAGTATCCCCGTGGATTTTGATTTCGTCCATGTTTTTAAATTTAGGTGTGAAAAATACGGCTTTTTATTAAATATATTTTAATTCTCCAGCCTTAAGTATTCAAAAAATCTTTGCGACGCATTCGCATCAAAGAAAATTCTTGTATTAATTATTTTAATACAGGCACAAAAATAAGTTGAAAATTAATTTTTTAAAGCATGAATTAACAAAAAAATCATAAAGTTTAGCCAATTTAAAGATGTTTTATTCAATTATTTCTAATTATATGCTTGTTTCTATTTTCTTTGTCGTATGTTTGCACCCGTTTTACAGAAAGAAGCAGTTTGCAGTTTTTTTATCTCCATGATTTAAATTTTGTGATGAGAAGTTAGAAATGAACTTCGTGGCAACTTTCTGCCAATTACAAAAAAATAAATTATGAGTCAAAGAGACAACGGAAGAAGAGATTCTTCCACAAGAAGTGGGCGTCCAAGTTTTTCAAAAAATTTCGGAGCCAAAAATTCAAACAGATCAAGCGGAAGACCAAGCGGAGGTCGTCGTAGAGGACCAGGGGGCGGAGGCTCAAGAGGTCGCAAATTCAAAAGACTTAACTTACCACCAGAAAGCTTTATGCACACAGGAGTAGCTTTGAAAGAAGTGAAATATGATGCACCAAGAACTTATAGTGAGTTTCCTTTACACGAAGATTTAGCTAAGAACATCCAAAGATTAGGTTGGGAAAATCCAACTGAAATTCAAGATAAAACGTTTGAAGCTATTACAGAATTACGCGATGTATTAGGTATTGCTAATACAGGTACGGGTAAAACTGGAGCATTTTTAATTCCATTAGTGAACGCTATGCTACAATCAGAAGATGATTTTTCTGCATTAGTTATGGTTCCTACTAGAGAATTAGCAGAACAAGTTGAAAACGAGTTTAGATTATTAGCTAAAGGATTACAATTATATGCTGCTTGCTTTATTGGAGGTACAAGTGTTGATAGAGATGTAAGAAAATTACAGAAACCTTTCCACTTTGTGATCGGAACTCCAGGTAGATTAGTCGATCTTAATAAAAGAAAAGCATTAAACTTTGAGCATTTCTCAGTTTTAATCTTAGATGAGTTTGACCGTATGCTAGATATGGGATTCAGTCAAGATGTAAACTTTGTAACGAATCAAATGGAAGCTAGAGATCAAACTTTATTATTCTCTGCAACTTTAGACAAAAAACAACATGGCTTAATTGATGCTATCTTAACTGATCCAGTTAAAATTCAGATTACAGACGGAACCAAAACCGCTGAGCATATTGATCAAGATGTTGTATTTGCTAATCACAAAGACAAGTTTGATGTATTGTTGAAAATGTTACAAGAAGAGGATTTCGATAAAGTGTTAGTTTTTGCTGAGACCAAACGACGTGTGGCTGGATTAACAGAGCAATTGAAGAAATCTAGATTTAAAGTAGATGAAATTCACGGTGATAAATCACAGAATTACAGAAAACATGCTTTGAATGATTTCAAAAGAGGTAAAACTCAAATTCTAGTTGCGACAGACGTTGCAGCACGTGGATTAGATATTTCTGATGTTACGCACGTAATTAACTACGAAGTACCACAAGATTACGAAACTTATATCCACCGTATCGGTAGAACCGGTAGAGCTGGTAAAAAAGGTAAAGCATTTACCTTTATGGATAAACAATCATAAATTAATGACTCTCTTATAAAGAGAAATTAAAGATAATCTAAACGGTTTAGTTTGATGAGATTCGATAAGAATTGATTTAAATTAAACCGTTTTTTTGTGATTAAAACTGAAACTCCAAAATTCTAAATTCAAGACTGTAATTAGAATAGAATTAAAACAACAAAGCTGTGATACTAAATAAAGTATCACAGCTTTTAAATTATATTAAAGTCGGATTAATAACTCGAAACAGAGTCATCTCCTCTTGGATCGGCTCCACCTTCTAATCCACCATTGGCTTTTCTATAGATAGCGTCCATTTTACCTAAAATCACATTATTTCTTTCAGCGATAATGTAACCCATCTTTTTTAATTCTGTAATGGTCTCTTCTGAAAACCCATTTGGCTCCATCATGATCTCGTCTGGCAACCACTGATGATGGAATCTAGGAGCAGCAACCGCTTCCTCAATCGGCATATCAAAAATGGTTTTATTTAAAATGGTTTGTAACACAGTTGTAATAATCGTTGATCCTCCTGGCGTTCCTAAAACTAAATATAATTCATCACCTTTTGTTACGATGGTTGGCGTCATTGAACTTAGCATACGCTTCTCTGGTTCAATTTTATTTGCTTCACCTCCAACTAATCCAAACATATTCGGAAAGCCTGGTTTTGCACTAAAATCATCCATTTCATTATTAAAGAAAAACCCAAGATCGTTGCTATATAGTTTACTGCCATAGGCACCATTAATAGTAGTTGTAACCGCAATAGCATTTCCTTCGGCATCCACAATTGAGTAATGCGTCGTCTCATCACTTTCAGACCAAGTTATGTTTCCGTGGGTAATATCTGCAGAAGAAGTTGCTTTAGTTGGAAAATAAAGCTTCATTCTCTCCATCAAGTATTCCTTGTCCATCATTTGAGCAATTGGAACTTTTACATAATCTGGATCACCTAGATGATGCGCTCTATCTGCGTAAGCTCTACGTTCGATTTCTGTGATTAATTGAACATATTCCGTGCTGTTGTGCTCCATACTGTCGATGGGATAATGCTCTAAAGTTTTCAAAATTTGCCCTAAAACAATTCCACCACTACTTGGAGGTCCCATTGTATAAACTTTAAAATCTTTAAATGTGAAATCGATTGGCTTTCTCCACACCGGTTTATACGCCTTCATGTCCTCCATCGTAATGATTCCGCAATTATCTTGAATGAAATCCACCATTCTTTGAGCAATATCTCCTTCATAGAAATCTCTACCATTGGTCATTTGGATAGCTTTTAAGGTTTCTGCTAATTGTGGTTGCCTAATTGTATCTCCAGCTTTCCAAACTTTATCAAATAAGATTTTTTCTTTGTTAACTTGAGTAAATAAAGCCTGAGAAGCATTCAACATTCCGGCTTGTTTTTCTGTCACGACAAAACCATTCAAAGCTAAATCAATAGCAGGTTGCACTACATCACCCCAACGTAAATTTCCGAATTCTTTATGCGCTTCATACATTCCAGCTACAGTTCCTGGAATCCCGACAGCCAAAGCTCCCTCTGTACTTAAACCTGGAATCAGTTCACCATTCTCGTCTTGATACATTTTTTCAGTGGCCGCTTTAGGCGCTTTTTCACGATAATCTAAACTACCAACTTCACCGGTGTTTAATCTATACACCATAAATCCACCACCACCAACATTCCCTGCAAATGGAAAACACACGGCTAATGCCATATCGGTAGCCACCATAGCATCAAAGGCATTTCCACCTTTTTTCATGATTTCTATTCCAATATCAGATGCCTCTTTTCGCGCTGAAACTACCATCGCTTTTTTCTCGTCAACCGTAACCTCCGAAGAAGCATTCGTTGATTTAACTTCTTGTTTACAAGCCAAAAAGGAGAAAATGAATAAAATCAAAAATGAAATTCTCATAGATCAATGTTATTTAAGCCTTAAAAATACAAATTTCGGTTTAAGTTAAAGTAGCCCAGTGTGTTTTGTATTTCAGAAAGTTTTTAGTTTTCAGTAAGTTTGCAAATTATTCAAAAATCATGAGCAAGAACCAAACTTCAAAACGATCGAATGTTAGAAAGCACTTGAATGAAATTGTATTATTACGAAGCTTAGCTTGTATTAGCATTGTATTTTACCATTCCATACGTTCAGCTCAAAAAACAATTCCACAAATACCAGAGTTATATAATAAATTTATATCGGCTATAACTACACTTTTCACCTTTGGAACTCCAACTTTCATATTCATATCCATATTGTTGATTACCTACTCCTATCCAAACGGGTTACCTAAAGATTTTTTAAGTCGAAGGTTCAAGCTAATTTTCATTCCATACATATCGATGGCTATAATTTACCCTATTTTGATTGGGCTAAATGCAAAAACACCAGTTTATGAAATAATTAGTAACATATACTCATATCTTTTAGGTGGATATCATGGATACTTTATTTTAATAATTTTCCAATTTTATTTACTAATATTCTTTTTTAATAGATTCTTGAAAAACAGTAATCCTCTAAAAATTATTATTTTTTCTTTATTGATAAATGTCGCCTATTTAGCTATTTTTAATTTCACCAATAACCCTATTGATAACCAATGGTTTGATAATTTTTGGCAAAGAGAATTCATTATTCCTTTTGTAGGCTGGATTTCCTATTTTTCAATAGCGTACTATAGTGGTATGTATATGAATGAATTTTTAAATATTTTATCTAAATATAAATTTCTAATAATTTCTTCTACAATATTAATCGCTATTGTAACAACAATTCTAATTTACCTGAAATTAATGCCTGGAACCTCAAAAAGCGTAGGAATGTTGTTTTTTACAACAGGAATGATTGGTTGTTTATATTTACTTGCAATTCAAATTAAAAAACTTCCAAGAGCTCTAGTTCTAATTAATAATTATTCATTTCCTATTTATTTATTACACCTTTTATGTATTGCAATTTTTAGAGGCATTATGAGCTACTTAAATTTAGAGTTAGGAATAATTAGTGTAATCCCATACTTTATCATAAGCCTTATAGGCCCAATTTGCATTGCATATGTAGCTAATAAATTCGCATTTGGTAAGTATATTGTGGGCAAAGTGAATGTAATTAAAAACAAACAATTAGCTTCTTAATGCAATTATTTTAAATTCTCTGCAAAGAAGCCCATCATTGCTTTATATAAATCCATTCTGTTTTCTTCTTTTCCAAAACCATGTCCTTCATCATATTTCACCATATAAGGCACATCGATTCCGTTTTCTCTCAAACCTCTCACGATCTGATCACTTTCGTCTATATTCACTCGTGGATCATTTGCTCCCTGTACTACAAACAATGGCTTCTTGATTTTATCGATATGAAAAACTGGAGAAACTTCGTTCATGATTTCTTTCTCTTCTGGAATCGATTGATCATACCAAATCGCTTTTAAAATCGATAAATAAGGAGCCCAATAAGCTGGTATAGTTTGCATAAAGGTGAATAAATTAGAAACACCCACATAATCAACTCCACAAGCATATAAATCTGGGGTTTTGGTTAAACCTCTTAAGACTGCATAACCACCATGACTTCCACCATAAATCGCGACTTTTTTAGCGTCAACCCATCCTTGCTCAATTACATATTGTAAACCATCTTCTACATCATCCATCGCCTTTCGACCGATTTGCTTGAAACCACTTCTAAAGAATTCTTTTCCATATCCCCCACTAATTCTGAAGTTAACATGCAAAGTCGCATATCCTCTACTCGCAAACAATTGCGCTTCTGGATTGAATCCCCAAGAATCCCTTATCCCTTGTGGTCCACCATGTGGATTTACAATCACAGGAACTTTATTACCATCAATCGCCTCTTTAGGTAGCGTGATATAGCCATGAATTTTAATACCATCTCTACTCATAAATGAAATCGGACGCATTTCTGCCATATCGTCTTCATTTAACTGCGGCATTAAGTCAAATAACAGCTTGATCTCATCTTCTTGAACATCGTAGGAGTAATATTTACCATACAATTTATCGCTAGTGATATAAAGTAAATATTGACTTTCATCGTCTGTCTTTCCTGTGATATGATAGTCATAATCACCAAATTCAGAATTAATTCGGTCGTGTAATTTCTTGTAATAATCACTTACTGGGATAATGTTGTACTTCTCGCCTTCGTAAGAAAAGTAATCTAATTCCCAATTTCTATTTCTAGATAAACTCGCTCCAGCTACGTCGTATTCAGGATGAGAAAATAATTTTTCAAGGACTTTCCCTTGTTTTAAATCATATTTTAGAATCTCGGTTTTATCTGATTCTAAGTTGGAAATCACATAAGCTTCGTCTGGATTCTCTGAGGCATAATCGAAATTAATAATTCCGAAAGTATCGTCCCATTGGGTTGTTTTAATTAATTTAAACTCATTATCAATCTTATAAAATAACTCAGAATTAATTCCATCTTTTAATCTAGAGAATCCTCTTAAATTTCCGTCTTTATCGAATTCATAGCCCATAATGGGGTTTTCTAAATCCGTGTTTTCATACAGCTGATCGATTTCCCCTGAATTAATATTAATTTTATAGGGATCAAAAACTTGAGGATTATTTTTATTCATAGAAATAATCATATGGTCTTCATCTTCCTTTAAGAAAGCTAAAATCTCGACCTTAACGCCATCATAAGGAGTCAATTCCTTTTGATTTTCTCCAGAAACATCTACTGCAAACAAATGATAATCCTCGTTTCCGCCTTTGTCCATTACATAAATCAGACGATTATCATTGGCCCAACCATAACCTCTAATCAGCTCCTCTCCTTCTTCAATAATACGTTGCGTTTTACCTGATGCAATGTTTTTAACGAAGACATGATTTTTAAGTTTTTCATCTTTTTGACGATAACTCATATACGTTCCTTTCGGAGAAAGTTTGAACTGAGAAGAATTGGGTTTGGCAAAATAATCCTTAACTGAATATTTATAATCACCTTGTTCTTTCTCAGCTAAAGCTTTTAACTCAACATCAGAACTCGGAAGAGAAACATCACCAGGCTTTTCAGCTTCACCAAAAGTCAAAGTTAAAGGCAATTCCATGGGACCTTGTTTAAAAGTTCCTTCAATGGTATTTCCGTTGATTTTTCCAATATAATTTAAACCTGCTTGAGCTAAGGATAAACTAAGCTCATCCTCTTCTAGCACTATTTTATCTAAAGGAATTCCGACTACACCTTGCTCTGGACTGTCCATGGTGGCTGTTAATACGCCATTTTCTTCGGAAAAATGAAAAGTTAAAGCAAGCTTTTGTCCTTCTACTTCAAGCGTACCACTCCAATCGCCAATTATATTATGTTGTGTCATATGATTTGTTCTAAGTTATGTTAACAATACTATTAAATAAATTTTAGTTTATCATAAAGCATAATTTTAAAAATTAAAATTCACTCTAGGATTAATTAAATAAAATTCAGCATTAAACTTCTATAAATCAACATGATTTTAAATTCGAAAGTATCATTAAAAGGTAATATTATGTTTTATAAATGGATAACATAAATCATTCAATTTCTACTGAATCTAAGTTTTATAAGTTTTAACTTTACGTTTTAAATCAAAAAAATGAACAAAGGAATATATATCGCAACCCTAGAGTCGCATTCAGGAAAGTCTATGATTAGCTTAGGTTTAATGAACACTTTGGTGGGAAAAACTGCAAAAGTGGGATACTTCAGACCTGTAATTGACAGTGGTGATATTAACGACAAAGACAATCACATTGAAACTATATTAAAACATTTTCAGATTGATATTCCTTATGAAGAAACCTATGGACTCACCAGAGCCGAGATTATTCAAAATAGAAATCTTGGTCGAATTGGTGCGTCTCTAGAAATAATTATTGAAAAATATAAAAAGCTAGAACAAAAGTTTGATTTTGTTTTAGTTGAAGGAAGTGATTTCTCTGGTGAGGGAAGTGTTTTCGAATTCGACTGGAACGTAAATATCGCTAAAAACCTAGGAATTCCTGCGATTATTGTAAGTAGCGGAATGGGTAAAACTATGCAAGAATTCATCAGAAGTTTACAAATGGCCTATGAGACATTTAAGCGTGATGACGTAGATGTAATTGCTCTTGCTGCTAATAAGATTCAACCTAAAAACTTAAAGTCAGTTCAAAAGGAAATGAAAAAATTCTTACCTGAAAAGGTGGAAATTTTCACGATTCCCTTAATTGAAAATTTAAATAATCCGAGTTTAAAAGAAATTAAAGATCATTTAAAAGGTAGAGTTATAATTGGTAAAGAAAAACTAGGCAACCAATCTGGTAGTTTTGCTGTAGGCGCGATGCAACTGCGCAACTTTTTAGGTCACATCAAGGAAAACAGCTTGGTTATTACACCTGGAGATCGCGCAGACATCATAATGGGAACTCTACAAGCTCACATTTCTAAAAACTACCCTAACATCTCGGGGATGATTTTGACAGGAGGCTTACTTCCCGATCGTTCTATTGTTAAGCTTATCGATGGTTTGACAGATGTTGTACCAATCATCGCAGTTAAGGAAGGAACTTTTGAGGTAACCAACAAAATTGGTGATATTCAGTCTAATATTAACGCTGAAAACATTTCGAAAATTATTTCTTCAATTTCAACTTTTGACGAGTATGTTCCAGCTGAGAAATTCTTGAAAAACATTGCTGAATTCCAAAGCAATGTTATGACACCACACATGTTCCAGTATGATTTAATGCAACGTGCTAAAACTCAAAGAAAACGAATTGTTCTCCCTGAAAGTGAAGATGATAGAATCTTAACCGCAGCGGTTCGCTTGAGCAAAATGGACGTAGTAGATATAGTTTTATTAGGTGAAGAAAAGAAAATTAAAGAGCAAATATCTAGTTTAGGTTTAAACATTGATTATAGCAAGATTAGCATCATCAATCCACAAACATTTGATCGATTCAACGAGTATGTAGAAACGCTTTATGAGTTGAGAAAACATAAAAATGTAAACATGGATATGGCAAAAGATATGATGAATGACTCTGCCTATTTTGCGACCATGATGATTTACAAAGGAGATGCTGACGGTATGGTTTCGGGTGCTGCTCATACAACACAGCACACGATTAGACCGGCATTACAATTCATTAAAACCAAACCTGGAAGTTCTATAGTTTCTTCAGTTTTCTTTATGTGCTTAGACGATAGAGTTTCGGTATTTGGAGACTGTGCGATTAATCCAAATCCAAATGCTAAAGAATTGGCCGAAATTGCTATTTCAGCGGCAGACAGCAGTGCAGCCTTTGGCATTGAACCTCGTGTTGCTATGCTTTCTTACTCGTCTGGAAGTTCTGGAAAAGGTGCTGATGTAGATAAAGTTAGAGAAGCAACACAAATCGTTAAAGAGTTAAGACCTGATTTAAAAATTGAAGGACCGATTCAATATGATGCAGCCGTTGATGCAAGCGTAGGTAAAAGTAAAATGCCAAATTCAGAAGTTGCTGGACGTGCTTCGGTTTTAATTTTCCCAGATTTAAATACAGGAAATAATACCTATAAAGCAGTTCAGAGAGAAACAGGTGCGTTGGCCATTGGCCCAATGTTGTTAGGATTGAATAAACCTGTAAATGATTTGAGTCGTGGTTGTACTGTGGAAGATATTTTCAACACAGTGGTTTTAACGGCCATTCAAGCACAAGAAAAGTAAGGTTTAAGATGTGTTCTCAATTCTTAGTTCAGAGCTCTCGATTTTATGGGCACTTTGAATAATAGAAAATTGAAGTAAAATCAATTTTAGAATTAATTTTTGGTTAAAAATAAACTCAATGCAGTATATTTATCCGAAATGATAACGAATGGATTTTAAGAAGATATTCAATAACAATCAGGAATGGATAGATAGACAGCTTAGCGAGAATCCAAAATATTTTGAGGAACTTAACGCTGGACAAAAACCTGAAATTTTATATATAGGATGTTCTGATTCTAGAGTTCCTGCAGAGGATTTAATGGGCATGAAAGCAGGTGAACTCTTTGTTCATAGAAATGTTGCCAATGTGGTGAATGCCATAGATTTAAATGCGCAAAGTGTTATTAATTATGCTGTTACAAATTTAGAAGTAAAGCATATAGTAGTTTGTGGTCATTATAATTGTGGTGGTGTAAAAGCTGCCATGGAACCTAAAGATTTAGGTATTTTAAACCCTTGGCTTAGAAATATTAGAGATGTTTATCGCGAACATGCCAAAGAGCTGAACTCTATTGAGGATCAAGCCAAAAGATACGACAGACTTGTTGAATTAAATGTAAGAGAACAAGCCATTAATGTTGTAAAAATGGCAGCTGTTCAATGTGCAATGCGCAGTAGAGATATGAAAATTCATGGTTGGGTTTTCGATATGAGAACAGGAAGGTTGATTGATCTTAAAATTGATTTCGATGAAATCCTAGACGAAATCATGGAGATTTATCGTTTAGGAGAATAACATATAGATTTAGTCGAAAGGCAGTTATTATTGAATTGCTACAACTTCTCTACTCCTATTAATTATATTTGTAACATGAAGAAAATTTTGATGGCATTTTTGATATCTGGCACATTCATTAATGCACAAGAATATCCCAATAATTTTAGAAATCCTTTAGGAATTGATAATTATCTCTCCGGTAATTTTGGGGAACTAAGAGGCTTTCATTTTCACTCTGGTCTTGATATTAAAACCAATCAAAGAGAAGGTTATAATATCTATGCCATTGAAGATGGATATGTTTCTAGAATCAATATATCTCCGCGTGGTTACGGGAATGCAATTTATATCACACATCCGAATGGTTACACCTCTGTATATGCACATATGCAACAGTTCAAGGGAGCCATCGAAACCTACGCTAGAGATGAACAATATCAACAACAGAAATTCTCAATTGATATTTCTGTTCCAAAAGATGCACTTCCAGTTAAGAAAGGTGATATAATTGGTTTATCTGGAAACTCTGGTAGTTCTGGAGGACCGCATTTGCATTTTGAAATTAGAGATACGAAAACACAAGAAGTTTACAATCCATTCCTTTTTGGTTATGATATTGCCGACACCAAAGCTCCTCTTTTAAACGGAATGTATATCTACGCCTTAAATGGAGATGCTGCTGGTAGAAAAAGATATGATCTAGAAGGCGCTCATAAATTTAACTCTCCTGTTTATGCTTCTGGTAAAGTGGGAATCGGTGTTAAAGCTTATGATAAGCACAACGGAGCAAATAACATGAATGGCGTTTATAATATTAAAATTTACGCTAACGATGAGATTATTTGGGAGTTTACCGCCAATCAATTCGCATTCGACCAAACTCGATATATTAATTGTCAGACAGATTACGCCCAATATATGACCAATAAATCTTGGATTTATCAAGGTTTTCAAGTTCCTGGAAATAAGTTGAGAATGGTTTCTAATCTTAAGAATGATGGAATTATCGACTTAAAAGAAGGTGAAACTTATAACATAAAAGTAGTTCTGACGGATTATGCTAAAAACACAACAGAAGGATCTTTTAAAATCGTAGGAAAGACTCCTCCAGCATCTAAGGAGATTGTGAAAGGCGATAATTACTTGTACTGGGATCGTGAGAATTATTTCAAAAATGATGACATTGAATTATCATTTCCCAAGGAATCTTTCTACGAGGATATTCAGTTAGATTATCAATATAAAAACGGCGAGTATCATATTCAAAACGATAAAGTGCCTTTGCATAAGTTTTATACGTTGGCAATTTATCCTAAAAACATACCCGTTCATCAGTTGAACAAAGCTGTGATTGCAGTTAAGTATAATTATGGTGGACGAATGACTACAGATTATTTTCCGACCAAATACAAGGACGGAAAATTGATTGCAGATGTTAGAGATTTTGGTGTTTTTAAAGTTGAAGTTGACGATAAAGCACCGACAATTACGCCATTAAATGTAAAAGAAAATGCCACTTTCAGTGCAAGTTCTTCTACGATGAATTTTAGAGTAAAAGACGATCAATCGGGTGTTGATCGACATGATGCTTACATCAATGGAAAATGGATTTTAAGTTCTTATGATAAGAAAAATAATCTCATCAGCATTGATTTAGAAAAAGAAGGAATACAACAAGGTAACCACAAGTTGGAATTAAAAATAACAGATGGAAAAAACAATGTCGCAACTTATACAGCGAATTTCAAAAAATCGAGTTAAGCCTTTTTTCATAACAGGTCTGCTCCTATTCGTTTTATCTCAACAAGCTCAAGCACAAAGTGACAGCATTGTTTTGGATGAAGTTGTCTTCCAAGGAACTAAAAGTCAACCGATTGGAAACATAGAAATTCAAGCATCTGATGCTCAGTTTACACCGAGTTTAACAGGGAGTTTTACCGATATACTTAAAACTTTGCCTTATGTAAGTGTGAATACAGAGCTAAGTTCTCAGTATATGGTTCGTGGTGGAAATTATGACGAAAACTTGGTTTATGTTAATGGAATCGAAGTTTATCGACCACAATTAATTCGCAGTGGACAACAAGAAGGTTTAAGTTTTTTGAACCCAGATATGGCAGCTGCAGTTTCATTCTCAGCTGGTGGATGGGAAGCTAAATACGGTGACAAAATGAGTAGTGTTCTTGATGTAATTTATAGAACTCCCAAGAAATTTGAATTAGGTGCTGAGTTAAGCTTAATGGGCGGAAATATAACCGCAGGACACGCAACTAAAGATGGTAAGTTATCTGCTTTGGTGGGCGCGCGTTATCTTAATAGAAATTTAATTTTAAACACCTTAGACAACGACACCGAATTCAATCCACAATCCTATGATATTCAAGCCAATATTGAATATCAACTAAATCCGAAATGGAAATTAAACTTTATTGGAAATTTCTCAAATGTGTTGTTTGAGCAAGTTCCTAATACCAGATCTACCAACTTCGGTACTTCTGAAAACCCGATTAATCTGACCGTTTTTTATGATGGAAAAGAAGAAGACAGATTTCAGACTAAATTTGGAGCAGTTTCTCTACATCATAAAGCCAGTTCTAAGCTGAATTTAAGTTTAGATGTGTTCTCGTATCACTCGGTTGAAGAAGAATATTTTGATATTTCTGGAGCTTATTTAATTAAGAAAATTAATCCTGAATCAGGTGGAGCAACAGAAACTTTAGATATTGGTGGACAGATAGATCATGCAAGAAATGATTTAGATATGTTAGTCGCTGGAATTCAACACCGTGGAAAATATAGATTTAATGCTAACAATAATTTAGAATGGGGATTCTCGGGTCAAAAAGAAGACATTAGAGACATGCTAAATGAATGGCAATTAATTGATTCTGCAGGCTATAACAACACCCCTTACTACCCAACTCCCTATTATGGACCGGGACAAGTGAATCCAGATGATTTAGAATTAAACTATCATTTTTCAGCTAAAAATAAGTTAGAGAGTAATCGTTTTAATGTATATGCCCAGTATAATAAAAAATGGGAAACCAATGGAAATCGCTTTTTATTAAACTTTGGTGTTAGAGGAACCTATTGGGATTACAACGAAGAGTTTAACATCAGTCCAAGAGCGCAATTTGCTATCAAACCAGATTGGACTACCGATCAATTGTTTAGGCTTTCGGCAGGAATGTACGTTCAATCGCCTTTTTATAAAGAATTAAGAACACCAGATGGAGAGTTAAATAAAGAAATTAATGCGCAAAAGTCAATTCATATCATTGCCGGTCACGATTATGAGTTTGAAATGTTAAACGCTCCTTTTAAACTTTCTACGGAAGTTTATTACAAAAAAATGGACGATTTAATTCCTTATTACTTAGACAATGTTAGGATTAAATATTACGGAGAAAACATTTCAGAAGGTCGCGCGTATGGTATCGATGCTAAAATACATGGAGAGTTTGTGAAAAATGCTGATTCTTGGTTGAGTTTATCTTATGCTCGTGTAGAGGAAAACATCAACGATAGAGGCTATTTACCAAGACCTACAGACCCTCGATTTAAGGCATCATTGTTCTTCCAAGATTATATGCCGTCGTTTCCAACGTTTAAAGTTAATACAACCTTGGTTTACGCATCAGGATTACCAAACGGAGCTCCGGTACTTACCGATCCTTACGCTTTCCAAACAACATTACCAGACTACAAACGTGTAGATATTGGTTTGGTTAAAGTTATTAAAGACCGAGAAAACGCTAGCAATATTGCTATGTTTGATAGCTTCAAGGAATTTTCAATTGGCTTAGACATTTTCAATGTATTCAACATTAAAAACACTGTTTCTAATCAATGGATTCGCGATGTAAACTCCAATATTATTTATGGCGTTCCGAATCGATTAACTGGAAGATTCTTCAATGCTAAATTGATGATGAAGTTTTAAAAGATTTAAAAATTAAACCTTAATAAAGCCCTGTAAATTACATTTTACGGGGCTTTTTATTTATCTTCAATCTTATAATTTAATCTTTGTAATTAATATATATTGAGTTTCTGATAAACTTATATAAATTTTAAAATCCTAGACAAAGTCGTCTGATATCAGGCTAAAAGTGTTTTAGACTAGTCTATGTCTTCTCCTTTACTTAAAAGGCATTCATATTTAAAAACCTTATAATTTTATATCTCTAAAATACCCCCTAACTTACTAACTATCTAATATTTATAAAAGAAATTTCGTATCTTCATTTTTGTCTTATGAGATTAACACCACACTTCAATTTTTAAAATATTTTATTATGAACAATGTTACGAACCCTAAAGTAAAACTACTAGCTTCTGGATCTAAGTTGGTAGCCAAACAAATGCAAGCCAACGCAGGAGATTTATTACCAATGCATGAAGCTAATTTGGAGTCTATTTTATTCATTCACGAAGGAGAATGTATCTTGCATATTAATAATGAAGAAAAGCAATTAAAACCTGGTGATGCCATTATAATTCCTCAAGATGTCAAACATCAAATCATGGTAAAATCTGACTTAAAAGGAATCCATTTCATGCCAAAAGAAATTGAATTTCAATTTTTTAAGTAATTATTTTAAATTAATGCCCATCCTTTAAATCCAATTTCATGTTTCAAAAGCTCCTACTCTTCTTTAGCCTACTATTGATTTCAAATTACATAAACGCCCAAAAAGTATTTACTGTAGATTATGAAAGTCAAGCTGACGTAAAAGTTTATGTGGTGAATTATGAAAGTCAAGCCGATTTAAAAGTCTACCGAGTTCAATATGAAAGCAGAGCGACCGACAACGAAGGAAAATGGTTTTTCACAGATTATTCCTCTCAAGCACAGAAAAAAATATATTTTGTGGATTACGAAAGCCAAGCGGATTTAAAAATTTACTTTGTGGATTATGAATCCCAAGCAGGCTGGTTAAAACAGTCTAAAAAACATTTGATGTATTAAATATTTAATTCTGTTAGATTACTAATTCAATACCCAGAATTGAAGAACTTTATTTAGGTTTGTACATCGATAAGGGTTTATAAATAATGAGCGATTTCAATTTTAATCAAGAGAAATATTTAAAGAGAATCAACTTGAATTCAGATATTTCGGTTGACTTCGAAAGTTTGAAAAGAATTCATCGAGCACAACATTTAAGCATTCCTTTTGAAAACTTCGATATTTGTCTAAATAGAAAAATTGCGAACGACCCATCTTCTATTTTCAATAAATTAGTTCTACACAAACGCGGAGGCTACTGTTTTGAAAACAACGCACTTCTTTTGATAGCGCTGAAAAGTTTTGGCTTTGAAGCTCGACCTGTTCTGGGAAGAGTACATTTATCCGGTGAGCCAGGTGGAAGAACTCATCAATCCACTTTAGTGAACTTAGGTGATGATACATGGTTAGTAGACGCAGGTTTCGGATCTGAATCTCCTAGAACTCCAATTCCGTTAATCCCTAACGAAATTGTAAGTTTTGAGGGAATTAATTATCGAATCATCCAAAGTGAAATGTTTGGCTACATGCTTCAAAACAAAACCACCGATGACTGGAAAAACTTATATAGTTTTGATTTAAGCCCGGTATTGGACATTGACTTAAAATTGGGAAATCACTTCACTTCTACCAGTCCTGATTCGTTTTTCATGACGGCACGCATTGCTGCACTTCCCGTAGAAAATGGAATTAAAACTTTATATAATGACCGATTGAAAAAAACTATAAATGGCAAAGAAGAAAACATTTTATTAGAAGATAATGCAACTTATTTAGAAGTTTTAGAAAGGGAATTCGGCATTCAATTAGACGCAGATTACTCGGAATTAAAACCTTTGAATTAATTTTTCTAAATAAATTTAATAGGCTAATTATCAACCCATTAACTTTTGGAATTCAAATTATTTTAACAATATCCTATAGCTAATTTCAAACGTTTGAAAACTTAAACTTTAAAAGTTTCCAAAAACTTCTTATATTTGCAAAGTATTTCGAACCTCAAAAGAGGTACCAACCGAGTGTAGTCACCACGGTGGTAAAATAATACGGACAGTCGTCAAAATAAACGCAAACTTCCATTTTTTTCGAAATACAAATAAATCATTATTAACTATTTAATTTATTTGTATGAAATTTCTTATTCAACTTTCGTTTACCGATTTAGATGCTAAATCACTAGAAACAGATGTCTTAATCAAAAATTATGCTGATAAAGAAAAGCATGATTTGGCTTACGACACACAAGCATGTTTACTAGACATTGAACACCCTCGCACAAATTTTATTTTAGAGAAATTAGAGTCAACTCAACAACAAATCTTGGTTTTCAGTAAAAACAAGCAATTTATTGAAGTGTTCAATAATTCTACTGAAGACCGTAATTTTAGTAAAGATTCTGAAATTCAATGGCTTTTAGTCCTGCCTCACCAACATTCAATTAATCAAGAAGAATTGAATACTTTATCATCATTTCAGTTCTTCTATTCCTTGGATATAAAAACAAGACACGATTTGGTTAGGTATATGAACAAAAATTGGGGTATCAGTCCTTTTACGCGAACTGGTGGTATGGTAACAACTATCAGGAGAATGGATGCCGAAAAGAAATTAGATATTCCTAGTGAATGTAGATCAGGAGTTACTATTTCGGTAAGAAATGGTAAAAGAACCAGTGAAATGACGGATCAAGAAAGGGAAATATTTCGTCAACAGCTGATAGATGCCGTTAGAAAAAGTAGTCCTTCTACGAAGATTTAATTTTAAAACTTGGAATGAACGGAACCATAAAACCTATGGTTTCGTTCAATTTTTATAAATTAAAAATTGATTTTAATGCATTTTTCAATAATTACTGTATTTTAGTTTTCACTTTAAATAAATTCACCTTCCGCTTATGAACATGGATTTGGTTGACTTCTTCCTCGAATCAAAAACGGTGCATCTTTCTATGAAAGAAGTAAAAACTTGGTTAGATCAATATTGGGAAAGATATAAATTCTATAGAGATCATTGGTCTTGTAGATTTTGCCCGACTGACCTGACTTTACCCTGCCTTTGTGATAAACCCGACCCCGAATATCTTTTTATTTGGATTTATGAACTTCTATACGACATTCAAAGGTTTCATAAACATGAAAGATATTTCGAAAAAGAAATGCTGGAATATGATCAAATTATGTATTCCGAAGTAGATCTTAAAATCTGGACTTACAGGAATGAAAACCTAGGTTTAAATACATTTGATTCATTCAATCACGACTATTTAGATTATGATTTTCATGACGCAGAAAAAGCTAATCTACGAGTTTTTGGTCCCAACAAGTTGATGCTAGATACAATCGTTAATATCATGAGAGAACAGCTAGGGAGAACTGGAGATAGAGTCGTCGAACATGAGATTTATATAAAGAGAGAGGATTTTAGAAACACCGTAAGATTTGTTCAAGTTTTTAATGAACTGTTTTTCAGAAGAAAAATCCTACCAGAACGATTAGAGGAATATTATAATATATTAATGTCTGACGAAGAGTAAGATAATCCACTCTTGGTCAGACATTATTTTAATTTAAACTTTGCGTACTTTAATAAATAATATGCAAAGATTTATTGTTTGATAAATTTCTCTGTATGAGTATAATTAGAAGGATAAGCTCCTACTTGCAACAACATCGGTCTTAAATTAAACTCAAAATCTAAAGCCTCAACTTTAGCATCTTTATTTAAGTGAAATTGCATAAACTCTTCACGCTGAGCTGGATTTTTCCAAACTGCTCTAAAAGTATCATAATGCCAATGTTCAAGTTTTGCTTCTAAGCCTTCTGTATCCCAAAAATGAAGTACTAAATCTTTTCCAACTTGCTTCACTTCTACTTTACCATAAGCCTGGGATCGATAAACACCAACATAATCTTCTAATTTCAAACTTGGTTTAGTTTTCTTAACTCTTGCTTGATGAATCTTATTTCTCTCTGCCATAGCATCATCATAACGTTTTTGATAAGATGCTAAATAACGCTGATTCCAATCTACTTCATTTCCTCCTAAATAAGCATCCATCACTTGATAAGCCACGGCATTTCCTAAGGAGTTAAATGTATTTCCAACGACTACAATTCCCAAATTAAGCTCTGGCATTAAATACATAGCTGTGTTAAATCCATCGGTAGCACCTCCATGTGTTAAAACTCTCTTTCCTTTATAGTCTAAAATATTCCAACCAAAACCATAAGAACTTTGTGGACTCATCGCATTATTGGGTCTATTTACCATTTGCGGTTTATGAATTTCATTCATCTGCTTACTCGAAACAATAGTTTTTCCCTTATAGTCTCCTGAAGTTCCTAACTGCATCATCATCCACTTATTCAAATCATTCACACTCGAGTTCACTCCACCTGCAGGTCCAGCATTGTCCCAGTTTCTTCTTTGAATTCGCACAACTTTGCCTTCAATTTCTTGGTGAGGATAAGCTTGATTATCATTCAGTTTTATTTGAGAAATACTCGTAGTGGTTGAATTCATTTCTAAAGGAGCGAAAAGTTTTTCTGTCAAAAACTCATCCCAAGTTCTGCCGTCTGTATGCTCAATGATTTGTCCTGCAAGAGAATACATCACATTATTATAAACAAATTCAGATCTAAATGGTTTTTCTAGATCCATAAATCTCATTTGATAAAGCACACTATCTCTAGGGCTAGCCGTCATAAATTGCAATCTATTCCCTAATTTTCTTCCTAAACCAACTTGGTGTGTCAAAGCATCTCTAATTGTCATTTCTCGCGTCACCCAAGGATCTTGCATTTGAAACCAAGGAATATGCTGCGTAATTTTATCATCCCAATCAATAACTCCTTCATCCACTAAAATACCCAATGCAGCGGCCGTCATATTCTTGCTGACCGAGGCAATACTAAAAATCGTGTTGGCATCTACAGCTTCTCCACTCCCCAATTCTTTTTCACCAAATCCATTGGCATAAATTACTTCGCCATCTTTTACGACTCCAATGGCCATTCCAGGGATTTTCCAATCCTTTTGTGCAGATTTAACCCAATTATCGAAGTTTTCGGGCAGCGATTGAGCAAATGCTGGTGAAAATAAGCTTCCAACAAATACAATCAACAAAGCAGTTATTAACTCTGAATGTTTTCTCATCATGTTTTAATTTATTTAGCTCAAATATAATGAGAAGTTTAGACTATGGATTTTAAGTGTATTTCTGCATGACCTTAAAAGCCTAAAGTGATTCAATTTGAGGAGCTTTGGTTTATTTAAAGTTTAAAATAGACGAAAATTCAAAACATGTTTTCAATTTTTCAATTGTAAGATTAGAGTCAATGAAAAAATTAAGTTCTTAAGTTCAAATTGCAAATCAAAAATATAAGATTTAACTTTGCAGCTGTAAATGAAACATTTAAACAACATATTACGTCTTCCTTATTTCAGCACTTATTATGCTATCATAATCCCTGCTCGGAAGGCGCATGTGTATACTTTAAATTTAATTTAAGATATCAAAAACACATTATAACCTAAAGCCCGAGCAATTGCTCGGGCTTTTTTATTTCAACAAAATCAAAATGGAAACATTACAAATCTTAAAAGAAAATGTAGAAATTATTCTTCCTGAAAATGGACTAGAAGAAAAATTGGCTTTGGCCCAAAAAGAGAATCGTAAGCTTAATATTAAACTCGGTTTTGACCCAACTGCGCCGGATTTACATTTGGGTCATGCTGTTGTACTTAAAAAGTTAAAGCAATTTCAAGATTTAGGACATCAAATTGTGATTTTAGTAGGGAATTTCACTGCTAGAATTGGTGATCCAACTGGTAAAAATAAAAGTAGAAAACCACTTTCTGCCGAAGAAGTTCAACACAATGCGCAAACTTATTTAAACCAACTTTCAAAGATTTTGGATATTAAAAAAGTAAAGATTGTGTTTAACTCTGATTGGTTAGATCAACTTTCTTTTACGGATATTATTCAAATTTTATCTAAAGTGACGGTAGCGCAACTAATGCACCGAAACGACTTTAATAAGCGATTTACAGAAAATACGCCTATTGCCATGCATGAACTGGTTTACCCTATTCTTCAAGCTTATGATTCGGTAGAAATAAAAGCTGATATTGAAATGGGCGGAACCGATCAATTGTTTAATAGCACCATGGGAAGACAACTCCAAGAAACATTTGAAATGAATCCACAAACGGTGATGTGTATGCCTTTGTTAAAGGGATTGGATGGAAAAGAAAAAATGAGTAAATCATTGAATAACATCATCGGCTTAACAGATGAGCCGAATGATATGTTCGGGAAAACCATGTCGATTCCAGATAGTTTGATCGAGGAATTTCTTGATTTAGCCACTGATTTTTCTATTGATATTAAAAATGAAATAAAGACACGTTTAAACTCAAGTGAAAACCCTATGAATATTAAAAAAGTGATTGCTAAAAATATTATTTCGCAATATCATAATGAAGATGAAGCAAACAAAGCAGAAGAATTCTTTGAAAATCAATTTCAAAATAAAAAGTTTGATGAAAAGAGCTTTGATCCTATTTCTATAAAAACTTTAAACGCTCAGAATTCAAGTTTAACTTTAGTTGACTTAAGTTTTCAATTAAAAGAAGGACAAACCAAATCTGCCATCCGAAGATTGATAGAAGGCGGCGGCGTTCGTATTAATGATGAAAAAATTCAAGATCCTTACACCAATATTAACTTGGAGGAAGGATTAAAAATCAAAATCGGGAAAAGAGACTTTTATGAATTGGTGAAATAACTCTGAAAACCGTTTACTTGAAACATTAATTTAAGTCAAAACAAGTATCAGGAATAATCCTAATCCAGACGTAAATTCCTCATTAATAAAATATTTCTTATATTAGGACTTATAAATTCAACTGCATCCTCTAACAAGAAAGGTGCAGTTTTTAATACATATTAATAATGAGAAAAATACTTTTGGGCATTTTTAGCATGGGTTTATTGGCATGTAACCAACCACAAGAACCAGTTGCAGTTCTAGAAAAGCGGATAGATAGCTTAGAAAATCAGTTGGAGAATTCCTATAAGCCTGGGTTTGGTGACTTTATGGGGTTCATTCAAACGCATCATGCTAAATTATGGTTCGCTGGTCAAAATGAAAATTGGGAACTTGCAGACTTCGAGCTTCATGAATTAGAAGAGGCAATTGATGACATTCAAGAGATTCATGCGACAAGAGAAGAAACTCAATACATTGATATGATTATCGAACCACTTGAAAAAGTAGAAGAGGCAGTTGAAAATAAAGATAAGGCAGCCTTTACACAAAGTTATCAGACTTTGACAAATACATGTAATCAATGTCATATTGCGGTAGATATGGAGTTTATTGAAATTAAGATTCCAGATTCACCACCTTTCACAAATCAAATCTTTACACCTAAAGAATAATTTAAAAAATTTAATTCCGACATTATATAAAAAAACGAAAACCGTCCCATAATGAGACGGTTTTCGTTTTTTATTTCCTAAAAGTAAATTGGGATTATTTAATTACAAATTTAAAAGACTTGATTTCTCCTTCAACTTTGATGTTCCCAATATAAACACCTGGTTTTAAACTATGTAAATTAACTCTAGCCTTATCTGATTTTACTTTCTTTTCAATTAACTGCTGACCTAGACTATTATAAATTATAAGTTCATCAATCGATCTAGAATGCTCAACAAATAGTTGATTGTCATGAACTACATGATTAAACTTAGTTCCCGTAAGATCTTGTACAACTAATGTTTCACAATCTCCATATAAAGAAACCATTGCATGCTCAAATCCTCCGATAGGCCAAGCAGGATTGTCTCCATTAATCCAAGATTCCGATTGGAAATCATAAAAATAGGTTGCATTTGCAGTATCAAATTCCGAAGTTACTTCTATATATGACATAGATTCTTGCTCGAAATCTATCATGATTCCAACCCAATAAGTAGTTTCTGTATCAGCATTTCCTACAAATTGAAAAGGAGTATTTAAGTCTAATGAAATAGTAGCATGATCTAAATTCGCATAATCCCCAAAAACATCAACTTCCACTTCGGAAATTTCTTGAGAACCTAACTCAGTTCCTGGCCCCATACCTGTATCTTCGTAAAAATAGATAGTCGCGCCTTCTACGGGCTTTCCAGGAGTAAGAATAGCATTAAAATTAAGTGAAGTTAAATTAAAAACCTGATTAGGTTGAAGAACAAAATCGCTAGCAAAGATATATTTATGCAATTCTCCCCAAGCATTTCCACCACCCTCTTGGACCTCAATGGCACATTCGTTTTCTTGCGCATTAAGTCCTAAGGACATAAAAATGGCAAAAATTAATAAAGTAAAGTTTCTCATCTATAATTTATTTTTTTTGATAAGACACGAATATATTTCTTTAAACTAAGAACGGCTAAAGATTTTGAATTATTTATTAAGGATAATATAGTATTTAGACTAGCTTTCAATTTATAAATTAATGTTTTAAAGTAAGTTTTTATATTCAAAAAAACCTCTTAAAACAAGCACTCAAACTACTAATTATCAAAATAATACAATTTAATCTGAACAAAATTTAGTTCTGATAAATCATTAAAGATTGAAATGTTAAATTATGTTGTTTTAACTTAATGACTTTTGTCTGTGGCACGGTCATTGAATTAACTACTGCGACGAATTAAATTGAGCTATAAATTCAATTTTAAGTCAAATTAAAATTAACCAAACAAAAAAATGAAAAAAACAATTTTATCATTCGCAGTGCTTTCAGCAATATTTTTAAGCTCTTGTAAAGAAGAAACTAAACAAGACGACATTATAGTTGAAACAGAAACTGTAGAAACAACAGACGAGGATATCGTTACAACTACTACTAAAAACAAAGACGGTAAGGAGATTGAAATCACTTTTAACAACACTGCAGGAACTGCTACAGTGAACTATGAAGGTGAGACAGTTGAATTACAACAAGAAAAATCTGCTTCTGGATTCTGGTATAAAAATGATACTTATGAATTAATAGGTAAAGGAAATAATGTTGATTTCTCTAAAGACGGTGAAGTTATCTTCAGTCATGCAGACGAGATTATCACAACTGAATACGCTAACGATGCTGGTGATACACTACATTTAGAAGTAAATAGTGCAGACAATTCAGCTAAAGCATATTTGAATGGTGGTGATCAAATCGATTTAGAAGGTCAAAAAGCTGCCTCTGGTACTTGGTATAAAAACGACCAATATGAGTTAAGAGGGAAAGGTGAAAAACTTGAATTGAAAAAAGACGGAGAAGTAATTTTCAAAAACTAATATTTAGCAACTAACTAACTAGCTAACTTAAATCCTCAGAATTATTTCTGAGGATTTTTTTTTAATATAAAATTAATATAGCTTATTAGGCAAGTAAATTCATTTTCATTATATTAGTAAATAGTTTTTTATATATAATTTATAGTACAACGTGTAATAAATGGAAAACCTTAAGATTTATCAGAAAGTAAATCAACATGAGAGCAGTTTGAGTTTTGGAATCTCTAAGATGGAGGATATCTACGAAAAACGTAATGGTAAAGTAGATGAACCACATCGTCATGATTATTATACGGTACTTATTATTATTAAGGCTAAGGGAAAACATAAAATTGACTTTAATACCTACGATTTAGCAGCCTCTCAAATATATTTTGTAGCGCCCGGCCAGGTGCATCAGGTAATTGAATCAGAAAAGTCATTTGGATATTCAATGGTTTTTTCAAACCAGTTTTTAATCGAAAGTTCCATTTCTCTCAGCTTTATAGAAAGATTGAAACTATTCGATAACTATGGTCAGAGTCCACCTTTAGAACCAAATCCATCACAATTTGAAAACATTCTTGGTTTTGCTGAGGAAATTCACAAACTATATCACAGCGATGCCCATATGCGATACTTATCTATTGGAGCTTATTTAAAACTTCTATTGATTGAGTGCAATAATATCTGTTCTATCAATCCAGAAGATAGCGAACTTGATAGTCCAGCGAATAAAATTATTAGAGATTTTAAAACTACGGTGGATTTAAATTACAAAAAGGAACACTCTACGTCCTTTTATGCGCAAGAGTTATTTATTACTCCAGATCATTTAAATAGAACCATCAAAGAGAAGATGGGGAAAACGGCTAAGGAGTATATTATGGCAAGAATTACAACCGAAGCCAAAAGACTATTATATTTTACTGATTTAACCAATAAAGAAATTGCTTATGAATTAGGTTTTAATGACCCTGGAAATTTTAGTGCTTTTTTCAAGAAAAACACCCAAATATCGCCCTCTAGCTTCAAATCTAAAGAAAAAATAAAATAATGTCGGAAATTTACAAGACTATCTCATTTTTTCATATTCCACAGAACTTAGAATAGTTAGACCTTTGTAGTATACAAAAAGCAAGAGATGTGAATCGTAAAAAATTTATCAAAAACCTTGTTTTAACAAGTAAATGGGATAACATATTCCAAGCTTATTAAAACAAATTGAGATTAAATTTAAAATCTACTTTCGGTTCATTAAGAGAAAAAAAGTAGTGATAAAGTTAGAGAAAAATAAAATATACAACTATGAAAACAATAATTCACAAAGCAGACTCAAGAGGTAAAGCAGATCACGGATGGTTACATTCACACCACACATTTAGTTTTGCTAATTACTACAATCCAGAAAGAATGAACTTCGGTGTTCTTCGTGTATTAAACGATGACCGAGTAGCTCCAGGAATGGGCTTTGGAACGCACCCACATGCTAATATGGAGATTGTTTCTATTCCTTTAGAAGGTGACTTAGAGCACAAAGATAGTATGGGGAACACTACTGTTATTAGAGAAGGTGATGTTCAAGTAATGAGCGCTGGTACAGGAGTTCAACACTCAGAATACAACCATAGCAAAAAAGAAGAAGTTAAGTTCTTACAAATTTGGGTAATCCCTAATAAACAAGATGTTGAGCCAAGATATGATCAAGTATCTATCAGAGATATCCAAAAAGATAATGAATTTTATCAAATTCTATCTCCTAACCAAGGTGAATCAGGAGTTTGGGTACATCAAGATGCATGGTTCCACTTAGGAAAATTCACCAAAGGAAATTCAGACACCTATAATATCAAAAAAGAAGGAAATGGCGTTTATGCATTTATCTTAGAAGGTGAAGTAGAAATCAACGGAGAGAAACTATCTAGACGTGATGGAATGGGAATTTGGGATACAGATAGCTTTGAAGTAAAAGCTTCAGACGATGCTAGAGTTCTTTTAATGGAAGTTCCAATGAGTTTAGAAGCATAAAATTAGAAATACATAAAACAACAAAAAATAATTATTAATTTATAAAAATTTACAAAAATGAAAAATACAAACTGGACATTAGACACCGTACACTCAGAAATCTCTTTCAAAGTTAAACACATGATGATTTCAACTGTAACTGGACATTTCGAAGATTTCCAAGCTACTGCTAAAACAGAAGGTGACGATTTCAAAAATGCAGATTTTAACTTCTCTGCTAAAACTGAATCTATCAACACTAAAAACAAAGATAGAGACGCTCACTTGAGATCAGATGATTTCTTTAACACAGAGCAATTCCCAGAAATGACATTCGTTTCTAAATCATTCGACGGTGATAAATTAGTTGGTGATTTAACCATCAGAGACGTAACTAAAGAAATTACTTTAGACGCAGATTTCAACGGTGTTGCAGTAGATCCTTACGGACAAACTAAAGCAGGTATCGAAGCTAAAGGAGAAATCAACAGAAAAGATTTCAACTTAACTTGGGGAGCTGTAACTGAAGCTGGTAGTGTAGTAGTTTCTGATAAAGTTAGATTAGTAATCGACTTACAGTTTACTAAAGAGGCTTAATTAAAACTAAGTTCATAACATAAATATTCTAAAGGGGTGAATTTGATTCATCCCTTTTTTATGGATTATATTTTAGGATTGAGTTTCGCACTAAAATCAATTTTCAATCCATCTGCCAACTATGTTTGATTTCAATAAAAGGTCAATTTTCAACATAAAACTTAATAATTTAAGCTTAAGAGAAGCTTTAAAATTATTCTAAACAAACATTATTTTTTATAAAACGATTGATTTTAGCTAGTATTTTATTTAAGTTTATAGCTTCAAATCAAATCATTATAAACTTATATTTATGAGAAAACCTTTCCTGTATTTGGCTTTGGCGCTTTCGTCATGCGCATTAATAAATGCACAATCGGTAGAAGAATTAAGAAGCGAAATCGAAGCTTTGAAGCAAGAAAATCAAATCCTACAAAACAAAGCCGATTTTTGTGACTTATATTCTAAATCAGATGAAATAACGGTAAAAAGCTTTCACAAGGATTATGAAATGAAAGTTATCGAGGTTAAAGGGAATAAGAACGATCAAACGGTTGAAGTCATTTTTACTATGAAACACCAGTTGCCCAATCAAAAAGTTGATTCAGGCACACCTTTAATTCAAGCATATGATGAAATGGGTAAATCTTATCCTGTTAAATCCTTATTTAATTCTCGATTTAAATACGTAAATCTGGATGTTCCTTATAATCAATTACTACAAAACAGTATTGTTTTTAGAAATGTTTTACCCAACATCGATCGCTTAAGTAAAATAGTTGGGACAATCACAACTTCCAATCTAGATGGAGGAGATAATAAACATAAGGCCAATTTTGAGTTCTTAAATCTAGTAATCGATTGGGAATAATTAAATTAAGACAAAATAAAAGGACAGTTTAAAATTTAAACTGTCCTTTATAATTTTATATAAATCCTATCCTATTCCCTACCAAAAGCTTGTAAAATAGGATTAATTCTATCTTTTCTAATTTCTCTATCCAAAATTTCAGGGTATTTGCCACTTGCTATTCCACGCTGTAAAATAACTTGAATAAATCTATCTTCTCGTGTCTTTTGTGGATCGAATCTATCTTTTAAATTTATACTGAAAGCACCACCTGCTGCATTCCAAAGAAAAGCATTCATTCCACCACGTAGCTCTTTAATCATATCATATGTGGTAATCTTAGTTTCTTTTTCAATCAATCGTGTCATAATCTGGCCTCTAGAGGTCGTCATATTCTTCAATTTACTTTCATACTCATCTGCTAGGGCTTGATAGTGCTCATTAATGTATTTCTTTCTATCGCGTTTATTTTCAATTTTACGCGCAGAATCTTTTACAAAATAATATTCATAAACTGCCTTTTGCACAAATGGATATACATCATCTACCCTCTTCTCTAGCCATAGATAATATTTCTTTTCGTCATCAGTTTTTAAATTCAAAGCATAAGCCTTCGTATCATCTAACTGAATCCTTTCGTGATAATTCCAATCCACCGAATCAATCTGATGATCAGAGATCTCTGACTGAAAATTCATATCATTTTTATCCTCAATCTGCCCAAATACCAGCTGGGCTAATAAAGACAGCCCAATAAAACCAATATATTTCATACTTCATCAAAGACAAATATTGTACCCAATTTCTTAATTTTACATCTTATGGATATTAAAATGAAAGATAAGTTTTATAAAAAGAAATCATTGAAATTTCTTGAGGATTATTTAAATGTAGCTTCCCCCACAGGATATGAGTCTTCGGGCCAAAAACTTTGGATGGATTATATTCAACCTTATGTAGACGAAGTTCGTACGGATAACTACGGAACTGCTTATGGTATCATCAATCCAGAGGCAGAATACAAGGTAGTGATTGAGGCACATGCAGACGAAATTTCTTGGTATGTGAACTACATTACCGATAATGGGTTAATTTACGTCATTAGAAATGGTGGTTCTGACCATATGATTGCTCCCTCTAAACGTGTCAATATTCATACTAAGAAAGGCATTATAGAAGGTGTATTTGGTTGGCCAGCTATTCATACAAGAATTGGTCAAGAAAAAGAGGAAACCCCAAAAGTTGAATCCATTTGGATTGATGTAGGAGCCAAAGACAAAGAAGAAGTAGAAAAATTAGGTATTCACGTAGGTTGTGTAATTACCTATCCAGACGAGTTCCATGTATTAAATGATAACTATTTTGTTTGTCGTGCTTTAGACAATAGAATCGGTGGGTTTATGATTGCAGAAGTTGCTCGTTTAATTTCGGAAAATAAAGACAAAATTGACTTTGGCGTTTACTTCACGAATTCTGTTCAGGAAGAAGTTGGTTTAAATGGGGCAAGAATGATTACAGAAACCATTAAACCTAATGTTGCTATCGTTACAGATGTTACGCACGATACAACAACACCTATGATGGATAAGAAGAAAGAAGGTGAATTAGCATGTTCAAAAGGACCTGTAATCGCTTATGCTCCTGCAGTTCATAATTTATTACGCGAATTAATCATTGAAACTGCGGAAAATGATAATATTCCATTCCAAAGATCTGCTATTTCACGCGCGACAGGTACAGATACTGATGCTTTTGCTTATAGTAATGGCGGTGTTCCATCTGCATTGATTAGTTTACCTTTAAGATATATGCACACTACTGTTGAAATGGTACATAAAGATGATGTTAAAAATTTAATTAACTTAATTTATAAGTCAGTTTTAAAATTAAAAAACAACCAAAGTTTTAATTATTTCGATAAATAATTAAAGTTAAAAATGTTTAAATAGAAAAAGCTCGGGATATCCCGAGCTTTTGTTTTTTTATGTAATTAAAAGATTATCTTCTTCCCATTACTGCTCTATAAATAAGCAATAACACAAGAGCTCCACCGATTGCAATCAGAAGACTAGAAATGTTAAATCCATCAACATCTACACCTAATAGCATAGACCCTAGCCATCCTCCTAGCATTGCTCCTAAGATACCAACTACGATTGAACCAATCCATCCTCCTGGATCTGGACCAGGTGAAATCATTTTAGCAACTGCTCCCGCAATTAAACCGAATAATAGCCATAATAAAATTCCCATAATAAATAAATTTTAATGATTTATGTCATATAAACTTACAAATAGGATTCCAAACTATCACAATTTCAAAAAAACTTTAACATTTGCCTAAATTAATTTCTTAACATTCTTCTATCTTTGCATAAATCAATAGAAAATTATGACACTAATTAAATCAATATCAGGTATTCGAGGAACTATTGGAGGTGCGGTTGGAGACAATCTTACACCAGTGGATACAGTTAAATTTGCAGCCGCTTATGGTACGTGGCTAAAAAATAACTCTGGAAAAGACAAAACCTTAGTCGTTATCGGTAGAGATGCAAGGATTTCTGGTGAAATGGTTAATAAATTAGTGACTTCAACCCTAACTGCATTAGGAATTGACGTAATTGATTTTGGTCTTTCTACTACGCCAACCATTGAAATGATGGTAACAGAATATCAAGCAGATGGTGGTATTATACTTACAGCTAGTCACAATCCAAAACAATGGAACGCGCTGAAATTATTAAATAATAAAGGTGAGTTTGTTTCTGGAAAAGATGGTGAAGAGATTTTAGACATTGCCGAGAACGAAGCTTTTGACTTTGTTGAAGTTGATGACTTAGGTGAATACACTGAAGATTCAACTGGAATTGAAAAACACATTGCTAAAATATTAGAGCATCCTTTAGTTGATATTGATAAAATTAAAGCAGCCGGCTTTAAAGTAGCCATAGATGCTGTGAACTCGACGGGAGGAATCTCTATTCCACCTTTATTAGACGAATTAGGTGTTTCTTACACTAAATTGTATTGTGAACCAACGGGACATTTTCCGCACAATCCAGAGCCTTTAAAGGAGCATTTAACAGAGATTTCTGCTAAAGTAGTAGAAGACAAAGCCGATTTTGGAATTGTAGTAGACCCAGACGTAGATCGTTTAGCCTTAATTTCTGAAGACGGTGAAATGTTTGGCGAAGAATATACTTTGGTTGCTGTTGCTGATTATGTTTTAGGTAAAGTTAAAAGTCCTACGGTTTCTAACCTTTCTTCATCTCGCGCACTTAGAGATATTGCACAAAAGCACGGACAAGAATATTTCCCATCGGCAGTTGGTGAAGTAAATGTAGTTGAGAAAATGAAAGAAGTTGGAGCTAGAATCGGTGGCGAAGGAAATGGAGGTATTATCTTCGGTGATTTGCATTACGGAAGAGATTCATTAATCGGTATTGCTTTATTTTTAACGCATTTAGCAGAGAAAAAACTAAAAGTTAGCGAACTTAGAGCTGAGTATCCTTCCTATTTTATGAGCAAAAATAAAATTCAATTAACTCCAGAAATTGATGTGGATGATTTATTGAAGAAGGTTGAAAAGCATTATGCTGATCAAGAAGTAAACACGATTGACGGTGTTAAAATTGATTTCCCTACTGAATGGGTACATTTACGTAAATCGAATACAGAGCCTATCATTCGTGTGTATACTGAAAGCACGAGTCAAGAAGAGGCTGATGAATTAGCTAATAAAATGATTACTATTGTTAAGTCTTTAATATAAAATAGTTTAGATTAACTTTAAACATTAAAATAAATGAAAGGAGCAAGAATTAAATTTCTGCTCCTTTTTTCTTTTTTAAAGCTTTAAATAATCTTTCTAAAATCTAAAGCATTTGCTATCTTTGGGCAACAAAAAAATACATATGAAATTTTTTATCGACACAGCCAATTTAGCGCAAATTAAGGAAGCTCAAGACTTGGGTATCTTGGATGGTGTTACTACCAATCCTTCACTAATGGCGAAGGAAGGAATCACTGGAAAAGAAAATATCATCAACCACTACAAAGCAATTTGCGAACTAGTTGACGGTGATGTTAGTGCTGAGGTTATTTCTACAGACTTCGAAAACATGGTGAAAGAAGGAGAAGAATTAGCAGCACTACACGAGCAAATTGTTGTTAAGGTTCCAATGATTAAAGAAGGAATCAAGGCTATTAACTATTTTTCTAAAAAAGGAATTAGAACGAACTGTACTTTAGTATTTTCAGCAGGTCAAGCCCTATTAGCAGCAAAAGCAGGAGCTACTTATGTTTCTCCATTCATCGGAAGATTGGATGATATCTCAACCAATGGTTTGAATCTAATCGAAGAGATTAGAACAGTATATGACAACTATTTATTTGAAACTCAAATCTTAGCTGCATCTGTTCGTCACCCAATGCATATCAACGAATGTGCACTAATCGGTGCTGATGTTGTTACAGCTCCATTAAGCGCAATTACAGCTTTATTAAAACACCCTCTTACTGATAGTGGTTTAGAGCAATTTTTAGCGGATTATAACAAAGGAAACAAGTAATTAATACTTAATTTATAATAATAAAACAGCCAATTCTTCTGAATTGGCTGTTTTTATTTTCTTTAGTTGCTAAGATTTAATCAATCATCAAAATGAGCATCTTTGCTATAAATATTTTGATGTTTAATGGTTTCTAAATCCTTAGGATTATAAGGAATATTAGCTAAAATATATTCAATTGCTTTTATTCTTGCACTTGTTTTTCGATTGGCCTTAATAATTTTCCAAGGCACAAACTCTTGTGTTTTTTCGAACATTCTTTCCTTGTACTTTGTATATTCATCCCATAGTTCTAATGCTTTAGCGTCCACTTCACTGTACTTCCATTTTTTTGTTGGATTATTCAAAATATCCTTAAATCTTCTGGCTTGTTCGTTTTTGGTTATTGAGAAATACATCTTGAGCAAAATAATATCTGATTGCAGCATCATTTTCTCTACATCATTCACTTGATCCATAAAAATCTCATACTGTTCTTGGGTGCAAAATCCGTTCACAGGCTCTACGACAGCACGATTGTACCAGCTTCGGTCAAAGAATACAATCTCCCCTTTTCTCGGCAGTTGCTGAATATACCTTTGAAAGTACCACTGTCCCTCTTCTATTTCATCTGGTTTAGGTAAAGCCACAACTCTTCTCTCTCGTGGAGGCAAATGTTCAACTACTCTACGAATAGCTCCACCCTTTCCTGCTGCATCTCGACCTTCGAATATAATTACTACCTTCTTGTTTTCAGCTACAATCCATTGCTGCATTTTTAGCAGTTCCTCCTGAAGTTTTTTAATTCTCTTTTCGTATTTAACATACCTCAAAGCACGCTTAGGATTAATCCTTTGATCGTTTAACAAAGACATTAGACCACTCTTAGTTTGTAGTAATTTTAAATCCTTCTCGCTAATATCAAAATTATTTTTACTCATACTTCAGGTTTATTGATCTAACTGTTTTACCAATCTAAAATAACTATGTACAATATTCGGGTCTGGCCAAATTAGGTCTTGATTATCTCCTTTGCCTTCATAGTTAAACTGAGATAACACATATTTCATGCTCTCTAACCTAGCTTTTTTCTTATCATTTGATTTAACGATAACCCAAGGACTAAAAGGCATATGAGTTCTGGCAAACATGGCATTTTTATAAAAGGTAAAGTCATCCCAAAGCTCTTGTCCTTTTTGATCTACCGGGCTAAATTTCCACTTTTTTAATGGTTTAGATAGTCTTTTATCAAAACGTCTCTGTTGTTCTTCTTTAGAAACCGAGAACCAAAACTTTATAATTTTTGTTCCTGCCTCATAGAGCATATGCTCAAAAGCGGGAACTTGCACCATAAATCTTTCGTATTGATCTTCATCACAAAATCCCATCACAGGTTCCACCACTGCTCTATTATACCAGCTTCTATCGAAGAACACAATCTCACTCGCATTGGGCAATTCTTTGATATAACGATTAAAATACCATTGCTGACGCTCGATTTCAGTTGGTTTGTTCAGCGCAACTATGCGCATTGCTCTTGGGTTCAAATGTTCTGCAAAACGACGAATCGTCCCTCCTTTTCCAGAGGCATCCCTACCCTCGAATAAGATAGCTACCTTCTTGCCCGAAGTTTGAATATGTCGTTGTAAATCAACTAATTCACCTTGTAAACGCAATAGTTCTTGCTCATACTCATAATTTCTAAGAACCTTTTGATATAAAGGTTCCTCCTCAGCTCTATCCTTTAGATAAGCCAACAACTTATCACGAGTTTTTAGCTGTTGTAGTAGTTCTAGATTAATCATAAGCTTGGGACATTGGGATAATTAAAGTTATTAAAATTATTGCAAATTTCATTTATAATTCTGCATTAATCAATAGGCTTTATGAATTTGTTTCAAATTTAAAAATCTACTTTAATCACAAATACTTAAACAAAAAAAATGCTTGAAGAGATTAATCTTCAAGCATTTGATTTAATATTATTTAATAGTAGAAATTAATCTTTTAAAATATTTCTAGCAATTACTAATTTTTGAATTTCAGAAGTTCCTTCTCCAATAGTACATAGCTTAGAATCTCTGTAGTATTTTTCTGCAGGGAAATCTTTGATATAACCATATCCACCGAAAATCTGAACAGCATCTGTAGAAACTTCAACACAAGATTCAGAAGCAAATAATTTAGCCATAGCACCTTCTGTTGTCATTTTCTTACCTTCTGCTTTTAATTCAGCACAACGTAAAGTCATCAACTCAGATGCTTGAATTTTTGTTGCCATTTCTGCTAACTTAAAGTTAATTGCTTGGAAATCTGCAATTGGTTTTCCAAATTGAACTCTTTCTTTAGCATATTTTTTAGCTGCTTTATAAGCACCTTTAGCAATACCAATTGATAAGGCTGCAATAGAAATTCTACCTCCATCTAACACCGATAAAGCTTGCTTAAATCCATCTCCAACTTCACCTAATCTGTGAGAATCTGGAACTCTAACTTCGTCCATAATCAACTCAGCAGTTTCAGATGCACGCATTCCTAATTTGTTTTCTTTCTTACCAGAAGAAAAACCTTTCATTCCTTTTTCTAAAACGAAAGCTGTTGCATTACTGCTAGCTCCTTTCTCTCCAGTCCTTGTCATTACAACAGCAATATCTCCAGAGATAGCATGTGTAATAAAGTTTTTAGCACCAGAAATAATCCATTCATCTCCGTCTCTTACAGCGGTAGTATTCATACCTCCGGCATCAGATCCAGTGTTGTGCTCCGTCAATCCCCAAGCTCCAATTACTTTTCCGCTAGCCAATTGAGGTAACCATTTTTTCTTTTGTTCTTCATTTCCGAACAATAAAATATGATTGGTACATAGCGAGTTATGTGCCGCTACTGATAATCCGATAGAAGGATCTACTTGAGAAATTTCATCAACGATTCTGATGTATTCAAAATAACTAAGACCTGCACCACCATATTCTTCAGGAACAATAATTCCCATTAATCCCATCTCGCCTAATGAATGAAACAAATCTTTTGGAAAATGTTGAGCTTCATCCCATTCCATCACATTGGGTCTAATATGCTGTTCTGCAAATGTTCGAACTGCGTCAATAATAATTTCTTGAGATTCTGTAGGTGTATACATATTTTAGTTATTTTTAAGTTTTTCAAATATAGTTAAATTCGTAATAATTTTAATAGCAATTTATCTAATTGTATAATTTACCATCTATGAGCAATAAAATACTTTTCGCAACACATAATAGAAATAAAGCAAAAGAAGTAAACCAAATACTTTCTAATTTTGAAATCATAACATTGGAAGATATTGATTTTCATGATGAAATTATTGAAGATGGTAAAAGTTTCAAAGAAAACGCTAAGATTAAAGTTGATGCCATTAGAGAAAAATATGAGGGAAGCATTTTCGCCGATGATTCTGGATTGGTAATTCCCGCCCTAAACAATGAACCTGGTATTTATTCGTCGCGCTATGCCGGGACGGGAAAATCAGAAGATAACATCGCCAAAGTTTTAAAAGAATTAAAGGATAAAGAAGATAGATACGCTTATTTTGTCGCCGTCATCTGCTTATATCATCAGGGTGAATATCATTTCTTTGAAGGAAAGGTTGAAGGTGAGATTCTACATCAAGTAGAAGGCGATGGAGGATTTGGTTATGACCCTATTTTTAAGCCTAAAGAATTCAAAAAATCCTTTGCCGAAATCTCTCCGGAAGAGAAAAATAGCATTTCTCATAGAGGAAGGGCAATAAAAGCTATGAAATCCTCTATATTTGAACAAAATTAAATATTAAATTTTTAGTTAATTTTAACGTTTAGTAACTTCGCAAAAAACATGTTATGAAAAAAGTTAGTTTGGTATTGGCTGTATTAGCATTAACTAGTTGTAAATTCGATCAAAACGGGAACAAAAACATTATTCCTATTGGCGAAATTAGACCAACTCAACAAACAGTTTCTACTACTGCTGCACCACAAGTAGATGAAACAAACACTGAAGCAACAGCTACAGCAGCAACAGAAGAAACAGAAGTTTCGACTGAAAAAGTTGACGCTGCTGGTAACTACATATATGATGTAGGAGAAATGTTGGAAATAGAACTTCCAAATGGTGAGAAAATGAAAATTGGAGCCAACTCAACTGAAAATCAATTGTTTTCTATGTTAAACAATAGTGATTTTGTTGTTAGTGCAGATAAAACACAAGGTTGGATTACTTTAGATAGAGTTTATTTCACAACGGGTAGCGATGAATTAACAGCTACTTCACAAAAACAATTAGATAATATTGTTGCGCTTTTAAAAGCTTTCCCTGGAACGGAAGTTAAGTTAGGTGGGTACACTGATAATACAGGAAGTCAGCAAATCAACCAACCATTATCAGAAGGTAGAGCGAAATCTGTGATGAACAAAATCGGCAATGCTGGGGTTGACGTTGCAAGATTAGCGGCAGAAGGATATGGTTCTGAACACCCACTTTGTCCTGCAAATGACTCAGATGTTTGTAAAGCTAAAAACAGAAGAGTTGATATTCGAATCACGAAGAAATAATTATAACTTATAAAAATGAAAAAATTACTTTTACTTTTAAGCGTTTGTGCTTTCATGAGCTGTAAAAACGAAAACCAAAATGTAAGTACAGATACAACTACCGAGAATAATGCTCAAGTTGAATCTAGTTTTACAGAAGGTGATTTCGACGGCGAGGAAATGTTGGCATTTAACCCTGAAAAAACAGATTTAAAATGGACTGCTTATAAAACTCCTGAAAAGGTTGCAGTACATGGATCTTTTGATAATATCGAAGTTAAAGACACCAAAGAGTCTAATATTCCAGAAGAAATTTTAGAAGGTGCTTCATTCGATATTACAACTTCTTCTATGACAACAGGAGATGTTTCCCGTGATGCGAAAATCTTAAGCTTGTTCTTTAACAATATGGATGGCGCGAATATCATCGGGTCTTTTGGTCAATTCAATAATGGTGTTGTACCTGTGAAAATTGTTATGAATGGTGTTAAAGTTGAAAAGAACTTCCAATACACTTTTGAAAACAAGAAAATCATTATTACAGGTGTAATCGATGTTATCGAAGACTTCAAAGCGAATAGAGGATTTGATTTATTACACGAAGCTTGTGCTGAGTTACATTTAAACAAAACTTGGACAGATGTATCAATCGAGATCATTTCTGATTTAGAAAAGCCAAAAGCTTAATAACAAAATTCATTAGAATTAAAAGCCGTTGTGGGATTTCCATAACGGCTTTTTTGATGATCTTAATTTTTAAATTGTAACAAAATCAATATTTCACCTACCTATAAGGTGAATATTCTTAGAAAATCCTTCCATGAAAAAATATCTTTTGGCTGTAGCAGGAATTTGTGTTGGCTTTTTAAGCGCACAAGAAATAAAAGAGTGGACACTCCAAGAAATGGTGGATTATGCTGCCGAGAATAATCTTACTTTAGAAAATGCTAGGATTAATAATAAATTAGTCGAGAATAATATTCTTGCCGCCAAGCGACAAAGACTGCCTTCTGTGAACGCCAATTTTGATAATAATTTAATTGTCGGTGTGACAGGTGTACCAATTACTAACTCCAATCAGCAAATTACTGGCACAACGAATGGTTACCAACTATTTCAAAATTCATGGGGAGTAGGTGCTCAAATGACTTTGTACAATCGTGGTAAATATAGATTGAACGAGGAAAAAGCGAACATTGATTTATCGGTGGCTAATCAAGACTTATTAGCAACCCTAAATGATATTTCATTGAATATTGTCAATCAATATTTGAACGTTCTCTTAAATAGAGAATTGGTTGCCACAGCCCAAGAGCAAGTTAAAATCTCTGAAGAGCAACTAAGAAGAAATCGAGTCTTGTATGATGGCGGAGCAATTCCGTTGAGTCAGGTATACGAATCTGAATCAGTGGTTGCGCAGGATAAACAACAATTGGCAACATCAAAAATCAACGTAGATGAAGCTAAGTTTAATTTAGCTCAATTGCTACAATTACCCGATTATCGTGAGTTTGATGTGGTTTTGGTGGATGTTCCTGAGGAGTTAACTCCAGCTCTTTTAGACATGGAAGAAATTACAGCTTATGCATTCGAACACCAACCTAAAATTAAAGGTGCTGAACTGAATGTGGAAAGCGCAAAACTTGATATCGATTTGGCTAAAACAGATTATTGGCCGACAGTTAATGCTAATTATAGCGTTGGAACTAACTACAGAACCTATTTAAATGGAGGAATCGAATCCGATGGATTATTTGAACAATGGTGGGATAATCACTCGCACTCGATAGGGTTAGGTGTTAATATTCCAATTTTTAATAAAAATCTTACAGATTTAAATGTTGAAAATGCCGAAATTCGCGTTCAAGCAGCTGAGAGTAATATCAAATTAAGAAAGCAATCTTTAAAATCTGAAATACAATCAGCTTATTTTATGGTTAATTCATCATACGAACAATTTAAAGCATCTCAAGAGGCCGTTCGTTCTGCTGAATTATCTTTTGAGTTTGCAGAAAAGAGTTTCAACGCAGGTAAAATCACAATTTATGATTTCAATAAAGCCTCCACTACTCTATTCACAGCGAAATCAAACATGTTACAATCTAAATATAATTATATCTTTAGGTTGAAAGTATTAGACTTTTATGCAGGGAAACCTTTAACATTCGAAAATGGCATTAATCCTTAATTTAGAAACTTCTACAAAAAATTGTTCTGTATCCATTTCCCAAAACGGGGAACAAATTGTGTTATGTGAATTAACAACCGATGGATATCAACATGCAGAACGTTTGCATCAATTCATTCAGTGGGCTATAGAAGGCTGTGACTACACTTTAAATGATCTAGACGGCGTAGCTGTGGGAAAAGGCCCAGGAAGCTATACAGGGCTTCGCATTGGCGTTTCTGCTGCTAAGGGAATTTGCTTTGCATTAGGCATTCCTTTATTAAGTATGAATTCGCTGGATATTTTGGCGCATTGTGAAAAGAAAGAAGATTTTGATCTTATCATTCCCATGACAGATGCGCGAAGAAAAGAAGTTTACACCAAAACTTTTGACACCAATTTGAATGAAATAACTCCAACAGAAGCTAAGGTTTTAGATGAAAATAGCTTTCAGGAGTATGCTGATAAAAAAGTATTGTTTGTGGGTGATGGAGCCGAAAAAGCTCAGGAAATATTAAGCCTACCAAAGGCTAAATTTTATACGGAAGTTTTACCATCAGCTAAAATGATGGGGGCTGCTATGGAACAGAAATTTCAACAAAAACAATTTGAAGATGTTGCCTACTTCGAACCTTTTTATTTAAAAGACTTCGTAGCAGGCAAGTAATCCTCATTTAATTTTAAGCATTTTGAAGTTTCATACCTTCTTGCTCATCTATCATTTGTAAACCTTCGCTTACTAAATGAAAGACTTCAATTTTATTTTCAAGACCGAGTAAGTAAGATTTTAACTCGTCTTTTAGCGCATCGTCTTTAGAGATTTCATAAATTTCTAAAGGCAACAACCACTCTAAGTCGAAATCACTTTGAATCGTAGACCAGATTTCTTTTAATCGATCTTCCTTAACTGCTTTATTAGTTCTCATATCGCGCACTTCTTGATATAAAACATGAAGTTTTTCTAATTCAGGCGTGATTATACGTTCGTGAGATTTCTCTGTTGGAACATGCGTAATTTGATCAAATGAAGTCGGGTCGGCTGGTCCGGCATAAGCAGAAACAATCTTGCTACCTACTGCCATATCATAAATTCCCCATTCTGGTTTGAATAAATAGGTATCGCCATGTTTTACAGTACAATTCTTAAAGGAAATTATAAGAATATCACCAAAGCGATTTCTAGTTCCCGTAATTACCTCACCTTCTACTTCAATTCCACCTTCGAATTCTAGTTTTGTAACTTGACCTTCGCGGATATTATACGCCTCTAGATCATATGGCGACATATTTTCAATGGCTAAGTTTACGTTTTTCAAGCGACCGATAGGCGAACCAAAACCTTCGCTATGATACTTAACCCCATGCCCGATTAATTCTTTATCTCTATAGCTAAGAGCTGTTTGACCAGTGGTTTTAATATAAATTGGGTTGTTATATTCATCAGTAATTAATTCAGAGAAATTACCCGAAACTTGGATTCCTGTGTTATACTCAATAGTTGCTAATCCTTTAGATTCAACAACTTTTTTGATTCCATAAGTTCCACCTCTTCTTAAAGCCATTTGGTTGGCAAATTGCTCCAACACAAAATTAAGATGTGCAAAATCTGGCGTTACATATAATTGTGGTTGTGGTTGCGTAATATCAAATTCAACATCTGCTGCCGCCAGGGTGTAAGGAAGTTTAGTCACTTCAGGTTCCATACAAGATTTACTTTCTCCAATTGACGAAAGTAGTCCAGCACCATAGATTTTAGGATTTTCTAAAGTTCCGATTAAACCATACTCTACCGTCCACCAATGTAGGTTTCTGATACGAGACATTTCACTTGGCGCTCCAAGATTATTTTGTAAATATTCAACCTGCTCCTGAGCTTCATTAATGCTTTTTTGACTTGAATCTGGATTTTCTTTAACAATGGATAAGTGACGAATAGCCTCGTACATTTCATAATCCTTTGCAGATGAAATAGCTTTACTTCCTATTTCACCAAATCTACGTAGGTATTCCGCATACTCAGGATTGGCAATAATGGGTGCATGACCCGCTGCTTCGTGAATTATGTCTGGCGCAGGTGTGTATTCAATGTTTTTAAGCTGTCGAATGTCTTCTGCAATCACCAAAACATTGTAAGCCTGGAACTCCATAAAGGCGGTTGGCGGAATAAATCCATCTACAGCTACAGCTGCCCATCCGATTTCTTTTAGAATTCGGTTCATTCCATACATATTAGGAATTTCTTCTATGGAAATTCCTGTTTTTCTTAAACCTTCTAGGTAAGATTCATGTGCAACACGCGAAAGATAATCAACATTTTTACGCATTACATAACGCCACGTAGCCTGATTAATTGGCGTATAAGCGTCATAATCTTGGTCGTTGATAAATTGCTTTAAATGTTCTGGAAGTTTTGCTAAAACCTCATTTTCCTGATAACCCATTATAATCTAATTTGATTCTGTTAAGATACAATATTTTACAGAAAATCTAAATTAATTAGAATTAGATGAGTTAAAATTTTATTAAAGCCACAAAGTGAATGCAGGCTAATTTAAAATGAGATACTTAATAAGAATAGATATTCTATTTAAAGAATTTCCATTTAGGGATGATTTCAAAAAAGCCATAACCCGTGAATACAAATAAGGTAAACAATGGAGCTAAGGTTCTAAATAAATCAAATTCTGGATTGATAATGATAATAATGAAAAGCCCAGCTACCGTAAGATATACACCTAGCTTTCTGAATTGCCAAGTCAAGATTAAACCGATTAAAGACACAATCGATAAACCAATTGTTGCAAGATTATACCACAAAGGCTCTTTTCCCAAAGTTGGATCTACCAGCACATCGTTGAAGGAAATCAAACTATAGACTCTACTTCCGATAATGGAAAGTACCATTAGTATTACCAGCGTAATAATTACTTTAAAACCAAATGATCTTTCGTTAGTTTCGTTTGGGAAATAATCTTGTTCTCTTTTCATTTTAATTATGGGTCAAATCCAATGAGGTAATTTTATTATACCTCTTTTATTATGATTCTGAAAGAAACTTAAAATTTATTGAACCAAAAAATCAAATAGCACCACGTTTTAGACGAGTGCTACTTGAAAATATGGTTTTAAATTATAATGTTCTAAATTCACTGTCTATTATCTAGACAAAGATATTAGGTAAAAATCGAATTTAAAAGACGAGTTTTATCATTGATTTCTTCTTCTAACGAAATCATAGATTCTGTGCGTAATACATCTTCGATTTCATCTATCTTGTAGATAACATCTTTTGCGTCTCTCGTATCTTTTGCTCTAATTTTGCAATAGATATTGTATTTTCCTGAAATCACACTCGCTACAGTAACATTTGGAATAGCTTTTAACTTTTCCATTACGGCAGAAGTCTTGTTTGATTTAGTTAATAAAATACCAACATACGCGATAAAGTCGTATCCCATTCTAGAATAATCAACGATAAGAGTGGTTCCTTTAATGATACCTGCCTCTTCCATTTTCTTTACTCGAACGTGAATTGTCCCCGCAGAAACATTCATTTTTTTTGCGATTTCCGTAAAAGGTGTACGCGTGTTCTCTATTAAGAAATGTAAAATTTGCTTATCAACATCATCAATTTGATACTCTGCTTTCATATTATTGTTGTTTAAATTATAGGTTGCACAAAATTACATAAAAAATCTTATCTATTTTATATTTCTGCATGACTTTTATTATATTTTATTTTTTTCATTTAAATTAAATAAATACTAATAAAATCATAATTTCCTTGAAAACAGGCTTATTTACCGAATTCGATAAGGGACATCTCCTTTTCTGTGCGAATTGTATCTTTTGGAAAATCAACTTTTAACGAATCCTGAGTAGGCTTTTCTTCGGCTGGTTTATCCGATTTTCTAAATTTAGATTTTTCTACTTCAGACTTCTCATCTTCCTTATTTCTATTCAATAATTCTCTAAAAGAATTAAAAGATCTTCTATACACAACCCCAGCTCCATAACTTTGGGCAAATGTTGAATTCACATTAAAGTTCTCAATTCCTAAAGTTGACGGACGAGAGAAAGCACGTAATACTAGACCTCCATCCGCTTTCTTAGAGATATCATAATCTAGCTCTACTTGCATGGTTACAGGTTCGTTATATTCTGTACCTAAAGGTGTACCTACGGCACCATTAATCTTAAATCTCTCATTTAAAGCCCAATTATATTGCGTCTGAATTCTGTCTGACTGTGAATTTCTATTGGTAGCTTGTAAATAAGTTGGATTTAACTCAAAACCTGGAATGATACTCGAGAATAAATTCCCGACTTGTTTTCCTAATAACTCAAAAGCCGACGCCGTTGCAGCACCAGTGGCATTTCCGGCAGCTAATAATTCTTCTGTACCAAATCTACCTAACACCAATAAGAAACTCGCTTGTTTCATTCTTTCGTCGGTATTGTTAGATAATTTGTTTTGTAATGCCGATTTAATTTGGCTACTCGCGTCTGGAGTTTCTACCAAGAATTCAATATTGGTATTTTCTAAATTTCCTGAAATAGCAATAACTAAATCCACAATGGTTGCCTGCGTTGTACTTAAACCTAAATACTCACCAATATTATTAACATAACGACTATACTTCGCTCTTAAGTCCATGGTGGCGTTAAATGGATCACCATCAAATCGAATATATCCACCTTTTTCAAGTTCGAAGTCTTTATCAATTACAAGGGCTTCTCGATAACTGTATATTCCATCCGAAATAACATATTCACCATCGATATTTAAGTTACCTGCACGATTCATTTGAATCTTGAAGTTGGAGGCTTTACCACGCGCTTGAATTTTATCATCAGATTGGGCATCAAGCACCAAATTTACTGTAGTTCCTTCATCAACATTGGCATCTAAGTCAATAGAGAATCCAGAAATTTCTTGGTTCACTTCCTCTGGTTCTACCATGTTTCCTTGCTCATCATACGAGTAGAACTGTATAAATCTATTGGAATCTACTGTAGCAGTAGCGCCTGTGTTAAGGTTAATCGTAGATCCTTTTAATACATCTACATCATAACCCGAAAGCTCCATATCAGATGCAGGTCCATACATGCTGAAGTTTCCTCCAGCAAAAACACGTCCATAGAATAGTTCATTATCTGCCACAGTGGTGTTCATCACCAATAGTCTATCAGCTTCAAAATCCAAGTCCATAAACCAATTAGAGAGATCACTGAAAATTAATAATCCATCCACCATTCCTTTGGTCTGAGAGTTTTTCTCCACGAATTCAACATCCGGCAAGGTTAAATATCCACTGGTTCCAGGTTCTTTTTGTAAAATGAAGTCATTTTCTCCTACCATATTATAGGTAGTTCCAAGATAAACCACTTTAAAGCCAATATCATTTGCTGTAATAAACCCAGCTAAACTTGGATCGGTTGCATTTCCTTTTAGACTTACATCTCCCGAAAGCGTACCTTTCCAATCACTCAATACCTCATCTAAGAAGACACTTAGTATGTTAATATTAAAGTCATCTAAATCGGCGATTAAATCCAATTGAGGTGAATCACCTTTATTGTCAATTTCACCTGTTAAATAAAGTGTATTGACATTGTCCTTATCTAAACTTCCTTCTATATTAAAGATTTGTTGCTCTATATCATAGCTAGCATTGGTCACAAAATTTCCGATTTGATAACCATTCATAGAGATAGAATCAATTTTTAAATCAGCAACTGGTTTTAATTCATTTTTAGTTTTAATGATATCAACATTTCCATTAGCAATTCCTTCTATAGAAAAATCACCCAAAAGACTCGGCGGAATTACTTTAGATAAGAGAACATTTTCTAAATCAACATCAACCTTAAAGTCATTTCTGCTGATATAATCTCCATTAATTCTTAGAAATTGTTCATCTGATTGGAACAGGATTTCCTTGATTGAGAATCTATTTTTATCAAAGTCTAAAATCGCATAGTTAGAATCCTTGTCATTTTCAGGATTAATATGCCATTCTTTATTATCTACACTAATAGTTGATGGAGAAAAACCTGTTTTAAGTTCGGTTCCTTCGTTAAATGTTTGATAAAAATTTAAATCAAATTCCCCTTCTCTTTGCTCTCCACCCCAAAAATGAGCATTAGCAACAATGGTGTCATTTTGTCTATGACCATTGACTTTAAAATCTTGAATTAAATAATTCTGAATCAGAAGACTTTTAACATCTAAATTAAATGCTCTATCGTCTAAAGTAGTCACAAATAAGTTTACAGAATCAGCCTTGTAGTCTGCATATTGAATAAAGGGCGAAACCATATGAATTTCAAATAAGTCTGCATCATTATCCGCACTACCCGTTATATTCGTGTCTGGCTGAACATATAAATCAGGAACAAAATAGGAAACTATATTATCCTGAACATTGATATTAAAATTAAAGGACTGATTAGGTGTAGTTTTCTTTTTTTCATAATTCACCAAGAATTGTCCGATTCCATTTTGGAAGACATTTGGCAACTCATCTAATAAGAATTCTCCGCTTAAATCTGCGTACACATAATTAGGAACATCTATAATCACATTTCGCTGATTGTCAATCAACTTAGATATATGAAAATCAGCTAACGGTACATCTAATTGTAGGGTATCCGTATTAAAAATTAAATCTGTAATATGAAGATCACCATTAAGGTCATTTAATTCAGAAAAACTAGCAATTCCATCAATCTTACCTTTTAGCCACGTATTCTTGGTATCTGTAGCACCAAAGTGAGTTAAATTGAAATAATCTACATTCGACTTAAAGTCAACTTTTAAATGTTTGGTAGAAAAATCAAAAATACCATCATAATTTAATTTAGCATTAGGGTCATTAATCGCTAAAATACCATCGAATTTTTCGTGGTTTAAAATCCCATCCACTGAAATGTTTTGGTAGCGATCCCCGGCAATATCTAGATAATTTAATTTTCCCTTAGCATTAATCCTTAAAGTTTCTAAATCAAATCCCTTTCCATCAAATCGTAAATCTCCTGCTACTTTACCTAACTCCTCCGTATCGGTTAGCTTTTTAAGATCAAAGCCTGGAGTATTTACATTACCATTATAGCTAGGTTGGTTGCCTGCATAATCATACATGTTTAATTTTAACTTCGCATTTCCTAAAGCTGAAGTTAAACTACCGTTGGCATATAAATCCTTTTCATCAATTTGAAGAGCTCCTTTATAATTCAACACCCCAAAGCGAGCTATAAAATCAGTTATACTTTTGGCTAAATCATCCGGCAGAATACGTTTTAAATCCGCATAAGATGTATTTGCCTCTATATAATTGGTATTGATAGCATAACTCCCATTCATTAATTCTCCAACCGAAATGTTGGTAGTTTTAATTTTAGTTATACCATTAGAAAGTGTCAGATTTTGAGCGTTTAAATCATTTAAAGGCCCACGTAGATTTCCTGATAATTCAATCACCTCATCTTTGGTCCAATCGGGCATAAAATAACGTAAGTCTTTATAGCCTACTTTACTTTCATCATCTAATTGAATTTCCCAAAGCACCTTATTTCCAAAATCATCAAACTGCTCTATCGAATCATATTTCAGGTGAATATATCCATCCAAATGAGAAGATTGAGTTTTAAAATCTAAATCATCTAAATAAATCCCACGATCATCCATCCTAAAGATAGAGCTTAAGTTTTCAACTTTGAAATCTTCACCATTCTTTTTGGCATCCATAGAAAACTGCTCAATATTAGCACTATAAGTAGAACCAATAACATTCACATCCGAAATAACAGTATTAAAGTTCTCGGAATCTAGCCATACTTGCTCTTTAGGATCTAGATTATAATTAATAATTGAAAGTTTGGAATCAATTATTTTAATATCTCCTCTAATTTTAAACTCAGAATCATCCTCTGAATCCTCAACCACAAACTTGTCAATAAAGCGTATAAAGTTAGAAATACTGTCACCTTCGTAAGTCAAGACTTGAATATGTGCATTTTCTAAATCAAGCTTTTTCACTCTAATATCGTTGGAGTTTCTATATATACGCCACAAACTGATATCTGCTGTAAGTTTTGGGATTTTTATAAACTCTAAATCTTTATGATCTTTTGCTTTTACATCATATAAATTAATGTCTCCCCAAAAATCAATATCTACCCCTCCAACCTCAATCGAAGTACCGAATTGTTCATTGAGAGATGTTAAAACCCTTTCGGTGATATAACTTTGAACACTAGGTGTCTGTATCGCAATAAAAATCCCTGCAAATAGTATAACTATCAACAGAATTAAGATATAAAATATGCGTAATATCGTTTTCAAAAAGTGATATGGTCTTTTAGTTTAATATTCTTTTTACTTTTGCATCTAATGAAATCACCGATCATACTTGGAATCGAATCCTCCTGCGACGACACATCAGCTGCTGTAATACAGGGTTCTACTATATTGTCTAATGTTATAGCGAGTCAAAAAGTACACCAAAAATATGGTGGTGTTGTACCCGAACTGGCTTCGCGTGCGCATCAGCAAAATATTGTACCTGTCATTCAAACAGCTATTTCGGAGGCTAAAATACGACAAAAAGACTTGGATGCAATAGCATATACCATTGGCCCTGGATTATTAGGATCTCTTTTGGTAGGAAGTAGTTTTGCAAAGTCTTTAGCCATTGCTTTAGATGTACCTTTAATTGAGGTAAATCATATGCAGGCACACATTTTTGCACATTTTATTCAAGATGCAAATGACGAAGCTCCTGAGTTTCCTTTTTTGTGTTTAACCGTTAGTGGTGGACATACCCAGGTGGTTTTATTAAAAAGCTATACCGACCTAGAGGTTATTGGAGAAACAAGAGATGATGCAGCTGGAGAAGCTTTTGATAAAATCGGTAAAATCATGGGGCTTAAATATCCTGCCGGCCCCGAAATTGATCGTTTAGCTAAGGAAGGAAATCCAAATGCCTTTAAATTCACAAAACCCAAAGTAGATGGCTATGATTTTAGCTTTAGTGGTTTAAAGACAGGAGTGATGAACTTTTTAAACCAACAGCAGCAAAAGAATCCTAATTTTATTCAAGAAAACTTAAATGATTTATGCGCCTCTGTGCAGCATACTATTACAGATATGTGTTTAGAAAAACTCTATCTAGCGGCAGAAGATTTAGGAATTAAAAGTCTGGCACTAGCTGGTGGAGTTTCTGCCAATTCTGAGTTAAGACTTAAACTAAATCTAAAGACTGAAGAAGGCTACAAAGTATTTATTCCTAAGTTCGAATATACAACCGACAATGCAGCCATGATTGCTATTGTAGGTAAGATTAAATATGAAAATGAGCAATTTGGAGAACTAACTTCCAAATCTCAAGCACGTTTTAAATTATAAGTATGATTTTATTTATCGGGCATATCGAAAACAACAAAGCTCTCCTATCTCCTACCGAATCTCATCATATGATTCGTGTGTTGAGGATGAAACAAGGCGACCAAGTTTATGTTACCAATGGCGCTGGTGATATGTATAAAGGTGAAATTGAATCTTTAGAAAATAAATCTGCCGTAATTGGAAATTTAGAATCTATTCCCAATGTCCAAAAACGTGATTACAAAATTGAAATGGCAGTTGCGCCAACAAAACAAATCGATCGCATTGAATTCTTTTTAGAAAAAGCGATTGAAATCGGCTTAGATGCCTACTACCCGATTGTTACTTTTAATTCTGAGCGTAGAAAAATAAATCACGAAAGATTGAACAAAATTGGAATCGCTGCCATGAAACAATCTTTGAAGGCAGAACAACCTAAAATTGATGACCTAGTTAGTTTTAAAAACTTCTTAAAAGAAAATAATGACACCCCTGGTCAAAAGTTCATTGCGCATTGTCATAAAGACATAGAACAAAAACCGATTAAGGATGTCATTACATTAAAAAGTTCTTACCAATTTTTGATTGGACCCGAAGGTGATTTCTCTAAAGAAGAAGTGCAAATGGCTGTAGAACATGGCTACACGCCAATTTCACTTGGCGATCAGCGTATGCGAACAGAAACAGCTGCTTTGAGTTGCGTTATGTTAGCACATTGGCTGCATCAATAAAATTATAGCATAATTACATCTTCTACTTGAGAAACCTCTTTATAATAGTGAATCACTTGATCTGAATCTAAAACGTAAACTACCACTGTAATACTGGTGTATTTTCCATTTTTAGATTCTTTCATTTGAAATTGAGGACGCGTATGATCAAAAACGCGTTGAATTTCAGCAATCTTTTTATTATCAGTAGGAATTATAAACTTGTAGGTATAATTAGATGGAAAGCTGGTCACATTATCCAGCTCTCTTTTTAAACTTGCGTAAAATTCTTCAGGTGATCTTTCAGAAGAATTTCCATTTGTATTTGTATTTTGATTTGACATATTCTAAATTTTCATTTTCTTTTACCAATTTAGTGCCAAGTTAAAGAACATAATAATGGCTTGGTAAAGGTATATACTGTATTTTTGTTTTAATGGCGACTCATCCACAAGAAATATTGAAGAAGTATTGGGGTTACGATAACTTTATCCCACCTCAAGATTTGATCATACAAAGCATATTAGATGGTCATGATACATTTGCGCTATTGCCTACTGGTGGGGGAAAGTCGATTACTTTTCAAGTTCCCATCTTACTTCAAGAAGGTCTATGCTTGGTCGTTTCTCCTTTGATTGCCTTAATGAAAGATCAAATTAAAAACTTAAAATCAAAGGGCATTAAAGCAGAATTAATCTCTTCTGAAATCACCAAATCTGACATTGAAATCATTTTAGATAACTGCCGTTTTGGCGGTGTTAAGTTATTATATGTTTCACCAGAGAGAATTCAGTCACAGAGATTTCAAGCTGTACTTAAAACATTAAAAATATCTTATGTGGCCATCGACGAGGCACATTGTATCTCGGAGTGGGGACATGATTTTAGACCGTCTTATTTAGCTTTAAAAACAATTAAGGAGCTACTGCCCGGTAAACCTATTCTTGCTCTTACAGCAACCGCAACGCCTTATATTGAGAATGAAATTATTCGTGAGCTAAACCTAGAAAACCCGAATACTTATCGCAGGTCTTTATATCGAGAAAATTTAGCTTATCGCATCCATGAATCTGAAGATAAATACCAAGATTTAATTTACTTACTAAATCAATTTCCAGGGGCTTCTATTGTGTTTTGTCGTACACGAAAGGACACTTATGAATTAGCTACCTTTCTTAAAAATGAAGGTTTTGATGCCGACTTTTATCACGCTCGTTTAACCACAGAAGATAAAAACCGAAAACAGCGTGAGTTTATAGAATCTTCTTCTAAGGTTTTAGTGAGCACCAATGCATTTGGAATGGGAATCGATAAGCCGAATGTGCGCAATGTGTTTCACCTTGATGCTCCAGATGGAATTGAATCCTATATTCAAGAAGTTGGACGTGGCGGTCGTGATGGTAAGAAGGCACAAGGTATACTTTTGGTGGGGAAAGAAGATAAAAAGAATGCTTTCAAAGCCTTTAGATCGGGCTTACCCAAAAAGAATGAATTCTTAGTTATCATTAATAAACTCTATAATTATTTTCAAGTTGCTAATCATGAGCTTGCACAAGGGCAAAAACCTTTTTCTGAAAGAAAGTTCATTGAACGATTTGATTTGCCTAAGCAAAAAACCAAGAAGATTTTGCAATTTTTGGTTCAGCAACAGATGATTGACATTAAAAGATCTCAACAACAGAGTTTAATAAAGATATTAATAAGAAATGTTGAGATTAAAGATGAAGAAAAGCCATCTGAGCGCATTTTAAGTTATTTAGCTCGAAATTACGGTGGTATATTTTTAGAACCTCTCGCTATCGATGAATATAAAATTGCACAACGATTAAAACTTTCGAGCGGCTTCGTTAAGAAGACCTTGAAACAGCTACATGAAGCTGATAAAATCTTCTATCGTGATGCGGCGATCGTTAAACTTTCTTTCTTGGAACCTAGAGATGATAATTTCATTAAAATAGGTTTGTATAAAAAGTTTGAAAATCTACAACGGTTGAAATGGCAAAGACTTCAAGCCATGTATTATTTCATAGAAGACGATGCCATATGTAAAAGTCAGTTGGTGCTTCGTTATTTTGGCGAGAAGAAAACACCGAAATGCGGCATTTGCAATGTTTGTTCACCCATTGCTTCCGATCGAAAGATAAGTGATTCAGAAATCCTTGACTATTTAAGTTCAGGAAATAAAACATCGGCACAGGTGTACGAAAGATTTGCTTATGTTGATAAAAACATATTATTAAACCAACTCCAAAATTTGTTGGACGAAGAAAAAATAAAATTTAAAATTCCAGATATTTATTCCATATGAAATCAAACTTACGCATACTGTTCATGGGTACTCCCGATTTTGCAGTACATATATTAGATACCATTGTCAAAAATGACTTAAACGTTGTAGGTGTTGTTACAGTTCCAGATAAACCAGCCGGACGCGGACAAAGAATTCACGAATCGGCCGTTGCTAAATATGCCAAAAAGCATGATTTAAACTTACTTCAGCCGCCTAAATTAAAAGCTAAATCATTTTTACAAACTATAGAAGATTTAAAAGTTGATATTGCTGTCGTGGTTGCCTTTAGAATGCTACCTAAAGAAGTTTGGAAACTACCTAGATTAGGAACTTTTAATCTACATGCTTCTTTGCTTCCTCAATACCGCGGTGCTGCTCCTATCAATTGGGCTATTATTAATGGTGAGACCGAATCGGGTGTTACAACTTTCTTGATTGACGAGAAAATTGATACTGGAAACATTTTATTACAAGAAAAAGTAGAGATTCTACCTACTGATAATGCAGGTAACTTACATGATAACCTAATGCATACAGGTGCTAACTTAGTAATTAAAACCATTGCAGGTTTGGGTGATGAGAGTTTGAAGGCTGTTCCACAAGAGGAATCTCCTAGCTTAAAACCTGCACCTAAAATCTTTAAAGAAGATTGCAGAATTGATTGGACGAAATCTATAGAAGATATTCAAAATTTGATTCGAGGGATGAGCCCTTATCCAGCATCTTGGACAATGATTTCTAGTCAAGGAGATGAGAAAATGCTTAAAGTTTACCGTTCGAGTATTGAAAAAATAGAACACAATCGCGAAGCTAAATCTGTATTTAAGGAGCAGAATAAATTAGGAGTTGCACATAAAGAAGGAATTATTTGGTTGGAGGAAGTTCAATTAGAAGGAAAAAGACGAATGAAATCCTTAGATTTTATGAATGGCTATCCTTTAGATGAAACCTCCCAAGTAGTCGATGAATAGGCAAGTTGAACGAAATAATGCGTGATTCAGGCGGTTTTATTAACAAAATCGCCTATTTATCAACATTACAGGCGAAAAAAAGTGCCTATTTTCTTGTATATATTCTATGAAATACTATATTTGTCATACAATCAATAATTTAAACGAAAATATTTATTATTATGAACAAATCAGATTTAATCGATGCAATGGCAGCTGACGCTGGAATTACTAAAGTACAAGCTAAAGCAGCTTTAGATTCTTTCACGGATAATATCACTAAAACTTTAGCTAAAAAAGACGGTAGAGTTTCTTTAGTTGGATTCGGTTCTTTCTCAACTTCTAAAAGAAGTGCTCGTGAAGGTATCAACCCTCAGACGAAAGAGAAAATCAAAATCGCAGCTAAAACTGTTGCTAAATTTAAGCCAGGTTCTGAGCTTTCAAAAGCAGTTAACGGAGGTAAATAATATCTTTACAACCCAAAATTCAACCGAATCTATTGATTCGGTTTTTTTATGTCCATACATTAACTTTTTCCTTTCTTAAGAATCCGCACACATCAGCTACTCTTCTACTTTAAACTGATAATCAACCCACTAAACTCACTACCTTTATTTTATTACACAAAAATGTAATAAACCTATATTATTACATATTATTGTAATATTTAAAATTATTACACAAAAACGGAATAAAACTTGTTTATTACACAAAAGTGTAATACATTTATATCAAATTAATTCAGATGATTGCAGTCATTACAGCAGATATCATTAACTCGACCCAAAATCAAGACTGGCAAAAAGCCATTAAACCAAGTCTCAATCAATTTGGAAAGAGCCCTATAGATTGGAGTATCTATCGTGGAGATAGTATACAAGTGCGTATAGAAAATCCGGCTGATGCACTTACGATTGCAACAAGATTAAAAGCAAGCATTCGTCAATTAAGTAAATTAGACATTAGAATAGCTATTGGTATCGGCGACGAAACACTCAAAACTGCAAGCGTAACTCAAAATATGGGAACGGCTTATATCAATTCAGGTAGATTGCTAGAAGATTTACCACAAAATTTAGCCATTAAAACAGATTGGCAAGATTTAGATCTAGGATTAAATGCAGGTTTTAATTTATACAACACGCTTTGTGAACAATGGACAACTGGAATGTCCCAATATGTACACACCAAGTTACTCTACCCAAACGCTAGTCAAGAGGAATTATCCAAAAAACTCAACACCACACAATCTAATGTGAGTCGTGTGCTGAGCCGCGCAAATTATAATGCTTTGCAGCAGTATTTAAATTATTACCATGAACTTATAAACTCCAAACTATGAACTTTTTACTCTTATTATTAATTGCACATTTTCTTGGAGATTTTGTTTTACAACCAACTTCGTGGGTAAAATCGAAATTTAAAGATGGACTTTCCTCCTCAGGCTTTTGGAAACATATAGCAACCCATGCCCTACTGCTTGTATTGATAGGTTTAATGCTTCCTAACTATACTTTAGCATTAGCCATTGTGCTTGTCAGCCATATTATAATTGATGCTCTTAAAATCAGTTTTTTGAGTTTTCTTAACTCAGATACATCTAAAATTTATAGCTTTATTCTTGATCAATTATTTCACATCATAGTAATTCTAATAGTTGCGTTCAATACCAGCCTTAGCTTTAACTGGGAATTACTACTTGAACCAAGCGTTCTATTGGTTTTATTGGGCTATATTTTCTTAAGTTTACCAAGTTCATCCATCCTACGCGTCATTCTATCTCCTTATACCAAGGAAGTAGAAAACACCCCCATTCTTAAAAAGTCAAACCATTGGAAATCTTTCTTCTTTTCAGAGGATGGTGATGAGGTAGAGCAAAAATCACTTAAAAATGGAGGCAAACATATTGGCATCATTGAGCGTTTACTTGTGTTTACCTTTATATTAATCGGACAATGGTCGGCAGTTGGATTTTTAATTACCGCTAAATCTGTATTTAGATTTGGTGATTTAAATCAAGGAAAAAATAGGCAGTTTACCGAATACGTACTCATCGGAACTTTATTAAGCTTCGGGTTTGCTATATTCACTGCCCTACTTGTTCAATTTGCTTTAAGATTAGTTTAAGGAGCCAATCGTTCCATCACCCAATCATAATCTTGGTTCAAAGTATACCTGATTCTATCGTGCAATCTATTCGGGCGACCTTGCCAAAACTCTATACTTTGTGGACGAATTAAATACCCACCCCAATAAGCTGGCCTTTCTGGGTATTTACCTTTAAGTTCAATTTCTAAATCTTTTTGAGCTTCTTCTAGATATTCTCTAGATGGAACCACAGAACTTTGTGGCGAAACAATAGCACTTATCTGACTCAATATAGGTCTTGATTCAAAATAACCATCGGACATGTTAGGCGCGATCTTTTCGGCTTTACCTTTAATTATAATTTGGCGCTCCATTCCTGGCCAAAAAAACGAAAGACAAACATGTGGGTTATTTTCAATAGCCTTCCCTTTTTCACTTTCGTAATTGGTATAAAAAATAAATCCTTCTTCTGTATATCTCTTTAACAAAACTACTCGAGTTTTAGGAAAACCATCCACACCTATCGTACTCACTGACATAGCATTAGCCTCATCTACAGTGTCATTATTCACCGCAGCATCAAACCACTCTCTAAAAACTTCAATTGGGTTTTCTGAAAGATCTGCATCATTTAATGCAAATTTCTCATAAGACTTTCTAAAATCACTTAAGTCTTGTTTCATAACAATATTTTTTTATCTTTATCAAAGATAAAACAAACAAGTGCAAACACAAACCATACAAAGAGGAACAATTTTAATTGCCCGACCTTCTTTATTAACTGATGTTTTTCATCGTTCTGTGGTCATCATAACCACACATTCAGAAGAAAGTGGATCTATTGGTTTTGTTTTGAACAAATCATTAAATATTCCGGTAAATGTATTTCTAAACGAAATCAATAGCGAGGCTATGGTCTATTCGGGCGGGCCAGTGGACGAGCAAAATATATTCTACATTCATAATCGTCCAGACTTAATCAAAAATAGCGAGCTCATAAAAGATAACTTATATTGGGCCGGCGATTTTGATGATGTAAAATACGCTCTTAATAATGGATTTATTAAGCCCAATGAAATTAGATTCTATGTTGGCTACTCAGGTTGGTCTGAAAATCAACTAGAAACTGAAATCAAAAATGGCGCTTGGTCGGTGCATAATTCCATTAACTTCGATGTTTTCGAAGATTGGAATCACACACTTTGGAAAGAGCAAATGATAAAATTAGGCGGAGAAAACCTTCTTTGGTTTAATATGCCAGAAAATCCAATGCTTAATTAATCTAATTCTTGTAATTGGCTCACAATACTTTCGGTAACCTCCGAAACATATTCTTTCTTACGAAGTTTACTTACTTTAATAATTCCTTGACCATTTTTAGCAATAAATACCTCGTCGGCTTTGTTTAATTTAAATGGAAACAAACCTTCGCCCTCGTGAATTTCATCAATTTCAGGTGTTCTAATACAAGCTTGTATCACTCTATCTCTCAACACATTGTCAAAAGCACCTTGTTCTAAGCTTGAAGTAAAAACCTCATTCCCCTGAATCATGAAAATGTTTCCATTCATAGAATGTGCAACAGATTTTTCATGATTTAATAAGATTAAATCATCTAAAGAATTTTCTTTAGCATAAGTAGACAAAATTCTATATCTCGGGTTTAAGAAGTTTAATCTCTGGTGGAAGTCACCCGAAACATAAGTCTCTCTATATAAGTCAATTTCGTAGTCGTTGTTAAAAAATAAAGTATTAGGTAATTCCTTAATACTAAGCCAAAAATCAGTTTTAGTTTCGCTTTGGGTTACATTAAAACTAACTTCTGCATTCTGCAAACCGCTATCTTCTTGAATTTTAGCTAATTCCTGATAGAAAAAAGCTGGCGTATAATCCAAAGGAATTTGCATTCGTGCCATGCGCATTTGTGCCATTAAATGGAAATAATGACGCTCAGCAAATAAAAATGAACCTTCGAATAATCGAATTTTTTCTTGTAAAACTTCACCTGAATTGAATACAGGATGATCGAAACCGAATAACTGCGTGGTGGCAGAAACGATTTCTCCATTTAAATTGATACGGGAATGCATGTAAAAATAATTTTAAGATCCAATTGTGTGTTTCAAGTCCTCTAATTGACTTCTCCACAAATCTTTAGCTTCGTCTATGTCGTCATCTTCAGCAAAGTCTGTAACCACCAAAGATACATCATTAGTAAGCTCATCTACCTGAATTCGAATCTCGAAATAATATTTAGTATCCTCGTCATATTCCCAACGATAACGAACATACTCGTCGTACTTAGATCTTACCAAATAGGCAACATCTTCGTAGCCACCATCCCAAATAAATGTGAACTTCTCCCCTCTTGAATTAACGTTCTCTGCAAACCACTCAGAAAGTCCTGATGGTGTTGCGATATAATTATATAAAAAACTTGGTGAAGCATTCACCGAAACCTCTATTTCAAACTTCTTTTTAGACATATACTTGTGTGTATGTTATTTAAATTCCCGCAATATATAAATTTAAAGGAAGCATAAAAATTTATCCATAGGAATTTTTAGTGTATTTATATACATTTTTAATTTTTAATAATTTTCCACATCTCTCAACCCAAAATATGATATTCTTAGCATATACTTCTCCTGATATTTATGTTTTAAAAGTTCTGAGAGTGACTATCCGCTTCAAAACTTAAATTTTCTTCAAAAAATTTTAAATTCATTAAAACTTTATATTTAATTTTAAATCAGCTTTTCTAAGCTTCAAAATATCCTCCTGCAATGAAGTATTTAAAAAATTTAAGACAATTAGGATTAATTCATTAATTTTATCCTATGAAAAATGTAATAAGCCTTTCAGCATCCAATTCCTTATTAACAGAATGGGTAAACCAATTAAGATGTGTAAAAACACAAAGTGACCGTTTAAGGTTTAGAAGAAATTTAGAACGTATTGGTGAAATTGGAGCTTACGAAATCAGCAAAGGTCTTGATTTCAAAAAGGTTGACATTACAACTCCCTTAGGAACTAAAACCAGTTCTGAATTCAACAAGCAACCCGTTGTGCTTACTATTCTACGCGCAGGAGTTCCTCTTTTTCAAGGCGTTATGAACTACTTTGACGGTGCTGATAGTGGCTTTGTTGGTTCTTATAGAAAACATGATCCTGAAGAAGATTTTGTAATTCGACAGGAGTATATTACTTGCCCCAACATTGCTGATCGTCCGTTGATTATTACCGATCCAATGATTGCTACTGGAGCTTCTTTAGTAGAAGCCTTAAAAGAAATCTTAGCACTAGGAAAACCTAGTTCGGTACACATCTTATGTGCAATTGCGGCTAAACCAGGTTTAGAAAAATTGGCTGAAGCCTTTCCCGATGCTACCATATGGTGTGGAGCCATCGACGATGGATTGAATGACAAAAACTACATCGTCCCAGGATTAGGAGATGCAGGTGATTTGTCTTTTGGATCTAAATTACAATCTTAATTCTCTTTAGAACTCACTCACAAAGTGTAGCTTAACCGACGGATATTTTTGTTCCGTCATTTGTATAGTAAAGGCAGAATCCGCCAAGAATACCAATTGGTTGTACTTATCGCGTGCTAGATATTTTTGTTTAACACGTAAGAAGTCTTGATATTCAGGAGATTTCTCGTCTTTACACTCTACCCAACAAGCTTTGTGAATATTGATATTTTCATAAGAAACCTTGGCATTATACTCATGCTCAAGACGGTACTCAATCACCTCATACTGAAGTGCTCCAACCGTTCCGATGATCTTACGGTTGTTGTATTCCATCGTAAATAACTGTGCCACACCTTCGTCCATCAACTGATCAATTCCTTTCTCGAATTGCTTCGCTTTCATTGGATCTGAGTTGTTAACGTATCTAAAGTGCTCTGGAGAGAAACTTGGAATTCCTTTGAAGTTTAATTCTTCACCTTCAGTTAAAGTATCTCCAATTCTAAAGTTTCCGGTATCATGTAAACCAACAATATCACCTGGATAACTCTCTTGAACAATTTCTTTTTTATCGGCGAAGAAAGCATTCGGCGCACTGAATTTCATTGACTTACCTAATCGAACGTGTAAATAAGGTTTATTTCTCTCGAAAGTTCCAGAAACCACCTTAACGAAGGCTAATCTATTTCTGTGATTTGGATCCATGTTCGCGTGAATCTTAAATACAAACCCTGTAAAGGCTTCCTCCTCAGGTCTAACAATTCTTGTTTCACTTTCTTTTGGAAGTGGATTTGGTGCAAAATCAATAAAGGCATTCAATAACTCTTGCACTCCAAAGTTGTTTAATGCAGAACCGAAGAATACAGGTTGCAATTCACCTTTTAAGTATTCATCATTATCAAAATCAGGATATACACCTGTCACCAATTCAATTTCTTCTCTTAAATTTTCAGCATCTTCCTCACCTAAAAGTTCCGTTAAACTTTCATCGGCTAGGTCTTCGATTTCTATACCATCAGAAATCTTTTGTTTGTTTTCGCCAGAGAATAATTTAATATTCTTCTCCCAAATATTATAAATCCCCTTAAACCTATCTCCCATTCCGATCGGCCAAGAAAGCGGCGTTACATTTAACTCCAATTTTTGCTCAACTTCATCCAATAAATCAAACGCATCCTTACCCTCGCGGTCTAATTTGTTGATGAAAACAATCATCGGAATATTTCTCATTCTACAAACCTTCACTAATTTCTCGGTTTGTTCCTCCACCCCTTTTGCAACGTCAATTACAACAATCACACTGTCGACGGCGGTTAAAGTTCTAAATGTATCCTCCGCGAAATCCTTGTGACCTGGCGTATCTAAAATGTTGATTTTCTTACCTCTATACTCAAATGCTAAAACCGAAGTTGCAACGGAAATTCCACGTTGACGTTCGATTTCCATAAAGTCGGAAGTAGCAGATTTTTTAACTTTATTGGACTTAACCGCTCCAGCTTCTTGAATCGCACCACCGAATAGTAGTAACTTTTCAGTCAGCGTTGTTTTACCGGCATCTGGATGCGCAATAATTCCAAAGGTTTTTCTTTTATTAATCTCCTTAAGTAAGGTTTTTGACATGGGTAAGATTTTGGGACGGCAAAAGTAGTGATTTTATCAATAAATAATTAAATCAGCCTTCTTTGTTTAATATTTTTAAAATTCAGATTAAGGTGTCGTAGATGAACATTGAACAATTTTACCGTTCATGAACTGATGGGCTTTTAAACCAAAATCATATAAATACTCGGCCATTTCATGCGGCTGAACCGGCGCTTCAATCCCTGGGAAAGCAGTTTCTAACATTTCTGTCTGAACAGCTCCCAGCGCTACACAGTTGATACTTGGACCTTCTTCGCCAAATTCTTGAGCTAAAACTTCTGATAAAGTCACCAAAGTCGCTTTGGATGATCCATAAGCTGAAAGTTCTGGAAATTTAACCGATCCTTGCACAGCGCCCATTGTTGTAATATTAACAATATGTGAGTCCTTTGTAAATTTTGAATACAAACTCTGAATCAACATAGTTGGAGCTAAAAAATTCACTTTATAACTCGCTAAAAAGTCAGATGGCGTTAGTTCTTGAAATGGTTTTTTGATTAAAAGACCAGCATTATTATATAAGACATCTACCGTTTCCCAATCTTTAATATAATCATGGATATCGTGGTAATCTTCTATCGTAGCCAAATCTAAAGGCGCATATCTAAACTGCTCATCATTGGATATCTCAGCAATCTCTTTTAATAAAGCCTCTGATCTAGAAATAACAAAAACATTATGTCCCTCTTTCAAGCATTTCTCTACTAAGGCTCTTCCGATTCCTCTACTTCCTCCTGTGATGATTATATTTTTAACTTTCATTTTGTTTTAAATTTAAAATTTGTTCTCGTAATTGAAACTTAGCATCAATTTCTTTTGAGCTTCCTTTATATAATTTACCTTCATTAATATACCAAATCTCATCTGCCATTTCGAGGGCATATAAGATCTCGTGTGTAATAACAATAAATGTCTTTTCAGTTGAATCTACAAGATTTCTCAACAATTGAAAAACATGTGATTTTGACTTAAAGTCTAAATGTGCTGTGGGTTCATCAAAAAATACAAAATCGGTGTTTTGCAATAAGGCCCTTGCTATCATTACCTTTTGCAATTGGCCATCGCTTATTTCATTAGCATACTTATCTAATAAATGTTCGATTTCTAATAGTTGAATCACATTAGATTTTAATTCCATATTAGGCTGGGAAGCACCTATTTCTATTAATTCATTCACTGGAATCATAGGAACCACTCCGATGCGTGAAAATACAGCCGACAAGGTTTGCGACCATAACTTCGCATTTATCTCTTGAATATCTTTTCCTCTGTATTTAATTTGACCAGCAAAAGGAGGGATTATCTTAAATAAAGTCTTCATAAAAGTGGATTTCCCACTTCCATTCTCGCCCAATAAGAAGATTAATTTCCCTTTCTCTAGTTCTAGGTTTATGTCTTTAACTAAAGCTTTCTTAAACCCAATCGATAAATTCTCAATACTCAGCAAACTCATGATATTTGATTTTTATTGAGAAAAACAATACTTAAAACAATCGGCGCACCGAATAAAGCCGTAATTACATTGATCGGTAAAGCTCCTCCGGGAAATAATTCAGCCAACAAGCCAAAGCCGGTCATTAAAATAACTCCAACTACCATATTGTAGGCAAACAATTGATAAAAATTTGAGGTTTTAAGATACATTCTACAAATATGTGGAACTGCCAATCCTATAAAAGCAATCGGCCCCACCAAGGCTGTAGCTACACCTGCCAAAATTGACGATGCTATAATCAGTTGAATTCTTAATGATCTAAGATTTACACCCATGGTTTGAGCGTATAATTCGCCGAGTTGCATCCTAATTAATGAAGGAATATTTTTAACAATAAAAAACACTCCAACCAACACAAATGCAGCATAATATATTAAATGCTTGATACTTAAACCCGTCAACGAACCAAATCCCCATAAAACATAGGATTTCAATTCCTTAGCACTTGAAAAGTATTGAAGTATTTCTATAAAAGCACCTGCTATAGTTGCAATCATAAAACCTACAATAATCATCGCGTTGGTAGATGATAATTGCTTTGCAATGGAGATCAAAAGCAACATGGCCAACAATGCTCCTGCTAAGGCGCCTATAATTAACAATCCTGGTTCAAAAATGAAACTCCCAAATCCAAGAGAACTTCCCAAAACGATAACGATAGCAACACCTAAACCAGCTGAAGAAGTCACTCCTAAAATCGATGGTCCGGCCAGCGGGTTTCTAAAAAACTCCTGCAAAACCCATCCACTCAATGGCAAAGCAATTCCAGTTAATAAAGCTGTGATGGTTCGAGGTAAACGATGCTGAAAAACAATTTTCTTCAGTGATTCATTTTCCGATAAATTAAAATAATCCATCAAAGCATAAGACGAACTTCCGAGTACAAGCGAAAGCCCTAATACTATTAGCATCAGCAATAGCAGCAGGAAAAATCTTTTATCTTGAACCAACCAATTCGTCATGGTCAACAAAGATATCAATTTGAAGGTTTATCACAATCCTAGATTTGAGTAATAATACAGATTTAGCTTAGTTCAGATTTTATTAAATTGAATAGTTTAACTTTCATTAACACATAAGATAAGTAGCTTGATGTCATCAGCTAAGCCTAAAACGTGGAGAACTTTAGTTTAAATGTTGAAAAGTAGTCCTACTTGGGTTGAGCCACCTGCGCAAATTGTCTTATTTTTGTAATTCATTGTATATTATGGGTAAAATTATTGCCATTGCAAACCAAAAAGGAGGTGTTGGTAAAACAACTACAGCCATTAATCTATCTGCTGCAGTAGGAATACTGGAGAAGAAGGTATTGTTGATTGATGCTGATCCACAAGCCAATGCATCCTCTGGTTTAGGGATTGATATTGAAACGTTGGAGCATGGTACCTATGAGCTATTAGAGCATGTGCTACCTGCCAAAGATGTTATTTTAAAAACTGATTCGCCTAATTTGGATATTATTCCATCGCATGTGGATTTAGTGGCGGCCGAAATAGAGCTTGTTGATGTTGATAATCGCGAGCACTTATTGAGGCTTGCCTTAGAATCCGTGAGAGATGAGTATGATTATATCTTTATTGATTGCGCTCCATCTTTAGGTTTAATTACGCTGAACGCATTAACATCGGCGGATTCTGTAATTATCCCCATCCAATGTGAATATTTTGCATTAGAAGGATTAGGGAAATTATTGAATACCATCAAAGGAGTACAACAGCATCATAACACCAAATTGGATATCGAAGGATTGTTATTGACCATGTTTGATTCTAGATTGAGATTGAGCAATCAGGTGGTGGAGGAAGTTAAAACACACTTCCCGAATATGGTATTTGAAACGATTATCAACCGAAATGTACGATTAAGCGAGTCACCTAGTTACGGTGAATCCATCATTAAATACGATGCAGATAGTAAAGGTGCTGAAAATTACTTACATTTAGCACACGAATTTTTGAAGAACAATAACGATTCGATATAATGGCAAAGGAGAAGAAAAGAGCATTAGGTAGAGGATTATCCGCTTTGTTAAGCGAAAGTGGTGAGAAAGCAAATTCTGTAAAAGATACAGGAGCTAAAGAATTGGTTGGGAATATTATCGAAATTCCAATTGAGAGAATTATTCCAAATCCAAATCAGCCTAGAACTCATTTTGACCCAAAAGCACTACAAGAGTTAGCACATTCCATTAAAGAATTGGGTGTTATTCAACCTATTACCGTTCGAAAAGTTGGAGATAATTTCGAATTAATTTCAGGAGAAAGAAGATTTAGAGCTTCACAACTGAATGGTTTAGAGAGAATTCCAGCCTTTGTAAGATTAGCAGATGATCGCGAAATGCTGGAAATGGCATTGGTTGAAAACATTCAACGTGAAGACTTAGATGCTATTGAAATTGCTCTTACCTACCAAAGACTTATTGACGAAGTTGACTTAACACAAGAGGAAATGAGTCAACGAGTTGGGAAAGACAGAAGTACGGTTACCAATTATTTGCGTTTATTAAAACTAGATCCTATTGTTCAAACGGGTATTAGAGACGGTATGATTTCTATGGGACATGGTAGAGCTTTAATTTCTGTTGAAGACATTGATAAACAACTAGAGATTTACGAACAAATTATTCGTAAAAGCTTATCTGTTAGACAAACAGAGCAATTAATCAAGTCGCATAAAAACCCAAGCAAACCTAAAGAAAAAGCGGTTCTACCTAATGAGTTTAAGAAATCTCAGAAAGAGTGGACCGATAGATTAGACACCAAAGTCGAAATCGTAAGAAGCAATAACGGAAAAGGAAAAGTAATTTTAAACTTTAATTCTGATGCTGATTTTCAAAGAATTAAAGATTTACTGAAATGAGATACTTCACTGTAATATTCCTTTTTATTAGCTTGATGCTTCAAGCACAAAAAGTATCCAATGATTCAGTTCAAATCACTGGAGATATTGCAGTAGAGAACAACGAATTAATTATTAAAAATCCGGTTAGGGCTTCATTATACTCTGCTGTCTTACCAGGAATGGGACAGATTTACAACGAGAAGTACTGGAAAGCTCCTATTGTTTGGGGATTGATTGGTACTGGCGTTGGGGTAACAATACATTACAATAGTAGATACCATCATTATCGCGATGCGTTTCTGGCAGAATTAGAAGGCCAAGAACACCCTTATGTTGGTATTTTCGATAAAGATCGATTGGGGGCTATTCAGGATGATATGCGCAGAAATAGAGATTATGCCATTGCATTAACCGTGGTTGCCTATGCGCTGAATGTCTTGGACGCTACCGTTGATGCACATTTATATGAAATCAGACGTGATCGTGATTTAAGCATTGATCCTACCGCATTTATAGATCCGGGCACAGGTCAAACCAATTTTGGTTTGGCTATAACATTAAACCTTAAGTAGATTATGAGAATTGCACTGATTGGATACGGAAAAATGGGTAAAACCATTGAAGGTCTCGCTGAAAAAGCAGGACACAGCATTGTTTTAAAAACAAATGAGGAACCAACTCATTCTATGTTAATCGACGCTCGACCTGATGTAGCGATTGAATTTACCAAACCTGAAGCAGCTTACAAAAACATTAATATACTTCTTAGAAGCAACATCCCCACCGTATGTGGAACCACGGGTTGGACAGATAAACTTCCGGAGATTCAAGACAAAATTGATCGTTATAATTCAAGTTTTTTATACGCTTCTAATTTCTCATTAGGCGTTAATTTATTCTTTGCCATTGCTCAGCAAACGGCTAGAATGATGAAAGATCATAAATTATATGATGTTTCGATAGAAGAAACGCATCACACCGAAAAGCTAGATGCACCAAGTGGAACCGCTATCACTCTAGCAGAGAAAATCATGCTAGAAAGCAGTTACGAATTTTGGGAATTAAACGGTGATAAAAAAGATAAAACCATTCCTATTCATGCGTTTAGAATAGATGATGTACCTGGTAAACACGTTATTAAATATGAGTCTTACCATGATGCTATCGAATTAAAACATACCGCCTTTTCTAGAGAAGGATTTGCTTTAGGCGCTTTGAAAGCCGCTGAGTTTATTCACGATAAAAAAGGGGTCTTTACAATGAAGGATGTTTTGGGAATGTAACAAACATCTAAATTTCACTACCAATAATTAAAATTAGAATATATGTGGTTAAGTACTTGGTCTGATTGGTTAATTTTCTTTTTAATCGTTCAAGTCATACATTTTGCCGGAACTTGGCAACTATACATAAAAGCAGGAAGAAAAGCATGGGAGGCTGCTATCCCGGTTTATAATGCCGTTGTGATGCTCGACATCATGAAAAGACCTAAATGGTGGGTGATTTTACTATTCTTACCTATTATCTCCCCTATTATGATAATGGTGATGTGGGTAGATTTCATTCGTAGCTATGGCAAGAGAGGAATCGGCGATGCTATTTTAGTAATTGTTACCCTTGGATTCTATATCTATTATCTAAATTACGTTGAAAAACCAGAATATACGGGTCCTGAGGAGAGAAAAGAAACCATTATTTCTGCCTTATTATTCGCGGTAGTTTTGGCTACTATAGTTCATACCTACTTTGTTCAACCCATGATTATTCCAACAGGATCTATGGAAAACACCATGAAGATTGGTGATGCGCTATTTGTAAGTAAGAATGTATATGGTACTAGACTTCCAAACACGCCTGTTTCTGTTCCTTTTTCTGATTTATTCTCAAGAAATTTATTCGTAGAAAAACTACAACTACCTTATACAAGAATTCCAGGATGGGCTAAGGTTAAGAAGAATGATATTGTTGTATTTAATTTCCCTACAGACTCAATTTATAAACCTATCGACCGCAAAGACAACTATGTTAAGCGTTGCGTAGGAGAGCCGGGTGATGTAATCGAAATGCGCGAAGGAGTTTTATTTGTTAATAATGAAAAATTCGAACCAAAGAAAGACGCCTTATTACAACATTCAGCTTCGCTACAATTTAGTACTCAATTAAGTCCAAAATTCCTAGTGGAAACTTATGGTTTAGTAGAAACTGATTATCGTGTTTCAGCCTTTGAGGGTGGATATCAATATGATTTCTATGGTGTAACCGATGATATGTTCAATCAATTAAAAGCTCTTCCTAATGCGATTCAATCTACTTGGATTGTTCAACCAGCAGATGCGCCTAGTCCAAATATTTTCCCTAAAGGCGAAAAATGGAATGTTGACAATTATGGTCCACTAACTATTCCAGCTAAAGGAATGACTGTGAATGTAAAAGACATTGAGAATTTAGTTAAATACATCGATGTTATTAAGAAATATGAAGGTAAAAACCTTGAATTAAGAGATGGCGTTTTACAATTAGATGGAAAAGAAGTTTCTGACTATACTTTTGAACAAGATTACTACTTTATGATTGGAGACAATCGCCATAACTCTTTAGATTCTAGATTCTTCGGATTCACTCCAGAGGATCACATCATTGGTAAACCTATCTTTTTATGGGCAAACTTAAACCAAGCTTTTGGATTCGAACCTAAGAGCGGATGGCAATGGGATCGTTGGTTTACTATTCCTAATAACGACAATCCAAATAAGACAAGTTATTTATGGATTGGTGGAATTCTATTAGCTGTTTTCTTTGGATGGGAGTTTATTTTCAAGAAAAAGAAAGACTAAATCAATTTTAAAAAGATTTAAAAATTAAAAACTATGAGTTCAGTTTTTACTGCATATTACTTCCCTCCTATTGAGTACATGGCGGACTTTATGAAAGAAGAGTCTCCCATGATCGATGGTTTTGAAAACATGCAAAAACAGTCTTATAGAAACCGTTGTTATATCCTCAGCGCCAACGGAAAGCAGATGCTGAATATTCCAACGCAAAAAAATAACGCTACAAGAAAAATCAAGGATATTAAGATTTCTTACGCAGAAGATTGGCCCAAAGAACATTTTAAATCCTTTGAAGCAGCATATCGTAGATCGCCTTACTTTGAGTTCTACGAACATCATTTTGCAGCCATATTAGAATCGCGTCCCACCTATTTATTTGACCTTAATTGTCTAATAATGGAACGACTTTTGACAATACTGCAGGTGGATAAGAAATTGAGTACCACAGAAGCCTACTCAACAGACTATAACAAGGATTATAGAGATGCTTATAATGCGAAATCAAATGCATTCAAAAATCCAGCTTATCCTCAAGTATTTGAAGAAAAAATGGAATTTATACCTAATTTAAGCATCATAGATTTAATCTGTAACGAAGGACCACAGTCCAAAATTTATTTAAACAATTTAATTTAAGATATGAAGAAAATTACATTATCACTCGCAATGGTAGGTGCCTTCTTCTTTGCTCATGCACAAGAAGTAGAAAAACCTAGTGACGAGGAATTAGCAAAAAGAAATTGGTTCCACGCCAACTTTGCAACAGATAGTATTTATGGTACAGCAAGTACAGCAGCTTACGAATATGCAGAAAGCAAAGGTTTAAAGCCTAGTCCTGTAATTGTAGCTGTAATTGATAGTGGTGTTGAAATCACACACGAGGATTTAAAAAATGTTCTTTGGACTAACAAAGATGAGATTCCAGGCAACGGAATTGACGACGACAAAAACGGATACATCGACGACATACACGGATGGAACTTCATCGGTGGTGCTAATGGTTCACACGTAAACGAAGATCAATTAGAAGTAACTCGTTTGGTAAAGAAAGGTATGGATATGTTTGAAACTCCAGACGAATTCACCAACGAAACTAATAAGAAAAAGTACCCTAAGAAATACGAGGAGTACAAAATGATGAAAATCGAAGTTGAAGAAGCCTTAGCTAAGGCCAAAGCAACGGTTGCTAATTATGAAATGCAAATCGAGGGCATGTTGAACATGTTCCAAGCATTTTCTGATGAGTATGGAGCTGACAAAGAAATTACTGTAAACGATCTTAAGGCTTTCAACTCTAGCAACGAGCAAGTAATGGCTCTTAAAAACAGCTTTATGATGGCAGCTGGAACAGAAAAAGCAGGAGAAGTTTTCGGACAAACTCCAGCTCAAATGTTAGCTGACTTACAAGAGCAATTGAAAGATGACAAAGCTTTGAAGTACTACAAAGGTCAAATGAATCACCACTATAATGTAGATTTTGATTCAAGACATATTGTAGGTGATAACTACGAAGACAAAACAGAGAAATACTACGGAAATGCTGACGTTGATGGTCCAGATTCATTCCACGGTTCACACGTAGCTGGTATTATTGGTGCTGAATACGGAAACGGATTAGGTATCGATGGTGTTGCTAGAAACGTTCAGATCATGGCTGTAAGATCAGTTCCAGATGGAGACGAGAGAGATAAGGATATTGCTAACTCTATTAGATATGCAGTTGATAATGGTGCAAAAATCTTAAACATGAGTTTTGGTAAAGCTTATTCTCCAGAAAAAGAATTAGTTTGGGACGCTATTAAATATGCAACAGACAAAGGAGTTTTAATGGTACACGCTGCCGGAAACGACAACAAAGATATCGACGTTGAGTCTAACTTCCCTACCAACTATAGAGATGGTAAAGAGTGGAGTAACTCTTGGTTAACTGTTGGAGCAAGCTCTAGATATAACGATAAAATCAAAGCGAGTTTCTCTAACTTTGGTAAAAAACAAGTTGATATTTTCGGGCCTGGTGTAGAAATCTACTCTACAGTTCCTAAAAACACTTATGATTGGGCTCAAGGTACTAGTATGGCTGCTCCTGCAGTTGCTGGTGTTGCTGCTTTAGTTTGGAGTTACTATCCAAGACTAACTGCTTCTGAGTTACGCACCATCTTGATTGAATCAGGAAATGCGCACCCAGCTTTAGAGGGAATGTCTATCAACGCTAAAGTAGTTGATGCATTAAAAGCATTAAAAATGGCTGAAACCTATGCTAAAAAATAATTAATTTATTAAGCATAAAATTTAAAACCGGAAATGATATTTCCGGTTTTTTTTCGGCATAAAATTCGTTAATTTTACAAGGAATTCCAGCGGATGAAAATCACTTTTGAAACTTTAAGAGAACAGCTTGACTTTAACCAGATTCCTGGTTGGAAAGCTCAATATGAAATGGCTCCACCCGATCGACAGCACATGGTGGATAATGGTAGGTTTGATTTAAAAAAACCACGCATTGCCTCTGTTTTAATTTTATTATATCAAGAAGACGGAGTTCTGAAGTTCCCTGTGATTCATAGAAATACCTACAAAGGTGTTCACTCCAATCAAATAGGTTTCCCGGGTGGAAAAGTAGAAAAAGAAGATGCTAATTTGGCTCAAACAGCAATTAGAGAGTCCTACGAGGAAATCAATGCTGAACCTAATGGTATCGAAATCTTAGGAGAGTTAACAGAATTATTTATTCCACCAAGCAACTTTTTGGTGTATCCATATGTTGGACTCTATCACCAAGAACCTAATTTTGTGCCTTGCGACTATGAAGTAAGAAAGATCATTCCTATTGATTTTCATAGTTTTATAACCAATCCACAGAAAACTAATTTAGTTTTGGATCATGATGGAGCTAACTATCAAGTACCTGCATTTAGCATTAATCATGATATAAATATTTGGGGCGCCACAGCAATGATGCTGAATGAGTTCTACCAATTTAGTAGAAATTCCCTACATTTGTAAGCTTACCAATACAAAAGAATTTTGGCAAAAAAGAAGACAATTTTTTATGATGCATTCGGGCATTGGTACTTTATCAAGCGTTATTTGATATTTATTTTTGGTATTATATCTTATCGTAGGTATAATGGCTTTAATAAACTTAAGATTTCTGGAACAGAGCATTTAAAAGATCTTCCTAAGACCAATGTTTTATTTGTTTCGAATCATCAAACCTATTTTGCTGATGTTTTTGCCATGTACCATGTTTTTTGTAGTGTACAGAATGGTTTCGAAAACTCTATTAATAATCCCGTTTATTTATTGAATCCTGTTGTCGACATGTATTATGTTGCCGCCAAGGAAACAATGAACAAAGGTTTATTGACTAAGATTTTTGCTTATACAGGCGCGATTACAGTTAAACGAACTTGGAGAGCAAACGGTAAAAACGTTCAACGTCGAGTTGACTTAAGTGAAATCGATAATATTAAAAAAGCTCTAGACCACGGATGGGTAATTACTTTCCCACAAGGTACAACCAAAGCTTTTGCTCCAGGCCGAAGAGGTACAGCACATCTTATTCTTGAAACTAAACCTATCGTGATTCCAGTTGTTATTGATGGTTTCAGACGTTCTTTTGATAAAAAAGGATTAGTTATTAAAAAGACTGGTGTTGAGCAAAGTATGCGTTTCAAAGCGCCTTTAGAAATCGATTACGAAAACGAAAATAAAAACGATTTAATTGCAAAAATCATGGATGCCATTGAACAATCAGAAAAGTTCATAAAGGTGGCTCCATTAACCGAAGAACAAGAAGAAAAAGAAAGAGAAGCCGTTAAGAAAAAACCAAGGACTTTCTATTAAGAAGATCTAATTTAAACCAAGTGAGCTGAACTTTCTACTTTAATTAAATTATATGAGAAAACATCTGTTTAGCGCCCTAATTTTTATCACCTTAAGCACCTGTGTGCTAGCACAAGAAAACGACTCCATACGATATCCAAATTTTAAATTTGGTGGTGTTTTAAAAAGTAAATATGAATGGGCAACAGACGTTAACACTTCTAGATTTGTAATTCGAAACTCAAGACTAGAAATCGAAGGTGACATTAAGCCCAAATTACATTATAAAGCCAAGGTTGAGCTAAGTGATGAAGGCGAATTCAAAGTATTGGATGCTTATGGTGCTTATGATGCTACTGAGAATTTAAGCTTGAAAGTCGGACAGTTTAGCTTACCTCTATTCAATAGTTACATCACCGATCCTGGAACAATGATGTTTGCCAATCGAGCTTTCTTAGGAAAATACTTTGTGAGTTCGCGCGATATTGGTTTAATGGCTACCTACAATGCTAAGCAATTACCAATCCCAACAAAACTAGAGTTAGCAGTGTTTAATGGTAACTCCACCAATAATTCAAAATGGTCTAGTAAACAATCCTATGCAGGACGTTTAACTTTAGGTAAAATGCAAGGATGGCGATCTAGCTTTAAGGTATATGATAATTATAGATTGACTGATGTTCCAGATGAATTTCAACATTACTTAATGTATGGAGCTGACCTTAGATATGGTAAAGAAAAATGGAAAGTTGAATCTGAAGTTATGATGAGGGAAGACAAAACCAATGATTACGATTTGCTTTCTGCCTATATTCAAGGTGGCTATGCTTTTGCATTAGATGAAAAAAACATCGTAAAACATATTATACCAGCTGCACGTTATGATTTTATGGACCAAAACCGAAACGAAGGTAACTTTGATGTACAAAGATTAAGTTTAGGTCTTGGATTTGGTTTAAGCAATCTTCCTTTTCAATCTATACTACGTGTAGATTATGAATGGTATTTTACGAATAATCAATTAGTTTTCTTCCAAGAAAATGAAGAAATGGATTCAGACAAATTAAGTGTGGAATTAGTGTTTATGTTCTAATTTCTACATTTAAAATATTTTAATACATACCGAGCAGCAAACGGCTCGGTTTTTTTATATCCATTTTTTATCAATTTTTAAAAAATTAATCATTTTTAAGTTTATTTATACATTTTTAACTAAGACAACATTCCTCAAATTGATAATTTCCTAATCTCTTGGCACTAAAGTTGAACCTATTCAAACAAAGAATTTTACATGAATCCACAAGACAATACAATAGATAAAAATCAAATTTTAACTTGGTACATAGACGATGTTTTAAATGATAAACAACCCAAAAATGTTTATGCATTTAGCCAAGCACACCAGCTAGATGAAGCTGAGTTTTATAATTATTTCAGTAATTTGGAAACCATTGAAAACTACTTCTACGATGCTCTTTTCGAGGCGACTTTAGAAACTTTACAGTCTTCAGAAGATTATGAACTTTATCCAGCCAAAGATAAAATTCTAAGTTTCTATTATACATTTTTTGAGAATTTAAAAATGAACAGAAGCTTTGTTCAACACAGCATTGGTAGCCAATCGCTTAAAGACTTAGGCAAACTTAAAGGATTGAGAAAAGGCTTTTTAGAATACGCTAATCACTTAGAAATCGAGAAAATTGATTTTAAACAGAAAGACATTAACAAAGCATCTGAGAAAGTGATGGCGGAGTCAGCTTGGCTACATCTACTTGGTACATTGAAATTTTGGCTAAATGATAAATCTGCCAATTTTGAGAAAACAGATGTATTTATTGAGAAATCAGTCAATGCTGGATTTGAGTTAATCAATGTTAGCGCTTTTAAAAATGTTGCAGATTTTGGGAAGTTTATTTTCAAGGAGTTTAATCCTGTTAAATAATCTAAGTTTCCCATTAAAAATCAATCTATGAAAACCATTAATAGTATTCCTAAATCCAAATTATCTCGCGCGACCAAACTGGTAACGACTGGAGCAAAAGTCGGCAAGAATTATTTGAATTATTATAAAAACAAAATTACCCAAAGCGAAGAAGATGCTAGACTTAAGTTGAATGAATCCAATGCGGAAGATATCTACGACGGACTTTCGAATTTGAAAGGTTCTGCGCTAAAAGTGGCACAAATGCTGAGCATGGAAAAAAGCATTTTACCACAGCAATATGTAGATAAATTCTCGTTGGCTCAGTTTTCTGTTCCTCCCCTTTCAGCGCCATTGGTCAACAAAACATTCAAGACCTATTTTGGTAAATCACCTCATGAAATCTATGATGAATTCAATCCTGAATCGGTGAATGCCGCAAGTATTGGACAAGTACATAAAGCCATAAAGGATGGAAAAGAATTGGCGGTCAAGATTCAGTATCCTGGCGTAGCCGATAGTGTTTCGTCTGATTTAGCTTTGGTGAAACCAATTGCCATTCGCATGTTTAATTTAAAAGGCAAAGATTCAGATCGTTACTTTAAAGAAGTTGAAAACAAACTTTTAGAAGAAACGAATTATATTCTTGAAGTTGAACAAAGTATGGAGGTTTCAGAAAACTGTTCTCACATCGAACATTTGAAATTCCCTACTTATTATCCCGAACTGAGCAGTGATAGAATTATATCCATGGATTGGATGCATGGCGAACATTTATCTGAATTTGCTGCTAAAAATACTGATCCAGCCTTAGCCAATCAAATCGGACAAGCCTTGTGGAATTTCTATATGCACCAAATTCATAATATGCGAAAAGTTCACGCCGATCCACATCCGGGGAACTTCTTGGTTTCTAAAGATGGGAATTTAATTGCTTTGGATTTCGGTTGCATGAAACAGATTCCATCGGATTTCTACACACCTTATTTTGAATTAATTAAGCCAGAAAACATCAACAATCCAAACATCTTTCAAGAGAAAATGTTTGAATTAGAAATTCTGAGAAAAGATGATTCGGCTGAGGAATTAGAATTCTTTAGTAAGTTATTTTACGAAATGATTTCTTTGTTTTCTAGACCATTTAGAGAAGAAACTTTTGATTTTGCAGACGAAGAATTCTTCCAACAGATTTATTCTCTTGGAGATAAATATGGCAAGAGTAGAGAAATTAAAAAGTTCAATGGAAATAGAGGTTCAGAACACTTTATATACATGAACAGAACATTCTTTGGATTGTACAGTTTGCTGCATGATGTCAAAGCGAGTCATGTAAATATTAAGACGTATTTACCAGCAGAATTAAGCTAAATCAGCTATATTTAACATTATATATAATTCAAGACTCAAACTTTCTATGAAAAAAATACTTCTAACTGGATCTACAGGATATATCGGAAAACGAATGATCAGCGTTATTGCTTCACAAGGCTACAAAGTGATTTGCTGTACGCGTGATGCCGATAGATTTGATTATCCAGATGGTATTTCCAAAGATCAAATTGAAGTTATAGAAGCTGATTTTTTAGACAAATCCACACTAGGCAGTATTCCCAAAGACATTGATGGCGCTTATTATCTGATGCACTCGATGAGCGGCAGCAACGATTATGAGGAAATGGAACGCACTTGTGCAGAGAATTTTGTGGAAGTCGTAAATGAGACCAATTGTGAGCATACGATTTATTTAACGGGGTTAGCCAATCAGGATAAACTATCTAAACATCTGGATTCCAGATTAATGGTAGAAAAAATCCTATCCAATGGAAAGTTTAATTTCACCGCCTTACGCGCTGGAATCATCATTGGATCTGGTAGTGCATCGTTTGAAATCATTAGAGATTTAGTCGAAAAACTGCCGTTAATGGTTACGCCTAAATGGTTAAATACCAAATGTCAACCATTAGGAATTGCCAATGTTTTAGATTTTCTAATAAAGTCTTTATTTAATAAAGAAACCTACAATCAAAACTTCGATGTGGGTTGTGATGACATCTTGACTTATAAGGAAATGTTGATGGAGTACGCGTCGGTTAGAGGTTTAAGCAGAAAGATTTTCACACTTCCTGTGATGACACCCAAAATGTCTTCTTATTGGTTGTATTTTGTTACCTCAACTTCTTACAAGTTAGCTTCGTCCTTGGTAGATAGCATGAAAATAGAAGTGATTTGCAGGCCCGAAAGTTTAAATAAAATTAAGGAAATCACCGGCGTACAACCTATTCCCTATCGTGAAGCGCTAGAGAGAACTCTTTCTAAAATTCAGGCGCATGAAATTGTTTCTAGCTGGAAAGATAGTTTTATCAGCAGCAGGAATGACACCAATTTAAAACAGTTCATGGAGGTGCCTAGAGATGGTTGTTTTACAGATTTGAGAAAGCACACCTATTATTCTTATGAGGAATGTTTAGAGCGAGTTTTTAGTATCGGTGGAGAACAAGGCTGGTATGGTCAAAGATTATGGAAAATAAGAGGATTTTTAGATCAAATGGTGGGTGGCCCTGGTCTAAGAAGAGGACGACGACATCCAAGCCAATTACATGATGGAGATGCTGTTGATTTTTGGCGTGTTTTGTATGCCAATAAAGAAGAGGGAAAATTGATTTTATTTGCAGAGATGAAACTTCCAGGCGAAGCATGGCTGATGTTCAAACTTTATAGAGGAAAGCTATGGCAAAAGGCAGTATTCAGACCCAAAGGTCTTTGGGGAAGAATGTATTGGTATGCTGTTCTACCCTTTCATGGGGTTATTTTTAAAGGGATGGTCAAACGTTTGGCAACTGGAAAATAAATTAACTTAAAACATAATCTATAAATCTGATAGACTTTAATTCGAAAAGCACTAAGGTCATTTACATTTTTAAAATTCCTAATACTGTTTTTTTATCAACATGAATATCTTTTATCTTAAAAAAGAAAGAAGATAGTAAAACACCCTGAACCTCTTTTAGTTAAAGCATCGCACAAGTTTCAATCGTTTTTAATAATTTCAGACGCAGTAAACATAGATAATACTAAGCAATCTTAGCTTGTGTTAAACTTTTCATAATTTGATTAGGGATATTCATTTTATATTTTCTATTTTTAGCCCATTCAAAAAATCAAATAATATTAATGATGAAAAGATTTACACTTTTACTATGTCTTTCGTATTGCACTCTAGGCTTGAGCCAGGTGCAGGCACAACATCAGAGCAGAGAGTTTACTGATGCAACGAGTTATCAAAACATGAGCGTTGCCGAAACTATCTCTAATCAGCATGTTTTATCTAGAACCAGCCAACAAGGTACTAACCCTTTAAACCCAAATCAGCCACAAGTTAATTTCCCAACGTCGGGCTTTGTGGATAGCGAGATGACTTCTCGTACTATGTTATATTTCAATGGTCCTTATTGGAACGTGAATGGAACACCAAAGAAAAGTGTTTTAGAATCCGTTGCATTGGGCATGAACTCCATTGGTTCTGAAGCAAAGGCAGCTAACAACACGACTGTAGCAGATGATTTTGTATTAAATAATGATGCAGACATCACAGCGATTGACTTGTTTGCTTATCAAACAGGATCTATTACGCCTTCTATCACTTCTGTATTTATTCAAATTTGGGATGGAAACCCTAGCCAAGGAGCTAGTGTTATTTGGGGAGATCTTACAACCAATGTCATTAGTGGCGTAAGTTATTCAGGTGCGAATCGCGTGGTTGAAACTGATATGGAAGCTACGAATCGTGAGATTCAAAAAGTAACAGCAGCAACTCCAGGTTTATCTTTAACAGCAGGAACTTACTGGATTGAGTATACTTTTGCTGGAGTTGGAGCTTCAGGACCTTATGTTCCACCGGTTGTAATTTTAGGAGAAACCACTACAGGAAATGCAATCCAAAGAAACGTGGTAGATAATGAAATTTATTTTGTTCAAACTTTAGACAGTGGAACAGGAACACCACAAGGAATGCCATTCATTTTACATGGTGAGATTACAGCTGGCCATACTTTCCCAGCACCTTATTGCGAAACAGATTTTCTAGCTGTTGAACCTATTACTTTAGTTGAAGTTTCGAATATTAGCAACCGAAGCAGCGCTGAAGTTGAAGACAACGTAATCCATGAAGATTTCACGGCTATTGTTGGAAATATGGTTGAAGGTGAAACTTATCCAATAACTTTAGAAGGAAATACCAACGGAGACAATGCCAATACATTTACTGTTTTTATTGACTGGAATCAAGATGGTGAATTCAATAATGCAGAGGAGCGATATGAAATCGGAACGATTTACAATTCAAATGGTAATGACAACAACCAAGTAAGTGGTAACATCGTTGTACCAGCAGGTGTATTGCATGGTCAAACAAGAATGCGCGTAATGAAAACCTTAGGAACTGATTTCTCTATAGATGCATGTACAGGATTTGCTTGGGGACAGGCTGAGGACTATACGATTGATGTAACAGCTACTACAGTTAACGCACCATTCCCTTATCCATATTGTGGACCTATTGATTATACTTTGGTAGTTGAGCCAATTACTTTAGTAGATGTAGCTGGAATTTATAATGTATCAGATTCTGGATTAAACTCATCACCAGCACACGAAGACTTTACTTCTATTGTAGGTGAAATGACTGCTGGTCAAACTTATTCTGCTATTTTAGAAGGTAATACAGATGGTTACACCAATAGCTTTACAATCTTTATCGACTGGAACCAAGATGGTGAATTGAATAACGAGGACGAAAGATATGAAATCGGAGTTCTTGATGATTCTACAGGTGCAGATGGAATTCAAGCGGTAGGTGAAATTCAAGTTCCAGAGAATGCTCTTGCAGGTCCTACACGAATGAGAGTTATCAAAAGATATACAAGTACAGGAGGAGATTATGCGAATGATTCTTGTAGTCCAGGATCTAACTATGGTCAAGCAGAAGATTACACGATTAACGTAACTGCTGCAAGCATGAGCACAGTAGAGGTTAAAGCAAATGATTTCAACTTCTACCCTAACCCAACAACTAACGATATTTTCTTAAAATCTTCTAAGAATATCGAGAGCGTTGTTATCTACAATATGTTAGGTCAGACAGTTAAGAGCATGAAAGTAGATGCAACAGATGCACAAATTAGTTTAGGTGGTTTAAAAGCTGGAAACTATATAATGCAAGTAAGCATCGATGGAAAAACTACTTCACACAAAGTAATGAAGAAGTAAGTTTTAGTTTTATAAACTTAAATGAAAGCCACCTCAATAGGTGGCTTTTTTATTTATATATCTTTAAAGGTCTAATGGGTTATTAAAAAACCTTTCTACTAAATACCTTCTACTAACTACTAACTACTAACTACTAACTACCACCTACCATTTACAAAACCTCAAGTATTTCAATCTCTTGATTTCTAAAAACGAACTTATCTCCTACTCTTTTCCCGGAAAGCAATTGTCCGATAGGTGACTCTAATGAAAGTGCGTAGTAATCAGTATTATTTATGCGGATTTTCCCGATGCTGGTAGCTATAAAATAATGATGTTGTGATGTTAGCACGACAGCACCTAAACCTATTATTTGCGACTTGCTACTAGGATCAATTTTAAGAATGATTTCTTTTTCCGCTTCAATATTAGCCAATTGATTCCCAAGCTGCTCTCGTTCTAACTGAATCATCGCACGTCCTGTTTCGTGCTTATCACCAGCAGAACTTTTGGTTTCTGAAGATAGACTCTCTTGAAGTTGCTGCAGCCCTTTCTCGCTGATAGCCATTCGTCGGTTGACATCGGCTAGGCAATAATTATATAATTCTTGTTTAAGGTTCATCAAAGTTATTTATTAAAAACTTCCCATCGTTTGGAGTGGTAAAGCTATGAAAATAAAATTCATAGGTTTTGCTGGATTATTGACAAGCATGTTTATATACGAGCTTAATTATAATCATAGACACCATAAATTTTCTTTAAAAAATTCTAATCACAAGGATTTCTGTAAATCAATTATTTATGTTAAAAAAGCAATGTTAGCTATTTATTATTGAAATAAAATTGAATTTTAAAATTAGGAAAAATGTTAAAATATTTTTAACATTGTTAACTTAATCTTAAAAAATCAATTTAAATGAGGAAAATTTTAACAACTGCTTTAGTAGTATTTAGTTTAGCTTCTTGTTCAACCGTTAAAACAGGAACATCTAAAACAATGGATATTGTTGGAGCTGGAGTAATTCACAAACCAGTGATTGCAGACTTAACTGTAAGTCAGAGAAAAGTATCTAAGACGGTTACTTTCACAAAGATGGAAACCCTAGAAGCTGCAAAAAACAATGTTGTAAGAGAGTTATTAAAAGAACACAATGCGGATGTTTTAGTTGAGCCAACCTTTGAATCTACTACTACAGCTGGTAAAACAGAATTAACTGTATATGGATGGACAGCAACTTACAAGAACTTCAGACAGATGGAGGAAAGTGATATTAAATTTTTAGAAGTTCGTCCAAGCTTTATTCAAAAAGCTGAAGCTTCACAATCTGTATTATCAACATTTAAAAAATAATTTAAAGCATTACACATGAGAGCAATTGTAATTATATTATTAGCAAATTTAATGTTGATGTCATGTTCAACAGTTAAAACTGGGACATCTAAAACAATGGATATCGTTGGTGCAGGAGTTATTCATAAACCTGTGATTGCTGATTTGGTAGTAAATGACACTAAGGTTTCGAAAACTGCAACTTTTACGAAGTTAGAATCTTTAGAATCTGCTAAAAACAATGTTGTTAGAGAGTTATTAAAGGAAAAAAACGCTGATGTGTTAGTTGAACCTACTTTTGAATCAACCACCACAAATAATAAAACAGAACTTACTGTTTATGGATGGACCGCTACTTATAAAAACTTCAGACAAATGGAAGAAAGTGATATTAAGTATTTAGAGGTTCAGCCAAGCTATCTTCAAAAGGCAGAAAATAACCAACCAACCATATTGACATCAAACAATAAGGGCGGTTTAGGAAAGATATTAATTCCCATAGGAGTTGTTACATTAGGATTAATTTTAGGAGCTGCCTTATAATATTTCCAAACACAATCAATTCAAAATAACCGCTATGCAAATTGCGGTTATTTTTTTATCCCTTAATTGCTAAGCGTTAGCCTAGCCCCGATTGCAGTGGAAACCCCACAGTTTTATTGGGCTAAAAACAACGAACGGATGCGAGCGACCAAAGGAAGCTCCGCAGACGGAGATTGTTTTTCCTCAATAAAACGAGGAGTTGCAACGAAAAGCGGGTTTCTGCTCCTCATAAAACTACTTCACAAAATAATAGCTAATCTGTAAAAGACCTTCGAGCCCTTGCTGATTTGGCGAAATCGAAATAAGCTATGTTGCTTGTGATTTCGAGATTTGTGGCGTATCTTCCAACTTTTAAATTACACATATTTATGTCAGACGATAAAAAGATAATTTTCTCAATGACCGGGATTACTAAGACGTATCAAAACGCTCAGACTCCGGTGCTTAAAAATATTTATTTAAGTTTTTTCTATGGTGCTAAAATTGGGATTTTAGGACTGAATGGTAGTGGAAAATCTACCTTGTTGAGAATTATTGCAGGGGAAGAGAAGAACTTTCAGGGGGACATCTCTTTTCAGCCGGGTTATTCGGTGGGTTACCTAGAGCAAGAGCCGAAATTAGATGAGTCTAAAACGGTGCTAGAGGTAGTGAAAGAAGGGGTTCAGGAGATTGTAGACGTGTTGGACGAGTACAACAAAATCAACGATATGTTTGGTTTGCCAGAGGTGTATGAGAATCCTGAAAAGATGGAGGAACTGATGAACAAGCAGGCGAAGTTGCAGGATCAAATCGACGCTTCGAATGCATGGGAATTGGACACGAAACTGGAGATTGCGATGGATGCTTTGCGTACGCCTGAGCCTGATAAACCAATCAGCGTATTGTCGGGTGGTGAGCGCAGACGTGTTGCTTTGTGTCGTCTTTTGTTGAGAGAGCCGGATATCTTGTTATTGGATGAGCCTACCAACCACTTGGATGCCGAGAGTGTTCACTGGTTAGAGCATCATTTGTCGCAGTATAAGGGAACTGTGATTGCAGTTACCCACGATAGATATTTCTTGGATAATGTGGCAGGTTGGATTCTAGAGCTAGACCGTGGCGAGGGTATTCCATGGAAAGGGAACTACTCTTCTTGGTTGGATCAGAAGTCTAAGCGTTTAGCATTGGAGCAAAAAACAGCTAGCAAACGTCAGAAAACGCTTGAGCGAGAGTTGGAATGGGTTCGTATGGCACCGAAAGGTAAGCAGGCGAAACAAAAAGCTCGTTTGGCGAATTATGACAAATTAGTGAATCAAGATCAAAAACAACTGGACGAGAAATTAGAGATTTATATCCCGAATGGTCCTCGTTTAGGAACAAATGTCATTGAAGCCAAAGATGTTTCTAAGGCATTTGGTGATAAATTATTATATGACAACTTAAACTTTAAACTTCCGCAAGCGGGAATTGTAGGTATTATCGGGCCGAATGGTGCGGGTAAAACCACGATTTTCAAGATGATCATGGGAGAAGAAACTCCTGATAAAGGTACGTTTGAAGTGGGAGAAACAGCTAAGTTGGCTTATGTAGACCAAACGCATAGTAATATTGACCCTGATAAGTCTATTTGGGAGAACTTTAGCGATGGTCAGGAATTGATAATGATGGGCGGAAGACAGGTTAATTCTCGCGCTTATTTGAGTAGATTTAATTTCAGTGGTAGTGAGCAAAACAAGAAAGTTTCTATGCTTTCAGGTGGTGAAAGAAACAGACTTCACTTGGCAATGACATTGAAAGAAGAAGGTAACGTATTACTTTTGGATGAGCCTACGAACGACTTGGACATCAACACTTTGAGAGCTTTGGAAGAAGGTTTAGAAAACTTTGCGGGTTGTGCGGTGATTATTAGTCACGACCGTTGGTTTTTAGACAGAGTTTGTACGCATATTCTTGCTTTTGAAGGTAATTCTGAGGTGTACTATTTTGAAGGTAGCTTTAGTGATTACGAAGAGAATAAGAAGAAACGTTTGGGTGGAGATATAATTCCTCAGCGTATTAAGTATAAGAAGCTTATTAGGTAGTTTAGGGTTTAGAGTGTAGGGTTTAGGGTTCAGAGTTTAAAGTTCAGAGTTCTAAGCTCTATTGTATAGCTGTTTGAATTGATTAAAACCTTAAATTGGTTTTCTAATTTTAAGAGATCTTACTTAGTAAATAAAACGAATAAACCCTGCCGGTTGGCAGGGTTTATTCGTTTTTATATGTTGGGTTAGCTTAGAATAATCCTTCTGTACTTAGGTATCTTTCGCCGGTATCGTAGTTTATTCCTACGACAACTTTATCTCCAATTTCAGGTAGCTTTTGTGCAATGGCAGCCAAGGTAGCACCCGAAGAAATTCCTCCTAAAATACCTTCTTGTTTTGCTGCTTTTCTTGTAAAGTCAAATGCTTCTTCTTTACTGATTTGAATAGCACCATCTAATAAATCTGTTTTTAGATTTTCTGGGATAAATCCTGCACCAATTCCTTGGATGGCATGTCCACCAGGCTCTCCTCCACTGATTACGGGTGAATCCGTTGGCTCAACAGCGAATACCTTAAGTTGTGGGAATTTTTCCTTTAGAACTTTAGAAATAGCTGAAATATGCCCACCTGTTCCAACACCTGTAATTAAATAATCGATTCCATTCGGGAAATCTTCTAATAATTCTTGGGCTGTATTTTCTAAGTGAGCTTTAATATTCGATGGATTATCGAACTGAGAAGGCATCCAAGCTTTTGGATTTTCTTCTGTTAATTCTTTTGCTTTTTCTATGGCTGCTTTCATTCCACCCTCTTTAGGTGTTAAAACAAACTCAGCGCCATAAGATGCCATAAGTTTACGTCTTTCGATCGACATAGATTCTGGCATAACTAGAATTAATTTATATCCTTTTACAGCAGCTACCATAGAAAGTCCCACACCTGTGTTACCACTGGTTGGCTCTATAATCACGCTATCTTCAGATAATTTTCCTGCTTTCTCGGCATCTTCTACCATTTGTAGAGCGATACGATCTTTAAGACTTCCGCCAGGATTGCTTTTTTCTAATTTGATGTAAACATTGGAATTATCTCCAAATAGTTTTTGAATTTTTACCACAGGTGTTTTTCCGATGGTCTCTAGTATATTATTATATATCATATCACAAAATTTATAGGTTGATTATCTGATTTAATTTTTTTGACTTGGGTTTCTGACTTGGTATAAACCAATGAATAAGGCTCTACGGATCTGGTTAAAAATACGTTACCTCCTATCACCGAATGATTTCCTACGATGGTATCGCCACCTAAAATAGTTGCATTGGCATAAATTACTACACCATCCTCAATGGTAGGATGTCGCTTGGTGTCCTGCAAAGTTTTATCAACTTGCATAGCACCTAAAGTCACTCCTTGGTAGATATTGACATGCTTACCAATCTTACAAGTCTCACCAATCACCACGCCTGTACCATGATCTATAAGAACAGGAACGCCAATTTCTGCTCCTGGATGAATATCGATGCCGGTTTTGCTGTGCGCATATTCGGTTAACATTCTAGGAACATATTTAATTTTTAAAACTGTATGAATTAAATGCGCCACGCGATAAATACAAATGGCGTAAAATCCTGGATAGGTATGAATCACCTCTCCCATGCAATCCGCCGCCGGATCATTGTTATATAGTTCTTCAGCATCTTGACTTAAATCCTGATGCAACTGAGATAAATGTGAATAAAATAGGTCTGTCAATTTCTTGGCTTGCCCATCCTCTACTTTAGCTTCAATAAGCAAGTTTCTAAAATCTGCACGACTTTCTTTTAAGCTTTGAATAATCTCACTCTCGGCAGGTTCTTTTAGCGGAAATAAAATATTTAATAACTCATCTACCCAGGAACTTAGATTTTCTCTTTTGGGCACATGTTCATATTCATCTTTGTAGTTGGAACGAATATTAGCGGCTATTTCTTGAAACATATAGATTTGTTGAGCCTTAGTTGTTACAAATTAAGTACCAAAATGTTAAAATTAAGCTTAACATCATGAGATACAATTTCTTGAAAGCACAACACTTAATTCTTTATACCTTAATTCTGACCTTTAAAAAAGTATTAAACATAGCTGATAGATAAGGATAACAACATGATTTAAAGACTTATAATCAGTTGACTTTTCGTTAGCTATCAATGATTCGTTTGTAGACAAAAACCTAATGCGTCTATCTTGAACTTAATGAAAATTTAATATGAAGATAATTCAAGTTACTATTATCGTCTTTTCAGCTAAGAGGTATTCTTACCTGGATTGGCAATGGAAGCTTATGAAAACTTTAAAGTTAAATAGCCATCTCCTAACTATGAATTCAATTCATCTTTTTAAATCATAGCTTGAGAATACTTCTGAGTTTAATATATTTTTAGGCTAAACTTTCTTCTTCTTTTTTCATAATCAGCGTACGATGTGGGAACGGAATTTCTATACCTTCTCTATCAAATCGTTTTTTAATACTTTCCAAAAGGTCACATTTCATCACAAAACCATCGCTATAGTTTCTGGCCCATGCCCAAGCCTTGATGGAAATCGATGAATCATCTAAACTCACCACTCTTACTTTTACTACATCTTCTTTGTTTACTTTTTCTATATGAGATCTATTGTCTAGGATAAGCGGATGATTCTCGCACTCTTCTTGGATGATGCTCTTCGCTAAATCAATATCACTATCATAAGAAATTCCAATCACAATCCATTCACAGCATATACTTCCGTTTAAATCAAAATTGATTAATTTTTCTTTATTAATAATAGCATTTGGAATTACAATCATGCGATTTTGATAGTTTTTAATCACGGTATGTCTTAACGTTATATCCGTCACCGTACCAATCATGGTTTCATCGATTTTAATGATGTCGTTCACCTTAAATGGCTTGAAAACAATAATAAATAAACCACCTACAAGGTTAGACAAAGCTTCTTGGGATGCAACACCGGCTACAATCGCAATTACACCGGCACTCCCTAAAGCTGTCACCACAAAGCCTCTCATAGATTCAAAAGTCATCAACATGAGTAGCACACCTATCACATACACGCCGGATATGGCGACATAACGAATGAATTTAAAACTGGTCGTATCCTCTTGGGTTTGGGACTTTTCGTAAATCTTCTTAGAAAACCAAACTTGAACTGCTGTAACCACTAAGAGCATAGCCACCGCGACTATACCAAGGTAGAGCGCCTTGTTGAAGGTGTTTTTTGCAATGCTGTATTGCTCCCTATCGATAAAAATAAAGGTAAGAGCAATAATGGCGAGCACCACCCACAAGGCATAAAGTATTTTCTTGGTAAGATTAATTTTGGAAGTATCCTCATGAGGAAATTTAGCCCCCAATTTGTTGTTTAACCACTTATAAAAATACTTGGTTCCGTAGATAAGCAACAAGGCTAGGGATATCACAATAGCAGAGTAAATTAACTCTGGCTTTATCTCATAATATAGTTCTTCCATCATATAGATTTACAATTCACAATTAGCAACAGCTTGAATTCGTTACCAAACCAAATGCAAATATCTTAATAATCTTTATTGAATCTATACTTTTTTGTTCAGTAGTTTCTAAGTCAATTTCTCCAGCTTTTTTCAACTTAATTTCAGTTTTGTCTCTAATAACTTTCCAACCATCAAAAGCTAAATATTGATTAAAATTAGTAATAAATTGGTCTAACTCTGAAAATCGACTTATGTAATTCACAGGCGCAAATAGTTTCTTTATACATTTATCTATTTCCGGAATTCCATTTATGCTTTTCAATTTTTCATCTGTGTAAATCCATCTCGAAGAAAAGCCTTGTCCATAAAAATCATTAAACCCTAATTCATTAAAAAATTTCAATAATTCGTGTCCTTTCCTATATTCAGTTTCTTCATTTATTAATTCCCGAGTTTTTCTAATGTTTTTTGCTGTAATATAATTTATAATCTCGGTTTTTTAGCTTGTGGCTCACGTTTCGTGTATGAGCAGTGGCGTGGGACGTCACGGACAATTGCAAACAGGTACTTGCCAGTGGAAAATCCGCGTCCCGATAGCTATCGGGATGCCAAGTAGGCTAAAACTAGCAATAAATTATATACGGTATTGTAAAACGTATTTTATTTTCCGAAATTCTCTTTTATGTATTCGTCTACTTTACTCTTCACGTAAAAGTCATCATAATTTTGAATACTTAAAATATCTAAAACTGCTTTATTCTTGTCTTTAACTTGTTCGTAATATGATTTACAAATTATGTAGCCAGTCCAATATCCTGCATTTTTTGGTCTGTTTACACTTGCTTTATGCCAAGAACTCCAAGTATTCCAAATACTTTTATTCTTGTCATTTTTGAAGTCATTCCATATTTTTATTTCTTTTCCAGTAAATTCAGAATATTCTCCATCAGTTTCTCCGCTTATTAATTCCGCTATAAATTCTGCCGAACCTTCTCTCATACTTTTTGCAAGCAAAGTAGTATTTTCGTCTTCCATTTTTGATTGGTTGAAATGAACTAATTCGTGACTTACGGTTATAGGAATGTGTTTTCTCAACAAACTAATTCTCAAAATATCTTTATTCCAATTTTTGGTATTTGTGTTTTCTGTTCGGCAAAGGATTTCTGTGCCAATTAATAAACCTCTTTTTGAAATTGTTCCGTTTGATTGAAATTTTCCAATTACAAAATATACATCGGGAAAAACTGCATTTGGGTATATACTTTTGAAAGATTCAAAATTTGAATAAATTCTTTCTTTTAAATCATCAATATTTGAAATGTCATTTCTTATTGACGAATAGAATTCTTTATGTCTAATGACAAATTTTGTAAATTTATCTAGGTCATTAATATACAGTTTGTAAAAATCTTTTAGACCTTTTGTTCCTTTTGAGAAATATTCTTTTTTGAATATATTTTTGGCGTTAGCAGTGTCTTTTATTGCTAAATCGAACGCTCTATAGAAATTGTCAATATCAGATGTGTATATTTTCGATAAGCGTGGTTCTTTAGAAACTCTTGAATTTTGAGATAAGACTGTACACGATTGAAATACAAAAAACATACAGAAAAGATAAAATATTTTATGAAGTTCAATTTTCAATTTGAGTTCGGTTTTATATGTTTTACAACGTTTATGTGTATGATTAGTTGCGTGGTTCGGCACGTAATTTAGCAAATATAAAACGAATAGACACGAGCACGAAGTGCGAACTGTGCGCAGCAAAAATCCGCGTCCCGATAGCCATCGGGATTCGTAAGCAAGCTCGTACCAAGCAGTTAATTATACACAGTGTTGTAGCACGTTTTTCTATTCCGTTCAAACTTCTTTTCTGTTTCTAAATCATTAATTATTTCGATTATTTTTTTGTGCAAAATAATAATAGCCAAACGATTATTACTCTCATAATTTAAATTTACGCCATCCTCGGAAGTTTCCAAATCGTATAATTCAAATTCTTTTAAAAATGTTTTGTTTTCATTCCGAATATAATACGAAATATTACAAGAATGAGTAATGATTGAGTAACTATCATCGTCAATTTTATATTGTCCAATATTTTCCTCAATTAATTTGGTTTGATTTTTATATAGATATTCTAATGGGTCAAAATCTGTCAATTCAATTGGATAAAATTCACTGCAATTATCATTTTTTTGGATTAGTAGTTTTTTATTTTCTTTCCAAAAAATATATGTGTCATAGTTAGATATACATTCAGCGCAATTATCAGAATTTTGTTTTTTAAGGTGATTTTCTCTAGCACAGCTTTTTTTTAAACTAATATAGTTTAGATTTTTATTCTCTAATTCTTTAGTAATTCTCCAAAGAGTAAAATCAGCTTCGTTATTTTTTGTTGCATTTTTTTTAGTCGCACAAGAGCTTAAAATCAGAAGTATTATTAATGGAATTACTGTTTTCATAAATGTGCTACAACGTTTATGTATATGAGCTGTGGCGTGTTTTAGCACGAACCTTTACAAGTAAAAACTGGCTTTGGAAAATCCGTAGGATTTTCCAAGTGAAGACTGACCAAGCCATAGCTTATATACTGTGTTGGCAAACGTTTTTTATTCAGTTATAAATATTTTCTTATTAGGAATATCAATTGTAAGAATTTTACCCAGCCACTCTATACTAGTTTTACCTTCATATATTAATCCATCAACAAATGCAGCATTTAAAGTCTCTAGTTTACATAATTCATTTTCTGTATTTAATTTTGATAGCGTTCCAATGTAATAGTTGTTTTGCTTTTTAAATTCGCTGGTTCTAGGTACTGTTTTGAAATCTTTTTTATCTAATGCAAGTGGTTCAAAGAGTTTTGAACTAAACCAAAATGAATTTTTTCCTGCACCGCTATCCAATTCTATTTGTATTTTCAAAGTGTCATTCAATTGTATGTATGTGAAAATATCAATGGCTTTTCCTGCGTAATCTGCTATTTGAATATCGATGCTTTTTTCATTTTTTGTAGGCTTATTGAAAAGGATTTTTTTATTGATATAATCAATAGTAACAGTTGTGTTTCTGAAGGGTTGTAATGATATAAGACCGTCTATATCTCCGAAATCTAAATCTATAATGGCATATTGTTGATTGTCAAATTCCCTATTATTGATTTCGATACTTGTAGCATTATATAAGTCAAGATTCAATTCTTCACCAGTTGCTCGATGCCCCACAAAGAAATTGTTTGTTTTTTCATTTGTGATTTTATGAGAAAATTTTGTGAAAATAACATTAAGACCTGCTCCTGTGTCAAAAATAAACTTTCCTTCCACATTATTTACTTTTGCATTTATAATAATATGTCCACTTTCATTTGTTTCAAAAGGTATTTGTGCATTTGCCTTTGAAAAAAAAGATAATAATATAAAAAGGATTGCTGTTCTAAATAATTGTTTTGTCATTGTAGTTTTTTTAATGTTTGCCAACATAGTTATATACGAACTTCATAGAGGTTTATGGCTGTTATATTCACATTGTACGACAAAACCACTATTTCTTCGCTTCATCAAATATAGTATTTTCAAATAAGTTTTCGAATTGATTTTTTAAGGTTTTATGGCTATTATCCATAAGGCAAATATGAACCACAGTAATTGCGCTGTATTTAAAATAACTTAATATTCATCATTTCCTCTCTGGCCCTAGGCTTCGATACAATTTTGCTTTGCAAAATCACTCAGCCTGACAAGAGGATT
>NZ_JANAIE010000049.1 GCF_029664245.1 Profundicola chukchiensis | reverse complement strand
CTTCTTATGACCTTGTTTGGGGTGCAACTGGATTTACTCCTGGTGCTAGCGCAAGTGCTTCTGGTTTAGGTGCTTCTCCTTATACTATAACTGGATTAACACCGGAAACAACTTATGATCTTTACGTAAGAGGAAACTGTAGCCCTGGGTATAGCGAATGGGTTGGACCAGTTACATTTACAACTTTAGAAGAAGGAGCTGTGTTAGCTGGTACAGATTGTATCCACCCAATTT
>NZ_JANAIE010000048.1 GCF_029664245.1 Profundicola chukchiensis | reverse complement strand
ACTCGCGTGCGACACGGTTCACATCGTCGAGCGTCACCGCGTTCAGCCGGTCATTTCGGGTGGCGACATAGTCGATCCCCATGTCGCTGACCTGCATGTTCACCGTTATGTTGGCGATTGGGCCGTTGCCGTCGAAGCGCAGGGGATACGCGCCAGTGAGATAGGTCTTGGCGTCCTCGAGTTCCTCTTGCGTGATACCGGTGTCGCGCAGCTTCTGCCACTCGGCACGGATGAC
>NZ_JANAIE010000047.1 GCF_029664245.1 Profundicola chukchiensis | reverse complement strand
CAGAGCAGGATGATTGCCTGCGAAACCGGCATTGTGCGGCGGCGCAGGGTCGCGCCGCACGCTTTGGTGTTTCCTTCATGCGTCTGTCATATTATTTTCAGGCGTAAAGCTTGAGAGAGGCCCATATGAACCGCCCCGTCGTTGGCATTATCGGCAACCAGCACATGATCAATGACACCTACGAGGTGCATGCCGGCGGCTCGATGAATTCGGACGCGGTGGCGAATGTGGCCAAA
>NZ_JANAIE010000046.1 GCF_029664245.1 Profundicola chukchiensis | reverse complement strand
ATTGACGATCTTCTCCCAGAACGCGCGCCCGAAGAGCAGGAAGGGCACACGCTTCATTCGGCCGGTCTGGATCAGGGTAAGGCTCTCGAACATTTCGTCCATCGTGCCGAAGCCACCGGGAAAGATGCAAATCGCCCGCGCACGCATCAGGAAATGCATCTTGCGGATGGCGAAATAGTGGAAGTTGAAACATAGGTCAGGCGTGACGTACTCATTCGGGGCCTGCTCGTGCGGCA
>NZ_JANAIE010000045.1 GCF_029664245.1 Profundicola chukchiensis | reverse complement strand
GCAAAACTGAATATTTGGATTCATTTCAGTACATAGATGGAGAATTACAGTTTTTTCCGACCTCGGAAGGTTATGTTAGAAAAACCGAAGGCAATCGTCGCCAACAATTTTTTGATTACGTATATAATTATACCGACCACCTTGGTAATATTAGGTTGAGTTACACTACCGATCCACAAAGCCCAAGCAACATCAAAATTTTAGAGGAGAGTAACTATTACCCCTTCGGCCTACAAC
>NZ_JANAIE010000044.1 GCF_029664245.1 Profundicola chukchiensis | reverse complement strand
AATCCGAGGTGCTGGACCCGCTGTTCGCCAGTAAGCGCGCCGCCATCGAGGAGGAACTGCGCCGCGAACGGGCGTTGCAGGCCAAGGCAGCCGAGGCCGAGAAGGCCGGCGCCGCCTCGAAGAGTTTTTCGCTGAAGAAGCTGGTAAAGCCGTTGGCCGGTTGAGGCCGACGCAACCGGGGCGGTTTAGACCAGCCGCGAGCTGACCACCGCGGCGCGCACGAAATCCGCAAACAGCG
>NZ_JANAIE010000043.1 GCF_029664245.1 Profundicola chukchiensis | reverse complement strand
TCAGTTGCTGAATGTCGCGGACATCGCGCATCGCGTCGTCGAATTTCTCCAGGTTCGACGGCCCGGTCTTGACCGCATCGTAACCGAACATGCCGGGGCGCAATTCGACACCTTCGCCTTTTCGCACTTTGTCGGCCGCGGCGATGCCGTCTTTGACCTTCTTGACGAAGTCGGGATCCTGGGTCAGCAGCGACGGATCTTTCACGATGGCCG
>NZ_JANAIE010000042.1 GCF_029664245.1 Profundicola chukchiensis | reverse complement strand
AAAACTCCCTGTCGGACCTGCTGGACAAACCTCAGACCCGCACGCCAATGCCGGGCGACGAAACCCAGCCCGTTCCACCTGTTGCCGAAACAGTTGAGCAGGTCGCAACTGGAGCGGACGAGACAGCCGTCGCCGAGAAACCGCGGCAAATGGATGAATCCGCCGAGGTGGGCGTCCTGTCCCGACTTAACGCCGATGCAGAACCGGGCGTCGGTCAGCCGACAACGAGCGACACCGGTTCCGAAACCA
>NZ_JANAIE010000041.1 GCF_029664245.1 Profundicola chukchiensis | reverse complement strand
TGTTCGGCGACTGGCCCGATGCCCTCGCACTGATGGGCATTCTCGTCACCGTCGCCGCCGGGCTCTATGTGGCGATCACTGAAAAGTCCACCGCGGCGCCTGCGGGTCGGCGAGCGCCCGCACCACCGTCGCAAACCGCCCAGCCGGCAGAATGACGATCATCCCCGGGCGGTCAACCTCGACCCGGACCGGACCGCATACCTCGTTCGACGTTCCAATCCGTTCGCCCGGGGCGAAGCTGATACCATCCAA
>NZ_JANAIE010000040.1 GCF_029664245.1 Profundicola chukchiensis | reverse complement strand
GCGTTCGAGCTGGGCCGTGTCGCGGACGATTTCCATCGCCCGGCCGCCCAGCACGTAGGAGGGGCGGATCACCAGCGGGAAGCCGATTTCCTCGGCGATGTGCAGCGCCTCGGCGTCGGTGGAGGCAATACCGTTCTTGGGTTGTTTCAGCCCCAGCTGGTTGACCAGCGCCTGGAACCGCTCGCGGTCTTCGGCAAGGTCGATCGCGTCCGGTGAGGTGCCGAGGATCGGGAT
>NZ_JANAIE010000003.1 GCF_029664245.1 Profundicola chukchiensis | reverse complement strand
TGATGGATGAGCTTTCTCAAGGTAGAGCCGTCGAATTAGGTGATATCGGAACTTTTAGTGTGGCAGTGTCTTCCAATGGGAGCCTCACTCCAGAAGAGGTAAACTTATCCAATATTCGACAAACGCGATTGAATTATCGCCCGAGCCGCGTCTTTAAGAAATGGCTCAAAACACTCAACTTTAGTATAATGAGCTAGCCTGCTAAAGCACCGTAAAAGTGAAGAACTTGAAGCCTGATATTTATTTATCAGGCTTTTTTTGTTAAAAATAATCATCAAAAAAGGCAAAAAACTCACGGAGAAAATAATTTTTCTTCCGTGAGTTTGTCCAAAAAGTTAAGGACAAAAAAAATATTCCTCTGTGAGTTTTGACTCAAACTCACTGAAGAAATAAAAAAACTCACTGAACTTTTTGGAAAAAGGTTTACAACACTATTTTCCAAGTTTATAGCCTATGATTTGAAAGCTTTTGAAATAATTTCTTCTTTGTATTCATTAGAACACGCAACTGCTTTCCTATAATCCACTCATCTATACATAGCGTATTCCGCCATAAATGAATAAGATAAACTCAATGCTTAGCATATAATTCTTCACTCTAAACTGATTCCTTTTTTAAAGGAAATAAATTAAAATTAACTTCTAAAGCATTGTTTTAATTAAAAATACCTATGCTGTTGGTCCTCCTTAAAACTTAATTTTCTAGTTGAAGACAATGGTTTTCTTCGTGTTATTCCTCTCCTCTCCTATTATAATCTTTCAACCTCAACAGCTGACTGAATTTAAAAATAAATATATCGACTATATCTTTCTTATATGTTAAACAAAACCTAAGTGATTTAAATCAGCGATGAGACTTATTAAAATTCATTAAATTACGTCGTTAGCTTAAAATTGAAACATTTAAATTAATAAGATATGGCTGGACATAGTAAATGGTCGAATATTAAACATCGTAAAGGTGCTCAGGACAAGAAACGTTCTAAGGAATTCTCCAAGGTAATTAAAGAGATCACAATTGCTATTAAAGAAAATAATCTAAATGCTGATCCAGATACCAACCCTGTATTGCGTACGGCACTAAACAACGCCAAGGGTGTAAATATGCCTAAAGAAAACATCGAAAGAGCTATCAAAAAGGCTACCGGTGCAGGCGGCGAGAATTATGAGCGTGTTACCTTCGAAGGTTATGCTCCTAATGGAATTGCCTTCTTCGTGGAATGCCAAACCGATAATACCAATCGTACGGTGGCCAATGTAAGATCTCTTTTCACAAAAGGTGGTGGAAGCCTTGGCGTAAACGGTTCGGTGGAATTCTTGTTCGAAAGAAAAGGTGTTTTCTTACTAGAAAGAGAAAAACTAACCGGTGACGAAGAGGAATTAGAACTTGAACTAATAGAAGGCGGCGTTGAATCTTTTGATAAAGATGACGAGGAGTTCCTAACGGTCTATACGGCTTACGAAGATTTTGGCTTAATGCAACAAACGCTAGAGAAATTAGGCATTGAACCTAAAAACGCTGGTCTTCAATATATTCCATTATCAACTTTGGATTTATCTACCGAAGATGGCGTACAAGTGCTTAAACTATTAGATAAATTTGAAGATGAAGATGATGTTCAAGAGGTGTATCATAACCTAGAAATCACCGATGAAATGATGGAAGCCTTCAGTAATCAAGCTTAATTTCTGTATTTTTAGCCTTTCGTTTTTTAAGTCAAATTATTTTACATGATTAAAACATACTATTCTCTCGTATTACTATGGCTAGTAAGTATCGGGATAGCACAAGAAAACCCTTTATGGTTGAGGAATGCTAAGATTTCGCCTCAAGGTGATTTAATCGCTTTCACCTACAAAGGAAACATCTACACCGTGAGCACAAAAGGTGGAAAAGCCAACCCTATTACTTCTTATCACTCCTACGACACCCAACCGGTTTGGTCGCCAAATGGTGACAAAATTGCCTTTTCATCGGATCGTGCCGGAGGTTTTGATGTTTACGAAGTAGACAAAATGGGTGGAACTGCCAAACAACTTACTTTCCACTCTAAACCAGAAGCACCAGAGGTTTATTTAGACGAAAACACAATATTGTTTTCATCTTATATCCAACCTTCTAAAGATACACAGGCCTTTCCATCAGGTTTATTCAAGCAGATGTATAGCGTAAAAACTTCTGCCAACAGACCAGAAATGTTTTCAGCAATTGCCATGGAAGACATGAGTATTAAAGGCGATAAAATCTTATACACCGATAAAAAAGGTTATGAAGATCCTTGGAGAAAACATCATACATCTTCGGTAACTCGAGATATTTGGTTGTTTGACAAAAGCAATAACAAATACGAGAAATTAACCGATTTTAAAGGTGAGAACAGAAATGCTGTTTTTGCTCCAGATGCTAATTCATTTTATTACTTAAGCGAACAAAATGGAAGTTTTAATGTCTTTCATAGAAGTTTAAATAATAAAAATGCAAAGCAAATTACCAACTTCAAAGATCATCCGGTTAGATTCTTATCTATCGATAATCAAGGCAACTTAGCATTCACTTATAATGGAGAAATTTATTATAAATCTGTAAATGCTGAGCCAACTAAATTAAACATTCAAATCATTGCTGATAATTATGAGCCAAAAGTTGATTATCAGACTTTAAAGAATGATGCGACTTCTATCTCGGTTGCACCTAATGGAAAAGAGATTGCTTTTATTGCTCGTGGAGATGTTTATGTGACCTCTGTGGATTATTCTACTACCAAAAGAATTACCAACACAGCTGCACAAGAAAGATCGGTTCACTTCTCTCCTGATGGTAGAACTTTAGTTTATGCAGCAGAAAGAGATGGTGTTTGGAATGTTTTCACTTCAGAAATTAAACGTAAAGACAATGATACTTTTGTTTATGCGGCTGAAATCGAAGAGAAACAAATTACCGATACCAAACTTCCGTCGTTTCAACCATTCTTCTCACCTGACGGTAACAAGATTGCTTATCTAGAAGACAGGACAGAGATTCGCGTTTATGATATCAAGAAAAAAGCAAGTCATACAGTTTTAGATGGTAAATTCAATTACTCTTATAGCGATGGCGATCAATGGTTTGAATGGTCACCAGATAGCGAATGGATTGTTACTAACTACATTGGAATCGGCGGATGGAACAATACCGACGTTGCCGTGGTTAAAGCGGATGGTTCTGGTGAAGTTCATAATTTAACTCAAAGTGGATACACCGAAAAAGGTGGTAGATGGGTTCTAGACGGAAATGCCATTATGTTCTTTTCAGACAGAGCTGGATATAGAAGCCACGGTAGCTGGGGTGCAGAAATGGACATTTATTTAGTTTTCTTAAATGCTGAAGCTTATGACAAGTTCAACATGAACAAAGAAGAAAGAGAGTTGGCTAAAGCAGACAAAAAAGAAGATGAGGATAAAGACAAGAAAGACGACAAAAAGAAGAAAAAGAAAAAAGTTAAACCTCTAGAATTAGACTTTGAAGGTTTAGACTATAGAATGGTTCGTTTGTCTCGTAGCTCGGCTCGTTTGTCAGATGCTATTATGAACAAAGAAGGAACTAAATTATACTATTTGGCACGCTACGAAAGTCAGTCGGATTTATATGTTTATGACGTTTTAGAGAAATCAACTAAGCAAATCGCGGAAGGCGTTGGTGGTGGTGATTTACACTTAAACAAAGAAGACGACACAGTTTATCTTTTAACCAGAGGAAAAATCCAAAAGTTAGATGGTGACAAACTTAAAGCTGTGAATTATGAAGCTCCTTTTGAGAAAAAATCAAAAGAAGAAAGAGAATATATCTTCTACCACGCATGGAAACAGGTAAAAGACAAATTCTATGACCAAGATTTACACGGTGTAGATTGGGAAATGTACAAAGAGAATTATGCTAAATTCTTACCACACATCAACAACAACTACGACTTTGCCGAAATGCTTTCAGAGCTTTTAGGAGAGCTGAACGCTTCGCACACAGGTGCACGTTTCTACGCTAACGGAGATGCACAAGAAACAGCTACATTAGGTGTATTCTGGGATGAATCTCATGAGGGTGATGGTTTAAAAATCGCTGAAATCATGGAAGGAAGTCCACTGAACTATACCAAAACCAAAGTTGAACCTGGTATGATCTTGACTCAAATCAATGGTCAACCGATTAAAAAAGGTGAGCCTTATTGGCATTTATTGGCGGACAAAGCAGGTAAGTCTGTTATCTTAACTTTCACCAATGCTAAAGGAAGAAAAGAGTTTGAAGAGCATGTAAAGCCTATTTCTTATGGCAAAGAAGGAGACTTATTATATGACAGATGGGTGAAACAAAGAGAAGCTTTAACCGAAAAATACTCAAACGGAGAAATTGGTTATGTTCATATCAAAGGAATGGACAGCTCTAGCTTTAGAGAAGTTTACAAGAATTTATTAGGTAAATTCAGAGGTAAAAAAGCTGTTGTAGTAGACACCCGATTCAATGGTGGTGGATGGTTACACGATGATTTGGTAACGCTATTAGGCGGTAAAGAATATCAGCAATTTGCTCCAAGAGGCAAATACATTGGTAGTGATCCTTTCAACAAATGGACGAAGCCTTCTATTGTTTTAATGAGCGAAGGCAACTACTCTAATGCACATGGTTTCCCTTGGGTTTACAAAGAATTAGGCCTAGGAAAACTTGTTGGAGCGCCTGTACCAGGAACTATGACAGCAGTATGGTGGGAACGTCAAATCGATCCTAGCATTGTATTCGGAATTCCGCAGGTAACTGTAGTTGACATGCAAGGTGTGGCTATGGAAAACAACCAATTAGAGCCAGATATCGAGGTTTACAACACGCCAGAATCTTTGTTAAGTGGAGATGACCTTCAGTTAAAGAAAGCCGTTGAGGTTTTATTACAAGAGGTGAAACCCCTATAATCTTATTTTAAATTTAATTTAAAAGCCCACTCCTAGGAGTGGGCTTTTTTTATGCTATCAAAAAACTGATTTAAGACTCAGTTCATTCTATTTATTTCTTTAAAGCTTCTCTAACTTTTGGAGCTATTTTATCTCCATAAATCTCAATCGCTTTCATCATTTGTTTATGATCTGGCGCTCCTACGTCCATATGGGCAGAAAATCTTGTTAAACCAAATAACTCAATCGTATATAAGATTTTATCAATCGCATATTCAGGATCACCCACAATTAAATGCCCAAATTTAGCACGACCAAAATCATATTGATTTCTTTGATATGGCGGCCAATTTCTAGTTTTTCCGATTCTATTCATTTGTGCTGAATAATACGGATAATACCAATCTGCTATTTCATCTGAATCTTCCCCAAACAAAGCATGCATATGCACACCCACCTGAAAATCATCCATAGAATGTCCGCTGTCTTGCCATGCCTGACGATAATAATCTAAAAGAGGCTGGAATCTATCTAGCGTTCCTCCAATAATGGCAAACATCACCGGTAGCCCTAATTTACCTGCACGAATCACAGATTGTGGCGTTCCACCTACCGCAATCCAAATAGGCATTTTACCATTCTTTGGCTGTGGATATATTTTTTGCTGATTAAGAGATGGTCTGAATTTCCCTGTCCAAGTGATTTCTTCTTTCTCGTTCAGCTCTAACAAGAGTCTTAATTTCTCATCAAATAAGGCATCATAGTTCTTTAAATCATTCCCGAACAAAGGAAAAGATTCAATAAAAGAACCACGTCCTGCCATGATTTCCGCACGACCGTCGGATAACAAGTCTACCATAGAGAAATCTTGGTAAAGCTTTACCGGATCGGCTGAACTAATCACAGAAACCGCACTTCCTAATTTAATATTCTTGGTTAAAGGAGCAGCTGCCGCCAACAAAATCTCTGGCGCAGAAACCGCATAATCCTCTCGGTGATGCTCTCCCATCCCAAAGAAGTCTAAACCTACCTCATCCATTAATTTTATCTCTTCTAAGATCTCTTGCATACGCTGACCCGAAGATTGAATTTCACCTGTTTTATCATTGACTTGCACGTCGCCAAACATACCAACACCTAATTCTATCATAGTTTGTTTCTTTTATACTTAATAAGGCATAAGACTAACAAAAAATGCACCGTTTTATACGTGCGTTGTAAATAACAAAACAACTCTATTTTAAGCAATTATAAAGTCTCAATTTTTTGTAATTTGTTAAATATTTTAATTATATTACTTTGATGGATAATTCAATTTATTACTTAGTATTAAACAAAAAATCTCATTGAATTTCTTCAATGAGATTTTTTTTTTCATTTTAACTAAATAAAATTCTTAATCCCTAACCGACATCACCCATTTTCCTCCAAAATCATAGAATACTATAGCTCGATCTCTAATTTGATTTTGATAACGCATTTTTACATGAGCTCTAGTTGCATCACCCCCCTCTGCCTCATAAGCCAATAATGGATTTGGAACAAATAAGCCCGAAGAAGCTGTATTAGGTTTATATAAATAAGTTGCATCGTCCACAAAACAGCCTTCGCCACCATTTGCCTCCATTTCAAATTTCTTAGTTTGAAAGGTTATCTGCCAACGATCAAAAAGTTGTGACATTTCCGTATCACCAAAGCCCTCTGGAGCATTATTCTGAATTACTACAAAGCTTATCTTCCTAATTTTACCGTCTCCTTCGGTAGTAATATTCTGAGGCAGGGTTACCCTTTGCCTTAGACCTAAAAAATATACTCTTTGAATACCTTCTGGACCATAGAGTTCTTGGTCTGACCACAAATCTAAGGTAGGCAAATATCGCTCATCATTAGGTAAGTCAGGGCTATAGTCTTTTTTAGGATCAATAATTTGATCATAGGCAGGTTTTGGCGCATTCTCACCTGACTCGTTAGGTTTTCTTAGCTTTTCAGAGTCTATTAAATTAACAATTCCATCCTCATTTACACTTAAGACAAGACCTATAGCTGAAGAGTCTGTTAGGATTTCTCTAATACGTAAATTCCCATCTATATCTAAATCATGGGTCGGCTGATCGGTTCCTACACCTACTTGAGCCAAGGCAAGGCTAGGGATTAAACTTAAAAAATATATTAATTTTTTCATCGCTTAATCGTTTACCGTCATGATCCACTTACCTCCAAAATCATAGAAATTAATTTCTTTATCTCGTATGGAGTTTTCACTAGATAGGTTGATGCTTCTTCTATAACCACCAGCGTTACCCGGAGTTGACACATCGGAATTAGAGCCTAAGCTTGACCCACCAAAGTAACTATCATATAAAAACACACCCCCATTTCCTCCTTGAAAAGAATTTGATTTCTCTTGGTGTAATTTCGTTTGGAATAATACATTCCAACTACTCAATGCACTTCCTCCAAACTCATTGTTACGAACCACTACAAATGTGATAACCCTAGCCGTATGGTCACCTAGAACAGATTTATTTCTAGGCAGCGTAACAGAAACATTTTGCCCTAAAAAATAATAACGCTTAATACCTTCTAGACCGTTTGTTTCTTGTTCGGTCCATAGGTCTAATACTACAGGGCTATCGTTTACATTAGAATTAACTCCTGCTACAAATGTTGCACTTTCTAGATTCACAGCTTCTAGATTTAAGCTAGATAAAGGAATTTGTTGAACAAAACCCTCTTCGTCTGCAGACAAAACAAAGTTGGTCTTATCTGTTTCAGGACTTTGTCTTAATCTCATATTTCCATTAACATCTAAAGTTGCCTCCGGTGTTTCTGTATTAATTCCAACTTGAGCCAACGAACTCGATAGTGCGCAAAAAATTGCTAAAATTGTATATATTTTTTTCATTTTAATTTAAAAATCATGGTTGATAATGTGTTCTATATTTCTCTCTGCAATAGCCGTAATACTTACGTAAGGATTAACTCCCAAAGTTCCAGGAATCAAAGATCCATCCATTACATATAAGTTTGAATAGCCTTTAAGTCTACCAAACATATCAGTAGCTTTTCCTAAGACCACACCACCTAGTGGATGATAACAAATGCTTTCGTCTACTCCATTATTTGGGAAGAAAGTGGTATTGTTTATAAATTTACTTCCAAAATTAGACTTAGAACCATGCTCATTCATTTGGTTTAAAAAATACTCTGCATTAGTTCTCATGTGTGCAGTATGTCTTGCATCCCACTCTAATTGTAGTTTTCTCCTATAGCCATCATAAGATAGCTTACCAAAGCGCTTCAGTTTATTAACTATTAAATACAAGGAGGTTAAACTTCCTAAAGTTGGCATAGGTGCAATCTCCGCAAAAAAGGGATACACAGGATCATTAAAATTATCTAATCCTCTAATCGGCATGGTAGATTGATTAGCTCCTCTAGAAGTATGCCCAAAAAAATCAGCATTAGAGCGACGGCTTGCCATTACGTTACCATTGTTCCCCCAATACTTTCCTACCTCATCATTAAGCTTTTTGAGCTTTCCTAAATACTTAGATTTTTGCAATAACTCTGTAGTTCCCAAGCTTCCCGCACCAACAAACAATTTCTCACAGGTAAATTCTTTAATACAAACATCTCTATTTAGCGTATCAATTTGTTGAACTTTCAAAGTAAATGTACCATCATAGTTTTCGATGATATGATCTACTTTATGCTGAGGTAGAATTGTAACATTTCCTGTATTCAATGCCCTTTTGATGTAGGTTTTGGTCAAATCTTGTTTGCCATGGTTATTCCCATATAACACCTCAATGTTCGTAGCAGAACGTGGTGCATTTCCTGCAATTTCTTGGCGCATGTGTTCAAAATCATACAGATTAGGCACATCTACGGGTGTAAACCCAGCTGCAACTCCTTCTTGAATCCCAACTCGCGCAAATTTATACCACTCAGAATCTACTACATCTTGAGGAGCGACTTGCCTTCCTACATTGGTATTTGCTCTTGGGAAATAAACATTGAAGAAATCATCTAATTCCTGCTCTGTAAAGTTCACCCCCACGTCCTCAAAAACCTGTTTAAAGTAGTTGCGATCTGGCGTAACCGTCATTCCACCATTTACTAAAGAACCTCCACCAACTCCTTTTCCTTGATAAATCTTGATATGATCGTAATCCACTCGTTCTAAAATTCCAGTGAACTTATCAAAGTTAGCCATGTTCCCAAGCTCTATCGGTGCTTGTGGTTTGGTGTTCATCCAAGTGCTTTGCTTGCTTGGCGAAGTCATTTTAGGGAATTTAAAGCCTGGATTCTGTTGTTTATAACCATCCCAGTCCAATCCCATCTCTAGCATCAAAACCTGATGACCTGCTTGGGCTAATCTTTCCGCAGAAACAGCACTACCATAGCCTGTTCCTATAATGATGATTGGGAAGTTCCCACCGTTTTGATATATGGGTGCAGCTAAAGCTTTACCAATCATCGACCTCCCAATCACTAGACCAAATGCTCCCAGGCCTAATTTTTTCAGGAATTCTTTCCGTGTCATAATAGTTAGTTTAGTTTGATTTGTATAAAGTTTAAACTCTCATTGTCATGCTATTTAATAGTTTTATAAGTATTAAATACTAGTTTATATCATTCAATTTCAGATATTGAAGAATAATAAGAGAATCAAAAAATTTATGCTACAAAGATATCATTTGAATGATTAATTAACATTCATGCATAGCAATTTAGATAGAGTCTAACCACATAGAAATCATCTCATCAATGATTCAAAGACAAGCTTAAAAATCCTGAGCAATAATTTTATCGATATTTCTTTCGGCGATGGCGGTAATGGTAACATATGGATTAACACCTAAGCTTCCGGGGATTAATGAACCATCCATAATATATAGGTTTTTATAGCCTTTGAGCCTTCCGTATAAGTCAGTAGCTTTGCCTAAGACTACGCCACCTAACGGGTGATAACAAATACTTTCATCGACTCCGTTTTTAGGCATCAGCATTTTGTTGTTACTAAACTTAGATCCAAACCAACCTTTAGATCCATGTTCATTCATACGGTCCAGGAAAAACTCAGCGTTTTTTCTCATGTGTGCGGTATGGCTTTCGTTCCAATCTAGCTTTAATTCGTCATTGGTTAAATCATAACTAAACTCACCAAACTTCTTAAGTTTATTCACGATTAAGTATAATCCTGTATAAGCTCCCATCACAGGCATTGGTGCAATTTCAGCAAAGAAGGGATGCTCTGGATCATCAAAATTACTCAAGCCACGAATCGGCATGGTAGATTGTTTCAGCCCTCGAGAAGTATGCCCAATAAAGTTCAGGGTATTGCGACTGGCCATGGTATTTCCATTATTTCCCCAGTATTTACCTACATTGGCATCTATTTTAGATAAACCACCTTTGAGTTTAGACTTTAATAATAAAGCTGTCGTACCCAGACTTCCTGCACCAATGAATAGCTTGTCGCAAGTGAAAGTTTTAGTTTCAACCGCACGATCTAAAGTATCAATTTGTTCAATCTCGAGCTGATAAGTTCCATCGAAGTTTTCTTTGATTTCAACCACTTTATGTTGAGGCATAATGGTAACATTACCCGTTGCCAAGGCTCTTTTTAGGTAAGTTTTGGTTAAATCTCGTTTACCGTAATTGTTTCCATAAATCACTTCCTTATCCGTAGCCGAACCAGGAACTTCTCCGGCAATTTCTTTGCGCATATAATCGAAATCATACAAGTTCGGAACATCTACCGGCTCAAATCCTGCATCAATTCCCTCTTGCACTCCAACTCTAGCAAATTTGTACCATTTAGAATTGACAATATCTTCGGGCGCATCTTGTTTTCCAACGCCTTCATTAGCACGCGGGAAGTAAGTCGTATAAAACTCATCTAACTCTGCATCAGACAACTCAACGCCAACTTTATGATATATCTCTTGAAAATAATTTCTATCGGGAACAACCGTCATGCCGCCATTGACCAAGGAACCTCCGCCAACACCTTTTCCTAAATATACCTTTACATGCTCGTAATCTATTCGTTGTAGAACGCCCGTAAACTCATCGAACCTCGCCATATTTCCCAATTCTATCGGCGCTTGTGGCTTTTTATTCATCCAAGTGCTTTCCTTACCGGGGAAAGTCATCTTATGAAATTTAAAATCTGGGTTCTGTTGTTTATAACCTTCCCAATCTAAACCAACTTCTAGCATTAAGACTTTGTGACCTTGGGTAGCCAATCTTTCGGCAGCTACGGCGCTACCATATCCTGTTCCAACAATAATGATGGGATAATGACCTCCATTCTTATAAAAGGGCTCTGATAGAATTTTTCCAATCATTGTTCTTCCGATGACTAATCCAAATGCTCCTAATCCCATTTTTATAATAAATTGTTTTCTGGTCATAAATTTTAACGAATGCTAACCCGAGCATAAATTCAAAAAACATGCCTTATACTTTTCTTAACAACCTAATAAATCTCAGTAGTAGACCCAACAAAGCTCTTTGAACTCAATCAAAGCGCATAAAAAAGCCCGGTTAAAAATAACCGGGCCTCCTCTATTAAAATTAAAACTATGAAATTAAATTACATCTAACTCTTTTCCAATCTTTTCGAAAGCTGCAATAGCTTTGTCTAATTGCTCTTTGGTGTGAGCTGCAGATAATTGAACTCTAATTCTTGCTTTTCCTTTAGGAACTACTGGATAGAAGAATCCAATTACATAAATTCCTTCTTCTAGTAATTTATCCGCCATCACTTGTGAAAGTTTAGCATCATAAAGCATTACCGGTACAATCGCTGCATCACCATCTGGAATATCAAATCCTCTGGCTTTCATTTCTTTTCTAAAGTACTCTGAGTTTTCCATTACTTTATCACGAAGACTGGTGTCATCAGAAATCATATCTAATACTTTGATCGCTGCCCCCACAATTCCTGGCGCTAATGAGTTAGAGAATAAATATGGACGAGATCTTTGTCTCAACATATCAATGATTTCTTTCTTACCAGAAGTAAACCCTCCTAAAGCTCCACCTAAGGCTTTACCTAAAGTTGAGGTAATGATATCTACTCTATCCATTACTTCCATCGCCTCGTGTGTACCACGACCTGTTTTACCAATAAATCCAGTTGCGTGTGAATCATCTACCATCACCAAAGCATCGTATTTATCAGCTAAATCACATACACCTTTTAGGTTGGCAACAATACCATCCATAGAGAATACACCATCAGTTACAATAATTTTGAATCTGTGGTTTTGTTTGTTGGCTTCAATTAATTGAGCTTCCAAATCCTCCATATCGTTGTTCTTGTAGCGGTAGCGAGCTGCTTTACACAATCTTACTCCGTCAATAATAGAAGCATGGTTTAATTCATCAGAAATAATAGCGTCCTCAGCGGTGAATAATGGTTCGAAAACTCCACCATTCGCATCAAAACATGCAGCATATAAAATCGTATCCTCTGTGCCTAAGTATTTAGCGATTTTAGCTTCCAACTCTTTGTGGATATCTTGGGTACCACAGATAAAGCGAACAGAAGAAAGACCATAACCATGAGAGTTCATCATTTCCTGAGAAGCCTTGATCACTTCTGGATGATTTGATAAACCTAAATAATTGTTGGCACAAAAGTTCAATAACTCTTTGCCATTGGCAGTTATCTCTGCTCCTTGTGCAGAAGTAATGATACGTTCTCTTTTATATAAACCATCATTATCTATCTCATTTAAAGATTGCTGTAAATGATCTTGAAATTTTTTGCTGTACATAATATTCCGAATTTGTTCAAAAATACAAAAGTAATTGTTAAAAGCCGTAGAATTTGATTAGGAACTTAATTCCACCAGGCCTAAGTAGTTTTAAAGCTATTTTGATAAAAAGTTTAAAGCCATTGGACTTAAAAAATTGAAGCCTTTTACGCTAAGGATTTAGAAAGATGTAGAGCTTATTTTAAATTCATCTAGATCTTTTGCAGAATTCATCCGCATCTTTTGTCAACTTTATGCGTATAAAGTAAAAAAAAGCTCTTGAGGTTTTCTAAAAAAGCTCTTGTACTTTTTCCAAAAAGCTCTTGAGGTTTTTATAAAAAGCTTTTGAGCTTTTTTTAGTAAAATCCATATCTTTTCATGACAAGATGCGCATAAAGCTTTTAACTAACTGATATGAAATAAGTTAACAACACATGAATGTTAATTTAAGTCTTAGATAAAATAGGGCTAAAAAGACAGAAATTTTGAGCGCATTTCGACCTAAGCTCATATTGCTAATCAAGCAAAATAATTAACAAAACTATAATTTGACTATCTCTTAACACTGATATATGGTCGGATACATCATATTTTTCACCTAAATATTGTAAATTTGTCACCTCCTAAGCGAAACTCAATGAGTTTTGAATGATTGATTATACTAGCTACTCAAGGCTTTATTGAGGCGAATCTTAGATGAAATCTAAGCCCTGGTATAAAATTAATTTTTAGGAAAACCCTGATAGAAAAAAGTCCTGTACTTTTTTAAATCACCAAAATTTCTAGCTATAATATTAGCTAACGATTGATAACCTAGATAGATTCATATATGAGTAAAGAAATAGTCGATGTTGTATTTATAGATCCACTACAAAAGTTTATGAATAGAAGTACCACCAGTGGTATTCTATTATTTACCACCGCTGTCTTGGCGATGGTGATTGCCAATTCTCCACTACAACACTGGTATCACGAGTTATGGCAAATCCATTTCAAAATTGGGGTCGGAGAATACATGATCGACAAAGATTTACATCATTGGATCAACGATGGTTTGATGGCTGTTTTCTTCTTTGTGGTAGGTCTAGAGCTCAAGCGAGAAATTATTTCTGGGGAATTAAGTAATCCCAAAAACGCCATATTGCCTATTGGAGCCGCTATTGGAGGAATGATATTCCCTGCCCTTATCTATTTGTTCTTCAACCCTTCGGGAGAAGCGAGCAATGGTTGGGGAGTTCCTATGGCCACAGATATCGCCTTTGTTTTAGGTCTATTGTATATTCTCGGGGATCGAGTTCCGATTTCATTAAAAGTGTTTTTAACTGCCTTGGCTATTGCCGATGATATTGGAGCGGTATTAATTATTGCCTTTTTCTATACTTCTAATATTGAAGAAATTAGCTTGTTAGTTGCTGGTGGTTTCCTTGTGATGATGATTATAGCCAACCGAATTGGTGTTAGATCTTCCTTGGTTTATGCCATCTTAGGTATTGTCGGTTTATGGGTTGCCTTCTTGCTTTCGGGTATTCACGCTACGATTGCGGCTGTATTGGCGGCACTTACTATTCCAGCCTCTGCCAAAGTTCCAGAGACTATTTTTGCTCGTAAGATGCAAAGATTATTGAAAACCTTTGAGAGCTTAGATAAAACCAAAGCGGCAACACTTACAGAAGATCAGGTTGTGGTATTAAGCCAAATGAAGACTATGTCTGACTATGCGATGCCACCTCTACAGAAACTAGAACATGGTATGCATCCATTGGTAGCGTTTATTGTCATGCCGATATTCGCTTTTGCCAATGCAGGTATCACCATTGAAGGTGAATTCTTCGAGCTATTATTTGCTCCTATTACTTTAGGTGTAATTTTAGGTTTATTAATTGGTAAAGTAGTTGGTGTTTACCTTGTTAGCTTTATTATTATCAAGCTTAAAATCGCCAAATTACCTGAAGGCATGAACAAATTGCATTTACTAGGAGCTGGATTATTAGCAGCGATTGGTTTTACGATGTCGCTATTTATTGCAGGATTAGCATTTAACGACCCAATTTCGGATATGCAAGCTAAAATTGGTGTTTTAATGGCCACATTGATTGCTAGTGTTTTAGGATTTATAACGATTAAAGTCGCAAATGCACGAAATGCGAAGACGATAGAATAAGAAATTCTAATAATTTTTTAAAAGCTTATAAGCGCATCAAATCACCCATTTGATGCGCTTTTTTTATGAAATACACGCTGTATCAATCCTTCATAGCTTTCTTGTTTAAAACAAAATCACTATAAATTTGTTGGTGTGTAATATATTTTCTATTATTTCATCGTACTTTTGCACCGCGAAAATAGCACCTATGGAGAATATTAGAAATATTGCGATTATTGCACACGTTGACCACGGTAAGACCACATTAGTGGATAAGATCCTACATCATTGTGCAACATTTCGTAATAACGAATCAACTGGAGACTTAATTTTAGATAACAACGATCAGGAGCGTGAGCGAGGCATCACGATTGTATCAAAGAACGTATCTGTTCAATACAAAGACACAAAGATCAACGTTATCGACACGCCTGGTCACGCCGATTTTGGTGGTGAGGTAGAGCGTGTATTGAACATGGCAGACGGAGTTTTATTATTGGTAGACGCCTTTGAAGGACCGATGCCACAAACACGTTTTGTATTAGGTAAAGCCATTGATTTAGGTAAAAAAGTTATCGTTGTAGTTAACAAAGTAGATAAAGACAATTGTACCCCGGACGAAGTTCACGAAAAAGTGTTTGACTTAATGTTCGAATTGGGTGCATCTGAAGAACAATTAGATTTCCCAACAGTTTATGGTTCAGCCAAAAACAATTGGATGAGTGAGGATTGGAAACAACCTACCGACACCATCGATCCTTTATTGGAAATGGTAGTTAAGGAAATTCCAGCCCCTAACGTAGACAAAGAAGGAACGCCACAGATGTTAATTACATCTTTAGACTTCTCTAGCTTTACAGGACGTATTGCTATCGGACGTTTACAACGTGGTGTTTTAAAAGATAACATGCAAGTTACTTTGGTGAAAAGAGATGGAAGTTTAGTGAAATCTAAAATCAAGGAATTACATGTATTCGACGGATTAGGTCGTAAGAAAGTTGAGGAAGTTGAAGCAGGAGATATTTGTGCTATTGTTGGTTTAGAAGGATTTGAGATTGGTGATACCGTAGCAACAGGAGATAATCCAGAAGGATTACCAACGATTGATATCGACGAGCCAACAATGAGTATGTTATTTACCATTAACGATTCACCATTCTTTGGTAAAGAGGGTAAATTAGTAACGTCTCGTCACATTAAAGAAAGACTTGAAAAAGAGCTTGAGAAAAACCTTGCGATGCGTGTTGAGCCTACAGATTCAGCCGATAAATTTATTGTTTACGGTCGTGGTGTTATGCACTTATCTGTATTGATTGAAACCATGCGTAGAGAGGGTTACGAGCTTCAAATTGGTCAGCCACAAGTAATTATCCGCGAAATCGACGGAGTTAAATGTGAGCCAGTTGAGGAATTAACCATTGACTTACCAGAAAACTTAAGTGGTAAAGCAGTTGAGTTTGTTACCTTAAGAAAAGGTGAATTACTAAGTATGGTTACCAGAGGTGAGCGTATGGTTTGTGAATTCATTATTCCTTCTAGAGGTATCATTGGATTAAGAAACCAAATCTTAACAGCTACTGCAGGTGAGGCTATTATGGCACACCGTTTCAAAGAATATCAACCAATGAAAGGTGGTATCCCAGAAAGACAAAATGGTTCTTTAATTTCTATGGAAAAAGGTGAGGCAATTCCTTACTCTTTGAACAAGTTACAAGATAGAGGAACTTTCTTTGTTGATCCAGGTGAGTCTATCTACGAAGGACAGGTAATTGGAGAAAACACGCGTGCAGAGGATATGGTTATCAACATTACTAAGACTAAGAAGTTAACCAACATTCGTTCGGCAGGTGCTGATGATAAATTGAAGATTGCTCCAGCTAAGAAATTTTCTTTAGAGGAAGCTTTAGAGTACATTCAAAAAGATGAGTACGTAGAGGTTACACCAAAATCTATCCGTTTAAGAAAGATTTTATTAACTGAAAATGATAGAAAGCGTAATGCGAATCCAGCTTTAGCAAATCAAAAATAAAGCTCGATGCATTAGCATCATTTCATTGAATTTGTTCGATGGAATTTAAATAAATAGAATGTCTCAATAATTGTTTAATTAAATAATTTTGAGACATTTTTTATTCGCTATAATGTACTACAAGCGATGTTTATCATTTTTAATTTTAATCTTTTTGGGAAAAAAATTAAATTATAAATTGTAATTTTAGAGTTCAGTTATTTAATCACGATTTAAAACTAAATGAAGAAGAATAAAATTCTAATTCTTTTTGCTCATCCTTTGTATGAAAAATCCAGGGTAAACCAAATTATTAATAAATATATTCCTGATAGTGAATATATTACTTTTAATGATTTGTATGAAGAATATCCTGATTTTGAGATTGATACCAATCGAGAGCAAGATTTAATTTTAAATCATGATATCATTATTTGGCAGCATCCTTTTTACTGGTATTCTTGTCCGGCCTTGCTAAAACAATGGATGGATATGGTGCTGCATTTTGAAACAGAAAACGATTTAGATATTCACAAGCTCAAAGGAAAAGCAGTTTTTCAGGTGATGAGTATTGGTCCACAAAATCATTCTTATTTGGATAATAGTCCAGACGATCGCGACACGATGGATTATTTACTGCCTTTTCAGAAAACAGTAGAGTTTAGCAATATGCAGTATTTGCCGCCTTATATGGTGAGAATCGACAAAATGAACTCATTAGTAGATATTCACAAAAAAGGAAGGAACTACGGTTATATTTTAGAAGCTTTAATTTCTAATTTTGTTTCTGCACAAGAAATTTTGCAATTTAAATCCTTAAATGATTGGCTAACTTATAAACAGAAACCTTTTGGATGATTTTTTATTACAAGCGGTAATTTATCTATCGGCAGCGGTCTTATGCGTTCCGATCGCAAAAAGATTGGGGTTAAGTTCTGTTTTGGGTTACATCATTGCCGGTATGATCATCGGCCCTTATATTCTAGGTTTAATTGGACAAAAGGGAAAAGACGTAATGCACTTCGCCGAGTTTGGTGTGGTAATGATGCTTTTCTTAATTGGTCTTGAACTAGAACCTAAGAAATTCTGGCGACTGCGGCGTTTTATCGTCGGCATGGGGCTCTTTCAGGTGATCTTAAGTTCTGCCCTCCTCTTTGCCGGAATGTATTATGTTCTCGGTTGGGACATGAATGTTTCGATTGCCGTTTCCCTTACGCTATCTCTTTCATCCACAGCGATTGTATTACAGATTTTAGGTGAGAAAAACCTCAGCAATACCACAGCAGGACGGTCATCGTTTGCGGTGCTCTTATTTCAGGATATTGCGGTCATCCCTATTCTAGCCATGATTCCTTTCTTGGCTGCTGATGACATAGAAAACACGGTTTCTCAATCCATCATTTCCAATTTAGCACCATGGTTACAAGTGTTGATCGTGATTGGAGCTATTGGCGGAATTGCGTTAGCGGGTAAATTCGTTATTAGTCCAGCCTTGCGTTGGGTTGCAAAAGCGAGATTACAAGAGCTATTTACAGCTTCAGCTCTATTATTAGTTGTAGGTGTTTCATATTTAATGCAAATCATTGGATTAAGCCCTGCCTTGGGTGCCTTCTTATCGGGAGTGGTATTGGCCAACTCAGAGTTTAGACACGAACTAGAAGGAGATATAGCCCCTTTTAAAGGACTTTTATTAGGTCTATTCTTCATTGGGGTTGGCGCTTCGGTGAATTTCCCGCTAGTACTCGACCAACCTTTGTTTATATTGGCTTCTGTAGCTTCATTGATGTTGGTTAAGTTTATTGTTTTATTTGCTTTAGGAAAGCTTTATAGTAAATCACTAGACCAGAACCTCATCTTCGCCTTTATCATGTGTCAGGCGGGTGAATTTGGTTTTGTTATCTTAAGTTTTGCTTCGCAGCTGAACATTATTCCATTAGAGATTTCAGATCAAATGATGGCCGTTATTGCGCTTAGTATGTTTTTAACGCCATTCTTGTTCTTGTTTAATGATATGTTCTTGTTGCCTCAAGTGGGAACTAAAACAGCCAACGAAGAAAGTGCAGAAATTCCTGATGATATAGATGATAATGAGGTAATTATTGCAGGATTCGGACACTTTGGGAGTACGGTATCTAGGTTATTGCACGCCAATAATATCAGCATGACGATTTTGGATCATGACTCCGAAAGAGTGGACATTCTTAGAAAAATGGGCTATAAGGTATTCTATGGTGATGCAACACGTTTAGAGTTGTTAAAGGCTGCACATGCTTCTAAAGCTAAACTATTTATTGCTTGTGTAGATAATCCAGAAGTGAATCTAAAAATGGCTGAAATTGTACGTAAAAACTTCCCTAATCTTAAGATTATGGTGAGAGCAAGAAATCGTATTGATGCCTATAACTTCATTGATATTGGAATCGACAACTATTATCGAGAAACGCTATATACCGCCGTGCATTTAGGAGTAGATGCGCTTACGAGTTTAGGAATGAGAAGATATACGGCGACCAGACAAGGTTATAAGTTCATTAAATACGATACACATACCACTCAAAAACTGTCTAAAAAACGCCATGATCAGAAGGCATATTTTGATACTTTAAGAAATGAAATCAATATGCAAGAGGATATTCTTAAAACAGATTTATATGTATTTAAGTCCTCTGAAAAGTGGGTGGACGAGTTAGATGAATAAGAATAAAACTACATGAGAGGAGCAACAATTCTAAGGCTTTTCTCTAATAATTGAACAACTTTTTTACGTTCATTCCATTCTTCAAGTTCAAGTTTTCGAGCGTTTTCTAAATCTTGATAATAACTGGCTTTAAGCTCTTTAGCCAAATCGTCATCATACATAATCGCATTCACTTCAAAGTTCAAGTCAAAGCTTCGGTGATCTAGGTTTGCTGTTCCAACAACGGCAAGTTTATCATCACAAACCATGGTTTTAGCATGAATAAATCCTTTTTGATAAAGGTAGATCTCTACTCCATTTTCAAGTAAATCGCCAAAATAAGAGCGACAAACCGTGTTGACAAACCAAGAATCTGAAACTTCTGGTAGTAGGATTTTAACTTTAACGCCACGCAATACTGCCATATACAAAGCATGTAAAAACTCCTCGCCTGGAATTAAATAAGGTGTAGTAATGCAGATTTCATTTTTAGCTAAACCAATGGCTTGCAAATAACTATACAAAATACTTGGCATCTTAGAGTCGGGTCCACTAGATACAATCTGCACCCAATTTCCTTGATCTAAACGCGGTTGATTTCTAAAATACTCTTTGGAAGGTTTTAATTGCTGATTCGCACAAAAGTTCCAATCGGCGAAGAAAATTTGTTGTAATAGCCATGTCGCTTCTCCATCAATTTTAATGTGTGTATCTCTCCAATACAAATCCTGAGCACTTTTGTTGATATACTTATCGCTCACATTTACACCTCCCACAAAAGAGGTGTCGCCATCGATAATAACAATTTTTCTGTGATTGCGATAATTTAAACGGTTGGCTAAATAAATAAAGGTAATTTCATAAAAAGCATAAGCCTCTACACCGCTTTCTCTTAACTTGGGAACAATGGTTTTTCGAATACTTCGGCTTCCAAAATCATCATAAATAAATCTCACCTCAACGCCTTCCCTAGCCTTTTCCATAAGGATATTGGCTAAATCATTTCCGATTTCATCATCCTCATAGATATAATATTCAATGTGGATATGGTGCTTAGCATTTCGCAGAGCCTCTAATAATTCACGGAATTTATTTTCACCATTTTGAAGGATTTTAACTTTGTTGTTTCGGGTGGTAAAGCTTTGATTATCTTCATAAACCATATTACTTAAACCCATATATTCAAAATGCTCCTTTTTAAATTTAGGTGTATTGGTTGAAATATAATCGCTGATTAAACTATCTACATGTTTAGATTGCGCTTCATCCATTTCTATCTTCTTAGAATAAATTCCGCTTTTACGATAGTTTAAACCAAATGAAAGATAAATAATGATTCCTGCGACCGGAAGAATAAACAGCAACAAGATATAAGCAGCTGCTTTGGTAGAAGATTGGGTATCGTTTAATATTTTAAGTGCAACCGCAATTAAAAAAAGATAATAAATAACCTCTAAAACGATAAACCAATTCATATATTCAAATATAAGATTTAAGTAAGATTAAATTGAACACTTTGGACTAAGAATTGAGGTAAACTTTAACATATAAGCTAAGGTCGTAACTTTGTGACCACTAATTTTTAGCAAAAACATATAACATGAATAATTTTATATATCAAAACCCAACCAAAATTATCTTTGGTGATGGGCAAATCGAAAGATTAAGTAAAGAAATTCCAGCCAATTCAAAGATTTTAATGCTTTATGGTGGAGGAAGTATTAAGAAAAATGGGGTTTATGATCAAACCACCGAAGCCTTAAAAAGTCATCAAATTATTGAGTTTGGCGGTGTTCCTGCGAATCCAGAATATGAAATCTTAATGGAGGCTGTAGAGGTCGTTAAGAAAGAAAAGATAGACTTTATTTTAGCTGTTGGAGGTGGATCTGTGATTGATGGAGCTAAATTTATTTCAGCGGCATCTAAATATGATGGCGACACATGGGAAATGGTCCAAACGAGAGCTAAAATAGATGATGCGATTCCTTTTGGAACAGTCTTAACCTTACCTGCAACCGGTTCAGAAATGAATTCTGGTTTTGTGGTTTCGCGTAGAGAGACAAAAGAAAAGCTTTCTATGGGAAGTCCTCTTCTTTTCCCTCAGTTTTCGATTTTAGACCCAAATGTGATTAATTCAATTCCAGAGCGCCAAGTGGTGAATGGTATTGTAGATGCCTTTAATCACGTGTTAGAGCAATATATGACCTATCCGATTGGAGCAGATTTACAAGATAGATTTGCAGAAAGTATTCTTTCTACTTTAGTGAATGACGCGCCAAAAGTTTTAGAAAACAAAGAGGATTATGCTGCCAAAGCCAACTTTATGTGGAGTTGTACCATGGCTTTAAATGGATTAATTTCACAAGGTGTTCCTACCGATTGGGCGGTACACGCTATGGGACATGAGCTAACAGCATTATACGGAATTGATCACGCTAGAACTTTAGCTATTATCGGAATTCCGCATTATAAGCACAACTTTGAGGCTAAAAAAGAGAAATTAGCACAATATGCTGAGCGTGTTTGGGGAATTACAGAAGGAAGTTTAGAAGATAAAGCTAAACAAGCTATCGACAAGACCGAAGAATTTTATCATTCGCTAGGCGTTAAAACCAAACTTTCTGAGTATGCTGAAAACATTGAGAAAACAGCAGAAACTATTGAGCAAAGATTTACCGATAGAGGTTGGTCAGGCATTGGAGAAAACCAAATCGTGACGCCACAAGATGCTCGTATGATTGTAGAAATGAGTTATTAAAACCAAATAAATTAAATTTTGCCTTTGTTGATTATTTAAACAAAGGCAAAATTTCTTCTACAGTCACTTTCCCAAAATATTGGGTTAAATCTATTTTAGATAAGTGCTCTTCTAAAAAGTCTATATCGTGATTTTGACCGATTAAATAATCTTCAAATTCTTCGATTGGCTGAGATGCAAAGAAATCCCCGAAAATCTTGACTTTCTTCATGTTTCCACCTCGCTCTACTTCTATGTGAGCTTCTATAAATCCAGCCGGAACCTTAATCGCTCTTTGGAAATTATAATTCGGAGAGAAACCGAAATTCCAATCCCAAGTACTATATTTTTCTTCCACTAATTTATGGATTTCCTTCATTTCATCTTCTGTGAAAGAATGGATCTCAGCGTGTTCATTTTCTTTTAAAATAAAATCTATCAATAGCTTCTTAAAGCTTTCGGTTGTCGTTCCTTCAGGTAAATAGTGAATTAAGTTAGTCACACGCGAACGTGTAGATTTCGTTGCTTTATCAACAAACTTAAGAGGGTTTACTTTTAAAGCACTCGCCAAAATCTCCATCTCTGAATCTATTAAAATCGTTCCATGCTGAACAATTTTCCCGTGTCGAGAAAGTTTAGCGTTTCCACTGAACTTCTTACCATCCACCAATAAGTCATTTCTACCCACTAATTCGGCATTAACGCCCATTTCGTTTAACATATCAACAACAGGCTTAGTAAATTGACTAAAGTCCATGAAATCCTGATCTTTGTGCGGCACATGAAAAGAAAAATTCAAGTTTCCTAAATCATGATATACAGCTCCACCACCCGACATACGCCTAACAACCTTGATGTTGTTTTCTTTGACATAATCCAAATTGATCTCCGCTAAAGTATTTTGGAATTTCCCCACAATAATCGATGGAGCATTCACATACAATAGGAATATATCTTGGTCTGGGTAATTCTTCATTAAAAACTCTTCTGACGCAATGTTGACATAAGCATCATGGGAAGTAGATTCAATTATGAGCATGTTTTCTTAGTTTTTTCAAAATTACATTAATTCTTTGAGAATGAATTAGTATCAAAAGCTTGATATTCATTCATAAGCTTGTAATCAGAATGTTAAAATAACTATTAATATTTCCGAGTAAAAGAGCATCAAAGCTTCTAAGGACAAAGAACTTGTACTTTGTACACATCAATACGCAGCTATCTATAAACTTTGAGATGAGCTAATCTGTCCGTATATTTATACAGCAGCAAAAATTGCAAAGTATTCAATTTTAAAATTAAATAAATAAGATTAAATCAAAATTAGCCCTTCTTAAATTATAATCTGACATCATTTTTGATGATAAAAGATTCTATAAAACCAAGATTATGCCTTATAAAACCTTAAAAGATTTGCCAGAAGATGTGCAGAATGTTTTACCCAAACATGCGCAAGAAATCTATCAAGCCGCCTTTAACAGTGCAGAAGAGCAATATGAGGATGAAAGCCGAATGCATGCTACCGCATGGAGTGCTGTGAAGAATGTTTACCACAAGAATGACAAAGATAAATGGGTTAAAATCAAAAAATAAACAGAGCTATGGAAGAAAAAAAGAACATACCACAAGACCTAGAGCCTATACAAGTTTCCACTAAAATCAACGCATCTATAGATGCTGTTTGGAATGCGATTACAAGTCCTTCCTTATTGAAACAATGGTTTGCAGCTATTGACACCGATGAATTGAGAGATGGGGACACCTTTCGTTTCTTGGAGTTGTTTGGAGAAGATCAGATGCTACACGAGTGTTTAATCCTAGAAATGGAAGCACCTAACAATTTCCGACATACTTGGGCTTATCCAGACTTGAGCCAAGCTAGTAGCACGGTTAATTGGGATTTAGAAAAGGATGGTGATCAAACCGAAGTGATTGTTACCCAAGAGAGCATTCACCACTTAGCTGTTGACCTACCAGAACTGACTCCAGATAGACTGATTGGCTTTTGGGAAACCTCGTTGAATAGGAATTTAAAGAAATTCTTAGAAAGATAATTTCTGACTTAAACTTTATAAGAAAAGCATCCTAAATTTAAAATCTAGGATGCTTTTTTATTTAAAACTTGATGAGTCTTTCGCTTCTTAATGCGACATTCCCATTAAGCCTAATATAAAGTCATAGTTTGTAATACATAAATAACCAATCAATCCTAAAACGATGGTGTATGGAAGCGCCATTTTCACCATTCTACCATAAGAAAGGTCGATTAAAGGTGCAATAGAACTCGTTAATAAGAACAAGAATGCAGCCTGACCATTAGGAGTAGCAACTGATGGTAAGTTGGTACCGGTGTTAATAGCAACTGCTAAAGTATCCATATGTTCTTTGGTGATATTTCCGTTTTCATAAGCCGCAAAAACCTCATTGATATAAACTGTTGCCACGAAAACGTTATCACTAATCATAGACAATAAACCATTGGCAGCATAGAACATACCTGGCTGTTGATCAAATGGTAAAGCTAAAACTGATTCAATAATAGGCGTAAATAAATGCTGATCGTGAATCATAGCAACCACAACGAAGAAAACCACTAATAAGGCTGTGAACGGTAGAGCTTCCTCAAAGGATTTACCTAAGTTATGCTCTTCTGTAATTCCCATAAATGCCGTTTGGAAGATGATAATACCTAATCCAATAAATCCAACAGGCGCAATATGAGTTGCTAATCCTAAGATTAATAATACTGCCGCAACGGCTTGTACAATTAAGCCATATTTCTCTTTTGGGGTACGGTTTTTATCTACTTCTATCGTATAAGCTTCTATAATCTGACGCGCAATTGGAGGCAATTTTTCTCCATATCCGAATAATTTAAACTTCTCTAATAGTAAAGAAGTCGCCAATCCACAGATGAATACAGGTATTGTTACAGGCGCCATATGCAAGAAGAAAGAAACAAAGTCCTCTCCCATTTTTTCTCCAATCAATAAGTTTTGAGGCTCACCTACCAAAGTCATAACCCCACCTAAAGCAGTTCCCACCGCACCATGCATCATTAATGATCGCAAGAAAGCACGGAATTTCTCTAAAGTCTCGCCGCTTAATTCTTTTCTATCTAAAGTTCCGCTACCATCATAATCTGCATCACTCGAATGAATTTTATGATAAACACCATAGAAACCAACCGCAACACTTATTAATACAGCCGTAACCGTTAGTGCATCTAAAAAGGCCGATAGCATTGCCGCTATCAGAACAAATAGAAATGAGAGTAGTAATTTTGATTTAATCTTGACGAAAACCTTACTAAAAATATACATCAATAGTGGTTTCATAAAGAAAATACCCGCCACCATAAACATTAAAAGCAAGATTACTTCTAGATTGGCAGCCACCTCATTATAAGCATTTTGAGGTGAAGTTAATCCTAAAATCATAATCTGAATTGCCAAAAGACCACCCGATTGAAGAGGATAACATTTTAAGGCCATGGCTAAGGTGAAAATGAACTCACCAATAAACAGCCAAGATAATATCGACATCGCCGTATGTTCGTCCATTATGGCTGGAAGTGCAAAATAAAGTACAACATTCAGCACCATAAAACCTATCATGATAAACTTGTACCATGTTGGGCTATTGCCCAAAAAATGTCTTAACATAACATTAAAATTTATCGTGCAAGTTACAAAAATTGGAAAAAGAAAAGCCTAATTTTAATAAAGAGATAGCTATTAAAATTAAAGTAAAATAAATTGTGTTTTAAGAATAAATAATTCCTCCAGAAGAATCTCTAGAAGCGCCTGTAACAGATGATAAGATATTTATTTCTCCTTTTAGTTTTAGAGCTCCCAATAAAGCAAAAATTAAGGCTTCTTTATAATCTGTGATTTGATTATTGGCAATAATTATTTCACTTTGGGTTTGATTTTCTAAATGTGAAATTAATGTTAAATTTTTGGCTCCACCTCCGCTGAATAAAACACGATTTAATTGATTTTCATTTAAAACTTCTGCTATTTGATAAGCTACGTGTTGTGTGAAAGTTGCAATCTTAGATTCTATTGAGAGAGAAGAATTGCTCAGAATCGAATCCACATGCGTTTCAACCCACTCTCGACCTAAAGATTTTGGAGCAGATTGTTGATAAAAGGGCAAGCTATTCAGTTCATTCAATAAATTACTATCTACAATCGCCTTAGAAGCTATTTCACCATTGAAGTCGTAATCCATTCCAATTTCGCGACAAAGTGAGTTTAGAACAAAATTAACAGGGCAAATATCGAAAGCTATTCGTTTACCGGTTGAGTCATCAAAAGAGATATTAGCAAAGCCTCCTAAGTTTACGCAAGCGTTGTAATCAGCAAATAGTAATCTATCGCCTATGGGCACTAGAGGCGCTCCTTGTCCGCCTAGGGCAACATCTTGTGACCTAAAATCAGAGATTACTTTTAGTTTTGTGATGGTTTGAATATGAGCTCCATGACCGATTTGAAGTGTAAACTTCTTATTGGGTTGATGAAAAATAGTATGACCATGGCTGGCAATCGCATCAATTTCACTTAAATTCTTTTCTTGAATAAAGGTATTAGATTTATGACCTAAATATTGACCATATTCCACGTCTAGAGACAATAAGTCTGTTGCGGAAAGCAAATGTGCATTAGCTAACTTATTACGCCATTCTTCATCATATTCAAAAAATGAAGTAGCTATAATATTCCATTTCAGTTGATCTTCTGAAAAGTCAAAATCAACACAAACCAGGTCAATTCCATCCAAAGAAGTTCCGGACATGATTCCAATAATGCGCATGCTGTTCATGTCAAGATATTTTTAAGAAGTAGGATTCGGTTCCTTTTTATGGATAAATCTTGTCATTTTGATTCCCATATCTAAGAAAATGATTTTTGCATTTCCATTTCGCTCGATATGATAGGAAGCTTCATTAATTTCATTGAGAATATCCTCGATATTAGAACCATGAATAAAGTTAGCAAAACCATCCCATTTAAAGGTTTCGGACTTAATTTGATTTAAAACTAAATCAGATGCACCATAACTTTGAACTAATGCTTGTCTAAAGATGTCTGCACAATAGCTCAAGAATTGTTTATGCTTTTCGCGGTCGTTCCAAGCGGCAATTTCTTGTGACCAATCATAAATATCCACCAAAGCCGTAACATCTTTTTTAGCTCTAAAAGCATTTCTAACCCACTGTATAAACAAGGTTTCAAAAGATTCTGTCTGATGTAATAGACTTTCTAGCGCAAGCGAAACATCACCCTGAGAAACTGCAGCTGCTTCTTCGGCTAAGTTGGGATCTACAGAAAATTGTTGTACTAAAACCTCCTCTACCTCTAATTGAGACAACCTCGGAACTTTAATCAGCTGACAACGAGACAAAATCGTTGGCAATAACTCCTCGGCCTTTTCAGAGATCATAATGATAACTGTTTTCTGAGGCGGCTCTTCGATTATTTTTAAAAGTTTGTTAGACGCCGAAATGTTCAAAGTTTCTGGCAACCAAATAATCATCACCTTATAACCACCAGCATAACTTCTTAAGCTTAAGTTTTTTAAAATCTCTTTGGATTGATCTACATTAATTAAACCTTGTTTACCATCAGCGCCAATATGCTGAAGCCAGGCAAAACCATCTGCAAATTTATTCTGAGCAATAAAATCTAGCCAATCTGAAATATAATCCTTGCTGGTAGGCTTTCTTGGAACTTTATCGGTAGTGGTAACAGGATAAACAAAGTGTAAATCTGGATTTAAACCCGACATCACATCATTCCTACATTTCTCTGATTCGTCAGTACAAAGTAACCGGCCGGCATACCATAGCGCAAGTGGTAGTGTTCCATAACCACATTTTCCACTAAACAACAAAGCATGACTAATTCTATCTCTCTCGATGGAATGATTTAATTCTTCTTGTAGTTCTTTGTGGATGTTCATTTAATTTGCTTGCTTTCTAAGTTGAGTCAAAGATAATTAAATTTAGTGGGTCTTGTTTCTCAAGCTATCCCATTGTGGGCTGAAGTATTGTCTTAACTCTTCAATTTCAGCTGGATTTATAAATTCTTCTGTTGGAAACCAAGTTTTAGGAAATAATTTACTCGCATATAAAATGCTGTATCTAACTATATTAGCATATAAATTATATAAGAATCCTCTTGGCTTGGTGTGCACTTCTAATTTCTTTTGAAACTGAATCTTATTGCTTAGTTTCCTTACTAATTTTAAAGAATCGATATCATAAGAAACGTGTCTAGGATTCCAATTTACGTCTGAATAATTCAACTCTGCACCTGTATAATCCATTATTTTTCTCACGAATTTAACAGGTTCTTTTTGTAAGTCTTCGTAAAAAAGAATCAGTGGTTTTTGGGCGAAATACTGTTCTAATAAGTCGATATAGCGCTCGTAATCAAAATCTCTTTTCTTAAATAAGCCTTTATCGCGTTCGATATCAATAAATTCTTTGAAAGAAATGGAATGTCCATTTTTCACAAATCTTTTATAATTAGAAACTGCCCAACTACTGTGTTCACGCAAGACAATAATCGGATAAGCTTGTGGATACTGCGCCGAAAACTTCTTCACTTCTTGTTCGAATTGCTGATCGAATTCTCTTGAAACCAAAACCCTTTCATCATGGATTTTAGGAAGCAATTTCAAGGCATGTCTATATTTTACCGTTGGCAAATAATAGATTCCCTGAAGCTTTGGAAAAACTTGATGCTGCAAAAAAGTAGAACCCGTTTTGCTTAACCCAACATGAAAATAAATATTTTGTGACATGAATGCTTGCTTCGCTTCTGAGGCTAAAGATAAAATTAAAATAGAACTTTATTTATTTTCTCATTTGCTTAAATGCATTCATAAGTCCGTTGGTTGAACTATCATGCGATTTCACCTCATCTGTAGAATTTAGCTCATTTAAGACTGTCTTTGCGAGCTGTTTTCCTAATTCCACGCCCCACTGATCGAAACTGAAAATATTCCAAATCACACCTTGAACAAAGATTTTATGTTCATACATAGCGATTAAGCTACCCAATACTTCTGGTGTAAGTTTCTGATATAAAAATGAATTGGTAGGATGATTTCCATCAAAGACTTTATAAGGCGTTAAAAAATCTATTTGCTCTGGGGATTTTCCTTCCTTATTTAACTCTTCACGGACTTGGGCTTCGGTTTTACCAAAAGCTAATGCTTCTGTTTGAGCAAAGAAATTTGCCATTAATTTCACATGATGATCTCCTGTTGGATTATGACTTTCGACTGCTCCCAAGAAATCTGCCGGAATCATTTTTGTTCCCTGATGGATTAATTGATAAAACGCGTGTTGACCATTGGTTCCTGGCTCTCCCCAAATTATCGGCCCGGTTTGATAATCTACTTTATCGCCGTTTCTATCTACAGATTTACCATTGGATTCCATATCTCCTTGTTGCAAATAAGCAGAAAATCGGTGTAAATACTGCTCGTAAGGCAAGATGGCATAAGATTCTGCGTCAAAGAAATTGTTATACCAAATTCCTATTAATCCCATTAAAACAGGAATATTTTCATTGAATTCAGCTTCATTAAAATGAACATCTGTTTTATATGCTCCTTTTAATAATTTCTCGAAATTATCATATCCCACAGCTAGCGAAATACTCAATCCAATCGCCGACCACAAAGAATATCTTCCGCCAACCCAATCCCAAAACTCAAACATGTTAGCTTTATCAATCCCGAAAGCTGTTACGCCTTCTTCGTTGGTAGAAAGTGCCACAAAGTGCTTAGCTACATCAGTTTCCTTTGCTTCGGAATTCAAGAACCAATCCTTCGCCGTTTGTGCGTTGGTCATGGTTTCCTGCGTTGTAAATGTCTTAGACGCAATGATGAATAAAGTGGTTTCCGGATTTAAATCTTTTAAAGTTTCACTTATATGCGTTCCGTCGATGTTAGAAACAAAGTGAACATTTAATCTAGATTTATAATGTTTTAAAGCTTCCACTACCATCACAGGACCAAGGTCAGAACCACCAATCCCGATATTAACTACATCGGTAATTTGTTGACCAGAGAAACCTTTCCATGCGCCAGAAATCACCTTGGCTGTAAAAAGTTTCATTCGATTTCTCACTTTCTCCACCTCAGGCAAAACATCTTTTCCATCTACTAATATGGGTTCATCCTCAAAATTTCTCAATGCTGTATGCAGAACTGCTCTATCTTCTGTTTGATTTATATTTTCTCCGCTAAACATGGAATTTATAGCAGATTTTAGATCACATTCCTCTGCCAATTGAATTAATAAATCTCTCGTGGCTTCGGTCATTCTATTTTTAGAATAATCGAATAATATTTCCTCGAACTTCACATGAAAATCCTGAAATCTATTTTGATTTTGCTCGAATAAATCTCTTAAATGGCTTTGTTTGATTTCACCGAAATGCGTTTGTAACTTTTTCCAAGCCTCTGTTTGAGTAGGATTAATATTTTTCATGTGATTCATTTTAAATGTTATAGCGAGATTAATCTTTAATTCAAGTTGAGTTTTGAACTAATTTTATGGCACAAAGTTAACATCTAAAAGGAAATTAGATGTTGATTCGTTATCAAGATTTATTGAATTAAGGTTTCCAGCTTAACTTTTTAATCTTAGGAATTGGTCCACTGCAACCAACATTGGTGTGACAAGCTAAACATGAATTAACTACATTTTTATAAGCTTGTTCTTGTTCTTCTGGAGCGGCATTATATAAGGCCCTTTCTGATTCAATTAAGGCATTGGCAAAGCTTTCCCAACTATCGGAACGCATAGACTCATCGGTCATTTCTGCATCTATAACCTTATCAAACTCTTCTGGATAATCCCCTATATTTTCTCCATTTTTAATTTTAAGCTGAACCTCATCTAGGCTAGCATGCATATCGAGCATCAGCTGAGCCATTTCAGATTTTTCATCTAAAACGTACTTGCTTTTCTTTTCCTGACAAGATGAAATTAATAAGATGAAACTTAGGCTCAATAAAATTCTCATAAATTTTTATTTAATCAAAACACCTTCAGCCTCAAAGTTATAAACCATTTTAGGTTCTGTAATGGCAGCAATTTCTTCTTCAGATTTTCCAGCGTCTTTTGCGTAGTGTTGTTGATCTTCAACCGTCATTTCTTCTTTGTATGCTTTTCCTTCTACAATAGCGTCTGAGTCAGCGATGTCCTTAGGAACAAAAAAGTCATAATCTTTAAATTTAACCATGGTTTCAGTTTCTGGATCTAATGCTAGTTTCATCCAACATCCTTTTGCTTGACAAACTGAATTCACCTTAGATGCAAACTTAATCGTTGCAGTATCACCTACTTGCAATTCATTGAATTTTGCCAACATTTCTACCTGAGAAATAGCGCCGTCTGCAGTGATTTCTTTACCAAAAGAAGCATAGTCTTCAATCATTTTAACGTCCTCATTCTTTTGTTCGCTGCAAGAGAATATAAAAGTGAAGACCATTAAGTAAGCAAGTAATTTCATAGTTATAATATTAAGTATATAGCAAATATATTGTTTTCAAGTGAGTTTTAGATTTTTTTAATCGTGTATATCAATACCTTGCGTCATGATAGAGATTCCTTGTTGACCACTTGCGGAAATCATTACCGCTTCGAACATAGGTTTGTTTTCAGGATTTCTTGTCGCCCAATGGAAAACAAAATTACCTCCTGATCCACCTTGTTCATTGTCCTCACCTACAATAATCTCTACTGTTTCCATAGGAGCCACGTAAATAGTTCGGTCAAAATAAGTACGGATTAACTCACCATGGGTATCATAGTATTCAGATTTATTGATAAATACCGAGTCAGTTAAACTCGTATTTCTAATACTCAAAGTAGCAGTTAGTGGATAAGTTCGCTTTTCTGACCTAGCATAAATTTCTGTATAAACCGCCAAATAGGTATTGCCTTCTGTCAGCACCTCCCCATCTTTGTAGTTATATTTTCTGTGCATCCACGCATCGTTAATATCATCTTCAATGTTTCGAATAGCACGTCTTCGAACTCGTTCTTCCTCTTCTAATAAAACTCTAGGTTTTGGAGGTTCGCATTGAATATTAACTAAAGCGGTGATTATGAATAAGAACCAAGCGTATTTCATGGATAAATTTCAGAATGAAAAGTTACAAAATTATATTGGATGTCAATAATCATAGCTTGAACTTATTTAGATTAATTAAAAATTAAGTACATTTGTTTCTCATTCTAAAATAATTAACTGCTTTGACAAATCTTGCAGATTTAAAGAAAGGGGAAAGAGCTACCATCTTAGGATTTAGCACCGAAGACATCCCCGCCAAATTTTTAGAACTAGGAATTGTTCCTGGTGAAGACATTGAGTTTCGATGTTCTGCACCCTTTAATGGACCTATTTGTATTTCTCTATGTAAAACAAGTTGTGTTTTAGCTTTAGGTAAGTCTGAAGCAAGCGCAGTATTGGTTAAAAAAGAGAAATGAATTCTATAAAAGTTGCATTAATCGGTAACCCCAATGTGGGTAAGTCAACTTTATTCAATCGTTTAACTGGCCTAAAGCAACGCGTCGGGAATTATCCTGGAACGACGGTAGATAAACGTATTGGTTTTTTTACCGAAAACGGGCAATCTATACAGCTGTATGATTTTCCTGGTACTTATTCGCTCTATCCAAAAGCAGCGGATGAAGAAGTAGTTTTTGATATTTTAAGCAATCCTGAACATCCTGATTTTCCAGATAAGGTTTTTGTTGTAGGACATCCTTTACGACTTAAACGTAGTTTACTGCTTTTTAAACAAGTTCAAGATTTAGGCATTCCTGTTAAGTTCGTTCTGAATATGATGGACGAAGCCGAAAAAGGCCGAATTAAAATAAATATTGAAAAATTATCTCAATCCTTACATACGCAAGTCATTCCAAGTAATGCTAGAACGGGTGAGGGACTTGATGTAATCAAAGAAAGCATATCTACGGAGTTTGCAAAAGAACCTGCCAAATTTGAGGTTCCTCTGTTGTATGTGAATCCCGTAAAAGAAATTAGAGAGAAGCTGAAGTTGAAAAGTGACTATTTAGCTTTTCAATATGCTGCTCAACCCAATATTCTACATCTAACTGCAGAAGAAAAATCTACGATAGAAAACATTCGCAAACAAAATCATATGGTTCCTGCGCGAATGCAGATTGCAGAAACATTGTATCGTTATGATGAAATTGATGCGATTGTAGAGCAAGTAGAAAGTTCTTCAGGAGAAAAGAAAAGGTCATTTTCTGAGAAATTAGATAATGTTTTGACCCACGGTTTTTGGGGATATATTATTTTCTTTGGACTCTTATTTTTAATGTTCCAAGCGATTTATTCATGGGCTGAAGTGCCTATGGATGCCATCGATAGCTTATTCGCCATGTTGCAAAGTCAGGCACAAGGGATTTTAGGCGACGGACCATTATCGAGTTTAATTGCAGACGGGATTATTCCAGGAATTGGTGGAGTGGTGATTTTTATTCCACAGATCAGTATATTGATATTCTTCCTCTTGCTTTTAGAGGAATCAGGTTATATGAGTCGGGTGGTTTTCTTGATGGACAAATGGATGAAGCCTTTTGGTCTTAGCGGTAAATCTGTTGTACCCTTGATGTCTAGTGTAGCATGTGCTATTCCTGGGATTATGGCGGCACGTAATATTGAAAACACAAGAGAAAGGCTCTTAACCGTTTTGGTTGCACCATTTATGACTTGTTCTGCGCGACTACCTGTTTATGCCATTTTAATTGCTTTGGTGATCCCTAAACATTCATTCCTTGGATTTGATTTACAGGGAATTGTATTAATGGCGCTTTATTTATTAGGCTTATTTGCGGCTTTAATTTTTGCTTTTATTGGTAAGAAAGTCCTTAAATCTCAGTATAAAAGTTATTTGATTATGGAGATGCCCGCTTATCATGTTCCCGATTGGAGAAATCTATTTTTAGGTTTATGGGAGAAAGTTTCCGCATTTATTTTTGGTGCTGGACGAATCATTTTGGCGGTTTCTGTTATTTTATGGGTATTAAGTGCTTGGGGACCGGGAGAACAATTCAAGAATGCTGAGGATATTGTTGCAAAACAATCCATTGAAAATTCTTGGACAGAATCCGAACAGGCGCATCATTTAGAAGCTCATAAATTAGAATATTCCATGCTTGGCCACATCGGAAAGACGATAGAACCTGTTTTTAGGCCTATTGGTTATGATTGGAAGATTAGTATTGGGGTTCTTACATCCTTTGCTGCCAGAGAAGTCTTTGTAGGTACTATGGCGACGATTTACAGCATTGGATCGGATACAGAAGACGAAACACAAATTGTGGAGCGTATGCGAAGAGAGAAGAATCCTGATGGAACTTTAGTCTTTAATCTTGCGACGGGTGTTTCATTGTTGTTGTTTTATGCCTTTGCGATGCAGTGTATGAGCACGCTGGCGATTGTATATAGAGAAACCAAAACATGGAAATGGCCTCTAATTCAATTGGTTCTCATGAGTGGATTTGCTTATTTATGTGCTTTCTTGGCGTACAATTTGTTACAATAATAGTATGAATTGGGAATATTTAATTATCGGAATCATCTTTTTAATTGCGCTTATATATTTATATAATCGTGTGATTGCTCCATTTGCTAAGAAAAGCGGTGGATGTAGTACTGGCTGCGGTTATGGCCCTAAAACTTCAGAGAAACAAAAAACAATCTAAGCTTTTGGCTTCAGCATACATTTAACAATAGAAGATAAATTACCACATTAAATTCCGCCTCAAGTGGGGAATGACGGTTCGTGTCCTATATTTTCATGTAACAATTTTAAGCCTCAATTAAGCAGTTTTAAACTACTTTCTCATCAAAACCTAAATTCAAAGCTTGCCATGATGTAACGTGGAAGCAAGCGATAAGATGTCACCGATTGACTGATGTCACTAAGGCTATTTACTGTGAAAGTTGAAGTATTAAATAAATTCTTGGCCTGAAGTCCCAAGGTGAATTTATTTTCCATTAACTTATACCTAGCTGTAGCGTCCACAAAATAATAATGCTTGTTTTGCTCTAAATTCCCAAAATAGTAATAGTCTAAATTGGTCTGGAAATCAAACTTTTCCGAAATATTAAAATAGGTATCTACAAATGAATTATTATTCACATATTTATTTTTAAAACCATCGACTTCCATCCGTTGATGTGTGTTTTTTGTACCTAGGTGAACATTAAACAAACCATCGAAGCCTGTACGAAATTCTAATCCATAATTATAGTTGGAAGTTGTGATCTTTCGTAGTGCGGAATTGTTTACTTGGTTGGCATAGGTACTTTGGAACATACCTCCTTTGAATTTAAGATTAGATGAAATAAATTTTAAATAATAATCTAAACTTCCGTTGAGCGTAAATGTTTTTCTATCTTTATAAGTGAGGTATTGTCCAACAGAGTAGTCCTGAGTTATTAAGTTATTAGAAGATAAATAATCAGCGTCCTTATTGTAAAATAAGTAGGTGTTGAACATGAGCTTGTCCGTCCATATTCCGTAATGATAGCTAAAAAACAAACTACTTTTATTGAAGACCGCTGGCGTTGACAAGCCAAGGTTCAGGTTGTTATAGGCTGTAAGAATGTAATCGGCATTCAGATAGCCAACAGGTGCGGAATTGGCGTTCCAGGTATAATTCGTTTTGAATTTATGTTTTTCGTTTAAGTCATAATCAATTCCAAAACTTGGGTTGACGCTCCAAACATGAGACTTTTCAGAAATATTTAGATTATCATAGTTTAGATCAAAATTCTGCGCGCTTAATTCTCCGCGAAGACTCAGCTTCGCATTTATTTTATAAATATAACTTGATTTTACATTCAAGTTATTTTCCGAGTATTGAATGTCATTAATTCTTGGGTTTTGAGAGAAATAAAGCAAGTTATGTAAATTCTGGTTTTCTAATTTATTTTGAAGATTGATTTCCAAAAGATTACCATTTTTCTTACGGTCTAAATATTTAAAACTTATCCCCAATAAATTCCCATGGTTGTTAGATTTCTGACGAACGTTTTCGGATGAATTAGATTGAGTGAAATCCCCAAAATAGTTGGTGTTGGTGAAATAATCTTGTTGATTTTCATCGTAAATAAATCTACCCTGTAAGATAATTACTTTAGTCTCTGACAGTTTTTGGGTGTATTGAATTTCCTGGTCAAATCGCTGGATTTGGGTATTTACATTCTCCTGTAAATCATGTGCATTAAAATTTATTTGGCTTATATCATCACCGTCTTTGGTATTGAATTTCGAGCTGATTTCTAGAGTTTTGTTCTTGGTGAAATCATAGGAAACATCAACTTTAGCAAAAATATTTTGAAAAGCATTACGCAAACTATAATCTTCGAAGTTTGTAAAATCTTCTTGACCTGGCAGATGATAGGATTGTACTTGTTGTCTAACAAAAGTATTTTCGTCGGAATTAAAGAAAATTATGGGTTTAATTTTCAATTTCTCATTGGGATTAAAAATTGCGTTTAATGATATGAGCTCTTCGTTATTGATTTTGGTTCTCTCGTCTTTAAAACCTAATCTCATTCCTTGTTTGTGAATATATTGTTCTGTGCCAAAACCATCTCCTACAAAGTTATTTCCTCTGCTATTGGGGTTGATGAGATGGCTTAATCCGCCCGTTGCATCTTTTCCAATGTTGTTTAAATGTGTAAGAAAATAGTATTTATTCTTCTTGCCAAAACTCATTAGATTGCCGCTGAGTTTATAATAATCTAAACTGCTCACATCAATTCCCAATTCTGCATTGCCAAACCATTGGTTTTTGGCGTCATCTTTTAGCTTAAGGTTCAGCGCCACTTTATCGCTTTTCTCTATCCCTTTTAGGTGTTTGTTGTTAGAATATCGTTGAATGAGCTCCACTTTGTCTATGGGATGGACAGGCATGTTTTTAGTAACGATTTTATAACCTTTTTCAAAGAAATCATCATTTTCTATCATTACCTTCTCTACTTCTTGTTCTCCAACTTTTATGGTCCCATTTTCGTCCACGGTGAGCCCTGGAAGTTTTTTCAACAAATCCTCTACCACCTGTTCATTACCGTTTAAGAAGAAGGCTGCGTCATATACAATAGTGTCTTTTTTGGCGGTGATAGGCTTTTTGGCAATTGCGATAGTTTCGTTGAGGAGTATTATTTCTTTAGAAAACAAAGTTATGTCTTGTGTAATTTCTGCATCTAACTTGTCTATTGTGATGGGAATCATTACCTCCTCATAGCGCAAAGAAGAAAAGATAAGATCGAAATTTCCAGTTTCTTTAATGGGTAAAGTATATTCTCCTGCCTTGTTACTTGTGGCATAGGACAAAATGTTTTTGTCTTTTTGTAGTTTAACAATTACCTGTCCCACAGGAATCTGCTCAGAACTATAGATATTGCCTGAAATTTGAGCGTTGGCTGTTTGAGCAATAATGCAGAAGAATAAAATTAAATAAACGTGTTTCATACTAAGGACCACTTGACTAAATTGTTTCATTAATCAAATTTGGTAGATCACACGGCACTAATTTTCTATAATTAAGCATATTCAATTCATTGACATTTTTCCTACAATAAATGATTTGGTATTTTTTTCATTAAAGAAAGATTTCTCTTCTATATAATATAAAAGAAACATCTTCTAAGTATTTAAGATTAAAGCTTTTAATCTTCCTCCCACTCAAATTTGATTTCAATTCCCTTTCGTTCCACAGGCATAGTGCTGGACTTAACACTTTTTAAATTTGCACCTTTGGGCAACCTACTGATAATGCTAGCATCGATTTGGTTATCAGAATTCTCTTTTTTTTCTACGAACTGTTTCATGCTTAGAAAATCATGATGCTCAGGATATAAATTATTTGAAGCTATTGTTTTGTTTTCTTCAATTTTTGTAATCGTCCAATGATAAATATTATCTGTATCATAAATTTCTAATATTAAACCTGGCAAACCATAAAATTTATAAGGCCCCATAGGAATAGGAATTTCTTTGGTAAACCAAGCGATGTAGTCTCTTCCTCTAAAAGTTGTAGTTGCTTTCTGCATTACATAGCCATCAGATTCTTTGGTTTCATTGCTGATCTCCCAATCAAAACTAAGACTTTCTTTCACCCAAAAGGAATCATTAAAAGTTAACTCTTGGGAGATAATAAATTCATTTAGTTTATTATAAATCAATAGATTGTCAGTGTTTTTGGATCTCACAATAATTTCATTGGAGTCTTCATTAAACTCATTCTCTTTAATTCCTCCGAAATCTAAAATATAATAAGAAATATTTTCGTTCGAATTTATAAATAATGATGTCGTGTGAGAATTAGGAAAATCAGTATTTAGTTCAAGTGTGTAGGTAGCTAATAAATCAAAACTTTGAGCTATCAAACTAATACTACCAAGTAAATAGATAATTATTGCTTTCATATAATTTTACTATTATGATTATCCAAAAATTAGAAGAAATTTTAGAAATTACAAGTTGTTATGTTGACAAAATTCTTTTCAGATTTCTAGCCAAACGATCACATTCTTCTTGTGATTCAACATCGGCGAATACGAATGTATGTTTAGTTCCAGTTCTATTACCAAACCTATCCACTCCATAAACTGTAACTACGCAATCTCCAACTACTTCCATCCAAATTGTTTCCTGTTTTACATCATGGACATTATTTTCTGAAATAGACTTAGCAAATGCAAGCGTTCCCATGAGCATAAATAATGCTCCAAATAAAAGATTTTTCTTAAAAATATAATTTAAATTGTTATTATGAAAACAAAAATCTAAAATCTAAATCCAAATTTATTTTGTTAAATACAAGAAAAGTTATTAATAAATTAGTTTCTAACGTGGTAGGGATAGAAGCGGCATCTAATGCCGTGGATTGCTAAAACAAAATACGGCGAAAAAGAGTGGAGCACCTGAGTGCAAACTCCTTTTTCGTCGTTTATTTTGTAGCAATCTACAAATTAGATACAGCGGATAGCCCGTTAAACCGCCCAAATACATCTTATTACATTTACCTCATTTTGGCCCAATTTCACGCAGAAACGAATAGTTTTCTTAATTATTAGATAAGAAATGCTAAGTTTTTGGTAAGATTTAGTCTTTATTAGCGATTTCTGTTGAACTCAAGTTAATTCACAATTCTTTAGCAGAAATTAAGTTTTAGGATGCCCACCTTTGAATTATTAATTCATAAAAACAGAAGAAATGAAAAAATTATTGTTATCAGTAAGTTTAGTAGGATTAGGTGTTATGGGCTTCGCACAAGATGAGATGAAGAAAGTTGAAAAAGAAGCCGTAGAGGTAGTTGCGCAGCCAGATGGAAGCATTGTGATTGAAGGTGACAACAAGGAGGAAAGCGTCTCTCTAAATGGTGAAAAACTGATTGTAAAGGGAAATAATATAGTGGTTCATGGTGCTGGAGATGCAAGTGAAGTGATTGTGGAAGGTGATGGTTGCCAAGTTGTAGTGGATAGTAGCGAGAAGATTGATATTCAGGGAAGTAAGAGCTATGTTTATTATAGAAAAGGCGAGCCAGAAACTAAAGTGAGCGACGGTAGCGCTGTGCAGAAAATTGATTCTTAATTAACTTTAATACTACCAATTGACTGAAAAGAAAAAGCCTTGGAAATCCTTCCAAGGCTTTTCTTATTTATTTAAAACTGAATGTGTTTTATACTTTTAGTTTAAAATCCATTCCGATTAAGTCTTGATTTTGGTCAAGAATAGGTTGAATCTCGTTTGCTAAAAACTCCTCTGTTTGGATTGGAGCGAAACCAATGAAGTTCATTGGGTCCATAACTTCTTGCATTTTTACTTTGTCTATCGGGAAGCTATCATCAGCTAAAATACGCTCTACCAAATCGTTTGGCTTACCTTCTATTTTAACTTGTTTCGCTGCTTCCATTGAGTGAACACGGATGATTTCGTGTAATTCCTGACGGTCTCCTCCATTTTTAACGCCTTCCATAATCATGTATTCAGTTGCCATGAATGGTAATTCGTCGTTGATATGCTTAGCAATCATCTTTTCGTAAACTACTAAACCGTCTAAAACATTCACCCAGATTCCAAGGATAGAATCAATGGCTAAAAATGCCTGAGGAATCGTTAAACGCTTGTTAGCAGAGTCATCTAAGGTTCTCTCAAACCATTGTGTAGCTGCTACTAAATCAGATCCACGACCGATCGTCATTACGAATTTAGCCAAAGCTCCGATTCGCTCGCAACGCATTGGATTTCGCTTGTAAGCCATGGCAGATGAACCGATTTGGTTTTTCTCGAATGGCTCTTCGATCTCTTTTAAATTCTGTAACAAACGGATATCGTTTGAGAATTTATGTGCAGATTGTGCAATGTTTGAAAGCAATGCCATCACCTCAGCGTCCACTTTTCTATCGTATGTTTGACCTGTTACGCCAAATACATTTTTGAATCCAAAACGCTCTGAAAGTCTTCTGTCTAAGTCTTTAACTTTGGTATAATCTCCATTAAATAACTCCTTGAAACTTGCTGCAGTTCCAGTTGTTCCTTTAACGCCACGGAATCTTAAGGTTTCTAATCTAAATTCTAATTCCTCAAAATCCATTAAAACACTTTGTAACCAAAGCGTTGCACGCTTACCTACCGTTGTTAACTGCGCTGGTTGGTAATGTGTGAATCCTAAAGTTGGAAGGTCTTTATATTCTTTGGCGAATTTGGCCAAACCAGCCATTACGTTGATTAGCTTTTTCTTCACCAATTGCATCCCGTCTCTCAACTGGATTAAGTCTGTGTTGTCACCCACAAATGCAGAAGTAGCACCTAAGTGAATGATTGCTTTTGCTTTTGGCGCAACGTCTCCGTAGGTATGTACGTGAGCCATTACATCATGACGGAATTCTTTTTCGTACTTAGCAGCAACCTCATAATCGATGTTGTCTACATTCGCTTTAAGTTCGTCTATTTGTTCTTGAGAAATATCTAAACCTAAGTCTTTTTGAATTTCTGCTAAAGCAATCCAAAGCTCTCTCCAAGTCCCGAATTTCTTATCCGGAGAAAAGTTAAAAAGCATTTCTGCACTCGCATATCTAGATACTAAGGGGTTTTCGTATTTATTACTCATATTGAAGTAGTTTAAATTTATTTAAAAATTGCTTAATGATGGTTTAAAATTGTTTTATTTGAATTTATCTCCCGAATGAGGTGAGTTCTTTAATTGAGTTATCATATTGCTCAATTTGACAGAAATTTTAATGCATCTTTTACGATATTGCTCAAAATCTTCCTGACTCAAGTGTTCCCTATCTAATGCCGAATAAAGCTGAGAACGCAATTCACCACAAGAACCTTTTGCCAAATATAGAAACTGTATATACTCTGTCTTTCCTCCTCTTTCGAATCCCTCTGCTATGTTGTCCATAACAGAAAGAGCCGACCTTCTCATCTGAGAAACCAATTCAAATTCGTTCGGAAATGTTTTGGTTAATCGATATATAGATAATGACAACTCTCTTGCTAATTGCCAAGTTTCTAAATCCTCAAAATGTTTAATTTTTGACATTAAACTATTTTAAACTGATTAACCAACTTTTAAACTACATCACTTAGAACAATTCCTTTCTAATAATATTTTGGCTTCTATCTGGTCCTACTGATACTAAATAAACCTCGATGCCTAAATAGTCTTCGATAAACTTGATATATTTCTGTGCGTTTTCTGGTAATTCGTCAAACGAGTTAATCTTAGTAATATCTTCTTGCCAACCATCAACTTCTGCATATACAGGCTCGTATAAGTCTAGTTTTGTTGTTGATGATGTGAAGTAATCGATTTCTTGATTGTCCTCTGTTTTGTAAGCTGTACAAACTTTAATTTTATCGAAACCGCTCAAAACATCTAATTTAGTAATCACTAAATGCGTAATTCCGTTGATCATACAAGCATGGCGTAAAGCGACTAAATCCAACCAACCACTTCTTCTTGGGCGACCTGTTGTTGCTCCAAATTCATGACCAATGGTTCTAATTCTTTCGCCAACCTCATCGTCTAACTCAGTTACGAACGGACCATTACCAACACGTGTACAGTAAGCTTTTGCTACACCAATCAAGTGTTGTAATTTATTAGGTGGAACTCCCGCACCGATACAAACACCACCTGTAGAAGGAGATGAAGAGGTAACGAATGGATACGTACCAAAATCAATATCTAGCATTAAAGCCTGTGCTCCTTCGAATAAAACATTTTTACCTTCGTCGATAGCATCATTTAATTCTCTTTCGGTATAAATAATTCTATCCTTTAAGATATCGCCGTACTCCAAGCATTGTTGATAAATTTCATCAAAATCCATAGGAGGCTTGTTATACAATTTCTCAAAAATTGCATTTTTAATCTCGATGTTGATTTTTAATTTTTCTTTTAAAACTTCTGGATTTAATAGATCGATAGCTCTAATACCTACACGAGCCACTTTATCCTCATAACAAGGACCGATACCGCGTTTCGTTGTTCCAATTTTATCTGTTCCTGCAGCTTCTTCGCGGTAGGTATCGTATAAAATGTGGTAAGGCATAATGATATGCGCACGACGACTAATAAAAACGTGGTCTGTAGATTGACCTTTTTCTTCTAAAGCTTGTGTTTCTTCTAAAAATGCTTTTGGATCGATCACGACACCGTTTCCTAAAATACATTTCCCTTTACATTGTAAAACGCCAGATGGCAATAAGTGTAAAACGAATTTGTCTTTTCCTACATAAACAGTGTGTCCAGCATTGTTACCTCCCTGGAAGCGAACAACATAATCTGATTTTGCAGATAAAACATCGGTGATTTTTCCTTTTCCTTCGTCGCCCCACTGGAGACCTACTACTACGAATGTTGACATAAAATTGGATTGAATTATTAACGTATTTAAACGTGTTCAAAGATAAAAATTATATCCTCTATACACTATTATTTACAAGGGCATTTTCAACAAATTATCCTTACTCCTATCCATCCTATGTTCCATTTTAATTTGAAGTATATATATCAGCAAACTAAATCTATATCTTTGCCGAATGTTTGATGCCAAAGATTTATTTAGAAATTTTACTCCTGCCGAGTTTACAACAAAAGCTTTAGAGATTTTTAGATTTCAAGCGGAACACAATTCGGTGTACAAAAAATTTCTTTCTCATTTAGGGACAAAAGTTGATTCTATCGCTAGTATAGAAGAAATTCCTTTTATTCCTATTTCTTTTTTCAAAGAGTTTAAGGTTGTCTCAAGTAAAGGAGATATTGAGAAAACTTTTAGCAGTTCGGGCACTACCGGAACGCTTACGAGCTATCATCATATTACTGATTTAAGCATCTATCATCAACAATTGGATGCGAGTTTTGAATACTTTTATGGTGATTTCAAGGATTATATTGTTTTTCCACTTCTACCTGCATATGCCGAAAGAAAAGGTTCTTCTTTGATTGAAATGGCAGATATTTGGATGCAGAAAACCGGTCAAGAAAATAAATCTTATTATCTCTACGATCATCAACAGTTGGCCGAAGACATCAAAAATGCTCCAAAAGACAAAAAACTTATTCTCATTGGAGTTTCATTTGCCTTAATGGACTTTGCAGAACAACATCCACAAGATCTATCTGACCTAATCATTATGGAAACGGGCGGTATGAAAGGAAGGCGAGCAGAACTAACTCGTCCAGAATTACATGCTTTCTTGAAGGATGAATTTCAAGTTGAGCAAATTCAATCGGAATATGGCATGACCGAATTACTGTCACAAGCTTACGCCAGAAAAAATGGTCTTTTTGAAACGCCACCTTGGATGAAAATTTTATTACGAGACAAGGAAGATCCACTTTCATATGTTGATCCAAGAATGTCGGGTGGAATCAACGTGATTGATTTTGCTAATATAAACTCTTGTAGTTTTATTGCGACCGACGATTTAGGACGATTTCATTCAGAAAATCAATTAGAAATTCTTGGGCGATTAGATCATTCAGATTTACGAGGTTGTAATTTGATGGTGGTGGATTAAAGGTTGTTTAAAGTAGTTTAATTGTAGCTTAAAGTTGATTAAAAATTGCTTAAACGAAAAAATTGGACACGAAGCGTCACCCTGAACTTGATTCAGGGTCTAGCGTTGGAAAGAGATTTTGGACTAAGTATAAATCTTTTTGGCAAGTCAGCTTTGCAACGAAAAATCCTGAACTGCGAACCGTGAACTGGGAACTGTAAAAACCTCTTTCTACTTCTGACTTTCTACTCAGCTGACTGCTCCAATTTTCCGTATATTTCAACTTTATTAAATTAAATAAAAAATGAACTCATTAGATAACATCATAAAATCCAGAAAAAGCACGTATCCAAAAGATTATAACCAAGAAAAGATTACGCAGGAAGAGTTAGAAGCCTTATTATCCGTTACGGCTTTTGCACCGAATCATAAGAAAACAAGACCTTGGCGTTTTCATGTTTTTACAGGCGAAGCTAAAAATGCCTTGGGTGAAAAATTGGCTTCTGTTTATAAAGAAACCACAGATCCTGAAAAATTTATTGAGAATAAAATGAAATCTATTCAAGAAAAAGTTGATCAATCTCAAGTTATGATTTGTATTGTGCATCACATTTCACAATCCGTTCCGGAGTGGGAAGAGCATGCTGCAATTGCCATGTCGGTTCAGAATTTATGGTTGAAAGCAACCGAATTGGGAATGGGTGGTTATTGGAGTACGCCCGGCTTAGTGAGACATTTAGACGATTATTTATCGTTGGAGGAAAACGAAAATTGCTTAGGACTTTTCTACTTAGGAAAAACAGATCAAGAATTCCCTGTGAAGGAACATGATTGGAAGGATTTTGTTGTTTTTAGAAATTGATTTTAGTAGAAAGTCTAGGGTAGAAGGTAGAAAGATGTTATACTTCTAAATTATCGTCTATTTAATGATTCTCATTAGAATTGTGATGTAAATCTCATACAAACAGGTCACCACTCAAAGGTTTGGTGACCTATTTTGTTTATTTAAAAATTGAATTAAATATCATAGCAAAAGAGGATGAATTGCCTTAACTTTGCACAAAATTTGTCAGCAGAAAGATTTTTATTTTCATCATGACAATTTAATTCAACAACATGCAAGCACGCGAAGATTTTTTATTAAAAGCCTACGAACTCGGAATTATTAAATTTGGAAGTTTCACCCTTAAAAGTGGTATTGAATCTCCTTTTTATGTGGATTTAAGACCGCTAGCATCTAGCCCACAATTATTAAAAACATTGTCAAACAATTTATTGCAATTGGTTGATAATTCAAAACTTGAACTGATTTGTGGCGTTCCTTATGCCGCTTTGCCTATGGCGACCACAATGTCCTTAGAAAGTGGGATTCCTTTGATCATTAAAAGAAAGGAAAACAAAGGCTATGGAACAAAACGCATGTTGGAAGGTGTTTTTCACGATGGACAAAATTGTTTGTTGGTAGAGGACGTAATTACCAGCGGTAAAAGTTTGGTAGAAACCATCGACGAAGTTGAAAAAGAAGGTTTAGTTGTTACCGATTTGGTTGTTGTATTAGACAGAGAACAAGGTGGTATTCAGCGATTAGAAGAAAAAGGATATAATGTTCATACCTTATTTACCATTAACGAGGTAATTGATATTTTATTCAAATACAAAAGATTGGATGAAGGAGAAGTAAAGAAAATCAAGGATTTCTTAAGTATGCCTCCACAAGCTCCTAGCAGAAAAAGAACCCCTCTACAAGATAAAGAAGTTCAGCATCCTGTAGGTAAAAACATGATTGACATTGCGTTACGTAAAAAATCTAACTTAATTGCCTCGGCAGATGTTGTGAGTTCCCTAGAGTTAATCAATTTAGCTAAAGGAATTGGAGATAAAATTGTTGCCTTAAAATTACATTCAGATATCATCACTGATTTTAGTTGGGATTTAGTCACTGAACTAAGAACTATTGCAAGAGAAAAGGACTTCTTATTATTTGAGGATAGAAAATTCGCTGATATTGGAAATACCCAAGAATTACAGTTCAAACAAGGTGTTTACCGTTTTGCAGATTGGGTTGATATGGTAACAGCACACCCTATTGCTGGAGAAAAAAGCTTTGACGTTTTTGAACCAACTGGTGTTGTAGCCATTGTAGAAATGTCTTCTGCAGGTGCTTTAACCGATGATTATTATGTTTCTAAAGCATTAAATATTGCTCAAAAATCAGCGGATGTATTCGCAGTAGTAGCTCAAAGACAAGTTCCAGATGATTTATTGTTATTGACGCCTGGCGTTAACATAGACAAAAAAGGCGATAGCAAAGGACAACAATACAACACGCCTAAGAAGGTATTCTCTGAGTACCTAACGGACTTTATGATTGTAGGACGCGGAATTTATAAAGCCAATGATCCCGTTGCAGCTACCGAAGAATATCGCCAGCAAGGTTGGAAAGCATATGAAGACAGCCTTTCTTAAGCCTTAAGATTTAAAAATATAAGATCCCAATTGATTAAATCGATTGGGATTTTTTTTATACACGTTTATTTAATGAACAATAAAGCCCGCCTGATTTTATCATAGGTTATTTCGGCATTATTGGCTTCATAAAGATATTTCAGCGAAGTGTTTTCTTTATCCTCATCTGATTTATCTAGAGCCTCTTGAACACGCTTAATCACCTCATCTTCTGGCTTTAATACAGAAAAATCTGTTTCAGGGAATTCTAATTTAATTTTAAAGAAATGTCCTAAAATCGTGCTCTCAACATATCCTCTTTCTTCGGCAATTTCCTTTAAATTCATGCCTTCGTCTAAAAGCTCTTTGGTAATTAAATGTGTAGGAACTTTGGATTTATTAGAAGCTTTTAACTTCTTTTTCTCTTTAACCTTTTTAATCTCTCGTTTATCAATCGTTCCTCCATTTCTCACCACAAACGAATCAAAGTCTTTCTCTAAATCAGATGTATGAAGGTTAAAATCAATCTCTTGGGATAATTCCATAAAACGTTTATCTGCCTTTCGAGCCAATTCATCTAATTGCATCACCATAGGATTTACGCCTTTTAGTCGCAGCCCCTTCATGTCTCTTAGTCGCGATAAAGCCACATAACCTTGTCCTTTTTCAAAGGTTTTTCTTAAATCAATAGTGGCGGCATCTAAGGTCATACCCTGACTTTTATGAACTGTAATCGCCCAAGCCAAACGCAATGGAATCTGAGTAAACGAAGCCAAGGTTTTGCCCTGTTCATCATCTACCTTCCAAGTTTCGGATTTGGCCTCAATCCAATCTCCATCGCGGGTTTCAACCAAAGGAAAACCATTTTCGCTGAATTCCCTCACCGTTCCTAATGTTCCATTGAAATAACCTTCTTCCCAATTATTTCTAACAAACATCACCTCCGCTCCTATCTTCAACTCTAATAATTCTGGCGCAAGAATACTTTTCACCATGGTTTCGCATAGAACTTTGTTACCAGATGCTTTACCTTTAAATTTCTTAGGCTTAGAATCTAATTCTTTGATTTTAAATTCGTTAATTCTATCCACATCAGCATTGTGAGTATATAATTGAGGGAAAATCTCCTCATCCTCGTACATACTTTCTTGCACTTTTTCCTCAAGCAATTGCACTACAGATTGGCTCATTTCGCCATTTCTTATTTCATTCAATACAAAATTTAACTCGTTTTCTGTCTGACGAAACTGCTTGGTTAAATAACAAACATGCAAATTGGCTCTCACCCAAGAATTAGACATAAAACAGAACTTGTCTTTAGAAGTTTCGTGATGCTCACCAATGGGAGGCAACTGATAAAAATCTCCAGAAAAAACCACTTGAATTCCCCCAAAAGGCAGATTATTCCCTTTGAAATATTGCAAAACCTCATCTACCATAGAGAACTGCTTAAGATGTAACATAGAGATCTCATCGATAATAAGAACCGCCACCTCATCCATCTTATTTTGCATGTACTTTTTAGTCTTTAAAGTCTGCAAATGACGTAGCGTCATATGATCCCGAACACCAATACCAGACCAAGCATGAATCGTCATTCCGTTCATATGCGTGGCCGCAATCCCTGTACTGGCCGTAATAGCCACTGGCACTCTCCTTTCTTGTAGGTATTTGATATATTGATTTAAGACATAGGTTTTCCCGGTTCCTGCCGAACCTGTAAGGAAAACATTCCGTCCTGATTTCAATATAGCCAGTGCTTTTTCTTGGGTCATATTTTAGGGTAATTTATAAGTTTTATGCTAATTTTTAAGGTGAAGTTTAAATCTAATAAACATAAATTTTAATCTATTTGCAAAGCCTTTTCTACTTTAAAATAAAATTAAAACTGTTCAAAATTTGAGATTTCTAAAATAAGGAAAATAACCGAATCAAAGAATTAAAAGGATATTGAAATTTAGGATGCAGATATCAACCTAGATTTGTATTTTTGACTCTTTCAGGCTATGTATCCACTCATCAAGAAATTATTGTTTAAAAAAGATCCAGAAGAAGCGCATCATTGGGTCATGAATAAACTCCACACTTGGGGAAGTTCTTTTCTTTTCAGTCCTATTATTAAAAGTCAATTTTCGTTTGATAAAAAATCATTGAACAGAGAATTATGGGGTTTAAAATTTAAAAACCCGATTGGACTTGCTGCTGGGTTTGACAAGGATGCCAAGTATATAGATGATTTAGCTAAATTAGGTTTTGGCTATGTAGAAATCGGAACCTTAACCCCGAAACCACAAGCTGGGAATGATAAACCACGCTTATTTAGACTTCCTAGCGATGAAGCATTAATCAATCGTATGGGATTTAATAATGAGGGAGTTGATGCTGCGGTAGAAAGATTGAAAAAGAGAAAATCAGACATTATTGTAGGCGGAAATATTGGGAAAAATAAAACTACACCGAACGAAAGAGCCATAGATGATTATGAATATTGCTTTCGTAAATTGTACGATTATGTAGATTATTTTGTGGTAAATGTAAGCAGCCCCAACACTCCCAACTTGCGCGAACTACAAGAAAAAGAGCCACTACAACGATTATTATCTCGTTTGCAACTCATCAACACAGAATTAGGTAAAGCTCGTCCTATATTGCTTAAAATCGCTCCAGACTTAAGCCAAAGTCAATTAGATGATATTATAGAAATTGCTTTGAATTTAAACCTAAATGGAATTGTTGCTACCAATACTACTATTGCTAGAGAGGGCTTAATGGGAGATCCTAAAGTCGTTTCAGAAGCAGGTGGGGTTAGTGGAAAACCTTTAACTCAACGAAGTACAGAAGTGATAAAATATCTTCATACGCAATCAAAGGGTAAGTTGATTATCATTGGTGTGGGAGGAATTTTCAATGCAGAGGATGCTAAAGAAAAATTAGAAGCTGGTGCAAGTTTACTTCAGGTTTATACTGGGTTTATCTACGAAGGACCCGGCATCGTGAAGAATATTTGTAAAGGACTTTAAAGTTTAAAAATATACAGTCAAAAAAAAGCCTTCTTACGCATGCAAGAAGGCTTTTTTATTTTTATTAATTTATTTTATTCTACTGTAACTGATTTAGTTAAGTTTCTTGGATTATCCACATCTGCACCTCTCCAAACAGCAATATGGTAAGCTAATAATTGCAATGGAACCACTGAAACTAAAGGAGCGAAAATCTCTAAAGTCGCTGGTATTTCAATCACGTGATCTGCAATTCCCTTAATCACTGTATCTCCTTCATTCACAATAGCAATAACTTTTCCTTTACGCGCTTTCACTTCTTGAATATTAGATACGATTTTCTCGTAAGCAGAATCATTATTTGCTACCACTACAACAGGCATATTTTCATCAATCAATGCAATAGGTCCGTGTTTCATTTCAGCTGCTGGATAGCCCTCTGCATGGATATAAGAAATCTCTTTTAATTTTAAAGCTCCCTCTAAAGCAATAGGATAACAAGCACCACGACCTAAGAATAAGAAATTATTCGCTTGGTGATATTCTTTTGCAATCGCTTTAATCTCATCATCTAGTTTTAAAATTTTTCTAATCTTTTCTGGAATTTGCTCTAACTCAAACAATGTTGCATTTAACTGAGTTTTAGATAAATTACCTTTATAATCTGCTAATTGCAATGCCATTAAAGTTAAAATAACAACCTGAGTGGTAAAGGCCTTGGTAGATGCAATTCCTATCTCTTGACCTGCATGCGTATAAGATCCAGCATGAGACATTTTAGAAATTGTAGAACCTACTGAGTTACAAATACCATAAATTAAAGCTTGATTTTCTTTCGCCAACTCTATTGCAGCAATCGTATCGGCTGTTTCCCCAGATTGTGAAATCGCAACAAATACATCATCACCATCAATAATTGGGTTTCTGTAACGGAACTCAGACGCGTACTCCACTTCCACTGGAATTCGAGCTAATTCCTCGATTAAATACTCTCCAACCAAAGCAGCATGCCAAGAAGTACCACAAGCACCAAAGATCATTCTTTTGGTTTTATTTAGCTTATTTCTATACTCATTTACACCACCTAAACGTACCCAACCTTCACTAGCATTCATTCGTCCACGGAATGAATCAATAATCATTTGAGGTTGTTCGTAGATCTCTTTCAACATGAAGTGATCATAACCATCTTTTTCAATGGTCTCTAAGGCTTCTTCTAACTTTTCAATTATTGGAGTTTTGGTGATATTATCTAAGTTTAGAACCTTGATTTCTTCTCCATGTGCTAAACGATAAACATCTTTCTCTTCCATGTAAATTACCTCATCGGTAAGCGTACTCAACGGTGCAGAATCGGTTGCTACTACATAGGCATCTTTATCAACTCCAATCACCAACTGAGCTCCTTTTCTTACAGCATACATAGCATTTTCTTCTTTATCGATAACGATTAAAGAATAAGCTCCAACCACTTGATTCATGGCAACTTGAATTGCTTCTAGAAGATTTAAATCACCTTCTTTTTGAATATGCTCAATCCAGTTGATTAAAACTTCTGTATCTGTTTCAGTATGAAATTTATATCCTTCTTCAACTAATTTTTCTTTTAAACTCGCATAGTTCTCAACAATCCCTTTATGTACAATGGCTAGTCTACCAGAATTAGAAACATGTGGATGCGAATTTAGTTGATTCGAAATTCCGTGTGTTGCCCATCTAGAGTGCGCAATACCTATGTGCCCTTTTGGCGTATTATCACCTAATTTTTCTTTTAGATCTTTTAATTTTCCTGCGTGTTTATGAAATTCAAACTCACCATTTGAGATGGTTCCTGTTCCCACGCTATCATACCCACGAAATTCGAAACGATTTAATCCATGTAATAAAACCGGAAAAGCCTCTCCTTTTCCTATGTAACCTATAATTCCTGACATATTTTTCTTGGTTTAGATTGTTAAGTATTAATTGAATGGAATTCAAAAATACAATATCTTCTGATAGATTGTCAAAAACTTTGCAGGATTCATAAAATTTTAAAGTTTAATACAAAAAAAATCCCTAGTAAAGCACTAGGGATTCAAATTAAAAATTATAAAATAGAAAAATGGTATTTTTATTTCCAACCTCCACCTAGAGCGCTATACAAATCAACCATTGCAGTTAATTTTGTGTACTTAGCATTGATTTCTGCTAACTTAGCATTCAAGGCACTTTGTTGTGCTGTAATTACTTCTAGATAATTCGCCATACCATAGTTTAGTAACTCTTGAGAGTATTCCGTTGCACGGCTATAATTCTCGTATTCTTTGGTTTTTAAAGCTATGATTTCATCTTGACTTCCGTAAATCTGTAAAGCATTAGAAACTTCGTTACTTGCTGATAATAAAGATTTCTTGAAGTCTAATAAAGCTCTTTCTTGAGCAATTTCACTCACCTCTTTTTGAGTTTTTAATCTTCTTTGTTGGAATATTGGTTGCGTTAAACCTCCCATAATATTAGCAAAGAATGAACTCGCTGAGAAGAAATCCTCAATTTCTAATGCTTGTAAACCTGCTCCTAAAGATAAATTTAAAGAAGGATACATGCTCAATCTAGCCACTTGCGTTTGTTCAAATGATGAAATTAACGCATACTCTGCTGCCATAACATCTGGACGATTTCTTAGTAAATCTACCGCAAATCCTGTTTTTAATTCAGATGGAATAAATTGACTTTCTATATTCGTTCTCTTGATGGCTTGAGGCGTTTCACCCATTAAATAAGACAACTGATTTTCAACAATTTTAATTGAATTTTCAATTTCAACTAACCTCGCTTGGTAGTTTAATGCCAATGCATCTGTTTGCTGAACAGCCACTTCCGTTACCTGACCAGCTTCTTTTAAGGCCTTAGTCGTTTCTAAACTTTCTAATTGAAGTTTAATGCTTTCAGAAGTTGTTCTGTGTTGCTCATCTAATGCCAATAATTGGAAATATAAAGAAGCAATTCCACTAACAATTCTTGATTTAACCGCCTGATGACCAGCTACAGATTGTAAGTACATAGCATATTGCGCTTTTTCTGCACTCTTTAATTTACCCCAAATATCAGCCTCCCAGCTTGAATTAATTCCAAGACCATACTGCGTAGACCATTTTCTCTCGTCTAGCATCATACCTTGCTGAGAGTTTAAAGATGGTGTTCCCCAACTTACATTAGGACCTCCGCTCAACGTCGGTAAATAAGCAGCTTTAGACTGTCTTACATAAGCTTCAGAAGTAGCAATATTTTGTAAAGCTATTCTAATGTCAAGGTTGTTTTCCAAACCTTGACTTATGTATTTCTGCAATAAACTGTCTTTAAAAATCTCGGTATAGCTGAAATCTGCTATCGAAACGCTATCCTGAGGAAGACGATCTGTTCTATAATAAGCTTCTTTTTCAATATCCTCTGCTCTTTTATACTCTTGCACAGAAAGACAAGACTGTAAGAATAGAGCAGCAAACGCGATGAAACTATATTTTATCCAATTATTGTTCATTCTCTTGTTTTTTCATTTGTTCTTCATATAAATCGAACTTAATAGGAACGATTCTCTCTTGTATTTTCTGGAAAATCACGAATAATACTGGAATTACAATCACTCCGAATATAGTTCCGATTAACAATCCAGAAGCCGCACCCGTTGCAATAGAACGGTTTCCTACAGCACCTGTACCCGATGCGAACACCAATGGTAACATACCAAAGATAAACGCGAAAGAAGTCATTAAAATAGGTCTTAAACGAGCTTTCGCAGCATCAATAGCAGCTAATGAAATACTCTTACCCATTCTACGTCTTTGAAGCGCGAACTCTACAATCAGAATCGCGTTCTTGGCTAGTAGTCCGATCAACATAATTAATGCAATTTGGAAATAAATGTTGTTCTCTAATCCAAATGCCCATTGTCCTAAATAAGCTCCCATCACTCCAAATGGCAATGATAAAATCACACTAAACGGAACAATATAACTTTCATATTGTGCTGATAATAAGAAGTAAACGAAAATCAAACTCAATACAAAAATGATAGATGCTTGAGATCCTGAACTCACCTCCTCACGTGTTAAACCTGAGTACATAATGTCGAATTGATTTGGTAATACTTGACTAGCCACTTCGTTCACAACATTAATCGCGTCACCCGTTGAATATCCAGGGTTGGTAGCCCCGTTGAATCCAGCAGATTGGAATAAGTTAAACCTATTTACCGTTTGTGGACCATATACACGTTTCATCTCAACGAATTGAGAAATAGGTGTCATTTCACCGGTGTTGGTTCTGACGTATAAGTTGTTGATACTTCCAATATCATTACGATCGTCTGGATTCGCCTGAATCATCACACGATATTGTTTACCATATTTACTAAAGTTAGCCGAGTATAAACCTCCGATATAACCTTGCATTGCACTCAAAATACTGTTTACAGATACACCTGCTTCCATAGCTCTTGGAACGTTAATATCCATTTCATACTGAGGGAAATTAATGTTAAACGAAGTTTGTGCATACTGCATTTCTGGACGTTGACTCAAGGCATAACTAAAGTTTTTAGCTACCTCATCTAGGTTTTCTAAGTCTCCACCTGATTTATCAATTAACGAGAATTCAACCCCTGAACTCGCACCAAATCCTTGAATACTTGGAGGCGTAAAGAAAATCATATTCGCATCGGCTACCGTAGCACCCACACCAAACAATCTTCCTACAATCGCGTTAATTTGAGTTTCATCTGTATTTCTTTCATCGAATGGATCTAACTTAACGAAACCGAATCCGTAGTTACCACCCGAACCATTCATAATACTAAATCCTGAAATCGCTGTAACACTGTGTACACCTGGTAATTGATTTGCTTTTTCGGTAAACTCTTTCATCGCGATTTCTGTACGCTCACGCGTTGCACTCGATGGTAAGTCTACGTTGAACATCACAATACCTCTATCTTCGTTAGGTACGAAACCTGTTTGCATATTAGCATTAGCAAAGTAAATAGTAACACCCGCTAAGATTAACATTAAAATAGTTACCCATCTATGACGAATAAAGAAAGTAAAGGTTTTAGCATATCTTCTTGTTCCTGCGTTGAAAGCAATGTTGAACTTATGGAAGAATTTCTGTAACCAGTTTTTCTCTTCGTATTCCTTGCTGTATTGAGTTGGTTTTAAGAATACCGCACACAAAGCTGGACTTAAAGTTAATGCGTTAACAGCTGAAATCGCAATCGCAATCATTAGGGTAATACCAAACTGTTCGTAGAAAACTCCCGTTGGTCCTGTAATGAAGGTCACCGGAACGAATACCGCCGCCATTACAATCGTAATCGTAATAATCGCACCTGTAATCTCGTGCATCGCTTCTATGGTCGCATTTTTAGCATTATGCGTGGTATGCTCAAGTTTAGCGTGCACGGCTTCCACCACAACAATCGCGTCATCGACCACAATACCAATGGCGAGAATCAATGCGAATAATGTCAATAAGTTGATGGTATAACCAAATAAATTCAAGAAGAAGAATGTACCAATAATCGAAACCGGTACTGCAATCGCAGGAATTAAGGTAGATTTAAAGTCTTGTAAGAAGATATAAACCACCAAGAACACCAACACGAAGGCTTCTAATAAAGTCGTGATTACTTTTTGAATCGATGCCTCAAGGAATTCGTTGGTATCATAGTTAATTTGATAGTTGATTCCTTCTGGCAAGTTAGGTGAAACCGAAGTTTCTAAGTAAGATTTAATATTGTCAATAATCTCTTGTGCGTTCGAACCTGGTGTTTGGCTAATACCCATACTCACCGCAGGGTTACCATTAAAGGCAGAACCAGCTGTATAAGCAAGCGACCCTAATTCGATATTAGCAACGTCTTTTAATCTTAAAAACTGACCATTACCAATCGACTTAATTACAATGTTTTTGTATTGTTCTACCTCATCAAACTTTCCTGAATAACGAATTACGTACTCAAAAGATTGATTACTATTTTCTCCCACAGAACCAGCTGCAGCCTCCAAACTCTGGCTATTAATCGCTGCTGAAACATCCGAAGGAACGATTCCATAAGCCGCCATTTTTTCTGGGTTCAACCATACTCTCATAGAGTAAGTCTTAGAACCATAAACCTGCGCCTCACCTACACCATTAATCCTTTTCAACTCTGGAACAACATTAATGTCTAAGTAGTTTTGAAGATAACTAGCATCGAAATCGTCATTCTCTGAATAGAAGGTCATAAACATCAGTGAACTCGACTGTTGTTTCTGTGTAGTAATACCACTCTGAGTAACCTCACTTGGTAGAATCGCGTTAGCTCTTGCCACACGGTTTTGAACGTTTACCGCCGCTAAATCTGGGTCAATATCTTGTTCAAAATAAACTGTAATAGATGCCGAACCGTTGTTACTTGCAGTAGAAGAAATATAAGTCATCCCCTCAACCCCGTTCACTTGCTCCTCAATCGGAATAATTACCGAACGAAGAACCGTTTCAGCGTTTGCACCTGGATAGTTGGCTCTAATCTGAACCGTTGGTGGTGCAATATCTGGATAGGTTGTAACCGGTAATGTCATGATTCCCAATATCCCCAAAAGGACGATAATAATGGAAATAACTGTAGACAATACAGGTCTTTCTATAAATGTTTTAATCATAATTTTCTTTTTTAAAGCTTATTAATTCTTTAATTAATTTGCTTTTGGAACAATACTATCAAACTTAACTGGCTGAGGAACAATGGCAGCACCATTTCTTAAGATTCCAACTCCTTTCGCTACAATCTTATCTCCTTTCTTAAGTCCACCTGAAATTAAAGCCATGTTTTCTAATCTAGCAGCTACGTCTACTTTGGTAGATACAACCGTATCATTTACAACTTTATAAACATAAACTAAACCTTGTTGCTCAAATGTAGACTGCTCTGGAACCACCATAGCATTTTTGTATTGTTGAGGAATACGGATTGTACCACTGTTTCCATTGCTCAACATTTTGTTTTCATTATCAAAAGAAGCTCTAAACTGTACAGTACCCGAATTTGGATCGATTTGACCTGTTACTGCCTCAATGCGACCCGTTTTTTCGTATTTCATTCCATTAGCCAAAATTAAATCTACATCTGGTGTATTTTTTAATTTATCATCAGCTGTTTTACCTTCTGTTTGATCCAAGAAATCAAGATATTGACTCTCGTTCATGGCGAAATAAGCATAAACTTGATTCGTCTGAGAAACTGTAGTAATAGGCAATGGACTTGTAGGACCGACTAAACTACCTTCTCTTTGGTTGATTTTTCCTACTGTACCAGAAATAGGAGATCTAATCACAGAATATCCAATATTAGCCTGAACTTCTTGATAAGATGCACTAGATTGGCTGTATCCCGCTTGCGCTTGTGCCAATTGACTTTGAGCATTCATTAAGTTAGCATTAGCTGTTTCTAATTGAACAGAAGAAATAATATTTCTTTCTACTAGAGGTTTTAATCTATTTACCTCAACTTTTGCCGCATTTACTCTTGCTTTTGCCGCTTCAATAGTTGCTTGAGAAGCTTGGATTCCTGCTTTAGCAGCCGTTGCAGATTGGTTTAAAGTATTCGTTTCTAAACGAAATAATACTTGGCCTTTACGAACAACTTGCCCTTCGTCTACTAAAACTTGGGTTATATATCCTTGAATTTTTGCGCGAACCTCGTTATTGTTCACACCTTGTATTTGTGTCGGGAATTCTTGGTACCCCACCACGTCTCTTTCCGCTACCTCTAGCACCGGATATGGTTTTGCTTGTTGTTGCATACCACCTGGCTGTTCATTCTTACAACTTAAGAAGAACAGAGTCATAGCACATAAAAAGAATGCATTTCTCATATATTCAATTATTTATTTTTAATTTGATTAATTTTTACTAAAGTTTCTTCAAACAATCCAATCGTCTTCTTTTGTAAATCTAAATGAAGATTGATTTTCTCTAATTGTTCGTCTTCTAAATCCAAGGCTTCGCGACGTTTTTCTGCAAACCTCTCTAAAATACTATAATTACGCTTCAACTTTGAGATGCTATCTTGAAATTGAATCTTAAAAATAGATTTGTTAACTCGATAATAACGCTTGCGCTCACCGAGTTTACTGATAACTTCTACGTAATTACTTTGCTGTAACACGTTCAGTGCATTTGAAACCGAACTCTTACTAGCACAGGATGCCTCCAAAATTTGCTCAAACGTAATTCCCTTTTGCTCAAAATCAAACATGAGATAGGTGAATATGTTTGCCGTCAAAGGAGGAAAGTGATAAAGCTCCATATAATGGGAGCTCATATCCTGAAACAACGATTCATCTAATTTCTTAATATCCATAATCGGGTGCAAATATAAGACACTTGGTTCGGTAATTACCGAACTAATTAAATATTTAATATGTTTTTAACATTTAATTATGATAAAAACTTATTTAAACCTGATTTATAGCTATTTACAAATACAAATAAAGCCCAAAATCTAAGATTTCAGGCTTTAATTCTTTATTTTAAAAAGGAATTTAAATGCTTTTAAGGTCTAAACCACCATAATTTCCACTACTCATCATCAGAAAGACACGATTGGATTTGTCTAAACCTGCGATATGTTGATGTAATTTTTCTGGTTCTGTAAAGACGATTATACTATCATCACCGAAGGCCTCTTTAATGAAAGAAGGATCGATAGGATCACGACGCTTAATGCGTAAAGCCTCTTCTGAATAATTCACGATTTTAACATCGGCTTTGTCTAAAGCATTTTTATATTGTTCTAAGAATTCTGGATTTAAAGATGAATAAGTATGCAACTCTAAACATGCTACTAATTCCTTATTTGGATATTGTTCTTTAACGGCAGCCGTTGTAGAACTAACTTTAGAAGGAGAATGCGCATAATCTTTATAAACCACATAATCTTTTTCACGTTTTACTAACTCTAAACGTTTAGAAGCTCCTTTAAAAGTTTGAATCGCTTCGTAGAAATCTTCATCCATGATACCCAATTGATTACAAATCAATCTTGCACCTTCTAAATTAGATAAGTTATGCTTACCAAAAATCTCTAAAGGAATTGGTCCATCGGCAGTTTCTAAATACGTAATTCCGTCTATAATTTCGTGTGCAGGCGTTTTGTAAGGAATCTTACGAATAGGATTCTGCGATCTTTGAACCACTTTCATTACCTCGATATCCTCCTGATTATAAACGACAACACCTCCATTGGTGATACTATTTACAAAAGCATCAAACTGCTCTACATAGTTTTCAAAAGTTGGGAAAACATTGATATGATCCCAAGCAATTCCGCTTAATAAAGCAATATTAGGTTGATATAATAAGAATTTAGGTCTTCTATCTAAGGTCGACGAAAGGTATTCATCGCCTTCCATAATCATAAAATCACTGTCTTCGCTCAATTTAACCATGACATCAAAGCCTTCTAATTGAGCTCCAACCATATAATCTTCTTCACGATCATAGTAATGCAAAACATGAAGAATCATAGATGTAATCGTAGTTTTTCCATGCGAACCACCAATTACAACACGAGTTTTGTCTTTAGCTTGTTCGTATAGATATTCTGGATAAGAATAAATTTTAAGTCCTAATTCCTGTGCTTTTAGCATTTCAGGATTGTCGGCGTGGGCGTGCATTCCCAAGATAACTGCGTCTAAATCCTCAGTTATTTTCTCTGGATACCAACCAAGTTCAGCAGGTAAAAGTCCATGTTGATCCAAACGAGATTTAGAAGGCTCAAACAAAGCATCGTCTGATCCAGTTACTTGATATCCTTTTAATTTTAAAGCAATTGCAAGATTATGCATTGCGCTACCTCCTATGGCTATAAAATGAACTTTCATATACTATTTTTAAGTTAAATAATGTGTTTATTTCAATCATCTAAACACATCAAACAAAGTTAGTTTTTTTGGTAAGAAAGAGAAAGAAACCACAGTAATTTGCAGTTCAAAAGAAGAATATTAACTAATCTCTTAGCATTTCAACGTGTGGAAGTCCATCTTCTAAATAAACATCTGAAACACGAACAAATCCATAAGATTCATAAAACTCTTGTAAATACAATTGAGCAGAAATTCTACAATTCGAAGTCTTAAAATTGGTTTTCATAGCTTCTAAGGCTAACATTACCACATGAGCACCATATTTTTTACCTCGATATTCAGGAGATGTTACCACGCGTCCTAGACAAGGTTCGTCGTATGTAATACCAGCAGGAATTCCTCTTGCATAAGCCACTACTTTGTCGCCAATAGTTCCATACATATGCAAGCTCTCGAAATCTTTACCATCACAATCTTGATAAGGAGCATTTTGTTCAATTACAAAAACCTCTATTCGCAACTGAATGATATTATACAATTCGGTTGTGGTTAGGTCTTCAAATTTCTTAAAATGCCAAGTGATCATAGTCTTGATTTAAATTCAAATATAAAATTTATTCAGTTTTAATCTTTCTTTTTTAAAATGATTGTTCTGTAATTCTCAAAAACAGATGGTTCATCATAAACAACATCAAAAGATGATTTAAAAATGCTTTTGTTATCGATGGAACGATTCTTTGTTAACACTAAAACCTCCGGATTATTTTCTATAAAATTTAATAACTCTTGTTCCTCGTGAAACACTTGATAAACCAGTTGATAATTCATATTAAAAGCTGGATCGTAGTTATCAAAAACAACTACCTTTTGATTTTCAATCACTTTCTGCGCTTGAATTGCAGGTTCTATTTGGGCTAAATTTGGATAGATTAAATAAAATATAATCAGGCCTAATGTCATCCATAAAACACCGATGCTTAGAATTAATTTCTGAAGATTATTTTTCATTAAATACTTCCACATAAAGTAAAGTCCAACAAGCACAATGACGGTCGCAATAAGCGTTAAAGTAATTTGTAAGTGTTGAATTAAATTATGTTGAAACAAGATAAAAATAGCCACTGGAATTGCGATACTCACCAAGGCAATTAATCCTAAAGAAAGATAGTTCGACCATGTTTTTAGAGTTTTAAAGTTGAAAACCTCATCGAAAAAGGAAGCCACTAAAATTGTTATAAATGGAATTGCAGGAAGTGTATAATTAGGTAATTTGGTTGAAGAAATACTGAAAAACCCGATTACCACCACGGATATAACTAAAGAAAAAGCAATTAAATCATTTCGTTTTCTGAACTTCCAACCGTGCCATAAACCTTGTGGAATAAATGCTCCAAACGGGAATAATCCCAGTAAAACAAATGCCCAAGTAATTAAAAAGATTCCGCCATGTCCACTGTTCACTTCCTGAAATCTTTTGATATTATGATGTAAGAAAAAACCATCGGTATAGGCTCCTGCCGTTTCGTAATGAACCCAAACAAACCAGGGTACAGATATTAGTAAAACCAAGATTCCTCCTAAGATTACTTGATATTTGGTAAAAAGATTCCAGTTTAATTCTTTCTTAAAAATTAGAAATAAAAGCACAATCAAACCAGATAAACCAATTGCTACAGGTCCTTTAGCCAAAGTGGCCAAACCGATTAAGACATAAAATAACCAAAGATTGATTTTCGATGAATTGTTAGCGTAGTAATTATAAAAACACAACCAAGAGCTACATAAAATTACGATGAAATAGGGATCAGGAACGGCCAAATGAAACTCTTGAATCCAGAAAAAAGAACTCATCAGTACAAAAGTCCCTATTCTTGCCTTATTTATACTCGAATGTTGTCTTAAAAACAGATAAAAATAAGTCATAAATCCTGCACCGAAAAAAGCTCCAAAAAACCTTGCTCCTAGTTCATTTACACCAAAAATTATATAACCTAATTGCATAAATAAATAATGCAGCAAAGGTTTGTCTGTACGCAAAATCTCATTAAAAGTGGGAACTAAATGCCTGTTTAATAGCATTTCTCGTGCGGCTTCGGAGTTTTTGGCCTCATCTAAAATCGTGATCGGATACCCCCAAATATTTGAAAAGCAAAGAAAACTAGCCACCAAAAAAACGATCACAGCCTCCTTATTGGTTTTCATGGTATTCATCATAATAGTCTATCTTTGCACCAAATTATTCAAAGCTAAAATACAATTTCCTTGATGAATCAGATAGCAAATCCATTTTTATCCATTGTGATTCCGGTGTATAATGAAGAAGATAATGTGCAGTTATTATCACAGAAAGTTGCAGAAGCTCTGGTGGACTATCAATACGAATTGATTTTAGTTGATGATGGTTCTACCGACGAAACACGCATTAGAGCTAAGCAAATCAAAGACGATAATTTAGTTTTTATAGAACTTAAAAGAAATTATGGTCAGTCGTTGGCTTTAGCGGCCGGAATCGACCAAGCTATTGGAGATTACATCATTACCTTAGATGGGGATTTGCAAAATGATCCGCTTGATATTCCAATGATGATCAATAAATTAGAGGAAGGAGATTTTGATGTAGTTACAGGAATTCGTCAGAAAAGAAAGGATAATTTTGTTAGAACTATTCCGTCTAAAATCGCCAATTTCATGGTCCGTAAAGCCACCAAAATGGACATTAAGGACAATGGTTGTGCGCTAAAAGTCTTCACTAAAGAAACTGCAAAAGATTTAAATCTTTATGGTGAAATGCACCGTTTTATTAATCTTTTAGCTTATTTAAATGGAGCTAGAATTGCGCAAGTTCCAGTTCGTCACCATGCTAGACAATTCGGACAATCTAAATATGGTTTGGGTCGTACATTCAAGGTAATCAATGATTTAACCTTAATTATTTTCATGAGAAAATATATGCAACGTCCGATTCACTTATTCGGAAATGCAGGTTTAATCTCGTTGAGTTTAGGCGGATTGATTATGGCTTGGTTGTTCATTGTTAAATTCTTTTTAGGCGAAGACATAGGAACTCGTCCATTATTAATTGTTGGCGTTGTATTATTACTAGCTGGAGTTCAATTAATTACCATGGGAATTGTAGTGGATTTATTAATGAAAACATACTACGAATCTCAAGATATGCGTCCATATAGAATCCGAAAAATCACAAAGGGTGAAAAAGTCGTGGCGTAAACCTCTATTTACGACAATCAAAATCCTGGTAAGCTTGGGTTTATTGTATTTTGTCTTCACCAAAATCGATTGGGATTTATTGGCTGAAGAATGGAGAATCGCGAACAAATTTTTATTATTTGTTGGTTTTATTTCCTTTTTAATTTCTCAGGTTTTATCGGTATTACGCGTAGATTTATACTTTAAAAAAGCAGAAATTCAACTTTCTTTTATCAATAATTTACGCCTCTATCTTTTGGGAATGTTCTATAACTTTTTTATTCCTGGAGGTGTTGGTGGCGATGCTTATAAAGTAATTGCGCTCAACAAACATTTTGATCAGCCAGTTAAGACTATCACTTCAGCCGTGTTTTTTGATCGTTTTATAGGACTTTGCGCGATTTGCATCCTAATTTGCTTGGGCATCGTGTTTATCCCTCTAGACATTGAATTTTGGATTAAGGCCGTTATTTTCTCCATTGGATTAATTGGCGCATTGGTAGGACCTTATATTTTAGGATTACTTTTCCCTAGATTTAAATCAGTTTTTTACCCAACCCTACTTTACTCTTTTGTTATTCAAGCCTTTCAAATAGGAACTATTGTATTTAGTTTATTAGCCATTCATCCGGAAGCTAATATTTTCACTTACATACTTATATTTTTGGTTTCCAGTGTGTTGTCAGTAGTTTCATTCGCCGGAATCGGAATTAGAGAAACTGTTTTCTACTATTCTGCAAGTTATCTTAACTTTAATCCAGATGTTTCTGCGGGTGTAGCACTTATGTTCTCTTTCATTACTTTGGTTACTTCATTATTCGGGGCGATTTACTTGTTTAAGCGAATTAAATTTTAAGTTAATTTTCGTCTTTTCCCTATTGCAATTTAATAGGATTTTCATTGAGAAAAGCTATCTTTAATTTTTCAATGATGTATTAAATGTTGAAAAAATCTCTTTTTATAGGCTGTTTAAGCTTACTTATCTATTCTTGTTCTTCACCTAAGAATGTAGCTCAGGAATTTCTCGAAGCCATGAATTCTTCTCAATTTGAAACAGCAATGTCTTTAGTTACAGAAGATTCTCAAGGAGTATTATATTCCATTATTAACCAACAAACCAGCGAAATTCCACCAGTAAAGGTTGAAGTAAAAGCTTGTGCTGATTTAGATAATTCAAATGAGGCAGTCACCTGTCTATATGTGATTTCGAATGATGTTGGTGAGAATTTTGAGAAAAGAATTAAGTTAGTAAAAGAGAATAATCAATGGAAAGTTGATTTAACCGACCTTTAAATTTTTGGCTATGAAAATCATATCACTCGTACCTTCTATTACTGAATTATTGTTTGATTTAGGCTTAAAAGATCAACTCATCGGTAGAACGAAGTTTTGTATTCATCCGATGCCTGAAGTGAAAGAAATTCCCCAATTTGGAGGAACGAAAGGACTTCATATTGATAAAATAATTGCAGCAAAACCAAGTCTAATTATCGCCAATAGAGAAGAAAACTTAAAATCTGAAGTAGAAGAATTACAAAAGCATTGTGATGTTTTAATCACCGATGTGGCAACTTTGGAGGAGAACAACGAAATGATTCTTCAAATCGGTAAAAGAACGCATACATACGCACAAGCTGAGTTAATTGTAGAAGAAATTAATGAGAATTTTGGGGAACTTGAAACCATTTTTGAACCTTCTAGTGTCTTATATTTCATTTGGAAAGATCCTTATATGAGTATTGGAAAAGATACTTTTATTCATGAAATGATTCAATTGTCTGGCTTTAAAAATGTATGTGAAGAGGAATCGCGATACCCAGAAATCACAAAGGATTCGAACTTAAATCCAGATTATATATTTCTTTCCTCCGAACCTTATCCTTTTCAGGAGAAGCATATAGAGGAGATCAACAAATTATTTCCCAATGCTAAATGTGTTTTAGTGGATGGTGAAATGTTTAGTTGGTATGGTAGCCGAATGAGGTTAGCTCCTGCTTATTTTAAAGATTTAAGAAAAAAAATTAAAGCATTAAACAAGGGTATTTAAAAACAAAAAGAGGAGATACATTTGCATCTCCTCATTCTTTATCCTAAAAATTCAGAAATTAAATCTGAGCCAACGCCTGATCTAAATCCCAAATTAAATCTTCATGATTTTCTACACCTGCAGATAATCTGATTAATTTATCTGTAATGCTCAATCTTTCTAAATCCTCCTCTGGAACACCAGCGTGCGTCATTGTTTTTGGATGTTGAGCTAAACTTTCAGTTGAGCCTAAACTAACAGCTAATTGAATGAGTTTTAAACTATTCAACACCTTAAATGCTTCTTTTTCACCACCTTTCACATCAAAAGCAACCATTGCTCCTGGTCCAGAACATTGTCTTTTGAAAATTTCGTAATCTTTTGTTCCTTCTTCTAAATGACCTAAATAATATACCTTCTCTACCTTGTCGTGATTCTTCAAGAAATCAGCAATCTTAATAGCATTCGCTTGTTGAGCCTCCATACGTACTTTTAAGGTCTCTAGGCTTCGCATAAGCAACCAACCTGTATTTGGGCTTGCCATGTTACCTAAGAAAGTTCTAAGGCCTTTAATTCGTGCCATAAGCTCATTTGAACCTAATACAGCACCCGCGATTAAATCTGAATGTCCACCAATATATTTTGTTGCAGAATACATCACTAAATCAGCGCCATGCTCTAATGGATGTTGCCAAAGTGGTCCCATATAAGTATTATCTACCGCCATATACACAGGATTTTCTTCTGTACTATAATGCTCTTTAATAGCTGTACATACCTCAAAATCTATTTGTGCATTAGTAGGATTCGCTGGAGTTTCGCAAAGAATAAGTTTTAATCTATCAGCTTTTCCTGTTTTATCGATATTTGCTTGAATTTCTTCTTGAGACTGACCTGCGTAGAATTCTACAACTTCTACATTAAATTGCGGAAGAACTTCATTAATAAAGTGATCTGTTCCACCATAGACTGGGCGGCTATAAAGCAATAAGTCTCCTGGTCTTAAAAACTCCAATAAAACAGTTGTGATAGCAGACATTCCACTTTCGAAAACAGCAGCTTGTTCTGCCTTATCCCATAAACACAAACGCTCTTCTAGAATCTGTAAATCTGGATTGTTTAACCTTGAATAAATTAATCCCGGAACCTCATTTGGTTCTGGATCTCTTTTACCATAGGCTAACTCAAAAAATGCTTTTCCCTCTTCTGCTGATTTAAAAACAAAAGTTGAAGTTTGGAAAATTGGACATTTTATAGCTCCTTCTGACCACTGCGGATTGTATCCGTGGCTCATCATTTTACTCTCTGGATAGAATTTGTGTTCCATAATTGTGAATTTAAGATGTTAAATTTAGTCAATTTATTTCCAGTTCAAAATAATAAAATTGCTTTTCTAAGTTAAAAAGCTAGATTCATCTGATTCCAAAGAAGAATGGATATTTAAATTTAACAAGCGACGTATATTTGCAAGCATGTCCACATTCAAGTTTAAACAATTTCAAGTCACCCAAAAAAAAGCTGCCGCTAAAGTTGGAACCGATGCCGTCTTATTAGGTGCGTGGACGCCCATCCAAAATAAGACAGAAAAAATATTAGATATTGGAGCTGGAACGGGTGTGATATCATTAATGCTTGCACAGCGAACTCAAAATGCACAGATAACTGCTGTCGAAATTGATTTAGACGCTTTTAAGGAAAGCAAATTTAATTTTGATAATAGCCCCTGGGCTAATCGTTTAAAATGCCTTAAATCGGATATAAAAACGCTGTTTTTTTCGTCGTATTTCGATTTAATCGTTTCAAACCCTCCATTCTATACCGAAAAAACTTTTGCGCCGAATAATAAAAGAAATTTAGCTCGCAACACATCTAGCCTAGAATTCTCAGATTTAATGGAAAAAGTGAATAGCCTACTTTCACCCGATGGAATTTTTTCGGTTATCGTTCCTTACAAAGAAGAAATTAATATTTGTGAGTTAGCAGAAAGAAATAATTTGTTCCCTCATAAAATAACTCGCGTGAGAGGAAATGAAAACGCACCATTAAAAAGAAGTTTAATTGCATTTGGACGTGAACAAAAAAAATCCACTCCAGATGAATTAATCATTGAAGTGGAAAGACATATTTATACGCAAGAATATATTAACCTAACTAAAGATTTTTATCTAAAGTTTTAGATTTATTCTTCCTTTTGAGCGTGAAATTCTTGCATTATATTTTTTAAATTCTCAAAGAAATTCTTCATTTCGATATCATGATCTAGAGGATTTGTAACTTTTAATTCACCAAATCCACCTTTCACCGTAAAGATGTAATCCATTCCATCGAAGACAACTTTAGAACTACCACTTTTGAGGTTTCTAAATTCATTTAAATTGAAACCTTGATTTAATTCTGCCCAAACTTCTGTTGGTGTAGCCTCCTTATGAATTAAAGGTTTCTCAGTATTCAAATCTTTATAACTATATGAAATATCATCCTTGGTGATAATCATTACTTGTCTCTCGCCACGCATTCCTCCGTAATATTCCATTACAACACTTTCGAAGTTTTCTTGAGAAGTTTGTTCCACTTCATTTTGTTCTATTTCTGGCATTGTATCTTGTATAGGTTGGTCTGAATCTTTACAGTCTGTAGTTTGTAAAAAGATAATAAACGGGAGTAGGAATCTTAAACTTAACATATTATTAGTTTAGTTTTATTGTTAGAAATATCATGCCAATATTTAGCAATCACATTCACCATAAACGCTGCTAGCAAAATGCTCTTTGCCATCTTTTAAAATGAGAATCTCACCTTTATATTGTATTTTATTAAAGGTAGCAGAATCTTTCTTAGCCTCTATTTGCAATTCTAAATTTGTATTAGTTGTGCGAATATGTAAACTATCTTTCACCTCCGAAACCTGGCAAGAGAACTCTACCCAATCACCATTCAATTGCATAAAACTTTGTTTATTGAAGTTGATTCCAGCATAAATATATTGTTGATTTACAAAGGCATTTTTGGTTAAGGAAAAGTAGCAAGTTGGTCTTCCCTCAATGTTGGGAACTGTCGCAAAAGAGCTAATATTAAAATCGGGTTCCACCTGAAAAGGGTCCATTGCAATCACAGGAGTATCTATTTCCTTTTCATCGAAATCAAAAGGATTTTCTTTTAATTCGCATGAAGAAATCACAAGTAATAAAAATAGATAATAGATATTCCTCATTCAAAGGCTTTCTTTTAAAACGTAATTATATTAAGTTTATTTTAAGATTCTTAATTTAAAAGCTATCTCATTTCAATACATAAAAAAAGAACACCTTAACGGTGTTCTTTTTCAATAAAATTTATTTTAGTTTTTAACTTAAATCGCACAAACGTCAGGGTATCTTTCTTGGAAACCTACCACTTGATTATTCATTTGTTTGAAGATATAAGATCTGTTCAATTGACTTAAATCTGTACATCCAGCAGCTGCAAATAACTCTAAGAAATCCTTTACAGTTTCTCTATGATAGTTAGCAACTCGTTTGTATTTATCTTCTACAACTAGACCTCTTACTAAGTGTGGTTTGTCTGTAGCAACACCTGTAGGACATGTATTTTTATCACACTCTAAGGCTTGGATACATCCTAAAGCTAACATCATTCCGCGAGCCGTATTAACGATATCTGCACCTAAACATAATGCTTTGAAAACAGAGAATCCATCGATTAATTTACCTGCAGCGATAATTTTAATCTCATCTTCTAATTTGTATTTACGTAAAGTATCTACAACAAAGATTAATGCATTTTCATAAGGCATACCTACGTGGTCTGAGAAAATAATTGGAGCAGCACCTGTTCCACCTTCTGCACCATCTACGGTAATAAAGTCTGGAGTAATTCCAGTTTCAACCATTGCTTCACAGATATCGATAAACTCATCTTTACTACCAACACATAATTTAAAACCTACTGGCTTACCACCTGATAAGTCTCTTAAGGTTTTAATGAATTCAATTAAACCTTTAGGCGTATTAAACGCTCTATGCGCATTTGGAGAATCAATTTCTGTATGAGGAATAACACCACGGATCGCAGCAATTTCTTCGTTGTTTTTAGCTGCTGGTAAAATCCCACCATGTCCAGGTTTAGCTCCTTGAGATAATTTTAATTCAATCATCTTAACTTCTGGAATAGCAGCAGTAACTTTATATTTCTCTGGATCGAAGTTTCCGTCTAATGCTCTACAGCCAAAATAACCAGTACCAATTTGGTAAACCAAATCACCACCTTGTAAATGATAAGGAGAAACACTACCCTCACCTGTATTGTGAGAAAAACCTCCTTCAGCCGCACCTTTATTCAAAGCAATAATTGCATTCTTACTTAACGAACCATAACTCATTGCAGAGATATTAAAAATACTCGACTCATATGGTTGTAAACAATCTTTACCACCTACTCTAACTCTTGGAGGTGTATTTAAAACTTTAGCTGGGAACATAGAGTGAGCTGCCCACTCAATTTGTTCTCTTTGTAAATCGTGCTCAGTCCCGAACGGATGTTTCGTGTGCTGTAATTTTGCACGAGAATAAATATAAGATCTTTGGTTACGGTTTAAAGGTTTACCATCGGTATCACTTTCCATAAAGTACTGTCTAATTTCTGGACCAATACCTTCTAAAAGATATCTCATATGTCCAATTACTGGAAAGTTTCTTAAGATGGTATGCTTAGTTTGGGTCAAATCCCATATCCCAATACCAACCAATCCTAAAGCCAATAATGCTACAATCCCTATTGCACCTTCCTTTGGAAACTTCAATAGAGCAATCAAAACAACAAATAAAATGACTACAAAGGCAATAAAGCGCGTTACGTTTTTCATTTACTATAATATTTGCGAGTAAAATTAATCAAGTTTTATAAATATCACAATCTTTTGAATACTAAAAATGTTTTTAATATTTTAGCTTAAGAAATAAGCATATGGTTTACTTTTTTACAGAGACTGAATTCGAGCTACAAGATCAAGATTTTTATCGAGATTGGATCTATGCATGCATCGATAAAGAGCAAGCAAAAATAGGGAATGTTAACGTAATTTTTTGCGATGATGAATACCTATTAGAAATCAACAGAAATCATTTGCAACATGATTACTTTACAGATATTATCACATTTGATTATTCTGATGAGAGCGAAATAAATGGTGACATATTTATAAGTATTGATAGAGTCTCTGATCATGCTTTTGAATATGACACAACTTTCGACAAGGAATTAGCTCGAGTAATTATTCATGGTTTTCTACATCTATTGGGTTATAATGACCACACTGAAGAGGAACAAAAAATCATGAGACAAAAAGAAGACGAAAGCATCGATTTCCTTTATCACGATAGCGAAGAATAATTCGATCTACTCCATCCCTACCTTAACATCTCTTAAGATAATTTTCCTTCAAAAAATCATAACTTTGCAGCGCAATGTTCCACGTGGAACATCTAAATGTGATTTATGTTTTTACAAGAATATGATGTTATTGTCGTAGGTGGTGGACATGCTGGCTGCGAAGCTGCTGCCGCCGCTGCGAATCTTGGATCTTCTACTTTATTAGTTACAATGAATCTTCAAGTACTGGGACAAATGTCTTGCAATCCTGCTATGGGTGGAATTGCAAAAGGACAGATTGTTCGAGAGATTGATGCACTTGGTGGTTACTCTGGTATTATTACCGACCACACGATGATTCAATTTAAAATGTTGAACCTTTCTAAAGGTCCAGCAATGTGGAGTCCAAGAGCACAATCTGATAGAATGAGATTCTCAGAGAAATGGAGAACCATGTTAGAAGAAACTCAAAATGTAGACTTCTATCAAGATATGGTTACCGGTCTTTTGGTTGAAAACAACAAGGTGGTTGGAGTCAAAACAAGCTTAGGTTTGGAGATTAAATGTAAGAGTGTAATATTAACGAATGGCACCTTTTTAAACGGACTAATTCATGTCGGTGACAAACAACTTGGCGGTGGAAGAATGGGCGAAAAAGCAGCTACAGGAATTACCGAACAACTTGTGAATTTAGGTTTCGAATCTGGCAGAATGAAAACAGGAACACCTCCGAGAGTAGATGGTAGATCCTTAGATTATTCTAAAATGATTGTTCAACCAGGAGATGAAAAACCAGAAAAATTCTCTTATTTAAATACTCCTAAATTAACCCAACAAAGAGATTGTCATATGACCTATACCAATCAAGATGTACACGATATCTTGAGAGAAGGTTTTGATAGATCTCCTATGTTTAATGGTAGAATTAAAAGTGTTGGGCCAAGATACTGCCCATCGATTGAAGATAAAATTAATCGCTTCGCTGAGCGAGATAGACACCAAATATTTGTTGAGCCAGAAGGTTGGGATACAGTAGAAATTTATGTGAATGGATTCTCAACTTCTTTACCAGAAGACATACAAGCGAAAGCATTAAGAACAATTCCTGGATTTGAAAAAGCTAAGATTTTCAGACCTGGTTATGCCATAGAATACGACTACTTCCCTCCTACCCAGTTAAAGCATACGCTTGAAACGAAATTGGTAGAGAACCTTTATTTCGCAGGTCAAATTAATGGTACCACTGGTTATGAAGAAGCAGCTTGTCAAGGATTGATGGCGGGTATCAATGCACATCTTAAGAACAATGAAAAAGACCCATTTATTCTTCAAAGAAATGACGCTTATATAGGAGTATTGATTGATGATTTAATTACAAAAGGCACAGAAGAACCTTATAGAATGTTTACATCTAGAGCTGAGTTCAGAATTCTTTTAAGACAAGATAATGCCGACGAAAGACTAACACCTATTGCCCATGCGATAGGATTAGCTAAAAATGAGCGTATGCATCGATTAGATATTAAGCATAAAAGAACACATGATTTAATCGACTTTATTACTAATAATTCTATCTCTCCTGAGGATGTAAATTCTGTGATTGAAGAGAAAGGTGGTAAACCAATTTCTCAAGGAATGAAGATGAATACCATCGTAAAACGTCCAGAAATTTCATTGGATGAATTAAGAAATGTTCCATCATTTTCTGAATATTTAGAATCAACTGCTGACGATAAAGAAGCATTTGAACAAGCAGAAATTTTAATTAAATACGAAGGTTATATCAACAAGGAGAAAAACAATGCAGACAAATTAAGCCGATTAGAATACGTGAAAATTCCAGATAATTTTGACTATTCTCAACTGCATAATATCTCAAAAGAAGCTCAGCAAAAACTAGAAAAAATTCAACCAGCAACCATTGCACAAGCTTCAAGAATTAGTGGAGTTTCGCCTTCTGATGTGAGCATTTTATTAATTCATTTAGGTAGATAATCTAAATTTAAATCTATTGTTCCACGTGAAACAAGTGAATAAATTCTACGAGGATTATCTCGTTTCGAATGAGAAATTTCAATTAAAACCAGTGGATAAATACCCTGGTTTATTAAAGACTTTTCCATTTCCTCCGAGCGATCAACTCTCTAAATATTATGAGAGCGAAGATTATATTTCGCATTCTGATAACTCAAAAGGATTAATTAATCAACTCTATTATTGGGTTAAAAGTTATAATTTAAAACATAAACATAAGCTCATAAAAAAGGCTACTCAAGGAACAAAAGTTTTAGATTATGGATGCGGAACCGGAGAATTTGTTCGCTACCTGAACACACAAAATTTAAATGCCATTGGGTTTGAACCAAACCCAGTGGCGTTTAAAATTGCATCTGAAAAAGATGAAAATAACTTCTACTCCAACTCTGAATTTTTAGATGATCAAAAATTTGATGTCATCACATTATGGCATGTTTTGGAACATATTCCCAATTTATTCGAAGAATTAGCTCGACTTAAAAATGCCTTAAACCCGAACGGAAAACTATTCATTGCCGTTCCAAATTATGAATCTTTCGATGCTCAATATTATGAAGAATATTGGGCGGCATATGATGTACCTCGCCACCTATGGCACTTCAATCAAACTTCTTTTTCTAAAATCGCCGACGAATTTGGCATGGTTATAGAAAGTATACATCCCATGAAATTTGATTCGTTCTACGCGAGTCTTTTATCAGAGAAATATAAAGGAAGTTCACTAGGACTATTTAAAGCTTTTGGTATTGGATTAGTTTCTAATTTAAAAGCTATGCAAAACGGTCAATATTCGTCGTTAATTTATCAATTGAGACTTAAATAGTCGTTTTTAGACGTTTTAAGCGCTTTTATTTTTGAATACGTCGAAATACTAAGGGATTTCTTTTTATTTGCTTAAAATTAAAATAAAGAGGTCATTTTAAACAAGTAATTATGAAAAAAATAGGAATTTTAACGCTGTTCATTGCTTTAATGTTTAGCAGCTGTTCTACTACTAAGGTAGAAAGAGAAACTCAAATGTCATTCAGAGGAGATTGGACATTAGATCAAATCGTAAGCGATCAAGGAGAAAGTGTGGTTATCACTAATTTATTTCACCACAGCTCGGTTGAATGCTTTGAAGGTAGTTCTTGGAACTTTGTAGCGAACAACAATAAAGGTTCATACATATTAGATGGTACAGGATGCCCAACGAATGAGAATGAATTTAAATGGTTCATGGAAGAAGATGGAGCAGATACCTATTTTATGTTTAAAAGAGTTGACGAAGGCGTAAAGGCTAAAGATGTAGTTTCTGGATATAAAATGAAGGTGATTTCAGTTGATGATTCACAAGCACATTTAATGCATGAAGTACCTTTCGAGGGAGGAAAAATGTCTATTCACTATTACTTTAGCAAACAATAAAAAAAATTAAAATAATATGAGAAATTTAAATTTAAAAATTCTATCAGTTTTCATCATAATTGGCTTAATGTTAAGCAGTTGTGAGACAGTACAAAACACTAATAAATCACAAAGAGGAGCAGCTATTGGAGCTGTTGCGGGTGCTGGTTTAGGTGCTTTAATTGGTAAGAATAACAGAGCATTAGGAGCAATCGTTGGTGGTGCCGTAGGTGGTACTGCAGGAGCTATTATCGGTAAGAAAATGGACGATCAAGCGAAAAAGATTGAGGAAGTAATGCCAGGCGCAGAAGTTGTAAGAAGCGAAGAAGGTATTCAGGTAATTTTAGATGAGAACTCTGAAGTTAGATTTGAGTATAATAAATCAAGCTTAACTGCAAGTGCAAAGGAAAATTTAGACAGAGTGATTGAAATCTTCAATGAGTATCCATTAACTGACATATTAATTGTTGGTCATACAGATAACGTTGGATCTCAAGAATTTAACCAACCACTTTCGTTAAAAAGAGCTAAATCAGTATCTGATTATTTAACAGCTAGAGGTATTTCTAGTGATAGAATTGTATATGAAGGAGCTGGTAAATTAGAGCCTAGATACTCTAACGAAACTGCTGAAGGTAGAGCTGGAAACAGACGTGTAGAGTTTGCAATTACGGCAAATGAGCAAATGATTGAGCAAGCAGAGCAAGAGGCTCAGCAAGCACAATAATGGTTCATAACAACTATATAAAACACAAAAGGAGCTGATATATCAGCTCCTTTTTTTATTTAAGATAAATTATAAATATCTCTTATTATCCATTCACTGCTTCTACATGTTCTACCACGTTTGGTAACATGTCTTTTAAGATGGTTTCAATGCCATTCTTAAGCGTAATTGTAGAAGATGGACATCCACTACAAGCTCCTTGTAATAACATGGTAGCCGTCTTAGTTTGCTCATTAAATTCAACCAAAGCAATATTACCACCGTCTTTAGCTACTGCTGGTTGGATATATTCCTTTAAGATACGTTGAATTTCTTTTTCCGTATCATTATAGAATCTTTGTTCTTGCTCCTCCTCTACCCTAGTCTCAACAGGTACATAATCGGCATCAACAATGCTTTCTCCTGATTGTAGGTATTCTAATATGAATTGTCTTACCTCAAGTGCTAAAAACTGCCAATCGGTTTCTTCTGATCTAGTAATTGAAACATAATTCTCTGATAAGAAAACTTCGTCGATAAAATCAAAACGATTAAATAAACTTAGTGCCAAAGGAACCTTAACTGCTTCTTCTTTACTTTTCACCTCAACCATTGCTTCAGATATCGTTTGATTAGAAACAAACTTCATCACGCGTGGATTAGGAGTCATCTCAGCATATAATGTATAAGGTTCTTTTTTAATCTCCTTAAGTACAATACTATCTTTTTCTAGATGCTCATTCACGATTTCTTTAAGAGACTGGGCAACATGTTCCCATTCCACCATATCAGATTTCTGAATAGCTACAAAATTAGCCGTAATAAAAACTTTCTCTACAAACGGAAATTGAAACAATTGCTGAGCTAATTTAGAATTTACTAAATCGCTAGACTTGGTTAATTCAAAACTTCCAGGGGTAATAATCTCATCACAAACAAATTTTAAAATATGTTTTTGTGACGTTTGCTCTATATAAACTCGCATATTTTTATTTAGATTACAAATTTACTCTAAATTGCCATACTTTTATAATAAGAAACAGAATTAACATGGCTTTGATCAAAGAACTACTTGGTAAAAAACCTATTATAGGAAAAGATACGTTTATTGCCGAAACTGCAGTTATAATTGGAAATGTAGAAATGGGCGAAGAATGCAGCATTTGGTATAATGCGGTACTTCGAGGTGATGTCAATGGAATAAGGCTGGGAAATCGAGTGAATATTCAAGATAATGCTATGGTACATTGTACTTATGAAAAATATCCAATCACGCTAGGTAATAATGTATCTGTAGGACATAATGCTATTGTACATGGTTGTACGATTCATGATAATGTTTTGATTGGAATGGGAGCTATCGTAATGGATAATTGTGTTGTTGAATCTTATGCTCTTGTAGCTGCGGGTGCAGTTGTAACACAAGGAACGCACATAAAAGAAGGAGAATTGTGGGCAGGTGTACCAGCAAAGAAGGTGAAAGATGTTCCACAACATTTACGTGAAGGGGAAATAGAGAGAATTGCCAAAAATTATGTAAAATATAGTAGTTGGTATAAAGACGAAAATCAAGCGGATGAAAGTATATAAATTTGGTGGAGCTTCTGTGAAAGATGCCGCTGGCGTAAGGAATGTTTTAAAGGTATTGCAACAAACTGGAGAAAAACAAACCTTGGTCGTGGTTTCTGCTATGGGCAAGAGTACAAACGCGTTTGAAGAGGTTTTAAACCTATATTTTAAGGATAAACAACAGACTCAAAAGCTCGAAGAAATTAAAGCTTTTCATACTGAAATTGCTCAAGATTTATTGGACCAAAATAATCCTGTCTTCGCTACCATAGATGAATATTTTTTTCAAATTGAAGATTTTCTATTAAAAAATAAATCTCCCAATTATGATTATGTATACGATCAAATCATAAGTTATGGCGAATTACTTTCTTCTCAGATTTTAAGCGCTTATTTAAACCAAGAAAATCTGACCAACGATTGGATTGATGTAAGAGATTATATTAAAACCGATAGTTCTTATCGTGAGGCAAAAGTAGATTGGGAAACCACTTGTGATAATCTGCAAAAATTAAAAAGAGATCAACTTTATATAACCCAAGGTTTTATTGGTTCTAATGAAAATTATTTCACAACTACCTTAGGTAGAGAAGGTTCTGATTATTCTGGCGCTATTATAGCTTACTGTTTAGATGCCTATAGTTTAACCATCTGGAAGGATGTTCCAGGGGTGTTAAATGCTGATCCACGATATTTTGAGAATGCTTCTCAATTGATGCATATTTCCTATGAGGAGGCGATTGAGTTGGCTTATTATGGTGCATCGGTAATTCATCCAAAAACGCTTCAACCTTTACAACGAAAAAAAATTCCATTGTTTGTAAAGTCATTTGAACATCCAGAACTACAGGGGACAGAAATTAAAAATGGTCAAGCTTTAGACCCTTATATTCCATGTTTTATTGTTAAGAAAAATCAAACGGCTTTAACCATAAGTACACATGATTTTGCTTTTATAGACGAATCTGTCCTGCGTGATGTTTTCGATACATTGACAGAAAATCAATTAAAAGTGAACTTAATTCAGATTTCTGCGATTAGTTTATCTTTATGCTTAGAAGACAAATTTAATACCTTAGACAAGGCGATAGAGGTGATTAAGAAAAGATTTAAAGTAACTTTGTATCAAGGTTGTTCTTTGTACACCATTCGTCATGCAGATCAAAATAGTTTGAGTTTTATACCTAATACAGATAAGACCATCATTAAGCAGGCTGGCGTAAATACATTGCAACTAGTGATAAAACAGGATGAATGAGTTTAATTAGTCCCAATGAAATTTTTGAAAATACGGGCTTAAAGAAGTTTAGTTTTTTAGGTAAGGCTATGAGCTATGGTTTGCATAATCTATTAGGATTAAATGACTTAAATGCTCTCTATGCACGTAATCAATCATATGAATCACCCGAATTTGAAGCTAAAATCTTAGAGGATTTAGGTATTCAATATGATGTGAATGAGGATGATTTAAATCGTATTCCCAAAACTGGACCTTTTATTATTGTGGCCAATCATCCACTTGGAGGATTAGATGGAATTATCATGTTGAAGATTATTTCAGAACTTCGACCTGACTTTAAAATCATCGCCAATTTTATGTTACATAGAATTGATCCCTTAAAGCCACGAATTTTTCCTGTTAATCCATTCGAAACCCGAAAAGAAATTAAAAATAGTCTCTTGGGAATGAAAAACGCCTACAAACATGTCAAGAATGGACATCCATTAGGTGTGTTTCCTGCTGGAGAAGTTTCTCAAAGAGATCAAGAACATTATATTACCGACAGAGAATGGCAAGAGCCTATTCTTAAGATGATTCAAAAAGCTGAAGTTCCGGTAGTTCCTATATATTTTAAAGCTAGAAATAGCGAATGGTTTTATAGAATTGGTAAATTACATCCTGATTTACAGACTTCTATGTTAGTTAGAGAACTCTTGAGAACAAGGTTAAAACCTATTAAACTACGCATTGGAAAGCCTATTTCTGTAAAGGATTTAAAGGAGTTTGAAAACACAAAAAAATTAGCAGAGTTCCTTAGAAGAAAGACTTATGTATTAGACGCTACGTATGATTCACCTAAGTCGATTCCGCTAACCCTTGTTAAGAGTATTCCAAATCGAATGAAACGCGCTAGGAAAATCATCACAGAAACGCCTCTTAATCTTATCGACAAGGACATTGAGAATATGCGCGATACCGATCATCATTTGTTTACGAACAATGATTATGAGGTTTATTTTGCGCCATATAAAAAGATTCCAAATGTGATGCGCGAAATCGGAAGGCTACGCGAGATTACCTTTAGGGCGGTGGGAGAAGGAACAGGTAAATCTACCGACACGGATAAATATGACCAATATTATCGTCATCTATTGCTTTGGGATCACAAGAATAAAAAACTTGCAGGTGCGTATAGAATGGGCTTAGGAAAGGAGATTTATCAGAAATATGGCATTAAAGGATTTTATGTCAATGAGTTATTCACTTTCGAAAAAGAAATCCAACCTTTTTTCTCTCGTTGTATAGAAATGGGAAGAGCGTTTGTAACCAAAGAATATCAACAAAAGCCTTGGCCTCTTTTCTTGTTATGGCGAGGGATTATTCATGTTTCCTTGAGAAATCCAGAACATAAATACATTGTAGGCGGTGTTAGTATCAGCAACCAATTTAGTAACTTTAGTAAGGTTTTGATGATTGAGTTTATGCGATCTCACTATTATGATCCGTATGTGGCTCAGTTTATCCGTGCGAAAAAGGAATTTAAACCTAAAATTAAGGATTTAGACAAAGAATTTATTTTCGACGAAGCCAAAGCAGACTTAAACAAGTTCGATAAGCTGATTGAGGAATTAGAACCTAATGCTTTAAGATTGCCTGTTTTAATTAAAAAGTATATTAAACAGAATGCAAAATTAATTGGATTCAATGTTGATCCTAAATTCAATGATGCTATCGATGGATTGATGTACATTAGAATTAGTGATATTCCAGAAGGTACGATCAAACCTGTGATGGATGAATTAGAGCAAGAAATTAAAGCAAAACTTAAGTCTTAAAAATCCTTCAAGGCTTGATATAACTTTTGTACAGGAAGTCCCATTACATTAAAATATGAGCCTTCTATTTTGGTAATTCCTATATAACCAATCCACTCTTGAATCCCATAACTACCGGCTTTATCATATGGCTGGTAGGTATCAACATAATATTCTATTTCTTGCTGATCCAGCTCACCAAAAGTGACTTGGGTAATATCACTTAAAACCAATTCTTTTTGAGTTGAAAAGATTCCAACGGATGTAATAACCTCATGGGTTTGTCCGGATAAAGTTTGCAGCATTTCTATAGCTTCTTCGCGACTCTTTGGTTTCTCAAAAGCCTTATTTTTATACCATACAATGGTGTCAGAAGTAATTAAAATCTGATTTTCCTGCCAATTGTGGTAAGCTTGTTTCTTTTTATGGCATAAAAACTCAGTTATTTCATGCTTTTTAAGCTCCTCTGAATAACTTTCATCGGTCTCTAGGCTAATTGTTATAAAATCTAGGTCAAGACGCTCTAAGAGCTCTTTTCGCCTTGGAGATTTAGAAGCTAGTATGATTTGATTGTTCTGAAACTTGTCTTTTATCATAGAAATTTACTTAATGAAAATTAGTATTGGCATACTGTTTGAATTATTCAAAACGAATGCAAACACTAAATTGTATTCGTCCTCATGTGTTAGAATTTACAACCCCATCGCGCTTCGATGGGGTTGTTTACTTTTAAATAACTTATTGAATTAATAAGTTTGATTAAAAATCACACTTACTTTCTCCACATTTCCGCCCATTGGAGGGTTAATTTTAGAGATTTTAACCTCAGCAAACTTAACTTGTGGTATCTCCTCTCCTATTCTATTTAAAATTTTAACAGCTACGGTTTCTAAAAGTTTCGCACGAATATTCATTTCCTTATGTACGATTTGATTCAAGTGAACATAGTCTACAGTATCATCTAAATCGTCTGTATCAGCTGATTTCATTAGATCTGCATGAATTTCTAAACTCACACTATACTCCGAACCAATCTTTCCTTCCTCGTCCATACAACCATGATTGGTGTAAATTTGGATGTTCTCAATTATAATTTTTTGCATTTTTTTTGATTTTTGTTTTGTTGATATAAAATAAGTGTTATATTTGCATTCCAATTTTAGAGCGGTACCTTAGCTCAGTTGGTAGAGCAAAGGACTGAAAATCCTTGTGTCCCTGGTTCGATTCCTGGAGGTACCACTACAAAAAACCTTAATTTGCTTGTAACACAGCATTTTAAGGTTTTATTTTTTCTATCAGAGTGTAACATGAATTTTATTTCTATAAATTGTTGCATAAAGCTCACAAAAATTATTGTGATAGTTCTAAAAATCTTTGCTTACATAGTCAACAAAGATAAGTATTGAATATTTTGTTAACACCTTTTTAGTTTAAAATTATTCCTACATCCACTCAATAAATGCCAGATCATTTGTTGCTGATTTAGTCTATAATTTAGTAGGGCGCATATTTAAAAACTAGCATACTATCTCGATGGATGTATATGGTAAATTGTATACCTTCTTATTTTTTTATCTTTAAATTTAATTCATAAAAATGAATAAGATAAACGTACTTAATAATATTTAAATACATTATTTAATTTATATCTTATTAATAAGGACTTAAACTACTAACTAGCTATTTAATATTTAAGTTAAAAATTTTAAGTATTTTCGAATTTACTTGCTAAAATTATACTGACCATGAAAAAATATTACATAATAATTAATGGCATTGAAGAGGGTCCATTTACCTTAGAAGGACTAAGAATGAAAAACTTAAAGCCTGAAGATTATGTTTGGCGTGCAGGTTTAGATGATTGGGTTCAAGCTAAAACTTTGCATGAATTACAGTTTATATTTAAAAAATCTAAGAATTTAAAACAAAATAAAAAAAGTAGCTCACTTGCGCTCATTAGCAAAACTCTAATTGTCTATTTAATATTTAGTTTTGCTTTAGGTATATTCAGTTCACAGTTAGAGTTATATCAATATGAATCGTATAAATCTCAACTCACTACTCCTAAAGGATATGGGGGGGTTCGACCTTTATCAGATTCTCATGTTAGAAGTAGTTCTGGTAAATGGGTTTCAAGATGGAAGACTTATATGCATTCAACATCCGCTGACAATAATGAAAATATTAATTATAGAAATAATCACACCGTGTTATTTAGACCTTATAAAGCTATTTTCAGCAACGCTTATCTTTCTTCAAAAGAGCGTAAGGATGGATTTGAAATTTCAAAAAACTTTATTTTAGCTTCTTTACTATCTAATATATTTCTTTTACCTTTTATATTTCTGTTTTACAACAATAAAACTTGAGAATAGGATTATTCTTTACATTAAAGACTTCCAAATTATCAGTTTTTATGTCATAAGTAAAATCTAATCTATATTGAGAGCAACAATTTGCACCCTCCTGAGATAAATAGAATCCACCACTACAGAAACCATTATTATCTATTGAGTTTATTTTAAAGGATTTGGTGACGATATAACCTTTTTTCTTGTATATAGTATACATCTTCACCGAAATTATTTTTAACATAGTTAAAGAAATGCTGTTTTAATTTATTTGTACGTTGTGAATTAATTTTTAATTAACCGTTTGAAGATGTTATAAAAATAAAATCATAAGAATAACCACTACCTTGCAGGCAGTTAGTTAATTTATAATTTACTAGATAATCCTTGATTCTGTAATTATTGAAGTTAAAATCAATAATAGATTTAGAACTTGTCGTCATAGGATAAAGCTCTTGTGTATATAAATCATACATCCTATCTTGTTCTTCACATTCAATATTAGTAACGTAGTCAAAAGCACTTTGATGTTTAAGGATTTGCTCCCAATCTTCAAATAATTGATCTATCTATTTTACATTCTTTTCAGATAAGGGTTCTATTAATTTTAAAGGTTCAATTGCTAAGACTTCTAACTTTGAAGAAACGTTAGAAGCTTCTTTATTTCATTTTGGAGTATTCTCCTCTATCTTCAATGGTTTATGTTCCCAAACAATTTAATTTGAGGGCTTTTTCTTTGACTCTGTTACACTAGAACTACCCTCTAGAGATATTGGGTTCTTTTTCACTAGAATAATTCCCTAGTTGCTTTGAAATGATTACTAGCAGAAAGATTGAAAATACTATTAGAATCACGATATAGTTTAAAAGGATAATAGAAGTTTACTTAGATATAACTTTATTTAAAGATTATAGTTTCTTACGTCTATGTTTACTCGCTTCTGAATAAGAATCGAAAACATATATGTTTCTTTGTAACACCTTAGCTCTATATTCAAATATTCCTTGTGAGTTTGAAGCCCTTAATGATGGGAATCCAGATGGCTCTATATTCTGACTTTCAAAACTATCAAATAATCTGTGTTTTAAGTCCTCTGAGTAATCTTCTATTTCTAATACATCCGATATAAGCTGAGAGTCTTCATAGATTGGATAATAGGTTCCTTTTATATTAATACCTAATGAAGAGTCATACATCCCTTCATTATATCCAAGTTCTTTTGGAATGCTTACGTCGAATACAATATAAACATACTTAAAGTTTTTTACGGGTTCATAGTTAATATCATCGTAATTATAATTATTTTTCCCTGCAAAAACATCCTTTAAACCCTGACTTTCTTTATCATTATTAATTTCATTTATACTATTCGAATTAATGCTTGACTCGTTTATATTTTTACTTTGACTCTCATAATCTTCTAAAATTATATCCTCATCTGTCTCGACTACAACCTCTTCAGAAGTTGAGGTATAACTCGAATCATCATTATTATAATTAATTGAAACCATGATCACACCAATGATAGCAAATATTACAACACTTGTAATAAATGTTAATAAAGTTGTAGATCTCCGATCTTTAGCTATTTTGGTTTGCAAATTAGAACCGTCGAATTTTTCCCAATCTGCCATTCCTTGATGCCAATAGTATAAATCATTTAAATCTTTATTTTTAGTAAGCTGTTTAAGTTCTTGCAATGAAATAGATAGAAACTCCTTTTCATTATTTCTTAAAAAATATTTCATTTAATTTAATTTGGGGGTAAATATTCTTTTAGCGCTTCCATTAATTCAGGAATATCTCTCAATTGTTTTCTTGTATTATCAATTTCTATATAATCACTTTTAGACAAAAAGTAATTTCCTATTCTGAATTTGTTTAAAATGTCTTTAATCTCGTATTCATCTCCGTCTATCTTATACTTTTTATGAATGGTACTTTTTGACTCTATGTTATTTGCTCTCATCTTATTTTTAAGTACTTCTAGTTTATTCTGGTATTCATAATCTTCAAGCAGTTTATTGTTATATAATCTTGTTAAGCTTTTGAATTCATTAGTTTTTTGAACTTCATCCATAAGATTTGACTCCTTTAAAGATTTAATTTTCTGTTCGTATTCATATTTGGTTATAACGCCTTTATTAAATAATAATTCTAAATCTTTATAAGAACTAGAAATTGATTCTCCACCATTTAAAACATTATTTTCACCTAGAAATGGAGGAGGCGAGGTAGAAGTATTATATTGCGATCTTGATTCTATACTTTTAGAAGTAGATTCAAAGTAGAATTTAGGATCATAATTAACAACTTTACCTTGTGACAACTGAATCAGATAAAAACCTGTCATCAAAAATGCAACAAATGCTTGTCCCATTTGACCTTCTGAACCAATAAGCATAAAAAAGTTTAATCCTCCAAATATTAACAGTATTATGCCCCAAACTTTATAACCATTTCCACCCTTTGTTGGTTGATTTTTGGCAGATGGACTTGCTATAAGTGCAATTAATCCTGGAAAAAATCCAGACAATAGAAGGAAAAATGACCACCACCTACCAATATGCTTCGCTCTCCCGAAAAATTCGGCCATTAAAAAAAATACTATTGATGCTACTATCAATACGACTACCATAGATTCCATAACTCAAAAACTTTTATGATAAAACTATAAATATTACTTGTGTTATCATAATTATTTTAACTTATTATTAATATTCCTTTAAGGATTTTAGAATTGGCTATAACAGATAATTTATTGTGAACATATAATTACAATGTTTTTATTATATAGAATTATATATCTTCAAAGTGAATAAGTTATTTAAATTATGAATCACGCTGTACATTTCAAACTTATTTCTTTTATTTAGGGAATTGCATATGATGTTCTGAGTGATGTCTATGTAAGAGGTAATTATCGAGAACCCATCTTACCGATCTTGGTATTAAGTAGATTTGGTGCTTTATTAAAACCAAATAAGGAAACAGTTCTTGAAGAGGTTAAATTTCAAAGGACTCAAAGGCTTTCAAGTTCCTTTACATGATAGTAATTCCCATATGTCAGACCAATAGTGTTATAAGGATAGAAATTTTTTTGTTTACAAAAGAGAGAGTTTTCATTATTTCAATATACGCCCCCCTAAGGGTTTTTTCATATAGTGTTGAAATGTTGGAAACGCGAGCCATCCTGCTTGTTGGTATTTTTCTATTGGTTTTTGTCTGGCTATTCCTTGGTGTCTTCTGTGATAATATGTGTTGATATATAGTTGAATTCCTTGGTATAAATCCAATCCATTTTCCGCAGGGTTTAAGTAAAAGTAATTTTGATTTATAATCCTGACCGATTGTTTAAGGGGCTAGACCACCATCCATACTGATTTTGATTTGTTTTTCTTACAAAGTTTCTATCCAATGTTGACTAGTAATTACTTCAATTAACTTCCAAGAGTTCACTTTGCTTTCGAACACTCAAGTACGTAGTATCCTTTTCGATAAGATATTCACGTTCTTTCACAGTCCTGTTTTCCGAAAGCTATTTTATTAAAAAGTCTCGTTCCACTTCAAGTTCTCCAATTTTTTGGTATAACTTGTTTATGTCAACATGCTCCTCATCTGGTTGTTTCTTATCAAAAGCTTTATCTGCATTGTTTAAAAATGCACGTTTCCACTGAGAAATTTGATTAGGTTGAAGTTCAAAATCGTATTGATAACTCCTGGAGCGTCTCTCACTCTTTTAATGCTTCAATCACTACTTTTGTCTTAAAAGCTACGGTGAATTTTCTTCTTTTCCGCTCTATTTCTTTTTAGCTATAATTAATACTTTTTTTAATCCTTAACTCATGTTCCGAATTTAGGGGAGTATTATAATACATAATACAACTGATCAAGGAATAATAAATAGTTTTATTTAAACTGTGTATCAAAAAGCTAACAATATTATTGAAATCAAACAACAAGAAATTCACGAACTCAAAGAATATCGAACTATCTTAATAAATAAGTAAGATTAAGTTTTATAATGAAGAATAGACAGTTATATTAATACAAAAATTATATATATAGATTGTTGACATAAAAAGCTGACTTATAGGTAAATATAAATTAAAACACGATACTTCTAATTAATCTCAATTTTTTGAACGCAAATTGGTTTTAACAACAATAATCTTTATTCAATTATAGTCTCCATAATAACTATATTCAAAGTTTCCATATCGGACAAACAATCCCATTCCAAGTTTAACATTATCTGGGTAATAGGCAAATAAAATTGTACATTTCAATCCCTCTTTATCCACAGCCTTATAAGTATTAATATGCGTTCCATCCGACGATATTTCTGTTTTATATTCTTTGATAATATCAAAATCCTCAATATTCTCTCTCATATAAATCGTTACTTTGGCTTTATCAAAGTCTAATACTATAAGATCGTTCGATATCCTTTCTTCCGTAAACTCTCCCCAAGAACCCGAATTATAATCTCTTGTAGAAGATAATTTTGCTCTAAATTTAACAACTTGAGCAGAAGTTAAAATTGAAGCAAATAATAAAACATATATTAATATTTTCTTATACATTTTAATTGATTTTAAAAAGATTGATTTGATGAATATTAAATTGTTTAACAGTATTTTAAATTTAATTTATAATATTGAATTCTAAAACTCTATAGTAGTTAACTAGGTTCCATATATAACATATAATCAAAATTTCCATACATCACATACATGGTTACCCAAGCCTCATCCGTTTTTTTGGAGAAAATTAATTTAATACCACAATCATAACCTTTGCTATCCACAACTTCAAGTTCTAAAACATCATGTCCCTCTACCTTTACTATTTCATAATATCTCACAATATCAAATTCCTCGGGATTGTATCTATTAAATACTTTTATTTTATGGTCATCAAAATTTATTGTGACCAGAAAATTGAGTTTTATTTCTTTTGACCAATCAGACCAAATACCATTATCAAAATCTCTAGAGGAGTATTCTAAAGCTTTTAATTTAAAAGTTTGAGCTTCAATTATTGTAGAAAACAATGTGAGCAACAAAATAAATAAAAACTTACCCATAAAAATCAATTATTTTCCACATAAAGTTAAGACAATAAATATTATTTTCAATAAAATTGATAAGATTTTGTTAAATTTATTGATTAATAAAATCAACATACACAGGTCAAATTGTGGATAAGTTTAATTTTTGTCAGACACAAATATGCTCTAAATGTTCTATTTTTGTATATGGCTTATCTTTAATTAAACATTAAATTCCAATTGAAAATAAAAATGTTTAAACATATAAAACTCGAAAGTTATGAGAATCTATTTATATCTATTACTTCTATTAAGTTCTAACTTTGTCCTAGGTCAATTTCCAGATATTGATCCAACTTGGGATAATTATTATAATAATAACCCTTCAGGGATTAGCAAAAACTACTCTGGTGAAGAAATAGTTAGAATTATTCATAAAGTTGGATTTGAGCCAAAGACCCAGGAATTAAAACATCAAAATCTAGAGAAAATCTTAATGCTTTTCACCGATGAGACCACTTTAAGACAATTCTCTATCGATGGTGATTATTATTCCCGTACCTATAAACATGATAAATGGTTTGAATTATATAATTCCATTTATAAAAGAGTTGATAAAAAAACATGGGATAGATATTGTCCATATTTAATTCCTTTAATGAAAATAGATGGTTTACCCATTTATTAATTTCATTTGAATAATGGTCGCTGATATCGTTTATTTTATTAATAGAATAAACCTTTTACTCATCCAACTAGTAAATAATAACAAGTCCATTCTCATCTGATATAATATTTAATTATAAAAATTCATATTTCAATTTATAATGCTAGTGAATGTGCTCGTAAATTTTTTTAAATACTTTGAGGTATGTAATTCATAATCAATATTCTAAAATAATGGAATTGTATAATGTGTTCAATTATATCAAATTGGAGTAAGTAATACAAAACCGGTATTAAAATTTAAATTAATCATCCAAATTAATTAAATGCCTTTTTGAAATTGTCAGTATCAACTAATAATTTTGCTCGTTCCAAACTTCAAATACGAATATATTTAGAAAACTCTTTCGCTGTTTTGTAACCATTTAAATGCAGAATGTCGCGATCATAACACCGCTAAGAATCTTATTTATAAAAAAGCTACGTCTCGCTATATAACTAGAAACTAGTTCCCACTTGCATTTTCTAGTTTTAATTAATTATACACCCTCTGTTCTTTCAAAGTAGATGATATCATTTTGATTCATCTTGCGCGCATTTATATCTAAACTTTCTTCGTATCCTTCCACTATATATTTCAAAATCAAGGTTAAATGGATGAACTTTAATTTCTGTTGATCTTTTAGCTAGCTTGCCTCGACTAAATAAAAACTCAAGATTAATAAAGCTAGATTTATATCCAATCGTTTCTTTTAATAAAAACCTTATTGCCCCTTATGTACAAGTCTCTTGTGTCCTTTTCTTTGAATTAATTTATATTATAAAGATACAAATCAATTCGAAATTAAGAGGTAATAATCGATGTAACCTTGACTGATCATTTTTAATCAAGAGTATCTATAAGTAACTATTTAACTCTCTAGCATATAAAAACACCGAATCTCTTGTTTAAAAAGAAATCCGGTGCTTTAATTCTAATTCTATTTGTTGTCTAAATTTTCTTTTAGCGCTTGATATCTAAGGAAGATTGCGCTCAATAACAATCCACAGACTGATGCTGCAATTGTCATCCATTGGTAGTTATTCACTTCTGACCACAATGGCTCTTGGAAATCTAAGTTATACACGCTAACGGCGCTAGCGACTACAAATACTAATATTAATATATAAAATAAACCTTTCATGATTCAAAGATAATTATTTGACTGAAACTTTATTCTACAAAATGTTAATTAAAAGATTTAAGTTGGCTGAGAATAACTTAATAGCGATGGCTAACAAGATGATACCAAATACTTTTTTAAGTACGTTTAAAACGCCCGGAGATAGTATTTTCTCTAATTTGTCGGCAAACTTCAATACCAAGTAAACCACAATCATATTCAATATGATGGCTATAATGATATTTTCTACCCTAAACTCAGCTCTAATCGATAGAACGGTAGTTAATGATCCTGCTCCTGCCACTAATGGAAAAGCAATCGGAACAATTGATACCGTTTTTGGTTCTTCTATTTTATGAATCTCAATGCCTAAAATCATTTCAATTGCTAAGAAAAATAAAACCAAAGCACCTGCCACAGCGAACGAATAAACATCTATTCCTAATAAGCTAAGCATACGCTCTCCAACGAATAAAAAGGCAATTAATAAGGCCCCAGCAACCAATGAAGCTTTTTCTGATTGAATCGTTCCAGCTCTATGACGCAAACTTACAATCAATGGAATACTACCTACAATATCAATAACAGCAAATAATACCAAAAAGGCAGATAAAATTTGCTCGAAATCGAAGTTGGGAGTCCAACTACCAGCGACAGGCGAAACCAATGGAAGCATATTAAATAGATTCATAAAGTTTATTTTTTCTCAATTAAGGCGCGCAAAATTAAGAATAATTAAATCTTAAACCACACAAACTTTATTATTTTAATGATTCCTTAACCAAATCCTCTATCACAACGTATTTTCCTTCTAAATCAAGACCATTTGTTGCCATTCCATAGGACATGGATTGAATATCATTATAAAATTTCTCCCAGCGAGAGGCATAGTCGTTCGAGACTTGATTTGAAAGTATATTCTTAGCCTCGATTACATCATACAATTTATGTTCACCAGCCTTTTTAACTACAATATCATTTAAAATTTCATTGGCTTTTCTCAAGAATGAATCCTTATCATGACTTTGTTGAGCCAATTTTAAATCTTTTAAATCCGATTTAAGCTTAGATTTTAAAGCAGAAGCATTAAATTCTGCCATGTCTAATTCATCTTCGTTATCCTCTTTAGGCTTTCTAAACACAAAGAACCAAACTAATCCCGCGATTAAGGGAAGTCCTAGACCTGCATACCACCAACTACTATTACTAGAAGATTCTTGCTTATCGACGCTTAAATCATTCTTAGGCTTTTTAAAAATATTGGTAATCTCCGAAGGAATCTCTGGTAATATGCTCTTCATCGACTTTGCTGAATCTTGTTTAATCGAATCTGCCTTGGCTATTTCTGTTTTGGTTTGAGTTTCTTGTTTAGTTTCACCTTTTACATTTAACTCTTGAGCATCTGAAGTAATAGTGATGTATTTTTCCGTTTTTGGATTAAAATAACAAAACTCGATTTCAGGAATTTTAAAACTTCCTCCATACTGAGGAACCATTACATAGCGATCTACAATCTTTCCTTTTTCTCCAGAGGAGGTGGTTTGAAAAGAATTTCTTGTTTTAGATGGATAAACCTCTAAATCTTTAGGTACATCAATTTTTGGTAGAATTATACTTGAAAAATTACCTTCACCAATTAATTCAATCTCATAATTAACTGATTCTTTGGTATTCACATCATTTTTATCTAAATGAGTAAGTAATCTAAAATCACCCACAGCTCCTTTAAAAATAGATGGTGCATTGGCTGGAAAATCTACCACATGAATCGATCTATGATTGGTCCTAACTTGTACCACTCGCTCATCGAACATATCAATTGGGATAGCTACTCGAAGTGCAAAAGCGGGAATAACTAATTCACCTGTACTTTTAGGTGTTAATTGATATTCGGCAATACTCTCCGAGATATAAACCTGATTATTAATCATTTCCTGCTCAAAATCACGATCCTTATTCTTGGAAACTTCCCTTACTTGAAAATCAGACATTCCTGGAACTTCCAAATCAGATCTACGTCTTAATGCATCAAAAGATTTAGCATATAACTTAATCTCTGCATTAATATTCTCATTTGGATAAACCTTGTTTTTATCTAGAATTACTTCCATAAAAACGAGTTGACTATCCTGTACTTTTGTTTTGGGAGCAGCTTCTGAAATATTAAAAGTAACCGAGTTAGATTGATATTTTTTACCATCTACCATGACGTAACCCCCACTAATCGTGATTTTACCTTTCTTTTGTGGTACTAAAATCACAGTTTCCATGTATTGCTTGGTCATTCTACCATTGGTATAGCTAAAGTTTTGACCAACATTACGTCCAATCATTTGAAAACCAGCAAAACTTGGGAAAGTGACTTGTTCGAAGTCTAAATCTTGACTTGTAGTAATAATAAAACTAAGCTGTATTCTCTCTCCTATCCTAGCAGAAGTCTTATCAGGAACAGCTTTAAAGGAAATCTGAGCCGAGACAAAGGTCCCCGCCAACAAAATCAATAAAAATATACTTTTATTTAATTGCATGTATTACCAATCCTTTTGTTTACGACCCAATTTAGACTTTGAGTTTCCCATCATCAAACGCCTTTGGGTATCTTGTTCTTGATTTTCTAGCGCTTTCAAAATATTATCATAACGCTCTTTCTGTAAGCGTTCACCTTGATCTTTTATATTCTCTGAGGGCTCTTCTCCATCTGCATTCATAGGGTCTTCTTGACTACTTCCTGTTCCATCTTCTCCCCTATTTCTACCATCATCTTGTGGAGAATCTTGTTGGCTATTATTTTCTTCTGGGTTTTGTTTAGCATTGTCATCTTGCTCCTTTCCCTCGTTGTTTTTGCCTCTTTCCTTGTCGCGTTCTTTTTGCTCCTCTATCTTTTTCTTAAGCTCTAAAAGCTTTTTGTTATTAGGATGCGCTTCTAATCCTTGATTCACCTTATCTAGAGCATCTTCGGTTTTATCTTGTAGATAATAATTTGCTGAAGGCACAAAAAAATCATCTACGTTCTGTCCATAAACAGCCATAGAAGAAAAAATCATCAACAAAATAATTAAGGTTCTCATTTTAGTTTAATCGTATCTAGCACAACAATTTCGGTTAATTTGTCAATATAGGATTGATAATGCATTACCGTTGAATCCTTTTGCATAGCTTCTAGCATCAGATTTCTAGCTGCTTCGAATTTACCCTGTTCAGCCTCGAAATCTGCCTTAGATTTCATTTGCTTTGCGTATTCAGAAGGTTTGGGTAAATCCGGTGGATTTTGTTGTTTATCCTGATTATTAAGCAATTTCTTTGCCAATACCAAGTTATACCTGGTTTCGTTGTCCTTAGGATTATTTCTTAAAGCATCCTTATAAGACTCAATGGCTTTTTTGTATTCATGCTGCTGTAATAAGCTATTTCCCAAGTTATGAAATGCATTAGCTTTTTCTAGCTTATCTGGACTTGCCTTAGTTGCCTTTTCAAAATGAGTTACAGCATTCTTATAATTCTTTAATTCAAAATAAGCATTTCCTAAATTAAAATTTGCCTTATAAGATGCAGGAGAAGTAGCTAAAACCTTGCTGTACTCTACTCTAGCCTTGTCAAATTCCTTTTGCAAGTAATACTTATTACCCTCAGCAATCCACTCTTTCTCTTCTAATGTTTGGGCATAACTTTCCTGGCTACCTCCAAAAAAGAGGGTAACACACAGCAATATCAAAGATTGACTAAAGCAGAGTTTCATATTCCCCACAAAAATAAGGCTTTAAGTGTTAAGAATTCTTTTATCTGGTGTTAAAGTATAGATAAAGAAAAATAAAATTGAAATTCCCAAAAACCACTGATATTGGTGCTTTTTATTAAATGTAAGTACTTCTTGTTGAGACTTCTTTTCTAAACTATTAATACCGTTTTGTAACTTTTTAATCGTGGATTCAAGACTTTCTACCTTGATGTAACTTCCACCAGAAAGTTCGGCGATATTCCTCAAATTCTCGCCATGAAATGAAGTTAAAACCGTAGATCCATTATCATCTTCTTTATATCCTGCGTCAAAACCGTCCGCCGTTCGCATAGGAATAGGAACTGGAACCGATTCACCAATCCCTAAAGCAAAAATTTCTGTTCTATTTTTCTTAGCATTTGCAATCTGATCTTTAATTCCCTCTTCGTGGTCTTCTCCATCTGAAATAAGAATTATAGCCTTGCTTGTATCTTGTCCTGTCCCAAGAACCTCTAAACTGGTTCTAATTGAAGCTGAAATATTCGTTCCTTGATTCCATAAGAGATTAGTATCTAAACCTGCCACAAAGGAATTAATGGCCATATAATCGGTTGTTAAAGGTGATACTGCATAAGCCTCTCCTGCAAAAATGACTAATCCTACTCTATCTCCTCCTAATGTCTCAACATAATCAATAATGAATTTTTTGGCTTTTTCTAATCTACTAGGTGCAATATCTTCTGCATTCATAGAATTCGATAAATCCAAGGCAAAAACTATATCAATTCCTTCTCGTTTAAGGGTTTGTTCTTCTTCTCCCCAAAGTGGTCCCATTAAAGCAATCACCAAAAATACCAATGAAAGTAGTAAGAAAATATTCTTAAGATTTAACCAAGAAACACTTTTTTGACTGAATACAGCCTCTTGTAAACTTGTATCAGCATACATCTCTCTCACCTGAACACGCCACTTATGTAAACGATATAGCAAGAACATGACGATAAATACCGCCAGCATAAAAATAATATAATTTGGTTTATCCCAATGACTACTTATCATGCTATCTGTCTAAATATCAAGGTTCTTAAAACGGTATCTAATAATATAAAGAATAAGGCATAGAAAAGAAATGTTCTATAATATTCAGTGTAATTATAGTATTTAATTTCGTTGACTTCACTCTTTTCTAACTCATTGATTTCAGCATAAATCTCATCTAATTTTTGGTTATCCGTAGCACGGAAATATAGACCATTAGCCGTATTAGCAATATATTGTAACAAAGGCTCGTCTAATTGAAAAGCTCGTTGTGGATAATGTTCATAACCTCTTGGTAAAGGAATAAATCCATTGGTTCCGATTCCTATGGTATACACCTTAATGTTTCTATCGGCAGCTATTTGTGCCGCATCTTCTGGACTAATATAGACTTTGTTGTTGCTATAATCTACCGGGCTTTCTCCCCCGTCTGACATGAGAATAATTACCTTACTCTTGGCTTTGCTATGCTCTAAATGATTTACAGCTGTTGCTAAACCAATACCAATGGCTGTTCCGGGTTCTAATTCATCTAAATTTAGATTTCTAATTTCGTCGATCATAATCGCTCTATCAGAAGTCAATGGCACTTTAGAAACTGCTTCTCCTGAATAAACCACCATTCCAATTCTATCTGCTGGCCTTTTGCTAACAAATTCCTCTGCAACATCCTGTAAAGCATCCAATCTAGTCGGTTTTAAGTCTCTTGCCAACATACTTAGCGAAATATCGACTACCATCATAATATCGATTCCTTCATCTGAACGAACTTTGGTACTTACATCTACTTTTCTAGGTCTAGCCATAGCAATAATCAAGAATACCAATGCGGTAATTCGTAACATATAGAGCAAAGTAGGAATATAGCTATACCAAGTTTCTGTTTTACCAAATGCTTTGATAGAAGGCATTTTCATGGGTTCAGATACCTGATTCCTGAATGCCAATCGCCCTAAAATTAAAAGCGGTATGAGCAACAGAAGTAATAAAAACCACGGATTCGAAAACTCAAAATTTCCCATTATCGATTATCTAATTTTCTGAGTTTTTCTTGTTCTACTTCATCCTGCATATGCTGCGGAATATCTTCTTCTAAAATCGGTCTAGTTTTCTGAATAATTTCCTCAATCCAATTTCTATAATATTTATGTTTTTCTTCAGCTGGAATCGTTCTTCCAAATTTAGCTAAGTCTGAATCCTTTAAAAAAGCTGATAATTGTTCTGCTTCGATTTCGGTAAGTAATTCCTTATTTTTCATGTAAGGAGGCAAATCACCACTTAATAAAGCCATTGCTGGGAAATCAAATCTCCTGCTAAAATATCTTCTTACAATAAAACTTAAATCTGTATAAAACTGATTATAATTCTGCTGATTTAAATAGTTTTCTTTATCTAGTTTCTTAAGATTCTCCAAGGCTTCTTCATAAGGTGGAAGAAGTGGTTTACTCACATATTTATTCTTCTTGGCTGCTTTTAAATACAAATAAATCAACACTATAATTATGATTGCCAATAAGATTCCCACAACCCAATAGGCTAAATATTTTTTATTCTTTTCCCACCAAGTTATTTCTTGAGGAATGATAGGTTTAATGGGATACATTTTATCTAAATCTGCATCCACTTCTAGATCTTTTACTTCTAATCGTTTAGAACTCGTAAGAAGTGTATCTCCATCTATTACAACCGGTAATGAATTCACTAAGAAATCACCTATATCAAAACTGGTTAAAGTGATGGTCTGTATATAATTAGCATTATTACCAACTTTCATGGAGTCTATCTTCACGTTAGATACTTCTAAAAAAGAATTAAGTGAATCCCCAATCTGTGGTAATATAACTTTTTGGCGAGCATCGTAGGTAACTGTAATTTTAAGCGATGCGGTATCACCAATTAAAATTATATCTGGATTTAATTCTGTTTGTACCTGTGAATGAACAGAGTAGGGTAGGAGTGAGCAAATAAAAATAAACAATACTTGTGCTATACTCAAGCCTTTTAAGTGTAAAATATTATAAAAATCCTTTGAAAAAATTTCACTTCCCATCATGCAGCATGGTTACTTTTAAAGTACGCTAAAAGAGCTTTTATATAGTCCTGATCGGTTCTAATTTCTATAGTTCCTGCACCTGATTTAGAGAAAATATTTAGAAATTGATCCCTTACTCTTCGGTAGAATTGTTCATAATTTCTGCGAACGCTTGCCGAAGATGTGTTAATCATTCTCATTTCACCAGTTTCATTATCAATGATATTCGCTAAGCCTATATTAGGAAGAAATTCTTCTTTTTCGTCATACACTCTAATTCCGGTTAATTCATGTTTACGTGCAGCAATTCTGAGAGACTTCTCGTAATTAATATCCGTAAAATCAGATAAAATAAAACAAATGCTTTTCCTTTTTTGGGTACTTAATAAAAAATCTAGCGCAGCATTTAAATCGGTTTTAGCATTTTTAGGTTCGTATTCTACTAATTCTCTAATAATTCTTAAAGCTTGAAATTTACCTTTACTTGGCGGAAGATATAATTCCACTTGGTCTGAATAGAGTAGGAGCCCTACTTTGTCGTTATTAGCCATAGCAGAAAATGCCAAGGTAGCACAGATTTCGGCTACGGTTTGTTTCTTTAATTGTTTGCGTGTACCAAAGTTTTGAGAAGCACTTACATCTACCAAAAGCATCAAAGTCAGTTCTCTTTCTTCTTCAAATACTTTTACATAAGGTTCAGAGAAATGAGCCGTTTTGTTCCAATCAATATTCCTAACATCATCGCCATATTGATAAGGCCTAACCTCAGAAAAAACCATACCTCTTCCCTTGAATGAACTCTGGTATTCACCCATAAAGAGATTATTCGTCAAGCGTTTGGTCTTGATTTCAATCTGTCTCACTTTTTTAAGCAAATCCTTCATATGGTGTAGGGTATATGGTTTAGGGTGTAGTGTTGTTAGTTTATGGTTTTTAGTATTTTAAAAAGTATTTTTTCTTAATTTACTTATCATTTTAGCAATTATTAATGACTCTGACTTTATGAAGTTTAACTGCTCATCATCAATATAATTTAATTCATTAGATATAATTGAGTGATTTACTAATTCCATTAGGCTACTATATGCCATAGTATAAAAATGTTGTTTATCCTTAACTGTCATTCTTGAAGAACCTTCTGCTATATTAGATGGCACTGATAGGGAAGCCCTTCTCATCTGGTCTATTAAGACATATTTTTCATTATTAGGGAAATCCTTCGTGAAATTAAAAATAACCTTACAAAGTTCTTTACTCAATTTCCAAACCTCTAATTTCTCAAAATTAAACATACGTTATTAGTTTAAAATGTGGGGTTGAGGGTGTAGGGATTGATATAAATTTGCACTTCATACATGTTATTAAATTCTCTGATATTATATTTAATTTAATCTTCATTTTATTAGTATTTAAACATTTATACGAATAAATACAGAATTTTTAAACAATTTTCAACTTTAAACTAGTCCTAATCTTTACACTCTAAACCAACCAAACTCTACACCCTCAACTATAAACTCTACACTCTCCTCTAAGGTACAGGTATTTTATTCACAATCCTATCCAGTATTTGGTCTGAGGTTACATTATCGGCTTCTGCTTCATAGGTAATACCGATTCTGTGGCGCATTACGTCGTGTACAATGGCTCTAATATCTTCTGGTATCACAAAGGCTCTCTTTCTTAAGAAAGCATGCACACGAGCTGCTTTTGCTAAATTAATGCTACCTCGTGGTGAAGTTCCAAACCTCAAATAGGATTGTAGATCGGGTAATTGAAAATCCTGAGGATATCTTGTTGCAGCAGAAATATCGAGAATATATTGTTCAATTTTTTCGTCCATATAGACTTTTTTCACAACTTCTCTCGCTTTTAAAATTTCGTGAATATGCATTACGGGTTCAATCTTAGGAAAAGTTTGATTGATATTATGACGCATAATTTGTCTCTCAGATTCATAATCTGGGTAAGTAATCACAGTTTTCAACATAAACCTATCCACCTGAGCTTCGGGCAAAGGATAAGTTCCTTCTTGTTCTACGGGGTTTTGCGTAGCCATGACCAAAAATGGTTCTTCTAAGAAAAATGTTTCGTCACCAATCGTAACTTGCTTTTCTTGCATGGCTTCTAACAGAGCTGACTGCACCTTAGCTGGCGAACGGTTGATCTCATCTGCTAACACAAAATTGGCGAAAATAGGACCCTTTTTAATCGTAAAATCATTTTCCTTTACGTTATAAATCATGGTTCCTACCACATCAGCGGGTAACAAATCAGGCGTAAACTGAATACGCGAAAAATGACCATGTACTGCTTCTGCCAAAGTTTTAATGGCTAAAGTTTTAGCAAGTCCTGGTACACCTTCCAACAGAATATGACCATTACTTAACAAACCAATCAAAAGGCTTTCTACCATCTTATCCTGACCGAAGATGACTTTTTTCATCTCATCGGACAAGCGATGCATGATTTGACTTTCGTTGTTAATGGTTTCATTGAGTTCCTGCAAGTTGATTGCGGATAATGACATAGGCTTAAATTAAGAATTCAAATTTCGTGAATAATTCTTCTAATTTAACAAATTATGTTCCATTAATGCTGTTAAAGGGTGTTAAGTCATGTATATTAATCATAATACCAAGCCTTTGCCAACTTTATAGAAAAAATAAAAGCCCACATTTCTAAAAAAGTAGACTTTTATTGATATTAAAATATTTTGTGAATTAAATAAGATCAATCATAACTTTAATCAATCTTCTCAACGCCAGATGAATTATATTCTTGTTGTTTTTGCATATTAGCTTCTAATAAATTTTGATAATCCATCTCAGTCATAAACGTAGTTTTTCTTTTTATTTTTAAAGATGGAATACTTTGTTTTACTTCCTCTACAAGTTTTGCTTGCCAAATATTAGCTATAACGGCTGACTCTGGGTCATCCTCTTCTAGTCGCATTTCTAAATAAAGAATTAAACCAGGTAAACCATAATATTTTTCTGGTCCTGCAGATATGGGAATTTCTGGTGTATAGTAGGCTGTAATAATCATTCCGCTACCATCATTAATTTCAGCTTTCATCGTTTTAAAACTAAAAAACTGAGGAACATTAGACGCATTTCTGTCGATATTCCATGCTGGTTTTGCTAATTCGTTCTGTATTATTAAGTTTTTAGTATCCGTAAGTTGAGACCAAGTCTTTTCTGTATAGTTAAGATAAAGATCAGGTGCATGATTGTCATATGAAACAACGCTACCGTCAGATGAATTAAGAACTTTCTGATCTTCTAAATGATGTTCTTGGCTGAAATATCCTTTTTGTTTATCCGTTAAAAGATGATAAACTTTCTTTCTATTCCATAATTCGCGATAAAAATCTCTTGTTTCCTTATCCTCAAATTCATAAGCTAAGCCATCTTCAGATAATTCAAAAAAGTTCTCATAAGTTATTTGATACGTTTTATCCTGTGAGTAAACAAAACTCATCAAAAACAACAATCCGATCCAGCAGAATTTACTATGCATTTTAAGATTTAATTTTAAATATCACAATCACTTAATTTAAGTTTATCAATTACATTCAACTTTTTATATATTTTAATTGCAATTTGCTGATTTTTTAGCCAATAATACTTCAAAATCCTGATTAGAATTTCTATTTTGTAGATTATCTTCACAAAATTGGATAACCTTCTTTTCTATATAATTGAATCTTACTGCCTTGAAATCATGAATTATTCTGAAGATTAAACCTTCTTCTTATCATTTAAAGTTAATAATAGTATTATCGATCCTATGAAAGGAAGATAATAAGTATATAAAAAAAATGAATTTTTTAAGGGTTTATTCATTTCCTTCTTAGTCAAAATTCTATAAGTGAATACTGCATTAAGTATTACAACTCCAAAAATTGTTAATATCAATATGTAATCTGTCATAATGTTTTTTATTTAAATTCGCTAAAATTATTCCTTAATAACTTTTCACTCTCATCTCTGGTGACAATTTTATATTTTTCATTTAGAAAAGGATTAGCAATGGAAGTTTTTTTTAGTTTTACTTTTTTCGCATTGATAGAAGTTTTTAATTGATTTTCTAAATATACTTCAACTCGTAAAATCAACCCAGGAAGCCCATTATATTCTTCTGGTCCATTAGAAATGGGTATATCATTGGTATACCATGCAAAAACTGTTAACTCCGATTCCATGAAGTTTTTTGTAAATTTTGCTTTTAATAACTTATAATTTTCAAAATTTAATTCTTCATCTTCAATCAATTCCCAATCATATTTATTTAATGTATCTCTTACAATTGTATTGGGAATTAGAGTTTCAATATAAACAATATTTTCAGAGATATTTTTGTAAATTCTTGCTGAATTATCTAAAACTTTATAATTATTTGATAATATTGGTTCAAAATATTGATAAGACTGATCTTGATCAAGGTTTATAACAAAAGATGAAATTATATCTGAGCCAAACACTTTATTGAGTATTGGATGCTGTTTAACTTTTTTGGAAACTGTAGCAAACTCAATTTTTTCGTAAGTGACCTCATAATTCTGGGCATAAGTATTATAAAAACAAATACTTATTAATAAAAATATAAACTTCTTCAAGGTAAAATTATTTTCTCATTCAGATTATAAATTTCAATAGGATCTTCTGGAAAGATATAATCTTCAGAATCATTAATTGCAAAAGCAAAAGTCCCCGTGAGCAATACCAAAGCTCCAAATAAAAGATTTTTGATAAAAATAAAATTTTAAATTGTTATTAATACAACAAAAATCTAAAATCTAAAACCAAATTTATTTTGTTAAAAACAAGTAAAGCTATTAAAAACTACTCTCATTTTCACTTGAATCATCAACTAAAACAATATAAAATTATGAATTTATAATATGCTTAATCGTATTAATAAAGCCTTTTTAAACTACTTTTAAACCACTTCATAAATTAGATTCCGCATCAAGTGCGGAATGACGCTTCGAGATGAACTTTTTTGGTTAAACTACATTAAGCAACTATTAAACCACCATTAAACCCCATTAACCTACTTTATAGCGAAAATCTCACCTTCAACAAAACCTGCGAGGGTCTTAATCTAAAATTGGTTTCTACATACGAGTAAGTGTCTATACTCAAAATACTATAATCTTTGCTGTTGAAGATGTTGTTCCACTCAAGTTCAAAATCCAACTTCGCTTTTTTCCAAGTGTAGCGATATAGTAAGTCAGCAAAAAAATAATCCTTATTTGACTTTAAAACATCGTTTCTAGACCATTCTGTGGTCAGTCCAACGAATTGATTTTCTTTTGGATACGCATTTAATTTAAATTGATGTTCTTGTCGAGTAATCCACGCATTGGATTGATTTTGTAAGCTATTCTTAAAAAATGTCCAATTCGAGTTGATTTCTACATTTAATGCTTCCGAAATATCCTTTTCTATTTTGGCGTTGAATCCCATGTTTTGAGATTTAACATCAGTTAGAATTTGATTGATAACTTGTTCAGAGAAATTATAACCTAAACTTCCTTTTAAGCTTAGGTTGGCACCTAATCTACCAAAATATTTACTAATGCGAGAAGAAACTTGATGGCTTAATTGTTTATTATCTTCTTGTATAGCAGTTATTTCTGTTGCACCATTATCTTGAATTTGGGTAGCATACAATAGATTGTTATTTAAATTGGAATGACTGTATTGTATATTCCAAAATAAGGATTTAATCGGGTTTTTATAGTCCATACCCACTCTATAACTCATGATTTGACTTTCTGGAAGAGGTGCTGAAATTTTTTGAATATTTCTATAATTATTCATCAAATAAGCATAATGCAATTGGTGAATATCGCCTAAACTTTCGCTGTAATTGCTTCCGATATTAAATTTCCAGAAAGCGCTTGGTTCATAATAAACATTAAAGCTTGGCTGAAAGCTTAGTTGATTAATGTTTTGACCTAGTTCATTGCGATCATCTGATATGTTATAGTTCGAGTAAATAACAGGTGTCATTAAACTCAAACGCCATTTTTTCTTTTTATATTCTGTAAGGAGTTGCGCAAAAGCTTTGGTCTGTGTCCAATCTAAATCGTTATTAAATACAGATTCTGTAAGTTCGGTTTCATCCACAAATATAGAAGAATTCAAGCTTTGTTTCATCAACTGAAAACCAATGCTGGGTGAAAAAGTAAAATGTTTTATGCCTTTATTAAATCCAAGTGAGTTGGTGGTGACAAATTGTTGATGTGCTACATTTTGGGTAGTTAGATCATACGTCATATTTTGGTTGAGTAAATTAATAAACTGTCCTGGATCAATGCGCAAATTCTGAGGCGTTTTGTCAATACCTACATACGAATTAAGGTTCATCAGCTGTTTTCCTATAGGAATAATGCTGGTTAAGGTGTTAGCTAGTTTAAAGTAATGATTTTCTACTTGCTGACCGATATTTTCGTTATTATTTAAGATGCCGCCACGCTCTCCATCCCAAAATCCTTGCAATTCTAAGGTATTTTTTAAATAATTCTTTTTGGTATTTTTATGTAGAATAAGATTGGCATCTAACGAATTAAAATACAATTGGTTGAATTGAGTTTCGTTGAGTTGAATGGTATCGTTGGCAGTATAAAATCGTGTGGTTGTTGCCCCTTTTAATTTTTGATAATCATTGAGATAAGAAATATTAAATTTTACTTCATAATCCTTCTTCAATTTATATAGGAAATTGGTAGAAGTTGCATGGATATTATTATCTAACCAACGTTTGTCTGGAAAATTGGGTGTTGACAAACTTTGAATACCAACCCAATCTTTTTTTTCTAAATTGATTCGCACTGGATTTAACAAAGAAGATAAGCTAAAATTAGTAAACTGTTCTGCTACATTATTTCCTGTATTATTGGTTTGGTAGGTGGTGAGCATCTGCTTATTTCTTGCAAATAGCATAGGTGTAATATTTGCATCCCAAAGTAGAGGAGAAGCGCCCAAACCTAGTTCTGCTTGTCCTGTAAAAGTAAAACTATTTTTAAGTTGAATATTCAAAGCCGCTCGATCTGAATAAACCAAACTGTCTAATATTTTGATCGGCTGATGGTTTTCATATACCTGAACACTTGCCACTTCCTTATGTGCTAGATTCTTGTTAGCAAGATTATACCTACCTTCTAACATGTCTAGATTGTCGATATAGTATTTGTTGATAGGTTTGCCTTGATAGAGAATTTGTCCATTGCTCTGAATTTCTATTCCCGGCATACGCGCAATAACGTCGGCAATACTTCTATCGTGTTCCTTGGCAAAAGTGTTTACAGAGTAGTTTAAGGTATCTCCACGTTGTCGAATAGGACTCGCCTTTACGACCACATCTTTAAGTTCGATAGCTTGTTCGGTTAAATAGAAGTTTAAGGTTTGATTTTTATTTTCAATAACCTCAGAAACCATGGCATAATCCATGGATCTAATGCTGATTTTTAAGGTCGAAATTTCTGAATTAACTTCTATACTAAAACCTCCATTCTTATCAGAAATGGCATAGGCTAAAATATCATCCGAGTCTTCTGGAGATAGGCTAACACTTACGCCAGAAATAGGTTGTTGTTCAGAATTTAAAAGCTTTCCTTGAATAAGGCTTTGAGCTGGTACTGCTGAAAAAAGAACAATGAATAAAAAGCAAAGATGGTTTTTCATTTAAAAAATTAAATATGTAATAACTCTATGGGATTATTCGATGGATTTTGATTCTGTCTTCTTCTAATTTTTGATTTTTTTTTTCATCATCCAATATATTCTCATTTACTCTAGTCTCTCAATCATTGATGCATTATAGTTTGTCTTCATTTGTTGAAATGTATCGCTATTTTTAGATTTCGATACTAGGAATAAGAAAAGGAAAGAAAAACTGCTATTTATTCATCGAGACTTAACTCAATAGGGTTATTTTTTTTTATTTTCTCTTTTTTATATCGTTCTACAAATTGTTGGCTAAGTTCAGTTGGGAGTTCTACATTATAGTTTCCTGTCATTAGATAAGCTATAACTTTTGGGTTGGTTTCAATTTCAGAGAGAAATTTTTTATACTCCAAAAAATCCATATCGACTTTTCTTACACCAATTTTTTCGTGGAAGGTAAATTCAAAGATTTCTTTAATTTGTTTAATTGCAATAAGATCGAATATATAATCTTTATTTTGGTCATGCACTTTTAGAATTAAACCTGGTAGGCCTTTAAATTTATAAGGACCCTCTGAATAGGGAATTTCGCTGGTATAATAAGCAATCCATTTCCTACCTCCGAATCGAGTTTCTGCTTTTTGAACTTTAAACTGTTCGATGCTATCGATGGAATTAGGAATAATTTCCCATTTTAATATTCTTGGTTCTTTAATATGAAATATATTTAAAGCTATTGCTTCGTCAAAAAACAATTCATCATTGTTTTTTTCGATCATATAATCAAGTTTTGGTTCTACTACATTATTGTTATATAAATAATTATCGGCGTTTACTAAAGAGTCCATGCTCGCCAAAGCTGTAGGATAAAATAAGGATTTGTTTTGTTCTATATCAAGGTTAAATACTTCTTGTTCTACGTAGTTAGTTGTAGAATCCATTATATAATTTAATTCATATTGTACTCGAATTTGGGCATTCACAAATACACCAAATAGTAGAATACATATTGTGATTTTAGTTTTCATGTTTATAGTTTTTCTTCAAGATAATAAAAAATGGAATTAATATATAGATAACTGTAGTTATTACAGCATAAATAGAAGCTTCGCTAAAAAGATTTTTGTAATTAGTTTTAAAAAATAAATTCGTAATCGTTGCATTTTCTATCATAAGACGAATATTATCTTCAAATAAAACCAAGCTTAAAATAATTAAAACCATCCAAATTGATGTATTAAAAGAGGTAATAGCAAAAGAAATTAAGGAACACATGAGATTCAATAACAAAAAAAATAAAATATATTTGATTTGAAATAGACCAGACAACCAAGATGGTTTTTCAAAAATAAAACTAAGTGCTATCAATACAAGAATTGAACTAATAACAAAATAAATTATGGAAACCCCTATTTTCTTCAGGAGTATAGACTTGTATCGGTCTATATTTAATGAAATAAATTTTATGTGTTGTTGAATAAATATTTTCCTATAAATCAATAGATAGAAAAGAAATGAAAAAAATATTACAATACCAGAATCAAATAAATTAGTAGTTTCTGGAACTTCCATCATCATAAAGTAGCTATAATAGACACTTAGCATCAAAATTTGCACTATAATTATAGTGAATAGGTTGTATTTGCTTTTTAGAAATAAAGTGAACTCTGTTGTCATCTAAAAATTATTTACTGGGATAAGGGTTTTATTTTTTATTTCATATATTTTATTACAACATGATGTAATCATTTGAAAATCATGTGAAATTAATAAAAAACCAAAACTTGCTTCCTGTAGAATTAGTTTAAAAACAGTTTTTGATTTTTCATCTAAATTACTAAAAGGCTCATCCCAAAAGTAAAAAGATTTTTCTAGAGACAGTAAAAATATTAAGTGAGCTTTAACTAAATTTCCTTTTGATAGTTTATTGATTTTAAGATTCTTATGTTTATTAAATGCAAATTTCTGAACATATTCTTCTATCAAATCCTTTTGTAAATACCTTGAATATAATTTACAGTTATCATGGAAAGAATATTCTTTATTTAATGTATAATTAATATCAAAATATCCTATATCAGGATTTGCAACTACGCTCACGCCACTTGCTGTTATTTGCTGGCTTATTAATTTTAACAATGTGGTTTTGCCCACGCCATTATTCCCTACAATACCAATTTTACTACTATTATCGAAGGATAACTCTAAATTTTCAAATAAAGCACTTTCATATCCAAACTTCTTAATAACTACTAATGAATCCATAAAAAAAATTAAGCGTATCTAAAGACACGCTTTTAGGTTTTAAAATTTTTACATTATTGTGGATTCGTATCTTCCGTCATTTCTTCCAATAATGCTTGTGTGCAATCAACTACGCATTCACCAACACAAATTAAACTACCAACACTTGTGCTTTTATCTGAACATCCATTTGCTCTTGTACATGTAGTTAGACAGTTAGATGTAAGTAAGATATTTGTTACTTGGGATAGCTCATCTTTAGAAAGCTCATCCGATATACTTAATGATGAAACCATGTCATTGATATCAAAGCCAACGATAAAAGTTACATCCTTATCAAAAACTTCCAGTTTTGATTCATGATAAAAAATTGTTTCGGATCCTGTTGAATATATTTCAACTAAAGGTTCTTTGTTAATTAAATTGATAGTTTCCATACTGTTTGCAAATGCAAAAGTTCCCATGAGCAATACTAATACTCCAAATAATAAATTTTTCATAAAAATAAAATTTTAAATTGTTATTATGTCAACAAAAATCTAAAATCTAAAACCAAATTTATTTTGATTAAAACAATAAAAGTTATTAACAATCACATCTATTTTCGTTTGAATCATCAACTAAAATAATGCAAAATTATGAATTTATAAGCCTTATGATCGTATTAATAAAGACTTTTTAAACATCCTTTAAAACAACTCTAATACGCTAGCTTCCGCATCAAGTGCGTAATGACGTTTCGAGATGAACATTTTTGGTTAAACAAATTTTAACTATAACTAAACTACTTTTAAGCTACTTCATAAATTAGATTCCGCATCGAGTGCGGAATGACGCTTCGTGCCCAATATTTTATTTAAACAATTTTAAACTACCATTAAACCACATTTAAACTACCTTTAAACAACCGATAAGCCGCTTCATAATCACTTATCCAACCAAATCATATCTTTTTCGATAGGATTATTATGATTTTTCATCCATTCCTTTACTTCTTTATCATACGTGTCTTCAAAAGATTTTCCACTAACATCTTTACCGTCAAATTTAACGCTTACCGAAATGTTATTGCTTTCTAATTTATTTTTTAGCGCAATAGATGGTTTTTCTGCTAATCTCTCTTTATATTGATCTAATTTATCCTTTTTGAACCCAATAGCATCAGGTTGAATAATATCTTTATTTAACGTATAAATTGAGGTTGCTTCAAAAGAATAATCACCATCTGTGGATTGAATTTCAAGTATTAATCCTGGTAATCCATAAAATTTATAAGGTCCATCAGAAAATGGAATTTCATGAGAGAAATAGGCAAGCCATGTTCTTCCTCCAAAATTAAGTTGTGCTTCTTGACATTGGTAACCCATCACCTCTTTAGTTGATTTTAAAACCTCCCAATGAATGGGTTCTTTAAAATCATAAGTATAGGTTTCACCCAACACAGGCTCGTAAAAGGTATATTTTTGTTTTTCAAAATCTTTTGAAACACTAAAGGCAAAATTATAAGTCGGCATCAAAGAATTGTCATAATGAATACTATTGCCTAATTGTGCACTCTGTCGAAGATTGTTATAAAATTCTTTAATTTTCTGTTTACCTAAATTCTCAAATATAGATTTTTGCTGAGCAACATTGAATAACAAACTCATTTCTTCCACCACTAAACTATCTTCATCAATATTCGGTTGATACTTTAGATCATAAACTACCTCGTAAGTCTGCGCAGATAAAACTGAAGATAGAATCAATGTATTTAGAACAAAAATATATTTTGTAAGAATGAATTTTATCATTTAAATTTATTAATAGACCAATTTATTGGTTTAAGGTTGCTATAATAACTATTTTTTCTCAAAATCAAATTCAATTTCCAATTGATTTCTTTCTTGTTCAGTTAACCTATTATTAGGATTCTTAGCTAATTTTCTTTTCAATGCTTCTGGTATTGCATAAGCTTTTTCAGGATAAAGTTCATAAGGCAAAAACAATGCTTCTTTTGGGAAAGGATTTTTAAATTTTTCTTTAGTTTGTGCTATATCTACTAATTCCCATCTGGCTTTACCATCCGTGGAGTAAGCCTCATGCACAATACCGTTAATTCCAGAAAACTTCCAAGGGCTTATATTGATATCTCCTTTTTCAAACCACAAAATGTATTCTCTACCTCTAAATGTAGTAAAGGCTTTATGAAGGATAATATTATTTAATAGTTTTGTATCATCCATATACTTATATACTATTTCTGGTATGTTTTCCTCAAAAAAGTATTTTTTCCTTTGCAATAAATCATGTGTATAAAATTTTTTATTTTGTTTTAAAAGTTGATACACAAAATCCTGATTTTCAAAAACAATCTGATCATTAAAATTCGCATTCAAATTATCCGTCGTATTCAAGATTGTGGTATAATATGACTCATCATCATTTATTACAATGAGTTGTGCATCATAAATTTTGGGTTCATTAAAAATGGGTAATTTGTCATAGAATTTATAATTTGCAACTATGGCTTCTTGTGTAAGACCTACGGTCAACAAAAAACAACCAAAGAAAATAGAATATAATAATTTATACATAATAATAGTAATAATAAAGAATTTATCTAAATTAATATTTTAGATAAATTCTTTTAAAGTTCAATTAATCTACGGGTGCTATAACAAAATCATCAAGCATATCCTTTGCTCGTTTTTTACAAGCATATTCTGAAATTTCCCAAGTATATGAATAATCGACAACTTCACCGTTCGAGTTGTAAATAAATATTTCGCACCAACCGCCTACAACTATGTCCTCCATAAATTGAAATTCGTAATTTTGCGTGTTCATATCGTCGCCATGTGTTTCAATAGTTGAAGCAAAAGCAAATGTTCCCAAGAGCATTACAGCTCCAAATAAAAGATTTTTCATAAAAATAAAATTTTAAATTGTTATTATGTCAACAAAAATCTAAAATCTAAAATCTAAAATCTAAAACCAAATTTATTTTCTTTAAAACAAGAAAAGTTATTAACAATTCTGCTTATTTTTGTTTGAATAATCAACTAAAGTAATCCAAAATCATGAATTTATAATATGATTAAAAGTATTAATAAAGTCTGTTTAAATTACCATTAAACCATCTTTAAACTATTTTTAAGCCACCTTCAATGCGCTAGATTCCGCATCCAGTGCGGAATGACGCTTCGGGCCCAGTATTTTCGTTTAAACCACTTTTGAACTACTTTTAAACTACTTTAAACTTCCATTAAACCACTTCATAAATTAGATTCCGCATCGAGTGCGGAATGACGCTTCGTGCCCAATATTTTATTTAAACTACCTTTAAACAACCGATAAGCTGCTTCATAATCACTTATCCAACCAAATCATATCTTTTTCGATAGGATTATTATGATTTTTCATCCATTCCTTTACTTCTTTATCATAGGTGTTAGCAACTTGACTGTTACTTATTGGTTTTCCGTTATAACTAACACTACCAGTCAAACCAGAGCTTTGCATCTTATTTACAAAGGCAATCGAAGGTTTTTCAGCTAATTTTTCTTTGTACTTATCTAAACTAGCTTTTCGCATTTTTAAGGATTTAGGCGCTATAAACTCTGTTTTTAAGGTCTGAATTCCTTTTGCCGAAAATGAATAATCTCCGTCTTCTGAATAAATTTCCAAAATTAAACCTGGCAATCCATGAAATTTATAAGGTCCATCAGAAAATGGAATTTCTTGCGTAAAGTAAGCTGTCCATTGTCTTCCACCGAAATGCAGAGTCGCCTTTTGACAGGCATAATCTAGGATTTGTTTTTTATCGCCCGTAATATTCCAATTTAAGTTGAGATCAAACCCATAATTATATGTATCGCCCAAAACCTCTTCATAAAAGCTATGTTCATTTGTTTTTAAATTCTTTAAAACACTGTAGGCGAAAACATATTCAGGAACTGCACTATAATCAACATGACTGATATCAGGATTAATTTTAGCTTCTTCTCTAATTTGTTTAAAAAAATCTTTTCTCTTTTGTTCGCCAAGATTCGAGAAAAACGAAATTTGTTGTTCAGGAAAAATCACTAAACTTGTTTCTTCAGTAATCAAACTATCTTTCTCTGTACTCGCCTGAATATAAAGCTCATAAATCACCTCATATTGTTGTGCTTTCAAATTGGTGAAAAACAGTAAGAAAATAAAAATACAACTTAATCTCCTCATAATTAATCTTTGCATTCAAAATTAATTTCTAGTTGATTTTTATCTTTTGCTGTTAGACGAGAATATTCCTTACAAGATAAAAATTCTAGATTTTCAGCAAATGGAGATTTTATTTTTTTCATTTCCGTATCTATTCTTTCTAAACTCCAGCGAAAAATATTATCCGTTGAATAAGCTTCTAGCACAACTCCAGGTATTCCCTGAAATTTCCATGGACTTATGTGCACATCGTTTTTCTCGTACCATATCACATAATCTCTTCCACGGAAATGTGTAGTTGCTTTATGAGCAGTTTTATTCCAAAATTCTTTGGTTTCGTCTATGAATTCATAGGTAATTTCAGGAGCTTCTTCTTCAAAGTAATAGTCTTTGCCCTGAAGCAAATCATGTATATGGACCTTGTCTTGGGTCATGAATATTTTATACTCGAAGTCAGAATCATCAACCAACCTTTTTGAATTTGATAAGTTTTCTTTTTCCATCTGGCTTGGCGCAACCTTATGCGTATAGAGTACATATTCCTTATTTTTTAGAATAGAAGCATTGTATTGTCTTGGTTCATTTGCATTTGGTATTACTTCTGTGAATTTATAATAAGCATGAAATGTTAGTTGAGCATGTAGTTCATTACTTACCAAAAACAAGACAAAACTTAAAAGAATAATTTTTAATTTCATAAGTATTAATTTTAGATTTAAACATAAGGCTTTTAAGCCTTATGTTTAAAAAAACATTTTTTAACCTCCATATGCATATTCAAAATACTTCAATTTGTACCTTAATTCACAAGCTGCTTCACTTTCTGCTGGTGCATACGAATAATAAATAAGTTCATTTCCACGATAAATCCTAATTTCACACCAGCCATTATATTCTTGAACAGTTTCAAATTTAAGATTAGTCTGAATGGTATTAATTTCTTTTACCTCATTAGTATTAGCAAAAGCAAAAGTCCCCAAGAGCATACATAAAGCTCCAAATAAAAGATTTTTCATAAAAATAAAATTTTAAATTGTTATTATGAAAACAAAAATCTAAAATCTAAAATCTAAAATCTAAAACCAAATTTATTTTCTTTAAAACAAGAAAAGTTATTAACAATTCTGCTTATTTTCACTTGAATTATCAACTAAAGCAATGTAAAATTATGAATTTATAATATGATTAAAAGTATTAATAAAGTCTGTTTAAACTACCATTAAACCATCTTTAAACTATTTTTAAGCCACTTGATAAATTAGATTCCGCATCAAGTGCGGAATGACACTTCGAATTGAACTTTTTTGGTTAAACAACTTTAAACTATTATTAAACCATTAAATACAAATTACCTTAACTCTATAAAATTATTTCTTCTAGCTTTTCTAGCTTCCATTCTTTCCTTATGAATTTTCTTTTGATTTTCTGGGATTCTAATACCCTCTGTTTCTGGAATTAATGACATAGGATTTAACTCATATTTGTCAAAAAATTCTTTGAAATCATCTTTAGAAATTAATTTGAATTCTGAAAAATAATTTTCATCTAATTTTATTTTTGATGTTTCAACCATTTTGAAATGATGGTTTTTATTCTCATCATAAATTTCAACTATCAAACCAGGCAAGCCATAAAACTTATAAGGGCCATAGGACAAAGGAATTTCTAATGTATACCACGCAATATAATCTCTACCTCTGAAACTGGTAGTAGCTTTATGAAGTTTTAAATGATCATAAAATTTAGTAGAATCTTGAAGTTTCCAATCCAAATTAATATGATCGGAATATTTATACTTATAGATAGAATAATCCTCATATACCATTATTGATTCCCGAGAAGAGTCATTTTTAATACTCCAATGAACTCCAGGATTTGGAGCACTCTTTAAGTTAAGTGTGTTATTTTCTATTTCGGTTTCTAAAGCTTTTGCATAATTATTTCTTTTTAATCTATTTATGCTATAAAATAAAGAATATGAGTTATTTATTTCTAAATTTAACACATCTTGACTAATACGATTCAAATCTGTAGAATCCAATTTATATGTATATTCATAGGTAAATGTTTGTGAAAACATTATTGATGAAACTATTAATAATAAGTATGTTATTGCTGTCTTTTTACATTGCATATTATAAGATTAGTAAAGAATGATAGTAGATTATTATTTAGTTATTATTACTGGCATCGTCACCACAATATATTTCTTCCATAAACATTAGTAATTCTCCAGATGGATGTTCGCCACACATTTCTACATATTCATAACAACAAGTATAGTCTATTCTAACAAGTGGACATCCCTTTAAAATAAAATCTTCTTCTAAGTCAATTAATTTAGATTCAATAAATTCATAATTGCCAAAAGCAAATGTTCCCATGAGCATTGCTGCTCCAAATAAAAGATTTTTCATAAAAATAAAATTTTAAATTGTTATTAATACAACAAAAATCTAAAACCAAATTTATTTTGATAAGAACAAGTAAAGTTATTAACAACTACTCTCATTTTCACTTGAATCATCAACTAAAGCAATTCAAAATTATAAATTTACAATATGTTTAAAAGTATTAATAAAGCCTTTTTAAACTACCATTAAACTACTTTTGAACTATTTTAAAGCCACTTTTAAACCACCTTCAATGCGACAGATTCCGCATCAAGTGCGTAATGACGTTTCGAGTTGAACTTTTTTGGTTAAACAACTTTAAACGTTTATTAAATCACTTTTGAACTACATCGAAAAAAGACCCATCTCAATGAAGAAATGGGTCTTTGTAATTAATTCTAATTAAATCTAATGAAGATTACTTCTTTATGAACTTTTCGAATTGTGTTGTTTCATTGGTTCTAATTTTCAAGAAATAAACACCTTTTGGAAAATCTGAAACAGAAATTTTGTTAACTGATTTCAATGTTTTCAACATTTGTCCATTGGCATTGTAAAGCTCAATAGATTGAATATCCTGATTTAACTTCACATGTAATTCATTCACTACTGGATTTGGATATAATTGAACCAAAGCTTTGTTAACTACCACATTATCCACAGATAAAGTTTCGTTAAAAATAGGGTAGAAGTCATTTGTTTCATCACCCATGAACCAAATCGCACCTTCTTCTGCATTTTGATTTAATTCAGCCACAAATGCTTCGGTTTTCATAGATTCACTAGTTCTAGCTTCTAAACCAACCTCTAAAACTGGACCTTCCCATCCACCAATACCATCTAGATGTTCAGAAGTTTCATAATCAAAATAACTGTTGATAACTTGAATGTTTCCAGCAGCTCCAATAAAACCTCCTGCGAACTCATTAGCCGTAGCTGTGCCGGTAGCATATGAGTTTTCAATTAAAAGAGCACCTTGAGCACCTCCATATAACCCACCAACTCTTCCTAAATTACCTGTAACATTTACTCTACTATAGCAATAAGAAACTGAATTGATATCTGGTGTAAAGGCAAATGTTGTAAACCCTACTAATCCACCGATTAAATAGTTACCGCTTGCTACACCTGTACTATAACTATTTTTTAAGTGAGATCTATCCCACACAGATCCAAGTAAACCTCCGATTTGGCTTTCACCAGAAACATTTACGTTGGTAGCTGAACAGTTTTCCATAGTACTTCCTGTTAAAATTGCACCACTCAATCCTCCAATATTAAAATCTGTACCAACTACAGTTACATTGTTGGCATGTAAGTTATAAGCTGTACTAGAGAATACATTAGCTACAATAGAACCTACTGCATCTAAACCATAAACTTCAGCCGTTTCTAAATTGATATTTCTAATTGATCCACTCACTACATGACCAAACATACCTACGAACGAATCATCTGGTAGATTAATACTCAAATTAGAAATGGTATAATTATTTCCATCAAATGTTCCAGAGAATGGCGTGTCAACACCCGTTCCGATAGGCGTCCATAAATGACCCGCTAAATCTAAGTTAGCCGTTAAGTTTAAGGTTTTGTCTGCAAAACTTTCTCCACCAATTACCAGTTGTGCTAAACCAGCAAATTCTTCGGCAGTACTAATCTCAAAATTAAGATCAGTATCATTATACCAACTTACATCTGCCAAATCAGACCATTGCGTAGTAGGCATGTCTAGATTTTCTGGAGTTGAATGATAAGAAGTTTGTTGTGGAAAAAAGTTAGGAACTTTTTGATTTTCTTGCGCTAAAGATAGCACAGGAAATAAAAGCATAAGTAAAAGCTTTTTCATTTTTAAATTATTTGTTTTTTGTGAGTCTGCAAGTTAATTCTTTAAGTATATTTTAGCAAAAGAATCATTAATAACCATAAACTTGATTCTATATAAATAAGGCAACGGAAAGATTATTTTTTAATCTTTCAAATCAGAAATCATGTTGATTATGTATCTTATAATTTTCATAGTTTTGTTTTAAATAAAATCTATATGAAAAAGTCAATCTTTATATATTCATTTATATTATTTGGGTTAATTTCTTGTTCAAAAGAATGGTCTGTAGCAGATCAGGAAATGTATATGAATGATTGTATGCAATTTTCTGAAGATCAAAAGGAAATCTGTGAATGCGGCCTAAAAAAGGCTATGGAAAATTATAGTTCTATGGAAGAAGCCGAAGAAGCTATTAGAAACATGAGCGAACAAGAAGTTGAAAATTTCTTTGCTGAGTGTATGTAATGTAGTAGTTGGTAGATTGTATTTAGTAATTAGAATCTTAGGTTTTAAAGTAAGTTTACTCTTTTTACTTTTTTATAACTTCTAACATTTAGTATCAAAAACAAAAAAGTGTCATAGAAATATGACACTTTTTTTATATTTTATTTTCAAAACTGATTATGCTTCCATAGCCGCAACTCCTGGTAGTTTAACGCCTTCTAAACTTTCTAACATAGCACCACCTCCCGTAGAAACATAACTCATTTTATGTTCAAAACCGAACTGTTTAACGGCTGCTACAGAATCACCTCCTCCCACTAAAGAGAAAGCTCCAGCTCTTGTAGCCTCGTCTATGGCAACGCCTAATTCTTTGGTTCCTTTGGCAAAATTCTCAAACTCAAACACACCTACAGGTCCGTTCCATAAAATAGTTTTAGACGAAAGAATTACTTCTTTAAATTTCTCGATACTTTCAGGTCCAATATCAAGTCCTTGCCAACCGTCAGGAATCTTATCAACATCAACTATCTGAGTTTTAGCACCATTGTTGAAATCATCTGCTGCTAATACATCTACTGGTAAATGAACCTCAACATTATGTTTTTTAGCTTGTTCTAAAATCTCTAAAGCCAAATCTAGTTTATCATCTTCTACAATAGATCCACCGATTTGTCCACCTTGAGCTTTAATAAAAGTAAACATCATACCTCCACCAATAATCAATTTATCAATAGCCGGTAAGATATTATCAATAATCGTAATTTTAGAAGAAACCTTAGATCCACCTAAAATGGCTAAAACAGGTTTTTCTCCAGTATTTAACACAGTATCAATCGCTTTTAACTCTTTATCCATTAAATATCCAAAAGCTTTGTGGTCTTTATCAAAGAATTGAGCAATTACAGCAGTAGAAGCATGGTTTCTGTGTGCTGTTCCAAAAGCATCATTGATATAAAAATCACCTAAAGAAGCTAATTGCTCAGCAAAATCTACATCTCCTTTTTCCTCTTCTTCTCTAAATCTTAGATTTTGAAGCATAAGCACATTCCCCATAGCTAAATTTTTAGCCTTAGTTTGCGCGTCTTCTCCAACCACATCGGTAGAACATTGTACTACAATACCCAAAGCATCCGAAAGAGGTCCAGCAATACGCTCTAAAGATAAGCTATCCACTTTTTCTCCTTTAGGTCTACCTAAGTGCGTCATTAGAATAACAGCTCCACCATCTTTTAATACCTTTAAAATAGTTGGCTTAGCTGCAAGTATTCTCGTTTTATCGGTTATGTTCATCTCCTTGTCTAGAGGAACATTAAAATCTACACGAATCAATACTTTTTTATTCTTGAAATTAAAACTGTCTAAATGTTTCATAGTTTTCGCTTGAGATTACAAATATACACAAAGCATCAAATTAAGTCGAAGAGAAGTTTCAACTATTAGCTCTTCATATTTATATATTATATTTTAAGTTTAAAAAAAGATTTAAAAAAACTAATGATAATGATAATGCTTTGTGAATATGTTGAAAACTAAATGGCTTTTAATTTTGTTGCAACTTTATCCACAGTTTATCAAAAAATAGTTCTTTATAAATCATACATTTACAAAGTTATTAAGAAATTAACAAAACGGTGAATTTTGTTGAAAGCTGAATAAGTAAATTCTGAATTTCTCTGTAAAAGTCGTTGATATCTTCCCAATAGAAATCAATAAGAAAATTTGCTTTGAATTACTTAATTTTGACATTAATATTATTTCTGGATTAATCAAGGAAAAGCTTTTAAAAGCTATGAACACTTATTCAATTTCTATTAACAATTTGTTTACATAAGAATTCCCTTGATGTTCAGATGAATACATAAATTTAGCATTTAAGCTTGTTGAAAACTATAAAAAACATGAAAATAGCAATTGGAGCAGATCACGCAGGATTTGAATTAAAAGAGAAAATTAAACAGTTATTAACATCAAAAAGTATTGAGGTTAAGGATTTTGGGACACATTCAACAGAGAGTGTTGATTATCCAGATTACGCACATCCAACGGCAAATGCTGTTGAAAACAAAGATGCTGACCTTGGTATTTTATTATGCGGAAGCGGAAATGGAATTGCTATGGCGGCAAATAAACATCAAAACATTCGTGCAGCTATTTGCTGGACTACAGAATTAGCAGAATTGGCTCGCCAACATAACAATGCTAATATTTTGGTGCTTCCGGCGCGATTTATTTCAGAAGAATTAGGTTTAAATATCGTTGAAGCCTATTTAAATACAGAATTTGAAGGTGGTAGACACCAAAGAAGAGTAGATAAAATAGCTTGTTCATAACGAGCTATTTTATTTAAAAATTTCTCTTTGAACATATTTGGTGTTAGCTAAATTGAGTTTAAATTATAGTCTAATATTAAAATCATCTGCATAAATGTTAAAATTGGTATGGTTTTAAAGGCTATTAAAGGAATAATTTTCTGCTATCCTATATATAGGTATTAAAAATATGCCTTTTGGAAGAGAAAATTAATACAATACAGTGGTTAAAAACTGTATTATATAATATAAAAAATACAAGGTTGTCAGGAATTCTTTCATCGAATAGAATTTGTTATTAATATTGTTAATAAGTACGTAATTTACTTAAATTCAATATTTTAAAACTAAGAAGTTATTAACTTTTACTGCTAAACCACAGAGAAATAATACACATGTCAAAGAAGAAAAAGTTTATAAAAACTCCAAACGAGCAAGGATATAAACAAACAGCGCACAAAATTTTGCGTTATATGCTTAAGTATCCTAGCAAACAATTAAATCATAAGCAATTGGCTTCTGGTTTACAATTCAGAAATTCTAAACAGAAAGATCATTTAATCAAAGTTTTATCAAAACTAGCCTCTAAAAATCAGTTGATTGAGGTAAGTCCAGGTAAATTTAAATTAAATGTTGAAAAAAACTCTGTAGTGGGTGTAATCGATTTTACCACCTCGGGCGCAGCCTACGTGAATGTAGAAGGATTCGATCAAGATATTTACATACCTAAAGGTCAGTCAAAAAATGCACTTCAGAATGATTTAGTTCAGTTAATTATTCACGATAATTCGGGAAAAAAGAAAGAAGGAAGCATTCTAGAGGTAATTCAGCGCAATAGAACTCAATATGTAGGTATTTTAGAATTATCTAAAGATGGACATTATGGTTTTGTTAATGTAGATCAGACCTCATTGCATGTTGATATCTATGTAAGTTCTAAAAATCTTGCGGGAGCGCAAAATGGCGACAAAGTAGTAGCCGAAGTAATCGATTGGCCAGAAGATGCAGATTCACCTTTTGGAAAGATTATCGATGTTTTGGGTACGCCAGGAGATCACGAAGTAGAGATTCATGCGATTCTAGCCGAATATGGTTTGCCTTCTAAATTCCCAGAGGAAGTGGAAGCAGAAGCAGCACAACTAGATACCAGCATTAAACCAGAAGAAATTAAACGTCGTCGTGATATGCGCGATGTTCCTACACTAACCATTGATCCTGCAGATGCAAAGGATTTTGATGATGCACTTTCTATACAAAAATTAGAAAATGGAAATTGGGAAATTGGTGTTCATATTGCCGATGTGGCACATTATGTTCAGCCAGGTTCATTAATCGACCAAGAAGCGCATGAGCGCGCAACCTCTGTTTATTTAGTAGATAGAGTGGTTCCGATGTTACCAGAAATTTTGAGTAATGAAGCTTGTTCATTAAGACCTAACGAAGAGAAATACACATTCTCAGCTGTTTTTGAAATGGATGATAATGCTAATATTGTTAATAACTGGTTTGGTCGCACAGTTACGTATTCAGATAAGAGAATGGCCTACGAAGATGCGCAAGACATTATAGAAGGTAAGGACGGCGACATGAAAGATGAGGTTTTAACCTTAAATAGATTAGCCAAAATTTTACGTCAGTGCAGATTAGAGAATGGTGCTATTAGCTTTGATAAAGTTGAGGTGAAATTCAAATTAGATGATAAAGGAAATCCTTTAGGAGTTTACTTTAAAGAAAGTAAGGAAGCCAATCATTTGATTGAGGAATTCATGTTACTAGCCAATAAGAAGGTTTCTGAATTTGTAAGTTTAAACAAAAAAGGAAAAGAAACAGATCGAACCTTTATATATAGGATTCACGATGATCCAAATCCAGATAAATTATTAAGTCTTAAACAATTTATTAAGCAGTTTGGTTATGGATTAAATCTAGGTGATAGAAAGGAAACCACTGATTCTATTAACAACTTGTTGAAAGAAGTAAAAGGTAAAGGCGAAGAAAACATGGTAGAAACGCTTGCGATGAGAACCATGTCTAAAGCGATTTATTCAACAGAGAATATTGGGCATTATGGACTTGCTTTCGATTACTATAGTCACTTTACGTCGCCTATTCGTCGTTATCCTGATATTATGGCACACAGATTACTTCAGCATTATCTAGATGGCGGGAAATCACCGAATCCAGAGCCGTACGAAGAAGATTGTGAATATAGTTCACAACGTGAGCGTTTGGCGGCAGATGCAGAACGAGATAGCATCAAATTTATGCAGGTAAAATATCTAGAAGATCAAGTTGGCGAAGAATTCCATGGTTTGATTTCTGGTGTAACCGAGTGGGGAATCTACATAGAGTTGCCAGATTCTAGAGCAGAAGGTTTGGTGAAATTAAGAAATATTAGAGACGATCATTACGTCTTTGATCATACTAATTACTCTATTGTTGGGCAAAGAACCAAGAAAGAATATCGATTAGGAGATGCTGTTAAGGTTAAGTTAGTAAATGCTGATTTAATGAAAAAACAGTTAGATTTTGAATTAATCGGTTAATATTAGAAAATTATAAAATTTATAAGCGTTCAACCATGTTGAGCGCTTTTTTTGTTTTAATCCATTTATTATAGCTTGACTCTAAAAATTTAACTTCAATATTTAAGATAATTTAATATATTGTAATGGAATTCAAAACCTTATAATCATGGAGCTTATAGATTCAAATGTTTTTTCATTGATGTTAGCCTTCTTACTTATTGGAATTGCCATTTTTATGTATTTCCTACCGGCTATCATTGGTTTTTATAAAAATAAGCATAATAAGTTGGCTATTTTTGCTTTAAACACCTTGGTAGGTTGGTCTGTCGTAGGTTGGATTATTTCTTTAGTATGGGCTCTGTCTAGTGACGTAAAACCTCAAAATATTTATATAAACTATCCCCCAGATTCAACTACAAAATAAATTACAAGCTTAAGGCTGAAAATGTAGCTAAAGCTTTATTTAAATACACTAAGTATAGTTCAGAGATACAGATTTAATTTATAGATATTCTACCTTTAAGGACTCATATGTACAAAATCCAACAAAAATCAGTCTATTTAAGATAGAATTATCTTTATTTAAATTATCTTTGCAACATGTTTTCAAAAGCCTGTGAATACGGAATACGCGCAAGTATATTTATTGCGACCAAATCAATGAATTCAGAGAGAGTTCGTTTGCGCGATGTTGCTCAAGAAATAGAAACACCAGAAGCATTTACGGCCAAAATAATGCAAGATTTGGCACGATGTGGTATTGTTAATTCTATTAAAGGACCCAAAGGTGGTTTCGAAATTGATCCAGGTAAATTAGAAAGCATTAAACTAAAAGATATTGTGGTAGCCATAGATGGAAATCAAATATTTACAGGTTGTGGATTAGGTCTTAAAAAATGTAATGCCGAAAAGCCTTGTCCGATTCATAATAAATTTGCTAAAATTAGAAATGGTTTAGGTAAGATGTTGAGCGAAACCAGTTTAGCTCGTTTAGCAGAACAAGTTGAAGACGGATCAGCCTATCTTAAAACCTTTAAATGATATATATCTTATGGTTTAATTTTAATATTAAAATATAAAAAGATAAATTTGTCTTAAATGAGAGAGATTCAAAACATAGAAGATATTAAGTTGATGGTAGATTCTTTCTACGCAAAAGTTCGACAAGACGATTTAATCGGGCCTATTTTCGACGAGAAAATCCAAGATCGTTGGCCAGAGCATTTAGAAAAAATGTACACATTTTGGGAAACTGTGTTATTAAGAAAACACACCTATTTTGGAAGTCCATTTCCACCACATGCTAAATTGCCTGTTGATAAAGAGCATTTTGAACGTTGGCTAGAGCTATTTATGAAAAATCTAGACGAACATTTTACAGGCGAAAAAGCTGAGGAAGCTTATTGGAGAGCAGAAAAAATGGCTAATATGTTCAATTACAAGATTAATTATATCCGCGAGAATAATCTTTTTTAAAAATTTAAAATTAAATATATGAGTATCATTGCATCACTGGTTGATAGCCTAGAATATAAGGAAGATAAGCCGACGATTAAGTTACTTTTGGACACAGAATTCACAAAAGAGATTAGAATAGCTTTCAAGAAAGATCACATCATGAAAGAACATACCGCACCTTTGCCTATTGTGGTTGAAATCTTTGAAGGTAATATTGATTTCGGTGTTGAAGGCGAAGTTTTAAAACTTAAAAAAGGTGATTTAATAACATTGGGAGCAAAAGTTCCTCATGATTTAAAGGCAACTGAGGATAGTATCGTTCGATTAACATTATGTAAGAATGATCAATTGACTCGAGTTGAGAAAGTGACAGAAGATTAAAACTTAAAAAGAAGAAAAAAAAAAATTTAAATATAAATAAGATAAAATTGTCTTAAATAAAAATTACCTATTATGGAAACATTAAATAAAAAAACCATCGGTGAATATGTGGCTGAAGATTTTAGAACAGCCGCGGTTTTCAAAAAGAATAAAATTGACTTTTGCTGTAGAGGAAATCGTTCGTTAGAAGAAGTTTGTGAAAAAGAAGGAATTGATTATGAATTGATTTCTAAAGAATTAGAAGCATCTATTCAATCGAATACCAATAATTCTATAGATTTCAACACTTGGCCATTGGATTTGTTAGCGGATTATGTTGAAAAGACGCACCATAGATACGTGGAAGAAAAATCTGTTATTATTCAACAGTTTTTATCCAAATTGGTTAAGGTGCATGGAGGAAATCATCCGGAATTATTCGAAATCCATCAGATTTTTAATTCTGTGGCTCAAGGCTTAGCGGCTCACATGAAAAAAGAAGAATTGATTTTGTTCCCGTTCATTAGAAAAATGGTGAAAGCTCAAATGAGTAATGAAAAGCTTCCACAAGCGCATTTTGGATCGGTAGAAAATCCTATCGACATGATGGAGCACGAACATACAGAAGAGGGCGATAAATTGCGCAGATTAGCTGAATTGGCCAATGAATATCAACCGCCAGCAGATGCTTGTAATACCTATCGCGTTACTTTTGCCATGCTAGACGAGTTCGAGCAAGATTTGCATAAGCACATTCATTTAGAAAACAATATTTTGTTTCCAAAATCTATTGAATTAGAAAAAGTGTTAGCTAAGAATTAAACTCAAAATTGAGTAGGAATTTTTAATTCAAACCTGAGTTTATATCTTTATCCTATGGCAAAACCAATCAAAAGATTTGAAGAATTACAAGGCGTGAGTAGAGAACATCATCACGCCTTGTTACTTTCTTGGAAAATAAATCAAGGAATTAAAAAAGATGTAGATCCAGAGCGTATTCAAAAATATGTGCATTGGTTTAGAGAGGAACATCTAAAACCACACTTTGAAATTGAAGAAAAATGGATTTTCCCGGTTCTAGGAGAGAATCATGTTATGATAAAGCGCGCTTTACAAGAACATAAAAGATTAATGGATTTGTCGTTAAATGCAAGTGATCACCATGATTTACAAATATTTTCTGATGAATTAAAAGAGCATGTGCGATTTGAGGAGAGGGAATTGTTCCAAGAGGTTCAGAAATTAGCTACCGACGAGGAATTAAAACTCATTCAAGAGCATCATAAAGAGGAAGAATTTTGTGAAAGATCAGAGGATGAATTCTGGAAATAAAAAAGATTTATTTTTTGGCTTTTCTTCAGCGTTTTTTTACTTATTTCTTGTTGGAATTTTAGGTTTATTAATGCGAAGCTCCGAATGGATAATGCTGCCACTTCCATTCAAAAACATTTTACATGCACATTCTCACACAGCTCTATTAGGCTGGGCATTTGTGATGGTAATAACAGGAATTCTAAATTATTTTCCATTAAAATGGAAAGCTTTGAAAGCTATAAAAATTGCTTTTAGTATTTCTATCATAGGCATGTTCATATCCTTTCTTTACCAATCTTATGGAGCGATAAGTATCACATTTTCAACCATGTTTGTATTATTAGCCTATATTTTATTAAAGAAATTATTGAATGAAATTCCTAAAGAAGGCTTTGATAATACGTTTTTAAGACGTGGAATCATTTATTTTTACTTCTCCACGGTCGGAATTTGGCTTTTAGGTCCCACCTCAGCCATATTAGGAAAATCACACTGGCTTTATGATGCGGGAATTCAATTTTTTCTTCATTTTCAAATCAATGGATTCTTGTTATATGCTGCTTTAGGTTTAATTTTCAAACAAATTCCTAAAGAATATCATCCCAAAGATTGGGCAACACATTTCTTAGATACAGGACTCTTATTAGGTACGGCACTTATTGCATTTTGGGTTTCAAACAACCTTTTTTTCTATCTTATCAACCTAATAAGTATTATATGTTTATTTATTGGTTTTATTCCTGTTATTCAAAGTATTAGAAAATTTGTAAAGAATTCTAAGCCTAAAAATGCTTGGATTTTATCTTGCATCATGCTTGGTCTAGTAGGAAAATTAATAGGTCATCTTATTAATTTAAATTATGATTTTACAGAAGCATTAAGATTTAACCGCGAATTAGTTATCGCTTATATGCATTTAATCTTGATTGGAGTGGTGAGTTTAGGTTTAATTTGGAATGCTCTAAGTTTATTTAGCTGGAAATTAGATAAGTTATTTAAGGTTGGAATAATCACTTTTGCAACAGGATTTTATATCACAGAAATCATTTTAGTATTACAAGGATTTAGAATTGCAGGTTTAAATGCAACTTCTTCTATTTTATGGCTGTTTTCTGCAATTATGCTTTTGGGTATTTTGGTGATGCTAGGATCCTTTATTTTACTTTCAAGAAAAAACTTAGGTTACAAATAGATATTTCAAAAACTTGTATCTTTAGCGCCCATTAATTTTATCAAATATGCGTTTTTCTCGACCACAAACATTAAAACAAATCGCGGACTTAATCCAAGCGGATTATATTGGAAATGAAGATTTTCCTGTTTTGGGAATCAACGAAATTCATCGTGTTGAAGCCGGTGATATTGTCTTTGTTGACCATCCAAAATATTATGACAAAGCTTTGGAGAGTGCTGCAACTATTGTTTTAATTAATAAAGATGTGCCTTGTCCAGAAAATAAAGCATTGTTGATAAGTGACGATCCATTTAGAGATTTCGTGAAAATTGGTCAGCATTTTATGCCATCCACACCAACTACAGAATTAGTTGCTGCTGATGCTAAAATTGGCGAAGGAACCCATATTTCACCTAATGTAAATATCGGTGCTGAGGTTGTGATTGGTGATAATTGCTACATTCACCCCAATGTGGTGATTGGCGAAAGAACGCAAATTGGAAATAATGTAATTATTCACTCGGGAACCGTATTGGGTGGTGATGCATTTTATTACAAAAAACGCGAAACTGGTTTTGATAAGTTAAAATCTGTTGGAGATATTATCATTGAAGATAATGTTGAAATAGGCGCAAACTGTACGATTGACAGAGGTGTTACTGCTTCTACTATCATTGGCGAAGGAACCAAAATGGACAACCAAATTCAAATTGGACACGACACTATCATTGGTAAAATGTGTTTAATCGCTTCTCAAGTGGGTGTAGCTGGTTGTTGCATCATAGAAGACGAAGTAACGCTTTGGGGACAAGTAGGTGTCACTAGTGGTGTAACTATCGGTAAAAAGGCTGTAATTAGCGCTAAATCGGGTGTTTCTAAATCATTAGAAGGCGGAAAACTATATATGGGATCTCCTGCCGAAGAAGGTAAAGCAGCTTATAAGAAATATGTTTTATTAAATCGCTTACCAGAATTATTTAAGAAAGGAAGCTAAATTCTTTTAATATTCTAGGACGAAGTGTTGGGGCTGGTTTAAAACTTATTATACCAGGCAGGCGTGTTTACTTCATAATTTTGAGCATCTTATTTTTTAATCATCTTAAAGGAATAAGACAATTTATCAGCTTCAATTTGAATTAAATAAACACCTGTTAATAAGTCTTTTATATTGATTTTATTATCGTTAAAGCGCTGGATAGATTTTAGAAATCGTCCTTGAGCATCATAAATGGATACTTTCTTAATATGCTCAAATCCATCTATTTGAACAAAATCGGAAGCCGGATTTGGTGTGATTTTTAGGTTTTTCTGTTTAGGTTCAAAAATGTTTAAATTACTTCCTTTAATTCTATATAATTTACCACTTCCTACGGCATATAATTCTTTGTTAGCATCTTCACCAAATGCTGTAAAATTAGCTGAAGCCGTTCCAGTAAGCCATTCTAAAGTGTTGTCTTGATTTATCACCCCAATCTCCTGCGAACAATAATCAGCAAAGAAATATTTCCCTTGCAAAGCAGGATAATCTTCGCCTCTATAAACGTGGCCGCCCGTAATAGAGCATCTTCCATTAGAATGAGAATAGGTCGCCACAGGAAATATCATGCTATCGGCCGAAGCACACTGAGATGAGTTATAAACATTGTTTCCTTCATAGCATCTCCATCCGTAATTTAACCCTGCAGCATCCGAAGCTTGACGGTTGATTTCTTCAATTTCATATTGTCCTACATCTGCAATCCATATTTCGTTAGTTGTGCTGTCAAAAGAGAATTTCCAAGGATTTCTCACGCCATAAGCCCAAATTTCATCAAGACCTTCCTCACCTACAAATGGATTATCCTCTGGGATAGTATAAATAGCTGCATTCACATCTATTCTTAGTATTTTTCCTAATAAAGAGTTTTTATTTTGAGCATTATTCTGTGGATCTCCACCACTTCCGCCATCACCTGTTGCTATGTATAGATAACCATCTGGACTAAAATGCATATTCCCTCCATTATGATTAGAATAAGGCTGATCGATGTTTAAAATAACCTCCCCAGTTGGGTTGGCCATATTTGGATTATCACTCACCGTATAGCGAGCTATGGTCGTATTTCCTTGTAAATTGGTATAATTCACATAAAATTGACCATTTTCGTTATAATTCGGAGAAAAAGCAAGACCTAATAAACCACGTTCACCTTGGGCTTGAGTTAGCGAACTAATATCTAAAAACACTTGACTTTCCATCTGACCATCAGCATTATAAATCTTAATCTTCCCCGCTTGTTCGCATATAAATAATCTCTCATCACCCGCATGAGTTATATTAACAGGAAAAGATAGCCCAGAAGCTAAAAGCTCGAGCTCTACCTCTTGGGAACAGGAAATACTACAGAATAATAAAATAAAAATATATAAAATGCTCTTCATGTTGGTCTTTTCAACCAAATTACGATTTTTTAAAGCATAATTATATGTTTTAATTAAATAAAATCAATAAAAATTATATTATAAATAAAACTTAAAAGCTAAATTTAAGTGTTTTTGAAAGTAGTATTTAGCCAGTCAAACATTTGTTTTAAGGCACTTTCTCTTACTTTCTTGCTAGATAGAAATATATCATGCACTGCATTTTCTATTTCCATTAAACTGACATGTGGACCAAGCTCTGCACCTACTCTTTTAATATCTTCTACATTCAAAACAGTATCCTTGTTTTTTGCCTCTTCGGTGTATTTAGAATATTTAGCCGAACCATTAGAATACATCACCAAAACAGGAATATCTATGCTAGCTTCCAAGAGCTTTTGTTGTGCTTCGTTTATAGCCAATATCCAAGCAAAATAAGTAGGAAAACCTTCAATAGGCTTCCAATCTAGGCTAAAGTCCCATTCGCCATAATAATCTTTGTGGATACTCTCGGCATAAGCTGGAGAAAGAGCACCACTTACTTTTGCATAATCAAATGGAGCAGCCATTACTTTTGCTGCGAAAACAATCAATGATTTTTGAAAATCGCCATAATTAAAGTCAAAAAAAGGTGAATTAAGAATAAGTCCTTTCACTAAACCTTTTTCTTCGCCTTCGATCATATAATTACTCGTTATCAAACCACCCGTAGAATGTCCCATCAGATATACATCGTGATTACTTTTCTCATAAATCTGACGAAGAGCGAGACTTATTTCCTCGTAATATTCACTTAAACTTTTGCAGTAATTCGGGTGTTGATGTTCTAAAAGAGATCTTCCATATTTTCTTAAATCTAGCGCATAAAAGTCATAATCTTGCTCATTAAATGCTTTTCCCAAATGAGCTTGAAAAAAATAATCAACGTAGCCATGGATATAGAGTACCGCCTTTCTGTTGTCTTGATTTAAATCAGAACTAATCAGAGTAGCAACAACTTCACCTTCATAATCCGGTTCTAATTGAATTTGGGTACTTGTATAATTTTCGAGGATATCCATGTTGTTTATAAAAGATAAATAGAAGAAAGTTTTATGATAAATAATCGGACTTTAATTGATAAAATCCTTTAGAAAATATCATCCTAACAAAGATAGGATTTTCGATATAAACTCAGATTATAGAAAATTAGGGCTATCCACGGATGAGCTATGTTAAAATTAAAACTGTAGTACTCCTCAATAATGAAGATAATTTTGTAATTTCACAAACTCAATCAAAACTAAATCTAGCTAAAAAATGTCGAGTCGTTGGTTAATAAAACCTGTGCCTGATGAAGATATTGTAAAAAAACTTCAGGATGAAATCAATGCCCCAAAGGCATTGGCTCAAATTCTTGTGCAACGCGACATTACTGATTTCGAGAGTGCTAAGAAATTCTTCAGACCTCAACTTTCTGAATTACACGATCCGTATCTCATGAAAGATATGGACAAAGCTGTTCAGCGTATTAAAACTGCTATCGAAAATCAAGAGAATATCATGGTTTATGGTGACTATGATGTAGATGGTACGACTTCTGTGGCGTTAATGTATGGTTTCATTAAATCTATTTATTCTAACGTAACTTATTATATTCCAGATAGATATTTAGAAGGTTATGGAATTAGTAAAACAGGAATAGATTACGCTGCAGACAATGGGATTAATTTGATTGTTGCTTTAGACTGTGGTGTAAAAGCGGTTGAAAAAGTAGATTATGCTAATGAACTCAATGTAGATTTCGTTATTTGTGATCACCATTTACCAGGAGATACATTACCTAAAGCTGTGGCAGTTTTAGATCCAAAAAGAAAGGACTGCGAGTATCCGTATAAAGGATTGAGTGGTTGTGGGGTTGGTTTTAAATTAATTCAGGCTTTAGCCAAGGAATTCGATATTTCAGACCAAGAATTATTTACTTATTTAGATTTGGTTGCTGTGAGTATTGCAGCGGATATTGTTCCTATTAACGGAGAAAATAGAATTTTGGCTCATTATGGTTTAGAAATCATAAATACTAAGCCTAGATTGGGTTTAAAGATGCTTATACCTAATGAAATTGCTGGTTATATCAATATTTCTAGGATTGTTTTCTCAGTGGCTCCTAAAATTAATGCAGCTGGTAGAATTAAACATGCTACAGATGCGGTTAAGCTTTTAATGGCAGAAAACGAACTAACTGCAAGAGCTTATATGAGTGAAATCAATTCTCTCAATACCCAAAGAAAAGATTTAGATGCAGAAATTACAGATTCAGCCTTAAATCAGATTATTGAAAACAATGAAGAGGATAAATACTCTACGGTGGTTTATAATCCAAATTGGCACAAAGGAGTAATTGGAATTGTGGCTTCTCGTTTAACTGAAGTTTATTATCGTCCAACAGTTGTTTTTACCAAGGGAGAAGATGGTTATTTGGTTGCTTCTGCACGTTCTGTTCGAGAATTTGACGTACATGAAGCTTTGTCTGAGTGTTCAGATTTATTAGATCGTTTTGGTGGGCATATGTATGCAGCAGGTTTAACCATGAACGAGGTGAATCTTCCTAATTTTAAAAGAAAATTTGAGCAAATTGTAAAACGAAATATTTTACAAACACAGCGTACGCCAACCGTTGAAATTGATACAGAACTGAGTTTCTCAGAAATTACACCAAAATTTGTTAGAATTTTAAAGCAATTTCAGCCTTTTGGACCAGGTAATATGACACCACAATTTATTACGCGCGATGTTAAATCAGGAGGTCATGAACGACAAATGGGACGCGAAAAAGAACATTTAAAACTTAATGTATTCCAACCTGGAGTTAGACAGGTATTTACAGCGATAGGCTTTGGTTTTGGTGACTTATTTAAAAGAGTTAAAAACGAACCATTTGATATGGTTTTTACTATTGAAGAAAATATTTGGCAAGGAAAATCTCATCTTCAATTGAATATTAAAGATATCAGGTTTAAAGACTGAGTTTGAATTTAGTTTTTAAAACTTAAGATCTATTTATTACAACCTATTAAGCTATCTACAAAACCTAAATGTAGTAAAGCATCTCCTTTGTTTACAACAGCTTGATTATTTATAGCTACCACATATCCTGCTTTTTCAGCACGAATTTCAGATCTAAAATCGCCATAAGGACTTGTAATATATCCTAAAAGCTGATTTTCTTCTACAAATGATCCATTTTGAACCGCATGTATCCACATTCCAGAATCTGGACAGCGATACCAAGTTTTATCGGTAATAAACACGCTCGATAAACATGGTTCTGGTATTTTTTGAGACATACCAAAATTGTGTAAAAATCGATGAGCACAATTTACCCCTTCGTTTACGGCATATCGATCAAATCTAAGGCTTTCGCCACCTTCATAAACCAAAATCTTCTTACCTTTTTCATAAGCTGCCATTCTAAAAGTTCCTGGAATCATGCCCGATTCAATGATAAAAGGTGCATGTGTACTTTCGGACAATTTTCTAATCTCTGGATCAGAAAAATCTCCACGAATTTGAGGATAATTGGTTCTTTGTGAACCTCCAGTATGAAAATCAATACCATAATCGATGTATGGGACGATATGTTGCATTACTGTATAGGCAACTTTAGAAGCCAATGAGCCGTTTTCATAACCTGGGAATGAGCGATTTACATCTTTTCCATCGGGAACATAACGAGAGAAATGAATAAATCCATACACATTGATAATCGGAACGCATAAAACCATTCCTCTAGATACATGGTTTAAGTCTGAATCAAGGATTCTTCTTACAATTTCTACCCCATTAATCTCATCTCCGTGCATTCCCGCTGAAAACAAAATACTTGGGCCTGGTTCTTCAGCTCTGTAAACATATAGGGGAATATCGATAACCGTTCGTGTGGGTAAGTGTGCGACATTCAAGTATATGATCGTTTCCTTTCCTGGTAAAATAGGTGTATCTAATATTCTAATTTCCTCCATGTTTATCCGTTAATTCTATTGATTTTGGTTTTGGATTGATTTTTAGCTCCGTGTTCCACAAATTTAATGATCGATTCGGCAATATTTACTCCAGTAGCCGCTTCTATTCCTTCTAATCCTGGTGATGAATTGACCTCTAACACCAATGGACCTCTATCAGATCGGATTAAATCTACACCTGCCACTTGAAGCCCCATAGCTTTACATGCTTGTAAAGCAACAAATCTTTCTTCCTTAGAAAGTTTGGCTTGGGTAGCTGTACCTCCACGATGAAGATTAGACCTGAAATCGCCGTCTTTTCCTTCTCTTACCATTGCTCCAACAACTTTATTGTTGACAATAAGAACGCGTAAATCTTTTCCGCCAGCTTCTTTTATGTATTCCTGTACCATGATTTTTGCGTGTAAAGAATGCATCGCTTGAATCACAGAAATAGCAGCCATTTTGGTTTCTAGCAACATCACGCCTACACCCTGTGTCCCTTCTAAAACTTTTACCACAATCGGAGCACCTCCTACAAATTCAAGAATTTCTTCGGCTTCTAACGAAGAGTTCATATTGGTATAAAAAGTCTTTGGAAAATCAATGGATTCACGTGATAATAGCTGCATTGAGCGAAGTTTATCGCGGGAACGTAAAAGTGCGTTTGAATTTAAAGCTGTAAAAACATTCATCATCTCAAATTGACGAATAACAGCTGAGCCATAATGTGTAATAGATGATCCAATTCTAGGAATTATAGCATCTACACGCTCCAATTTATGTTTAACAACATGAATATTGGGTTCGTTTTTTTCCATGACCAAATTGCACTTAAGTGGGTCGACAACAACTACTTTGTGACCTCTGTTTTTGGCTTCCTCTATCAATCTAGAGGTAGAATAGATATAACTAGAACGAGATAAAATCGCTATCTTCATAGATACTTTAAATAAGAAGTTAAAGGTATGATATAAACTTGAAAATAATAAGTTATATCAGAATTTGAACTTTTTTTCTAAATAATTACTTCGCGTTCAAATAAATTTGTATTTTTGAACCTTAATTCAAGCATTATGGATCAGTTTTTAGGATTTGTATTTTTCTTAACTATGGCAGTTAGTGGTTTTTGGTGTCTAACATTCCTTATTGGAATTATTCCTTATTGGTTAGGACCAGGATTAGCAGAAACTAGAGGTAAAATCAATGCGGATGTTGATCCAGAGACTGTAAGGTCTAAAAAACTATACGAACAAGAAGGAGTAGAAGTACTTTATCAAAAATAATATTTACACGATTTAGTGTAATTAATTGAATTCTCGTAACTTGTAGAAAATATAAGTTATGAGAATTCTTTTTTTATGTCTATTCGTAATGGGATTCTTAGGATCCTGTGCGACCCAAAAAACCTCTTCTGTTGATAAGCAAGAATTAAGTTTTGAAGAAAACGAAGAGGGAGATTATGATATTATAGTCTTCGACAATCAGTATGAATATTATCTTAATGCGATTGCTAAGCCTATAAATTACTACTCAGAAAGCTATCTTAAAGCCAAGAATATTATTTATGTCAACGAGTGGAACTCTCGTCATTCTCAGCCTATGCGTTATGACCCGAATCTGTATGAAGTAAATATAGATTATCGTCAACAAACTGAATATGGGCATGAATTCGAGTATAAACTCTATAATTTCTTCAAGTTTATTGAATGGAAATATAAGGTCAAACTAGATAGATAAGCTAAAAAGTAACAAAATAAAAAGAGAGAATTTCACATGAAATTCTCTCTTTCTTTTATATCGAATGAATAAGTTATTAAACTAATTCAATCTCTTTATCACTCTTGACAATACTACCGATTTCATAAGCTTCCTCTCCTAAATCTATTAGTTTTGCTAAGGTAGTATCAACTTTTTCCTGTGGAACCACTACAACCATTCCTACACCCATATTGAAAGTACCGAACATTTCATCCTGAGAAATATTAGCTCTTTTTTGTAGTTCTTGCATGATTTCAGGAACACGAATTTCTGATTTCTTGATATTTGCTCCTAGACCTTTTGGTAAGATTCTCGGAACATTTTCAATTAATCCACCTCCTGTGATATGTGCAATTCCATGTAATTCAACTTCTTCAATTAAACCAAGAATGGTTTTACCATATAATTTAGTTGGCTCTAGAAGTGTTTCGTACATTGGTTTATCATTCCAAGTTTCGTGGAAATCTGTAAATACCTTTCTAATTAAAGAGAAACCATTACTATGGAAACCACTTGATGGAATCGCAATAATAGCATCACCTTCTTTGATTTTGCTACCATCTATAATTTCATCTTTTTCAACAATTCCTACACAAAAACCAGCTACATCGTAGTCACCGATTTGGTACATTCCTGGCATTTCTGCAGTTTCGCCACCAATCAATGAAGTCCCTGTTTCTTTACAAGCTTTTGCAATTCCACCTACGATTTCTGCAGCAACATCACTGTCTAATTTACCGCAAGCTAAATAGTCTAAAAAGAAAAGAGGTTTTGCTCCGTGACATAGAATATCATTGGCACACATGGCAAAACAATCAATACCAACAGTATCATATTTCTTAACGTCTAAGGCAATTCTTAGCTTTGTTCCAACACCATCGGTACCGCTAACTAGGACTGGATTATTATATTTTCCAAGTTCGTAGAATGCACCAAAACTTCCAATTCCGTTTAATACATTGGGAGAATGAGTAGCTGCAACTACATCTTTAATTTTGCTAACAGTTTCGTAACCCTCTTCTTTGTTAACGCCAGCATCGCTATATTTCATGGAGTGTTTTTTATCAGAATTCATAGTGCATAAAATTAATCAATTAAGTTGTGCTGAAAAAAACTAATCTAATTTATTTTAATCAACACAATCATTTTGTTATAAACAGGCTTAAGAAGCATTAAAATTCAATTTATTAGTGACTTCTACCAGTTTTCTAGAAAGATCGTAAAGCCAGTTTAAATCCTCTTTTATGTGCTTTACTTCTTGCATTTCTAATCGAAATTGCTCCGTAATTTTTAAATTTCCTTCGGCTAGTTCTTGATCTCTTCTTTTCTCAATTTCTTTCCAATATTCTGCAATTTGAAAATCTTGTGCAACTTGAGCTTCTGGGTTTATAGAAGTATCATGATTTAAACTTCTTTGAATAATGTCTAGTTTATCAGAAATTACCTCCATAGACTGCTTAAATTCATTTTTAATTTGAGCACTATGATGATTTTGAATATAACTTCCCAAACTTGCTAAGCCCGATAAAAAGTTTTGGTTTAAAACTAACCAATCATAATAAATCTTGGCGTTATTTTGTTTGGATTTTGGATCTTGAGTAAACCTTTGAAAGGCTGCATTTAGCTCACCTGAAGCGGCAAATGACTTCTTACGGCTCAATCTATAATTGATATCCGAATCCGGATTACAATAGAAATGTGTAATCTCTTCCATGTATTTTTGATTTGCCTGTAGCGTGTCAATCATTGTAGATCTTAAGGTTTTAAACTCCCAATAAGGTAAAATGGTATAAGCTACCACCGTACTAACCACAGCTCCAATAAAGGTGTCGATTAATCTAAATTGAATCACGCCCCACTGATCGGGTAGAATTAAGAAGAATGCGAAAATTACATTAAGTGTTATCGCTGTTGCAGCCCAAAAATAACTTCGGTTGATAAGTGAGAAACCAAATATCATACTGGTTAAGGCGATGCTTAGATAGACATAAAAATTGTTGGTAATCAGAACAATTCCTATTGAAATCAATACTCCAACAATGGTTCCTAGAACTCGTTGAATCGATCTTTGCTTGGTTAAACCATAACTAGGACGCATGATTACAACTACTGTAAGCATAATCCAATAAGGATTTTCAACATTTAGTAATAAGCCCAAAAAGTAACCACCTACCATAGAAACGGTCAGTCGAATACTATGACGTAAAATAGGCGAAGAAAGCTGAAAACTCTCCTTAAATCCTTGAAGCGTATACTCTTCTGAGCTTACAAACTTTTCGCGATAAACCTCTAAAATCGGTTGTAGTTCCTTATTCTTTCTACTTTGTAGTAAGTGCTGAACATTGGCAATTTTAGCGGTCTGTCTTTCTAAGTAATCTTTATAATTTAAAAGTGCTAAAGAAATTGCTCTCACTTTTATAATGTCATGAGACTCGGCAAATTCTTGAATTTTTTGACTAAAATCCTCTCTAGTTGGAGAATTTTCTCTGGTGAAATTAATGGGTTTATCTGTTCTCAGGAAAAGCTCCATTTTTTTAAGCCAAACATATTGTTGGTGCAATTCATCCTGAAACTCCTTGAAAAGTTCTTCATTCCAATTGGGATGTTGTCTTAGAGAATAAACATCAATAGGATTTGCCATTGTTAATTCAGCAATATCTATTAGCTCCACCAACATCAGCATCTGTCTATTTCGGGTCTTAGAAGCACCACCTAAAAGCTCGTTAGTAAATAATAATTCTCTTAAACTTTCTTGCTTTTCTGTTATCTGTTGATGCAGATCTAAACGCTTAGATTCATCTACTTTTTGATTTAGTTGATTTCTTTCCCACTGCAGATGAATGAAATTGGCATTTAAAGCAATTAATTCGGCTAATTTTTCATTCACCTGGCGCTTTTTAGTTAGAAAATGAAAAAGCGTACTCATGATGATATACCCCACACCACCAATGCACATAAGAAGCACGTGCTCCAAGGTTCCTGGTCCATCGTAACGTTGAACCATACTAAGCACAACACCCATTAAACCTGAAAAAGCAAGCATATTGGCTCTGTGACCAAATACACCTAAGTAGGAGATGAAAAATACCAAAACGGCAATTCCAATAAATAACAATAGTGTGTTACCAATAATAAAACTGATAAGAAGAAAACTGAGTGAATTCATAAGAATACTCAATCCCATGGTGAAAACTCGCTTTCGAATATCACCTTGTAAGTCACAAAACGAGGTTAATAAAACTCCGATCGTAACTGCTGGAATAGCATCAACATTCCCAGAAAAATAAGTAATTAAGCCAAAAACTAATACGGTGAACGCCATTAGAACACCGCGACTAAAGTCATAACTTAGTAAATAGCTTTTCATTTAATTTTAAACTTAAAACTTATAATTATAAAGTTTTTATTTTTATTAATGGCAATTATTTTTGTGTAAACTCAATTACAATCGGAGATTTATCAGCCGATAAATATTCATAAGAAAGCTTATTTCCATCAAAATAACCGATGAGACTGTTTCCTGAATTTTTCATTGAATTTCCTAAATAAACATGGTAAACACCCTTTTTAGAACTTGGGTAAAAATGAGCTACCATGTGTTTTTTATCTTCATTCAATAAAACAAATTCACCGTTTTGTAAATTAGATTTAAAATAGGTTTTCCCTTCGAGGATGTAAACCCCATTTACAGGCATATTGTTGATTTCTAAATCATTAGCGTCTAATTTGTTAGAATATTTTTTAAATAGCTCAGTACCAGGATGCTCTGTTTTTGTTTCAGTTTTAATCACAACTTCTTTAGTTTCCTCTTCGCGATAAGTTGGAATTTGAGCTTGTTGTTTTTTTATACTTGCTACAGCATTGTTTAATGCATCTTTATAACCTTCTTCAAACTCTTTTACTTTCGATTCACCTTCGAATTTGTATAAAACAGTATCGTTACAATCGGTAAAACTTAATAAAACTTTATTACTGAAAGTAGATGAAACTTGGTCTAAATCTGCCGCTAAAACCAAACATGGATTTAATTTAGCTTCTTCTGGCCAGAACTTTTTGGCATCTGATAAAATCTTATAATCCTTTTGTGTAAGCAATAGGCGTAAATAATTATTCAATTGATATTGGTTGGCACTAAATCCACTAAAGTTAGATGGAATGCTAATGTATTTATAGTCTGAAACTTCTTGCGCCTGACCAAATGTTAGAATAAAACCTAGTAAGAGTGCTAATGTAGTTTTCATAGTAATATATTTTGTGTAAAGATATTGAATGTAACCTTGTTAATGTGTTTTAGAGAGATATAATTATCAAAGTTTGATTACATTTGTTTTATGTCGAATACAATCGGAAAGTTATTTCAGCTTACAAGTTTTGGAGAAAGCCATGGTAAGGCCATCGGCGGAATTATAACAGGTTGCCCAGCCGGAATTGCCTTGGATTTTGATAAAATTCAACATGAATTAGATCGTAGAAAACCAGGTCAATCCAATATTGTAACCCAACGAAAAGAAGACGATGAGGTTGAGTTTTTAAGTGGAATTTTCGAGGGTAAAACGACTGGAATGCCGATCGGATTTCAGATTGAAAACCAAAATCAGAAATCAAAAGATTATTCACATATCAAAGATGTTTACCGTCCATCTCATGCTGATTTTACTTATGATAAAAAGTATGGCCATAGGGATTATAGAGGCGGAGGAAGAACTTCTGCTCGTGAAACAGCCAATTGGGTTGTAGCTGGTGCTATCGCCAAGCAAATAATACCTGAAATTGAAATTAACGCTTATGTGTCTTCTGTAGGAGATTTATTTTTAGAGAAACCTTATCAAGCATTAGATTTTAGTAAAACAGATGAAAATGTAGTTCGGTGTCCAGACGATGAGGTAGCCGAACAAATGATTCAAAAAATTAAGGATACTAGAAAACAAGGTGACACGATTGGTGGTACGATTACTTGTGTTGTTAAGAATGTTCCGGTTGGCTTGGGTGAGCCTATTTTTGATAAACTACACGCACGCCTGGCGTTTGCTATGATGAGTATTAATGCTGTAAAGGGATTTGAGTATGGCAGTGGTTTTTGTGGTGCCAAAATGAATGGATCAGAGCATAATGATCTTTTTAATGAAGATGGTAGTACAAAAAGTAATTTATCGGGTGGAATTCAAGGAGGAATTTCTAATGGAATGGATATTTATTTCAGAGTTGCCTTTAAACCTGTTGCGACTTTAATGCAAACTCAACCAACGATAGACAAGGACGGCAATGTGGTAGAAATGCAAGGGAAAGGAAGGCATGACGCCTGTGTTGTTCCGCGTGCTGTACCTATTGTTGAAGCTTTGGCTGCTATGGTTTTAGCTGATTTTAGTTTGTTAAATAAAACTCATTCTTAAAATATAAATCAATAAAAAAGTCCTTAACTCTCATTAAGGACTTTGAAATTTTTTACAGTTAAATAATATCTTATTTAGCTTGATTCATTACTTTTTCTTTTAGATCAACATAGTCAATTTTATCATCTGGATATTCTGCCATCATTTCTTCGACTTTGTTTACCATATTTTCTGAACCACAGAAGAAAGGAACACGTTGATGTAATTCACATGGATCTATATCCATAATTCTTTGGTATCCGTCTGTAGCTTTTCCACCTGCTTGTTCACAGATATAAGCCATTGGGTTACACTCATACAATAAACGTAATTTACCATACTTATGATTTGTTCCAGAAGGATAGATGTAAATTCCTCCTTTTAACATATTTCTATGGAAATCAGATACTAAAGAACCAATATATCTAGAAGTATAAGGTCGATCTCCTTCTGATTTTTGACAATATTTTAAATAATCCTTCACTCCTTGTGGGAAATGAACATAGTTTCCTTCGTTGATAGAATAAATATTACCATCCTTAGGGAAAGTCATATTTGGGTGAGAAAGGTAGAAAATACCTAAAGATGGATCCAAAGTAAATCCATTCACACCATTTCCTGTAGTATAAACCAACATAGTAGATAAACCATAAACTACATAACCCGCAGCTACTTGCTTATTTCCTGGTTGTAAGAAATCCTCTATTGTAACAGGAGTTCCATCGGGTGTAACTCTTCTATAAATTGAGAAAATAGTTCCTACTGTTACGTTTACGTCGGCATTAGAAGACCCATCTAGTGGATCGATTAATACAACGTATTTACTTAAATGACTGTTAGCTTTAGATTCAACTGGAATAAAGAATTCATTTTCTTCTGATGCGATTCCACAAACAACTTCTCTTTGCGTTAACGCCTTAATAAATGTATCATTTGCGAAAACATCTAATTTCTTTTGTGCTTCGCCTTGCACATTATCTTCCCCGACATCACCTAAGATGTCCTCAACCAAACCATTCTTGTTAACTTGTTGATTAACAACCTTAGTAGCCAACCTAATGGAACTCAGCAATCTAGAAAGCTCACCGGTCGAATATTTAAAATCTTCTTGATTGTCAATAATAAACTCCCCTAGGGTTTGATACGCATTTGCCATAATACTCTGATTAGTTATCCCAAATTTATGATTATTTTTGATGTAATAATAGTTTTGGCAGATGTCTTTAAACTATTTTCACTTCAATATAACTTTATTTCACTTAGTGTATGAATAACAAGATACAGATTATAAACGGCCCCAATTTGAATTTGCTTGGAAAAAGAGAGCCTGATATCTACGGCAACAAAAACTTTGATGATTATTATCAGGAGCTAGTTGAACTGTATCCAAATCTCATTTTAAATTATTTTCAATCTAACCACGAAGGAAGTATTATCGACAAATTACAAGATGTGGGATTCAGATACGACGGAATAATTTTGAATGCTGGTGCATTTACACATTATTCTTATGCTATTGCCGATACTTTGAGAGCCATTTCAACACCAGTGGTAGAGGTGCATATTTCTGATATCAATTCGAGAGAGGATTTTAGAAAAATTTCTGTCACTAAAGAGCATTGTATTGATATGATTACAGGTAAAGGCTTAGATGGCTATCGTATGGCGGTTGATGTACTTTTAAAAAGAATTAATCAGCACTAATTAGCCAAATTAAAATCGAATTACTTTCTCCAAAAAACGGGTGTTAATAAGATTAAAATAGTGAATAATTCTAATCGCCCTAGTAGCATTAAAAAGGAAGTAAACCACTTGGCTGCATCGGCCATATCCGCAAAATTATTTACTGGACTATATTTTCCAAATGCTGGTCCTACATTTCCTAATGATGAAGCAGTTACACTTAAAGATGAAATTACTTGATCATAATCGGGATTAATATTGGTGTCTAATAAAGCCATGATGATAGAGCCAAAAATAAAAATTAGCATATAAATCATAAAAAAGGCAAGTACATTAAATACAATCTTAAGCGGTACAGCTTTTTCATTATAACGAACTGGTATAATGGCACTTGGGTGAATTAATCTTTTAAATTCACTATAACTATTTTTAATTAAGATTAAATGTCGAATGATTTTAACCCCACCCGATGTCGATCCTGCCATTCCTCCAGAAAATAACAAAGCAAAGAATATAACGGTTAGAAATGGTGTCCATTGAGTGAAATCGGCTGAAACAAATCCGGTAGTTGTAATTACAGAAACTACGCTAAACAAGGAATGTCTAAAAGCTGATTCTAATTCGAAATATTGTTCTCCAAATGGTGTTATACTCACTCCAGGATGTGTAATGGTCGTGTGCGAAGGTTGACCATAAAAATGAACTACTAAGGTTGAAATTATCGTAATAACTACCACCAAACTGAGATAGAATATATATTCTTGGTTTTTGAGCACTTTTTTGAAAAGTCCTTTAAAAATATAATAGTTCAAAACAAAACTAGTTCCCGCAATGAACATAAATAGGATGACGATATATTGCAATATGGGAGTGTCGTTCCAATAGGCCATACTCGCATTTTTGGTGGAGAATCCACCTGTGGAAAGCGTGCTCATTGCATGATTGATAGCGTCAAACCAATTCATACCAAAAACCTTTAACAGAATCGCTTGTGCAAAGGTTAGGAGTAAGTAAATTACCCAAAGTTTTTTAGCGGTATCGGTTATCCTAGGATGCAATTTATCAGCTGTAACTCCAGGAGCTTCGGCCACGAAAAGCTGCATTCCACCAATTCCTAAGAGAGGAAGAATAGCAATCGTTAAAACGATAATTCCCATTCCGCCAATCCAATGCGTTAAACTTCGCCAGAACAGCAGACCCTTGGGCATGATTTCAATATCGTTTAATATAGATGCACCTGTTGTGGTATATCCAGACATGGTTTCAAACAGGGCATTGGTCAAGTCCATTTGATTTGCTTGCTGAGCGGCCTCAGATAACTGTGGAATCGTAAGAATATATGGTAAAGTTCCAAACAAGGCCATCCCAATCCAACCCACTCCAACAATTAAATAACCTTCCCTTTTAGCAACATTTTTTTTAGCATTTCGGGTGGTTATGAACATGCTTAATCCAGTTATAAATGTAATAAGACCTGCAATAGCAAGTCCTTTATAAGCCGGTTCGTCATAGTATAAACTAACCGGAACACATAAAAACATAAAGAATGAGTTCAGTAGTAGAAGTGTTCCTAATAAATTAAGAATGATGGGATAATTAGTTTTCTTTAAAACTGGCATAAATTAAGTTTCAAAATATTCTTCTACCTTGTTGATACTATCTGGCTGAGAAAATACAACCACCTTATCAAAGGGTAGAATAACAAAATCTTTGGTTGGAATATATCCTTTATTATTCCTAACAATTCCTCCAACTATCGCCTGTTTTGGGAATTTGAGCGAACCAATTTTCTTATTACAAATCTTGGCACCTTCGTCTACCCTAAACTCCAAAACCTCAGCTTGTAAATCATATAAGTTGGTAACATCCAATACTTTTCCTTTTCTAATATGTTTAAAAATGGCATTGGCAGTCATTAATTTTTTGTTGATAAATCCATTAATTCCAATCACTTGACTCAAGTGAATGTAATCTGTGTTTTCAACAAGTGCAATGGTTTTTTTAACGCCTTTGGATTTGGCCAAAAGACAAGCCATGATATTGGTTTCGGATCGACCAGTAACTGCTATAAAAGCATCAATTTCTGAGATTCCCTCTTCTTCTAATAAATCTGAATCTCTCCCATCTCCGTTTAAAATTAAAATATCGTGAAATTCATCGGCCAAGTCATAAGCACGATCCCTATCTCGCTCAATAATCTTTACATCATGATTACTTTTCTTAAGTAAACGAGCTGTTTTAGTACCAATTCTACCGCCTCCTAAAACCATTACATCTGCTAGTCGATGATGGGATTTTCCTGATATTTTGTGAATTATTTCTTTGGCTGACTGCAAGGCAATGAAATAGACATGATCATCCATTTTATAAACTGTATCGCCTCTAGGAATTATGGTTTCATAGGTACCACCATCGGAGCGAATGATAAATATGGGAAGAAAATTAATGTCATCCCCATATGCTTCAGCAACTTCTTTTACAGTTTTATTTATTACACTTGAATTGTGCTCTAAAATAATACCTAATAGGTTTAAAGCTCCATTTTCGAAGGAATGAATCTCATTAAAAACAGACTCTTCTATCAAGTTTAAAATCTCATTGGCCGCCAATTGTTCCGGAGAAATCAACATATCGATTCCTGCGCGTTGCATCGCCAGCATATTCGATCTTTCTAAATATTCTGGATTCGTTACCCTAGCGATTACTTTCTTGCATCCTGATTTTTTGGCAATTAATGCCGACATCAAATTGGTATTCTGTAGTTGAGTAACCGCAATAAAAATATCTGAATCACTAATCCCAACTTCTTTCAAAGTTTTGAAAGAAGTACAATCACCTCGATGCGTTAAAACATCAATCTGTGATTCAATTTTTTCTAATTTATCTTTATCTAAGTCTACAACAACAATATTGAGCGACTCATTAGATAATAATTTCGCTAAATGAAAACCTACTTCACCTGCTCCTGCTATTATAATTTTCATGGATAAATTAGACTATTTATAATGCAAGGTAGAAAAATCATTAATTCTATTGCAGAATATTATTAGAAACTACTAACATTAATTTCAAAAAAGTATAATAACTAGCTAAAAGTTAATTCCCTATAAAAACGTATCTCGCTCTTCGGTTTGGCTATCCCACATCAAGAAAGCTTTTAAGAAATCATCAATTTCACCATCTAAAACAGAAGATACATCAGAAGTTTCCTCGCCTGTTCTTACATCTTTCACCATTTGATATGGATGTAAAACATAGTTACGAATCTGACTTCCCCACTCAATTGCTTTTTTATTGGCCTCAATTTCATTTCGAGCAGCCATTCGTTTCTCTAGCTCAATTTTATAAAGCTCTGACCTCAACATTTGCATTGCCAATTCCCGGTTTGCCAACTGCGAACGCCCTGCCTGACAAACTACTACAATTCCGGTTGGCGTGTGTGTTAACTGAACTTTGGTTTCAACCTTGTTAACGTGCTGACCACCAGCTCCACCCGAACGAGAGGTTTGTAATTCAATATCGTTTGGATTAATATCGATCTCAATAGAATCATCCACTAATGGATAAACATACACCGAAACAAAGCTTGTATGGCGCTTAGCATTAGAGTCAAAAGGTGAAATTCTAACTAAACGGTGAACACCATTTTCTCCTTTAAGATAACCAAAAGCATACTCGCCTTCAATTTCTAAGGTTACGGTTTTAACACCCGCTACATCACCTGCTTGGTAGTTTAATTCTTTAACTTTATAACCATTCTTTTCGGCCCACATTAGGTACATACGCATAAGAATGCTTGCCCAGTCACAACTTTCGGTACCACCTGCACCAGCTGTAATCTGTAAAACGGCACTAAACTCATCTCCTTCTTCGGAAAGCATATTTCTGAACTCAATTTTCTCGAGTAATTTCAGTGCGCGATTATATTGCTTTTCGATTTCTTCTTCAGAGCCTTCGCCCATTTCTTTGTAAAACTCATAGAGAACATCTAAATCATTGGCAGCGCGCTTTACTTCCTCGTAATCTTCTACCCAAGATTTCTTTGTATTAAGTTGTTTTAAATGGAGTTGAGCCGCTTTAGAATCATCCCAAAACTCAGGCGAAGCCGCCTTTTCCTCGTCATTGGCAATCTCGATTAATTTTCGGTCAATCTCCAAATATTCGTGTAAACTGTTTACACGATCTAACATATCTTTTAGTTGTTCACTCTGAATCATAGTTGCAAAGATACGGAATAGGTAGTTTCTGCGTATATAGTCTTTATTAAAAACTAATTAAAGCTAAATTAATCCCTTTGTTGATCTAGTCCTTTACCTCTAAAATAGAAGAAGAATATCATACCTAATACAGAAAATGCAAGCCAATAACGCACATCCAATAAATTGTAGCCTAAGGCCTTTTCATTTAATGTAAATTGACCATTATTAAAACTTAAAGAAAAACTTTCTCCAGGAGGATGTATCAATAAATTAACCAACAAAATCAAAACATTGATGGCTAGAATGCTTATTACAGTATAAGCTAGAGCTTTAAGAAGGATGTGTTGACGAGAACGCGACATAATTTCTATTTTAAATAATTAATAATAAGCGTCAAACATCCTCTTCTAATGAATGAATTGAATCATTCAAAAACATCTAACCTATTCAATACGAGAGGTTTTTATTTTCTCAAATACTGAATCAATGCACGACGTAAATCGTTTTTAGGGTGTAACGCATCACTTTCGTCAGGATATACTTTTTTAACTTTTGGATTATTTTTATTTAAGAATCCTAAATTAGCTTCTAATCCTAACATTAAAAAATCAGCAAAACCTACACGATAAACCTGATTATCTTCGATCTTTTTCCCATTCATCTTCCACTGATTTCCATCTTTGGTAATATGTTCAGAGAATTGTAAAAATCCACCTTCGGTAATATTTGACATACCTGCGTCTAGTACTTGAGTTAATAAATTTCCTGTAACATCAGCTTCCACAATTTTACCACCATATGGCATAGCACGTAGAATATCATACTCAGAAACTGGTGGATACATCATATCATCTAATCGCATAGAACCAGAGTTGATAACAACTGCTTGTGCTTTAGGTGCTGCTTTTTCCATCGCCTTTACCACTGCTTTAGAAAAGTTGGTTGGATGATGACGAATAGAAGCTTCTAGAACATCAAAAGGTTCTGCTTCCTCTAAAACGATTTTCATGGCATCAAAACCGATGGTGGCATAGCTATCTGCAGCGATTTTCATCCATTTATCAACCACGGCTTTTGTTTTTGCTTGTAATGGAATGCTTTCATCCATTTTCACTAAATCCAATGTAGCCTGACGAGTATTATTGTTTTTATCAATCTTAAGTTTGTTTATATAAACCGTTCTAGCATTGGCGTGGGCCTTAGTAATAGGTACTTCTCCAACTACTTTAAATCTACTATCATGCTCATGTCCACCAATTATTAAAGCTAAGCCAGGAATCTGCTCAGCCAATTTAATGTCATCATCCATGTTGAGGTGCGTTAAGGCAATTACAGCGTCACAAGTTTGCGATAGCATATCATACTTCTCTTGTGCTGTTTTAAACACATCTTTATAGGCAACATAATCTGCTTTATTAAAAGGTAAAAGAATACTGAAAATACCAATTTTAACTTCTGTACCGTCTTCGTCTTTTAAATCTAAAATCACTTCCTCAGGAATATATTCTTTATTTCCGTCTGATAGAACTTTGTGGAAAGGTGAAAAAGTATGATCCTTATAATGGAAAGTATTCGACGAAATCCATGTAAAGTTGGATTCATTTAATCGATCCTGAAATTCAGATTCTTTAATATCGAATTCGTGATTTCCTAAACCTGCGAAATCAAGTCCAGCAGCATTTAGAGCATCAATCATCTGCGCTCCACGAATTCGTTGGTCATTATGTTTTAAACTATTAAAGACAGAAGGACTCAAAAAGTCTCCTGCCATCAACATAAACGTATTAGGGTTCTTAGCTTTTTCGCGGTCTTTAATGGTTGCAACACGTGCCAATCCACCTTCTTTTCCGTTATTTAAGGCAGTAATTTCATATACATCGTTGATTTGCACTAAGGTTAGCTCAAAAATTCCATCGTCGGTGGAAGAGCTTGTTTGGTTTTGTACAACTTGTTGTGTAGAACAAGCACTGAAGATTAAAAAGCTTAAAAATGTGAGTAAGGATATTCTTTTCATGATAATGAGTTTTTGGTTTTATAAAAATTGAGAGTAATAAATATACAAATAATTTTTTTTCTAATCCCTAAAGCTAAGAATTTGGTAAAGTTTCCTCTTTGTTTAACTCAATAATACCTTAAAAGATAGAAAACTTAATACATCGCTTAAAAGTAAAAAATAATAAGTTTTGATTGTTTATGGCTTGTTTAAATTTTTATTAAATCGATTCAAAAACTTCTTGGAGAATTGACTGAATGATTTGTAAATTGCAGCTTAATTAAACCTCATGTTCCCCAAAGAAAATATTTGCACAAACGCGACCTTCAATCCTAAGTCAATGCGAGAAGAATGCGGTGTCTTCGGAGTTTATTCACACAGAAACATAGATACATTTTCAATCCAACAATTTGGTATGTTTGCTTTGCAACATCGCGGTCAAGAGGCTTGTGGCCTTACCGTTTTGAAGGATGGAGATTTAAGAACCTTCAAAGAAGAAGGATTGGTTCTAGATGCTTTCAAGCATATTGAGAATCCAGAAGACTTTATGGGAAATGCAGCGATAGGGCACACCCGATATTCTACGGCGGGTGATGGAAGTACCAAAAACTTTCAGCCGTTATATGCTGTAAATCAATATGGAAAGCCTCATTTTTCTATTGCACACAACGGAAATTTAATTGAAACTGATAATCTACGTGAGTATTTAAAGAAAAAAGGATTGCCTTTTATTGCGACTTCAGATACTGAAGTTATGCTACGTGCGATTCAGTACCATGCGGATGATCCTGTGGAAATAGCAGTTCGTAAGGCTGCTAGAAATTTGAAAGGAGCTTATTCAGTTTTATTATTGGTTAAAGACAAATTAGCTGCATTTCGTGATCCTAACGGAATTCGTCCATTGTGTATGGGTAAATTAGACGAGGATACTTGGGTTTTCTCATCAGAGAGTTGTGCTTTTGATGCGATTGGAGCAACTTTCGTTAGAGATTTAGAGCCAGGAGAAATCGTGGTTTGTTCGCCAGAAGGTATGAAGTCGTATAAGTTTGTTGATGAAACAAAAGATAGAATGTGTTCTTTTGAATACATTTATTTTGCTCGACCTGATTCACATTTTGCCGATAAGGATGTTTATGACTTACGCGTAGAAAGTGGTAAGAAATTATTTGAGCAATCACCTGTAGATGCCGATGTTGTTATTGGTGTACCAGATTCTGGAATTCCATCTGCCATTGGTTATTCAGAAGCAAGTGGTATCCCTTTTCAGCCTATTTTAGTTAAAAATAGATACATGAGTCGTTCGTTTATTGTTCCTACACAGGAAATGAGAGAACGTATTGTGAATTTAAAATTAAATCCAATCATTCCTCAAATTAGAGGTAAGAGATTGGTGATTTTAGATGATTCTATCGTTAGAGGAACCACCAGTAAATTATTAGTTAAAATCTTAAAGGAGGCGGGAGCTAAGGAAATTCACTTTAGAAGTGCTTCACCACCGATTATTGCACCTTGTTTCTTAGGAATTGATATGCCAACTAAGGATGATTTGATTTCGGCGAATAAAACCAAAGAAGAGCTGAGAGAATACTTAGACGTAGACAGTATTGATTTCTTATCAGTGCCAAGTTTACAAGATCTATTAGGTTCAAAAAATCATTGTTTTGGCTGTTTTACAGAGAAATATCCAGTAGAAAGATTGACAGCAGAGAAAATTGCTGCGGTCGAAATTGCGGATTAATTCAACAGTAAAACTTAAGGTTATTTAGCTCTATCGGGATTCTGTTTAACAAAAGCAGACCATCCCGAATAGCTTTTTCCTGTGTCAATACGGCCTGCATTAAAATGGTGGCAAACAGCTGCTGCTAAGCCATCAGTAGAGTCAAGCCGAACCGGTAATTCTTTGATTTTAAGCAAGTTTTGAAGCATTCCAGCAACTTGTTCTTTACTTGCATTACCGTTACCTGTAATCGCCATTTTAATTTTCTTTGGCGAATATTCTGTGGTGGGCACTTCGCGGTATAAACTTGCGGCCATGGCAACACCCTGCGCACGACCTAGCTTTAACATAGACTGAACATTTTTACCAAAAAACGGAGCTTCAATGGCCACTTCGTCTGGATGGAAATTATCAATGAGACCTAAGGTTTTTTCAAAAATTCGCTTAAGTTTCATGTTGTGATTGGGTAGCTTATGCAATAAAAGTTCATCTAACATAACGAGTGTCATTTTGTTGTTGACGACCTTAATGATCCCAAAACCCATCACAGTGGTACCAGGATCGATGCCTAAAATAATTTTCTCAGTCACTTTAGATGCTTTCATAGGGAAAATATTTTAGCAGAATATAAGCTATTAAAAATAGAACTAATAAAAAGAAGAAGTTTAGAAAAACTTACCTCTTCTTCGCATGTTAGGATTCTGCATATTACGCCCAACATTCATTCTTTTTAACTGCTCTTCAAACATTTTAATCTGTTCGGTAAGCATGTTCTGTTTATCCTCTGATTTAGCCTCAGAAAGCCATTTTTGAGCTTCTTGTTTGCGTCCTCTAGACATTGCGCCTGCAGCAAGATTCATTTTAGCCATCGCACGGTCATGAGCAAAAGATAGTCCGTAGTCTAAAGCTTTACGCATGTATTTCTCAGAAAGATTGATGTTATTTTGTCCTTCAGTTAACCCCATCATATAATGATAATAACCAAATTGCTTTTTGATTAACTGAGATTCTGGATTTTTGATATAAGATAACCACTTTTTAGCGCCCTCTAAATCTCCACTACGCATTTTCCAGAATGATAATAGGATAAATTCATTTCTGAAATACAGTAAGATTGGAAAAATTGTTAGAAGTAATAAAATGATACCCCAAGCAATTTCTCTTGTGCTAAACATATATATTGATCCTGCAACTAATAAAAAGGCAAGGACAAGCTTTAGATATTTATTCATGTGAATGTTTTTGATTGTGCAAAGATACTTCTTTGATAGAAACCCAAAAAATAGAATTGAAATGAGTTTATGGACTTATTTTTCTAAGAAATCCATAGATTTTTTTAGAAATTCTGCAGGGTTTTCTGCATGTAACCAATGCGTCGCATTACTCACATAATCAATTTCTGCATTCGGGAAATAACCTAAAATTAAATCTTTATCCTCAGGTAAAATATAATCTGAATTGGCACCTCCTAAAAATAAAGTTGGGTTAAAGAATTGTTTATCAGGTAAATTGTTAGCAATGATGCTACCATAAGTGTCGTACAATGCGTTTAAATTAAATCTAAATCCATAGGTTTCGTCTTTTTTGCGGTATACACTTTTCATTAAAAACTGACGAATTGAGTATGATTTAATGTATGGTTTTAAAAACTCATCAACATCTGATCTAACTTTTACTTGATCAAAATCAACATTTTTAAGACCTTTTAAAATCTCATTATGATGAGGTTCATAAGTTTTAGGAGCCATATCCGCGACAATCAATTTGTCAACTTTATCTGGAAAATCTAAAGCTAATGACATAACTACTTTTCCGCCCATAGAGTGCCCCATAAAACAAGCTTTCTCTATATTATAATGCTCCATATAGTCGATTAAATCCAGTGCCATGGATTTGTGTGACGTGTCAGCATCATGAAAACTTCTACCGTGGTTTCGTAAATCTACTAAGTGAGTCGTATAATGCTCGGCGTATTTTTTTCCTAAAGTGTTCCAGTTGTCTAATTGCCCAAATAGACCATGAACAATGATTAAATGATTGGGTTTATCTCCTATGATTTTATTATGTAGAATCTCCATCTAATTTATTTTTGAGAGGAATTAAAAAGTTAATTATTGTTGAGCTAATTCAATTTTGCGTAAATACAGTTGAATTGTGTTTTCTAAACCTAAATATAGCGCTTCAGAAATCAATGCATGTCCAATTGAAACTTCATCGATTTGAGGAATTTCACGAATCAAAAACTCAATATTATCTAAACTTAAATCGTGTCCAGCATTCAATCCAAGTCCATGTTCTTTAGCCAATAAAGCAGTTTCTTTATAAATATCAATGGCTTTTTTGTTGCCTTTTGCATACTCGACTGCGAACTCTTCGGTATATAACTCAATTCGGTCAGCTCCAGAGCTAGCAGCTGCTTCAACTAATTTTGGATTGGGGTCTAAGAAAATAGAGGTTCTTATTCCATTTTGTTTAAACTCTTGAATTACTTCTTTTAAGAAATCTTGATGCTTGATGGTGTCCCAACCAGCATTCGAAGTAATCGCATCCACACTGTCTGGTACTAAAGTCACTTGTTCTGGTTTGTTGTCCAAAACCAACTTCATAAAGGACTCAATCGGGTTTCCCTCGATATTAAACTCAGTAGAAACAATCGGTCTTAAATCTGCAATATCCTGATAGGTAATATGTCTTTCATCTGGTCTTGGGTGAACTGTAATTCCTTGTGCACCAAATTCTTGACATTTTATAGCAGCCGTAACTACGTTAGGTTCATTACCACCTCTTGCATTTCGAATAGTGGCAATTTTATTAATATTTACACTTAATTTTGTCATAATTTAAAAATGATTTTAACCAGTCAAGGTTTGCATAACTTCTAGATCAAATTCTCTACTTGCTGTCACTAGATGATCAAATAAATCTGATTGAACTGTTTCATATTCAACCCAATCCGAGGTTTTTGAGAAACAATAAATTTGTAAAGGCATCCCTTGTGGTGTGATTTCTAACTGTCGAACAATTAGCGTGTCTGAGTTAGAAATATTTGGATTTTCTTGTAAGTAACTTTGAGCATATTTTCTAAAAACTCCAATATTCGTTAGTCTTCTTCCATTAGCTAATTGATTTGGATCAGCAGAATGAACGTTGGCTTTAGCCAGTTCGAGTCTTCTACGCGTAATATAATTCTTGATTAAATCTATGGTTTGATATTTCTCAAGCATTTCATCTGAGCAGAATTTAAAGGACTTCACATTAAATACAATCGAACGCATAATACGACGCGTATTGGTGTGTTTCATCGCCTCATAATTCTTTACCTCAGTGGTAATTAAATCATAAGTTGGAACCGAAGAAATAGTCTTGTCAAAGTTCTCGATTTTACAAGAAACTAAGTTGATTTCCTTCACAGTTCCTTCAACATTATATTTAGGAATAGCAATCCAATCGCCCACTTTAACCATCTTGTTAGAGGCAATTTGAATTCCCGAAACAAAACCTAGAATGGTGTCTTTAAAAATTAATAATAAAATCGCCGTTGCCGCACCAAGTCCTGCTATAATGCTTCCCCATTGAACATTAAATAAAATGGAAATGACAATTAAAACCACAAAAAATATGGTGATAATCTTCATCAATTGACTAAAAGTACGAACAGCAACTGTACGGTAATTATTCTCGTCGGTGGCAATAGACAATACAGCATCAGCTCCTCTTAGAAACAACTGCAGAATAATGAGCACAAACCCAATATCGAAAAGTTTTCCCATTCCATCCAAGACATTGGGAGTCGGGTAGAGTACATAGGGAGCTAATATTCTGGTGAGCGCCAAAGGAATCAAGTGAAACAAGGAATTGAAAACCTTGTGATCATAAAAATGATTATCCCATTCAAAGTTGGTAAGGTTGACTAACTTTTTAGTGAAATAGAGTAGGATATTCTTAATTATAAAATCTAAAATTATGAATAAACCTATCAAAAGTGTCACACCTACCACAATGAGTGATATAGTCTCATACTGCGGACCTACAAATTCAGAAATATAAGTCTGAAATTGTTCCACCCATTCATTTCTAAAGGGTTTTAATTCTTGTTTAGTGTACCAACTCATAAAGAGCAAAGTTAACATATTCTTGATTGAATGCTTGATTTATGCAAAAAATGTACCTTTGAAGTATGGAGGAAAATACATTAACTATAATTTCACTATTGTGCTTGGTTATAGGCTTTTTTGGGTCATTTTTACCCGTGTTGCCAGGGACGCTTTTATCTTGGTTGGGATTGGTTATTTTTAAATATACCAGCTTCGCTGATTATGGTTGGCCCACCTTGATTGTTTTGGGAATCATAGTTTTAGCTTTTCAGGCAGTCAATTATGTACTTCCAGCTTATAGTTCCAAGAAATTTGGCGGATCTAGATATGGTGTTATTGGAGCATCAATAGGCTTGTTAGTGGGTATAATTTTCGCTCCATTTGGTTTGGTTTCAATTATTATCGCCCCATTTTTAGGAGCCTTTATTGGGGAATTTCTTCTGAATAAAAGTAACACCAAAGCTTCTTTCAAAGCAGCATTCGGGACTTTTGTTGGCTTTATGATTAGCACCGGAATTGGAATGCTTTTATCGCTGATATTCTTAGTATATGTGATGTGGCAATTATCCACAAATGCTGGTTGGAACTGGATTTAATATTTTAATTAGAAAGGCTTACATTGTCTTTCATAAATTTTAAGGATAGATTATGAAGCATGAATTTAAGCAATTACTCGATATTGCTACCAAAGCAACTTTCTTAGCAGGAAAAGAAATATTCAGACAGTATAAATCAGAATACGAAACTGAAATAAAACAAGATGGTTCACCTGTGACTTCTGCAGATTTAGCGGCTAATGATATTTTAATGAAACATCTTCAGCCGACAAAAATTACGGTGATTAGCGAGGAAAGTGGACATTACACCCATGAGTTTCGTCAAAATAATGCTTATTGGTGCATTGACCCTATAGACGGAACGCATGATTTTGTAGATAGAACAGATGAGTTTTGTGTTTCGGTGGGATTGGTTGATGAAAATACTTCTAAACTTGGTGTTTTATATGCTCCAGCCTTGGATTTATTTTACTTTGCAGCAGAAGGTGTTGGTTCATTTAAATTTAATTCAAGCTTTGATGATTTGGAGAAAAACCTTGAAAGCGATGACTTTTTAAATTATTTAATTTCTAATTCTGAATCTTTACCGAATCATCCTCTACAAGAAAAACAGATGTTTATGGCGAGTCGCTATCATCGTCATCCAAAGATAGAGGCGCATATCAATAAATTAAAAGAGAAATACCCAGATTTGGAATTGGTGACTATGGGTTCGGCGATTAAATTAGGTTTAATGGCAGAACGTAAGGCCAATGAATATTTAAGATTTACTAGATTTAATTTTTGGGATGTTGCCGGTGGTCACGCGATTTGTAAATATGCCGGCTTAAAGCTACTTCAACCAAATACAGATCTAGAAATTAATTACGAGCGAGAAGACATGCGCATCGAAGGTTATGCCATGAAATGGTAATTTTAAAAATTAAATTTTTTAATGTAACTGCTTTAACTCCAGTTGAATATTTCTTCCGAAAAACCTTCTAGCTAAACGTTGGAAGTTTTTGGTGAAATCAGAAACATAGAATTTATAGCTAGCTTCTTTTTCTTGACTTAAACTCTCGTTTTTAAATAAAATATCTTTAAGCGAATGAGCTACAATGAAAGGAGAGTCAACAACTTGTACACGTCCATCAAAATATTCCGCGATTTCTTTTTGGATTAAAGGATAATGTGTACAACCCAAAATAATAGAATCTATATCTTTTAATTTTTTGTTCGACATATAGTTATCTACAGCCGCCTTAGAAATCTTTGAATTAGCCAAGCCTTCTTCAATTACTGGAACAAATAATGGCGTTGCAAACTCTTGTACTTTAATGTGTTTGTTGAATTTTCTGATGGCTTTTTTATAAACGCCAGAATCTACGGTTGCTTTGGTAGCAATCACACCAATTTTTTGATAAAAACTATAAGCAACTTTTTCAGCTACAGGTGTAATTACATCAATGACAGGAATTCCCTTAGGGTCAGCAATAGATTTTATTTCTGCCAAGGCGTTTGAAGAAGCTGTATTACAAGCCACGACAATAACCTTACAATTCTGCTCTATTAAAAATTGGGTAATATTTTTAGAAAAAGTCTGAATAGTTTCTGGAGATTTATTTCCATAAGGCAAATGCTTAGCATCACCGAAATAGATAATACTCTCCTGTGGTAAAACCTTCTTAATAGCTTTAGCTATCGTCAATCCACCAACACCCGAATCAAAAACTCCAATGGGTCTCTCGTCACTCATTATGCAAAGCTAAACAATAAACAAATCAGACGCGATACCATCAGCAAAAAATCTAAACTCTGGATTTAAATAGAGTTTGTTTTCCTTTAAAACAAGCTTTCCTTCTTCAATAAATTGCTTCGTATTTTCTTGCCATTCCGCAAATAAATCTTCGGGAACTTGATCTTTTAAATGTTTTAAATCAATGCCATAAACCGTCCTAAGACCAATCATAGTCAATTCATTAAGAATGTCATTGGGACTCAAGATTTCTCTTTCTTGGTTTAATTTATTCTGCTGAATCGACTGAATGTATTTGCTGTTGTTTGCAATGTTCCAATAACGTTCGCGGCCGTTGTAACCATGCGCAGAAGGACCAACACCAGTGTATAATTTCCCTAACCAATAAGAAGTATTGTGCTTGGAGTAAAAGTCGGGTTTTCCAAAGTTTGAAATCTCATAATGATCAAAACCATGAGAAGTCAAAGTTTCCACCATCATTTGAAATTGATGCTGTTGTTTTTCATCGTCAACATCGGCTAATATTCCTTTGTTTATTTGATGTTGAATAATAGTTTTTGGTTCAATAGTTAACGCGTAAGATGATACATGTGGCACTTTTAAATCTATGGCTTTTTTCAGGTTTTGCTTCCACATTTCGTTAGTTGTTGTGGGAGAACCATAAATCAAGTCAATTGAAATGTTTTCAATACCAGCGTCTTGAGATCTTTTAATGCTAGCATCGGCTTCTTGAGCTGTGTGAGCGCGATTCATTAATTTTAAATCTTCATCAAAAAAAGACTGAACTCCCATACTCAAACGATTGATTGGAGATTGTCTAATTTCCTTGACTTTACTGGCATTTAAGTCATCAGGATTTGCCTCTAATGTGATTTCAGCATTAGGTGCAATTTCAAATAATGTTTCAATCTGATGAAATATTTGATAAAATTCACTAGCATCTAAAACAGAAGGAGTTCCACCGCCTAAATATATGGTTTCTAGGGGTTTTGTGATTTCATGTTGACGCAATTTCAATTCTTTACAAATCGCATCCACCATATCGGCTTTTTGCTTAAATGAAGTTGAAAAATGAAAATTACAATAACTGCATTTTTGTTTACAGAAAGGAATGTGTAGGTATAAATGCATTATTTAATCAAGGTTTTTAAAAAGCTTTTTCGTCCGATTTTTCTAGTGATAAAGTCTTTTTGAATATCTAAACCACGCGCCGGAGAGTATTCTCTTCCGTAGTAAATGATTTGTAAGTGTAAATCGTTCCAAATTTCTCTAGGGAACAATCTTTTAGCATCTTTTTCGGTTTGTTCTACATTTTTTCCGTTGCTCAAATTCCAACGCCACATCAACCTGTGAATATGCGTATCAACCGGAAAAGCAGGAATTCCAAAAGCTTGAGCCATGACAACAGATGCCGTTTTATGTCCCACACCTGCTAAGGCTTCTAAATCTTCAAAATTATCAGGTACAATTCCTTGATGTCTATCCATCAGTTGATTGGCCATTAAATGTAAATTTTTAGATTTAGAATTATTAAGTCCAATGCCTGTAATCAACTCCTTGATATGGTCAATACTTAATTTTGCCATTTTGGAAGGCGAATCAGCCACAGCAAATAATCCCGGTGTTACTTCATTTACCTTTTTATCCGTTGTTTGTGCAGATAAAGCCACCGCTACCAACAAGGTGTAAGGGTCTTTATGATCTAATGCAGGTTTTGGATTTGGGTATAACTCTTGAAGTGAGTCGATGATAAATTGAACTTTTTCGGCTTTTGTCATGAATGATTAGTTTTAATGCAATAGGAATTAAATGCTATCAATATTGGCAAAATTAACGGAAATAAACGAGAAGCAATAACGCATTAAAATAGCTAGTAGAAGTAGATATGATTTTATTGAAAACAAGCTGGTTTTAAAAATTATAACGAATAATGTTTAAATTTACAAAATGAACATAACAAATTGGATAGACGATTTTAAGGAACCCTTGTTCATAGCAGGGCCATGTAGTGCAGAGAGTGAGGAGCAAATGCTTAGAATTGCATCTGAATTACCTCCGCAGGTTAAGATTTTTAGAGCCGGAATTTGGAAGCCTAGAACTAAGCCTAATTCATTTGAAGGTGTTGGAGCTATAGGTTTGAATTGGCTTAAAAAAGTGAAAGACGATTATGGTTTTAAAATCACTACTGAAATAGCGAACGCCAATCATGCTAAATTAGCCTTGGAATACGATGTAGATATCTTGTGGATTGGTGCAAGAACTACAGTAAACCCGTTTCAGGTTCAAGAAATTGCAGAAGCTCTAAAAGGAACGGATAAAATCGTTTTGGTTAAAAATCCTGTCAACCCAGATCTTGATCTTTGGATTGGAGCTTTAGAAAGATTAAATGGTCAGGGAATTACTAAGTTGGGTGCTATTCATCGTGGGTTTTCTACCTATAAAAAAGATAGATACCGAAATCAGCCACAGTGGCAAATTGCCTTAGATTTTAAAAATAAATATCCAGAGATTCCATTGCTTTGCGACCCTTCGCATATTGCAGGTGATAGAAATTTAGTAGAAGAAGTTGCTCAAAAATCCTTCAACTTTGGGTTTGATGGATTAATGGTTGAAACACATCACACACCTGATGAAGCTTGGAGCGATGCTGCGCAACAAGTGACGCCTGAGAAATTAAAGAGTATTATAAAGAATTTAAAAATCCGCTCTCTAGATCAGGAAAATGTTGATTATCATTTGACTTTAGAAAGATTGAGAAATCAAATTGATGATAAAGACAGAGCTGTTCTAGAATTACTTTCCGAAAGAATGAAAGTAGCTAAGGAGATTGGCGAATTAAAGAAAGAACATAATATTACAGTTTATCAACCGAAAAGATGGAATAATTTGCGCGAGTGTATGATTGAATTAGCACTTGAGCAAGGACTTTCAGAACAGTTTGTTCATGATTTTATGACAGCTATTCACCAAGAGTCGATTAAAATTCAAAACACTATTATGGCAGAAAACACAAGCATATGAAAGGTCTAGTCACCAAATCAACAGGCAGTTGGTATGTCGTTAGAAGTGAAGATGGAAAGGACTACGAAGCGCGTATTCGTGGGAAATTCAGGTTAGATCAAATTTCTCACACCAATCCTTTGGCAGTGGGTGATCATGTAGATTTTGATTTAGATAGTGATGATTTAGCCGTAATTACGAATATTTATCCTAGAAATAATTACATCATTCGTCGTTCGGTGAATTTGTCTAAAAGAACGCATATCATCGCTTCAAACATCGATTTAGCTTTCTTAATAATTACCATTGCAAACCCACGAACTTCTACAGGTTTTATTGATAGATTTTTGGTGACTTGCGAAGCTTATCAAATTCCTGTGATGATGGTATTTAACAAAGTTGATGAATGGCGAGAAGAAGAAATCGAGATTCATGAGGATATGAAATTCACTTATGAAGATATAGGTTATGATACGATGACGGTTTCGGCTTTGAGGGGTGATGGATTAGATGAATTAAAGGCTAAATTAAAAGGAAAAATTAGTTTAGTCGCTGGACATTCAGGGGTTGGAAAGTCTACTTTGGTAAATGCACTCTCACCAGGTTTAGATTTAAAAACTAAAGTTGTTTCTGGTTTTAATAACAAAGGAAAGCACACTACCACTTTTGCACAGATGTATGAATGGCCATTTGGTGGATATGTAATTGATACGCCTGGAATTAAAGAGTTTGGCCTAGTAGAGATAGATAAGGACGAAATGCAGGATTATTTTCCTGAAATTTTCGCTTTAAGAGGCGATTGTAGATTCCATAATTGCAATCATTTACTGGAACCAAAATGTGCTGTAAGAAAAGCTGTAGAAGAAGGCGAAATAGCCGGAAGTCGATATGAAAGTTATCTAACATTTTTAGAAGAAATCAATGAGGACGATTATTCAAAGAGTTAAAAACGCTGAGGTAAAAGTTGACGGGGAAATTATTGGACAAATCAATCAAGGTTTACTCGTTTTAGTTGGATTTGAAGAGCAAGAAGAACAGGATGACTTTGATTGGATGATTAAAAAAATCACTCAATTACGCATTTTTAATGATGAAAATGATGTGATGAATAAGTCTGTAAAAGATATTGATGGCGAAATGTTAATCGTTAGTCAATTTACGCTTCACGCCAATTGCAAAAAAGGAAATCGCCCTTCTTATATACGTGCAGCTAAGCCCGATGTTGCCATTCCATATTATGAGAAGTTCCTCAAAGAAACAGAAGTTGCCTTAGGTAAAAAAGTTCAAAAAGGTGAGTTTGGAGCGGATATGAAGGTATCACTCTTAAATGATGGTCCAGTAACCATTGTTCTGGATTCTAAAATCAGAGATTTATAATTAACGTCTAGATCTCGATTTCGCTCTCGTTTTTCTACTATCTCTGTTGAGGGTAAGACCTAAAACAATTGACAAGAAAATCCCGAAAAATAAATACAAGAGAGGGAAAAGTATCACGTAATTCTTGATAGTATAGATATCACGAGCTTGTGTTTCCGTCATTTCTCCTTGTGTGATAGAGTAGCTTTTGGCTGTTTCTAAATAATCTGGAGAAATATAATAATGAATTAAAAATTGTATAGGAATGGTAAACAATGCAATTAGAATTGTCAACCCCATGGCTGAGTTAAAAGCATGTTTAAACTTAAATCGCTTCTTATACCTATGTGCTCTTTTGTCTAATATGAATAATATATAACCTAAGGTTAAAGGAATTATGAATAGAAAAGTCAAATATCGATGCATTTTATAATCTTGGTCATGCCAACCCATCTCATATTCAAAAGCTGTCCACAAGAGGGAAAGCAATAAGATTATAAAAGCCCATCGAAACTCGTACTTCGTAAAGTATTTCTTCATATCTCCTTATAAAATGTTAAAATTACTATCTTTTTTAACATTTCAAATAAAAATCTAGATCAATTTAAAGTCATCTAGTTTGTTTAGTTCTATTTTCTGCTTTTCAAAGTTCTCAGCGTCAATAGGTTTGGTGGCTTCTTCTATTAATACAGTTTTAAAGCCTTCTGACATTGCATCTTTGATTGAGAAGTAAACGCAATAATCTGCAGCAATCCCACAAAAATGTACTTCTTCTATTCCTTTTTCTTTAAGGTAGCCCGCTAATCCTGTAGATTTCAAATGTCCGTTGTCATAAAAACCACTATAACTATCAATTTCAGGGTCCATACCTTTTCTGAAAACAGCTTCTACCGTGTTCATTTCTAAATCCTTATGGAATTCACCTCCAAAAGTACCTTGCACACAATGGTCTGGCCATAATCTTTGATTCATCCCGTTTAAGTCAATTTCCTCAAAAAGCTTTTTTCCTTCGTGTTGAGAAGCAAAACTCTTATGGTTAGCAGGATGCCAATCTTGTGTGGCTACTACCAAATCATATTGTGGAATAAGCTTGTTGATAATAGGGATTACTTTATCACCATCAGCCACAGCTAGGCTTCCACCAGGTAAAAAATCATTTTGAACATCGATTACAAGTAGTGCTGTTTTCTTCATAATTAAGTTTTTGCTGACTATCAAAGGTATTCATTATCGAAGTTAAAACCAATATTCCGTATTTGAATCAAAAAAAATGACTTTAACCAAGTTGATACTTAGTCAAAGTCATTTTATAAAGTGAATTAAATATTATGTTTAATTGTAAATCAAGTTTACAATATCATTTCCAAAAATAAACACCATCAAGGCCATTAAGAATACAAAACCAATTACTTGCATTACTTCCATAAACTTATCGCCAGGCTTGTGTCCAGTTACCATTTCATAAAGCGTAAACATAGCATGTCCACCGTCTAATCCTGGGATAGGAAGTAAGTTAACAAACGCTAACCAAGCTGATAATAAGGCTGTAAATGACCAGAAGAATCCCCAATCCCAAACAGGTGGTAATTGCTCTGCGATACCGATAGGTCCAGAAACGTATTTAGTTGCTTTTCCTTTTAATTTCCAAAGAACACTAAATGATTGAACTTGATCTGTAATGGTTGAGAAAGTTAATTTAACACCTCTTGCAATAGATTCACCTAAACCAAATTCCTCTACATCAACCACTTCTGATAAGTCAAAGCTTGGTCCGATACCAATTTTAGCTTCCTCTGGAACGTGAACTACAATTTCTTTGGCTTCTCCATTTCTTTCTACCTTAAAAGTAATATCAGAGTTAGCGCTAGCTCCAATCGTTTCAGTTATTTTTTTCCAACCATTAATCGGCTCGTTATTTAAAGCTAAAATTTTATCACCTTTTTCTAACCCTGCTTCAGCTGCAACACTAAATACAGTATCAACTTTAATTGCCACATTTGGTGCAAAAAATCCACCTTTATGCTCTAGCAAACTTACCAAAGCATCTTCGTTGATAGGTAAATTAATAGTTTCGCCATTACGCTTAACGTTTAACTCTCCACCATCTATCAAGGCACGTTTGCTAATTTCGTTTAGCTTAATATAGTTAACACCATTCACTCCTACAGGTACATCGCCTGGTTTTAATCCCATAGCTGCCTGAGCAGAATCAACAACAATTCCGTTGTTTAATTTGTTTACATTCACGTATTGTTCACCATTGGTGTAGCTCATTACACCAAAAATAATCATGGCCAAAAGTAAGTTAACAATAATACCTGCTAACATTATAATTAACCTTTGCCAAGCTGGTTTAGAACGGAACTCCCAAGGTTGAGCAGGTTGTTTCATTTGCTCGGTATCCATACTTTCGTCGATCATACCAGCGATTTTTACATAACCACCAAGCGGTAACCAACCAATACCATAAACAGTTTCTCCAATTTGCTTCTTAAATAAAGCGAATTTCACATCAAAAAATAAGAAGAAACGCTCTACCTTAGTTTTAAAGAATTTTGCAGCTGCATAGTGTCCTCCCTCGTGTAAAACCACGATGATTGACAAAATCAAAATCATTTGAGCTGCTTTTATTAATATCTCCATTTCGGATTAAATTTTAATTAATTGGGTGCAAAAGTAGGGAAATTATGTATAGTAGTTAATAACTTAGGTGCTTGTAGTTTCTAGTTTTCTAGTTTTAACTTGATTTAAATGAAGTTTTTAAAAATTCAATCCGATTGATTTTTAGGTGACAATATCTAATTTATATCATTTTCTATACATTTCTAAAAACCTTATCTTTAAACCTTCAAAATTTAAAAAATAAATTTCATGCAATACAGAATCGAAAAAGATACGCTAGGAGAAGTTAAAGTGCCTGCCGACAAAAAGTGGGGAGCACAAACAGAACGTTCAAGAAATAATTTCAAAATTGGTCCAGAATCATCTATGCCACATGAAATTATAGAAGGTTTCGCTTATCTTAAGAAAGCTGCGGCTTACGCTAATTGCGAATTAAGTGTTTTACCAGAAGATAAAAGAGATAAAATCGCTGAGGTGTGTGATGAAATTCTTGCAGGTAAGTTAGATGATCAATTCCCATTAGTGATTTGGCAAACAGGTTCTGGAACGCAATCTAACATGAACGTGAATGAAGTGATTGCTAATCGTGCACATGAAATTGCAGGAAATACGATTGGAGAAGGAGAAAAAACATTACAGCCTAATGACGATGTTAATAAATCTCAATCTTCTAATGATACTTTCCCAACCGGAATGCATATCGCGGTTTATAAAAAACTAATCGATGTTACGATTCCTGGTGTAGAGCAAATGAGAGATGCTCTTCAGAAAAAATCAGAGGAATTCAAAGATGTAGTTAAAATTGGTAGAACTCACTTAATGGATGCTACACCAGTTACACTTGGACAAGAGTTCTCTGGTTATGTTTCTCAATTAAACCACGGTTTAAAAGCTTTAAAAAATACTTTACCACACTTATCTGAATTAGCATTAGGAGGTACAGCGGTTGGAACTGGTCTTAACACGCCAAAAGGTTATGATGTGTTGGTGGCAAAATATATCGCTGAGTTCACAGGTTTGCCATTTATTACAGCCGAAAATAAATTTGAAGCATTAGCTGCACACGATGCTATTGTGGAGAGCCACGGAGCATTAAAACAATTAGCAGTTTCATTAAACAAAATTGGAAACGATATTAGAATGTTGGCAAGTGGTCCTCGTTCAGGAATTGGAGAAATCATTATTCCTTCTAATGAGCCAGGTTCTTCTATTATGCCAGGTAAAGTAAATCCTACACAAGCAGAGGCATTGACTATGGTCTGTGCACAAGTTATGGGTAACGATGTAGCTGTTACTATTGGTGGAACTCAAGGTCACTATGAATTAAACGTATTCAAACCAATGATGGCTTATAACGCATTACAATCTGCACAATTAATTGGAGATGCATGTGTTTCTTTCACTGAAAATTGTGTTGATGGTATCGAGCCAAACCACAAGAAAATTCAAGAGTTATTAGACAACTCGTTGATGTTGGTGACTGCTTTAAATACTAAAATTGGATACTACAAAGCAGCAGAAATTGCACAAACTGCTCACGCTAACGGAACAAGTCTTAGAGAAGAAGCAGTTCGTTTAGGTTATGTATCTGAAGAAGATTTTGATAAATGGGTGAGACCAGAAGATATGGTATAATATTTATCAAAAAATAAATCTTTAAAACCTCTAGTTTGATAAAAAAAGCTAGAGGTTTTATTGATTTTAAGACCTTTAAATTTTGCAAAAATCTTATATTCGCTAGCTTAAATTCGAATTTATGAAAAGAAAGACATGGGAAACAGATGAAATATTAGAGATATATCATCAGCCACTTATGGAGCTTCTTTATCGAGCAGCTACAGTTCACAGAGAAAATCACGACCCAAATAAGGTTCAGGTTAGTTCATTAATTTCAATCAAAACCGGAGGTTGTGCAGAAGATTGTGGTTATTGCCCACAAGCTGCTAGATATCATACTAAAGTAGAAGGAAATAACCTACTAACTGTGGATCAGGTAAAAGCGCAGGCGCTCAGAGCTAAATCTAATGGATCCTCAAGAGTTTGCTTGGGTGCAGCATGGAGAAATGTAAAAGATGGCAAAGAATTTGACAATGTTCTCTGCATGGTTCGAGAGCTTACAAAACTCGATATGGAGGTTTGTTGTACGCTCGGTATGTTGACCGAAAATCAAGCAAAACGCCTTGAAGAAGCAGGCTTATATGCTTATAATCATAATATTGATTCCTCTGAGGAATATTATAAAGAAGTTATTTCAACACGTGCATTTGAAGATCGCTTAGAAACGATTGGAAACGTTCGTAAAACTTCTATAACGCTTTGTTCTGGAGGAATTATTGGAATGGGTGAAACGGTGGAGGACAGAGCCGGAATGTTGAAAGTTTTGGCGAATATGTATCCTCAACCAGAGAGTGTTCCTATCAATGCCTTAGTTGCTGTTGAGGGAACTCCTTTAGAAGATCAACAGCCTGTTTCTATTTTTGAAATGGTGAGAATGGTAGCGACGACGCGTATTGTTTTGCCTCAAACTCAAGTGCGTTTGTCGGCAGGTAGAACGCAAATGAGCGAAGAAGGTCAAGCTATGTGTTTCTTTGCGGGAGCGAATTCTATTTTTGCAGGAGATAAATTATTGACTACTCCGAATCCTGATATTAACAAGGACATGGAGTTATTTCAAGAGTTGAACATTAAAACGCAAGCTCCTTTCGAAAAACACGCAAAGAGAGAACCAAAAGAGGAGTTGACACCTGCGTTGGGTGAAAATCCTAGATGGACCAGACCAGGCCATAAAATTGAAAGAAACGAGTTAGCGAGACAGAGAAGAAATTAATATAATAAATAGTTAGATATGAAAAATTTGAGATTATTAACCGTCTTAACTGCATTAATTTTTGGTGCATCATTTATGAGTGCTCAAGCCTATCAAGGACAAGGAGACAAGAAATTACAAGTTGGTTTCTCGCCTTATGGTAATGGTACTGGTATTACAGGTACATTTGATTATGGAATTCACGAATATTTCTCATTAGGAGCAGGAGGGGAGTTCTATTTCAGTGATAACAACGATGGAGATTTCTACATCTTCGGTAGAGCTGATGCTCACTTAGGAAGTTTATTAAATATGCCATCAAACATGGATTTATATCCAGGTATTGATGTAGGTATTTTAGGTGACGATTTCGGTTTTGGAGGTCACTTAGGTTATAGATATTTCTTCCAAAACAATTTGGGTGTTTACATCGAAGTTGGATCTAGAGGAAGTATTGGTTTAAGTTTTAATCTGTAACTTGCCGAAAAAATAATTTGAAAGTAGCAATTATTGGAGGTGGTGCAGCTGGGTTCTTTTTGGGAGCACAACTAGCACCACCTTTTTTTGTAGAAATTTTTGAAAAAGCGATGACACCACTTCAAAAGGTGAAAATCTCTGGTGGTGGGCGATGCAACGTAACACATGCTTGTTTTGACCCGAATATTTTGGTGGATTTTTATCCAAGAGGGAATAAAGAATTGAAAAGTGTTTTCGGAAGATTTCAGCCAGGGGATACGATGGGCTGGTTTGAGGAAAGAGGAGTGCCACTTAAGATTCAAGAGGATATGCGCGTATTTCCTGTTTCAGATAACTCACAGGATATTGTGGGATGCTTAATTAAGGAAAATCAAAACAATAAAAATAAAATTCATTTAGGTGAAGCTGTAAAAGAGGTTATACCCAATGGTGATACCTTTATTCTGAAAACAAGTAAAGGAGAGTATGAATTTGACAAAGTAGTTTTTGCGCCTGGTAGTAGCAAACAAGTTTGGCAAATGATTGAAAAATTGGGACATTCTATTGTGCCGCCTGTGCCTTCTTTATTTACTTTTAATTGTAAGGATAGTAGAATTAATGGATTACAAGGAACTTCATTTCAGAATGTTGATATTAAAATATTAGATTCCAATTTAGAGAATCATGGTGATTTGTTGATCACTCATTGGGGTTTTAGTGGTCCAGCAGTTTTGGTTTTATCTGCAATAGGAGCAAGAGAGTTATACGAAAAGAAGTATAAGTTCAGTGTTCAAATCAATTTTATTGGTTATCATGTAGAGGATGCTTTGGAAACTCTTTTTCAGCATAAGCAGGAGAATGCACGTCAGAAAATGAGCAAATTTGCGCCATTTGGGCTTACCAAGCGTTTTTGGATGAGTATGCTTGAAAATGTTAAAGTAGATAAGAATTTAAACTGGAGTGACATCCCTGATAAAAAATTACGTAAATTGTCGTTTGAATTAACCCAAGGAATTTACGAGATCAATGGTAAGAGTACTTACAAAGATGAGTTCGTAACTGCAGGTGGTGTGGAGTTAAAAGAAATTAACTTTAAAACCATGGAAAGCAAGATTGTTCCTGGGATTTATTTTGCAGGTGAGGTATTGAATATAGATGCTGTAACAGGAGGCTTTAACTTTCAAGCATGTTGGAGCGAAAGCTTTATTATTGCAGAGACATTAAAAACTTTGCAGTAAATAAATTGTGAAATATCTATCTGAAATCAAAAATTTTTGAGAAAATTGTTATGTGCGCATAACTTTAATTATATTTGACTATTAATTTTTAACATTTAACGAGGAATATGAAAAGAAATTTATTATGGCTATTGGTGCTATTAGTCTTTCCTTCAGCGATTTATGCCGGTGGTTACCGTGTTTCGCTACAGGGAGTTCGCCAAGCGGCCTTAGGAGCACAGGGAGCAGTTTTGTCTCATGATGCGAGTGTGGCATTCTTTAACCCAGCAGCTTTGGCTTTTGTGGATAGTAAAGTGAGTATTGCTGTTGGTGGTTTTGGAGTAGGATTAACTTCTAAATATCAAAACCCAAATACACTAGAGAAACATGAAACAGACAATCCTCTGGGAACGCCTATTTATGCTGCTGCTAGTTATAAACCAACTGAAAACTTAGCTTTAGGAGTAAGCTTTACGACACCTTTTGGTAGTACCATCGAATGGGGTGACCAATGGGCTGGTAAATATGTAATTGACAGAATTGAGTTGAAATCTTACTTCTTTCAACCAACTGTGGCTTATAAATTCAACGACTGGTTTGGTGTAGGTGTTGGATATATTATGGCAAAAGGAGCTGTTAACATTCAACGTCAAGTAGCTGTTGGAGGTACAGATGCAAGTTTAGAAATTGATACCAAAGAAGGTTCAGGTACAGGATATAACATTGGTGTTTTCATTAAACCAGATCCAAAAGTAACTGTGGGTATTTCATACCGTTCAAAAGTGAAAATGGAAGTTGAAAATGGAGATGTTCTATGGACAAATACTCCAAGTTTAGTACAAGGTGCTATGCCATTTGCTGCAACTAATTTCAATGCTGAATTACCTTTACCATACGAGGCTTTATTTGGACTTTCTTACCAAGTAACACCTAAATTATTGGTATTAGGAGAGATTGGATCAGTAGGTTGGGAAGAATACAGAAAATTAGATATTGAATTCGTAAATGGATCTGATAGCTATGACGCTCTTTCTACACAAGGATATAACCATACATTTAACTATAGTTTAGGAGCTGAGTATGCGGCTTCTGACGTAGTAGACGTAAGAGTTGGTTATAAATATGATGCTTCTCCTTCACCAGGTGAGCACTTCAACCCACAAACTCCAACTACAAACTATCATGCGTTTACTGCAGGTTTAGGAGCTCACTTAGGTAGCTTTAATGTAGACTTAATGGGTGAATACATCCAAGGAGAGGAGAGAAGCTTTAACAATATCGAAAGTGGATTTGCAGGAGATCTTTTATCAACAGGATTTGTATTTGGTTTAGGTCTATCGTATAACATTCAATAATAATTTAGAAATATGAAATTTATATATAAATCAGTCTTCGTTGCCTCAATGTTAATCGCATTTGGGTGTAATGATGATTTTGAAACTACAGTTGATGAAATTCAAATCACAAGTGGAGACGCTAACTTTAGCAAATACGTTGCAATTGGTAACTCACTAACTTCTGGATATGCAGATAATGCATTATACAGAAGTGGACAAGAGAACTCTTTCCCAGCAATCATCGCAGGGCAAATGTCAGCTGCAGGTGGTGGTGAATTTTTACAACCACTTATGCCAGAAGATGACATGGGAGGTTTTTCTGATTTAGGATTACCAGGAAAATTAACTTTACAAATTGTGAACGGTGCTCCGACTCCTGTACCTTCTGCTCCAGGTGGAACTTTCCAAAGTACTTTTGTACAAGGTCAGTTTAATAACATGGGTGTTCCAGGTGCAAAATCTTATCACTTAGTAGCTCCAGGATATGGTAACCCAGCAGGTGTTTCTCAAGGTTTGGCTAATCCATATTTTGCTAGATTCGCTTCATCTCCAAACACAAGTGTTATGGCGGATGTAATGGCACAACAGCCTACATTCTTTACACTTTGGATTGGAAACAATGACGTTTTGAGCTTTGCTTCTAGTGGTGGTGTTGGTGTTAATCAACAAGGTAACTTAGATCCTTCTACTTATGGTGGAAATGATTTATCTGATCCACAAATGGTTGGAGGAGTTTTAAATTCAATTTTAGAGAATTTAGTATTAACTGGTGGTGCAAAAGGAGCTATTGCAAATATTCCTGATGTAACTTCAATTCCTTTCTTAACAACGGTTCCTGCAAAACCATTAGCGCCTACAAATGCTAGTTATGCAGCACAGATTCCAATGTTAAATGAATTTTATGGACAATTAAACCAAGTATTTGCTGCTTTAGGTGTACCAGAAAGACAAATTTCTTTTGATGCTGCTGGTGCTTCAGGAATTGTATTCGTAGATGATAGTTTACCAGATTTATCAGCTCAAATGGCTGCTGTTTTAACACAAGTTGGTGTTCCAGCTCAACAAGCACAATTGTTAGGATCTATCTTTGGACAAGCAAGACAGTCTAAAGAGGGGGATTTAATTCCTTTAACAATGAGTTCAAAAATTGGTACAGTGGATACTCAGAGAGTTGCGCAATTAATGCAAATGGGATTATCTCAAGAAATGGCAGGTCAATTATCTGTTGTTGGTTTAACTTATCCTGCTGATGCATGGGTATTAAGTCAAGATGAGGTAGCTCAAGCGACAGCAACTACTAATGCAATTAATAACATTATTGCACAATTAGCATCTAACTATCAATTAGCTTTGGTGGATATGAACAGAAAAATGACTACTCTACAAGGAGGAATTCAGTTCAACGGTGTTGATTACAATGCTTCTTTCATTACAGGTGGTGCATTCTCTTTAGATGGTGTTCACCTTAACTCAAGAGGTTATGCGATGATTTCAAACTATTTCATCGATGCAATTAATGCTAAGTATGGTTCTACTTTAAGACAAGTAAACGCTAATAATTACCCAGGAATTCAATTTCCTTAATTAAAAGCGTATTAAATATAAAAGGGCTAATCGATCGATTAGCCCTTTTTTTATTTCTATAATTTTTAATTCCTAATAATCTCCGGAGCTTTCTTCTCCATTAGCAATAGCTAAAGCAGATGAAGTTCCGATTCTTTTCACACCAAGATCTACCATAGCTTTAGCTTCTTGATAGTTTCTAACGCCACCAGCAGCCTTTACCGGTAAATCCCCAGCATTGTCTAGCATTAATTTTATATTGTGTGGGGTGGCTCCGTTTGGCTTCCCATCACTTGTTTTATAAAAGCCAGTAGATGACTTAATAAAAACTTTGTCTTCTTGTCCTGGATTGTATTCTTTGGTTACGGATTTAATGAGTTTTGTAAGACCAATGATTTGCTCATCGTTAAGCGCAGCAGCTTCAATAATCCACTTAATAACTTTGTTTTTTCCTAATACAAACTCATTACAAAGCTTAACTTCTTCTGCAACTCCATTTAGATTTCCACTTTTATAAGATTTATAATTAATTACAAAATCTAATTCATCGGCACCATCTGCAATGGCTTGTTTCGCTTCTGCTATTTTTGATTCTGTATCTAAAGTACCTTGATGGAATGAAATTACTGTCCCTAATACGACTTTGCTCTTTTTGTCATCAATTAATTTGCGTGTTTTTTTTACAAATTCAGGACGAATCATTACGGCGTAAAGTCCATTCTCTATGGCCTCTTCGGTTAATTTCTTAACCTGTTCCCAAGTTTCTTTCTTAGTTAAACCAGATTGTTCAGGGGTTTTGAGGTAGGTTGAGTCTAAATAATCCTTTATGTTCATGAGTTATATTTTTAAAATTGAATAAATAGGGAAATGATCACTGTATCCACCTAAATACTTACTTCCCACATAAGTTCTAAAGGGTTGTCCTTCGTATTTTTTATCCCATTCTTGTAGAAAAAATGGATTAAAAACATGGGTTTCAACTAAATTAATCTTTGTATTATCTGTGAAAAACCCGAACGAAAATAACATTTGATCAAACAATAACTTATCTTTCTGATGTAAGTTAGTAAAATGACCTTTATTTTCTAAATCCTCCATAGGATTATGGAAGCTATATTTATCTTGTAGGTTTCTATGGGGTTCTGTATGAAAGAATTTCTTTATTGAATCCGCAGTTGGATCAGCATTGAAGTCACCTAAAATTACAATATGAGGATTTTCTTCTCTATCCTGAATTTCTTTTACATGAAGGCTCAATTTCTCAGCAATTACATGTCGTTTGGGGCTGTTAACATTTTCTTCTCGCCTAGAAGGCATATGAACCACAAAAACATGAATCAATTGATCCGCCAATTTACCTTTTACATAAAGCACATCTCTAGTTCTATCTCTTCCATCACCATTATAAATCATGGGAGGATTTAAAACTTCTGAGTGCTCTACAGAAAATACATTTTTATTATAAATCAAACCTACATCCATTCCTCTCTCATCGGTGGAATCGTAGTGTACATAGCCATATGTGTCTTTTCCGAGGTATTGATTATCGATTAAGTCCTCAATCACATCGGAGTTCTCAATTTCTGCTAAGCCAACAATGCTTGGTGGATGAGAGGTTTCATCTAGGCCTATTTTAGAAATGGCAGTAGAGAGCTTCATGATTTTGTTGTCATATCTCTTTTGAGTCCATTTTCTTCTTCCCTTAGGCGAAAAATCATCGTCTAGAAGCTTCTTATCATTAGAAGTATCAAATAGGTTTTCTGTGTTGTAAAAAGCTATAGTGTAGAGTGACGACATATATAAAACTAAATTTTTTAATTAATAATTATACTTATCCTTCCATCTAGATTTCAAGAAATTTCGATCGTGTTCTTCCCTGGCGTTTTTACCTGGTTCATAGAACTTGGTGCCAGCAATCTCTTTTGGTAAAAACTCTTGCTCAGCAAAATTATCTCGATGTGCGTGAGCATATTTATAATCTTTCCCGTAATCTAAATCTTTCATTAATTTGGTCGGTGCATTCCGTAAATGCAAAGGAACCGATAAATCTCCGGTTGCTCTCACTTGCTGTTGAGCGATATTGATGGCCTCGTAAGTAGAGTTGCTTTTTGGAGAATTGGCTAAATATACTGCGCATTGTGATAAAACAATCCTAGCTTCTGGGTAACCAATCGTAGAAACAGCTTGGAAAGTGTTGTTAGCTAAAATTAAGGCCGTTGGATTTGCATTTCCAATGTCTTCTGAGGCTAAAATTAAAAGTCTTCTAGCTATAAATTTTAAATCCTCTCCACCTTCTAACATTCGTGCAAGCCAATAAACAGCTGCATTCGGGTCGCTTCCTCTGATGGATTTAATAAATGCAGAAATAATATCATAATGCTGTTCGCCAGTCTTATCATAGCGAACCATATTTTGTTGAATTTTTTCTAATACAACCTCATCTGTAATGATTATTTCCTCCTTTAAACCAAAACTACTTACCACCAGTTCTAATCCATTTAAAACTTTACGCGCATCACCACCTGAATAGCGCAATAGGGCATTAGTTTCTCTTAGTTCAATCTTCTTTTGGCTTAAAATTTCATCCTTTTCAATGGCATTATGAAGCAATGATTCTAAATCAACTTTAGATAGTTCTTTTAAAACATATACCTGACAACGACTTAATAGAGCAGGGACGACTTCAAAGCTTGGGTTCTCTGTAGTGGCACCAATGAGTGTAATAAAACCTTTTTCAACAGCACCTAACAAAGAGTCTTGTTGGGATTTATTGAAACGATGAATCTCATCAATAAATAAAATAGGTTGTCCATCTCCTGAAAATAAAGTTTGGTTTTTAGCTTTATCTATTACTTCTCTAACATCTTTAACTCCGCTTGAAATTGCTGAAAGTGTATAGAATTTTCTTCCTGAAAGCTCAGCAATTAATTGTGCTAAGGTAGTCTTTCCCGTGCCAGGAGGTCCCCAAAGAATCATAGACAACAGCCTTTTGGCATCTAACATAGATTTAATAGGCGCGCCTTCTCCTACCAAGTGTGTTTGGTTGATGTAATTTTCTAAATTAGTCGGACGCATTCGCTCTGCCAATGGCTTATTCATACAAAAGATATCTTTAGTAATTTAGGATTATTGTTGTAAAAAAGGACTCATTTCATCCTCGATGTTTCTTCTCAGATTCATCAATTTAATAGCATACTTTTCTTTTTCTATTTCAGCTTCTGTAGTAGGTTCCCATTTAGGAACTTTTACAGATTTTCCGTTTTCATCTATAGCAACAAACACGACGATACAATGAGTTTTATGCTCAAATTTACTTTCTGTAACTTTTTTGGAAAATACATCAATGGCGATGTGCATACTCGAATTTCCAGTGTAGATAATTTCAGCTTTAATTTTAACGATATCTCCAATTAGGATTGGCTTGTAAAAACGGATTCCACCTACATAAACAGTAACGCAATAGGATTCAGACCAAAGACTTGCACAGGAATATCCAACCTGGTCAATCCATTTCATAACAGCTCCACCGTGCACTTTACCACCGTAGTTAATGTCGGTTGGTTCGCTTAAAAATTGAAAAGTTACTTTGCCATTTTCCATAATTGTAAAGGTACAAAAGCCTTACCAAAAAAAGCCTGACGTGAATCAGGCTTTGGTATGCTTACATTTAAAAAATTTTACTTTCTACTCCCGCGAGCAATAATGGCGATAATTAGTAATAAAACTAAACCACCAATTACCCAATATAGAGGATTGCTCATCCAATCTTCTGGTATTGATTCTTCACCATTATTAACATTAATATTTATATCTTTTTCTTGAGCAAAAGCTAAAGGCGAAGCTAGAAACAACATCAAACCTATAAATAAATAATTTACCTTAGTTAAAACCTGATTTTTCATAATTGTATTTTTAATATTATACTAATATAGCATAAAAAATATACCAAAATTAAAAATATGAAAAAATAAAGCAAATTAAGTTAACAACCTATTAGCTTAACTCGATGATTTTTGAGGAATATATTAGTATTAGACTGATGTAGCCAGTCAGTGCCGCAAAAGTCACAGCTCCCGCTGAAATATCTTTTATTTTACCAATCTTATCGTGAAAGTCAGGATGGATAAAGTCACATATTTCTTCAATAGCCGTATTTAAACCTTCGATGGAAAGTATTAAACCTAATGCTAAAATTTGAAAGAGCCACTCATAAAAGGACAGTTGAAATACAAAGCCTAATACGATAAAGATTAAACTCATGGAAAAGTGAACCTGAATCGCCTTTTCATTTCTAATCAAATAAAAGAAACCCTTGAAAGCATAACCCATACTTTGCCAGCGATTAAGGAAAAAGTTGTCAGACAATTTTGGTTTTTCCATTACATACGACTATTGTAAATTTCTGTAACTCTGTCTTTTAGGTATTCAGATTGAAATTCTAGTTCGTCTTTATAAATATAATAGTCAGATTTGTTTTGATTTATATTGATTTCTTGATAAGCAGGCTTATTATCTGTTGAATTTTCTAGTAAAACAACAATAGAATCATTTTTGAAATAAGCTTCTTCTACCCAAAAAGAAGGTCCATAAAATAAAATTCGCTCTGTTTTTTTGTTAGCCACATCTACTAAAACAATCTCTTGATCTGGTCCAACAATTAATTCACCTTGATCATCAAATCCCCATTTGTAACTGTCGATATCGATGTATTTAGTGGAATCTGCATTGAATGCTAAAAATTGCTTGTAAACAGGCTTGAAATCTTTGCTCCAAATAGGAGTAATATTACTTTCATTTCTAACAATCTTAAATGATTCGTCTTTCACAAAATTATTTAGACTAAAGCCTTTTACGTTTTGTGAATAATAATCCACCCAATTATTTTGCTTTTCAAGCGTATAAGCTCGACTTGGTTTCTCAGTCTCAACTTCAATCATTTCTTCAGGAAGTTTAACATCGTCGATACTTTCTTCTTTTTTGGTGTCGCAACTCCAAACAAGTCCAGTTAACAAAAACAAAATCGCTATTTTATTAAGCTTCATATCAATATAATTTAGTACTAATGTAAGTAATTAATCAAAAATTCACCACTATAAAAGCTTTCTACTCTTTTATCTTGCGGTTTCTTCTCCTTCTTCTATAACGGATAAATAGGTAAATTAATATGCTTATGATTAAAACAAACGGCCAAATATTAATCAATCCTATAAAGAACCAAATAAGGTTATTCCAACCATTTTTAACACCGTTTTTAATTTCTTGTCCAAATTGATTTCCAACACTTAAGCTTTCATAATATTCTAGATTCAATGTGGAATATTGTACTTGAGATTGTAAATACTTAATCCTTCCCTCATAAGACTCTAGTTCAGATTGTAGCTCGCCGATCTGCTTTTCTATTTCAAGCATTTCACTAACTGTATTGGCCTTTTTTAGGAGTTCTAAATATCTTGCTTCAAGTTCACGCTTTGTTTTTAATCTAGCTTTAACATCAACGAACTCTTCGGTAACATCTTCAACAGAAATAGTTTTATGATCTATGCGCTGAGCTCCTTTTAAAACTTCGTCCAGAAATCCATCAAAATTTTGTTTAGGAACTCGAATTTGAGTCGAGTAAGTAATTCTATTGGATTGACTATAGTTTTGATCTGTTACAACATAGGCATCAAATTCCTTCAGAGAATTTAAGATCTCTTGATGTTTGGCCTCAACATCTCCCACTTGAAAAGTGATAAAACCTGTTTTAATCAACATTTGTTCTATGGATGCAATATCTTGTGTCTGATTTTGCTCCTGGTTTTCATCGCTATATTTAGCTAATTGGGGTTGAGGTTCAGCAATACTATGAACTGATCCGTCGGCGCTGTCTCCACCACAACCAACTGCAAGGAACAACATAAATATTAGTGCTAATTTCATAAGCGTGGTTTTAGGTGAAAGAATTTCTTTCGAGTAGGTTTTATGGTTATTTGATGAAGAAGATTACTCCTCTACCAATGTTTCTTCTTCCTCTTCCTCAGGTTCAGGCATCATTACATTTAATTCTTCTCGATCCCAATCATATTGGAAAATAATACCAAAGGCTGTAGATGTTACTTGCAAAATGTTTAAACCTTTAGCGGCGCCATATTTATTAAATAAATATATGTCCGTGGGTGTAATATAAGGTTCACGCTCTGGATATTCTATGGATGCCATGGTAGTTTCTAACATTTCATTGGAGATGGGCAATGGCATATAAGGATTGAATTGTAAATTATAAATCACTTTTCCTTCGGGAGTGGCGATAAACATATAATCTTGACCAAAAGGTAAGGTATTAGAAGCGTTCGATTCTGTAGTCAAATATAATTTATAAAGTAGAACTTCTTTTCCACGGATTTTCTCTTTAAAAGGAAAGAAAATAGGATTTAGATAGGTTTCTTTATCTCCATAAACTAAATCATATTTAGATTGAACATTTTGCATGATTCGATGTTTCAAATCATAATAATCTAATTCCTCTTGAGTTGCAGCTCTGCTTGTAACGGCCATAGCTGCTGAGTCTCTAATGTCCGTACCAAATTTCATTTCACCAACAAGCATTTCTGGTTTATCCTTAGAAAAAACCAATGCATAAACGGTGTCGTTTTTTGGCATAACTAAAACCTCTCCTGCCGATTTTCGAAGTTTTCTATGTGCTTCGATAGCCTGCATAGACATAGTAAATGCCTTATCATAGGTATAAATAGTTCTTGCCTCGCGCAAAATAGAATCATTGATTTGTTCGAACGACCTTGTGTCTTTTTGCGCAAAAGAAAGGCTAAATATTAAAACGAAAACAGAAAAAAATAAATGTTTCATGAGATATATTTATGGGGAGATTAAATCAAATACTAGTCCAAGTATTCAAAATGGTATAGAGCCTAAGTGGCTTGGTTAAATCTTACCAACTACCGCTGGCACCGCCACCGCCGCCCATTCCGCCGCCGAATCCTCCAAATCCGCCGCCGCCAAAGCCGCCACTTCCGAATCCACCACCAAATCCACCACCTCGGCCAGACCAAGTACTTCTTCCGAAATCGGTGAATATGACATCGCCAAATGGGCTTCTTCTACCACCAGAACCACCTTTTCCGCCACCGCCGCCAAATCGACTAAGTATCCAGATTAACAGGAACATTCCGAATAAAGCAAAAAAGAATTGTAATAGGTCATTATTAGATAAATCATCTTGTCCTTGTTCGAAACCAGAGCCATCTTCAATAAACTTTCCGTCTAAAACCTTGAAAATAGCATTTAAACCATTGTCAAATCCTTGATAATATTCTTCTTGTTTGAAATAAGGAATAATAAAATTATCAATAACCTGACGACTTTTAGCATCGGTCATGTATTCTTCTAAACCATATCCATTTTGAATTGCAATTTTACGGTCACTAGAACTCATTAAAATTACCATTCCATTGTCTTCGTCTTTTTGGCCAATACCCCATTCAGCTAGCCATTTGGCTCCTAAGAAATTAGGATCTTCACCTTTTAAAGTTTCAACAATGATTAATGCAATTTGTGTGGAAGTTTTAGCTTCATAATCAATTAATTTTTGATTTAAAGCTTGTTGTTGTTGGGCTGTTAAAACCTGTTGTTGAGAATAATTAAATACTAAACTTGCGTCAGATTTAGGTTTAGCTGGAATAACGTATTGCCCATAGGACATAACCGAAAAACCAAAAATGAAAATCCAACTAATAATAAAATAAAGTTGTGATGGAAATTGAAATGTTGGTTTTTGCTTAATCATAAGTTATTTCATCTGGGAGCTCATTAATATCATCGGTTTGCCATGGAAAATGCTCTTTTAGCTGCTCTCCAACAGATTCAATGCCAGCGCAAATACCTTCCACCATATTACCATTGACAAAATGCTCCTGAATTATATTTCGGGTAGTTTCCCAAAAATTGTTTGGAACCACTTTATTGATACCCTTATCACCATATATAGCAAAAGCCTTAGACGCAATAGAAATGTGAATTAATACACCATTTCTATGTCTAGTGTTGAACATTCTAAGTTCATTGAATAATTCTTGTGTTGTCTTAAGTGCGTCTGCATCTTTTTTGTGACTCACATGAACTCTCAATTCTCCCGAAGTTTGGGCTTCAGCAGCTTGAATCGCATCAATTATGCGATTCTCTTCTGCTTTGTTAAAATATGATGCTATATTTTCTGACATTATTATTTGTTGAATTCTCCTCTTACATCTGGAGCAACATCTGCGCCTTCAACTGAAGAGAATGGTTCTTTAACATCAAAATTGAAAATACCAGCAAGAATATTATTTGGAACTTTTCTTACCTCGTTATTGTATTCTCTAACAGCCTCGTTGTATCTATTTCGAGAAACATTAATTCTATTCTCAGTACCTTCAATTTGTGCAGATAAATCTCTAAATTGCTCAGTTGCTGTTAATTGTGGATAATTCTCTTGTAAGAAATTCATACGGCCTAAAAAGGCTTTATTCAATTCATCTTGAGCTTGTTGAAACTTAGCCATATTTTCAGCTGTTAAATCATCAGCAGATAAATTAATAGATGTAGCTTTAGCTCGAGCCTCGATAACATCGGTTAATGTTCCTCTCTCGAATTCAGCTGCTTCTTGTACAGTAGCTACCAAGTTACCAATTAAATCATTTCTTCTTTGGTAATCGGTTTCTACATTACCCCAAGCGTTCTTTACTGATTCATCTTGTGTAACAAATCCATTATAGATACCACCTGCCCACATAGCAAGAGCAACACCTATAACAAGTACAACAGCACCTATACCTAAACAACCTTTATTCATAATTTTAATTTTAATAGTTTCAAATATATCAAATATGATGCAAAACTTAAATAAGTGTTAATTTAAGCTGCATTAATTGATAAAATAAATAAAAAAGAAGGTTTAATTAACTTAACTTCTTGGTTAATTTTTTGAATGATTTAGGAGCACTTTTCTCTTTATAGATAATTTTATGTACCATTTTTAAGATCGGTAAATCAATGTCATATTCAGAAGCAATCTTGAAAATCCCATTCGTTGCGTAATAACCTTCAGGAACTTGATTCATTTCCATTAAGGCTGATTTTACAGTATATCCTTTCCCTATCATGTTTCCGAACATTCTGTTTCTTGAAAAATAAGAATAACCAGTTACTAATAAATCACCTAAATAAACCGAGTCATTAATATCTCGCTCAATAGGACTTACGATTTTTAGATATTTTTCCATTTCGCGAATGGCATTTGAAAGTAGTAAGGCGATAAAATTATCTCCATAACCTAGTCCATGTGCCATTCCCGCAGATATAGCATAAACATTCTTCAACACAGCTGCATGCTCAGTACCGATGATATCGTTAGACAAAGTCACGTTTACAAAATCACAACGTAGCAGGTTGGCCAAAATCTCAGCTTTTTCTTCATTTTGAAAAGCCACTGTTAAATAAGAAAGCCTCTCTAAGGCGATTTCTTCAGCATGACAAGGTCCCGCAATTACCCCAATATCTTCATATGGAATAGCATGTGTATCATGAAAGTATTCCCCAATAATTTTAGACTCTTGTGGTATTAAACCTTTAATAGCAGTTACAACAGTTTTTCCTTTTAAAGGAACTTTTAATTCTGAAAGTGAATCTAATAAGTAGATGGAAGGTGTTACAAAAATAATGATATCAGAATTTTCTACAAGCTCATTGATGTCGTTGGTTGTATTAAGAATATTAATATCAAATTCAACAGAGCTCAGGTAATTCGGGTTGCGTTGTTCTTTTTGTAAATAACCTTTAACATAGGGACTTCTAACCCACCAATTTACGCTTTTCATGTTTTCACATAAAATCTTGGTAATTGCTGTTCCAAAGCTACCACTACCTACTACACCTACTCTTGGAAGAGATTTAGAATCCTCTCCTTTGTTAGAATTATCTGCCATAAATTTTAGTGTTTTAGAAAAATGAAAGTTACAAATAATATTCCTTTTGTTAAATTGAGTAGTGATTAAAAATTTAAAAACGCCAGGATTAATTCGGCCATGTGTCAAGGGGTTTTTAAAGTTTTATAATGATTTTAATCTAAAAGCTTTGCATTTTCATTTTTTAAGGTGAATTTTGCATGAATATTTGAATATTTTGTATAAAAAATTACTGAGCGAAACTGTTATATATGGGATTGGCGCAATATTACCACGCGTTATCATTTTCCTGTTGAATCCATTTTATACAGAATATTTTGATGGAACCGAGGAGTTTGCCAAGTTTGTGAACCTCTATGCCTTGATTTCCTTTGTGAATATTTTATTGACTTTCGGGTTTGAAACGGCATTTTTCCGGTTTTCTGCTGAAAAAGAAAATATTACCAAAACATTTAATACGGCTTATATATTTTTAGGTTTAAATGCTTTGGCGTTTTTGTTATTGGTGTTGAGTTTTAACCAGCCTATTGCGAACGCTCTAGAATATGCTAACAACCCAGAGTATATAACTTGGTTTGCTTGGATTGCCTTTTTCGATACGATTTGTGTAATTCCTTTTGCTTGGTTGAGATTTAATAATAAACCTATTAAATATTCAGCGGTTCGTGTTACCCAATCTTTACTTCAGACCGGATTAATACTTGCGTTGTTCTTGTGGATTCCAAAGTCGATTTCGGCTACTATGGGACTGACAGAGAAGGTGTCGTTTCCGTTTTTTAGTAATGTTATCGGGAGTATAATTGGTTTTCTTTTATTGCTTCCCATTGCGTTAAAAGTCAAGTTTGAGTTTGATGTAAGCTTATTCAAGCGGATGATTAAATATTCGTGGCCAATTATGTTGGCAGGATTTGCCTTTATGATTAATGAAAATTTAGACAAGGCTATACAGCGATATTTAATTCCCGAAAGCGATGCAGGTGCCTATGGAGGTAGCTATAAACTAGCAGTTTTAATGACCTTGTTTGTTACGGCCTATCGAATGGGAATTGAACCATTCTTCTTTAAACAAATGCAGGATAAAAACGCACAATTAACTTACGCTAGAGTGACCGAGTATTTTGTAATTGTTGCAAGTATTATCGCTTTAGGAATTATAGGAAATGTAGATTGGTTAAAATCCCTTTTTATTAGAAAAGAGGATTATTGGGTTGCAGTTGATATTGTACCGATTGTAGTAATCGCAAACTTGTTTTTTGGAGTTTATTATAATCTATCAACCTGGTATAAAGTGACGGATAGAACTAGAGTTGGAACTTATATATCCTGGATTGGCGCTATCATTACCTTGTTATTAAATATAATTTTATTACCGATCTATGGTTTTATGGTTTCTGCATGGGCTACCTTAGCAGCCTATTTTGCCATGATGTTGGTGTCTTATTATTTAGGTCAGAAATATTATCCAATCCCATATAAAACGAGGAAAATTATATTTTACTTATCTTTAACCATTCTCTTTAGTGTAATTTCTTATGTTATATTTGACGCTAATTATTGGGTCGGAAATTTACTATTGCTGATTTTTGTAGGAATCATATATTTTATCGAACGAAAAAGTTTACAACAAAATGAAAATTAAAATTATAAACAAGTCTGAACATGCATTGCCAGAGTATAAAACAGCGGATGCTGCTGGGATGGATTTGGTTGCCAATATTGAGAAAACTATAGTTTTAAATTCATTAGAAAGAACTTTAGTTCCAACAGGATTATACTTAGAGATACCCAAAGGATATGAAGCTCAAGTTCGTCCTCGTAGTGGATTAGCGTTAAAGAAAGGTGTTACATGTTTAAATGCACCTGGTACGATTGATGCTGATTATCGTGGTGAAGTTGGGGTAATTTTAGCTAACTTATCTAATGAACCCTTTGAAATTAAAAATGGAGATAGAATTGCTCAATTGGTGATTGCAAAACACGAAACTGTTGAATGGGAGCTCGTTTCTGAATTATCTGATTCAGAGAGAGGAGCTGGTGGCTTTGGAAGCACAGGACGCAATAATTAAAACCTCTCATACGTTAACTAATAACTAATTAATACTTAAATACATGAAAATAATTATTCCTATGGCTGGGCGTGGTTCCAGGCTAAGACCACACACTTTAACGGTTCCAAAACCATTGATTCCAATTGCAGGGAAACCAATTGTTCATAGATTGGCAGAGGATATCACTCGTTTATCTGATGAAAAAATTGATGAAATTGCTTTTATCACAGGTGATTTTGGGAAAGATGTGGAGGATAAATTAATTGAAATAGCAGAAAAATTAGGAGCTAAAGGAAGTGTTTATCATCAGGATCAACCTTTAGGTACGGCGCACGCCATATATCAAGCTGCAGATTCAATTGATGGCCCTGTAATTGTTGCATTTGCGGATACTTTATTTAGAGCAGACTTTAAATTAGACACAAATTCAGATGGTGTAGTTTGGGTTAAATCTGTAGAAGATCCATCAGCATTTGGTGTAGTTGAGTTAGATGATAAGGGTGTTATTAATAGATTCCATGAAAAGCCAAAAGAATTTATTTCGGATTTAGCAATTATCGGTATTTATTACTTTAAGGATGGAACTAGGTTAAAAAATGAAATTAAGGACTTATTAAGTTCTGATGATAATAAAGAAGGTGGTGAATTCCAGCTTACTACAGTTTTAGAAACACTTAAGACTGATGGTCTTAAATTCACTACGGGTAAGGTAGATGAATGGATGGATTGTGGTAATAAAAAAGTTACTGTAGAAACTAATACCAAGATTCTAGGCTTTGAGAAAGAATCATTTAAAGAAGTTCCAGCTTCATCTAGAGTTGAAAAATCTTTAATTATTGAACCTTGCTTTATTGGTGAAAATGTAATCATCGAAAACTCAAAGGTTGGACCTAATGTATCCATTGGTGATGGAACTGAAATTAGAAATTCTAACATTGATAATTCTCTTATTCAAGAAAATACAACCATTGACCACGGTAATTTAACTAATTCAATGATAGGTAATTACGCAGAGTATTATGGTGTTTCAAGAAATATTAGCTTAGGAGATTATTCTATACTAGACTTCAATTCTAAATGATTAGAAATATAATATTTATGATTTTTTCTTTATGGGTACTACAATCTTGTGGAACCCTAAAGAAAACTTCACCCTCAACTGGAGAGGTGAAAGATCAAACACTTAGGGTTTTCAAGGATGCTTATGAGAACTCTTTGCCGAGTTTTGATTATTTACAAGTTAGATCTAAAATTGATGCTAACTTAAACGGTAAATCAAACTCTGCAACGCTTAGATTTTATTTTGATAAAGATGAGCGAATATGGGCCAATGCTTCTATACTAGGTATTACTGGAGCTAGAGCGAATATCACCCCTGGTAAGGTTCAAGCTTATGAGGTTTTGGATAAAACTTACATAGACACTGATTTCTCTTTCTTTAATGAGAAACTAAAAGTAAATTTTATCAACTTCGAAAGATTAAAAAGCTTGCTTTTAGGTCAATTATTTCTAATTGATGAGTGGAATGCCTACGAATTACAAACCACTGTCGAAAATTTATATGAGTTGAGTTATAAATCTAATGCGGATTTATTAAAAAAACCTAAAGAAGGTAAGTACATCCATACTTTCTATTTAGATAGCAATTATAGGCTGTCCAAAGTTGATATTTTAGACCCTAATTCAGACACTAGTATTCTTGTTACTTACGAAAATTGGGTTGAGGTAGAAGGAAAAGAATTCCCAAGTCGCGTTAAAATTTTGGTAAAGGCAAAGGACAATGACAAAATTGAGTTAGAATATAATAATTTTGATTTTTCTGAAACCAACCCTCCATTTAAAATACCTAATGGTTATACTCCAAGAGAGATAAATTAAATTTGATTACATGAAAAGGATATTTGCGTTATTTTTATTGGTTTCCCTTGGAACACTTCTAGCTCAACAGCCTTATGATAAGGAAGAGCTTAGAAAGAAAAGTAAGGCATTAACTAACCAAATTGCGAAACTGAACAAAACTCTAAGTGAGAACCGTTCGGTGTCGTCTAAATCTATTGTTTATATTAAAAATTTAGACAAAAAGATTCAAGCGCAAACAGAGTTAGTGAGTATTGCTACCAAAGAACGTAAAGTCCTAGAAGATGAAATTTATTTGTCTCAACTTAAAATTAATAAACTTAAACGCGAGTTAGGGGAGTTGAAAAAGGAGTATAAAGATGTGCTTATTAATGCATACAAGAATAAAAGTATGCAGAATAAAGTCTTATTTATTTTATCATCTAAATCCTTTACAGAAGCCTTTAGGAGAATTAAATATTTAGAAAAATACTCTGGATTCCAAGGTGAAAAAGCGGATGATATTAAAGAAAAAACAGCTGCTATTGAGCGAACGATAAGCGACCGAGAAAATGCTATTCAAGAGAAAGAGAATGTTTTAGCAAAACAACGTGTATTAAGAGAAAAGCTAGAGCAAGAGAAGAAAGAACAGAGTACAATTTTAGCAGAATATCGTAAGAATGAAGGTGAAATTCGAAAAGAAATTGCTGCTAAACAAGTTGAAAGTAAGCGTTTAGATGCAGAGATTCAACGAATTATTGAAGAAGAAATTCGAATTGCTCGAGAAAAGGCTGAAGCTGAAAGAAAAGCTAGAGAAGAAGCTGCTAGAAAAGAGCGTGAGCGTTTGGCTAAACTAGAAGCTGAGCGATTAGCTAAAGAAAAACGTGAAAGAGAAGCCATCGAAGCGGCTAACAAGAAAGCTAAAGAAGAAGCATTGGCTGCAGGTAAACCTGCTCCCAAACCAGAACCAATTCCTGAGCCTGAGCCAGAACGAGAAGTTAAGCCAGAGCCAGCTTTTGAAGAAAGGTCTCCATCTGAAGCTTTAGGATCTAGTTTCGCAGCTAGTCAAGGTAGATTACCGTGGCCAGTGGTTCAAGGGGATATAGTCGGTAGATTTGGGCGTGTTCCGCATGCAGTTCTTCCAGGTATCTATGAGAATCATGCGGGTGTTTTAATTGCCACTTCTAGAGGTGGAAATGCACGAGCAGTCTATGAAGGAACAGTACAAGCGATTATGCCAATTAAAGGTGGTAACAAGGCGGTGATGGTGTCGCATGGAACATACTTTACTGTGTATAATAACCTTGCAACTGTTTATGTATCAAAAGGAGATAAAATCTCAAACCGTCAGGAATTAGGGAAAATCTACACCGATAGTGATGGAAATACTATCTTAGATTTTCAGGTGTGGAAAGGAACTTCTAAACAAGATCCTGCAAATTGGGTATCAGGAATGTAATATTTCCGTAACTTTGCTTTAAAATAAAGGAAAATGATTTCAACAATATTTTTAATGATGAGTGGATGGCAAATTGCTGTCATCGTATTATTAGTTTTGCTTCTATTTGGAGGTAAAAAGATTCCTGAGTTGATGCGTGGATTAGGTTCTGGTATAAAAGAATTTAAAGATGCATCTAAGGATGACGAAACCAAAGAGACAAAAGAGGAAATTAACACTAAGTAATCCTATCATCAAGTATAATAGTATGTTAGGTATATTTTTTGATGAGCTAGATAAAAACTATTTCATGCAAAAAGGATATGCCTATTTCTCGATTTTTCTCTTATTTTTAATATCTCTGAGTGCTTGTAAAAGCGAGGGAGAAAGCACCTATCGCGAAGATTCTTCTGGGCCTATCAGCTTAGTTTCAGTTTTTTCTAGTGAAGACATGTATAAACAGCTCGAAGCTGGATTGCAAGATAGTTTAGTGTTCGGTAAGATATTTCCAGGGCTATATTATCCACCTGAGGTAATGTTTGCGACGAGACATTTCGAGTCAGATTTATTGAATCGTTTTAAAACAACTCGCCTGGTATTGGACGTTCAAGAGGGCGAACCTTCTTTTGAAATCGAAAAAAATAAATTTTCTAGACCACAAGCTTACATTAAAGTTACGGGTAATTCAGCAGAGGAGATATTATCTCTTTTAAGAGAAAATCAAACTGCTATATTAGATTCTTATCGTTGGGCAGATCATGAATTTGTATTAGATGGCTTAAAGTCTAAGGCACGTCCAGACAATTCAATGTTAGAAAAGCTCAATGTAGATTTGGTAGTGCCGCATGATTATCAGGTCGTTAAAGATGAAAACAACTTTGTTTGGTTTAGAAAAGATGTTTTTAATACCATCCAAAACGTAGATGAGCGAGATCAAGGTATAGTAACCGATTCTTCACAAGATATTTTAAATATATTGGTTTTTAAAATTCCATATGCTCAACCTGATATCACCATGGAAAAGGCGCATTATATTCTTGATTCAATCACGAAAGTGTACACCAAAGGGTCAAGAGAGCCAAGAGATGTTTATGTACCAACCAACAACGGTCAAGATTCGATCAAAACCTCTGTTTCAGATCACATTCAAGTGGAGCCTAATCCAATGTTGAGCGATTATTACGATTTTAAACAATTAGAGGAGAACGAAAATCAGAATGTTTATGAGACACAAGGTTGGTGGTCTATGACTTTATCTCAACTTGGTGGACCTTTTACAGCGAAATTTATAATTGATAAAAAGAATAAACAACTTTATGTAGCCGATGCCGTTATGTTCGCGCCTCTTAATCAAGGAGTGAGCAAAAAACGCGATTACATTCTTGCTATGGAAAGTTTATTTACAACATTTAAAATAAAACCATGAGTTTAACCGATAAAGCTTGGAAAATATTCAATGAAAGTATTAATGATTATCATGTAAAAGATGATGTAAATGCTTCATTAAATAATCCATATCCAGCTGATAGTTTAGATCACTTACTATATAGAAAAAACTGGATAGACACAGTTCAGTGGCACTTAGAAGACATTATTAGGGATCCAGAAATCGACCCTACGGAGGCTTTAAGTATTAAAAGGTGGATTGATAGATCTAACCAAGAGAGAACAGATACAGTAGAATATATTGATAGCTGGTTCTTAAACCAATACAAAGAGGTTACACCTGCTGTTGATGCTAAAATCAACACAGAAAGTCCGGCTTGGGCTATAGATAGATTTTCCATTCTTTCTTTGAAAGTGTATCACATGAAAGAAGAAGCTGGACGTTCAGATGCATCTGCGGAACATCAAAAGAAATCTCAAGAGAAATTAGCCGTACTAGAAGAACAAAAAGTTGATTTGGGTACTGCGATTGAAGAGTTAATCGCTGATCTAGAATCAGGGAACAAGAAGATGAAAGTCTACAAGCAAATGAAAATGTATAACGACGAGGATTTTAACCCTGTGTTATATAAAAAATAAACAAGTCAATAATTTAATTTAGATTAAAATAATAACCATATTCTTAAGTTTGGGTAATCATTTGCCCAAACTTTTGTTTTTATATACTTGTCTTATAAATGATAAGTTCAATAACTTTGAGCATATGCTAAAAAATCAATTAAAATGTCACTAAAACCAATTCAAGAACAAGTAGACGAGTGGATCAAAAGCCACGGGGTTCGTTATTTTAATGAGCTTACCAACATGGCTCAACTTACCGAAGAAGTAGGGGAGGTTGCGCGTATAATTGCTAGAAGGTATGGAGAGCAAAGTGAAAAGGAATCAGATAAGAATAAGGATTTAGGCGAAGAATTAGCTGATGTAATTTTTGTGGCGGTGTGTCTAGCTAACCAAACAGGTGTTGATTTAGAGGCAGCTTTTCAGAAGAAAATGGATAGCAAAACTAAGCGCGATCACGATCGTCATCATAACAATCCTAAATTAAAATAAATTTAAAGTTTAAGAATAATTTCGAGCTAACTTGGTTTTAAATTAAAACTGAGTTAGCTTTATTTTTTAGTTTTAAAAACGATGCTCCAACTTTCTCATCCAACTTCAGAAATAAATGGTAAAATCCAAATAACGGGTTCCAAAAGCGAAAGCAATCGTTGGTTGATTCTTCAGCAACTATTTCCAAACATTCATCGCATAGAGAATCTGAGTAATTCAGAGGATACGAAGGTTCTATTAGAAGCATTAAATCTTTTTAATTCTAGGTCGAATATTCAAAATAAAGCCTCAGAAATTAATATTGGGCATACAGGAACAGCCATGCGTTTTCTTACAGCATTTTTTGCCATTCAAACGGATGTGGAGATAATATTAACCGGTTCTGAACGAATGCAACAACGCCCTATTGAACCACTAGTAACAGGTCTAAATAGCTTAGGATGTAATATTTCATACATTAAAAAAGAAGGCTTTCCCCCACTTAGAATCAGAGCTAAATCTAGTTTAAACGATGAATTAGAAATTCGTGCCGATATTAGTAGTCAGTACATCACAGCTTTGCTTTTGGTTGCACCTATATTGCCAAATGGACTGAAGATTCATTTTTTAGGGGAGTTAACTTCGCGTCCTTATATCGAAATGACAAAGCAACAGCTAGATTCAATAGGTATTGATGTTAAGTGGTTAGATAAAGGTTTGCAAGTCAGTCCTATAAAGAATATTTCTGAACAAAATGTATTGGTAGAATCAGATTGGAGCTCTGCTTCCTATTGGTTTAGTATGCTTGCTCTTTCTGAATCATCAGAAATAGAACTTTCTTCCTACAAAAATCAAAGTTTACAAGGTGATGCTTCGTTAAAGCAGATTTATGCTCAATATTTTGGTATTCAATCAGAAATTGAAGACGATGTCTTAAAATTAAAAAAGATTACCGATTTTAAATTCCCTGAGTCTATAGAATTAAACTTAAACAATACACCGGATATTGCTCAAACGATTGCACTTACTTGTGCGGGTTTAAAAATTAAAGCAAAACTCACAGGACTGCATACACTAAAACTAAAAGAAACCGATCGTTTAGAGGCTATGAAAAATGAGCTTAAGAAATTGGGTGTTGATACGGTAATTACCGAGAATAGTATCGAACTAGTGGCATTTAATAATGTCAACGATATTCCAACGATAGAAACTTATCAAGACCATAGGATGGCGATGGCTTTCGCTCCGCTTGCTTTAAAAATGCCATTGAAAATCAATGATGAAGCAGTTGTTGATAAATCTTATCCTACTTTTTGGCAAGATTTAAGGTCTGTAGGCTTTGCAATAGTTTAAGATTTAGAAGCTTCAAAATCCCTAAATATTCGTTATATTTACAAAATGATGAATATGCTAAAAGAAGGCGATAAAGTGCCTAATTTCAAAGGATTAGATCAAGATGGGAATCCAATTTCTTACGAGGATTTCAAAGGTGAAAAATTGGTGGTTTTCTTTTATCCAAAAGCGAGCACACCAGGATGTACGGCTGAGGCTTGTAATTTAAATGATAATCTAGACGCTCTAGCAGCAAAAGGATATAAAGTAGTAGGTGCAAGTGCCGACACTGTAAGAAGACAAAAGAATTTTTCCGAGAAATATGGATTTAAATTTCCTTTGATTTCAGATGAAAATAAGGAAATGATTGAAGCTTTTGGAGTTTGGGGGCCTAAGAAATTTATGGGAAAGGAATATGAAGGAATTCACAGAACTACTTTTCTAATCGACGAAAATGGAATTATAGAAAGAGTCATTAAAAAGGTGAAGACAAAGGATCACACCAATCAAATTTTAGAGAATTAAAAAAATAGTCAAATGGCAGATAATACAGACGCAAAAAAGAAAGCCCTTCAACTTGTTTTAGACAAGATGGATAAAGCATACGGTAAAGGTGCCGTTATGCGCATGGGAGATAGTGCTATAGAAGAAGATATTCCAGTTATTCCTTCGGGATCTTTAGGTTTAGACTTGGCTTTAGGAGTAGGAGGTTACCCTAGAGGTAGAATCATTGAAATTTATGGACCAGAATCTTCTGGTAAAACAACTTTAGCATTACATGCTATTGCCGAGGCTCAAAAACAAGGTGGTACAGCAGCATTTATTGATGCTGAGCACGCTTTTGATCGATATTACGCACAAAACTTAGGGATTGATATCGAAAATCTAATTATTTCTCAACCAGATAATGGTGAGCAAGCTTTAGAAATCGCCGATAACTTAATCCGTTCGGGTGCCATTGATATTCTGGTTATTGACTCGGTAGCAGCTCTAACGCCTAAAGCAGAGATTGAAGGTGAAATGGGAGATTCTAAGATGGGATTACAAGCCCGATTGATGTCTCAAGCATTACGTAAGCTTACTGCAACCGTTAATAAAACTAAATGTACGATTATCTTCATTAACCAATTACGTGAGAAAATTGGTGTTATGTTCGGTAACCCAGAAACTACAACTGGTGGTAATGCCTTAAAATTCTACTCTTCAATTCGTTTAGATATTAGAAGATCTACCCAAATTAAAGATGGAAACAATGATGCAAGTGGTAACAGAACGCGTGTGAAAGTTGTTAAAAATAAAGTTGCCCCACCATTTAGATTGGCCGAATTCGACATTATGTATGGAGAAGGCGTTTCTAAAGTAGGTGAAGTTTTGGATATAGGAGTAGATATGGGAATCGTTAAAAAATCTGGTTCATGGTACTCTTACGATGATGCTAGACTAGGCCAGGGTCGTGACTCTGTGAAAGATGTGCTGAAAGATAATCCAGAATTAATGGAAGAAATTGAAGCTAAAATTAAAGCAGAATTAGCAGAAAAAGCTTAAGTTCAGTTTTTAATTCATATTTTATCAACCTTCTTGGAGTAATTCAAGAAGGCTTTTTTTTATTAAATCTAATATGCTTCAATTTGGTAAAGTTAGAAGCTTAGAAATTTTTACGCTTACGTAATAATAAACCTAATATTATAATTATTATTAATTCAAAAAATAAAACTATTCCTTGGTTTAAATAGGTATCATCTAAAAAATATTTAAAAAGAAGACCACGAATAATGGTGAATATTAAAATTATTAAAAACACAAATAGAATTATTCTATAATTCATAATTATAAATTTTATAATAATCCTACAATAATATTAACAAATTTTAACTATTCATTATATTAAAGTATAAATGGATTATTTGAATGCCAAATTTCAAGTGTTTAAGATATTTCGGTTTTATAATAAAATTTGCATTTAATTTTTTACATTATTCCCATTTCCAATTTTAATAGATAGCTTAAATTTATTATCTATATCATACAACTTTTTATAAAAATCTAAGAAAATTAAATAATTTGCGATTTTGTAAAAATTCTAAATCTTCATCATTACAATAAGCCTCGCGTTCAAATGAAATATTTAAATAGGCTTGATGTGCATTTTTATATTGAATTAAACGGATCAAGTATTCTATAAAATACCAAATGTAAAAGGGTAAAATCAGCAATTCTAATTGTTGGCGTAAGTGAATCCTTTCGTGGTTAATTAATCTTTGGTTTAAACGTAAATCTTTATCCCTTAAGAGTATAAAAGGGAAAATGGCCATAGCAATAAAGCTTTTTCTGAAGATTTTACGTGTTACTAAAATCATATTTAAAGATTCGAAATAAAAATTGTACTAAATTAAATCCAAAAAGTACGCCTAAATTTTATTTCAAATTTATAATTAACTTTGTTAGAGTGAAAAAACGTGTTCCAATAGAAGAGGGAGATTACTACTTAACCCCAGAAGGCTATAAAGTATTTACAGCGCAATACTTGCTAAAAAGAGGATATTGCTGCAAGAGCGGATGTCGTCATTGTCCCTATGGATATGATAAGAAAACAGACTCTTTTAAGAAAAAATAGTCTCAATCTATAAATTTTGATGAATGAAATTTAGACTTAGAAACTTTTAAACAATGTGTCTAAAATTTTAACATCTAGTGGAATACTTTTTGATTATTATTAAGAAAAATACTTAATATGAGAAACTTATATACAATATTCGGAATTTTAATGCTTTTAGCATTTACTTCCTGTAACACCGTACGTGTTTCGAGTGATTACGACAGAAACGCAGATTTTAGTCAGTATAAAACCTTCGCATTTCATCAAAAAGGTTTAGCCGATCTTAAAATGAACGATTTAGATAAAAGAAGAATCGTTGAAGCTATTGGTCAAACTTTATCTTCTAAAGGAATGACTGCTGCAACAGCTGAAACAAATGCTGATTTAGTAATTAACTTGTCTGCTAAGAGCAAAACTCGAGTAAATGTAGATCCATACTACGATCCATGGTGGGGTGGTCCTTATTGGGGAGCCTCTCAAAGAGTGCATCAGTATAAAGAGGGATCAATTATTTTAGATTTTATCGATAGAAGACAAAATACGCTAGTTTGGCAAGGTGTCGGAGAGGGATTAAACGTTTCTGACATTGAGAGAAAAGCAACCAAAATTCCTTTAGCTGTAGAAGAAATTTTAGCAAAATATCCACCCAAAAGAAAATAATCCTTTCTTTTGACTTTTGTTACCCCTGTTTAAGTGAGTAACAAAAATTAATAATTCTACATAAGTTTAACTTGTGTAGAATTATTTTTTAATATTAATTTAATCACCAAAGTTAGTACCTTTATAACTTAATTTTAGATCATGGAAAATCAATTAGATCAACTTAAAAATGAGTTGGTTCGCGATATAAAAGAATTAGCTGCAGAAATTGCTAAATCAAATTCATTTGTTGGCTTGATTTCTCAAGAAATTAAGTTCAAAACTCTACACGAAAAATTTATTAATCTTAAATTTTTAGAACGTAAGAATATAGGATTAGATGTTTTCGATCAACCTATTCCAGTCCAAGATTTTAGCGATGATGAGGAGGATTCTAGTTCAGATGAGTTTTTCGGTGATGAGGTTTTTGAGGATGAAAAGCCAAAAGAATACAATTTCGATAAAGAAGAGGTTGAATTTAAAGCTGAAGAAAACCATGTATCTAGTGATTTTACAGAAAATGTAACTGACTTTTCAAAGGATAGAATTGCCGAGATTGATGCTGGTATAGAAAGCGAAGATTTTAAATCTACAACGGCTGAAGTTGAAGATGATAGCTTTAAAGAATTCGAGCCAGAAGTCACGCAAGAAGATGAATCGAAATTAGAAGTTGAGGAAGAAGTATTAGAAGAAGAAAGCTTCAAGCACGTGGGTACTTTTGAAGACGAGGTTAATACGTATGGTGAGGATTATGAAAGATACTTACCAAAAAGTTCGAACTTACCTAAACTACAAGTTGATTTTAATGATAGAATAGCTTTTTTACATCAGTTATTTGATGGAGATTCCGAAGCCATGGATTTAGTAATTAATACTTTAAATCATTTAGAAACCCATGCAGATTCTAAAGATTACCTGAAGGATTTAGTGCGAGAAATGGACTGGACCGATAAAGAAGAGTATATTGATCGATTGAAAGAATTAGTTAAAAATAGATTTGATTAAGCTATGGCAGGAAGACTTTATTTAATTCCAACGCCCATAGGAAATCTTGGTGATATAACTTATCGCTCTGTTGAGGTTTTGAAGAATGTGGATGTAATTTTAGCAGAGGATACTAGAAATAGTGCTAAATTACTTCAGCACTATGACATTACGACTCCTATGCATGCGCATCATGCACACAACGAACATACAACCACGGATAAGATTGTAAATGAAATAGCACAAGGAAAAACCTTTGGTTTGATTACAGATGCTGGAACACCTGGAATTTCAGATCCAGGATTTTTACTGCTTCGTGCGTGTGTTGAGAATAAATTAGATGTAGAAGTCTTGCCGGGAGCTACGGCTTTTGTACCTGCTTTAATTTTATCAGCCTTACCAAATCATGAGTTTCTTTTTGTTGGCTTCTTGCCGGTTAAAAAAGGTAGGCAAACACAACTAAAAAAGTTGGCAGAGGAAGATAGAACTATGGTTTTCTATGAATCTCCACATAAAATTGGAAAAACACTTAAGGATTTAGTTGAGTATTTTGGAGGCGATAGGAAGGCTTCTTTGTCTAGGGAATTAACCAAGAAATTTGAAGAAACTTTACGCTATAGTCTTTCTGAACTTTTGGAGATTACAAAAGAAAGAAATCTAAAAGGCGAAATGGTACTTGTTGTGGAGGGGAAAACTGTTTAGTTTAAGCTTGAGATTTCTAATTCCCCATTTAGATATTGAATGGAATAATTTTTATCTAAAATCTCCACTTCAGCTACGAAGTCAGCAATTTCTGCTTTGTCATTGGTTGGAAACCAATCTTTTTTGTTTGGGTCTATACATATAAATAAACCGTCGTTATCACCAACGGCGAGAAACCTATCTAAACTGCCATCATACATTTTTACACTTGTTTTCTGGTGAATCTTATCAAAAGTGTTTTTGATGTTAGAAGTTACAAGTCCAATTTCTGCCACATTGAAAATGTGATTTAAACTAAAACTCTCATCTATGTTTTCAGGAATGCTTTTTCGCGCGATAAACTCACAAATATTTTGATCTTGATCATAGAAATAAATCGCTTTAGCATCCCAAGCAGGAAAGTCAACGATTTCGTTTTCTCCATCTTTTATGATTTCAACACGTTCGTTAAGCCAAGAAAATGCAGCCTTGTACATTGAAAAGGGGATACCGAAAGCAAAATGGTAAGCTTTGTATCCAGGATGATATTCAAATTTAAGAATGCTTAAACCCGCTCGAATTTCAAAACTTTTTTCACTCTCATGAATAAGCTCAAAACCCAACACATCTACAAAGAAGTTCTTTTGCTGTGCTAAGTTTTGAGCGTGTAAAGTGAGATGTTTTATAATCATTAATCTATTGTAACAGGTAACTCCATCACCATATCATTTTCTCTATTGTCAGATGGATTGTTACGGTGTAGTTTTATAATAACATCCTGTGGCTCCAAGCCAGAAATATCAATCGTTGATGTAAAAGGCACAAATTCCTCTGTCATCCACTCATCATCAGCCATGGCGTAATGATTGATTACCTCTCCATTCTCTAAAACAACTTCAACAGGAAAATCTGCTTCAAAGAAATAGTTTCCTCTAGCTTCTCCCTTAATAACAATTGTGCCGGTAACCTTTTCAAAAGGTTGTGGCGTATGAACCACAATAAAGTCAGATACGTTTTTAAGCTTGGTATCCTTAGGAGGAGTTCCGCAAGCCACAAACACCAATGTCAGTGCAATAATAAAATTTTTCATAGATTTTGGTTTATTAACGAATTTAGTTATTTATATGTTAATAATCAATAATTTAACAAATTATTAAAGCCGCATATATTCTTATAAGCGGCTTTAAAATATTGAACTTGATTATTGGATTAGAATCTAATGTCGAGACCAGCGCCCCAGCCAAATTTGCTACTATAATTTCCAAGCATTTTTGATGGAAAATAAACTATAATTATGAAAGGATTTTAGAAAGAAATGTTGTTTAACTATTTATTATACAATTCTTTCATCCTTTCTACGACTTCATAAGCAGCAGGGCAAATCAATGTATTTTTGATCGTAAGATTATTTATTTGATAAAGTTTTCGTCTGTCGGTATGTGGAAACTCAGCACACGCTTTAGGTCGTACATCATAAATCATACAATAATTATCGTGTCCTAAAAATGTGCAAGGCACAGATTGCAAAACCCAGTCCCCATCTTCGTCTCTGTGTAAATATTGTTCAATAAATTTCCCTGGAGATAATTTTAAATGAGAGGCAATACGTTCAATATCTCTTTCTGTAAATAAAGGACCAGTAGTTTTACAGCAGTTAGCGCAAGTCAAACAATCGATCTCTTCAAAAACCTCATCGTGCGTATCTCTAGCCACAACATCTAAGTCTTTTGGTTTTTTCTTTTTCAACCACGCCAAAAATTGTCTGTGTTGTGATTGTTTAGCTTGTGCTAGTTCGTGATGTTTTTCAATATTCATCCGTGTATGTATCTTGTTGTAATAAAGATTCGTAACGCATTTTTCTAAAAATCTGTGCTACAGTGAGGACATCTTTCTCACAATAATCTTTAATTCGCTCTAAATTTCTTTCCTTGTAATATACTTCTGCCACCTTGCTGCCGTCGATATCATCTTTTGGCGTTTCAATTCCTAGAATGTTCGCGAGCAAAGCCAAAGAAGTAAAATGTTTATAATCTCCAAACTTCCATAATTCCATGGTGTCCAAATGAGGAACTTCCCATGGTTTCTTACCAAATAAATTTAGCAGATTAGGTAATTCAATTTGTAAAACTAACATTCTTCTGGCTAAAAATGGAAAATCAAATTCTTTTCCATTGTGTGCACATAATAAAGATTGCGACGAGTAGAAATGATTGTTTAATAAAGCCACAAAGTCTTCTAAAATTTTTCTTTCGTTGTGGCCATAAAAAGATTTAATTCTAATTTTATCATGCTTTGTGATATAACCCACAGAAATACAAACTACTTTTCCAAACTCAGCCCAAATTCCAGCATTGGTTTCATAAAACTCACTTGCACTAATTTGATCCTTATCTCGTCTGTATTCTGTTTTATGCGACCATAAATCTTGTAATTCAGGCGAAATATCTTCCCATTTCTCGGCCGCTGGAACGGTTTCAATATCTAAGAATAAAACCTTGTATGGATTTACGGAATGTAGCATAGGAATTGAGCTTTGATATTAATTAAATTAAAGATAAGAAATTTTTGAAAACAGGCTATTGATAATGCCAATGTGCGCATAGGGTTAAAGTATTGCTAAATCGCTCAGAACGGCTTTCTTGGCAGAAATTTTGCAGCTATATACATAAGTTATAAAGGCATTGTTTTTATTAATTTCAAATAATTGACTGATGTTGATTTATGACTTATATTTACGATTAACAATTTAAAACAAAATTATTATGGCATTTACATTACCAGAATTACCTTATGCATACGATGCATTAGAACCACATATTGACGCTAAAACTATGGAAATTCACCATAGCAAGCACCACGCAGGTTACACGAACAACTTAAACGCTGCTATCGAAGGAACTGACTTAGAAGGTCTTTCTATCGAAGAAATCTTAGTTAAGGGTTTTGATAACAAAGCAGTACGTAACAACGGTGGAGGATTCTACAATCACTCATTATTTTGGAAAATTTTAAGTCCAAATGGTGGAGGAAAACCTTCAGGTGAATTAGCAGAAGCAATTGATAAAGCTTTCGGTTCTTTTGACGCATTCAAAGAGAAGTTTTCAGCTGCAGCTAAGACTCAATTCGGTTCAGGATGGGCTTGGTTATGCGTTAAAGAAGACGGATCTTTAGAGGTTTGTGGAACTCCAAACCAAGATAACTCTCTTATGCCAGGTGTAGGTTGCGGAGGAACTCCAATCTTAGGATTAGACGTTTGGGAGCACGCTTACTACTTAAACTACCAAAACAGAAGACCTGACTATGTTGAGGCATTCTGGAACGTAGTTAATTGGGAGCAAGTAGCTAAAAACTTTGCAGACAATAAAAAATAATTAGAATTTAGTTTCTAAATTTTAAGACCTGATAGTGGAGAAATTCACTATCAGGTTTTTTTGTTAAGTTGAATGGGGTTAAATCTTTTTACTTAAGATAAAATACCCTTTAACAAAATTATAAGATGCTTGTAGAGGCTTCTAAAGCTAAATACAACAAGTATTTTGTATCTTCACATTTCTAATTTTTAATACATGAAAAAAACAGTAATTGCTGGTTTAGCATTCACATTTATGGCATGCTCTACCCAACAAACTACTCAAAAAGACACGAGTTTGAAATATCCAGAAACTAAAAAAGGAAACGTAGCCTATACTCACTTTGGAACAACAGTACAAGATCCTTATCGTTGGTTAGAAGACGATTTAGCTGAAGATACCAAAGCTTGGGTTAAATCTCAAAATGAAGTTACCAATGCTTATTTAGCACAAATTCCATTTAGAGATAAGATTAAGAAAGAAATGACCGACTTATGGAATTATGAGAAAATAGGTTCACCTTTTAAAGAAGGAGATTGGACTTATTTTTATAAAAACGACGGTCTACAGCAGCATTCTGTTTTGTATAGAAAAAAGGAAAACGGAGAGCCAGAGGTTTTCTTAGATCCTAATAAATTCTCTAAAGACGGAACAACTTCTTTAGCAGGTTTAAGTTTCACAAAAGACGGAAGTCTAGCGGGTTATTCTATCTCAGAAGGTGGTTCCGACTGGAGAAAAATCATAATTATCGATACTAAAACCAAAAGACAAGTAGAAGATACTTTGGTAGATGTTAAATTCAGCGGAATTTCTTGGAAAGGAAATGAAGGGTTTTTCTATTCTTCTTATGACAAACCAAAAGGAGCTAGTGAACTTTCAGCTAAAACTTCACAACATAAATTATATTATCACAAACTTGGTACGCCACAATCTTCAGATCAATTAATTTTTGGAGGTGAAAAAACTCCAAGAAGATATGTTGGTGGAGGAGTTTCTGAGGATGGAAGATATTTAATTGTTTCGGCTGCTGAATCTACAACCGGAAGTGAGTTATACATTAGAGATCTTAAGAACAATCAAAAAGATTTCACTGTAATCTTAGATAATTTCGATACTACGACTAACGTAGTTGACACAGATGGTGATAATATTTATCTATTAACCAACTTGAACGCGCCAAATAATCGTTTAGTTAGAACTACAATTCAAAATCCAACACCAGAAAATTGGGTTGATGTAATTCCTGAGACAGATAAAGTTTTATCAGTAGGAACTGCAGGTGGATTCTTGTTCGCTAAATACATGAAAGACGTAAACGATCAAGTTTTACAATATGAATATGATGGATCTTTAGTTCGTGAGATTTCATTACCAGGTTTAGGTTCAGTAGGTGGATTTGGTGGTAAAAAGGAAGAGAAGGAATTATACTATAGTTTCTCAAACTACATTTATCCTTCAACTATTTTTAAATATGATGTTATTTCAGGAGATTCTAAGCTTTATCAAAAGCCACAAATCAATTTTACTCCAGAAAACTACGAAAGCAAACAAGTTTTCTATACTTCTAAAGACGGAACTAAAGTTCCAATGACGATTGTTTATAAAAAAGGACTTGAGTTAAATGGTAAGAATCCTACGATTTTATATGCTTATGGTGGGTTTAATATCAGTTTAACACCAGGATTCAGTGTTGTTACAGCAACTTGGATTGAAAACGGTGGAGTTTATGCTGTAGCTAACTTACGCGGTGGTGGTGAATATGGTAAGAAATGGCATGATGGCGGAAGACAATTGAACAAGAAAAATGTATTCAATGACTTTATCGCAGCTGCTGAATATTTACAGTCAAAAGGATATACTTCTCCTCAGTATACTGCTATCTCGGGTGGATCTAACGGTGGTTTATTAGTAGGAGCGGTTCAAACTATGAGACCAGACTTATTCAAAGTTGCATTGCCAGCTGTAGGAGTTTTAGATATGTTGAGATATCACACATTTACAGCTGGTGCAGGTTGGGCTTATGACTATGGAACTGCAGAGGATAGCAAAGAAATGTTCGAATACATTAAATCTTATTCTCCAGTACATAATGTTAAAGCAGGAACTTGTTATCCATCGACTATGGTGACGACAGGTGACCACGATGATAGAGTTGTTCCAGCGCACAGTTATAAATTTGCTGCTGAATTACAAGATAAACAAGCTTGTTCTAATCCTACCTTAATCAGAATTGAAACTAAAGCAGGACACGGAGCAGGTAAGCCAACTGAGCTTATTATCGAGGAAAACACAGATAAGTTAGCTTTTGCTCTTTATGAAATGGGCATTAGAGACTTAAAATAAAAATCACTTTTATTTAAACTTTAATTACAGAGTGTTGAGCCTATCGACACTCTGTATTTTTTCAATTAAATTTACCAACTTATGTTACAAACAGATTTATCTTTAAGCTACTTATATAGACTCGCAAAACAACAAGAAGGCGAAAAACCAACACTTTTGCTTTTGCTACATGGTTACGGAAGTAATGAGGCGGATTTATTTTCTTTTGCTCCAGAGTTACCAGAAGAATTCTTTATTGCGTCGGTTCGTGCACCACGTCAAATTCAGTATGGTGGATATGGTTGGTATGATATCAACTTTATGGATGCGCAAAAGTTCAATAATGTAGATCAAGCAAATGAATCTATGAAAACCATTAGAACTTTTATTCAAGAAGTTATTGAAAAACATGATTTGAATGCTGATGAGGTTTGGTTGTGTGGATTTAGTCAAGGTTCAATTTTAAGCTATGCTTTAACGCTTCATGATCAGCAAAATATCCATCGTGTAATTTGTATGAGTGGTTATCCAGCGCCAGATATTATGGGTGATAAAGTGCAAAGTAATTTTAATGACTTAGAGTTTTTTGTTTCTCACGGAACTGAGGATGGAGTGATTCCGGTAGATTGGGCTAGAAACGGTGAGAAGTTATTAAAACATCTTAATATTCCACACGTTTACAAAGAATATAGAAGCGGACACGGTGTTGTTCCTCAAAACTTCTACGATATTTTAGCTTGGATTAAAGAGAAAATGTAATTTTTCAACTCGCTTAGGCGCAACCCAAGATATAAGACTGCGTCCATTATATAAATCTTAAATAATATAAAATGAAACTTTATTCAGTTTTGCTAATTCTAATTTTAGGAATTAACTTTTCTTGCATGTCAGATGATGTCTTTAGCTATCAAAATGATTTTCAAAATAGTAAAGAGGCTTGGTTAAGCTTTAAAGCCAATTCTAATAATTCGTATAAATATGTTGTAAGTGGTGGAACAGGGATGTCTAATCTTTCTTGGGAAACTACGATTACCGTACAAGAGGGCGAAATCGTGCAAAGACATTTTATTTATGAAGGCGACATAGAAGGTCTACCAGAAGATGAATTAGAGTGGACTGAAAACGAAGGAGAAATTAATACACATGAGTCTTATGTAGCTGCGCCAGCGATTACTATGGATGAGGTTTATCATAAAGCAGAAAACGAGTGGCTCGTGGAATCCAGTAATGTCACAACTTATTTCCAGGTAGATTATCGCGGTTTACTTTCAACTTGCGGTTATGTTAGAAATGGCTGTGCAGATGATTGTTTTGTTGGGATTCACATTAAAAGCATAGTGGCTTTATAATATTAAAACTTTAATTTCAATTGAAGCTTAATTGTGAAAAATTATCGTTTTCACAGCGCCATATAATTGCTTAAATTTGCAATTCTTTAAAATTAAGCAATGCAATATCATCCATCCGAAATAGAGTCAAAATGGCAAAAGTTTTGGGCTGAAAATCAAACTTTCAAAGCCGAAAACAAATCAGACAAACCTAAATATTATGTTTTAGACATGTTCCCTTATCCATCTGGAGCGGGATTGCATGTTGGACATCCATTAGGCTATATTGCGTCTGATATTTATGCGCGTTACAAAAGACATCAAGGATTTAACGTATTGCACCCAATGGGGTATGATTCATTTGGTTTGCCAGCTGAACAATATGCCATTCAAACAGGACAACATCCTGCGCTTACTACCCAAGAAAACATTGAACGTTACCGCGAACAGTTAGATAAAATTGGGTTTTCATTTGATTGGAGTAGAGAAGTAAGGACTTCTAATCCAGATTACTACAAATGGACTCAATGGATTTTTATTCAATTATTTAACTCATACTATTGCAAAAAATCTAATCAAGCGCGTCCAATCGACGAGTTGGTTGAGGTTTTTGAAATGGAAGGAAACGTTAATATTGAAGCCGAAACTTCTCAAGAAACAACTTTTGGGTTCGATGAGTGGAATAATTTTACAGAAAAAGAAAAATCAGATATTTTATTAAATTACCGATTGACTTATTTAGCTGAAGCTGAAGTGAATTGGTGTCCTGCATTAGGAACTGTTTTGGCGAATGATGAGGTAGTTAATGGTGTTTCTGAAAGAGGTGGACATCCTGTTGAACGCAAAAAAATGACGCAATGGATGATGCGTATTACGGCTTATGCCGAGCGTTTATTAAATGGAATCACCTACAATGAAAAAGCATTGGATTGGGCTGACGCATTAAAAGAAAGTCAGAAAAACTGGATTGGAAAAAGTAAAGGAGCTTTAGTTGAGTTTAAAGTTGCTAATTCAGAAGATACGATTAAAGTATTTACTACGCGTCCTGATACGATTTTTGGAGTTTCTTATATGACTTTGGCTCCAGAGCATCCATTAGTTCAGGAAATTACTACAGCTGATAAAAAAGATGCAGTTGATGCTTATATCCAAAAAACAGCTAAGCGTAGTGAGCGAGAAAGAATGGCTGACGTTAAGAGTATTTCGGGAGAGTTTACCGGAGCTTATGCGCTTCATCCGTTTACAGGAAAGCAAATCCCGATTTGGATTGGTGATTATGTTTTAGCAAGTTACGGGACCGGTGCTGTAATGGCCGTTCCAGCAGGTGACGAACGAGATCATGCTTTTGCTTCGCATTTTGGATTGGAAATTATAGATATTTTTAAGGATACAGATGTTTTTGAAAACGCTTATACCGACAAAGAAGGCGATGTAGTTCTTCAGAACTCTGATTTTTTAGATGGATTAACGGTAAAAGAAGCTTTAGCTAAATCCATTGAAGCTTTAGAAGAGAAAAAATTAGGATTAGGTCAGGTTAATTATCGCCTACGCGATGCCGTTTTTAGTCGTCAACGTTATTGGGGTGAGCCAGTTCCTATGTATTTTAAAAATGGAATTCCTACGCCAATTCCTACAGAATGTTTACCTATTCAATTACCAGAAGTAGATGAGTATTTACCAACTGAAACGGGTGAGCCGCCACTAGGTAGAGCAACAGATTGGGCTTGGAGTGAGTTTAAGCAAGAAGTGGTTAAAAATGAGTTTATAGATCATAAAACCGTTTTCCCATTAGAGTTAAACACCATGCCAGGTTGGGCAGGTAGTTCATGGTATTTATTCCGTTACATGGATGCGAATAATGAGAGTGAATTTGCATCGAAAGAAGCCTTAGATTATTGGGAAAATGTAGATTTATACATCGGTGGAAGTGAACATGCGACAGGTCACTTATTATATTCTCGTTTCTGGACTAAATTCTTGAAGGATGTAGGTTTAATTCAAGTAGACGAACCATTCAAAAAGCTGATTAACCAAGGGATGATTTTGGGAGAATCAGCCTTCGTTTATAGAAATAAAGAAACCAACGAATTTGTTTCTCACAATTTAGTAGATAAAGCTGAGGTAGATAATTACCAAGCGCTACATGCAGATATTGCTTTTATAGATGAGTCTAAAAATACGCTGGATATAGAAAACTTTAAAAATTGGAGACCAGAGTATAAAAATGCTGAATTTAAGACAGAAGCTAATGGGGAATTTTATGTTTCTCGTGAAGTAGAAAAAATGTCTAAATCTAAATTCAATGTTGTAAACCCAGATGATATTTGCGAGGAATACGGAGCGGATACATTACGCATGTATGAAATGTTCTTAGGTCCTATTGAACAATATAAACCTTGGAATACTAATGGATTAAGTGGTGTGTTTGGTTTCTTGAAAAAACTTTGGAAATTATACTTTGATAATGATGGTTTTGCTGTTTCTGAAGAAGAGGCAACCAAAGAGGAATACAAAGTATTACACACCTTGATTAAGAAAGTTACGGATGATATCGAAGGATTCTCGTTTAATACGAGTATTTCTGCCTTTATGATTGCGGTAAACGATCTTCAAAAATTAAAATCAAATAAAAAGGCAATCTTAGAGCCATTGGCTATTTTGGTATCGCCATTCGCGCCACATATTGCAGAGGAATTATGGTCTAGATTAGGACATACTGAAAGCATTTCTTTTGCTGAATTCCCTAAGTTTGAAGAGAAATATTTAGTAGAAGATAGCAAAGCATATCCTATTTCATTTAATGGTAAAATGCGTTTTACGATGGAATTGCCATTAGATATGAGTAAGGAAGAAATCGAGAAAGCTGTTATGGCCGATGAGCGTACCATTAAACAATTAGATGGAAGAACGCCTAAAAAGGTGATTGTAGTTCCTGGGAAAATTGTGAATTTGGTAGGCTAATATTTAGATATAAATAGAAAATAGGTCTCCAAGGTGGTCTGCACTTTTGATTTTAAGGTGCAGATTACTGTTGATATTATAGACATTTTGGAATCAATTTCATATGATTTTGTAAACTGTCATGGAAAGGGATGGAATAGAGGTGTTATCGTTTTTCATTTATGCTATTTTGTGAACTAAACTGAAGATGCTGTAAATAAGCATCTTAACAAACTTGTCGTAGAAGTGTCGTAAAGCTGTCAGCTGATAAATTCTTTAAAAATAGGTGCTTATTTTAGATTTGAGAAAAATCAATCAATATGGAACAAGTAGGTAATCGCATTAAAGAAATTAGAATTTCAAAAGGTTTTTCTCAAGATGAATTGGCAACAAAATCTAATGTAAGTGTTCGTACGATTCAACGGATAGAGAAACACGAAAACACACCACATGGTAAAACGTTACAACTTATTTGTGAGGCTTTAGGCGTTCAAGCGGAAGATGTTTTGGAGTTTAATCAATCAGAGGATACAAGAATATTGAGCTGGATGTATTTCTCTATCATTTCGGGCTTAGCTCTTCCTTTGGGAAACATTATTGTGCCATTAATTTTCTGGTGACGAATAAGTCTAATATTAAAGATGCTGATAAAATTGGTAAACACTTAGTTTATAATCAAATAATTATTTCCATAGTAGCTTTCTCAATATTGTATATGACAGCGTTTTTTAAAATAAACCATATGTATCCAGAACACAATACTTATGGGTTTATATTATTCTTTTTATTGGTTGGCTTGAATTATATATATGCTTTTTATGCAGGCCTTAAAGCCAATAAGGGGCGCTATCTTAGATATCCATTCTTTAGATAAAATTTAAATCTTCTAGATTAAGTTTTGGATGATTTCGTAATTTGCGGTTCAATTCAAAAATATGAGAATAGCTGTATTAATTTCAGGTTCTGGATCGAATCTACAAGCAATCATTGATGCTGTTGCTGCTAAGGATTTAAAGCATGTGGAAATAGTTGCTGTCATTGCAGATAGAAACTGTTACGGATTAGAAAGAGCACTTGATGCTGAGTTGCCAACTTGGTTTGTGGAAAGAAGCGAAACTTTATCTTCTGAAATTGATGAAATATGTGAGAATGAAAAGGTTGATTTAATCGTTCTCGCAGGCTTTTTATCCATTTTAAATGAAGAATTTTGCACTAAATGGGACAAGAAAATCATTAATTTACATCCATCTCTTTTACCAAAATACGGCGGAATGGGAATGTATGGCGCAAAGGTGCATAAAGCTGTTCTAGCAAACAATGAAAAGGAATCTGGTGCAACAGTACACTATGTATCTAGTGGAGTTGACGAAGGGGAAATCATCTTACAAGAATCATTTGAAATTCCTGCAGAAGCAGATTTAGATTGGCTTCAACAAAAAATATCAGAGGTTGAAAAACCTTTATTATTAAAGGCTATTCAGAAATTGGCTGATAACAGTATCTGAACATAATATCACTTTATAAACTAGAGTCCTAAAGAAATTTAGGACTTTTTTTATTTAAAACATTTTAAGTTTTAATCAATTAATTAGCCCAATTAACATCCTTTACCATATCTTTTTATTTATCTTAAGCATTGGTTACCATAATAATACAGGCGATTTGAGTTCAGCATTAAGTAATATTTGAATTAAAGGTTTTTAGCTTTATGATTAAAATCATAAACGCTTAAATTTCTCTAAATCAACTTTTTAACTTCTTTAATTAGAAAAGTTCTAAATAAACCGCCCAATTTATTTAATATTTTAATTCATAAACTTACATTTGCTTTTTATTTAGAATAAATTAAAATAATGAAGCAGATAATTTTAGTAGGAATTTTAATTTTAGCCTCAATTCCTTCTTTTGCACAAGAAGGTACGGTTACAGGAACAGTAGCAAACTTAGAAAGTGAAACTCCTAAATTATATAATATTTGGACGGAACCTATTTCTGAAACAGTAATCACGGAATCCGATGGGAAGTATAGTTTAGAACTAAGTCCTGGTGAGTATGATTTATTTGTGGGGAATAATGGATTGATTTTGCAAACAGCACATATTCAAGTAGGAGCTGATGAAAAAATCACACAAGATTTTCTACTAGAAGATATTGTTCAATTATCTAGTATTCAGCTTTTTGGTAGCGTAAATAAGCAGCCAGAAAAATTAGATCAGATTACACGTCTGCCTCTTAAGCCTAATGAGAATATTCAAACTATTACTACGATATCGGAAAAGGTAATTGAGCGACAAGGGATATTAACTATTTCGGACGCTACTCGAAATGCTCCTGGTTTATATACCTACGCCACCTATGGCAACACTAGAGAAAGTTTGGGGTCGAGAGGGTTTAGAGGAATTCCTATCTTAAAAAATGGAGTTCGTGTACATTCTGATTTCAGAGGAAGTGGGTTTTTAATGGATATGCAGGGTGTTGAATCTGTTCAAGTTTTAAAAGGTGCAGCTACCATAACTCAGGGTTTTGGAAATGACTTAGGCTCTCCGGGTGGAGTAGTAAATCTAGTAACAAAGACTCCTAAATTCGAGAATTTTGGACATGCTACATTTAGAGCAGGCAGCTGGAACCAATATCGTCCAACCTTAGATATTAATCATGTATTGGATAAAAATCAAACCATTGCTGTTCGTATTAATGGTGCTTATGAATATGGAGAAGGTTGGCGCGATGGTAATAAAATGAACCGTACTTATATTAACCCATCAGTAAAATGGCAGCCTTCAGATAAATTTTCATTCACCGCTGAAATGGATTACTTAGATGATAGCAGAACGCCAGATCCGGGAACTGTCAACTTTTCACGCGATAACACCGAAAACGAAATCTATGATTTACCTAAGCATAAATTCTTAGGTTTTGAATCTGATTACAATGATTTTAAAAACTTGTCTTATGCCCTGACAGCTAAATATGATTTCAGTGACAAATTATACTTACGTGCTGGGTATTATGCTTCAAAATTGGATACGGATGCTGAAATGACTTCCTTAAGCCAAATTCAAAATGACGATGGAGTTATTGAGCAACCTAATATTTTAAAGAGAGGAATTGCTAAATCAAACACTCGCGAAGATGATAATCAAGTTTTACAAATTGACTTGGTAGCAAAAGAATTGAAGACAGGCAATTTTAGCCATTTAGTGCAAGTTGGTACGGACATTAGACAAAGTAAAGTTCACGGTACTAATTTTAAATCTGTAAGTATTGACCAAATTGACATTTTTGATGAGATTTCGAATACGTTGAACTCGCCTGTTGATTTTACTATGACAGGGTTTAACGATGATAAATCAAATGAATTTGGTGTGCTAGGTCAATATGTGGTTGAATATAAAGACTTGGTTCGATTCTTTGGTGCGATTAGATATTCTAATTTTAATACAGAAATTGACAATGCAGTTTGGGACAACGACCAGCAAGCATATAATATTACAAGATCTGAAAATTCCGGAAATACATGGAATCCTTTAGTAGGTGTAATGATTTACCCAATTAAACCACTTGCATTATTTGCATCCTACACAACGAATTCCAACCCAAGAAGTTCAAATAAACTTGATAAAAATGGAAATGAATTAGGCTTAGAGACATCTAATCAATTTGAACTTGGAGTAAAATCTGAATTATTCCAACGTCGTTTGCGCTTAAATGCAACATTCTATCGTGTGGAGAATAATAACATGATTATGCAAGATATCACTACGAATGAAGATGGGGTGTTAGAGTTCTTGCCATATTATTTTAAAGGCGGAAACGATGTTCGTCAAGGGATTGAAGTAGAAGCAATAGGTAGAATTCAAAAGAATTGGGAAGTGATGGCTGGTTTTTCTTACTTAGATGCTGAATACAATAATAGTACACGATTTGTAGATGGAAGTAAGCCTAACAATACACCAGAATATGTGGCGAATTTTTGGACTAACTATATGATAGAAAAAGGAGCTTTAAATGGGCTATCATTAGGAGCAGGAGTTTATTATTTAGGAGCAAGACCCTACAACGACCATGTGTTTACAGCATTCCATGGGATCACACCTGATTTAGAACCATGGGATAATGATGCTTATACAACTGTAAATGCACAGATTGCATATTATAAAAACAATTATGGAATTCAATTTCTAGTTAACAATATCTTCGATGAGATTGGTTATAATGCTTATAGAAACAAGTATATCAATAGAATTGATCCTAGAAATTTTGCTGTTAAACTAATGTATAAGTTTTAAGAACATACTCCTCATGTATTAATATAAGCGTCTAGTTAAATTTTAATTAGGCGCTTTTTTAATTTAATTATTTAGTATTTTTAAAGAAATTTACTTTTTATGAAGATTATTTATGCCTTCGCAATTGTTTTAATTTTAGGATGCAGCTCCAATAAATATAAAGCGGATTATTACGTATATGGTAAGAACAAAGAGAGAATTAGCTTTAATACATTTCAGGAAAAATTAAATTCATGCCAAAGACTTATTGTAAATAAACATAAGACAGATTCAGGAACTATTCAGCAACTCTTACCACTAAATTATAAGTCAAATATTTCTCCTCAACAGGTAAAAACTGTATATGCTAGTTTGAGTAAAATGCAAGGTAGAATGGTGTCTTCTGATCAATATTTGGTGATAAACTATTTATCATTATTTAAAAATCAAAAGGCTAGCCAAAGATATAAAATATACCTTCTAAACGATGATTGGCGCTTGTTAAGCGAACCTTTTATTTCAAGTATTAAACAAGCACCAAGCATTTCTCAATTTAGTGTAAATGCTCCGAATTTTAATCCAAACATCACTACATCAAACGCAGAAATTCATTGGATAGAAGATAAGGATGGTAACCTAAGAAATATATTTTCTATTGTTGATGTTCCCTATGGTTGCTTTATTTTAATGAAGCCATCGGGAGAATATTATATAAATTATGAAGAGTATACTGAATCTACAATACGAGACAAAATGATAGAGTTCTTTGGATCTTAAATCTCAAATTTAGGAAGGTAGGTTAAGTATTCTTTTCTAGGAATTAATCTAGCGCCTAAAGAGGCTAAATGCTTGGTATATATTTGACAGTCGATTAAATCCAATTCATTTTTAAATTCTTGAATGAATGATATAAATCCAGCTTTAGAAGCATTACTTTCTTTAGCAAACATGCTTTCTCCACAAAAAACACGATCGACCAAAACACCATATAGTCCGCCAACTAAATCATCTTCTTGATTCCATACTTCTATAGATTGCACCCATCCTAAATTAAATAGGTGCGTATAATAAGCTATTATCTCATCTGAAATCCATGTTCCGTCTTGTCCTGCACGTGGAATATCCCTACAACTTTCGATGACAGCTTTAAAATCCTGGTTGTAGGTTACCTTAAATATTTCATCGCGTAAAACTTTGCGCATAGACTTGCTAATTTTAAGCTCCTCTGGAAACAAAACCATTCTTGGGTCGGGTGTCCACCACAGAACAGGCTCGTCTGCGTTATACCACGGAAAAATCCCCTTGTGGTAAGCCTCAAGTAAGCGCACAATAGATAAATTCATGCTTACAGCCAATATACCTTCTTTATTGGCTTGGTCAACCGGTGGAAATGCTTGATGATCCTGTAGAAATATCATATGAGTACAAAGTTAAAATGAATATTTAAATCTGCTAATTATCAATGGGTTTAATGATGCTAATAAATTTAAGCCCAAAAGTTTAAAACAAAAAAAACTGCCTTGCAGAACAAGGCAGTTATAGTATTTAAAATAAATTACTTATTTCAATATGATCGACATGTCAACACGTCTAGCCATAGCTTCAGATGAGGTTTTATCTTCCCCTCTGAAAGATGAAACAATTCTCGCTGGAGAAATGCCATTGCTTAACAAGGCACGCTCTACGCTTTCTGCTCTACGCATAGAAAGTTGTTTGTTGTAGTTAGCGTTACCTCTTGTACTAGCCCATCCTTCTAATACAACAGATAATTCTGGGTATTGTTTAAGGACTTCGGTTACATCTTGAATATAAGCATAGTCATTAGGACTCAACTCTTCAGAGTCATTAGCGAAAAATACTTGCTTTTTGAAGTTTTTAAACTTCGCTAAAAGCTCCTCTAATAGAGATCTTCTCTCTACTGGAGTTTCTGCATTTTCTAATCTTTGCTCTAATGTTTGAAATTGACTTTTCAAATCTGCCAACTCTTGACTTGGAGTCTGTTGTTGGTTCACTGGCTTATCTTGTGGAACTAAATTAGATTGAGCTTGAACTGCTTTCAAAGAATCCAATCTTCTTTCTAATTCCCAAATAGCCTTAGCTGTTTCTAAGTCTTGCTTATTAGATGTATCTGCTGGTACATATTGCGTCTGACCTTGTGTTGGAACATATCCAGTAGTGTTAGAACCACCTGGTACTACGATGGTAGAGTTGCTACCTTGTCTTCCCGAAGTGAATCCGTCATTACTGCGTCCAGTTACATAATCTAGTCTTGCATTTAATCGATCTATCTCTCTCAGAATTTCGTAATTCGAGATTTCTCTCGTTACACTACGTCCATCTGTTTGATTGTTGTATTGATATCTAAGTTCGGCCAATTCTCTTTTGTTCTTGGCTTCATTTCTAGCTTTCAATTGCGCACGTCTAGCGTCTGCAACTTTATTTAAAAATGATTCTAACTCAGATTGGGTCATAACAATCTCACTCTTCTCTTGTGCCAAAGCAGTCGTAGAGAATAGCATAACAAAAGTTAAACCGATGAGTTTTAATTTGTTCATGTTTTAAATTTTTGGATTAAAATCCGAATTTATATCCAACAGAAAATTGGTGGATATCGATGAAGTTTCTAGCTGTATAATCTGCGTAGATATTTCCTCCTAATACATTAAATGATGTACCAATGATTAAGTTAGTTCCGAATTTATCGAAATTCTCAATGCTGTTGTATCCTAAACCTAAACCGATATAAGGAGCAACAACTACATTGTTAGAAATATCATCAAATGATAATAAAGCATTAGCGTTTACACCAAAACCAGTGCTGCTCCCTGGAGCAACATATAAGTCTGGCATAAATTTAATTGGAGAGTTTGTGATAGAGTAGTGACCTCTAATACCAATTAAACCAGCACCATCATCCTCACCAAAAGCATAACCTCCAAATAAAGACATACCTTCATTCACGAAAAATCCAGTTGCAACACCTTCATTTTTCTTCTTAACATTTCCTTTCTCGTCAGTTGTTGTAACAACATTGTTAGGAGCAACTGTAGGAGCTAAAGGAGTAGCAACTTGTGGTTGTGTTCCACCACCTTGTGTAACTACAACAGTTCTATCTTGACCTTGATTTTGGTACTGAGCTAAACGGTTGATGTTATTCGTGTTATTATCAATTTTAGAGTTTAATTGATCTAATTTATTGATAATTCTCTCAGAAGCGATTTCAGATTGAACTGGAGTAATGTTTCCACTTCTAGCACCTGTATTAACTTCTAATAAAAGTCTCTCTAATCTATCAATTCTATCTTCTGTAGTTTGAGGTCTATTTGATTCTTCATCAACACCTTGAATAACTTTCTCAACTAAGTTTTCTAGTTCAGCAGGAGTAAGTTTTACTCTAGACTCGCTAGGTTCCATAGTTTTCTCTACAGTTTCAGCTTTTTTGTTTTCTTTAGCTGTTTCTTCAGCAACAATTTTCTCTTTTCTGTCTTCGATAGATTTTTTCTCTTCGATAATTTCTACAGCTTTAGCCGTATCATTTTCGTCATAAGCTCTTTGTAATTCTTTCTCTAATTGCTTAATTCTATCTTCGTAAACGTCAGTTCTTTCTTTAACTCTTGCATCAATTCTGCTTGTTAAAACATCATCTGTATCAGCAGTTTTTCCAATTTGGAATCTGATACCAGCGTTATACATATTGTGTTGTGTCAACTCATTAGGGCTGATAGTATTTTGTAAATCATCAGCTTCTCTTTGAGAAGTATACATTAAAGAAGCAGATCCAAATAACTCTAAGTTTTTAGAAACTGGAACAGTAATACCTGCACCACCTTTAGCGAAGTATCCAGAAGCTTGAACTGGTAATAAGGCATTTTCACCTTGGTATCCATCATATACGTTTAAGTAACCACCACCTAACTCTAAGTAAGGTACGATACCTCTAGCAACGTTTAACTTTGCGATAATATCACCACCATAGATAGCTAAATCATCCCATTTTGTAGAAATTTCCTCGTCTTGTGTAGCTTGGTAGTAGAAACCTCTTAAGCCAATAAATTGGTTTAAATCAAATCCAACTTTACCACCCATTAAATAGGTATTTCTCAAGTTTGAACCATCATTAAAGTTAATGTAAGATCCACCTGGCTCAAGGATTAATTTTAATCCGCCTAATCCTCCAGAGAATTTTCTGTAGTATGCTCTGTCTAAATCAGTCATAGAACCTGGCTCACGACCTCCTAAATAAAACTGCAATCCAGCCAATACAGACCAGTTGTACATTCTATCATCTCTATCGTCACCTAATAAATCCTCAATTTCTGATTGGTTACCCTCTTGGAATAAAACATCAGCAGGATCCATGTTAAATACAGTATTCTTTGCTTCTAAATTCAAGAAGATTCTGTCAGATAACTTTAATTGAGTACCTAAACCTAAGTTAGCATAAATTTGCTCAGATTTTCTTTCCACCTCTGGAAGACCTTCTTCCGCAACATTTACTTTTAATTTTTGTACTCCTGCTCCTAAAGTTAAATAAGGAACAAATGCACCCCTTGTTGGGATATTTGCTTTAAATTCTCCACCGATTCTTTCAACATCTACATCTCTGCTATTGAAGTTGTCGACAAAACTATCACTTGCCCAATCTAGGCCTTCAGCTGTGTTCTTTAAATCTACCGATTTCTCGTACAAAGCACGAAGTTCAATGGCTTCTCCGAAACCAAAACCTACACGTCCACCTATCATAACACCGTCTTCGATCGCAGTGTTATCATCAAACCAATTGTAGCTTGCCGTTGGTTGCAACGTAACGCTAATGTCGTCCATCTGAGCATTCATTTGAACGCCGATAAACGCTAATGCGCTAAGAATTACTGTTTTTTTCATATTATTTTTTGTTTAAGTTCCTTATAATAAGCAACAAATGTACCACTAAGGTACATTTGTTTTACTATTTTCTGATAATTTTAAGTTATTTATGGATAAATTTTAACTAAAGAATTTAAAATATTAACTTAAAATGGTAAATCATCAATTTCTCCATCATTACTTAGGTCATTAACACCTGAGTTAAAATCTGAAGGAGAAGGAGTGTTTTCTGCACCTACATTTTCTGGAGCTAATTTTTCAACTCTCCATCCAACGATTGAATTAAAATATTTAACAACTCCATCTGGACTTGTCCATTCTCTACCTCTTAAATTGATAGAAACTTTAACGTCATCTCCTACATTTATTTGGTCTGCAAGCTCAGTTTTGTCTTGTAAAAACTCGATTGAAAGAGGTTGTGGGTATTGTTCTTGTGTAGTTACAATAACTTCTCTTTTTTTGAATCCGCTCGCAAAGGTCTGAGTGTCAAATATTTTCGTTACTTTTCCTGATATTTCCATGTTCAATAATTTTAGGCAAAGTTAAAGCTTAAGAATAGTCTTTAAAAATTTTTTGTAATATTGATTTATGCATTATATTTGCAATCTTAATTTTTAGCAAAAGCTAAAAGCGGGCGTGGTGGAATTGGTAGACACGCTAGACTTAGGATCTAGTGCCGCGAGGTGTGAGAGTTCGAGTCTCTCCGCCCGCACAAAAAGCCGAAGAGAAATCTTCGGCTTTTTTTATTATAGTTACTCAAGTGCTATACTAAAAGTAAATGAAGCAGTCAATTTTCTTATCTTTAACCCATAAATAATATCCAGCATGACAATCTCTATTAAGGATTTAAATAAAAAATATGGCGAGCAATGGGCATTGAAAAATGTATCTCTCAATGTTGATAAAGGTGAAGTGATAGGTCTATTGGGGCCTAATGGAGCAGGAAAGTCTACCCTAATGAAATGTATTGTTGGTGCTTTAGAACCAACTTCTGGAGAAATTTTGGTAAATGATCTTTCGGTTAAAGACCATGCTTTCGAAACAAAACAATTTATTGGCTACCTACCAGAAAACAATCCTTTATATATGGATATGTATGTCAAGGAATATTTAAGTTTTGTTGCCGATATAAGAAAACAAACTTCGCAGAGTATAGACGAGGTAATTGAAAAAGTGGGTTTAACACCGGAAAAGAATAAAAAGATTAAACAACTTTCTAAAGGTTACAAGCAACGTGTTGGATTAGCTCAAGCAATTATTCACCAACCTGATATTTTAATATTAGATGAGCCTACCAATGGATTAGACCCTAATCAGATTATAGAAATTAGAAATTTGATTAAGGAAGTTGGTGCAAATAAAACTGTTATTATTAGTACACATATTATGCAAGAAGTTGCAGCTTTATGTTCTAGAGTTGTGTTGCTTAATAAGGGAGAGAAGCTAGCAGATAAAAGTATAGTTGAGTTTCAAGGTAAATATGAAACCTTAGAAGCTGCTTTCCATGATTTAACTACCCAAACTAAGGCCGAAGCATGACAAACTACGGAAATCCTTGGCCATTAGGCGCAAGTTTAGTAGATGGAGGTGTTAATTTCTCGGTATTCTCACCGCATGCGAGTAAAATTGAACTTTTATTATTTAAAGATATTCATGATCTAAACCCTAAGGTCATAATATTAGACCCTAAACAAAATAAGTCCTATTATTATTGGCATATTCATGTTCCAGGCTTAGAGAAAAATCAATTGTATGCTTATCGAGCCTATGGACCCTATATTCCAGAAAAAGGATTTTTGTTTGATAGCACCAAAGTTTTGGTAGATCCCTATGCTAAGGCGATTGTTGGAGAATATGATAGAGGATTAGCACATAGAAGAGGAGAGGATAATTTACATTCATGCTTGAAAAGTGCTGTTATTTCAGATGAATTTAATTGGGAAAGTGATTATATGCCGATTCAGAATTTGGCAAAGTCGGTAGTCTATGAGATGCATGTTGCTGGTTTTACTAGGAATCCAAATTCGGGCGTACCAGAAAATATACGAGGAACTTATACGGGCTTGCTCGAAAAGATTCCTTACTTAAAAGAACTTGGTGTAACTGCTGTTGAACTTTTACCAGTTTATGCTTATGATCCACAGGATGCACCAAATGATTTGACCAATTATTGGGGATATTCTCCAATTAATTTTTTTGCGATTCATGCAGGATATTCATCGAAATCTACTCCACAAGAGATTGTTGATGAATTTAAGTATATGATAAATGCCCTGCATCGAGCTAATATTGAGGTTATTTTAGATGTAGTTTATAATCACACGACAGAAAACAATGCTCATAATGATGGTCCGACGCTCTGTATGCGTGGTTTTGCGAATGATTCTTACTATATGTTGGATTCTTCGGGGGAATTTAGAAACTATACCGGTACTGGAAATGTGATTAACGCTAATCATTCTGTAGTAAGACGCATGATTAGAGATTCTTTGCGTTATTGGGTTCAGGAAATGCGTGTAGATGGTTTTAGATTTGATTTAGCATCCGTTTTGTCTAGAAATGAAAGTGGAGAGCCTTTATTGAATCCGCCAATTTTATGGTCAATTGATTCTGATCCGATTTTAGCTAACACAAAAATTATTGCAGAACCTTGGGATGCAGCTGGTTTGAATCAAGTTCGTGATTTTGCAGGCGATCGTTGGATTATATGGAACGATGCTTTTCGCGATACTATCAGAAAATTCGTAAAAGGAGATAAAGGTGAAGTCGGGAATTTAGCCAAAAGTATGCTGGGTAGTCCTAATGAAATCAAATCACGACATACCGAATTTGAGCCGAATAGAAGTTTGCACTTTGTGACTTGTCATGATGGGTTTACGATGTTGGACTTAGTTTCTTATAATGAAAAGCATAATTGGGCAAATGGTGAGCAAAATAGAGATGGTTCATCTAATAATCATAGTTGGAACTGTGGCGTAGAGGGAGAAACTAATGATGTAGAAATTCAGAAATTAAGGGAAAAACAAATTAGAAATATGTTTTCTCTTCTGATGTTATCACATGGAACACCAATGTTATTGATGGGGGACGAGTTGAAGCGATCTCAGCAGGGCAATAACAATGTGTATTGTCAAGATAGTCCTCTGTCTTGGATGGATTGGAATTTATTGGAAAGGAATCACGAAATGTTTGACTTTGTGAGTCACCTAATTAAATACACCTTGAAACATAGGACTTTTTCGCATCCAACTTACTTTGAGGGAGTTCCAAACGAAGAAATTCCTTTCACTAAATTTCATGGAATTAAGCAAAATGAACCTGATTGGAGTTATCATTCTAGGAGTTTGGCTTATGAGATTATAGCACCTATGTATGAGGAGCATTTCTATATAATAATGAATATGTATCATGAAGATTTAGAATTCCAATTACCGGCTGGAGATTGGGAGCATGTTTTTGATACAGAAAATGGTTTCAATAAGTTCATGCTTAAAAATTCAATTATATGCCCTGCTAGAACAGTGATTTGTTTAAGTTCAAAAACATAAAAAAGTAATTCATATTTATAATTTAGTTTGAGTCTTTGCCTAAGGCTTGTTTTAAGTTTAAAATGAGTTTTGTATATTTAATAAAAATAAATACCTAAAGCTTAAAAGGGATTTTCTCAAGCTGATTGGTTCAATATTAAATTTAAATAAATCTTAAATCATGAAAACACACGAATATTCAAACGGAGAAGTTACTATTTTATGGAAACCAGATAAGTGTATCCACTCTGGAATTTGCGTAAAAACCCTACCCGAAGTTTATAATCCAAAAGAAAGACCTTGGATCAAACCTAATAATGCGACCACAGAACAAATTCTTGATCAAGTAGCAAAGTGCCCATCAGGGGCTTTGAGTATAAAAGGTCAAGAAGCTGACTCAGAGGAATAGTTTTAGGTACTCTTATAAATTAAAAAGGCCATCCTGATTTTAATCAAGATGGCCTTTAAGCGTTTTAAAAACTTTCAATATTAATTTCTTAATACTTTATATGTACCTGTTTCTCCTGCAATGCTAACTCTCATAATGTAGTTACCAACTGCCAACTTAGAAATATCTATTTGAGTCGAGGTTGAATTAATATTTGAAGAAATTAACTTTTGCCCTAATAAATTGTAAATCTCAACTTTTTCGATGTTACTTGCTGCTTTAAGATTAAGCAGGCCTTTTGTAGGATTAGGATAGTAAACAAACTTTTGAAGTTCATTTTCTTGAACACTTAATTGTTCACAGCTAACGTGTGCAAGCCATCCTCCACCATTGAAAGAATCGTCGCTCATAAATACAAAAGTTAATGCGCCACTCTCGTCTGTAGAGGTAAATGGACCTGGGATTGTTGTTCCAGAATATCCACCGGCTGGGAAGCCACTACCAGTAGCAGGACTTCCACTATCAATCAAAGGATAGCTAGCATCTGGACCATCATAAACGTAAAGAACGTCCCAATCTTCCTCTGTGTGAAACGATGTGAATGTAACAGTAACAACTTCACCAGGGTTATCTGGATAAATTGTGGTAGTAATGTTTTCATCATTTGAGTAACCACCTGTTAACCCACCAGAGTCAGCAAAAATACCACCACATGCAGGTGGAGGTAAGATAGTTGAGAATGTAATTTTAGCTCCAGTTGATACACCTTCCGTATCGCAGTCAGCAAAAACATAAGCATCTAACAAAGCGCCTTCGGTTAGACCTGAAGCTGTAGTAGAAGTTGTTCCTGCTGGAATAGTTTCTGTGTAGATAGGAGTACTTGTGTTGATATCATCACCTTCATTGAAGATTGAAAGAATATATCCATTTGTTGCATTTTCAATTCCTTCCCATGAAAAGCTAGCAGAAGTTAATCCTATATCTGAAACTTCTAAATTATATGGTGGAAGACAATCAGGAGCTGTGTTGCATATTACATCTGCTTCCCAACCCTGAGCAGGGAAAACCTCATCTGAAGTGAATGTAATGTATAAATTTCCTCCTGGTATATTAGATGTATATATACCTGGTTCAGTCACACCGTAAGTTGGATCTGACAACTCATTCGCAGTAGCATCATCACCATCATATATGCGTAAGAAATCAAAACCTGTATCTATTTCTACACTTAAAAAGTCTAAGGTAATTAAGCTATTCTCATCGCTAGGGGAAATTAAAAGCGAGTAATTTTCTCCATTTCCATAACCTTCATTAGGTCCACCAGTATCATAAAACTTACCGCCACAAACTGGAGGAGCTATTCCGGTGTCAAAAGTTGCTCTAACATTATTTGAAGAACCATCTGCAGCACAATCTGCCTTTAAATAAGCATCATAAGATGTTGAGCCTACTAAACCAGTAGCCGTAGCTGATGTAGTTCCGGCAGGTATGTTTTCAGTATAAATTGGTGTTGCTGTTGATGTATCAGCTCCTCTTTCGAAAACTGTTAGAACGTATCCATTTGTAGCGCTCTCCATACTATCCCAAGTAAAAGTAGCCGTATCAAAACCTACTGAGCTAGCCATAAAGTTTAGTGGGTCAGGACAAGTAATGTCTAATGAAAGTTCAAATTCAAAATCTGAACTACTATTGGCATCATCCCATTCAATTAAATAGGTTACTCCACTTTCTACTGCTATCGTTACTTCAGAAGTGTTGTTAGCACCGCTATTATCATCAGAAGCAATACAAACTAATTCACTACAATCATTATTGTAAACAGATAATCTTGTATCCACATCTACGTTTGATGAAAGATCAGAAGTAATAGTCAGATTTCCAGTATTACGAGCGGTATACTTGTACCATAGAGCATTAGAGGCACCAGTGTTACAAACGTTTGATGCTCCGCCTGCCGTGTTTGATAGACCTAGAGCGTTTTTAACACCAAGTTCAATTGGAACAGCAGCATCACAACTATAGTTTTCAAGTACCACAGGAGGACCTTGAATAGAGAAAGCGCCTAGTTCTCCATTATTTATTACTGGGCCAAGGTTTGTAACTTCTGCGGTTGTTACATCAACAGAGTATATATTACTCTCCCCATTTTCAAGATAGCCAGCCATATATAATGTATTTGTAGCAGTATCAACATCTGCATCTTGAGCGTAGGCGAGGTCTATTCCTAAATCTCCAATTAAAGTTTCAGTACCAGATATTAAATCTAAGGTATATAATGAGTTGGTAGCAATGTCCGCCATGTAACAAACTCCATAATTGTCTATCGCCAACCAAATACCCACAGGGTTTCCTGTATCACTAATCATGGTAAGTTCTCCAGTATTTAAATCGATTGTATAAAACCTAGTGTAAATACCATCGGTACTCAGGGCATACATGGTTGAGGTTAAGTGGTTCCATGCTAGGCCAGAAGGCATATGTCCTTCAGCTAATCCTGTTAATGGACCAACCTCGGAATAGCTTCCGTTTGAAGGGTTCATAATAACTAAGGCGTTAATTTCAGCGTTTAGACCATACAAGGTTCCAGATGAGTCAAAATCATCTGCAAATATATCTGCTCCAAAACCCGTCTGATTAATGAAGTACGGACCGGCTAGTGGAAAAGTCCCGTAAACTAAGTTATAAACATCCATAACATATACATCCCCATTGGCCATAGTAGCTAGTGGATTTGTTGTTGCATTTGCTGTGTAATGCTCTCTTAATAAGTTTCTCTCATTGGGTGTGAGTAAATTTTGTGGAACAGCTTTGTGTGAGTTTTCAATAGATCGTAATTTCCTAATGGCTTCTCTTACGCCTTTCTTGTTGCTCTGCGCGTGTGAGACAACAGGAAGAATTAACAATGCTATCAAAAAAACAAGAATACATTGGTTAAAATTTTTCATTTAATATTTATTTGATTTTAATAATGGGTAATAAAGGTATTTAAATTATATCGAAGCTAATATTTTAGATTTCATTTTAACAAACGATGAGTTAAATCTAGTGGGAAAAATATTTCCTTGAATGCTTCTTAATTGAATGCAACCATTCTATTAAGAAGACTCTTATTAAAATATGTTGATGTATATTTATTTAAAGCCTAAACCTAATAATGCGACCACAGAACAAATTCTTGATCAAGTAGCAAAGTGCCCATCAGGTGCTTTGAGCATAAAAGGTCAAGAAATTGACTCAGAGGAATAAATTATAGAGTTTAAAGCTCTAAAAATTTTAGTAAAAATAAAAAGCGAGTATACCTTAATATATACTCGCTTTTTTTTATTTCATAATTGGGTCGATTATTTCTTTTTCGCCCAAGTATCGCGTAACGGAACTGTTCGGTTGAATATAATGTTCTCTGGCGTACTGTCTTTGTCAACGGCAAAGTATCCAATTCTTTGAAACTGGAATTTATCTTCTGGTTTAGCATCTTTTAATGATGGTTCACCATAACCTTTAACAACCTCTAACGAGTTAGGGTTAATTAAATCCATAAAATCAGTTTCTTTATCACCATCAGGACTTTCTACAGTAAATAATCTATCATATAGATTAACTGTAATTGGAATGTTTTGTTCAGCAGAAACCCAATGTAGTGTTCCCTTTACTTTTCTTTTGCTAGCTTCGGTGTTACTTCCACTTTTAGTTTCAGGATCATAAGTAGCATAGATAGTGGTGATTTTACCATTTTCGTCTTTGTCAACACGGGTTGCTTTCACAAAATAAGCACCTTTTAGTCTAACTTCTTGGTCAAGAGAAAGTCTAAAGAATTTTTTAGGAGCTTCTTCCATAAAGTCATCTCTTTCAATATATAATTCTCTTGTAAATGGAACCACACGATCTCCAGCAGATTCGTCCTCTGGATTGTTTTCAATAATTAATTCCTCAACTTGTCCTTCTGGGTAATTTTCAATAACCAACTTCACAGGATCAAGAACGGCGAAAACTCTAGGAGCTATGGCGTTTAATTGGTCTTTAATAGTATATTCTAATAATGAAATATCGATTAAGTTATCTCTTTTAGAAACTCCTGCCTTATCCCAAAAGGCTTTAATTGACTCTGGTGTATAACCTCGCCTTCTCAAACCAGAAATAGTTGGCATTCTAGGATCGTCCCATCCATCAACAATACCTTCTTCTACTAATTTTCTCAATTTTCGTTTACTAGTAATAAGATAGCTCACATTTCCACGAGCAAATTCTCTTTGCTTTGGAGTGAAATCATTCTCATCACTAACTTGTTCGATATACCAATTATATAATGGTCTATGGTTTTCGAATTCTAATGAACATAATGAATGTGAGATTCCTTCAATAAAGTCACTTTCTCCATGTGCCCAATCGTACATCGGATAAATTTTCCAATCTGTACCTGTTCTGTGGTGTGCCTTATTTAAGGTTCTGTACATAACAGGGTCACGCATGTTCATGTTGGGAGAGGTCATATCAATTTTTGCACGTAGTACGTGTTTTCCTTCTTCAACCTCACCATTTTTCATTTTTTCGAAAAGCTCTAGGTTTTCCTCTATAGATCTATTTCTATAAGGACTCTCAATTCCGTCTTCGAAAGGTGTTTTTCTTTGTTCTGTGATTTCTTCAGAAGACTGGTCATCTACATAAGCTTTGCCGTCTTTAATCATTTGAACAGCCCAATCATATAATTGTTGGAAATAATCAGAAGCATAGCACTCCTTGTCCCAAGTGAATCCCAACCATTCTAAATCCTCTCTAATAGAATCTACGAATTCTTGTTCTTCAGCTTCTGGATTGGTGTCGTCGAAACGTAAATTTACAGGCGCATTATATTTTTCACCTAATCCAAAGTTGATACAAATAGCTTTGGCGTGGCCAATATGCAGGTATCCATTGGGTTCTGGTGGGAATCGGAATCTAAGTTTTTCCTTAGGCATTCCTTTGGTTAAATCACCATTTATAATTTGTTCAATAAAATGACTAGGTTCTGGCAAGTTCATATATAAATTTTGTCAAAATGTAAGACGCAAAGATAAGTAAATAGACTAGAGTAATTTATATATCGCTTTCAGCAAAATTTGATGGTTTTTTATTTTGAATGCTTCTAAATTAACACTTATTAACACATTGTGACATTTCTCATTAGCGTAAAGCTTGATTCCTTTTGTATTTTTGTCACACGTATGGAAATTGTATTTTTAATGATGATGGCAAGTGTGAGTGTTGCACTTGTGTTTTTAATCCTTTTTATTATTGGGGCTAAAAACGGTCAATTCGATGAAGATGAATCGCCTGCAATACGTATGTTAAAAGATAATAAATTAAAAGAAGAATAAATGCAAATGGAGACTTTTCAGTATGATAATAAGATTGTTAAGTATTTTATATACGCAACAATTTTTTGGGGTGTAACGGCCTTTACACTGGGATTAACTGTAGCGACCATGCTGTTTTATCCACAATTGCCAGAGTTTTTATTTGGTACTGATGATGGTAGTGTTGGGTCTATTGGAGGTTCAATTCAAGGCTTAATTAATTCACAGGGTGCAATGGGATTCGGTAGGCTGAGAATGTTGCATACATCTGCAGCAGTATTTGCCTTCGTAGGTAACGGTATTTTTGCCGGGTCTTACTACTCATTACAGAGATTGTTGAAAACAAGAATGGGAAGTGATATTCTTTCTTGGATAAACTTCTGGGGATGGCAGTTAATGTTAGTTCTTACTGTTATTACCTTTTTCTTAGGGTTTAACACTTCTAAAGAATATGCTGAGCACGAATGGCCAATTGATATTGTGATTGCCGTTGTTTGGATAGTCTATGGTGTTAACATGTTTATTACCATTAAGAAAAGAAGAGTGCGTCACTTATACGTGGCTATTTGGTTCTATATCGCCACTTGGATTGGTATTACCATGTTACACGTATTTAATAACTTAGAGTTACCAGTAACTTATGACGTATTCAATCCTAAGAGTTATTCATTATATGCGGGTGTTCAAGATGCCTTAGTACAATGGTGGTATGGACACAACGCGGTAGCATTCTTCTTAACAACACCAGTTTTAGGTTTGATGTATTATTTCTTACCTAAAGCAGCGAACAGACCTGTTTTCTCATATAAATTATCGATTATCCACTTCTGGTCATTGATTTTCGTTTATATCTGGGCAGGACCACACCACTTGATTTATACTTCATTACCAGGTTGGGCTCAAGCAGTAGGGACAGGATTCTCTATCATGTTGATTGCTCCGTCTTGGGGAGGTATGTTGAACGGTTTGTTAACATTGCGTGGTGCTTGGGACAAAGTTCGCGAGGATCCTATTCTTAAATTCTATGTTGTTGCTGTTACTTGTTATGGTATGGCGACATTCGAGGGGCCAATGTTGGCAACTAAAACATTAAATAAAATTGGTCACTTTACTGACTGGATTGTAGCTCACGTACACGTTGGAGCTTTAGGGTGGAACGGATTTATGATCTTCGGTATGGTTTATTGGCTATTACCAAGATTATTCAATACTAAGCTTTACTCTAAGAGTATGGCAAACGCTCACTTCTGGTTAGGTACTTTGGGTATTATTTTCTGGACAATTCCAATGTATATGGCAGGGTGGACACAAGGTTTAATGTGGAAACAATTCAACCCATCAGGAACTTTAGTTTATGCTAACTTCCTACAAACAGTAACAGAGATTTTCCCTTACTATGTAATGCGTGCTATTGGAGGTGCATTCTATTTAACGGGTGGTGTGCTTTGGGTTATTAATATTTGGAAAACTTCTAGAACAGGTAAATTTATTGCTAACGAAGAAGTACAAGCTCCTGCTTTACCAGTTAAACAATCTTCTAGAGAGAAAGGTGAGGATTTACACCCTTGGATTGAAAGAAGTCCAGTTATTTTAACTGTATTATCATTCATTACATTAGCTATTGGTGGTTTAGTAGAGATTGTACCTACATTAGTAGTTAAGTCAAACGTTCCAACAATTGCAAGTGTTCAACCTTATACACCATTAGAAATGGAAGGGCGTGACTTATATATTAGAGAAGGATGTAATTCATGTCACTCTCAAATGATTCGTCCGTTCCGTGATGAGGTTAAGCGTTATGGAGAATACTCTAAGCCAGGAGAGTTCGTTTATGATCACCCATTCTTATGGGGTTCTAAGAGAACTGGTCCGGATTTACATAGAGAAGGTGGTAAGAGAACAGACTCTTGGCACTACAAACACATGTGGAATCCAAGACAAACTTCTGAAGGTTCAATTATGCCTCGTTACCCATGGTTGATTACAAACACTATGAGTAGAGACTTGACAATTGATAAATTGAAAGCTCTTACGGCATTAGGTGTTCCGTATACAGATGAAGAATTGACACAAGAAGCTGTTTTCGCACATATGGACGAGCAAGCTCTAAATATTGAGAAAGCTATTTTTGATGAGGCACCAGATTTAAAGGAGCTTTATGAGAAAGAAAAAGCTGAAAAAGGAGAATCTTTTGTAGCCTTAAGAGATCGTGAGATTACGGCTCTAATTGCTTACCTACAAAGATTAGGAACAGATATTAGTAAAGAGAAAACAGAAACAGCTAGTAATTAATTATGCTAAAGTACTTTAAAGAACATTTTTGGCAATTCGAACATGCAGATGTTATTCAGACTGTTATATTAATTGCTTCTGTGCTCTTTTTTGTCGGATTAGTATATGTAGTTTTAAATAAACCAAAAAATCATTACAAAGAAACTTCGGAGCTTCCATTAGATGACGAAGATCCATTGTTCTAAAATAAAAAATCACGAATCATGAAACAGCGTACACCGGGCTCGATTTTTATTCCATTAACCTTGCTAATTATTTTAGCGGCGTTTATGATGGTGATACCAACGGATTTTATTCCACAAAATGGACTTAAATACATTATCCCAAATGCTTGGCATCAACTAACTAATGTTTTGTCTTATTGGGTAGTTTGGGTGGTTTTAATATTAGCTTTACTAATGTTATTAGTAGTAGATGGTATTAACAAAGTTGTGGAGCGTAAAAAATTCGCAAAATTAACCCCAGCTGAACAAGCTAAGTATTTAGAGGAATCTAAAATGGGTTACATCAAAAGATTAATCAAAAGTAGTTCTCAAAAGCAATCAGACGAAGAGGAGGAAGAGATTATCTTGGATCATGGTTTCGATGGTATTTTAGAGTTAGATAATGCATTACCTCAATGGTGGGTAGCGATGTTCTACTTAGGATGTATTTATTGTGTTGTTTATATTACAGCTTACTTTACCACAGATTTCGCACATCCATATGTTGAATATGAAGTGGAAACTGCACAATTAGAAACTCAATTCGCAGCATGGGTTAAGGCAAATGATATTAAAGTAGATCAAGCGGACATGGCGAATGCTTCTGTTGAGCATGGTGAAGAAATTTTCGTTAATTTATGTGCAACATGTCACATGGCGGATGGTTCTGGAGCAGCAGGTCCTAACCTTACAGACGAACATTGGATTAACCAAATAGACACTGATTTATATAGAAACATTTACTCAATGGTATATGATGGTTCACCAAACAACCCAGCGATGCAGGCATTTGGTCAAACTAATCAACTTACAGGTTTAGATATTCAAGACGTTGCCGCTTATGTTTATCAATTGAACCAAGAAAAACCAGCTATTACTGAAGCAGATGGAGGTTTAGCTCCTCAAGGTGAAGTAGTAGAGGCTTGGAAACGTCAGTAATTTATTGAAAAACATATAAAACATATAAAAAAAGTGTAACTTCGGTTACACTTTTCTGCTTAAAAGAAATTTAATTTTAATACGTTTTTAAAGCTAATGATATGAGTGAGAATGAAAATAAAGACAAGTTATTAGAAGAAGAAATAAATAGCTTTAGGAATACGATTGGAACCGCTGATAGATCAGGAAATCGAAAATGGGTTTTTGCCAAAAAACCATCAGGTAAATATTTTAACTATAGAAGTATTGTTGCCTACCTATTATTAGCCTTTTTAATCATTACCCCATTTATTAAAATTGGTGGTAATCCTTTATTTAAGTTTGATGTAATAAATAGAGAATTCTACATATTTAGTTATCCTTTCTTTACATCAGATTTTGCGATTTTTGCCATTGGTATGGTAACCACAATGGTTTTCATTATTCTCTTTACCGTTGTTTATGGTAGGATTTTCTGTGGTTGGATATGTCCACAAACAATTTTCTTAGAGATGGTTTTCCGTCGAATCGAATTCTGGATTGATGGAGATAGAAACAAACAAATGAAATTGGCCAAGCAAGAATGGGACGAAGAGAAAATTAGAAAACGTTTACTAAAATGGACCATTTATGCTATAATTTCCTTCATCATTGCTAACATTCTTTTCGCTTGGATTATTGGTATTGATGCCTTAAAAGAATTGGTTGTAGAAGGACCTATTGAGCACTTAAGTACTTTTGCTGGTTTATTAATTTTTACTGGATTATTCTACTTTGTATTCACTTGGTTTAGAGAACAAGCTTGTGTTTTAGTTTGTCCTTATGGTAGATTCCAAGGGGTTTTAATTGATAAGAAAACGATTATTGTTGCTTACGATTACAAACGTGGTGAAAGAATAGAAGGTAGAGCAAGGTTCAAAAGAGGACAAGATAGAGAAGCTGAAGGTGTTGGAGATTGTATCGATTGTAACAACTGTGTGGTGGTTTGTCCTACCGGTATCGACATTAGAAACGGTACTCAATTAGAGTGTGTAAACTGTACGGCATGTATCGATGCTTGTGATGAAGTAATGACGAAAATTAATTTACCAACTGGTTTAATCCGTTATGCTTCAGAAGAAAATATTGCTGAAGGAAAAGAGTTCAAGTTTACCCCAAGAATGATTGCCTATACAGCAATTCTTGTGATTTTAATGGGAGTTTTAACCTCGTTCTTATTTATTCGCTCTGATGTTAATTCTAAATTCTTAAGAGAGCCTGGTACAGATTTCAAGGTTGTAAATGAAACAATTATTACAAATCAATTCCAGTTTATGCTTGAGAATAAAACAAAGAATATCGAACAAATGCATTTTGTATTGAAATCACACCCGAATGGTGTTATTGAGCTTGTTGGTCTTCCAACTCCGATTTTAATTCAATCTGGACAGTTGATAGAAGGTAAAGCAATTATTTCGATTCCATTAGAAGATATTTCATCTTATAAAGAGAAAATTGAAATCGAAGTATTAAATGAAGATAATAAGGTTATCGATAAATATACCACTAGCTTTGCAGCTCCATTTAAATAAATTAAAGTGAGTAAATTTAAATTCGATTGGGGGCACGGAATTGCCTTAGGACTAGGTTCGTTTATGATTTTCATTCTAACCTTAATTTTCCTAGCTGATGATACAGGAGATTTAATTAGCGAAGAATACTATGAAGAATCGCTTGTATTTCAAGAGGAAAAGATTGATGCTAGAAACCGAGTTAAGCATTTAGATGACAAACCCGAGATCATTGATCAAGCGAATGGTTATAATATTCAATTCCCTGAAGCAATTGTACCCGATAGCGGTCAGGTGTATTTAATGCGTGGTGCTCATAAAGCTAATGACATATTACTGCCTTTAGATTTAAACAGTAGAAATAGCATTTTGATTCCAGCTGCTAGATTAACAGATGGGGAGTATGATATGGAGCTTACTTGGTATCAAGAAGGAAAGCCTTATATAATAGAAAAAACACTAAAATGGAATATGCCTTAGCAATTGCAGCCTTAGGCTTAGGCCTTGGGACAAGTTTGCACTGTCTTGGTATGTGCGGACCCATTGCATTTTCGTTGGGTTTAGGAGGGGAGAACAAGTTTAATTTCACCCTTAAAAACATTACCTATCAATTTGGTCGTGTAACGACTTATGCCACCTTAGGAGCGATTTTAGGTTTTATTGGTCAAGGAATTTCGTTTGCAGGTTTTCAGAAATATCTAAGTATCATCGTGGGAGTATTGATGATTGCCATGGTTCTAATGCCTAAGAACTTAAGCGCAAGCTCAAGTAACAAAGTGATAGGTCGATTGTTGATTAAACTTAAATCAAGCTTAGGAAGTTTTATTAGAAGAAAAAACTATAGCTCATTATACATCACCGGAATCCTAAACGGACTATTACCATGCGGAATGGTTTATATTGCTTTAGCCGCGGCACTTGGAGTAGGAGACGTGTTAGGTAGCGCACTATTTATGGCTTTATTCGGTTTAGGAACAATTCCTTTAATGTTTTTAGCTGTACTTTTTGGTTCTGTTGTTAGTGTAGGCGTTCGAAATAAAATTTTAAATTTTGTACCTATAATCACCATTTTTATAGGTGTATTATTCATACTTCGAGGTTTAGAATTGGGGATACCTTATCTATCGCCACCACCTGAAGCTTTAACGATTGAGGCAGAAAGCTGCTGTCATTAATCGTAAGACTTTGATGAAATTAGAAAAAAGATGACAAATCTCAATAATTTAATTGCCTGAATCGTATTATGCAATTGATTTTAGGCTAAACATCAATAGAATAAGTATATTTTATCAATTTCTATTTTATACATCGAAGTAATCAATTATCTTTGCTCAAACTAAAAAAAACACAATAGGATGTCAGTACTTGTGAACAAAAACTCTAAAATAATTGTACAAGGATTTACCGGAAACGAAGGAACTTTCCATGCAGAACAAATGATCGAATACGGTACCAACGTTGTTGGTGGTGTAACTCCAGGAAAAGGAGGTCAAGAGCATTTGGGAAGACCAGTTTTTAATACAGTGAAAGATGCTGTAGAACAAGCTGGAGCAGACGTTAGTATTATCTTTGTTCCACCAGCTTTCGCAGCAGATGCTATCATGGAGGCTGCTGATGCAGGAATCAAAGTTATCATTGCAATTACAGAAGGTATTCCTGTTGCCGATATGGTGAATGTTCAAGCTTACATCGATGCAAGAGATTGTACGTTAATCGGACCTAACTGCCCAGGTGTTATCACACCAGGAGAAGCTAAAGTTGGTATTATGCCAGGATTTATCTTCAAAAAAGGTAAAGTAGGTATCGTATCTAAATCAGGTACTTTAACTTATGAAGCAGCTGATCAAGTTGTAAAGGCTGGATACGGAATCTCTACTGCTATCGGTATTGGTGGTGACCCAATTATTGGAACTACAACTAAAGAAGCTATTGAGCTTTTCATGAATGATGATGAGACTGAATGTATCGTTATGATTGGTGAGATTGGTGGTCAATTAGAAGCTGATGCAGCTCGTTGGATTAAAGAAACAGGTAACAAAAAACCAGTTGTTGGATTTATCGCAGGACAAACAGCTCCAAAAGGTAGAACAATGGGACACGCAGGTGCAATTGTTGGTGGAAAAGACGACACAGCACAAGCTAAGATGGCGATTATGTCAGAGTGTGGTATTCACGTAGTTGAATCACCAGCGAAAATTGGAGCAAAAGTTGCCGAGGTTCTAGGATAAAAAATCAGAAACAATGAAAAAATTATTATTAAGTTTAATCTTAATCGTATCCACCATTAGTTACGCACAAATAACTTATGGAGCCAAAGCAGGATTGAATATCACGAATTTGAAGGATATTCATGGTGATTCAGGTTCTAGATATGGTTTCCATGTAGGTGGATTTGCTACTATTCCAATTGGACAAAACAATCAATTCTATTTTCAACCAGAGGTTTTGTACTCTCAACAAGGAGAGAAAAACACAGGAGAGAATTATGATGAATTATATCAATTAGATTATATCAATGTGCCATTATTATTCAAACCATACTTTTCTGAACAAGACACAGAATTTTATGGAATTATTGGTCCACAAGTAGGTTTTTTAATCAATGATAATATTAAAAACCAAGCTAACACAGGGTATCAAGATGATGAATATAATTCTATTGATGTAGGTGCTTTATTGGGAGTAGGATTTTCTTACTTAAGAACTTGGGAGTTTGAATTTAGATATTTATATGGATTTACAGATGCAGTTCAAGAAGCACAAGTAAAAGACAGAAAAAATAGAACTTCTAACCTTCATTTTAGTATAGGATACAGATTCTAATTAATAATAAGACAAGAATATATAAAACACTTTCCTACTTTTGTAGGAAAGTGTTTTTTCATTTATGAATTTTCTTTTTGAAAAAGTTGATAACTCCAAGCTAATCGTATTCCGAGTATTTTTCGGTTTACTGGTTATGATAGAGTGTTGGGGAGCAATCGCTACAGGATGGGTGAAGGAAACATTTGTTGATGTTCAATTTACCATAAATTTTATTGGATTTGATTGGACCCAAATGTTGGTGGGAGAAACTATGTATGCTGTCTACGGCGTCATGGGCTTTCTAGGACTTCTCATCATGCTGGGTGCATTTTACCGTACAGCTATCATTCTATTCTTTTTACTGTGGAGTTTAACTTATTTCATGCAGAAATCGCATTATAACAATCATTACTATTTAATGATGTTAGTGAGTTTTCTAATGATTTGGATGCCGGCGAATAATTATTTGTCATTAGATGCAAATATGAATTCTAAAGTTCGATCGCAATCCGTTTCAAGATGGAATTACATTATATTTGAAATTCTCATCAGCTGTGTCTATATTTTTGCAGCCATTGCTAAATTAACTCCAGGTTGGTTAAACAATCATTTCTTGCCGCTTAGATTGTCGCATAGCGCACATTGGTTTGAAGAAAGGTTTGGTCAAAATGTATTTTCAGAATTTTTAAGAAGCAAAGATTTAGCACAATTTCTATCCTATGCTGGAATTGGTTTTGATTTTTTAATCGTTCCTTTATTGTTATTTAAACCTACAAGAAAAATAGCTTTTGCAGCAGCGGTTTTATTCCATTTATTTAATTCGATAACGCTTCAAATAGGAATTTTCCCATATTTTGCTTTAGCGCTTTGTATATTCTTTTTCGATAACAAAACCATTAAAGAAGTATTTCTGCCATTTAAGTCTCGAAACGTTATGGACGAAAGGGTACAGGTTTCGGTGGTAAGAAAAAGATTAGTCTTATGGTTTCTAGCTATTTTTACTTTGTTTCAAATTTATTTACCCCTAAGACATCATTTGATAGAAGACGACGTAACTTGGACAGAAGAAGGGCATAGAATGGCATGGCGTATGATGCTGCGAAGTAAACTAGGAAAAGGATATTTTGTAACTCATTTACCTGATGGAAAAGTGGTGCATGAAAACCTAATGAAATATCTTTCTAACCATCAAATGAACAGCGTTAAGACAAAACCTGATATGATTTGGCAATTTGCTCAAATTTTGAAGACTAAATATGAGGAACAAGGAATTGATTCTGTTAAGGTCTACTACCGAAACTCTCAGGTAAAAGTTAATGATGGGCCCTTCTTTGATTTTATTGATCCAGAAGTTGATTTAGCTAATACCAAATGGAGCTATTTTGGACACCAGAAATGGATTCTACCTTCACCTAAGAGTTATTATGTCGATTTGGAGAAAGAGGCTAACAAAGCCTCGGAAAAGAGATAAAATATCAAGATGAATATGATGATTCGTAAAGCAAATGCTGAAGATGCTAAACCTATAGCGACGTATTTAATGTTGGCTATGGAAGATATTTTCTATGGATTTATTGGTGAAAGAAATTATGAAGTGGCCATTGAGGTTCTAGAAGAATTGATTCAATCTAGAGGAAATCAATATTCCTTTGAGAATTGTTGGGTTGCTGAATTAGATTCAGAGCCTGTAGCTGTGGCTTGTGTTTATAATGGAGGAAATCTATATCAGTTGAGAAAACCTGTCGGAGAACTCATAAAAACGCGCTTCAATCGAGACTTTAATCCTGAGGACGAAACTCAATCGGGGGAATTTTACATTGACTGCGTTGGCGTGAGCGAATATCATCAAGGAAAAGGTTTGGGATCTAAAATGTTTAATTTTTTAATTGATGAATTTGTACATAAAAGAAATGAAACCTTAGGTCTTTTGGTGGAAGAAGAAAACCCTAATGCTAAGCGCTTATATCAAAAACTTGGTTTTAAGGTTGTTGGCGAGAAAACTTTGATGGGTAAGAAATTAGACCACATGCAAATAAGTTAATAATAAAACAGCCCTGAGGAATTGACTTCTTCAGGGCTGTTTCATTATATCTATACTTTAAAACAAATATTATAGTGCCGATTTAATTTTATCTGCAATCTCTTGCATTTTTTCAGCGGAAAATTTCTTTTTTGGTTGCATAAAGTTAATATCGTTCATTTCATTAAGAGGAACTAAATGCACATGCACATGAGGAACTTCTAAGCCAACTACAGCAACACCTACACGTAAACATGGAATAACTTTTTCCATCCCTTGAGCGATATCATATGCGAAATCCATCAATCCTAGATAGATCTCTTTATCCAAATCCCAAATTTTATCAACTTCCTTTTTTGGAACTACTAATGTATGACCTTCTACTAATGGGAATGCATCTAAAAAAGCAATGTAATTGTCATTTTCAGCTACTTTATAAGATGGAATTTCTCCTTTAATAATTTTCGTGAAAATACTAGACATATTACATTTCTAATTTAAGATCGATGATTTCGAAGTTCAATTTGTTACCATTAGGTAAAGAAATCTCTGCTAAATCACCCAATTTTTTACCCAATAAACCTTTGGCAATAGGAGTGTTCACTGAAATCTTACCTGCTTTTAAATCAGACTCTGATTCAGGTACTAAACTATAAGTCATAGTTTGTCCATTCGCAGTATTTTTTAACGTTACTGTCGATAAGATGGATACTTTGTTAGCGTCTAATAGAGAAGCATCGATAATACGAGCGTTAGCCACCAAATCTTTTAATTTAGAGATTCTTGACTCTAACATTCCTTGTGCTTCCTTAGCTGCATCATACTCAGCATTCTCCGATAAATCTCCTTTATCTCGTGCATCAGCAATTTGTTGAGTAATATTTGGTCTTTCAACTGTTTCTAATTGCTTCAATTCTGCACGCAATTTATCTAAGCCTTCTTTGGTTACATATTGTATATTTGCCATAATGTATCTATTATTAATAAAAGAATAATCCCGCACGTAATTGTGGGGACTATCAATACAAATATACAAATTTTTTCAAGATGAAACATTTTAAAAAGCTTTTCTATATAAAATTCGTGTTTTTAACTTTCTTTTTTTCAATGATTTGTATAAGTTGTAATGACGAGGATACAACTGTAAGCTGTATACCAAATGTTAGCGTATCGGCTCAGTATAATCTTAACCTTCCAGCTTATTCAGATTTAAACATGCCAAATGGTTACGTGGAACTTGCTCCAGATGGAACCAATGGAAGTAGAGGAATGATTATCGTAAATACGGGTAATGGTTTTAATGCATATGATCGTAATGCACCACATCTTTGTCCTTCGTCAGATACTACTTTAGAAGTTTATGAAGACCTTAAAATTGTTTGTCCACACGATGGAGCAGAATGGTTGTTGCGCACGGGTCAACCGCTGAATGATGCCACACAAGGTAGAACCCCAAGAAAGTTCTTAGCGCATCTTAATGGAAGTGTACTTACTATTAATTATTAAATACTTAGGTGGGAATTCGTTGTGATGATTAAAAAGATTTAATCACATGCGTAACGATACCCCAAATTTGGAAGTTACTCTCTTCTGAAATGTGAATAGGTCTATAGTCTACATTGGCCGGCATTAACCAAATGCCATCTCTTTTTAGCTTTATTCTTTTACAAGTAAACTCACCATCAATAAAGCAAACCGCAATCTTACCATCCTCTGGCTCTAGACTTCTATCGATTACTAATAAATCTCCATCGTCTATACCATCATCAATCATAGACTGTCCGCTTACTCTAGCATAAAAAGTAGTAAGTGGATTTTGAATTAGCTTTTTATTCATATCCATTTTTCCGGCAATACTTTCGTATTGAGGATTAGGCATTCCACAACTAATTCCGTTTGTGTAAACAGGTAGTTCTAAATGAAAATTATCTTCTGCGTGTAAAATTTCTAAAACCATGGACATAAATTAAATATAGTGATTAAATACTTAAATTAGATAAATAATAGTCTATTAAAACTATAAGTCATCCAAAGATTTAAGCTTTCTAATGCGCATAAACTCCTCTACAACAGCATGATGCGTAACTGTTTTGTCTCTAAAGTAAACCGTAAAATATTCTCTTTCTCGGGTGTTGGCACCTAATTGATTTAGAATATTATACAAATGCATCTTCATATGCCCTTTCTGAATTCCAACTGTAGTTAATGAGCGTAATGCTGCGAAATTTTGTGCCAGTCCAGCTACCGCAACGATTCCCATCAACTTCTGAGCATCAGGATTTCCTAATAAATCTAAAGAGAATTTAACCAATGGATGTAGGGAAGTTAAACCACCTACCGTACCTAAAGCAATAGGTAAATCGAGCCAAAATCTAAATTCACCATCTTTAACTTCACAGTGAGTTAAACTAGTATAAGTTCCATCCTTTGAAGCGTAGGTGTGCGCATCTGCCTCAACGGCTCTAAAGTCGTTTCCAGTAGCAATTACAACAGCATCAATACCATTCATGATACCTTTGTTGTGCGTTGTTGATCTATAAGGTTCCACTTCAGCGATTTTAACGGCTAAAGAGAATTTCTCAACAAATTCTTCGGCTGAAATTCCTTCTTCTGCTAAATCCTCCACTTTACATCTAACCTCAGCTCTCACCATATTTTCAGGAGTAAAGTTGGATAGAATACACATTACAATTTGAAGCGAATCTTTCTCTTCCTGTGTAAAAGATTCATCCTTAGATAATTCTCTTTCTAACGTCTTAGCAAATTGCTCTAAACATGAATTGATGAAATTCGCACCCATTGAATCGCGGGTATCAAATTTAGCCTCAATTTGATAGTAATGTGGAATCTGCGCCGATTTATTTACTAATTCTAAGGATAAAATACCGCCACCTCTTTTCTCCATGTTTTTGGTAATAGAAGAAGTATCAGCTTTTAAAATATCTTTTAGATTGCTATTAAAAAAGGCTTTAAGTTTTTGGTCATCTCCTTTGAACATAAAGTGAACATGCCCCAATTTTTTATTACCTAAAATTTTAGTGTGAAAACCACCGCGATCCAACCAATATTTTGCTGCCTTAGAAGCTGCTGCAACCACAGAACTTTCCTCAATAGCCATAGGAATTGCATATAGATTCCCGTCAATCAAGAAATTTGGGGCAATCCCAAAAGGCATATAATAATTGGAAATCGTGTTTTCAGAGAATTCATCATGCAAACGCTGAAGTTCAGCATTATCGTTCCAATATTGTTTTAAAATTTTCTTGGCCTGTTTTGAATCCTTTAGATAGTTTTCGGTTAACCAATTGATTTTTTCTTTTTTATTAAGCTTTGAAAATCCTGATATAGGTTGCATAATGTGATTTTAAATAATAAAAATAAGTATAAAGCTAAGGAATTAAATTAAAAGCAAGCTCGTGATTTGAAGAAAGACGAACGTCAATTACAAATTACTTTTATTTGCTCGGAACATAATCTTCAATGGATTTTACATCCACTTTTTCTTTACATTTTTCTAAGTTAAGCTTCCAATGATGTGTAGAATCTTGATAGTAAGCAACATATTTTCCACAAGGCTCTGCTCTTTGGTCACTCAAATCAAAATCAATATCTAATTTTGACAAGATATCATTCCTGAAACTAGCTGTATCTATATTCGCTGATTCTAATTTAGCTAAAGCATCATTTGAATAAAACATTGGCTTACTCTTCATTTCCAGTAAAACTCTACCTCCTGGCAAGTAGTTAGTAACCATGTCTTTGCACGAATTTCTTTTACCAAAAATTAAAATAACCAAAAATGTACCTGCTAAAACACCAATCAAATAAAACTTAAAGCGTTCAATAAAACTCATAACATCAACAAATTAATATCTTTAAAATCTAAATCGAACCATTCTGCTAGTTCTCTATTTGCGTGGCGTCCTTTAAATAAGTAACATCCATTTCTTAATCCAGCATCTTTGCTAATTAAACAGTCGAATCCACCTTCGTGCCCCACTTCTAATAAATAAGGTAAGAAAAAGTTGCTCAATGCCTTACTTGCTGTTCTAGCATAGCGAGAGGTAATGTTGGTTACGCCATAGTGAATTACACCATGTTTGGTATGCGTTGGATGTTCGTGAGTTGTTATTTCCGAAGTTTCAAAACAACCACCTCCGTCTATACTCACATCAATAATTACAGCACCTTGTTTCATGGTTTGAACCATTTCTTCTGTAACAATGGTAGGAGTTCTAGAGTTTCCTCGAATCGCTCCAATGGCAATATCACAACGTCTTAATGCCTTTTTGATTTCTTTTGGATCTAAGGTGTTGGTTGAGACACGATGGCCAATTTCATTTTGTAATCTTCTTAATCGCATCAGAGAAGAATCAAAAATACGAACACTAGCTCCTAAGCCAATCGCTGCTCTTGCAGCACATTCGCCAACCGTTCCTCCACCTAAAATGACAACCTCAGCCGGACGAACTCCAGCGATTCCACCTAACATGACTCCATTTCCACCATGATCGGTAGCTAAAAGTTCAGCTGCAATTAAAATAGAGGTAGTTCCAGCAATTTCGGAAATAAGACGAACCAAAGGTAATTGCCCATGTTGGTCTTGTAAATATTCAAAACCTAAAGCAGAAATTTTCTTTCCTGCTAAATGCTCAAAATAAGCTTTGTTTCTTGTACTTGGCTGAACGGTTGAAACTAAAAATGAATTGGGTTTCAAGAGTTGAAGTTCTTCTTCAGTAGGAGGTTCTACTTTTAAAACTAAAGCCTGTCCAAAAACTTCTTCTGCATCTTGTGTTATCTTAGCTCCAGCCTCTGAGTATTCTTGATCGGAGTATTTAGCACCTTCACCCGCGTTGGATTGTACTACTACATTGTGGTCGTTGGCTACTAATACCTCAACCGCATCTGGCGTAAGGCATACACGTTTTTCTTGAAAATGAGTTTCTCTCGGAATACCAATCTGAAGTTTTCCATTCTTTCTCGCCACTTCTAACTTCTCCTCACGTGGCATTAATTCATGTTTGGAAAAAGGTGAAAAATATTGACTACCCATTATTTAAAGCTTATTGTTCGCACGTTGTCTTTATTTATGATTTCTAAGGTATGATAATTTTCGGGAATCAATGATTCAATTCGCTCAGGCCATTCTACTAAACATAAATTTCCACTATAAGCATATTCTTCCCATCCCATATCGTAAGCTTCGTCTTCATCATTAATTCGATAAAAATCAAAATGATAAACACTGCCTTTTGGTGTTTCATATTCATTTACCAAAGCATAGGTAGGGCTACTAACAATGTCCTCGGAACCTAATTGAATTAGAAATTCCTTGATCAAAGTTGTTTTACCTGCACCCATTTCTCCTCTAAACAATATCACATCATGTTCAATTTGTGGCAGGATATCAGCCACAATCTTGGGAAGGTCGATTAAATCATGTGAAACAAAAGTCATCTCACAAAGGTAATTTATTTTCATAGAAATAAGTAGATGTAATTCATGTTATGCAAAACAGACCTGAAACGAGTGAATTCGAATTGATTAATCTTCAAAATTATTTATTTTTGAGAAAGCGCAAGTTTTCAACTACTTTTAACTCATATTTTGAACTTTAAACTTAATTACATAAAAACTCAACAAAAATTACAGCTCTCTCTCCTCGTGTTATTTTTCATGGGGGTAAATCTATATGCTCAAAAAAGTGTAAAAGATACGCTGAGTATTGTAGAATTAATAGAAGAAAGTAGGCAGCTACATAAAGAAAAGCATAATGAGAAAGAAGAATATCGATTGGCTAATCTAGCGATTGATAAAGCTTTAAGTTTAGAAGATACCTTACTATACGCAAGAAGTTTAGATAATCTTGGCCTTTTATATAGATATCATGAATGGTATAAACTAGCCATGAATCTTCATGTTAGAGCTTATGAACTGGTGGAGCATAAGAAAGTGGAGATTTTATATAAAATGATTTTTGCGAATAACGCAGGGTTAGCAGCGAGGTATTCTCAGCAGTATGACGATGCTGTAATCTATTACTTGAAAGCCTTGAAACTAGCAGAGCAAGAGAATAACTTAAGAAATATTGCTATTTCTAGTAATGGGTTAGGAAACACTCTTAGTAAAATACCTAGAGAAGAGGAACAAGCAATTTTTTATTTTAATAAGGCCGTAGAGTCGAGCGAAGCAAGAAATGATTCACTTGGAATGGCAATGAACTATCTTTCAATTGCCTACCATTATATCGATAACAATAATGCAGATGCAGCATTTGAAACGCTTTCTAAGCTGAAAGAAATAAATGAGAAATTAAAAGATGAATTTGGAATTGCTATTACCAACGAAGCAATGGGTAGAGCATATATCAATGTAAATAACAATCCAGTCTTGGGGAAAGAGTATTTAACCAAGGCGTTAAAAGGGTATGAGAAAGTAAACAAAATTTATAATGTTGCCCACACTTATCATCGTTTAGGGAATAACGAGATTTCATTAGGGAATAAAAAGGAGGCTCTTAACTATTTTCAAAATTCATTGCAGTTAGCTTATAAACTAGAACTTTTAGATTTAATAGTTAAAAATTCCTTCAGTATTTCGAGTTTAATGGAAGAAAAGGGAAAACTAAAGGAAGCTTTAGATTATTATAAAAATGCAAGTAGATATCAAGATAGTTTAGGTCTTAAAAATCAAGAAATTAAAATTTCTGCGTTAACTCAGGAATATGATCTTGATAAAAAGGAATCCGAAATTGCTTTATTAGAAAAGGATAAAATTCTCAAAGAAGAAGAGATTCGCAAGTCATCAGAAAAGATTAAAAATCAAAAATTATTTAGTTATGCTCTTGCCATTTGTGTATTAGGTATAATTCTATTTTCCTTGATTCAGTATAGAAATATTAGTGCCAGACGAGCTGCAGAAAAGCAATTACAAGAAAATGAAAAGCAGCTTTTGCAGACTGAGTATAAGAAAAGCTTGGCGGAGGCAGAGATTACAATTTCTCGAATGCAGGTAAATCCTCACTTTATTTTTAACTGTTTAAATGCGATTAATCTTTTAATTAAAAAAGAAGAAAACAAAAGTGCCAGTCGGTATTTGAATACTTTTAGTCGATTTATTAGAATGACGCTAGAGTTGCCTAAAAAAGAAACGATTAGTTTAGACGAGGAACTTAAGCTGATTAACTATTATCTTGAGTTGGAAGAATATCGTTTCGGTGGTAGTTTTACCTATCATATTGAAACCAATGACGTGAATTTATCTCAAGTTAAAATTCCTCCGATGTTGTTGCAACCCATTATCGAAAATGCTATTTGGCATGGATTACTGGTTTCTCGAAAAGATTCGCGAGAATTAAAAATAATAGTAAAAGACCATGGTGATGGAACGCGAATTATAATAGATGATAATGGGATTGGAAGAAAAAAGAGTAAAGAGTTGAAAACAGGCTATATTAAGAAAAAGAGCTTAGGAATGAAAATCACGTCCGAGAGGATAGAACACTTTAATAATAGCTTTGATTGTAAGATGAAAATGAGCATCATCGACAAGGAAGATGACAGCGGAACTCAAGTCATACTAGATATGCAATAAAATATTTTCATATATTCGAATTGTATGAGAGTTGCGATTATAGATGATGAGCTGCATTGTATAGAGAGTTTGGAGATAACTTTAGTTAATTTATTTCCGAGCATTGACATTGTCTATAAGTCAAGTAAAGTAGAGAAGGCAATTGCCGAGCTTAAAGAAAAACAGATAGATTTATTGTTTTTAGATATTGAAATGCCGGGTATGTCAGGTTTTCAATTTTTAGAAAACTTTGTAGATCGAGATTTTGATGTAATTTTTACAACTGCTTATAGTGAATATGCCATTGAGGCTTTTAAGACACATGCGATAAGTTATTTATTAAAACCAATCGATGAAACAGAATTGCTGGAAGCTGTAGGGCATTGGACAAAAACTCGAGATAATGAGGAAGATGTTGATCAAGATATTTCTGAGTTAATATCACATCTTAAGCGAGAGGGCTTTATGAAAAGTAAAATATCTGTACCAGTTGCTGGGGGATATCGATATTTAGAAGTGGATAATATAATTTATTGTCAGAGTCAAAGCAATTATACCAATATATTCTTGTCAAATGGGAAAAGTTTATTGATTAGTAAAACTTTAAAAACCATTAATGAGTTATTAAAGCCTTTCTATTTTATTCGTGTTCATAAGTCATATTTAATCAATCCCAACTATCTTGTTCAATACTCTAGGTCTGATGGAGGGTATGTCGTGATGAAAAATCAGACTCAAATACCCGTTAGTAAGGATAAAAGAGAGGTAATTATTAATTTGTTTAAGGCTTAATATAAATTAAAACCACCCATAACTGAATAGTTATAGGTGGTAAATTTTATAGTTTATAAAAATTAATCTTCTAAAAGTTCAAAGCGCATCCAGGCAAAAGCTTTTTCAGCTGAGCTACCTTTAGTCTTTTTATAGATAGGACCTTCTAAAAGTACTCTATTTCCACTTTTTTTAACCATTAGAGGTAATTGAGTTCCATTAAATTGTAGAAACTTAAGGTTTTGATCAACATTGTTATCAAAATGTGGCTCGGGGTTATATGAATCAAGCGCATTTGTATTTTTGTTTATTAATATAGAAAGCACATCATTAATAGCAACGTCAGTTTCGCGTGAGCCATCATTTAATTCTAGGTCATCATTAAAACCCCAACTAGTTGTATATTCCCATATATGAGTATCAATAATAAATTTAGCATTTTTATCCTTTGCCATTTCGGGAGTAACTTTGAATACAATTGAGTTATTAATATTTGGTTGTCTAGGACTCTTTATTTTATTGGTTACCCCTACATGAACTTGATTACTCCTATCACCGCAAATTAATGGAATGAAATCAGGGTCATAACCTAATTCTTTTCTATTGCATTTCTTTCGATTTGGAAGCGTTGTATAAACTCTTTTAGATTGAATATCGCTTTGCTTTTTATTATTGGATATATATTTTATATGTTGTGTCGGTCCATAATGAGCAATGTTACCATCTCTTGTTGTTTGAGCTTGTAAAGCTAAAAAGGTTACTTTTAGATGTACATCTTTTTCTAATGGAACACAGGTTTCAACCTTATGGTTATTTGTGGAACTAAGTCCCACCAATTCATTATTAAGGTTTTTTAATTGATAACTTATAGGGAAAGATTCAGCTTCCGTGAATTTATGCCCTTTCATAAACTCTTTAAGTGGCTTCCAGTTTTTGCTATTTCTATCTGCAATTAAATCATCTATTGCGCTTGAAATTGTACCACCCCAATAAAATGCATTAATTTCTACATCCTTTGATTGAGATATTTTTTCCAAGTTAGCTTCTATGCTCATATTATTGCCAAGATAACTTGCAGTAGCGCCTGCGCTAACCCCTAGTTGCTCTAAACTTTCTTTAGATTTAAACATGAAATACCCCTTTCTACCATAATTAACTTTAGATATATAAACATAGTCCTCTAAACTTACCTCAGGATTATCTGGGAATACATTATTCGGGTCAAGTCCATCAACTTCTACACTAAATAATATTTGGGTGAACTCTACTAAATAATAGTGATAATCTTTTTTACTTGAATTGTCTACTCCAAAATGTGCTGCAAAAGTATTAAACCCCTTAGAATATCGTCCATTAACATGAATGTTAAACTCATCTTCATTGCGAATTTCTTTGTAAGAATAATGGATGTTAGCAGGGTGTAAAGTTTTATTAGAAGTGGATACAAGTTTATCCGTTGCATTTTTGATTGCAGATCTATTTTTGGGATTTACCACACGTTGAGATGGCTTAGATCTAAATGTTGTATTGAAGATAGTTATCGGACCTCTGTTGTATCTTTCCTCGATTTTAGCTCCTCCTTGAATAAACTCTGGGACTGATAAAATAACTCCTGGTCTCATCCAATCTGGCGGTCCATCGCCAATAGTAAAATCTTTGAATTGACTGGTTTCAATCTTTGTGTTTAAGGTAACATCTGTGCAAAACTCATCACCCTTTTGTTTTTTAGTTACAGTGATTGTTGAATTATCTCCAGAACTTTTAGAACTATTTACGGTTCGAAGCCTCAACCTTTGAGCTGCCTTGACAAAATCTTTAGCATTAAAGTACTTTTTTTCAAGCTTAACCCCTGGCTTTGGCTTAACCTGCGTTATAGGCTTTTTTGTATCGGCAATCCCTACTATCCTTGAGTTATTATTTCCCTTGGTAGTATTATTTGCCTTAGGTCTTCGTGGAGTTTTCACGCCCTTAGCCCCTGTTTGATTACCTCCTCTTTTACTTTTCTGAATTGCTTTAGGATTTAATTTCTTAATTCTAGCTTCTTTAAGTTCAGAAAGGGGAATGGTCTGTGTTTTTTGAGGAGGTCTAACCGAAACTACATTTGTCGTGTAGGTTGTATCGCCTTGTTCAATAGAGGCTGTAATATCAAACTTTACATTTTTAGCACCCTCCGGCATCCATAAATTAATGGGAATGGTAGACCATGATCCATCACTTTTGGTATTTACCTTGAAAGTTCCTAAATCCTGGGAACCTCCTGTATAGTTTACAACAACATTAACTTCGATTACAGTATTTCGATCTGCATTTCCTTCAACAATTAAAGGAGATTTAACTTGTTCGTTTTTGGTGGGCGAAGTAATAATTAAAATAGGGTTATTCGCCTGAATTGTTTCTGAGGAATTAACTCCTGTTGTGGGTTTGTCTTTCTTTAGATTTCCATCTCCGACGGGAGTTTTCTGTGCAAACGACCAACTGGTCATAAGCAGAAAGAGCAAAGCTCCCATAAATAATAATTTTGTTTTCATAACTTCTCGTTTTTCTTGGTTAGTAATTCAATGTTTAAATAGAGCCAAAGCTCTTTTTTAACCTTAAATCAATTTAAACCTACGAAAAAATGAAGCTCAGAAAAGCAGCGCTTTAGTATAAGCATGTATTGAGTGAGTGAAAGTGTGTTATGGATTAGTAAGAGTATTTTTTATTTAACGATTTGTATTAAAAACTCCACAATAAAGCAATCGAGTTTTTAATAGAATTAAGCATCATATTTTAGGAAAACAAATACTAAAGCTTCACCTGATGTATTATTTTCATCTGGAATCTCTTCTAACTTTAAGGTGGTATCATTAATGTAAATAATCCTAAACTCCGTCACCGGCGGAAATGGATTGTTTTGATATGGATCATCACCGGATAATTCAAGCATTATACTGTTTCCTACAATGCTGTAGCTTCCAATGGCGTTATAATGAAAACCACAATTAGGGTCATACCAACGCAAGGTCATCTTTTTGTCTGATGAAAAGTGAATTCTATCATTTTCCTTATAGCATGGAGTGATATAATCGTGGAGTCTTTCGTTTCCACTATCTATTCTGATCCCAGTTTTTATAAAAGTCCATTCCCCATATAGCGAATTGGGAAGGGGTTGTTGTATCGTACAGCCAAGTACAATAAAACTAAAGCATATTAGTACAAGCAGATTCTTGAAGTTAAAAGTTTTCATAATTATAGAGTTTCCTCTAAAGTAAGATATTTTTAACTTTTAGAAGAATCAATGTAAACTAAATTCTTAAACAGGCAGAATTAAATCAGTTAAATATCGCTGATTGTTAGTGGCTTATTGGTAATATTCCTATAGCAGAGCTTTCTACTTATTCTCCATCACTACAAAAGGAATAATCATCTCTTCCATAGAAACTCCGCCGTGTTGATAGGTGTTTTTATAGTAATTCACATAGTGATTATAGTTCTTAGGATAAGCCAAGAAAACATCATTTTTAGCAAAAATATACTTAGAACTAACATTCACTTTTGGTAATTGGTATTCTTCAGGCTTATCAACCACCATTACATCATCCGGATCAAATTGTAGCTGTCTTCCTAATTTATATCTTAAATTAGTACTCGTTTCTTTATCTCCAATCACCTTTGAAGGTTGTTTTACATAGATAGTTCCATGGTCTGTTGTAAGAATAACCCTCATATCGTTTTCAGCAGCTTGTTTTATGATTTCTAATAAATAAGAATTCTTAAACCAATTTTGTGTCACCGAACGATAGGTTTTATCATCTCTAATCATCTCAGAAATAATACGGTTATCTGTTTTTGCATGAGATAAAATATCAATAAAATTATATACAATAACAGTTAGGTCATTATTTTTAAATGAATGAAACTTATCTAGAACATGTTTTTCAAATCCGGAATTCAGGATTTTATAATACTTAGTTTTTAAGTCTTTTAAGCCTAATCTTGCTAAATTATCTTCTAATAACTCAGGCTCAAAATCATTTTTATTCCCATCATCGGTATCATTTTTCCAATAATCTGGAAATCTTTTCTCAATCTCTAATGGCATTCTGCCCGCGAAAAATGAATTTCTAGCGTATTGCGTAGAAGATGGCAAAATGCTGTAATACATTTCTTCTTGCGTATGGTTAAAATACTGTTGAAACAAAGGTTGAATCACTTTCCACTGATCATAGCGAAGATTATCGACCATTATAAGAATTGTGTTTTTATCTTTTAGTTGAGGTCGTACATAGCTATTAAACACCGTATGAGATAACTCGGGGCGATCTGATCCATCTAACCAATCCAAGTAGTTTCTCTCAACAAACTTGGCGAAATGATTGTTAGCATCAGCTTTTTGATCATTTAGAATCTGCAGCATATTTTGATCATCTATGTTTTCTAAATTAATCTCCCAATGCACTAATTTCTTATAAACTGCCGTCCAATCATGATAATCTCGAGCATTCATTAAGTCCATCGCTATTTGGCGGAATTCCATTTGATAATTCACAACAGCTTTCTCAGTAATGATTTTTGAGCCATCTAAAATTTTCTTCAAACTCAAAACAATTTGATTCGGATTGACTGGTTTTATCAAATAATCAGCAATATGTGCCCCAATGGCCTCTTCCATGATATGTTCCTCCTCATTCTTGGTCACCATCACCACCGGAATATTAGGTCGAATTTGTTTAATCTTAGATATAGCTTCTAATCCACCCATTCCAGGCATGTTTTCATCTAATAAAATGGCAGAGAAATTCTCTTCTTCTAGCAACTCAAGAGCATCGGTTGCGTTGTTCATGGTGGTGGTAGTGTATCCTTTTTTCTCTAGAAAAAGACAGTGAGGTTTTAGCAACTCTATCTCATCATCTACCCATAATATTCTTATTGCCATTTGATTTGTTTATTTTTGTGTGAATTAAAACTGATTAATTGAAAAACTCGAACAAGCTTAAAATATTTAACGACCCGGTTTATGGATTTATTTCAATTCCTGACGAATTTATTTTTGATCTTATAGAACATAAAAGCTTTCAAAGACTGCGCCGAATTTCACAAACGGGTTTAACTCAATATGTGTATCCAGGCGCAACTCATTCGCGTTATCTTCATGCTTTGGGTTGTTTGCATCTTATGCAAAAAGCCGTGAGTACTTTGCGCCAAAAGAATGTACAGATTTCTCCTGAGGAAGAAAGAGCACTTTATATCGCCATTTTGCTACACGATGTTGGTCATGGACCATTTTCTCATGCGCTGGAATCAACCATTGTTGAAGGTGTGCACCATGAGGATATTTCGTTACGCATTATGCAAAGATTAAACGAGGAATATAAGGGTGAATTAGATTTAGCAATTCAAGTTTTTCAGAAAAAATATCACCGTAAATTCCTAGGTCAGTTAATTGCTAGTCAGTTAGATATAGATAGGTTAGATTACCTTAAAAGAGATAGCTTCTTCACGGGTGTTACCGAAGGAAATATTGGTTCCGATCGTATTATTTCCATGATGAATGTTCGTGAAGATGAGTTGGTAATTGATGTTAAAGGCATTTATTCCGTAGAGAAATACTTGATTTCTAGAATGTTTATGTATTGGCAAGTTTATTTACATAAAACTGCCTTTGGGGTAGAGTTATATTTAATTCAAGCTTTAAAAAGAGCCAAAGAATTATATAAAATGGGAGAGAGGCTACCAACCACTCCAGCCCTAGAATATTTCTTAGAAAGAGATTTTAATGAAAAATTTAGTTCAGACGATATTGATGTTTTCTTGGAACTTGATGATAATGATGTGATGTTCTCCATAAAACAATGGCAAAATCATTCAGATTTAATACTAAGAACACTGGCGATTTCGGTGGTTCAAAGACGACTTCCAAAAGCTGAAATCAGGAATAATCCAATAAGTAAAGACGAGCTTGAAGAAAAAAGACAAGCTGCGAATCAATATTTTGGAGAAGGAGCCGCAGATTATTTTGTACATCAATCTGAATTAAAAATCATTCCTTATGATCACGAAAAATACCCGATTTTATTGATGGATAAAGACGGAAGCTGTAAAGATATTGCCGATTCAGAGAAGCAAATTTTAACCAGACCGCTCTTTGAACCAACAATTAAATACCACTTTTGTTACTGGAATTCAGATAAATTGGAAAGAATTTTATAATTATTTGTAACTTTTTCCTCGTCTAGGGCTGGATTTAAGTTATATAATAATTAAATTTTCTACTTTTGCGACATGGAATTTACTACAGCGCAAATTGCTGAATGGATTGAAGGTGAAATTATTGGGGATGCAAACACGAGTGTTTCTGGATTTGGTAAAATCGAAGAAGCAGGTGAAGGCGCCTTAACCTTCTTGGCCAACGAGAAATATAAAGTTTATCTAAAGGATAGCAAAGCAAGTGTAATCATTATAAGTGAGAATCTTACTATTCCAGATAAAGACGCTAGAACTTTTATCCGTGTTAAGGATGCGTATGCAGCCATGACAAGATTACTCGATTTATATAAAAGTTTAACCCAACAAAAATCTGGAATTGAACAACCAAGTTCTATTCACGAATCAGCCGAATTAGGTGAAGATATATATGTTGGAGCTTTTGCCTATATAGGTAAGAACGTGAAAATCGGAGATAATTGTAAAATTTATCCACATGTTTTTATTGATGATAATGCAGTAATTGGAGATAACACGGTTTTATATTCTGGAGTTAAAATCTATGATAATTGCGTAGTAGGGAAGAGTTGTATTATCCATTCAGGCGCGATTATAGGAAGTGATGGTTTTGGATTCCAACCTGACCAAAATGGCGTATTCCATAAAGTACAGCAAGTTGGAAATGTTGTGATTGGTAACCAAGTAGAGATAGGCGCATGTTGTACCATAGATAGAGCAACAATGGGATCTACAACCATAGAAGATGGCGTTAAACTTGATAATCAAATTCAAGTGGCACATAATGTGGTAATCGGTAAAAATACTGTAATTGCAGCGCAAGCAGGTATTGCAGGCTCAACCAAAATTGGGCAAAACAACATGATTGGCGGGCAAGTAGGTGTAGCAGGACATATTAAATTAGGTGACTTTGTACACGTTCAAGCTCAAAGTGGCGTTAATGGAAATATAGCTGATCATAGCAAGTTATATGGCTCTCCGGCAATGGATGCGTCGGATTTTAGAAAATCTTATGTTTATTTTCGTAAATTGCCAGAATTAATGAACAAACTCAATCAGTTAGATAAAAAGTTTAATCAAGAAAGAAAGAATGGCTGATAAGCAGAAAACTTTATCAAAAGAAGTTACTTTAAATGGTGTTGGGCTACACACAGGTCGCCCTGTTTCTATGACTTTAAAACCAGCTGAGGTAAACACAGGCTTTGTTTTCGTTAGAACAGACCTAGAAGGAAGTCCCCAAGTAGAGGCAGATGCCAACTATGTGACCTTTACAGATAGAGGAACAATTTTAGAGAAAAAAGGAGTTAAAATCCACACGACCGAGCATATCTTGGCAGCCTTAACCGGTATGGATGTAGACAATGCCTATATAGAATTAGATAATGCCGAGCCACCAATTATGGATGGTTCTGCAAAGTTTTTCGTGGAAGCAATTGAAAAAGCTGGAATCGAAGAACAAGATGCAGATAGAGAATATTATGTTATTAAGGAAATAGTATCTTTCCACGATCCAGAAACGGGTTCAGAAATAACTGCTATCCCTTCAGATGATTTCGAAGTAACTACCATGGTAGATTTCGGAACCAAAGTGTTGGGAACTCAAAATGCAACTTTGAAAAGTATTTCGGACTTCAAAACAGAAATCGCAGATAGTAGAACCTTTAGCTTTTTACATGAGCTAGAGCAACTTTTAGAAGCTGGCCTAATCAAAGGTGGCGATATTAGTAATGCGATTGTCTATGTAGATAAAGAAATTACCCCAGAAACAGAAGAGAAATTGAAGAAAGCCTTCAATAAGGAATCTGTTAATATTAGACCTAACGGTATATTAGATAATCTAACTTTGCACCATCCAAACGAGGCTGCAAGACATAAGCTTTTAGACGTGATTGGCGATTTAACGCTAGTTGGAACAAAATTGAAAGCAAAAATTATCGCTAATAAACCAGGTCATTTAATTAATACACAATTTGCAAAGAAATTGAATAAGCAGATCAAAATCGCTAAGCGAAAGAACGTACCACAGATTGATCTTAACAAACCTCCTTTGTATGACATCAATCAAATCATGGAACTATTACCACATAGACCTCCATTCTTATTGATCGATAGAATCATGGAAGTTTCAGAAAACCACGTGATTGGAATCAAAAATGTTTCCATGAACGAGCCGTTTTTTGTGGGACACTTCCCTCAAGAGCCTGTAATGCCCGGCGTATTATTGGTAGAATCTATGGCACAAGCCGCTGGAATTTTATTTTTAAGTAATGTAGATGATCCAAAAGCATACTCTACGTACTTTATGAAAATCGAAAGCGTTAAGTTTAAGAAGAAAGTTGTCCCAGGAGACACCATTATATTTAAATGCGATTTAACGCAACCTATTAGAAGAGGTATTATTATCATGCAAGGAACCGGATATGTTGGTGATAGTGTGGTAATTGAAGCGGAAATGATGGCGCAAATTGTTAAAAACAAAGAATAATTGGAAGTAATGAATCAACCGCTTGCCTATGTACACCCGAATGCGAAACTTGCAAAAAACGTCGTTGTCGAACCTTTTGCTAGCATCTCTAGTGATGTAGAAATCGGCGAAGGTACTTGGATTGGCCCTAATGTAACCATTATGGACGGTGCAAGAATCGGTAAAAATTGCAAAATTTTTCCCGGCTCTGTCATCTCTGCCGAACCCCAAGACCTTAAGTACAAAGGTGAAGAAACCCATGTCTTTATTGGCGATAATACCGTCATTAGAGAATGTGTTACAATCAACAAAGGAACAGAAGCGCTTGGCTATACCCAAGTTGGTTCTAACTGTCTAATTATGGCAACTGTTCACATTGCACACGACTGTATTGTCGGTGATCATGTGATTATTGCCAACAACGTAGCGCTAGCAGGTCACGTAGAAATCGACGATTATGTTATCATCGGCGGTATGAGCCCTGTACATCAATTCACAAAAGTTGGTAAACACGCAATGATTGCTGGTGGAACCTTGGTTAGAAAAGATGTTCCTCCTTATGTAAAAGCAGCTAGAGATCCTATTTCATATGTGGGAATCAATTCTATCGGCTTAAGACGTAGAGGATTCGAATCAGAAAAAATCGCTGAAATTCAGTCTATTTATAGAATCTTATTTCAGAAAAAACTAAATGTAACTCAAGCTGTTCAGATGATTGAAACCGAAATGGAAGCAACGCCTGAACGCGACGAAATATTACAATTCTTAACCGATAGTTCACGAGGTGTAATGCGTGGATATAACCCAAATGGTAATTTTTAAACTGTTGATTCACAGAATCTCAGTAAAACTTTAAATTAAAGGATTAAAATGGCAACAACATCAGACATTAGAAAAGGAATGTGCATCGAATTGAATAACGATATCTACAAAATCGTTGACTTTTTGCACGTTAAACCTGGTAAAGGACCTGCTTTTGTAAGAACAAAACTTAAAAGCGTTACCACAGGTAGAACTTTAGACAATACATTTTCTGCAGGACACAGCATCAACGATGTTCGCGTAGAAACTCGTTCATATCAATATTTATACGAAGACGAAAACGGATATCACTTCATGAACAATGAGGATTATACACAAGTGTACCTTAACAAAAACATGATCGAAAATCCACAATTCATGAAACCAAGTGAGGATGTAACAATCGTTTTCAGAGCAGACGACGAAACTCCTCTTTCGGCTGAGCTTCCTACCTTTACGATTATGGAAATCACGCACACAGAACCTGGAATCAAAGGTGATACAGCAACCAATGCTACCAAACCTGCAACAACTGAAACAGGTGCAGAAATCCGAGTTCCTTTATTCATCAACGAAGGTGATAAAGTGAGAATCAATACAGAAGACGGTTCTTACCAAGAGCGTATCAAGTCTTAAATAAATTATTTTTTGGGCGGCTTTTGATTTCTTATAGAAAATCAAAACCAGGCTATTCGCTGCAATCTTGCACCCAAAAAAGCAAAAACATTAACTAGCTAGAGCTTCTTAGGTCGCTCTAGCTAGTTTTGTGTTTTTATAAGCTTTTTCGGCTACAAGGATTTCCGCTGCTATCCTTGCCGCAGCTCCGCGCCTAATTCAAGTACGCTAAAATTTCAGCTAAAACTTAGGGTTTTAATCTGTTCGATATCAACTTCTGACGAAGTCAAAATCTTTCTTGTCATTAACCTATACTTTTTGCGAATATTGTAGTAATTTTGCCGCCCTATGGAAAAAGTGTTAAATTTCTTTCGTTCATCAGACAAAATAAACTACAAAACCGAAATCCTTTCTGGATTAACGGTGGCCATGGCATTAGTGCCAGAAGCTATTGCATTCGCTTTTATAGCAGGTTTATCGCCACTTACAGGTTTATATGCTGCATTTGTAGTAGGTTTAGTGACTTCTATATTTGGTGGTCGCCCTGGGATGATTTCGGGAGCGACAGGTGCTGTTGCTATTGTGATTGTAGCTTTAGCAAAAACCCATGGGGTTGAATATATTTTTGCCACGGTGGTGCTCGCCGGAATAATACAAATGCTCGCCGGTATTTTGAAACTCGGAAAGTTTATACGCCTCGTTCCACAGTCTGTAATGTATGGATTCGTGAATGGACTAGCTGTGGTGATTTTCATGTCACAAATCGTACAATTTAAAGTAGAAGATGCTAATGGTGTTTTGCAATGGATGCAAGGAACTCAGTTGTTTATCATGCTTGGTTTGGTATTATTAACCATGCTGATTATTTGGGGTTTACCTAAAATCACCAAAGCTTTTCCTTCTTCATTAGCGGCTATTTTAGCTGTTTTCGGAATTGTTTATTTCTTAAACATCGATACTTCTACGGTAGGTGATATGGCCAGTATTAAAGGAGGTTTTCCGCCATTTCATATCCCACAAGTAGCTTTCACTTTTGAGAATTTTATGATAATTCTACCATACGCAGCTATTGTAGCAGCCGTTGGATTAATCGAAAGCTTATTAACCTTAAACTTAATCGATGAAATCACCGAAACGCGCGGAAATGGTAATAAGGAAGCTTTTGCACAAGGTATGGCTAACTTAACTTCTGGATTTTTCTCTGGAATGGGTGGTTGTGCTATGATCGGACAGAGTTTAATTAATATTTCTAACGGAGCTAGAGCTAGAATTTCTGGAATCGTTGCTTCTATCGCATTACTAATGTTTATTATGTTCGGGTCAGAGCTTATTGAAGCAGTTCCATTGGCGGCTCTTACAGGTCTTATGATTATGGTTTCTATTGGAACTTTTGAATGGGTGAGTTTAAAAATTATTGGTAAAATGCCAAAACACGATATTTTCGTAATTATCGTGGTAATGGTAGTAACTATCTTCCTTCATAATTTGGCTTTAGCGGTTCTTATTGGAGTAATTATCGCGGCTTTGGTTTTCGCTTGGGAAAATGCAAAACGTATTCGTGCACGAAAGTTTGTTGATGAAGACGGCGTTAAGCATTATCAGATTTACGGACCTTTATTCTTTGGTTCTACTTCCTTATTTGCAACTAAATTCGATGTTCAAGGAGATCCAGAAAAAGTGGTTATCGATTTTTCTGAAAGTAGAGTGTCTGATATGAGTGCCATCGATGCTTTAAATAAGTTGACAGAAAGATATGCTAAGGCAGGTAAAACGGTTCACTTACGTCATTTAAGCCCTGACTGTAGACGATTATTGAAAAATGCCGATGCATTGATTGATGTAAACGTTGAAGACGATCCAACTTATAAGGTTCCTATGGATTTTGTATAAGGAATAGTTGAATTATATTCATATTGAATATATTTAACTTTAATATGCTAATCCAATATGTTTTCAACCCAAGATGTTTTTCATGAGTTAAAGTTGAATGAAGAGTCAGAGGCTCCTCAGCAATTCACTTTTCCTTTTAATTATACGCCACATCCATGGGTGGAACAAGCTGCGGATGAGTTAAAAGCTTATTTAGAATCTCAAACGGACTTTGAATACAATTTCGGATGGGACGAAAATTCTGTTGGGAAAATGTTTGGGGTGTTAATCGTAGAAGATGAGGAATCTAATTTAGGTTACTTAGCTGCATTCTCTGGAAAGATCAATGAAATTAACGAGCTGGACGGCTTTGTGCCACCTGTTTATGATATACTAAATCCACAAGGTTTCTTCAAGATAGGCGAAAGAGAATTGGATGAAATAAATCAAAAAATAAATGATTTATTATCATCTGAGGAGTATTTAAGGCTAAAAAAAGATTTAAATACCACTGTAGAACTTCAGAAATCAAGTCTAAAGGAACTTAAAGCACGACATAAATCTGCTAAAAAGTTAAGAGACCATAAGCGCACAGAAATCTTACAAATTGAGGACAAAGCTGAACAAGAAAAGCTATTAAATCAACTTATAGAAGAAAGCAAGCGAAATCACTTTGAGTTAAAAGATCAAAAAAGAATTTGGAATGAAAAGCTTAGTACAGCTCAGGCTAAATTTGAAGAATTCAAAGCGAAGATTATTTCTTTAAAAAAACATAGAAAGGAAAAATCAGCAGAATTACAGGCTAGAATTCATAAAGCCTATAATTTCTTAAATGCCAAAGGCGAAGAAATATCACTACTTCCCATTTTCGAACCTTTTAATCGTATTCCTCCAGCTGGAGCAGGTGAGTGTGCGGCTCCTCGATTGCTACATTATGCTTTTCAACACAACATGAAGCCTATCGCTATGGGTGAGTTTTGGTGGGGAAAAGCTCCGCAGGCAGAAATTAGAAAGCACGGAGAGTTTTATCCTGCCTGTAAGGCTAAATGTGAGCCGATTCTGAGCTTTATGTTAGAAGGTCTTGAAGTTGAGGATAACCCCATTTTAGACGAAGTTGAATACGATTTAGAAGTCATCTTCGAAGATGAGTATTTGATGTTAGTTAATAAACCAGCAGGGGTTTTATCGGTGCCAGGAAAGGAAATTAAAGATTGCTTATGGCAAAAAGTGGTGGATTATCTTGGCTCCAATTATTCACCTTTGTTAGTGCATAGATTAGATATGGCGACCTCTGGAATTGTTTTGGTAGCTAAGAATATGGATATCTACAAAATCCTACAAAAGCAATTCACTGAAAGAAGTGTAAATAAAACCTATACAGCTATTTTAGACGGCGAATTGGATCAAGATAGTGGTAAGATTGATTTGCCTTTGAGAGTAGATTTAGACAATCGCCCGATGCAATTGGTTTGTCATGAGCATGGAAAGCAAGCCATAACACATTATCAAGTCATCGATAGAAATACCTCTAAAACTCGAATTCTATTTTATCCCATAACTGGTCGTACCCATCAATTGAGAGTACATGCGGCACATAATCGCGGTCTTGGAATTCCAATCATGGGAGATGATTTATATGGTAGAAGCAAAGACCGTCTGTACCTGCATGCCACTGACTTAGAGTTTAATCATCCAGTTTCTGGGGACAGGCTTAAGTTCATTAAAAAAGCGCCCTTCTAAAACCACTACATTCGCTAAATTTGAATCTAAAATTTGTGAATTTGATACTTGCTGAATTCTAATTTTGCGCCAACAGAGAATAGTGTTAATTATTATTCATGAATTGTTAATTCTTTTTTAAAATAAAATTAAATATTATATTTACATTCTAATCATTAAAAACAAAGTGCCTATAGATTGATTTTTACGTTATTTTTAAACATTACGTATGAAATTCAGAAAAGACAGTGAGCTAGTTCGTTCTTATTTAGAAGGAGATGAATCTGCAATAGCTACACTTATAAATAGGCATAAACAGCGTATTTATAGCTTCGTATATTCAAAAGTTTATAACCACGATGTTACCGAAGATATTTTTCAGGACACTTTTATTAAGGTAATCACTACCATCAAAGAAGGTAAATACAACGAGGAGGGAAAATTCTTGCCTTGGGTGATGAGGATTTCTTATAATTTAACAATTGACTACTTTAGAAGTCAGAAGAAGCAAAAAACCGTTAGCGAGAATGTTGGCGGAGATGAATACAGTCTTTTTGATTTTATACATTATACAGAAGGTAACGCAGAATTGGATTGGATTAAAAGTCAAATCCATGACGATGTTAGAAAATTAGTTGAATATTTACCCGAAGATCAACGCCATGTTTTAGAATTAAGAATCTTTAAAGGTTTAAGCTTTAAAGAAATAGCAGAAGATACAGATGTAAGTATTAATACGGCATTGGGGAGAATGAGGTATGCACTCATCAACTTAAGAAAGCTAATCGAAGAGAATAATATCGTTTTAACCTATTGATTTATACAATAATTAAAGATAGATGTACGTTATGTAGTTAAACATAACTATATGGCAAAAATTTATTCTTTATCCTCTTCTAGAAAGCTAACGCCTAAGAAGGAAACCATAGATTTTCTATTGGCTTTTTCTAGAAGTCACATTTCACTAAAAACCAAAAAGCAGAAGCGCTTTATGGTTTGTAATAACTAAGTTTTTCAGATTTCATATTCAAAAAAAAATCGCAATTCTAAGCTTAGAATTGCGATTTTAAATTTTTTACTCGTTTAACATTATCCTTGTGGGATATATAAAACTTGACCTGGGTAGATCTTGTTCGGATCGCTTAACATCGGTTTGTTAGCTTCGAAAATCTTATTGTAAGAATTAGCATCTCCATAAACTTCTTTAGCGATCTTAGATAAAGAATCACCTGACTTTACAGTATACATTGTTTTTGAAATGTCTGGAATTTCAATTTTTAAAGCCTCTTTTAATGTTAAGTTATCTTTTACAGAAGATACACCTTCAACATTACCAACCGTAGCTAAAATTCTTTGCTTCTCGTCAATGTTCTTAGCTTCACCTGAAACAGTTACTGCATCGTCCTCAACAGATAATTTAACACCAGAAAGGTCGAAATTATACTTAGCTAAATGATCTTGAACTTTTTTAGATTTTTCTTCTGCAGATTCAGAACCTCCAAATAGTTTCTCACCTGCGTTTTTCATGAATGAAAATAATCCCATAATAATAGTTTTTTTATTTTTGTTAATATTAATGTTCTTGCGAACAGATAAATACATGAAAATATCGTGCCATTTAGTTAATTGTTTTTTTAACTCAATGGAGTTATTTACATTTGACCGAGAAAATGAGAAAGAAAATCTTATTAATTTATACGGGTGGTACCATTGGGATGACCAAGGATTATAAAACAAATTCCTTGAGAGCATTCGATTTTGAAAATATTTCTGAGAATATTCCAGAATTATCTTTAATTGATGCCGATTTGTCCGTTAAAAGTTTTGATGACCCTATCGATTCATCAGACATTACTCCCAATGATTGGAAAAAGATAGCGAATCAAATTCATACACACTACGAAGAGTTTGATGGTTTTGTTGTTCTACATGGAACAGATACCATGGCTTATACAGGAACGGCTCTTAGCTTTATGCTAGAGGGCTTGCAGAAACCTGTTATCTTCACGGGTTCACAATTGCCAATTGGTGACTTGAGAACAGACGCCAAAGAAAATTTGATTAGTTCTATACATTATGCTGCTTTAGAAAAAAATGGTGAGCCGGTAATTAAAGAAGTTTGTATCTACTTTGAGTATAAACTATACCGAGCCAATCGTACTACAAAGTTAAGTACACAACATTTCGATGCCTTCAAATCTCCCAATTATCCAGAATTAGGTGAGTCGGGGCTACATATGATGGTAAATAGACAAAACCTATATAAATGTAATAAAACAGAGCTCAAAGTTATTCCAGGGTTCTGCGAGGAAGTAGGTTTACTAAAGATTTTTCCAGGAATGAGTGATGCATTCCTTATACAGATTCTAAATACTCCAAATTTAAAGGCATTAATTATAGAGGCCTACGGAAGTGGTAATATTTTTGATAGACCTACCTTCGCTGAAGCATTAAGGCAAAAAGCAGCCGAAGGTTTAATTATTATAATAGGTACACAGTGTATAGGAGGTTCTGTAGAACTTGGCTTATATTCCGCAAGTCAACTCTTTGTGGATATAAATGCAGTGAGTGCAAAAGATATGACGACGGAATCTGCGGTAGTGAAAGCCATGTTTGTGCTTGGTAACCAGGAAATTTTTACGGATATTCGTAAAAGTTTGGTAAAAAATATTAGAGGAGAATGCGCCTCAGATGAAATTTAATTTTTCATAGTTAAAAAAAATATTTAATTTGGCTGAATCAAATGCCACTAATTAAAAGGATGAAAATTTAAAGGAGAGGTGGCCGAGCGGTTTAAGGCGCACGCCTGGAAAGCGTGTTTTCGCGAAAGCGGATCGAGGGTTCGAATCCCTTCCTCTCCGCTCAGAATTAAAGAAATAGATAATTAAAAACTTGAAATAAAAATTAAAATTAAGCATATGAAAAAACGATTTTCAATTTTGGCTTTAGCTAGCTTTGCGGTGATGAGTATCCAAGCAAATGCAGCTGTATTAATGACTCAGGCTGCTGACGCTCCTGCAGAAGGCGGTGAAGGAGGTATCTACGTATTAAAAGAATTCTTCGTTAGTGGAGGTCCGCTTTGGATGACATTACCTTTAGTTTGTTTAATTCTAGGTTTGGCATTCGCGATTGAGCGTATATTATATCTAAACGCTGTTGATGTAAATACAGACAAATTTATTACTGATTTAGATAGTGCATTACAATCAGGTGGTGTTGAAGAAGCTAAAGAGTTAGCTAGAAACACAAAAGGTCCAGTTGCTTCTATTGCTTACCAAGCTTTATTAAGAACAGCAGAAGGACAAGATTTTGATAACGTTGAGCGTTCAGTAGTTGGATACGGTGGTGTTGAAATCGGAAAATTAGATAGAAACATTTCTTGGATTGCTTTATTTATTGCGATTGCTCCAATGCTTGGTTTCATGGGAACGGTAGTAGGTATGATTATGGCGTTCCAGGACATTGCAAAATCAGGATCTGTACAAGCTCAAGATATGGCGGGTAATATCCAGGTAGCATTATTAACTACTTTAGCCGGTTTGGTTGTGGGTATTATTCTACAAGTCTTCTATAACTATATTACTGCAAAAATCGATAGTATCGTAAACAAAATGGAAGATGCTTCTATTTCTATCGTAGATATGCTAGTAAAATATAGAAGATAAACAAATAACAAATTTCAATATGAAAGGTATAGGAAAAATATTATTATATGTCTTTGCTGCATTAGCACTTATTGGCTTTGTTTGGGTGTTATTTTCGCCTAACGCTGCTGGTGCTGATATAGACAAGGCAAGCTGGATGGATAATCCGCTAACCACATATATGATTTGGGTGTCTATCATCGCAATCGTGGTTACGACACTTATCTTCGCTTTCTATAAAGTGATAGATTTAGTGAAACATCCTTCGCATGTTAAAGAAGCTGTCTACGTAGCTGGTGCCATTATTATAGCAGCAGTAATCGGATTTATCTTCTCTGGTAGCGAGGAAGTATTCACTCCAAGAGAAACAGTTACAGGTATGCAATCTAAATTGATTGGTACAGGTATCATTATGACAGGTGTATTATTAGTAACAGGTCTTGTATTCCTAGCATGGGATACGATTAAAGGATTGTTAAAAGGTTAAAACATGGCAAGAAAAGAATTACCCGAAGTAAACGCTAGTTCGTTAGCAGATATCGCATTCTTGCTATTAACGTTCTTCCTTATTGCTACCTCTATGGACAAGCAAGAAGGAGTACAGCGTCAATTACCGGATTTGACAGTTGAAAAAGAACCGATTAAAATCGAACAACAAAACGCAATTGAATTTGTTGCTAATGCCTTCGGACAAATTCTTTATAAAGAAGACCCTGATAAAGTTCGCCAGATCAACATCAAAGAAATCAAGGAATTGGTTATGGACCATGTTGATAATGGTGGTGGAGTAGATGCAGACGGTAATCCATGTACTTATTGTACAGGAGGTCCAGATGGTACAAAATCTGCCCTTTTATCAGATCACCCAAGCAAGGCAGTAATCTCGGTTAAGTTCGACAAAGGAACTAGTTGGGAGGACTATATGGCATTGCAAGGGGAGATAGAAGCTGCATATAGTGAATTGAAGGCAAAATACGTTCAGAGAACTTATAATAGGGATTGGGATTTAGTGGTAGCAGATCCATCTAAATCTGAAAAAGATGGAGATAACGCAATTATTGCAGATGCTAACTCTAAATATCCTAAAATTATTGCTGAACCAAAACCAACTGATGCAAATCAGTAGGATTAATCATTTAATTTAAAACAAAATGAAACGTAAATTTCAACGAGAAGGTGGTGACGGAACTCCAACGATTTCAACAGCCGCTTTACCAGATATCGTTTTTATGCTATTATTCTTCTTCTTAATTGCTTCTGCAATTAAGCCAAGTGAATATGATAAATACGTGAAATTAGAGCCAGCAAAAGCATCTGAATTAACGGATATTGTTAAAAAAGATATGATTGCCTATCTATATATCGGGATACCAAGAGATAAAAATAAGTATCCACAGGATTATATGTTGTTATTAAATGATAAACCTGCTCAAGTAAGTGATATTAGAGGATGGATTGGTGATGAGGCTGGTAAGAAAAGTGGTCAGGATTTAATGGAATATGGTTTAACGACGCAAATGACAATTGACAAAACTGCTAAAGTAGGATTTGTACAAGCGATCAAAGAACAGTTAAGTTATGCACAACAGTTCAACGTAAGTTATGCCGGTATCGAAGGTGATCCAACCGTAGAATAAATTGAAAATCATTCTTAAAATAATAAAACCACTTTTTCGGAAGTGGTTTTTTTTGTTTAATATTTATCAATCTACATAAGTTAGTTGTTAATATTTTAGTTTTATTCTCTGAGTATAAACTTAATCTGATAAGGTTTCAAAAGCGTTTTTCTATATTTGTAACTTATTAATGGCGAAGAATAAAAAGAATATAAAATCTAGGCTAATACATCATTATAGATGGATGCTTGTAGATGACAGTACGCGAGAAGCTAAATTTTCTATGCGTATTACTATATTGAATCTACTTCTGGTATTTGCTATTCTTACAACACTATTGTTTGGTTTGGCTTATGTGGTTTTAAAATATTCCCCATTAAAAACATACTTCATAGAGGAGACAGCTTCCTTTGATCAGGTTAAATCACAAAAGGAGATTTTAAGATTGAATGAAAAAATCATTGCAATTGAAGATACCTTAAGTCGTAATAATCTCTTCTTAGAACATTTGCAAAAGGTTGTTTCAGGTGATTTAAAAGCAGCCGAGGTAGATAGTTTAATGTCTAAAAGAACGCCAGTTTTAATAGATGATAAAAGCCTCAAAGCTAGTGCAGAAGATTCTTTGTTTAGAGCCCAAATTGCACAAGAAGAGTTAGAGTCATTAAAAAATACAACTTCCACCAATAATTTAGCCACTTTATATCCACCTGTTCGTGGTATCATCACTGGGAAATATAGCATCAGCGAAAATCATTTAGCCACAGATATTGCTGCTCCTATTGGGGAAAGCGTTAAAGCCGTAACTAAAGGAATCGTCGTGTTTTCTGGTTGGAATCCTGACACAGGGAATACCATGATTTTAAAGCACGATAACGACGTAATGACGATGTATAAACATTGTGCAAAAGTCTTTAAAGAAGTGGGAGATGAAGTAGCAAAAGGGGATGTAATTGCATCTGTTGGAAATACTGGAGAATTGACAACTGGTCCACACCTTCATTTCGAATTGTGGATTCAAGGTCATGCCGTTAATGCAGAGGACTATATAGAGTTTTAAATTATGAAAACCATATTAGCAAAATTACTTTCTAAATTTATCTCTAAGCAAGAGCAAGCTTGGATAACAAATGCTGTTGAGGAACAAGAAAAATTGTTATTAAATCTAGTGAACACGGCTAAAAACACAAAGTTTGGAAAGGATCATAATTTTGAAACTATAAATTCTCATCAAGATTATACAAAGGCTGTTAGCATCCAAGACTATGAAGATTTAAAGCCTTATATAGATCAAGTAAGAGAAGGCAATAAAGATATTCTTTGGCCAAAAACACCTAAGTATTTTGCGAAAACTTCGGGGACAACTTCTGGTGCTAAGTATATTCCGATCAGTAAAGACTCATTGCCATATCACATCAAGGCCGCTCGAAATGCTTTATTACGCTACATTATGAACTCCAATAATGCTGATTTTGTTAACGGCAAAATGATTTTCTTGCAAGGAAGCCCAGTATTGGAGGAGGAAAACGGTATTAAAATGGGACGTCTTTCTGGTATTGTTGCGCATTATGTTCCATCTTATCTACAAAAAAATCGAATGCCATCTTGGGAAACGAACAGTATTCCTCAATGGGAAGAAAAAGTAGATGCGATTGTGGAAGAAACCATGACTGAAAATCTTACGCTTATTAGCGGGATTCCACCTTGGATCTTAATGTACTTCGAAAAATTACAGGAAAGAACAGGAAAGAAAATTGGAGAAATCTTCCCTAATCTTCAACTCATCGTGACCGGTGGAGTTAACTACGAGCCTTATCGTGAGAAAATGAATCAGTACCTAGGCAAGAAGGTAGACGTAATACAAACTTATCCTGCGTCTGAGGGCTTTATTGCTTATCAAGACCAATTGGGTAAGGAAGACTTGTTATTGCTCTTAAATCACGGTATTTTCTATGAATTCGTTCCTGTAGAAGAATTTGGTAAACCAGACGCCAAAAGGTTGAGCATTGGCGAGGTTGAATTAGACACCAACTATGCTGTAATTTTAACAACCAATGCGGGTTTATGGTCATATAGCATTGGTGACACTGTTAAGTTTACTTCATTAGACCCTTATAGAATTGTGGTTACGGGTAGAATTAAACATTATACCTCTGCATTTGGGGAGCACGTGATAGCACAAGAAGTTGAAAATGCGCTGAAAAACACTTTAGAAAAATACAAAGCCACGGTTTCTGAATTTCATATTGCACCACAGGTCAATCCAGTAAGTGGGTTGCCATATCATGAATGGTTTATAGAATTCAAGGAAGAACCAGAAGATTTAGAGCGTTTTAAAAATGAATTAGATCAACAAGTTCAGAATCAAAATCCATATTATTTTGATTTGATTGATGGAAAAGTTTTAAGACCGCTTGAAATCTCATTTATTCAAGACAACGGATTTAATTTATATATGAAATCTCAAGGTAAATTGGGAGGGCAATTTAAACTACCACGCTTAGCCAATGATCGAAATATCGCGGACGGGCTTCAACCTTATATAAAATAAAGCCATGCAGGAAATTATTGATTTCTTTTTACAGCCTTATGCTGAGGCAACTACACTAGATATAATTTTAGAAATCACGGCTGCATTGTTTGGGGTTTTAAGTGTATTATTTGCGAAAAGAGGGAATATTCTTGTTTTCCCTACTGGAATTATTAGTACAGGAATTTATATTTACATAACCTATGTGGTAGGTTATATTGGCGATTTCACTATCAATATTTACTACACTGCCATGAGTGTTTATGGTTGGGTTTTATGGTCGAATATTGCTCAAGAAGATCAACTTAAGATTTCTTGGTCAGAAACTAAAGACTGGCTATGGACCATTGGCATCTTCTTATTTACGATGGCTTTCGTTATCGGAGTTTATATTTACTTCGATAAATTCGAGGATTGGACTAACTATTTTGATGTTTTAACAACTGGATTAGCATTTGGTTCGATGTGGTTGATGGCTAAAAAGAAAGTAGAAAACTGGTTAGGTTGGATTATTACAAATATAATATCTGCTCCTTTATACTTTGCCAAAGGATTGGGCTTCACCGGGATACAATTCATAATTTTTCTTATCTTAGCTGTACAAGGTTATCAACTGTGGAAGAATGCAGTTGGTAAATCTAAGGTAGCTTAACTATCTTAGGATAGGTTTGGATTTATTGTGACTTAGCACAAGTGCCCTTTTTAGTTTATCCTTATTGTCACGGCGATGGCAAAAACATATCAAAACTTCAAATCACTCAAGAATTGGGCGGAAGATGATCGTCCGCGCGAAAAATTAATGCTCAAAGGAAAAGCTTCACTTTCGGATGCCGAGCTACTAGCCATCATTATGGGAAGCGGAAACAAAGAAGAAACTGCTGTAGATTTAGCTAAGCGTATCTTGAATGATGTTCAAAACAATTGGCATGAATTATCTCGTTTGAGCTTGAAACAATTAATGAATTACAAAGGAATCGGAGAAGCCAAGGCCATCAGTATTATTACCGCATTAGAAATCGGGAATCGTAAATCCTTACAATTTGCATTAGAAAAGCCAAAAGTCACTAGTAGCTCAGAGGTTTTTGATGTATTGAGACCTCATTTAGCAGATTTAAACGTTGAGGAATTTTGGGTTATGTTTTTAAATCAAGCCAACAAGGTGATTTCTATTGAAAGAGTGAGCTCCGGCGGGATTAGTTATACCTTAGCGGATCCTCGTTTGATTTTTAGAACGGCTTTAGAAAAATTCGCGACAGCTATTATTGTGGCACATAATCATCCAAGTGGCAACATTAAGCCCAGTGAACAAGACATTAGGCTTACTAAAAAATTAGTAGAATGCGGGCAAATTTTGGATGTGGCAGTTTTAGACCATTTAATTGTGACGCAAAAAGACTACTTTAGTTTTCGAGACGAGAATAAAATGTAAAATGAAACAAGAAATTTGGGTTTATTCAGCAAAGCAATCTCCAAGGCTAGACTATGTTTTGAATTTTATCTCAAAAATTTGGGATATTTCGTTCAAAATTACCTCGGATATTGATGAATTCACTCAAATTGAAACTGCTAAAATTAATTATTCACATCAGGATTTAGGTGGGATTCAAATCCAACCACAGAAATTGCTATTCGAAAAAGGGTATAAGCTTTTTGACTTTTCTAATTTAGAATTAGACAGTTTTGCTATGATTTTCTTTCTGCTTTCGCGATATGAGGAGTATGTAATTCAAGAAAGAGACACTCACAATAGATTTTTAGGAAGCTCTTCTTATTTGTTTAAAACGAATCGATTAAAGTTGCCTTGGGTGGATGTTTTAATTCAAAACTTAAAAAACTCAATACATGAACGCTATCCTGATTTAAAATTTAAAGAAAAAGAATTCAAGAAGCAATTGACGATAGATATCGACCAAGCTTATTTATACCAAAACAAGAGTTTTAAGCGATTTGTTGGCGCAAATCTACGCGATGCGCTTAAATTAAATTTGATTTCGATAGCGCGAAGAAAATTAAGCTATTTCTTCCTCATGAAAGACCCTTGGGATGTTTATCAAGAGTTAAAAATAAATTTCGAGCACGAACTGAATAAACCTATTTTCTTTTTCCAGGTTGGAGATTATGCTGAGTTTGACAAGAATTTGAATTTTAAGAATAAAGCATTTCAAAAATTAATTAAAAACACAAATAAATGGGCATCTGTAGGTTTACATCCCTCGTACCAATCCAATCAAGATGCTTCGATTTTGAAGACAGAAGTAGAAAGACTTGAGCAAGTGTTGGGGAAACCTGTTGCTAAGTCGAGACAGCATTATATTAAACTTGATTTACCTTCAACCTATCAGAATTTGTTGGCAAATGGAATTCAAGAAGATTATAGTATGGGATTTGCCGATCAATTGGGCTTCAGAGCTGGAACGGCGCATAGTTTTAATTGGTATGATTTGAGTCAAGAAAAGGAAACCAATTTGAAGATTCATCCTTTTTGCGCCATGGATGTCACCTTAAAAAATTACTTAAGAAATACGCCTAATCAAGCTCATGGAAAAATAAGAGAACTTGAAAATACCATCGAGTTAACGGGTGGAAGCTTTTGTATGATTTGTCACAACGAGAGTTTGTCTGATTTTGGGGAGTGGAAAGGATGGCGAGAAAGTCTTTTGTCTAGCTTTATTTCTTAAATAGACTTCGTTATTAAATTTTGAGTTCAATAAATTCCTTGTAATTTTAAGGTTTAAATAAATCCATTGCTTCAATATATACCATATTCCGAAATAGATTTCCAGCGATACAATGATTGTGTTTCAAATAGTTTGGAGCCAATTGTTTACGCAGAAAGTTGGTTTTTGGATATCGTTACCCAAAAGGATTGGGGTGTCTTGGTGTACAATAATTATGAGGCTGTGATGCCGATTCCATATGCAAGAATGAAACGTAGTTTTTGGAAGAAAAGCTTGGTTCAACCTTATTTTGCACAACAATTAGGCGTGATTTCTAAAACTCCTTTGGTAAAAAATATTCATTTAGAATTTTTGAATGAATTAAAAGATCTAAAACCTTTAGTTTATCATTTAAATCATTTGCAAACCTCGGTATTAAGTGATTTGGGGCTTAAAACGCGTAAAAATTATGTCTTAGATTTAAATAAACCTTATGAAGAATTGTATTATGGTTTTTCTACCAGTAAGCGACAAGGTGTAAAGAAAGGAAAGCAAAATAATTTAAAGGTTTCTGATATAGCTATTGATGATTTTATCTCCTTTCAGGCGAAACATATGCCCTTAAAAGAGTCTGCTCAAATTCTCAGAAAGAAAAAACAATTTTTTGAATATTGTCTTAGCCAAGATTTAGGAGAAATATATGCGGTTAAGAAAGAGGAGGAAGTTATTTCGGTCGCTTTTTTTACCAAGTATCGAAATAGATTCTATTATTCTCAATCTGCTGCGAGTGAAATGGGTAGGAAATTATTCGCTACAGATTTTATACTTAATTATTTAATCGAAAAACACGCGAATACGCCAACTATATTGGACTTTGAAGGTTCAGAAATTCCAGGCGTAGGTAAATTTATGGAGAGATTTGGAGCTAAAAATCAACCATACATGGTTGTTTCTACATAACACAGAATAAGATTTACTTATTAAATTAAGCAGTTTTTGAAATTTATTTATTCGTATAAATCAAGTTGATGATATAGGCTAAATGTGAGGCTTTTGCGCGAGTTGTGTAATCCTTCGACTTGCTAAATTCAGTCATTTCTTTATGAAAAGGAAGTTTTAAGTCGCTAGCGATTTCTAGTGCTTCTTTCACTTCTTTCGCATAGTAATTCTGTAAAGCTTTTGAACTCTCAAACCAATACTGCTCTGGAGCCATGTTGAATTTCAATCTAAATTCCTTCGATAAAAGTTTACGCCAACCAAATCGAATACGCATATACTCTAATTCATATTTAAACTTCCAATGAGCATTTGGTTTAGAATGAATGCTTTCTAATTTGAATTCTGTCCAAGATGGATGAAACTTTAACATCCAATCGATATAAATCTTGCGTTTATATTTAAACTCATAAGGTAGAGCTAGAAGAAAATCTAATATATCTCGATCTATAAAAGGAGCGATATTATAAGAAAATTGCTCCAATCCCCAAACGCCGCAAGCTGCTCCACAAAAGGCACGTTCGTATAATTTATATTCCTCCTCGTTGTTGTATTTTTCGATGATTTGTGCATCAAAATCAGGATGATGAGCCAAAATTTCAGCCCTAATTCTGCCATAAGATAGATTAGGTGGAGACATTTGGGTAGAACTTAAAAATGCACCCATCACACCATCTCCAATATGTCCAGAATGGATAATACCGTAATCTTTATTCCAGAATTTGTCGATGCCAAACATAACATGCGCTGGTCCAGAATATAAAGCCGAACCTCCAATTTCTTTATTTATGTTTTCGATATCAAATAGATGCTCAAAAGAATCCAAAGCATAAAAATGATGCTCAAAATTATAGGCTTCTGCGATTTCTTCTGCGATAATTTGATCCGCATAACCAGATTGGCTACAAGTAAAGGCTGTTTGTTCTTTAAAGCCCAGATCATGTGCTAAGAGAGTGGTTGCACGTGAATCTAAACCACCGCTCAGCGTCGTGAAATGTTGTTTATGACTGTCTTTGTCTTTTTGATATTGTAGTGTGACTGCCTCTTGCATCAATTCTTCGAAATCACTTAAAACCTTATCGTAGGATGAATTATTATTCGGTTCGGAAACAAGGGTTTTATAGGATTCAATGGAGATTTTTCCGTTTTTAAAATTTAAAATACTGCCAGGCGCAAGTCTTTTTCCTTCTTCTAACCAAGATTGCGTAGAACCAAGATAGGAATAAGCTAAAAAATTATACTTTGAAAGCGGACTTAAAGTCATTTCAAGCTGATGAGACTTCAAAAGCTGAATTAAATTAATCTCATCATAGGAAAAGACAAAGCTGCCATTTTTAAGATAATAACTGAAGTTTTTATTTCCAGTGATGTCATTAAATAAGTTTAATTCATTTGTTTTTTTATTGAGAATAAAACCATGAAAAACGCCTTTTAGACGCTTTAATTTTTGGGCTAAATTTAAATCTTGTTTAATTAAATAATTCACCCAATCTTGAGCATCATGAGCAATTTCTTTTTTGTTTAAAATCACTCCATCCAATCCTAGAATAAAATCATCTGTTTCTGTGAAGATTTTATCCTCTACAAATTGATCATTTGAGTTTCTACCAAAGGAAAATTCGGCGAATGACATTTCAGCCTTATCCAGTTCTATATTTCCACCGAAAAATCCTCTCATCTCTCTGATATTATAGATTGATAAACTTGATCAAATCGTTCAGCAATACGCCTTACTGAAAAGTTATTTTCAACATAATCATGCATTTCATGGGCAGAAGCATAATTTTTCTGTTGAATAAAATCTTCAATTTTGTGGACAAGCTCATCAACATCGTTAGAAGGAATAATTTCTCCAAAGTTTGATGGGAAAAACTCGCTAATTCCTCCTACATCGCTGGCAATAACTGGCGTCCCAACCGCAAAAGATTCGATAATAACACAAGGTTGATTTTCCTTAAAACTGAATAAAATAAAAGCGTCTGCTTGTTTCATTTTTTGAGAAACCTCTTGATGAGTTAATGTTCCAAAGGTTTTAATGTAATTCTGCAGTTGATGTTTTTCAATAAATTCCAGAATAGGGTTTAGATCCCCATTACCACCGATGTGAAATTCAAATTTATATCCTTTATCAGCCAATATTTTAACTGCATTTAGTTGTCCAGTTATGTTTTTATGGCTGTCCAACAACATAGAGACATGCAGAAAAATTGGAACTTGATTTAATGAGTCCGTTTTCGCTTCAAATAAAGAAGTATCAACGACATTGGGTATAACTTCAAAATCACCTTTTACGCCTTGGTTTTGCATGGCCTCTTGAAGTTTTTGGCTTACGGGTAGGATTTTAGAAGCGTATTTTCCTAGAATTTTATTAAATGAGCGTTTTAGCCAACTCATTTTTCCATAGAATTCAGTTGAATGCTCAGTTATGACATATTTCTTTTGATGAAATAATCGTTGAATTAAAACCCAAAATAGGTTGTAATACATCACATTAGCGTGAATTAAATCAAATCCTCCAATTTCCTTTTTTCCGAGTTGGTAGCTCTTAAATTTTCTAAAGAAATTTATAATTGAATATTTGGACTTGGGGAAAAATACAATGACTTCTTGGAGATTTTCATTTGTTTCATGTCTTTCAATAACGCTTTTATTGATAGCCGTATCACCTTCCACATGTAGCACACTTACTTTATGTAAACTACTCACAGCTTTAGCATGGCGCTGAACAAAATCGCCATTTAAGCCTGATACCCTGTTGGGAAACCAAGTTGAAACAAATAATATATGTAGTTTATTCGCACTCATATTTTAAATACCAGATAAAGTAAGCTAGGTTTAAAACGCTTGAAATAATGAGTGAAATACAAGTGGCCCAAGTTGCGCCCAATAAGCCATATTTTGGAATAAATAAAAGGTTTAAAACCACGGCAAAAACCAAGGTTATAACTCCACTAATTGTATTGAATCTTGCTTTTCCAAATGCTGAAATCATGTTTCCTAAGGGAACTCTGAACATAATAGAAATGCAAACAGCCGCCATGAGATACATAAATATTTCAAAGGGTTGATAATCCTCTCCAATAAAGCTAAATAGCCATTCGCCTAAGAAATAAGAAACCAACATTCCGGCAACAGAAATGGCAAGAAATAAGTATAAATAATTGATGTAATAATTCTTTAAAAAAGCTCGGTTCTTGTAATTACTTGCAATTTTAGTGAAGTCGGTGCGCATGAAAATAACGGGTAAAACCAACACATTCAGCGGAATTAACCCAGCTACATTGTATTCAGCTACTGCTTCGTTATCGATCATGTCACGAATCAAATAAATATCTACAAAGAAGACCATTTGGGAAACAACTCCAGAGAAACTCGTGAGCATAGCATATATCCAATACGACTTTTTAGGAAAGTTGAAATTCCATTTAAGATTAAATTTTGGTGCGCCGTAGAGAATGCTATAAATGATAAAAGTAAGGATAGGTGCAATGACCAATGAAACAACATAACCTACCGCTTGAAAAAGATAGGTGAGCGCAAAAGCCAAAACAAATAGCGTGATGCTATTCATCATATCATATTGTCCGTATCGCTTATTCTGAAAATCAACACGCATTTGTGCAGACTGGTGATTATTGAGAAATAAAGCTAGAACTCGTCCGAGTAAAATACACAAGAATAGCATCGTTGCCTCTTCGCCTTTAGATAAAAAGCTAAGGAAGGGGACAATCAATAAAATTAAGATGAAAGTATTTACCAGTCCTTGACTAAAAGAATAGTCTATGACTTCTCGGCGTTCCTCGTCGGATTCGGCGATAGATCCATACCGCAATAATCCAGCAGGTGATCCAAAGCCCACAAAAGGAGTGAAAAAGGCAATCATGGTGATAGAATAAACCACCTGTCCTAAGACTTCTTTTTCTATATAAATAATGACAAAAACCTTGATTAAAAATAGAATCAATTTATTAAACAGCGTCGCTGACATGATCCACGAACCACTGTTTTTATGAAAATCCTTAATGAAGTTTATAATGCCTTGCATGGAAAAGTTGAATAACGCAAATGTAGATAAAATCGTATCGTTTATGAAACTTGAGTTTTGAGCATTCATTTAGCTTAGATATTGCACTATAAGAAAGATTGAATGCTTGTCACTCATCAATAATCAAGAAATCCTTAGTTTTGCATCTTCAAAATTTAATTATGGACAAAGCTAGAGTAGAACACGTTTTCTTTGATTTGGATAATACTTTGTGGGACCACAGAGGAAACTCTGAAGTTACCTTAGAGCAAATGTTTAAGGACTATGAGATTACAAAGAAATATAATGTCACGTTTGAAGAATGGCATGAGGTGTTTTATGATTTAAATGAAAAGCTTTGGATGTCTATTAGTGAAGGCAAGATTTCTAAAGACGAATTGAGAGAAAGAAGATTCAAAGATCCTTTTGCTCATTTTGATATTCACGAAGAAGGCTTGGGAATGGAGTTCGAGGATGAGTATTTAGCTCGAATGGGAAAAATGAAAGGAACAGTAGAAGGTGCGCAAGAAATCCTAGAATATCTAAGTGATAAATATACCATTCACATTATAACCAATGGATTTATAGAGGTTTCAGAGGACAAACTTAAAAATGCTGATTTATTAAAGTATATAACTACGCTTACCTGTGCTGATGAAATTGGCGTTAGAAAACCAGATACTAGAATTTTTGAATTAGCTAATAATAAAGCAGGTTCAACTAAAGAAAATGCAGTGATTATTGGCGATGATTGGGTAGCTGATGTAATCGGTGGAACCAACTTTGGTTGGCAAGCTATTTTCTTAGATTGTTTTAATGAAAAGCCAAGTTTAGAAGGCGTACCTAATATAACTTCCTTATTAGAATTGAAAGAATTACTTTAAAAACAAAAACGCCCATTATCAGAAATAATGGGCGTTTTTTATATAAGTAGATTAGTTTTATCTAATAACAAAACTAAAGGTTGCTTTTTCTTTCATTCTTGCGGCATCATTCATTAAGCCAACTTTCAAGAAATATTTTCCAGCTTTTAATTCCTCATTAAATGCACCTTCTCTTGCAGGAATAATAATGTTGTCTAATCTATCCACTAAATAATAAAGTGCATTAGGGTTATCACTCTTAAATTCGATTTGAATTTTGCGCGTTTTGTCAATGTTCAACTCATTAGAAGATTGTTTATCGCCAACAACCATTCCATCAAACTTTAATGTTTTAATGTTTACTACGTCTTGACCTAGTGTTCTTGTGTCTTGAACTTGTTCAAAGTTAACGTTAGCCTCAGGATTTTTAAGTTTTTTCTTTGCTGGAGCTTTTTGTTCTACCGGCGTAATCTCTGCGCTATAAGTTCTTTTCTTTTTCTCTTGTGCTTGAACACCCGCCATAAATATAAATCCTAAAGCGGTGCTTAATATTATTCTCTTTGTCATGTCATTTGATTTCCTATCAAATATTCAATATATGTGCCAAAGAGGAAATGTGAGGGTATAAAATGCTGATTATCTTAATGTAATAAGGTTTTTCTAGCTTAAGATTTATCTTTTTTACCTTGGAATTTCATTACATTTTGTTTGATACCATCTTTTAGGGATAACCAAAAATAGTTGAAAAACGACTTGGTCTGATCGCGCTCTACACTTACAATATTATTTACTTTAGAAGAATCATCCTTATCATTTTTAACTAAAAAGTTGGCTATTGCACTCCAGAATCCTTTCTTTTCATTCTTTCTATTCAATACATCTACCTTCAAGTCATCATAATTCATATCCATCTGGCCAGTACTTTTGATGTCATTTCCTTTAAAATCAAACGTGGTTAACTGAACCTTGCCATCTAATTTAGCTTTCATATTAGGAATTAAAAAGCCATCAAGTGATTTCGCGTCAAGGTTTTTAACCGAACCTTTAATCCTAAAATGATCGGCTGGTTGGTGAACATTAAAAGTCCACTCGATGTGGGTGGGAGAATGTCCCATAAATTGAGCATCTAAATTAATGCTCACTAAATCCTTAGAAGGGATTTTGTTATATAAATTTCGAATGTTTCCATGGAGTTGGGTAAAGTGTATTTTTCCCGGTGCTTGATTTCTATCAACATGTTCTTCGTAGGATAATTTTGCATTCTTGATTTGAATATCATCTATTGCTAACTCCATTTTAAGTTTGCGCAACATCTCCGAATATAGAGGTTTGCGACCTGTTTGATCAGGCATTAGTTTATTTCTATAAATGCTTAAATCTGGTGAATTCAAGGTAATCTGATTGGCTTTAATAAAATTATCCTCCTTGTCGAAAGAGTAATCATAATCAGAAACAACCACCTTTGGAACATCCAAATTAATGACATCTTTCTCCTCTTTAATATGCTTTTGAAACTCTGTTCTACTATAGTTCGGCGTAATGCTGAGTTTGTTGAAGGTTGCTATTTTATCCTCTACCTGAATATCTTTAATCTGAATTTTATGCAAGTCACTAATAGCAGCATTTAGGTCTTTCGCATCTAAATGAATAAACTTGTAGGTAAGATGATTTTGATTGTCATCTGGTGCTGTCAAAATTCGAATATCTTCAAAAAATGCATTGGTTTTGTCAAACTTGATTTTTGGTTTTCCTCTACCATCTAAAAAATCAAAAGCCGTTTCGCTAATGTTAAACTTAGCAACATTAATCACTTTATTAGCCGCTTGAACTTTCTTTCTAGTTTTCTTGGTCTGACGTTTAGAGTTATTGATTTTAATAGAGGCATTGCTCAACAGGCACTCCTCGAAATTGATAGTGTCAGATGAAAATACATGTCCTAAATGCTTACCATTAAGTTCTAATTTATCGAAATCAACTTGAATACCCCTATCCTTTAAAGCCAGTTGCGAATTGCTAAGCTTGAACTTAGAATCATCGATTTCAATACGTCCAATATGCAAATCTTCGGTTTCGCTTAAAGCAATTAGCAAACTATCCGACTGAATGCTTCTTAGGGCAAATTCAAAATCATCTCCAGTTTTTTCGGGGCGAGATTGCACCATTAAATCTCTCAAACCTAATTGGGTAGCATTGAGTTGAGCTCTTATATCGCCGTTCTTGTCCTTAACGGTAATACCAGAAAAACCTACTTCAAATTTATCTAATTTAAGCACTAGGTTTTTGCGATCTTTCTTCTCAGGGATTTTAGTGGAGTCAATATTAGATTTATCAATTAAAAAGAAAGCATTTTTAATGGAGCTTCCAGAAATCTGAATCGTATCGCTTGTGAGTAATTGGCGGTAGTTGAGACCTTTTAATTCAAGTTCTTCTACCTCTATTTCTATACCCTTGTCTTTAAGCTTAATCTTTGCATCTTTAAGCGAGAAATTGCCAAAAAGTATGTTCGTGTTAAGTTTTCTATACTCTAAATCAATGTTTTCGGGTAATTGAGCTTGAATAAAATCTTTAACCTTGTTGGTGTTAAGATAATTATTGAAGAAAACACTAACTACACCTATAGCCAGTAAAACACCTACAATCAGAAGTATAATTTTCTTTTTGCTCATATAGTAAAAATACTAATATTCTGAATATAGCGATGTGAAATCCAATATTTAACTATTGAATCTTAAGGAAATCAGGATTTAAGCTTGAATTTAGGCTAAATAATGTTCGCTTATTTCATCTAAAACGCCTAATACATCATCTTTTTCAGGTAACTGAACTAATTTAGTTCTGAAGGGTTTGAAATGATCCACTCCTTTAAAGTAATTAGCATAATGCCTTCTCATTTCTAAAATTCCCGTACGATCACCTTTCCACTCACAAGACCAAATAACATGCTTGCGAACCGCCTCAATTCTATCTTGTAATGTTGGAGGATCTAAAATCTCGCCGGTTTTTACGAAATGCTTAATTTCTCTAAAGAACCAAGGATTTCCAATGCTTGCTCTACCTACCATAACACCATCTACACCATAGCGGTTTTTGTATTCTAGTGCTTTTTGAGGAGAATCTATATCGCCATTCCCAAAGATTGGAATATGAATTCTTGGATTATCTTTAACTTTAGCAATAGGAGCCCAATCCGCTTCGCCTTTATACATTTGCGCACGCGTTCTGCCGTGAATAGATAAAGCTTTAATACCAACATCTTGAAGTCTCTCTGCAACTTCGTAAATGTTAATGCTGTCATTATCCCAGCCTAAACGAGTTTTAACGGTAACGGGTAAATCAGTAGATCTTACGCAAGCTTCGGTAAGTTTTACCATAAGGTCAACGTCTTTTAATACACCTGCACCAGCGCCTTTAGAAACTACTTTTTTAACAGGGCAGCCAAAATTGATGTCCACTAAATCTGGCTTTACAGCAGCTACAATTTCTGTAGACATTGCCATAGCTTCTTCGTCGCCACCAAAAATTTGAATTCCAACCGGTCTTTCGTAGTCGAAAATATCTAATTTCATTTTGCTTTTAATCGCATCACGAATGAGTCCTTCGGACGAAATAAATTCCGAATACATAAGGTCTGCTCCATATTCTTTGCACAATCTGCGAAAAGGTGGATCGCTCACGTCTTCCATAGGTGCGAGTAGCAACGGAAAGTCCGGTAATTCTATGTTTCCTATTTTTACCATAAATTTGTGGGGCAAAAATAAGGCATTTCTAATGAAGGATAACAATTCTACGCCATCGAAAAAATATATGCGCCTATTCGCTATTAGCTCACAGCTTACGGCGACCATATTTGGCTTTGCCTTATTGGGTTATGGACTCGACTACTATTTTGAAGTTGAAAAAAACTACTTTACGCTTGGGGCAACTCTTTTAGGGGTTTTCCTTGGATTATATGTCCTTTACCAAGATGTTAAAAAATTAGACAACTAGTATGAAATACATTTTATTATTGCTCGCGATTATAGTCGCAGATTTTTTCATTTTAGACTATTTAAATCAATTTGAGCTTAAGTCATTTGTAGTTTTGCATGCTAGTTTGCTCTTATTAGGTGGAATTATTGCATCGAGTTTATTTTTTTTAAAAGATAAAAAAGAATATTTAGGCTTAGTTGTAATGGGTGGTTTCCTAATTAAAATGGGAGTGATGTTCTCAATTTTTATTCTACTATACAATAAGGTAGGATTGACACAGGGGCAGATATTTAACTTTTTAGTAGTCTACGCTTTATACACAATTATCTACACTTTAGTCTTTATTAAAAACCTTAATCCTAAATAAATGACAAAATACATATCGAAATATCTTTTATTATTAAATATTTCAGCCTATTTTTGCAAAATTATTGTAGGAAAGTAAATGAAATGCAGCAATTAAGATTATTAACATTAGTTCTATCCTTTTTTCTACTTCCATTGGCTTATGGTCAAGCGGACGTAAATGCAACTGTAGAGGAGGTTGCGGACACCACGGAAGCGGAGGAAAACGAGTTTGATTTAGTTTCAACCATCATGCACCACGTTAGTGATGCGCATGAGTGGCATTTATGGGGAGAAGGCGATAGCTCAGTAGGTCTATATTTGCCGGTTATCCTTTTAGATGATGGTATTAAGATGTTCTCATCTAAACCTTTTTATTATGGAGATGGTATTGTAGAAAGTGGTGGTAAGTATTATACCTTGCATCACGAAAAAATCTATGAAACAGATGCTGCAGGAACATTAACTATGGATGAAGAAGAGCATCCAACGAATCCGATGCCATTAGATTTCTCTATTACTAAAAACGTAGTAATGATGATCATGGGAGGTTTATTGTTATTGATTCTATTTGGTTCGGTAGCAAGATCTTATAAGAACGGTATGGTTCCTAGAGGTTTAGCTGGATTCTTAGAGCCTTTAGTTATCTTCGTTAGAGAAGATATCGCTAAGCCAAACATTGGTCCTAAGTACAAAAAGTATATGCCATACTTATTGACATTATTCTTCTTTATTTGGATTTTAAACTTAACAGGATTGATGCCAGGTGCAGCGAATGCGAGTGGTAACATTGCGTTTACTTTAACCTTAGCAGCAATCACATTTGTTGTGGTAAACTTTAGTGGTAACAAAAACTACTGGAAGCATATTTTTGATCCATTAGGAGATCAGATGCCTTGGTATGGTAAATTACCAGTTTACTTAATCTTAGTACCTGTTGAGGTTCTTGGATTATTCACAAAGCCAATTGCGTTAATGGTTCGTTTGTTTGCTAACATTACAGCAGGACACATTATCGTATTGAGTTTCGTATCCTTGATTTTTATATTACAAAGCTATGCAGTAGCACCAGGTTCTATACTTTTAACTTTATTCATTAACACGTTAGAGTTATTAGTTGCTGCGTTACAAGCATATATATTTACGCTTTTAACAGCGCTTTTCATTGGAATGGCGGTAGAGGAAGCACATTAATTTTAAAACCATTTATTAATTATTTAAATTTTTTATCATGACTGGAACATTAGCTGCCATAGGTGCAGGATTAGCAGTATTAGGAATCGCATTAGGAATCGGTAGAATTGGTGGCCAAGCAATGGACGCTATCGCTCGTCAGCCTGAAGCTTCTAGTAAAATTCAAACAGCAATGATTATTGCTGCAGCTCTTATCGAGGGTGCAGGTCTATTCGGACTTGTAATTGCATTCTTGAGCATTGGGTAAATGGATTCAGAAAGCCCGTCTTATGCGGTTGGCAATCGGGCTTTCTTTTAAAAATTTAATAAATTAGCAAAAATATATTATGGAATTATTAACTCCATCCATTGGTTTAATATTTTGGACCACTTTAATTTTCGTAATCTTATTCCTTCTCCTTGCAAAATTTGCTTGGAAGCCAATTTTATCGGCGGTTAATGAGCGTGAAGCTCATATAGAGGATGCTTTGAATCAAGCAAAAAAAGCTCGTGAGGAAATGGCATACCTTAAGAATGAGAACGAAAAGATATTGCAGCAAGCACGTGAAGAGCGTGATGCAATGTTAAAAGAAGCGCGTGAAATGCGTAATGAAACTATCAACAAAGCAAAAGAGGATGCTAAATTAGAGGCAGAGAAAATTATTGTTTCTGCTCGCGAAAGCATTCAAACAGAAAAAGCTGCTGCTATTGCAGATATCAAAAACCAAGTAGCTACTTTATCAATTGGAGTTGCAGAAAAGGTTTTAGGTAAGCAATTAAGCCAAAGCGAGAATCAAAATGCTTATGTTGATGAATTAATTAAAGATATTAATTTAAGCTAATGGCACATTTTCGGGTAGCAAAAAGATACGCTAAAGGGTTTATGGATTTCCTTTCCGGTTCTGATAAGGAGGAAATGGTTATGCAAGAAATGTTGCAATTACGCGATTTGGTTAAATCCAACCGTGATCTTAAAAATTTCTTTGCGTCTCCGATTATAGATTACAAAAAGAAAACGCAAATCATGAACAATGTATTTGCGGGTTATTCAGAGGAGTCCAGAACATTTTTATCCCTGATCATAAGACAAGATAGAAGTTTAGCGATTGGAGAAATCGCAGCTGAATTTATTCAGCTTTATAAAGCTAAAAATAACATTAAGGATGCTACTATTACTTCTGCACAGAAGTTAGATCAGGCACAAATCGATGCTATTTTGAGCAAAGCCAAAGAAACTCTTCCTGCAGGAACTTCATTAGAAGTTTTAAATAAGGTAGATCCAAGTTTAATTGGTGGATTCATTTTAAGAATAGATGACAAGCAATTCGATGCATCTATCAGTTCTAAAATGAATAAAATTAGAAAAGAATTTGATTCAAAACATTATATTCCAAAGGTTTAATAAGACAAAATCATGGCAGAAATCAATCCAGCTGAAGTATCAGCTATATTAAAACAACAATTAACTAATTTCAACTCAGACGCTGAACTGTCTGAAGTTGGTACCGTACTACAAGTAGGTGACGGTATTGCACGTATCTATGGATTAGAAAACGCACAATACGGTGAATTAGTTGAATTCAGTACTGGTTTAGAAGGACTTGTATTGAACTTAGAAGAGGACAACGTAGGTGTTGTACTTTTAGGTGAATCGAAGGGGATTAAAGAAGGAGATACAGCAAAAAGAACTAACAGAATTGCATCTATCAAGGTAGGTGAATCTATGTTGGGTAGAGTTGTTGATACTTTAGGTTACCCAATCGATGGTAAAGGACCTTTAGAAGGTGAATTATTTGAATTGCCAATTGAGAGAAAAGCACCAGGTGTTATCTACCGTGAGCCTGTTTCTGAACCTTTGCAAACTGGTATCGTAGCAATCGACTCTATGATTCCTGTAGGTCGTGGTCAACGTGAGTTGATTATTGGTGACCGTCAAACAGGTAAATCAACCGTTGCGATTGATACAATTTTGAACCAAAAAGAATTTTACGATAGAGGAGAGCCTGTTTACTGTATCTATGTTGCTGTAGGACAAAAAGCGTCTACGGTAGCACAAACAGTTGCTGTATTAGAAGAGCACGGTGCTATGGACTATACGGTGATTGTTGCGGCTAACGCATCCGATCCAGCTCCAATGCAGGTATATGCTCCATTAGCAGGTGCTGCTATTGGTGAGTACTTCCGTGATACAGGTCGTCCTGCTTTAATCGTATTTGATGACTTATCTAAGCAAGCGGTTGCTTACCGTGAGGTGTCTTTATTATTAAGAAGACCTCCAGGACGTGAGGCATATCCAGGTGACGTTTTCTACTTACACTCTAGATTATTAGAGCGTGCTGCTAAGATTATTGGTGATGATAATGTTGCTAAAAACATGAACGACTTACCAGAATCAATGAAAGGAGTAGTGAAAGGAGGTGGTTCTTTAACAGCATTACCAATTATTGAAACACAAGCAGGTGACGTTTCTGCCTATATTCCAACCAACGTAATTTCGATTACAGATGGTCAGATCTTCTTAGAGTCAGATTTATTTAACTCTGGTGTTCGTCCAGCTATTAACGTGGGTATTTCTGTATCTCGTGTGGGTGGTGCAGCTCAGATTAAATCAATGAAGAAAGTATCTGGTACACTTAAGTTAGACCAAGCTCAATACCGTGAGCTAGAAGCGTTCGCTAAGTTTGGATCTGATCTAGATGCGGCTACTATGGCGGTAATTGGAAAGGGAGAGAGAAACGTAGAGATTCTTAAGCAAAACGTGAACTCACCTATGCCAGTTGAGAACCAAGTTGCTTTAATTTATGCAGGTACAAATAACTTAATGAGAAATGTTCCTGTAGAAAAAGTAAAAGAATTCCAAGAAGAATATATTTCATTCTTGATCCAGAAACACCCTGAGACCATGTCAGCATTAAAAGCTGGTAAGTATACAGATGAGTTAACACAAGTTTTAACTTCTGTTGCAAATGATTTATCAGGAAAATACGCTAAAAACAAAGCGTAATAAAATTTAATAATTCAACACGATGCCTACCGGTGTCGTGTTGTATTTATTAGTGTTGATTTAATCAACTATTAAATTAAAATTAAAATTTAAGGCACCATATCAATGGCGAATTTAAAAGAAATACGTAGTAGGATAACATCTGTTGGGTCAACCATGCAAATTACCAATGCCATGAAAATGGTATCGGCAGCTAAGTTGAAAAAGGCTCAAGATGCTATTATTCAAATGCGACCTTATGCTAACAAGTTACGCGAACTTATGGACAATGTAAGTGCGAGCATGGACGAGGAAGTAGGGGGTGATTTCACAGAAAAACGTGAGGTACGCAATGTATTGATTATTGCTGTGACTTCTAATCGTGGTTTGGCAGGAGCATTCAACTCCAATGTTATCAAAGAAGTTGTGCGTTTAGCTAAAGAAGATTACAAAGGCAAAAACGTTAGTTATTTGACCATTGGTAAAAAGGCTAATGATATTGTAAAGAAAGAACACACGGTATATAAAAACGAAAGTCATCTTTGGGATGATTTCAACTTCAAGAATTCATCTGACATTGCAGACCAGGTGATGGAAGCATTTAAGAACAAGGAATTCGATGAAGTGAGATTGGTTTATAATCATTTTAAAAATGCCGCCAATCAAGACGTTTTAAACGAAGCTTTCTTACCTATCTCTATAGATACTAATCAGGAGGTAGAAACGAGCGTAGATTACATATTTGAGCCTAATAAAGTGGAAATCTTAATGGAGTTAATCCCTAAGACTTTAAAGACGCAATTATATAAAGCTCTTTTAGATTCTAATGCATCTGAACACGGCGCGCGTATGACGGCAATGCATAAGGCTACCGACAATGCAGCAGAACTAGAAAAAGCACTTAAGCTACAATACAACAAAGCGAGACAAGCAGCAATTACCAACGAAATTTTAGAAATCGTAGGAGGAGCAGACGCTTTGGATGGATAACCCATCATAAAATTGAAAAAAGTATAAAACCACTGGACATTGTCTGGTGGTTTTTTTCGTTTGGTATCTTGGTAACTAAAAGCTATTTTTATTGAACTGTTGACAAGTTTTAAAAAATAAATGCAAATGAGTCGGAAATAATTTGTTTTTCTATTTTCTATTTTCGTTTCATATTAATCAATAAAATTTATTTTTTACAATGGCTTTATTATTTGGGTGTTTTATTCTATCTTTTGCAAATTCGAAAACGAATAGCATTCAAGAAGAAAATGATTTCTTAAACTCATCACAAAATATTTCCTATACTTCTTTACAAAAGGTTAAGTTCAATAATAAAAATCAAGAATGTGTGGAATATGCTGATAATGTGGTTAATTTTTTTGAGCATGAGAACTCAAGTCTATCTTCTGCAGAATTAACGGAAATCCACGATCGCGCTTAATCTTATTGTATGTCACAAAAATAAATTGAAATAAAATGTTTAAAACTTTTCAAATCTTTATTTTACTATTCTATACATCATTAATTGCGCAAACAAATGAGCCTAATTTCTTTATTTATCAAGCTTATAAATTCGAATCTTCCGAAGATGAGAGCAGTAATATGAGAATGTTCTTAAAACAGGAAACGGATAGCATCCAATTTGAACTTAAATATGCAAATAATGCAAGCTACTTTTATCCTATTTATAAAATTGATAACTCCCAAGAATTTAAAATAAGTTTACATGATGTGTTCAGAAAATCGCAAGGAGAGTTTTTTGTTGATTATCAACTGAAGAAAACTCAAAACATGAAAGATTTAAATGGACGACGGGTGATAATTGAATATGATTTCGATGAAATTGAATGGGAAATGACAAATAAAACCGAGATAGTAAATGGTAGATTGTGTAAAATTGCAGTGAATCGGCGTTATGAAACTGGTTTAAATGGTCCTAAAGAAATCGTTACGGTCGTTTGGATTGATGAAAGCTATGCTACTGATATTGCACCATTTGGGTTAGTAGGTTTACATGGCCTAATTGTAAAAGTTAACTTTAATAATAATTATGAGGTTATATTAAGCGATATTTCTTCCATAAAAAATCCAAAGCTAAAAGAATTAAAAGGAAATAATAGAATCTCATTGACAGAATATTATGCTGAAATTGAAAGATTGAACAAAGAAAGGAGAGAAAGAAAGGGAGGTCTGGTGTTGTGATGCTCACATATCTTTCTTTTATTAAATAATCCTAAAACCACTGCCCCATATTCAATGGTTTTTTTGTTTGGCATCTTGGTAACAAAAACCTATTTTTATTGAGTTGTTGACAAGTTTTAAGAAATAAATTCATGTAAGTCGGAAATTATTTGTTTTTCTATTTTCTATATTAGTTTCATATTAATCAATAAAATATAATTATTATGAAAAATTTATTTTTAAGTTTAATGTTTTTTGGCTGTGGATTATTGAGTTCTGTAGGAAATGGATATCCTTTGAAAGGTCATGAATCCCTTTCTCTTTTACAAAGAGAAGTGAGCAAGCCAACTATTTATTGTGTAAAAGTCGGTGGACGAAATTATTGTTGTGAGGCTGCTACATATGATGAAGCAAAGTCTTGTGCAAGAAAAAAAGCTCTCGAGGATTTGACACCTGCTCCAGAAGAACCTGGAAATCCAACTTAGGATTTTTCGCATTATGAGGAATTTAATACTTTTACAGAACAACTTTAGTTAGAATGACATGAAATTAGTGATATCACAAATTTTTATTTTATTTTTCACTTTATCTTTTTCTCAAACTTTAAGCAGTGAATATAAAATAGCATATGCTCATTATACCCAAAAGGATTATGAAATATCTAAAGATACCATAAATGCTTTCTTATATTTTAATGAGAATTATTCATTGTATGAAATGAATGGAGAGACTTATGACCTAAATACTTTTAAATTTAATGAAAATGATGAAATTGAAAGTGAGTTGGTGCCATTCACAGATTATGTATGGAAAAGCTTTCAAGATGATTTGATGTTTTCAAAATCACAAATTGTTTATCAGAATGGTGTTATTTTGAAGCAAGATTTAAAGGATTTCGAGATAATAGCTTGGCATCCCCAAGATGTGAAAAATATTTTAGGATATGAATGCAGTGCAGTTTCCATTTTATATAAAGGAAGGAAGTATAAGATTTACTATACAGAGAAATTTAATTCAGCGGTTGGTCCATGGAAGTTTCACGGATTAAAGGGGCTTATTCTAGAGGTAATTGATCTCGAAAACCAATTACACATTAAAGCCAAAAAAATAGAAAAAAATAATAAAAACTTAGAAAATCCATTTAAAAATAATATGTATTTATCTTGGAATACATTGATAGACAAAGCGAATATATTATATTCAAAGGATATTGTAGAGCAAAAAAGATGTTGTAATCAATACATTATGATTAGTGGATTAGAAAATGAAATAGAAAGATATGAGTTGAACTCTGATTACGCAGTAGAAGTTAATTACAAAGTTTATATTGAACTTACCGAAAAAAATGAAATTGATAAATCTTTAGATTCTGACTTTAAACTTATTCTGACACCTGTAGAGTCAAATTATTTTTATGTAGAAAAAATCATCAATAATCAAGGACTTTCAAGTTATGGTTATGTTTTTCAACGTGGTATAATATATAAAGATTTAATTGATAGAAAACTTATGCAGGATGAGGAATTGATGGGTAGAAAATATTTGATTGAAGATGAAATACTTGGATTTAATTGGAAAATCAGTGATGAGAAGGATGTATTTTTAGGCTATAATGTTAGGAAAGCAATCATAGAATACAAAGGTCAAAAAATTATCGCTTGGTTCACGCCCGATATTCCTATTTCGAACGGACCTGATTTTTTTGGTGGATTGCCTGGATTAATCCTTCGAATGGAGGTTAAGAGGTTAAATAGAAACTCAAGTGAAATAACTTTTTATGATGCGACTTCAATTGATATAGCTTCTAGTTCCCAAATTAAAATTCCTAAAAAAGGAAAATCAGTAACTTTAGATCAATTTCAACAAGCTCAAGAGGAGGCCTATCAACGAAGAAGGCTGTTACAAGGCTATGGTGTAGATACGAGTGAGTAGTTTTGTGCAGGAGGAGCAAACGTTTTGGATAAATAATATAATTAAAAGCTTAAAAAGCATAAGACCACTGAGTAAAATTCAGTGGTTTTTTTATTTGCTATGTCGGTAAGAAAAACCTATTTTTATTGAACTGTTGACAAGTTTTAAAAAATAAATGCAAATAAGTCAGAAATAATTTGGTTTTCTATTTTCTATTTTCGTTTCATTATAAACAATTAAAAATATTTATTATGAAAATTAAATTATGTTTCTTACTTTGTATTATTGCTTTTTTCTATTCATGTGATACTGATGAAATAAATTCATCTATTTATAATGAAGATAATATTTCTGAGTTTATAAAATTAAAAGGTGAAGATTTATTTAATACTGCAATGTTCAATAAAGATGGTAATGATGGTATTAATCTTATAATATTTTCAGTGCAGATTCATCGTCCTAAGAAGAAATGTTTGAGTGGTTTAGGTTTTTGTGATTTTAAATGGTTTCCAACACTATTAGAATACGAGCAAAATGTTGGGAGTGACGAGACTTATAAAATTGTAGAGATAAAGATGGACGTGGATGGTAGTTATTATTTTGAAATAGAATTACAAAATGCTGTTCCTAAAGACGTGCCAAATGATTTAACTTATTTAATTGTAGAAAATGATTTAAATACGGGGTTTATACCAGAGTATAATAGAGATTTTAATATAAAAGCAAATAGTTATGCTTTGGACACTTCAATTGGAAATGAAGGTGGATATAGAATTACCTTGGAATAAATAAAAACATGTAGTATGAGAATTATATTTTTTTTCTTAATCTTATTTAGTTTAAAAGCGCAAAGTCAACAACTTGATGTTATAAGGTTCAATGATGTAGAGGTTGCAGATATTGAGAATTATAATGTGTATTTAATTGATAATGATGATTTTGATTCGCTATTGAATGTGGGAAATTCTGAATATAAATTGGTTTATACATATGCAGCCTGGTGCAAGCCTTGTGTAGAAACTTTGCCAAAAGTACTTGATTTGGTGACAAGAAATAAGAGTAAGATTGATTTTTATTTGATAACGGCACAAGATGAAAATAATACCAGTGAATTTAATAGAATTCGGTATAGGCTGAAAGAAGCAGGTTATGAAGGTCCTATATTTAATATATCCAATAAGCACTCAAAAAGGTTTAAAAAGAAATATATTTCGTTTGTGGAAAATATTTCTAAAGAAATTAAAGATTATGGACTTTCTTTAATACTTTTTTTTGCCAAAGACAATAATTTACTAATTTCTTCCACGTATTTAAAAGATGAAAAATATTATTTAGATCAAATCCAGCAAGTTTTGGATTCGAAGTAATCAAATAAGATGTTATAAGGATTGAAGTTTTTTTAGTATTTAAATCGAGAAAAATAATAATAAACCACTGACACTGTTCGGTGGTTTTTTGATTTGGTAGATTAGTAATAAAAGCTTATTTTTATTGAACTGTTGACAAGTTTTAAAAAATAAATGCAAATAAGTCGGAAATAATTTGTTTTTCTAATTTCTAATTTCGTTTCATATTAATCAATAAAATGTAATTATTATGAAAAATTTATTTTTTACTCTAGCGTTTATGCTCATAGGAACATTTGCTTTTGCTTCCATGGGGAATTTAGAAACAAATTCAATAAAGCTCGAAACTGAGGTAGTCGAGGTTATTAAAATTGCAAGTAGTGTGGAATTACCTCCTTGTGAATACTGTGTATATGCAACTCATGGTACTTTTTGTTCTATGGCTGGTGATTGTAAAACGGCTCGAAAAAAAGCGCATCAACAAGCACAAGAAGCATTGCAGCCAGCCCCAACAGACCCCCAACCTCCAAGTTCATCATTTACTTAATAATTAGCAAAAGGTAGTTCCTTTTGGAACTACCTTTAATCAAAGATCATATGAAGTATTCTTTTATATTAATACTATTTCTTCTATCTAAATTATATGCTCAAGATGTCATTCATGTCAAATATGATTTAAACGACACTAGATCATTAATTGAAAAACCGATTAAAACAGAGTTATATTCAACCTCCAAGGAATCAATTTTTTTAATTAACGACAAAATCCTAGATAAAAATACTTTGTTCATAAATAACGCTAGTCAAATCGTAGGTGATACTATTGACTATGTATTTGAGATTTTTAAAGATTTTAATAAAAATAAAATTTTTTCAGAAGCCCATTTTATAAATCTGCAAAATAAAATACAAGTTGATGACATCGATAGTTTTGTATGGAAAAAAATCAATGAGAGTAAGTATATATTGGGCTATTTATGCAAGAAAGCTATTACTGAATTTAGAGGAAGAGAATATGAAGTATTCTATTGTCCAGAAATTGAATCCAAGGATGGACCTTTTAAGTTTAGTGGATTACCTGGGCTAATATTAAGTGTAGTAGAAAAAAATAAAAGAATAGAGTTCGTGGCAACAAGCATAGATTTTAACACTCAAAAATCAATCACCTCAAACTTGGATATTGCAAATGCTATGTCATGGAACGAATTGCTAGGGCGTTCTAAGTTAAGATTTTGGAATAATCAGGTGGATCTTAAAAACCCTGTATTTTATCATTCTGATGAAATTGAAATTTATGATTTGAATATTGAACCCTATATTGAAATTGTGTACGATGTTTATTCTGAATTTACATATAAAGAAAATGAAAAGTATCATAAAGAAAAAACACTTAATTCTAACTTTATGTTGAGTTGCAATTTTAGCGAATCCAATTACAAGTATTTAGAGCGGATTAATAATAATCAAAGTTTGACGGAGTTTGGCAGAATAAAAAGTTCAGGAACATTCTACAAGAATTTGTTGGATAGTGTTTATTTAAATGAAATGGAAATAGAGGGGAAACGGATAATTATAAAAGATAATTTTCAACCAATTAATTGGGAAATACATGAGAGATATGATGATTTACTGGGCTTTAAAATACAAAAAGCAACAATAGATATGCAGGAGTATTCTGTAGAAGCATGGTTTACAAATATGATAAAAATTAGCAATGGTCCCGATAAATTATATGGTCTTCCCGGAATTATCCTTAAAAGTATTACAAGACATAAAACTTCTGATCAAATAGACTATGTAATAGCAAACAATGTTAAATTAAAAAACGAAGTTTTTAAACCTGACATTCCTATTAAGAATAAACGGACTGAAATTCTCAATGAGGTTCAATTAGCAGAGTTCTTAAAAACTATTCAATGGTAAAAAACTTCTTTTAATAACTAAACTTGATCTTTATTTTCTCATAAGTCTAAAAACCACTTCACGATGTTCGGTGGTTTTTTGATTTTAAAATTGTTATTAAATGGTTATCTTCACGATGTTGTTGATAAATATTAAGAATTAAATGCAAATAAGTCGGAAATAATTTGTCTTTCTATTTTCTATTTTCTATTCATATTAATCAATAAAATATAATTATTATGAAAAATTTACTTTTTTACAACGGCTTTTATTAGCTTTGGTGTATTGTCTTTTGCAGGGAATGACGTTAAAATTATAAATGAAGAAATAATTTTAAGTGAATGTTGCACAAGAACTGTAGTAAATCCCGAAACAGGTGAATCAGCAACAGCAACAGAATGTGCAACTACCAGAAGAGAAGCGTGTGATGCAGCATCAGTAGCAGCTAATAACAAATTATATGATTTTGAAGTAGATTCTGGAAATTATGATCTTGATTAAATAATGAAAAAAATAAAATATCTTATTTTGCTAGCTTTTGGATATCAAATTGTTTTAGAAGCGCAAGAAATTAAGGTTTCATATGAAATGAATGTTTTTCCAAACACATTCATTTCTTATTTTGATTTAAAAATATCTGAAGATTATAGTCAGTGGGAATATACTGGTTATGCTGATTCGAATTCAATGGAGGAAGTTTCTATTGTTCAATCTTCTCGACCACGCAAGTTTTATAGCATCGCAAACACACATTATTATCAAGAGATTTTGTTTGGAAAATATTTGAATGTGGTAGATGAACCTGACTTGAAATGGAATCTAACACAGAAAATGGACAGTGTAAATCAGCATCTTTGTCAAATTGCAACAACAGAATTCAGGGGTAGGAAATATACAGCGTGTTTCAGCAACGAAATCAAAATTAGCCAAGGACCTTGGAAGTTCAAAGGATTGCCAGGGTTAATTATACATGTTAAATCCGATGATGATTTTATTGAATATAGTCTTCAATCTATTTCAGAATTAGATGAAAACGAATTCAGGCAAGAAGCAGAAGATTATTTATCCTTAGAATTTATGGAGTTTTCAGATTTTCAAGATAGGTTTATTCGTGTTCATGATAATTATATTAAATCCCAAAAATCTAAAAAAGAAAATCATTCCTTCGATTCTTACTATAAAATAAATCAGGCGGAGATTATATATCCATCGCTACAAACGGGTAATGGAATAGTTTATTAAGAAGGTCTTGTGAAGAAAATACTATATTTCGTCGTTTTTCTTTATGGGGGAATTATTTCTACATTCTTCGCGCAGAATTTAGAAGGAATTGTCATTGACTTCGAAACCCAAATAGGTATTAGTTCTGCCATTGTGGAAGTTATAGATGATGAAAATAAAGTTCTATTATTTGATACCACAAACAAACAAGGCGAATATTCTATATCCTTAGAGAATTTAACCTTAGGTGAATACAGTTTAATGATTTCAAAGCACGGATTTGCTAGCGAAATACAAGCATTGAATCATCAAAACACTTCGCAAATCATTAATTTCGAATTGAGAAAGGACTTAATTAATTTGCAAGATATTGTCGTTAAGGCAAAACCAAAATCTATACGTGTAAAAAACGACACAACATCTTATCATGCAGATAGCTATAAGGATGGTTCTGAAAGGGTAGTTGAAGATTTATTAAAAAAACTTCCAGGTGTAGATGTTGCAGAAAATGGGACTATTAAATATAAAGGTAGAGAAATCAGTAAGCTGCTTTTGGATGGTGATGATTTATTTGGCTATAACTATGTTACGGGTAGCAAGAATATTTCTGTCGGAATCATAGATCAAGTTCAAGCCGTAGAAAATTGGAGTGAAAATAAGTTATTGGATGGTATTGAAGACAGCCAAGCAGTTGCACTTAATTTAAAATTAAAAAAAGGTATTCATGATCTGTCAGGCAATGCAAATCTTGGTTATGGAATAGAAGACAGATACGAGGCCAGAATAAATACAATTTTATTAAATCATCGAAATAAGAATTTCAATAGTCTTTCTTATAATAATACCGGGAAAAATAATACACCTTGGAATTACTTTTCTTTTGTAAGTTCCAGAGAACAACAAGAAGTTTCGAATTTTATTTCTAATAAGCCAATCCCCGAAAAAGTTTTTACAAGTAGACTAAGTCAAGATAGAGCCACAAGAAATCAGCTTTTTTTCGCAAGCGTGAATGATGTTTTTAAATTAAATAATGCCACCACGGCCAGAATTAACTTTAATTATTTGCAAGATAAATTAGATCTGCATAATACAAGTTTGGTTAAATATAATTTTGAGAACCAAGAAGATTTCTCTACTTACGCCAATGAAATAATTCAGAAAAAACCCCAAACATTTTATGGAGACTCAAAAATCACATGGTCTCAATCCGAGAAATCTATGTGGGAATGGGAAAGTAAATGGATTGATGAAAAAATCAATACTTCAAATCTTTTGAAAAAGAATTTTCTGAATTCAAATATATCAACTGACTTGCAATCAAATACGTATTTTCATAAACACCAGTTGAATTATACGCATAAATTAAACCTACGTCAGGTGCTGCAAATGATCTTGCTCTTTGCCCAAAACTCATCACCTCAGTATTTTGATATGTCACAAGATTTAAATCATGATATCAACGAAAATATAAATTTCGAAGATGCACATCAATTTGCTAAAACAGACAGAAATATTGGTCTTGTAAATTTATCATTTCTTGGAGTTAATAAGAAATTACATAAATATTCTTTAGGTTTTATCGGAAAATATCAAAAAGATTTTCTAAGATCACATCTTGAAATTGAATCACCATTAGCATTGGAAAATCAAATAAAGCTCAGTCAAGTGCAATCTCAAGTGTATGCAAGTTATTTATGGAACAAAAATAAATGGAAGTTTAAATCAAACTTAAAGTTAAAGAATGATATAATTCAATTTCAGCAACAGGAAATGGATTCTTTGATGAACAAAATCATCATAAACCCAGAAGTCAGTTTCTCATATGATGTGAGTCCAGATTCAAAAATATATATACAATCTCAGTTTAATCAACGTAGACAAGCTATTTCTAATTTATACGAAAATTTTATATTGACTTCCTACAGAAGTTTGAGAAAAAACGAAACGAATTTTGCCTATCAAGACAAGTTTAGTTCAAAAATAGGATTTAATCATTATGATTTATACCAACAATTTCAATTCACGCTTTTTCTAAATTTCGAAAAAATCAAAAATAATAGATTTAGCGAAAATTTAATTTCACAAGATTTCACGCAAACGAAGTATATTATTTTACCCAAAACGATTACGAATCTTAACACAAACTTGTTGATAGAAAAATATGTGAGTTTTCTTGAATCTACTATTCGATTTGGAGGGAATTATGCCTATCTCGACTATTTTAATTTCGTCAATAATTCAGATTTAAGGAATAATTCAGCACATTCCGGACTGGCTGAATTTTCTGTGCATACAGCCTTTAGTATGCCTTTAAATTTTCAAAATAAATTCCAATTTCAATATTTTAGAACGGAGTTGCCTAATAAATCTTATCATAGCAACAGTTCAATTCAAAATGAAGCTAAACTTATTTTTAAGCCTAAAAAGCTTTGGTTTTCATCACTTACATTTGAATATTTTAACCCGATGCTTGGTGATAATAATCCATTCTACTTCCTGGATTTCGATATTATCTTTCGTCCGAAAAATAAGAACTGGGATTTCGCAATAGAAGCTAGAAATTTAACTAACAACAAGCATTTTGAGCAAATCTTTGTTAGCGATTATTACCAAGAACAAAATTCACAAAGCTTAAACGAAAGATATATTATTTTTAAATACAACTTTCGATTTTAAAGATATTTCCTAGCCTCCAAAATTCTGCTAGATAATATTAGGATCCTTCATTTTATAAGAACTTAAGCTTTGAGGTTATCAATTCCTTTAAAAGAAGGTTACGATGCCTCTTTTTGTTGAAATAAGCGCCCTAGTGACTTTATTTCTCGTGAATCATAGAAACATATATGCGAGGATGAGAAGTTTGTTTATATCGTTTTAAAAACGCATTGAATTTTTGACGATGAGTAGTTTTGGTGAAATTTATTATAAAGGGTCCTTTTAATTAAAACTTAATGTACAGACATTTTTCAAAATTGTATAAAATAGATTTTTAGACAAACAAAAAAAGCAGGATTTCTTAAAAAAGAAATCCCGCTTTTGTCTCAAAAACAAACTAAATTATTTACTTAATAATTAGTTTTTTGCTATAAGATTTTCCATCTGTAGAAGCAGTGATGATATAAACACCAGGCTTTAACTGATTAACCGGTAAACTTACATTCGAACGACTTGCAGAAGCATTTACTTTGTGTGAAAGTACTTCTTGTCCTGCCGTATTGTAGATAGTTACATTATACTTACCTGCTTCCGCTAAATTCAAGTTAACTTGACTAGAAGCTGGGTTAGGATATACTGCAAAAGCATTTGCATCAACTACGGGATCATTCACACCTAAAGTGCTGATTGGGATGATGTTCGCATTTACAATTTCTCCCGTATTTTGATCAATAATCACAGCAACTCCGTGCATGTTGTCCATGTTATAAGTAGCAGGAACGGTGTAGTTAAATGTATAAGATGCTGACTGCCCATCTGTTAATGTGCTTGGGACAGAACCTTCTTGTCCGTTGTATCCACCTAATAAAGCTCTACCTACGTGGTCATAAACCATTTGATCAGCAGGAACTGGATTTGCCATATTCTCATATCCACCCATAGGTCCAGCAGCGCCACCAGCGTAGTAATTAGCTTGTCTATAACCTGCAGTTGTTCCAGTAACTCCATCTTCAACCACGATTACTGCCATTCTAAAGTTCGCATCGTTAAAGTTAGAATAGAAAGTAGAAGTAACATCAAAAGTAACCTCTCTACCGCTTACACTTGCCTCGCCGCTAATTCCGATTGGAGTTGGGGTAGTGAATGTATTGGTATAATTCACCATAGTTTCTTGGCTTACATCTGTACGCAAAGCTTTACGGTCTACGTTCATTTGTGGGAATCCAGAGAAGTTAGCACCTGAGTTATAAGCTGCAAAGGCCATAGGATCTCCGTTGTGTACAGCAATTCCAATGAATGAATCTGGATAAGTTTCTTGCATGTACTCCATAGCTACCATACCTCTAGGACACCATCCACACCAAGTACCTGTTCCTTCTTCAAACACTACTCTTTTTCCACCATCTTGTGAAATTACATTCACGGTAGCTGATAAAGAGTTATCCTCTGGGTTGTTATCTGCTCCGCCGTTCACTTGACTAACTGTAGCAACAATGCTTTGCTCGCCAACTGCATCATAGTTTAATGCATCTGGATGAGTTAAAGTTATCGATTGACCCGCTGCTATATTAAGTCCATTAAGTGTAGTAGCGTGTGCAGTACCGTCGTTCCAAGTTAATTCTAAAGATGTAATTGGATTAGATCCTGAGTTTCTCACTACAAAATCAAGAGAAATATCTTGGTTCATTTCTATGTATCTTGTAACTGGAGCGTCTACAAGAGTTGCATTATTTTCTAACTCTTCTTCCACAACAACATCATCAATGATAAAGTAATCACCATCATTATTAGACATCATAAATGCAATATAAATCTGTTGACCTGCATAGTCAGATAGATCTACAAGCTTCATTTCCCAATCTTCTATGCCTCCTAAGGTAGTTTCGGTCCAGCTAGCTACTTCTGTATAAGCATCAATACTGCCTTGCTCTGTAGTAGAAACTAAAACATGATAAGTAGAACCATAATCTTGTTCATATCCTTGCAATGCCATAAAGCTTAACCTAGGTGAAGTAGCCTCTGTTAAGTCAATTAATGGAGTTGCAAAGTAATCCTCTGCTAATAATCCTGAAGCTACCGCTTCGTATTGAATTCCAGCTGCATAAGGAGCAGAGTGATACGTGGTGTAAAGAGCCCAGTTTTGGTTTGTTCCAATACCGTTATTGAATTGAACCCAACCTGGAGCTGGATTTTCTCCGTCAAAATTGTTGGAGAAATAAGTTTGCGCATTTAATGCTACTGAGGCCGCAAAAACCATCAATAGGCTAGTAAAAGTCTTTTTCATATTTAATTTTTAAAAGTTCTTAATTTTTTTAGAATGAATGTTGTAAATTCAATGTGAATCCATTGTTCTCTGGAACATAACGACATACACCTCCAACACAGATTAGTCCACCTCTTTGTCTTCCGTAGTTCAGCTGTAGTCTCGTCGTGTTTTGTGTATAGCTTCCTCCTACGCTGTAGTAGTGGAATCTCTTATCTGGATTATCGTTCCCGTAATTGTACATGTCAGATACATAGAATCCCCACTTGTAGTTATGGCTATATTCTAAAACTGCTGCTGCCCAATTCTTTTTATCTCTTTTTGATTGTAAATGTTGTAATTCTGCTCTAACAGAGTTTTTGTTAGTGATTTTATATAAGAAATCACCTACTACCACATTAGAAATGATGTGGTTATAGTTTCCTCCCTCCACAATTCCTTTGTCATAATAAGCATGCATATAAGTAAAAATTGAAGAGAATTTAGGACTCCATTTCTTAGAAACTTCAAAGTTTACATCATGGAAAAATTTCTTCCCAAAATCAAAGAAACCAGCATCATAACTACCATTGTCAAAATCAGCATTAATACCGTTCCAATAAGAACCATTAATAGCTAATTTAGTTCCGTATTTTCCACCTAAAGCCGTTCCTTTAGCAAAGTTGTAATAAATATCTAATTGTCCACCAATCTCTCCAATCTGCTGATTTAGAAAGCTTAAGTTAGGTTGAGCTTGATAAACATAAATATTAGTTAGTAAATAATCGTGTTGCTTGGTTAAAGCAGGAATATAGTTCAAGTTTCCTTCATTAAATTGATTTGAAGAAGGATCAGATAAAGATCTTTGTGAGAACATTCCCATATTTTCCATTCTTCTAAATGTAGAATTGATACCAAATCCTCGCTTAGAATATCCAAGATTAAATAAGAAAGCATTTCCATCAAATAATTTGTTAGAAATATTTCCATTCTGAACTAATACGTCTTCTCCTTTTAATACGTATTCTGCACCTCCGTAGAAACCAGATCTTCCATAATAATTTAATCTTGCTCCATAGTTAGAAACATTGCTAGGAACAACTTCGTTTGAACCTACATATTCTTCATGTTTTCCAACATAACTAAGACCTAAGTTCAAGGTAGATGTTGCGCTCTTGTCAAATGCTTTTAAAATGTTGGTCTCAGCATCCACTCCATGAATAGAAGCTTCCGTTGCTTCAAATCCACGTCTTTGTTTTCCTAAAATACCTTTAATTGTAGTGTGATTGTTAGGAGTATAGCCAACTCTAACTCCACGAAGTGAGTTGTTTACCCCTAATTGACGGTCTTCCCAGCTACGATAAATAAGTCCACTACCAAATTGGTCGTAGAAATTACCTGCTGTAACGTCTAGTTTATCACCTTTGTATCGTGCGTAATAAGTTGCGATACCGTTATCCTCTAATTTATCTGAGTAACCTAATAATGAAGTAGGTAAGTAGGCTTCGTATTGCAGACCTGCTGAAATTTTACCTTGTGTATAGTCTAATTTAAAGTAATTGTTGCTTCTAAATCTTTGTTCTCCAGCATCAAAACCTAAATCCTCATCGTCTTGGTACCATTGAGAGTTTGATTCAATACTCCCTGAGAAGTTACCTAAATTTATTTCCTGTGAAAATAAAAAACTACTTCCTATGCAAGAAAGTAATATGTAAAGTTTTTTCATAAATAATTTACTTCAATTGAATATTTATTATTCTTGAATTTTTAATATTTCTTCATATAGTTGAAACTCTGAACCTGGCTGATATCCAGCGTGTCTGTAAACAACTTCTCCTTTGTTTAATAAAACAACATGTGGAACCATAGGAATGTTTAAGCTTCTTTTAAGATCGTTGTTGGTATCAAATAATACCTCATATTCCCAACCTTTTCCGTTGACCATTGGATTTACACGACCAACAGTTTTTGAGTCATCAACCGAAACAGCATAAATCTTAACGCCAGTTTCGTCTTGCCAATCATCGTACACATCTGCAATGGCATTAAGCTCCTGAATACAAGGCATACACCAAGTAGCCCAAAATGCTAGTACAACAGGCTTATCTTCATTGGCTAAAGATTGAACATTAATTAAATCACCATTCATATCCTGTAAAGAAATAGATGGTAAGTCAGTTTCTTGGGCATTCACGAAAAACAGCCCCAAAAGAAAGAACGTTAAAAGATAAAATTTTGATTTTTTCATTGCGTAAAGATAAAGTAAAGTATTATTTTCGCAAATATTACTTCAAACTTTTAATTATGCTACGAAACTTGCTTCAGTTTTTATCATTTATCGCAATTGCTCTAATTATGTTCTCTTGTGGGACTGAAGAGGAAATTGTTCCAGATACACTAACTATCTCTGCCAACAAACAACAAGTCTATTTGGGCGAGACAATCAACTTTACAATTGTTTCCCAAAACAATGGAAATGTTACGTCTACTGCAGATATTTTTGTAAATGGAGAGCAAATTGAAGGCAGCAGTTTTGTACCAACAGAAGTAAATGAAGAAAATCAAGTTTACGCTACATGGAATGGTCATACATCGTCAACTATTACTTTTAAGAGTTTAGAAGAAGTAGTAATTCCTGATACTTACACCAAAAAAGTTTTAGTAGAAGATTATACAGGAACTTGGTGTGGGTACTGCCCAGGAATGAATAATGTTTTAAACCATTTTGTGAATTATAGTTCTAATGTGATTCCGGTGGCAATTCATTGTGACGACGATCCATATCAATTCGAATTCCAAGCTCAATTACAAGCGGAATATGAAACGACAGGTTTGCCAAAAGCTCAAATTCAGAGAATCAATCCATTACAGTTATATGTGGAAAATTATATAATTGATTTCTGCGGTACTCAAGAAGCTTATTATCACGATTTAATTCAACCATACCTAGATCAACCTGCTCCATTGGGATTGGCTATCAATTCACAATTAAACGGAAACAATCTACAGTTTCAAGTTAAGGTTGGTTTTGTAGTAGACGAGATTCCAAATGCTAAGTTGGTGGTTTACTTATTAGAAGACGGATTGATTTATAATCAGGTGAACTATTTCGCGGGAACAGGAGATCCTGCTTGTGAGTATAGTAATTATCCACAAAATATTGCTAATTTTGAGCATAACCATGTGTTGCAGAAGGTATACACAGATGTATTTGGAGATGAAATTCCTGCGTCAGAAATTTCAACCAATTCATTATATACAAGAAACTTTGATGTTAATTTACCATCAAACATTGAAAACCGAGAAAATTTAAGTTTAGTTGCCTTTGTGATGGGGAATGAGAATAACGAGGTTATAAACGTGCAATTTGCTGAGATAGGGGAAGATGTAGATTTTGATTAAAAGCTATATAATTTCCCTGTTCCACTATATTTTCATATATTTGCACTGTTTTTAGGGAATGAAATCACTAAAAGAGCATCGATTCGAGGCTCTTTTTTTGTTCTAAATAAAATATGTTTTTAAATGGAAAATGCTGTTATACAGAATCTTATAGATGAGGCTATCGCCGAAAATCCAGAGTTATTTTTGGTGGATTGGTCTGTGTCGCCATCCAATAAAATTGAGGTTTTAGTGGACGGAGATAATGGTTTATCTATAGATGAAGTAGTGAGAATCAGCAGACATATTGACCAAAATTTAGATAGAGATGTAGAGGATTATTCCTTAACGGTTTCTTCGCCTGGTTTGTCGAGATCTTTAGATCAACCAAGACAGTTTAAGAAGAATATCGGTAGAAAAATTAAGATTCAAACTGAAGAAGGAGAATCTAAAGGAACAATAGTTTCCGCAGACGAAGAGAAAGTTACTTTGGAGTGGAAAGTAAGAGAGCCTAAACCAATAGGAAAAGGAAAGCATACCGTACAAAAATCGGTTGACATTCCTTATGAAAACATAGTAAAAGCAATTATACAAATAGACATATAAATATGGATAACCATGCACTCATAGAATCTTTCGCCGAATTTAAGGACGAAAAGAACATCGATAGAATTACCTTAATGGCGATTCTAGAAGAAGCATTAAAAACTGTATTGAGGAAGAAATATGGTTCTGATGATAACTTCGATATTATTGTGAATCCAGATAAAGGTGACTTAGAGATTTGGCACAATAGAGTTGTTGTGGAAGATGATCAGGTTGAAGATGAGACAGCTGAGATTTCGTTAACTGATGCTCGTAAAATTGAGGATGATTTCGAGGTTGGTGAGGATGTGTCTGAGTCAGTTTTAATTAGTGACTTAGGAAGAAGAGCTGTATTGGCATTAAGACAAACCCTGGTTGGTAAAATCATGGAGCATGATAATGCTAATATTTATGAGAAATTTAAAGACATGGTGGGTGAGATTGTGAGTGGAGAAGTTCACCACATCCGTAGAGGTCATGTTATTGTTGTAGATGAGGAGCAGAATGAAATGGTCTTAACCAAAGATCAACAAATTCCATCTGATTTCTACAGAAAAGGAGAAACCATTAAAGCGGTTATCCACGAAGTAAATTTAAGAGGAAGCAAACCACAGATTATGCTTTCTAGAACATCGCCTATGTTCTTAGAAAGATTGTTTGAGCAGGAAATTCCTGAAATTTTTGATGGTTTGATTACAATCAAAAAAGTGGTTAGAATCCCAGGAGAGAAAGCTAAAGTAACGGTTGAGTCTTACGATGATAGAGTAGACCCAGTTGGTGCTTGTGTTGGTATGAAAGGATCTAGAATCCACAGTATCGTTCGCGAGCTTAGAAATGAGAACATAGATGTTATCAACTATACTACCAACGAACAATTAATGGCGCAACGTGCATTGAGTCCAGCGCAAATTTCTAGAATGGAAATTGATGAGGAGGAAAATCACATCGCGGTATTCGTTAGACCAGAAGAGGTTTCACGTGCAATTGGAAAAGGTGGATACAATGTTAGATTAGCTTCTCAGCTTTTAGGCAAAGAAATTGATATCTTTAGAGATATTCCACAAGACGAGGATGTTGAACTTGTAGAGTTTAGCGATGAAATCGACGAGTGGGTAATTGAGGCATTTAGAAAAATTGGTTTAGATACAGCTAAATCTGTATTAGAACAAGATGTAAATGACTTGATTAACCGTACAGATTTAGAAGAGGAAACGATTCTAGATGTTATTCAAATTCTTAAAGCAGAGTTTAACGACGAGTCTGACGAGAATAAAAATGCAGCAACGGAAGCAAGTGCATCAGAAGATGAGGAAGCTGAAGAAGCTGCGACAGAAGATACAGATGAGGTTGAGTCTACAGAAGATGCCGATGAAGCGGTAGTTACAGATTCGGAGGATGAAGTAACAAGTGACTCAGAGGATGTATCCGAAGAAGAATAAGTAGGTTAAGAGTTTAGAAAATTTCTCTTGAATCAAATTTTCTTTAACCGTGAAAACGGTTAAATATCGAAATTATAAGTTAAAACAATTAAATGTGCAAAGTTCTTCTTAACTTTGCACGCCATAAGAAACAAAGCGCATATATGCCCGCATCTTACAGATTAAATAAAGTTCTAAAAGAATTAAATATCTCTATTGACAGAGCTGTTAGTTATTTAGAAGAAAAAGGAATTGAAGTCGAAAAGCGACCAACTACAAAAATCGACGCTAAGACCTACGAGGTTTTGGTGAAGAAATTTGATGCCGATCGTCTTCAAAGAGAAGCTTCTGAAGAGGTCGTAATTAACAAGTTCGAACAAGAACAGAGAGAGAAACGACTTGCTGAAAAGAAAGCAAAAGAAGAAGAGGAAGCTCGAAAATTAGCTGCTGAGAAAAAAGCAGAAGAAGAGAAAGCTAAGAAATTAGCCGAAGAAGAAGCACGCCAAAAAGAGCAAGCCAAAAAAGAAGCTGAAGAGAAAGCAAAGGCAGAAAAAGCGTTAGAAGAAGAAAGAGCTTTAGCAGAACAAAAAGCTAAGGAAGCCAAAGCGGCAGAAGAAGCTGCAGCTAAAGAGGCGCCTGCTCAGGAAAAAGAAGAGGAAACAATTTCTAAAAGAAAGAAACTCTCTGGTCTTACTCAAGTTGGTAAAATCGAACTTCCGACTGAAAAGCCAAAATCTAAATCTTCTAAAAAGGCAAAACCTAAAAAGGAAGAGCCTAAAAAAGAAACACCAAAAGCTGAAGAGAAAAAAGTGGAAGCTAAAAAGGCTGAAACTAAAAAAGCTGAACCAGAAACTAAAAAAGCTGATGCACCTGCTGCAGAAGAGAAAAAAGAAGAAGGAAGCGAAGTTGTAGAAACTAAATACAAAAAGCTAGATGGTGTTAGACAAGTTGGTAAAATCGATTTGTCACAGTTTAAAGACAAGAAAAAAGAAAAAGAAAAGTCTGCTGCCGGTGGACCGAATAAACGTAAGAGAAAGCGTATTCGTAAGAATGTTAAGCTAGACGACGTTAAAAAAGGTGGTAACCGTCGTGGTGGCCCAAGAGGACCGGTTAGAAAAGATGTTTCTGAATTAACTGAAGAGGAAGTACAGAAGCAAATTAAGGAGACTTTAGAGAAACTAACCAACAAAGGTGGTAAATCTAGAGCTTCTAGACACAGAAGAGATAAGAGAAGAACACGCCAAGAGCAAGAAGCTCAAGAGCAGTTACAACAAGAAACAGACAAGACATTAAAGGTAACAGAATTCGTTACCGTTGCAGAGCTTGCCTCGTTTATGGATGTTAACGTAATGGATGTTATCTCAGCATGTATGTCATTAGGTATTATGGTTACCATGAACCAACGACTAGATGCAAACACGATTGAATTGGTTGCTGATGAATTTGGATTCGATGCAGAATTCATTGATGCTGATATTGAAGAGGCAATTGATGATATAGAAAAAGATACCGAAGCAGATTTATCTCCTAGAGCGCCAATCGTAACAGTAATGGGTCACGTTGACCACGGTAAGACATCCTTACTAGATTACATTAGAAAGGCCAACGTAATTGCTGGAGAGTCTGGTGGAATTACACAGCATATCGGTGCCTATAGTGTTGAGGTGGAAAAAGGGAAGAAAATTGCTTTCTTAGATACACCAGGTCACGAGGCGTTTACCGCGATGCGTGCAAGGGGTGCGAAAGTAACTGACATTGCTATTATCGTTATTGCGGCTGATGATCAAATCATGCCACAAACCGAAGAGGCAATTAGCCACGCACAAGCAGCTGGGGTTCCAATGATATTTGCGATTAACAAAATCGATAAGCCAGCAGCCAACCCAGAAAAAGTAAAAGATCAATTAGCTCAGAAAAACTTATTAGTTGAGGATTGGGGTGGAAAGATTCAGTCTCAAGACATCTCTGCTAAATCAGGTTTAAATGTTGATGAGTTATTAGAGAAAGTATTATTAGAAGCGGAAATTCTTGAACTTAAAGCCAACGCAAATCGCGAGGCATCTGGTACAGTTATCGAAGCTTCATTAGATAAAGGTAGAGGATATGTTTCTACCATCATGGTACAAAACGGAACTTTAAGAGTGGGTGATTATATCCTAGCGGGTAGTAACCACGGTAAGGTTCGTGCTATGTTAGACGAAAGAGGTAGACAAGTTAAGGCTGCAGGTCCTTCTACGCCAGTTACCATTCTAGGTTTAGATGGTGCACCAACGGCAGGGGATACCTTCAGAGTCTTCGAAGACGAAAGAGAAGCTAAGTCCTTAGCAACAAGAAGAAGTCAGCTACAACGTGAGCAAACGATCAGAACTCAGAAGCATATTACGCTAGACGAGATCGGACGAAGAATCGCATTAGGAGACTTCCAAGAGTTGAATATTATCTTGAAAGGTGACGTGGATGGTTCGGTAGAGGCATTGACAGATTCACTTCAGAAGTTATCAACCGAAGAGATTCATGTAAATATCTTACACAGAGGTGTTGGTCAGATTACTGAATCAGACGTTCTATTAGCTTCGGCTTCAGATGCAGTAATTATTGGATTTAATGTTAGACCAAACGGTACGGCAAGAGATTTATCTGATAAAGAAGAAGTGGAAATCAGAACTTATTCTATCATCTACGACGCAATTAACGATGTGAAGGAAGCGATGGAAGGTATGTTATCTCCAGAATTGAAAGAGGAGGTTACAGGTAACATCGAAATCCGTGAAACATTCAAGATTTCTAAAATCGGTACGATTGCAGGTTGTATGGTATTAGATGGTAAGGTTTATAGAAATTCTAAGATTCGTCTAATTAGAGATGGAGTTGTAATCCACGATGGTGAATTAGCTAGCTTGAAACGTTATAAAGATGATGTGAAAGAAGTGAGCAAAGGTTACGAATGTGGACTTAACATCAAAAACTTTAATGACATTCAGGTGGGCGATATTATAGAAGCCTACTCAATTAAAGAGATTAAGAAAAAGTTGAAATAAACTTTTTTAAAATAGATATTTAAAGCCGTGAAATTTTTTTCACGGCTTTTTTTATGACATTTGTTATGTTTTCCGAATATGTTTGATGATAGTAAAATGAAAGAACTCATATTTTTACTTAAATTATCAAATTAGCAATAAAATAAATGTTTTATTAATTTAACATGTTAAAAGTTTCATAAATATAATTTTTATGCTACATTAGCAATTGAAATTTTATAAAAACTATAATGTATGAGGACAAACATTAAGTTACTATTTACTGCAATCCTTTTAGCTGGATCCGTTTTCGTAATGGCTCAGCAAAAGATGATTACAGGACAAGTAACAGATTCGGATGGCTTTCCTGTCGCAGATGCTTATGTATATGTGGAAGGAACAGACAACGGAGTATATACCGACTCAGATGGTAATTACTCCTTAAGTGTAAATCAAGGCGATCAAGTCGCTATTGAATTTATTGGTTTTGAAACCAAAACTGTCGCTGTAGGGAACAACGATCAGTATAATGTATCAATTTCTAGAGGTGGAGCGATTGAGCTTGGTGCTACAGTTGCAACAGCTTTAGGTATTCAGAGAGATAAGAAAGCATTAGGTTATGCAGCTCAAGAAGTAGATGGAGACATGTTGAATGCTTCTAAGAGTAATAATGCACTAGCTTCTCTTTCTGGTAATGTTGCCGGTGTGCAAATTTCTACACCAAGTGGTAACATGGGTGGTTCTGCAAGAATGTTATTAAGAGGTACAGCTTCTATTACAGCAGAGAATAAACCACTAATTGTTGTTGATGGTGTGCCAATCAGCAACTCCAACTTTAACTCTACAAATGCACAAAGAGGTGCAGGTGGTCGTGATTATGGTGATATGGGATTCGATATCGATCCAAATAACGTAGAAAATGTAACTGTCTTAAAAGGTGGTGCTGCTTCTGCATTATATGGTTCTAGAGGTGCGAATGGTGTTGTATTGATTACTACTAAAAAAGGAACTAAACAAGATGCGATTGAATTTAACACAGGTGTTTCATTCGAGAGTGTAAGTTTGTTCCCTAAATTACAGAAACAATATGGTGCAGGGTCTATGGACTCTTTCCAAACACAAGAAATCAATGGGCAAACATATAATTTAGTTGAATATCAATTAGATGAAAGCTGGGGGCCAAAGTATAACCCTAATATTTCAGTTTTACATTGGGATGCTTTTGATCCAGATGATGCTGCAAATTACTTGAGACCAAGACCATGGGTAGCTCCTGAGAATGACGCGGAGACTTTCTTCGATACAGGTGTTTCTTATAACAATAGTGTGGCATTTAGCAAGTCTTTTGACGGAACAAGTGCTAGAATCGCTTACTCTAATTTATATGTAGATGGATTCTTTCCAAATTCAAAATTGAATAAGAGCTCTTTTAATACAGATATCTCTACTAAATTTTCTGATAAGTTATCAGCAAAAGGTAATATTACCTATGTAAACACAAATGCGTTCAACAGACCAGAAGTAGGTTATGGAGATAACAGTGTGATGCAAAAAATGTTACAATGGGGTCAAAGACAGTTAGATTATAGTAGACTTAAAAATTATAAGCATGCTGATGGTAGCCAAAAAACTTGGAACAGAACAGCATGGAATAATGCAAGTCCATTATATTCAGACAACCCTTATTGGACAGCTTATGAAAATACAGCTGAAGATGAGAGAAATAGATACCTAGGTAGCTTCCAATTACAATATGATATTACTGATAACTTATATGCTGTAGGTAATGTGTATGGTGATGGATATACTATGACAGGTTCTGAAAGAGTAGCCGTAGGTTCTCAAGCAGTTTCTGGATTTAGTTCTATTAATAGAGTTGCTAGAGAGTTTAACTACGAAGCTAGATTACACTATGACAAGGATTACGGAGATTTTAGTGTGAATTCATTCTTTGGTGGTAACATTAGAGATGAGCAATACAAAAGTTTATCATCTGCAACGAGTGGTGGATTAGTAGTACCAGGAATTTATAACTTAAGTAATAGTAAAGATAATCCTACAACTCAAAACTTCTTAAGCGAGAAGAGAGTGAACAGTTTATATGGTATGTTATCATTAGGCTATAAAGATTATGTATTCGTTGAAGCAACAGCTAGAAATGACTGGTCTTCAACTTTACCAGCGGATAACAACTCATACTTCTACCCATCAGTTAGTACAAGTGTTGTGTTATCAGAATTTATCAACCAACCTTGGATGAGATTTTGGAAAGTTAGAGCTGCATGGGCAAGAACCGGTAATGATACGTCACCTTATAACTTAAGAGATACATTTATTGGAGGTGGTAACTTCGTAGGATCACCAACATTCTCTTTAAATACAACTAAGAAAAACGAAAACTTAGTTCCAGAAGAAACTGATTCTTGGGAAATTGGTATGGAAATGTCTTTATTCAAAGGAAGAGTATTCTTTGACGTGACATATTATGATCAATATTCTAGAGACTTATTAATGCCAGTTCAGGTAACGCCTACTACAGGTAGTAACGCTACTTTCGTAAACAGTGCAGAGATGAGTAACAAAGGTATCGAAGCTTTAGTAAAAGTAACTCCTATTAAATCAGAAGACTTTAGTTGGGATTTAACTTGGAACTTTGCTAAGAACAAAAACATGGTAGAGAAATTAAATGAGGACGTACCAGCTTTAAATATTGTTAATGGAATCTTTGGTGCACAATTATGGGCAGTAGAAGGATTAGAGTATGGACAAATTAGAGGTACTGACTTTATTTATGATGACGCTGGAAATCCAGTAGTATCAGCTAATGGTATGTATGCAAGTACTGGTATCAAAGATTTAGGCTCAGTTTTACCAGATTACAACATGGGATTAAGAAACACATTTAACTATAAAGATTTCTCTTTAAGTTTCTTAATTGATATGCAAAAAGGAGGTAGATACTACTCAGTTTCAAACATGTGGGGTATGTATAGTGGTATGTTAGAAGCAACAGCTGCTAACGGAATCCGTGAAAATGGAATCGTATTGCCAGGTGTTACAGGTACAGTTACTCCAAATGGTGACGGAACTTATTCAGTAACGAATACGGCTGCAAATACAACTAACATTTCTGCGGCTGATTACGGATACAACTATTATGTTGGACCAAAATCTCAAAACATTTTTGATGCAGATTATTTCAAATTAAGAGATGTAACTTTAACTTATTCTTTACCTCAAAATTTAATCGGACCATTCAAAGGAGTTGATGTAACTGCTTTTGGTAGAAACCTATTAGTTTGGGGATTGGATAACAAAGATTTCGATCCAGAGCAAACTACTACAGGTAGTGGTAACATCCAAGGTTTAGAGGGTGGTAGTTTACCTCCAACTAGAACTTATGGTATGAATTTAAAATTACAATTCTAAAAAATTGAACAAAATGAAATACAATAAAATAATAGGATTTGCATTAGTTGGTCTCATGACCTTCACATCTTGCGATTCGGATTTAGCAGGAGTTAATGAGAATCCGAATGATCCAGAGATGGTACCAACTTATACCATCTTTAATAGAGCCACCAAAAGGGTAATGGATAACACCCGTGATGGATGGATGGCAGCGAGATTAACTTCGCCATGGGTACAATATGGCGCTCAGATAAACTATATAGAGGAAGATAGATATCTATATCGTGAAACTACAACACAGGGTGGTTGGAATCAACTTTACTTTGCAGCTAATAACTTTAAGAAAATTATAGAAATTGCATCTGAGCAAAATTTGTCGACTTCGCCAAATGAAATTGCTGCTGCAAGAGTAATGTTAGCTTATACATTTATGACTTTAGCAGATCATTGGGGAGATGTTCCTTATTGGTCTTATGGTTCAAACGATCCAGAGTTCCAAGCCTTGAATATTCAAGAGACTACAACACCGGTATATGCGCCACAGTCTAAAATCTATGCTGACTTGTTGAAAGAGTTGAGCGAAGCGAACGACCAATTTACATTAGATCAGCCTGTATTTGGAGCTGGTGATGGAATTTATGACGGAGATGCATCTAAATGGAAAAAGTTTGCTAATTCACTTCGTTTGAGAATTGCTAACAGAGTTAAGGGTGTGTTGCCTGCAGCTCAGGCACATATTACAGATGCAATCAATGATGGTGTATTTGAATCAAATGCTGATAATGCGGCTCAAACATATGGAACTTCAAGTTCAGAGGGTAATCCATTTTGGGCAACTTTCTTTGTTGATGCACGTACAGACTTTGCGGTGAACGATAGATTCATTAGATTATTAAAAGGTGATAATGGCCAATTTGGTTACGATCCAAGACTACAGCAAATGGCTGCTCCAGCGGGAACATCTGTTGCTAACGTTAGTTCAAACGGATATACCCCAAGTGATGATTTAGATGACTATCAAGGTATGCCTTATGGATTACCAGAAAATAGATTGTCTGCTAACAATCCTATTGCAGGTTTATCTTTTGCTAGTAACCAAGTGATTTCAATCGATACACCAGAGATCTTAATGGAGTATTCAGAAGTTCTATTCATTTTATCAGAGGTAAACGGATGGGATCAAGGATACTATGAGCAAGGAGTTAGAGCTTCTATGGAAAAATGGGGTGTTGAGGCTTCTAAGGTTGATGCCTTCGTTGCAGGTTTGCCAGCGGCAAATAAAGAAAACGTAATTTCTCAAAAATACGTTGCCTTATATATGCAGCCTCAAGAAGCTTGGGCAGAATATAGAAGAACAGGTTACCCAGATGGTGACATTCTATTATTACCAGGTGGTACAGGATTGGAAATTGATGGAACTACTACATATGTATTTAATCCATTACCAGAAATCAATCATATGCCTTATAGAGTTAGATATCCAGAAGGAGAGTTTAGTTTGAATGAAGCAAACGTGAATGAAGCATCAAGTAGACTTTCAAATGGTGATACGATGGAAAGCAAATTATGGTGGATGCCGTAATCTAAGCTAGATATTATATAAAGCCGCCTCCTCAGAGGCGGTTTTTTTATGCCTTAAAGTCGTTGTATACAATCTCTTTACAATAAAACTTGTATTTCTTAAATAAATGTTAGTAATTTGTAATTAAATGTTATTAAAAAATAATATATGAGGACAAAAAATTTAGTTTTTAGTGTGATGACACTGTTGCTCTTTACATCCTTCGCGTATGCGCAGGTGTCTGGGGTAGTGGTGGACGACTTTGGTCCAGTTACGGGAGCGATCGTAACTGTGGATGAAACGGGAGTTTCAACAGAGACCAATGATTTAGGAGTATTTAATATTAATGCTTCTGTAGGAGACAACCTATCAATTATGAACCCTAACACCTTAGCGGAAAAATCTTTTCCAGTTACAGGTATGAACTTAGGGGAATTAGTTTTAGGTGATGCAGCCATCGGTTTATCTGATGTGATTACTTTAGGATACTCATCAACAACTGACGATGCCTATACAGGTACTGCAGATGTGATAGATTCTAAACAAATTGAAAAGAAAAGTGTATCAGACATTTCTAAAGCATTAGCAGGGGAGTCTGCGGGTGTTGTTGTTGTAACTGGATCTGGACAGCCAGGTAGTTCTTCATCAGTTAGAATTCGTGGTATTGGTTCGGTAAATGGTAGTACAGCTCCATTATATGTAGTAGATGGTATTCCACACGATGGTTACTTGAACTCAATTAACCCTGCCGATATTGAAAACACTGTTATTTTGAAAGACGCGACTGCAACTGCTATTTATGGTGCACGTGGTGCGAACGGTGTTATTGTGATTAATACAAAGAAAGGTAAGAAAGGTAAATCAGAAATTACTTTCGATAGTAAAGTTGGTTTCAATATGAGCTTATTACCTAGATATAATACAATTAAGAATCCAGAGCGCTATATGGAGCTTGGATGGGAAGGTTTGAAAAACTATGGAGCATTAAATGGTGAGGCAGATCCTGCTGCATTTGCTAATGCTAACTTATTTGGTGGTGACTTTGGTATTGACCCAATGTATAATATGTGGGATGCTGCTGGTGCTAACTTAATCGATCCTGCAACAGGAAGATTTAACAGTGGTGTTAACAGAAAGTATACGCCAGAAAATTGGGAAGATTATGCATTTAGCCCAGGAATCAGAACAGAGAATACAATTAGATTTAGTGGTGGTTCAGATAAAACTACTTTCTACTCTTCATTCTCTTACTTAGATGAAAAAGGATACTCAGTTAAATCTGACTTCGATCGTTTATCAACAAGATTGAATGTTTCTCACGAAGTTGCTCCTTGGATGGATGCAAATGTGAATTTATCATATTCATTCTCTGATACGAATATGAACGGACAGTCTGAGGATTCAGGAAGTGTATTCTGGTTCGTTGATAACATTCCTTCTATTTACCCATTATTTACAAGAGATGCTGATGGAAATAAAATTCCTGAGCCAATCTTTGGTGGATATGAGTATGATTACGGATTTGGTGCAGGTGCAGGACGTGGATTCGGTGCTAACACTAACGCGATTGCAGATGCTCACTATAACTTAAACAACGCTAAAAGACACGACATTAATACAAGTGCATCTTTTATCTTTAAATTATATGACGGTTTAACTTTAGAAACAAGATTTGGTTCTCAATTCTTGAATGATAACTACAATGACTTAAGCAACCCATACTATGGTTCGGCTGCAACTTCAGGAGGTAGTATCTATAAAGTAAACAACGAACAACTTTCTTACAATATGTTAGAAATGTTGAGATATGCTAAAACATTTGGTTCTAACCATAACTTAGAGATTTTAGCAGGTCACGAGAACAATGCTTTAGAAGATAAGTATATCTTAGGATATAGATCTGGTTTAGTAATTCCTGATTTACCAGAGTGGAACAATGCTAACCAATTCGGTTCTATGGCATCTTATACAAATGACTATACAATTGAAAGTTACTTTGGTCAGTTAAGCTATGACTTTGCTAGAAAATATTTTGTTACTGCAACAATGAGAGCTGATGGTTCTTCAAGATTTAGAAATGAAAAATGGGGTGAATTCGGTTCTGTTGGTTTAGCTTGGATGTTGTCTAAAGAAGACTTCATGTTAAATCAAAATGTATTCAACAGATTGAAGTTAAAAACTTCTTATGGTACAACAGGTGAGCAAAGAGGTTTAGGATTATATCCTTGGGCTGACTTATACTCAAGTGCAATGGACGGTGAGTATGGATTCGCGCAATCTACATTTGGTAACCCTGACTTAACTTGGGAGAGTGCAAAAATGTTCCAAGTAGGTGCTGAAATGAGAATCTTTGATCGAGTTAATATCGATTTAGATTACTATAGAAAGAATTCTACAGATTTATTATTTGAATCAAGACTACACTTATCTTCTGGTGGTGCAATCTTCAACATGAATGATGGTGAATTATTTAACGCTGGTTTCGAATTTAACGTAAACGCTGATGTTGTAAGAAAAGAGAACTTCTTCTTAAATGTTGGATTTAATGGTGAGTTGTTACACAACGAGTTGTTAGAAATGCCAATTGAGCTTGGAACAGGAGAAAGAAAACTTATTGATATTGCTGGTTCTTACGGTAGAGCTGCTGGACGTTCTTTATATGACTACTACTTACGTGAGTGGGCTGGAGTTGATACTCAAACTGGTGCTGCTATGTGGAATATGTACTATGATGACGTAAACGGAAACGGTCAGTTTGATGAAGGTGATGTTAGAATTTCTTCTATGTATGACTATATGTCTAATAATTCTTCTGCTAATGTTGCAATGACAACTACTACAGTTTATACTGATGCAACTCAGAAATTTATTGACAAAACTGCTATTCCAGATGTACGTGGTGCATTTAACTTGGCTACTGGATTCAAGAATTTCGAACTAAGTGCGCAATTCTTATATAGCTTTGGTGGTTATTCTTATGATAGTGCTTATGCAGGATTAATGAGAAACACTGAACTTGGAGGAAACAACTGGCACCAAGACATCGAGCAAAGATGGCAACAACCAGGTGACGTTACTAACGTACCAAGATTATCAAACAACATTACAGGAGATACTAACTTTACTTCTGCGTCAACTAGATTCTTAACAAAATCTGACTATGTTGCTTTAAATAACGTGAGAATTGGGTATAATTTCCCAACTGATATGATCTCAGGAATGGGATTGGCTGAATTAGGAATGTATGTACAAGGTGATAACCTTTGGTTATTCTCTGAGAGAGATGGATTCAATCCTTCTGCAAGTTTTACAGGTGGATCTGATACATATCAATACTCTCCATTGTCTAACATTACGTTTGGTCTAAGAGTTAAACTTTAAAAATTAGAAAAATGAAATATTTAATAAAAATTTCTTTATTTATTTTCGCAGCGGGACTTGTGTCTTGTAGTGAAGATTATTTAGAAACAAGACCATCGAACCAATTATCTTCGGAGGATATTAATAATGCGGGACAAAGTAATCCTGAGGTTTTAGATGGATACTTGGTAGGATTGTATAATACAATGTATACTGTTGGGTCTGGGGGGACAAACCTTAGACATGATGACTTCGGTCAAAAAAGCTGGGATATCTATTATGATATGTTAGGAAGTGATATGGTATTGGCAGGTAATACTTATGGATGGTATAGCTACATTGCTAACTATACTGCAACAGTAGATTATACTTCAAACTCTAGTTACATGCCTTGGAGATACTATTATAGAATCATTAGAGGAGCTAACACACTAATTGGTGGATATGATTTAAATGCTCTTCCAGAGGACGGAGAATCAAGAGCTAAACTAGGTCAAGGATTAGCAATTAGAGGGTATTCTTACTTAAACTTAATGCACCTTTATGTTAATGACAATGGTGATTTAAGTAGTCCAGCTGTTCCATTAATGTTAGAAGCAAATTTAGATGCGCTTCCATTAAGTACAACAGGTGAGGTTTATAACCAAATTATTGCTGATTTAGAATTAGCGGTTGACTTATTAGAGAATGGTCCAAGATCAAACAAAAGAGACATCAACAAAGATGTTGCTAGAGGTATTTTAGGTTATGCTTATGCTGCTGTGGGTCGTAATGCTGAAGCTGCTGCTGTAACTAAAGCAGTTATGGATGAAGGTAACTTCCCATTATTATCAGCTGAAGATTTAGCTTATGATGCTGCAACTGCTTCTGGCGGTGGATTTAATGATGTTAATTCACCAGCTTGGATGTGGGGTCAAGACGTTACTTTAGAAATGGGATTAGACCTAGTTTCTTGGTGGGGTCAAGTAGACCAGTACACTTACTCTTATGCTTGGGCAGGAGATCCTAAGACAATCGATAATGATTTATATGCTCAAATTTCATCAGACGATGTTAGAAAGAAACAATTCGTTGGTTTAGGTCAAAAGAAACCAACTGGTAAATTCTATGCTCCTGATCGTGTATCAGGTGGTCAAAGAAGTGTTGTTACTGACTACATCTATATGAGAATTGAGGAGATGTACTTATTGTATGCTGAAACAGCTGCAAAATCAGGTGCTGAAGGAGGTGAAGCTGGTGCGCGTCAAGCATTAAAAGACTTGATGGAAATCAGAGTTGAAGATGCTTCTTATATTGATGCATTATCAGGACAAGCTTTATTAGATGAGATTAGACTTCAAACTAGAATTGAGTTATGGGGTGAAGGAAAAACTTATTGGTCTATGAAGCGTAACCAAGAAACAAGAACACGTGGTGCTAACCACTTATTCTTCGCTGGTGAGTCATTCCAATATAATGATCCTCGCTTAACATTGGATATTCCTCAGTCTGAGATTCAAAACAATCCACACTTAGATTAATTTTTAAGAGGATTTTAATATCAATAGCTGCCAAGTTAACTTGGCAGCTATTTTTTTGTCTTATATTTGCCTCCTATGAGGTGGATTTTAGTTTGTTTATTAAATCTTGCGGTTTTCGCTTCGGCACAAGTTGTTCTTCGTCCGGATGGGAGATCTCTTTCCGATGAGGAAAAACGCTACAATGACTCTATTCTAGCTGGTAACCAAGAAAATCGTCCTGCTGATTCTCTTAAGATATATAATCCAAGCATTGGGGATTATAACTACTGGACAACAAAGAAATCCAAAAGAGTATTGGATACGATCCTCAACATCGACAACTTTTATAAACAGAATGTTTATCAACAAGATTTATTCGATAAACAACAGTTTCCTAACTTAGGACAAGCACTTAACCCTTTATCGCCTGTTGATATAAGCGATAACTTACAATTACTGCCTCTGGGTAAATCATTTATGTATATGAAGGAAGAAGACATCAAGTATTATGATGTAAAGACGCCTATCACAGAATTCATACTCGAAAATGGTTTAAAAGAAGGTCAATTCTTATCTACAACCTTTGCACATAATGTACACTCTAGATGGAATTATGCGATTCAATACCGTTATTTAAAGTCTCAGGGAAGATATCTCAACTCATTAGCCAATAACTCTAATTTTGTCTTTTCTACCAATTATAAGACGAAAAACAATCGTTATCATCTACAAGCTAATTTTGTTACACACGATTTAAACAATCAAGAAAACGCAGGCTTAACAGATGAAAGTATAATCGATTTTATTACTGATAATCCAAACTTTAGTAATCGCGAGCGTATGTATATCAATATGCAATCTGCTCAATCTTTGTTCGATGAAAGGAGAATTCATTTAGACCATCAATTTGGTTTATTATCGTTCAATAAATCTAATGATAGTATTGCTAGTGATAATTTCCCTATTTATTTAAAACATGAATTGAATTATAAACATCAAGCTTTTCAATATTTAGAGCGAGGTCGGGAGAGTTATTATGATAGTGACGTTTTAGAAGGAGCTAGAAGTAATCGGAAAAAATTCGATGAATTAGAAAATAAAGTCTCCCTAGGATATCAATGGTCGGATAGAATTACAGTAGAAGGAGGTTTATTGCATCAAATGAAGGAGCTTTATTTCGATGAGAATTTAGCTTTAGAAAACTATACGATTCCAGCTTCTATTAAGGAAAACAGAATAGGACTACAAGCCAAGTTAAATTTTGATTGGTCTGAAAGTATAGATTTAAATGCTGATGCTTTTTATACAACAGGGGATCATTTTGGCGATCAATATCAATTAAACGCTAATATTCGCTTATCGCCTTTTACGGGATATTTGTTAGAAGGTGGACTTAAATTAAATTCAAGTATGCCATCCTTGAACTATTTTGCTCATCAAAGCTTTTATGAGGATTTTAATAGCTACAATCCGAATTTTGAGAACCAAAATACGCAAGAACTCTACGCTGAGCTAAGTTCACAAAAAATAGGCCTATCTGTATTCGGAAAAATTTTAAATCAAAATAACCCTGTTTATATTGATTCAAATTTTCAGGTTGAACAATTAGAAGGTGCAAGCAACTATTTTAGTATCGGTGCACGCGAACATTATAGATTCGGAAAGTTTGGAATTGACGCGCAAGCACAATATCAAAAAGTATTAGACAACGACCATGTTTTGCCACTACCCAGCATTTTGGCAAGAGGAACAGTTTACTACAATACTTGGGAGTTTAAAAATCATGCACACATTCAGACCGGTTTGACTTTAAGATATTATAGCAAGTTTAACTCACGCGAATTTTTCCCCATCATGAATGAATTTGTTCTGCAGGGAGAGAATGCCAGAGAAATCGGTAACTATCCTCAACTAGATTTATTCTTCAATATGAGAGTAGATAGAATGCGCTTTTATATACGAGGAGAAAATCTTAATTCATTTTTCCAACGAGGCGAATACTTTTCAACACCATTACAGCCTGCCCGTGACTTCAAAATCCAAGTAGGGATACATTGGTTCTTATTCTCGTAGTTGTGCTTAATAAGCATGCGTTTTTATCGTTAAAAATTCATGAATTTTCATCTGCAATTTAGCGGAATGTAGTGATTGGTTAATCTGTTGATAATCAACAATTATGCGTATGCTGTTGCAAGTTAATCAAGTGTTCATGAAAAAAGCTCAAGAGCTTTTACAAAAAACCTCAAGAGCTTTTCTAAAAAAGTTCAAAAGCTTTTTCTAAAAAGCACAAGAGCTTTTTTCTCCATCATGCGCATAATCATTTCTGTTTATCTAGATCTTTTTTCTTCTTTATCCGCATAATTAATTTTTACAGCCCAATGTTTATTCATCATTTTCCAATCTAAACCCTTCATTTTTCACTTTTCATTCCTAATTTTCCACGATTCACTTTACATTTCTCCAAAATTCGTATCTTCGATAAAAGCATTTCCTATGAATCAACTCCAAAGACTTATCGCCATATTAGCACTGGTTGTCATATCTGTTTATGGCGGTATGAAGTTTCATCAATATCAAACCCAAATTAATTGCGAGGAACAAGGCGGTATGATTGATGAAAATGGAGTTTGTGTAGTAAAAGAAACCATTAAAGAAAGACCCAACAAGGAATATTTAAAAAACTATAAAACGGTAGATGGTAAGTACGATTTACAAGTTTTAACGGCCATTGGAGATCCTGTAAACGAGATAGTGGTTAAAAATCAAACTACCCAAAGAGTTTTTGACCTTAAAAAAGTAGAGTCTAAAAAGTCTGGAGTTACTTTCCAAAATGAAGATGGATATTTCATGCGCTTTACCGACAAAAAATTCTTTTGGGGACATGAAAATGTGGTTTTAGCAAGCGGTAAAAGATAATTATTGCTCTAATGCAGTTGCATCAAATTCAATTAATTCTCGTTCTTCAAATCTTAATCTAATTTCAATCGGATTACAACAGATTTCACAATCCTCCACATAACTTTGTTGTGCAATCGATGGGTCTAATAGCATAGATATTTCTTCCCAACAATACGGACAACCAAAGAAATGCTCTATCATGATTGATTTAGTTTTAATAATGGATCGATAAATTCTCTGGTATTACACAATCTCGGAACCTTGTTTTGTCCACCTAACTTACCACGTTCCTTCATCCAATCATAGAACAAGTCTGGACGTGCAGCGTGTATTACAGGCGCGTTCAAGGTCATGTTATTATACCTTTTGGCTTCGTAGTCAGAATTTATCTCTTGTAGTTTTTTATCAAAAGTCTCTACAAACAAATCCATATTATTAGGAGCCTTTTCAAACTCAATAATCCATTCATGAGCTCCTTTTTCGGTTCCTTGCATAAAAATAGGCCCACCGGTAAAGTCTTTAATCGTAGCTCCCGTTTTATTAGAAGCTTCTTTTAATGCTACTTCCGCATTTTCTATAATAATTTCCTCACCAAAGGCATTGATAAAATGTTTGGTTCTACCCGAAACTACCACTCGATATGGCGCAACCGAAACAAATCTAACTGTGTCGCCCACCATATATCGCCATAGCCCACCATTTGTAGTCAATACAACGGCGTAATTCTTTCCTAACTCTACATCCTCTATCGGAACAGCTTTGCGTTGATCGAGCGCGTTCCCTTCCATGGGGATGAATTCAAAGAAAATTCCAGCGTTTAATAAGAGCAATAAATTCTTATTTTCTTTTTGATCTTGAAGTGCAAAAAATCCTTCGGACGCATTATAAATCTCATAATACTGCATCGGTTTGCCCGCAATGGCATCATAATTCTCTTTATAGGGAGTAAAGCTGATACCTCCATGAAAGAATACTTCTAAATCTGGCCAAATCTCGTGTAAATTAGACTTGCCTGTTTTATCTAAAGTATAATTTAATAACACCAACATCCACGACGGAACACCAGTTAAGCAGCCTACATTAGCTTTAACTACTGAGCTAGCAATGGCATCTAACTTAACTTCCCAATCGCTCATCAAAGATATTTCTCGATTCGGCGTATTCATGAAATCTGTCCAAAACGGAAGATTGTCAATCATAATCGCTGATAAATCTCCAAATTTGGTTTCGTATTCTTGGTAAATGTCGGCACTTCCACCAATTCTTAAATTTTTACGTTTAAATATCTTAGTATCAGGATGTTTTTCTAAATAGTTTGCAAACATCATCTTACCACCTGCGAAATGGTTGGTTTCTAGAGATTCTTTGGTGATAGGGATAAATTTACTCTTAGCATTGGTAGTACCCGAAGACTTGGCAAACCAAGAAATTTTACCTGGCCAAAAAATGTTTTCCTCCCCCTTTCTGGCGCGTTCTATTTCTGGCTGATACTCCTCATAGGAAACAATAGGAACTCTGTCTCTAAACTCTTCGTAGGTTTTAATGTCAGCAAAGCCATATTTAATACCGTATTGAGTTTGACTCGCTGCCTTAAGATTATCAAATAAAACCTTCTGCTGCAATTCTAGAGGCTTATTACGGATAAGCTCCAGTTTTTGCGCATACGGATTTGTTACGAACGAGGCAATTTTATTAACTAAACTCAAAGGCTTAAATTTGTATTTAATAACAAAAATAAAACAATTATAGTCATTTCATATGATTCCCTTGTTTTATATATTAATTCTTATCTATGATTTTTAATAGTGTCTTACGAAAAATGTACGCAGAATATCAATCTCCGATTAGATATTATCTAAATTTTAATGATGATTTCATCGATGTAAATCAGTTAATTTCTCGTAAGATTTCTATAGAACATGTTGGGAATCAGTGTAAATCCTGTGGTTTAGATAAGCCTATTTTTAGAATGGGTTTTTGTCAATCTTGTTTTTATACCGTTCCAGAAGCTAGCCCAAGTATCATCAATCCAGAGCTTTCTATGGCTCATTTGGGTAAAGAACAAAGAGACCTAGAATGGGAGAAAAAGTTTGAATTACAGCCACATATTGTTTATTTGGCTCTTTCGGGCGGATTAAAAGTCGGCGTTACGCGTGGTGTACAAGTTCCAACGCGTTGGATAGACCAAGGAGCTTCGAATGCTATAATTTTAGCAGAAACACCCAATCGCTACGAAGCGGGTATGATAGAGGTTTTGTTAAAAGATAGTTTAGCAGATAAAACCAATTGGCAGCGTATGCTCAAAAATCAAAACCCTGAGGTAGATTTGGTGCAAACCAAAGAGGAAGTAAGAGAAAAATTATCGGAGGAGCAGCAAGAAATGTATGTAGAGGACAACAAAATTTGGGAGTTTGAATATCCGATTGAGCATTATCCTTCAAAAGTGAAATCCTTGACCTTGGCAAAACATCCTAAAATTGAAGGTGTGTTGGCAGGTATTCGTGGACAATATTTATACTTTGAATCAGGCGAAGTATTCAACGTGAGAAACCACGAAGGACATGTGGTAGAGTTTACGGTTTAATTAAACTTAAAACTGCTTAAAAGCCTTCAAAAGCACCTAATCCGAATAAGGCAAAATCATACTTAATTGGATCCTCGGCATCCATTTGTCGTAACATAGAATCTATTTCTTCTACGGCCTTCCAATCATTTTGTTTGCGCTCTAGAATCTCTAGTTTTCTTGCGACATTTCCGGTATGAACATCAAGGGGTAAACTTAGTTTAGAAGAGGGAATATTTTTCCAAATCCCGAAATCTACACCTTGCTGATCTTGTCTTACCATCCAACGCAAAAACATGTTGATGCGTTTGGCAGAGGAGTTCTTTAATGGAGAAGAAACATGCTTGGTGGTACGTACTTCATCGGCATTAAAAAAGGCATCTCTAAAGCGATTGATAGCAAATTTGGGATTGATTTCATCTTCGTAGATAAGGAAATACTGCTCTAAGCTTTCCTCTTTTTTATACAATCTTTGTAAGGCCTGAATAAAATAAGCTAGATCAAAGGCGTTAAAAGTTCTGTGCACGAAACCATCGAACCTGTCGAGGTCTTTTTCCTGTGCATTTAAGATAAAATCATGTGGCGAATCATCCATTCTCGACATCATATCTTGCGCGCTTTTAATAATGGATTTACGGTTTCCCCAAGCAATCGTTGCGGATAGAAATGCAGCAATTTCTATGTCTTGCTTTTTACTAAATCTATGCGGAATTTGAATAGGATCGTGCTCAATAAAAAAATCTTGATTGTACTGCACAGCCTTTTCATCAAGAAATGTCTTGAGGTTTTCAATCTTAGATGTTTTCATGGAAAGTGTTTTTAATAAGCCAATTAACCAATTTTTAAAGCTCTGGTTGGCGAAATCCTTTGAATTAATAAACTAGGGATTAAAAGAACAACGGCACTAATTAAAATGCTACAAACATTAACCCAGAACACCATGCTCCAAGATAAGAATACAGGCGCTTTGTCGATGTAATAATTCTCCGGTGGCAACTGAATGATACCCCAATGTTGTTGTGCTAATAAAAGACCAATAGCAATGATGTTTCCGGCTAACATGCCTGGTAACATGATAAATACCGCGTAATTCACAAAGATTTTCTGAACTTGCCAGTTGTTAGCCCCTAAAGTTTTTAGAATACCAATGGCGTGCGTTCTTTCAAGGATAAGAATTAATAAAATCATCACCATATTAATGATGACCACAATTAACATTAAAAACAAAATGACAAAAATATTCATGTCAAAAATGTTAATCCAATCCTCTATATCAGCAAAAATATCCGTGGCAGATTCTGCAACTAAATCATAACCTATGATGTCATTTACGGAACCTTTTAAAACATTAAAATCAGCTTCAATATCCTTAGCAAAAAGCTCAAAACCACCTACTTGTTGATCTCCCCATTGATTTAATTTTTGAACTTGTCTTATGTCGCCTAAAATATATAAATCATCGAACTGAGAAATATCGGTGGTGTAAATACCAGCAATTTTAAATTTACGATAAACAGGTTTAGAATTAAATTGGTGCTCGTCTACGAAAACCATCACAAAGGTGCTGTCAATATCTAAATAGAAATTGTTAGCAATCTTTTGAGAAACAACTACTTCGTCGCTGGTTTGATCTGATTTAAAATCAGGAAATTTACCTTTGCTTAAGAATTTATCGAAACGCTCGATGTCGTAATTGGAATCTACCCCTTTGAATAAAACCCCATCAAAAGCATCTTCGGTTCTAATGATTCCACTTTTGGTGGCAATAGCTTGAATGTGCTCAATTTCTTCTAATGGAAAATTAGGATAATACTCTTTGGGTAAGTTGATACTATCAGAATTATAGGACAAATTAGAACTATAAGGGCGAATGGTGATATGCCCATTGAAGTCGGCTAATTTTTGTTTAATTTCCTTTCTTGCACCAATTCCGGTGGATAGCGTAACCAAGGCAACGATAATTCCAATCGCAACTGCCACCTGCCCAATTCTGATAATTGTGCGCGACAATTGGTTTTTGGAAGCTTTGCCCAATCCAATTTTCTTAGAAAAATACCAACTAAAACTCAATACGATCTGTAATTTGCATCATTATTGTAACTTTGAAACACAAATACAATAAACATGTTTCAAAATTCAGTCAAATATACATTATTAGTTTTTCTTTTTGCGATTTCATGTAACGCACAAGAAAATTCAAGCATAGGAATTTCTATCGACGATCAAAAGGTAGAAGTGGATCCTAAACAAAACTTAGCCAGTCGAGATAGCGAGTTTTGTCAAGTGATTTTGGCTGCAGAGCAAACTGAGAAATACATTCCCTTATTGCAAGGGCAAAAAGTGGGAGTTGTGACTAATCAAACCGGAATTATTCCTACAGAAGAGGGGGATGTTCATTTGGTAGATCATTTGATTTCTCAAGGAATTGAAGTCGTAAAAATATTTTCTCCAGAACATGGTTTCCGTGGAACTGCTGATGCGGGTGAAATCGTGAAAGATGGAAAAGATATTAAAACAGGTTTGCCGATTGTTTCACTGTATGGAAGTAACAAAAAACCTAAAGACGAACAAGTAAAGGATTTGGATGTTATTTTGTTTGACATTCAAGATGTTGGTGTTAGATTCTACACCTATATTTCGACTTTACATTATGTTATGGAATCTGCCGCAGAAAACAATAAAAAAGTTATTGTATTAGATCGTCCAAACCCTAATGCGCATTATATCGATGGACCTATGCTAGAGCCAAGCCAAAAGACATTTGTGGGTATGCATCCTGTTCCGATTGTTTATGGAATGACGATAGGAGAATACGCTCAAATGATCAATGGCGAAAAGTGGTTAGATAAAGGCGTCCAAGCTGATTTAAGCGTGATTCCTTTGCAGAATTATACCCATGAAACTCATTATGATTTACCCGTAAAACCATCGCCTAATTTACCGAATGCGCAGTCGATAAATTTATATCCAAGTATTTGCTTTTTTGAAGGAGCAAATGTGAGTGAGGGTAGAGGAACCGAAAAGCAATTCCAGGTGTATGGTTCGCCTTATTTGAAAAATATGCCGTTTAAATTTACACCTAAGCCAAACGAAGGAGCTAAAAATCCACAGTTTAATGGGGAGGTATGTTATGGTGAAGATTTAAGTCAAGTTGAACCTTTATCAGAAGTTAGTTTAAAATGGTTGATTAAAGCTTATAAAAACAATACGAAACAACCTTTCTTTACTAAAAACTCAGGTGCTTTCTGGATTGATAAATTAGCTGGTACGGCTGATTTAAGACACCAAATTGAAAAAGGATGGACCGAAGAGCAAATTAAAGCTACTTGGCAAGATGGATTAGAGAAATTCAAGAAAACTAGAGCTAAGTATTTAATTTATAAATAAATAAAAATTGCATCTAAAAACGAAACCCTGGAATTATCCAGGGTTTTATAAGTTTATACAAATTTTAAAACCAAACCTATGTCACAAGAATTAGATAAAAGCATCGCGAACGCCAAAGAAATGAACTTAAAACTTGAACAAGCTGAAAAAGATTTAGCTTATATGGAAGAATTTCTAGAGCGTTTTCCTGAGATTAAAGAAAATATAAAAGCCCTCGAAAAGTATTATTTCGATACCAGAGAATGGATGCAAGACCGCGAACGTATCCTCGAAGAAGATCCAGATTATAGACTAGGAATCTTAAGCGAAGACGGCGTTTTCAACGTTCATGTGGGCATTTATCAAGCCGTAAAGCAAATGATCAAGGAAGGTGCTTTATATATTACCGAGTAGATTAGGATTTAATCCCAACTCGCTTCAATAAAGCATCTTGCTGAGGTTCTCTTCCTCTAAAATTCTTATATAAAACCATTGGGTCAACCGTTCCTCCAGAGCTTAATAAAGTTTTAAACTTATCCGCTGTGGCTTTATCAAAAATTCCATTTTGTTTAAAGTAATCAAAAGCATCAGCGTCTAAAACTTCTGCCCATTTATAAGAATAATACCCAGAAGAATAACCACCTTGGAAAATATGTGAAAAGGCGGTACTCATATTGGTTCCTTCCACTTTAGGATAAACTTGAGTGCCTTCAAATGCTTTTACTTCATAAGCATCTACATCTTCTATATCACTAATTTCTACGGCGTGCCAAGCCATATCCAGTTTACCAAAACTGATTTGTCTAGACATTTGATAGCCTTCTAAGAATTGTGCTGCAGCTATAATTTTATCGATTAAGGCTTGAGGAATCACTTCGCCAGTTTCGTAATGTTTAGCGAATAAAGCCAAAGCCTCTGGTTCGTAGCAATAATTTTCCATGAACTGAGAAGGTAATTCTACGAAATCCCAAGAAACTTGAGTCCCTGCAAGTGCCTCATATTGCGTGTTGGCAAGTAAACCATGCAATGCATGCCCAAACTCATGAAATAGCGTTGTAAGCTCATTAAACGTCAATAAAGATGGCTTATCTTTAGTTGGCTGAGTGAAATTACAAACAATAGAAATCTGTGGAATCTTATGAACGCCGTTCATTTTTGATCCATTTCTGTAGTTGGTCATCCAAGCGCCCGCACGTTTTCCTTCGCGTGGAAAGAAATCTGTATAGAAAATTCCAATAGTTTCGTTGGAACTGTCTTTAACTTCAAAAACCTTTACATCTGGATGATAGGTTTCAATTTGTTGATTCGGTACAAATGAAATATCATAAAGCCTTTGAGCAATGCTAAAAGCGCCTTGCAAAACAGCATTTAATTCGAAATAAGGTTTTAATTCCTCATCGCTTAAATCAAATTGCTCTTTTTTAACTTTTTCTGCATAGTAGGCGTGATCCCACGGCATTAATTCTTTAATTCCATCGGTTTTTTCTGCATATTCAGCCAAAGATTGAATGTCTTTCTTCGCGAATTCAATCGATTGCTCCAATAAATCATTTAAGAAATCAAGAACTTTCTGTGGAGATTTAGCCATTCGCTCTTCTAATACAAAATCAGCATGAGTTTTATAGCCTAGCAATTGAGCTCTTTGGTATCTCAAACTCACAATTTCTTTTATGATGTTTTCATTGTTACGTTCGTTATCTTGAAAAGCCTTTGCTCCGCTTGCTTTGTATAACTTCTCTCGTAATTCTCTTTGGTCTGCAAATTTTTGGAATGCTAAATAGCTCGGCATGTGAAGCGTAAAAACCCAACCTTCTAAACCTCTTTTTTCGGCTTCTTGTTGCGCCATATCCATTGCATAATCAGGTAAACCAGCTAAATCTGCTTGATTGGTGATATGCAGTTGGTAATCATTGGTTTCAGCTAAAACGTTTTCTCCGAATTGAAGACTTAATTTAGAAAGCTTTTTATCGATTTCTCTTAAGGTCGTTTTATCTTCTTCAGAAAGATTAGCGCCGTTTCTCGTAAATCTTCTAAATGTTTTTCTTAATAATTCTTGCTGTTCTTCATTTAAATTAAAGCTCTCTTTATGGTCATAAACGGACTTAATTCTACTGAATAAGTTTTCGTTTAAAACAATATCATTCGAAAATTCTGAAAGCAATGGCGAAACCTCTTGAGCCGTTTTTTGAATCTCTTTGTTGGTTTCGGCAGAATTTAAATTAAAGAATATAGAGGTAATTCTATCTAATTTTTCACCACTTAATGTTAAGGCTTCAATGGTATTTTCAAAACTTGGCGATGCTGTGTTGTCAACAATAGCCTTAATTTCTTCTTTAGCTTCTTCAATGGCTTTTTCTATCGCTGGTTTAAAGTCAGCCGTAGAAAATTTTGAAAAAGGTGGAGTTTGAAATGGTGTTGAAAATGGTTGATCTAATAGTGGATTCATAATTTTTTAGAATAGAAAATGAATTGGATGATATCCAATAAGATTAAATTAATAAGAATGGTTTGATTTATTCGAAGTCGCTTTCCTTGCTAAAAATAAAGCCGATAAGCTTAAATAGCCAGTAGCCACCGAACATACCTAATCCAATCAAAAAGGTTTGCATTCCTTGTGGGAATGTTAAGAAAGCTCCGACTAATCCTCCGAGCGTAATCAAAAAGGCTAAAATGATATAGGCTGTAACAAAATTGTTCCAAGCATTGCCTTTTTTGAACTTAAACCAAAGAAAAGCAGAGTAGAACAAATATGCTAACATAGACACCGACGAACTCACCCAAATAATGGTTCCTAAATTTTTCGTTCCAGTCCAAGTTGAAGTTACTGCTAATACCAAACCAATGAAAAATAAAATCACTGTGGCTACAATCCAAACCAGCGAAAACGAAATGTTTTTTGATTTAAGCATCGATATGTCCTAATTTTTTAATTTTTGCATGGTCAAGAATTTTAATTCTTCTTCCATCTACTTCAATAAGTTCATCGTTTTTGAACTCACTGATCAAGCGAATAGCTGACTCTGTTGCGGTACCAATCAGATTGGCCATTTCTTCTCTAGTAAGTGCGATTCTAATGAAATCGTCGTCATCTACACCCAATGTGTTTTCAAGGGTGATAAGTACCTCTGCCAATCTCTCGCGAACTGTTTTTTGCGCTAAAATAGTAATGGTGTCTGCTGCATCTCCTAATTGTCTCGAAATTAATTTCAACATTTCGAAACCCATTTTAGAGTTTTCTGCTAGCATTCTAAGGAAATATTTCTCTGGAATATATTCTAATTCCATATCCTCAATCGCCATGGCCGATGCTCCAATCGCCTCACCCGACAAAATTGAACGATAACCTAATAAGTCACCTTTCTTACAAAATCGAATAATTTGTTCTTTTCCGGTGAATCCAACTTTGAATAATTTGGCGGTTCCTGATTTAACCAAAAATACACCATTAGCCGAATGCCCTTCTTCTATAATCAGTTCACCTTTTTTAGGAGATAAGGTTTTCTTTTCTGATTGAAGTGCTTGAATTTCAGCGGGTGTAAAGATGCTTAAACTTTCTGCATCGTTGAAATAATTATATAGTATTGAAAAGTCGTTTAATAACTCTGGCATAAAATGATATTTATCACACAAATGTACAAATATCTGCGTAATTTTGCATTATGAACCAAAGTTGCTACCATTGTGGTCAGGAATGCGATTCGGAATTAATTAAATTCGACGAGAAAGCCTTCTGTTGTCATGGATGTAAGACGGTTTATGAAATACTAAATCAGAATCAGCTTACAGATTTTTATGAACTAAATAAAAGTCCTGGGATTCAACCTGATAAGAAATCAGATATTCAATTTCAATTTTTGGACACACCAGAAATCTTTGAAAAAGTAATTGATTTTAATGATGGAGGAATCGCTAAAGTTACTTTCAATGTTCCCGTAATACATTGTAGTTCTTGTGTTTGGGTGTTGGAGAGTTTAGATGAGATTAATCCATATATCAGCTATTCGGTGGTGGACTTTGTTCAACGAAAAGTACAGATTACCTATAATTCAGATGAAATGAAGTTGAGCGAGGTGGCTCAATTCTTAGCTGATTTAGGTTATAAACCAGTCATAAATCTGAGTTCTACCGAAAAAGTTGAGAAAAAGCACGATCGTGAACTATTGTTGCAATTAGTTATTGCTGGTTTCGCCTTTGGTAATATTATGCTTTTCTCTTTCCCAGAATATATTGACGAAGATGCTTGGTTTGAATTTAACCAAGGATTCACGCGTTGGTTTATGTTTGGCTTGTCTGTGCCAGTGGTTTTCTATTCTGCCCAGAGTTATATGCTTTCGGCCTATAATGCGATTAAGAACAAACGAATTAATATTGATATTCCGATTGCCATTGGTATTTTAGTTTTATTCTTCAGAAGTACATGGGATATTGCTACAGAATTTGGACCAGGATATTTCGACAGTTTAGCTGGATTGGTGTTCTTTATGTTGATTGGTAAATGGTTTCAGCGCAGAACTTATCAGAGTTTAGCTTTTGATAGAGATTATAAATCATTTTACCCTATTGCTGTAACTAAAATCAATGGAGATAGCTATGAAAATATTTTGCTATCTGATCTTAAGAAAGGAGATAGAATCTTATTAAGAGATGAAGAAATTCTTCCTGCGGATGCCATCTTAATGAAAGGGGAGGCAAGAATCGACAATAGTTTTGTGACGGGAGAATCTAAATTAATATCCAAAAATATTGGAGATAAAATCTATGCAGGTGGTAAACAAAGTGGTGCTGCTGTTGAATTAGAAGTAATAGAAGAATTAAACCAAAGTTATCTGACAAGTCTTTGGAATTCAGAAGCTTTCTCTAAAGAAGAAACGCATTTTGATACGCTTGTAAATCAAGTGAGTAGATATTTTGTTTGGGTAATTCTTGGAATTGCAATTGTATCGGGAGTTTATTGGTATTTTGAGGATGTTACTAAAATGTTTCAAGTTGTAACAGCGATTTTAATTATTGCTTGTCCTTGTGCATTAGCTATTTCGGCGCCTTTTACATTAGGAAATGTGATGCGAATTTTGGGTAGAAAGAAATTCTATGTGAAAGATGCGCATACAATTGAGAATTTAGCTAAAATTGATACCATAGTTTTTGATAAAACCGGAACTATCACCGAGTCCCAAAATACTTCGGTAGACTATATCGGGAAAGAATTGACGGAAGAAGAAAAAGCGGCAGTCTATTCTGTTGTTCATCAATCTAACCACCCATTGAGCCGAGTGCTTCAAATGGAATTAAGCGACCAAAAAGCCGTTGAAATCAAAGATTATCAGCAATTAAAAGGTAAAGGTCAACAAGCTTATGTAGCAGGCAAATTGGTTCAAGTAGGAAGTCGAAACTGGTTAGGTGTTGAAAGCGATGCTCAGATTAATCAAACCGAAGTTTGGATTCAAATAGAGGGTGAAGTTAAAGGTAGATTTGTATTTAATAATAAGTATAGACGAGGCTTGAACAATACGATAGAAGAATTAAATGAATTTGATCTAAGTGTTTTATCAGGTGATAATGCTTCAGAAAAAGCAAATTTACAAGAGATTTTCCCAGAGAAAACGGCTTTAAACTTTAATCAATCGCCACAAGCAAAGCTGGAATATATTCAATCGCTTCAAGTGAAAGAAGACAAAAAAGTGATGATGATTGGTGATGGATTAAATGATGCAGGAGCCTTAAAGCAAAGTAATGTTGGAGTGGCAGTGGCAGAGGATATGAATAGTTTCTCGCCGTCTTGTGATGCTATTTTAGGAAGTGATTCTTTCTCTTTGTTACCTAAGTTTATAAAAATGAGTAAGAGAGGAACCAAGTTGGTTAAAACTGCCTTTGTTATTAGTTTTATGTACAACGTAATTGGTCTTTCATTTGCCGTAACAGGTAATCTAGAACCCGTTGTAGCAGCTATTTTAATGCCGATTAGTTCCATTTCAATTGTATCATTTGCTACCTTGAGTACTTGGATAAGTTCCTACTTTATTTTCAAAGAAAAAGTATGATGCTAATTTAGTTTGAAACTAATTTATCTGTAGTTTAGTCAATTATTAATTTTATTTAAGGAGGTTTGTTGCTTCAAACTTTTCCTTTTTATAGCTTTGCTTTAAAATCCACAACTATGCAATTATCTCCACGACTGCAAAACTTAAAACCATCTGCTACTATAGCAATGTCTGTTAAAGCCAGAGAATTGAAGGCTGAAGGAAGAGACATCATTAGTTTAAGTTTAGGAGAGCCAGATTTCGAAACGCCTGATTTTATTAAGGAGGCGGCGATTCAAGCTATTAAAGAAAACTATAACCAATACACCCCAGTGGGAGGTTATCTTGAATTGAAGGAAGCGATTTCTAAAAAGTTTAAAAGAGATAACAATCTTGATTATAAACCATCTCAAATTGTGGTTTCAACGGGTGCTAAGCAGTCGATTTTCAATATTATCCAATGTATGGTGAGTGAAGGTGATGAGGTTATTTTGCCTTCTCCTTATTGGGTAAGTTATGCTGATATGGTGACTTTAGCTGGGGCAACGGTTAAGGAGTTTAGAACTGGATATGAGCAGGATTTTAAAATGACACCTCAACAATTAGAGGAAGCGATTACGCCTAAATCGAAAATCCTTTTGTATAGTTCACCTTGTAATCCAAGTGGAAGTGTTTACTCAAGAGAAGAATTAGCCGAAATAGCTAAAGTTGTGGCAAAGCATCCAAATCTATTGGTTATTTCTGATGAGATTTATGAGCACATTACTTTTGACCAGGAACCAGTAAGTATTGCTTCTTTCCCAGAGATTTATGATCAAGTAGCAACCGTAAATGGTTTAGCTAAAGGATTTGCCATGACTGGATGGAGAATTGGTTATATGGGCGCTCCAGAATGGTTAGCAAAAGCTTGTGAAGTATTCCAAGGGCAAGTTACATCGGGAACCAATTCGATTGCACAAAGAGCAGCTATTACTGCTATGGAAGCTGATCCTAGCGAAATTAAATACATGACAGAGGCATTCCACAAAAGAAGGGATATCGTTATAGAATTGGCAAGAGAAATTGAAGGATTTGATGTTTCAGTTCCTCAAGGAGCATTTTACATTTTCCCAGATGTTTCTAAACTTTTCGGAAAAACATTGCAAGGTGTCGAAATCAATACTGCTAATGACTTGGCGATGTATTTATTAGAATATGCCAATGTTGCAACAGTTTCTGGTGAGTCATTTGGTTCAAAAAATTGTATCCGACTTTCCTATGCAGCTTCAGATAAAGAATTGAGAGAAGCATTTAGAAGAATTAAGGAAGCAATCAATAATTACTGCTAAATTTAATTTAAACATTTGAGATTTAGTGATATAGAGGTTTTGTCAAGCTTCTATAGTATTTCTTGTGGATTTCTGTTAAACTCATGGAATATCTATGATTTTATATAGAAAAAGCATGAGAATTATATATATTCTAAAATTAATCTTGAAATAGATTGTAAAGAAAAGCTTATGATTTTAATATTTTGCTATATTTGAAAGTTGTGAATAAGACTATGAAACAAACTTTCTTATATTTTTTCTGTTTTTTTACATTACAAACAGGTTTTGGACAGGAATTTACTTTAGATGATTTATTCAGGTTTGAGTATTATCCAAATGCCGTTCAAGGTGGAGCCTCTATGCTAGATGGCGAACATTTTACCTTGCTTTCAGATACAGGAATAGAAAAATACAGTTATAAGACTTTCCAGAAAGTCGATCAGATAAAAAATGGAAGATTCACCGATTATTTTTTTAATGCCGATGAATCTTATTTGTTTTTAGAAACCAAGTCAGAACCTATTTTCCGTAGGTCAAAAAGATCTGTTTATACTTTATACAACCTTAAAACCAAAGAGGAAACAAAGTTGTTTGACGGAAAAATGATTCAAGAGCCAACACTTTCGCCGGATGGTAAGAAAGTGGCATTCGTTTTTGAGAATAACTTATATTTTCAAGATATCGCAACTCAAAAAGTAAGTCAAATTACAAGCGATGGTTCGGCAGGTGAAATCATTAATGGGGTTACAGATTGGGTGTACGAAGAAGAGTTTTCCTTTGTAAGAGCCTTTGATTGGAGTGCAGATAGTAACACAATTGCCTTTATTAGATTTGATGAATCTCATGTGCCAGAAATTGGAATTGATATTTATGGAAACGATCAGGCACTTTATCCTTCTCAATTAAAATTTAAATATCCAAAAGCGGGTGAGAAAAATTCACTGGTTGAGGTTAAGTTATATGATTTAAAATCTAATAAGACCAAAACATTAGACTTATCTGAGTATTCAGATTTCTATATTCCAAGAATTCAGTTTAGTAAAAAAGCTGATGAATTAGCCTTAGTGGTTTCTAATCGTCATCAGAATAAATTAGATGTTTACTTGGTGAATACGACAAGTTTAGAGAAAAAGAAACTGTTTACAGAAACGGATAAAGCTTGGATTGACACAGATAATTTAACTTTAGATTTCTTGGATGATAATTCATTCTTATGGAATTCTGAGCGTGATGGATATCGACATATTTATCATTATTCAGATAAAGGAAAATTAATCAATCAGGTTACTAAAGGGAAATGGGAGGTTACTGAATTCTATGGATATAGTCCTGAGAATAAAAGAATTTATTTTCAATCTACTGAGCCTGGAAGCATGAACCGTGGTGTTTATTCAATTGGAATCAACGGAAAGAGAAAACAAACTTTAGCTGATAAACCAGGAATGAACAGTGCTAACTTTAGCCACAGTTTTGCCTACTTTATTTTAACGCACGACCAAGCCAACACTGTTCCTACTTATAGTTTAGCGAATGGTAAAAATGGAAATATCTTGACGGTTTTAGAAGATAATGCACGTGCAAAAGCTTATTGGGAACAGAAAAATCCTGCACCAAAAGTATTTAGTGAAATCGACATCAATGGTGTGAAGTTGAACTCTTATATGATCAAACCAAAAGACTTTGATCCTAACAAAGAGTATCCATTGTTCATGTATTTATACGGTGGACCTGGTTCTCAACAAGCAACCAATCGTGCCGATACATTTAATTATTGGTGGTTCCAAGTCTTAGCAGACGCAGGTTATGTAGTGGTTTGTGTAGACAATAGAGGAACAGGTGGAAAAGGAGCTGAGTTTAAAAAAGTTACTTATAAAAACTTAGGTCACTACGAGATCGAAGACCAAATGGCGGCTGCTAAATACTATGGATCATTGCCATTTATAGATAAAGATAGAATTGGAATGTTTGGTTGGAGCTTCGGAGGTTATATGACATCATTAGCCATGACAAAAGGTGCGGATATTTTCAAAATGGGAATTGCTGTAGCACCTGTTACCAACTGGAAATATTATGATACGGTTTACACCGAGAGATTCCTACAGACGCCACAGGAAAATGAAAGTGGTTATAATGATAACTCACCGATTAATTATGTGGATTTAATGAAAGGAAATTTCTTAATGATTCACGGAACTGCAGATGATAATGTACATGTACAAAATGCAATGCAGTTTGCAGAGGCTTTAATTCAGGCCAACAAAGAATTTGAATACATGGTTTATCCTGACAAGAATCACGGGATATTCGGTGGCAACACAAGACGTCATTTGTACAATAAAATGACGAAATTTATTAAAGAGAATTTATAAAAAAGATAGATTATGAGCGAAGAAAAAGATCCGCAATTAATAGCGCATCTCGCTAAAAGGGGCGTAGATGATAAAATGGTAATGGGCCACCCAGCTGGTTTATTCGTATTGTTCTTTACAGAGATGTGGGAACGCTTCAGCTACTATGGTATGCGTGCGCTTTTGGTGATTTTCCTGGTAGGAGAATTGACTACAGGTGGTTGGGAATGGTCTCGTCAAGATGCAATGAACTTGTTCGGGCTTTATACCATGTTTGTTTACTTTACACCTTTGCTAGGGGGAATTATTGCCGATAAATTAACTGGTTTCAAGAAAGCTATTATTATTGGTGCTTTATTAATGACGCTAGGACATGGCTCTATGGCGCTCGAGGGCATTCATCAATATTTCTTCTATCTAGGTCTTATCTTGATGATTTTAGGTAATGGTATGTTTAAACCTAATATCTCTTCCATGGTGGGGCAACTATACCCTGACAATAGTACCAAGAAAGATGCGGGATATACTATTTTCTACATGGGTATTAATGCAGGTGCATTCTTAGGGATGTTGTTATGTGGATATATCGGAGAGAAAATCGGATGGCACTATGGATTTGGTTTAGCAGGTGTATTTATGTTCTTCGGTATGTTGCAGTTCTATTTCGCAACAAAATTATTCGGAGTTATTGGAGAGTCTCCAGAAGAAACTAAGCAAGGTTTAGCAGCAGGTAAGGAAGCAGAAGAGGAGGACACAACTCCAGCAAACGTAAGAAGAGATCGTTTGATCGTAGTAGGTGTTTTAATGTTCTTTAGTATTTTCTTCTTCTTATCATTTGAGCAAGCAGGAGGGTCAATGACGATTTTTGCACAGGATTATACTCAGAGAGTTTTAGAAGGTAATACAGGAATTACATTTAAATGGGTAGATGCATTGCTTACTTTATTCCCATTGGTGATTGTGACTTATGTTTTATGGTCTTTAGGGAAACAGATTTATGCTAAATATCCAACGACGATTTTATTTACAGCAATTTCATTTGCGATTGTATGGGGATTAGGTGTTTGGAAGATTGGTAGAGAATTTAGTGTAGAGGAAACAGAAGTTACGGTTTCTTGGTTCCAAATCTTGAACTCTTTCTTCATTATTACATTGGCATCTGCCTTTAGTAAAATGTGGGAGAAAGTATGGAATCCAGTTGGACCGATTAAGTTCGCTTTAGGATTAATTTTAGTAGGTGTTGGATTCGCTGTATTAGCTTTCGGAGCAAAAGATATTCCTCAAGGAGCAGCAACAGCATCTGTGAGCATGATTTGGTTGATTTTAGCTTACTTCTTCCACACAACAGGAGAATTATGTCTATCGCCAGTAGGATTGTCTTACGTATCTAAATTATCACCTAAAAAATTATTAGGTTTAATCTTCGGATTGTGGTTTACAGCTTCGGCGATTGCTAACGGTTTAGCACAATTCTTAGGAGGTTATATTGATCAGATTGTAGCAGAGCATTCAATGACTTATTTCTTTGGTATTTTCGCAGTATTACCAGCATCGGCAGGTCTTGTGTTGATTCTACTATCACCGAAATTAAAGAAAATGATGCACGGTATTCATTAATTTGAAACCACTAAAAACAATAATCTGATTTATATAAAATTGGAAAACTTTAAGGGAAGATTCCAAAGCTAATTTGGAATCTTTTCTGTTTTAAATAACATATTGACAAATAATTAAAGTCGTTAAATATAAATTGACATGGAAGAAAAAAGATCTTTTATAGATACAGTCAAATCGCTCAACAAAACATTCTGGTTAGCCAGCATCATGGAGTTGATGGAGCGTTGGGCTTGGTATGGTATTTTTACCTTATTTGGGCTTTATTTAGTAGGTTCTACCGATGAAGGCGCTCTTGGGTTGAACCATATAGAGAAAGGTAAAATCATGGGTGATATTACCGCAATTCTTTACCTTTTACCCGTATTTTTTGGTGTAATCGCCGATAGAATTGGATACAAACTTTCTTTGGGAATAGCTTACGTTATTATGATTGTCGGCTATTATTTAATGGGGGAAGTCAACACTTTCTGGATGATGTACATGGCGTTCTTATTCGTAGCAATTGGTGCAGCTTTCTTTAAGCCAGTTGCTTCAGCTATTGTGGCTAGAAACACAGACGACACAACAGGAACCTTAGGATTTGGTATTTTCTATATGATGGTGAATATCGGTGGATTCTTAGGTCCGGTAATGTCATCTTCTTTAAGAACCCAATACGGTTGGAGAATTATTTTTATTCAGGCGGCTTGTGTGATTACGATTAATCTTTTGATTTTACTTTTCTTTTATAAAGAGAAAAAAGAAGAGAATACAGCGCCTAAAGAATCATTAGGTAAAGCATTAAAAGATTCAGTTTTAAATATTTTTACTGCGCTTAAAGATATTCGTTTAGGAATTTTACTATTGTTAATGGTTTGTTTCTGGACTATGTTTAATCAATTGTTTTATACGCTACCTAACTTTATCGATGATTGGGTAGACTCTAGACAAATCAGTGATTGGTTAAATACGAATGCTCCACTCTTAGGAAAACATATGACACAAGGTGGTTTGGTAAAAGCGGAATGGTTTACCCAAATTGATTCATTTATGATCATTATTTTCCAAATGACGGTATCTTTCTTTGTAACCAAAATGCGTCACATTAATGCTGTTATTAGAGGTGCTATTATCGCTTCTATTGGGGTTGGATTAACTTTTTATACCAATAATCCATTCTATACCATTTTAGGAACCATGATCTTCGCTATTGGGGAAATGATGTCGAGCCCAACAGTTTCATCTTTTATTGCGTTGATTACACCTAAAGGTAAAGAAGGTTTATACCAAGGAACTTACTTTTTGCCAGTTGCTTTAGGTAACTATTTTTCTGGTTTAATTGCAGGAGATTTATATCAAGCGTGGTCAGATAAGTTGAGCTTGCTTCAAAAAGAAATGACTCAGCGAAAAATTGATATGCCAGAGGTGGTGTCTAACACAGAATTTATTGAATCTGGATCCAAAGCATTGGGTATGAGTATTACAGATTTCGAGAATCAGTTTGACCTAAAGGCAGAAAAGGTTGATTGGGATGTAGCAATTAGTTCTTTCAATGAATTTGCGGCAAATAAAGGCGCAGATATTTCTATGGTTAAAACTCCTTTCTCTAAGAATGATTATTTTGCTTTAGCTGAGCAGAAGTTAAACTTAGATCATTGGGAAATGGTGAATATGCTTTGGGAAAACTACAATCCAAACAAAATTTGGTATGTCGTATTTGGAATAGGTGTTTTCTCTGTCATTACTTTAACCTTGTATGACTATCTGATTATTCGTCCGCGAGAGAAAAAAATAGCTGAATAAGCTATATTTCTAATAAGATTGAAAGCCTACTTCTAAAAAGTAGGCTTTTTTTATAATTATAAACTCAAAAACGAAAAATATCCAATTCCAATCAAACTTTTTTATATTTACCATTCGAAAATTTTAGAACGACTCATTTTTAAGTTTTTCTAAATTTCCTCCAATAAAATAATAACATATGAGTAAACAAGATTTCTTTAACAGAGATTCTCAGGTACTAGGGCATCCAGCGGGTCTGTTTGTGCTGTTTTTCACAGAGATGTGGGAGCGTTTTTCATTCTATGGAATGCGCGTACTATTAATTAACTTCTTAACCATGGCAGCCATTGGCTACAACCCAGGATGGGAATGGTCTGCAGAGAACGCGGGAGCGCTGTTTGGTACTTATGCCATGTTGCTCTATATCACGCCAATTATTGGTGGAATTATCGCCGATAAATTCACAGGTTATCGTTGGGCGGTGGTAATTGGTTCGGTGATCATGACAGCAGGACACGCGGCCATGGCTTTCGAAACCGAACTTTCCTTATATCTTGGTTTGGCTTTACTAGTCTTGGGTACAGGTTTCTTTAAACCTAATATTACTTCCATTATTTCAGAAATGTACAAGGATGTGCCAGAGAAAAAGGATGGTGCATATACTATTTTCTACATGGGTGTAAACGCAGGGGCTTTCTTCGGAATGATGCTTTGTGGATATTTAGCAGAACGTGTAGGTTGGTCTTGGGGATTCGGTTTGGCCGGAATCTTCATGCTTTTAGGTACGTTACAGTTTTGGTTAGCTAAGCCTCTATTTGGTGGAATTGGTGATAAACCAGGTGCTGTAGAAGAGTTAGAAGAAATCGAAGCTGACGGTGTTATTACCGAAGAAGAAAAAGAAATCATTAAACATAATCCATTCACTTTATTAGATAAGATTTTAATTGCTATCACAGCAATTATTGGATTGGGTTATGCTATCAACGACCCGCTTTCTAAGATTGCCGGAATCGATATGTTTAGCTTCGCGGCTGTGGGTGACTTCGATGGTCAGTATGTTGCGATTATAATTGGACTTATCTTGTTCTTGTACTTGGTGATTACTAGGATTGCGAGATATGCTCCTATCGTTCGAGATAGAATGATTGCATTTATCATTTTCGCCTTTTTCACAGTATTCTTTTGGATGAGCTTTGAGCAGGGTGCAACTTCATTAATCTTATTCGCGCGAGATGGTGTTAATAGAACTTTGAGTGGGGATTCAGCGATTGCTTATAATATTGTAAACACGCTATTAACGGTGGTTCCTTTAGCCATTATTACTTATGTTTTAATAAGACTATTCAAGGCAACCTTTAAAAGAATTCCAGGTTCTAATCTTGTTTTAGCCATCTGTTTCATAGGTGTATGGGGTGTGGTTCTATGGATGTTGAACCGTGATTGGAACGCAACAGCTTACGAAGTTTCTTACCAAGCAATTGAAACGCCTGTTATAGAAGATGGTAAACAAAAAGTTGATGAATCTAATAATCCTGTTTATTTATATACGCCTATTTCTGACGAGACTAAATTGTCTGGCGCAGATAAGGTTGTAACACAGAAGGTAAGAATCAGCGAGCAAGAAAAATTCGCTGTTGGTGATCAAATCAACATTATTACCAAAGATAATACCAATACTACATTTGGATTTTTAAGTGAAGAGAGATTAGCAGAAGCCCGCCTTAGAGGTGAAAAAATAGGAAGAGAAAGTGGTGTGATACCAGCACAGATTTCGGAAATTCAATCCAACCAAGTTGAGGTTACAACTTCCTGGTTTAGTATTCTGAACTCCTTCTTTATTATTGCCTTTGCAAGTTTATTCTCTAAACTTTGGGATAGTAAATACAATCCATCCGCTGCCGTTAAGTATGGTTTAGGATTAATCATTATGGCGATGGGATTCGGTTTGTTAGCCTTTGGATCTTATGGCGTGGCAGAAGGCGTAAAAGTAAGTATGATATGGCTAATTTTAGCTTATCTCTTCCATACCTTGGGTGAACTATGTCTGTCACCAGTTGGTCTATCTTATGTGAGTAAATTGGTGCCAGCACGAATGATTGCCTTTATGTTTGGTATGTGGTATCTAGCGATTGCTATTGGTAATAAATTAGCGGCTGTGTTAGGTGGGCAAATTGAGAATATTACATCTCAATATTCACTTTCTACATTCTTCTTAATTTTCACGATTGTACCAGCGGCTGCAGGTGTTGTAATTATGTTGTTACACCCTGTACTTAAACGTTTGATGCACGGCGTTAAATAAGAGTATCAATATTAAAATAGAATCGGCTTTCGTTGGAAGCCGATTTTTTTTTGGCATATTTTTAGCCTAAAACTCAATCCTGTAGTTTCTAATTAATTGTTAGATAACAAATTTTTAACACTAAGATTCAAACTTCCCTATTAAGTTTGCAAATAAGAATAAGATTATGACACGATATATATTTTTGATTTCACTTTTTTTAAGCAGTCTAAGTTTCGCTCAAGAGATTAATTGGGTGTCTATAAATGATGCAGAAAAACTGCAATTAGAAAGTCCAGAGAAACCAATGTTTATAGATGTCTACACCGATTGGTGTGGGTGGTGTAAACAAATGGATAACACAACTTTTAAGAATGAAGAGGTAGTTGCTTTTATAAATGAATACTACATTCCAGTTAAATTCGATGCTGAGCAAAAGCAAGAAATTACTTTCAAAGGACAAAAGTTTGAATATATGGAAGTAGGAAGAAAAGGCGTTCATCAATTAGCAGCGGCTTTATTGCAAGGAAACCTGAGCTATCCATCTTATGTAGTGATTAATAGCAACAATGAATTAACTCACTTACTTAGAGGTTTTATGAAGCCAAACGATTTATTGAATAGCTTCTAAATAAGCACCACTTTCATTAGTATAATATAAACTATCTGATTTTTCTTTCAGATATTGAATTTGAGAAGGATAATTGCTACCATCAGCGATTATCCTTTTTATTTTTGATGGAATTGAATCGGGTAGGTAATAAGGTGCTTGGGTTAAGATAATCGCATCTACCGCAGGGAATTCCTTGAATTGATTATCGCTAATGTAGTAAACTTGCTCATTCAGTTTAATTAAGTTTTTAAATTTAATATAATTGTCGCCTTTATGCGAAGACATTAAATCATGAATGTCTAGGTGTTTAATTTTTTCATGTGTCATATAGGGATTGATGATGTAATTTCTAACATTAGTGGAATCCTCAACTTGCCAAAAAATGTCTAACTTTTTCCCTTCTCTTATCCCTATAAGGCTTCCTTTGTATTGTTGAAAAACAATGAGTTCTTGTTTGTTATTAAAGGTATAATCATCATAAACTCTGGTAGCCTGAAAAGCTAATAAAATCATGAAAACCGGAATTAATTTTCTCCATTTAAATTGAAGAAATAAAGGTCTTACTAAAATAATTAGGCTGATAAGTAAGAGAACCTGTAACCAATTCCATGTAATGTCTCTAAAAATAAAGGATTCATAAGACGTCAGAAAGTCGATGTATTGATATACTTTTTCAAATGCATAGTTTATTAAATCAACTAGGAAATCAGGGAAAACATTTAACGCTAAAGTGAGTACCACCACAAATGAAAGCGCTACCATAATGCTCGCAAAAGGAAGTACGACCAGGTTGCCTAGTAGGAATAATCCTGAGAATTTATTGAAATAATAAACGCTGATAGGTAAAACGCCTATCTGCGCAACGGTGGTTAAACAAATTAAATTGAATAAATAATTCTTGTATGGTTTGCGATAGTGTGGAAAGAGTTGACGAACAGGTTGGTATAACCAAGCGATAAAGAAAACAGCGCTATAACTCATCTGAAAACCTACCTCAAAGAGTTGATTGGGTTGAATAAATAGTAGCACCAAAGCAGAAAGGGCTAAAGTGTGGTAGATATTTGGATTGCGCTGAATCGTTAAGGTAAAATAGTAAATACTAATCATAAACGCAGCTCTTGTTACCGACGGGCTAAAACCTACAAACCAAGCGAAAATCCATATCAATACTAATGCAACCGCCCAACGCATAACTTTACCATGCCGTATGTATAGTAGAGGATAGAGAAGTATCATGATAAATCCAAAGATGATTCCCACATGTAGACCAGATATAGCAAACAAGTGCATAACACCTGCAGAGGATAGCTTTTCTTGAAAATCCTTATCTACATCCGACCGATCGCCTAAAGCCAGTGAAGAAATAAATATTTTACTTGTTTGTGAAAAGCCTTTAGTGTTGAGCTCGTTTTTAATGTTTTGCTTGAAAACCGATAAACGGTGCGCAAGAAGGTTATTATTAGGATGTTCCAAACCCGCTAGACTATCGCTGAATATCTGAAGATAAATCTTTTTATTCTTCATATACGCCCGATAATCAAAAGCATGCGGATTCTTAGGTGCTGGAATTTCATCGATTTTCCCGTAAATCCAAAATTGATCATGTGCGTGGATGGGAATCTCTTGCTTTTTGAGGTATAACAGTAAGTCTTGATTGATTAATGCCGTGTCATTTGGATAATCAGAAGCAATAATCTTAACATCATATTTATTATACTTTTCAGAAGGCTTTAGAATATCTTGAACCTCAATATAATAAAGAGACTTTTGTTTGCTGAGATCAAATTCAGAATTAAAATCTGGGTTTTCTTGATGAAATCTCAGAGAGCCTAAACCCATAACTATCAAGAATCCAGAGAAGAATATAAATCCGTTTTTTAATTTAGCCAGCCGTATAAACAAAAGCAGTAGAAGGGCAAAGGCTATAAAATAAATAATGTATTCTTCCTTAGGGAAATATTCAAAGGACACCCATATACCAGCAACTATTGCCAATAGCCAATATGCAAATGGATGATATTTCATTTAAGAAATATTTTACATTATTCGTCGAATTCAGTTTCTAACTCATCGTTAACTACTTTTTCCATAAAATCTCTCAAGACCTTCATGTGTTCCTTGGCTATTATTTGGCCAATATGAGCTGCTATGTAGGTAGCGATCATAATAAATAATCCTAGCCAAGCCAAGTGTACCATCCATGATTCAACATCTAAACGCATTTGCACGAACCAAATAAGTCCGAAAAAGAAGAAAATAGTTCCACCAAGAATGTATAAAAACATAAATAATGTCCAAACACTTGGTCGAGGTCCAAATACTCCTCTAATGATGGTAATATTTGGATTATCTTCATCTACTTCCGAGCGCACTTGTAGTTGAGGTGCCCAGTATTCATTCTTGTCTTTTCGCATTCTAAAGACAGAGAATTCTTGTCCCACATAGCCTCCCAAAACTTTGTTCTGAATCTGGAACTGTTTCCTCAATCTATCGGTAAACTCATCTTTACTAAGACGAGTTTTTATTTTAAAACGCGGACGATTTCTAATCGATTTAATATCAATATCTCTAGACAAAACTTTATATTTACAAATGCCTTTTAAAAATAAGTATAATTTATGATAAAAGCATCAAGTGAGTCGTTTTTCGATAAAGTATATGATGTAGTTCGTAGGATTCCGCAAGGAAAAGTAGCAACCTATGGTGATATCGCAAAAGTTGTAGGTTCTCCTGGCGCGGCACGAATGGTGGGTTGGGCCATGAATGCAAGTCATGATAAGCCAGATGTACCAGCTCATCGTGTGGTAAATAGAAATGGTCTACTTACAGGAAAGGCACATTTTGCTCACCCAGATTTAATGCAACAATTATTGGAAAATGAAGGAATTACGGTGATTAACAATCAAATTCAAGACTTTGAAAGTAAAAGATGGATTCCACCTTTTGACGAGGAGGAGATTGATGAGTAGAAAGTAGTTAGAGAATGTTTTAAATGAGCTAATGTATATTAGAGATTAACCTTTAATATTATACATTTCTAATTAATTGCTTTCACTTCATAATCCAGCACCCAAACCAAATAATAATCTTCTATCATTTTATAATAAGCAAAATACTTGCGACTAGAGGTCTCATCAGAAATCCAGCAAGTTATTTTGCTGTAAGGCTTTAATTCAAAAGGCTCGACCCGATAATGATTTAAGAAGTTCCAAAGATTTCCGCCATTTAGCTTATATAAACCTTCTTTTAGTCCCCAAATGATATGTAAATAATGTGCGTAATTTTCATCTTGTGGAATCCATGCAATCTCATCTTCGCGTAGAAATTTCCTAGCAATATTGATGATTTTTTCATCTCGCTGCTTTTCTATATCAATACCAATTTTATATTCGCTTAAACCCACCGCAACTTTGCCGTAGGAGTGGGTGATAGACAAATGATGATTCGAATCTAGATAAGGTTTTCCTTTGTTGTCGTAGTTAACATCTAAATCAGAATTAAGCTCCATAAGACAAGCGCGAAGCCCTAGAAACTCTAGACTTTGCTTCTCTGGCATCGATTCTAATTTAGCTATTCGCCGAGGTGTAAGGTTCACATATTCTATTAGTTCCTCTTTGGTTTCTGTGACATCCCACACAACGATCTCTGTAAAATCGTCTTTAATTTTATCAATTAACGGCATCTTATTATTTTATAGATAGTTTGTACCTTTGCACATTCTAAAGTACAATAAAAATATTTATGATGGATACAAAAACCACCTATATTCCGTACAAAGTTAAAGATATTTCTTTAGCTGATTATGGTCGCAAAGAAATTAAACTAGCTGAGGCGGAGATGCCAGGACTTATGGCGCTAAGAGAAGAGTTTGGAGCTAAAAAACCTCTGAAAGGCGCTCGTATTGCTGGTTGTTTGCACATGACAATTCAAACAGCAGTACTTATCGAGACTTTGGTTGAATTAGGTGCTGAAGTAACTTGGTCTTCTTGTAATATTTACTCTACCCAAGATCATGCGGCTGCTGCCATTGCTGCTGCTGGAGTTCAAGTTTATGCTTGGAAAGGTCTTACAGAAGAGGAGTTCGATTGGTGTATAGAACAAACATTGTTCTTTGGTGAAGATCGCAAACCATTGAACTTAATCTTAGATGATGGTGGAGATTTAACGAATATGGTGTTAGATAGATATCCAGAATTAGCTGAAGGAATCAATGGTTTATCTGAGGAAACGACTACGGGAGTATTACGTTTATATGAGCGCATGAAAAAAGGAACTTTACCTATGCCAGCTATCAACGTAAATGATTCGGTAACCAAATCTAAATTCGATAATAAATACGGATGTAAAGAATCAGCTGTAGACGCAATTCGTCGTGCTACTGATGTTATGATGGCAGGTAAAGTGGCTGTAGTTGCAGGTTATGGTGATGTTGGAAAAGGAACTTCTGCTTCATTACGTGGTGCAGGTGCTAGAGTAATTGTAACGGAAATCGATCCTATTTGTGCATTGCAAGCTGCTATGGACGGATTCGAAGTTAAGAAAATGGACGATGCCGTGAAAGAAGCTGACATTGTAGTTACAGCTACAGGTAATAAAGATATCATCAAGGATCGTCACTTCAAGGCGATGAAAGACAAATGTATCGTTGGAAACATCGGACATTTCGATAATGAAATCGACATGGCTTGGTTGAATAGTAATTATGGCAATACCCGCGATGAGATTAAACCTCAAGTTGATTTGTACAACATCGATGGTAAAGAAGTAATTATCTTATCTCAAGGTAGATTAATGAACTTAGGAAACGCAACAGGTCATCCATCTTTTGTAATGTCTAACTCATTTACCAACCAAACTTTGGCTCAGTTAGAGTTATGGTTAAACCCAGAGCAATATGAGAACAAAGTATATGTTTTGCCTAAGCATTTAGATGAGAAAGTAGCAAGATTACACTTAGCTAAAATCGGCGTTGAATTAGATGTTTTAACAGAAGAACAATCGGCTTATATTGATGTTCCTGTTGAAGGACCATTTAAATCGGATATGTACCGTTATTAAGAAGCTATAAAGTATAAATTAGAAAAGTCGGAGTTTTTATAAACTTCGACTTTTTTGTTTATAGCAAAATAGGTAAGCGCGGAGTGTCACACGGAACTTGACTTTGATTGTAATGTTTAACAGTGCTTTCTAAAGATTGCATTAACAAATTAAACCATCTTTAAATTACACTAAACAATTTCTACCCCACCATTAAACCACTTCATTCTTACCAATAATCACCTTCCTCAACAAATTCCTTAAAGTCAGAATTCATAGCTCTGAAATATTCAGATGTACCATCAATACAGGGTTTAAAAACTGGTATTGGATTGCCATTTGGATCAAACCAATCCGCGAACGACATTCCTGGATGCGTACTTTCATTAGTCGCTTTTAGATTTTTCACCTCAAAAGTATATACCTTGTCTTTGGCTGTAATGACTACATCATATTGCAGTTCAAAACAATTTTTGGTAGCAAATTTTTGATTGATGTAGCAAGCTTTATGGTTTTCTGCACCTTGAATATGAATGGATTTCCCGGCATCTAATTGAGTGATTTTAATGTTTTCATTCACTAGGTAATCCTCTGCAAAGCTTTTTAGTTTTCGGTAATTTTCTGCTTGGTTAAAGTCAGTTTCGGTGTTGACTAGAGCGACACCTTCTTTGCTCAATTCCTGAGTACTTGTGAAAACTGAGACAAATAAAAAGATATAAATTAAAGATTTCATTTTCTGATGTTTGTTGTAAAGATAAACTAAGTTTTCGTGTGTGAAAGTGAATTATTTCTGAATTTAAGATGAAAGAAAAATATATAGTTGAAAATCTGTATTTCCGCCGAGATATGAGACCAATTGAAATTGATTAAATGACTACAATTCATAAATTTTATTTAAATATTAAATAATGATTAAGATTTTGAGTCAAAACCTAATAAATTAAATATAATTATACCTTTTGACAATAATATTTACTAACTTAAAGGCTTAATTCAAAGTTAGATATGTCAGTAGAAATTAAGGCGTAGATTTTTGAATGAGCAACTTTTAAATTAAAAACTTTTATCATGAACAAAGACCCATATAACATTAAACAAAAACTGACCGTCGGGGGTAAAGACTTCGACTTTTACAGTTTGGTAGAACTTGAAAAGCAAGGTCACGAGATTTCTAAACTTCCTTTTTCGATTCGTATTCTTCTAGAAAATGTGTTGAGAAATTACGATGATTTTGCGATTACCAAAGAACATTTAGAAACCTTAATCGGATGGACTCCAAATGCATCTGAAAAGGATATTCCATTTAAGCCAGCGAGAGTTTTAATGCAGGATTTCACAGGAGTTCCTGCTGTTGTAGATATAGCCTCATTGAGAGCAGAAGTTGCAAGAAAAGGAAAGGATCCTAACAAAATTAATCCACTCATTCCGGTAGATTTAGTGGTAGATCACTCGGTGCAAGTAGATTATTTCGGGACCAATTATTCTTATGAAAAGAATATGGATGTTGAATACGAAAGAAATAGAGAGCGATATCAATTTCTAAAATGGGCACAGCAATCTTTCGATAACTTTAGTGTAGTTCCTCCTGGAATGGGAATTTGTCACCAAGTTAATTTAGAGTACTTGTCTAAAGGTGTTGTAGAGCGCGATGGACAGGTTTTCCCTGATACCTTAGTTGGAACCGATAGCCATACGCCGATGGTAAATGGAATTGGTGTTGTTGCATGGGGTGTAGGTGGAATTGAAGCTGAAGCCGCTATTTTGGGGCAACCTATTTACTTCATTATGCCAGAGGTAGTTGGGCTTAAATTAACCGGAAAACTTCCTTTAGGTTCAACGGCTACAGATTTAGTTTTAAATATTGCGCATCTATTACGTCAACATGGTGTGGTAGGCAAATTTGTTGAGGTTTTCGGGCCAGGATTAGATCACCTTTCTGTGCCAGATAGAGCTACTATTGGAAATATGTCACCAGAATTTGGGTGTACGATTACTTATTTCCCGATTGATGACAAGACCTTGCATTATATGCGAGAAACCAATCGCGACGAAGAGCAAATTAACTTGGTTGAAACTTATTGTAAAGCCAATATGTTGTGGCGAGAAAATGAGGATAGAATTCAATATTCAACTGTGCTTGAATTAGATGTTTCTAGCATACAACCTACGGTGGCAGGACCTAAAAGACCACAAGATAAAATTGCACTTAAAGACTTTAAGCCAAAATTCATTGACCTTTTAGGCGAATCATTTGGTCGTAGTTATATCGATCCAGACGATAGAGGTCAATTATTGCCTAATGGCGAAATGTCGGAGTCTATTGCTAGGTTTAAAGAAGAAGGTGGTGGAAATCAACCAACGACCGAAATGCGCACAGAAAGACCAGACTCGTCTATTGAAGCTGATGAGAATAAATTAAAAACAGTTTGGATTACGCAAGGATCTAAAAAGTTTGAACTCTCAGATGGATCTGTTGCCATTGCGGCAATTACTTCTTGTACCAATACTTCGAATCCATTTGTAATGATTGGAGCAGGTTTGGTTGCGAGAAAGGCGAGAGAGTTAGGTATTGATGTTAAACCATGGGTTAAAACATCGCTTGCGCCTGGGTCTAAAGTAGTAACGGATTATTTAGAGAAAGCCGATTTAATGAAAGACTTAGAAGCGCTCCAATTCCATTTGGTAGGTTATGGTTGTACTTCTTGTATTGGTAACTCAGGTCCGCTTCCTCCACAAATTTCAAAGGCGATTGATGAGTATGATTTAGTAGTTGCTTCGGTGCTTTCGGGTAATCGTAATTTTGAAGCACGTGTACACTCACAAGTTAAAATGAACTTTTTGATGTCACCTATGTTGGTGGTAGCTTATGCCATTGCGGGTAGGGTAGATATTGATTTATTGAATGAACCGATCAGTTATGATAAGAATCAAAAAGCGATTTATTTAAAAGATATTTGGCCAAGCGACGACGAGATACATAAAATCATGAGCGATGTTCTTTCTCCAAAAGATTTTGCAAAAAATTATGGGGAGATTTTCGCTGGAAACGAGATTTGGAGAAATCTAGAAGTACCTCAGGATATGGTTTATCAATGGGATGACAATTCTACCTATATCCAAGAAATTCCTTTCTTTAAAAACATTTCAGAGGAGCCACATGCGTTACAAGATATTCAAAATGCTAAGGCATTATTGGTTTTAGGTGATAGTATCACGACTGACCATATTTCGCCAGCAGGTGCATTTAATAAAGATTCAGCTGCGGGTAAATATCTTTTAGAAAGAGGAGTTCCAGAGAATCAGTTCAACTCTTATGGATCGCGTAGAGGAAATGATGAGGTTATGGTTCGTGGAACTTTTGCGAATGTTAGGATTAAGAATAAATTGGCAGAGCAGGAAGGAGGATATACTACTTATTTACCATCCGGAGAAGAAATGTCGGTTTATGATGCGGCACAAAAATATAAGGAAGATAATACGCCTTTAATTGTTCTGACTGGTAAAGAATACGGAAGTGGTTCATCGCGTGACTGGGCGGCTAAAGGAACCTTTTTGTTGGGGGTGAAATGTGTTTTAGCAGAAAGCTACGAACGCATCCACCGAAGTAATCTAGTAGGTTTAGGCGTTTTGCCGTTGGAATATAAACCAGGTGATACAGCTGAGAAATTAGGTTTAACAGGTAAAGAAGGTTTCAGTATTACAGGAATTTCAGAAGGCTTAACCCCGCACAAAGAATTAAAGGTTATTGCAGAAAATGAGCAAGGTGAAAAGATAGAATTTGGTGTGATTGCACGTTTGGATTCTGATATTGAAATCGCTTATTATCAAAACGATGGAATTTTACAATATGTATTACGTCAATTTTTGAATAATGAAGCTTAAACACTTAAAATGAAAAATAAAAAAAATGTCGCCCAAAGAGGCGACATTTTTTTTCAAATAAACTATCTATAAATATTTTGAAATCGGTTGTAATGTATTAATTAATACTTCTCTAACAACACAATCGATTCATCTAGCTCTAGACGAACTTTTCCGTTTTTTACATGGGTTACAATGCCAGAATAGGCATCTCTTACACGCTGACCATTTTCAAAAGCGCTTGAAACATCAACTGTATTTACACCAACCGGTAAGTCTAATCCAATCACTACAATATCTTCGATATCATTTTTGTTGTAGGTTCTTTTAAACCAATAAGGGTCGTCTGAAATCATTTGATGAACTCCAGCACCAACAGCAGGATGCTTTTGTCTAAATTTTCCTAATTTCTGGAAATGCTCTAAAATACTTTTGGTTTCAAGATCATTTTCTATGTCTTCCCAATTCATGTTTGATCTTAAATTAGCATCACCTTTTGCGCCTTTAACTTCTAGTGGACGAGCCGTTTCATCACCATAATAAATCTGTGAAATTCCTGGAGATAAAAGCAATAAAGTTCCTGCGTCGTATGGAGTTTCTCTTAATTTATCAAAAGGCTGTCCGTCGTCGTGCGAACTTAAATAGTTCATCACCATTTTGCCAGGCATTTCATTGTTTAAGATATCTGAATAAGAGGAGAATAACTCTTCGAAAGATTGAGTAGCATCTTGCTTAAAATCAAAATTAATAAGCGCTGGGAATCCATAATCAAAATAATTCACCTTCTTATCCGGGAAGTTATAGAACTCTCTTTGTCCGATACCGTAACCATAAACCTCACCTACTAAAAAGAAATCAGATTTTGAACGCTTAGATCTTGGCAACTTGGCATTATATTCTTCAAAAGCCATTTGTGTAATTTTTGAAAAATCTGCCCAAACATCTTCTTCAGTGTGCTTAACCGTATCTACACGATAACCATCAATTCCAAATTCGGTGATATAATCCGCCAACCATTTCATGATATAATATTTTGGCGCACGTGGATAGCCTGTCTTTTTGAAAAAAGCATCAAGGCTTTCCATTTCTTCTCTATATCTACCTTCTTCTTTCCATTTTTTTACCAATTGATCTGGTAGTTCAACATTCTCGTTGTTTTCGGTTAAAATATCGGGTAGGTTCTCTACCAAGGTACACTCTACGGTGCTTTTGTAATCCTCGTAAGTACAAGCTGGTCCAGTTCTCACCCAATCCGACGGGAAAGCAGGATCTATTTCTGTAACAGGACCTGTGTGATTAACCACAGCGTCTAATACAATTCTAATTCCTTTGGCATGGGCTTTTTGTACTAATTCTCTTAAATCTTCTTTAGTTCCGAAATTGGGATCTAAAGCAGTCCAATCCTTTGTCCAGTAACCATGGTAGGCATAAGTTTTTCCGCTTCCTTCATCGGTACCACCATGTATTTGTTCTACGATAGGCGTCATCCAAATCGCATCAACCCCTAGGTCAGTGAAATAATTATCATCAATTTTTTGAATGATACCACGTAAATCTCCTCCTTCAAAACCTCTCAACACATCTGCTCCTTTATTTCTTTCGAAATTATTATCATTGGACGTATCTCCGTTTTTGAAACGATCGGTTAATAGGAAATAAAAGTTGGCGTTCTCCCATAGGAAGTTATCTTTTTGCACGCTTGGCTGAGGTGGAGTAGATTCGGTTGTTTTTTTAACTGTTTTACACGAATATAACATAGCAACAAGCAAGAATAATAGAAGAAGTTTATTCATATCTAAAGTAATAATTTTATAAAACTACAAAACTTTCTGTAGATTGAATTAAAACGGAATTTTGGTAAGGTGACTATTATGTAATCTTTGTTACACTCGGGTTTTTTAAATTGTCGGACATTTGCCAATGAAATCCTTTTTTATAATAAAGAAGTAGTTTTCATAATAAGAGTTTTTATGGTTAGTGGTCGGTAGGGGGAGCCCTACCGATTTTTTTATGCCTTATTTGAAATTCTTGTTTGCTAAAAACTTATGCCCATTATTATCTTCCATTTTACAATCTGAAATCCATTTTCAATAGAATATATCTTGGATTCAGTGATTGTCTCATCTGATGTATATAATAATCTGTCACGTTGGTGCTTTCATAGTACTTCATGTTGAGCAAGTTTTTTGATATCAGCGCAAAAGACCATGATTTTTGCTTGGGTCTAAATTTAACTTCAGAATCAAGGAAGTAAATAGGTTGCTTCGATCTGATGTCATTGTGATAATAATCAAATCCAAGATTAGCCGACCAAATATCTTTTTTAAAAATAAGTTTAAAATTATTGGAAATTAAGCTGTTTGAATTTGTGAAATCTTGGCTGGAGCTGAAATTAATTTGATTCCATTTTAAGTTATTACTAAAATTAAACGGAAAATTAAATGCTGTTTTTAAGCCTAATTCCGCTTTCCATTGATTTGATTGATTAAGCCTTAACTGGGAGTTATTAACAACATTGTTGTATTCAGAAAAAAGATAATTTCCAGATAATTTAAAGGTTGACCTAAAGATGTGAAGATATTTTTCTAATTCCACATGCGCAGAATAATTTTTATTTTTTGCAGATAAATTAAACTGTTCATTCAATACAAAGTTTTCGCTGATATAACTTTGGGTAGAGGGATTATTAGCATTGCTATATCTGGCGAGACCAACAACGAATTTCTCCTGTTTTCTTAAATTATAATAGGTGTAGCCCAAAGTTGTCATTAAAGTTTTTCTAAAGGCAAGATTGGGTTGATTCTGTTTAAAATAACGATGTGATTGCATGATCCAATCATTAAATAAATTTCGACTTTCTGGCGCAACTTCGTTATAGTTTAGGTTTAAAAATACTTTTAATCTACTTGCCAATTGATAATGTAAGGACAAGGATGGAGCTAGAAAAAATTGATTTTTATCTAATGTTTTATTCAAAAGAAAATCTTCATTTTCTATCATAAAATTTTTAGCTTGTAAAGCTGGAATCAACTTCCATCGTTTGAAATCATAAGCTTTTTTAACACTCAAAGTGAACTCCATCATTTTCAAGATCATATCATTTTTAGATATTAATGAATTATCAGTCAAAAGATTTGAATGTAAACTCTCCTTGTTGAAATTAAAAACACCTTCGATTTCTAATTTGTTTTCATTCTTGTCTGAGGATAAAAATTTACTCGAAAATTGAAATGTTTCTTTCTGCTGTGCAATTTCTTGAAGCGTATACCCATTTTCAAATATTTCGTCGGAATGAATATCTAAGCCAATATCGATGCTGTTGTTTTGTGTGGCTTCATGCTTAGCATAGATAGCGCTAAATTGCAAAGCATTGGTATCGTTCATTTTATAGGTATGCTTCAATTCATTTACCCAAAGTTCTGGTTTGGATTCAAGGATAGAATTAAAGGAACTGGAGCGATTACTTAAGGTTTGATTTGAAAAAACACTTTCTGATGCGTTGAAATTCGTCGATATTTCGGTCAAGGAACGATCATTAAATTTTATTTTCGCCAGCACATCTCCTTGATAGATTTGAGGTTTTTTCTGTGATATACTTTCCTCAAAGTTATTTTGAATCGGCTGCCCATCTAAGAAATAATCGGTGTTGTCTCTATCCATTTTACGATAGAAATCATCAACATAATTTAAATTGAATCTCAAAGCAAACTTTTTCGATACATTGGCAATGTGATTCATACTCGCAAACCATTGTTGATTGGAGTTGTTTCTTTCAGTGGACAATTGATTTGAACCCATCATTTCATGTATTAACAAATCACTCCTGAATTTGTAGAAAAGATAATCTTGCTCCGAAAAGCCTGATTCATAAATAGCATAGGGCGATCGGTTTTCTCCCAGATTATTATAGGATAATGTCGAGAAGTTTTTGTTTTTTTGAGCCACCGAAAGTAAGTTAAGACCACTGTCAACCCTATCTTTTATGCCATAACCTCCATAGCCAAAAAGAGAAACATCGCTTAATCCTTTCTTTAATTTTAAGTTAAGAACAACAGATTTTGAATTTTCTATTTTCTTTAAAAGTGGATTTTCACTCCAATTTTCAATGGCTTCAACCTCATCGATTATATCAACCGATATATTCTTGGTTCCTATGGTATAATTATAATTAAAAAGGTCGTCCCCTTGGAGTAGAACACGTTCAATGTGCTTTCCTTTGTATTTAATTCTCCCTTGTTCGTCGACATCAATGCCTGGTAATTTCCTGAGTAAATCTTCTACCACTCTTTCTGTACCATCCTTATATGATTCGGCATTGTAACTCACCGTGTCGTTTTTAACGCGTACAGGTTTTTTATCAGCTGTAATGATAATAGGCTCCAATTGAATCAAAGACGCTAAATGAAAATCAACTTGAATGTGCTGCTCTGTGTCTTTTAAGTTTAATTCTTTTTCTTGTTTTATATAATTGACCTTATAAACCTCAATAATAATAATACTGACTTGTTTATTCGATAAAATTTTGGATAAATCAAATTGATATTTCCCTTCAGCGTTGGTTTGTGTAAATGAAAGTATTTGATCTCTATTTTCAGCGTTCTTTAGAACTACGTGAACTGCATTGGGAGTTCCGGAGTCTTCTAAGCTAATATTTCCTTTTAGGTTTTGCTGGGCAAATAAGACCTTAGAAATTATAAACAAAAAAAGGAAAAGAATGAATTTATTCAATTGATTTAAATAATAGCGTGAAAACTAATTCAAGTTTTAAGATTATTCTGGATAACAATTGCAAGTTTCCATAGTGCTATAACAAGTTCTGGATGTAATGCCTTCCCTCACAGGTTGCTGTGTAGCTACATAGCGTAACATACGAGTATCCTCTTTAAGTGTATGTTGATAATACTCATCAAAATTAATGAGATCAAAGTCTGGAAATGGGTGTTTAGGAATGTTAAGCGTACTATTCTGGGTATAATTGATGTTTTCAGCCACAAATTTATAAGATAAATCAGCCTTGTTAATGCTTTGGGCTTCTAAAATAAGACCAGGCAACCCCGTTAATTTCCAAGGTCCATCTGAGATAGGAATTTCCATGGTGAACCAAACTTCCCATTCATGATCTCGGAAAGTTGTAGTGGCCAAATGGCTTTTCATGTTTTTGATGTACTTCACCGAATCTTGTATCGTCCAGTTGATAATATTTATAGAATCTAGAATTACATGGTTAAAATCTTTGTATCCCATCGCACGGGCATACATTTCATTTTTCTCAAAATCTTTGTAAACATTCACGTTAAAAGAATACCCATCAAAATCTGGATCTGCTTCTTTTGCTTCCTCGTAAAAAGAAGTGAAGCGCGATATATTATCCTGCCAAACTAGTTTTGCTCGAGAATAAGTGTCTGGAGCATAAGGATTTTTAGTTTGTATTTTATACTCCGAATATTCTACTTCTAGTCGTGTTGCCTCCTGTGCATGGATTATTTGAACCGAAGTAAAAATAATCCAACACAGCAATAATTTTAATATTTTCAAACCTAATTAAATTTAAAATTAATTATGTAAACATAAACATAAACAATATTAGTTTTAAATACTTGACATTTTTGTGCTTAAAACATATTGCAAACGTGCATTTGTATGTAGTATAAGTTACCTTTTATCTTTAGTATCTCTGATAACTTTGTTTAAAATAATTGATATGCTACAATTCCTTATTAAATATAAGCTTTACTTCTTAGGTATTTTGGTGGGACTCATTGCCGGTTATGTGTATTATGCCCAAGTAGGATGCTTAACAGGATCATGTGCCATCACCTCAAACCCATGGGCGTCTACAGCTTATGGTGGTATATTTGGTTATTTTATAGCAGATTTTGCTGGTAAAAGAAAGAAGCCAGTTTTTGAAAATGAAGAGCTTGATACTAAATCACCTACAGATATTAATATCTAATTAGACTATAAACATAGTTTTATTAGGAGAAGTAAGTAAATAAATGGTTTGGAATTATAAGAACTTGCTTTAGCCAATTTTTCTTGAATGGCTTATCAATGCTATTTCTCTTATAACAAACTTTTTTAGTTAATATCACTTGATATATGCCTTAATCCTTTATTTTTGCAAGGTTAAAATAAGTTCAACCGAATAAAGATCCAATTTTTGTCTCTTAAAAAATTATATCCTTTAAAATTTACGCCAATTCAGCAACCCAAAATTTGGGGTGGCGATTTATTGCATCGTTTTCTTAATAAGGATGGGAGAGATGAACCTATTGGCGAAAGCTGGGAGATATCTAATGTGGATAATAATCACTCGGTTATTTCTAATGGAGAAGCTAAGGGCAAAACACTTCATGAGCTGATATTGGAGGAGAAAGATAGGATTTTAGGTGATGAAGTTTATGCAACTTATGGAGCTGATTTTCCCATTTTAATTAAATTTTTAGATGCCAAAGTTCAATTATCTATTCAGGTGCACCCCAACGATAAGTGGGCTAAAGAATTAGAGAATGGGCGTGGAAAAACTGAAATGTGGTATATTATGCATGCTGAAGAGGATGCTAATTTATACTTAGGTTGGAAAAAAGATTTATCTAAAGAAGAGATAGAAAAAGCACTGTTAGAAGGTAATGTAGAGAATTATCTTCAGAAATTTAATCCTAAAAAAGGCGATGTATATTATGTTCCGGCTACTACCGTGCACTCGATTGGTAAGGGTGTTGTGTTGGCCGAAATACAGCAAACCTCTGATATCACTTATCGATTATTTGACTTTAATCGTAAAGAGAAAGGAGAGCCAAGAGATCTACATATCGAAAAAGGATTGAAAGTAATGAATCCTAATTTTATTCCTGATTTAAAAAAGGAATATAATCCTATTGATAATCAAGTGGTGGATGTGGTAGATGAAGAATATTTTTGCATGAAATTTATTTCGCTTACCGATACCATAGAAGTTGAAACTAAACAAACTTTTCAGATTTATATAGGGATTTCAGGAACTTCTAAGTTTGATGTAGATGGAGAAATCACGGAATTACAAAAAGGAGAAACCTTGTTGATCCCTGCTAAAATGAAGGATTTTAGTATTCAATCCGAATCTGCTGAGTTACTTTGTGTAACTACTTAATCTACTCATCATCCTCATTTTCTTCTGGATCGGGTAGTTTATAAATTCTATTTAATTGCTTCTTTAATTGTGTAAAGCGCACAAAACCAATCATTAATATGATGATGCTCACGCCAAGGCAAGTAATACCGATATAGGGCATTCCTTTAAAATCTTCCATTCCTAGAAAAGCAATTCCTGCAATTATCAGATATAAGGCCGACCTTACATAAGTCAAAAGAGTTCGCTCATTTGCAAGTTTAGTTCGCTGCAGAGCCAAGTGATCACGTAAAATTATTTTTTCCTTTACGTCATATTCATCGGTGAATTTGATGAGTTTTTTGACTTGTCTTTTACTATTTCTAAATTTTTTGGACATAATTCTATCTTGAATCCAATACAAATTTATCTAAACTTAAGCATCATTTCTATTTATGCCAGCTAATTCTTTTATAAGAAGTGTATTTCATGCTACAGATAAAATTAAAAAATAGTTTTAACTTTATTTGATAACTAGATAACTCATCAAAATTGAATTCATGAAAAAATTATTAATCTTCAGTTTCCTTAGCTTTTTTATTCTGTCTTGTGAAAAGAAAGATGAAACGAGCTCTACACAAGAAATAAATACTTCCTCAATCGGTGAAACAACCGATTTCTTAACCAAAGGACAAGAAATTGCCATGAACTCTCAAAAAGCTTTGGGAAGTCAATTGATGGCTAAATTGCAAGAAGGTGGACCCATCCATGCTTTAGAGTTTTGTTCAGTAGAAGCTATTCCCATTACGGATAGTTTGTCTAAAGTTCATAATGTCAATATTTCTCGTGTTTCAGATAAAAACAGAAATCCTAATAATGAAGCCAGTCATGCACAATTAGATTATATGGATTTGGTTAAAAATCAACTGAAACATGGGGAAAAACCTATGCCTTTAATGGAGCCAACAAGTAAAACCCCAAAGGCTTATTATCCTATTGTCACCAACGCTATGTGTTTGCAATGCCATGGAACTCCAGGAAAAGAAATGTCTGAAGAAACTTATGCTAAAATTCAAGAATTATATCCTGATGATAAGGCAATCGGTTATAAAGACAATCAACTTCGTGGAATTTGGGTAATTGAAATGATGAATCAGTGATTGTCTTCCAGGAAATTATCTAATTGAATACAAGCTTCTTCATAGCCCATATTGAATATTTGATCTAAATTAGATTTAGATAAAACGTTAAAACTATTTAAAGCTTTAGGAGCAATTAGCACATCACATTGATTTAAATTCTTTTTTGAGATGGCATTTCTCATGATTAAGTAAGATCTAAGCAATACGCTGCGAGTGCTTTTTAGATTTTTATCAGATATTTCTTGAAGTGGATTTACATAAACTCCGATGATGTTATCAGATAGGGGGATCAAAGGTTCGACTGGCAAATTGTTGGTGACACCTCCATCACACAATAATCTGTTTTTAAATTTTATTGGTGAAAACACGCCAGGAATTGAAGCCGAAGCAATTAAGGGTAAAATAAGTTCACCCTCAAAGTAAAATCTAGTTTTAGCTTCTATCAAATCAGTGGTTCCTACAAAAAGTGGAATCTCTAAAGATTCAAAACTATCTTCTTTGAATATGTCTTTAAAAAGAGGAACGAATTTAGAGCTATCTAAAAGACCAGCTTTTTGAAAAGTATAATTTTTATAAGAAACAACATCGGCTTGTTTTAAAAAGCTGAATACGTCTTTCCATCCTAATCCAGCGGCAAATAAAGCTCCAATTATAGCCCCAGCACTAGTGCCAGAAATAAAACTAGGACGAATATTTCTTTCTTCCATAGCTTTTAAAACTCCAATGTGGGCGGCGCCTCTGTATCCACCACCCGAAAGAACTAAACCAATTTTATTGTCTTCATACATAAGTCTAAAGATAAAAAAAAGTGAGAACTAAACATTCTCACTTTATGATTATTTGAACCCGATGATTAATTCGGTAGATGATCTTTGTATTTACCATAAACAAAGGTTCCGAGTACAGCACTCAATATGCTCACAATGATTACCGTATATCCATATCCGAAATTAGCAAAAAGAGGTCCCGGACAAGCTCCTGTCATTGCCCAGCCTAATCCGAATATGAAACCACCGAAAACTTGCCCTTTTCTAAACTCTTTAGGGCTGATTTTGACACTTTCACCATAAATGGTTTTTAAATTAAATTTCTTAATAATGAATACAGAAATTATCCCAATAATGACTGCAGACCCAATCACTCCATACATATGAAATGATTCAAACCTGAACATTTCTTGGATTCTAAACCAACTTACTAACTCAGCTTTAACGATGATGACTCCAAACCAAATACCTAATAAAAGATACTTTAAATTATACCACCATGGATGCTTTTGCTCGCTTTCGTTGACACAAGCAGTCCCTTCTCTTAATGTTTTCTCTTGTAAGTTCATCTGATTATAGGTTTAAGATTAAAGGTAAGATTAGGTGTGTCATAAAGATTCCACCCAACATGAAGAATATGGTAGCTACCAAAGAAGGCCATTGTAAATTAGACATGCCCATAATAGAATGTCCACTTGTACATCCACCAGCGTATCTAGTTCCGAATCCAACCAAGAAACCACCCACTACAAGAAGTATAAAACCTCTTAAAGTAAATAATCCTTCCCAAGAGAAAATCTCTGTTGGTTCATAACCTTGCGCAGTGCTAATATTAAATTGGTCTAAATACTCTGTTAAAGATGGTGCAACAACAATATTTTCGGGGTTGTGTAACAATAAAAATGAAATAAAACCGCCTAATATGATTCCTCCAACAAAGAATAAATTCCAAGCTTCTTTTTTCCAATCATAATTGAAGAAGGGAATTTTATTGGGAATACAAGCTGCGCAAGTATGTCTTAAGGAAGAGCTAATTCCAAAAGATTTGTTGCCAATAAGTAATAAGAAAGGCACTGTTAATCCAATTAATGGACCTGCCACATACCAGGGCCAAGGTTGTTTTAAAAACTCTAACATATATCTATTTCTATTTTTAAATTATTAAAGATTTAGATTCAAAAGGAAACTAATCCTATCTCTAAATTGAAGTTGCGAAGATATAGAAAGAGCTGATGGAGGGGCGTAACTTGAGTTACCTTGGTCTATACTAAGAGTTTAAAAAAGCCTTAAGAATTATTAGGTTTTTTATCGATGGACTCTTTGATTTTTTCTGATAGAGTATCTTTCTTTTTTTCAATATGAACCGGGAAGAAAAAACTCCATGGATCTGTTTTGATTTCCTGAATTACCGATAAGCTCAGAGGTTTTAGTTCTCTTAATGGTACATTCTTGGATTTGAAAGCCAATAATAAGGATAGGCCAAAACTCACAATAAAGTTCATAAATCCAATTAATCCAATTCCAAGGATTGACCAAAACCAAGTTTCTGCAGACAGTTCAGCTTGCGAACCGAATAAAGCTAAACCAAAGTTACCCGCCGCAAAGGTGATGTGCCTAATGTCTAAGTCTAAACCTAAAAACACTCCAATCGATGCAGTGGATCCCATGAAAACACCAAACCAAAGGTTAGAAATAACTCCGGCCCATTTGTTATCATACCAAGTTTTTAATTTTTCTGCTCTCCTTAGTCCAAAGGTCCATTTTAAGGTTGGATTGTCGGCTAATCTTTTTGAAATCCCATAAAACTTGTTGCGGTTGGCTACTTGACCTGCTATAATTCCAGAAATAAATAAAAATACACCCGCAATTCCTGCATGAAATAATGCCTTTGATGTAGTTGGGTTTAAGTCATACAATAATTTAGGCCAAGCCTTAATAGTGATGTCATTTCCGGTGAGTAAATAAATAATGTAAACACCTAACGAGGCTACAATCATGGCCATAACTACGTTACCGACAAAAGCAATAAATTGAGTTCTAAATAAATGAGAGAAATAAACCGCAAAGGCTTTATAACGATACCTTGCTTTTACATCCAGATTGATTCCTTTTTCTATCAAATCAACTAAAGTAGAAGCAGTCATAGCAGGTTGCTTGGTTGCTAAAGTGAAGCCCATTAAATAAAGGACCATAAAACCAATTGAATAGTTGAGTGAATAAAAGAAAGCATGTCCAAAATCACTCACCTGCAAATCGGTAAGCAATAATTTAATGATACATAAAATACCAACAATAAATCCACCACCCAAAGCGGTGTACAGCATTTTCCAATATTCTTTAACGCTCGAGGAAATATATTTTTCTCCTGTTTTTGCCTTATGCGAACTAATTTCTGACGCCACCAACCTTGTTGAATCCGACACAAACTCCATCAGCTTTTTACGACTCGAGTGAATCTCCATTAAGATATAAAACAAGTGTGTTAATTTTATATTTTTGATGTCTTCCTCTTCTTTCACAAGTAGGGGAAGCATCAACTCGATACGTTTTAATTGCTCTCGGATTCTATTTATATCTCGATTGGTTTGCAGTGTGATTCCATAGGTTTCACTTCCTTTATAAGCTTTCGCTAAATAGTTTTTACACTGCTGAAGTAAGACATAAATCTGCTTATAATCCTCGTCGTCTTTGCTTTTTAGTTCGTTGTTTGAACTCGCTTTATCCCACAAATCCTCAATTTCTCGATACAATGCAACAAAGGGAGAATTCTTGTTTTGATAAGAGGGCGTAAGGTTGACAATATCTTTTTCCAATGCCGATCCACTTGCGCGTAAGGCAATCACTACCACCGAATAATAAATTTGCCACATACTTCCTTCTTGCTCAAAAGAAGTATCTATTTCTGGCACTTCTAAAACATCAAAAAGTCGAACTAATTGATTGTAATCTATAGATGTAACCCATTGAAAATCATTTTTCTGATGAAATACTTGCTTAAACAAATATCTCATCTTTCTAGAATCAGAGGTTTCTGGTAGAATTTTATCGGTAAGTCGTTTTCTAAACTCGCGTCCAAAACTTTCTTCCGATGGCAGACCAACATCTGTAATCATTTCTGTGAAGAATCGATCCTTGAAAAGTGTATCTAAGTAGTTCTTAAAACTCTCTTTATAATCAGGGTTTTCCTCTAAGATTTTGATGAGTTTTTCTAGGCCAACTTTTGCAGCATTTTTTTTCGGACGTATGGTATTTACAATCAATACCAATAAGTTCACTTGGTCGTTTACCAAATCCCATCCTTGATTTTTTGTAAAATAGGTGGAGAAAATATCTTCTAAACTAGATTTGTTGATATGACTCTTGTGCAGGGGCATTAGAAAAGGTTTTTATGCTTAAAGCTTAAAGGTTTTTCAACTATTAAAAATAGAGAAATTCTTTTTAAGCATCATCCTATTGATGAGGTTTAACGGCGCAAAAGTACATTTAATAATCATATTAAAAAGAAATATATACTTATAGGTTGATTAGCTTATTTAGATATAACGACTTTAAATTAGCTCCTGATCGGAGCATTTTCATTAAAAATCAAGTCTATTCATTTAATAATTTAATTTTATTAATTAACTTGGACGTTCTTTAGAATTAACTAATTAAGAAGTGATTTCTACTTCTTTTATTACATAAATATTTGCACATGCAAGACAACTTTTCTCTTAAAGTAAACGATGAATATAGCTATTCGCTTACTCCAAAAGATGCAGAAGAATTAGACGTTTTAGCTTTAGATGAAACGAATTTCCATCTGCTTAAAGATCATAAATCATATAAGATTAATATGTTAGATTCCAACTATCATCAAAAGAAATACTCCGTTGAGGTAAATGGCAACCTTTATCAGGTTGATATTTCCGATGCGTTGGATCAACTTATTAAAGAACTAGGATTTGAGGTTGGTGAGAGCAAAAAAGTGAATGCTGTTCATGCACCTATGCCTGGTCTAATTTTCGACATCATGGTGAATGTTGGTGAGGAAGTGACCGAAGGACAATCTCTATTGATTTTAGAAGCCATGAAAATGGAAAACGTAATTTCTTCGCCAAGAGATGGTGTGATCAAAGAAATTCACGTGAGCAAAGGTCAAGCGATTGAGAAGAAATTTTTAATGATTGAATTCGAATAAGCAAGTATGAGAAAGATATTAGTAGCAAATCGTGGTGAAATCGCGATGAGAGTCATGAAGTCCGCTAGAAAAATGGGAATTAAAACCGTAGCGGTTTATTCTGTAGCGGATAGAAACGCACCTCATGTTAAATTTGCAGATGAGGCAGTTTGTATTGGAGAAGCTCCTTCTTCAGAATCTTACTTGCGCGCAGATAAAATTTTAGAAGTCGCTAAATCATTAAACGTAGATGGAATTCATCCGGGTTATGGGTTCTTAAGTGAGAATGCTGATTTTGCAGAAAAAGTTACAGCAAGCGGAATTACTTTCATCGGTCCAAAACCACATGCTATTCGGGTAATGGGAAGTAAGTTGGCAGCTAAAGAAGCCGTGAGTCACTATGATATTCCAATGGTTCCGGGTATTGATGAAGCTATTACAGATGTAGAAAAAGCTCGTTCTATAGCCAAAGAGATTGGATTCCCAATTTTAATTAAAGCATCTGCCGGTGGAGGTGGAAAAGGAATGCGCGTAGTTGAGAAAGAAGAGGATTTAGAATCTCAAATGAATCGTGCAATTTCTGAAGCAACTTCGGCTTTTGGGGATGGTTCAATTTTTATTGAAAAATATGTCACCTCACCACGTCATATTGAGATCCAAGTGTTAGCCGATGAGCATGGAAATGTGGTTCATCTTTTCGAACGCGAATGTAGTGTTCAAAGACGTCATCAGAAAGTAGTTGAAGAAGCTCCTTCTAGTGTTTTAACACCAGAAAAGAGAGCCGAAATGGGTAAGGCTGCAGTTGCAGTTGCTAAGGCTTGTGACTATGTAGGCGCTGGAACGGTTGAGTTTTTAATCGATGGAAATTTAGATTTTTATTTCCTAGAAATGAATACGCGTCTGCAAGTTGAGCATCCTGTAACGGAGATGATTACTGGAAAGGATTTGGTTGAATTACAAATCAGAATTGCAAGAGGAGAAAAATTACCATTCGCACAAGAAGACTTAACTTTTAAAGGACATGCACTAGAATTAAGAGTTTATGCAGAAGATCCAGTAAAAGACTTCTTGCCAAGCGTAGGTGTTTTGGAGACTTATAAGTTACCTCAAGGTGAAGGAATTAGAGTGGATAATGGATTTGAAGAAGGAATGAAGATTCCAATTTACTATGATCCAATGATTTCTAAATTAATAACTTATGGTGAAAATAGAGAAGAAGCGATTGCTAAAATGATTGAGGCGATTGATGCTTATAAAGTAGAGGGTGTTGAAACAACTTTATCTTTCGGGAAATTTGTTTGCCAGCACGAAGCTTTTGTGAGTGGTGATTATGATACAGGTTTTGTGAAAGACCATTATACGCCAGAAGCATTACATGTAGAGCCAGAAAAAGAGGCTGAAGTAGCAGCGCTAATGGCTGTTTATCAGTATTTAAAAGATCAAAAATTAGTTCGCTTACCAAAATAAGATTTTAATGAAAACGAAGATAAAAACATTACAAGAGAAATTAGATCTTGCGTATTTAGGCGGAGGAGAAAAACGAATAGAAAAGCAGCATCAAAAGAAGAAATTAACGGCTCGTGAGCGAATTTTATATTTATTAGACGAAGGTTCTTTTGAAGAGATTGGTGCTTTGGTTACACATAGAACCAAGGATTTCGGGATGGAAGACCAAAAATTCTATGGCGATGGTGTAGTAACAGGTTACGGAACAATCAACGGTAGATTGGTTTATGTTTTCGCACAAGACTTTACTGTATTTGGTGGTTCTTTATCAGAAACACATGCCGAGAAAATCTGCAAAGTGATGGATATGGCTTTGAATGTTGGCGCGCCTATGATTGGTCTTAATGACTCGGGTGGAGCAAGAATTCAAGAAGGTGTTCGTTCATTGGGTGGATATGCAGATATATTCTATCGCAACGTGCAAGCGTCGGGAGTGATTCCTCAAATTTCTGCAATTATGGGACCTTGTGCAGGTGGAGCAGTTTACTCGCCAGCCATGACCGACTTCACGATGATGGTGCAGAATACGAGTTATATGTTCGTGACAGGTCCAAACGTGGTCAAAACAGTTACCAACGAGGAAATTACCTCAGAAGAATTAGGAGGTGCAAGTACGCATTCAACTAAATCTGGAGTAGCGCATACGGTTTCTGCTAATGATGTTGAATGTTTAGAAGACTTAAAAAAGTTATTGAGCTACATTCCACAGAACAACAAGGAAAAGCCAGAAACTTTAGAATATACTTTAGGTGAAGAAATTCGCGAAGAGTTAATGGATATTGTTCCAGATAATGCGAACAAGCCATATGATATGAAAGCGGTGATTGAAGGAATTATTGACCATGATTCTTTCTATGAAATTCATAAAGATTACGCTGAAAATATTATTGTTGGTTTCGCGCGTTTAGGTGGAGAAAGCATCGGTATTGTAGCGAATAATCCAATGTTCTTAGCGGGAGTTTTAGATGTGAATTCTTCTAAAAAAGCGGCTCGTTTTGTTAGATTCTGCGATTGTTTCAATATTCCATTATTGGTATTAGAAGACGTTCCGGGATTCTTGCCAGGTACAGACCAAGAGTGGAATGGAATCATCGTAAACGGAGCTAAATTACTTTATGCATTTAGTGAGGCAACTGTTCCAAGAGTGACGGTAATTACGCGTAAAGCATATGGAGGAGCATATGATGTAATGAACTCGAAACATATTGGTTCTGACATGAACTATGCTTGGCCATCGGCTGAAATTGCAGTAATGGGAGCTAAAGGTGCAGCAGAGATTATCTTTAAAAATGAAATTGCTAAAGCAGACGACAAACAAGCCAAATGGTTAGAAAAAGAAGCTGAATATGCTGAGTTATTTGCTAATCCTTATTCTGCAGCCGAAAGAGGATTTATAGATGAAGTGATTTTACCAAATCAAACACGCAAAAAGTTAATCAAAGCTTTCGCGATGTTAGAAAATAAAAAAGTTAACAAACCAGATAGAAAACATGGGAATATTCCATTATAATTGAAATAAATATTAAATATTTCATAAAACGTCGAAAAGTATCCATTAATTGAGAAATTAATTAGACTTTTCGGCGTTTTTATATATACAATGGTTAGAAAGATAAGTGTAGTTTTGGGTTTAATGATGTTTGTTTGGAGCTCTGCCCAAGAATTTCAAATCAAACAAGACGATGATGATATTCTGTTCTTCAATGAATCAGAACAAACCTATGAAGTATGGCTTCGAGTGCAAGACACTGCATATAGTGAGATAGTTTTGCCAGGTCAAATGAAGAAAATTATCAATTCATCTCATTTAACAAAGGAGGATTTACGTAATTCAGAAATAATCCAAGCCTATTCCTATAGAGCTTTGGCACAGGATGTTTTACTTTCTTTAGATGGTTTTTATGATCGATTAGATAAGAGTAGAAAATTACTCAATCGTGGCTCTAAAGAGGTGAATCAGCCATTTTATAGAATGGATGTTTTCGATGAGTTTTTAGAGCTTGAAGAGCAAAAGCGACAAAAACAAAATCTAAAATCTTCTCAGCTAGAGAATTTCGTAGCTAGTTCTGTGCTTCCGAAGTCGAAAAATCTAATGGCTAAAACCAATAGAGATAACAGTAAAAGTCAAAAAGCCTTACTGAGTGTGGTGAGTAAATTTGTGGCTACAAAAGTTAAGCACGAAGGCGAGCTGCCTGCCTTTTTGGATGAGATGAACAAAATTGAGACTTTGTTTTATCAATATTTAAATGAAGATAATCAGACGCAGGAATTAGGTAGTTTAGAGGAAAATGACTTTAAATTATTCACCAATAACCCCGGAACTGAATTAGGAGTTTATATTACTACTAATAGCTTTGGTAAAATAGAGAGGTACGATTATCCCGAGATGGATACACGCGGATTTAACTTTGAAGTGTTTGCAAGTCAGCGTTTTCACCAAATGAGGGTTTCTAAACGAAGAACTTTAAACTATCACGCGGCAGCAAGTTATTTGAGTTTAAAAGACAAGGGATTTGACTTGAAAAAGAGTTTCATCACTTTTGGTCCTCAAGTTCGTTATACGGGTTATTATGAAAATCAAGTTGCTTTAATTGGAGAAGGTGGTTTAGTAATGGACATCACCGCCGATAAATACATGATGCCAAAGGATAAAAAGCAGTTTGGATATTATTTGGGAGGTGAGATATCGTTATTGTTTGTTAGAATTGGTGTTAGATACTACGACCGACTTACAGAGCCTGAATTATCACCAGAAGGAAAATTATTTTATCGTTTAGGATTGGTAGCTAAATTTTAATTTAAAACTTTTTCAAAGGCTTTTCTAGCATCGCCTCTAAAGTAAACTTCGCCACAATATTGATATCCAGTTTGATCTAAAATTCGGAGCATCGCGGGATTGTCGTAGTTCGTGTCCACACGAATACTAAAGGTTTCTTTAGCGATGGCTAATTGTTCTATTTCGTGCATTAAGATTTTAGCAAATCCTTGTCCTTTCCCTTTCTCCGACACGGCAATTCTATGAACAACCACATAGTTTTGATCGCTTAACCAAGTTCCTTCAATCTGTTCGTAGGCAGGTTCAATATCAAAAATGACTGCGGCATATGCCATGATTCCATTTTCGTTGGAAAGAACATGGGCATAGGAATTATTAATGTCCGTTCTGACACTATCTATATTCGGATAGCCATCTTGCCATTGTTTGCTTCCGTCGGCTTTGCGCGAAGCAATCGCAAATTGAATAATTTGCCAAATTTCATTTAAATCTGATAAATTGGCTTGTCTAAACTCAGTTTGAGATGTCATGGATTTTAATTTTCTTGGTCCAAAATACAATTTTAAAATGTAAAACATGGGCTTTAATTGTAGATTAGCAGTCTAATACTAACTTAAAATTAGTTTGAAAGTAATTCAACAACATATCGTTCCCAAAGTCGAAAAATCAATTCGATTACAAGAATATGCAGTTGATTTATTTAATGAAATTCCAACCAAATCAGCTGTTAAAAAAGGCATTAAAAAAGGCTTAATCTTAGTTAATGGAAAAACGACAACTACTGCACATTTTGTTCAAGAAAATGATGTTATTGAGTTATTAGAAATTCAAAAAACTAAGCAAAAAGTTTATGAATTAGAGTTGGAGGTTTTGTTTGAAGATGATTATTTAGCAGTTATCAACAAACCCGCTGGGATTTCAGTAAGTGGAAATAAGTTTGCCACCATTGCCAATGCTTTGATACCGCATATTCAGCCTAGTTCTCAAGCTGATGCAGTACAGCCCTTTCCTGTGCATCGATTAGATTATCCTACGAGTGGTTGTTTAATTATAGCTAAAACCGCAAAAGCTAAAAGAGAATTACACGCTATGTTCGAGGATCATAAGATTCAAAAAATTTATCGAGCGGTCAGTATTGGCAAAATGAAAGACACAAAAGGAGAGATAGACTCTGATGTGGATGAAAAGACGGCGTTTACCACATATAAAGTTCTTCAATCCTTAAAATCAGAAAAATTTGAAGCCTTAAATTTAGTCGAATTATATCCTCAAACCGGTCGTAAACATCAATTGCGTCAACATCTATTTTCTTTAGGAAACCCGATTATGGGCGATCAGAAATATTATTTAGAAAATAAAAAACATCAAGGATATGGTTTATATTTACATGCATTTGCTTTAGAATTTATTCATCCTTTTACGCAGGAAAAATTAAAGCTAAAGTCACAAATGCCTAAAAAATTTATTAGATTGTTTCCTGATTTTGAAGAGGCTTAATGCATTGATAAACAATAAGACAAGTTGGGCTAAATAAATTATCTGTAAATTTGCAATGCAAGCATAATAAATTATGAAAGATATTACCGAGATTTTAAATATAAAATATCCTCTGATTATGGCGCCTATGTTTTTGGTTTCCAATACAGCCATGGTGATAGAAGGTATGAAAATGGGCGTAGCGGGATGTATTCCTGCTTTAAATTACAGAACCATAGAGGAGTTGGTAGCTGCGATTGAGGAATTAAAACAAGCAAAAACTGAAAATGGTGCTTTTGGGTTTAACTTAATTGTAAATAAATCCAATCCTAAATTCCCAGCACAATTAGATGCTATTTGTGAGCATGGTGCGGATTTCATTATTACATCTTTAGGAAAGCCAGATGAGGTGATTAGAAAAGCTCATGCCAAGGGAATCAAGGTTTTTTGTGATGTAACTAATTTAAGTTATGCTAAAAAGGTAGAAGAATTAGGTGCAGATGCTTTAATCGCTGTAAACAATCAAGCGGGTGGGCATAGAGGAAATATAGATCCAGAAGTATTAATTACTGAACTTAAAGCTAATTGTAACATTCCGGTTATTTCGGCGGGTGGAGTTGGTAATTACGAACAATATCAACATGTAATGTCCTTAGGAGCTGCTGGAGTTTCTGTAGGAAGTCCATTTATTGCAAGTGTGGAATCTGGAGTCAACGAAGAATACAAACAGGCTTGTGTGGATTATGGCGAAGAAGATATTGTAATGACTCAGAAGATTTCGGGGACGCCATGTACAGTTATTAATACGCCATATGTTCAGAAAATTGGAACAGAAACCACTTGGTTAGAAGATTTTTTGAACAGATATAAAAGTTTAAAGAAATATGTTAAGATGCTGAGGTTTATGAAAGGGACCAATGCTGTGACCAAAGCAGCAACACAAGCAACTTATAAAACCGTTTGGGTTGCAGGGCCAACTATTGAGGAAACAAAAGCGATTGAACCTACGCAGGATATTGTTAAAAGAATATTAGGCCTTTCTTGAATTGGCTAAATTTTTGAAGGAAAGAAAATAAAATTTATTGATGAAGAAATTTATTTCACTATTAAGTATAGTCTTGATTTTAGCGTCATGCTCAACTAAGCAAGCTAACCAAGATGAAGTAGAAACAACAGAAAAAGTTATGAATTCAGAGAAAAAAGATTTAAATTATCAAGAGGTGGAGATTGATGGGGAACCAGCTTTAGTTGGTGAGATCAACCAAGAAATGCTTCAAGGCGAAAACTACAATACTTGGTATTCATTCTTCAAGGAAGATTACAAAACAAACTCAGAAATTGTCGCTGAGCTTAAAGATAAAATCAAGGACTACGATGTTAAGGTTTTCATTGGAACTTGGTGTCCAGATTCACAAGACAAAGGACCAGCTTTCTTTAAAGTGTTAGAAGAAGCAGGCTATGATATGAGTAAAGTACAAATGTTCAGTTTAGATAGAGACAAAAAAGGATTAAACGGAGAAGAAGCTAAATACGGAGTTTCTCATGTGCCTACTTTCTTATTCTTGAAAGAAGGTGAAGAAGCCGGAAGAATCGTTGAAAATCCTATTAATTCTATCGAAGAAGATGTTCGTGATATTCTAAACGGAACGCCACAAACGCCTAATTACGCAGAATAATTGAACAAGATTAAACCTTTCATTAAATATATCGCAGCCTTTGTTGCTGGGATTATACTCACTTATTTTATTGTCAACTGGACAAAGAAAGACACCAAAGTTGAAGCCACACATACCATAGCTTATGGTATCGAACGCTTGAATAAAATGGTAGTGGCTGAACAGAATTATGCGAATTTTTATTCTCATAAGAGCAAGACAAGTTACATGGGTGATTTGTTTTCCTTTGATAAAAATCTTCTGTTGAAAGTTGATATTAGAGCACAGGCGAGTTATGATTTAAAGCAAATGAAGGTTGAGTTAGATTCCATCAACGAAACGATATATATTCGTTCGATTCCTGAACTAAAACTTGAGACTTTCTCTGATGTAGAGTTTTTTGAAATGAATCAAAGTAGATTAAATCAATTTACGAAAGATGAAATTAATGGAATCAAAAAAAGAGCGGTAGAGGAGGTTAAAAAGACCATAGATCAGACAGATTTAAAGCAGCAAGCTCATGAGCAGTTGATTTCGAACCTAGAAGACATTTATCTTTTAGCTAAGATTTATGGTTGGAAGATAGAAGATACGACGAAATACGCTCAGGAACTAGAGCAGAAAGTTAAGTTTTAGGCTTCACTTAAATAATTTTAGAATTGGAAGAAATCAAGTATTTCTTCCAATTTTTTTATACCTTGAAATATGGAAAACAAGATACGCTGTGCTTGGACCGAAGCTGGTGACGAGAAATATATTGCCTACCACGACAATGAGTGGGGAAAACCGGTTCATGACGATCAAACGCATTATGAATTTTTGGTTTTGGAGAGTTTTCAATCTGGTTTAAGCTGGAAAACGATTCTCAATAAACGAGATAACTTTAGAAAAGCATTTGCTGATTTTGATTATAAAAAAGTAGCGAATTTTAATGAAGCAAAAGTTGAAGAATTATTGCAAAATCAAGGAATCGTTAGAAATCATCTTAAGATTAGAGCAGCAATTAACAATGCTCAACGTTTACAAGAGGTTCGGCAAGAGTTTGGAAGTTTTGATAGCTACATTTGGAGTTTCACAAATAATAAAGTTATAATAGGCCATTGGAAAAATAAATCAGAAGTACCAGCAACGACTGATTTGTCTGATAAAGTGGCTAAGGACTTAAAGAAAAGAGGGTTTAAGTTTTTAGGAAGTACAACGGTTTATGCTTATTTACAAGCCACTGGCATCATAAACGATCACACGACGGATTGCTTTTGCTATAAGAATGAATAGCGCATAGAATGCTATATTTTTTTGAATTCATACATTTGCCAAATAGAAATGATTTATGCCTGAAAATAAAAAGTTTAAAAAAGACGCACTTAGATATCATAGTGCTTATCCAAAAGGGAAAATAAAAGTAGTTCCTACTAAAAACCATAGCACCCAAAGAGATTTGTCTTTGGCTTATTCTCCGGGAGTTGCTGCACCATGTTTAGAGATACAAAATGATGTTCGCAAGGCGTATGATTACACGGCAAAAGGAAATCTAGTTGCTGTAATTAGTAATGGAACGGCCGTTTTAGGTTTAGGAGATATTGGTCCTGAGGCTTCAAAACCGGTGATGGAAGGGAAAGGATTGTTGTTTAAAATTTTCTCAGATATAGATGTTTTTGACATCGAAATCAACGAAAAAGATCCAGAAAAGTTTGTTGAAATCGTCAAGGCGATCTCGCCAACCTTTGGTGGAATTAACTTAGAAGACATCAAAGCGCCCGAAGCTTTTTATATTGAGCAAAAACTAAAAGAGGAATTGAATATTCCTGTCATGCACGATGACCAGCACGGAACAGCTATTATCTCAACTGCTGCTTTAAAAAATGCTTTAGAAATCGCTGATAAAAAGGTAGAGGACGTTAGAGTAATTGTTAATGGCGCCGGAGCAGCAGCTATTTCATGTACAAATCTTTACAAAATTTTAGGTGTTAAAGCCGAAAATATCATCATGTGTGATAGTAAAGGTGTGATTTCTACCAAAAGAACCGACTTAAATGAGCAAAAACAGGCTTATGCGGTGGATACAGATAAAACTACTTTGGCTGAGGCTGTTGATGGAGCAGACGTATTTATCGGTTTATCGGTGGGTGGAGTTTTAACCCCAGAAATGTTGCTTACGATGGCAGATAATCCTATCGTTTTTGCTTTAGCTAATCCAGAGCCGGAAATTGAATATAAATTAGCGATGGACACCCGCGATGATGTTATTATGGCAACAGGGCGAAGTGATTATCCTAATCAGGTTAACAACGTTTTGGGATTCCCATATATCTTTAGAGGAGCTTTAGACGTTCAAGCCGAAAAAATCAATGAGGAAATGAAAATGGCAGCGGTTCATGCCTTGAGCGATTTAACCAAAGAGCCAGTTCCAGAGTTAGTTTTATTAGCTTATAACAACAAAAACTTATCGTTCGGAGCAGAATATATTATTCCAAAACCTTTTGATAATAGATTAATAACTAAAGTATCTATGGCTGTTGCTAAAGCAGCAATGGATTCTGGTGTTGCCCAAAAACCTATTGATGATTGGGTAGCTTATGAAGAGCATTTATTGGCTAGAATGGGTAGCGATCAGAAGTTAATCAGAATGATGCAGAATCGTGCTCGAGCTAATAAGAAAAGAGTTGCACTTACCAATGCAGAAGAATATAATGTTTTAAAGGCAGCTCAAATTTTACATGATGACGGTCTTGCAACTCCAATTCTTTTAGGAAATAGAAAGAAAATCAAGCAATTGATGGAGGATTCTGCTATAGAAGTAGATTTTGAAATTATCGACCCAAGATCCGATGATTTTGAAATGATGCGTGAGAGATATGCTCATTTATATTGGGAAAAACGTAACCGAAAAGGAACCACATTGTACGAGGCGAGAAGAGCCATGCGCAACCGCGACTATTTCGGTGCAATGATGGTAGAAACGGGTGATGCTGATGCATTCTTATCTGGATACTCTAAGAGTTATTCTAATGCTTTAGTTCCGCTTTTACAAGTGATTGGTAAAGATAAAACGGTAGAGAAAGTATCGGGAATGATGATTCTTTTAACTAATAGAGGGCCTATGTTCTTTGCCGATACTGCCATTATCAAAAGACCAGACTGGAAGGATTTGGTGAGAATTGCAAGAATGACTTCTTATGTAGTGAAGAGTTTAGGGATAGAGCCTGTGGTTGCGATGTTGTCTTATGAAAATTTCTCGGCAAGTGCAGAGTCATCTAAAGAAGTAGCCAAAGCTGTGTCGCATTTACATAGAGCTGTTCCCGAGTTGATTGTAGACGGAGAAATTCAGCCAGACTTTGCTTTAGATGAAGATTTAGTTTTAAGCGAGTTCCCATTCTCTAAATTAGCGGGTAAAAGGGTTAATACCATGATTTTCCCTAATTTATCTTCAGGAAATTTATCATATAAAATTTTGAGAGGAGTAGATAAGGCGCAGTCCATTGGACCTATTTTATTGGGAATGAATAAGCCTGTTCATATTTTGCAAATGCGTTGTAGTGTAGAGGAAATAGTTAACTTAGCAACCATCGCTGTTTTAGATGCTCAACAAAGAAATTCATGATTGCACAATTAAGAGGAAGACTTATTGAAATACATCCATCTCACGCCATAGTAGACTGTGGCGGAGTTGGATATCATGTCAATATTAGTCTTACAACCTACGGTAAAATTCAAAAAGAAGAAAATGTACTTTTCTATACCCATCATTTGGTGAGAGAAGATGCTCAAATTCTCTATGGTTTTGCTGATAAAGAGGAGCGATTTGTTTTTGAGCAATTAATCTCTGTAAATGGTGTGGGGCCAGCTTCTGGAATGATGATGATTTCTACCTTAAATCCGGGTGAAATTTATCATGCTATTGCCAACGAAGATGCCAAAACCTTACAATCTGTAAAGGGAATTGGAATCAAAACTGCTCAGAGAATTATCATTGATTTAAAAGATAAATTAGCGAAACTATCTGATTCAGAATTTATATCGTCTAGTTCAGAAAATAAAATTAAATTTGAAGCGTTAAGTGCTTTGGAGGTGTTGGGTATATCCAAGAAACAGTCTGAGAAGATTGTGCAAAAATTAATTACAGATACACCACAAATCACCTTAGAAGCCGTAATTAAAGAAACCTTGAAAAAACTCTAGCTTGAATCTGTTCGATTTTAACTTTAAACCCGTACGCAAAAGGCTAAGTTTAGCCTTTCTATTATTAATTCCTTTTTTGCTTTTAGCACAAGAAGATAGTTTACAGTATTCTATAAACAATCATAATGGTGGTTTGTACCTGAATACGCCTGTTCAATATGCCGCTGAATATGATCCTTTTACAGGAAACTATGTATTAAGACAACAGGTTGGTAATCTTTCCTTTGGAGAGCCAATTATTCTTACACAAGAAGAATATTTTGACATGTTGCTGGCTCAAAATATGGAGCAATATTATAAGGAAAAGTCACAGGCTTTGGACTCGCAGTTTAGATCTGTTCGTTATGACAAAGACGGCGATCAAGAAGACCAAGGTTTGGTGTTGCCAAGTGTTCAAGTTAAAAACAAACTCTTTCAATCGATTTTTGGAGGGGATAAAATTGAGTTGATTCCACAAGGATATGCTTCCTTAGATTTAGGGGTTTTTATTCAAAAGTTAGAAAACCCACAGATTTTACCTCAAAATAGAAACACTTTTGCCATGGATTTGCAACAGCGAATTCAAATGAGTGTGTTGGGTAAAGTAGGAGAAAACTTACAACTTGAAGCAAATTATGATACTCAAGCTGGTTTTGGATTCGAGAATAGAATGAATCTCGGCTGGAGACCACGTGGCGAAGGAGGAGAAGATAATATTATTCAAAATATTGAATTCGGTAATGTTAGTATGCCATTGAGTACGTCGCTGATTACAGGGGCGCAATCTCTTTTTGGGGCTAAAGGAGAATTCAAGTTTGGAAATACTTATGTGAGTACTTTATTCTCACAACAAGAATCAGAAGCTAGAAATATTACCGTAGAAGGTGGTGGAGTTGTAAATACTTTTAAAATTTACGCGAAAGACTATCAAGCAAATCAACACTACTTTTTAGCACAATACTTTAGAGAAAACTATGATGGTGCATTGGCGAATTATCCAGTGATTTCATCTCAAATTAATATTACCAGATTAGAAGTTTGGGTGATTGATAGAGGAAATGCCAATCAAGAAAATCGCCGATCTATGGTGGCTTTAAGAGATTTAGGGGATAATGGTTTCTCGGCACCTAATAATGGTAACTTATACAACACTGTTAAGAATTTAGGCGGAATCCGTCAAGGAAATACGGCGAGTAGCGCAATTAACGCTGCTGGTCTGACAGACGCTAACGGAAATACCTACTCTGAAGGTGAGCAATATATGGTTCACGAAAACGTAAGACTTCTTAACCCAAGTGAATATAAATTCTATCCTAATTTAGGTTATATCTCATTAAATCAGCCTTTGAATGATAATGAGTTGATGGGGGTATCTTTCCAGTATACCTTAACTTCTCAGCCAGGTCAAGCATATAGCGTGGGTGAATTTTCTGATCAGCAAAGTGAGTTGTTGATTACTAAATTATTGAAGTCAAACACCAACGTTAATACAAATTCACCGATGTGGGATTTGATGATGAAGAATATTTATTCATTAGAAACGATTCAACTTTCTGCTGAAGACTTTAGATTAAATATTTTCTATCAAGATCCTTCTATGGGTTCGGGAGCTTTGAATTATCTACAAGGAACTCCTGTTGAAAATCAAACTCTACTTCAATTATTGAACATGGACCGATTGAATATGAATGGTCAGCTTCAACAAAGTGGAGATTTATATGGAGATGGTCTTTTTGACTACGTTCCAGGTGTGACAGTAGATGAGCAAAATGGTAGAATTATCTTTACCACTATTGAGCCATTTGCTAGAACGATTGCTAATAAATTAAGCACAGACGACAGTGAGTTTGTGATGAATGATTTATACTCTGAATTGCCAATTACTTTTGAGCAAAGCAGTGGAGTAAATCGTTATTATATGGAAGGTCAGTACAAGAGTTCGGGTGGTGATGGAATTCCATTAGGGGCTTTCAACGTGCCACAAGGATCTGTACGTGTTACTGCCAACGGACAAGAATTAATAGAAGGTGTTGACTATATTGTTGACTACCAATTAGGTCGTGTTCAGATTATAAACCAAATGCTAAAAGATTCGGGTACACCGATTAATATTAGCATGGAAAATAGATCAACTTTCAATATGCAAACCAAGCGTTTGATGGGGTTGAATGTTGAGCATAAATTCTCAGAAGAATTATTGGCGGGTATTACGTACATGAACTACAGCGAAAGATTAGCTGGAGCACAACAAAAGGCACAGTATAATTCAGAGCCGGTGAGTAACTCTATTTTTGGAGCGAATGTTATGTATAACGGTACTTCAGATTGGTTGACAAGAATGACGGATAAAATTCCATTAGTTGATACAGAAACACCATCTCAAATTAACTTTAATGCAGAAGGTGCTTACTTGATGCCAGGTGTTAATAATTCAACTAAAAATGAATCTTATATCGATGACTTTGAGGATTCACAATCTAAGATTAGTTTAATGGATGTTAACTCTTGGAAATTAGCCGCAACACCTGTGGTGAATTCAGAGAATCCAAACGACGATTTCGATCCTTCTGTTTTTGATCCAGATGGATTTAGTTTAAACTATTACAGAAGACTACTTTCTTGGTATAATATTGACCCAAGATTTTATAGCATTGGTGGAAATACTTCATTATCTAATGCAGATATTTCTAACCACGCATCTAGAAAAGTACAGGTAAGAGAGTTGTTCTCGAGTAGAGATTTAACCGCTGGAACTCCAGTTAACTTATCAACTTTCGATATTACTTTCTACCCAGATAAACGTGGTCCTTATAACTTAAACCCTAACTGGCAAACAGAAAGTAAAGACCTTAAATGGGCAGGTATTTCTAGACCATTAACTATTACCAACTTAAAACAAACCAACGTTGAATACCTTGAGTTCTGGATGATGGACCCATATGCCGATGGTATGAATAACGCACCAGATGCAAAGGTTTTATTACACATTGGTAACGTTTCTGAGGATGTTTTAAGAGATGGTAATTTAATGTATGAGAATGGAATTAACCTTCCTGATAATGAACCTGAATTTAGTATTTGGGGTAAACAACCAAGTAATTATCCAATTTTATATTCATTCCAAACCGAAGGCGAAGAAAGAAAATTACAGGATGTTGGTTTAAACGGTATGACTGATGCTGAGGAGGCATTGCAAGATGGATATAACTTATTCATTAACTCGACAAACCATGTTACGGGTGAGGCGGATCCAGCTGCGGATAATTTCGTATACTATTTAGATGATAGATGGGATAATACACCAGATGCTGGTTATATTCCAAGTAGATATCAGTACTTCAGAAACCCACAAGGAAACTCTCCTTCTGGATCATTAGAAGCTGGTTCGGCATCTCCAGATACGGAAGATTTAAACAATGACTATAACTTAGATAGAATTGAAAACTATAATCAGTATACAATTAAGTTAGATAAAAATCAGTTGAATCTAGATAACCCATTTATTGTTGATTCAAAAAGAGTTTCTGTTAATTTCGAAAACGGACAACAAGGAGAAAACAATTGGTATTTATTTAGAGTTCCAGTAAGTGATTATGACCTTGACCAAGGTGCAGCTTCAGAGGATGTTTTAACATCAGCTAGGTTTATGCGTTTAATTGTAAAAGGATTCGAATCACAAGCTACTTTAAGGTTTGCTACCATGGATATGGTACGTAGTGATTGGAGACGATATGCTAAAAACATCTATCCTAATATTGATTTACCAGAAGGTGAGGAGCAACAAGATGTTGAGAACTTATCTATTGGAAATGTGAACGTGGAAGAAAACTCTACGGCAACTCCTCCTTATGTAGTTCCTCCAGGAATTGAGAGAGAGCAGTATCAAACCAACGCAGGATTACAAAGTCAGAACGAGGCATCGATGGTGTTGAGTCTTGATAAATTAGATGCTCAAGATGCGAGAGGTGTTTTCAAGAATACTAATTTAGATTTAAGAAGATATAAAAGAATTAGAATGTTTAGCCACGTTCACGCGGGCGAAACAGGAGCTGAAAGCAATGATTTAAAATTATTCATCAGAATTGGAAGTGATTTATCTAACAACTATTATGAATATGAGATTCCAATGGAATATTCTCCATTGTCAGCTAATACAGCAACAGGAATTTGGCCTCAAAATAACATGTTAGACGTATATACTGACGAGTTTGTTGAGGCTAAGAAATTGGCTTACGAAGCAAATAACTTAGATCGATTCCCATATGTAGTAGACGAAAGTGGTAAGATGATTTATGTTAAAGGTCGTCCGTCTTTAGGAAATGTTTCTACCATTATGATTGGAGTTAGAAACTCTGGAGGAACAGAAATTAGAAATGCAGTAGTTTGGGTAAACGAGTTACGCTTATCTGAAATCGATAACCAAGGTGGTTATGCTGCACAAGCTAGTTTGAATGTTGCTTTAGGAGACTTTGCTCAAATTAACTCTAGTGGTAGTATTTCGTCGGTTGGTTTTGGTGCGATTGATCGTGGTCCTGTAGAAAGACAACAAGAGGAAATCAAGAATTACTCGGTGAATGCGGCGGTTAATTTAGACAAATTCTTCCCGAAAAAATGGGGATTAAAGATTCCATTTAACTATGTGATTTCAGAGCAGTTTATCGATCCTAAATTCAATCCATTAGATAATGATGTTGAGTTCGAGGAAGATCCAAGAAAAGATCAATTGACGGATATCGTTAGAACTTATAACAAACGAATCACTTACGGATTTAGTAATATTAGAAAAGAACGTGTGAATACGTCTAAACCGCAAAGATTCTATGATGTTGAGAACTTATCGCTTTCATTCTTATATAATTCAGATTTCCATAGAGATATTTATACCAAGTATAATAAGGATAAGAGCTTAAGAGCATCGATTAACTATAACTATAATTTCAAGACCAAATATATGCAGCCTTTCAAGGATTGGCATATGGTACATGATACAGCACAGTCAGCTAGATATTTAAATTGGGTAAAAGAATTCAACTTCAATCCAGTTCCATCTAGATTGTCTTTCCGTACAGATGTAATTAGAACTTATACGGAACAGCAGTATAGAGATTTAAATTCTTACTTAGTGGATGGCGGTACACCGATTCAATTTAATCCAATATTTAGTAATAATTTCCTATTCAACTGGCAGTATAATGTTGGATTTGATTTAACGAAATCATTGAGAGTTGACTTTAATTCAGCAACAAGAACTTTATCTGATATCGTTGCAACCAAGCCAGACGATGGAATGATCTTCAAAGATCTATTAAATGTAGGTCGTCCGATTAATTATAACCAGCAATTACAAGTGAACTGGAAAACCCCATTACGTTTATTGCCTTATTTTGAATGGGCGAATGTGGAGTTAGGTTATACGGCAAACTATGATTGGCAAGCTCGTTTAGCAAATAAATTACAGATCAATGATGTTGAAGAGGACATAGGTCACTTAGCTCAAAACGCACAAACCATTAGCGTGATTGGTAACTTTGATTTCGATAAATTATACATGCAATTCGAAGGCTTCCAAAAATTAGACTCAGTTCGTCAAGGAAGAAAACGAGAAATGGATTCTATTAATAGAAGCTTCCAAAATCTTGCAGGCAAGAAGAATGGTTTAAGACAAATCAATAAAACTAAGATTAAATATAAACATAGATATAAGGTAACTGACTATCTGAAAATGGCACTTCAGAGTATCAAGAGAGGTCAATTTAATTTCAATAGAAATAGTGGAATTATATTACCAGGTATGTTGGCTGAACCTAACTTTATCGGGCAAGGTGGTACAGGTCCTGGTCCAACAGCAGAGTTTATGTTTGGATCTCAATTCGATATTAGAAAACGAGCGATTGAAAATGGTTGGATTACTAGAAGTTCATATTTAACTGAACCATATACGAGCAACAGAAACGAAACCTTTACAGCAAGTGTTCAGGTAGAGCCAATGCCATCTTTGAGAGTGGATTTCAGTGCGAATAGAAATTATTCAAGAAACATGTTCCAAAGTGGATTTAACACTCAAATCGATGATAATACCTTTGGGTATGAAAGAGCTTTTGAGAATGTACAGGAAAACTTTACCATTTCAACTTGGAGTATGGGAACTGCATTTATGGATGGAGATGCCTTATATGCTGACTTGAAAAAGAATGCTCAATTAATTTCTCAAAGACAAGGACAGTTATGGTATGGAATTACAGACGTGAATCCCGAAGGTTATGCACCTGGTTTAAATTTATCTAATGCAGATGTATTAGTACCGGCATTCTTGGCGACTTATCGTGGCCGAACCGTTCCGGATTCTAACTTTGATTACAAGCGATTCTTCCCATTACCAAATTGGAATATTACTTATACAGGATTAATGAATACGCCATTCTTCTCTAAGAAGTTTGACCGTTTTGAGATTAGTCACAACTACTCATCTTCTTACACTGTAAATAATGTAAGTTCTAACTTGAATAGATTTTCTGATCCAATTCCATTTGAGAATGGTTCGGCAGTGATAGGCGATGATGGAATCCCAGCAGGAGGTATTGATGGTAACAATAATTTCTACTCAAGAAATACTTATGGAGCTGTTACTTTAATGGAGTCTTTCTCTCCACTAATTGGGGTAGACATGACCTTAAGAAATAGCATGCAATTTAGAGCGATGTATAATAGAGATAGAATTATTTCATTAAGTTTGAGTAATTATACTTTGTCTGAGGATTTCGGAAATGAGTTTATCTTTGGTTTTGGATATATATTAAAAGACGTTAAGATTAATATGCGCTATATGGGTAAAAAACAAACCCTAAAAGGAGATGTTAATTTTAGAGCAGATTTATCTATGAGAGATAATGAAATGAGAATAAGACGTATATTAGATGACAATTCGCAAGTAACCGGAGGACAGAATATTTTCTCCTTAAAGTTAAACGCGCAATATATGTTAAGTCAAAATTTCAATTTAAGTTTGTTCTACGATCAAATGATGACGAAATATAAAATATCTACAGCTTTCCCTCTGAGTACAGTTCGTGCCGGAATAAAAGCTACATTTACATTTGGAAATTAAATTTTAAATTATGAATACACCAAACGAATTAAAGTATACCAAAGATCACGAGTGGGTAAAAATCGAAGGAGATGAAGCCACTATTGGTATTACAGACTTTGCACAACAAGAATTAGGAGATATCGTATTCGTTGATATCGACACCGAAGGTGAAACATTAGACGCAGGAGAGGTTTTCGGATCTATCGAGGCGGTTAAAACTGTTTCTGATTTGTTTTTACCTGTATCTGGAGAGGTTACTGAATTTAACTCAAAGCTGGAAGATGAGCCAGAGTTAGTGAATTCAGATCCTTATGGAGAAGGATGGATTATTAAAGTTAAAATCACTGATGATGCTACAGAAGAGTTATTAGACGCTGAAGCATATAAAGAGTTAGTTGGTTAAGAAAAACTTTTATACTATAATTTTTTGGGGGTTTTTGTTTCTAGTAACACTAGCAACATTAACCCCTTTAGATGGAATCCCACCCATAGAAATTGGATTTGATTTCGTAGATAAAATCATACATCTCATTATCTTTTTGGTGCTTACCATTCTATCTTATTTCGCTTACCCTAATTTCAATCGCTGGATCAACTTAGCTTGGTTGGTGCTCTTTGGATTACTTATAGAAGTATTGCAGCATTCGCTACCAACAGGTAGAAGTTTTGATTGGTATGATTGGATTTTTGATATTATAGGAGTTGTTTTAGCCTTTGCCGTATGCTATTACACAGGATTGCTGGAGGGTTTAAAAAAGAAACTAGACAGATTGTTTCTCTAATTCCTGTCTTAAAAGATTAATACTAAGCTAGTTTCGCTAATATTGGCGGTGTCAATTAAGAGAATTAGTATTTAGGTGTTAAAAATATACTTAATTGCGGATTAATTTGCCACTTTAACAAAAAGTGGTCTAAGACTTGCAAATGTGTTAATAAGTCAAAATTTAATACCTTATTTGAAATATAGATTTTGTAGAATAAGGAATTAATATTATTTTAGTCGAACATTAATAAATAAACCATGGAAGTAAAAAAAACAAATAAAGCAAGCCTAAAAGGCAATAACATGCTCTATTTTTTAGGTGGTTTAAACGTAGTACTTCTTATAGTTTGGGGATTATTTAGTTACCAAAACACAGCTGATGAGGTTGTTATAGAAGAAGCACCAGAAGTTGTAGAAACATCTGAAGTTATGTTGATCGAGATTCCAGAACCGGAAACTCCACCACCGCCACCACCACCAAGTGATGAGCCGCCACCACCACCGCCACCGCCAATTCCAGAAGAGATTGAGGAAACACCGGAACCAGTTCCGCCACCTCCAATCCAAGAACAAAAGCATACGCCTCCACCAATGCCAACAGGTCCGCCTGCAACTGGCCCAGTGAAGAAAGTAGATTTGTCTGGACTTAAAACGCAAACAGAAGCTGCTCCAAAAGAAGAGCGTGTTGCTGAACCAGTAACGGTGAATCGTGTTAAGGACATGGCTGTTTATCCAGGTTGTGAAAAATTCAGAGGTAAAAAACGTGAACTAATTAAATGTTTTGGTGATAACTTATCTAAAGACATTATGCGTTACTTAGATACTGAGTTCCCTGATGTTAATAAAGAAAGAGTTGCCGTTCAGTTAGAGTTCCACGTAAGCCCTACAGGTGAGATTATAAATGTTAACCCTAAAGCTGGTGATAACATTTTCAAACCAGAGGCGAAGAGAGCTTTAGAAAGAGCTGCTGACAACCTAGTTCGTAGAGGTAAGAAAATCGAACCTGCAACTATGGCTGATGGTAGTAAAGCAACATTAATATTCCAAAATAACGTAATTCTGCAAAACCCAGATTACTAGGAAAATTTAAATAATAAATAGAAATCCCGCTCAATGCGGGATTTTTTTTGTTTTATACTTTTTCATTAAAATACTTCTTAAAAAGTAATGAATAAATGAAATCGATAATATTTTAATTCGGATAATGAGTATTGAATAGGTTTTTGATTGTTAAAGTATTGAATTTAACAAATAGTGGTTTAGATTTTGTGTTTATGTTAAACATCAAGTATTTTCTTTGAATAGGTATTATTAAATCACTAATCTAAAATCAATTACTATGGAAGTAAAAAAGTCAAAACAAAAAAGTTTAAACAAAAATCGGACACTCTATTTCTTACTAGGTCTTAACCTCGTACTATTGGGCGTATATGGCTTGTTTGGAATACAAAACTCAATGGAATCTGTGGAGCAGAAAGAAACTACATTGGTTCAGACCACACCTCCCACAAGTATCTTAATCGCTGAAAGGTCTTTAGAGGAGCAATCTTTGCCGGAAATTGATGAACCTTTGCCACCGCCACCTTTGATTCCTCAAGATATTGAAGAAACACTGGAGCCTATTGAGCCTGATCCTTTAGATAACCAAGAGCTAAATAAACCTAGAATTCCAGAGGTAGTAAATGTAAAGACTCCAGTACGAGTTAATATTGATGAATTGTTAGATCAAGTTCAAGCTGCACCCAAAGAAGAAAGAGTTCCAGATCCAGTTCCTGTAAATAGAGTCACTAATATGGCGGTTTATCCAGGTTGTGAAGCTTATGAAGGTAAGAAACGTGAGTTGGTTCGATGTTTCGGAGATAACTTAAGTAAAGATCTTATGAAATTTCTTGATACGGAATACCCTGAAACTAGTAAGCCTAGAGTACAGGTACAACTTGAATTTCATATCAACACCGATGGTGAAATAGTAAATATTAACGCTAAAAGAGGTGATGAAGAATTTATGCCACAAGCTATGAGAGCTTTGGAAAACGTTTCAAAATATTTGAATAAGTCAAATAAGAAAATTAAGCCTGCTACCATGGATGGGGATAAAGAAGTTACCTTGATTTTCCAAAACAATGTTATTTTACAAAACCCAGACAAATAGATGAAACAATTTAATTATTGATTAAAAATCCCGCTTAAGCGGGATTTTTATGTTTTATATAGCAGGAAACGTAATTTCTCAACTCAAATTGGCGTATCTTCATTATCATGAAAAACTCAAAACGTAATTCGATCATCTATATAAGTATAGGGCTATTCATAATTTTATTTTTATTATGGAGTATCATCGCTATTAGTAAATCTTTACCTAATCTAAAAGATTCCCTTGCGGCGGTTTCTATTGAAGAATTATTTAATAAGGATAAAAAAGAAAGTTTCGATATCGAAGAAGATCTCAAACATGATAAGAAAGATTTGGTTGTAAACAAGGTAGTTGAAGTTCCGGTTTATCCGGGATGTGAAGAATTGGAAGGTAGTAAGACTGAATTAATAGAATGTCTATCGGCTAATATAGAGCACAATATTCTTGCTGTTTTAGATACAGAATTTCCTAATGTAAATAAAGATAGGGTAGAGGTAAATTTAGAATTCTATATAAACTGGCAAGGCCTTATTACAGCTATAAGAGCTGTAGATGGTGATAATGAATTTAAGGTCCAGGCGGTGAGTGCATTAAGACAAGTAGCTGACGATTTGAAAAAATCAGGCATCAGAATAGAACCTGCTAAAGATGAATATGGCAGATACGTGAAACTCCTTTTAAGAAACAAAGTAGTTTTATTAAATCCAGATAAATAGGAGTAGAAGCTTAATTATCTTCGTCCAACAAAGTCCAACGATAATTTCGGATATCAAAATTAAATCTATCCTTAGGTGGAATGGGCTGCGTATGATATGCTTTTAAGAGTTTCCCTTTAGAGATAAACTGTATTTCGTAATGGTTTCCCATAAAACGATTTCGCTTCACCACACCTGAATGTTTCCCTTTTTCGGAAATAGAAATCTCTTCCGGATAAATCAAAACGACATCTTTTAAGAAGTTACGCTCTATTCCCATAGCACCGGCTTCTTGTGCGTTCAAAATGTTCACTAAGCCAAACATATGTGCTACATAAGTTGTTTGAGGAGAAAAATATACTTGTGAGGCAGAACCTTGTTGAATAACTTCTCCATTCTTCAATAGAATAATCTTATCTGAATAGCCCAAAGCATCCTCTGCACGATGTGAAGAAAAAACAACAGCGATTTTATTTTTCTCTAGGAATGAAAACAGTTCCTCTCTCAACCTTCTGTGTAATCCAGAATCTAATTGACTAAAAGGCTCATCTAATAATAGTAATTTAGGGGGCTTAGCAACAGCTCTTGCTATGGCAACGCGCTGCTTTTGTCCACCACTTAACTCTGTAGGTTTTTTATCCTTAAGATCATAAATGCTCAAAGATTTTAAAACCTCATTAACTCTAGATGTTTTATAATCTTGATTGGTGTTGCTAATACGACTTCCTACATTTTCAGCTACCGTATGATACGTTGCTAAATCAAAATCTTGTGCCACATAAGTCATGTCTTCGTGCCCAGGAAGAAGTTGATGATTTCTACCTTTAATTTCCTCTTTATTAAAAACAATTTGGCCGCTTTTATGTTGTAATTCAGCATAAATTAACTTCAACAAAGTGGATTTTCCGCTTCCGCTTTGACCAAGAATACATAGTTTTTCCTCCGAAAGAAGGGATAATGAAATGTCTTTTAAAACCGGTTTACCAGGTTCGTAAGAGAAATGTAGATTGTCGATACTTAGCATGTATCAAAAATACTTAATTAAATCTTGTAATAGAATTAAGTGGGATAAAATCTTATTATTTCTTAATGTAGATTTTACTATCTAAAGTCGATGCTGTGTTTTAGGTTTTTGTACTCATGTAAATCCATTTCTAACGAACCAACTGCTAACTCAGCTTTAATCTTTAGAGGAATTAAATTCGCATCATCGCTCACCCACATGGTAACACTCTCTTTCGCTTTAAATACACGTCCTGACTGAACGAATGGTGTTAGTTTAATGGCATTAATGTAGCCAAACTTGGTTTTAATACGCTCTCTTCCTTCTACTTTTAATTTAAAAGGAAAAACCTCGCCATCCATAAAGATGTTGACACTTTGGTATTCACCTGTCTTGTAATCGTTATTAGATTTTGTTCTTAAGTAGTAATAAGCTGAAAGCATATCTTGAATAGGCGGATCGAAACGCTCATAAGTCACGCTTTTCCCAAGAAGGTCATTGATAGTAACAACTTTTGATTTATGGTCAAAAGTTAAAACTCTATTTTTTCTATGTCCACCTTCTCTAATTTTTCGTTTAAACTCCGTAGGTTTATAAGTGTATTTATGAAATTTAGTTTCATAGAAGTCATCAACTTTAAAAAATGCTCTAACCGCACCAGTTGAAGATCCTTCACCTTTAACATGAAAATGTGGTTCACCATTTACGGTAGTTTCGCTTACTTTTAATGAGGCAAAGCCAGCATTTAAAAAGCCATAGTGAACCCTGTATTTTAGGAATTCTTTATCCTGAAAACCTTGTCCCAAAACGAGGTTTCCAATAAAAATACTAAATAGGAGGAATATATATTTGCTCATTGTTATAATTCTTAATCAAGACTCTTAAGGCAATTTAAATGCCAAAATAATTTAGCTCAAGTTAGCAACCTGATAATTTAGAATTGGTTACGCGCTAAATCTTAATTCAATAAAACTATAACAATGAACAAAAAAAATAAAAATGAACGCTTAGTTTTTTAGCTAATAAGCGTTCGAATAGCTGCTTTATAAATTTCAGGAGCCGTAAACGGAATTCCTTGAGTTTTATTTAATGGTTTTGCATCAATTAAATAACGGTCTCTTAGAATTTTGATTAACTGCCCTTGATTGATTTCTGGAACTAAGAATCTCTTATGATTATTAAGTAATTCACCTAGATTTTTAGGGAATGGATTCAAATACTGTATTTGTAAATGAGCCACAGAGTGTCCTTCTTCTAGCAATTGTAACATCGCTGCTTGAATAGCACCATAGGTACTTCCCCAACCAATAATTAATAGATCAGCATCGCTTGTTCCACTTTCTAATTCAGCATCAGGAATATAATTCTCAATCGCTTGAACTTTGGCTTGTCTTTGCTTCACCATCAACTCATGGTTCTCTGGATCATAGCTTACATCTCCAGTGATGTCTTTCTTTTCTAATCCACCAACTCTATGCTCTAAATTAGCTGTTCCTGGAATAGCCCAACTTCTCACGAAATCTTCGTTTCGCTCATAAGGTTGAAACTCTTCTTTGGTTAATTTAGGTTGAATCTTCTGAATCTCTGGTAAATCTGCTGTATTTGGATATCTCCAAGGTTCGGAACCATTAGCTAAATAACCATCAGAAAGCACAATAACTGGTGTCATGTGCTCAACAGCAATTTTACAAGCATTAAAAGTTATCTGGAAACAATCATTTGGTGATTTAGGCGCAACCACTGGAATCGGAGCTTCTCCATTTCTACCATACATGGCTTGCATTAAATCTGCTTGTTCTGTTTTTGTAGGTAAACCTGTAGAAGGACCACCACGCTGTACGTTTACAATCACTGCAGGGACTTCAAGCATTAATGCTAATCCCATTCCTTCTGCTTTTAACGCGATACCAGGCCCAGAAGAGGCTGTAATGGCTAAATCTCCCGCATATGATGCACCGATAACAGCTGCCATAGCTGCAATCTCATCCTCAGCTTGGAAGGTCTTAACTCCCATATACTTATAGCTAGCTAAGAAATGCAAAATATCGGATGCAGGTGTAATGGGATAACCACCATAAAACAGATTTAGATTAGCTTTCTGTGAAGCAGCAATCGCTCCCAAAGCTAATGCGTGATTACCTGTAATGTTTCTATAATTTCCTGGGGGTAGAGGTGCTGGTTTTACTACATATCTTTCTGTGAAAGTATCAGTGATTTCACCATAATGATATCCAGCTTTTAACACCTTAATATTTGCGTCTAAGATATCTGGTTTAGATCTAAACTTTTCTTCTAAGTACGCGATCGTGAAATCTAAAGGTCTAGTAAACAACCAATAAACAAATCCAAGAGCAAACATATTCTTCGCTCTGTCCTTGTCTTTAGTGCTTAAGCTAGAGTCTTTTAGCGCTTCTTTTGTATGCGCTAGAATGTCAATCTCGTGTACATCAAATATTTCTTTGGCTGCATCGAGTGGGTTTTCATCTTCGTATTTAGCCAGTTTTAAATTCTTACGATCAAATCCAGAAGTATTTGCGATTAAGATTCCATTCTTTTTAAGTTTGGCTTTGTTTTTCTTAAAAGCAGCTGCATTCATTGCAATCATAACATCGCATTCGTCTCCAGCCGAGGTAATGTTAACACTACCAAACTGTAACTGAAAGCCTGAGACACCTGCAGTTGTACCGGCAGGGGCGCGAATTTCTGCTGGGAAATCTGGAAATGTACTGACGTCATTCCCTACTAGGGCAGATGTTGTTGTGAATTGAGATCCGGTAAGTTGCATTCCATCACCCGAATCTCCTGCAAAAAGAATGACTACTTGTTTTAGTTCTGTATTCAAAACGTCGATTAATTTATATTTATCACTTTACTAATTTCAGGGGCATGCTTTTTAACAGTCAACTCAACGCCTGCTTTTAGCGTCATTTGATTTACGCTACAATCAATGCATGCTCCTAAAAGTCTTACGGTAACTATATCATTTTCTATAGAAACCAACTCAATATCGCCACTATCTGTTTGTAGATAGGGCCTAATTTCTTGTAGAGCTTTTTCTACTCTTACTTTTAAATCACTATTCATGTAGCTCTGTTTATTTAGGTTGGACAACCCGCCATAGTCGTAATACGAACTATTTCGGTTGGAGGTAAATCCTCATTGCGTTTAGCAAGACTTGAAACTAAATTCTTTGTTATTTCTGTATAGGCTTGGCTCGCAATCGTGTTAGCTTGAAGCGCTGCAGGTCTTCCCACGTCTCCTGCTTCTCTAATACTTTGCACCAATGGAACTTCACCTAAAAATGGAATTTCCATTTTCTCAGCTAAATTCCTAACACCATTTTGTCCGAAGATATAGTATTTGTTATCTGGTAATTCTTCTGGCGTAAAGTAGGCCATATTCTCAATGAAACCAAGTACAGGAACATCGATAGATTCCATTTTAAACATACCCACACCTTTTCTTGCATCGGCTAAAGCAATGTGTTGTGGTGTACTTACGATTACTGCTCCTGTAACAGGAACTTCTTGCACTAAACTTAAGTGAATATCACCAGTTCCTGGAGGTAAATCAACGATTAAGAAATCTAGTTTTCCCCAATCTGCATCATGTATTAATTGGTGAATCGCTTTAGAGGCCATAGCACCACGCCAAACCACAGCTTGGTCCATATCTGCAAAGAAACCAATCGATAAAAGCTTAATTCCATAGCTTTCTACAGGTTCCATTTTGCTTTTGCCATCTACGTTCACAGATCTAGGCTTAGCCTTTTCTACGTCAAACATTAATGGCATCGATGGTCCATAAATATCGGCATCTAATAAACCAACTTTAAAGCCCATTTTTTGTAGACTAATAGCAATATTAGCTGCAACTGTTGATTTTCCAACACCACCTTTACCAGAGGCAACGGCAATGATATTTTGAATACCTTCAATCTTTTTACCTTTTAAAGGAGCCGTTGGTAATTTAGCTGCTTTTTGAGCCTTTACAGTTACCCGTACATTTACAGTTGCTTCTGGTAATTTGTCTTTAAATGCATTGATTAATGCGTCTTCTAATTTCTTCTTATCGTGCATAGCCGGAGAAGGAGAAACTGCATCAATCATGATTTTTTTACCAAAAATCTGAAAGTTCTGAATCCAATCTTTCGCTTGTAATTCTTCTATTATCTTATTTACGTCACTTTTTGTAAAACTCATACTATTTAGAATAATTCTACAAATATACAAAACTAAAAATGGAGTAGATAGTCTTTTTAATATGATGTTTGTTATACTTTCTAAATCAAACTGCTGAGTAAAATTAAAATTAATGCTGCTAATTCTCTTCAAATGGAGATTTCAACTGATATAGAATAAGAAATCTGAATTATGTTTGATTTCAGAAATCAAGGTATTAGACTTAATCTTTTGCTGAAAAAGGAAATAAACGGCGAAATGTTAACTTAAAAATAATAATCTATAACTCAATAGTTAAAAATAATGAATAATTGATAGTGGGTTAATATAAAAATATGTATTTTTGCCCAAAATTATAAAAGATGAAAAAAGTATTTTTAGGATTGTCTGCTGTTGCTTTATTAGCATTCACAGCATGTGAGAAAAAAGAGGCAGTTGAAGTAAAAGATGCTGAGGAAGTAGCAGTTGGGTCTGAGACTACAGCTAACTTTGCGGTTGACACAGAAGTATCAAACGTTGGTTGGAGAGCTTTCAAAATTTACGAAGGAGAAACTGAAGAGCAAGGTCACCACGGTACTATCAAATTACAATCAGGAACTGTTGGAATCGAAAACGGTGAATTAGTTTCAGGTGATTTTGTTATCGATGCAGCTTCATTAGAATCTATGGACTTAAACGATTCTCCAGATGACAAAGCTAAATTAGACGGTCACTTAAAAAGTGAAGATTTCTTACACGTAGAGAAATATCCTACAGCTACATTTAAAATTACTGCTGTTAACAAAATCGAAGGTGATTATAACACTGAGATTAGCGGTAACTTAAAAATGAGAGAAGACGAGAAAAACATTACTTTCAAAGCTAACACTAGTTTAGAGGGTGAAACTTTCACTATGGATTCAGAAGAGTTTACAATCGACCGTAAAGATTTCGGAATTGTATTTAACCCTGCAAAAGGTGCAGTTATTAAAGATAACGTAACTTTACGCGTTAATCTTAAAGCTAACCAAGGTGAGGTTGAGGTAGTTGAAGTTGACGCTGCAGACGAAGTGGTAGCAGAGTAATTAAATTACGATAAAACTTATATAAAGGCTGTTTGAAAAAACAGCCTTTTTTTTGTTTAGCTTAACTAAGCGATTCACGTTAAAATTGTATTTTTGAAAATTATTGATGGAATTATGATTGAAGATATTCGACAATACCTAAAGGAAATAGAGGAGTTCAACGCAACAGATCCTAAATTAATAGAAGATTTTAGAATTAAATTTTTAAGTAAAAAAGGAATTCTAAATGACCTATTCGCGAAATTTAAGGATGTTCCCAATGAGCAAAAAAGAGAAGTAGGTCAGGCTTTAAATACGCTTAAGACTTCTGCGGCCGAAAAAATTGAAACCTTAAAATCAAGTGGGCAATCACAAGATGAGGGAGGTGTTTTCGAGGATTTTACTCGTCCGGGGATGCCAATTGAGTTGGGTGCTCGTCATCCTATTAGTGTTGTTAGGAATAGAATTGTAGAGATTTTCAAAAGAATTGGTTTCGCGCTTTCAGAGGGACCAGAAATAGAAGATGATTGGCATAACTTTACAGCATTAAATCTTCCTGAGTATCACCCAGCAAGAGATATGCAGGATACTTTCTTTATCGAAAAAGATCCAGATTTCTTATTGAGAACACATACATCTTCGGTACAAATTCGATTTATGGAGAATCATAAGCCGCCTATGCGAATCTTGTCTCCGGGTAGAGTTTATAGAAACGAAGCTATTTCATCACGTTCTCACGCGATGTTCCATCAAATCGAGGGATTGTATGTAGATAAAAATGTTTCATTTGCGGATTTAAAACAAACTTTACAATACTTCACAACAGAATTATTTGGTAAGTCTAAAATTAGACTAAGACCATCTTACTTCCCTTTCACTGAGCCAAGTGCCGAGGTTGATGTTTATTGGGGATTGGAAACAGAAACTGACTATAGAATCACCAAAGGAACAGGTTGGTTAGAAATTATGGGCTGTGGAATGGTAGACCCTAACGTACTTAAGAATGTTGGAATTGATCCAGAAGAATATAGCGGATATGCCTTTGGAATGGGAATAGAGCGTATTGCCCTGTTGTTATATCAAATTGGAGATATTCGTTTATACTTTGAAAATGATATTCGATTCTTAGAGCAATTCGAGGCTGAATTTGGTTGGTAATGTTCTATGAAAAGTTGGATTATATTAGGTTTAAGTGTTTTGATGGCCGTTGGTTGTCAAAAGAAATCAGAGTCGGCTACAGAAGCTGAGTTTGAGCATAGAGACACCTTAAATCTACCTCATTATCCCTACATAGATTACGATGAAACTTTTAAGGCTTTAAGGCTCGATAAATCTGAATTTAACGAGAAACGTCGTTATGTTCAGGATTTTTATGAAAATTACTGGGACTATAATAAAGTTAGTGGTGGCTTACTAGTGGCCAAAAATGGACAAATCATTTATGAGAATTATAGAGGATTTGCCAATTTTGAAACAGAAGAAGCATTAACTGCAGATACACCGATTCATATTGCTTCTATTTCCAAAGTTTTAACATCATTGGCGGTTTTAAAATTAGTAGAGGACGACAAGCTTAAGTTAGATCAATTAGTTTCAAATTTCTATTCGGCGTTTCCCTATAAAAATATCACGGTTAGAGATTTGTTAAGTCATCGAAGTGGATTGCCTAATTATGCCTATTTCGAGCATGATGATAAGTATTGGAACACCAATGAAATCCAAACGAATGATAATGTTTTAGAAGCTTTGGTGCAAAAGATTGGAGAGCCTTATTCAGCGCCGAATACCACTTTTAATTATAGTAATACCAACTATACTTTATTAGCTTTAATCATAGAGAAAGTTACCGGTTTAACCTATCCTGAAGCGATGAAATACATCGTTTTCGATCCTTTGAAAATGGATCATACTTTTGTTTTTAATATTAAGGACTCTGCTAAAGTTAGCCAGTCGTATACTTCTAGAAATAAACGTTGGGATTTTAATTTCTTAGATAATATCTATGGCGACAAGAATATTTATTCAACGCCAAGAGATTTATTTAAAATGGACAAAGCGATGTATTCTAAGAAGTTTTTGTCTGAGAAGCTAAAGAAATTGATGAAACAAGGCTATAGCTACGAAAAACCTGGTATTAAGAATTATGGGCTTGGATTAAGATTAATGGAGTGGGATACAGGTGAAAAGCTATGGTATCACAATGGGTGGTGGCATGGAAATTACACAACCTATGTAAGAGGCGAAAATGATTCTATCAGTATTATTGCCCTAGGAAATAAGCAAATTCGCTCTGTTTATACTTCATTTTCATTGATAGGTTTATTAGGTGATTATCCGATAACAATGGAGCTAGAGGATAGAATGGAGAAGCAGGATACACTTAAAATAGCTGCAGATAGTTTGATGCCGAAATTAGATAAGGGAGTTGTTAGGGAAAAATCGGATTTAGAAGTTCCATCTAAGCGTTCTTCTAAGAATAAGAGCTCCCAAAAAGATAGCGCAAAAGTAGTAAGTTTGTCAACTGGTAATTGAGTTGAAGTCAATAGATTAAATACAATATAGAAATGCCTAAATTCTTTCAATTTTGTCCAAAATGTGGTTCATCTAATCACAAGTTCGAGAATCATCATCGATTCGAATGTCTAGACTGTGGTTTTGTTTATTATCATAATTGTGCAGCGGCTGTAATGGTGATTATGCGCAGAGATGATAAAGTTTTATTTACGGTAAGAAATAATGAGCCTAAAAAAGGAAAATTAGACTTTCCAGGTGGGTTTGTTGATCCAAAAGAATCGGCTCAATTTGCTGCAAAGAGAGAGTTGAAAGAGGAATTGGATATCGATATTGATATGGATGATTTGGTCTTGTTAGACACCGAGCCAAATGACTATGATTTCAGAGATATCTTATATAGAACTTTAGATATTGTTTTTGAAATTGAATTAAAGGATAATCAAAAAATTAATTTAGAGAAATCTGAGATTCAAGAAGCTAAGTGGTTATCTGCGGATGAAATCGATATGGAAGATATAGGTTTCGATTCTATGAAGGCAGTGGTTAAAAAATACGTTCTAAAGTAGTTAAGAATTAAATATAAACTAAAAAGCCCTTGATAATTCAAGGGCTTTATTATTTAGAAAATTTTATTTGTCATCGAAACCATTTAAATCCCACGTATTGAGATTAGGCATAAATTGATGTGCAGTCATATCAAATTGAACAGGAACAACAGAAATATATCCATTAGCTAAAGCCCATTCATCGGTGTCTTTGCCTTTGTCCATGTTTACGAAATTACCTGTCAGCCAATAATAATTTCTTCCTCTAGGATCTACTCTTTCCTCAAAGCTTTCATCCCATTTAGCGCGAGCTTGTCTACAGATTCTAATTCCTTTTAGCTCCTCTTCTGGTAATTTTGGGATATTAACATTTAAAACTACACCATCAGGTAAACCATTTTCTAGCGTTTCCATGATGATTTTTTTAATGAATTTTTCTCCAGCTTTAAAGTCAGCGTGATAAGAAAAATCTGATAAAGAGAACCCGATGGCAGGAATTCCTTCAATTCCAGCTTCAACTGCTGCTGACATAGTTCCAGAATAAATAACATTAATTGATGAGTTAGAACCATGATTAATTCCAGAAACGCATAAATCAGGTTTTCTTGGTAAAATTCTATCAACCGCGATTTTTACTGAATCCACGGGCGTTCCACTGCAAGACCATTCTTGTACAGCCCCACCTTTTATTTCTTCTATATGAAGTGTAGAATTAATGGTGATGGCATGTCCCATGGCGCTTTGTGGGCTATCTGGAGCAACAACATAAACATCTACATCGCCGATTGATTTTACTATTTCTATTAAAGCACGTATACCAGGTGCTGTGATTCCGTCATCGTTCGTAATTAGTATCAATGGTTTTTCCATAAAAAGAAATTATATTTGTGTATTATTGTTCAAATGTAACCAATTAATCAGTTTTGGCCTTTTTTGGCTTAGGAATTGATTATTTCTTAACAAAATTTATACCCTACAATGCAATATTTAAGAAAAACCTATATACTTCTAGCGATCTTATCCATGTCGTTTTTAGTTTTCTGTTATTGTTCTCCATTACAATTGGGGGATGATTCCAAAACTAAAGAAATTATTAAGAATGTAAGAAGAACCCTTTCCTATCTACATTATTCGCCACAAGATGTGAACGACGAATTTTCGCAGAGGGTTTTTGATGGGTATTTACAGAAATTAGACCCATATAAGACTTATTTTAAAGGGAAAGATATTGAGAGCTTCTCTCAATATAAAAATAAGATGGATGATTTCTTTAATAACGAAGATTTAACTTTCTATCACCAATCGATCGACACTTTATACAATCGTGTGGAAGAATTGAAGGTCTTGACCAAAGAAATGTTGAAAAATCCATTGAATTATAACACAGATGATCAAATTTTATTTGATTCAGATAATTCTACTTATGCCAAAACTCAAGCAGAGTGGGAAAAGAAGTGGCAAGATAGATTGAAGTATAGTATTCTTCAAGAAATTGTAATCATGGAAGAGTCTGCTAAGAACGAAGAAGGTTGGGCTAAGAAAGACTCTATTGGTTTAGATAAAGGAGAATTTGACCCAAGAGGAAAAAGCTTTGGCCAGTTAGAAGCAGAAGCAAGAATGAAGGTATTCGATGATATGTCTGAGTTTTTTCGACGATTCCAGAAAAGAAAAAAAGGTGATTGGTTGTCTATTTATGTAAACTCATTTACTGAAGAATTCGATCCTCATACTAATTATTTCTCACCAAAAGAAAATGAGGACTTTGAGTTGAGCATGTCTGGTCAATTAGAAGGAATTGGAGCAACTTTAGCTGACGAAAAAGGATATCCAACCATTAAGAGTTTAGTAATTGGAGGTCCAGCTTGGAAGCAAGGTGATTTAGAAGTTGAGGATAAAATCACCAAAGTTGCACAGGGAAATAAAGAGGCTGTGAGTGTAGTTGGAATGTTGTTAGAAGATGCAATTCGCCTAATTAGAGGGGAAAAAGGTACAACCGTAACTCTTACAGTTCAGAAGAAAGATGGATCATTTAAAGAAATTAAAATCGTTAGAGATATTGTTGAGTTAGAAGAAACATTTGCCCGTGGAGCAGTTGTTCAAGACGATAAGGGGGATAACTATGGAGTGATTTACTTGCCATCTTTCTATTTAAATTATGATGGAGAAGGTCATGATGCATCAGATGATGTAGCTCGTGAGATTGAAGAATTAAAGAAAAGTAATATCAAAGGATTGGTTTTCGATGTTAGAAATAACGGAGGTGGAGACTTATCAGAATGCGTTGAAATTACAGGTCACTTTATTAACCAAGGTCCAGTTGTGCAGGTAATGCGTAGTGATGGAAATAAGAAAGAATATAATGACAAAGTTCCTGGTGTGCTTTGGGATGGACCGATGGTAGTTTTAGTGAACGAACTTTCGGCTTCGGCATCAGAAATTTTTGCTGCAGCTTTACAGGATTATGATAGAGCAATAATTTTAGGAAGTGAAAAAACTTATGGTAAAGGAACGGTTCAGACAGTTCGCCCGTTGAGCTGGTTTATGAATTCAAACGAGGAGTATGGAATGTTGAAGTTTACCATCCAAAAGTTTTATAGAATTAACGGTGGTTCAACTCAATTAGAAGGAGTTGCATCAGACATAGTGATTCCAGATAGATATTCTTATATGGATATTTCTGAAGGTTCCAGAGACGCCGCATTGCCTTGGGATCAGATTAGTTCTCTTAGCTATGATAAGTGGCCAGCACCATGGGACAAAAAAGCGGTTGTTGAGAAAAGTAAAGCTAGAATTGCACAACTTCCACAAGTTCAATTGGTAGATGAATATGCTCAATATGCTAAAAAGATGGATGATGAAAAAGTAATTAACTTGAACTATAACAAGTTTAGAGTTGAATATGATTTAAGAGAGGCTGAATCTAAAAAGTTTGAAGAGCTATCTAAATATAAAAATGGTTTAAATCTAAGTTCGCCAACTTATGAGCAAGCTTTAATTAAGAATGATACAATCTTAAAAGAGCGTAGAAAAGAATGGCACAAAAACCTTGAGAAAGATTTATACTTAGAGGAGTCTATTAATGTCTTGAGAGATATGCGTTAATTACAATTTCAAGTATTTTAAGCAATTAATTAAGGCTACTACATGGTACAAAGAGGTGAATCTCTGACTCAAATAACAATTCAAAAGCTAAAAGGAAATCCGTTAGCATTAGCTTGTCTATTTATTATCTTATTGGCGGCTTTTGTGAGTATTTTCGCCTATGCATTGGCAACAGATGATACTAAAAATGCAGCCTTACAACAAGTGTCTTTAAAGTATAAACCGATTGGATATAAGCAATTAATGCTTAAAAAGCCTCTTCCGGATTATAATAGTGGGACATCTTTCAGCGACTTTTTCTTTGGTAGAGAACAAGATTTTGAGGAAATTCCTATCGTTGATTATGAATTAACGAATGATGCTATCGTCTATACTCCTTATTCTGGAGACGGTTTAGTAGCAGAAAAAAAGTCAATTTCATTGGCTACCTATCAAGAAGATCACGAAATAGAGAAGGACTTTATCTATACCAAGACATTTTGGTTGGGTACGGACAGTTTCGGCCGAGATTTCTATTCTAGACTATTGGTCGGAACTCGAATTTCTTTCTTTGTTGGGTTTATTGCCGTATCCATTTCATTGCTTGTAGGGATAGTTATTGGTGCTTTAGGAGGTTATTACCGCGGAAAGGTAGATAATGTCATCATGTGGTTGATTAACGTTGTATGGTCGATACCTACCTTATTGTTAGTTATGGCCATCACATTAGCTATTGGTAAAGGATTTTGGCAAATTTTCATTGCTGTAGGTTTAACCATGTGGGTAGAAGTGGCACGTGTTGTTCGTGGGCAGTTTTTGAGTTATCGTGAGATGGAGTTTGTTGAAGCCGCTCGAGCTTTAGGAATGAGTGATGCAAGAATTATTTTTAAGCAGATATTACCCAATATTTTAGCGCCAGTAATAGTGATTTCCGCTGCCAATTTTGCGGCAGCCATTTTAATTGAAAGTGGTTTAAGTTTTCTTGGAATTGGAGCTCAACCACCGACGCCGAGTTGGGGAAATATTATTAAAGAGCATTATGCCCATATTATTTTAGGGAAACAACATTTAGCTATTCTTCCTGGTTTATTGATTCTATTGTTAGTAATGGCTTTCAACGTTTTTGGAAATCAACTTCGCGATGCAATGGATATAAAAGCTTAAACATATGAGAACTTTTCTGAATATTGCTTTTATTCAACTTCTGCTTTCGACTATTTCTGCGCTGCTATTAGCTCAAATGTCGTGGATTGGGAAGTTAGGCATTAGTTTATTTAATAAAAGCTATGCGTTCCTAAAATCACCTTTACAGAGCGGAGCTTATATATTTGCATCTCAATTAATCATCATTGTGATTTTACATATAGTTTATCGCATGCTCGATAAGAAAATACGTCAATGGATATGTTTTATAATTTTTCTATTGGCATGTATAGGATTGGGGTATACGATATATGATTTCAATGAAGAATTTAGCCATCGAATACTAAAAACTAAGTTTCATTTTGGTGCATATTTGATTTGGATAGGATATATGTTGACGCCGATCTATTATTTTTTACTGCCACGACGAAAGCAAGATATTGATACTGAAGATTTAGAAGAAAAAGTCTAAAATTTTTTCAAACATTATTTTTGAAAATTGAAAATAAGTTTTAATTTTGGGCTCGCCAATTCGGGATGTGGCGCAGTCTGGTAGCGTACACGCATGGGGTGCGTGTGGTCGCTGGTTCGAATCCAGTCATCCCGACGGAGTAGTTTTTTTGAAGAAGAGAAAAATAATTTAAAAAAGTTTGAAAATATTTTTGCAATTATAAAAACTTAATTTATATTTGCATCCGCTTTTACAGCATTCCTCCTTAGCTCAGCTGGTTAGAGCATCTGACTGTTAATCAGAGGGTCCTTGGTTCGAGCCCAAGAGGGGGAGCATTTAAGCACAGCCACTTACAGAAATGTAGGTGGCTTTTTTTATTTCTAATGTTAGCAGAATTGATACACAATTGTAACACAAACCTGAAATATAAAAGCTAGCAACTAGATTTTTGACGTTTGGAATCTTAATGCTCAGAAAATATCTAAATTATGAGTTCTGTTGAACCAAGCTTATATATTGTTTCGTGTTTATAAACTGCCCAAAAGCAAAAAATGCCTTATCCATTTCTCTAATGTCTTTTATTTCCTCATTTTTTATAAAATCAAGATAATAATCAAAATAAAGCTCGTGCTGTTTTGCATTTAATATTCTTGGATTATCAGGATGTAGAAAGCAAAAAGTTCTATGAATATGTTGGTCATACATAGGGTAAGTTTCTGGAGAAATAATGTGTAAAAGGAATATTTTCCAAACGAAACTTAAGGATTTGAATTCTTCTAAAAAGAAATCCAAATTGGGTGTGCTATCTTGTTTAAGTTTATTAATGATATCCAATTTAGGGATAACCTTCGCTTGAATTGAGTTTACTTTTTGAGTACTTAGCCTCATACCGTTTTTCCAAGTATATAGCTCTAAAATATCATCTGTTGTAAATTGATCTTTATTTATGTTCTGAGTATAGAAATCCATATTTGTAAAATGGTATTGCTTACTCCAAAAGCTGATAAATTCCTCTATGGATGATGTGTTTTTTGACTCAAGAATAGGATAGTTTTTCATAATATTTATAATTAATTAAGTCCTTCACTCCTCAATACTTACCTGACCATTCATTAACATAAGCAATAACCAATCTCTTAACTCAGCTAGTTTTAAACTCTCAATCTTCTTAATTCTTACCTCGTCAAAATTGGGTTTGATTTGATTATGAAATTTAGTGGATCATTTTATTACCTCAAAAATAGCTATTATAGCTTTCGAGACAATGAATTATTATAAACTTTACATAAACGTGTACGGCTAAAAATAAGGTGATAAGCTTATTAATTGAAATTTAAAAAATTAAAGTTCATTATTATAGCTATTTTAAAATGTGAATAGTTACATTTTAAACTGTAAATATTCATTTTATGTCACTTAAAGACTTATATCAAAAAGGAGTTCTAGAAAGGTCCCAAAAAATCTCTTTTCGCGTAATCATCTAAATGGTTTATAATGATATCGGTATAGTAAATCAAAGATTTTTGATAGATTTTGCAAAAATTAAAAGTAATTTTCCATTCTGTGAAAAAAGAAATAATTAAATTGCAAAAATTAAATTCGATATATGAAAAAGTATATTCTAATTTTTATCCTTTTCTTTAATGCATTTATATGTGCTCAGAGTCATTATGTAGATGCAGAGTACAGGTTAATATCTAATGGCACTCTTGTTAAAGAGAGAGTAAACTTTTCATACTATGATAAATCCGAACTGTTAACGATTCAAGATTTAGATTTTAATACAAAAAAGTCACAATATGTTAATTTAATGAGAACTGATTACGATGATAAAGGAAACTACCATATATATTATAAAACCGAAATTTCGATGAGAACAATAAATCATCGTGATTATGATCTATCACTAGTTGGGACCTTTGTTTTTATTTATGACAAGAAAAATGGGACCCCATTAGGCTTTGCTTTAAAAAATCAGTCAACAAATCATGAATGGGTCGTTTATTATAATCAAGCTGGTAAAGTTCATTATGGTTTTGACTAATGCAGGTGGTTATATCTTTTTAGGAAGTTTTGGTTTCGGAGCATAAAAATGTATTTTATATATTGCCTAATATCCTAATTTTAATAAAAAAATTCCCAAATTAATAAAGTATGTATCACTAAATAAATTTTAAGAAAAAATAAGATTTAAAAGGATTATATAGGATAAGTCATTTGCTTCTAACTGACACAAAATTAGAAAGAAAGATAATAAATGATAATATTCTAATACTGACTGTTAATCAGAGGGTCCTTGGTTCGAGCCCAAGAGGGGGAGCATTTAAGCACAGCCACTTACAGAAATGTAGGTGGCTTTTTTTATTTCGAATGTTAGCAGAATTGATACGCAATTGTAATACAAACCTGAAATAATAAAATCCTGCAACTGCATTTAAGATTATTGTCTAGCTTCAGTAATTCACTTTAAATAAGATAATTTGATTTAAGGATTTAGGCTTATCTAAATGCTTATTTTAGTATATTTAATTCATTAAAATAATCTATACTTTGTTCATATTTTCCAAGCCTTATCTTAACTCATTTATGATTAAACATATTCTCTCTTGTAACCCAATGAATGATTCTTCCTATACAGATGTTCAAGTAAATAATCCCTCTTCTGGAAGTATTAGAACTTATACTTTGAAGGTTGATGTGTGGCGTGGAGAATTGTTTAAGATTTATTCGCCTAATGGAGGTTGGCTAGATGATTATTATGCTGCGTATATCAATGATAAAGGATTTGTGTATCAGGATTGGTTGGTAGTTGAATCTAATTGTAATTTGTAATGTCTTCTCAATTTAAAGTTCCGCATCACGCTTATTTGTTATTAGAACATCAGCATCAAGGATATGTCTTGCAGCATTATTATAGCCGGGTGTCACACCATAGTGTAACAGCTGCTTTTGAAGCCTTCGAGGTTCTATTAGAAAAATGGTTAAAAGGTGGGATAACTCCAAAGAAAATAACCGAAGCTCTAACCCACATCTCTACCTATTTTATTATCCAAAGATGGTCTTCTTTAGATTTTAAAAATCAAGAGGACTTTCTCTTTATTAGAGAAAACTACTGGGGAGAAACAAGATTATTTATGGTTGTAACTAATAATACCAGCATACAAAACTTCGGAAAAATGAAATACCGTCATGATTATAGTGAGTTTAGAAGGTATTCAATGGAGTCTGACGATGACGAACTAGTGGTAAGAGCATTTCTTAATTAATGCTTAGATGCTCTTGATCTCTTATCAAAAAAGTAAGTGCTAAAATATAGTAGCTTTTCGTTCAAATTATCCAAGCTTTAACTAAACTCACTTATGATAAAACATATTCTCGCATTCACTTTTATTGCATTAATCCTCTCTTGTAATCTAACAAATGATTCTTCCTGTGCGGAAGTTCAGGTGTATAATCCATCTTCTAGAAGTAATAGAACTTACATTTTGAAGGTTGATGTGGAAAGTGGAGAATTAGTTAAGATTTATTGGCCTAATGGGGGTTGGCTAGATGATTATCATTTTGATCCACCAAGTATTTCAGGAGGAAAAGCTAGTTTTGTAGATAATCAAGATAAAGAATATCAAGTGAAGTTAATAAAGAATTCAAACTGCGATTGGTAATGGGATCAGTATTTAAAAAGCCAATGCGAACTTATCTTCTCTTTGAGTATAAAGATAACGGCTATATTTTAGATTTCGAGTTTAGTGTGACTAGTCATGATGCGATTGGAGAGAAATATGATCTCTTAGCAGAACTTATAGAGAAATTATACAAAGGTGGTTATACGCCTTCTGATGTAATAGAAAAATATAATTATCTGAGCACTTATAAAATAGAACAAGAATGGTCATATTTGTTCAGTAAAAATCACAAAGATTTAGATTTTACCAAGGGAACTTATTGGGAAGAATCAAGCCTATATTTCGTAATTACTAATATTCCAATAAGCGATTTTGGACAAATGAAATATAGGACTGGAGCGAGCGAATGGATAGTATACCCTAAGTATATTTATAAGTGGAATAAGTTTAAAAGAAGAAAAACTATGTTTTTGATCAATTAGTTTTAAGTATTTTAATAACATACAATTCCCAAAAATTCATTCATTTTATGCTGATTTTGACTCTCTATAACGTTAACATTCTCTTAAACTTTGAGATTAAGTGCTTAATTCTGTGGAATTGGCGTTTCAAACCCATAGTTTTGCTCACTTAGAAAAAATCGTAAAAACAAATTTATGAGTCAAGTAAAAGGAAATGAAACTGTAAAACTTCATTACACAGGAAAATTAAGCGACGGACAAGTATTCGATAGCTCTCTACAACGTGAGCCATTAGAAGTTAAGCTTGGCGAAGGTCAATTAATTCCTGGCTTCGAAAAAGGATTAGTAGACATGAAAGTGAACGAAAAGAAAACTTTCACGATCTCAAAAGAGGAAGCTTATGGTGAGGTTCGTGAGGATCTTTTCCAACAAATTCCTATGGAAAGCCTTCCACAGGAAATCAAACCAGAAGTGGGAATGGGACTAGTTTCTAAAAACCCAGATGGTTCTGAGCATCAATTGCGTATTGCAAAAGTAGAGGAGGATTTTATCGTTGTAGACGCTAACCACCCGTTGGCTGGTCAAGATCTAACTTTCGAATTAGAACTATTAGAAATTAAATAATGTAGGTTTAAATAATCCTCGGATTATTATATAAAAATTCATTAGTTAAAGCTCACAAGAAATTCTCTTGTGAGCTTTTTTATTGAATATTACTTTTAGCTTAAAAGAATATCAACTCATTTTAAGGTAAATTTATCGCGATCTCTTAGTGGGCAACATTTAATCTTTTAATACTTTCATAAATCTTGGAATAGCATTTAATGCACTGTCTTTGTTTTGAGCTAAATGTCGCATAAAAGCAGAGCCTATGATTCCTCCATCAACAAATTGTGATAAATAATCTAAATCCTTTTTCTCTCGTATTCCAAAGCCAACATAGCATTCATTTTTGAACTTAAATTCCTTAAGTCGAGTAAAATATGCTTCTTGTTCCTGATGTTGCAATGTATTCCCCGTAACAGAATTGGTAGAAACAGCATATACAAAGCCATTGCTTAACTCATCTAAATATTTCATTCTTTGATTATCCGTCTGTGGAGTTATGATAAATGAGAAATTGAGCTTATGTTCTTCAAAGAGTTGTTTATAATCTTTTTCATAAGCGTGAGGTGGTAAATCAGGAATGATTACACCTTGAACACCTACATTTTCGGCATCTTCACAGAATTCCTCTATTCCATACTGCATCACAGGATTCAGGTAGCCCATCAAAATCACAGGAATTTTAACCTTGGTTTTCAAGCCTTCTAATTCCTTAAAAAGTTTTGAAATATTCATTCCATTATTAATCGCAATTTGGTTAGCTTTCTGAATCACCGGGCCATCAACTACAGGATCACTATAGGGCATGCCTACTTCTATTAGGTCAGCTCCATTTTCTTCTAAAGCTTGAATAATTTCTAGGGTTGTAGCATTTTCAATAAAACCAGCCGTAAAAAATATATTTAGTTTCATGAGTTTAAATTAAAAGCGTTTAAATAGGTTTCTAAATCTTTATCGCCTCTTCCGCTTAGGCAGATAACCACTTGATCATTCGCTGTGAAATTTTGGGTTTCTAATAATGCCAAAGCATGGGCAGATTCCAAGGCTGGTAATATGCCTTCTAATCTTGTTAATTCATGTGCAGCTTTTAAAGCTTGTTCATCCGTAACAACTACTATTTTTAACCTTTTTTCTGTGGCTAAATGAGCATGAAGTGGTCCGATTCCTGGATAATCTAAACCCGCAGAAATGCTGTGTGGTTCTACCACCTGACCATCCTTAGTTTGCATAAGTAGACTTTTGCTCCCGTGCAGAATTCCTATACTTCCTAATTGATAAGTCGCAGCACTTTTTCCACTGTTCACACCTAATCCTCCTGCTTCAGCCGCAATTAATTCTACCTGAGGTTCATCTATAAAATGATAAAAAGTTCCTGCCGCATTGCTTCCTCCGCCAACGCAGGCCATAACATGTGTGGGTTGACCGCCAAATTTTTGACGAAACTGATCTTTTATTTCTTCGCTAATCACACTTTGAAACCGAGCGACGATATCAGGAAAAGGATGAGGTCCAACAGCGCTACCAATCAAATAGTGAGTATCAGTTGGGTTAGAAATCCAATCGGCTAAAGCTTCGTTTACAGCATCTTTTAAAGTCTTGCTACCACTTGTTGCAGGTCGAACTTCTGCGCCTAACATCTTCATTCTAGCTACATTGGGCGCCTGACGTTTCATGTCAACTTCACCCATATAAATAATACATTTTAAACCTCGCAAAGCGCATGCTGTTGCAGTGGCTACACCATGTTGACCAGCTCCAGTTTCAGCAATGATTCTAGTTTTACCTAACTTTTCGGCTAACAAGATTTGACCTAAAGCATTATTCATTTTATGAGAACCTGTATGGTTTAAATCCTCACGTTTTAGGTAAACATTGGTTTGGTATTTTTGGCTTAAATTTTTCGCATGATATAACGGGGTTGACCTACCCAAATAATTTTGCAATAAATCTTTGAATTCTGATTTGAACTCTTCAGATTCTATAATTTCCAAGTAATTCTCTTGCAATTCTTTTAGATTCGGATAAAGCATTTCTGGAATATAGGCTCCTCCAAATTCTCCATAATACCCAAAATTATCTGGGTTTTTGTTGATTTTATTTAAATTTTCCATGATTTAGGCTTTAATTAAGTTGTTTTTAGCAATAAAAGATTCTATCAGTTTTATGTTCTTAATGCCAGCAGAACTTTCGAATTTGCTGTTAATATCAAGTGCAAATGGAGTTTGATTGAATGTTTCAAAGTTAAAATCTGTCCCCACCGATAAGCCACCACTTAGAAAGTAAGGTTGGTTTATCTTTAAATCATTCAAAATATTCCAATCGAAAGTTCTTCCTGATCCACCGTAGCTTTTGGTGGCAGTGTCAAACAAGAAATAACTGACATAGGCTGAATATTGATTTATTTGCTCTTGTAAATGATTCGAGTTTTCAGCTACAGAAATCGCCTTAATGACAGGATAGAACTTAGAAATTTCTTTCACATCTTCTACATTTTCATTGCCATGAAGCTGAATGAAATCAAACTCGGCTTGTTGTGCTATGTCTAATAGGCTAGGAACATTTTCATTAACAAATACGCCTACTTTTTTAATTGATTTGAATGTTTTTAATTCAGATGGTTGGATCTTGTTCCAAGCATAACGTTTAGATTTTTCATAGCTAATAAATCCTATGAAGTGAACTCCCAAATCCGCTAAGGTATTGGCTTGATTTATATCTGTGATACCGCAAACTTTAATTTTCATTGATGCTTTGAATAAATTGTTTAAGTGCTTGACCTGGCTTTTCTTGTTTCATAAAATATTCACCTATTAAGAATCCATCAAAACCATTCTGTTTTAGAAGTTTGTAATCCTCGACAGAGTGAATTCCACTTTCTGCAATGACTATTCTGTCTTCTGGCAATCGATTTCTCATAGCGATTGAATGCTGTAGGTCAACTTCAAAAGTCTTTAAGTCTCTGTTGTTAATTCCCACTAAATCAACTTCATTTATTAATTTTTCAAACTCCTCTCCAGCATGGAATTCTAATAAAACCTCTAATCCTAAATCTTTAGCGATTTTAGTGAATTCGAGGATTTGAGCTTTAGAAAGCAAAGCGGCAATGAGTAAAATAAAATCCGCACCATGAGCTTTGGCTTGATGGATTTGATAAGAATCAATGATGAATTCCTTACATAAAAGTGGAGTGTCATTTTCTCTCGCTTGTTCTAAAAAATTGAAACTTCCTCCAAAGTATTTTTGATCTGTAAGAATAGAAATCGCAGCTGCACCATTATCTGAATAATCTATGGCTACTTGCTCTACTTTAGCATCTAAATTAATATTAGGTTGGCTAGGAGACTTCCTTTTGAATTCAGCAATAATTCCATTTTGGCTTTGTGCCATGCTTTGCTTAGCCGACAAACACGTGCGATTATAAAATGGCAATTGTTGTAATTTCCCTAATGGCACTTTACTTTTAACCTCACTTACTTCCCGTAATTTATGCTGAGCAATTTCGTTTAAAATATTAATCATGCTGAAATCAGTTGGTTTAAACAATTTAAGGCTGCACCACTTTCTAAGCTTTCTTTGGCTAAGTTTCTACACTCTTCAAAATCACCATATTTATGTGTGTTTTGTAATGCGATCGCTGCATTAGTGATAACAACTTCATTTTGCGCAAAACTTCCTTCACCTTTTAAAATTTTGAAAAATAAATCTGCCGCTGCTTCCTTGGTTTTTCCACCATACAAATCATGTACGGCAATTTTATTTGATTTAAACTCCGGCGGACTCAATAGCTGAGTTCCTTTTTCATCGATTACAATAGATTCTCCGGTTAGGGAAATTTCGTCGTAACCATCTAGCGAATGCACAATCGAAAAATGTGGTTTCTCCTTTTGTAAATAATAATTGTACAATCGCGCAATTTCCATATTGTAGACTCCAATCGTCGAATAGTCTGGATTGGCTGGATTAGCAAGAGGACCAAGCATATTAAAGAATGTTCTAAAGCCCAATTGTTTTCTCATAGGTGCTACTTTTTTTAAGGATGGATGGAATAGGGGAGCATGTAAAAAACAAATATTTGCTTTATCTAATTGCTTTTTTAACTGCTCGGAATCATTGGTAAACTTTACACCTAATTCTTGCATCACATTAGAAGAGCCAGAAACAGAAGAAGCCCCAATATTTCCATGTTTTGCGACCTTTTGTCCCGTTCCTGCAACAACAAAACAAGCTAATGTAGAAATATTGAAAGTGTTTTTGCCATCACCTCCAGTTCCAACTATATCCACCAAATCATTAGTGTTTAAATCTACTTTTACTGCCGTTTCATTTAAAGCATCAGTAAATCCCAAAAGTTCGTCGATGGTAATGCTTCTCATCATAAACACCGACATAAAACTGGTGATCTCATACTCGTTAAAAACTCCTCGTGGAATTTGTAACATGATGGATTTAGCCTCCTCCTTTTTAAGCGTATTGTAGGAAAATAAATATTCTAAAATATCTTTCATTTGATTGAGTTTATCCAGTTGGTAATCATTTGTTTCCCCTGAGGTGTAAGTATGCTTTCAGGGTGAAATTGAACACTTGTAATAGGAAGGCTTTTGTGTTTAAGCGACATAATAATCCCGTTTTCGTCTCTTGCAGTTACGATTAAATCATCGGGTAGGTCTTCATGATCGATAGCCCAACTATGATATCGCCCAACTTGAATAGGTTCTACTAAATTCTGATAAATACTATCCGTAGATTCAAGTTTTAAATTAGATCCAATGCCATGATGAACATGCTCTAATTGCAATAATTTTGCATTATAAACCTCTGCAAGAGCTTGATGCCCAAGACAAACACCCAAGGTTGGGATTTGAGGTGAATATTCTTTAATTACTCGTATTAAATCTCCAGCTTCAGACGGGATTCCAGGGCCTGGAGATAAAATTATAGCGTCAAAATCAGGGATGTTTATGGAGTCAATTTTATCATTTTTAACGACCACTACCTCTTGGTTAATGATTTCCTCCACCATGTGAACTAAATTGTAAGTAAATGAATCGTAGTTATCTATAATTAAAATTTTCATAAGCTTATTTTTTCTGCTAATTCTATGGCTTTTCTTAATGCGCCTAATTTATTTGAAACCTCTTCGCGCTCATTTTGAGGATTGGATTTTACCACAACACCTGCACCTGCTTGGTATTGAAGCGTATTGTTTTTAGATAAAAATGTTCTAATCATAATAGCCGTATTTACGTTTCCATTGAGGCCAACATAACCAATACTACCACCATAAAAGCCTCTAGAGCTATTCTCGTATTGGTCAATTAACTGAATAGCTTTGTGCTTGGGCGCTCCAGAAAGTGTTCCTTGTGGAAAAGTGGCAGCAATGACTTCAAATGGGTTTTTAGTTTTAGAAATTTCTCCTTCAACTTCGCTGACCATGTGAATAACGTGAGAGAAATATTTAATCTCTTTTAGTTTAGAAACGCTTACATTTTTACAAACTTTACTAAGATCATTTCTTGCTAAATCAACCAACATCGTATGTTCGGCATTTTCTTTAGCATCATGTTTTAATCTTTCAGCTTCTTTAGCATCTTCTATTAAATCGCCTGTTCTTTTAAATGTACCAGCAATAGGATGAATAGTTGCTTTTCCGTTGTCCACAATCATTTGACTTTCTGGGCTAGATCCAAAAATTCTGTAGTCGCTATAATCGAAATAAAAAAGATAGGGAGAAGGGTTAATGTTTCTGAGGGCTCTATAAACTTGAAAGTCATCTCCTATGAATCTCTGTTCAAACTTTCTGCTTAATACCAATTGAAATACATCGCCTCGAAGTCCGTGTTCAATCCCTTTTTTAACGATATCCTCAAAAGCTTGATCAGTTATATTACTTTTTTCCTCTTTATCTGCTTTAAATGGGAATAATGGAAAATCTCTGTTTCTTAAGATAGATTGAATCCTGCTAGTTTCCGACTTAACTCCCTGAATTCTGTTTTCATATAAGTGAATCTGGTCGGTATAATTATCAATTACAATCACATATTGATATAGTCGATATCTCATTAGCGGAAGAGGACAATCATTTTTAAATTTTAAATCTTCAAAGAACTGAACTGAATCATAGGCTGTATAACCAAATAGACTTTGAGCGATAGCATGATCATTTTCTTCTTTTTCAATTTCAAAACTATTCCTGAATTCATCGAGAATTTCGTTTGGCTTTTTATTGATTTTAAACTCAATAACTTCTTGTAAAGGCAGTTTTAACTCTCCTTTTTCAAGGTCTGAAATCTCTACGCCCGCAATAGGATTGATACAAATTATAGATTTACTCTGACTAGAATTTTGATGATCAGTACTTTCTAAAAGACAAGTTTCTCTAAAGATGTCTCTCATTTTTAGATAAATCCCAACCGGCGTATGCAAGTCGGCGGGAGAAGTATAGCATTTAGTATTTAGTTTCATTTGTTAAGTTTTAATCAAAAAAAAAGACCTCGATAAATCATAGATTTATCGAGGTCTTCTTCCAAAAATTATAACATAGGTTATGTGACAGACACCGATAAATCGAGACTGTTCCAGCACCATGCTATGTTGTTAAATTGTAACATTGAGGTAAAATTAGAAATTATTTTGTGAAAACCAACAAGTGAAAGCAAACTTTATTTCAATTTTATTTTGAAGGCCTAATGTTTAAACAAATCGTTAAGATTAGATTTATCATAGCTTTATTTTTCATGACTATAAGTGTAATTAGTACATTTGCCCCCTCTTATAAGTTTTTTACATGTCTAAAGCAGGTCAAATAGTTGAAATACCCTCTGAGGCCTCAATTTATTCCAGATTTGAGAATCATTTTCATTCGCTAAAAGCCGAACTCGACTTTCATGCGGAAGCTTTGCCCTATAATTTGTTCGATGGCTTTTTGGTTGGGGAACATTATGGTTTAGATGATTTTGTAATTGGACAAAGAAAGGGAATCAATGTTGGCGGAAAAGACAAGCCTCTATATGTCATCGGGAAAAATCAAGAGTACAATCAACTCTTTGTAGGAGCAGGTTTGGAGCATCCGGGATTAATGAGAAAGGTGTTTCGCTATGAGAAAAGTGATTTTGAACTGAATACGGAATTTTGTCAAGATTTTAAAAGCTTAAATGATACTGAAGTTCAAGTTGGTTTTTACCATAAGAACGATTTAAAACTTGCGAAATTATTTGTACTTGAGGATAATGTGTATTTAAAGTTTGAGAATTCTATGCATGTTTTAGACTTAAATCAAGTGAAAAATATAATTAAAAACGATCAAGAAATATTAAATATAAAACCTAATAAAAATGAAAATTAAATTTACAATTCTTCATTTTATTATTTCTATAGTTGCGTTGGCTCAATCTGCGCCAGCCTATTATAATTCTATAGATTTTAGTAAAACGGGAAATGAAATGAAGGCGCAGCTAACAAGCCTTATTACGAGTACCCACACCAATGTCATCAGTTATAATGAGGTAAGAGAACTGATTAAAACCAGTGACAAGGATCCTAATAATCCTAACAACATCTTGTTAATTTATGGGTCTGAATCTTCTGGAACTCACCAAAGAAGTAGATCGGTAAATGGCGATTGGAACAGAGAGCATGTTTATGCTAAATCTAAGGGAACTCCAAATTTAGGAAACTCTGGACCTGGAGCAGATGGACATCATATTAGACCTGCTGATATGAGATTGAATAGTATGCGTAGTAATTATTCTTTTGATGATGGTTATGGAGCTACGGCATACAGAACCAGTCGTGGTGGTTGGTATCCAGGCGACGAATGGAAAGGAGATGTTGCGCGTATTATTATGTACATGTATGTGCGTTATCAAAACAGAGCACAGCCTCTGAATATTACTTTTCCACCTGCTACTTATTCTAGTGATTTCCCAGATATTCTTTTAAAATGGAACGTAGAAGATCCTGTTTCTGAATTCGAGGTTCAACGTAATAATATCGTAGCCAATGTTCAAAATAATAGAAATCCATTTATTGATAATCCTTATTTAGCAACGGTTATTTGGGGAGGAATTCCAGCTGAAAATAAATGGCCTAACAACTTTGGTGATGATGGTACGCCTGATGAAATTAATCCTTCTGTACCACAAAACTTAGAGGTGACTTATGCAACGGATAGAAGTCTTTCAGTGCAATGGGATGCATCAACAGACAATATTAGTGTTGCGGGTTATGATGTTTATGTAGATGGAGAATTCTATGCTAACGTTTATACCAATAATGTTGTGATTAGTGGATTACAGCCTGATACAACTTATGATATTTCGGTTGCAGCTTTTGATGCGGCAGGAAATAGATCGGAGATGAGTGAAACCATTCAAGGGCAAACTACAAATACCGGAGAAGGTGGAACTGGAGCAACTTGTGGCGTAGAGGACTTTGAGAATATTCCGTCTACGGGAGGAAACCCACCTGCGTCTAGTTATACCAACAGAACGTGGACTAACAATGGTATCGTTTGGAATGCGACCAATGCAAGAACCGACCGTCAGATTTATATTGATGGTGATAATGACAAGTCAATCTGTATTAGAAAAGGTAGCCTAACTTCTTCTACGATTAGCGGAGGTATTGGTTCGTTAAGTGTTAGAACTTATTTACCATTTAGAGATTCAGATGGATATTATACATTAAAAATTAATGGAGAAGTAAAAGGACAAATTCCTTATTCAGATGATCCAAGTACTTATACCATTGAAAATATTAATGTGGCGGGTGATTTCACTATCGAGTTAGTGGATTCTACAACTTCTAATAGAGTTTCATTCGATGACCTATCTTGGACTTGTTACGAAACTTTAGACGTATCTGATGTAACTGAAGAAAGTAATGAATTTAAAGTTTATCCGAATCCAATTACAGATAACGTATTTTTTGTAGATGGTTTATCTGAGGCTGAGACTTTAAACATTTATAATCTAGAAGGGAAGTTGGTTCAAACACTAAAAGCGGTTAGAAATAACCAAAAATTAAGCTTGAAAAACTTACCTAAAGGTGTTTATTTCATCAATAGAAAGAATCAGTCAACCAAAGTTTTAGTTAAGTAGGATTTATTTAATTTCTAAATAAACATAATAAGCCCAAAGATGTCGCGTCTTTGGGCTTATTTATTTTAGCTTCAATTTCTTATTTATAAAGGGTATTAATCAAATCAGCATAATTCTTTTCAATCACTTTTCTCTTTAGTTTTAAGGTTGGCGTTAACTCATCTTTTTCCATAGAAAACTCATGAGCCAAAACCCTAAATCTTTTTACTTTTTCATAATTTGATAAATCCTTTTGCTCTTCATTGATAGAAGTATTTATGGCTTTAAGCAAGTCTTGATTCTGAGCTAATCCCTCGAAATTATCATAATTTATTCCTTGTTCTTTTGCCCATTCTTCCACATATTCTTGGTCTAAAGTAAATAAACCAGAAACATAAGATCTTCCCTCTCCAATAATCATAGCTTGAGCAATAAAGCGACTTTGAGCCAAGCGACCTTCTACAAGTTGAGGTGCAATATATTTACCATTCGCTGTTTTAATTAATTGCTTAATTCTATCGGTGATATACAAGAAACCATCCTCGTCTAATCGGCCAGCATCACCTGTTTTAAACCAACCATCTTCTGTAAAACGCTCTTTGGACTCTTCCTCGAGCTGATAATAGCCAGAAGTAATCGTTTTTCCTTTCACCAGAATTTCATTGTTTTCACCAATCTTAAGGTCAACATTCACGATGGGTTTTCCTACAGAACCAACTCTATAATCTTCATTGGTGAATGAGGTGACTGTCGCAGTGCTTTCTGTTAAACCATAGCCCACCAACAAAGGAATATTAATCGCTCTAAAGAACTCCACCAAATGATCAGAAATATAAGCTCCTCCGCATGGACAATAAACTATATTTCCACCCAGTTTTGCTCTAATAGTTTTAAAGACCAATCTATCAGCAAGCTTATGTTTTAAAGATAATAGCGCAGGAACTTTTTGCTTGTTTTGAATAAATTCCGAGTGCTTTTTTCCTTGTTTTAATGCCCAATTAAAGACGTTTTGTGTAATAGAAGATTGCTTTGAAATTTCATCCATAATCTTGCCGTGAATCTTTTCGTAAAGACGAGGAACAGCACAGAATGTTTCGGGTTTAATCTTTTCAATGGCACTGGCAATTACTTTTGGATTGCTGAGGTAAACATTCGACATTCCGTTGGATAAGATAATGTAAGTCCAACTTCGTTCATATACGTGTGAAAGTGGAAGAAATGCCAATGAAGTGTAACTTGGTTTAAACTCATACACCTCATTATGATTCGCTAATAAAGCATTGAACTGCGAGTGATGCACTTGAACTCCTTTAGGTTCGCCTGTTGTACCACTTGTATAAATTAAGGTGGTAAGATCAGACTCCTTGATCGAGGCGGTTCTTTTCTTTAAGTCATCATTTAAATTTTGATCATCATAAAGCTCAAACCAATCTTTAAAATAAATACTATTTTCTGTTTTTAAATCTACTTGATCATCAAAAACAATTATTCTATATTCTTCTTTGTTTTTAATTTTCAAGAGCTCATTATATTGCTCTTTACTTCCTGCAAAAACCAATTGAGAACCGGAATCTTTTAAAATAAACTCAGTTTGAACATAATTATTGGTGGCAAATATGGGAACGCTAATAATTCTTGCCTGAATACATGCTAAATCAACCAAAGTCCATTCGGGACAGTTTTGAGAAAAAATAGCCACGCGACTCATTTGATCTTGTCCCTCGGCAATTAAGCTTGTAGCGATCTTTTGGATCGTAGAAATCGCCATAGAGCCGGTGTAGTTTCGGCCAGATGAATAACTCCTTAAAAATACTTTATCAGGATCTTGTTGAAAGCTTTTTAATACTTCAGCACCGATATTATTCTCCATAAATTTTGCCTTTTGCTTAATTTAAATACAGTTTAAAATGAAAAACATCTTAAGTTGAAGTCTAAAGTTATTAAATTTAAACCTTACTTAAGATGTTCTATTAAAATTACAATCTTAGATTCTGAAATTAATTACGTCATTCCTTTTGTGACGATGTATTTTCTTTAGGCGGAACAGCACAGTTTCCTGCGGCACAACCTCCCATATTCAATAAAGCTAAAAGAGAGAACAAAACGCCAATTCCAAATATCATCCACATCTCTGTGCGTACACCTTCAATTATAATAAACGTACCCACGGCAAGTCGAATGAAACGAAAGAGGTTCCAGCCGTTTAGTAGATTATATTTAATTATTTTAAAATCCATTATTTAACTTTTAAGGCCATCCATTCTTTCATTCCAGCAGAATAGTTTTTAATGTCTTTAAATCCTTTTTTAGCTAAATAAGACTGAGCTACAGTGGCTCTATCACCACTCTGACAGTGGATTACAATTTGTTTGTTTTGATCTAGTTTATCTAAATTATCTGGTAACGAGCCAACAAAAATATGATCAGCACCGCCTACGTGATAAGTTTCGTATTCAGAAGTACCTCTAACGTCCACAATTTGTGCATCATCATTTCCGATATAAGATTCAAATTCGTTGATGTCAATTATGTCCTGCGTTTCTAATTCTAAACCTAAATCTTCGATATTAGAAACATATCCATAGATATTATCTAAGCCAATTCGCATCAATTTACGCGTTAAATCCTTTATGTTATTTTCGTCTGCTACAAGAATAAATTTCTCTTTATAATTCAAAAACCAACCTGCCCAAGTAGAGAATGAATTATTCCCTTGGATATTGATACTGTTAGGAATAAAGCCTTTCGCAAATTCGGTCTTATTTCGTGTGTCAATCACTGTCATTCCATTTTCATAAGCTGCTAAGAATTCTTCTTTTGTTAACTCAGAATGCTTAGGAACTTCTACCAATAAAGGACGATTTACCTTGTTGAGGTGTTTCATCATCGCAAAATACTTTGGAGGCTCTGGTTGACCATCTAATAGATAATCAATAAACCCTTCTTGATCGTCTTCATATTGGAAAGCCCAATTTCGAATCTTTTCGTAACCAATGGTAGAACTAGGAACTGCACCTAAAGATTTTCCACAAGCTGAACCCGCGCCATGTCCTGGCCAAACCTGAATGTGATCTGGTAACTTTGCAAACCTTTGGATCGAGTCATACATTTGCTTTGCACCTTTGTCTTGTGTGCCTGCTAGACCTGCTGCTTTTTCTAATAAATCAGGTCTTCCAACATCACCAACAAATACAAAATCTCCTGTGAAAACCATTACCGGCTCATCGCTAGCAGGATGATCAGTTAGAAGAAAACTAATACTCTCTGGCGTATGCCCAGGAGTATGTAAGACCTCAAAAGTTAAGTTTCCTAACTTTATTTTATCATTATGTTTCAATCCAATATGTGGAAACTCGTATTGCCAATCTTCTCCACCTTCATCAGATAGATAAATCTCTGCACCTGTAGCAGCAACTAATTCTCTAGAACCACTTAAAAAGTCGGCATGAATATGGGTTTCAGTAACTTTCGTGATTTTCATATTGTTAGCCTTGGCTAAATCTAAGTAAACATCGATATCTCTTTGTGGGTCAATCACGATGGCTTCACCTTTAACTTGACAACCAATGAAATAACTAGCCTGCGCTAAACTTTTATCGTAAACGTGTTCAAATAACATAATCTTTAATTTTTTTAATAGTACAAATGGCACTAAGGTTAATGTGTCTGTTGTGAGTTTTAAGTAAAACTTAATGCAATTTAGATAATAATATTAACTTACTGAGTAACAATAGTTACAAGCTATTAGGAAAGGAATAACTCTTTAACGATAATATAAATCCCCATCAGAAGCACAAACCAACCAAAGCCTGTTTTTAGCTTGTCTCCATCTATTTTTTTAGCAAGATAAATTCCAATAAAAATTCCAGCTACGGACAAGCTTGTGAAAATGGATAACAACATCCAATCAATATCTCGATCACCTTGTATGTCACCTAAGAAACCTAAGAGGGATTTGGCTGCAATAATCAAAAGTGAAGTTCCAACAGCTAATTTCATCGGCATTCTTGCTAGAATTACCAAAGCAGGAATAATTAAGAAACCTCCTCCCGCACCTACAAGTCCGGTTAAAACTCCTACCAAAGAACCTTCTAATAAGACTAATGGATAATTATATTTAATACCAGAAATATCGTAGTCATTGGTCTTTTTACGAGGTTTAATCATAGACATTGAAGCTAAAATCATAACAACAGCAAAGAGTAGCATCAAGGCTATAGACTTTGTTAATTGAAAGTCTCCAACACTTAAAATCACCTCTGGAATAAACGGAACTAGATAAGCCCTCGTCAAATAAACAGCTATAATAGAAGGAACACCAAAAACAACTGCCGTTTTTAGGTCGACCATCTTATTGAGAATATTCTTAACGCCTCCAACCAAGGATGTAGCTCCAACCACAAATAGGGAGTAAGCTGTTGCTAAAACAGGATCAACCGACATCATATAGACCAAAATAGGAACGGTAAGTATAGATCCGCCACTACCGATGAGTCCCAATGAAACGCCAACTAAAATAGCAGATATATAGCCTAGTACTTCTAACTCCATAAGTGAATGATTAAGAATGCGAAGTTAGCTCGATATATCATGCTGCGCTGTAACAGCTGTTACATTTAAAGGAAATCAAAAAAGCTTGAGAGTATATCTCCCAAGCTGTATTTATGAATAAATTCAAATATTTTTCAGAATTTTGCAACATGAAGAAAATCCATATTCAAGCTGAGCCATTCTTTGATTTATTAAAAGAAAAAAATCAATCTATGTGGGATATTTTCGAGCAAATGATTCAAGAGCATGAGCAAGAAATTATCTTTATCAATGATAAACAGCAGGTTTTGTTTAATTATATTCTTCCGAACAATCTTGATAAACTCAAAGAAGATCAAAAGAAATTCTCAGAAGAATTCAAGAATAAAATTGCTCAAACCTATTTAAACTAATTAGTCTTCGAGCAATAATTCAAAGGATCTTTCTCTATCTTTTGGATCATAGAAATAAGAGGTAATCATCACTTCGTCAGCAGAAGTTCTATCAATGAAATGCTTCAGCTCCTGTCTTACTTCTTCTTTATTCCCAACAAAAGAATAGGTTCTCATTCGGTTCACAGCTTGCTTGACTTCTGGTGACCAAATTTTGTCCATATCTTCCACTGGCGGACGCAATTTTGTGGATTGTTGCGTTACAATACTTGCTGCCATTTGAGAAAAACTCGTAGATAAATAGGCTGCTTTTTCGCTGGTTTCTGCCACTAAGATGTTTACGGCCGGCATAAAATAAGGCTTATCCAAATAAACAGAAGCTTGGAATTCATCTCTATAAATCTCCATCGCTTGTTCTAAATAGGTAGGAGCAAAGTGTGATGCAAAAGAATAAGGCAAACCTAAATAAGCCGCTAATCTCGCACTATAAATACTAGAACCTAGAATCCAAACTGGTACATGTGTTCCAACGCCAGGGTAGGCTTTAACTTTCATTTCGGGATCATATTCACCCAAATAGCGCATGACTTCTATAATGTGATTTGGATACTGCTCAACGGACTGTTGTAGGTTTCTGCGTAAGGCAGCTGCCGTTAATTGATCGGTGCCTGGAGCACGTCCAACTCCTAAATCAATTCTATCTGGATACATAGTCGCTAAAGTCCCAAAAGCTTCTGCTACTTGCAAAGGAGAGTGATTTGGGAGCATGATTCCACCTGAACCAACTCTAATCTTCTCTGTCTTTTCGGCTAAATGACCAATCAAAACGGCTGTCGCTGAACTAGCAATACCAGAGGCGTTGTGATGTTCTGCTACCCAAAAACGATTGAAACCCATTTTCTCGGCAAAGCGAATATAGTCAACGCTATCTTCAAAGGCTTGTTTGAAATCATGGCCTTCGCGTACCATAGATAAGTCGAGAATGGATAAAGGTATATTATTAAATTTCATTTGATTTAAATTTTAAAACAGGTTCTTTAAAACTGAATTAAGAACCTAAAATTAAAAAAAACCACTTCAGTTAAAGTGGTTTTATAAGTTAAAGGAAAAATTGCTTATTCCTCTCTAGGAATATCCACATGCTGTGGTGCTTTCCCTAAATCTTTATCTAAATCATAAAGATTTGCATTGTCTTCTTTTTGGCTATCAACGGCAAGGTTGTACTTATCGATAAGATCCATAATTAATGTCTCTTCCTCAATTTGCTCTTTTACAAACCACTGTGCAAAATTAAAAGTTGCCCAGTCCTTTTCTTCATGAGCCAAGTTTACAATACCATAAATAGCATTGGTATTATCGATTTCGTGTTGTAGAGCTTTGTCTAAACAATCCTTTAAATCTTTTGGATTAGCTGGAGGCGCAGAGACAGCACCAATTTTTGCTTCACCACCACGAGCGTTGATATAGCGAATCACTTTTTTCATGTGATCTCTTTCTTCGGTGGCGTGATTGTATAAGAAATCAGCAATACCTGGATAGCCCTTTCCTTCAGCCCAAGAACCATAAGCTAAGAAAACCTGTGCAGCTTCTGCTTCTTTAGTAACTTGATCGTTTAGAACTTTTTCCATTTGGTCAGAAATTCTCTTTGTACTCATAATTTGTATATTTTATGAGTTAAGCGCAAATTCTCTGCCAAAGGGCAATTATTGCATTTAGTGAAAAGATTAAGTTTAAACCAGAAATTTTGTCAATAAAAGCAAGTTTTATTCTTCCATTCCCAAGTTTTTTGCACGTTTTTTCCATTGTTCGCGTGCATAGGCTTGTAAGTCGGTAATGTTATCAGACTCATCCATGATTTCTCGACCGAATAAAGTTTCAATCAAGTCCTCCATGGTTACCAAACCTTGAATCATTCCGTAGTCGTCTACCACAATGCTCAAGTGATTATTTTTCTGAACTAATTTTTCGAATAAGAATGGTAAGGATAAATCCTCTTGAACTGCTGAAATAGGACGTTTGATATCCTTTAATTTTTTGTGACCATTACCTTCAACTAAATTCAATAATAGGTCATCTTTTAATAATTTCCCGGTTACGTTATCGTGAGTTTCGCTATACAAAGGAATACGAGAATAAGGCATTTGCTTATTTACAGACTCATAATAATCTTGAATCGTTTCATTCTCTTCAGCCATTACAATCACCGTACGCGGCGTCATAATATCTTCTGCTTTCAATTCCTCAAAACCAAGTAAGTTTTTAATGATTTTATATTCTGATTTCTGTAATTCTCCACTTTCTTCAACCGATTGAGCCATCGCTTTAAAATCAGATCTAGACAATACCGATTCGTCCTTGTTTTTCTTTAAACTTCTTGTAATCAATTGGCTTAACCAAACAAACGGAGTTAAGATGAATAATAATATCTTTAAAGAGGTTGCAGTAAATCCTGCTAAAGTTTTCCAGTTATTCGCCCCAATAGTTTTCGGGATAATTTCGGATAAAATCAAGATCGCTAAAGTCATTACTGAGGCCACGATTGATTCATAAGAAAGATTAAAACCTAAAATATTAATATAGTTATCACCCCAAATTCTACCCGCTTGAGCACCAACCCCAATCGCACCAACTGTATGAGCAATAGTATTTAAGGTTAAAATAGCAGATAGAGGCCTATCAATATCCTTTTTTGCTTCCTCGAAGAAAATACCTGTTTTACTTCCTTCTCTTGCCAGTCTTTTGGAGTAAGATGGTGTAATACTCAGTAATACAGCCTCCCAAATCGAACACAGAAATGAGAATAAAATTGAAAGTAACAGAAAAATTATCAATAATGTCATATGCAAATATAAAGAATTGTATGTTTGTATTGTGCAAATTACTAGTACCCAAAACGCAAAGATTAAACAATTAATCAAACTTCAACAAAAATCTCGTGAACGTAAGTCTACGAATAGTTTTGTTGTTGAAGGATTACAAGAGAATAGATTGGCTTTAGCTAATGGATTTAAGCCAAAACAATTTTTTGTTCAAGAGGATTTATATGATGATTCATTGGCATTGCCTAAGGTCGAAACTTATCAAGTAACACGAGAAGTTTTCGATAAAATCGCCTACCGAAGTACAACAGGTGGTATCGTAGGCGTTTATGAAACCAGGCATTTTGAGTTAGATTCCCTCAAAGAAAAAGCAAATCCGTTGATGGTTGTTTTAGAAGCGGTGGAGAAGCCAGGAAATCTTGGAGCTATATTGCGTACATGTGATGCAGCTCAGGTGGATGCGGTGATAGTTTGTAATCGCTTGGTAGATTTCTTTAATCCTAATGTGATTAGAAGTTCGGTGGGAACGCTATTTACCAATACTTTAATCTCCTGTGAGAAGGAAGACTTAATGAATTTTTGCCAAGGGAATGGAATAAGTGTTTACGCAACTTTCTTGAGAGAGGATACCCAATCTTTGTATGATGTAGATTTTAAAAAGTCTTCGGCTCTGGTATTTGGAACAGAAGCTACAGGTTTATCTGAATTTTGGGCAGAAAATGCGGATGCGACCATAAAAATCCCCATGTTAGGTCAAGTGGATTCTTTGAATGTGAGCAATGCAGTGGCGATTAGTGTTTACGAGGCGGTACGACAGCGAACTTAAGCACTCAAGATTTCTTTTAAAATTAGCAAGGACTTCGGTTCTCTAAAACCATCCAAATGGATACGCAAGTAGTCTAACAGGATTTCGGTTAATCGTTGGCGACTATTTTTGTTGAATTGATTTTTAGATTCTTCCGTGAATTCTGATTGCATTAAGTTTTTCCAATCCTCTGTTTCTTGTGCGCTCAATAAATAAGGGGATTTATTTTGTTGGGTAAAACGACCCTCAATTAAATCAAAATAGGGAAAGTCAAAGTTTTCTTGGTTCGGGAAAAATCCAAAATAGGAGGTGAGATTTAAAAATAAATTTAAATGAAACTCTGCAAAATGCTCCTTTTTATTATTAAAAATTTGAATTTGTTCTTCTAAGAATTCATATAAGTCTAAATTCTTTTCATCCTGTTTTAAACATTGGTGAACTACTTCGGCAATAAACTGCAGCATAATCGCTTTGATAGGATGCTGGTGCATTTCGAAGAAGGAATTACTAACTTGTAAATTGCTCGGAATGATTAAACTCGACTTTTGTTGAGGTTTAAAAGAAAATTCAATCTCTGTAAACGGGTAGTTGATAGATTTAAACCTCTTGTTTTTGCCTCCATATACGCCTCGCAACATCAAAGAAACCAAGGCGAAATCCTGAGTGTAAACTTGTAAGATTGCACTTGTATCACCGTATTTTATAGAAGTGAGAACAAAGCCTTTGGTCTTTTCCATTATCGGATAATTGCAATTTTGGTGCTAGCAGTTTCAGAGCCATCTGCATTAATCATTAAAGCTAAATAGATACCAGATGCTACTTTTTGTCCTTTTAGGTTGGTTCCATCCCATTGTATAATTCCTCCTGCTGCTCGGTCTTTGTGAATCAAATTCCCCACCACATCGGTGATTCTTACTTCAGCTCTATCGGCTAAACCTTTGATCGTGATTACACCATTATAATTAGGTCTCACAGGATTTGGGTAAGCTACAATTTCGCCAAAACTATCGCCGGTGTCTTTGGCATCTCCTTTATAAGAAACAAGTCCACCTTGGGTAGCGAAATACACCATTCCAGTCGTATTATCAACCGAAATATCATAAACTACATTGGAAGGAAGAGGTGAGTTGTCTTCCGTGAAATGAAATATCGTTTCTCTACCAAACTCAGAAACATAGAAAACTCCAGCTCCTCGGGTTGCAATCCATTTGCGGTTAGAGCCATCTACGGCTATATCGTTAATGGCGATATCCGTTAATAAAGCTTCTGGAATTCCATCTTGAACAATAACTATGGGTTGTGTTTCAGGGTTTCCTGACTGTAATTCTCTTAAAGCATTCGATTTTACATGCAATCCTTGTTGAGTTCCAATCCATGCGGTTGAGTTTTTATCAATGGCCACCGTAAAGACATTGGATGATGGCAAGTTTCCTTGTCCTTCACCACTTAGAATCTGATACACTTCGTCCATATTGGTAACTACCAATCCGCTACCTCGACCTGAGGCAACCCAAACAAAACCTTTATCATCTACTACAGGCTTTTGAACACCAGGAGCTCCTTGATTAAAATTCTGTAAACTAAACGAAGACCACGAACCTGCAGGGGTTTTCTTATGAAGCAAGTTATGATCCTGAGCCCCAATATAGGATTGAGTTACATATAAATTCCCTTGTTTGTCTAAATCCGTTCCGCCTAATTTCATATAAGGTCTATCCTCATACTTTCTATTGTATAAAATGCTACTATTGGTTGAATTATATTCGGCAACTAATTCATCATTATTCATCTCAAAAACTCCATACCATTGATGCCATGAAGTAGCATAAATTTGGTTGATATCATTCGGGTTTACGGTGATTTGCGTAATATCATGTACGTTGTTCATTTCTTCTCTACCTACATGCTGCCATTCAATTCCGTTAAAATGAGAATAGCCTTCTGTATTCCAAGCGGGTAAGTTTAAATCAATAATTCCACCGTGTGTCATCCAAACATTTTGTTGGGTGGCCGTAACGCTCATAGTTGAATTAGAAAATGGCCCATCTGGATAAATGGCTTCTTGAGAGCTCAAACGAATCATCCCATTTTCAGCAGTACCAACAAAGGCTTCGTTATTAACAAAAATCCCAGCTTGTGCCGTAGCATTAATAGAAGATTGACCTACTTGGTTTAGGTTGGCGTCTAATACATAAATAGTGTTGGCAGTTGTAATACTTAAATAATCAGCGGTTGCATTTAAATCCTTCACTGCACCGAAATTTCTCAATAAACTCCAGTTGCCATTTTGAAATACATAAACATTCCCACCACTAGCTGCGATGAGTTGGTCATTAAACTTTTCTATATGTTTAAAATCAGTCGATGGTAAGTTCTGAGCAAGTTCCCAATTGTTGAAATTTGGAATTAAATCATTAATCTCGTGGGAGTAAACACCTCTTTCGCTAGCGGCATATAGTCGGTTGTTATAAATTACACTTTCATTGGCTGTAAAGAAATCCCCAGCTTGTCTAAAGAAAGCTGTTTCAGCAAATTCCCTTCTTTCTAAATCAAACATAGAAACGCCATAAGCTGCTGATATCGTTAGCCACTGACCTTCTGTATAGAGATGATTAATCTTTTTGCTACCTTGGTATTCGTCTAAGGGGATTTCTATAAAATTATAACTCTGCTCGCCCAAAATATCTAACTCTCCACTTAGGTACCCAACAATTACATAATCATATGCTTGGTTATAGGCCAAACTTGTTGGTTGAATTGAATTTAATTTATTGGTTTTGGAAATCTTTTTTAATTCATTGTATTCTAAGTCGTAAGAAAATATAGCATGCGATGAGGTACAGAATAAGGAATTACCTACTTGCGTGATTCCGGTCACTGATTTATAGCTAAAATGGTCTTCCCATCTCGAGTTTTGAGCATGGCTTAGAAGGCCGAATAAACAAAATATGATTAAAAAGTTTGATTTAAAATTCATGCGCAATGCTTGTTTCTGTGTAACGAATATTACTTAAAATAATTGCTATAAAAGTATGTCAGTAAAAATATGTAATTTTGCATCCTTAAAAGCTAATCTATGACCAAAGATAATAAGATAGAATTAATGGCGCCTGCAGGAAACTTTACTTCCTTGCAAGCAGCAATAGATAATGGAGCAGATTCTGTCTATTTTGGGGTAGAACAATTAAATATGCGCGCAAGGGCATCGATTAATTTTACCTTAGATGATCTGCCCGAAATCAGTCGCCGTTGTAAAGAAAAAGGTGTTAGAACTTATTTGACGCTAAACACTATTATTTACGATCATGATTTATCTATTATTAGAACTTTAATCGATAAGGCAAAAGAAGCTGATTTAACTGCTGTTATTGCAATGGATCAGGCTGTAATTGCTTATGCGAGAGAGGTTGGAATGGAAATTCATATTTCTACTCAAATCAACGTTACCAACATTGAAACGCTTAAGTTTTATGCCATGTTTGCGGATACGATTGTTCTTTCTAGAGAGTTAAGTTTAACTCAGGTGAAGAAAATTGTTGAGCAAATCGAGAAAGAGCAGATTAAAGGACCTTCTGGGAGATTGGTTGAAATCGAGATTTTCGGGCATGGAGCTCTTTGTATGGCGGTTTCTGGTAAGTGTTATTTAAGTTTACACTCACATAACTCTTCTGCCAACCGTGGAGCTTGTAAGCAAAACTGCAGAAAGAAATATACCGTAATCGATCAGGAGTCTGGTTTCGAGATTGAGTTAGACAACGAATACATGATGTCGCCTAAAGATCTTTGTACTTTAGAATTCTTAGATAAAGTTAAGGATGCGGGTATTAAAGTTCTTAAGATTGAAGGTAGAGGTAGATCACCAGAATACGTGGCTAAAGTTATTAGAACTTACCGCGAAGCGATTGACTCTTTATATGATGGAACATTCTCTCAAGAGAAAGTTGATGTATGGATGGGTGAATTAGATAAGGTATATAATCGTGGCTTCTGGAGTGGATATTATTTAGGTCAGAAATTAGGTGAATGGTCTAAAGATCCAGGTTCTAATGCGACGCAGAAGAAAGTTTATATCGGAAAAGGTAAGCATTACTATACCAATGCTCAGATTGCTGAGTTCCAGATAGAAGCATTTGATTTAAGAGCAGGAGATACGGTTTTAATTCAAGGGCCAACTACAGGTTCACAAGAGTTTGAGATGAAGTCATTTATGGTAAATGAGCAAGAAGTTGAGCGAGCTAAAAAAGGTGACGTAATTACTTTCCCTGTTGATTTTAGAATTCGCTTATCGGACAAATTATACAAAGTTGTAGCCAACGAAGCAGCTAATTAATCATTTTAAATTTGTTTTACGAAACTTGAATTCATGGTAATTATTACTTTACAACGAGATAAATGTATTGGCTGTAACTATTGCGTAGAGTTTGCTCCCAATCAATTCCGAATGTCTAAAAAAGATGGTAAGTCCGTCCTATTAAAATCGGTTAATAAAAAAGGATTTCATACCTTAAAGGATCCCAACATGGAGATTCTTCCTGCCTGCGAAAAAGCGGCAGATGCTTGTCCAGTCCATATAATATCTGTTAAAGTAAGTTAGAATGAAAAAGAATGTTCGTAAAGAGTACCTAGCCAAAAGAAAGCAATTTACTACCACCGAAATTAACGCGTGGAGTCTTAAAATTGCAGATATTTTTTTGAATTCTGAATTCATTCAGCATCAGACATTCCATGTTTTTTTAAGTATGCCTAAGTTTAACGAGGTAAATACACAATACATTATAGATGAGTTGTTGAGACAAGGTAAGGATGTTGTAGTTCCTAAAATGGATGGTAAGCAATTGTTAAGTTGCCCATATACGAATGAGACTAAATTGGTCGAAAATTCTTGGGGAATCATGGAGCCAGAAAGTAATCAGGAAGTTTCGCAAGACAAGATTGATGTGGTAATCGTACCTATGTTGATTTCGGATGCCAAAGGAAATAGAATCGGTTATGGAGGAGGTTTCTACGATAGATTTTTATCATCATTAGATGAGAAAACTAAATTTGTTGGAGTTAACTTCTTTGAATCGGTAAAAGAGGATATTCCCAGAGAAGAATTTGATGTACTCTTAGATTATCTGATTACGCCAAACGATATTTACAAATTCGATAAATAAAAAATATAACCGTCTCCCCACACAGAGACGGTTTTTTATTGGTTTAAACTTTTAAATTATAAACGCTCATTAGCAAGGTTGGCCAATTCAGAACGCTCACCTTTTACCAATTGAATATGTGAGAAGATATCTTCTCCTTGAATTCTGTCTACCATATAAGATAAACCATTCGAAAGCTCATCTAGATAAGGCGTATCAATCTGTTTAATGTCACCGGTAAAAATAAATTTAGAGTTTTCGCCCGCTCTTGTAATGATGGTTTTAATTTCGTGTGGCGTTAGATTCTGCGCTTCATCCACAATAAAAATCACATCAGATAAACTACGTCCGCGAATGTAAGCCAGCGGCGTAATCATTAATTTCTCACTTTCTAGCATTTGAGTAATATGCTTATACTCAGGGTCGCTTTCATTATATTGATATTGAATAAATTTTAAATTATCCCAAAGAGGCTGCATGTAAGGATCAATTTTAGATTTAATATCACCCGGTAAATAGCCGATATCCTTATTGCTTAACGGGACAATCGGTCGAGCTAAATAAATCTGTTTGAAGTTTCTTCTTTGTTCTAAAGCGGCGGCTAGAGCAATGAGTGTCTTTCCGGTTCCCGCTACGCCGTGAATGGCAACCAATTTAATGTTAGGATTTAATATCGCATGCATGGCAAAAGTTTGCTCAGCGTTACGTGGCTGAATACCATAACATCTTTGTTTACTGACTTGTTCTAATTGCTTTTCAAAAGGATTGTAATAAGCCAACACCGATGAGTTGGAACCTTTTAAAATATAATATTGATTGGGTTTTATCTCTAAAAATTCCTCTACATCCTCTAAAGGAACATGATGCTCATTATATAAGCGTTCAATCATGTCTTGATTAAAGTTATCTACATGTTGAATTCCAGCTGAAAAGCTTTCTGTGTCTTGTACTTTTCCCGTTTCGAAATCTTCAGCGTTTAAACCTACAGCTTTGGCTTTCAACCTTAAGTTTATATCCTTGGTAACCAAAATAACTGGTTTTTTCGGTTCTTCTTCCTTCATTTTTAGCGCAGCATTGATGATTTTATTATCCATGCTAATATTGTTGAAGAGCTCATTGGCATTAGATTTAAGGCCGTCGGTATTTAAGACAATTTTAAAATTCCCTTTGTTTTCACCAGGCAAGGCCATCCATTGGGTGATGTCTTTGTCTATAGAGATTTTGTCGAGTAACCTGATGAATTCTCTGGCTTCAAAGTTTTTGGTTTCATTCCCTTTTTTAAAGTTGTCTAGCTCCTCTAACACTGTAATGGGAATCACAACATCATGTTCTGCAAAGCTCAATAATGAATTGTGGTTGAATAATATAACGGAAGTATCTAATACAAATATTTTTTTCATGCTGTGTAAATTTTGATGTTAAGGCTTCTCAAACTTTGTCAACTAAAGTTAATAAAGAAATTACACACATACTATTCAATGGGCCATCTTAATGCAGAATTAACGTTTCTTGTCTTCAAGAACTTAAATAATTTCAAACAAAAAATAGCGCCTTATCTAATGAGACAAGGCGCTTTCCTACTATTCAAATAAAACTTATAACAAGCTAGAAAAGGAAAGTAAATTGGGTGATGTTGGTGAAGATTTATAAAGAAAAAAGGAATAATGTAAAGGGTTGAATATTAATATAATCAGATGATTTAGCAGAAAGTTCTTGTACTTGTCGAAAAAAGCTCTTGAGCTTTTATAAAAAACCTCTTGTACTTTTTGAAAAAAGCTTTTGAGCTTTTTATGAAAACCTCTTGAGCTTTTTTACTGAAGATGCGCATAAATCATTTTAATCATCTAGATCTTTTTTTCAAATCATCTGATGATGAATTTTTTTGATGCATAATCTCTAAGCATTTGTTCTTAAGTTGAGTTTAAATATTTAGGCTAAAGGCTCTCTAACCCAAATGAATTAATTATCTTAGATATTCAATTAACATGCTTTAGCAGCTCACAGTGAATAAGATAAATGCATAATAACCCATTTCCAAATATTACGCTCGACCTACAACACGGCAGCAATGACGTTATTGTTGCAAAAGATGAAATGTTAGAATCATTTACTGAAAATATAATGAGTGCAGATAGTCCAGGTATGAGTTACATTTATGATTCTGAAGGTTGTAATGAAACATGGAAAACCAAATTAGTTTTAGATGATAATAGTGAATATACATTTAGTGAAATAGTTCAAGGGTATTCTTCACAGTGGTCTAGGCAAAAATTTATTAATTTTTTACAAAACTCACAATCTGGGGACTTAGATTTAGGTGGTTGGTCAGAATTTCTTTTTGCAGAAGTTGTTTCGCAGACTTTAAACCGGCTAAATCACCTACCAAGTCCTAACATTAGAATAAAAACATTTGGAGCAAAAACTAAAATTAGAATAGGAGATGCACCTGTCATTAAACCAGGAGTTGGAGAGGTAAGTTGTAATCCTTGGATTCAGTTTAATCGTGAAACGCCAACAGGAATTTTTACTAAGAAAAATTTTGGTGGTTCACGTTCTGATGCGGCAGCTGCGAAGAGAAAAGCTTATTATCAATGGAGAGAGGTAAATAGTTTGTATTATGACTAATTTCACATATAAAAAAAATAAGTCTGATATAACTATTTTAATATCTTCAAAAAGAATATCAAAAATAGCGTCTTTCATACTTATCGTACTGATTATTGCAACTTTCCTCTTACCCATTGTTTTTTTTGGCATAGGAATAAAATACAATATTCCAATTCGCATAACATTTATTATTACGATTGCTATTTTTTGGGGTACTAGTTTTTTCTTTCTTAGAAAATACCTGTGGGGTAGCTATGGTAAAGAAATTTATGTTATAAAATCAAATTTATTACGATATTCATACAACTATAAGTTATATACTGATAAATTTGAAGAGTCTTTTGAACCTAAGATAACTAATATTGGATTAATTGATGCGAATGATAAAATGATTTATTTTAAAGATATTGATTTAATAAATATTAGTTCAGATGATTATAAGATTTTTTTTGAAACTAAAGATAAACTAATTGAAACTACTCAATATACTTATTTTAATAAGATACAACTGGTAGAATTTGTTGAATTTATTAGTGCCGAGTTACAAGATATATGAAATATAAAGTTTTTACCTACTTTTCTACCTCTCGGGATTAAGAGAAGCATGAAAAACAGCAGCTACAACACACCAGCGCGCGACTTGCGCCCTATAGGCGATGCTAGAGAAGTTGAAACGGTGGTTCGTAATCCGTATAAGTATAAATTCAATTCAAAAGAATACCAAGATGAATTAGCGTTAGATTGGTATGACTACGGCGCAAGGAATTACGATCCTGCTTTAGGGCGTTTTCATAATATGGATAGGTTTAGTGAGAAATACTATAGTCATACACCTTATCACTATACCAAAAATAACCCAGTATTTTTTGTAGATATAAATGGCGATAGTTTGGATATTGGAACTGATAAATATTCAAGAAGAGATATCAATTTACTTGTTAGAAATAAGAATGAGAAATATATTCAAGTAAATGAGAAGGGCAATTTAAGCTTAGATTTTGGGGATTTGAGTAAAGAAGAAATTAGTGATATTTTAAAAGAAATGGAGTGGAGCTTCTAGTTCCCCAGGTCATATGGCAATAAGTAACCCTAAACCAAGTAAAAAGAAAAGGTCAGCTCTTCGTCAATTAATAATTCAATACAGAAAAAAGTAATTAATAAAAATGCTAAAACCTTTAATATATTTTATACTAATTATTTTATCGTATGTTCTTTATTCCTGTTCTTCAGCAAAAAAGGATTTCACATATGATGCGGTATGGAATAAAAATCAATTAATTTTTGAAAAAAAATTAATTCAATTAGGTTATCTTACACCATATTTGAATGTAAAAATTTATGACATAGATGAAGATAGCGTACATATAAAAGCCGTTACAAATTTTGATTTTAAGTTTATCTCTAATAACAAAAAATATTTGATAGAATGCAATAAAAAAGGGCAAGTTATAGATACTTTACTTACTTTAAATAATGAAAATGAAATTTATTTTACATACAATTTAAATAGAAATAATTTTTATGTGTTCATAGAAGATGGGAAGGAAAGAGGTGCATATTTTGATGATAGAAAGTTTAAACTTCAAAGCAAATAAGTTGGGTGTCTTCTATTTACTACGGTAATCTTCCAAACTGGGACATTCCTTAAAAAGCAAATGATAACAAATTCATTTTCAATATATTTTATGATTGCATGAAAATATAATCCACTCAAAAGAGTGATTTTTTAATGCGCAAAAGCTTTTTAAGTTTTAATATTTTGGATGATATTAACTACCAAAAAGAAAAGATGATTTTTTCCTATCTTTATCCCAAAGGTTCGAGACAGGCGTAAAAGTAGAAAAGAAGGTGGCCAACGGTATAAATATTAAAACAACGCATTATTTAGACGGCTTTCAGTATGTAAATTGTGATTTGTCATTCTTTCCACATGCAGAAGGCTATGTGCGCATCAATGGCAATCCCGGGAAAACCAAATATAGGTATGATTACATTTATAACTACACGGACCATTTAGACGGCGGAGCGTTAAAAAAAATTCCAGTGGAAATTTTTAGCGAACGAGCCAGCCTTTCGCGTTGGGTATATTTGTCTTACACCCAAGATAGGTCAACAGGCGGTTTAAAAATTTTGCAAGAACATTATTATTATCCATTTGGTTTAGAACACGGCAGCTACAACACACCAGCGCGCGACTACCGCTCCATAGGCGATGCTAGAGAAGTTGAAACGGTGGATCGTAATCCGTATAAGTATAAATACAATTCAAAGGAGTGGCAAGATGAGTTGGGATTAAATGTAACCGCCATGGATTTTAGGCAATATGATAATGCTTTAGGAAGGTTTTTGAATCCAGATGCTTTGAGTGAGTTAGCACCAATGCATACTACATATAGATTTGCATTTAACAACCCAGTATATTGGAGTGATCCTACAGGATTATTTGAAAGCGAAAGTTTTGAATTTGCTTATTGCCCAACCTGTCCAAATACAGAAGAATTCCAACCTTTTATCGATGATCCATACAATGAATATGATTATGACTCAGAATCACTGGAAACTCCTTTCTACTTCACAAAAAAGTAAAATTGTTTGGGATTCAAAGAAATGGATTAAAAATTCATTTAATTATAAAGTTCCTTTCAAGAATGCCAAGTTATACCGTAACTTAATCCCAAAAGGATTTACAGGAACTGGAGTTGGTTTGGGTGTGTTATCAAGTGGAATGATAGTTTATGATGTAATTGACACAAAAAATATTAAAGCTTCTCATCTATTGGAAGGAGCTGTTACTGGAGTTTCCTTTATTCCTCCTTGGGGATGGGTAGTAGGTGGCGTTTATTTTGGGGCAGATTTGGTTACAGAATTAGTCTCGGATAAATCAATTGGAGAGCATTTGGATGAATGGATTGATGATCAAGAAGGAAGGGCAAATGATGGTGTTTTAGTTGAATGGAGATGATGAGTTTATTTGACTACATATTTTATAGAGTATATATTAGATATAGAAGAGAAGAAAATTATCCCGCAAAATTTGTCAGTTGCTTGTTTATGTTTGTCATTTTTTTCTTTTTATTAGCTTCTATTTTTGGTGTATTTCATCATCTACTGAATAAGGATAATGAATTTATTAAAAAAACAGTATATGCACTATATGGACTAGTTATCTTATTTTTTACCTTTCGAAGATATTATAACAAAAACACAATTAGTCAATTAGTGAAAAAGCATTCAGTTAATGGTCTAAATAAAACAATACCAAATTTTGTAATTTTTTCATTACTTCCAATAAGTATGATTTCTGGTATTTTTATATATTATATACTCCACAAAATGTTTATTTTGATAGTGTCTTAACCCCAAAAAAGTCACACAAGATTATAGTCAACTAAACATAATAATTTTGTCAGATATAAAAAGAAGAAAAATGGCCATAAAATTTCATACCTTTATAATGCCTCAGGCATAAAAATAGAAAAACAAGTAACAAGCAATACCAACCAAACCACCACCCATTACATGGACGGCTTTCAATACAAAGATGGAGATTTACAATTCCTTCCCCATCCCGATAGCTATTGGGAATGGATATGTAAGCTATGCACAAATTCCAGAGTTGCAAGATGTAAACAAGTTTTCTTATATCTTCAATTACACAAATCCTCTCGGTAACGTAAGATTAAGCTATGCAGAAAACCCAAAAATTTTAGGAAATATTGTAATTTTAGATGAAACGGAGAAACGAGGTTCGCGAATACCATCAGAAAAATAAATATGGAAAATGAGCAAAAAAATTACTATCCCTTCGGCCTACAACACGGCAGCTACAACAAACTTTCGCGCGACTACGGCTCCATAGGCGATGCTATAGAAATTGAAACGGTGGATCGTAATCCGTATAAGTATAAATACAATTCTAAGGAGTGGCAAGATGAGTTAGGCTTAGGTTGGTATGATTACGGTGCTAGAAAATATGATGCAAGTTCGGGGAGGTGGATGAATGTTGACCCCTTAGGCGAGAAATATCCTAATATCTCATCGTCTTCCCATGATTTTACGGTTGATGGTAGGCAAAATCGTTGGATTACCACATCTATGGGGGCTACTTGGGGAATGAGAGCAAATGCTGGAAGTGCTGGAATTCGATATTCTAATACTAGATTAGGAGTAGGTTTTGAAGGTAGATTTAGATTCGCAAATTATTTGCAAAGTATACAAAAACCAGTTATTAATCCTATTAAACCGTAGAGATGAAAATGAACCATAATAAATTTATGAATTGCGTAGTGATTTTTATCTTTTTATTTGGCGTATTGTATTTTTCATTGAATTCATATTTTCAAAATAAAATGGTATACAGTTTAAATATAACGGGCGTAGTTGAGGATATTCATATTGGGACAAGGGATAAGAGTTCAGTTGTTTTAAAGTTCAAAAACACAGATAAATTTAATAAAGATTTTGGATTTGTTAAAAATGCTGATAAAAATGTTATAAAAAAAGGAGATTCTATTTTTAAACCTATGTTTAGTTATCAAGCACAAGTTTTTAGAAAAGATGCAACAAATGAATATAAATTTATTTTTAAAATTAAGGCAAGATAGAATAGTAAACTTTATTCACATTATATGCTTCTTTATCATGTTCGTTATATGTAGCTGTAATTTTAACACAGTATATAAAGATTAGCAAAGCGAAAAAGAAAAAGCCGAAAAAGTGTTAGTTCTGTTTTATCAATCAATTCAATCTTCAGAATATGATAAAACTACTAATTTTTTAAGAAATGAATTTTACTAGTATACGACTAAGGAAGAGTATTTAAGTTTTTTAGAAAAAATCAACAAAGATTACGGTAATTATTGAAGTCGTGATTTAATTGATTGGAGAACGATAAGTGTTGAAGGAGTTAATCCAAAAAGTGAATATTATCTATCATATATAGTTAAATATGAGAAAGGTATTACAAAAGAATCATTCAAGTTAGAAAAAGAATCTGATACAATCTATATTTTTAGGTACGACTTGAAAAGAAAATGAATTTTAGAAGTTTTTTTTCCTAATAACTCATCATTTACAACACCGTACAATTTTATTAAAGAAGTCTTTAAACTTTTGAAACAAAAAATCAATATAAAAATATTACATTTAACCAATGAAAAGAAATTTTCAGAAATATGATTTTCGTTTTTCTTACACCAAAGATTATCAAACTGGTACTTTGGATATATTGGATGAAGTCGAGCTTGCGAGATTCGCAAACACCCTAAAAATAGACAAAAACAGTGAGCAAAATAACAACACCTCGTGCTCAAGTTTCGATTTGGAAATTCTCAATTTCCAAAATCTCACTTGTCCGTTTGGTCTGAAACATTCAAAATATTCACCAGGCTCATTAACCATGAAAGCAATCAGCGAAGATACCGCAAAACCGGGGTATGATTTGAGAACTAAATATCAGTATTAATTCCAAGGACAAGAGTTGCAAGATGAGTTGGAGCTAAATTAATATTTGGTTTAGATATATCAATAAGTTTTGGGTTTAAAAAGAATGAAGAATAATTTAACTTATTATATTGTTAACAATAAAGGACTTGAAAATCTAATTCTCTATGATAATAAAAAAAGAGAGATTTATTTCTTCAAAAGAAAATCTAGTTGGTTCATAAAGAAATATATTTCGATTTATGATAATCAGGATTATTTATTATTAGAATATACTCATTTTGAAATAATTCTTCTGTGGATAAAAATTGTTAGAAATAATCTACAAAACTTTTCGGTTATAAGAAAAAACCCCTTTCAGTATAAATGTCTCTTGGATGGTGAATATGTGATAGAGTTAACAATTAATTGGATATCTATACAAACTCACTATTCCTATATTCTTTTAAATGGGAAAAAAATAGGTAAAATTAGTAGAGAGATATTTACTTTAGGAATTTCTTTTAAAATAGAGTTTTTTGAAAAATCTGAATTAATCGATCGAATATTAATATTTATCTTAATGGATATGTCAAACAAAGAAATTAGCGAATAATAATTTATATACTTACAGTCTTGTCTATTTTCTCTTGCTATGGGAACGTAACCTACACAAATGAAGATAATGAAAATGAAAAGGATTGTGTATGGATAATAAATTTTATGAGAGTAAAGGATTTGTAAGTGAGTAAGATAGTTTGACTATAGCAAATTTTTTAAGAAATGAATTTTTGGGAAAGTTTCAAAAAACACAATGTTTAATACATTACAGTTTCAAAGACAGAAATATTAAACTTCAAGGTTTTGACAGAAGAAATAATCCAATATTTATTTAAACCGTCACAGAAGTTAACAATCAATTACAATAATATGAGATATGTGTTTTTAATTTTTTTAATATTCATGACTTTAAGTTGTTTTTTTAGGTTCACTTTATTACCCACAAGAAACTGGACAGAAAAATGATTTGAAAAAAGAAGGAGCTTCTGCTATGATCAATAAAACTTTAGGGGTAATAATCCAGACAACCCAAGGTAATAAAGCACAAGCAGTTTGCTAAGCCGTTATAGCGCCAGTAATAAAGGAATATATAACAAAATAAAATATGTGGAATTATTTAGAATACATAATACTTCAAGTAATAGTAATATATCTATTTTGGTTAGTTTATTTTAGCGGTAAATCTAAATTGAATATTGGAAATAAAATTAGAAGTTTTATTCCATTTGTACTTTTAGAAATTTTCATTTTATATAATTTGATAAATGGAAAATCGATTTTGGATTGGATAATTGAACATTTTAATTAAATATGCTTTATTTTTTAGAATTTGTAGTAATTTCATCCTTATTTGGTTATTGGCTCTATTTAGGTATTAAAAGATTTCAAAGAGAGGAGAAAAAACAAGGAATGGATTATCAAATTCTTTTGCAAGGGATATTTGGTAAATCTGTATTTATTATTCTTTCTTTTATATATTTTATAAAACAAGAATCTTTTATCCATTTTGTAATATTTGAAGGAATTCCAGCTTTGTATGAGTCTATTTTAAATATTTTCAGGTAAGAAATATGTGGAATTATGTCGAATTTGTAATTTTTCAGTTTATTGTTTTGTATTGGTTATGGTTTGAATACTTTAGCGGTAAATCTAAAGTGAGTGTAGGAGGTAAAATAAGACTTTTTTTACCATTTATAATTTTAGAAGTTTTCATTTTATATAATTTGATAAATGGAAAATCGATTTTGGATTGGATAATAGATCTTTTTAATTAAAAATGCTTTATTTTTTAGAATTTATAATAGTAACAGTCTTTTTAAGTTATTTTATTTTTATTGACATTAAAAAATTCCGAGATATAAGCAAAAAACAAGGAATGGATTATTAACTATTAATTCAAGGATTGTTTTCGAAGTTTGGTTTTATAATTTTATCTTTTATATTTTTTGTGCGACAAAAATATTTTACTCATTTTTTAGTTTATGAAGGAATACCAGCTTTCTATGAGTCTATTTTAAAGATTTTCAGGTAAGAAATAGGTGGAATTATGTCGAATTTATAATTTTTCAGTTTATTGTTTTGTATTGGTTCTGGTTTGAATACTTTAGCGGTAAAATCACTATGGAGAATGGAGTTAGTTATTTAAATACAGGAGAAATTAAAGGTATTGGGGATTAATTAGATAGCTATTTAGAAGAAAATGCAGGAAGTGTTATAATAGACGCACAAGATGTTGGGATGGTTTATACTGGACTAAATTTATAATATGAAAATAGTATTATTTCATATATACAACTTGTTTCAATTACAATATGTAAGAACTAGTTACGATGAGGCATTTGAACGGTCTAAAGAATTACTTCAATCTCACTTAAACAATTTACTCATCATATTCGTGGTATATCCCATGTGGATATTCTTTGACTTCAACAAGTATATAAGAGAATATATAGGAACAGACAAATATGAAGTAAAGCAATTTTTCTTTATCATAGTGATTATACTAGTAGCACTCAGCTTTTCGAAACTTAATCCTTTAAATAAATTGGTAGACGCATTTTATAACGATGAGTTTATACGCAAAAGCAATATAATGTTTAAAAATACGCCCAAAACTATAACAGGCCCTTATAGGCTAATATTTATTATTGGTAATTTTGGTTTTGTATTATTAAGTTTTTTTGTTTGGTTGAAAATATTTGATTTACTTGGGTGGAGATAAAGATGGATCCATATCAAAATATAATGAAGCAGTAGCTGAAACAATGCCACCAGCGTCTTGTCTGAAAGAATTAACGCCTTATCTTCGAAAATTGATAGTTGGAGTGAAGATAGGTAAGCAAGAAAAATTGAAACACAAAAAATAGATGATAACTCTGAAATTTTTAATAAGGTTATTTATAGGAGTTTATCTCGTGTTTTTACTTACTTCGTGTGCTTCATCAAATTCAACTTATACATTTGGAAGCTATCAGAAAGAGAATTTAATGAGATATATTCATCTTGAAAAAAATGGAAATTTCTTTTTATATGATAGTGCAACCTATGGGCATCAAAAGACTCAAAGTAGAAACTGTCCATTAGTTAGTTTTGGAACTTGGAAAAATCATGGAAACAAGTTTATTGAATTAAATACAGCAGATAATATTCTATACCCAATTCTAGATGTACAGGTTGCTTCAAAAAGTATAAATAATGATAGCTTGTCGTTTGAAATTTTAACAAATATACCTGAAAAGTTTATGAATAAGGTTAGCTATCGTTTGCATTTAAAATATGATGGTGAATACGATTTTAGGAATGAAATTAGTGGAAGATTTAAAACTAATTTAATCACACTAAAACAACCTCATTTTGGTGTAAAAATAAAATCAATATCCGTAGAGGTGTTTTATGAGCCAAACAGACAATTAATTGATGATTATAATGGATTTAGCGCTATAAGCACCACGGAATTACAGGTTGATAAACAGGATAATTATTTTATTATAAAAATTCCCGATTTAGATATTTGCTATTTTGAGTACGAACGTTATGAAGGAGAATATCTAAGAATTTTAAATAAAAATGAGCTACTTTGGAATAATGAGATATATTTAAAAAAGGATTAAATAGGATTTTTAATTTGCTCTAAAATCCAAGAACTACAAGGGGTTAATCAATTCACTTACATATATAGCTTTACAGATTATGCTTAGGCTACGCTCAGTGCTAGACTTGGAAACATCAGACTTTCTTACACCGAAGATCAAGATCAACGCAATCCAAATGAATTAAAAATTAAATTTGAAATGAAATATCTATTAATTATAATATTAATAATTTTATGTGCACGGGATTTAAACTCACAAGAGAATGTCGACCGTTTTCAACATGGTTTTCAAACAGTTTTAGATAGTTTAACGAAAAATTCTCCTAAACATCGATATACTTTAGAGACCAACAACCATCATAACTTATTTTTTGATCAAGAATATTTGAATTTTTGGGATTGTGATATTGAATATGATAAATTTAAAACTAATCAATCATGGGAGAAGGTAAAATTTCCTAACAAATATAAATCAATAGAAAGGAATTTTAATTTTATAAATAGGTTTATTTATGGAAATAAATTAAAGAAGATTAGTTTTACTGATATTTACATAAGTGATTTATCTTATTTATTTAGTTGTTTTGTTTATAATAAAGAGGGAGGTGAGTACATTCTAATTGAATTTAATATTGAGACAAATGAGATTTTAAATTATTGCACATTTTATGTAATTTATTAACTAAGTTTGGGAGTGTAATTTAAATCCTGTCTTTGGGGCACATGTGAAGTTTTACAAATTCAAAACAGTTTACTAGATATATCTAAAAATGGTATGGCAACTATTATATTTATTGTAGCTGTTGTTGTTTTGTTGACTATGATACGTTTCCTTTAATAATGGAAATTATTTTAAAACTTCCAAAACAAAGTGTAATGTAGCATTAGGTGGAACAACACCTCCAGCGCCTTGTGATCCATATCCTAAAGTAGGAGGAACAATCAAGAAAAGCGTCATCATTAACGGTGTAGGCACAGAAACTGAATATTTAGATGGTTTCCAGTATAAAGATGAAAATTTAATGTTCTATCCGACTCCGATAGTTATCGGGAGAGGGTTATGTTGCATTTGCCCAAATTCCAGAATTACAAGAAATAAATTTACTTACGTATATAATTTCACGGATCATTTAGTAACGTTAGATTAAGTTACACAGAAGACCCACAGAATCCAAATGAATTAATTATCTTAGATATTCAATTAAAAAGCTTTACCAGCTCGCATTGAATAAGATAAATGCATAGTAATCCATTTCCAAATATTACGCTCGGCCTACAACACGGCAGCTACAACAAACTTTCGCGCGACTTGCGCCCCATAGGCGATGCTAGAGAAGTTGAAACAGTGGATCGTAATCCGTATAGGTATAAATATAACGATTATCGAGAAAATTGCATTGCAATTTTAGAAGATACCGCACGCAGTGCTGAATTGCAGGATGAGTTGGGATTAAATGTAACCGCTATGGATTTTAGGCAATATGATAATGCTTTAGGTAGGTTTTTGAATCCAGATGATTTGAGTGAATTAGCACCAATGCATACACCTTATAGATTTGCATTTAATAATCCTATTAGATACAGCGATCCATTAGGTTTATTTGAAGATGACTATAGATTAAACGCAGATGGTACACTTGAAAAAATAAGAAACACGAATTCTGATGAAGAAAATGGAGTTCATCGTATTTATAATGCTAATGAAACTAATTCAATAGAGATTACCGCAAGTGCTATTGATAATAAAATAACCTGGGATGAAAAAAGTATTGGAGTTAAAGGAGCATCAGGGAGTTCACTTTTTTTTAATGATAAGAAAGAAGCTAACCGTTTTTATGAGTTTACAGCAAAGAGTTTAATAAGTAGTGAAGCTGGTTTAGTTGAAATAGGAAATATAGACTCAGAGTCTGCACAAGGCTCTATTGTCACAATTAATAAAATTAATAGAACGAATGGTTATGATCAGGGTTCGGAAAAAATAGGGGCTAGTATAATTTCTGGAATTATTGAAATTCCTGATGTTAAAATTTTTAGACGATCTCATAGTCACTTTAGTAGGAGTGATGGTTCAGATAATTCCCCTTCTGGAACTTACTATAACAGTGATAAACCAAATCCTAATGCAACTACTGGAGACACTAAAATTCATGGAAAACGAAGAAGTCAATTAGGCGATAGATATCCAGCTACTTCCGAAATATATGTCCCTAGAATAAACGTAAAAATTATTTATGATGATACAGGTGTTCTTAAGAGAAAATAAAATGTTGTTTTTATGTATATTTTTTCTGTTTTTGAATTGTAGCGAAAAGAAAGGTGTTAATTGGGAGAAAGAACCTAATAGACATAAATGTATTGAAATTGTTAATGAAAAACTTGATTCTATTATTTTTTCAGCTACCGAAAAATTAAATAAAGGATTTATTAATTATAATGACACGCTTTATTGGAAGCCCAAAACATTATCTGTATACATAATGCAAGATCCATCCGAGAAAGATATTATTAAAGTCGAGTTACTTTCAATTCTTCCAAGATACAAATTGATTGAAGATACAAATATTACAAAAGTTAATGACTTTTATATTTCGTTATATATTTTTGATTTGTTTGAACAAAAATCCGACATGTTTTTTAAAAGAAATTTGAATGTACTTTGTATCAACCCACCTAAAGAGGTAATTAATTTAAAAACAGACATTCCAATTTTACATGAATGTTTTGAATTCGATAATAATGGAAAATTTTTAGGCGTCTGCGATAGTGTTAAGTAAAAGTTTTAAAAGACAGTAAATTGTTTATTGTTAAACGCCCAATTAATGATTCTAAAACACTAGAAATATGGCATTAAAAATAAATAAATTTCTGAATGAGCAAAAAAATTACTATCCCTTCGGCCTACAACACGGCAGCTACAACACACCAGCGCGCGACTACCGCCCCATAGGCGATGCTATAGAAGTTGAAACGGTGGATCGTAATCCGTATAGGTATAAATACAACGCAAAAGAATACCAAGATGAGTTAGGTTTAGATTGGTATGATTACGGTGCCAGGAATTATGATGCAAGTTTGGGGAGATGGATGAATGTGGATCCACTAGCAGAAGTTCAACCGAACAAGACACCATACCATTTTGTAAGCAACAATCCTATTAACAGAATAGATCCAACAGGAATGTTAGACAATCCTATTTATGATACGGACGGAAACTTTTTAGGGACAGATGATAAAGGATTGCAAGGTAAAGCTATCGTAATGAATAAGGAAAACTTTACACAAGGTATGTCTCATAAAGAGGCTTTGAGTCATAGTTTAGGTGCGGAAGGATTAAATGAAGGAGGTCTTGATAAATTACTTTCGCATAAATCTACATTAAGTAGCCGTATGGATTGGAAAGGCTATGTTACATTTGGTGAAGCAATAGACCATTATCATTATGGAAATGGTGAGCCTTTGTATGTTGATTTAGGTAAAATTAACTTCAAAAGTAGCCGTTTATCTGTTGACGATTTTACAAGTCGAGGCACTAATAGTCTAAGTGTTAATTTCTTTATGGCAGATACACATCCTTTTAATTCAAATATTTTATGGTATCCGGGAGAGAGTAATTTAGGAAATGTGTTTGGAACCTTAAGAGTTAATCTTGAAAGTGCAAATGGTTCAATAAGTTTACAAAATTATGAGCGTTATGGCGGTGGTTTTGATAGATTTGATTTTAATCGAGCTGACCAATTTATAGCTGATAGATTAAGAAGAGGAGGAAGTCCAACACCATACAATTTTTATGGATATGGTAAAGGCTCTATAAACTTAACAAAACCAAAAGTGTTTACTTCGGATAATCCAGGGCTAAAAAAGCCAGGAGAGTTTTAAAAATTAAATTTTATGAAAAATAAAGTAGTAATTATTTTGATTTGTATCTCTTTGGTATCTTGCGTTAATGATATAAATTGTTTATTGCCAAAGGAATATGATTTGGTTAAAATACAAGAGGTTGTATCGTTTCCAGATAAACTTACTGTATATGAGGTTAGCAGTAACCGTATTGATTATACTGAAATTCAAAATTATCCTAATTGTAGTAAAGCAGAAAATTATCATTATCAAAAATGGATTGGTATTGAAGAACTTGATGAAAGAGATAAAACTCATATTACCTTAGTTATACAAGGGTTTTCCGAAAGAGTTAAAAAGGAAGATAAAAATTTTTATGATTTGGAAAACATTCTTAATAATGAGAAGAACCTTTCTTTTTCGGGAGTTTTTATAAAAACAAAATCAGCAGGAAATAAGACTTATAATTTTTATGATAGATTTAATATATTAGATAGGAATAAAAATAGACTATATCAAATAGAGTATATTAAAGATTACTAACCAAAAACGCCAGGCTTCCAGCTTGGCGTTTGAGTTTTATAGAGCAGCAATATTTTTAAGTTTAACAGATTTAATGAAGCCGTCCAGTACGTGTAGGATATGGCTTTTTTCTGTGCTTTCCATTTTATCCAGCTTTACCAACCTTTGAAGCATAACAGGGCCTTTAAAAAGGTCAACTTTTTCAGTCTCGACAAGCAGATAACCTACGGTAGTTTCCAGTACATTGACTAATCGCTTAGCCACATCAATAGTCGGTTTTACTTCATCACGCTTGTACTTACCAGTAATAGAATGGTAGGTATCAATTTGCTTCGCAGTTGGTTCGTTTTGGGTCAAGCCAAAATGAACATTATTTAAATTTATTCATTAAAAAAACTATCTTTATAGAACCCAATATCCATTGATTGAGAAATTCAAGTTTACATTATAATAAAAACAATTACTATCCCTTCGGCCTACAACACGGCAGCTACAACACACCAGCGCGCGACTATCGCTCCATAGGCGATGCTAGAGAAATTGAAATGGTGAATCGTAATCCGTATAAGTACAAATACAACGCAAAAGAATACCAAGATGAGTTAGGTTTAGATTGGTATGATTACGGCGCAAGGAATTATGATGCAAGTTTGGGGAGATATTTTTCAATGGATAGAATGTCAGAAATTTATTCTGATATCAATCCTTACCAGTATACTGCAAATAATCCAGTGAAATTCATTGATGTGAATGGTGATTATATATGGATCAATGATGGTAATGACAGGTATAAATATGAAAATGGTAAGTTATACTCTTTAAATAATGAATCGGGAAAATATGATAAAGAGTATATTGCAAATGATGGAAGTTATGTAGCACAAATACAAAGTTCATTAAATGATATTGCATGTCATGATTGTGGATTTGGACAAGCATTTTTGAATATTTTTGCAAATGATGATATTGATGTAGATATTATAAGTAACACTTCTAATGAGGGTGGGAACAAAACAACCGCTAATGGAAGGAAGATATATACAGATTTTAATCAAAATGTAAATTTCGTGCTTTCCAATGGAAGTCAAATAAAGGTTTCGGATAATTTTTACACGACTCTTGGGCATGAATTAGGACACTCTCTTTCTGAACAATTATATAATGATAAAACTTTGAATTCAGAATGGTTCAGTTATAATTGGATTAATCCAAGAACTCAAAAAGAAATTATACTTCAGCAATCGAAAAAAGAGGTTTTCGGAACTGTTGTTGAAAATGCAATTCGTAGCGAGAATAATTTACCATTAAGAACTCACTACCAGAGAAATTTAAACGGCACAGTAAATGAAAAGTCAAGAGTTTTGATGAAATCAACTTTAAATCCCATAACAGGAGCTCAAAACTATAAGCTAAGTCCTCGGGCTGCGTTAATTTATAATGAAATAATAAATAGTAAAAAGAAGTGATGAGATTAATTATAATAATATTAATACTTTCTTTTTCAAGTTGTAATAAGGTTTATTACAATAAGTTAAATGCATTGGGATTAGAAAAAAGTTTTCATCTAAAGAAAATGCAGGACAAATTAAATGGCTCCCATAAATTTATAGATATTTCCATTTTTAATAAAATACCCAATAATAGATATAATAAGGTTAATGGAATTATTTATAATTATAAGAATTATTTTCCATATTCGTTTGATATGAAAGTTGATAGTAATGAGATAGTTACTTACAAAAATTGGGATGTAGATTCTTTCGAAAGTTTACCGGAGAATTACAATTATTTTGAGTTTATATTTAAGAATGTGTTATCGGGTAATGCGAGACTATTAAAAGATATAAGTAAAAAAAATCGTTATAAATTTATTCACGGTAATATGACCTCAACTGCGATTATAAACCTGGACTCACTAACAATAAATCAATACGATTTCGAAGAATTTCCAGTAATAAATAATAAGCCAGTCGAGACAGATGATGAATTTGAGCTGTGGGAGTATAAGTTTCTACAAAAGAAAAATTAAGTAATAGATTGTTGGTAACAGGAGAAGTACAAATGCAACTATTAATCCATTCAATTTAACTCAAAAAGTTTGGTTATTTACCAAATATGATAAGTTTGGAAGAGTTGCGTACACAGGTTTGTATAAAAATAATGGGAGTCGAACTCAGGTTCAAAACTTAGTAAATGGAATGGGTAGCAATAATGAAAATAGAGGTAATAATTTTTCCTTAAATCGGATAACTGTTAACTATTCAAAAGATGGAGGTTTTCCGCAAAATAATGCTGAAAGTGAGATTTTAAGCGTAAACTATTATGATGATTATAATTTTCCAGGAGCAATAACTACTCCTAGTTCCGTGTTTGGTGAACAAGTAATATCAGCAACTCCCAATAGCAGTACCCACTATGTCACCACCAAAAATTTACCCACTGCAAGTTTCGTAAGAGTATTAGGCGGGAATTTATGGGAAAAAGCTTTTACTTTTTATGATGCTAAATCACGACCTATACAGACATACAAAATCAATCATTTACAAGGTAAAACGATAGTGAACAACGAATTTGATTTTAGAGGAAAAGTTTTGAAGACAAAGACTACCCACAACCGAACTAATGCCGACCCAATACTCACAACTCAGAGTGAATTTAGCTATGATCACGCTGAGCGATTAATCAAACAAACTTTTCAAGTGAATAACGAATCGGTACAATCCTTGGCTGTTCATGAATATGATGATTTAGGACAATTAAAAACAAAGAAGGTTGGTGGAAGTAATACGTTTTCGAATCCATTACAAATCATAGACTACAAATACAATATACGTGGTTGGATGACTGATATTAACGATATTGATAATTTAAACCCCACAAGTCAACCCCAAGATTTATTTGCATTTAAGATAAACTACAACCAACTGACTGCTGGTGCTAATCAACCTGCTGATGTAGAAAAACTCTACAACGGCAATATATCACAAACTTTTTGGCGAACCGCTAACGATAATAAATTACGAGGATATGCCTATTCATATGATGCTTTAAATCGTTTAAATACTGCCTATTATAGAAAAGGAACCACTTATAGTAATAATTTTAATGAGTCCTTGTCTTATGACAAAAATGGTAATATCTTGAGCTTACAAAGGTGGGGAGTTCCGGAAGATTATGGGACAGTACCAGCCATACCCAATATGGATGACCTTAGCTATACTTATTTTCCGAACTCAAATAAATTACGAAAAGTATCGGATGGAGTTGCCTCTACAAAAGGTTTTAATGATGGCGTTAATCTATCTACGGAATATATTTATGATCCCAATGCTAATATGAAAGAGGATAAAAACAAAGGGATTACAGAAATTAAATATAACCATTTAAACCTGCCAACAGAAATTAAATTTTCTAACCATCAGAAAATAGCCTATATTTATAATGCACTAGGTACGAAAATAGAAAAAACAGTGACAAACGGTAGTGACATAAGCAAAACTGAATATTTGGATTCATTTCAGTACATCGACGAGGAGTTGCAGTTTTTCCCAACCTCAGAAGGCTATGTGCGAAAGACAGACGGAACAAATAGAAAATGGTTTGATTACGTTTATAACTACACGGATCACCTCGGCAATATCCGCTTAAGTTACACAACCGATCCTTTATCTAGTGGAATAAGTGGAATAAAAATCTTAGAAGAAAACAATTATTACCCCTTTGGTTTAAAACACGGCAGATACAACACCCCGGCGCGAGATATTCGTCCTTTGGGCGAAGGCAGAGACGTTGTCATGGTGAATAATAATCCGTATCAGTATAAATACAACGGCAAAGAGTGGCAGGATGAGTTGGGGTTAAATGTAACCGCCATGGATTTTAGGCAATATGATAATGCTTTAGGTAGGTTTTTGAATCCAGATGTGTTGGCGGAAGTTAGTATGAGTTGGACGCCTTATAGATTCGCATTTAATAATCCATTATTTTGGAGTGATGCTACAGGCTTATATGAAATAAGTAAAAATGGTATTAAAACAACCAAGCCTGGCGAACACGAAATTGTCATGAATTATTTTAAAAATTATGATGGCAGCTCTGATTTTAATGAAGGTGCGGAAGCAGCATTAAATGCAGCAGGATTTGAGTTAGATGTGGTTATTCTTTCCGATGTGGTTGCTCATGGTAAATCCAATAATAAAAAGGCAGGATTAGGAATTGTATTAGATGTTGCTGAAAGTGTAGGTGGCTTATCAGGAGGTGTACTAAAAGATAGATTTAAGTATGGTGAAAAATATGGAGATAAGACCATAACGCTAAGGACAAAATTAGGACCAGGAATTAATGTAAATTCGAAATCATTAAAAAAAATAGAGAAAGGAGGAAAACTTGCAGGTAGAACCACAAGGGTTTTAGTTGCTGCTGATGTTGCATTAAGTGGAGAAATAAGAGCTTCTCACGTTTTGACAGCTACAATGATAGGTATTAATGCTGTTCCAATAGCAGGAAATACTATTTCGGGTATATATTTCGGCGCAGACTTAATTACAATGGGAGTTAGTTATTTTATGAAAGGAGAGGCAAAAGGTATAGGGGATTATTTGGATCAATCTTTAGATGATGCTAGTGTAACTAGTGACGGAGGCGTGATGATAGAAATGTATGAAGGATTTTATTGATATGAAAAAGTTGTTTTGGCATCACGTTTATCAAATTTATATGTTTAGTAGAACCGATTATAATCCTTTGCAAAAAACAAAGGAAATACTTGATAGTCATATTTTTAGTATGCTATTATTGGTGGCTTGTATTCCCATTTTTTATTTTGGGTGGATTCTAGATGGTATTGCTTTTTTTAGAGATACTAATATATATAATCAAAAATCAACATGGGCACTAAGTTGGATGATTGCTATAGCTGTAGGACTTATAAGTTTAAAATTATTCAAGCCAATGGATAAATTCATAGATGAAAAAATAGATTCATATAAAATCGCTGAATTAATCAATAATTATGAACATTTAAATAAATTTTTCAATACTATATATCAAATATTTTTCATTCTTTTAGAACCATTTATTTTGATATTATTAATATTAATAATAATTATTTCCGCTAAGTATTTTGTTTGGATTCCAAATGGTTGGGTTGAAGAAGATTGGTTATTTAAAATAAAACTTAATATTTAAAATGAGCTTAAAATTAGTATATTCTGAAGGATGTTTGAACCAACAAGATGCCACCAAACGAGAAAAATATTTAAAAACACATTATGGCAAAATGTTTCTACACAATCGTCTCAAGTCTTATTTGACAGGATGAATAATTTCACCGATCATGCTTCGACTTTGCTCTGCACAGGTCTCTGAAATTTTAGACTTTCTTAGAACGCAGACCCACAAAATCCAAATGAATTAATTATCTTAGATATTCAATTAACATGCTTTTCCAGCTCGCAGTGAACAAGATAAATGCATAATAACCCATTTCTAAATATTACGCTCGGCCTACAACACGGCAGCTACAACACACCAGCGCGCGACTACCGCCCCATAGGCGATGCTAGAGAAATTGAAACGGTGGAACGTAATCCGTATAGGTATAAAAATAATGGGAGTCGAACTCAGGTTCAAAACTTAGTTAATGTAATGGGTAGCAATAATGAAAATAGAGGTAATAATTTTTCCTTAAATGGGATAACTGTTAACTATTCAAAAGATGGAGGTTTTCCGCAAAATAATGCTGAAAGTGAGATTTTAAGCGTAAACTATTATGATGATTATAATTTTACAGGTGCAATAACTACTCCTAGTTCCGTGTTTGGTGAACAAGTAATATCAGCAACTCCCAATAGCAGTACCCACTATATAACCACCAAAAATTTACCCACTGCAAGTTTCGTAAGAGTATTGGGCGGAAATTTATGGGAAAAAACTTTTACTTATTATGACGCTAAATCAGGACCAATACAGACTTACAAAATCAATCATTTACAAGGTAGAACGATAGTGAACAACGAATTTGATTTTAGAGGAAAAGTTTTGAAGACTAAGACTACCCACAACCGAACTAATGCCGACCCAATACTCACAACTCAGAGTGAATTTAGCTATGATCACGCTGAGCGATTAATCAAACAAACTTTTCAAGTGAATAACGAATCGGTACAATCCTTGGCTGTTCATGAATATGATGATTTAGGACAATTAAAAACAAAGAAGGTTGGCGGAAGTAATACGTTTTCGAATCCATTACAAATCATAGACTACAAATACAATATACGTGGTTGGATGACTGATATTAACGATATTGATAATTTAAACCCCACAAGTCAACCCCAAGATTTATTTGCATTTAAGATAAACTACAACCAACTGACTGCTGGTGCTAATCAACCTGCTGATGTAGAAAAACTCTACAACGGCAATATATCACAAACTTTTTGGCGGACCGCTAACGATAATAAAT
>NZ_JANAIE010000039.1 GCF_029664245.1 Profundicola chukchiensis | reverse complement strand
AATGCTTTTTGTAAAAAGTTCACAGACTTTTTTTATTTCTTCGTAGAGTTTGAAGCAAAAGTCCGTGAACTTTTTTTATTTCTTCACGGACTTTTTAGCAAAACTCTCTGAAGAAATTTATATTTATGGGGGAGTTTTTTGACTATTTTTTGGCTCAAAACCATAAAAAAAGCCTGATACATACATATCAGGCTTCAAGGCAATCACCTTTACGGTACTTTAGCAGGCTAGCTCATAATGCTAAAGTTGAGTGTTTTG
>NZ_JANAIE010000038.1 GCF_029664245.1 Profundicola chukchiensis | reverse complement strand
GAAGTAAGTGGATTCTATACCAAAGATGAGCTACAATATCTCATAGAACGAAGAAGAACAAGAAAAGACTTACGAGAGTTTCAGGTAGATAGAGACATTGCAGGTCGACCATATCAATTAGAAGCCATTAAGCGAGTGGCAGAAGCATTGGTCATCACACACGACAACGAACTAAGAGGTAAATCTAGAAAAGCCTTGTTGGTGATGGCCACAGGAAGTGGAAAGACCAGAGTATCCGCAGCTATTGTAGACATGCTCA
>NZ_JANAIE010000037.1 GCF_029664245.1 Profundicola chukchiensis | reverse complement strand
TATCGGGTGATAAAAGTAAAGAAGAAGGCTATGTAAGACAAATCTATAACATTGGTAACAATCTTATCAAGAAAAGAAACGTACCCAAAGTCAAGGAGAAGTTAGAGCTTATAAAACAAATTCAAGAAGTTGAATTTTGGGAAAACACCAATGTGAATGTAATAGAAGACATTCGCATAGAATTAAGAGATTTACTGAAATTTATAGAAATGGAAGAAGTAAAAACAGTCTACACAGACTTTGCCGATGAAATACAAATGAGCAAA
>NZ_JANAIE010000036.1 GCF_029664245.1 Profundicola chukchiensis | reverse complement strand
GCGCTTCTGGTCACCGGGTCGGCGGCGCTTTGGGCGATCGCGATGGTCATTATCAAGATCCTGTCGCGTACGGAGTCGAGCGTGACCATCGTCGCTTATATGGGCATCTTCCTAGGGGTTTTCTCCATTGTCCCGGCACTCTGGGTCTGGCAACCGTTCGGGCGGGAAACGCTCGGCTGGATGGTCCTGATCGGTCTCTTCGGCTCAATCGCGCAGATATCGCTGAGCCAGGCCTTGAAGGAAACCGACCCGACCGCGGTGATGCCATTTGAC
>NZ_JANAIE010000035.1 GCF_029664245.1 Profundicola chukchiensis | reverse complement strand
GCCGCGAAATTCGCGGTGTAGAGCGACGAAATCAGACCCCAGACGAAATCGGGCTGTTCGATGAACAGCATCGGTCCCGGTACCAGCCCCCACATCACCATGCCGCCCAGGAGAAGCGCCGTCGTGGGCGAGCCGGGGATGCCGAGGGTGAGCATCGGCAACAGCGAGCCAGTAGAGGCGGCATTGTTGGCGGTCTCGGGCGCGGCGACGCCTTCAATATTGCCCTTGCCGAAGGTTTCCGGGTGTTTTGATGTGCTTTTGGCAATGCCATAGGCC
>NZ_JANAIE010000034.1 GCF_029664245.1 Profundicola chukchiensis | reverse complement strand
ACTATCGCACGAGCATCTTCTTTGCTGACCGGCTGAAAAGGGAGAAATGGGTTCGATGGCAATTGATGCTGGCTGCAGCCGCCGGCTTCTCTTCAATCGGCGTAATCAGCCTTAACCGCCTGATCGCCTTGACCCGCGCGGACACGTGTTAACGTGCCCGCGAAATTGCGCGCTAAAGTGTCCGGGTCGAGGCCGGCGGAGCAGGCATTCAGTCCGAGCCCACGGAAATTGGGTTCGGGCAGGCCAGCAATCCGTGCAGCGGCTAGCCGGGCGGCCAGGGCCCGCCGG
>NZ_JANAIE010000033.1 GCF_029664245.1 Profundicola chukchiensis | reverse complement strand
CGGCCAGTGAAGAGACAACGGATGCGCCGGCGGCCCCCAAGAAGAGCATTGAAGAGGTGATCGCGGCTCAAACCTTCTCCGAGGAGTTCTTGGCGAGTGCCGAGAATTTCGAAGCGGGCAAGGAAATCTGGTTTGACCAATGCACCCATTGCCACGGCTACAAGGCCTATCCCGGCAAGGCACCGAAATTGAAACCCGCCAAATACACCCCTGAGTTCGTATTCAAACGTGTCTACAAGGGTTTCAAGAAGATGCCGGCGTGGCACGAGGTCTATTCGGTCGACGAGATA
>NZ_JANAIE010000032.1 GCF_029664245.1 Profundicola chukchiensis | reverse complement strand
TCCAAGGCTTCGATACAATTTTGCTATGCAAAATCACTCAGCCTGACAAGAGGATTTACGTCAATTAATCTTTAAACCAATTAAACCACTTTATCAAAAGACTCTGAATCAAGTTCAGAGTGACACTTCGGGTTTGCACTCAAGGATGAATCTTAAAACAGTTAAACTACTTTTAAATCACTAGCTTAAAGGCTTGATACACTACGTTTTAGAAGATTTAAAAACAAGTACAAAACAAAAAAATCATAAAATCCAAATTTATTTTGCACAAAGGCATAATTTATACACAATG
>NZ_JANAIE010000031.1 GCF_029664245.1 Profundicola chukchiensis | reverse complement strand
TCTTGTCCTCTAGTAATTTATCTACAGCGTCAGATTTGGCTTGTAGCTGTGTTAAGGTTTTTTCGTTGAGCTCTCCTGTTGGAATATAGGCTTCTTCAAAAAATGGAATATCTGGCTCTTCTTCGTTGTAATTAAGTCCAATAAAAGAGAGCAATCTAAATATACTTCTCAGACAAATTAAGGCTTCTTGATTACTTACCTTTTTACCATGGGCCGCATTGTTACCTATTCTTCTAACAAGTGTAAGCTCGTTTAATAAAGAGATTTTTATATCATTCTTAAAAGAATCGTGAT
>NZ_JANAIE010000030.1 GCF_029664245.1 Profundicola chukchiensis | reverse complement strand
CATGCACCGAACTGCCCGAGACCTCGCGCGCGCGCTCGGCAAGCCGCCGGTGCACCTCGCCCAGCAACAACCGGTTGGTCATCGCGCCGGCCTGATCCTCGGTGTCGAAACCTTCCTTCTCCAACTCCGCCATGTTGGGGAAAATCATCAGCCCTATCTCCTGACGGTCCGCCCCGGTCACCACCAGGTCGGCGGCAAGCGGCGCCAGGATCGCCAGCAGATCGAGCCGCAATTGCGCCGCCCGCACCCATGTGCCGGTGTTCAGCTTGAAATCCTCGGAAATCCGGCCGTCGAATTTC
>NZ_JANAIE010000002.1 GCF_029664245.1 Profundicola chukchiensis | reverse complement strand
CACCAGCGCGCGACTACCGCCCCATAGGCGATGCTAGAGAAATTGAAACGGTGGATCGTAATCCGTATAAGTACAAATACAACGCAAAAGAGTGGCAAGATGAGTTGGGACTAAACGTTTATGATTATGGGGCTAGAATGTACATGCCTGACCTTGGACGATGGGGCGTACATGACCCAGCAAGTGAATTTATGTATGATTATTCACCATATAATTATGCATATAATGATCCAATTAGTTTTATTGACGAGGATGGGGAGTTACCAGGTCCTGTAGGTTTTGTACTTGGTGTTGTCTCTGATTACGTTGCACAGGTAGGAGTAAATTATTTTGTAGATGACTTATCATTTGAACAATCAGTACACTACAACAATATCAGTTTTTTGGATTTAGGAGTTGCTGGAACTCTCGGAGCTTTTTCGGGTGGATTGAGTTCTGTTAAAAATATTGCAACAAATAAAATTAGTCGAAAAGCATTTGGTAAAGTTGTGGATTATGGAATTGATGCTCTTATAGAAACAACTGAAAATGTACTTAAAGATGCAGGGAAAGGGGATATTGATATCTGGAAATCCGTAGCTGGAGGTCTAATAGAGGCTGGCATTGGTAAAGTTATTCCAGCCAAGTATGTAGATAAGTTAGAGGCAAAACTTTTGAAAAAAAGTAAAGTCCCACCAAATAGGGCAAATGTTGTTAGAAGAAGAATAGCGCGTTATAAAAGACAAGCAAAAAAAACAGGGCGAATGAATGATAAAGTAATAGCATTAGAAAAGGAATTGAACAGCATTCAGAATACTATGAAGAATTATGAAAGAGCCTACCTAAGCGTCAAGACAGTAAATGATGCTTTTAAAGAAGGTGGCGCTAATGCTTTGACTGATTTAGATTTGTTTAAGAAGGATGAACCCAAAAAAGGTACTGTCATTTTTGGCCCATTAGAGTGTGAAATTTGTGATTAAACTACCTAAATACTCTAAAAGAAGAGTTCTGCTTATTGTTATTAGCTCTTTTATGTTGGTTTTCTCAATAATCAGTTATGTTTATTTTGAAGGAATAAAGCGTAATACTTTGCCAATAGAACTCGAAATAATTGAAAAACACTGCGGTTTAAGGGCAGCTATTTTTGTAGAGTTTAAAAATGAAAAAAGAAAAATAAGTGTATCAACAAATAAATGTGAATCTCTAATCATAGGAAGTTCTCAACGATTTTATCATTCAAAAGAATTTAATTATCTGAGATTAGAATCAGCTGGAAACAAACAAAACGTTTCTTTTATTTTATTATCATTAGTTCTTTTTGTGATTGCAATAATGCCAATAAAAGTAAAAAACTGGTAGAGTGCTTATTCTATTGACCACGAGCAGAAACCTAATAATTAATAGCTTAAATCAAAGGATTTGAAAGCTAAACAATATTACCTCCATGGCTAGCTCACCCGCATAAATAACCCGCAGCATCTAGAGTAGACATTCTTTGGATTTGAGTTGCATTATCAAAATCCAGCGAACCTGCATCATGGTAATGTAAAACCTCTCTACAACGGCAATATATCACAAACTTTTTGGCGGACCGCTAACGATAATAAATTACGAGGATATGCCTATTCATATGATGCTTTAAATCGTTTAAATACTGCCTATTATAGAAAAGGAACCACTTATAGTAATAATTTTAATGAGTCCTTGTCTTATGACAAAAATGGTAATATCTTGAGCTTACAAAGGTGGGGAGTTCCGGAAGATTATGGGACAGTACCAGCCATACCCAATATGGATGACCTTAGCTATACTTATTTTCCGAACTCAAATAAATTACGAAAAGTATCGGATGGAGTTGCCTCTACAAAAGGTTTTAATGATGGCGTTAATCTATCTACGGAATATATTTATGATCCCAATGCTAATATGAAAGAGGATAAAAACAAAGGGATTACAGAAATAAATTATAACCATTTAAACCTACCAACAGAAATTAAATTTTCTAACCATCAGAAAATAGCCTATATTTATAATGCACTAGGTACGAAAATAGAAAAAACAGTGACAAACCGTAGTGACATAAGCAAAACTGAATATTTGGATTCATTTCAGTACATAGATGGAGAATTACAGTTTTTCCCTGTTTCGGGAGGTTATGTGAGAAAAACCGAAGGCAATGGTCGCCAACAATATTTTGATTACGTATATAATTATACAGACCACCTTGGTAATATACGTTTGAGTTACACCACCGATCCACAAAGTCCAAGCAACATCAAAATTTTAGAGGAGAGTAACTATTACCCCTTCGGCCTACAACACGGAAGCTACAACACACCAGCGCGCGACTACTGCTCCATAGGCGATGCTAGAGAAATTGAAACGGTGGATCGAAATCCGTATCAGTATAAATATAACGGGAAAGAACTGCAGGATGAGTTGGGGTTGAATGTTTATGATTATGGCGCACGTTTTTATATGCCAGAAATTGGGAGGTGGGCACAACATGATCCTTTAAGTGAAGAAACATTAGATCCATACGGATATGTTTGGAACAATCCAATATTTATGATAGACCCAGATGGTAGAAGTGGACAGGATTGGTATGATGATGGAAATGGTAACTTAAAGTACAACCCTAAACTCACAAAAGAAAACGCCTCTACAGTCCTGAAAGGAAATGAATCTTATGTTGGAAGAACTCCATCGGTTGCAGATAATTCGGGAAGTTACCAATTAAGTGTAGATGGATCTTTTACCAATACGGATACCAGAAAAAATTATTCAGGAGGGCAGTCTGTCACATTGGATAGTGGCTTTACCATTACCTCCCATACTTCCATGGGTAGGGCTATTAGAAATAATATAACAGACGAAGTAGTGTCTCCGGTAATTGAGGGAGCTCAGGTAATAGGAGCAATCGTCAAGGGAGGGCTTTACGATATTCCTAAAAAAATTTTAGGAACTGGAAAAGCAGAAAATATCCATATAGAAGGAGATCTAAATATTATAGGCTTTGAAAATGGAAAATTAACCACAAAAACGTATAAAGACAGAGGAATGAGTTTTGAAGAAAAAAAGGAGGCTTTTCTTAAGCCAGGTTTATCTGCAATGATGGCGCCATTAGAATTTTCGAGTTCATTATTGAAAAATTTAGGTATTGGTTTTGGGGCTACCGAAGTTGTAAACTATGTAATTGACAACATAGAAGAAAAATAATGACTTACGTATTTTTCAACCTTATAGGGATATTAGTCAGGTGGGTTTTTGAATATAACTGTACTTTAAATAAAGCTAAACTCAAGGAACTTGTGGAAGATGATAGAAATAAGAATATTAAATATAGTATTGTTTCTTACATTGCAATAATCCTCATATTTTTTATACTACAATATTTTAATGTAATATGAGGAACATCTGGTAGAGAATCAGCTTGGGGTATTTCACAAAAGTCAAAACTAATGCAAAAAGCTTTCATTTCAGAAGCATACGTTTGTTTAGCTTTAAAATCGCGAATAACCAGGTCAAGGAATTGAAGAACCATTATAACCTCCCCAGAAAACAGAACCATTAATATTTATAAAAAATTAAATTAAAAATAAGCAAAAACACTATTTCCTTTTGAGTAAAATAATAAAGCCTTACCCTATAATTTAAAAACGAAGCAGATGAAGGCTTTTATGTTTAGTCAGGCTTTCGTTAAAAAATTGACTGCGGTTGGATTTAGCGTTAGGCGATTCAATTTTAGAAAGTTTGACGTTGCTTTAGCAAAACATTTTAAAGCCTTCTTGATTTTTTGTTTCGTTTTTTATCAAGGATAAATGAATAAAAATTTTTTAAAGGCTTTAAAAATTTCTGTAAATTAACAGTATCAAACTCAGAATAGTGGTTTCAGGCGAAACAACCCAATATATAGATGGTTTTCAATACAAAGGGGGCGAGTTGCAATTTGTGCCTACGGTTGGCGAAATTATAATGCAAGTTTGGGGCGTTGGATGAATGTGGATCCGTTGGCGGAGAAAGGCCCACAGTACTCACCATATGTTTTCACTTTCAACAATCCAATACTTTTTGTTGACCCTGATGGTAGATGGCCATATCCTGTAACATTCCGTTCATTTCATCCAAGCGAATCTTTTGGTAAAGGAAGATGGTTTGTGCCTATTGGTTTAGGGCGAGATTTTTCTGGAGATAGCAGAGGTTTTAGCTTATTGGATGGTGCATCATCTCGAATTACGCACAGAGTTGTAGCAGATCCCGAAAAAGGAACTGTTACATATGCTGGGCGTGGTAGAAATGGAACTTTTTCAGACGCTTCACATCATCCTTATTTTGGTACTGATACAGATACACCAGATGGTTATGTAGGTCGTATTAGAACAGGTAGCAATAGCGTATCTTTTGAGACTGGTTACGAAGGCACAAATCCACTTGCATATGGACCAACACCAGATATTGACGTAGATGCAAGGCTTAGTATTGTTCAAGACGGTGATATTCTAAGCATTACTGGACAAGTTGCTGGTGATGACTTTCCAAATACAGAAGCATTTATTACTGACCCTAGTGGTAAGCAAAAACTCTTTATTGGTGTGGACGTGCGAGCTGCTGGTGAAGACCAAAACCCAACTATTCTTTTTGGACCTGCCACAGAACAAATAATGAATATCAATATGCAGATTCGTATTAACCCTGATAATGGTAATTTTATTGGCGTTATGCGAAATGGTCAATGGGTAAAACCTGACGAATGGAATAAGACATTTTTGAATCAGAACCCTAACCCTCAGAACTAATGAAAAGATTTTTTAAGATTATAGGGTTAGTATTAGGGTCATTACTTCTTTTATATGTTTTGTGGTTAGTATTATCATATTGGGGTAATCAAGGCGAAAATGAAGTTTTCATTGTGCCAAATGATTTTGAAGGAGCTGTTATCGTTTTGTTTAATGAAGCGGACGGTAAGGCAGTAAAATATGATAGCGAAGGCAACAGAGTTTATGAAGTTCCAAAATCAGGAGTTTTAAAAACGCAATTCAAATTTCAAGAAGGTTGGAGAGATATTAAGTATCAGAAAGAAAATGGAAAACAGATAAAGTATTTGTTACCTTCTGACAAGGTTTGGAAAGATACCTTAAATCAGAAAGATATTTATGCATATAGTGCAGGTTATGCAAATGATTACTGGTTTATTATTGGTAAACCCAAGGATAGTGAGTATTGGGCAAAAATTATGTCTAAAAAATGGGAACCATATTCAGAAACAAAAACTTTGAAAGAGGGCGAAAGCACAGGGAAAGTCAGGCACAATAAATTATTTGATGAATAAGAAAATCAAAAGAAGCCGTCTCAATACTGGGGTGGCTTTTTTACTTTTATAGTGCAGCCACATTTTTATTAAAGAAGTCTTTAAATTTAGTTTTGGTAAGCATGCTGTCAATAATACGAAAGATAGCATCTTTATCTTCGTCATCCAGTTGAGCGATGAGCCTTAGGCGTTCTTTGGTAGATTTATCTACACTTGTGAAATTAACATTATACCCTTCCCCTAGTTATCACTGCTTATTAAATTAGTGATTAAAATATTTCAAACAAAAAATAGAAGCCGTCTCAAAACTAATTGAAACGGCTTTTTTTATGTTTTTCTCTCGTACAGTTGTCCGAGAATAGTTCTCAAATATTCAACTCTCAGATCGGTTGTGTAATTATTGAGACACATTCTTTAATATTTTTTTAGCATGGGCTTTTAATTTTGTTTAATCAAGCCAATAGCAATCAAGTATTCTGCAATTTGAATGGTATTGGTGGCAGCTCCTTTTCTAAGGTTATCTGCAACAATCCACATATTCATGGTATTCTCCTGCGAGAAATCACGTCTAATACGCCCTACAAAGACATCATCCTTACCTTCTGAATAAAGTGGCATCGGATAGATTTGGGTGTCCGGATTGTCCTTTAAAACGATTCCAGGCGTGTTATGCATCAACTGCCTAACCTCTTTTAAGTCAAAATCATTTTCAAATTCAATATTTACAGATTCAGAATGTCCACCTTGCACCGGAACGCGAACTGCTGTCGCCGTTAATTGTATACTATCGTCAGATAATATCTTTTTGGTCTCATTGGTGAGCTTCATTTCCTCCTTGGTGTAGCCATTATCCTCGAAAATATCACAATGTGGAAGTGCATTTTTGAAGATTTGATAAGGATAAACCATGTTAGGTTTTTCATTTCTAATTTCGCCTTCTAGCTGTTCAACCGCTTCTTTTCCGGTTCCTGTTACAGACTGATAGGTAGAAACAATGACACGTTTAATTGTGTATTTATCGTGCAAAGGTTTTAATGCCATGACCAATTGAATGGTTGAGCAATTTGGATTGGCAATAATTTTATCCTCTGCCGTAAGTTGAGAGGCATTAATCTCAGGAACAACTAACTTAATGTTTTTATCCATTCGCCAAGCAGAAGAGTTGTCTATGACCGTGGTTCCTTGGGCAGCAAATTTTGGTGCATATTCCAAAGAAATTGAACCACCTGCCGAAAATAGGGCAATATCACATTTAGCATCAACTGCATCCTCTATAGAAACTATAGCAACTTTTTCTCCTTTGAAATCAATTGTATTACCAACAGATCTTTCTGAAGCTACCGGAATTAATTCCGTGACAGGGAAGTTACGTTCCTCTAAAATTTGCAACATGATTTTACCAACCATTCCGGTGGCGCCAACTACAGCTACTTTCATTGAATGAATTTATGTTTGAAATTAAAAAAAAAGGTTAAGTAAGATAATTTAGCATTTTGAAAATAGCATTCACTACTATCAAAACTTTTTTAAATACATCTTACTTAACCCAAAAAGTAAATTAACAATACTCGTTATAAGCTTGTTGTAAGTTTTCTGAAATCATTTGAGGAGAATGTCCTTCAATATGATGACGCTCCAACATATGTACTAATTCACCGTCTTTGAACAAAGCAACTGATGGTGAACTAGGAGGGAAAGGCATCATAGCAGCACGCGCTGTATTCGTAGCATCGATATCAAATCCTGCAAACACAGTCCCTAAGTTATCTGGTTTTTTATCTCCTGTTAATGAGTGAACCACACCTGGGCGAGCTCCACCTGCAGCACAACCGCACACGCTGTTTACCACAACTAGGGTAGTTCCTTTCTTTTGTAAGAATTCTTCTACTGCCTCAACTGTACTTAAATCAGTAAACCCATTTTCTGTTAATTCAGCCTTCATTGGCATAACTAAATCTTCTGGATACATATATCTTGTTTTTTTAAATTAAATTTGTAATTGCTTAATTGCAATTGACTACAAAATTACGAAAGTTATTTGTACTTATTCTAAATTTGGATAAGTGGATTTAATACCACAATTAAAAGAAGATATAAATTTTGAAAAATACCTTTAAGAAACACGAAAGATTAAAACGAAAATGCTATTTCGATACCTTGTTTTCTAAAGGTAAATCTATCAAAGCTTATCCGATTAGAGTCATTTATCTTGAGTTTACTCCAGACAACTTTAAAGATTGTAAAAATATTGCTGAAAATACGCAGGTTACTTTCTCTGTACCCAAAAGAAGGTTTAAGAATGCAACTGATCGAAATAGGATTAAAAGACAAATGAAGGAGGCTTATCGCTTGAATAAATCTACATTAGACAAAAATATGGCGATGGTTTTTGTTTATCTTCCTACAGAAAAGCCAGATTATGTAGTGCTAGAAAGGGCAATGAAAAAACTGCTGAAGATTCTTAATTAAAAGTATAATCTTTAATAAAACAAAAAGTCCCACTTCAGCTGAATTGGGACTTTAATTTTATAATTAAGTTCTAGACTTATTGTTCGCTAGAAACTTTTGCGCTTAAGTATTCGCGGTTCATTCTTGCGATATTCTCTAAAGAAATACCTTTTGGACATTCAACCTCACAAGCACCTGTATTACTACAGTTACCAAATCCTTCGATATCCATTTGTTGAACCATGTCTTGAACACGTTTAGTAGCTTCAACTTTACCTTGTGGTAATAAAGCATACTGAGATACTTTAGCACCAACGAATAGCATAGCTGAACCGTTTTTACAAGCCGCAACACAAGCTCCACATCCAATACAAGCTGCAGCATCAAATGCGCGGTCTGCATCAAATTTAGGAACTGGAAGTGCGTTTGCATCTACCGTGTTACCTGTCGTGTCAACAGAAACATATCCACCTGCTTGTTGAATTCTTTCAAATGAGCTTCTATCAACAACTAAGTCCTTGATAATTGGGAACGCAGCCGAACGCCAAGGCTCGATATAAATAGTTTCTCCATCATTGAACATTCTCATGTGTAATTGACAAGTTGTAATTCCTGTGTCAGGTCCGTGAGGGCGTCCGTTAATATATAGAGAACAAGTTCCACAAATTCCTTCACGACAATCGTGGTCGAAAGCTACAGGCTCTTTTTTCTCAGCAATCAATTGTTCGTTTAATTGATCTAACATTTCGAGAAAAGAACTCGCTTGAGAAACACCGTTCAACTTATAAGTTTCAATTTTCCCTTTAGATTTGTCGTTTTTTTGACGCCAAATTTTGAGTGTAATATTTATGATTTTATCAGCCATATTAATTCTTATTTATATGAACGTTGTTTCAACTCAATGTAGTTAAACTCTAATTCTTCTTTAAAAAATTCTTCTTTTGAAATATCTGGTCCGTTATAGTTCCAGCAAGAAACATGCGCAAAGTTTTCATCGTCACGTAATGCTTCTCCTTCTTCTGTTTGGTACTCTTCTCTAAAGTGACCACCAGCACTCTCATTTCTTCTTAGTGCATCCATTGCCATTAACTGACCTAACTCTAAGAAATCAGCAACTCTACCAGCTTTTTCCAACTCTGGGTTGAATTCGTCTGCTGATCCAGGAACATAAACATCTCTGTGGAATTCTTCTCTTAATTCAGCGATTTCGTGAATTGCCTCTTGTAATCCTTGAGCATTTCTAGCCATTCCAACCTTGTTCCACATGATTAAACCTAATCGCTTGTGGAAGTGGTCTACTGACTTAGTTCCTTTGTTGTTGATAAGTGAGTTGATTCTATCTTTCACTTCTTGCTCTGCTTGTTCGAACTCTGGAGTAGAAGTAGAGATAGGACCTGTTCTAATATCATCAGCTAAGTAATCAGCCATTGTATATGGTAGAACGAAGTAACCATCTGCTAAACCTTGCATTAAAGCCGAAGCTCCAAGTCTGTTAGCACCGTGATCTGAGAAGTTAGCCTCTCCAGCTACATAACATCCGGGGATAGTACTCATTAAGTTGTAATCAACCCAAATACCACCCATAGTGTAGTGAACCGCAGGATAAATCTTCATCGGTGTTTCATATGGATTCTCGTTGGTAATCTTTTGGTACATCTGGAACAAGTTACCATATTTCTCCTCAACCCAAGCCTTACCTAATTTAGTAATCTCTTCTGGAGTAGGATTGTGGTTACCTTGTGAGAATGCAACCTCTTTACCTTTCTTTTGAATCTCTGTAGAGAAATCTAAGAATACACCTTCGTTCGTGTCGTTATTTTCAATACCGAATCCAGCATCACATCTTTCTTTTGCACCTCTAGACGCAACGTCACGTGGTACCAAGTTACCGAATGCAGGATATCTTCTCTCTAAATAATAATCTCTTTCTTCTTCTGGAATATCAGCCGCTTTCTTTCTACCTTCTCTAATTGCTTCTGCATCCTCTTTCTTCTTAGGAACCCAAATTCTACCTGAGTTACGTAATGACTCAGACATCAATGTCAATTTAGATTGATTGGTTCCGTGAACTGGAATACAAGTAGGGTGAATTTGAACGAAGCAAGGGTTTGCGAAAGTTGCACCTCTTTTGTGAATCTTCCATGCTGCAGTGGCATTAGATCCCATTGCGTTGGTAGATAAGAAGAATACGTTTCCGTATCCCCCAGAAGCGATAACTACTGCGTGTGCAGAGTGTCTTTCGATTTCACCAGTTACTAAGTTTCTAGCGATAATTCCACGTGCTTTACCATCAACTACTACAAGGTCTAACATCTCATGACGGTTGTACATGGTAATGTGACCTAAGTTAATCTGACGGTTCATTGCTGAATAAGCACCTAATAATAATTGTTGACCTGTTTGTCCCTTAGCGTAGAATGTACGTTTTACTTGTACACCACCAAATGAACGGTTATCTAACATTCCACCGTAATCTCTCGCGAATGGAACACCTTGCATAACACATTGGTCGATAATATTTCTAGACTCTTCTGCTAATCTATGTACGTTGGCTTCGCGTGAACGATAGTCACCACCTTTTACAGTATCATAGAATAAACGATATACAGAGTCGTTATCACCTTTATAGTTTTTAGCAGCATTAATACCACCTTGTGCTGCAATAGAGTGCGCACGTCTAGGTGAATCTTGATAACAAAATGCTTTTACTTTATATCCTAATTCTGCCAAAGTAGCAGCAGCTGAACCACCGGCAAGACCAGTACCAACTACGATGATATCAATTTTATCTCTATTGTTAGGAGATACAAGGCGAATGTTTGCTTTGTGATTTGACCATTTGTCAGCTATATCTCCTTGAGGAATTTTTGCGTTTAATTTCGTCATGTTCTACTACTTATTGATTAAGGAAATGATATACAGCGATAAAGATGAATCCTAACGGGATTACGATTGCATAAACTTTACCGAAACCTTTAATTAAACCATTGTACTTTCTGTGGTTCGCACCCATTGATTGAAAAGCAGATTGGAATCCGTGTAACAAGTGCATCATTAACAATACAAAAGCTACTACATATAATCCAACTCTCACTGGACTATGAAATTTTTCTGCTAATTCACCAAAATAACGTGTTTCATCTGCAGGAAGTGCATTCACGTATTTGTGTGTTATCTCTGGTAACCAGAAATCATAAAAGTGTAAACCTAAGAAAGCTAAAATCACTAATCCACTCCAGATCATATTTCTCGACATCCAAGTTGAGTTGTGTGAAGGGTTAGATTTAGCATAAGCAACAGGTCTTGCTTTTTTGTTTTGTAATTCTAAGATAAATCCTAAAACAAAGTGTAATACAATACCCGCAATTAGGATAGGTTGCATTGCAAATTGAATGAATGGATTAGTTCCCATAAAATGGGATACAGAATTAAACAAATCTTCTGAGAAAACAGATAACATGTTAATTAAAAAATGCTGAAGTAAAAAAATCAGCAAGAAAAAGGCCGAAAGTGCCATTGCAAACTTTCGTCCAATTGATGAGTTAAACAGTCCTTTAGCCATTAGTTTCTATTTTTAACTTTTGGTATTGGACAAATTTAAAGAATCAATCGACTAATCACCAATGAAATTCATCATATCCATATAATTCAATTTGAATCTAAATAAGATGAATAAAAAAATCCACCTAGTAAACTAAGTGGATTGGATTAAATGTTATTATTTCGTTTTATAAAATTTCGTAAGTTGCTGTTATCACTCCTCTTCCTGCTGATGCAATCTCATGGAATGCTGCCTTACTAAGATCAAACTTTCTATTCCCAACAAATGGTCCTCTGTCGTTAATGGTAACAATCACCGATTTGTTATTTCTAATGTTTGTAATTCTAACTTTGGTTCCGAATGGTAATTTCTTGTGTGCGGCTGTGAAATCATTCATGTTGTAAACTTCACCGCTTGCGGTTAATCGACCATGGAATTTGCCTCCGTACCAAGAAACTCTAACTTCTTCGCTATTGTTTTCTGGTGCGTTCATGTTTGCTAAAGAAAAATTTAGACTCATGAACAGAATAAAAGTATAAAATAAACTTCGTTTCATTACTGTAACTTTTTATTTACGGGGGCAAATGTAAACTCGAAAGCTCAAACGAACCTTATACTCATTCTAAATAACTCAATACGGATCGGCAAAGATTTGCGCTAAGCCGTATGATTAAACGTTAAAATAGACGTTGTTAATCTTAAGTTAAAAATTTCAAAAAATGTTAATATTCACTGATTATTAGGCGTTTAGCTGTTTTTTGACTTCTCCAGCTATGGCTTTTCCTTCTGCGCGACCCGCTAATTTCTTGTTAGCAATCCCCACAACCTTGCCCATATCCTTCATTCCGGAAGCTCCTTCTTGTTGAATAATGACAGTGATTTCTGCAGCTAATTCTTCTTCACTCAATTGTTGTGGAAGAAATTTTTCGATAACAGTTACTTGTTGTAATTCTTTTTCAGCCATATCATCTCTACCTTGAGAAGTGAATTGTTCGGCTGCTTCTTTACGCATTTTTACTTGTTTTTGTAAAATGCTAATTTCATCAGCTTCTGATAGTTCATCTACTTGCGCTTCTGTTTTTGCATAAGACAACGCTGTTTTAACTGCGCGTAATGACTCTAATGCTACTTTATCTTTGGCTTTCATGGCTGTTTTAATATCCTCCATGATGGTTTTTTCTAATGACATGCCTTGTGTTTTTGAAGTTAAGCTTCAAAGTTATTGCATTTTAAAGGAAAACTAAAGCTTTATATTTCGATTTTTTTGACATTATAAAATGTATAAGAAAGATTAAGTTTAATTCTAATCGCATATTTTTAAAAACAGAAAAGCCACGAATAAATCGTGGCCTTCCTAACAAACTACATAGTCCTCATGTAATATTTTTAATCTACATTGTCATGTAAGAAATTATTTGGACGAATTTTAATCTCGTTCGAAGTATCTCTATCTATAATGTAACCTCCTGATTTTTCTCTTTTGTGCTCAGATAACTCAATTTGATTACGTTTATAAGCAGGAATTCTCTCTACTTCATCCACATCATAGTCGTTTAATTTATTCTTGAACTTGAAGTTAAATTTCTTCAATCTTTCTCTACGCTCTTGAATTTGTTGACTAATATTCGCTGAAATTGGAGCATCGAATGCCTCCTCATCCATTGTTTTTTCTATCACTTCTGGCTTTTCCTCCACTTTTGGAGCTTCTTCCTCCCAAGTAAGTTTTGGCTCTTCTTCAACTTCTTCTTCCTTGGTGTTAACAGAAATAGGTGTATCAAATTCATCCTCCCAATCATCTTCTAAAGTGTGCAAAGTGTATTTACTACTTTGTGCGTGAGCTTGAGTAGTGTTGTCCTTTTTAACTTCTGGAGTTGGATTAGGATTATTTCTCGGTTGTGAAGAGCTTGAAGGAGCTTGGAAATCATCGTCTAATGAAAAATTAAATGATGGTCCGCTGTCTCTTTCCGTAGAAGGAGTATCATCGAGAGATTTAAATTTAAAATCTAAGATATCATCTTCGTCCTCTTCTTCAAATAAAAGTCTTGGCTCTTCAACTTTTGGTTGAGTTTCCTTTGGTTCTGTTTTTTCAACAGGTTTAGATTCAGCTTTTTTCTCTTCTAATTTGCTTTCTGGAGAAACAGGCTTTTTAAATGATGTGCTGATTGGTTCATCTTCTAAAACATGAACAATTTGCTCATCTTCTTTACCGTTAAAGTCTTGCTGATCTACAGGGAAACCAGTTGCAATAACAGTAACGCTGATATCATCACCTAAATCTTCGTCTTCACCAATACCCATAATAATGTTGGCATTGTGACCCGCTTCTTGTTGAATGTAATCGTTGATAGTTCCGATTTCGTCCATGGTTACTTCATCATTTCCAGAAACAATTAATAACAACACATTTCTTGCGCCTGTGATTTTATTATCATTTAATAATGGAGAATCTAAGGCTAATTCAATAGCTTTTTTCGCTTTTTGCTCACCATGTGCTCTTGCAGAACCCATAATAGCTGTACCGCTATCTGCTAATACAGTTTTCGCATCACGCAAGTCAATATTGGTAGAGTAGTGGTGAGTAATTACTTCAGCGATTCCTTTTGCTGCAGTTGCTAAGACTTCGTCTGCTTTAGCAAAACCGGTTTTATAGCTTAGGTTACCGTATAATTCTCTTAATTTATCGTTGTTGATGATAATTAATGAATCAACGCTATTTCTGAATTTTTCAATTCCTTTTTTAGCTTGTTCAACACGCATTTTACCTTCAAAGTAAAAAGGTGCTGTACAAATACCTACCGTAAGAATACCCATGTCTTTTGCAATGTTAGCAATGATAGGCGCCGCACCTGTACCGGTACCACCGCCCATACCTGCTGTAATGAAAAGCATTTTGGTATTTGTATCTAGTAAGTTTTTAATGTCATCTATACTTTCCAATGCAGCTTGCTCTCCAATTTCTGGGTTTGCACCAGCTCCAAGACCTTCTGTGATAGAAGCACCTAATTGAATTTTGGTAGGAACAGGTGAGTTGTTTAAAGCTTGATTGTCAGTATTTGAAATAACGAAGTCTACGCCCGTTATCCCTTGTTGGAACATGTAATTAACGGCATTACTACCGCCACCACCAACACCTATAACTTTGATAGATGCCGATTTGTTCTTTGGTAAATCGAAATTTATTGTATTAAAATCCATAGTGTAGTTTGTTTGTAATTTTTTAGTCGGTTTCGTTAATCATTTTAATAAACTTATCTGTCCAAATCTGGAAAATGGAAGATTTAGTTCTCATGGTCTCCTGCGCTCTAACTTTCTTTTTCTTCTCCTCCTCTGGAGCTTGCTCAGCTTGTTTTGGAGTTTCTGCCGTTGTGTTATTCTCAGGCGTTGGCGCTGGTCTAGAAGGTTCTACATTTATAGGTGCTTGGCGAGCCATTTCTTCTTGTAAAAGAATCTCTTCCTCAAATGCGTCATCTTCTTGTTTCTCGATGCCTTTCATTACTAACCCAACAGCTGTTGCAAACTCTGGACTCTGAATCAAATCAGATTGTCCACCTGCAATATGCTCATTAGAATAACCAATTCTGGCATCCATACCTGTAATGTATTCAGTAAGCTGTCTAATATGTTTTAATTTAGATCCGCCACCTGTTAATACAATACCTGCAATTAATTTCTTCTTTTGCTCGTCACATCCATAGTGCTTAAGCTCCATGTGGATTTGCTCTAGTATCTCGTGAACGCGTGCATGGATAATTTGACTTAATTTCTTAAGTGAAATTTCTTTTGGCTCACGTCCTCTTAAACCTGGAATCGCAACGATTTCAGATTCTTTGTTTTCGCCTGGCCATGCAGAACCAAACTTAACTTTTAGTTGCTCGGCTTGTCTTTCGATAATAGAACAACCCGTCTTAATATCATCAGAAATAACATTGCCACCAAATGGAATTACAGAAGTATGACGAATAATATTGTCTTTGAAAACAGCAATATCCGTTGTCCCGCCTCCAATATCAACCAAGGCAACACCAGCTTCTTTTTCCTCTTGGCTCAATGAAGCCATAGAAGAGGCGATAGGCTCGAGTGTAATGTCTGCAAGATTTAATCCAGCGCTCTTTACGCATCGTGCAATGTTTTTAATAGAAGTAATTTGTCCAACAACCACATGGAAATTTGCTTCTAATCTGCTACCGTACATACCCATTGGTTCGGTAATTTCACCCTCGCTATCCACTTTGAACTCTTGTGGCAAAACATGAATGATCTCCTCACCAGGAAGCATAACCAATTTATAGACTTGTTGAATTAATTTTTTAAGGTCATTTTCGTCAATGACTTCCTCAAAATTATTTCTTGTAATATAGTCGCTATGTTGCAAACTGCGAATATGTTGACCTGCTATCCCAACGGTCACATCTTTAATCTTGTAACCTGAATCGGCCTCAGCTTGAGCCACGGCTTCTTTGATAGAGTTGATGGTTTGAGTAATATTATTAACTACTCCACGATGAACACCTAGTGATTTTGCGCGTCCAACACCCAAAATTTCTAGTTTTCCATGTTCGTTTTTACGACCGACCATGGCTACGATTTTCGTAGTTCCTATGTCTAATCCTACTGCGATATTACTTTTCTGTGATTTCATATTATTTGGTTGCAACTATTTGGTTATTAAATCTTAAATTAAATTTCTTATAAGGTATATCAGCCGACTTCTGCACATACTCGGTGTGAAATACCTTAAAATTCTCCAATTTTGTTTTAAGATTTTCGAGCTCTCCTAACTCTAGGATATAATCTCCATCGTCAACAAACAAAATAAAAGAATTTTCTCTCTCTTTGCGTATTCCGGCTATGAGGTTTTTCAACAAGTTATCCTCATTTATGTTTTGAGCCAATTCCACCAAACCTTTGTAGTCATTTAGATCGATTTCTCCATCTGCAATGAGTACTTTTGCAGAGAATTCTTTGGATAATGGAATTCTCTTTTTTCGGTCTGTGATATAGTATTCCTCTTCGCCATTATGCACACGAAGAACTGGGATCTGTTGTTTTATTTCTGCATGTAATACACCATCATTTTCTAAATAAACATTAGCATACGAAATATAATCATCTTTATTGAGTAAATACTCCATATCTCTTGTGTTTACTCGCTTCATTTGCATATGAGGGTAATCGGGATGAGCTTTCTTTAAAATGGAATCCACAATCTTTTCGGTAACAAAATGATTACCATGGGCATAATCAATCATTTTCTTAACCGTATGTACCTCTCTAAGTTGGTATTTTTTGTTAGTAAACGCCAATAGAAATATCAAACCTGCTAAAAGCAATGTTATTTTTAATAAGATCCACTTCCTTTTCATGCGAAATTAGTTTTAAGCGGTTCGTATAATATATCAATATTTCCAGCACCCATCAATAGTATAATATCGGTTGAATGCTCCAAGATTTTATCATATGCATTATCTAATGAAACTACACTTGGGCGAGTTCCATTGATTTTCTCAATTTTATCGGCTAACCAGTCCGAAGTAACGCCATTTATAGGTTCTTCTCTAGCAGGGTAGATGTCGATTAAAATTAAATTCTCAAGTTTAGACAAGCTTTGAGCGAAATCATCTGCGAAATCTCTCGTTCTACTAAATAGGTGAGGTTGAAAAATTCCTAAAATAGATTTATTTGGATAGAAGTTTTTAGTAGCACGAATGATAGCATTTAATTCAGTTGGGTGGTGTGCATAATCATCTATAATCACCTTTCCATCTGCGGCAACATGGCGACTAAATCTTCTTTTAATTCCTTTAAAGGAAGCCAAGGCCTCTTTAATTTGCTCTTCCGTAACACCTATTTCCATTGACATAGCAATTGCAGCTACAGCATTTTCAATATTATGTCTACCTGGAAGCGTCATTTTAATATGATTGATTTTCCCTTTTGGATAAGTTAAATCAAAAGTGAAAAATCCATCTTCTAATTGAATATTGTCTGCAAAGTAATCGGCCTCTTCCTCAACTGCATATTTCAATGCATTTGGAATGTCAATATCTTTCTGAACAAATAATTTCTGAGAAACAATATTCCCAAAATCTTTAAAGCTCTTTTCAAGCTCTTCTTTTTCGCCGTAAATATCTAAATGATCGGCATCCATAGAAGTAATACAAGCAATGTCTGGACTTAATCTTAAGAAAGAACGATCGAATTCATCTGCTTCTACTACAGAGATTTCATCCCCATTGAAAATCATATTTGAATTATAATTTTCAACAATTCCACCAACAAATGCGGTAGATTTTAAATCTGCAACCTTAAGAATATGTCCTAATAGGCTAGAGGTGGTTGTCTTACCATGAGTACCGGCCACCGCTAAACAAGTCGTAGATTTTGTAATTAAACCTAAAACTTCTGAGCGTTTAAATACATTAAACCCATTTTCTTGGAAATAAACGAGTTCGGAATGTGTTTTAAAAACTGCAGGCGTATAAATGACAACCGTGTTTTCTTTGTTGATTTCTGAAGGAATGTTTTCGACATTGTCTGTAAAATGAATAGGCATACCTTCTTCCATCAACTTCTCGGTCAATTTGGTTTGGGTTTTATCGTATCCCAAAACATTTTTGCCCATCAGTTTGAAATAGCGAGCCAAAGCACTCATGCCTATGCCACCGATTCCGATGAAATAATAATATGTATAATCTTTAATATTCATTTAATTTCGCTTCGATTAAATCTACAATGTCTTTGGTAGCGTTTGGTTTCGCTAATTTTTTCATGTTTTCCATCAACTTTTTCTGTGCTTCAACGTCTTGCACTAAATTGATGGCAGCTTGCGTTAATTGCTCCTCAGCATCTTTATCGCCAATCATTATGGCCGCGTCTACATTTGCTAAACTTTCAGCATTTTTAGTTTGATGATCTTCTGCTGCATATGGGAAAGGAACTAAAATAGTCGGCTTTCCAATTAAGGTTAACTCCGAAATTGCCATAGCGCCTGCACGTGAAACAATAATATCAGCCGCAGCATAAGCTTGATTCATCTCATAAATAAATTCTGTGGCTTGAATTAATTCATGTTTTAAATCTTGATTAGCATTAATTTTATTCCATTCTAACTTTCCAGTTTGCCAAAGAAGCTGAATGTCTGTGTCAATAAGTTGCTCAACTGCTTTTGTCCACGTATTATTTAATGTTCTTGACCCCAAAGAACCACCGACAGATAGAATTAAAGGTTTATTTGGATTAAAACCTAGTTTCTCCTTAGCAGCTTTTTGTTCTGGTAAATTGGTGAACAGTTCCGATCTAATGGGATTTCCAGTATGATGAATTTTATCCTTTGGAAAATAATTCCCCATATTATCATAAGCTGTGCAAATAGCGAAAGCTTTATTCTTCAATAATTTATTTGTAATACCTGGAAAAGAATTCTGCTCTTGAATTAAAACTGGAACTCCTTTTTGTGCTGCAGCATACATCATAGGTCCGCTCGCGAATCCGCCTGTCCCGATGGCAATATCTGGTTTAAACTCGTTGACAATCTTTCTAGATTTCCAAACACTATCAATTAACTTAAATGGGAAAGAAGCATTGGCTAACATGTTTTTTCTTTGGATTCCAGAAATCCAAAGACCTTTTATAGGATAACCAGCTTTTGGAACTTTTTCCATTTCCATTTTATCCTTAGCACCAACAAATAAGATATCCGCTTGCGGAAAACGAGATTTAATTTCGTTCGCAATGGCAATTGCAGGGTAGATGTGTCCACCCGTGCCTCCTCCACTTAGGATGATTTTAGGCGATATCTTGGATGACTTCTTCACTTATTTTTTTGGTTTCTAATTCTTCTTTTGTTTTAATTTGACTGCTTACGCTTAATATAATTCCTAATGCTAAACAGGTAATCCATAGAGATGTTCCTCCAAAGCTAATCATAGGTAATGGCTGTCCTGTTGTTGGGAATAATCCTACGGCAACTCCCATATTAATTACAGCTTGGAAAATGATGGGTATCCCGACGGCAATTACCAATAAAGACCCAAAATAGGTATGGACTTTTGTGGCGATTACCATGATTCTAAACAAAATCATTAAGAATATAAATATTAAAGCAATACCTCCAATAGCGCCATATTCTTCTATAATTACTGCATAAATAAAATCTGAAGAGGCTTGTGGTAAGGTATGTTTAATAGCGCTTTTTCCTGGACCTTTCCCAAATTGACCACCTTCTACAATGGCTGCTTTGGCGTTGGTTTCTTGCCACTCTTCGATACTATTATCCGATGGATCTATATATCTTTCGATTCTGTTTTTCCAAGTATGCACACGCGTATTTGGCATGTCATCACCATATTTTAGTGCACCCATTACGAATAGGGTTCCGCAGAATATGATAATTCCTCCAATAACTATTAAATATTTAATAGGATAACCTCCAATAAATAACATCATCATTACCATCGTAAATAAGATGATGGCGGTGGACCCGTTGGCAGGGAAAATTAATCCAACTACCGCAAATACAGGTAATAAAACCCAAATCAAGGTTTCAAGGAAGGTTACTTTTTTATCTCGAATGATGGTGCAATACCGCGCAACATAGATCATTAACACAAGTCCGGCAAAGGTAGAGGTCTGTATGGTGAGCGGTATGCCTGGTATTTTTAACCAACGAGATGCATTGGCTCCATCAATTGAATTGTTTTGGAGTAAGGTCCAAATTAATAAAATCACGACTATAGGCAAGGCTATTACAGCCATTCCACCTATGTATTTATAGTCAACAACTTGAACAGAAAATAGTATGGCAAGTCCTATGATTAAGAAAGCCAATTGTTTTCCGAATTGCCCAAATACAGTTCCTGTTTGAGCGGCATACTCAATACTAGAACTGGCCGAGAAACCAGGTAACAAGGAGAATATGGCCAATAACATTATGAATGCTATTAGATATTTATCTCCGACTAATATTTTCTGGAAAAAGTTTTTCACGACTATAGTTTATGTACTTCTTCTTTAAATAATTTTCCTCTGTGCTCGTAGCTTTCAAATAAATCAAAACTTGCACAAGCAGGTGATAGCAATACAGTTTCTCCGTTTTTACCTAAAAGATAAGCTGTATTTACAGCATCTTTCATGTTGTTGGTTTCAATGATTTGATCCACAAATGGTGAAAATGTTTCAACAATTTTGCTGTTGTCTAAACCTAGACAAACGATTGCTTTTACTTTCTTTTTAACCATAGGAATCAACTCTTCGTAGTTGTTTCCTTTGTCTTTTCCACCAACAATCCAGATGGTTGGTGTTTTCATGCTTTGCAAAGCATAGAATACAGAGTTAACGTTGGTGGCTTTTGAATCATTGATGAATTCAATTCCATGTACGCTAATTACTGATTCTAATCTATGCTCTACAGCATCAAATTCCATCAAGCTATCCTTGATAATACTCTTTCTCAATTTCAAAATGTTACCATTCATGGCTGCTGCTAATGAATTGGAAACATTATGCTTACCGTTTAATGCTAATTCCTCTACCGTCATATTAAATTTATCTGGATGATTAATGTTAAAGTTTATGTCGTCGGCAAATGCCGCTTGTTTTTCATCTGTTAATGAAAATCCTAGTTTTTGGGCTTTAATTTTTGTGTCTTTCAATAGTTCAGAAGTAATCTCATCGTCTGCGTTGAAAATGAAATAATCGTCTTCTGTTTGATTTTTTGCGATTCTTAATTTCGCTTGACCATATTTTTTAATGTCATAGTCATACTCGTCTAAATGATCTGGTGTAATGTTCAATAGAATCGATACATAAGGTTTAAATGTGTCGATGTCGTCTAATTGAAAACTGCTCAACTCCAAAACATATAAGTCGTAATCTTGGTCGTTCATCACCATTTTAGCGAATGAATGTCCAATGTTGCCACCAAGTCCCACCTTCAAATCGGCTCTTTCGAGCATAAATGCGATTAAACTTGTGGTAGTGGTTTTGCCATTACTTCCTGTAATCGCAATAATTTTTTTATCAGTGAACTTAGATGCAAATTCTATTTCAGAGATAATTGGGATTCCAGCTTTTTTAATTTGATTAATAATAGCTGCCTTCTTTGGGATTCCAGGGCTTTTAATAATCCAATCAGCGTTTAGAATCTTGTCTGCTGTATGGCTCCCTGTCTCGAAATCAATTCCATTTTGTTTCAATACTTCAGCATGTGATTCCTTCAACTTGCCGAAATCAGATAAGAACACATCATAGCCTTGCTGCTGCGCCAATAATGCTGCACCAGTACCGCTTTCGCCTCCTCCTAATATGACAATTCTCTCTTTCAATTATCTGATTTTAAGTGTTATAATGGCTAAAATGGCAAGCATGAACCCAACGATTAAAAATCTATTGACAATCTTGCTTTCGTGATATTTTTGTAATTGAAAATGATGATGTAATGGCGACATTAAGAAAATGCGCTTTCCTTCACCAAATTTCTTTTTTGTGTATTTAAAGTAGGATACCTGCATCATAACCGATAAGCTCTCGGCTACGAAAATTCCACATAGAATCGGTAATAAAAGTTCCTTGCGAACGATAATTGCTATTACAGCAATCAAGCCTCCGATGGTTAAACTACCTGTATCACCCATAAAAATTTGAGCAGGATAGGTGTTGTACCATAAAAATCCGATTAATGCACCAATGAATGCTCCTGAGAAAATCATTACCTCTTCGGCATTGGGTATATACATGATGTTGAGGTAATTTGCGAAAATGAAGTTACCCGAAACCCATGCAAATAGAGCCAAAGCTCCTACTATAATTACAGAGGATCCTGCGGCGAGACCATCTATCCCGTCTGTAAGGTTTGCTCCATTGGAAACTGCTGTAATGATGAAAATTACAATAGGAATAAAGACAAGCCAAGCATATTTTGCGGCTTCTTCTGGTTCCATCCAAAATAGGAGAGAATCATAGTCTAATTCGTTATTTTTAAAGAATGGAATAGTCGTTTTGTTCGATTGAGCAGCTGGTTTGAATAATTCATTTGAGCTTACTCTTTCGGTTGTATTGATAGGGTTTTCCATTTTTTCTCTAATGGTTACATTATCATTAAAGTACATAATGCTTCCCACTATAACACCTAAACCAACTTGACCTAAAACCTTGAATCTACCCGCTAATCCGTCCTTGTTTTTTCGATAGTATTTTAAATAATCATCTAAAAACCCGATAACTCCCATCCAAACAGTTGAAATTAAAAGGATGATGATGTAAATGTTGTCTAGCTTAGCAAATAGTAAAACAGGAACAATGGTAGAAATGATAATAATCAAACCACCCATAGTTGGAGTTCCTTCTTTTTCTTTTTGACCAGCTAAACCTAAATCACGAACGATTTCACCATATTGCATTTTACGCAAATAGTTAATCATCCTTTTTCCGAAAATTAAGGCAATTAACAAAGAGGTAATCACTGTGATCGCTGCACGAAAAGTCGTAGAGCGCATCATGTTGATACCAGGAATATCAAAATAAGTACTTAGGTATTCTAATAGGTGATATAGCATGGCTTACTTGTTTAAGGTTTTTGCGGTTTCAATGGCAATTTGCATATCATCAAAAGGATATTTAACACCATGAATTTCTTGATAGGTTTCATGTCCTTTTCCTGCTATTAAGATGATATCACCTTTCTCTGCTAATTTGAAAGCAGTTTTAATAGCTTCTTTTCTGTCTGCGATTTTTAGATATTTTTTATAATGCTGAGGTTGAACGCCAGCTTCCATATCTTTTAAAATCTCATTAGGGTCTTCTGTTCTTGGGTTGTCAGAAGTTAAAATAGCTTGATCTGCCTGTGACGTAACAACATGAGCCATTTCTGGACGTTTGTTTTTGTCGCGATCTCCACCACATCCGGCAAGAACATATAGTTTTTCGTTTCGAGTTCTAATATTTTGAATCGTAGATATTACGTTTTCCAGAGCATCTGGTGTATGTGCGTAATCTACAATGGTAATGATACCTTGAGGTGACGTGAAAGTTTCAAATCTTCCCTCAACGTTTTTAAGTTCGCTTAAAGAAGTTAAAATTTCTTCTTCGTTCCAGCCTAATAAATTGGCAATACCATAAACTAATAAAAGGTTGGATGCATTGAAGGTTCCTACCAGAGTAGTCCAAAATTCTTTATCGTTAAATTGCAACAACATGCCGTGGAATTGGTTTTCGATAACCTTTCCTTTGAAATCGGCTGAAGTTTTTAAGGCATAACTATATTTCTTCGCGTGAGTGTTTTGAAGCATTACCCAACCATTCTTATCATCGATATTGGTAAGAGCAAAAGCATCTTTAGATAAATTATCGAAGAAAGCTTTTTTAGCCGCAATATAATTTTTGAATGTTTCGTGGTAGTCTAAGTGATCGTGCGTGATATTAGTAAAGCCAGCACCCGCGAATTTTAAACCTGCAATTCTATTTTGGTGAATCCCATGTGAACTCACTTCCATAAAAGCATATTCAATTCCCTCTTCTACAGCTTGAGCCAATATTCTATTGATTTCAATAATGTCAGGCGTAGTATGAGTTGAAGGTATTTCCTCTTTATGGATTTTAATGTTAATTGTAGAAATAAGCGCTGCAGGATAGCCCAACTTTTCGCTTAACTCATATAGTAAAGTTGCTGTAGTCGTTTTACCATTCGTACCTGTAACTCCAACTAACTTTAATTTTTTGGTTGGGTTGTCATAGAAATTTGCAGCCATCGCGCCTAATGCGATAGAAGTATCTTTTACTTTAATATAAGTAATATGCTCCTTTCTATTTTTAGGTAAAGTAGAACAAACAACTACTTCGGCACCTTTGTTAATAGCTTGATCAATATATTCATGACCATCTACCGCAAATCCCGAAATGGCGACAAAGACACATCCTTGCTCAACCTTACGCGAGTCAAAGCTTATTGCTTTAATCTCTTGATCGGTTGTGCCAATGATGTCCAAAATTTGGGTTTTATATAGCAGGTCTTTTAACTTCATATATTGTCTAGTTCTAAATGTATTTTTTTAACTTTTGGTAAAGCCGATCCTGGTTCAATCGATTGACTTTTCACTTTTCCAACACCGGTATAAGTCACCTCAAAGCCAAGATTCTCTAAGGCTGGAATTACTTCATAACCTTTCTTACCTAATAAATTAGGAATGGTCTTTTTGTTTGAATTGATATTGAATGGCTTTTTAGCAGCGTAAGTTGTTTTCAGCTGTAATGTGTCTGGTATTAAATAAGGCTTTGGTGTACTTACATAAACGTGCTCCATTAATGCCTGGAAAACAGGTCCTGCTACGGTAGAGCCATAGATTCCTTTTGTTCTAGATGGTTTATGAACTACAACAATCACAGAGTATTTTGGATCTTCTACTGGGAAATAACCCGCGAAAGATGCTCTATACTGAATAGGAATATCTTTTCTCCAATATTCAACTCTTGCTGTACCTGTTTTACCTGCTGCAGAATAGTGCTCATTATAGAACGCTCTACCTGTACCGGTTTTAACCGTACCAGCTAGCATGGCCTGCATCTTTTTGATGGTGCTATCAGCTGCCATTTTCTTAACACGAACCACTGGTTGAAATTCTTTTACAATATCTCCATGTTTGCGAATTTGCTTTACAAACAAAGGCTTTAGCATGATACCATTATTCGCTACTCCATTATAAAAAGTCAGCAATTGTAAAGGCGTTAATTTACTTTCATATCCAAAAGAGAAGGAAGATAAAGTTTGTTTACTCCATGATTTTCCGTCTGGATCTGGAATATAAGGTTCTGCTTCACCTGGAATATCAACGTCAAGCTTTTGGTTAAGTTTCCATCTGCCATTAATGATATCCATGAAATCCTCAGGTTCTTGTTGCCAAATGTCAGTCACGACTTTAGCTGTTCCGATATTCGAAGACTTTTCAAGAATTTGCTTAACGGTTAATTCTCCATAGCCATAAGAGTCGGAGATGGTTCTTCCGAATAATCTCATTCTACCACCATGTGTAGCAACCGTTGTGGCGGTATCTACTTTTCCAGAGTCTAAAGCTGCTAATAATGATATCGTTTTAATGGTTGAACCTGGTTCGCTAGCTTCACCTACAGCAAAGTTCTGGATATCAGCATAATTGCCATCATCTAATCTAGTTAGATTAGCAATTGCTTTAATTTCACCTGTTTTAACTTCCATTACTATAACGCATCCATGATGTGCTTCGTAATCGGTAAGCTGTTGATATAATGTATTGTAAGCTACGTTTTGTAATCCAATGTCTATGGTGGTAACCACATCCATTCCTTCCTCGGCGTCTACTTCGGTAGAAACACTAATAGGTCGCCAATTACCGCCACCCATTCTTTGCTCTAATCTTCTACCGTCGTGGCCAGAAAGTAAATCATTATAAGCTCCTTCTAAGCCAACTTTAATGGAATCTCCTTTTACGTATCCTAATGTTCTGGCTCCAATATCCTTAACTGAGCGCTCTCTAATCAATTTATCCTCTACAATAAAACCACCTTTGATTTGTCCTTGATCGAAGATTGGAAATTTCTTAACACGATTAAGTTGTCTAAAGTTGAGGTTTCTAGCTAATCTTAAATATTGCTTTTCGTTATGTTTAGCATTCAAAATGATTTTAGCATAATGCTTTGAATCTTTTCCGAACATTTTGCTCAACGAATCCGCAAGAGCATTTAAATGTTGGTCTACTAATTCTTGGCGCATAGCTTTAGCATCAATAGCAATATCATAATGACGTACAGAAGTTGCTAATAAGCTTCCATCCGATGCATATAGATTTCCTCTTTGTGCTGGAATAATGGCTTCGCGGAAATTAGTTCGCTGAGTGAAGCTTTCCAACTTTTCTCTTTGCTCGGGATCTGTCTGAAGGTTGATTAATTTGTAAACAATACCCACAGACATAATCACCAATAGAAGACCTATGGCGTATGCTTTAAGTAATATTTCCTTTTTACTCTTAATCATTTTTGTGTCAACTTGTAGGGTTGAACCGTTGATTTCTTAATACTATCCTTCAAAACTTTTTCTGCAACAAAAGATTCCATTTTGCTTTGCATTACACTTTTGTGTAAATCAGAATATTCTGACTTTAAATCAGCAACCTCTCTTTGCAACTTTCTAATCTTTACAACTTTCTTGTCTGCCCAGTGCGAGCTACTAATACTTATAAAAGCAAGAGCTGCTAGGAAAAAGACAAAACGCCAATTCCCAAAAGAACCTTCTTCTACTAAGAATTTTCCTTTAAGAATATCCTTTATCGAGATGCTAGATTTATTTTTCTTCTTCGGCATGATTTCTAATTCCAATTCTTAATTTAGCACTCCTAGCGCGAGGATTTTTTGCTATTTCATCTTCATTAGCCGTCATGGCTTTCGATTGTAATGGCTTAAATGGCGCATACCAATTACCATATATATCTTTCTCGGGTTCGCCTTCAAACATTCCGCTTCTGATAAATCGTTTCGCTAATCTATCCTCTAAGGAGTGATAGGATATAAGAACCAATCTACCATCAGGTTTAATGATGTCTGGCGTTGAAAGCAATAATTCTTCTAAAGCTTTCATTTCATCATTTATTTCAATGCGGAGCGCTTGAAATAATTGAGCATATATTTTGTTTTTTCTATGATCTGGAATAAAACCAGCAAATAGATTCTTTAAATCTGTAGTCGTCTTGATTTCGTTTTCCTTGCGTTCGTGAACAATTTTGTTTGCCCATTTTTTAGCAGAACGCAATTCGCCGTAGTTAGCAAATACTCTAGCAATATCAGACTCATCTGCTTCCATTAAGAAACTCGCAGCAGTTTTGCTTTGTTGTTGGTTCATGCGCATGTCTAAATCACCCTCGAAGCGTGTAGAAAAACCTCTCTCACCTGTATCAAATTGATGAGATGAAACACCCAGGTCGGCTAAAAGTCCATCTATTTGTTTGATGCCCATAAAGCGCAATTGGTTTTTTACATATCTAAAATTAGACATGACCAATTGAAACCTCGGGTCATCTATTATGTTTTGTTTTGCGTCTAAATCTTGATCAAAAGATATAAGTCTACCTTTATCACTCAAACGAGAAAGGATTTCTCTTGAGTGACCGCCGCCGCCAAAAGTAACATCCACATAAATTCCGTCGGGATTCTTAACTAATTGGTCAACGCTTTCTTTAAGTAAAACTGGATCATGATATGTCATTGTCGTCTTCATTTCCCATTACTTCCTCTGCCAGTGCTGCGAAATCCATATCGTCTGGATTAACAGCTTTTTCATACAACTCCTTGTCCCATATCTCGATGATGTTGATGGCCGAAGAGACCACAACCTCTTTATCGATATTAGCAAATGCCACTAAATCTTTTGCGATTTGTACGCGGCCACTACTATCGATGTCAACAGGTTTAACGCCTGCAGAAAATCTTCTGATGAATTCGTTGTTCTTTTGTTTAAAGCGATTAAGTTTGCCAACTTGTTGCATAACATTATTCCATTCGCTCATGGGATAAAGCTCTAAACAAGGTTGAAAAACGGAGCGTTTTAATACAAAACCTTCATCAGTGATGTCACCTAATTGTTTGCGTAACCCCATAGGAAGAGCCAGACGCCCTTTGGCATCGACTTTACATTCATATGTTCCGATGAGATTTAACACTACCAATTAATTTCTTCAAAAATAGGAAAGAATTAGAACATTTTCCCACATTTCACCACATTTTCCCACTTTTGTTGAAAACTTTAACTTTTAAGCTCTCTTAGAAGCTTTGAAAAGCTGATGTATAAGCTAATACAGAGGTTCCCAAATCTTATTGACATTTTAGGGTGTTTTAATGAGTTTTTAGATTTTTCTCTTAAACATCATGTTTCAAGTAGATTTAATTTGAAAATCAAAGACTTATATCTCTTGTAATTGTTTCTTCTCATTCATCAGAATTTTGATTTGGAATTAAAAGTGGGATTTTGTGGAAGTAAATATTAAACAAGGTATTTACTCTAGAATTTCTGATGCATTTTATGACACGAAGCATGCAACAGCGATTGTATGGAAATCCTTTTGTTGGGAGGGCGCAATAAAAAACGAAGTAGAAGAGTGGCGTGCTTGCACAAACTCCTTCTACGAGATTTTTTGTCGCCATGCCAACAAAAGATTGGAAGGAAAGCGCGGTCTTTTCGATTGCTTTAGTGATGTTAAGTTGCAGAAAATGAGAAAGAAACAATCGAAAAGAGTTGCCTAAATGAGCATTATTATTGTTATGAATGCATAGTTGCCTAAAATAATGTATTTTTGTAGCTTAGTTCCAAACTAACGTGCATGTTATTTAAGATAAAAAAACAGAAAAAGTATAGTTTTATAGAGGAGGGTGAAGGTCATCCAATTGTATTACTTCATGGTTTGATGGGAGGTTTGAGTAATTTTGATGCGATGATGAAATATTTTTCGTCGCGTGGTTACAAAGTTTACGCACCTAATTTGCCAATCCTTGACATGCCAATTCTGAATACCAATGTTGGGAATATTGCTAAGTTTGTTAGTGGTTTTTTGAAAGATATTGTTAAAGAACCAGCTACTTTGGTAGGAAATTCTCTTGGTGGTCATGTGGGACTGGTAGTGACTAAGGATCATCCAGATTTAGTGCATTCACTTGTTTTGACTGGAAGTTCTGGACTATACGAAAAATCTTTTGGGGAGACTTTCCCAAAAAGAGGAAGTTATGAGTATGTGAAAAAGAAAGCTGAGGAGGTTTTCTTTGATCCGAAAGTAGCGACGAAAGAAATTGTAGATGAGGTTTACGATACGGTAAATAACTCGAAGAAGGCGATTAAAATTTTATACATTGCACGTAGCGCCATTAAACATAATATGAAGAATGACCTAGTGAATATTAAGGTCCCAGTATGTTTGATTTGGGGTAAGCAAGATGGTGTAACGCCACCTGAAGTTGCTGTAGAGTTTGAAGCTGGATTGCCTAATGCTACTTTGCATTGGATAGATGAATGTGGCCATGCAGCCATGATGGAACATCCTGAATTGTTTAACCAAATATTGTTTGAGTGGTTAGATCCTAAGGTGAAAAAGGAAAAATGATTATAAAAACCGCAACTTTTGTTGAGAGTAATACGGATTGGTCTAAATGCCCAGAACCGAATATTCCTGAATACGCTTTTATTGGTAGATCTAATGTAGGTAAGTCGTCTTTGATTAACTTACTTACCAATCAAAAGAAATTAGCCAAAACGTCTTCGACACCAGGAAAGACGCAGTTAATCAATCACTTTTTGATTAATGAATCTTGGTATTTGGTCGATTTACCGGGGTATGGATACGCTAAGGTATCTAAGAAAGATCGCGAGAAATTCGGGAAATTAATTACCAATTACATTACAAAACGTAAGAATTTAGTGAATGTATTTTTGTTGGTAGATAGTCGCCATGACCCTCAAAAGAGCGATTTAGAGTTTATGGAATTTTTAGGCAAAAATGGAATTCCATTTACAATTGTAATGACAAAAATTGATAAGCTGAACTCGGCTAAGTTAGGTAAGAATTTAGCTAAATATAAATCTGAGTTACTTAAGACTTGGGCAGAATTACCACCTTTTTATACTACATCAGCTGCATCTAAATTAGGCGCTGAAAATATTTTAGCTGATATAGACCATTATAATAAACAACTAGCCGAAAGGTTTTAGATTTTAGAGTAGGGTTAAGTGTATATGGTGTAGAGTTGAGATTCCAACTTGTATAATTGTTTATCTCATTATGTACATTCTATCAATGGTTTAAACAAATACAAAGCTTTTAAAATAAAACATACAGCTCTCCAATAGGGGAGTTTTTTTATGCTATATATAGGTATAAAAAAAGCCGTCTATTTCTAGACGACTTTTATAAATACAGTTCAATATTTTTAATTTATTTTACCTTTTCTACAATTGCTTTGAAAGCATCTGGGTGATTTAACGCTAAATCAGCCAATACTTTACGGTTCAATTCGATATTGCTCTTCTTCATAGCACCCATAAATTGACTATAAGTCATTCCATGTTGGCGCGCAGCTGCATTAATACGAAGGATCCACAAAGCGCGGAAATTTCTCTTTTTGGTTTTTCTATCACGGTAAGAATAAAGCATTGCTTTTTCTACCGCGTTTTTAGCCACTGTCCAAACGTTTTTACGACGTCCGTAGTAACCTTTGGCCTGTTTGATGATTTTTTTACGTCTTCTTCTTGACGCTACTGAATTTACTGATCTTGGCATAATTTTTAATTTTTTGACTGTGGGCGGATGAATTTAATCACCTCTTTGATTGTTGCCTGCGGTCGGGTTAATATTAATTAATAAACCGGTTGAAATATTATTTCAATCCTAATTGTTGTTTAACACTGTGCATATCTGGATCTGCAACCAATGTCATTTTTGTTAAATTCTTCTTACGTTTCTTAGACTTTTTAGTCAAGATGTGGCTTTTAAAAGCGTGTTTGCGCTTAATCTTTCCAGTTCCTGTAAGTTTGAAACGTTTCTTAGCTCCTGATTTTGTTTTCTGCTTTGGCATAATTTCTATATTTATTGAACTGATTTATGTTTTAAAAAATGAAGGAACAAGCGATTTCTTCTTGTCCCTTTTTATTTGTTTAATTATTTAAATGGAACTAAAAATTACTTTTTAGGAGCCATCATCATAATCATTCTTTTTCCTTCTAGTTTTGGCATTTGTTCTACTTTACCAAACTCTTCTAAGTCCTGTGCTAATTTAAGCAACAAGATTTCTCCTTGATCCTTAAACACAATAGAACGACCTTTAAAGAAAACATAGGCTTTTAACTTAGATCCATCTTTAAGGAAACTTTCTGCATGACGTTTTTTAAATTCGTAATCATGCTCGTCCGTATTAGGGCCGAATCGAATCTCTTTAATCGTTACCTTAGTTTGTTTGGCCTTCATTTCCTTCTGACGTTTCTTTTGGTCATATAGGAATTTTTTGTAGTCCAAAATTTTGGCTACTGGAGGCTTTGCATTCTCAGTAATTAACACAAGGTCTAACTCGTTTTCCTTGGCTAATGCTAATGCATCTTTAGTTTTATAGACACCTATCTTTAGGTCTTCTATATCACCCACAACACGCACTTCTGGAACACGAATGTTCTCGTTAATTTTGTGTTGATCTTCCTGTTTTCTTCTTGGTGGTCGGTATCCACCACGTCTTCTTATTGCGATAATCTATAATGTTTTGGTTATACTCTCATTTCATTTTCGAGACGACTTTTGAACTCTTCAATCGTAAATGTTCCTAAATCTCCCTCGCCGTGTTTCCTTACAGAAACCGTATTGCTTTCTTCTTCCTTTTCGCCTACAATCAACATATAAGGGATTTTCCCTACCTCTGCATCGCGAATTTTCCTTCCGGTTTTCTCAGCTCTACTATCTATAAGGCCACAAATATCGGAATTTTCTATGGAATTTAAAACTTTTTTACTGTATTCTAAGTACTTATCGCTAATTGGTAGAATAATAAATTGCTCTGGCGTCAACCACATAGGGAATTCGCCTGCTGTGTTTTCTATCAAAATTGCGATAAACCTTTCTAATGAACCAAAAGGAGCCCTGTGAATCATCACCGGACGATGTTTTTCTCCATCAGACCCAATGTAAGTTAAATCAAACCTCTTAGGTAAGTTATAATCTACTTGAATCGTTCCTAATTGCCAACTTCTTCCTAAAGCATCCTTCACCATGAAGTCTAATTTAGGGCCGTAGAACGCAGCTTCGCCATATTCTACAACAGCTTTTAATCCTTTATCCTCTACAGCTTGCTTAATTGCATTTTCTGCTTTATCCCAATCTTCGTCAGATCCAATGTATTTTTCCTTATTCTCCTGATCTCTCAAAGAAATTTGAGTTGAGAAATCTTCAAAACCTAAAGAGCCAAATACATATAATACTAAGTCAATTACTTTTTTGAACTCTTCTAATAATTGATCTGGTGTACAGAAGATATGCGCATCATCCTGCGTAAACCCACGTACACGAGTCAATCCATGTAACTCACCTGATTGTTCATAACGATAAACCGTTCCAAATTCTGCAAAACGCTTTGGCAAATCACGATAAGACCATTGTGAACTCTTATAAATCTCACAGTGGTGTGGACAGTTCATTGGTTTTAACATGAACTCTTCTCCTTCGTTTGGCGTAGTAATAGGTCTAAAGCTATCCTCACCATACTTCTCATAGTGTCCAGAAGTTATGTACAACTCCTTTCCACCAATATGAGGCGTAACCACCATTTCGTAGCCAGCTTTTTGCTGTGCACGCATTAGGAAGTTTTCTAATTTTCTTCTTAAGGCTGCACCTTTTGGTAACCAAAGTGGTAAGCCTGCTCCAACTTTCTCAGAGAAAGTGAAGATTCCTAGTTCCTTACCAATTTTTCTGTGGTCACGTTTTTTAGCCTCTTCTAGATTATGTAAATATTCTTTTAATTCTTTTTGTTTTGGAAATGAGATACCATAAACACGCGTTAACTGCTTGTTTTTCTCATCTCCACGCCAATAAGCACCAGCAGCATTAAGAATCTTAACTGCCTTAACGATAGACGTATTCGGTATGTGCCCACCACGACATAAGTCGGTAAAGTTGTCATGCGAACAGAAAGTAATTTCACCATCCTCCAAGTTCTCGATCAACTCAGTTTTGAATGGATTGTCCTTGTACATTTCCAAAGCTTCTGCCTTAGAAACAGGATATAAATTGAATTCGCTTTTCTTTTTAGCGTTTTCAAGCATTTTCTTTTCGATTTTCTCGAAATCCTTCTCAGAAAGAGGCGTATCTCCAAAATCTACATCATAGTAAAAACCATTATCAATTGCCGGTCCGATGGTTAACTTCGCATCTGGAAAGAACTCCAAAATAGCCTGAGCTAACAGGTGAGCCGATGAGTGCCAAAATGCTTTTTTACCTAGTTTATCGTTCCAGGTAAGAAGGGTTAATTGGCTATCTTCGGTTATAGGTGTTGTAACCTCTACTTGTTGATCGTTTACCAAAGCAGAAATAACGTTTCTCGCTAAACCTTCGCTAATGTCCTTTGCTACTTCCATAGGAGTAACCTGACTTTCAAAAGAGCGAATGCTACCGTCGGGAAGAGTAATGTTTACCATATAAAATTCTTAGGTTGGCAAAGATAATGAGAAAAGATAAAAATAGGGTAAGAATTTAGTTGATACTATGGAATAATGCTTTTGGAAGTCATCAACCTCGAGTCTAAATTGTACTTATGCGGTATTTAATGAATAAATTTTAGGGCGAATTTTTGTTTCGTCAATGTTTTGACGAAACAAAAACCGGGCTTTTTGTTCCAATCTTGTGATGATTTAGAGACAAAAAATCTCATAAAAAGAGCTTCTAAGGTCGCTTTTTTATTTCGTTTTTTGTTGCCCTAAATCATCACAAGGATTTCCACGCCAATCCCTTTCGCGGCTCCGCGCTTATCAGGTAGAGATTAGAAGGGGAAATGTGGAATGGACTTTATAAGATACGCGCTAATTGTTGTTAATCCATTGTTGGCTTTTTAATACTACATAAACTACCTAATTAAACTTTTAGATTGAAGTGAATACTTTTATTCAATTTAAATTTTAAAAATCCACGGACTGACATCAAATTTCTAATAGTTCGGTTTTCAAATTACAGCACAGTTTTTGATATATTTGTGTCATATGCTAGAAATTAAAGACGCTCAATTCGAGCGAGTGGTTTTGGTCGGGTTAATTACTCAAGACCAGCCAGAAGAAAAATTAGAAGAATACATGGACGAGCTAGAGTTCCTTGCCTTTACAGCAGGGGCTGAAACTTTGGCGCGTTATACACAAAAACTTTCACAACCAGATGCTAAATACTTCGTTGGTAGTGGAAAATTAAAAGAAATAAAAGAATACGTTCAAGAAAACGAGGTAGATACATTAATCTTTGATGACGAATTGACACCATCTCAGTTGAAAAACATTGAGAAGTTAATGGAGATCAAGATTATGGATAGAACAAACTTGATTCTTGATATTTTCGCGCAAAGAGCTCAAACTTCTTATGCGAGAACACAAGTTGAGTTAGCTCAATATGAATATTTATTGCCACGATTGACTCGAATGTGGACTCACTTGGAGCGTCAGCGAGGTGGTATTGGTATGCGTGGTCCTGGTGAAACAGAGATTGAGACGGATAGACGTATTATTCGTGATAGGATTACCTTATTGAAGAAGAAATTAGAGAAGATTGACAAGCAGATGGCTACACAACGTAGCAACCGTGGACAATTGGTTCGTGTTGCTTTAGTTGGATACACCAACGTTGGTAAGTCAACCTTGATGAACGTTTTGAGCAAATCTGACGTATTTGCTGAGGATAAACTCTTTGCTACATTAGATACAACGGTAAGAAAAGTGGTGATTGGTAATTTACCATTCCTTTTAACCGATACGGTTGGATTCATTAGAAAGTTACCTACGCAATTAGTTGAGTCCTTTAAATCAACCCTAGACGAGGTGAGAGAGGCAGATTTGATTGTGCACGTGATTGATATTTCACATCCAAGCTTTGAAGATCATATTAGATCAGTAAATGAAACTTTAGAGGACATCGATAGTAGAGATAAACCAACGATTCTTGTGTTTAATAAGATTGACCAGTTTAAACAAGCCAAGAAAGAAGCTGTTGCAGATGATGAAGTCTTAGAAGATAATTATACGCTAGAGGAGTTAAAGAGAATGTGGGTGAATAAATCACAAGATCCAAGTATCTTTATTTCTGCGGTAAAAGGAACGAATTTAGAAGAATTAAGAAAGTTGATGTACGAAGAAATCAAAGGAATCCATGAAACTAGATTCCCGTACAATAATTACTTATTCAACTACTATGATCATTTATCTGAAGAGCAGGAGTAATTAAAATTATTGAATAAAAAGAAAGTTTAAAGCATAAAAAAAATCCACAAATCGAAATTTGTGGATTTTTTAGTTTTATATAATTTGTGTTATTCAGCTAGAATAATACATTTATTATTGTTCATTTCAACGATACCACCGTTAACAGGTAGGAACATTACTTTAGAATCGCTTGGAGACATTTCTAACATTCCGTCTTCGTTGTTGTAATCTACAAACTCAGTTGTATGTGTATGAATCTCGATTTTACCTGCTTCTAATGTAGAAACAATAGCCGCGTGGTTTTCTAACATTTGGAACTGTCCCATTTTTCCTGGAACAATTACCGAGTCAACCTCGCCATCGAAAATCACATACTCTGGAGTTATGATTTGTAATTTTAATGCCATAATAATTTTATTATACTTCTGCTAACATTTTCTCACCTGCCTCGATAGCCTCTTCGATAGAACCTCTCAAGTTGAACGCAGCCTCTGGATATTGGTCAACTTCTCCGTCTAAGATCATGTTGAATCCTTTGATTGTGTCTTTAATGTCAACTAATACACCTGGGATACCTGTAAACTGCTCTGCTACGTGGAAAGGCTGAGAAAGGAATCTCTGTACACGTCTTGCTCTGTGTACAACTAATTTATCCTCTTCTGAAAGCTCTTCCATACCAAGAATCGCAATAATATCTTGTAGTGCTTTATATCTTTGTAGAATTTCTTTTACTCTTTGTGCAGTATCGTAGTGCTCTTTACCAACGATTTCTGGAGTCAAGATTCTTGATGTAGAATCTAATGGATCCACCGCAGGATAAATACCTAATGAAGCAATCTTACGAGACAATACCGTTGTAGCATCCAAGTGAGCGAAAGTTGTCGCTGGAGCAGGGTCAGTCAAGTCATCCGCAGGTACGTAAACCGCCTGTACTGATGTAATAGATCCGTTTTTAGTAGAAGTAATACGCTCTTGCATCGCACCCATCTCAGTTGCCAAAGTTGGTTGGTAACCTACCGCTGATGGCATACGACCTAATAAAGCCGATACCTCAGAACCAGCCTGTGTAAAACGGAAGATGTTATCAACGAAGAATAATACGTCACGACCTTGTCCTTCTCCGTCACCATCACGATAGTACTCAGCTAATGTAAGACCTGATAAAGCAACACGAGCACGTGCTCCTGGAGGTTCGTTCATCTGTCCGAATACGAAGGTAGCTTTAGATTCTTTTAATTCTTCTCTATCTACTTTAGATAAATCCCATCCGCCTTCTTCCATAGATTGCATAAAGTCATCACCGTATCTAATAATACCAGACTCTAACATCTCACGTAATAAGTCATTACCCTCACGAGTTCTCTCACCAACACCTGCGAATACAGATAAACCACCGTGTCCTTTTGCAATGTTGTTAATTAACTCCTGAATTAATACAGTTTTACCAACACCAGCACCACCGAATAAACCAATCTTACCACCTTTTGCATATGGCTCAATTAAGTCGATTACCTTAATACCAGTAAATAAAATTTCTGAAGATGTAGATAAATCCTCGAATTTAGGAGCTGGACGGTGAATAGGTAAAGAATTAGTTTTGTCTAAGTTTCCTAATCCATCAATAGCATTACCCACAACATTGAATAATCTACCTTTGATTTCGTCGCCAATTGGCATAGCAATAGGTTGACCTGTAGTAATTACTTTTTGTCCTCTTTGTAAACCGTCTGTTGAATCCATAGAGATACATCTTACCGTATCTTGACCGATGTGCTGTTCTACCTCTAGAATCAAGTTCTCGCCATTCTCTTTTATAACCTCTAACGAGTCATAAATGTTAGGTAATTCTTCTACTTTATCAAAAACAACGTCGATTACGGGTCCAATAATCTGAGCAATTTTTCCTGTGTTATGTGCCATTTGTATTAAATTAGGTACTTCTATAAAATTTTGTGCAAATATATGGTTTTTTTTGAGTTAACTGAATCCAAAATTAGGATATTTATCATATCCTTAATTTATATCTTTATCAGAAGGCTCGAAATCCCTATTTATTCTTAAAAATCAGGGCAATTTAAATCTAGGAATTATCTTATTATAGGAATAAATTGTTTTTATAATTTTAGAATTGATAAATTTGCCAACCTTCTATGGATGTAATACCACATATTCAAACTATACCTGAAAATCAAAGGACAATTTTGACCTTAGGGATGTTCGATGGTGTGCACAAAGGCCATCAGAAAATCATTCGCTATCTGAATGAAATTACCAAGGATACAAATGCCAAATCTTGTTTGCTTACTTTTTGGCCACATCCTAGATTGGTTTTACATCAAGATTATGATTTAAAACTCCTAACGCTACACGAAGAGAAAATTCGTTTACTAGAGAAATTTGACCTCGACTTATTATATGTTCAACCATTTGATCATGATTTCTCTCGAATGTCTTCTATCGAATTTGTGAGAGATTTTTTAGTAGGACAATTAAATGTTCATACCTTAATAATAGGTTATGATCATCGTTTTGGTAGAAATAGAGAAGGTAGTTTTGAACTTTTAGAGGAATTATCAGAATTATACCAGTTTAGTGTAGTTCAGCTAGAAGCCATTATTGAAGGTGATAGACCTATCAGTTCTACCAAAATTAGAAACGCCTTATTAGAGGGTAACTTAAACTACGCTAACGAAGCTTTGGGTTATCAATATAGTATAACCGGTAAAGTAATTCATGGGGATGGAATCGGGAAAACATTAGGCTTTCCAACTATCAACTTAGAAGTAGATAAGCTAAAATTACTACCTAAAGATGGTGTTTACGGAGTCCAACTAGAAATTGAAAATAAGAATTACTTTGGTCTTATGAATATTGGATTCAGGCCAACTATTGACAATGTTCAGCATAGGGTAGAAGTATTTATTTTAGACTTCGACGGTGATTTGTATGAAGAGGAAATCCGTGTTGAGCTAATCACAAGAATTCGTGATGAGAGAAAATTCGAAAGTAAAGATCATCTTGTCGCACAAATTCAAAAGGATGAAGCCGAATTTAGAGCTTTCATTAAATCCTTATAATTCACACTTACTTCCACTTGTGTTCGATATGCTCAAAAGCAAGCAACTTCTTTTAATTAGAATCTAAATAAATAGCTTTTAAGAGCTTGATTTTCTAATTGAATTATTTTTTAATTTTATTAAAATTTATAGTTTTGTTTGTAATAGTTTAACATATTAGAATTTTTTAAGATGGCGGATATGGATAATAATGAAAAGAATTCACATGAAGAGATTTTCTCGAAATCTCTAAGAGCAGGAAGAAGGACTTATTTCTTTGATGTTAGAGAAACTCGCGCCGGCGATTACTACTTAACCATTACAGAAAGTAAAAAGAATTCTAATGAGGATGGAACTTTCTACTTCAAAAAACACAAAATATATTTGTATAAAGAAGATTTCCAGAGTTTTAAAGAGCACTTAGAAGAAGCTACAGATTTTATTACAAGAGAAAAAGGAGAAGAAGTTATCTCCGAAAGACATCAACCAGATTATAATGAAAAAGTTGATGCCAATGAGGATCAAGATGATTCAAGAGATGGTTTGAATAAGTTTACTGATATCAGCTTTGAAGATATTTAAACTGAATTTTAATCTTAACTAAAATTCAACTTTAAACCGTCATAGCCTAAATGCATATGAGGTGGTAATTCTTTTTCCACTTCTTCATAAAAACCCATTTCATAACTAATATGTGTGAAATAGGTTTTTTTTGCTTTTATCCTTTTAGCATAATCGATTGACTCATCCAAAATGAGATGAGAATGATGGCTATATTCCTTTCTTAGCGCATCAATTATCAGAATGTCTAAGCCTTCTAATAATTTCATGGTTTCGTCTGGAATCTCGCTTATATCGGTTAAGTATGCCATATTCCCAATACGATAACCATAAATATCTAAGTTGCCGTGTTTAACGGGTAATGGAGTAATTTCGACACCATTAATATTAAACTTATCATCGGTAATAGGTCTTAATTCAATAGATGGAGTCCCAGGATATTTTACAGCCGAAAAAACATATGGAAATCTATATTTAATGTCGTTTAAAACACGAGGCATACCATATATTGGCATGTCTTTTTTCATTTTAAAATTAAGCGGACGCACATCATCTAAACCAATAATGTGATCATTATGTTCATGCGAAATTAAAATTGCATCAACATCGCTCAAGTTTTCTCGTAACATTTGTTGTCTAAAATCAGGGCCGCAATCTATCAAAATATGCATGCCTTTATATATCACCATAGCCGAAGCTCGTAACCTTTTGTCCCTCGGGTCGTTAGAGAGACAAACGGGATCTGTGCAGCCGATTACGGGAACGCCTTGTGAAGTTCCTGTTCCTAAAAATATAAACTGATTCGAATTATCCGACATAATTTTGGTAAATTTACCCAATATAATTCATTCTAGAAAAGCTATGTCTCAAATTCTTAGAGAGCTAACTCCAAAGCAAAAAGCCCTGAAAATTAATTTAGACCGCAACATCTATGGTACCTTTGCGGAAATTGGTGCTGGACAAGAAACTGTTAGGTTCTTTTATCGTGCAGGTGGAGCATCTGGTACGCTTGCAAAAGCAATGTCTGCTTATGATAAAGATTTTAGTGATGCTATTTATGGTAAAGAGTACGATGGGAGATATGTAACAGAGGATCGTCTAAACAAAATGTTAGACCATGAGATTGGTCTTATGGAAGAACGTTTAGATAAAGAACAACATGCTGGTAAAAGCTTCTTTAGTTATGCTAATACAGTGACAACCATCGACTATGCTAAAAAGTATAAAGGTCATGGATGGGTTGGGCTTAGATTCCAAGCGGCTCCAAACGAGGGTTATAATAATATAGTTCTTCATGTTAGATTTAAAGAAAACTCGGCGCAATTACAACAAGAAACTTTAGGTGTTTTAGGGGTAAATTTAATTTATGGAGCTTATCATCACACCGACAATCCAAGAGAATTAGTCGTTTCCTTGTATGATACTTTAGATAAAGATCAGTTGGAGATTGATATGATCAACTTTTCTGGTCCTAGATTCCGTTATGTAGACAATCGCTTGATGAGTTTACACTTGTTGAGAAATGAAATGACGGAAGCGGTAATGTTTGGGCCTGATGGATATAATATTTTGCCAGCAGATTTACTATATAAAAAGAATATTTTCGCGATGCGCGGAAGTTTCAGACCGGTAACCAATGTTAATATCGATATGTTACATAGCGGTTTGGATATGTTTAGAAAAGATCATCCTCAAATTACAGATGAGAATTTACAAGTCTTATTTGAGATTACATTGACCAACCTTAGACAAGAAGGTGAAATTGATGAAAGAGACTTTTTAAACAGAGCTGATATTTTATGTAAATTAGGTTATAATGTATTGATTTCTAATTATCAAGAATATTATAAGCTTGTGGATTATTTCTCTGAATACACGAGAAATAGAACCCAAATTGGACTTGCTATGGGTGTCAATAATTTATTAGCTGTATTTAAAGAAGAATATTATTCTGATTTGAGTGGAGGAATTATGGAGGCCTTCGGTAAATTATTCAAACGTAACGTAAAAGTATATTTATATCCTTATCAAGATAAGGAAGAAGGAGTATTGTTAACTGCTCAAAATCTGAAGGTTAGTGATAATCTTAAGGATTTATATAAATTCTTTAAACTAAATGATAAGATTCAAGATATAGAAGATTATAATCCAGAAAATTTAAAGATTCATTCAAGAAAGATTCTTAAACAAATTAATAATTGTGAAACAGGATGGGAAGGAAGCTTGCCAGGAGATGTTGCAGCGATTATTAAAGATAAAGGAATGTTCGGTTACGATGAAGAAAAATGTAAATTTATTCTTTAATCATACCTATTTTTATAAACAAACAAAGCGGGAATTTCATTTCGAAGTTCCCGCTTTTCTTTATCTAATATTTTAAATTTTAAGATGTCTTTTCAACTAACATCATTTCACAAGCTTTTTTGCTAAAGGTGTAGGTTCTATCATTATATTCAACCAACATACTATTATCAAATGATTCAACAGATTTGATATGAAGTTTAGTTTGTAAAGCTAGATTTCTATCATTTAAAAAGGTTAAAAAATCATCAGTTGAATTCTCAACAGCTCTAAAAATAACAATGTCTCCCGCTTTGCAATCCGAAAGTTTGCTGTAATTTAATTCAATTGTATTTCCATGTTTATCAGGTATAGGCGAGCCATGTGGATCTACCTTTGGATAGTTGAGCATTTTATCCATTTTATCAAAAAACATAGGTGATTCTATGTGTTCAATTTGCTCTGCTACTTCGTGTACATCTGCCCAGCCAAAGTCCATCACATCCACTAAAAACATTTCGGTTAAACGATGTTTTCTAACGATTAAGGCCGCCTCCTTAGCTCCTTCTTCAGAAAGTCTAATAGGTTTATAGCTTTCATAAATCACCCAATTTTTCTTAGCAAATCGCTTCATCATGGCCGTTACAGTGGGCATCGTAATATCCAATTCTTTGCTTAATTCATTCACAGAAACATCTGGGCTTTTCTGGGAAAGCATAAACAAGGCTTTTAGATAGTTTTCTTCTGTCAGGGATTTCATGTGGTAAAGATAATTAATGTGTCTCGTTTTTGAAGAATGAAACCAAATATAGACCTCTAACTTAACTCAAAAATATCTTTATGATTTCTTAAAAGAACCAAATCAAATCATAAAGTTCTATTCATACATATTAAATTAATGTAAATTTGTGGGTTAATTCACGAAAATGCAGTTTGATTTTAAGTCTATAGATAGAATTGATTCTATTGATAAGCAGGGGTTTATAGAAAATTATTATAAACCTCAAAAGCCAGTTGTTATTAAGAACATAACAAAAGATTGGCCTGCTTATGCTAAGTGGAATCTAGACTACATCAAAGAAATTGCGGGTGAAAGAATTGTTCCTTTATATAATAGCGAACCTGTAAAAGCAGAAGATGGTTTCAATGAGCCAAAAGCCAAAATGAGTTTAGTTGACTATGTCGATTTATTGAAATCAGAACCTACCGATTTGCGTATTTTCCTGTATAATTTAATGAAGGAAGTTCCGCAACTTCAGCAAGATTATAAATATCCAGAATTAGGATTGAAAATAATGAAAGGCTTGCCAATGTTATTTTTTGGAGGAGCTGGTAGTAATGTGTTTATGCATTATGACATTGATTTGGCTAATATTTTTCATTTTCACTTTCACGGCGAAAAGGAATGTATTTTGGTTCCGCCGAGTCAATCAAAATTCATGTATAAAATTCCACATTCTGTAATTTGTCGCGAGGACATAGATTTCGATCATCCAGATTTTGAGAAATTTCCAGCATTAAAGAATCTTAAGCCTTATAAAACTACACTTTCTCATGGCGAAATGCTCTATATGCCAGAAGCGTATTGGCATTATATGAAATACATAACGCCAGGTTTTTCTATGAGTTTAAGGTCAATCGCCAAGAGACCTAATCATTTAGCCGAAGCTTTATATAATGTTATACTCATGCGACATTATGATAGTGTGATGCGAAAGTTAAAAGGAAATGATTGGATAGAATATAAAAATCAAGAAGCGATTCGTCGCACTCACAAATCCTTGAATATTCATTAAATAAATCCTAAAAAAAAAGGGGATTTTGTCATTAAAACTAATAAAGCCGTAACTTTGCAACTTGAATTTAAAAGCGGTGAAAGGTAAAAAAGTAGTCATAGGACTTTCGGGAGGTGTAGATAGTAGTGTATCCGCATATTTATTGCAGCAGCAAGGTTATGATGTGATCGGACTATTCATGAGAAATTGGAATGATTCATCAGTGATCTTAGATGATGAATGTCCATGGATTGAGGATAGTGCAGATGCTTTGTTGGTAGCAGAAAAACTAGGAATTCCATTTCAGGTAATTGATTTAAGCGAGATTTATAAAGAACGAATCGTTGATTATATGTTCAACGAATATCAGATTGGTAGAACTCCAAACCCTGATGTTTTGTGTAATCGTGAAATCAAGTTCGATATTTTCTTAAAAACAGCCTTAGAACTTGGGGCTGATTATGTAGCTACAGGACATTATTGCCAAAAAGGAATTATTGAAAAAGATGGTAAAGAAATTTATCAACTTTTGGCTGGGCACGATAAAAATAAAGATCAGTCTTATTTCTTGTGTCAATTAAGTCAAGAGCAACTTTCAAAAGCTTTGTTCCCAATTGGGCATTTAGATAAATCTGAAGTGAGAAAAATTGCCAAAGAGCAAGAATTAGTTACAGCAGATAAAAAAGATTCACAAGGTTTATGCTTTATCGGAAAAGTGAGTTTACCTGACTTTCTACAACAGCAATTAAAACCGAAAGATGGTGTTATCATAGAAATTAAAAAAGATTTCTATCAAGGTTTACCACAAAAAACTGAGTTCGAAACTGAAAAAGAAAGATTAGCTTTCCTTGCTAAGGATTATACTTATGATGCGAATGACGGCAAAATCGTTGGAAAACATAATGGAGCTCATTTCTTTACGGTTGGACAAAGAAAAGGTTTAGGCGTTGGCGGTATGGTAGAACCATTATTTGTGATTTCTACTGACGTTGAAAAGAATATAATCTACGCAGGTCAAGGCGCAGATCATCCAGGCTTGTTCAAGAAAGCGTTATTTGTATCTAATGCAGAATTGCATTGGGTGAGAGAAGATTTGGCATTAAAACCAGGTGAAACCAAAGAGTATATGGCGAGAATTCGTTATCGTCAGCCTTTGAGAAAAGCAACTTTACATCAATTCGATAATGGATTGTATGTGGAGTTCGACGAAGCGCCAAGTGCCATCACTTCGGGGCAATTTGTTGCTTGGTATGATGGAGAAGAATTGATTGGATCAGGTGTGATTCAGTAATGAAAAATAGATTTAAAATTGAAAAGCCGACGTCAGAAAACGTCGGCTTTTCATTTCTAAAAACAAAAATTCTATAACTGGAAACTAGCTTTCCATACTGGCGTGGCACTAATGGTGAAAGTTGTTAAAGAACTATCACCAGCTTTAATATCTCTTAATACTAAATATAAATCATCCGCCTTAAAATAATCGATTAGATCCTCATTAGAAACCACCTCAAAATTAATTCTATCTGCTGCGGTGTTGCCTCTAACTTCAGCAACTTTAATTTCTTCCAAATCTGGTCCGTTAGCTTTTACATAGATGTCCATGTCCTCAATAGCTGTTAAATCTCCAACAAAAGAACTATCATCTAATTCTACATAAAAGTCAACTAACTCAGCCGATGCTACATTGTTCAAGCCTAAACCTGGCACTGCATCACCAATGGCTTCATCAAAATCAACATTAAGTCTAATGTTGATAGGGCCAGGCAAAGTTGTTCCATCTATAGTCGCAAAAGGAATTTCGATGTTGTTAATCTTTGTCGGGATATCAATCGGAGATTGAACCGCAGGATTTCCTTCATCATCAGTAGTACATCTTACTAACAAACTAAACATAATCGCAAATAAGGTCAATAATTTAAAATTTCTCATAGGTATATAATTTTTTGTATAAAAAGATTCAAACTATATACCATCAGGTTTTCTATAAATATGATAAATTTCATTTACTGCTTAGAGTTAAGCATTCATGCACAGTAAATTATCTCGGAACAGTTGTTGAGATCTTTAGGTTAAATATATTATTATGAATAAGGATAAGAACGTTAACCCAGAACAAAGAAAAGTAAACAAAAGCCTAGAAGAAAAGGCAATCAACGAGAAAGCTACCGATGGAAAACAAGTGAATCCACAGGTAGAGCAAAGAAAAGAAAAACACCAGCCACGTGATAATGCTTAATATTTAATTTACACAACACTTCTTAGAATTGTGTTTAAAATACAAAGCATTTCGTTAAATTTGGGCTAAAATTAGAAAACTATGATTAAACCTTTCGATAAATCGCATTGGCACGGTCGTGTGGATGTAGAAGATGGAATGCTTGGAAAAAGATGGCATCAACTTGTCAAGGAATTCCCTAAAGAGCATCAAGCTTATTTAGAAAAATCCGTTGTCTTTTTAGGATTTGCTTCAGACGAAGGTGTTAGAAGAAATAAAGGTAGAGTAGGAGCAGCCAAGGCGCCAGATGCCATTAGAAAAATGCTATCTATTTTGCCGCAGCAAGATTCAGATGTTAACGCTTTATACGATTACGGAAACGTGGTATGTGTAGGTAATAATTTAGAAGAAGCACGCGATGAGCAAGTGCAAATTCTTAAAAATTTAATCGCTAAAAAAACCTATCCACTAGTTTTAGGAGGAGGTCATGAAGTGGCATATGGTAACTTTTTGGCGCTTAGTGATAAATACAAAAAGATAGGAATCATTAACATTGATGCGCATTTTGATTTGCGTTTACCGCATCCAGATACCAATTCAGGGACAGGTTTTTACGAGATGTCTCAATTCTGTGAAAAGAATAATAGAGAGTTCAATTATATGTGTCTAGGAGTTCAGAAAACGGCTAATACAAAAGCAATTTTCGAAAGAGCAGAGAAACTAGGTGCACATTATGTTTTAGCAGATCAAATTCACGAAGATAGACGTGCATGGTCGATTGCTATCGATGCTTTCTTAGAGAAAGTAGATGCTATATATCTGAGCTTGGACATGGATGTGTTCGATGCAGCCTATGCACCTGGTGTTAGTGCTCCAGCGGCTAATGGACTAAATGCTTTCCAAGTGAAAGGAATTCTAAAACATATTCTTGGGTCAAATAAGGTGAGGTTAATGGATGTTGCCGAGTATAACCCAGAATACGATATCGACAATAGAACGGCCCGTTTGGCGGCACATATGGTGTCAGAAATGGTGCATAATTTATAATATAATTAGGGCAATTGCGGGCTATCCGCAGTAGTCCTCGCAAAATCACTTACAAAAAAGTAGGCACAAAAGGAGTTTGTCCTAAGGGACTCCACTCTTTTGTGCCTCTTTTTGTTTGCGTGCTTTAGCTGTGGGCTACTTGCTACTATCCCTATTGCGCTTCGCATCTACAACTGTTTGATATAAATTCAGAATTTAAAACTCAAAACAGCATTCGATACAAATCCCCAACGGTTCCTAGCATTTCTACCCGAATCTGAAAATTAGAAGTTTTAACTTTGTTATGTTTTGAAATAAAAATTACATCATAACCCAATTTTTCGGCTTCTATAATTCGTTTTTCTATTCTATTCACCGGACGAACTTCTCCGCTCAAACCTATTTCTCCGGCAAAGCAACAATTATCGGGTAAAGGCTCATTTTCATAAGATGATAAAATAGCGCATAAAACCGCCAAATCAATCGCTGGATCATCTACCCGAATTCCACCCGTAATGTTCAAGAAAACGTCTTTAGATCCAAGCTGAAAACCAGCTCGTTTCTCCAAAACAGCGAGTAGCATATTTAATCTCTTAATGTCAAATCCTGTGGTAGAACGCTGAGGTGTTCCATATACCGCTGTGCTCACCAATGCTTGAATCTCAATCAACATGGGACGAATTCCTTCTAAAGTAGCTGCAATCGCATTTCCACTGAGAGGAGTGTCTTTTGGGGAAATCAATACTTCAGAGGGATTTGAAACTTCTCTCAATCCAGAACCCTGCATTTCATAAATACCCAATTCCGCGGTGGATCCAAATCTGTTTTTTTGCGATCGTAGCAATCTATATAAATGATTTCTTTCGCCTTCGAATTGCAGCACAACATCTACCATGTGTTCCAAGATTTTAGGTCCTGCAATCGAACCTTCTTTGGTGATGTGTCCTACCAAAATAACTGGAACATTTGTTGTTTTTGCAAATTTTATTAGTTCAGAAGTGCATTCTCTAATTTGAGAAACACTGCCTGGCGAAGATTCTACATATTCAGATTGTAGCGTTTGAATAGAATCAATAATCAAAATCTGAGGTTGTATGCTTTTGGCTTGTTTAAAAATCTTTTGTGTTTGAGTTTCGGTTAAGATATAGCAATCTTCTGTTTCGATACCAATTCTCTCTGCGCGTAATTTAATTTGAGAAGCACTTTCCTCACCAGAAACATATAAAACCTTTAAATGTTTAAGGCTTAAAGCAACTTGTAATAATAGGGTTGATTTTCCGATTCCTGGTTCTCCACCCAATAAAATTACAGAACCTAAAACAATTCCACCTCCCAAAACACGATCTAGCTCATCATTATGCGTAATGATTCTCGTTTCACTAGTTTCGGGAATATCCTTAATATTAAACAAAACAGGTTTTTTGGTATTGTCTTCTTGCCATGGAGTTTTCTTTGCATTCTTCTCCACAACTTCTTCTACAATAGTATTCCACTCTCCACATTGTGAGCACTTTCCCATCCATGTAGCATGTTGTGCACCACAATTCTGACAATAATAAATAGTCTTTGACTTCGCCATTTAGCAAAGATATGAGTTTTAGGAAAAGAGTAAGGAGAAATAATTTGCGCTGATTATTTGTGATGAACAATGTGTTTCGAAATAATTGTTCATAACTTTATTTGTTTTATCTAAAAATAAATTTGTTTTTAGATTTTAGATTTTTGTTTTTCATATTAATTTAAACTATTATGAAAAAGTATTTTTTAGGCTTATTAGCCACAGTTTTATTATTAAATGTTGGATATAGTCAAATTAAAGTAGAAGACTATTTTAATCGTGGTGATTTACACAACAAAGCTTTAGATTATGTTCTATCCAACCTTGACGAATCTAAGTTTTCAAAAAATGTTGATGAAAATGTAGATTATGTAAATAGATTACTAATTGAATTTTACGCAGAATATAATTTAGATATTTCAAACTCAGAAAAGTATAAGTACTTTATGGTGAAGGATAATTTCTATAATTATTTAAACGAAGGTGCTTATGCTTATAAAGATTTAAGTAATAAAGCGTTTAAGTCAATAAGTTCATTAAATGAAAGTGCTGGATTGAAAGATAATGAACCGACTTATTCTACATTACTATCTAATTCCTTAAGAAATGAATTAATTGATGAATATGAACTTTCAACGCTTAATAAAATCAAAGAGCTTATAGATAATAACATAGATGGGCTGAATACAGCATCAGAAATTTTAAAAGAATTAAACAGTTATAAAGACGAATTTAACTCAAAAAAATATGCTAAAAATGAAAATGCTGGTCATGTTTTGGCAATAACACTAGCTATATCCATAAAATCTATGGAATGGTGGGTGAAAAATGAAAATTCAGTTACTTATATATTACCTGAACCTAATTTTATTTTAGCCAGTAATGGTCCGAATGGAGATGTTATATTAAAAGAAAACAGTTTGCTAATAGCACCATGGGTAGGTTTAGATATAGCAGGCGCAGTGATAAGTGGTGGTATTGCGGCATCTGGTCAATACGTGTTGACAGGAAGTGTAGATTGGGGTATGGTAGGTTGGGCTGCAGTAGGCGGTGCTGTTTCTGGTTCAACAGGTGCGGTGGGTAGACTTGCAAAATTAATAACAAGGTAATATGAGTAAAATTGAAATTACAATATTAATTGTGTCAATTATAATTGGTGGTCTTGTTGCTCCATTTATAGTTTCTTTATTTAAAAAAAATCAAAAATGATTTAATAAAGATCTTATACTTGATTAAGACATTCTGTACATATCTATAATTTTTAATCCTCAAATATTTATAAAAAAAAATCGTACAAATCTTTAACTGTTAAATTTTCATATTGAAAACTTACTTTTACATTTGTACAATCATAACAATTATCGTGTTCCATTCTTTACATTGGGAACATTTTCCCATCCAAGTAGCGTGTTGTGCACCACAATTCTGACAATAATAAATAGTCTTTGACTTCGCCATTTCACAAAGATATGAGTTTTAGGAAAAGGAGAAATAATTTGCGCTGACTATTTGTGATGAATAATACGCTTTGCATTAATTGTTCATAACTTTATTTGTTCTATCGAAAAAAAATTTGGTTTTAGATTTTTGTTTCCTTAAACAATTAAAAAATTTTATTATGTCAAAAAGTATTACCAGAAGTTTCTTTTCTTTATTCTTTATTATTACCTTTAGTTTTAGTTTAGCTGGAAATGATTCATCTTCAAATGAAAGTAAATTTATTGGAACGGAAACAACCTATGGACCTTGTATGCAAGTATCTCCTGGTGTTTATCAACAAGCAGAATTTCAACAATTTTATTTTTTATGGGTACCAATTGGATCCAGCGAGCCAACAGGTAATTGGATAGGATGTTAAACTTGTTTTTAAATAGCAATAGGAGAACATTTATGTTCTCCTTTTTTACAATTTTATTTTCATTAAATGGTGTAGCTCAGATAAATGACACAATTGTTTTAGATAGTGTTTTCATTTCTAATGTCGAAAAAGCGAGCATAGATGCCCAGAAGAAAAATGGTAATGCAATTGGCTTTAGCCATCAAAGTGAATATGCTTTAAGCTTAAAAAATAATGAAGCTTCTGACTTATATATTACTGAAATAAGTTTATTTTTCCGTAAAATGAATTGGGATAAAGCTAATATCGTCTTTCAGTTGTGGGATGGCGAATATGGAATGCCCAAAAATAGGATAGATGAAGATTTAAAGAAGATACCTTTATCAGTTTTCAAAAGAGGTGAAAATCGAATAGAATTTGATGATAAAATTTTAATTCCCGCTCATTCCGAAGTGTTTATTGCAATTTACATTGATGATGCAATACCGCAGGGTAAGGTTAAATTTTCCTGTTTAGACACAGAAGATATATTAATTATGCGACCAAAACTTCCTGATGCCTTTTGGAAAAAATTGGCATATCCTCCTATCATGTTTTCGGCGAAAGGAGTCTATATTCAATAGTCTTTGACTTTGCCATTTAGCAATGATATGAGTTTTTGATAGTACCTATTTAAAGAAAATATTGAATAATAATAAGTATAATTTAAGTCCAATTTCAATAATTTTTAGGATTTAAAATGTAAATTCTCATGAGAATGGCTATTTTTGTAGGAAATCTTAAAATTTTAAACATTCATGAATCTTCACGAATATCAAGGCAAAGAATTGTTGAGTAAATATGGCGTTAAAATTCAGCGCGGAATAGTTGCAACAACACCAGAAGAAGCTGTGGAAGCAGCTAAAAAATTAACCGAAGAAACCGAAACAGGCTGGCATGTGATCAAAGCACAAGTTCATGCTGGAGGACGCGGAAAAGGAGGCGGCGTTAAGTTGGCAAAGAATTTAGATCAAGTTAAGGAAATTGCTAATGACATTATTGGAATGCAGTTGGTGACGCCACAAACTTCTGCTGAAGGTAAAAAAGTTCATCAGGTATTAGTTGCAGAGGATGTTTATTATCCAGGTGATAGCGAGCCAGAAGAGTTTTACGTATCTGTATTACTAAACCGTGCGAACGGAACTAATATGATTATGTACTCTCCAGAAGGTGGAATGGATATCGAAGAGGTAGCTGAATCTATGCCAGATAAGATTTTCACTGAGGAGATTGATCCTGCTGTTGGATTACAAGGATTCCAAGCAAGAAGAGTTGCTTTCAACTTAGGATTAAGCGGACAAGCATTCAAAGAAATGGTGAAATTTGTTCACTCATTATATAACGCTTACGTAGGTGCAGATGCTTCTATGTTCGAAATTAACCCAGTTTTAAAAACTTCTGACAACCAAATTATGGCGGTTGACAGTAAAGTTACTTTAGACGACAACGCAATGTACCGTCACAAAGATTTAGCTGAGTTAAGAGACAAAAGAGAAGAAGACCCAACAGAGGTAGAAGCTGGTGAAGCTGGATTAAACTTCGTTAAACTAGACGGAAACGTTGGTTGTATGGTAAACGGAGCTGGTCTTGCAATGGCAACTATGGATATGATTAAGCAAGCTGGTGGTAGTCCTGCCAACTTCTTAGACGTTGGTGGTACTGCAGATGCTGAGCGTGTTGAGAAAGCTTTCAGAATTATCTTAAAAGATGATAATGTTGATGCTATCTTAGTAAACATCTTCGGTGGTATTGTGCGTTGTGATAGAGTAGCACAAGGTATTATCGATGCTTATAAAAACATGGGAGATGCTATCAAAGTTCCAATTATCGTAAGATTACAAGGAACTAACGCAGTAGAAGCTAAAGAAATGATTGACGGATCTGGATTAAAAGTTCACTCTGCAATTACATTAGAAGAAGCAGCAACTAAAGTAAAAGAAGTATTGTCTTAATTTAAAGGCAAACTAAGAATATAAAAAATCACCTCGCGAGAGGTGATTTTTTTTGTTTTATGAATTTTTCTATTTCACAATTTTTTCCCTAGTGGGATAGAAAAATTAAGGAATTGTACTATGTACACTTTGTTATAGCAATCTGCTGTATATCAATAATATTGTTAAAGTGTATTATATACATTTATTTCATTGTTATTTGTTTTTAAATTGTTAAATTTGATACATAATGATAAAAAATAAATGTTAAAATTATAACATATGAGCATGAGCAATATTTTTATGAAATATGCCTTGGCTGTTTGTTTATTGGTAGGTTCTATCACATTTGTGCAAGCACAGATGGTTATTGAGGGAACGATTACAGATGCCAATGATTTTCCAGCGACAAGTGCATTGGTTCGAGCCGGAGATGTTGAAGTTGAATCAGATTTCAATGGTTATTACGAGCTAGAGGTAACTGCATTAGATGCAGTAGATGGTAGTATTCAGCTTTCAATACTGGGTATAGATGGTAGCGAGGCTAATGATTCTTTTGCTTACCAAGAAGGTGCTAGAATTACTAAAGACTATAAACTTGGAGCAATTGAACTTGGTTCAGTTGTCGCTATTGGATATGGTGCTATTAAGAAAAGTGACTTAACAGGTTCGGTGGATTTACTAACCGAAGAAGATTTTAATAAAGGTCCTGTGGTTTCTGCACAACAAATGATTCAAGGTAAATCAGCTGGTGTAAATATTACTTCCGGAGGTGGAGCTCCAGGTGAAGGTCAGAGTATCAGAATTCGTGGTATTGGTTCTTTATCTTTAAACTCTGAGCCTTTAATCGTTATCGATGGTGTGCCAATTAGCGAAAATGGAGTAGGAGGTTCAAGAAACATTTTGAACTCTATCAACCCAAATGATATCGCTAGTATTTCTGTTTTAAAAGATGCATCTGCAACAGCCATCTACGGTTCTCGTGGTGGTAATGGTGTTATCATTATTGAAACTAAAAAAGGAAAAACAGGAGCGCTTAAGTATCAGTTATCTTCACAAGTATCCTTCTCAGAAGTGATTGATTACGTAGATGTATTTACAGGTGATCAGGTTAGAGATTGGGTTAACCAATATGGAAATGCAAGTCAAATTGCTCAATTAGGTTCAGAAAACACGGATTGGCAAAAAGAAATTTTCCAAAATGCATTTGGTTGGACCAACGACTTTAGCGTTATGGGTGGAGCATACGGTGTTCCGTTTAGAGCGTCTATGGGATATGCAACAAACGAGGGTATCTTAAAAACTGATCAAATGGATCGTTATACAGGTGCTTTGAGTTTGTCTCCAAAATTATTCAATGATGCATTAAAAATTGAATTAAACACAAAAGCTTCTTATATCGAGAATCAATTTGCGGATAAAGGAGCGATTGGACAAGCGATTAGCTTTGATCCAACAAAACCTATTTACAATGCTGATGGTTCTTTCTGGAACTGGAATCGCGAAGGAACAAATACTTTATTGAGTGATGTGGTAAACGTGAACCCGTTATCGATGTTAGAGTACAGAGATGATACTTCAGAAGTTAGAAGATTGATTTCTAATGCTAAGTTTGATTATGCTTTGCCTTGGGTAGATGGTTTATCAGCTGTTTTAAATGTTGGATATGATGTTACAAACTCTCACGGTAGAGTTAAGAGATCAGAAATGCACCCTTCTGCTACAGTAGGTTGGGCTGGAGATTTCAGTAAGTATTCAAATGCTAGAATCAACAAGTTGTTAGATTACTATATGGTTTATGACAAAGATTTTGCTGAGAATAGTAACTTCTCTTTAACTGGTGGATATTCATATCAAGATTTCTATAACAGAAACACTAATTACTATATCCGTTATTCAGATGGTAATGAGAATCCAGAGAAAACTACTCCTTGGAGATCTAATTTACAATCATTCTTTGGGCGTGCAAGTGTTAACTTAAGCGATAAATACTTATTAACTGCAACCCTGAGAGCGGATGCTTCATCTAAATTAAATCCAGATGATAGATGGGGTTATTTCCCTTCAGTAGCAGCTGCTTGGAACTTGCATAAAGAAGATGCTTTTAATGGAATTCCTTGGTTGAATACTTTAAAATTAAGAGCTGGTTATGGTAAAGTTGGTAACGTAAATGGTTTAGGAGATTATAAATTCTTATTGAACTACTCTGGAAACACTCAAGGTGCTTATTATCATTTTGGTGATGCCTTTATTCCAACCGTTAGACCGAACGTTTATAACGACAACTTAAGATGGGAGATTAGTAATACAACCAATATCGCAATCGACTATGGTTTATTCAATAATAGATTAAATGGTTATGTTGATTTCTATATTAGAAAATCTGAAGATTTAATTGCTGCAACTGTAATTGATGTATTCACCAACTTTGGTAACGTTATCGAATCTAACTTCGGTGACATGGAAAACAAAGGAGTTGAGTTTGCATTAAATTATGATGTAATTAAAGCAGAAGAATTTAACTGGAAAATCGGTTACAATGTTAACTTTAATGATAACAAGATTACTAAGTTAAATACACCAACCAACACTGGAGGAATCTCGGGTGGTACAGGTAACCAAATTCAAACACAACAAGAAGGTTATGGCGCTAATGCGTTCTATGTTTACCAACAGGTATACGACGAAAGCGGAAACCCAATAGATAATGCGGTAGTTGATAGAAACGGCGACGGACAAATCAACGATGACGATAGATATATTAGCAAGACTCCTTTTGCTGATGTAACGATGGGTATCAATACCAGCATGAGCTACAAAAACTTTGATTTCTCTTTAGCTTCTAGAGCAAGTTTAGGAAACTATGTTTACAATAACACTGTTTCGGCTAATGCATACACCGGAAGATTATTCGAAAATGGTATCATTAGAAACGTTGCAGGTGATTTAGCTAATTCTGGCTTCACAGCGATGACGGAAGAAGTTTTAATGAGTGACTATTATTTAGAAGATGCTTCTTTCTACAAAATTGATAATATTACTTTGGGCTATACATTGCCAGAAGGATTAATCAATAATGTTGATATGCGAGTTTTCGGATCAGTTAATAACGTAGCTATCTTCACAGATTACTCAGGATTAGATCCAGAAGTTTTTGGTGGAATTGATAATAATTTTTATCCAAGACCAAGAGTTTGGAGTTTTGGTGTAAATGTTAACTTTTAAAATTTAAGAAAATGAAATTAAATTATATAAAAACATATTTAGCAGTAGTTATCCTTTCATTTGGTATGACTTCGTGCTTAGACGATTTAGATCAAACACCATTAGATCCAGATTCATCAACTGAGTTAGACGTATTTGCGAACGAACAGGAAGCTAAAGGAGCTTTAGCAAAATTATATGCAGCTTTAGCCTTAACAGGTCAAGAAGGTCCAGCGGGTAATCCAGATATTGGAGGGATTGATGAGGGAACTTCTCAATTTACACGTATGCACTACACGCATCAGGTTTTAACAACAGATGAGGCGGTAGTTGGTTGGGGAGACCCAGGTTTACCAGATTTCCATGCCATGAGCTGGGGAGCAGGAAATGATTTCGTAACTGGACTTTGGTTTAGATTAGCGCAGGAAGTTTCTTTTACGAATTCATTCATTGACAAAGCTGGTCAATTAGATTCTCAAGAGGTAACACACTTTATTGCCGAAGCAAGATTCTTAAGAGCTTATGCTTATTCAGTTTTATTAGATGTTTATGGTGATGTGCCTATCGTAACACAAGTTTCAGCTGAATTACCAACTCAAAGTTCAAGAGTTGAGGTTTTCAACTTTGTTGAATCTGAATTGCTAGATTTAGTTGCAGGTCTTAAAGAGCCAGGAGCTAACGAATATGGTAGAGTAGACAAAGCAGCAGCATGGGCATTACTTTCTAGAATGTACTTAAACGCTGAGGTGTACACAGGAACTCCACGTTATAATGATGCAGTTACATATTCAGAAATGGTTATTAACTCATCTTACCAAATCAACATGAATGATGCGAACGGTAATGGAACTGCTTACGACGAATTATTCTTGGCAGATAATGATACCAATGGTGCTCAAAATGAGTTTATTTTTCCTGTTAGATTCGATGGGATTAACTCTAGAACCTATGGTGGAACAACTTTCTTAATTCACGGAGCAACAGGTGGTGATATGGACCCATCTGCTTTAGGAATTAACGGTGGTTGGGACGGAATGAGAACAACCAAAGCTTTGGTAGAGAAATTCCAAGCTTCTCAATACGATGCTGATGGTTATCCAATTGCATGGTCAGACAAAAGAGCGATGTTCTACACAACCGATCATTCATATGAAATCGGTGTTATTCCAAACGCATTCCAAGACGGATATGCTGTCGTTAAGTTTTCTAACTTAAAAAGTGATGGAACAAGAGGAAGTGATGACACATTCACGGATACAGATTTAGCATTAATCAGATTGTCTGAAGTTTATTTAAATTATGCCGAAGCTGTATTACGCGGAGGTGGAGGTGACACTGGTACTGCTGTAAACTTAATTAATGAATTAAGGACTAGAGCTTACGGTGATGCAAGTGGAAATATCAATACATCTAGCTTGACTTTAGACTTTATCTTAGACGAAAGAGCGAGAGAATTATATTGGGAAGGGTTCAGAAGAACTGACTTAATTCGATATGATTTGTTTACGACAGGTAATTATTTGTGGCCTTTCAAAGGAGGTGTGCCAACAGGTACTTCTGTTCCAAGTTATAGAAAATTATTCCCTATTCCTACAGATGCTATGGTAGCCAATCCAAATTATGTACAGAATCCTGGATATTAATAAATAATACATTTAAGAATGAAAAATATATTTAAATACATAATGCTATTAATCCCCATCTTATTCATTTGGTCCTGCCAAGATGATGACGATAAGGTAATAGCAAGCGCAACTTCTGCTCCGATTGTATTGGAGGCGGAAAGCAATGCGGTAAACTTAGATCCGAATTATAAGAACAACCCAGCTTTGACTTTAATATGGTCACATGCAAATTATAATGTTCAAGTAATTCCACAGTATGAAATTCTATTTTCTTTAAGCGAAGCTTTCGAAAACCCAAACAATGTTTTTAATACATCGAATAGAAATAAAACTTGGACGGTTGAAGAAATTAACGTCTTAGTACAAGAAATGGGAATGGCGCCTAACGAAGTGGGAACACTTTATGCCAAAGTTATTTCTAGCCTTGGTGATCAAGGACAATTGGCCATGGAATCTAATGTGGTTTCTTTTCAAATGACTCCTTATACTACCTATAGTTTTAATGACTATTATTTAGTAGGTAACGCAACAGCTGCTGGTTGGAATCCAAACAATAACAACCAAGCATTATTCAGAAACCCGAATAGTGAGAATGAATTTTCATTCACGGGATATTTCGATAGCGCTAGTGCTGGTGATATGAATGAAGGTAGATTTAAACTAATCGAAATTTTAGGTATGTGGCAACCACAATGGGGTGATGCTCGTAATGAAGGAGAAGATGCTTTCGCAACTTCTGGCGATGTAGCAGGTAACCCAGGAACTCAAGATGGAGACCCAGGTAGATTTGGTGTTCCAGCTTCTGGATACTATACTTTCGGAATCAACTTCAATACATTGACTTATACTATTACTCCTTTTGATGCTTCTAGCGCAACTATTTACGATAGAGTTGGAATCATTGGAGATGCAACAGTTACTGGTTGGGATGGAGATACGGCAATGATGAGAAATACTGAATTCGATCCACATAACTGGTTTTTACATAATGTTGAATTAGAGAATGGTGAAATTAAATTCCGTGCAAATAATGCTTGGGATGTAAGTTGGGGATCAACTACGTCTTATAGCGGTGTTGGTGAATTAGGTGGACCAAATATTCCAGTTACATCAGGAGTATATAATATCTGGTTTAATGATTTGACAGGAGAGTATCAATTAATTCCACAAGACTAAATAATATGAAAACAATATTTAAATTATTCATCGCATTAGCTATCCCACTTACATTTGTGGGGTGTTCTGATGACGATATAGATCCAATAATAGAAGCAAATGATTTAAGGTTGGTAGATCCAGGTATCACCAATGTTAACTTAAATATTAATACACCTGAAGCGAATGCAGTAATGCTTTCATGGGATGATTATTCAAACTTTTCAGGTGACTACACAGTTCAAATGTCAGATGATGCTGCTTTTGAAAATGTGATTGATTTAGGGACGACTGCCAATAACCACTTTGGAGTGAGCATGGCAGCCTTAAATGCTTATGTAAATCAACTAAACTTTACGCCTTATTTGGCTACTCCAGTTTATTTGAGAGTTACTAACGGTACATTAACTTCAAATGAGGTATCATTTACCGTTAAATCATATCCACAAGCAGGGCCAGTAATTATTACACCTGAAGGTGGGGCGGCAGTTACATTAGACCCAGAAACACCAGACGAGGAAGCATTAATGATATCTTGGGATGATTTCTCTTATGTAGGAACAGATGCAAGCGTTAATTATGTTGTACAAATGGCTTTGGCTGACACCAACTTTGGAAGTCCTGCTACTTTAAGCAACACAGGAAATACAAGTATTAGTGTTTCTCATTCAGATTTAAACTCTTATGCTACTGCATTGGGAATCGCTGAAAACACAACTGGTGAAGTGGATATTAGAATTATCTCTAACGTTAATGCTAATACAGGTGAGTCTTTAGAGTTTATGAGTGCACCTGTTCGAATTTCAATTACTACTCACGAATCTGGTATTAAGTTCTTCTATTTAGTAGGAGAGGCAGTTGCAGCTGGATGGGATCCAGGAAATAATAATCAACCATTATTTAATGATCCAAACAATCCATCAACAGCTTATTTTACTGGTAAATTTAATCCAGGTGGATTTAAGGTGATTGAAGAATTAGGATCTTGGCAACCACAATGGGGAACTAATGATGGTTCAAGCCTATCTATGAATGATGGTAGTGGAAACGATCCTGATGTATTCAATAGCCCTAGCGAGGGATACTATACATTTACTTTCCAAACAGATGGTAGTGGCGGAAGCTTTACGATGGAGCCTTTTGACGCTTCTTCAGCGGCAGAGTGGTCAACAATTGGTATTATTGGAGATGCAACAGCCAATGGTTGGGATAGCGATCAAGATATGACGCAATCAGCTTTCGATCCTCACCAATGGTATGTAAATGGAATCACTTTAGGTGATGGTGAGATTAAATTTAGAGCCAACGATGGTTGGGATAATAATTGGGGTGCAGTAGACTTCCCATTTGGACAAGGAACTGAAGGTGGTCCAAATATTCCGGTTTCTGCAGGAACTTATGATATTTGGTTTAATGACCTAACCGGTAGATATGTTATTATTGCTCAGTAATTTATCAAATTAAATTATATTTTAAAACCGTCTCAAATGAGGCGGTTTTTTTATTGGTAATTTAAGACTCAAGGTTTAATATTTTAAGTTTTCGAGTCATCTTTCACTGTTTTGGAGGTAGTTTCCCATTGAACCTTTAAAATTCAAATTTTCTACATCATTCTACTACCCTCACCACCTACCTTCGACTTTATACTTAAAGTGTAACATTTTCATTAATTTTGGGTCTTATATATAAAACGAATGCATGGACAATAACAACTTATTGGTTGCACAGAATATATCAAAGTCATTTGGTAGCAAAGTCGCTCTAAATGATTTTAGTCTTTCTATTCCTAAGGGCACTATTTATGGTCTTTTAGGACCCAATGGAGCAGGGAAAACAACTTTTATTAGAATCATCAATCAGATCACGATGCCAGATACGGGTAAAGTGTTTTTGAATGGCGAACCTCTTCATCCTAAACATATTTCTAAAATTGGCTACATGCCCGAGGAGCGTGGGCTTTATAAAAACATGAAGGTTGGTGAACAAGTAGTTTATTTAGCTCAATTAAAAGGTTTATCCCATGCTGAAGCGGTTAAGAAACTTAAATTTTGGTTTGATAAATTAGATATTGGAGATTGGTGGAATAAAAAGCTGAGTGAACTATCCAAAGGAATGGGACAAAAGATTCAGTTTATTGTTACCGTTCTTCACGAACCAGAATTATTGATTTTCGATGAGCCATTTAGTGGTTTTGATCCTGTTAACGCCAATTTAATTCGTGATGAGATTATTGAATTAAAAGATAAAGGTGCAACCATTATTTTCTCAACACACAGAATGGAGTCTGTAGAGGAAATGTGTGATCATGTGGCTTTAATTAATAAGTCGAACAAGGTGCTAGACGGTCCTATTAGAGAAATCAGAAATCAATTTAAAGAAGGTAAATTCAAAGTTGAATTAGAAATAAACAATCAATTAGCAATGGATAGTTTGTCTAATTCATACGAAATTCGTGATTTACAAACACATCATGGAATGACTTCCTTTTATGTTTTATCTCACGATCACAACAATAATAATTTACTCAATCAACTAACACAAGTAGGAAATGTGAGGGAATTCGCAGAGGAAATCCCAACCATGAATGATGTGTTTATAAACGCTGTAAAATAAGAATATGAATCAAATTTGGTTAGTTACAAAAAGAGAATTTCTGGTTCAGGTAAAAAAGAAGTCTTTTATCTTATTAACGATTTTCACACCTTTATTGATGATAGCCTTGGTGGCTTTGGTGGTTTTATTAACCCAAGCCAATCAAGAAACCAACTACATGGCGATTGTAGATGAGTCAGGTTTATTCACAACCACTTTTAAGTCTACAGAATATGATCGCTACGCTTTTTATCCTGTTGAAGATTTAAAAGGATTAAAGGATACATTAAAAGATAGTCAGTATTTGCAAGCTGTTTTGCATATACCCGAAACTGATAGCACATTTAGCTCGTTAAAAAATGGAATCGAATTAAGCTCTAATAAGAGTTTTGGTGTCATGCAAATTTCATCCTTGCAAAGTAAATTAAGTAATGAACTCGAACGCATCAACCTTTCTCGACAAGGGATTACAGACGAGGATCTAGCGAATGCTAAATTCCCTATCTCTTTGGTGGTTCAAAAGGATTCAGCTTCTGGAACTTCACAAACCAGCCAAATGGGAGAAGGAGTTAAATCTGCGCTTTCTTATGTATTGATGTATGCAATCTTTATGTTCATCATGATATATGCCGTAAGAGTAATGCGTAGTGTAATTGAAGAAAAAAACAACCGTGTTGTTGAAATTATCATTTCCTCGGTTAAGCCTTTTAACTTGATGCTAGGGAAGATATTGGGAACCACTTTCGTTGCTTTAACTCAGTTTATTATATGGATTGGAATTATTCTAGTAATCATGGCTCTTTTCCCACTTCTAGTTGGAAGTTTTGGTGGTGGAGCGGAAATGGTTGGCGAAATGCAGGCTCAATCACAGGGAATGCAAGTTGACTCGATTACAGGTGATATTCAAGATGTGATTGATACTTTATTTAGCTTGAATTACCCTTTAATCATTATTTCATTCCTTATTTATTTCTTCTGCGGATATTTATTATATAGCTCATTCTTTGCAGCGATTGGAGCATCAGTGGACAACGAAACCGAAACACAACAATTTATGTGGGTAGGTTTAATTCCATTAATGTTAGGTGTATATGGAGCGATTTCAATTATTCAAAATCCCGACGGTCCGGTTGGATTTTGGTTATCAATGGTGCCATTCACTTCTCCTGTAGCTATGATGGCTAGGATTTCCTATGGTGTTCCGATTTGGGAACTATTGTTATCCATAGCTCTGTTAATAGGAACGGTATTGGCCATGGTTTGGTTTGCCGCTAAAATCTACAGAATTGGAATCTTAATGTATGGTAAAAAACCATCTTTCAAAGAGTGGTTAAAGTGGATTAGATACTAGAATTCATTTTTTAAAATGATACAATCCTCTATTTTCATGATGATTTAGATTCTTGGAAGTAGAGGATTTTTTTATGCATTAAATTTCTTAAGAATTTATTCAAGCAAGCTGCTTAGGCAGACGCATATAATTCCGTAATTTAGCCTTATAATTTTTAAGATATGAAAAAGTGGATAACGCAGTTCTTCGTTCTGTTTTTAACGATAGGATTTGCACAAAATGAACGCCCTAAATTAGTTGTAGGTGTGGTTGTTGACCAGATGCGATATGATTATCTATATCGTTATTATGATGATTATGGTGAAGATGGATTTAAGAAATTATTGAAAGAGGGTTATAGCTTTCAAAATACGCAATTCAATTATAAGCCAACCTATACAGCGCCTGGCCATTCCTCGGTTTATACTGGAGCTATTCCTGCAGTGCATGGAATCGTTGGGAATTCATGGTATCATAAAAGCGAAAAAGAAACCGTTTATTGTACTACGGATTTATCTATGACCAGTGTTGGGACAAAGGCTGATGATGAGGTAGGTCGTATGTCACCACATAGATTGAAGACAACTACTGTCACAGATGAATTGAAACTTGCTACCAATCATAGATCTAAGGTAATCGGTATTTCACTAAAAGATAGAGGAGCGATTCTACCAGCAGGTCATTTTGCTGATGCAGCTTATTGGATGGATACTCATGGAAAGTTTATTTCAAGTAGTTTCTATTTTGATAAATTACCAGATTGGGTAAATAAATACAATGACAAGAAGCAAGTTCAAAAATATATCAACCAAGGTTGGGACTTATTAAAACCAGCTAATACTTATACTCAAAGTACAGCTGATGATACGCGATACGAAAGAATATTTAAGCCAAAAACGAAACCTACATTTCCATATAACTTAAAAGAAATCGCAGCATTGCAAGGGGACTTAGACATTATTAAAACTACTCCTTATGGTAACGAAGTTGTCGCTGAATTGAGTAAGGAAGCTATCAAGCATGAAAAATTAGGTCAAGGAACTGAAACAGATTTCTTAGCTATTAGTTTTTCGTCGCCAGACTATATCGGACATAGTTTTGGAATTCGTTCTATGGAGGTTCAAGACACCTATTTAAGATTGGATCGTACGATAGCGGGTTTAATTTCTTATTTAAACCAACATGTTGGAGAAGGAAATTATTTAATGTTTTTAACTGCGGATCATGCTGCAGCTGAAAATCCAAATTATTTATCGGATCACGGTTATATGGTTGAAAACCTAAACAGAAAAGATTTAGATAAAGAGTTGAAAGCTTTTGTGGATGAGAAGTTTGGTGAAGGAATTTACAATAACTATTCAAATCAAAATGTATTCTTAAATGAAGAAACCATTTTGGCTCAAAACAAGGATTACGATCAAATTATAAAAGAAATTCAAAGATTTTTAGAGAAAAAGGACTTTGTTGCTCGAGCTTACTCTAGAGACAATATCTTAAACGGTAATGCGAGTGATTATCATTTAACTTTAATTTCAAACGGTTTTGATCCAAAGCAAAATGGTGATTTGGTAGTTTTATTAGATCCTCAGTATATGGAGTATTTTGCAACAGGAACTACGCACGGTTCTACTTATATGTATGATACACATGTGCCGAATTTATGGTTTGGATGGGGAATTAAACCTGGAAAATCAGCTAAAAAGAAATTGATTACTCAAATTGCTCCAACGGTTTCTCAATTGTTGAATATTTCAATTCCAAATGGATCTGAGGGAGACGTATTAGAAGAATTATTCGATTAAATCTTATAATCTAAGAGATAATAAAAAAGGTTTGATTCCTCGGAATCAAACCTTTTTTTGCATTACATAGTCATTCATGTAGTAATTATTGCCAATATCAATGTCTTCTTCTTTCTCTATTTTAAAGCCAAGTTTTTCATAAAAATACAATGCCTTATTATATCGATTTACATTGAGAGAAATACAACTTAATTTCTTTTTCTTAGCTATCTCGGCAATACTTTCTATTACGCTTTTGCCAAGACCAATGCCTTGGAGCTGAGGTAGGATATAAAGTTTATGAATATAGAGTTGATCACCATCTTTATAATTTGGTTCAACCGCTGTATAGCCTACTTCTTTATCATTAAACAGAACTAGATAGAATAGGACTCCATTCTCCAGTTGTTCCTGCAAAGCACGTTCGGAGTACATTAAATCCATCATATAGCTAATCTGTCCATTAGATAAAATGGGACTATAGGTAGAAGGCCAAATTTCTTCAGCCAATTCTTTAATACTGTTTAATTGACTTTCGTCAACAATTGAATGTAATTTAAATTTCTTCATCATATTGAGTTTAAGTTATTTGAGTTTACCAGCCGCCACCTCCGCCGCCACCTCCTCCGCCACCGGAGAATCCGCCACCACCAGAACCGCTACTAGAGCTAGATGGTGGAGTAGAGGACGCGCTCAAAGAATTTGATAAATTTGAGTTCAATGAATGTCCAAATTTCAAGGCATTAAACGAGGAACCCGAGTACCAACCTGCCTGATAAGCTGTTTTGTCCAAGGCAGATTTATCTAGAAATTCCTGAAATTTATACCCCCAAACATCATCGGCTTCGAGCGCAATGGCATATGGCAAAAACTTCTCGAAAACTTCGGGAGTAACTTCAGGTGGATTAAAGTGCTGTAGTTGTTTAGTTTCAGCGGTAGTTAAATACATTTTAAAGCCTTCAATCAGTGATTGAATTCTTAGTTTTTCCTCAGATGGGCGCTTGATTAGTTTGATGTAGGCTCCTAAAGAAATAGCACCAAAAGTTAAAAATCCAAATAAAGAATACAAATTAAGATTATCTTTCGTAAGCGGATTCTTCATCATATATACAATGAACAATCCAACCGCTACCACACATACGATAATAAAAATCCATTTCAAGCTCCATAAACGAGATGTGAAGATAAATCCAATGAATATAAAAGGAAAGATGCTAATAGCTCCATAAATAAATTGTTGAATGTCTAGAGAATTAGTTTTAAAACCTAGGAAAATACCTATGGCCATAAAAATTATGATCAAAATTGCAGGTAAAATGACGAATTTGTAATTATTTCCTTCATTAATTAACTTTTTATGTTTCTTGTTAATACTACTTTGGTATTTATCGACTACTTTTTTTAATTCAGAATCATAGGTGCCATTTAATGTTTTGTAACTACTAGTAGCGAAAAGATTATTCATAATCTCCAACTCTTCTAGAGGTAAAGAATCATTAGGTTCTTTCAACTTTAGTAGGTTAAATGTTCGTGAAGTAACTAAACCGAAAAGGGCTTTGTTAGTGTTTTCCTCAATTTTTAAATATCCTTTGGTAGCTAAGCTAACAATAGAGGAAGTGATTAAGTCACTCCAATAATTTTCTTTATGTAGTATTCCTACGCTAGCAGGTGATAAATTTTCAGGTGCCTCAAATAAAGGATATACTGTAGGCTTCGGAGGATCTATACCATGTTTTTGCCATGTTATTAAATAATAGGCACCTAAGCCCAAGAAGAATAATAATGCTAAAATAAATAGTCCATAAGTTTCTAAAAAAGATGGCGGTGGAGGAGGTGGAGGTTCATTAACGATTCCTTTCTCAAAACCTACTGCAATTGTTAAGTTTTGATTCTTACCTATTTGTGTAGATGAGATATGGACATGATCATCTTTTTGTGTCGAAGTACAATTAGAGGCCGTAGAGCCAGCTCTACCTGTATAACACTTCACTTGAATAGGTTCGGCATTATTGGGCAAATAAACATTGGCTGAAACCTCGTTTATGGCAAAATCCCATCCGAAACCGTTTACATTCCAATATAACTCATCGAAATCAGAAAAGAATCCTAAGGTGTTTTCTGCTCTATAAACTATTGTGTAGCTATGCTCGCCATTGGGAATAAAACTGTTTTTATCACCTACATAAATAACTAAGTTGTCATTGTTCTTTTCGGTATGATAAGAGACTATATTATTATCCTTAAAAACAGATAATATTTCATAATTCATAGCCAGTTTATTTCCTAGGCTATCAGTTTTATGCATAGGCAGATAGCGTACAATTCCACGCTTGAAAATATTTCCAGCAGATATAATATCAATATCCTCGGATACTGTAATTAGGGCGCTGGTGTCTATTTTGATTTCGGAATGAAAGCGCGTGACTTGTTCGGTCTGTGACCAACCTAAGGTGGAAAAGACTAAAAATAAAGATAGTATAAGGGATTTCATTAGAAACTCACTTTAGGTACCGCTCTTTCTGCAACATTATCTAACTCAAAGAAAGCAGACTTAACAAATCCAAAGATGTTAGCTACGATATTGCTCGGGAAAGTGTCGATTAAAATGTTTTTATCTCTAACCGTTCCATTATAGTATCTTCTAGACTTTTCAATGTCGGCCTCCAAACTTGTCAGTTCATCTTGCAATTGCATAAAATTAGTGTTGGCTTTCAAATCTGGATACTGCTCAGCAACCGCGAATAAATTCATTAAAGACGAATTTAATTTGTTTTCTGCGGCTTGTTGTTGTTCCACAGTTTTTGCTGCTACAGCTTGATTTCTAGCTTCGGTAACATTTTGAAAAGTTTCTTTCTCGTGAGTAGCATAACCTTTTACGGTTTCAATTAAGTTGGGGATTAAGTCATGACGTTTTTTTAGCTGTACGTCAATGCCACTCCATGCTTCCTCGACTAAGACCTTAAGTTTTACCAAACGGTTGTAAATCCCCACGCCATACATAACAGCGAAACCGATAACTCCTAGTAAAACTAATAGAATAATAAGTGTTGTCATAATAGTTGAATTTATTTGTTTCAACTAATCTATGAAAAAAATCTGAAAAATGGGGTTTAGCGCATCAGATTTCCGTCGAGCATTTCGAGTTTTCTATCGGCCATATCAGCTAACTCTTTGTTGTGAGTTACAATCATAAAGGTTTGATCGAACTCGTCACGTAAGTCGAAAAACAACTGGTGAAGCTCTTCTGCATTTTTCGAATCTAAATTTCCTGAAGGCTCATCAGCGAACACAACACTCGGCTGATTCATTAAGGCACGTGCTACGGCAATTCGCTGCTGTTCACCTCCAGATAACTGATTGGGTTTGTGGGAAACACGATGAGACATCCCAAAGTATTTTAATAATTCTTGGGCGCGACCTTCTACTTGTTTCATCTTCTTGCCAGCAATCATGGCCGGAATGCAAACATTTTCTAAAGCGGTAAACTCTGGTAATAATTGATGAAATTGAAAAATAAAACCGATGTGTTCATTTCTAAATTTAGAAAGTTTTTTATCGTTTAAAGATGTCACATCAATTCCATTAATCTCGATCTTCGTGTCGAACTCCTTTGGCGTGCTAGGTCTATCTAATGTGCCTAAAATTTGTAGTAAAGTTGTTTTTCCGGCACCAGAAGCACCCACAATCGAAATAACCTCGGCTTTTTTAACCAATAAGGATACGCCTTTTAAAACCTCTAATTCCCCGAATTTCTTATGAATGTTTTGTGCCTTAATCATATTGCAAATTAATCAATTTTTATTTCAACGTAATTAGATTGTTTCTTTTGTGGAACATTTTGATTCACAAAACCAAAATAAGTAAAATAGTCTCCTGGTAAAACATTACATAACTCGGTAGAGAAATTTATAGTTTTTCTTTCGTTAGGCTCCACTAGAACATCATCATAGCTTACTTTCTTTTCACATTTAATTCTTTCAGAGTAAGGATACTCAATATAGGCTTGAATCAATGAGAATTGATTTTCCTGGCTTAAATCTACTGCAAAATCACCTGTATTGTGAATTTCTATTTCACCAGATAGTACACCTTCTTCTATGCGATAATTCTTCATTTCTAATTCTAGGAAATAAGCTGTGTGAAAGTTTTTAATTTTCCTATAATAGAAAACCTCGTTGTCCCTAGAGTTTACTTGTATACTGTCATTAGCTTTAATATATCTTGAAAAATAAGTAATGTCTTGACCTTCTAAATCAGCTTCTGAATCCCATAATTCATACTGAGAATGGCGATTTTCTATGGTAATAAAGTTACGAGCATCAGGTTTCGGATAGTTGTTGAACTTATATAAGGAGGTGTATTGATACTTCTCAAAAACAGCAATTCCTTCTGCCACTTCTCCTGCTTTTTGCATAGCCTCTTTCCAACCATGATATTGTGTTTTGAAAGGAACGTTAGGAATAATAAAGTAGATTCTAGCGCCAATCATTAAAATTATTGTCGCAAATCCTAAAATTTTAATCCACTTAATATCCTTAGGTCTATCTTTAAAATACTGATAAGTAATAATAAGAAGTGGAATAAAAGCCAATAAGGACCACTGACCTTGAATATATCTTTTGAAAGTTATGAGGATAAAGAAAACTACAATTCCTGCAAATCCTCCTAGCATAGCTTTTTGAAAGTCAGTATTATATTTTGTTTTAAATAAGGCTTTTCCTGTGAACCAAAATAGGAGCGGAGAACTTGCCCAGGCTAAACTCGCGAGATAGTCGGTGGTATTACTAATCTTAAATTGATTGAATACATTTCTTCTTACCAAGTGATATTGAGCGGATACAAATTCGTTGTCGAATTGCCACCAAAGATGTGGTACGTAGCATAAGACTCCAAACAGAACAGCAACATAGAAATATTTATTCTTAATTAATTTCAAGCTCAATGGAAGCAGTGAAAAAACTATCAGAAGAATTCCATGATATTTACTGTAGAGTAATAAAGCCATGATTAATCCTAAACCTAATGAATTAAGATAATTAGGCTGTTCTAGGAACTTTTTCAAGAAAATGAAATATGAAATCCCAAAGAAAAGCAGTGGAGCATCAGGTGTAGTTATAAAACCAAAGGCTTGGAATAACACAAAAGATGTAAATAAAGCAGTATAAAGCCAAAATTGGTTAATATTCTTTATCTGCAGCATCTTACCTAGAAAATAATAGCCAAGAGCTCCAGCAAGTATAGTAATTAGTCTTACTCCTAATTCACTTTCAAAAAAAGTAAAACCTATCTTAATCCAAAGCGCTACCATAGGCGGATGATCAAAATAACCCCAATCTAGATTTTCAGACCATACCCAATAATAAGCCTCATCGTTAATAAGAGGCATAAAAAGAGATTGTAAAACATTAACTAGAACATAGCACATAGCTACGATGCCTAGATATTTATTGATTTTAATGTTCATATCGACAAAAATAGAGAAGTTTTAAGATGCTTTGATAATTATTTTTAAGAATGTTTGGGCTCAAGGCTAACAATAAAAATATAAGGCAAAGAAAAAGCTTCACATTCCAACTTTTATTAAGTCTTAAATGTGAAGCTTTAAAATGTTTTTCTAAATCTAGAAAAACAGATATTTTATGTTTTATGGGTATCTAGTAGCAATTTCTTGAACGCTATCTAGTTCAGACATTTTAACCATCATTGGTTGTGCAAACTTCTCTGGTCTACGAGCTGTTCTATAACGAGCGCTCCAGTAAGGGTGGTTTAAAGATTCAACCGAAACTCCTTTTGATGATCCTGAGTGGATAAATTTAATTTCGTTTTCTTTTACTTCCATCACCATGGCTACATGAGTAATTCTATATTTAGATGTAGTAGAAAAGAAAATCAAATCTCCTTTTTGTAAATCACTTTTGTTAACAGGAAGTCCAACTTTAGCTTGGCGAGAAGATACTCTTGGTAATTCAATACCTTCTACTTCATAGATTTGTTGCATAAATGCAGAACAATCGATTCCGTTTCTTGTAGTCCCTCCATATCTATAAGGAGTCCCTAAAAATGATTTAGCTTCAGTTAGTATATTACTGAAAGAACTTTCTAAACTAGATACAAAAATATTTTTCTCTAATTCTTCGGCCGTTTTGGCATGGTTTGTGAAAATTTCTTCTCTCAACTCATCAGGGGTAATCATGGGTCTTTCTAAGGCCGTTTTGGCTGCCACCAATCCTGATTTGTTGTTTTGAACGTTGTAATTTTGTTGTGTTAAATAACTCTGAGTACTACAAGAACCTAAAAATAGGCCTACAAATAGTAGGGTGATAATAAACTTCATACTTATTTCTAACTTTCTAACTAGCTGCGAATTTAAGTTTATAAAGGTATCAGCCAAACTTATTATGTTTATTTAGCAACACTTTAACACGAAAAAAATATATTTACCAAAATTTTAAGGCATTTCTGTGATTTTAATGCAAGATTTTAGGTGTGTATTTAATACACTTATAAAGGTGGATTTCAGAGCTTTAATTTTTAGTGCAAAAAATAAATTGAGAAAAAAGTGAATTTTTTTCGAATAATATTTGTGAATTAGAAATATTGATTTAAATTTGCACACCATTTGAAAAATAAATGGCCCATTCGTCTAGTGGTTAGGACGCCAGGTTTTCATCCTGGAAACAGGAGTTCGATTCTCCTATGGGCTACTAAAAAGAAAATTATTAGACTATGGCAAATCATAAGTCAGCCTTAAAAAGAATTAGACAATCTCAAGTAAGACGCTTGAGAAACAGATACTACCACAAATCTGCTCGTACTGCAATTACACAATTGCGTGAGGAGACTGATAAAACAGTAGCGGTAGATCGTTTACCAAAAGTTTCTTCTCTTATCGATAAGTTAGCTAAACGCAACATTATCCACAAGAAGAAAGCTAGTAACTTAAAAAGTAAATTAACGAAACACGTTAATTCATTATCATAAAGAAGTAATTAATTACTTTCTTTTGGCCCATTCGTCTAGTGGTCAGGACGCCAGGTTTTCATCCTGGAAACAGGAGTTCGATTCTCCTATGGGCTACGAATGTCATCTTTTATTAAAGATGACATTTTTTTTGGTCTTTGTTTTTCTGTTATAACTTAAAAACGAGATCCTAATTTATGCATAACTGTAGTGTGAGTCCTATATGATTTAACTCAACTTTAGTAAGTTGTTGATACAATTAAACGCATTGGCACAACGTTAGCATAGAAGTTGATATTTTTATTACTTAAATTTTTCCTATGCGAAAAAAATCGATATTACTTAGTGTGCTGGCTTCCGCTTCTATGTGGACTTATGCACAAACTACCCATATAAATTTTGATCAAGACAAAGATTTCAGGAAGGCTAAATACCTTTATCTAACTGAAACCTATAAAGCAGCTCAAGATAAATTCGAAAAGGTTCTTGATAACCAAGATGTGCCAAGGCATACTGAAGAAGCTTCTGAATTTTATGCCTCATTGGTGGCTTTGATTAATAATGAGCGCGGTGCAGAAGAGCGTTTCCTGGCGTTTCAAGATAATTATCCTAAAAGCATCTACGTACGAGAAGGTTCGTGGGAGTTAGGAAGTTTTTATCTTAGAAATGGGGATTACGACAAAGCTTATCAATATCTGAGAATGGGTAATCTAAACGACTTGCCAGAGCGTAAGCGTATGGAATATCAATTCAAATTGGGTTATGTAAGTGTAATGAAAGGTAATAAACGCGAAGGTTTGCGTCAATTAGAACCACTTACAAGATCGGGTAAATATCAAGACGAGGCGAGTTATTATGTTGGACATATATACTACGCTGATAAAGATTTTGACAAAGCCTTTACCTATTTTGATGAGTTACGTAATCGCAATCCAAAATATGAAACCAAAGTATTGCCTTACATGGTTCAGATTGAATTCAATAATGAACAATATGACCAAGCCATTGCGGATGGGCAAACTTTATTAAATCAGAATCGAGATAAATTTATCCAATCTGAAGTTTCTAAAATTGTTGGAGAAAGTTACTTTAAACTTAAAAAATATGATGAGGCAATTCCTTATCTAGAAGCCTATACAGGTGAAAAAACGAATGCAGATTATTACCAATTAGGATATGCATATTACCAAAAGAATGATTATCCTACTGCAATTTCATTATTTAATAAAATTACTGGAGAAAAGAATCCTTTAGCTCAAACTGCTTATTATCAATTAGGTAATGCTTATTTGCAAAGTGAAATGCAGCGAGAAGCATTAACTGCCTTTAAGTCGGCATCAGAAATGGACTTTAATAAAGAAGTTCAAGAGGATGCTGCTTACAACTATGCAAAATTGAGTTATGAAATCGGTAACCCTTTTGTTGGAACTCCTCAAGTTCTACAAGCTTTTACCGAAAAGTATCCGCGTTCTAAATACAACTCAGAAATCAATGAATATTTGGTAGATGCATTTATTAGTTCTGGTAACTATAAGAATGCATTAGATGTTTTAGCTAAAGTTAAATCCAAAACTTCTCATCAAAGTGCAGCCGAGCAACAAGCGGCATTTTTATACGGAACTGAATTGATGAAAGAAGGAAAAGTTGCACCGGCAGAACCTTATTTTGCTATGGCAGCAGCTTCTAATTCAAAAGTGGAATTCAAAGCAAGAGCATTATTTTGGCAAGGTGAGGCAAACTATCGTCAAGATAAGTTTGATAGGGCACTAACTAATTTCAAAGCATTTAAAACTTTAGGTCATAAAGTGCCTGAAACAAAAGAGTTAGAGTATCAATTGGGTTATACTTATTTAAAATTAAGACAGTATAAAAACTCAGCTGATGCTTTTGAAACATATATTGCCACAAATCCTCCGGGAGAGTTTAAAGCAGATGCCAAATTACGTTTAGCCGATGCTTATATTGGTAGCAAAGAGACAGCTAAAGCTTTAGGTTTATACCAAGAAATCGCCGAGCAAAAATCAAATTTATCTGATGAAGCAGCCTTTAATAGCGCTGTTGTTTTAGGAATCTTAGGTCAAAATGATGAGAAGATTGTCGCTTTAGAAAATTTTATTAAAGACTATCAAACCTCTAAGTATTTCGAGAATGCTCGTTTGGAATTGGCAGAGGCTTACCTAAGAAAAGGAGATAATACCAAAGCAATGAATCAATTAGATGCATTGATTAGACATGGTAAGACCGAAATGGTGGCAAGAGCTAAACTGCGCAAAGGTTTGGTTTATTACAACGAGGAGAAGAACAGTCAAGCTTTGGGTGAGTTCAAGTCGGTGGCTGAGGATTACCCTAGAACTCAATTGGCGCTTCAAGCTGTGGATAATGCAAAACGCATCTATATTGAAGAAAATAATTTAAGTGAATTCGAGCGTTGGGCAAATAGCTTAGGTTATTATGCTATCGATCAATCTGAATTAGAAAATTTAGCTTATCAATCTGCTAAAAAGACTTTTGATGATAAAAAATATCACGATGCGATTGCGCAATTAAAGTCATTCTTAAGTAAATATCCAAAATCTGCTTATGCTAATGCAGCACATTATAGTTTAGGTGAGAGTTATTACTTAACCGAAAATTATAGTGCAGCACAAGAATCTCTATTATTTGTAGCGGGATCTAATAATGAGTTCCAAGAGGATGCTTTGTTGAGATTATCTCAGATTTATATTCAAGAGAAACAAGAAACTGAAGCACTTCTTGCTTTAGAAAACTTGAATAAAATCACTAGCAATCCAGCTTATAAAACATTTACCGAAATTCACTTAATGCGTTTATACAGTGCAAAAGGTCAGCATTCTAAGGCTGTAGATATGGCGAACATGGTTTTGGCAAATGCTAAGAACGAAACAGCCGTTTTACAAGAAGCAGAATTGACTTTAGCAAGAAGTTTATTTAATTCTAACAAGAAAAATCAAGCGAGAGACGCTTATGCTAAATTAGAAAAAGCAGCTTCTAGTGCAGTTAAGGCAGAGGCTTTATACTACAAAGCTTGGTTCTTAAACAAAGACAAAAAATATTCAGATTCAAACGAAGTTGTATTTGGTTTGGCATCAAGATATTCAGAGCAACAATATTGGGGAAGTAAGGCTTTGGTGGTAATGGCGGATAACTATTACAATCTTAAAGATATCTATCAAGCCAATGCAACCTTGGATGCTGTGATTGAAAATTATCAGGATTATCCAGATGTGATAGAGGAGGCTACTAGCTTAAAAAAGAAAATTAAAAGATAAATATTTTTAAAGCTAAGTCTTTGACCGTTAAAGGTCGATTAAACCAAAATATATAGATTTCAAATTTATACAATGAAAAAACACATAACATATATAAGCCTCTTATTTGGATCGATTGCTTTTGCTCAAATTCAGCAAGGCGAAACAACTGTAAATCGAGATGAGGATTTTGAGCAACAATCAGTTACGGTTCAAAGAAATTATGAGCCTAAAGTAGAAGCTGCTGAAAAAATTAAACAAACCCCACAAATTGATAGTGTGGCAACCGATAAAATGTATGTAGAATATGCATTAAAAGACGTTGAAGCTGAATCAGACTTTGAGACTTCCACTATTGGCGCTGAAGAGTTGCCGGTAAATGACCAAAATCCATATAATAATTACATTAGATTGGGATACGGTAACCGAGCAAGTTTAATCTTGGATGGCTATGCCGAATATGAGTTAGATGATGATAAAAGTGTGGGAGCATCTTTAGAATATCTATCAACTAATGGTAGTATTCCCGATGTTGAGCTAGATACCCAAAACTCTAAAATGGCGGCTGAAGGGTTCTTTAAAATGAATTTTGAGAATGCACAGGCTGATGTTCGCTTGGGTGGAGGAATGCATAAATTAAATTACTATGGAACTTCATTGACACAGCAAGAAATTGAAAATGCAGGCTTAGATGACGTTTCTCAACGATATACAAATGTATATACTAGCGCAAAATATGATGCATTCAATCATGCATTTTTAGATAAAGTAAGCTTAAAAGCTGGTTTCTTTGGAGATAAATATGATGCCAATGAAACAAACTTTGATGTTTTAGCAAGCCTCGGAAGAGAGAACTTAACTGAACTTACCTACTTGGGCGATTTAGAATTAGGTGCATCAGCTGACGTTAATTTAAACTTTGCGAATACAAAGTTCGAGCAAATTGCTGATAATAAATTCACTCAAATGACTTTGGGAATTGCTCCAATGTTGCATTTTGGTGGTGATATTTTAAACTTAAAAGTAGGAGCTAACTTACAGTATAACTCAGAATATGAGGCAGATATTAGTGAGTTTCATGTGTTTCCAATGGCTGAAGTATTCGTTACAGCAGTTCCAGAGTTTGGTTTATATGGTGGTATTCTAGGTGGAGTTAAACAAAATAGATATCAGGCTATGTATAATAAAAACCCATATCTATTACCAAATCAAGACTTAAGATCTACTATCAATAAAATGGAAGTTTATGTTGGAGTAAGAGGTGATATTGGAGCTGATTTTAAATATGATGCGTCTGCTAAATATCAAGATTTAGAAAACATGCCATTTTTCTCTCGCTATTTGAGTTTTGGAGAGCCTTATAAACAAGGTAATTCCTTTTCTACTATATATGACGACGGTAAAAGAACCGCGATAGAAGCTAATGTGAATTATTTAGGAGTTGCTAATTTAAATTTAGGCGGTCAATTGATGTTTCAAGGGTATTCTTTAGATAATTTCGAAGAGGCTTGGGGAGAATCAGCTATTAAAGCAACTATCTCTGCTGACTATAAAATGTTAGATGATCGTTTGATTCTAGGTGGAGATCTTTTCTATGTTGACCAAGTGAAAGCTACAGAACATGGATCGATGACTTTCGCTCCTTCGGAATTGCCAGTTTATGAAATTAAACCACATATTGATTTAAACTTAAATGCAACGTATTTAATTTTAGATCGTTGGGCAGCGTTTATCGAAATCCAAAATGCTTTGAATAAGAATTATGACAGGTTTCTTGATTACCCTGTACAAGGCGTAACGGCCATGGGTGGTGTGATGTTTAAATTCTAAGAATAATTATAAAAATTAAAAATCCCTTTGTAATTCAATTGCAAAGGGATTTTTCTTTATCTATACCTTACTGTTGAATAAATGGTTGATGAGAGTTTTCTTGTATAGATTTATAAAAAGCTAAGTCTGTAGGGTTTTTAATATTTTCTTTAACATCAAAATTTAACAAGTCAATTTCTGCATCAATAGTTTTACGCTGCTCTTCAGTCGCATAAGGCAGAGATTTCAATTTCAATAGCATAATTAGAAGTTTCTGAACACAACTCATATCGTGTTTGCAGTAGGTTCTATAACTCACCATAATTTGATATAAAAGCTCCTTTAATGTCACGCTTCTTAATTGAACCCAAACTTGCTCTTTATCATCTTTTAAATAACGAAACCCTTCATTCATAGTCATTTTAAAGGCAAAAAGTTCAGTTAAATATTCAATCGTGGTGATTGCCGTTGCAGGATCGTTCACACCAGGCGACATAGCTCTAACACCAATTTCAGTAATTTGCTTAAATCCATAAAGATAATTCTGGTCAATATCTTCACCTTTTCTGTTAATAATCAAACAATTGAGAAGCATTTCTACTTGTTCATCATTAAGTTCCTTACTTATTCTTACTAGATTTTCACCCTCCATTATAAACGCTCCTTCAATTCTATCAATTGAAATTTCAACTTTATTTTCTTGGGCAAATTCTAATAAGTCTTGATCTAATATTCCCTGTAGATACCCTGAATCATTAGCTTGAATCCAAGTCCAACTTTCTGTGACATTCAATTCATCATTATAATTCCCTTCGTCTTCTTTTATGTAGGCCATGCGATCCTTTACTTGTCCAAATATTTTAGAAATAATATTCTGAACCTGAATAGAACTTGAAATTGAATCAATAAAATAAATAAAAGCAAATAAGCAGAAAGTGGTAATTGCGATGCCTAAAAGCACAGAAAATCCAGGAAGTTGATATTTATCTGTGGTAGGACGTAGGCCAACTAAAACAATGGTATTGTATAGAATAGATCCTAGAAAAAGTCCAATTATATATTGATGTCGTTTTACAGAAATTAATCCTGGTAAAACTCTAGGAGAGAAATTTGTTCCGGCTTGGTTCAGCAAAAGCATTACCATGGAAAAACTAAACACTAAAATAGATAATACCCCGGCAGAAAAAGTACTTAATAGGGTAGAAGCAGTGTCGTAATTGTTTATAACTAAATAGGGAAGTCTTTCAATTAAAAACGATGAAATCCCAAAGTCTTCCATAAAGTACATGATAACCGCAAGTACAGAACCAAAGAATCCACCTACCGCTGGAATGAAAACGATATTGCTACCAATTTCTTTTAATAGATTTTTTAATTTTAAAAATGCAGTTTTATACATATAACTTGTTTTAGTTTTGGCTAGAAAGTTTCAATTTAATGATAAAATTAAAGTTAGGCATTCCATTCGTTATAAAACTGCTCTAGATATACTTCCATAAAACGATGACGCTCGTCGGCCATTTCCTTTCCTGTTTTTGTGTTCATTAAATCTTTAAGTTTTAATAATTTATCATAGAAATGCTGAATTGTAGGCGCTTTCGAGTTTTTATAATCTTCTACGCTTTTGAAGTTTTCGGGTTTAAAATTAGGATCATATAATAACCTCTCTTTTCTACCACCATATGCAAAGGTTCTAGCAATGCCAATAGCTCCAATAGCATCTAGTCTATCGGCATCTTGTACAATCTGAATTTCTATTTTTTTTGGCTTTTGATTGAGTCCACCTTTAAAACCAATGAGCTGTATGTCATCTATAACTTTTTTTATATATTCCTTATCTTGAATGATGGGAGAAAGTATTTGATCAACAATTTCTGCAGTTTTGTCTACGCCATTATGTAATTTATAATCACCAACATCGTGCAAATAAGCTAGTAGAATTGCATGGAAATGATCACAACTTTCATGTGAAATTATCTTTTTTGTATTGTTTACAACTCGTTCAATATGAAAGTAATCGTGTCCTGTTCCTTCGTTTTTTAATAAATTAAAAACACTTGCTTTTATTTTGTTTAATATTTCTTTTTGATTCATAATAAATGCTCTATATTTGCACACGAAAAATTTATAACATTAATCGAGGACAGAGATCCTCAAAATTAAAGAAAAATTATGGCTGTAAAAATTAGATTACAGAGACACGGTAGAAAAGGTAGACCATTTTACCACATTGTTGTAGCTGACTCAAGAGTAAAAAGAGATGGTAAGTTTATCGATAAATTAGGTACTTACAATCCAATTACAAATCCTGCTATCATTGATTTAGACATCGATAAAGCAGTTGAATGGTTAAATAAAGGAGCTCAACCTACCAATACAGCTCGTAACATCTTGTCTTATAAAGGTGCGATGTTAAAAAGACACCTAATGGGTGGTGTAGCTAAAGGTGCTTTTGACGAAGCAGAAGCTGAAAAGCGTTTCAATGCTTGGTTAGAAAGCAAAGAAAGCAAAATCGAAGCTAAGAAAGAAGGCTTAACTAAAAAGCAACAAGAAGAAAAAGCTGCTCAATTAGAGGCTGAAAGAAAAGTTGCTGAAGCTAGAAAAGCTGCTGAAGCTGCTGAGGAAGAAGTTGCTGCAGAAGCAGAAGCTGCTACAGAAGCTGAAGAAGGTGCACAATCTATCGACGACGTAGCTCAAGAAGCTTCAGAAGAAGGTAAAGAAGATTAATAAATGCAACTAGAAGATTGTTACTTTCTTGGAACAATCACCAAAGCTCATGGCTATAAAGGTGAACTAAATGTACACTTAGATACAGACGAGCCTAATGCATACAAAAACTTGGAATCAATATTCATTGAAAAGAATGGATTATTGGTTCCATTTTTTTTGAAAAAAGCTAAACTTCACAAAGGGAATCACCTTCGAATTATTATTGAAGATTTCGAAGATCCAGAAACCCTAATTGGTAGAAGTATTTATCTACCTCTCGAAACATTGCCACCTTTAGACGAGGATCAATTCTATTATCACGAGGTCAAAAACTACTCAATGCTAACAGAAGAAGGCGTTGTTGTTGGAGAAATCGTCAATGTAAGAGATACTACAGCACAAGATTTATTTGAAGTTAATTCACCTGATGGAAAGGAAATCCTAATTCCTGTTATTGATGAATTTATAGTTTCAGTAGATCACAATAAAAATACCATCACAGTAAGCCTACCGGATGGTTTATTAGATATTTTCTAAACGAAGCTAATTTTAAGCTTCTCTCCATTTTATATTACAACCTATACTCGGTTTCTGAGCTTCAGAAATCGGATTCCCTGATACTAGTGCTTCCAATGCAGCTCTAAGGTCATCACCGGTTGCTTCACCTTTGCCTGGTCTAGAATCATCGAATTGGCCTCTATAAACTAATTTAAGATCTTTATCGAACAAAAAGATATCTGGCGTGCAGGCAGCATCATAAGCTTTAGCTACTTCTTGAGTCTCATCATATAGATAAGGCATATTAAGGTTGTATTTATCTACAAACTCACCCATTTTTTCAAATGAGTCTTCAGGTTTAATTTTTGGATCATTTGAGTTGATCATAAATGAACTAATTCCTTTTTCATGAAATTCGCCTACGACTTCATTTAATTTAGGCATTACATGCAAGACAAAAGGACAGTGGTTACATCCAAAAATTATAAGTAAACCCTTGTCGGAATTTACATCTGACAAACTAAAGGATCTATTTTCTTTAGCATCCATTAAATCGAAGTTCGGTGCTTTTGTGCCAAGTGGCAACATGTTAGAATAAGTATCAGCCATGGTAATTGATTTTTAGGTATTACAGCAATAAGTAATCCAATTATCAATGCTGTCCTTATTTCAGTTTCTTTAGATTAACTGTGTGGTATAAATATTATTTGTAATTTTCTGAATAAAATCTTTAATTAAACAATGCCTTTTGAATCATTCAAAAGGCATTGTTGCTAATTTAATTTTAGGATTTTACAATTCTCCAATTCTTTCTAAGGCATGACAGAAGCTACCCGGGCTGTTAATTTTTTCTTTCCAGCCATATGCGGAGTATCTGTACATTCTATTGTTGGTATGATCTATTACTAGTCCTGTTCCAGCTTCTTCCGTGTCGTAATTCAATGCAGCAAGACGTTCCCAAGAGCCTGTGGTTAGGTCTACGAATTGTCTTCCGTTAAATCCAGCGCCTCCAATAGGCAGTGTCATACTCACTTGTCTAGGGGTGTCCGTTGTGCCTTGTATTCGTGCTAAGGCAGGATTTGACCAGTTATCATTAATGCTATATCTGATAGAAATGCCATCAAGCTCGATGATTGATGATGTTTGTGGGCTTGTACCCTGGTCTGAATTAATACACACGCTTGCGATTCCGTAGCTAGAAGGAGCAACGCCTAATACTCCTTGGTCATTGGCAACTACCATCCCAGTGGATTTAAAAGTATTGGTTCCTTCGGTACCATCTGGTAGTGTATTAATGCTTTCCCCTTTCTTAGGTAAGCTACGAACTCTCAGTTTACCGTTTACGTCAAGCATCTCTGTTGGAGTTTCAGTGTCTACTCCTACTTGTGCGTTTACACTTCCTAGTGTTAACCCTACTAAAAACAAAAGTGCAATTTTTTTTCTCATAGTAATTAAATTTAAAAATTAGGTTTTATTAGTTTTTCTTTAAATTAAAATTTATATAAGTAAAATTTACATTTTCTTATTTTAGGATTTCAAAGCACTTCAATAAAACTCTGTTTGTTTATTGAATGGAGATAAACCTTTGTTTTATCTATTTCAAAATTACTGAAATACAGTTATTTAAGTAATGATATTTGTTAGTTATAGGACTTTGGGTTGAATGATAGTTATCATAGTTGGGTAGTATGAAGGCTATATAGCTATATATATATCAGAGTTAAACTAAGCGTTCTGCTTTTGCGAGATTCTGTAATCCTTGTATTGATGGTGTAAATAGGTAGGTTATGGTTCAAGGTAAACTGAACTGGAAAAGTTTACAATAGTAAATTTTTATTTTATGCTGTATAGATTGAAAGGAGATAATAAAAAAGCGCACAATTATCTAAGTAATTGTGCGCTTTTGTCGTTGTTTAAGTTGTTAAACGCTTAACATCAATTTTAGTTTAATTTCTAAGGAAAATATAAAGCTTTTGCAGTGCTGCTTCAGTCATTTTTAATGTGAAATCTTTTCTCTCTAAATGCGGAAAATTAAACTCAAAAACACGCTCTTTCTCTTTACTGCTGATAGCAACAAAGGCAACTCCAGGTTCTATCCCAAATTGGTCATTAGACGGTCCTGCAACACCTGTTGAACTAATCCCAATATCACATTTTGTCGTTTCTCGAGCTCCTCTAGCCATTTCTAAGGCAACATCGGCATTGGCAACGCCTTTATCCTTCATAAGCTCTGGAGAGACATTCAGAAGGCGTTCCTTCAGTTCGGGAGAATAGGCAATAAATCCACCTTTAAAATATTGCGAACTACCACTAATGCTTGTTAGAGCAGCTGCAATTTTACCGGATGTAAAGCTCTCTGCAGTTGAAATCGTCTTATTATTTTGCAATAAAAGTTCACCTACTTTTCTTTCTACCGTTAAAGCATCTTGGCTTAAAAAGTTTTCCTCTGGAATTGCAGAAATTAAGAGTTCAGCGTATTCAGATAATTGTTCTTGTAATTTATTTTGAACATCGCCTTTACCAGTCAATCTAAGTTTAATCTTATTTCCTCTCGGTAAATAAGCCAGCGTAATATTTTCTGGAAGCTGTTGTTCGAAATTACGAAGGACTTCAGCTAATTCACTTTCTGGAATGTTCAAGGTTTGAACAAACTCATGCTCAATAAAAGTTGGCTCATATTTTTTCAGTAGACGAGGGAGAATCTCATTTTTCATTAGATATTTCATCTCAAAGGGAACTCCCGGAAGACTTATTAGCAATTTTCGGCCATATTCAGCCCATAAGCCTGGCGCGGTCCCTACCTTATTTCTAATAGGAATAGTGCCAACGGGAACCAATGCTTGATTCTTGTTGAGGGCGTTCATGGGGCGTTTTAGCGTATTCTTAAAATACTCTTCCGTCCATCGCAATGCCTGAGAATGCATTTCTAATGGCTGGTTTAATATTTCAGACAAAACATATTTGGTTCTGTCATCTCGTGTGGGCCCCAATCCACCTGTAGTTAAGATGATATCCGCTTTAGAGCTGTGGATTTCATCTTTTATATCTTCTCTTTTATCTTGTATCGCCGAAATCTGAATTAAATCAATACTAATGTTACTAAATTCCTTTGCTAAAAAGTGGGAATTCGTATCCATCGTATGACCATATAAAATCTCATCACCGATGATAATTACATGAGCTGTTGTGTTTTTCTTCATACTTCTAATTTACGTCTATCTTATGAGATTTAAAAACAAAAAGTTTCTATACAATCAAATAAAAATCAAATTGTAAATTAGATAAGTCTAAGAATTAGATAATTCTATACCACTAAGATTATCTAATACAAGAATAAAAGGGTGCTATGCAATAACTAAGTAACTTGTGATTACTCAATATGTTTTGCTGCTTTGTAGCTAGATCTTACTAAAGGAGAACTTTCAACATGTCTGAACCCAAGCCCTTTTGCAAATACTTCAAATTCTTTAAACTCTTCTGGTGTAATGAATTTTTTAACTGGTAAATGCTTTTTACTTGGTTGTAAATATTGTCCAATCGTAATGATATCTACGCCAGCATTTCTAATGTCTTGAATAGTTTCAAAAACCTCTTCGTTTTCTTCCCCTAAACCAAGCATTAAGCCTGTTTTGGTTCTGCGCTGACCTTGGTCTTTAAGGTATTTTAAAACATCTAAACTGCGTTCGTATTTCGCTTGAATTCTTACTTCTCTTGTCAATCGTTTAACGGTTTCCATATTATGAGAAATAACCTCTGGTGAAACTTCCAATAGACGGTCGATATGCTGATGAATCCCCTGGAAATCTGGGATTAAAGTTTCCATGGTTGTGCCAGGACTTATTCTACGTACTGCATTCACTGTTTCTGCCCAAATAAACGATCCCATGTCTTTAATGTCGTCTCTATCTACAGAAGTTAATACAGCATGTTTAATCTGCATTAATTTAATAGAATTGGCAACTTTTTCTGGTTCCGTATAATCCACCGCTAGCGGTCGACCTGTTTTAACACCACAAAAACCGCAAGAGCGTGTACAGATATTACCCAATATCATAAAGGTAGCTGTACCATCTCCCCAACATTCACCCATGTTTGGACAAGAACCACTTTGGCAAATGGTGTTTAGTTCGTATTTATCTACTAAACCTCTTAACTCACGATACTTCTTACCAGTAGGTAGCTTTACGCGTAACCATTTTGGTTTTGCAAGTGGAGTATTAGTTTCTTTTGGAGCTGTTTCAATGCTTGTTGACATAGTAAAATAATCAGCTTCAAAGTTAAGAAATCTTGAAGACAAGCTATAATTTAAGATAATAGATCCTCAATTAATTTATTTAATTCAATGTCAAGCAATTGTACTTGCTTTTTGGTAATGCCTACAGAAATTTGTTGAACACGAATGGGGTGATTTTCGGTTTTAATGCCTTTTAAAAGTGGAAAACAAGAAGTTTTTGTTTTATAAACCTCATAATCGAATCTAGACGCAATTTTGGGATGAGGTAGAAGAAGTACCCACCAATCGAGATTGTTTATGTAGTATAGATTCTTCATTAAATGGAAGATAAAATAAAAACCCTTAATAATCTAATTATTAAGGGTTTTGTAGAGGTTCCGAGCGGATTCGAACCGCTGTACGAGGTTTTGCAGACCTATGCCTAGCCGCTCGGCCACGGAACCGTTTGTGAGCTTAAGGATGGCAAATTTAATCAATAAGTTTTGAAGTTACAAGTAAGAATTTAAAAATTACTATTTTCCTTTGCCTTGTTTGAATAAAAACTCTTTTTCAGAGGCAGTTAGACTACTATATCCAGACCTTGAAATCTTTTCTAAGATTCGATTAGTCTTATCTTCATTCTTCTTTTTCCAATCCGCGTAGTCGTAATCATCTCTAGGCGGTTTGTCATCTGTTTTAAAGGTAGATTTACTTGGTCTCTTCTTAAATAGATTACTCAATTTATCTTGAAAATCAGAGAGTAAAGTATTACCGCGTTCAAATTTCTTCATGTAGAAGTACCCGAATAAAGCCCCACCAACATGAGAAATGTTTCCACCTAAATTTTCAGCGCTCATGATAAAGCCTAATGCAATAAACCCGATAGCAACGTGTAGCAATTTAATGGGTTGAGAAAAGAAAAATAATCTAACTTTTAAATCAGGCTGATAGGCAACCATGGCAAATAAAACAGAATAAATTGCCGCAGAAGCACCTATTAGCATGGTTTTATTTATGGTTGCAGTCAAGTTTAGAGATTCTAGCAGGAGATAAAATAGCATAAATAAAATTCCTCCACATATTCCTCCAATAAAATAAAATCTCGCGAAAGCTTTGTCGCCAAAATAGCGATAAAAGAACTCGCCCATGATGTACAACATGATCATGTTGAATAGTAAATGAAAGAATCCATTATGTAAAAACATATAGGTAACAATCGACCAAGGCTTCTTTAGTAATGATTCAAAATTATCATTTAGACTTAAGTGCTCTACAATATTGATGGGACTAATCGACCCCAAAAGGGCAACCACAATGTAGATGATTACATTGATATAAATTAGTTTCATGGCCAAATGACCATTAGCGTATCTCCTTTTTAAATCTTCTAAGATTTGTTGCATTATTAATTTAAACTTGTTTTTTTCCAGTATCTAATCATTATAAATCCTAGCAAAGCACCACCCAAATGTGCATAATGTGCCACATTGTCGCCTGGATGTGCCTGAACCGCTAAGTAAAGTTCAATAATGATGTAAATAGGAATAAAATATTTGGCTTTTAATGGAATCGGAGGGAAGATGAGCATTAAAATAGCATTTGGGAACATCATTCCAAAGGCAACTAAAACGCCGAAAATCGCTCCAGATGCTCCAACCATTGGGATTGAATAGCCTAAAAATAATTCTTGATTGGCATCTGTTGGTACCGTATTATTAGCTTGAAGCCAAGTATTAAAGTTATTATTTATCTGATCTGATGTACTTCCTCCTAAGACTTCTAACTTGGCAAATTGATTCACTGAATCAATTAAGCCTTGATTGGTTACGGCAGCTTTAAACTCGTTAATAGAAAAGTAATTGGTAAGGTTAAATAAGGCAAATGCACCCAATCCTGCTACAAAGTAGAGAATAACATATCTTTTCTCACCTAAGGCTTTCTCTACAGCGCTACCAAACATCCATAAGGCAAACATATTAAAGAAAAAGTGCATCGTGTCACCATGCATAAACATGTGACTAATAATCTGATAACTTTTAAAGTTAACTGACTCTGGATAAAATGCACCGAAAAATACATCTAAATTATAACCTGTTTCACCAAATACAAATTTGGCTAAAAAGAATAATGCATTTATAATCAGCAAGTTCTTTGTAATGGTTGGTATATTTTGAAACATAGGATTTTAGTTATTAAAGACCTGTAAATTAGTCTAATTGCTTTTTGATATCCTGCAAAGTAAAGGATTTATAAATTACTTTTCCAAAGGGAGAATAATTAAACTGCTCTAAAGCAAATAGTTGTTGCACTAGATCTTGTTGTTTTTCACGTGATATTGGAGTTCCTTTTCTAATAGCTGCCGCCTTAGCCATGAATTTAGCCAAGATAGAACTGTATTCAACTTCTTCTATATCTAAATCAGCGGATAGAAAATCTGTGAACAATGGAGTAATCATTTCAGATTGTAAATCCCCTGGAATGGCTTTAATTCTTAAATATTCTTCTTCAATTTCTAAGTCAAAACCAAAGGAAATCCAATATTGCTCTGCGTCTTTTACTTTTAAGGATTCATTTTTCGATAAATCCATTTCAATTGGAAAAAGCAGTTGTTGACTCAAAATATTACCCTTGCTTTTCTTTATAAATGATTGATATAGAATGCTCTGATGCGCTCTATGTTGGTCAATGATAATAAGCTCTCCGGCATATTCAGTAATAATGTAGGCATTTTGCCATTGCATTAACTGGTTCGATTTAGTTTCTTCTTTCTCTAGAAAAAATGCCTGAGTTGGTTCGGGCTCCTTTTCTAATTCATAATAATTATAAGACCCGCCTGGCTTCGGAGAAGGAGTGGAGGGTATATAAGTAGTTTTTGGCTGTGTTTGAAAAGGATTATAGTTTCTGTCTACACTGATCTGTGGAGCTTTAATTTCTTTTTGCTTATTCACTACAGGTAAATCCCAATCAGGTTGATCGAAATTAATCGTTGGAGTTACCTGAAACTGACCCAAAGCATGTTTAGTAGCCGCTCTAAGTTGTGCATAAATGGCTGCTTCTTCAACAAATTTAATTTCTGTTTTACTAGGGTGGATATTAATATCAATATTTTCTGGATCGATTTCCATGAAAATAAAATAAGTAGGATGTTCGCCTGGAGCAATTAAATTTTCAAAAGCATTTTGAATTGCTTTGTGCATATAGCCACTTCTGATAAATCTATGATTAACAAAGAAAAACTGTTCGCCACGGGATTTCTTAGCAGTGGTTGGTTTTCCGATGAATCCTGATATTTTAACGATATCGGTGGCTTCTGAAATCGGAATTAATTGACCTTCGAGTTTTTTGCCAAAGACATGTAAAATCCTTTGTGCTAAATGAGTTCCATTAAGTCTAAAAACCTCATTGTCATTATGAATTAAGCTAAAGTCAATATTTTCATGCGATAGAGCAACACGATGAAACTCGTCCATAATATGACGAAACTCTACTTGATTTGATTTTAAGAAGTTTCGTCTCGCTGGAACATTAAAAAATAGATTATTAACACTAATCATCGTTCCAGTTGGCGTAACTGTGGCTTCTTGTGCCTTGACTTCTCCGCCATGAATCCTCAATAAATGACCAACTTCCTCATCTTCTTGTTTAGTTTTAAGTTCAACTTGGGCAACTGCCGCAATCGAAGCTAGTGCCTCTCCACGAAATCCTTTGGTTTGGATGTGGAAAATATCATCTGTAGTAGATATTTTTGAAGTTGCGTGGCGCTCAAAGGCCATACGCGCATCTGTTACAGACATTCCGCTACCGTTATCTATCACTTGAATAGATTGTCGGCCGGCCTCTTTTATGATTAATTGAATTGAAGTTGCCTTGGCGTCAATGGCATTCTCTAATAATTCTTTTACCACAGACGCAGGTCGTTGTACTACCTCACCTGCAGCAATTTGATTTGCAACATGGTCAGGCAATAATCGAATCACATCACTCATTCGCTAAAAATATTGGTAAAGTTGGGGTTGGTAATAATCCACATGATAGCTAGCAAAAGCATGAGTGCTACCAAAATTATCATGGTATTAAACTGAGGCGAAGATTTACTTCTTTTGGGACGAACTCTATAACTAGAAAAGTCAATGCGCTTTTCGTTATCTAATTCTTGATCTCCCTTCATTTTCTTTTTTCTAACATAATTCTGCGCGAATTTACCATCGCCAATACGATTGTAAATCAAGTCGTTATTTTCCTTGTCATAATAACGAGGAATATAATTGAACTTGCGCGTTGTATGTCCCTTAAAAAGTTTGCTCATATCCCTACAAAGATATGAATTTTAGATGAGTTCACTTGAACTAAGCTTGGGCTTGAATTTTATTTATAAATTAAAGGAATCGTTAAGTTTTGATTTAATCTTATGATTTTGAATAAATAGGACTTGAATTTGCAGGGATATTATACATTAAAAGTAATTAAGAACTTAGTTTAACCTTAGATGATGAAATTTAATTTTAGTACCAAAAAGCCTTTAGGTATAGAAGATCTTAAAGAAAAATACGCTCAAGCTCCTTCTCAGTTTTTAAAATTGAATAACCTAGAGGTTCATTATCGTGATGAAGGTATAGCTGATGATAGGACACCATTGGTATTGCTGCATGGTTTTGGAGCTCATCTTTATACTTTTAATTCTTGGGTAGATAGATTGAGTAGTGAGTTTAGGATTATACGTTTAGATTTACCGGGATTTGGTTTGACGGGTGCATTTCCAGATGCTGATTATAGCACAAATCGATATACCAGTTTTCTGAAGCAGTTTTTGACTGAACTTGGAGTCGAAAAGTGCATTATTGGTGGCAACTCAATGGGTGGAAATATTGCATGGAATTTTGCTTTAGATTATCCAAATATGGTAGAAAAACTTATTTTAATCAATGCAGCTGGATGTAGAATTACAAATAAGAAACTTCTCATGTTGACACATTTAGCTAGAATTCCCAAGATTGATTACATGATTAGAAATTATGCGCCGAGTTCGGTTTTTAAACGAACGGTGCAAGAAGTTTATGCCAATCGAGATAGAATTCATTCTAAAACAGTTGATAGATACATAGATTTAATTAAGCGCGAGGGAAATATGAAGGCTATGGTAGATATTAGTAAAACTTTAGAATTCGTTAAAGACAAAGTTGACCCAAGAATAGATAAGATTTCTAACATTAAGCAGCCTATTTTAATCCTTTGGGGACAGCGAGATAATGTACTTCCCGTAGAGGATGCAAAACAGTTTTATGAGAATACACCAAATAGTAAGTTGGTGATTTTTGATGAAGCAGGTCACGTTCCTATGGAGGAAATTCCTAAAACGAGTGTTGAGCCTCTGAAGGAGTTTTTATCAGAGTAAAGGCTTGAAATTCAACATAAAAAAACTGCTACAATTTTAAATTGTAGCAGTTGTCTATATTTAGTTTGATTGAATTTATTTCAATTTACTCAACTGATCCTCAATCATTGCAATTTTCTCCAATGCATCACTTTCTTTTTTGCGTTCAGCATTAACAACTGCTTCTGGAGCACCATTAACAAACTTTTCGTTACCTAGTTTTTTGCGAACTGAATTTAAGAAACCTTCTAAATATTTTTTCTCATCCGTTAATTTCTCGATTTCTGCTTCGGTATCAATAAATCCTTCTAATGGGATAGAAAACTCTTGGGTGCCCACTCTGAAAGACTGCGCATTTTCTGGAACTTCGGTTGAGATGTTTAAATTAACATTTCCTAGCTTTTCTATAATTTCTGAAAAGAAAGTTTCGTCACTATCTGTAAATAATTCTAAAACTTCTTTGTTAGGAATGTTTTTCTCATTTCTGATATTTCTAATTCCTGAAACCACATCGGTAGAAACGTTGAACTTCTCTAAAATAGCTGAATCAACTTCTTTAGTTTTTGGATAATCAGCAACAATTAAAGCATCTTCTGCATTTCTGTCTTCCATTAATTGCCAGATTTCTTCTGTAATGAAAGGCATATAAGGATGTAATAACTTAATCAGATTTTCTAAAAACTCTGTAGCTTGTTTTTGTGTAGCTGCTGGGATAGGCTGTTGGTAAGCAGGTTTAATTGCTTCTAAATAAGTTGAACAGTAATCATCCCAAATTAATTTATATAAGCTCATTAAGGCATCAGAAATACGGAATTTCTGTAAGTTGGCGTCCATATCTGCAATGGTTTCATTCATTTTAGATTCAAACCACTGATTTGCTGTAGCTGCAGCTTTTTCTTGCTCAAGATCTGCTGTTTCCCATCCTTGTGTCAAACGGAAAGCATTCCAGATTTTATTGGCGAAGTTTCGACCTTGTAAACATAAATCTTCATCAAATAATAAATCGTTTCCAGCAGAAGAACTCAACATCAAACCAACACGAACACCATCTGCACCGTATTTGTTCATTAACTCAATAGGGTCTGGTGAGTTTCCTAGAGATTTAGACATTTTTCTTCTTTGTTTATCTCTCACAATTCCTGTGAAGTAAACATTAGAGAATGGTTTTTCGTCTCTTAGCTCGTATCCGGCCATTACCATTCTAGCTACCCAAAAGAAAATAATATCTGGTCCTGTAACCAAGTCTTGCGTAGGGTAGTAGTAGTTAATTTCTTTATTATCTGGCTCTAATACTCCATTGAATACAGAGATAGGCCATAACCAAGAAGAGAACCAAGTATCTAAAACATCATCTTCTTGACGTAAATCTTCTAATTTTAAATCTTTTCCAGATTTTTCCTGAGCTAACTTTAAAGCTTCTTCTGGGGTGGTTGCAACAACAAAATCTTCCATTCCTTCACCGTAGAAATAAGCAGGGATTCTATGTCCCCAATATAACTGACGAGAAATGTTCCAGTCGAAAGTGTTTTCCAACCAGTGATTCCAAGTGTTTTTATATTTTTCTGGATATAAGTTGATTTCTTTATCAGCAATAGCTTTTAAAGCTGGCTTGGTAATCTCATCCATTTTTAAGAACCACTGAACTGATAATTTAGGTTCAATAACTTCACCCGTTCTTTCAGAAGTTCCAACTTTATTTTTATAATCTTCAACCTTCGCTAGGAATCCTTTTTCTTCTAATTCTTTAGAAAACTCTTTACGAACGACAAATCTGTTTTTTCCTTGATAGTGAAGTCCATGCTCATTTAGATTAGCATCATCATCAAGTACATCAATGATTTCTAATTCATGTCTTTTCCCTATTTCGTAGTCATTTACGTCGTGAGCAGGTGTAATTTTTAAGGCACCCGTTCCGAATTCCATATCTACATAATCATCTTGAATGATAGGAATTGATCTGCCAACGATAGGAACAATCACATTTTTACCGTGATATTTAGTGAAACGCTCATCATTGGGATTAACACAAATTGCAGTATCACCTAAGATAGTCTCAGGACGCGTAGTGGCAATGGTAATAAATTCGCCATCTTCACCTTCTATAGGGTAGTTAACGTAGTATAATTTACCTGCTTGCTCTATGTGATTTACCTCCTCGTCCGAGATATTGGTTTTAGCTTGAGGATCCCAGTTAATCATTCTAAAGCCTCGGTAAATTTGACCTTTGTTGTATAAATCAACAAAAACCTTAATAACAGATGCAGATAAATCTTCGTCTAAAGTAAATTTAGTTCTGTCCCAGTCACAAGAAGCACCTAGCTTCTTAAGTTGTTCTAAAATCACTCCACCATGCTCGTGTGTCCACTCCCAAGCATAGTCCATGAACTCTTCTCTTGTTAAGTCTGCTTTAGAAATACCTTTTTCTTTTAGTCTTTGTACAACTTTAGCCTCTGTGGCAATTGAAGCATGGTCGGTTCCAGGTACCCAACAAGCATTAAAGCCTGACATTCTAGCTTTTCTAATAAGAATATCCTGAATGGTATTATTTAACATGTGCCCCATGTGTAAAACACCTGTAACGTTTGGAGGTGGAATTACAATCGTATAAGATGGACGATCATCGGGCTCTGAGTGAAAGAAACCATTGTCCTGCCAGAAGTTATACCATTTTTCTTCGGTAATCTTAGGGTTGTACTTTGAAGGAATATTCATAGATTGGTATGTATTTTGAATAACTTTGTGATGAGTTGCAAAAGTAAGATAAGTTAGATTTAAAAAAAATTTCTTTAAATTTGAATTTCTTTAAAAGTAATTGAAAATAAGTATTATGAAAAAATTATTCTATTCCCTAGTATTCACTCTTGTTGCATTTGTTGGATTACAAGCACAAGAGATTGCATTTGAGCAAGAAGTTATTGACTATGGAGATATAACCAAAGGTGCAGATGGAGCGAGATCTTATACGTTTAAAAACTCTGGTGATAAGCCATTGGTAATTAGACTGGTGAAGCCATCTTGTGGTTGTACTGTTGCAGATTATCCAAAAGAGCCTATTGCTCCAGGAGAATCTGGAAAGATCAAAGTTGGATATGACACAAAACGTGTTGGACCTTTTAACAAAACCATCGAAGTTCATTCTAACGCACAAGAAAACGGACGTAAGATTGTAAGAATTAAAGGTAGAGTAGTAGAGCAGCTATAAGCTAAAACGGCTCTGCTAAATAAAAAGATTTAGAAAGCTTTTGACCGTCTCTTAACAAAGAGACGGTTATTTTTTTGCCTGGTTTTGAGGAGAAAAGTTTATTTACTTTCCCTAATTCTCCTTGCTTGATGTCGTCACCATTTATTGAAACCAATAAATCCCCTTTTTTTAAACCGCTATGATAGGCCGGAGAATTTGGTCTAATTGAAACTATTTCTAAAAATGGTAGTGGAATAAAGGGTTTCTCTAATTTAAGACCACTCATGTCATAATGAAATGCATTCTTGAAGTTAATATTTGGCCTTAAATATAGAAGTTGATTCTTGTAATCAAACACAACGTTAAATCGTTTTAAAATTTCACCTCCAATACTACCATTTCTGCTTTTATGTGAAATGGCATAAGCGATAGAAGCACTATCTGGAAAACTCGTGGTAGGACGATTAAATTTATATTCGCCTAATTCTATATAGTCTGTCTTGCTGCGATGACCTGTAATGGGGCCGTTGATTCCATAACCCAAAGTATCTTGATAATTTCGAGTAGGTAAAGGTATATGTGGTTCAGATTGTTCAAACCACCAAACTGCATCCCATCCACCCGTATCAACTAATAAATTAGCAGCCTCTGCATGATAGGATTTGTATCCCACTTTAGCCTGAATATAGGGTTTTCTCTCATGGAAAGTTAGTGGAAAAGAATCATGCTTTCTGATTTTATGTTTCTTTTTAGCGTAAAAGTAATCGTGTTTATAGAATTTTAGTTTTTTCGAGATATAATTTATCTCAACCACAAAATCTTTTAAAACATCATAGCCTACCACACCATGAACTGGCATTCCGAGAAATTTCTGTAGATTGATCGGAGAGTCAATGATAAGAATAAGGTTTGTATCCTCTTTCAGCGCTTTTCCAACCTTTAGATGATTGAACCTAGAATCATAAGCTTCAATAGTGTAACCATGCCCCAGCCCACCTATGGTAATGTTCTTTCCTTTTTTAATGGTGAGTTCGTCTAAACCAGCGGTTTCTAGGATGAGGGTAAATGGAGAGCCGCTATCTAGAATCATATTCATAGCAGTCGATTCATTGAGAACTACTGGGAAGATGATAAGGTTATTAATTTCTGTGAAAGTAACAGTAAAGCAATTTTTATCAGATTGAAAATCGCTTGTAATTTGGCTGTAGGAAAATATTCCTAGAATAGCGAAGGCATAAAAAAACTTCAATCCATTACCCATAATGTATTAAAGGTAAAAAATTGAAGTGATAAAAACGTGAAAGATTTAATTTTTAATTCTTATTTCCACGAATTTTTTCTTGAATTTTATCTACTATGTAAGGAGTTGCGATCGCAACACCCGTTGTAATTAATAGTTTTGGAATCGGGCCTAATTTAAATCTAGTAACGGCTGTACTCGCAACAATCGTTAGAATAGCTTTAACGCCTTCATCCATAAGCTCATTTCGTCCATTTTCGGATTTATCAAAAAGAGCAACTGGATTTGCATCACCCGAGGTGTATTTCCCAAGAAGTTGTTTAACATTATCAAAAGGATTTTCAAAACCTCCTTCCAACTCTTGTTTTAATTGTTCTTTTCTCGCTCTTAGCTCGTTTAAAGTATTTATTTTAGTATTCGCCATAATTAGTCATCATTATTGTCTGCCATAGAAGCAGCGATTGAGATATTTAAGATTAAATTCTGTATTGGCTTTTTTAATATCACTAGAAGTATTATCAACAATAGATATATTCCAGTTACCATCAAAAACCCATTTCCTCTTCCATATATTTCACCTAAATAAAACGCTCCTGCAAAGCTAAGTAGCAATACAAAAAACATTGCAAACATGGTAATTAATAGAAGATAAACTATCCGTGATACTACACGACCAACAGCCTCGATTCCTTCAAGTTTCACCAAGGCTATTTGGTCCTGTACGTAAGTTTTAATTGAGTTAAGTCCTAGCATAGTTAAGGTATAATATTATTATACTCCTAACTCTTCCTCAACATCTCTCAATTGAGCTTCAGTGCGTTTAAGCTTGTCTTCAAGATCTGCTTTTGCTTGTTTAGCTTTGTCGCTAAAGTCGCTAGCATATTTCTCGATTTCTTCTTTTAACTTTTCAGCTTCGTCAGCTAATTTGTCTCTAGTTTCTTTTCCACTTTGTGGTGCTAATAATAAGGCAGCTACTGCTCCTGCTAATGCGCCTACAAAAAGACTTCCTAGGATTGCTCCAGTTTCATTGTATCTACTCATAATATTCAATTTTTTAATGTTAGTTAATTAGTTTTAATATTTTCTCTGTTTAAATTTACAAAAACAATACCATATTTCTTACTTTTACCGAAGAATATTTTTTTATGCCGAAATTATCACATAAAGCAGATCAAATGCCTGCTTCGCCAATCAGAAAATTGATGCCGAGTGCAGATATTGCCATGCAGAAAGGATTGAATGTTTATCACTTAAACATTGGCCAACCCGATATACCAAGTCCAATTCAGTCTATTGAGGCTATGCACGAATGGAATATTCCGGTTTTGGCCTATACACGATCAGAAGGAACGCTAGAATATCGCGAAGCATTAACTACTTATTATCACGGAAAAGGTTTTTCTGATCTTACTCCAAGTAATTTTATGGTAACCAATGGCGGATCAGAAGCTTTGTTATTTACTTTAAGTTTAATTGCGAATGCTGGTGATGAAATCATTATTCCAGAGCCTTTTTACGCAAACTACAATGGCTTTTCTGTGCAAACAGACGTTAATGTAGTTCCTATTTCTGCTTCAATTGAAAGTGGTTTTGCTTTACCAGATATTGCTGATTTCGAGAAAAAGATTACAGACAAAACAAGAGCGATTGTTATTTGTCACCCAGGAAACCCAACTGGATATTTATATTCAAAAGAAGAATTAGATAAACTTCGTGATTTAGTTCTGAAGCATGATTTGTATTTAATCTCAGATGAGGTTTATCGTGAATTTACTTACGATGAAAATCATATATCCGTTTTAGCTTACCCAGATTTAGCGCAAAATGCAATCGTTATAGATTCAGAATCTAAGCGTTTCAGTATGTGCGGAATTCGTTTGGGGGCTATGATTAGTAGAAATGAAGAGTTATTGGCAGCAGCAATGAAGTTTGCACAAGCTCGTTTGAGTCCAGTTCTAGTGAGCCAAATTATTGCAACAGCTGCACATAGGGAGTCTGCGGGATATTTAATGCAAGCTAAGGCTGAGTATTCACAGCGAAGAAACTTTGTTGTTGATGCGCTAAACCGAATTGATGGTGTATTTGTTCCAAAACCAAAAGGTGCGTTTTATTGTGTTGCTAAACTTCCTGTTGAGAACGCAGAAGATTTTGCTAAGTGGATGCTAGAAGACTTTGAATACAATGGTGAAACCGTTATGGTTGCTCCCAATACAGGTTTCTACTCAACACCAAATTCTGGTTTAGATGAAGTTAGAATCGCTTATGTATTAGAAATATCTGAATTAGATAAAGCGGTTAAAATTTTAGAAAAAGGATTAGAGGCTTATAGAGCTAGATAGGTAATACTTGATTAATAAATCTAGATGATCGAAACACAGACCAATTTTTCTCTTCGCGACTATAACACCATGCAAGTGGAGGTGCAGTCAGGTTATTTTATTGAAATAAATACGATAAATGACTTGAAGGAATTATTGGTTAGTAAAAACTACCAATCGCCTCTTTATATATTGGGTGGAGGAAGTAATGTTTTATTTCTTCAAGATTTTAAAGGAACGATTCTTTATATCAATATTCTAGGAAGAGAAGTAGTTAAAGAAGATGAAACACATGTTTGGGTAAAAGCGAATGCTGGCGAGAACTGGCACGAATTCGTTATGTACACCCTTCAAAATGATTTCGGTGGATTAGAGAATTTATCATTGATACCAGGAAAGGTGGGCGCGTCACCTATGCAGAATATAGGCGCCTATGGTGTTGAGATTAAAGATAATTTCGTTGAACTTGAAGCTATTGAAATTGCAACTGGTGAGATAAGAACATTTTCTCACGCCGAGTGTAAATTTGGTTATAGAGAATCAGTTTTTAAAAATGATTTAAAAGGACAATATATTATTACCTCTGTTACTTTTAAGTTGACTAAAAACTATCATGAAGTAAAAACTTCTTATGGCGCTATTCAAGCTCAATTAGAAGAAATGGGGATTAAAAAACCTAGTATTCAAGAGGTGAGTCAGGTGGTAATTGCTATTAGAGAAAGTAAATTACCAAATCCTAAAGAAATTCCGAATACGGGATCTTTTTTTAAGAATCCAACGATAATGAACGAAGAGTATATACTTCTTCAAAGGGATTTCGCTGATATTCCAGGATATCCTGTAGAGGATGGACGAACTAAAGTTCCAGCAGGTTGGTTGATTGAAAAAGCAGGTTGGAAAGGTTTCAGAAATGACAAAGTGGGCGTTCATGAGAGACAAGCTTTGGTTTTAATAAATCATAACCATGGTTCGGGACAGGATGTGTATGATTTATCAGAGAAAATCCTAAAAGATGTGTTGGAGAAATTTGGCATAGAGTTAGAGCGAGAAGTGAATATAATCGTATGATCATGAAAATTCAATATTTATTATCTCTAGTTGCTATGTTTTTTGTTCTTACTTCTTGTGGAACAGCCGATGTAGCTACAGATTACGACAGAAACGTAGATTTTTCTCAGTATAAAACTTATAATTTTTATACAAATATTCAGTGGGGAAAAACAAACGGTTTAGATCAAACTAGGATTTTAAATGCGATTGAACATGAATTAAACGCCAAAGGAATGTCCAAGGTAGAGGCGCCTGATTTATTAATCGATATTAAAACACATGAAAATGAAGTTAAGCGCAATGCTGGTAATATCGGAATAGGTTCGGGTAACTATGGTAGACGAGGTGGAGTTGGTGTTTCTGTAGGAATTCCGATTTCTAGAAAACGTCTTCATAAAAACTATATCATAGAAATGGTAGATTCTAAAACTAACAATTTGGTTTGGCAAGGTGTATTTGAAAAAGATATTTCACCAAACGCAGATAATACAGAGGTTATTTCTACAGCTATGAATAAGCTATTGAGTAAATATCCTCCCCAAAAGAAATAATAAATAAAAAGAGCGAAGTATATCACTTCGCTCTTTTTTTATAGGTTAAATCTAAATATTCTAAGATCTATGGAATGTTTAAATACTTATGTGTTTGTAAGCTAACCTTCCATTTTGGATTGGCTAAAATATAGTCAACAATCTTAGGCATCATAACTTCTCTTTTGCTCCATTCTGGCTGTAAGTACAATTCACAAGAATCAGAAACTTGAGCTGCAAACTTCTCTGCAAAATCAAAATCACTATGGTTATAAACAATGCATTTCAACTCGTTGGCCTTAGCAATTACTTCAGGTTTTGGATGCATGGTTTTCTTTGGAGAAAGACAAATCCAATCTAATTGTCCGCTTAATGGATAGGCTCCCGAAGTTTCGATATGAATGCTGCAGCCTTTTTCCTTTAACTTAGAAGTTATGTAATCTAAGTTCCAAGTTAATGGCTCGCCGCCAGTTAATACAACGGTCTTAGTATATTTAGTTACTTCGTCTATTAAACTATCAACCTCAGTGAGTGGATGTTTTCCTGCTTCCCAACTTTCTTTTACGTCACACCAATGGCAACCCACATCGCATCCACCTATTCTAATAAAATAGGATGCAACGCCAGTATGTGCACCTTCACCTTGTAAAGTGTAAAAATGCTCCATGATGGGTAACAAGGTCCCTTCATTCATTCGTCTTTTCTGTTCCTCACTTAGGGATTGTGTCATATATTAATCTTCTTTGTTTAAATAATTTCGCTTGTAAGCGTGTAATGTGTTTTTCAATAACATAGCTCTCGTCATTGGACCTACACCACCAGGTACCGGTGTTATATAAGATGCTTTTTCTTTAACATTGTCAAAGTCAACATCACCAATTAACTTAAAGCCACTTTTTGAAGTATTGTCTTCTACTCGGTTGATTCCAACATCTACAATAACTGCACCATCGCTCACCATATCAGCAGTTAAGAAGTTAGCAACACCTAATGCAGCAATAATAATATCTGCATTTAGCGTAAATTCTTTAATATTTTCTGTTCTACTGTGGCAAAGTATAACCGTAGCATTTCCTGGATTACCTTTTTGGCTTAACAAAATACTCATCGGTCTACCAACAATGTTACTTCTACCTAAAACCACAACATTTTTACCATTGGTATCGATGTGATAACGCTCTAGCATTTCCATAATTCCGTAAGGAGTTGCTGGTAAATAGGTTGGTAAATCCAAGACCATTCTACCTAAGTTGGTTGGGTGGAATCCATCAGCATCTTTAATTGGATCAATCGCTTGAATGATTTTGTCTTCATTAATATGCTTAGGCAAAGGTAATTGAACGATATAACCATCTAAATCTTCTTGACGGTTTAATTCATCAATTAAAATTAATAAATCCTTTTCGCTAACATCATCAGCTAATTCATGCAAGGTAGATTTAAATCCAACCATGCTACAATCTTTGATTTTATAGTTAACATAGCTTTGGCTTGCAGGATTGCTACCTACTAAAACAGCGGCTAAATGAGGTGGACGATATCCATCTGCTACGTGTTTAGCTACATCAGTTTTAATTTCTTCTTTGATCTGTTTAGAAGTTTTGTTACCGTCTAATAATTGCATGGAAGTAAAATTTTTGCAAAGATAAGGAGTTCGTTGATGAAAGATGAATTTAAAAAGATGAATTATATCTGATTTAATTTAGGCATTCAGAAGAAAGTGACTTGGTTTTCGAGGCATTAATTTTACTCTAATTTCTAGCTCTAATCCCTAATTCTGTATATTTGTGTCTATGAAAAAATTGAATTGGCCATTTTTTGCCTTTAGCTTTGTTGTAGCAGTGGTTGTAATGTATATTGTTATGATTAGACAAGATGGTGCAACACAAGAACAAGCCTTAATGAATGCCTTTGGTGGAGGCGTAGGAATGGTGATCGGCTTATTTATTTACTATAAGTATATTAAGAAAGACGATGATAATTACGACCTCAACGATTAAGGTAAATTTATTTAAGACTTTAGTTTATTGAATTATTTTCGATTTATTCGAATATTTATACCTAGATTTGCAGAATAATTAAAAGGGGTGCTTTTGTTCGCAAAAGCTGAGATAATACTCTAGAACCTGGGCAGGTAATGCTGCCAAGGAATTTAAGTTTTTCGATTTCGTGAACGATCGTACTCCTTTTCTAAACAATTTTAAAATGTTGAAGAGGATTTTTTTATGTTCAATTCTTGGAGCAAGCACACTTGGCTTTGCGCAAGAAGTAGAGGAATTAATGGAGAGCGATACGATTCAGCTATCAGCCGTACATGCTATGGCTGAACTTCCAATTACTAGTGAGAAAATTACAAATAGAACCCTAAGAGAGAAGGGTTTAGGTCAAGATTTGCCTATTCTTTTAAAGAACGCGACATCGGTAGTTAGTACATCTGATGCAGGTAACGGAATTGGATATACGTCTATGCGTGTTCGTGGGATTGATCAAAATCAGATGAATATGACGTTTAACGGAGTTCCCGTTAATGATAGTGAATCTCACGGAATTTTCTGGGTTAACTTTCCAGATGTAGCTTCTTCTGCACAGGATGTTTTAATTCAAAGAGGGGTTGGAACTTCTTCCAATGGTGCTGCAGCTTTTGGCGGTAGCGTGAATTTAGAAACCAATGCCAGAAATAGAAAGCCTTATGCCGATTTAGAAGCTGCATATGGTAGTTTTAATACTATGAAATATGGTTTAAATGCGGGAACAGGTGATTTTGCAGAGAATAAATTTAATGTAGATACCCGAGTAAGTTATATCCAGACAGATGGTTATATCGACAGAGCTAGCAGCGATTTGTTTTCTGCTGCCTTAAACGCTTATTATAGACCAAATAAGAAAACGGAATTCCAAGTAATGAACTTATTTGGAGCACAAAAAACATATCAAGCCTGGTATGGTATAGATGGTCAAACCATGGAAGATGATAGAACGCATAACCCAGCAGGTGCTATCTACGATGAAAACTGGAATGTGGTTGATTACTATGATAATCAAACAGATAATTATGTTCAAAACCACTTACATACTTATTGGAGACAAAAATGGAATGATACATGGCGTTCTACAGCTACACTTCATTGGACCCGTGGAAAAGGATATTACGAAGAATATAAGCAAGATGCTACATTATCAAATTACTGGTTAGCATCAGATGATGAAGCGGATGTGATTAGAAGACAATACTTAGATAATCATTTCTTTGGTGGAGTATTTAACTTAGAAGCTAAAAACTTAAATGACTTCGATTTATATTTTGGAGCTGCTTTAAATCACTATATCGGTGGCCATTATGGAACCGTAGAGGATTTAGTTGATTCAGATGTAAATTTTGCTGCTGGACACAGATACTATGAGAATGAGTCTTTGAAAACAGAGTTTTCTAGTTATGCTAAAGCGAACTACAAAATGGATAATTTCGAATTGTTCGGAGATGTTCAGGTAAGAACGATTAACTATGATGCAGATTATAAGAATGGCGGGGATAATTCATTTAAAGACTTTGTGCCTTATGATTTCTCTTGGACTTTCGTAAACCCAAAGGCGGGTATTACTTATAGAATGCCTCAAAGTAGAATGTATTTAAGCTATGGATTAACACATAGAGAGCCAACTCGTTCAGATATTTTAGCAAATGTTGACAAAGTAAAACCTGAGACTTTACACGATTTTGAGCTTGGATTTAGAACTCAAAATTGGTTGAACTTTGGTGTGAACGTATTCTATATGTACTACTTAGATCAATTAGTTTTAACAGGGCAAATTGATGATGTTGGAAACCCTGTAAGAGAGAATGTGGGAGAAAGCTTTAGATCTGGAATTGAATTAGATTTCAGCAAAAGAGTACTACAAAACAAAGTGAATCTATTCGGAAACTTTGCTTATAATCATAGTAGAAACTTAGATTATCAGTTGCTGAAAGATGATGGAACTATTGTAGATATGGGAAGTACAAAAATTGCATATACGCCAGAAATTGTTACTTCATTTGGACTTGATGTTTATCCAGTAGAAGCTTTAAAATTGAATTTAACTAATAAATATGTTTCTGAGCAGTTTATAACCAATTTCGAGGCAGAAGATGGTTTATTAGATTCTTACTTCCTAGCTGATTTCTTAGCTAGCTATACCTTTAAGTTTAATAAGCATGACTTAAACTTGAGATTAATGGTAAACAATATCTTCGATAAGTTATATGTTAACAATGCATATTATTACGAAGGACCTTATTATTTCCCACAAGCTGGAAGAAACTTTATGATAGGAGCGAAGTTCGGATTCTAAGATGAGAATATTGATTTAAAACTAATCGACACTAAATCTGAATTTTAAAAGAGGATGGTATTGGAACTTCAAGTTTTTGAATTCCGCCATCCTCTTTGAGTTCATGATAATATGAGATTTTGTCTTCATTGGATTTATTGAAGGTATCGATCTTCTTTTCAGCCACTTGCATGCTCTTTACCAAGTTTAAATTATTTCTCGAGGACTCTTGAGCGCTATAAATCCCATTATCTTCTATACGAATCACAACCATATTATTCTCTTTTCCAATATCTAGAGAAAGAAATTTCTGCTCTTTTTGTCTAAATAATCCTTTCCAAATAGAGTTTTCAATAAAAGGAATTAAAACATGCGTAGGAATTTTTATGGATCTCAGATTGAGTTCCTCGCTGATGTTTAGTTTAAAATCAAGTGAATTATTTAAGCGCATATTTTCTAATTCAACATAAAGTTTAACGGTGTTGATTTCATCCTCTAAATCATTGGTCTCAAGATCACTCCCTTTTAAATACTCTCGCACTAATTTGGCGTATTTATTTAAAAAATTAATGGCAGCTTCTTGATTATTCTCAGCTATAAAGGTTTTAATAGAATTCAGAATATTGAATATGAAATGAGAATTCATTTGGCCTTGTAGTGAGTTAATCTTAAGCTTGCTAATCGTGTTTTCTAATTCCGTTTGATCTAGTTGTAATCTTAATTTTTCTCTTAATTCATTTTGTGCAGTATTCAGTTCTTTTTCAACCAAAAGAGATTTAGAATAAATTTGTTGTGTATAATATCCAATACCAATCGCAAACAAACTTGTTTCAATCAAAATCCCAATATATAAATACGATATTGGCTCAAATGAAATGCTTGGGTCGGGGTAAAGTGTAAGATATAGCGCACTAAGTGAAAATATGATATAAGATATCAGGCCTGGAAAATAGAAGGACGTCATCGGCTCTTTAACCAATAAGGTTTTATAAATTCCATAAATAATTCCCAGAATTATCAGCGGCACGTGAATATATGTAAAGTAGTCTATATATAAAACAACATTGGCGGTGATTAGCGTGTAAACGAACATGATACTTCCTAAGCCAAGGAGTATATATGAATACTGTTTTATAACCTTTCTATGCCCAGGATAATGTGTTAGGTAATTGACAAACGAAACGCTGAACCATATGTAAGCCACATGATAAATAACTTGTATATACCAATTGAAAATCTTGGTAAAAGTATTGGCTGGAATCTGAAAAGTATAGCTGTTTTTATCAAATATATAAATGGAAAGAAGAAACAAATAGAGTGAATAAAACAAGAATAAGTTTCTCCTTGAGGTGAAAAACAATGCCATTGAGATACAACCATAAACAAATAAGACTGCCATGGTAATATGCCAAAGGAATATGTGTAATTCAAAAACCAATTTCTATAAATATTTCCTTATAAACTCTGCCTTTCTACTTCTAGCTAAAGGAATGTTTATCTTTTCATTTAAAACTATAAAGTTCTCGTTTTTATAAAACGAACTTATTTTTTGAACATTAATTATGTATGACTTATGCACTCTAAAGAAATATTTTTCTGGTAATTCTTGTTGCATTTCCTTGAGTTTAAATGTCAATAGAATCTCTTTGCCATCTTGTAAATAAAGCTTAGAATAGTTTCCATCACTCATTAAATAGACAATCTCCTCAGGGTTCATGAAATTAATCTTACCATCAAAACTAATCTTAACCTTATCAGATTCATTTGAATTATAACCTTTAATAGCTTTTAAATTTTCGGTTATATTCTCTTGCTTTTGAATAGGCGCTAATCTTTTCTTTAATTTTTCAACGGCTTTTCGTAAATCCTCAGAATCGATCGGTTTTAATAAATAATCAACCGCTTCTTTTTTAATTGCTTCTAATGCGAATTCGCTATAGGCGGTAGTGAAAACAATTTCAAACTCTCTATCTGGAACACTATTAATAAAATCGAAGCCATTCATTTCTGGCATCTCAATGTCTAGAAATACTAAATCAGGAGCTGGATGAGACTTTAAATATTCTAAAGCGTCAATTGCAGAATTAAATGTTGATACAATAGTTAATTCTGGTAGATAATTTTCAATCTCCCAACGTAGTGCTTTTATAGCATTTACTTCGTCATCTATTATTATACAGCGCATTGTCAATTTTGATTAAAAGTATTAAAAAATAAACCAAGTGTCCATTAAATTGTATGAACGGTATGAATTCCAGTATAAACGGTAGGATTTCATGTATAAACGGTTCAAACCATCTATTTAAAAATCTGCTTTAAGAACTATAAAATTGGCTTTCTCACCATTAAATCTAATCAATTATTTGATTTAAAATTAAATTTCAACCTACTAAAACGATAGAAGTAGGTGATTTTGGGCTAAAATTAATATTTGCAAAAAACCGTTAATCATCGATTTCGTGCATTTTATACAATAAATCATGCACTTCATACAATTTTTGCTCTAAATAGGTCAAATTTTCCTCAATTTCGTATGGAATAAGATTAATTAAATTTATGAACATCGCCCAAGGAAATTCCTATAAAACGTATATCGACTAACTAACCAACCTAATTCCTTGGGTAAATGTTCTTAATAAAACCTAACAAAATGAAACTTAAAATAATTATAGCACTCGTTTTTAGCTTGTCAATAAGTACTCAGGCTGATGCGCAAATTTGGAAAAAAGTAAAAAAGGCTGCTGAACGTGGCGTAGAAAGAACTTTAGAAAATCGATCTCAAAGAGAGGCCTCTGCGACTACAGATGATGCCATTGATACTGTTTTAGGGAAAAAGAAATCTAAATCGAAAAAGTCTAAAACTACAAATCAGCAAAGCCCTAATAACCCTCAACCAACAGGAGGAAGTTTAGAGGATACATCATTAAAAGAAATTGGTGTGAATGAAGTTGGCTTTGTGCGTGGTGATCAAATAATCTTTCAAGATGATTTTTTACAAGATGCCATTGGAGATTTTCCGGCTAAGTGGGACACGAATTTAGGTGGAGATATTAAGAAACTATCTGGAATTCCAGGAAAATGGTTGAAGGTTCCAGCTAAGAGTGTAATCAATTTAGAGTTACCTAAGCCAATGCCTGCAAATTACACTTTCGAAATGGATATAATCCTTCCGAGCGATGTGCGATACGCTATCGCAGGGCTTGGGTTTAGCGAAAATAAGAAAGGATTTCATCATTCTATGTCTTCAACGGACGGATTTGGAGTTATGTTCTATAGTCATAAACAACAACCTTCTCTTGAAGTAGGTAATAGAACTACGGGTTGGATGAAAACGGGATATGAATATCCCTTTGATAAAAAAGTTCATGTGGCTATTCAAGTTAATAATAATGAGCGCGTACGTGTTTATGTGGATGGTACTAAAGTATCTGATATGCCAAAAGTATTTAAACCTGAGTATGCAAACAATTTAATAATTAACGCTATGACTCATGGAGATGGAGATACTATTTATAACTATTTCTATTTCTCGAATGTAGTAATTGCAGCGGGCGATACAGATAGAAGAAGTAGTATTCAAAAAGACCTGATGGAGAAAGGGAGTTTTTCTTCTAGTGATATATTATTTGCAACTGGATCTGATTATATAGAACCTTCTTCTAACTCGATATTAAATGAAGTTGGTGAACTCATGCAAAATTCATCTGATAATTGGAAACTAACAATCATTGGGCATACTGATAGTGATGGTGATGCCAATACAAATCAAAAATTATCTCTAGATAGAGCTAGCGCGGTTAAGAAATATTTAATTACTAAATACAATATTGACTCTGATAGAATTAATGTTGTAGGAAAAGGAGAATCAGAGCCTATTGCTAGCAACTCAACGTCTTTAGGAAAAGCAAAAAATAGAAGAGTAGAATTTAAAAAACAATAAAAACTAAACAAAATGGAAACACAAACAACTACAAAAGCTAATAGTTCAATGCATATTATTGCATACATTACTATTATAGGATTGATTATCGCCTTTATTTCAAATAAGGATAAAGAAGAGCTTACCAGCTACCATATTCGACAGTCGCTCGGAATTGGACTAACGAGTTTAGCCTTAATGATCGTCGGAATGATACCGATTATAGGTTGGATTATATCCATTCTAGGCTCACTTTTCATAATTTTTCTTTGGATCATGGGTTTAATGAATGCCATTAACGGAAAAATGGAGCCTGTTCCAGTATTAGGGGAGAAGTATAACGAATGGTTAGAGGGTATTTAAAAGAATAATTCAATTAAAAATTAAAGAAAATGAAAAAAGTATATTTAAGCTTATTTGCCTTAATGTTGGTCATAACTTACTCATGTGAGAGCGAGACGATGGATAAAATTAAGGATGTTAAAAGCAAAGTGAATACAGCTTCTACGATGGTAGGAAATGTTTCAAATATGGAAAAGAATGCCAAGAATATCGAATCTCGAATGGAATCACTAAAAGAGTTAACTCCGATTACCAGTGATGAATTTAAAGATTGGATGCCTGATGATTTAGGGGATTTAAAAAGAAATTCCTATAAATTTAATACAGTTATGGGCTCTACTGGAGAGTTGTCTTATGAAAATGAAGAAAGGTCTTTAGAGGTTACGATCATGGACGGAGCGGGTGAAACTGGTTCAGCAGTATATGCCTCTCAGGGTATGCTAGGTGCCTTATATGGTAACTTTGAATCTGAATCTGATACCAAAAAAGAAGAGATAGTAGATCGAAATGGAGTTCAATCTGTTGAAACTTATTATAAAGATAAAAATGACTCATCTATTAGAGTTACAGTAGATGATCGGTTTTTTGTAAATGCAAACGGAAAGAATATGACAACGGACGAGTTGTATTCTTATATAGAAAAACTAAATGTCTCAGACCTGAATTAAGTAATGCTACTCGATGAAAAAGATTGTTTGTCCGAAAATAAAGGCTTTTAGTTTATCTAAAAGCCTTTGTTGTTTTAATTACTCTTTGCCAAGCTCAACGGCTCTATCAAATGCGGCATAAGCAGCATCATGAATTAATTCCCGGATATTGTTGTCTTCCATTGAGTCGAGCGCTGCTCGCGTTGTTCCACCTTTAGATGCTACTCGGTCCATCCATTTTTTTGGTGATAAGTCATTTTGGTTGAATAGCTCAACAGCTCCTTCAAAAGTTTGAGAAACTAGCACTTTAGATACTTTCTCTGAAAAGCCCATGTCTCTGGCGGCTTGCATCATAGATTCCATAAAATAAAAGACATAAGCTGGGCCACTACCCGAAATTCCGGTAGAAGCATCAATGAATTTTTCATTTTTCACTTTAACTGAAACACCAGTCGTGTCCAGTAAGGATTTCACGAGCTTAGCTTCTAGTTTAGAGACATGCTTGGAGACTGTAAAGGAAGTAACACCCTTTCCAACCTGTGCAGGCAGATTAGGCATGGTTCTAACGATCTTTTTAGCATTCAGGCCCTTTGATAAGGTTTTGATGTTTACTCCCGCCATAAGCGACACAAACATTTGCCCAGGTTTCACTAACTCATTGATTTCTTCGAAAACGTCTTCTTTATGATAGGGCTTCACTGCTAAGAAAACGATATCAGCTTCTGGAAGTGCAGTTTGTAAATCCTCCTCGAAGATAAATCGATCATCTTTTAATATTTTCTCTTTCACTTCTGGGGATTTATCATGTACGCGAATGGGATTCCCGTTGAGTAATGATGAGGTTAGCATGCCTTCTGCATAGGTTAAACCCATATTTCCAGCGCCTATTAATAATAATTTCATAAATGATTGGTTTTTGTTCAGTTAACTGCAACAATAGTGCGAGACTTAGAAGTCTTAATATATTATTGAAATCTAAAGATTTTTCGTCAAATTTTAAATACAGTTAAAAACGAGTTTTATGCACTTAATCAACGATTTCTGACCGTTTATACAATTTTTCATACACTTCATACATTTCTTGAACTAGGAATTGAAAAAATGTATCATATTTGTCTTATGAGAATTCAACTAACTCTGTAATCTACCACGGTGATTATGATGAAAGTGTAAATGTTTTCCATATTTATTGTGGTAGATTTTAAAATATAATGTTGATATCTCATCTTATGATTCGGCAATTATTTGCGTAAAAGTATTTTTTATATTATTTAATTTTTTTGGAGTGTCGAGAAATCGACACTTTTTTTATGAAGTTGATTTTAATCGGAGTTATCAAAGTTGACTCTATGCTTTAAAATTCAACAAAACACACAGCCTTTAACTAGAAACTTTAAATCTTCAGATTGATAAAATTACACTTAATCATCGGTTTTAGGCAGTTTATACAGTTTTTCCTACCGTTTATACATTTTCCTCTTTAAGTAAGGAAAAGATTGCTGATATTTACATAACCTAAAACTCTAACTTATAGATATAAACTAATTAATCAACCTAGTAAAACCTATTTATGTTATGAAAACTCTACTCTTTACTCTTATATGCTTCTTATTTATCACATCTTGTCACACATCAGCTTTTGAAAGTGATCAACAAACAGATGATTTCTCTACTTATTATAATCAGTATCAAGTTGATACTGAAAGGGCGAATGTCTTTGTTGAAAAACAAATCAATGATTCCTTATTAGCTCAGCCACAGGTTTCGCTGATTAATGAAAAGGACTAAAAATATATTTACTTTACTACTCAATCATGTGAGCGAATAGGGATGCAAATTGTAACCTTAGTGCCAGTTGCATTATTGTTCTCATCTTTGAGGTCAGTAAACATTAAAGTGGTGTCATCATTCTTAATATTAAAATGATTGCTGAGTCGTTTTCTTGAAATAGCAACACCTAAAGATTTATAACCTTTCTCCTTATCAGAACTCTTGGAGTTTTTTCGACCGACACCATTATCGATGATATTGATGCAGACAATGTTTTTAGATTGCTTAAAAATTTCTAAGCGTATAATTTTCTCACCTTTTTTGGGGGCGAGTCCATGCCATAATGCATTCTCTATAAAAGGTTGTAGAAGCAATGGAGGAATTTCCACATTGGCGGGATCAATATCTTTAATATCTAATTGGTATTCAATAGGATCGTTAAAGCGTAGGCGCTCTATACTTAGATAGGATTCAACAGTTTCTAGTTCTTCTTCCAAAGAAACCACCTTCTTTTCGCTAGAATATAAAACCCCTCTAATAAGTTTTGCGAATTTATTAAGGTATTTTACAGCTTCTTCAGTATCCTGTGAAATGATATAGGTTTTAATTGAGTTCAACGCATTAAAGGTAAAATGAGGATTCATCTGAGCGCGAAGAACTTTTTGTTCTAACTCTAGTAGTTGTTTTTCCTTTCTTAATTTATCTCTTTGATAAAATAGCATCCCTAATAAAGCAAGTACAGCTAATAATAAAATTAAAAATAAAATAGTCCTTTGCTTTTTACTAGCTTCCTCTATTATTTGACTTTTTTCCTTTTTAAGATTTAAAATTTGATTGGCTTTTAGCTCTGTTTCGTAAGAAATCTCAAGATTATTTTTAATTCTTAGATTATTTTCATTTAAGTAATCAGCCTCAACTTCCTTGCTCTTTCTTACATACTTTAAAGCCTCTTGATAGTCCCCAATACGTTCGTAGTAGGTTGCAAAAGCGTTATAAGTCTCAGAAAGGTTTGATTTTAAATTATGTTTTGTACTGAGTTCAACACTTTTGCTCAAGTAACGTTTGGAATCTTTTTTACGATCAAGGTTTAATAATGTTAATCCTTTTAGGTAATAAATGGTAGCCGTATAAAAACTATCACCAGTCTCTTCAGCAATGACTTCAGCGCGATCTAAGAAAACAAGGGCTTCTTTGTAATTTTCTTTAAGTAGAAAAACACGACCGATGCTGTTGTAACATATCATTTTACCGATATCATTATTGATAAAACTATTTTCTTTTAACGATTGAAAATAATTTAGTTGTGCGCTATCTAGCTGGTTTAACTTCTCAAAAGAGTATCCAATGTTTTGATAATTAATAGCTAGGCCTAAATGATTGTTAATGGACTTTTCAATTTCAAACGATCTTCGAAATTGATTCTTCGCACTCTCATATTCTTGAAGTATTAAATAGGAGTTCCCGATACCATTTACGGCGATTGCTGTATTTCTAATGGTGAAATCATTTTTAACCTCAACCTCTTCAGCAATTTCTAAGGCTTTAAAATGATATCTCAGGCCTTTTTGAACATCATCCATTCTTCGGAAAACAACCCCCAACATATTGTTGGAGTAAAGTACTCCGTCTGTTAGGTTTTTATCTTTTGCTAAATTGAGAGCTTGATTGTGTAGTTCTACGGATTTGAAATACTGCGCCTGATCTCGATAATATGTTCCTAGTAAATTTAAAGCAATAATTTCCCCTATGGCATAATCATTACTTTTAGATAATTTCAATAATTCTTGAAACCTCAGCGTATCTTTTTCATAATATAGAGGTGCAAAGACAGTGTTAAAGTCGTCCGTCTTTTGTTCTACGTGGAATTTAATATCAAAATCTTCCCTTTCGTTTTCTTGGCCATAAGCGCAAAACGAAATTAAAAGGAGTAAATATGAAATGAAAATTCGCACAAAAACTATCATGTTGAGATTCACTCAAATATATAGTTTTTTTAGTAATAATTAACAATTATGTGATTATGTTGACTTAAATAAACAAGTGAACTAAGTAATTTTTGAAAATATCCTAAAAACTCAATTTTATATGCGATCCAAGAATGCCTGATAAAACTTCCACATCACAATGCCTGAGCAAACACTAACATTGAGTGAATGTTTGGTGCCCGACTGTGGGATTTCTAGGGCAATGTTACACATATCAATTAAATCTTGTTGAACTCCTTCAACTTCATTTCCTAGTATAACTACATATTTCTTTTCGTTTTCTACTGCAAAACTTTCTAAAGAAACACTTTTGTCTACTTGCTCAATAGCGATAGGTGTATAGTCTTGCGATATTAAATCTTTTAATATCTCTGACGCATTTTCGTGATAATCCCAAACAACACTTTCTGTTGAACCTAGTGCTGTCTTTCTGATTTCTTTATGAGGAGGGCGAGCGGTGATGCCACATAAATGTATTTTTTCTATGCTAAAAGCATCAGCTGTTCTAAAGATAGAACCAACATTATGCATACTTCTAATATTGTCACATAAAACCACAACAGGTATTTTGCTTTGCTGCTGATAAGTTTCAACATCAACTCTTCCCAGTTCTTCAAGTTTTAATTTTCTCATAGTATTCAAATAAAAAAAGGTGCTAAAATAGCACCTTTAAGTTTTTTAATAAACAAAAGCTTATTTTTTCAACACGATAAATGTCCTGTTATCAGCATTATGGTCAGCTAAAGTGTACCATCTAACTTCGTTACTATTTCTGAAGTCTAAATAGAAAGTGTACATATCTCTGTTGTTATCTGTAATAGTAACATTATTGCTGTGAATTAAATATTTATCAGAACCTAAATACTCCCAAGATCCGTGAGTTTCAGTATCCATTAAACAATCATCTTCATTATCTCCTGTAAATGTTTTTAAGGTGTAGCTTCCGTTGTTAGAGAATCTGTACTCTAGCTTCTCATCACATAGGTCTGATCCTTCTACGAACATATCATTTACTACTTTGTAATCTGTCTTCCAAGTTCCGTAGATGCTATTATTTACTGTGTCAGATGGTCCGTCGTCATCGCTAGAACAGCTAATGAAGCTCATCGACAAGAATGTTAATGCACCGAATAATAACAATAATTTTCTCATAAGTATTTTTCTTTAATTTAGTTAACGCAAAGATAAGGGATTTTATTATTAAAAGAAGATTGTATTTTTGTGGAATGGCGAAGAAGGAGAAAAAGGAAACCCCATTAATGAAGCAATACAATAAAATCAAGGCTAAATACCCTGATGCTATGTTATTGTTTAGAATCGGTGATTTTTATGAGACTTTTGGTGAGGACGCAATTAAGGCTGCCAAAATTTTGGATATTGTTCTTACTCGAAGAGCAAATGGAGCGGCAGCTTATATTGAGTTAGCGGGTTTTCCACATCATTCGTTAGATACCTATTTGCCAAAATTGGTTCGTGCGGGGCTACGCGTGGCGATTTGTGATCAATTAGAGGATGCCAGTGCTACGAAAACAATCGTTAAACGTGGTGTAACCGAACTCGTAACGCCTGGTGTTGCTTTAAACGACCAAGTCTTGGGGTCTTCTTCCAATAATTTCTTAATGTCGATTCACCGAGAGAAGAATAATTTTGGAGCTGCTTTGTTAGATATTTCTACAGGTGAGTTTTTCCTGCAAGAAGGTGATCAAGAAACAGTTCAGAAGATGATTCAGAACTTTTCGCCAAAGGAAATAATTTTCCAGAAAAGACAATTTCCTGAATTTATTACTTCCAATATTAGTCGTTTTGGTTTAGATGATTGGGCATTTCAATATGATTTTGCCTACGACAAAATGAAACGGCATTTTCAGACAAAATCTCTTAAAGGATTTGGTGTAGAGGACATGCATTTAGGAATTACAGCAGCAGGAGCTGTTTTTGCTTATTTAGATGAAACCCATCATTTTGATTTAAACCACATCAATAACATTCATAGAATTGTAAATGAAGATTTTGTTTGGTTAGATGCTTTTACCGTTCGAAATTTAGAGCTATTTCATGCGCCTCACCAAGATTCGGTGACGCTTTTCTCAATTTTGAATCATACGCTTACTCCTATGGGAGCTAGGTTGTTGAGAAGATGGATGGCGCTGCCTTTAAGTCAAATTGAACCGATTCAAAAAAGACAAAATACGGTTCAGTTTTTATTGCAGAACACAGAAGTTTCTATTGCTTTAAGGGAGCAGTTACGGAATATGGCAGATTTAGAGCGACTTTGTTCCAAAATTGCCACTGGTAAAATTACACCTAAGCAATTAACTACCTTAACAGAAAGTATTGCTTCGATTCAAGAAATTAATGAAATTCTTAAAGAATATAATCCTGCTCAGGTAAAGGGAATAAACTTTAAGTTCAATAATTTTAATAGTTTATTTAGTCAATTAAAAGAAACCTTAACCGAAAATCCACCTCATTTTCTTCATAAGGGAAATGTAATCGCAGAAGGTGTTTCGAAGGATTTAGATAAATTGAGAAACATCTTACATGGAGGAAAGGAATTTTTAGAAGAAATGCGACTTCGTGAAAGTGAAAAAACTGGAATTCCTAGCATTAAGGTAGATTTCAATAAAGTTTTTGGTTATTATATAGAAATTCGAAATACGCATAGAGACAAAGTTCCTAGCGATTGGACTAGGAAACAAACTTTAGTTAACTCCGAAAGATATATTACGGAAGAGTTAAAAGAGTATGAAGAGCAAATTCTTGGCGCTGAAGACAAAATTTTAAGAATTGAAACGGATTTATTTTTAGAATTGATACAAAATATAGCTCCTTACATCCCTGAAATTCAAAAAACAGCGCACGCTTTAGCAAGTTTAGATTGCTTGTTGAATTTTGCAGGTTTAGCCGAGAAGAATCATTATATAAAACCAGAAATTAATGATTCTAAATCATTGCATATTGAGGATGGACGACATCCAGTCATCGAGCAACAGTTGCCGGCAAGTTCACCCTATATCGCCAATAGCTTGTATTTAGACGACAACGACCAACAAATCATTATGATTACAGGTCCCAACATGTCAGGTAAATCGGCCTTATTGAGACAAACGGCTCTAATCGTATTGATGGCACAGATGGGAAGTTATGTTCCTGCAAAAGCTGCTCAGATTGGCTATGTTGACAAGATTTTCACCAGAGTAGGTGCAAGCGATAATTTATCTCAAGGTGAGTCTACTTTTATGGTAGAAATGAATGAAACAGCTCAAATTCTAAATAACTTAACCGATCGCAGTCTTATTATTTTAGATGAAATTGGTCGCGGAACAAGCACCTACGACGGAATTTCTATTGCATGGTCGATTACAGAATTTATTCATGAAAATAAAGGAAAACCTAAAACACTTTTTGCCACTCATTATCATGAATTAAATGAAATGGCGAAATCATTTGAACGTATCAAGAATTATCACGTTAGTATTAAAGAAACCAAAGATACGATTCTATTTTTAAGAAAGTTACAGCCCGGAGGTAGTGAACACAGTTTTGGAATTCATGTAGCAAAAATGGCCGGAATGCCTAATAAAGTGGTGCGTAGAGCAGAAGATGTATTAAAGCAATTAGAGAAATCTCACGCCAACGAGAACTTAACCAACACCACTTCTAAAATCACACAAGAAAACATGCAACTGTCTTTCTTTCAATTAGATGATCCCATCTTAGAAGCTATGCGTGATGATTTAGAAGGATTGGATATCAATACGTTAACACCTGTAGAAGCCTTAATGAAGTTGAATGAAATTAAAAGTAGAATAAGATAAGAATTTATTATTCACACCAAACATCTACTTCACTTAATTGTATAATAGTGGTAGAGGGTTTTGATTTTTTACCACCTTTTTGGCTATCATAAATAAAGCTTATATGATAAGCTTGTTGAATTTTAGGTAACGAAATCCAAGGCGTGCTTTCCTCATTATTATCATATTTAGCTTCATTATTTACCAAAGACTCCCAATCCTTAGGGTTGAGATTTTTTATAGGCTTTTTCTGAGCATTAGTGATTGAAACATATAAAGGTTGTCCGTTTTTATATGCATCGGCAAATGAAAACTTCAATTTACATTCTTTGTCGGAGATATCTAATAAAGGAGTGTGTAGAATAGCTTTTACTTTATAACCTGGTTTACCTCGACCACCAAAAGCTGACATTTGCATATAATTAAAGTCCCTAAAGTTTTTGAACATCCAATTTCTTTGAGAATTTGTTGTCTCTACTGTCCAATCCTCTGGTAATCCTTCGCTAAAGTTTTCTGAAATTAATATTTCTTGACTAAATGAAAAGCTGCTGATCATTAAAAATAAAAGTAAAGTTCTCATAATTATTGATTTCGTTCTATAAAAATACTATTTTTTTGCATTAATCAGAAAGTTCTCAGGCTGGCTTTTATACAGAATTAACCTAATTGTCTTACTTTTATCAACTAAATGTATGTTATGTCCTATCAAGAAGTATTTACTGAATTCTGGAAACAAGTAGAAGAAAGTGTTCAGGAAGGGAATTTTGCTAAACTAACCATGGCCAAGACTATTGGTAAGCAAGAGTTGAAGAATATTTTTGTGAGACCTATGTCTTTAGATAGTGATGCTAAGCTATTAGTGAAACATAGATATAGATCTCGCGAAGTTGAAGATAAAGAACTAGAATTAAGCCTAGTTGAAACAAAAAATGTAATTCAAGAACATTTATTAAACCCATTCTTTTCGGTCGTTTTATTTACAACAGAAAAGGACGTCATTTTCAAAATCAATAAAAAGAAAGCGGGAAGTATCGTAGAAAATCCACCTACTTTTTCTGATGTAATTTTGGCGGAGAGGGAGTGAATTTAAAAATTCCAAGTTAGGTTTAAAAGAAAACGTCTTGGCAATAGGTTGCTTCTATAGACGAATTTACCATAATCTGAGGTTTGTACTTGCTCGAAATTTAATTCGTTGGTTAGGTTACGCATGTTAAAACTTGCATCCCATCTTTTGCTATTTGGTTTGTATCTTATACTTGTATCTATAAACAGAAACTGTTCGTTTTTTGCTTTAGTATCGGGCAGATAGTAATCTCCTGATAGAATGAAAAACCATTTTTTGTTGGGCCTTACTATCATTTTAAAGGTATTTTTCCAAGAATTGTTGTTAATAGAACGCTGATTTTCACTTTTGGATATAGATTGATTAAAAGAAAAAGAATTCTCAAAATTAATCGGAATGTCAAATGCCGTTTTCCAAAATAATTCATGACGAAGAAATGTATTCTTATTTCTTCTTAAATCAGAATTATTGATAATATTTTTAAAATTAGATATAGAAACATTATTAGATAGTTTTAAGGTAGATTCTATAAGTGAAATATATTTAGAAATTTTTGTATCTAAATTCCAACTGCTATTATTTGTTGGTAGATAGAAATAATTGATTTGCGTTGTGTTTTCTGTAATGATAGAATTGGTAAAAAAGTTACCTTTCGATTTTTGAAACCCCAGATTAGCAGACAATTGAAACTGATTATCTAAATCATTATTAAAATATAACAGATTATATCTTTGAGTTTTTTGAAAATCTAATTTGGGGCTATTGGTAATAATAGTTCTATTATCAGTTAAAACTCGATGCAAGAAAAAATAGTTTTCTGAGCTTGTATTTTGATTAAATCCAACATTTCCAGATAAAAATGAAATAGGATTTAGGGTGTATTTAATACTAAGAGTTGGTTCAAAGATTAAATCCCCTTTATTTTCGTAGTGACTATCTAAAGGATATTGTAACTTTTGATGTGTGAAACGAATAGAGTAGGAAGGCGTTACTTGCCATTTTCCATGATTTAGATTATATACTCCTGTATTATAAATATTGGTTTGTGTGTAATTAAATTTATTTTCAGATATCAGGTCAGTTTCATTAAACAGGCGTGATTCAAAAGGAGAATTATTGTAGTTTGCACCTACAGTAAAAGTATATTTGTCATTTGATCCAGAACCTAAATAAGTTGCTTTACCTTCAACAAAAGTTTTCTTGAATTGACTTTCTTGAACATCATGTTGGGTGTTTTCATATAAAATTGAGGGTGAAATCTTTAATTTTTGAGGAGTATCATTGTACGTTTGTAAAATAGAAAGTTGTAAAGCTTTTTTGTCGGATAATTTTTTAGTCCAAAGCAAATCTTGTTTCATGTAGAAATCATCAGTTTGCAAGAATGATGAATAATCCTCTATTTTATTTTGAATTACCCTTGTTGGGGTTTCTATTTTTTCATTCTTCAATTTAAAATTATATTCTAATAATGATGTTTTAGAAGTATTGTATTTCATCTCCAAATCACCCCTATATTGTTGAGGCTTTTTGGTGATGAAAGTATTGTCTGAGGTGGTGAAGCTTTCAGTTTCTATATCAAATTGAGCTTCATGAAGTTGATTAGTAGTTATTTTATCTTGTAAATAATACAAATTGGTTTTAATACTTAGTTTCGGATTCAGTTTAAAAATAGCATTGTAATTTCCAAAAAATTGATTGTTTATATTTGACCTGTGGTCCTCTAATAAATTAGAGAACAAACTTTCTGGAATAATTTTTTCTGCAAAATAATTTTGTTCCTTTTGTTCTATATTATAACTATATCCAAAATAGTCGAACGGCGAATTATTTATTCCAATGTTATTATAAGACAGGGAAGCAAAGGATTTATAGCTTTTCGTAACGCCCACAATATTTGTACTTATCCCTTTAGCCAATGTGCCATCATTAAAAGAACCGCCTCCAATATCTATACTTCCTGAAAAATCTAATTTCCCCTTTTTTAATTTTAAATTTAAGGATACTTTCCCACCTTGTTCAATACCTTTTAAAAGTGGGTTTTCTGAATAATTATCTATGGCTTCAATTTGTTCCACCATATCAACATTTATGTTTTTAGTACCTAAAGTATAATTAAAGCCAAATAAATTATCTCCATCTAAAGTAACGGTTTCTATGGATTTTCCTTTATATTTAATTTCTCCTGTTTGATCATTAAGTTGAATGCCAGGGAGCTTTTTAATAACGTCTTGTATTTTTCTTTCACTACCGTCCTGGTATCTGGAAACGTTGTATGAAATTGTATCCTCGGAAGTAGTATACTTGGGGCGTTTGCCTTCCACAAAAACATCTTTCAATATTTGAGTTTGTACTAAAACTAAATCTAAAGTATAGGTTTTATTTTTTTTTGGAGATTTAATAAGATAAGTCGCTGGACTATATCCATTTAACATAGTCTCGATGAAAATACTATCATAGCTATGTTGTAATTCAATTTTGAACTTTCCATTTTTAGAAAAGGTATACTCAACAATCTTATTCTTTTCCTTTGCATCTTTAATGAATATAGTAGCTGACAAGTCTGACCCGTCATCACTATATGTTGAGCCCATTATAACCTGCCCATTAACATATGAAAGCATTGTTATGAATAGCCCTAAACAAGAACAAAGGCGCCAAAGCTTTATTTCCATCTATATTAGTAATTAAACTCCAAAACGCCAATACCCAAATCTTCAATAAAATCAGAAAATTCTAATCTAAATGTTCCTCCTTCATCACTTTCCTTATTTAAACTATGGAATGCCTTGAATTGTTTTTCATATCTCGCCTTCATCTCGCTTACATACTCATCGAAAGAAAAAACTCTTTCAGAAGTAAAGGGATTTTGAATTTTGGTGCTTTCTTTCTTAGTCTCAATCTTGATAGCATTCAATGAGAAATACTGATCTGTACTGGATACAGATAATATAAATCCAGGTAAACCATCAAATTTCCATGGACCACCAAGCGTGTTTAATTCAGTTGTAAAATAGGCATTATAAGTTCTGCCTCTATAATTGGTATAGGCTTTTTGACAATTGAATCCTAAAATAATTGTATCATTACCTTGAGCTAATTCCCACTTAAATTTGTTTAATTTTTCTCCAACTATAGCAATATTTGACAAAAGTAATTCTCTACTCAATATAGTATCTTCTTTATAATTTTTGTATTGAAGATCATTTAGTAAAACAGAACTTACACCAGCTTTAATATTGACATTTACAAGATTTTCTTTCTCCCATAATATTTTGGCTTTATCGTAATGTATTAATCGCAGTTCTGGTTTCCTTTCAATAGGCTGAAAAATTGATAAATTATTAGAGAGTATTAATTCATAATCTCCTTGTATAGAAAGGTCATAATTTAATCTATTTATTCGAACATCATATATTGCCTTCGTAGTTTGGGAATAGCCAAAAACCGATAAGAATATAATAATTATAACAACTTTGATTTTCATATATTTAATTTAAAAAAAACAACTTCTAAAGTATTTATCATTTACTTTTAGAAGTTGCATATCTTTATTAGTATTAAATATATCGCTAAATTCAAAAAAAAAAATTAACAAAATATTTAATGTTAAAAATATATTAAGAAATTGATTTTAACACCTCATCATCCACCAAATTAGGCATCGTCACTTTCAAATCGGGTCTGCGCTCCATTTCACGTTTAATGGCAAACAAAGCTTCGTCATTTCTTGCCCAAGCTCTTCTTGCAATTCCATTGTTCACATCATAAAATAACATCGATTTTAATCTTCTATCAGCATCTTCGGATCCGTCTAATAACATTCCAAATCCGCCATTGATAACTTCGCCCCAGCCAACGCCACCACCATTGTGAATACTTACCCAAGTGGCACCTCTAAAGCTGTCGCCAATAACGTTCTGGATTGCCATATCCGCTGTGAACCTTGATCCATCATAAATGTTACTTGTCTCACGGTATGGAGAATCAGTTCCACTCACATCATGGTGATCTCGTCCTAACACCACCGGTGCTGAAATCTCACCAGACTTAATCGCGTTGTTGAATGCTTCGGCAATTTTAGACCTTCCTTCTGCATCTGCATACAGAATTCTCGCTTGAGATCCCACAACTAATTTATTTTGAAGCGCTTCTTCAATCCACTTCATATTATCGGCCATTTGCTGCTGAATTTCTTCTGGAGCTGTCGCCTTAATTTCGCTCATAACAGCATGGGCAATTTCATCAGTTTTCTTTAAGTCTTCTGGATTTCCAGACGTACAAACCCATCTGAACGGTCCAAAACCATAATCAAAACACATCGGGCCTAAAATATCTTGAACATAGCTTGGGAATTTAAATTCCTTGCCATCTTCTCCTTTAACGTCTGCTCCTGCGCGAGAGGCTTCTAATAAAAACGCATTTCCATAATCAAAGAAATAAGTTCCTTTCTCTGCATGCTTATTAATAGATGCTGCTTGTCTTCTCAGTGATTCTTGAACCAATTCTTTGAATTTTTCTGGCTCTTCTGCGATTAATCTATTCGCTTCATCAAAAGAAACTCCCACCGGATAATATCCACCACTCCAAGGATTATGAAGAGAAGTTTGGTCTGAACCTACATGAACAAAAATATCTTCCTCCAAGAACTTTTCCCAAACATCTACAACATTCCCAATGAAGGCAATGGATACAACTTCTTGTTTTTCTTGCGCTTCACGAACACGTTTTACAAGCTCATCTATATCATCAATCAAAACATCGACCCAGCCTTGTTCGTGGCGTTTTGTTGCCGCTGCAGGATTCACTTCGGCACAAACTGTAATGCACTCCGCAATGTTTCCTGCTTTAGGTTGTGCTCCTGACATTCCACCTAAACCAGCAGTTAAAAAGATTTTCCCATTAGGAGATTCTCCTTTTTTCAACATTTTTCTAAATGCGTTCATTACGGTAATGGTCGTTCCGTGCACAATTCCTTGAGGGCCAATGTACATATAAGAACCTGCTGTCATTTGGCCATATTGAGTAACACCTAATGCATTAAACTTCTCCCAATCGTCTGGAGCTGAGTAATTAGGAATCATCATTCCATTAGTAACAACCACTCTTGGTGCGTCTTTATGAGACGGAAATAAGCCCATTGGGTGACCAGAATACATGTGCAATGTTTGATCTTCAGTCATTTCCGCCAAATACTTCATGGTCAATAAGTATTGTGCCCAGTTTTGGAATACAGCACCATTTCCACCATAGGTAATTAGCTCATCTGGATGTTGTGCCACAGCAGGATCCAAGTTGTTCTGAATCATTAACATGATAGACTTAGCTTGTTCTGATTTTCCAGGATATTCAGAAATAGGGCGAGCATACATATCATATTCCGGACGGAATCGATACATGTATATTCTACCATATTTATCTAATTCTGCTGCAAACTCTGGTGCTAATTCAGCATGCCATTCCTTAGGGAAATATCGCAAAGCATTTTCTATGGCTAATTTGCGTTCAGCTGTATTTAATATTTTTTTACGAACCGGTGCGTGTGGAACCTGTTCGTTTCTTTGTTGTGGTTGTGGTAATTCTGATGGAATTCCTTGTAATATTTGATCTTTAAAAGTCATTTTATTTTAAATTAAGAAAGGAGAAAATTATTTTCTTTTATTATAAGTTTGTCCGCTATTTAAACTTTTTCCAGCAAAAAGTTCGTCTATGGTTACCAAATGATAACCTTTTTTCTTTAAGGCTGAAATTACTTTAGGCATAGCTTCTACAGTAGATTTATGAATGTCATGCGCTAAGACAATTCCGTTGGGTTGCGCCTCGCTCATTCTTTGGGCAACTAAGGTAGCATCACGATCTTTCCAATCCAATGGATCTAAATTCCATAAAATGATAGGCATATTCGCTACCTCTTTTACCAAATTGTTAAAAGAGCCATAGGGCGGACGAAGCACGTTGGGTGCTTTACCTGTTATGCTTTTTATGGTTTGGTTGGTTTCATTGATTTGTGTTTCAATATCGGCTTTAGATAATTTCTTCAAACCTTTGTGATCCCAACTGTGATTCCCTATTTGATGACCTTCTTGAAAGGTTCGTAAAAGTGTATTCTTTTGAACTTTGGCTGATTTACCTAAAACAAAGAAAGTTGCTTTCGCATCATTTTCTTTTAATATATCCAATAATTGATTAGTGTAAACCGAAGGCCCATCATCAAATGTTAATGCTACACACGGAACCTCTCCACAGTCTACATCACTTTTAACAGGTGTAGTCTGGGTTAAATCATCATCTTCCGAAGGAACAGATTCTTCTATTTTAATATGAAATAATTCTTGATATTTATTGGAAACGAAGTTCTTGTATTCCTCTGGCGTTAATGTAACCTCAATATTTCCAAAGTTCCCTGACGCAACTTGATACTTATCGAAGTAAATAGTTAAATTACCAGATTCATCCCAAGAAAAAGCGTGATAGTTTTTCTCATCTGCGGCTGTTCCTTCTTCAATTTGTTCTTGCATATTAGACCACATGGCTTTTCGGTCATCTTCTGTCAAGTCCATGGTTTTTAGTTGATCCTTTAAAACCACTTCAGTTTTATTTCGAATAAGTTTTACAACATTTTTAAACTCACTTTCTGAGGAAAATAAGTTAGAAAATTTGATTAATTGCTTTGACTCAAGATCGTAGATGTGTGTAAAGTATTGAACATCATAGTTATTCCCATAAGAAGTATAACGTTCAATTAAAAAGCCTAAAAAGCGATTACTTTGCTCTACAACTTCAAAGTGTTGTCCAAAACTCACTCTAGAAACCGCGTCTTCACCATGATTTTTAGAAACCTCCTTGAATTCATCATAATAAGTTTGAATGAACTTTTCTTCCTCCTTATTGATAAAATCATAAATCGTATTTGGATAAGATCCATGAAAACGATTCTTGATTTCCTCTCCTTCAGAACCAACCTGTATCGTTTTTACTTGAATACTATCGGTTAGGTTTTCTGATGATTGAATAACAGAAGTTTCTTCAACTGAATTCTCAGTTCCCTGCTGATTATTCGCATTTTTACAGCCAATAACGGATCCGATTAATAAAAGCGTGATGAGTGTTTTTTTCATGTAATTATGAAAGTTTCAATGGTTTTTTAATTCTACTTAATTAAGTACACTTTCGCCCTTCACATAAACTGCAGAAGGTATAAGACGCCCTTGCTGATAGGTGATTTCTTGATAGTTATCGGTGTCAAAAATGGCAAAATTAGCTTCGAATCCTTTATCTATTTGCCCAATTTTATCTTCTCTTAAGGCATAAGCTGCTCTACTTGTGATTCCAGCGAAAACCTCCGCATTACTTAACTTTTGAAAAGTTGCAATAATAGATGCTTGAGATAATAAATTTCCTTGAGGTCCAGAACCTGGATTCCAGTCCGAGGCAATAGAAACACAAGCGCCAGCATCTAATAAAGCTCTAGCAGGGGTGAAGGCACACCCAAGACCTAATGTAGCTCCAGGTAAGGCTGTTGCTACGGTATCTGAATTAGCTAACATTTCAACTTCTTTTTGAGTACTCGCTTCAAGGTGGTCTGCACTTACAGCACCAATTTTAATGGCAACTTCTGAACCTCCCGTAGAGAATTGATCGGCGTGAACCGTAATATCAAATCCCATTTCTTTAGCCTTCTGGAAGTAAGGAATTGTAACCGCTTCGTCAAAAGCTTCTTCCTCTATAAAAGCGTCCATTCGTTTTGCTAAATTTTCTTCAATTAAAACAGGGAATAACTCTTCCTGCATTAATTTTAAATATTCCGCATGGTTTCCTTCAAAATCCTTAGGTAGCGTATGGGCAGCCAAACAAGTAGGAATCAAAGTTTGTTTCGTTCGCTTGTTGGCTTCTTTTATAGCTCTTAGCATTTTCAGCTCTTCCTCGACGGTTAATCCATAGCCACTTTTCACCTCAACAGTCGTAATCCCAAGTGCTAATAATTCATTCGCTCTGTCAACGATTCCTTGAGTTAACTCTTCTTGAGTCGCTTTTCTTGTCTGAACTACCGTACTCCAAATTCCACCGCCCTCTCTTGCGATATCCATATAAGATTTACCAGCATTTCTCATCGCAAAATCCATGGCGCGCGTACCGCCAAAGCAGATGTGGGTGTGGCTATCAATTAAACCTGGAATGGCAACTTTATTTCCTTCAAGTTTTTCAACTTTAGCATCAGGATAATCTTGAATCAATTGATCGTAGTCGCCAACTTTCTCAATATTTCCATCCGCATTAATGCAAATTCCAGCATTTTTAATGATGTCTAATTGCTCGTCTTGCAAACTTCCTTTTAGAGGTAAGTTTTGCATGCTCAATAATTGTGTAAATGGGCCTACTATCTTCATTTATTTAATTCTAAATTCTTTTAATTCGTCTTTCTTAATGATATCAATCGCTTTATTTATTGCCTCAGAGAAAATCTCATCTTGAGTAAAGAATGGAATACTTTCTCTCACTTTAGCATGAACTTTTTCTATTGTTTCAGATGATTTAAGTGGTCTAGCAAAGTCTAAAGCTTGACAAGCTGTTAGTAATTCAATAGCTTGAATTTTCTCTAAATTATCTAAGATTTGATTTAATTTTCTACCTGAAATACTTCCCATACTAACGTGGTCTTCCTGTCCCATACTCGTTGGTACAGAATCTCCAGAAGGAGGGAATAACAATGATTTATTCTCCGTTACCAAAGCTGCGGTTGTATATTGAAGAATCATGAAACCTGAATTTAATCCAGTTTCTTTCAATAATAATTTAGGTAAACCAACTTTTTCGCCTTCTAAACTTAAATAAACTCTTCTGTCGGCGATATTTCCTAATTCTGCCACAGCGATAGAAGCATAATCTAACACCATTGCAAGAGGCTGACCGTGGAAGTTTCCTCCAGAAATAGCATCTCCATCTAGCGTAATGATTGGATTATCGGTAACTGAGTTTAATTCTATTTCTGTTAATTCTTTTAAGTGTTTCCAAGCATTGCGGCTAGCACCATGTACTTGAGGCATACATCTCAATGAATATGGATCTTGTACTCTGTCACAATCGACATGTGAAGCTGGAATTTCAGAACCTTTTAAATATTTTCTAATGTTTTTAGCAACAGTTTTTGTGCCTTTGAATGGACGAATGGTGTGTAATTCTTTTCTGAATGGACTTACAGAACCTTTTAAAGCATCAAGCATTAAAGATCCGATTAAGTCTGCATTTTCTAAAGCATTTTTCATTCTATAAACACCTAAAACTGCATGAGCAAGAATGAATTGCGTTCCATTGATTAGGGCTAAACCTTCTTTTGCACCTAAATCGATAGGCTCAAGATTTAATTCTTTATAAACATCTTCAGTCGTGCGTGTTTCACCTTTGTATTTAACATTTCCTAAACCAATAAGTGGTAAAAATAAATGAGATAATGGAGCTAAATCTCCAGATGCTCCAACAGAACCTTGCTCTGGGACAACCGGTAAGATGTCGTTTTCAAATAAAAACTTAATTCTTTCTATGGTTGCAAGTTGAATTCCAGAATAACCACGAGATAATGCGTGCATCTTGGTTAGAAGCATTAAGCGTACTAAATCATCAGAAAGTGAATTTCCAACGCCTACCGCATGACTTTTTAGAATGTTTTCTTGAAGTTTTTTAGTCTCTTCAGCTGAAATTTTAACTGTACATAAAGGACCAAACCCTGTGTTTACACCATAAACAGTTTGATTTGAAGAAACTATATTATTAACGCGTTCTGTAGACGCTTCAATATTTTTAATCGCTTTTTTGGATAAGCTTACTTTTGTTTTATTTTGTATGATAGACATGCATTTGTCTACCGTCAATTTTGATTCACCTAAGAGAAATTCTGATGTCATATGTTCTTATTTGATTAAGTCTTGAAAGATACAATTTTGATTAGATTTATTAAAATTGAATATTTTTAATGTAGTTTTGTTAGTATGGAAAAACATACCGAAAATCAGCAAGTTAGTGATTGCTGTCATGAGCATAATCATGGTGGGTTTTTAGGCGAAAACACAGAATTGTATTTTGCGATTGCTGCAGGTGTTTTCTTTTTTGCAGGATTGGTCTTTGAGCACTTACTAGATCTAAATGAATGGTTTGCCAAGGGAAGTTTTATTATTTCCTTATTGTTTGGAGGGTTTTATACTGCCAAAGAAGCCATAGAGAAAACAAGTAAAGGTGAGTTCGAAATTGACTTCTTGATGCTTGCAGCCGCAGTTGGAGCTGTCTATATAGATAGATGGGGAGAAGCGGCACTGTTATTATTCTTATTCAGTTTAGGGCATGCTTTAGAGCATTATGCCATGAATAGAGCACGAAAGAATATTAAATCTTTAGGAGAATTAAGTCCTAAGGTAGCTTTCTTAAAAGTAAATGGTGATGTGGTAGAAACGCCAATTGAGGATTTGAAAATTGGTGATGTAATTTTGGTGAAACCTAACTCAAAAATTGCCGCTGATGGAGTGGTGATAGAAGGTTCTTCAAGTGTGAATCAAGCTAACATTACGGGTGAAAGTATGCCAGTGGATAAAGAAGCATTTACTGGAGATGTTGGTAATAAGAAATTCGAAGATTTTGATAGTTTAAATAGGGTTTATACTGGAAGTATCAATGGTGATCGTGCGCTAGAGATTCAAGTTTTGAAGCTAAGTACAGACAGTGCGATTGCTAGAATGATTTCATTAGTGAGCGAAGTAGAGGGGAATAAATCTCCAACACAATTATTAACTAAGAAATTTGAGAAATGGTACGTGCCATCTGTAATTGTTGTTATCTTCTTATTATGTTTTGCCTTCTTGGTATTAGATGAAACTTATGAGGAGAGTTTATATAGAGCGATTACGGTATTGGTTGCGGCAAGTCCTTGTGCGTTAGCGATTTCTACGCCAAGTGCTGTGTTGAGTGGAGTAGCGCGAGCCGCTAGAGGAGGAGTTCTGATTAAAGGCGGAAGAGCTTTAGAGAATTTAGGAAATCTGAGAACTATAGCCTTTGACAAGACCGGTACTTTAACTGAAGGAAAACCGAAATTAACTTCTATTGTTGCCTTGAATAATTTTGACTTAACAGAGTTAAAACAAATGGTTCTTGGTGTAGAAGGTTTGAGTAATCACCCTTTGGCAAGGTCAATTGCTAAAGCATTAGAAGAGGAGCATAAGGTTAGAAATGAAAAAAGCGTTGCAGATTTAGAGTCAATTCAAGGAATGGGAATTACCGCGCAATATGATAATCGTACGGTATTTATTGGAAATGAAAGATTGATGCAGGAAAACCGAATTATGGTTTCGGCGCAAATCAAAGATAAAATGCAAGAACTCCTTTCGAATGGGGAGACAGCTATGTTGGTAGCTTATAATAATCTTTTGGTTGGTTTGATTAGTGTGATGGACTTACCAAGAGATACAGCCAAATCAACTTTAAAAGAACTTAAGAAAATTGGTATTGAAAACATGGTGATGTTGACAGGAGATCATCAAAATGTTGGAGATAATATTGCAAAACAAATTGGTTTAACGGAGGCCAAAGGTGGCTTAATGCCTGAAGATAAAGTAGCAGCGATTAAAGAACTGATGGCGAAATATGAAAAAGTAGCTATGATTGGTGATGGTGTAAACGATGCGCCTGCAATGGCTACTGCTACAGTGGGCGTAGCCATGGGAGCTGCTGGTAGTGATGTGGCTTTGGAAACTGCAGATGTTGCTTTGATGTCAGATAAAATTGAACGTTTACCTTTCTTAATTGGTTTGAGTAGAGCATCCAAACGAATTATCCATCAAAATATTTGGATAAGTATGGGAATGGTTGCGATTCTGGTTCCTTTAACTTTATTTGGAATTGCGTCTATTGGTCCAGCGGTAATTTTTCACGAAGGTTCTACACTTTTGGTGGTGTTGAATGCATTAAGATTATTAGCTTATAAAGAAAAATAAAATTGTATTATCTGATTCAATTATGAATAAAAAATCCCGAAACATTAAGTTTCGGGATTTATATTTTGTGCTAATTTCGGTTTTAGAAATTCTGTTTGACAGCATATTTATCGTAGAAGGCTTTAATGTGACCAACTGCGTCTTCAGCTGTATCTACCAACCTAAATAACTTTAAGTCTTCTTCTTTGATTTTCCCTTCTTCTAGTAAAGTTGCTTTCATCCAATCGATAAGTCCACCCCAATATTCAGAGCCTACTAATACGATTGGGAAACGACCGATTTTGTCTGTTTGAATTAAGGTTAAAGCCTCAAATAATTCATCTAAGGTTCCAAATCCACCTGGTAAAGCGATAAATCCTTGAGCATATTTTACTAACATTACTTTTCGTACGAAAAAATAATCGAAAGTGTGACTTAAGTTAAAGTCGATATAATCATTGTTTCCGGCTTCAAAAGGTAGGGTGATCCCTAAACCAACAGATTTTCCACCACCACGATTGGCTCCTTTGTTAGCTGCTTCCATGATGCCTGGACCTCCACCTGTAATGACACCAAAACCAACTTTGGTGATTCCGTAAGCAATTTCTTCGGCTAACTCATAGTATTTGTGGCTTGATTGTGTTCTAGCAGAGCCAAAAATAGAAACGCAAGGACCTAATCTAGCCATGCTTTCAAAACCAGCGACAAATTCGCTCATGATTTTAAAAACGGCCCAAGAATCATTTATTTTAACTTCATTCCAATCTTTTTGCTGGAACTTCTCTACTAATCTAGGATCTTGTTTATTCATTTTTTAGGTAATTTTATGGGTTCATTTTCAGAAAAAGGAATCACGTGTACAAAGTGATGAAACTGAAGAAATGTTTTCAATAGCACATCGTGTCTGCCGTTGGATACTAAGTCAACTCGGATATTTTCACGAATCTCGTCATTTTCTATTTGATTATAGAATGTATAGTAACCATAACCAGCTGTTTTTTCATCAATAATCTCTATAAAAGACTTTTCGTTTTTCTCTCTTCCTTTGTCAATTAAGATTAAGTTTTTATGCTTTAACTTAATTCCTTCTCTAATCTTTTTAAGTTGTTCTTTGATAGGAGTTTCACTAGATATTTTAAGCTTTCTATAAAGCTGTTCAATCGTTTTGAATCCTTTTCTTTTATTATTAAACAAAAGCAGAGCCTTGTCTTTAGTTACATGAGTTGGCAAAATCTGCAATTCATTCTTTTCTAAATCTGCATATAAACCATAGCTCATATGTTTAGGCTTAGGTTTTAATAAATTCTTTAGCCCGTCACTTTCGTTGTATTCCTTAAATAAAGCGATTAAGAAACTTCCGGTTAATTCAAAATTCACATGTTCTACCATGGTTTGAATTCTCTTTTCCGTCTTTTTGGTAGATGTAAATACTTCGTTTACATCTTGTTTAATGTTTTTGGACGCAGCGAGGTGAATAATTTCTTTGTTTTCGTCTAAACAATAATAAACTCCCGTTTTGGCTGGTAACTGTTCTTCTAATTTAATCAGTTTAGAAATTTGTTGGCGCGTATGGGTGTTGTGAATTGCAAAAGAATTAATGATGTTTTTATCCTTGTCTTTTTCCAATAGAAGTTTAAACAAATCTAAAGTAGCTCGTGTATCACCTTCGGCTGTGTGTCTAGACCGCATTGGGATTCCGAGCGCTTTACAAAGTTTCCCCAAAGAATGAGATTCCATTTCGGGGAGAAGTTTTTGACTTAAATCTAAACTATCTAGAGTCTTTCTTTGATAATCATATCCAAGTTCTTTAAACTCCTGTCTAAGCATTCTATAATCGAAATCAACACCATGTCCAACGAGAACACAGTCTTCTGTGATTTCAATAATACGTTTGGCTAGTTCATGAAACTTTGGAGCTGATCTTACCATTTTTTCCGTAATACCAGTTAGTTTCTGAACGTAGAAATCTATTGACCTTTGAGGATTAACCATAGATCCAAATTGGTCTTCTACTTCAACTCCATTAAATCTATAAATATAAATATCTATGATTTTTTCTGTGCCTACTTGTCCGCCGGTGGCTTCTATGTCGAGTATTGCGTACTCCACTATCTTCTTCGTGTTTTTTTAACTCCTAAAACACCTAAAATACTTCTAGATATTTCTCGAGTTAATGTTCTTCCCATGTCTCTAGCAAAAGGACTGTTGATCACAGATTCAAAGAAACCTTCCTCGTCCTTTTTGCTTCGTCTACTTGGTGTTGGTTTGTTTTCTTCTTCAGCTTTTAAATCTGCTGATTTTTCAATTTTTTCAGTGAGTAACTCATAGGCAGACTCTCGGTTGATGTCTTTTTCATATTTGGTCATTAAGTCAGAATCTCTAAGTAATTGATCAATTTCTGCTTGAGACAAGACATCCATTCTAGATTGTGGAGCAACCAAATGTGTATAAACTAAAGGAGTCGGAATACCTTTTTCATTAAGGGCCGTAATAAAAGCTTCTCCAATACCTAGTTGGGTGATTAACTGATCGGCATCATAGAATTTGGTGATAGGGTAATTCTCTACTGCTTTTTTAATTTCTTTTCTGTCTTTGGCAGTGAAACCACGCAAAGCATGTTGAATCTTTAAACCTAACTGACTTAAAACCGACTCTGGTACATCACCTGGAATTTGCGTAATAAAATACACACCAACTCCTTTGGATCGGATTAGTTTAACAACGGTTTCAATTTGGTTTAACAATGTTTTTGATGCCTCTTGGAAAACAAGATGAGCTTCGTCTATAAATAGACATAGTTTAGGTTTTCCAGCATCACCTTCTTCTGGCAAGGTAGCATAAATCTCTGCTAACAAGCTTAGCATAAAGGTGGAGAATAATGCAGGTTTATCTTGAATATCAACTAAACGCACAATATTAACAATCCCTTTTCCGTCTTTGGTGCGTAATAAATCTTCTACGTCAAAAGAAGGTTCACCAAAGAATCTCTCAGCCCCTTGTTGCTCTAAGGCAACTATTTTTCTAAGAATAGCTCCAACTGAGGCACTCGAAACACTTCCGTATTCTTTTTTGAAAGTTTCTTTACCCTCGTCATGGTCTTTAATGTAAGATAAAACTTTCTTAAGGTCGTCTAGGTCTACTAAAGGCAAGGCATGATCATCACAGAATTTAAAAATTACAGAAATTACACTTTCTTGCGTGTCGTTCAGAGATAAAATTTTACTTAATAAAATAGGTCCAAACTCTGTAACAGTAGCTCTTAAGCGAACACCTTTTTCCTCACTTAGACTCATCAATTCAACCGGAAATCCAGTAGCTTGGTAAGGAATATCAAGCAAATTCATCCTTTCGATGATGTGTTTGCTACTTGGGTCACCTGGTTTGGCAATACCACTCAAATCACCTTTAACGTCCATTACTAAAGATGGAATTCCGTGATTAGATAGTTGCTCACAAAAAATCTGTAAAGTTTTGGTTTTACCTGTACCTGTTGCGCCCGCAATCAAGCCATGACGGTTCAAGGTTTTAAGGGGAATATTAACTGCCGCTTCTGGTAGTACCTCGTTATTAAATTTACCTTTACCTAGAGTAATGTATTCACCCTTTGGCGTGTAACCTTCGTTTATTGTTTTTACAAATTCTTGTGAATCTATCATGAATGTATAAGGTTTAAAAATTAAAATGTATCGCTTGATTTATGATTAAAAATCAAGTAGATAATAATTAATTTTATTTAAAATGTAAATTTACTAAAATCTCATCAACCAAAAGAATCTATTTAGTGGGAGCTGATTCTTTGTCTTAAATTTTTGATTTTAAGGAATTTGAATCTCAACAATCACAGGGTAGTGATCGGAGTATGGCACAGGTTCGATTCTATGAGATTTAATTTTAAACTCTTCCGGAACAAATACAAAATCTAGTCTCAAAGGAACTCCAAAGCTCGGAAAGGTGGTTCCTAGAACTTTGTCGCCATATAAGAAAGCATCTTTTTTGCCTCTTTTCAATGCATAATATTCATAAGAGGATGGAACAGCATTCATATCACCCGCTAAAACTACTGGATAAGGCGAGCTTTTTATGTTTTCCCTAATGGCATCGATTTGTTTCTGATGAATTTTTGCTGTTTTTAAAACTTTACTAGACAAAGTTTTAAAGTTATTTTTTATCCTTTCTGAGTCAACATTGGGATCCTTAATTTGTTCTTGGTCGATATGTAAAGATTCTAAATAAAAAGTAATAAAACGCACTGTGTCGTTTGGTAATGCAATATCGGCATAGGCATAGGTTGTGGGGTAGTGATCTAACCTAAAACTTTGAGTTTCTATGATAGGATATTTGCTTGCAATTCCTAGAGAATTATAATTTTCAAAAAAATAAGCTTTATCATTCGTTGAATTTTCAATAATACCTTCGGGACCAGGCCCCATTTCCTGAATGAAGATTACATCTGCGTTTTCATCTTTTAGGATTTTCATAATGCCTTCAGCATCTTGAAAAAAGTATTGAACATTATAAGATATAAGCTTTAAATTACTTTCTGTAGTTTCTGGTGCACCATAAATATGAACTATCTTATTAAGCGGAATAGCTAGACACAATGATAATAGGGTAAATACTAAAGCAATTTTCCAGCGATAAAACCACCAAAAAACCAATAAAATTAAATTTAGAACCATTAACACCGGAAAGCCTAGAGATAGTAAATTAAAATAAGGAAAAATACTGGGTTGAATCCATTGGTTAAGCACCACAGCATAGGCTGCAGCCAAAAGTCCAAAGTGTAATAATATAAGAATGGATTTCATTGTGCTATTAAGGATTGCAAAACTAAGTTAAATTATTTTAAATCAAGATTCAGAAGATTCAAATTGATGTAAAAGTCGTATCTTTGCCTACAAGTTTTCGACATTTAAAAACTAAAAAATGAAACTTATATTTATTACAATAGCTTTATTATTACTAGCATTCGCAGGAATTGCTATTAAAATATGGGCTAAAAAAGACGGTAAATTCGCAGGTACATGTGCAAGTCAGAATCCCCATCTAAATAAAGAAGGAGAGTCTTGTGGCTACTGTGGAAAAATGCCAGAATTTTGTGAAAGCAATACACCTGGAGTTGAAAAAGCCTGAGCTATTAGAACTTATTGAAGAAGCTAAGAAAGGAAGGCAGTTTGAACAAACGACTTTGATGAATCTTTTTTGGGATAAAATCTACTATTTTGTCCTATCAAAAATTCATGATAAAACGGATGCCGAGGATATTACTATTCTTACTTTTACCAAGGCATTCAGAAAATTAAAACTTTATAACGAAGATTTTGATTTTGGGACATGGCTGCGCGCGATTGCCTACAATACTATGATTGATCATATTAGGGCTAAGCCTGAATTGAATGTTTCGTTAGATAATGAAATTACGCATTTAGACTTAGAGGCTATGATGCCCTCTCCCGAGCAGCATCTTATTATTAAACAGGATAATAAGAAACTGATGAAAGCCATTGAAAACCTTCCGGATATTTATCAGAAAGTAATCAAATTAAGATTTTGGGAGGAGAAGACTTATAAAGATATTGCTAAGGAGCTCAACCTTACTATGAGCAATGTAAAAGTTCGAATTTTGAGAGCAAGGAATCTTCTCGAGATTGAAATGAATAAAGACTAGTATTAAGCGGTAATTTTAGGTCTAATTTACTCTCATTAAAAACATTAAATTACTAAACTAATAGTTTGAATTTTTCTGTATTGATGGAAAGAATAAATTATCTAGTTACATATTTTCCAATTAGGACACCAAAACCTATCTTTACACTTTAATCTACATGCATGAAGTATTTAAATCAATATGTTGAGACTTTTCAGGAAGCACTGAAACAGAATGAATTTAAAGATGAGCCAAAAGAGCTATATGAACCAATCAATTACATCCTAACATTAGGCGGTAAAAGATTGCGCCCCATTATTACCCTGATGGCGACTGATTTGTTTGGGGGTGATATGAGCCAAGCGATTAAACCAAGTCTGGCCATTGAATATTTCCATAACTTCACTTTAATGCATGATGATATCATGGACAAAGCTCCTTTGAGAAGAGGAAAAACTACGGTTCATGAAAAATATAATGTTGATAGAGCCATTCTTTCAGGTGATGCTTTATTAATTAAAGCTTATCAATACTTTGAGGATCTTCCAGATAATAAATTCAAGGAAATCGTGACTTTATTTTCTAAAACAGGTCAGGATTTATGCGAAGGTCAACAATATGATATGAACTTCGAAACTCAATTGGAGGTGACCGAGGAAGAGTATATGAAAATGATATACTACAAAACCGGTGTTCTAACGGCGGCTTCATTTAAAATTGGAGCTATTATCGCTGATGCTAGTCCAGAGGATGCAAATCATATCTTTGATTTTGGTAAACATTTGGGGATTGCATTTCAATTGAAAGATGACCTGCTAGATGTTTATGGAGATTCATCGAAAGTTGGGAAAATGCACGCAGGAGATATCTTCGAGAATAAAAAGACTATTTTGTTCATTAAGGCTTTAGAAAAAGCAAGCGAAGAGCAAGCAACTGAGCTGAGGTATTGGTATAAGCTAAACACAGAAAACATAGACAAGGTTTACAGTGTCGAAAATATTTTCAAGCAATTACGTGTTGATCACATGGTAGAACACGAAATTCTTGAGCATACCAAGTTAGCTAAGCAATATTTAGAGAAAATCGAAGGAATCGAAAACAAGAAAGTTTTAAAAGATTTCTGTGATGATTTGATTGGAAGAAGTTTCTAAAAAATGAATCTTTTCTCTCAAGTTCCTATCGAAAAACCTAATTTTGATATTCAATATCAAGATGGTATTTTTTGTTTGGGGTCTTGCTTTGTAGCTGAAATAGGCGAAAGATTAAAACAAGCTAAGTTTCAGACACTCATCAATCCATTTGGTACACAGTTCCATCCTTTGGCGATGGAAAATGTGCTTTCTAGGGTATATACGAGAAGTTACTATACAGAAAAAGAAATTTACAATTACCAAGGTCTGTTTTTTAGCTGGGATCATAGTCATTTGTTTTCTAGATCCAAGCTAAAACAAGTCTTAGACTTGGTGAACGAAAGTATAGAAGAAGCAAATGATTTCTTAACGAGAACTTCGGTTTTTGTATTTACGCTTGGTACTGCTTGGGCGTATTACCTAAATGGTGGTTTTTCGGTAAGTAATTGCCATAAAGTACCTCAAAATAATTTTAATAAATTATTGCTTTCGGAGAAAGAAGTATTTGATGCTCTGCGCAATATGGTTCTTATGGTGAAGGATGTGAAGCCTAATGCTAAAATCATTTTCACGGTGAGTCCAGTACGTCATGTGCGTGATGGATATAGAGAAAACCATGTGAGCAAAGGGGTGTTGCATAGAGCGCTTCATGTTTTGTTGAGAGAATATCAAGATGTGAATTATTTTCCATCATATGAAATTGTGTTAGATGAATTACGCGATTATCGTTATTATGATAAAGATTTGGTTCATCTTAATGAATTGGGTGTTGACTATATCTGGGATAAGTTTAAATCAACTTATTTTTCGGGAGAAACTCAAGGAATGATGCAAGAAGTAGATAAAATGTTGATGGCTTTAGCACATAAACCTATCAATCCAGAGGGTGTAGAACATAGAAAGTTTTTATTTGATACGATGAAAAAACTAGAAAGACTTGCCATGCAGATGCCCAAGAATAGTTTGAATGAAGAGATAAACGAACTTAAAAATAGAATTCATGTATATTGATACGCACAACCATATATATTCAGAGCTTTTTGACGAAGATAGGGAAGAGGCGATTCAACGTGCTATAGAAGCTGGAGTTATCGAATTTTATTTACCTGCGATTGATAGTTCCTATACCGATGCCATGTTTGCGGTAGAAGCAAAGCATCCAAAAATGATGCATTTAATGATGGGGTTGCATCCTACCTCTGTGAAGGAAGAGACTTATCAAGAGGAATTAGCTAAAGTTAAAACATGGATTGATCAGCGGGATTTTGCTGCCATAGGAGAAATCGGTATTGATTTGTACTGGGATAAAACGTATTTGAAAGAACAGCAAGAAGCATTCGCTACACAAATTGGTTGGGCCAAGGAAAAAGGTTGGCCGATCGTGATTCACACCCGAGATAGTTTTCCTGAGACTTTTGAGGTGGTAGAAGATAATAAATCGCCGGAATTATTTGGCATATTTCATTGTTTTACGGGTACATTAGAAGACGCTCAGAGAGCTATAGATCTAGGTTTTAAATTAGGAATTGGAGGTGTAGTTACTTTCAAAAATGGCAAGATCGATCAATTTTTGCATGAAATCGATTTGAAACATATCGTTTTAGAAACAGATGCGCCTTATTTAGCACCGGTCCCTCACAGAGGTAAGCGAAATGAACCTAGTTATATTCCGTTGGTGGTAGAAAAGCTTTGTGATATTTATAATGCCACGCCACAAGAGATTGCGACGATTACGAGTGAGAATGCTCGGGAGGTATTTAATTCTTATTAAGAAGATTATAGTTTAATCTATATACCTCAAATAATTCCCAAGAATCATCTACGAGATTTATACATTCATTTCGGCGCGCTTTGACTTTAGATATTTTTGCTTCGGCTTGATTTAAGCTTTCCACAATATAAATATGTTCCACATCAGATAAATAACTTGAACTATAAAGCTTATCAGCATTATCTGAACCACTTTTAAATAGAGGAAATCTTATATTCTTTGACACGGCCGATAAGTTAAATCCAGGTAAATTTTTATTATAAATAAACTTTTCATCTAATTTGATATGATAGGGAACTAAATCTATTTTAGGTTTTTGAAAATGATATTTTAAAGTATGATCTCTTGAAATATATTCTATTTTCCTTATAGAACCTCCAAAAATCCGTAGGAATTAAGTGAATTTTTTCGAAATAAAAGTAGAATAACATTGAATTTTTGTCAAAGATTATTTTTTCGAATTTCGAATCTCCTTGAAAGATAATATTTTCATTCATTATTTTTGTTAAATTAAGGAAAGTCAAAATGATTATTAGCATTTCCTAAGGCTTGACCATTATTAGGATTAATTCTATTATGCGATTTCACCTCCTCCCAAGCATACATATTGTCTTTTATCAATATACAAAGACCAATTCTCGTATCCCATAGAAGATGTATAAAATTCAATTTTAATATTTTCTTCAAAAATAAAAAAAGAGTCTCCTGAATTCACATCTCTCTTAATTTGAATAAGAGAAATGTTCTTTAAAAGTATATTTAGTTCATAAACTAAATCTAAAGGTTTTTTTAGTCCAAACTTTTCTTTATGATCTATGGATATATAAAAGGGTTTATTTGCTTTAAGTAATCGCCAAAAGCAGAAAGTACTAAACGCTATTTTATCTTCAAATACGAATTGCCAATAATTTGTATTAGTGCAAGTTAAACTAATAAGTTTTGCTTTTCCTTCAGATAATGTTTTTAGTTGTCTTTCCATAATTTACTGAAATACAAAATGAGTATTATTGTTTGACCCTGGATTGGTATTTACTTGAGGATTATTCATGGGTTGACCATAACTATTGTAAAACCTAACGTAACCTTTAGGGTAAAACACTCCTCCAGAAACTCCTGGTTGCGTCACTCTTATAAGATTAGCATCTGGATACATGGGATTAATTGGTGTATAAGGTCTAACGTTTACATCTTCTCCCACTTTGATGATAGATCTTAACTTCCATAACTCTAATTAAGCCAGCATATCTGTATTGAATTGAATGATCCTAAAACATTAACAATTTACCCAATAGTAGCAATGTCGTAACCTCCTTGAAGACAAATATATTTTTTACTTTTAATCATAATTTCCCAATTCTCAAAAGCCATAGAAACAATGTATACTTCAATTCTTTTATTTGATGAAAAAAATAAATTTAAATCATTATTTTTTGATATTTCTATTCTAGTTAAATATTCATTTTTAAGTTCTTCTATCATATAAGGAACTAAATCTATTTTAGGTTTTTGAAAATGATATTTTAAAGTATGATCTCTTGAAATATGTTCTATTTTATTTTCCTTATAGAACCTCCAAAAATCGGTAGGAATTAAGTGAATTTTTTCGAAATAAAAGTAGAATAACATTGAATTTTTGTCAAAGATTATTTTTTCGAATTTCGATTCTCCTTGAAAGATAATATTTTCATTCATTATTTTTGTTTCATTAAGGAAAGTCAAAATGATTATTAGCATTTCCTAAGGTTTGACCATTATTAGGGTTAATTGGATGACCATTACTATTATAAAACTTCACATATCCTTTTGGGTGTGGGTATGTGCCAGTAGTTGTAGGCTCCATAATTCTTATTGCGTGGGCATCAGAATTTAAAGGGGTTCCTTGTGGAACAAATACAATTCCTTTTCAATTGGCATTATTCATTTCTTATAATTTGACTTATCATATCGATTTCTTTTATTTTTCACGAAAATTAATTTGTAAATTAAATAGAAAATGAAAACGATTATTAATATACTAATTATAAAACCTAAAAATTCTCCATATTTTGGATGCATAGTTACTGAATTATTAGTTCGACATTTGGTGAGCCAACCATATTCCCAAGAGAATCCACGTTAAAATCTACATGAATCTCATGTTCAATAATTTTTATTCCATAGCCATTTATTAAAACCCTCTGTTCCAGCGAACCTATTAAATGAATATGATTATTGTTAATAGTACTTGACCAATTATTATCATCATAAAACCACTCATTAAATAGTTCGCCACCAAACCAATTCGTTGTAACACCAATAATATCAGGTAGATTATAATTTAAATCAAACTTAATCCTAACATTTAAACCTCTCTCGCTTCCCAAAAGGTTTTCAAAAATAACAATTCTATAACTTTTTAGCATTGAATTAGTTTCTAAATCCTCAGTGCTAGTTTCATCTAAATATGCAATGTTTAATGAGTTAATTAAAAAGTTATAATATTCAGTTGCACTATCAAAGCTGGGCGCGTCATCGGGCATACTTTCAACAAAACCCAATTCCCAACCCCAAAAGCAGCATCCATTTCGAGGGTAATTTGATTTATAGCATCCACATCATCTTGGTTTCCTGTACCACCATCACCAATAACAAATCTTGTGTAACCAACTGATGAGCCGTCACTTTCACTAGGACCACTATAAGTTCCGCCTGGAGACCCAGGTCCGGGAGGTCCGTTATCTCCAGGAGTGTAAAAACCACCGCCTAAAAATAGGGGGGTAAATAGTCTTTTCATCTCTTTGAATTTATGATTTATATCATAAAAATAGGGAATAATTTTTAATTGGAAAAATATTTTCTTAGAAATTAGTTTTATCCAAAACACCATCATCCTTTAAATAACCTCCAACACTTTCTCCAACGCCATTCCTCTTGAGCCTTTAATTAAGATGCGATCTGTTTCAATCTTATGTTGCTTTATGTGCTCCATAAATACATCTCTACTTGGGAATTGATGAATATTTGGATGCGCCAATTTCACCTTTTGAAATTCATGACCAATTAAAATGATGTTATCAAACTTCAACTCTGTCGCTAATTTGGCGATCTGATGATGTTCTTGGTCAGATATATCACCCAACTCAAACATATCACCTAATACCACCGTCTTAGAACCTTCTAAAGTAGCAAAGTTACGCAGAGCAGCTTCCATAGAAGTTGGATTCGCGTTATAGGCATCTAAAAGGATTTTTCGTTCGTCTTTTTCGATTTCTTGTGAGCGATTCAAATTAGGGTGATAGGATGCCAGTGCTTTCTGAATTTCAATAGCCGATACACCAAAATGTAAAGCTATACTGGCGGCAGCTGCAATATTCGGTTCGTTATAATTCCCGCTTAAATGAGTTTGTAATGAGGAGTCTTTATATTGAATGGCTGCCAAACCGTTTTCAGAAGTTCTATTAAAATTGTAAGTAGCATTTTGTTCAAAACCAAACCTAATGGTTTTTAAATCTGTAGATTTTTCTAGTTGAATTGGATCATCCACATTTATAAATGCAGTGCCATTGGTTTTATTCAAAAATTGATATAACTCAGATTTAGCCTTGATCACTCCTTCCTTACTTCCAAAGCCTTCTATGTGCGCTTTTCCAAAATTGGTGATATAGCCAAAATCAGGTTGAGCAATTTCGCACAAATCAGCAATCTCTCCCATATGATTTGCGCCCATTTCTATGACTGCAATCTCATGTGAAGCATCTATGGATAATAAAGTAAGAGGAACGCCAATATGATTATTAAAGTTTCCTTGGGTGTAGGCAACTTTATATTTTGGCTCAAGGCAAGTAGCAATTAGCTCTTTGGTGGTGGTTTTTCCATTACTGCCCGTCAATCCAATAAAGGGAATGTCTAATTGTAAACGATGATATTGTGCTAAGTTTTGTAAAAAAATCAATCCATCCTCAACCAAATAAATATTTTCTTCTGGTTTAGCAAATTCTGCTTCATCAACTATAGCTGCCATGGCGCCTCCTTTTAAAGCTTGACTAGCATATTCATTACCATTAAAGTTATCACCTTTTAAAGCGATAAATACGTTTCCTTTTTCAACTTTTCTAGTATCGGTACATACACCTGTTGACTTAAGAAATAGTGGATAAAATTCTTTTACATTCATGATATAAAGATAAAATAAAAGCATAAAAAAAGAGAGCGATTAAGCTCTCTTTTTAAATATATAAATGTTGTTGGATTATTTAACGCCTCTCTTGCTGCGTTTGCCTCCCATTTCTTCGTTTCCTGTATAGTCTTGTGCGACACGGAATCCTACCCAAGCAGCTGCAGAACCTTCGTTAAGGTATCTTCTCTGACCTGGATCTAACCAATAGATGTCATCTTTCCAAGAACCACCTTTAACAACTCTAAGCGACTTGCTAATATCAGTGAATCTTTGATTTCCATCTTTCTCCATGATAACTCTACCATCATCAGCAACTACGAAGTTTCTTACAGGCGAATTATACATAGCATCGTTGGTCGCATCTGGATCGATATCCTCACCAGCTAGCTCAAGAGAAGATCTGTAGTCACCATCACGGTAATCTCTAGCATCTTCGATAACTTCTTTTTTGTAGTGTCCTGGTAAACCTCTTGCTAATAACTGACCATTGTCTAAAGTGTCATATTGAACTTCACCTTCTTGGTAAGTTTCGTAACCACCATCTGGATTTTCAATTCTTCTTGTATAGATATTACCACGGAAGTAGTTGAAGTCATTTGCTTCGTCGTCAATGATTGGACGATAAACATCCGCAGTCCACTCAGCAACGTTACCTAACATACCGTGTAATCCAAATGGATTGGCTTTAAATTTCTTAACATCATTGGTAATGGCAGAACCATCATTACCCCAACCTCCAATACCGGAGTAGTCACCACGACCTTGTTTGAAGTTCTCGATGAAATCACCACGTTTTCTACCGCGCTCCTCTCTTAATGAGTATCCAGCAATGTTTTTACCTTTATATTCGTTATAAACACGATCAGCAGGTAAAGCTAAAGCTGCATATTCCCACTCAGCTTCTGTTGGAAGTCTAAATTGAGAAACCAAGTTTGAGTTCATGGTTGCACGATAGTTGATTCTTGAGTTAGGAGTTTTAACTTTAACTTCTTTCAAGATTCTAGCCGTATCGATTACATTATCCCCCTCAAATACTTGATCAGGACTTTGTTGGAATTTATCTGTGTTAAAGTGATTAGAACCTAAGTTAACCTCTTCATTTAAGTATAAATCCTTGTCGATATAGCCTTTCTCCATCATCGCTTTTTCGTTAGCTCTGTCTGTCAACCACTCACAGTATCTTTCTGCTTGTAGCCAAGAAACACCAACAACTGGATAATAGTCGAAAGAAGGATTTCTTAAATATTCATTAACAAATAATTCGTTGCGAGATAATTTATTCCCCCAAACCAATGTATCAGGTAGAATACCTTGATTGATTAATTTGTTATTTGGGTCGCTTGATGGGAATACATAAGCCATCCACGCCATATACTCACGATACTCGTAGTTTGTAACCTCTGCATCTCCTAAATAAAAAGAACGAACTTGCATACGTCTAGGCGTATTGTTCCAATCACGCATTACATCGGTTTTAACTTGACCCATGGTATAAGAACCACCTTCAATATAAACCATTCCGACCCACGCTTTCTCTTTGTTCTTTTTCCCGGTAAACATCCAACCTTTTTGGTCATTAGGTTTCCATCCAGAACGACTGGTAAAATTCTTAGTCCCACCACCTTTGCTGCCTCCGCCGCCTCCACAGCTTAGGAATACAAGAGATGTCATCAGGGTAAGAACTAAAATGAACTTACTTTTATTCATTTGATTTATTTGTTTTCAACTTTTATATATCTTGCAAAGAAAAAAATTTACAACGAATATTGCAATTTTACTTTGCTCTTTCATAACGATTACTTAATTTTTTTATTGTAATCGAAATAAAAATTTCTATTAAACGTTTAGATTTGAAATGAAATACTATTTATATATCCTCCTCCTCTTTTCGCTGAATTCACTCGCTGCACAGAGCTTTCAATTAACTTGGAAAGCTAAGTCAGAAATAAATTCGTTTGGCGAAAATACGGTTTTTGTTCCAAGTATCCAATCAACTGGAAATTATTTAGATTCAAAAAATATAGCCCACTTTTATTATCAGGAAGTAGCAAGTGGTCTTGATAATTTTGAAATCCAAAATATTCAGTCCAAAGAAATATCAAGAAAAGAATTGGGAGATGTGCAGTTTACCGACCTTCCCAAAGAGCCAGAATTTTGGATTAAAACCATGAAAGGTGGTAAAGCTATTCATAAAGCTTTAGATATTACAGGACTTTATCGCGACGAAAATAGAGCCTATCAGATTACAAGTTTTGAAGTAGTTAATTCAAACCGTACTATTACTACCAACTCTAATTCGAATCGTACGCCACCGCCAGCCGTTTTAAATGCAAGCAATGGAAGGTTCTATAAAATCAGCGTTGATACCACAGGTATATATAAAATAGATAAGGCTTTTTTAAGGCAAAATGGAATACCAACAGACTTTAACCCCAGTAAATTTAAAATTTATGGTAATGGAGGAATGATGCTTCCAGAGAATCCAGGGGATTTTAGATACAATGGACTACAAGAAAATGCGATCTATGCCGAAGGTTTAGAGGATGGTAGTTTCGACGAGTCAGATTATTTCTTGTTTTATGCGCAGGGACCTAATGGGATCGATAGGATTTCTAATTCAATTTACCCAAGACATTCTAAGCACTTGTATGAGGATAAAGCATATTACTTTATTAATTTTGAAAGTCCAGGAAATGGTAAAAGAGTTCAGCTTGAAAATATTCAAGAAAACGCAGTTGCTAACAAAGGAGATTTCGATCAAGTCTTATTTTACGAAAAAGATAATATCAATATATATAATGTAGGTCGACAATGGTTTGGACAGAACTTAGCCAGAGATAATGATTTTAATATCAATTTAAATCATATGGGTAATATGGTGGGGACTGGCCGAATAGAATACCGCTATGTTGGGGTAAACGCAGGAAATACCAGTGTAGATGTAAATTTGAATGGAGCAACTGTTGGAACAACTAGTTTTGCTGGTGGAGCCAATGCGCTTTTTGAAGTGAGAATGGGAAATAGCGAGTTTACGGGCAACCTTCCTTTTAGTTTAAATTTAAATCTCAATAATTCTTCGAATCCTGCAGCAAGTGTTTATTTAGATTATGTGCGATTAAGCTTTAAGCAGAACTTAGCTTTTAATAATCAACAATTAGGGTTTAGATGGTTAGAAGACTTGAATGAAAATACGGTTTACGACTTTAATTTAACTGGCTCACCTCAAATGGTTTGGGATGTTTCGGATAGAGTAAACGCTAAAATGCTAGTTTCAGAAGGAGGAACTTATAAGTTTAGAACAACAAGTTCAAATTATAAGAACGAATTTATTGCCTTTAATAAAGAGCAAGCATTAAGTCCAAAATTTGTAGAACAAATCGACAACCAAGCGATTAGTACAATTTCCAATGTAGATTATGTAATTGTAACCTATCCAGACTATAAAGCCCAAGCTGAAAGGTTGGCAAACGCTCACCAATTATATAGTGGAGTAAACACAGCTGTTGTGACGACTGAGCAAGTATATAATGAATTTGGTTCGGGGTCGCAGGATATTAGTGCGATTAGAGATTTCTTTAAAATGCTATACGAACATGGGAATCTTAAATATGCTTTACTTTTTGGGGATGGGTCTTATGATTTTAAAGAGAGAATTCCGAATAATACCAATATGGTTCCGACTTATCAATCAGAGGCGAGTAGAGGACTAGGGACAACTTATGTTTCGGATGATTTTTATGGAATGTTAGACGATACCGATGTAGGCTTACACCCGCTTCAAATCGATATTGCTATTGGGAGATTACCCGCAGCCACACGCGCTGAAGCAAAAGTATTGGTCGATAAAACTTTGAGTTATTTTAGTCCAGATAGTAATTTAGGAAGTCCATTCGGAGATTGGCGATCTAAAATCATGTTTGTGGTAGACGATGATAATCCAGGACCAAACAACGCTTTCCATCATACAGTTGATCAAGATGCTGCTCAATTTTTAGAGCAAAATGAACCAGCTTATACTTTAAGGAAATTATACATAGATGCTTTTTTACAAGAAGGTAGCTCAGGTGGATTACGTTATCCAGCAGTTACCGATGCTATTGTAAATGGAATCGAAACGGGAACACTATTGGTGAATTATTTTGGTCATGGTGGTGTAAATGGTTGGGCGCAAGAAAGAGTTTTTACGCCAAATGAGATTAGAGAATTAACCAACTTTCAGCAGCAGTTTAGTCGTTTGCCTGTTTTCGTAACGGTGACTTGTGATTTTACAGTTTGGGATATACCTCAAATCGATTCTGGTGGAGAAATGCTAATCAAAAACCCAAATGGTGGTTCAGTCGCCATGTTGACAACCAGTAGAGAGATTGCAGTAGTTTATGGACTTGGAATTAACGATAAAATTATTCGAAGAATATTTCAAGAGGATGGTGATAAATTCTTACCCATTGGAGAAGCATTACGTTTAGCAAAGCTTGATTATAATTTAGGAGACGAAGGTTTGAGTATTAATTTAATTGGTGATCCGCTAATTTCTTTAGCTCGCCCGCCAAGAGAAATTACAATTGATAAAATTAATGGAGAGCCAGCAGATGCGTTTACAGGAACTCTACGCGCCTTAGATTTTGTGAGTTTTGAAGGTAAAGTTTTAAACGCTAGCAATTCTGGTGTGGATGCTAACTTTAATGGAGAAATCACAGGAACTTTATTCGATAAGGCAGTAGAGAGAACAACTTTAAACAACGATGGAAATATTGATGTTTTAGAATTCACAGAACAAGTAGACGCAATATATAGAGGTACCACTTCAGTGGAAAATGGTAACTACAAATTAGAATTCTATGTACCTAAAGATATTAACTTCGATGTAGGTGAAGGAAAGATTTCATTGTATGCGCATAATAACGAGGTAGACGGGATGACGTATAAGAATGATATCTTGGTGGGTGACATTAACCCAGATGGAGTAAATGACGACGAAGGTCCGGTGGTTGGTTTATATATGAACAACTTAAACTTTGCCAACGGTGGAATTACCGATAGAAGTCCTTATTTATTGGCCTGTGTTGTAGATAGTACCGGAATTAATGCAACAGGAGCCGGAATCGGACATGATATAACTTATTTACTAGATGGGAAGATTAGTACAACAACCGTATTGAACGAATATTTCGAGGGAGGAGATGCTTCGCCATGTATCAATCCAAATGTTAGAGATTTCCAAAAAGGACGTGTATTATATAAGTTGAGTGATTTAGAACTAGGCGAGCATACCGTTACTTTTAGAGTTTGGGATATTAACAATAATTCCACAACCGAAACGTTAGATTTTGTAGTTATGGACAACGGTGACCAACAATTGCATATGAATCGATTGATGAATTGGCCCAATCCATTTACCAATCAGACTTATTTCCATTTTGAGCATAATTGCCCAGAAGCCCTAGAAGTTCAAGTTCAAATATTCAGTATTGCAGGTAAATTAGTGAAAACGATTCGCCAACAAGTTTCTTCAGCGCCCTTTAGAGAAGGATATAGAACCGATAAATTCGGAATTCCTTGGGATGGTTTAGATGACTTTGGCAATAAAATCGGAAAAGGCGTCTATATATATAAGACAATTATAAAAGGAGCCAACCCCGAAAGTTGTAAAGGCACAGCTTCCGAAACAGAGAAGCTTGTAATATTAAAATAAATCTTAATTTTGAATCTTTAAAAATGAAAATACATTATATTGCGAAACCTATGAAAAATAAATTAAGCTTGATCCTGTTGGTTGTATTAACAGGATGTATTTGGGCTCAAGAAGCCAACAGACCAGTTCTAACAGGTGCACCTTTCTTAAGAATTTCTCCAGATGCTCGTGCGGGTGGTTTAGGTGATATGGGAGTTGCAACTTCTCCAGATGCCTTCTCACAATATTGGAACCCTGCAAAATATGTTTTCGCCAAAAACTATTCAGGAGTTGGTATTTCATATACACCTTATTTAAGTGAAATTACAGACGATGTATTCTTATTAAACGGTACATTCTACACTTATTTAGGTGAGGAGGAAAGAAGTACGGTAGCGGCAAGTATTTATTACTTCAACTTAGGACAAGTTGACTTAACAGAGCTAGTTGGAGGTGAAATCACTAGCTTAGGTCAGGCAAAACCAAACGAGTTTTCAATTGACGTTTCTTATGGTTTGAAATTAAGTGACTATTATGGTATGGCGGTTGCCGCAAGATATATTCGCTCAGATTTATTCAACAATGACCAAGACGCATTGACCAAAGCGGGAAGCTCTTTCGCGGTGGACGTAGCAGGTTATTTCCAAACCGAGAGAATGAACTTCAATAGCTTCGACGGTAGAATTAGAGGTGGTTTCAACATTAGTAATATTGGACCAAAAATTAGCTATACAGATGATCAAGAAACAGGATCTTTCTTGCCAACGAATATGCGTTTGGGAGGGGCGTTTGATTTCTTATTAGATGATTACAACAAAGTAACAGCAGGAGTAGAGGTGAACAAATTATTAGTTCCTACGCCAAGTGTTCCTGTGGACGTTAACAACGACGGAAATGTAGATTATTGGGCGATTCCAAATGATGGAGTTGTTTCGGGAATTTTCAACTCATTTAGCGATGCTCCAGGTGGTTTCTCAGAAGAATTAAAAGAGTTCACTTGGGCACTTTCAGCTGAATATGTTTACAACAATGCATTCGCGTTCAGAACAGGTTATTTCCACGAAAGCATGGAAAAAGGAGCTAGACAATACGCTACTTTAGGTGCTGGAATGAGATTTAACGCATTCGGATTAGACTTCTCTTATTTAATCCCAACTAACAACGTAAACAACGCTTTAGAAAATACATTAAGATTCGGATTAACTTGGGATTTCGGTGGCGAAACTTACAATAGCTACGATTACTAAAATTCAGTTAATACAAAATATAAAAGAGGTCTATAGGGCCTCTTTTTTTTGCTTTAATAATTAGTTCATCAACATGGGATTTAGTTTTATTTGGGCGGCTTAACTGGCTTTCTGTTCCAATCTTTCTTAGCCAACAAGACAATTTATCTCGCCAAAGGAGCTTCCGTTGGTCGCTCTTTGGCTTCGCAAATTGTTGCTTGCCAGCAAAGAAAGGATTTCCACGACAATCCAGGCCGCGCTCCGAGTCATTTATTTCGTGTTTAAATGAAAAGGAAAGTTATACTTTGAATCAATTAAAAAAGCCCAAACTTGAATTATTTTATCAAGCTTGGGCTTTACTAAATCTTTTAATTTAGAGGTCTAAATATCTAGGGTAGAAAAATTACTTTAGGGTCTATCCAAGGTTCTCGGACGTGTATCCATCAACTCCTCTATATCCTTTTTCTCTGGTGCTTCTATAGATTTTTGATTAGAAGAACCTAATACCCAGGTTTCCTCAATGTCCCAATACGCACGAACCGTTACATTTTCTTGATAAATATAAATCGGTTCTGGTTGTTTTTGTTCATACCAATCTCCCGTATCATATCGCTCATTAGCGTTTTCATCTACCAAGAGTTTAAAATAATATTCTCCCGGCTTTAGATGTTTAAACTCATGCTTTGCCTTTGTGCCATACACTGAAGTAACTTCTCTATCCTGCGCATTCATTAACTTTAACCAAAAAGGAGCTTCAGGCTTGTTCTGAATGTTCAAGATGAGGTTACCGAAGTCTCTTGATTCTTTTACCCCAAAACTTAGGTTTAAAGTATCATTGGTTCGCTGCATATAATCTTTAGCAGCTTCTGGTAAAACCGCAATTTTATATTTTGAATTAAATTCAATCGGAAAGTCTAAACCAAATTTATTAGGCTTCAATCGTTTCACTTCAAAGTCTAAATCAACAGAATCTTTAACGACAGATATAAAAGATTTATCCAACGTATCTAGCGGATAATTTGCCTCAATCTCATACATCTTCCCTGGAACATAATCCAAGTTTCTTCCATAAACCTTTAGAGGCGTGTATTTTTCTGTTTGATAAATTACAGGCGGTAAAGAATCAATTTTATCCATGAAATTCACGGCAAAATGCATGCGAACGCGCTTTTCAGTCAATGAATCTATGCTTGGATTAAAATATAAGGTAGCTGTATCTGAATAAGCTTTGTGATAAATTTTAGAAGTCGTGAAAGTAGGTTCCAAAGCTTGAATGTCTACTTTTTCTGGTTTTCCTTCAAAGTAAAATTCTAATTTACCATAATCTACTTGGCTTACTTCTTTAGCTCTATAAGGCTGATTTAACTTAAATAAATTTAAATCATAATTTTGGCTGCTTCCAGCTTCTACGATTTCAGGATAAAAAGCAAACTTTTCTTTGGCAGGATCTAGTCTTGTATTCGCAACCTCATCATTAAACGCAACTAATCTATACGATCCTGAACGCAAATATTTAAGCGAAAATTGATTCGCTGTGTCTAATTTAGCAACGTAATAAGGCTTTTGCTTAAAAATTAAACTATCATTATAAGTAGAATCAATTCGGTAAAGGGCGGCAATCACATTTTCTGGCAACTTTCTTTCGCCCATGTTATTCACTTTACCTATAATTTCTAATGAGTCGATTTTATCGCCTGTAGAGAAAATATAAGAAAAATAGGAGAGTGGATTTCCCTCGTTATTATCTTGAATACTTTGACCAAAATTGATGGTATAAGTGGTTTCTGGTTGTAATTCTCCAGAAAACTCAACAGTAACTTTCTTTGCGGCCATTCCTGTTGGCGTGAAAATAGGCTGAGGGTCAACTGGCGGAGAAATAATTACATTTTTCATGTAATCCTTCAAAGTCACATATTCATCAAAATTAAGTTCAATTTTTTTGATTTTGGTATCTACATTCGTGCTAAATGTATCTGGAATCGATTGCAACAAAACCGGTGGCGTAATATCCTTAGGACCACCATCGGGTCTTCCTTTTCTGGCGCAAGACCAAGAAAAAAGAAGATATACTAATGCGATTGTAAAAATGTAATACTTACTCACCAAAAACTTCATTAAATGTGAATGTTTCATCAATTCTAACACCTCTTTCGGTGCGTTTTAGGGTGGCTAACTGATTATGTGCATCGTGCTCGAAAGCTAAAATCCAATTTTCATCAACTGCCTTATCTAAGAAAATCTCCTTTTCTTTAATGGTTAATAAAGGTCTAGTATCATATCCCATAACATAAACCAAAGGAACATGCCCTGCCGTTGCAATTAAATCAGCTGTGTAAACAATCGTTTTGTCTTTGTATTGAATTTTTGGAAGCATTTGTTTGTCGGTATGACCATCCACAAAAATCACATCAAATCCTAGGGGAGTCGTTCCATTGAAATTATCCTGAGGAACATCAATGAAATTTAATTGTCCACTGTCTTTAATCGGCTGAATGTTTTCTGTTAAAAACGATGCTTTTTCTCTTGGGTTTGGTTCAACAGCCCACTGCCAATGATCTTTGTTAGACCAGAATTTAGCATTTTTGAAAGCTGGCTCATATCCAGTTCTGTCTTTATTCCATTGAATAGCTCCACCACAGTGATCAAAATGTAAATGAGTTAAAAACACATCGGTAACATCGTCACGTGTAAAGCCATATTTAGCTAAGGAGCTATCGATATCGTGATTTCCCCATAAATAATAATATCCAAAGAACTTTTCGTCTTGCTTGTTACCCATACCCGTATCGATTAAAATCAAACGATCGCCGTCTTCAATCAAAAGGGAGCGCGTAGCAATGTCAATCATGTTTTTGTCGTCTGCAGGATTGGTTCTTGTCCAAATAGTTTTAGGGACTACGCCAAACATAGCACCACCATCTAACTTAAGATTTCCGCATTCTATTGGATATATTTTCATTGGATATATTTTTAAAATTAAACAATAAGAACTGATATGAGTTTAAATTATTTTAACTCAAAATCATCGAGCATTAAATGCCTTAAAAAAAATCTTCTCGTACAAATATAAAAGATTTAGCAGCAGGAATAAAATGAATGTGAAGAAGCTTTTAATCAGATAAATTAAAAGCGTTTTTTAAGAAAAAATAGATTCTTTTTCTTCTCCACGCATTCTGATTTTATAACCAATTGCAGCCACTAATAAAGTCATAAATGGACTTAAATAGTTGAATATCGCATAAGGAATGAACGACATATTACCAGCTTCACCCAATAATACTTTGGAATGATAAGCTCCACAAGTATTCCACGGAACTAATACAGAGGTAACAGTTGCTGAATCTTCTAAGGTTCTACTTAAGTTTTCTGGAGCTAGTCCTTTGTCTTTATATGCCTCAGAGAACATTTTACCCGATACTACAATGGCTAAATATTGATCAGATGCGGTAATGTTTAGTGCTAATGCAGTTGCAACGGTACTGGCAAATAATCCAAAAACAGATTGAAATAATCCTAAGAAAAACTCTGAAATTCTTTTCAAGGCTCCGATAGCTTCTAAAACTCCACCAAATGCCATGGCACAGATAATTAACCAAACCGTACCTAACATTCCGGCCATTCCACCTTGTTCGAAAAGACCGCCAAGATTCAGTAATGTTCCATTTTCTAACCTAACTTCTTCCACCGGAATGATGGTGTCTACCGTAATGCTATTCATTACAATTCGATAGGTTTCCACAGAATTTAGGCTTTCAGCTCCCGACATTTGTAATAATAAATCTTGCTGAAATATAATCGCAGCTACTCCACCTAGAACTGTTCCAACTAGTAGCGCCATTAAAGGTGGAACCCTCATGACAATTAAAATAATTACCAATAAAGGAACAGTAAATAACCACGGGCTGACATTGAAGTTATCAGCAATTAAATTCTGAACAATTTCTTTGTCAATATTTCCATGAATGGAAGCTGTAAACCCTAAGATTAAAAACACGATAAGTGTTATGATAATCGTAGGCACGGTTGTAATGGTCATGTATTTAATGTGCGTATTCAAATCTGTTCCTGCAATGGCCGGAGCAAGGTTAGTCGTATCCGAAAGTGGAGACATTTTATCGCCAAAATAAGCTCCAGAAAGCACAGCTCCTGCCGTCATCGCTGAATCTAATCCCAATCCATTCCCTATTCCTATCAGAGCAATACCAATCGTAGCACTCGTTGTCCACGAACTACCTGTAGCCATTGAAACGACAATACATATTAAAATACAAGCCACAAAGAAGATGGTGGGCGTGAGGATATTTAAACCATAATAAATCATAGCTGGTACAATTCCGCTTAAAAGCCAAGTACCTGCTAAGGATCCCACAAAAAGTAAAATTAAAATGGCTGGCGTAGTTGCTTTTAGGTTTAAAGAAATTCTATCCAAAATTTCTTCAAACTTAACACCATTCCTAATTCCAATGATGGCCGCAACAGCCGCAGCTAGTAATAAAGAAAATTGATTTGAGCCATAAGTAGCATCTGATTCGAAAACGTAAACATTTAATGCTAGAAGAGCGATTAAAACGACGATGGGAATCATGGATTGACCTAGGCTAATCTTTTTCATGCTAAATATCTTCTTTGAAGCGTTGAATATACTTAAAAATAAATTGTCTGTTCTGATTTTAATTTAAGAAATAATTGTAAAAATGAATTAAATGGAATGTAAAGCATTGACTTTTATGATTTTGTTGGTGCTTTGAGCTTAATGTTAAAAATAAATCTAAGCAGGTGCAACATCATTAGGAGATGAAAATTTATGTATTGAGGGCTTGGAATTAGGCAGTAAAAATCATTGAATTATGTTAAACAAATGTATTTTCAATTCCTTATATTTGTGGGAAACGAAAAATTAAAACCATGAGTAGAAAATTTCCTGCCGGTGTTGCTACCGGAAAATTAGTTTCTGAAATCTTTGCAGACGCTAAAGAAAACAAGTATGCATTGCCTGCAGTAAACGTAATTGGTAGTAATACTATGAACGCCGTAATGGAAACAGCTGCTGCCGTAAATGCACCAGTTATTATTCAGTTTTCTAACGGAGGAGCAGCTTTTAATGCTGGTAAAGGATTATCTAACGACGGTCAGAAAGCAGCTATTTTAGGTGCAGTTTCAGGCGCAAAACACGTTCACGAAATGGCAAAAGCTTATGGAGCTACTGTCATTATGCATACAGACCACTGTGCTAAGAAATTATTGCCTTGGATTGATGGTTTAATGGAAGCTAACGAAGCTTACTTCAAAACACACGGACACTCGCTTTATAGTTCGCACATGTTAGACTTATCTGAAGAGCCAATCGAAGAAAATATTGACATTTCTGTTAAATACTTCGAGCGTATGGCAAAGATGGGTATGACTCTAGAAATCGAATTAGGTATTACTGGAGGTGAAGAAGATGGTGTGGATAACACAGACGTAGATACTTCTAAATTATATACACAGCCAGAAGAGGTTTTATATGCTTATGATAGATTAAAAGAAGTTTCAGATGATTTCACAATTGCTGCAGCTTTTGGTAATGTTCACGGGGTTTATAAGCCAGGAAACGTTGTTTTAACTCCAAAAATCTTGAAGAATTCTCAAGAGCATATTCAAAAAGAAAGAGGAACAGGTGATAAACCAGTAAACTTTGTATTCCACGGAGGTTCAGGTTCTTCTGAAGCTGAAATTCAAGAAGCTATTGGGTATGGTGTAATTAAAATGAACATTGATACCGATCAGCAATATGCATTCATGAGCGGTGTTAGAGATTATTATGCAGATAAGCATGGTTACATCCAATCTCAAATTGGAAACCCAGATGGAGAGGATCTTCCAAACAAAAAATACTACGACCCAAGAGTTTGGTTAAGAGAAGGAGAGAAAGCATTCAACGAAAGATTGAAGAAAGCTTTCGAAGATTTAAACAATATTGATAGATTGTAATCAACTCTTAGAAATTTAAAATTTAAGCTGATTTTTCACCCGTGAAAAATCAGCTTATTTTATCTGCTTTAAATATTATTTGTACTTTTACCCCTATAGAAATTGATATATGGCTTGGTTTAGAAGAAAAAAGAAAAATATTCAGACCTCAACAGAAGAGAAAAAAGATACCCCAAAAGGATTATGGTATAAAACTCCAACGGGTAAAATCATTGATACAGAGGATCTTGCTAAGAATTATTATGTGAGTCCAGAAGATGATTTCCATGTGAGAATTGGTTCTGAAGAATATTTTAAAATGTTGTTTGATGATGGCAAGTTTAAGGAGCATGACGCTAAAGTAGAGAGTCGTGACCCATTGAACTGGACCGATACACAAGCTTATGAGGATCGATTGAAGAATACTCAAAAGAAAACAGGGTTAAAAGATTCTATTCGTAATGCCTCTGGTAAAATGAATGGAAGAGAAGTGATGATCAGTTGTATGGACTTTGATTTCATCGGTGGGTCTTTAGGCTCTGCGATGGGAGAGAAAATTGTTCGTGCTATTGATTACGCTATTAAAAATAAGATGCCTTATATACTGATTTGTAAATCAGGAGGTGCGCGTATGATGGAAGCTGCATTGTCTTTAATGCAAATGGTGAAAGTGGAGGCTAAATTGATTCAATTATCAGAAGCTAAATTACCTTATTTAACATTGCTTACTGACCCAACTTTTGGTGGAATTACAGCATCTTTCGGGATGATGGGGGATGTTACTTTTGCAGAACCAGGTGCATTGATTGGATTTGCGGGACCTCGTGTAATTAAAGAAACCATTGGTAAAGATTTACCAGAAGGATTCCAAACGGCAGAGTTCTTACAAGAAAAAGGATTTGTGGATGTTATCGTTCATCGCAAGCACTTGAAGAGCAAACTTTCTCAAATGATTGACTTCATTATTGAAGAAAAAAAATAAATGGATTGTTATTTGATTTAAATCAAGGAATAAATCTATAAAAACATTGATTATGAGAAAATTTGCCTTAATATGTATGATTCCCTTCATGTTTGTTATAAATGGCTGTGCTGAATTACAAACCATTGTCGACAATATGCCCGAAATGGGAGGGACTAACCTAGAAGTAGCTAGTGGATTAAAACAAGCGCTAGAGTTTGGAGTTGTTGAAGGTGTTGATATTCTAGGAGAAAAAGACGGTTTTTTCAGAGATCAAGCAGTTAAGATTTTATTACCTAATGAGCTTCAAAAAGTTGATCAAACTTTGCGTCAGATTGGGCTAGGAGCTTTAGCTGATGAAGGTTTAAAAGTATTAAACCGTGCAGCTGAAGATGCTGTGGTAGAAGCAAAACCTATTTTTGTGTCTGCTATTACAGGTTTAACTTTTCAGGATGCAATGGGAATTTTAACTGGAAATGATCACGCCGCTACATTTTACTTAAAAAATAAAACTACGGCTCAATTAACTTCAGCTTTTCAACCAAAAATTCAAAATTCATTGGATAAAGTTGGAGCCAACGAAATTTGGTCACAGATTATTCAAAAATATAATTCAGTGCCTTTGGTTCAGCCAGTTAATCCAAACTTAACTGAGTATGTGACTCAAAAAACGATTGATGGATTATTTGTGAAAGTAGCGAATAAAGAGAAAGATATTAGAACCAATCTTGGAGCAAGAACAACTCCTTTATTACAAAGAGTGTTTGCAATGCAAGATTAATTTAATCTTCTAAATAAATAAAAGAATCCTGTTCCGCTGATAAATGTTGGAGCAGGATTTTCTTTTTTGGTTTTCTATTGAACTCCTCGTATGCTTTAAGATAAATATTCCTACCAATCTCATTGTTGGCCAAATCCATTGCTTCTGCTTCTGGTTTATTCTTGAAGCATTCCTCGTGCATATCTGTAATCCTTTTAGTTCTATTTAAGGCCTTTTGTGGCGTTCTATAAAACAGTTGAATATGGTAAGCGATAAGTATATTCCAAAGGGCGTGTTTATAGGCATTGGACTTGGTGTCTAAGCTGTGATCATCAAATTTCTTATCAGAGATGTGCATAGTTTCCAATGTCGCAAATGCGATAAATGGAATTAGATGAGGTCTTGAAAATAACAGAAAGAGCATCTGTGAACATAAGTTCAGTGAGATGCTCTTAAAAGTTTTCCAATGTCGTTTTAAATCACTTGTTTTCACTAAAAGAAATCAGTGAGTCCAATCTATTTTTAACTTCTTCTTTGCCTAATAAAGACATAATAACTGGAATATCAGGTCCGTGTAAGCCACCTACCAAAGCAACACGCAATGGCATCATGATTTTACCAAAACCAATTTCGTTATCCTTTACAAAGTCTTTTACTTTGGCTTGAATTTCTTCCGCACTATCATAATTTGGAATATCAAAAGACAAGAATTTGTTTAAAATATCTTTGGTGTCCTCTTTCCAAACTTTTTTGAAGCTTTTCTCATCATAACTGCTTGGGGCTTGATAGAAAAACTCACCTTCAGTCCACATATCCGAAACAAAATTAGCACGCTCTTTTAATAAGCTAACAATCTTTTGATCGAATTCAGTATTGGTCTCAATACCTTTTTCTTTTAAGATGCTTTGAAAAGATGCTGTCAATTCCTCATCACTCTTTTGCTGTAGATATTGATGATTGAACCAAGTTGTTTTATCTGGATTGAATCTCGCGCCAGAGTTATTAACTTTATTTAAATCAAAAGCTTGTGACAGTTCTTCTAAACTGAAGATTTCTTGTTCAGTACCTGGGTTCCAACCTAATAATGCCAACATATTAATAAAAGCATCAGGGAAGTAACCGTCTTCTCGGTAACCTCTTGCTACGCCGTCCTCGGTTTTCCATTCTAATGGGAAAACAGGGAATCCGTGTTTATCTCCATCCCTTTTGCTTAATTTTCCTTTACCTTCTGATTTTAAAATCAATGGTAAGTGAGCAAACTGAGGTGGAGTCCAATCAAATGCATCATACATCAATAAGTGTAATGGTAAACTTGGTAACCATTCCTCTCCACGAATTACATGTGTGATTGCCATCTCATGATCATCAACAATATTTGCTAGGTGATAGGTTGGCATTCCGTCGTTTTTCATCAAGATTTTGTCATCTAGCGTAGAAGTGTCTACGCTAATATTTCCTCTGATGATATCATGTAATCTAAAAGTTTCTCCCGCATGAATTTTAAAACGAATAACATGTGGAGTATCAGAGTCCAAAAGAGCTTGTGTCTCTTCAGCGCTTAAGTTAAGCGAGTTTCTAAGATGAAGTCTATTGGTGTAATTATAAATAAAAGTTCTGCCTTCTGATTCAGCTTCGCTTCTTAATTTATCTAAATCCTCTTGTGTATCGAAAGCATAATAAGCGTTTCCAGAATCAATTAATTCTTGAACATATTTCTGATAGATTTCTTTTCTATCCGACTGACGATAGGGAGCATAATCTCCACCATATCCCGGACCTTCATCTGGGATAAGTCCACACCATTCCAATGCTTCTTTTATGTACTCTTCTGCGCCTTCAACATACCTATTTTGGTCAGTGTCTTCAATCCTTAAGACAAAAGTTCCTTTATGTTTTTTAGCAAATAAATAGTTAAACAAAGCAGTTCTAACGCCACCCATATGCAGCGGTCCTGTCGGACTTGGTGCAAATCTTACACGTACAGACATATAATATTTTTATGAAAAGATGATTATTAATTTAATCTAATGATTCTTAATTCTTTGTTGATTTTAGCTTCGCCATTATCAACTTTGTCGTATCCAAATTTAGTAGATAAACGTGTTTCAGATCTCTTAGCATCAAAGGCAGAGATTTTACCACTCTTATCCATTCTATCTACCACATCATAAACGATATCATATCCGATAGACATATATTTATTTGGAACAGAACAATATTTATCTTGGAAATTAGCAATAATTTGCTTCTCATTCTCTCCGAAAGTATTTACCAATCGAGTAGCTGTGTATGCAAAGCCCATTTCTTTTAAAGCTTTAATGTTATTCACATTATTTCCATCGAATACATCTAATGCTGGAACAAAATAAAGACTATATCCATTGATTGAGGCTGCGTCTTGTTCTGTAATTACTTTTACGAACTGATCTCCTAATTTGTTGTTATCGGCTGCTAATACAGCTAAGATAGGTTCGTATGTAATATTCTCAACATCGTTTCCTTCTGCGTCTTGAGTAATAGTTTTATGTTCAACTAATTTCAAGTCGTTTGGATTCTTAGTAATCGTAATTTTAGCATCACCAAATCTTTGGGTGAACTTGCTTTTAACATAATTAGCGATGTTCTCATCCTTAGAATTGGTCAAGATTTTAACTTCTTGTTTACCATTATAAGCATTAGCCATTTCCTCAACAATCAAATCAGCAGCAAACTCATCTCTTGGAGTTGCTAAGTAAACATTCTTATAAGCCTCTAAGCTTTCAGAATTGATTAAAGGAGAGAAAATTGGAACATCTGTTCTTTCTAATTTCACAGCTACATGCGCAATCATTTCTTCAAAGAATGGTCCTACAATCGCATCATATTTACTGAAATCTGGGGTGTCAAGGAATTTATCTAAAGCGTCTTTGTCTCTTTGAATATCGATCACCTCAACGTTTACTTTCTTACCAGATTTAATTAACTGCTCTAAAGCTACTTGTGCACCCATGTAGAAGTCTTGTGCAACTTGTCTTTCGCCTGCATTTGATTTAGGTGTATCTAAAAAGAATGGCATCATCCATACAATGTTAATTTCATTGTCTGAAAAGTTGGCTCCTGAAGTTTCCACTAATTTTGGTGCTTCTTCTAATTTAGCTCCTTTCTTTAATGGCACTTTTAGCGTCATTCCTTTCTGTAAACCATTTTCCAAGTCTGGATTCAAGGCGATTAATTCGTCTAGACTTACGTCATATCTACGTAATAATGAAAATACAGTTTCATCTTTTACAACTTCGTGCTCAAAATAAGTTTTTCCTTCTGGGATTGAAACTGATTTCTTAGTAGGGATTTTAATGAATTCACCTTTCTTTAAACCTTCTGTTTGTAGGTTTCTATTCGCAGCATAAATATCAGACATCTCTAAATTGTAGACTTGAGAAATAGAATAAACTGTTTCTCCAGCTTTTACTAAGTGCATACCTTCTGGAACCTGAACTTCTTGTTCTGCTTGCTCGGTCTGCGCTTGTTTTTTAGGTATCCTTACGACATCTTTATATTGTAAACCTCTTTCTTTAATAAAAGGGTTTAAGCTAGTAATCGTCTCTTGAGAAACTCCATATTCCTTAGAAAGTGAATATAAAGTTTGCTTCGGTTGGATCACACGATAATAAAACTCTTTATCCTCGTAATCAGCCACTGTACCTTCTGGGAGGCTACTTTCTTCTGCGCCTTGTTGTCCAGGAATTGTTAATACATCACCAATTTGCAATCCTCTTTCTTTTAAAAAAGGATTAGCATTCTTTAGTTGTTCTTGACTAATGCCGTATTGCGTTGAAATCCCGTATACTGTTTCTTGAGCCTCTACCGTATGCTTTGTAACTTGGGCATAGGCTAAAAAGGTCATAAACAAGCTTATGGAAACGAATATTTTTTTCATGCGATGTCTAGATTTTTGACAAAAATACAATTATTTTTTCGCTATACTATCCAAAATTACAATATTGAAGCTTGAATTGAAGGCATCTAAGCCATCGTATATTTTCGAAAATAGATCTTGTCCGTTTTTTGTATAAAATTCGCTAAAGTTGATAACGCGTTCCTGCCAATTGTTTCTTGGGAAGAAGAAGTCATAAACCTCATCGATTTTTTTGATTTCTGTTTCAAAGCGCTTTTTCTCAGCTTTTAATAATCGCTTGTGCATACTATCATAGCCTTTCATTTGCTTTTTCATTTGTGCTTCAACCATCGAGCCAAAAGATGAAGTTGTTTTTTCTGCTAATTCCTCTAAGCTTTCGAAATTCTTTTCTAAACTTAATTTCACATCTTCTAATTCCTTAAATAAATCAGATTGATGTTCAGTGAATTTATTTTTAAAGCTAGAAGCGGTAACAAACATTTTTTCTGACAGTAAATCATATTTTTCTGCCTTATGCTTGTACGCATTTGGAACCAAAAGCATAGAATTTCTAACTACCAACATCGGGAATAGAATTCCATAATTTTCAAATGCTGATTTTAATTGTAGCCAATAAGCGATTTCACCTCCGCCACCAATATAGGCGACATTTGGTAAAATTACTTCTTGATACATGGGTCTTAAAATTACATTTGGACTGAATTTCTCAGGATGCGAATGTAATTCTTGTTTAAATTCTTCTGGGCTAAATTCCTTTAGTGAATCAACCAAAGTAAAACCATGAGCTGTTTTTTCGATGCGTTCGCGCTGATTATTTTCTAAATAGAAGAGATTGATTTCTCTCGCGTAGGCTTGATTTTTATAAGAACTTAAAGCTTCATTGGTCTGTTGAACAAAGTTTTGAGCTTCATTGTTAAATAATTCCTTTTCAAAATAAGGAATCATACATTTTTTAAGTTCAGCGTCATTAGCATCTAAAATCAAGATTCCATAATCGCCTAATAGCTCATGCACCAAAATTCTTGTAGCTGTCGCTAAGTCGTGCTGTTGGAAATAAGCTGTTTGAATGATTTCCTTTAATTTATTTTCAAAAGCTGAATCTCCGAATGAATCAATAAATTTCTGTAAACTTTCTTCTGTGCTTTTAGTTGAAATATCGCCTACGAAACCACCGTTTTCTGCATTATATTCAACTTTGCCACGATAATCATAAAAATGATTGATTTCATCAAAGTCATGATCTTCTGTCGCCATCCAATAAATGGGAACATAATTGATTTTAGAATCTTTTTGATTTAAATCCTCACAAATTTTGACAACATGAAGAATCTTATAAATAAAGTATAAAGGCCCGGTGAGTAAATTCAACTGATGCCCAGTGGTTACAGTTGCTGTATTGCTGTCCTTGAGTAAAGCTAAATTTTCTTGTTGTTTTTCACTTAATTCAAGTCTATCCATTTGTTGACTTAATACTGAATGAAGCACATCTCTATGCTGATATTCTTTCAGTTTTTTGTCGGCTTGAATAGCATAGTTTTCTTCCGTTGGAAATAAGGAATAAAAAGGTTTTAAAACCTCTTTTTGCTTTAAATAATCCTTAATTAAAGCTGAAACTCCCGTATGTTCGAAATCTATTTTTATCATAAAATTACTTCAAGGCTTTGTAAGCATCCAACGGACGATCGGTGGCGATAATTTGAACCCCCATATCTGCCCATTCTTTATATAAATGCTCTTTATTAGCTGCTGCTCTTCCGTCTAAGTTACCTAAAGTTCCCAAGATAGCAGGAATTTTTAATTCATTTAATCTCTTATATAAAGCTGGCGGAGAAAGTTTAGTACCTGTAAAGGCAATCATTTTGTCCGTCGGTATTTCTGTTTCTAAAATCCAATTTAACTCTTTTTCGTTTCTTGCCGAAACCGAAATCATCATTTCTGGAGCTAATCGATGTTGTTTCTTCGCTTGGCCTGTGCTGTAACTAATCAATACACATTGGTCTTGCATATCCATCTCTCGAACTAAATCAATGACATCTTCATATTTGGCGCTATCTTTAAAATCCAGCATTAAATAGGCGTTTTTCCCCTTTGCCCAAGCTAAAACATCTTTTAAATAAGGAATTTTATAGGAAGTTTCATTCCCAAAATCATCTACTAAGTTCAATTTTAATAAATCTGATGCAGATTTTCCTTTCAAAGAACCATTTCCAGTGGTTGTTCTTTCCAAGTGATTATCATGAAATAACATAATCTCTCTATCTGAGGTTTGAAATAAATCAATTTCAAAAACACTTATACCTTGTTTGTGTAAATATTGAATCGTTTCTAAAGCGTTTTCAGGATAGTTTTTAATGCCACTTCCACCACGGTGCGCTGAAACCAATGTTTCGGTAGTGGTGTGAAAATAATCTTCTTGAGCAGTTTGTGTATTTGTCTCTAAGTAATTTTCTGGAGCATTTTTACATGAAAACAATACGAAAATCAATAGTAAGAGATGGAAAGCTTTAAAATTCATATCATTTTGACTTAGCAAACAAAGATAGAATATTAAATTTTTAAATCTAAATAATCAGATTTTGCTTTGTTGTAAATTAATTATGCTCATTTTAGTGGAAATACCTTTAATCTAGAATTAGATGTAAAAAAGATAGAAGGTCAAATCTCTATTTCAATTATAATTATTGCAGTCTGTTAATTTAAATTAAATTTGCAGCATAATTAAGATTATGCAATACGCCGAAAATATATTAGAAACTATTGGTAACACGCCTTTGGTTAAACTAAATAAGATAACTAAAGATTTACCAAGTCTTTGTCTTGCTAAGGTTGAAACCTTTAATCCAGGAAATTCTGTAAAAGATAGAATGGCCGTTAAAATGATTGAAGATGCTGAAGCGCAAGGCTTGTTAAAACCTGGAGGAACCATTATAGAAGGTACTTCCGGAAATACGGGAATGGGGCTGGCATTGGCCGCCATTGTGAAAGGATATAAATTAATTTGTGTCATCGCTGACAAACAATCGCAGGAGAAAATTGATATTTTGCGTGCTGTGGGGGCAGAGGTGGTAGTTTGTCCAACGGCAGTGGAACCTGAAGACCCACGTTCTTATTATTCTGTTTCTAAAAGATTGGCCGAAGAAACGCCGAATGCATGGTATGTAAATCAATATGATAATCCTTCGAATGCGAAAGCGCATTACGAAAGTACAGGACCAGAAATCTGGGAACAAACCGATGGAAAGATTACCCATTTTGTGGTAGGTGTTGGAACGGGTGGAACAATTTCAGGGGTAGGAAAATATTTAAAAGAGCAAAATCCTAATATCAAGATTTGGGGAATTGATACCTATGGCTCGGTTTTTAAGAAATATCACGAGACAGGAATCTTCGACGAAAACGAAATTTATCCTTATATTACAGAAGGAATTGGCGAGGATATCTTACCTAAAAACGTAAATTTTGATGTAATTGACGGGTTTGAAAAAGTTACGGACAAGGATGCCGCAATTTATACCAGAAAATTGGCGATTGAAGAAGGGCTGTTTATGGGTAATTCTGCTGGAGCAGCCATTAAAGGATTATTACAATTAAAAGATGAATTTGGTCCAGACGATGTTGTGGTAGTATTATTCCATGATTCTGGTACAAGATATGTAGGTAAGTTTTTTAATGATAAATGGATGGCAGAGCAAGGATTTATTGAAGAATAAATCAGCTTTTATTAAGTTTATTATTAAAATTAAATAGCAATTAACACATATAGAATGTCGCAAGAAAAACTGACTCTAAGAGGTGAAAACCTAGTTAAAATGTATGGAAAGAAACGTGTTGTAAAAGACGTTTCTATTGAGGTAGAGCAAGGTCAGATTATCGGTCTTCTCGGGCCCAATGGAGCTGGGAAAACGACGACATTCTATATGATTGTAGGTTTGGTGAAGCCAACAGTTGGTAAGGTTTATCTAGACAAAGATGACATCACCAAAAATGCCATGTACAAACGTGCGCAAAAAGGGATTGGATATTTAGCGCAAGAAGCATCTATTTTTAGAAAATTATCTGTAGAAGATAATATTATGGCGGTGCTCGAGATGACTAAATTATCAAAAAAGGAACGTAGAATTCGAAGAGACTCTCTTATAGAAGAATTTAGTTTAGAACATGTAAGAACCAACCGAGGTGACTTACTTTCGGGGGGAGAAAGACGTAGGACCGAAATTGCGAGAGCTTTAGCCGTTGATCCAAAATTCATTTTACTAGATGAGCCTTTTGCAGGAGTTGACCCGATTGCTGTGGAGGATATTCAGAAAATTGTTCGTTCTCTTGTGAAAAGAAATATTGGGATTTTAATCACCGACCACAACGTACAGCAGACTTTGGCGATTACGGATAAGACCTATATTATGTTCGAAGGCAAGATACTAAAAGAAGGTACGCCAGAAGAATTAGCAGATGACCCAGTGGTTCGTCAGGTTTATTTAGGAGAGAACTTTAGGTTCGAAAAATATTAAAATCGCCAATGATTACGCCAATCACCATAGAGGATTATATCCAAACTCATGCTTATTTGGAGGAGGAGCTTACGCAGCTTCATCAAATTCTCTTAGCTTATGGTTTAGACGGCGATATGGATTACGGCGAACCAATTTATAGTTTAAACGATACTCAAATCTTAGGATTTAGAGCTTATAAGGATATGTTTTCAGTTTGGTTCAAGAATGATTTGAATGAGGATGAACTTTTAAAAGTTCCAAAAGATATCAAAGGTTTTCATTTACTTAGATTTAGAAAGGATGATGAATTAGAATCAGACTTTATACATAATCATGTTTCCGCTGCCGTGAAAAGATTAAATGCTCTATAAATCTCTGGTTAATTAAAGCCAAAACTTAGGCGAATTAGATTCAATTACTTATTTTTAAACTTTAGCAGACTAGATATTAGATTTTAGTCTAAATCTATGCTATCATAAATTTGAATAATTATGAAAATATATACTAAAACCGGAGACAAAGGTTCTACTTCTTTATACGGTGGAGTCAAGGTTTCTAAAGCTCACATTCGCATCGACGCCTATGGTACTACCGATGAATTAAACTCGAATGTCGGTGTCATTGCTTCTCATAACTCCAATGAACAAGTCAAAGAACAATTGCTTAAAATTCAGGAGAATATATTTGTTTTAGGTTCAGAATTAGCAACACCTAAAGAGAAATTATATTTAGCGAATGGTAAGTCGAGAATTGGTCAAATGATTCAGGAGTCTGATATTGAAACCTTAGAAAGCTGGATTGATGAATGGGAGAAACAACTAGATCCTTTAACTCATTTTATTCTACCAGGTGGTGGTAAGGCTTCAGCTTCGGCGCACCTAGCTAGAACGGTTTGTAGAAGAGCAGAGCGAATTGTTGTTGCATTGGCTGAGAACGAAGAAATTCGTCAGGAGTTGCAAAAATACTTGAACCGTTTGTCGGATTACTTTTTTGTTTTGGCAAGAGTATTGGCTAAAATGGACAATGAACCAGAGGTTTTATGGCTTCCAAGTAAAGATTAAAGATGAAAGCACTTTTAATTATAAATGGTCAGCCGCCAAAGGACTTACCTGATATTTCGAATTACGAAAAGATATATTGTACCGATGGTGCATATGCTTTTTTATTAGGAAAGCAAATCAGACCAGATTATGTGATTGGTGATTTTGATTCAGTTTCTATTGATGATATTTCTCCATTTGTTGAGGTTTTAGAAAGGCCTGATCAGGATTTTACGGACTTCGAGAAAAGTTTACAAATCATAGAAGAACACGGTTATGATTCGGTGGATGTTTATGGATCTACTGGGCAGGAGAGCGATCATTTTTTAGGAAATTTATCTACAGCACTTAACTTTAAAAATAGATTGAACATCACTTTTTATGATGATTATTCTATTTTCTTTTTTGCTGATAAAAGTATAGAATTAGAAGGTGTTAAAAATAGAGTTATCTCCTTGGTTCCTTTTCATAAAGCAATAAAAGTAAACTCTAAAGGGCTTAAATTTCCACTTGAGGATTTAGATTTAAGATTAGGAAAACGAATGGGTACACGTAATTACGCCAATGAAGATGTAGTAGAAATTAATTACGAATCAGGTGAACTGATAGTATTTATTTCTAATTACGAACGAGAGGATGATCATTAAAATGTAAATAATGGGATTATAATTATTAATAACGAATTACTCTTCGTATTAATTATTACCATCTTCATTTAGCTGCATCTCATACAGCTCTTTATATTCTCCACCTTGTTCTAATAAACTTTCGTGGGTTCCTTCTTGAGCAATTCTACCTTCGCGTAGTACAATAATTTTATCAGCATGCTTAGCAGAAGAAACTCTGTGGGTAATAATCACAATGGTTTTCTGTTTAGCAACTTCCTGAATATTTTGAAGGATATTTTCTTCGGTTTCTGTATCCACTGCCGATAAACTATCATCAAAAATCAAGATTCTTGGATCTTTAATCAATGCGCGAGCGATAGAAATTCTTTGTTTCTGACCTCCAGATAAGGTTACTCCACGCTCACCAACTTTGGTGTCATACCCTTCTTGGAATTCAATAATATTGTGGTGAACATCGGCTTTCTTAGCAAACTTGATGATATCTTCTCTAGATGCATCATCTGCTGCAAAGGCAATATTAGAGGCTAATGTTTCAGAGAATAAAAATGCTTCTTGTGGTACAAAACCAATTTGTGTTCTTAAATCATTTAAATTTAATTCTTCTAAAGGTTTCCCATCCATTAAAACCACACCTTCTGTAGGATCATATAGTCTGGCAATTAATTCAGCTAAAGTAGTTTTTCCAGAACCAGTTTTACCCAAGATAGCTAATGTCTTACCAGCAGGTAGGTCAAAGGTAATATTGCTTAAAGCTTTTATACCCGTATTTTCATAGGTAAAGCTAACATCCTTAAAGCTAATAGCACCTTCAATCGGTGTATGTTCGGTAACAGTGTTAACCACACTTGGAGTCGCTTTTAAGAACTCATTGATTCGCTTCATCGATGCTTCAGCCCTTTGAACCACCATAGAAATCCAACCTAATGAAGCAAAAGGCCAAATCAACATATTTAAGTACATGAAGAATTGAGCAACTGTACCAATTTCTTCAATTTCACCATTAATATATGCTGCACCTCCAGCATATAAAATTAAAATCTGACTAATTCCAATCACCAAAAGCATCATCGGAAAGAAAAATGCTTGGATATTAGCTAATGAAATCGATTTACGTTTATAATTATTAGCATTTTGAGCATAGGCAGTTTTAATCTGCTCCTCCTTGTTAAATGACTTAATTACGCGAATTCCAGAGAAAATATCTTGTACATAAGAAGACAAATTCGACTGTTCCTCTTGAACTTCTCTACTTTTTCTATTAATAATACTACTAATAAAATAAATTAAAACAGAAAGAATTGGTAATGGAGCTAATGTGTATAAGGTCAATGTTTTATTGATGAAAAGCATTTCAACAATCAAAATAATCGCCAATGAAATAAGGTTAATTGGATACATAATCCCAGGACCTAAATACATACGAACATATCCAACATCCTCGCTGATACGGTTCATTAAGTCTCCAGTTCTATTTTTCTTATAAAATGATGTATCTAGTTCTTGATAGTGTTGGTAAATAACATTCTTCAAGTCAAACTCAATATGGCGCGATGCCACAATAATGGTTTGTCTTTGAAAGAAAGTTAAAATTCCACTGATAATAGGTAAAACTATGATGATAGAACCATAGATTAAAAGTTGTTTTACGCCCGCAGGCTCGCCTGTATTGGAGAATGCATCGTCAATCAGGTTAATCGCTTTACCAATATAACGTATAGCATAAACCGAGATGAAGTTTGTAGCAATAACAAAAATAGCACCCCACAAAAGTAACCACTTATATTTATAAATTAACTTATTAAGACTTAACAACTCTTTCATAGCAGCTGCAAAAATACATCTATTATATAGAATTGCGCAAAGAAATGAAATTTTAAGTAAGGTATAACCCTTCAATCTACTTTCTAATTGGCTAAGAATTTTCTTTTATCTTAGATTAGCCTTCTATTTAAAATTGACTGAATATATGATTCGTATTATCGGTATTTTAGTGTTGTTAATGTTTTGCATTACTTCTTGTAGAACCCATTATGTAAAACAATTAGAGTCGGGTGATATGATTTTCGTTGAATCTAATGAGCAAAATCTTTCGGGTGCTATTAGTAGAGTAACCAAGGTTGACGAACATAATATCTCATTTGATCATATGGGTATTGTTGAAAAAGTAGCGGGTAGCGTAAATGTATTACATGCAACAACCCAAGGAGGCTCAATTAAACAAAGTTTAAACGATTTTATTCAAGCACATAAGGATAGGAGACTGGTGGTTTATCGATTAAAGGACGAATATAAGAATGCAATTCCATCGGCTTTAGTAAGAGCCAATCAAATGTTGGGGAAACCTTATAATTATTTATACATTCCGAGTGATACTGCCTATTATTGTTCGGACTTTATAGAGCGCGCCTTTAGAGAATCCAATATTTTTAAGCTCGAGCCTATGACATTTGTGAACCCAGCGACGAAAGAAGTCGATGCATATTGGAAATCTTTCTACGATAAACATAATGTAGAAGTCCCCGAAGGTTTGCCAGGCTGTAATCCTAATGGCTTATCTCATTCAGATAAAATTGAAAAAGTATTTATGATTAAATAACACTAAATCAGGTGGCTGTATAAATCTTCTTCTTATCTTTATTGCTTAGTGTGAATGATACAATTCATATAATTCTTAAAATAAATTAACCAACTTTGTGTAAGAATTTAAAAAGATGGCAGACTCAAGAAGATCAGCGGAAAGACTGGTAAACAGAATGCAACGTGTGGTAGATGCTCAAAAAAGAATTATACTTTTTTTGCTGAGTATAATTGGAGCGTTTCTATTGACTTATTTTGTTACCATCCAAGAGGAACAATTTAGCGTTATACAGCAATATGTCTTTTTTATTTTAATTTTTGCTGTTACGCTTTGGGTAACCGAAGCTATACCGCCCTTCGCGGTAGGAATTCTCATTGTCGGCCTCTTGATTTTTCTCATTGGTCAAGCAGAAACCAATGTTCCTGGACAACCAGGTTATATAGATGTCACCACCTTTATTCAAACTTGGTCTAATTCCGTAATTTGGTTAATGCTAGGTGGGTTTTTCTTGGCGCTTGCTCTAAGAAAAACAGGTTTAGATGCGGATTTATTTGCCTTAACAATGTCTAAAGTAGGTAGCAAGCCATCTCAAATACTTTTTGGAATGATGCTCGCTACCGCGGTCGCTTCTATGGTTATGTCCAACACAGCGACTACAGCTATGATGGTTGCCTCCATTTTACCGTTTATTAATAAGCTCGGAAAAGAACATGGACTTTCTAAAGCTTTATTGCTTGGAATCCCTTCGGCAGCTGCTATTGGTGGAATGGGAACTATTATTGGTTCGCCACCAAACGCGATTGCAGTGGAAGCGATTAATTCTATGTCAAAAGCCAAAAGTGGAGGTATTCAAATTGGATTCTTGGAATGGATGGTTTTAGGTGTACCTGTGGCGATGATTTTAGTACTTATATTTTGGTTTCTACTAAAGCGTAAGTTTAAACTTAATGAAATGGGAGTGGATAGTGTTGTTGAAATCAAAAATGAGCCAAGCAATCTAGAGGAGCGTTTTCAGAAGAGAATTGTATTAGCCGTACTAGCGGTTACGGTTCTGTTATGGTTAACCGGGCGCTGGCATGGAATTCCATCTGCCGCCGTTTCGGGGATTCCGATTATATTCTTTCCTATGATTGGAATTATCACAGGTGACGATGTTCGAGAGATTCCATGGGATACTCTAATGTTGGTTGCTGGTGGTTTGTCGCTTGGTTTAGCTATTCAAGAGAGTGGTTTGGCTGAGTTCTTTGTGGCTAAGCTATCTAACTTCACCTTCAATGAATATGCAATGATGACGATTTTCGCCTTTGCAACCGTACTTTTCTCAAATATCATGAGTAATACAGCTACTGCTACTATCTTGATTCCGGTGGCGAGTATATTGCCTGGCGTAAATCCAGCTTATATGGCGATGGTGATTGGGGTAAGTGCATCTTGTGCTTTATTCTTACCAGTTTCTACACCTCCGAATGCGATAGCATATAGTACAGGTTTATTAAAACAATCTGATTTTAGATTTGGAGGATTAACTATTGGCTTATTAGGTCCGATTCTAGTAATCGTTTGGGTAGTTTTCTTGTATATGATAGGTTACTTCTAGAAAGTCCTTAAAAAGACTTAAAAATAACTCATTTGAAAGTGCGTATTGATATAGTCAATGCGCATTTTTGTTTTAGAAAGAATGCAATTCGATTTTGGGAAAGCTTGATCTATTACAATGAAAATAGCCCCAATAAAAAAAGCATCTACAGTGTCTGTAAATGCTTTCTTGTTGTGGGATCAGAGGGATTCGAACCCCCGACCCTCTGCTTGTAAGGCAGATGCTCTGAACCAACTGAGCTATGATCCCTTTTGTAATTCGATTGCAAATATACATTCAATTTTCAAATCTCAAAACAAAATTCAAATTATTTTTAAATTATTTTTCTCCTTAAAATGTAACTATCTATTTTGTCGATAATTAGAGATGAAAAATTTTTTAACTTTTTTCTGTGTTTACTTTCAATAAATCGATTGCATAGATATTTTCGACCCTAAAACCAACATTGAAATCAGTTACAAAATCTAAAATTCTAGAAATTTTATTGAAAAGCTCTTCTGAAATATAGAATAATCGTGATAAACCCAAACACGATATTAGATAACCAAACCGCTAAAAGTGGTGTAAGGTTACCAACATTGGATAAAACCTTGCTGGCTTCGTTACCAAAAATGTAAATAAAGGCCATCGTGATTCCAATCGCTAAGTTCAATCCAATTCCACCTCTTCGCTTTTGAGATGATAAGGATAAAGCTAAAAGCGTAAGAATGATCGATGAAAATGGTAAACTGCTTCGTTGATAAAGCTCATTTAAATAAACACTAATACTCGCAGATCCTTTGAATTTCTCTCTTTCAATGAATTTCCTTAATTCAATCGAATTCATCGTTTCTGCTACATAACCTTCTGGCAAAAGCTCATCTGGAGTGACGCTAAACTTTCTCTCGGTTCGGTTTCCACTCGTTAGTGAATCTGTTCCATCCGCTCTTACGTGTCGCTCATAAAAATGATTCAAAGCATAGATAGAATCTTTTTGATTCCAAATTAAATCATTTGCACGGAGCGAATAAACTAATTCATTTCCGTCAAACTTCTGATAGATAAATCCACTTCCGTTTAAAGTTCTACGATTATAGTTATGCAAGAAAATATACTCATCAGGGGAAATCTGCGCCGAAATTGGCCGACCTTTATAGTAATCTTGTTCTTTAGACGTAGGTTGAAGATAAGTATAGTAATAGTCGTTTTTATAAACGTTCGCCTTGGGTAACAAAAAGTGATTCACCGCAAAAGAAAGCGCACCAATCCCAAAAGCAACTATCAAATATGGGCGAGTAAGCCTAAAATAGCTCATTCCACCCGAAGTCATAGCTACCACCTCGGTATTGTTAGTCAATCTAGAGGTAAAGTAAATCGCTGCAATAAAAACTCCAATCGGTAAGAAGGTATTTACAATCCAAAGAACAAAAAACGGATAATAATCAATCAATGCTGCTCCAATCGTAGAGCCATTATCCTGAATTTTCCCCACCTTTTGGCTCAAGTCAATCACCAAAACAATCAACGCCAATAGAGTAGTCATAAACACAAAAGTGCCTATGAAGTTCTTCATGATATACCGATCGAGTAATTTTATCAAAGTCGTTGCTTTAATTTAGGAACCGTTTGTTCTTTCCATTGATTGAAATCTCCAGCTATAATATGCTGTCTTGCTACGCGCACTAAGTCCAAATAAAACGCCAAATTGTGAATAGACGCAATTTGTTTTCCTAAATATTCTTTAGCTACAAATAAATGTCGCACATATGCCTTTGAGTAAGCCGAATCCACATAAGAAGTTCCTGACTCATCTAATGGCGAAAAATCATCCTTCCACTTTGCGTTTTTCATGTTCATAACGCCATTCCACGTAAACAACATTCCGTTACGAGCATTTCTTGTTGGCATTACACAATCAAACATATCAACACCCAAAGCAATATTCTCTAAAATATTCCATGGCGTACCAACACCCATCAAGTATCTCGGTTTATCTTTTGGCAAAATCTCACAAACCAAACCAGCAATATTGTACATCACATCCTCTGGCTCTCCAACACTCAATCCGCCAATAGCATTCCCATCTGCGCCAAAATCCGCAACATATTTCGCCGATTCTACTCTTAAATCTTCAAAAGAATTCCCTTGAACAATCGGAAACAAAGTCTGATTATAACCATACAAAGGCGGATTCTCGTTCAACCAAGTTCTACAACGCTCTAGCCATCTGTGCGTAACATGCATAGCTCTTTTTGCTTCTCTATAAGTCGCTGGAATTCCGGTCAATTCATCAAAAGCCATAATGATATCAGCCCCAATTTTTCGCTGAATTTCCATGGAATATTCCGGCGAAAACATATGATAAGAACCATCAATATGCGATTGAAAACGCACCCCTTCTTCCGAAACCTTGCGAATATCTGACAAAGAATATACCTGGAAACCACCACTATCCGTCAGAATCGGTCGATCCCAATTCATAAACTTATGCAGTCCACCAGCTTTTTCTAAAATCTCCGTTCCCGGACGCAAGTATAAATGATAAGTATTCCCTAAAATTATTTGCGCTTTAATATCCTCTTTTAGCTCATGTTGATGAACCGCTTTTACGCTAGCCACCGTACCTACGGGCATAAAAATAGGCGTTTGGACATCGCCATGCGCCGTTGTAAAAGTACCTGCTCTTGCCGAGGAGGCCGTATCTGTGGTTTGAATTTCGAATTTCATTGGCTGCAAATATAAACAGAATTTTAGATAGAATTACTAGGGCGGCATTTGCGGCTTTCTGCAGTAGTACGCAGTGCCAGCTAGACAAAAAATCTTGTAAAAAGAGCTTCTAAGGTCGCTTTTTTACTGCGTTTTTTGTTGCTAGCTCGCCCTTTGCGCGCTACTGCTGCCAATCCGCGCCGCGCTCCGAACCTTAGCCTACAACATTTTAATCATATAATTCGTCTCTCTTAAACCTAAATAAATATGCTCAATATTTCAATTGGCTGAATATTAGAATTTAAAAAGATGGAACATTCCAATTGAATTTGTCTTAAATCCAAAAACTTGTGTGTAGAAATAAAGAATGTAAAAAGGTTTGGTTCCCTTAAATTTTAGCTAAATTCATTAAAATCACCAACAAAAAAGCCCTTAAGTTGACTTAAAATACCACAGTTTCAAAATTTTACCCTAAAAAACTTGACAAAGCCTGTTTGCAAGTCGTATATTTGCAGGCCTTTAAAAGAAGCTGCATATGAAAATGAAAACATCTGATTTCGATTTTAAGTTACCTGAAAAACTTTTGGCTGAACGTCCTGCGGAATACCGCGACGAAGCTCGTTTAATGGTATTAGATCGAAAAGCTGGAACAATTGAACACAAAACTTTCAAAGATTTAATCGATTATTTCGATGAGGAAGATGTGTTGATCATGAATAATACGAAGGTTTTTCCAGCAAGGCTTTTCGGAAATAAAGAAAAAACTGGAGCTAAAATTGAAGTTTTCTTGTTAAGAGAACTAGATCCAGAAACACGCCTTTGGGATGTTTTAGTAGATCCAGCTAGAAAAATTAGAATTGGTAATAAATTATTCTTCGGAGACGATGATGATTTAGTAGCTGAGGTTGTAGATAATACAACTTCTCGTGGTAGAACTTTACGTTTTTTATACGATGGGCCTTATGAAGAGTTCCGTGCTAAGCTAACTGCTTTGGGAACAACTCCTTTACCTAAATATATTAAAAGAGAAGTAGAGGATACGGACGCCGAAAGATACCAAACGATTTATGCTAAAGAAGAAGGAGCTGTTGCTGCACCTACTGCTGGTTTACACTTCTCTAAACATTTAATGAAACGTTTAGAAATTAAAGGTGTTGATTTCGCCGAAATTACTTTACACGTAGGTTTAGGAACTTTTGCTCCAGTGGAAGTAGAAGACTTAACCAAACATAAAATGGAATCTGAGCGTGCTAATGTTCCACAATCTACTGCAGATCGTGTGAATCGCGCTATCGATGACAAGAAGAGAATTTGTGCTGTAGGTACAACTTCTATGCGTGCTATTGAAACAGCTGTTTCTGCTAACGGTTATTTAAATGCATATGACGGATGGACGAATAAATATATTCACCCACCATATGACTTTAGTATTGCGAATGCCATGATTACTAATTTCCATACACCAAGATCAACCTTGATGATGATGGTTTCAGCATTTGCAGGACACGATTTAGTGAAAAAAGCTTACAAAGAAGCTGTTAAAGAAGAGTATAAATTCTTCTCATACGGTGATGCAATGTTGATTATCTAATCAGATTGTAATATTGCGAGACAAATTGAATAAAGATCACAAAGCAATCTGTTGAAGTATCACAGATTGCTTTTTTTAATTTTAAAAAATAATAAAGATTAAAACACCTAAAGACATACGAACCCAGACTTTGCAACAACTTATCGAATTTATGCCCAGCATAGGTGAGAAAGAGTTTCGTGCGAAGCAGATTTATGAGTGGCTTTGGACAAAAAACGCGCATTCCTTCGATGAAATGACAAGTTTGTCTAAAGAACTTCGCGAGAAATTGTCTGAACATTTCGTGATTCAACCAATTGCGATTGAAGAGTATCAAAAGAGTATGGACGGAACTATTAAAAACGCCGTTAAACTCTTTGATGGTAATGTGGTAGAGTCTGTTTTAATCCCAACAGAATCTAGAACTACCGCATGTGTTTCTTCCCAAGTAGGATGTAGCTTGGATTGTACTTTCTGTGCAACAGCAAGATTGAAACGAATGCGAAACCTAACTGCGGCAGAAATTGTAGATCAAGTAGCCTTAATCGACCAACAAAGTCGTGAGGATTTCGGTCATCCATTGAGCAATATTGTTTTTATGGGAATGGGCGAGCCTTTATTGAACTTTAATAATGTGGTAGATGCAATTCGAAAAATTACAACTCCACATCCACATGGATTGGGGATGTCGCCTAAGAGGATTACAGTTTCAACATCTGGACTGCCCAAAATGATTGAAAAACTAGCCGACGAAGATTTAAGAATCGGCTTGGCTCTTTCTTTACACTCTGCAATAGAGGAAAAAAGAAATCAAATCATGCCTTTCAGTAATAAATTTCCATTGAGTGATTTATTAGATAGCTTGAAATATTGGTATGATAAAACCAGAAGTAGAATTACTTTAGAATATATCATTTGGAAAGGAATCAATGATAGAAAGGAAGATATAGATGCCTTAGTGAAATTCTGTATGCAAGTTCCTGTTAAAGTAAACTTGATTGAATATAACGCCATCGATGATGGAATCTATCAACAAGCGCATGAATCTGCAACTAACAAATATATTGCTGCTTTAGAAAATGCAGGAATAGTGGTTAATGTTAGAAGAAGTAGAGGTAAAGATATTGATGCTGCTTGTGGGCAATTAGCTAATAAAAATAAATTAGCAGAATAAATTATAAGTCATCATCACGTATAAACAAGACGTTTGTCTAAATTTAAAATAGAAATATGCAGGCACTAAGTCTGCATATTTTTTTTATTAAATATTATTCTTTTCCTTCTATAATGCGCCATTGTGTATATCCAATGACGAAAAACCCTAATCCAGTTACAATCGGTGGAAGTAGAATTTTATCAGCGGCCATAAAGCCTAATAAAATCATTCCTAGGCCGAGTATATATAATATAAGTATAAGTGTTTTGGTCATGATAATCGATTAGTTATTTAATGACGCTGCAATTCTTATTCCTAATCGACTTTTTTATGAAAAGCATGTTTAATTTTAATCAAGTTTTAAGAACTCAAACTTTGATGCCTTGAACTACCGCAAATTTGATTATTTTTGTACTTCTCAAAGAAATATGAAAACAATAAATCTTATTTACTCCCTTTTGGCTTTAGTTCTAGTCACTTCTTGTGAACCAGCTTTTCTGCTGAAAGAACAATCTAGAAAACTGTCTGATTATTCTTATGTTTCTTATGATTTACCCAATAAATTAGAGGAAATCTCTGGATTAGAGAAGATAGGAGATGAGTTCTATGGTTTTAATGATAGTGGTGGAGCTGCTGAAATCTATAAATTCACATCAAAGAATCCCATTGAAATAACTCAAACTATTAAGCTAAGTAATGCTAGCAATGTAGATTGGGAAGAAATGGCGATCAGTGATAAGCATTTGTTTGTGGGGGATTTTGGTAACAACCTAGGAATGAGAAGTGACCTTAAGGTTTATTATTTTCCTAGAAAAAATATTAATGCAAGTTTAAAAGAACAAAGTGTTTTTGTCGATACGATAGAATTCTTTTACCCGGAGCAAGAAGATTACTCTAAACAAGTTTATAATCATAATTTCGATTTAGAAAGCATGGTTTACTTTAATGAGAAATTACATTTGTTTACCAAAGAATGGGGTAGTTTTAAAACAAAACATTACACCATTGATTTAGTAAAAGGTAAACAGCCTGCTTGGTTAGTGGAGGATTATGATTTAAAGTTTTTGGCAACAGGAACTGATGTGATTGAACTAAATGATAAATACGCTCGTTTGGGAATGGTAGGTTATACTACCGATGGCGATGTCTATATGATGTTAACTGATTTCAAAAGTTCGGCAAAAGAATGGTTGAACAACCCCAAAACAATTATTCATTTAGGTGAAGCGGGTGATGTTGGTCAGGTAGAGGGAATCGCTTTTATCGATCAAGATAATGTATGTTACTCTGCAGAAGCTATTACTTGGGAGGATAAATCTAGAAAGCAAAACTTAACTTGTATATCTCTAAAATAAGACCTTGGCAAAAATTGTAAATCAAATCAAAGCACCTATTTCCGAAGAAATGAAAATCTTCGAGAGCAAGTTCTATGGAGCAATGAAAACCAATGTTTCTTTGCTGGACAGAATTATGCAGTACATCGTTCGAAGAAAAGGAAAACAGATGCGTCCGATGTTTGTGTTTCTAACTGCAAAACTTGTAGGCGAAACCACCGAGCGAACTTATCGAGGAGCTTCTATGATTGAGTTGATTCATACAGCGACTTTGGTGCATGACGACGTGGTAGATGATAGTGATATGCGCAGAGGTTTTTTCTCTATCAATGCCTTATGGCAAAATAAAATTGCTGTTTTGGTAGGTGATTATTTGCTTTCCAAAAGTGTTCTGCTAGCTACAGAAAACAAAGACTTCGATTTATTGACCGTGGTTTCTACTGCGATTCGAGAAATGAGTGAAGGAGAATTACTTCAAATCGAAAAGGCAAGAAATTTAGATATAACCGAGGAAATTTATTTTGAGATTATTCGTCAGAAAACAGCAACCTTAATTGCCGCTTGTTGCGAAGCGGGTGCTAGATCGGTAGGTTGTTCTGAGGAAATGGCTGCCAAAATGAACCGATTTGGTGAATTGGTGGGGATTGCCTTCCAAATTAAAGATGATTTATTCGATTATACGAGCACGAATATAATTGGCAAGCCAATCGGGATTGATATCAAAGAGCAAAAAATGACTTTGCCTTTAATTTATAGTATTAATACAGCTAATAAGTCGGAAAAGCGTTGGTTGATTCGTTCCGTTAAGAAACATAATCATAACAAGAAACGAGTAAACGAAGTAATTGAATACGTTAAGTCACATGGCGGATTGAATTACGCACGCCAAGCTATGTATGATTACCGTGATAAGGCGCTAAGGATTTTAGACGAATTCCCTGATTCGGAAGCTAAAACTTCACTTACCACACTCTTAAATTATGTGGTAGAAAGAAAGCATTAATCTAGAATACTGGGCTTATTTTACTTGAAATCTTTTTTAATTGAACACTTGTTAGTTGCGTTCTTAGGTTAAAGAAGATTTAGTGAAAGCTTTATTGATATGTATTAAATAAGGAATGTTAGGGGATAAATTAACTTTTAAACCTTAAATATTTATCCTCAGCTCACTATAAAATAAAGTCCAAATATCCACTTTTAGCTTCAGGTCTTTTCTCGTATTTTTGTAAAAAGTAATTTGCTATATTAGTAACTATTCAATTACTTTAATTCTATTAATTTTCTACTATGATTACCCGAAATACCATTGACAAGATTTTCCAAACTGCTCGTGTAGAGGAGGTAATTGGAGATTTTGTAAACCTTAAAAAGTCGGGTAGTAACTACAAAGGTCTTTCGCCATTCTCACAGGAGAAGTCTCCTTCGTTTATGGTGTCACCTGCCAAACAAATCTGGAAAGATTTTTCGAGTGGCAAAGGGGGAAGTGTTGTTTCTTTCTTAATGGAACACGAGCAATTCACCTATCCAGAAGCTTTAAGGTGGTTGGCCAAGCGATATAATATAGAGGTTGAAGAAGATCGTGAGCGAAGTGATGAACAAATTGCTGAAGCAAAAGAGCGCGAAAATCAATTTACCCTTACCGAGTTTGCAAATAAGTGGTTGCAAGCTCAACTTTGGGAGACAGAGGAAGGAAAGCAAATTGGGTATTCTTATTTCAAAGAAAGAGGTTTCACCAAAGAAACCATGGAGAAGTTCCATTTGGGGTATTCGCCTAAAGAGTGGAGTGCATTTACTCAATATGCCTTAGACAAAGGTTACACCTTTGAAGCCTTACAATCTGTGGGTCTTACGGTAGGAAACAAAGATCGTCCGGTTGATAGGTTCAGGGAAAGAGTTATTTTTCCGATTCAAAGTTTCTCCGGTAGAACTTTAGGTTTTGGAGGAAGAATTCTTGGTAATAATAAGAAAACCGCTAAATATTTAAATTCACCTGAAAACGAAATTTACCATAAGAGTAAAATCTTATATGGTATTTTTCAAGCCAAACAAGCAATTCTTCGTGAAGATGAATGTATTTTGGTAGAAGGTTATACTGATGTTATTTCTCTTCATCAAGCTGGTGTTGAAAATGTGGTTTCTAGTTCTGGAACTGCATTAACTCCTGAACAAATTCGTTTAGTTAAAAGGCTTACCAATAATCTAACACTAGTCTATGATGGTGATGCTGCTGGGATTAAAGCTTCATTCCGAGGGATTGATTTAATTCTTGAGCAAGAGCTAAATGTACGCGTGGTGGTATTAGCAGAAGGGGAAGACCCGGATTCTTTTGCGAGAGCTCACAAGGAAGAAGAAATTCAGGAGTATTTTAAAACCAGAGCCACTGACTTTATTCGTTTCAAAGTTGGAATTCTAAAAGAAGATGCCGGAGATGATCCAGTTAGGAATTCTAATATGATTCAATCGGTGGTGGACAGTATCGCTTTGATTCCTAATCTAATTCAAAGAGAATTATATATTCGTGATGCCTCATCTATTCTGGGTATAGGAGAGGAAGTTCTTTTCAGACAATTGCAAATTAAACTGGCAGAAAAGGACAAAGAGGTTAAGCGTAAAGCCCGCCCAGCAGAAGAAAGTCCACTTAAAATTGCTACTACACCTAAGGATGAAATCCAGGTAAATCAATTTGCGCTGATAGAGGAGGATATGATTCAATTAATGATTCGCTATGGTGAAGTTGAAATAGAACTGCCTATCAATGAGTCCGAAAATGAATTTTACACTTCAACCGTAGCAGGAGAAATTTTATCACAGTTAGAAGAAGATGGAATTAGTTTTACGACGCCACATTATCAAGAGATGTATGCTGAAATTAAAAAGGAGCTTATAGAAAATGAAAATCAGAGCTTAAGTGATCATTTCGTTCGTCATGAAAACGAAGATTTAAGTAAGCTTGCTTCAGGGATGATTTTCGATAAATATCAACTTTCTGACTGGGGAAAACATGGTGTACCAGTTCCAAGTGCGGATTCTAATTTAGGAAAACGTGTGCAGGAAATGGTTCTGAATTATAAACGCAATGTTTTGCTTCAAATGATTAAAAATCAGCACAATAAAACACAGCAACCTGAATTAGATTTAGAAGAAAGAGCCGAAGTTTTAAAAGAAATAATGCGTTTAACGCAGATTAAGAATTCATTAGATAAACTACTGAATAGAGCTGTTTAAGATTTAAAATTTAGATTAAATAAAGCACAAAAAAAAAGACAAAATACAAAGCGTATTTTGTCTTTTTCATTTATGTTTTTAATGGAATTATTTCGCCTTACGACACCAAACTCTCCATTGAACCAAGAAGGCTCCTGGATATTTCTTTTTGACTGAAGCTAAATCCATACCTGCTGATCTTTTAGTAAAGTAATCTCCTACCATTACACGATAGTCAGGTCGAGTATAAACCATTTCAGGAACTAAAGAAGGGAAATTTTTCGCAAAATCGGCCTGAGCTCTATTCGCTGCATTTCTATCTTTAGTATACATTATTTGAATCTTATACCCCATTACTTTAGGGTTCTGAGCACAAGGATCAAAATTCTCTCTATCTTCATCTGGCTTAACTTCAACAACAGGTTTGTAGCATTTAGCTTTAACTGTTTTCTGAACCAATGAATCTATAGCGGAGTTAACATTTAAATTATAACTTCCACCTGATAGGCTATCCTTTACACTAATTTGCCCCATTACCAAGGGTAATCCAAAAACGAATAGGAATAGAAATAATAGGTGTCTCATTCAATAATATTTTTGCAAATATAAGCGAGATTCGTGAATTCAGTCAAAAAAAACGAATAATATGTTTTTTTAACGCTTTGCTCTGAAATGTTAAAATTTCTATAAGGTCATTGATTGTAGAGACTTACATCATTGGTTAATTTAGAATAGATTTAAATTAAGCCTATTCCCAAAGTTCATGTGTTACTTTTTAGGTTTAATTTAACAGACTATTTTATTTTTGTTCGATATATAAATAGCATATCAGAATATCAACATAAAGGAGATATGGTGAATTGGGAAAAAATTAAATTGAAACATTATGCGGCGTTATTCTTCATCGTCGCATTTTCATGGATGAACGCGCAAGACGCTCCAGCTGATGCTGTGAGTGGAGATGCAGCTAATGGAGAGGCCTTATTTAATCAACATTGTGCGGCTTGTCACAAGCTAGACTCAAAGTTGATTGGACCAGCTTTGGGTGGAGTGGCCGAGAGATTACAAGACGAACAAGGTCTTGGTGTCGATTGGTTACGTAAGTGGATTAAAAACAACGAAGAGCTAAGAGCAAGTGGCGACGAGTATGCAAATCAAGTATTTGAGGAGTATAATGAAGTTGTCATGTTGCCTTTTGAGCAGTTGAGTGATCAAGAGATTGATGATATCATCTACTTTACTTCGAATCCGCCTGCTCCAAAAGAGGAAAAGAAAGCTGCAACACCTGCTACGTCAGCAACTGACAACTCATTGCCATTAGGAGCTTTGTTGATTGGTTTTGCTGTATTAGCGAGTTTGTTAGTTTGGATCTTATTTAGAGTTAACACCTTAGTTAATTTAACTAAACAAGAAGGTGGAGCTCTTGAGACAGAACAAGCAGAAAGCTTTGCTGAAACTTTTGAGAAGTACAAGAATGTTGCTTATGCTGGAATGGGACTAATTACTTTATTAGTTTTATACGGTGCATGGCAATTCATGATTGGAATTGGTGTTGATAAAGGATATCAGCCAGAACAACCAATCTATTTCTCTCACAAGATTCACGCTGGTGAGCAGGGTATTGATTGTCAGTACTGTCACAGTAGTGCTAAGTATGGTAAGGTATCAGGTATTCCTTCTACCAACGTATGTATGAACTGTCACTACCAAATCCAAGAATATACTGGAGATTATATCGAAGAAGGTAAATCTGCCGAATTCTATACAGAGGAGATTCAGAAAATCTACGCATCTGCTGGATTTGATCCTAGTAACTTGACATATTCAGGTGAAGAAGATCCTATCGAGTGGGTAAGAATTCACAATATGCCAGATTTTGTTTACTTTAACCACGCACAACACGTTGTTGCAGGTGGAGAAGCAATCAAGTCAGCTAAAGGTGTTGAGCAAGTATGTTTTGCTTGTCACGGTCAAGTTGATGAAATGGATGAGGTGAAAATGGCGAATGACTTCACAATGGGATGGTGTATTGAATGTCACCGTGAAACCAAAGTGGATATGGAGAACGAGTATAACAAAGAATACTACGCACAATTACACGAGAAACTTAAGAAACAATATGGTTCAGAAGCTGAAATTACAGTAGATGCTATTGGTGGTCTTGAGTGTGGAAAATGTCACTATTAATTAAGTTTAAATAAATAAAAGAAGTTAAATGGCTTCGAAGAAAAGATATTGGAGAAGTATTGAAGAATTGCAAGACAGTTCGTTGACCGAGGAATTGGCCAAAAACGAATTTGCAGAAGAATTGCCAGTGGAAGGATTTCTTGGGAAATCTGAAGCTTTAGAATCTTCTAAAACGTCTCGCCGTGATTTCCTTAAATTTTTAGGATTCAGTACTGCAGCAGCAACCCTTGCGGCTTGTGAGGCACCTATTGTTAAATCTGTGCCCTATGTAGTTAAACCTGACGAAATTACACCTGGTGTACCTACGTATTATGCATCTACAATGTATGATGGGTATGATTATGCTAGTGTAATCGTGAAAACGAGAGAGGGTAGACCTATCAAGATTGAGCCTAATAAAGGAGCAAACAACTTTGGAACTACAAATGCTAGAGTTCAAGCGTCTGTATTATCATTATATGATAGCAACAGAATCGCTAAGCCTAGAATTAGTGGTGCTGATAGTACTTGGGATGCAGTTGATACTGTTGTTCTAAAACAATTAGCCAATCTAGGTGGGAAGAAAGCAGTTGTAATTACACCTTCTTTACCAAGTCCATCAACAAAAAGTTTAATTCAGAATTTCCAATCTAAGTATGGAAATGTAGAACACGTTGTATTTGATGCAGTTGATTCTACACCTGCCTTAGATGCTGCAGAAGAAGTATTCGGACAAAGAGTAATTCCTCATGTAGATTTAAGCAACACAGAGTTGGTGGTTGGATTTAATGCTGACTTCTTAAACGACTTTAATGGATTAAGTCTTGAGAAATCTTATGCTACAGTTAAGAAACCAGGAGAGAAAATGCTTAGACATATTCAAGTTGAATCTAACTTGAGCATGACGGGAGCTAACTCTGACTCGAGATTCCCATTAAAACCTTCTATGACCTATAAGGTTTTAGCAGATGTTTATAATGCTTTAAATGGAGCAAAAGCTACCACAGATGTTGGTGCAGCTATCGCTTCTGAGTTAAAAGCTAAAGGAAACAAAGCGGTTGTTTTAGCGGATGGTAACAAAGATGCTTATGCATTAGCCTATGCTATCAACCAAATGCTTGGTTCTACTGCTATCACAGGTAAATCTGTATTCTTAAAAGAAAGTAACCACGCTAAATTTAAGTCTTTCTTAAATGATGCTAATGCCGGAAATGTTGGATTATTATTAATCTTCAACTCAAATCCGATTGAGCACTCTTCTTATGGAGAGAACTTTAAAGAAATTCTTAAGAAAGTTCCTGTATCTGTTGCATTAACAGATCAGAACAACGAAACAGCTAAGAATGTAAACGTAGTAGCTCCTACACCACACTGGTTAGAGTCTTGGGGTGATTTCAATCCAATGACTGGAGTTTATGCTTTACAACAACCAACTATTCAGCCAATTTTTGATACGAGACAGTTCCAAGATAGTTTGATCAAATGGACTAAAGCTGATGGATCTGATTTAGTAGAAACTGAAACTACGGAAGGTGAAGTAGCAGCAGCTGCAGCAGCGGTTGTAGATTCAGCAACAGCAGCTATTCAAAAAGTAGCGGCTTCGGTAAGTATTGGTGAAGCTGATTCTTACTACAATTATTTAAAGAAATATTGGGAAAGCAATGTGTTAGGGGGTACTTCCTTCAACCAAGCTTTATACGATGGTGTTGTTGAAAAAGATTCAGAAGCTAGTTTGACGGCTAATGCAACAGGAGTAGCAAGTGCAGCTTCAGCGTTATCTAAACTTACAAGTTCTGATTGGGAAATTCAATTATACACTAAAGTAGGTATGGGTGATGGTAGAAATGCTACAAACCCATGGTTACAAGAGTTCCCAGATCCTGTTTCAAGAACAGTTTGGGATAACTACTTTACCATGAACCCTCAAGATGCTGATGCATTAGATATTTCTATGTGGAACAGTGGTCCAGAAAGAAATGGTAGAATGCAGTTTAATGGTCCTTACTATACAGCAACTGTTAACGGTCAGAAAATAACAGCTCCTGTATTTGTTCAACCTGGACAAGCAAAAGGAACATTAGGTTTAGCACTTGGATATGGTGTTAAAGGTAGAATTGCAGAAGCAAATAATTTAGATCAAATTGGTGTTAATGCTTATCCAATCTATAAAGATGGAGCAAAAACAGCCAATATCGAAAGTTTAGAAGCAGCAGGTGGAAGCCATGAATTTGCGAATATTCAGATGATGAATACCTTAATGGGTAGATATGAAATCGCAAAAGAAGCTTACAATGAAGACTTCTTAACTAAACCTGCAGATGAGTGGAATAAGCAACCAACCATGGATACTTTCCAAGGTAAAGGTACTCCAGTTAAAGAAGTAGATTTATGGAGAAGTTTCGATCGTACAGACGGACCTCACTTCAAATTATCTATTGACTTAAACTCTTGTACAGGTTGTGGAGCTTGTGTTATTGCATGTCATGCAGAAAATAACGTAGCTGTAGTAGGTAAAGACGAAGTTCGTAGATCACGTGATATGCACTGGTTACGAATCGATAGATACTACTCAGATCATATGCAAGAAAAGCATCCAGAGCGTTATCCATATACGCAAACGGAAGCTTTAAAAGATGAAGAATATATAGAGCCAACACAATATAAAATCTTGGTTAGACCAAACGAGACTAATCCAGATGTTATATTCCAGCCAATGATGTGTCAGCACTGTAACCACGCTCCTTGTGAGGCGGTTTGTCCAGTAGCAGCTACATCACATGGTAAACAAGGTCAGAACCAAATGGCCTACAATAGATGTGTTGGAACGAGATATTGTGCAAATAACTGTCCTTATAAAGTACGTAGATTCAACTGGTTCAACTATGCTCAAAACGAGAAGTTCGACTACCACATGAACAACGACTTAGGAAGAATGGTATTGAACCCAGACGTAGTAGTTCGTCAACGTGGTGTGATGGAGAAATGCTCTATGTGTATCCAAATGACTCAAGCTGCTATCTTAGAAGCTAAGAAAGAAGGTAGAAGAGTTAAGGATGAAGAATTCTCTACTGCATGTGTGAATGCTTGTACTACTGGTGCTATGGCATTTGGTGATATCAATGATCCAAATTCTAAAGTAACAGAATTAGAGAAGGACAAGAGAAAGTATATCGTGTTAGAAGATGTAGGCACACAGCCAAATGTGTTCTACCACGTGAAAATTAGAAATAGAAAAAATTAAATAAACGGTTTAAAGAATATTTATGTCAGGTCACTACGAATCACCAATTAGGGAACCGCTTATTTTAGGTCATAAGACCTATCATGACATCACCGTAGATGTAGCGCGCCCAGTGGAAAGCAAAGCCGGAAAGCTTTGGTGGATAGCATTTAGTTTTGCAATGCTTGCGTTTATATATGGATTTGGTTGTATCGCTTACACCATTGGAACTGGTATTGGAGTTTGGGGATTGAATAGAACAATCAACTGGGCTTGGGATATTACCAACTTCGTATGGTGGGTAGGTATCGGTCACGCAGGAACACTTATTTCTGCAGTACTTTTACTTTTCCGTCAGAAGTGGAGAATGTCGATCAACAGATCAGCGGAGGCGATGACGATCTTCGCGGTAGTTCAAGCAGCTATCTTCCCATTAATTCACATGGGTCGTCCTTGGGTAGGATATTGGGTATTCCCAGTTCCAAACAATTTTGGATCACTTTGGGTAAACTTTAACTCTCCATTATTATGGGACGTGTTTGCAATTTCAACTTATTTCTCTGTATCAGTAGTATTCTGGTATATGGGACTTATTCCTGACTTTGCGATGATACGTGATAGAGCTACAAAACCGGTAACAAAAAGAATTTATAGTATCCTTGCCTTTGGTTGGGGTGGTAATGCCAAACACTGGCAAAGATTTGAGGAGCTTACGTTGGTATTAGCTGGTTTAGCAACACCATTAGTATTCTCGGTACACACTACTGTATCCTTTGACTTCGCAACTTCGATTGTAAAAGGATGGCACTCGACTATTTATCCGCCATATTTCGTGGCAGGTGCAATTTTCTCTGGATTCGCAATGGTACAAACACTATTGATCGTTATGAGAAAAGTAAATGGTTTCGAGGACTATATTACTAGAAAGCATATTGAATACATGAACATCGTTATCATTGTAACAGGTGGTATGGTGACTGTAGCATATTTAACTGAGTTCTTTATTGCTTGGTATTCAGGAAGTAGATTTGAAGACTTTACATACTTTACAGTAGGTGCTGCAACAGGACCATATTGGTGGGCATTCTGGTTACTAATTATTTGTAACGTACTTGTTCCAATGACTTTATGGGTAAGACCATGGAGACGTAACTTCTTATGGACGTTCATTGTATCTATTGTAATTAATATTGGAATGTGGTTCGAGCGTTTCGACATTATTGTTGTGAACTTGAGCCGTGACTACCTACCATCTTCATGGACGATGTTTATGCCGTCATTTGTTGATGTAGGAATATTTTTGGGAACAATGGGATTCTTCTCAGTATTATTCTTATTGTATGCAAGAACTTTCCCTGTACTTGCACAAGCGGAATTGAAGACCATTTTGAAATCATCTGGCGAAAGCTATAAGAAAGATCATACAGAACACGAGCACGAAGAAAATGAGCACTAAAATATTTGGATTATACGGAGACGACGACATTTTGATGGATGCCGTAAAGTCACTACAGAAGAAAGGAGTAAAAATCAATGAAGTTTATACACCTTTCCCAGTACACGGTTTGGATAAAGCTTTAGGACTGAAGAAAACAAGAATCTCTGATTTAGCTTTTATCTATGGAGCTTATGGACTGATATTGATGTCTATCGTTACATGGTATATGATGATCTATGATTGGCCTCAAGATATTGGTGGTAAACCAAGTTTCACATGGGGAGAGAACGTTACAGCGTTCGCGGTACCAATGTTCGAGATGACAGTATTCTTTGCTGCTCACTTTATGTGTATCACTTACTTATTAAGAAGTGGTTTATATCCAGGAGCACCAACTAAGAACCCAGATCCTAGAACAACAGATGATAAGTTTCTTGTTGAAATTGTGTCGGATGATGTAGATAGATTAAAAGAAATGTTTATTGATACAGGTGCTGAAGAAGTTACTGTAAAAAGAGCTTAAATTAGGAAGAATGATGAAATATGTTTTAACATTAATAGTAATAGCTGGCCTATTTGTTTCGTGCGATGGACCACAAAGAACTCCGGCCATGGTTTTCATGCCTGATATGTACTATGCTGTTCCATACGAACCATACGAGAAAGCTACATTTGGATACCCTAGTTATAGTGATGAGTCTGCTGTACCTTTATTTACTGAAGAGTATAATATGACAGCATTGAAACCTGTAGAAGGAACTGTTCCTCACAACGAAATTGGAACTTTACCTTATCTATTACCAGATACTAATGAAGGATATAATGCCTCTATGTCAGTTGAATCTCCTTTAGATCCAGCTAACAGCGAAAAGAATTTAGCGAGAGGTGAATTGTTATATAATCAAGTATGTGCTACTTGTCATGGTGGTGCAGGAGATGGACAAGGACCTATTGTAGTAACAGGTGCTTATGTAGGAGTTCCAAACTATAAAGACAGAGCAATCACAGTTGGTTCAGTATATCACGTGATTATGCATGGTAGAAATGCCATGGGATCTTATGCTTCTCAATTAACGGAAGGAGATAGATGGAGAGTCGCTGAATATGTGATGAAGTTAAAGAATAATTAATTAAAGGAAAAAGAAGAAATAATATGTATACTTTTTCACCTAAATTGAAGATGGCAGCCATAGCTTTTATGGTGGTAGGTTTAATACTTTTTGCAGTAGGAGCCTTTATGAATGCCGGAAATGGGATTGATTTTGTAAAGGATCAAATAGCAACGAATGCAATCGATCATTATGCACCAGATGCTGCTAATGCAGCAGGCGCAGCTGCGGCTGAGTTGGCGGCAGAAGAGCACGCGGAGCATTTATTGCACTTATATCATAATAAACCTTGGTCAGCTTTAATGATTGCTGCGTTTTTATTCACTGGGGTAGCTTTAGCTTCTATGTTCTTCTTAGCAATCCAACATGCTGCACAAGCTGGATGGTCAGTGGTTGTTTCAAGAGTAATGGAAGGAATGACAGTGTTCTTACCTTATGGAGGAGCTTTATTATTAATCGTTTTAGTAGGATCTGTATTAGGTTATAACCACTTATTTCACTGGATGGTTAAAGATTTAAGAGATTTCGGTAGTGAAAACTTCGACCATTTCTTAAAGACAAAAGAGCCTTGGTTAAACGAGCCATTCTGGTTAATTAGATCAGTTATCTATATTGTTGGATGGACTTTATTTGCTTGGATCTTAAGAAAGAAATCAAAAACATTAGATGCAGTTAGTAACCATAAAAACTACTGGTCTTTATATAAATGGAGTGTTTGGGCAATTGTTTTCTTCTCATTGACTTCTATGTCATCAGGATGGGATTGGGTAATGTCTATCGATCCACACTGGTATTCATCTCTATTTGGATGGTATGTAATGGTGAGTTACTTAGTAACTGCAATCGCGATTATGATTTTAGTTTCTATCCACTTAAAGAATCAAGGTGTATTCCCTGAGTTTAATGATAACCACTTACACGATTTAACTAAATACTTATTCGGATTTAGTTTATTATGGGGTTACTTATGGTTATGTCAGTTTGAGTTAATTTGGTACGCTAACATTCCAGAGGAAGCTGTTTATTTCCAACAAAGAGAAGATGTTTATAATTTAACTTATTATAAAATGTTAATTCCTAACGTTGTGATTCCTTTCTTAATGTTAATCTCAAGTTCAATTAAGAGAAACTATACAGTGGTATCAATTGCAGCTGTGATTATCATCTTAGGTCACTGGTTAGATATTTTCAACCAAATGATGCCTGGTACAGTTGGTCCATGGTGGCAATTCGGTTTACTTGAATTTGGAGCATTATTCTTTGTAGGAGGTTTATTCTTATTCATTACAATGAATGCAATGACTAAGTTAAAACTTCAAGCTAAAGGAAATCCACTTTACCACGAAAGTAAAATTTACGAATATCCTTTCTAAGAAAGTTTATTATTAAAATTAATTAAGAAGATACAAAGTTCATTATTTTTGAATTTTGTATCTTTCTTTTTATAACAAATTTATGGACAATAAAAACAAACCAATCATTGCGATTTCTCTAGGAGATCCCAATGGAATCGGTCCCGAAATAATATTTAAATCACTTCAGCGAAAGGATATCCAAAGTATGGCGACTTATGTTGTTTTTGTACCAGGAAATCTTTGGAGTTTTTATAGAAAGAGATTTGATAGTAAATTAGCAAGTAACCAAATTGAAAACTTAAAAGACATACAGTCGAATAAATTGAATGTCTTTAATTTTAAAACAGATCAATTTAATGTTGAGTTTGGCGAATCTTCTCGAGAGGGTGGAAACTTAGCCTTCGAATCTTTAACCTTGGCAACAAATGCTGTGAAAGATGGTTTTTGTGATTTATTAGTTACAGCACCTATCAACAAAGCCAATATTCAATCAAAGAATTTTAACTTTCCAGGACATACCGAGTTTTTAGAAAATGCATGGGGTGGAGAGAACCTTATGTTTATGGTGCATGAAAACATCAAGGTTGGATTAGTAACTCAGCATATACCTCTAAAAGATGTAAGCGCTACCTTAACGGGTAAGGCCATATCTAAAAAGTTAGATGCCATCTATACCAGTCTTAAATTAGACTTTGGAATTAGAGACCCTAAAATTGCGGTGATGGGATTAAACCCACACGCAGGTGATAACGGATTATTAGGTAAAGAAGAATTAGATGTTATTATTCCAACGTTGAAAAATAAATTGGAAAAAGGGATGAAAGTTTTTGGTCCTTATGCATCAGATAGTTTCTTTACTTTTGATAAACTTTCAAAGTTTGATGCTGTCTTGGCCATGTACCACGATCAAGGTTTAATTCCTTTTAAAACGCTAGCAGGAATGGAAGGTGTTAATTTTACAGCAGGTCTACCCTTTGTCAGAACCAGTCCAGATCATGGTGTAGCTTATGATATAGCTAAAGAACACAAGGCTGACGAAACCTCTATGGTAGAGGCTTTATACGCTGCTGTAGATATTTTCAACATGCGAAAAATGAATACAGAGCTGGAAGATAATGCTTTAAAGATTTCTTCGAACCAAAGAAGACGATAATTCATTGTAAATATAATTGTTATATTAAATAATAATTGTAAATTTGCCCTCCCATTATTATGGATAAGATAAAAGATTACAATGTATCTTTTTCGGGATTACCTCTCGGAAAACATATATTTAGGTTTGAAATCTCACAAGAGTTCTTTGATTTATTTGATTTTGATCAAGATTTTCAGGATCCTAAAGTATCAGTAGAATTAGAGTTAGAAAAGCGTACTACGTTTTTAGAATTAAAATTTGATACCAAAGGAAGTGTAATTGTTGATTGTGATCTTACCGACGAAGCCTATAAACAACCCATAGAAGGGGCAATGGATATGGTGGTGAAATTCGGCCACGAGTTTGATGATTCAGACGACGAGGTGTGGATTATACCAGAAGGAGAACACGAGATTAATGTAGCTCAGTTGATATATGAAATGATATTATTGAGTATTCCGTTAAAGAGAGTGAACCCTGATTCGGAATCGGAAAAGGTACAAGAGGCATTAGACTTATTGGAGAAATATGCTCCAAAAGAATCAATTGAAGATAATACATCAGAAGATAAATCGATAGACCCAAGGTGGGATTCGTTAAAAGAATTGTTTAAGAAAAAATAAAAAACACAAGGAGATGGCACATCCTAAACGACGTCAGTCAAGTACAAGAAGAGACAAGAGAAGAACGCACTACAAAGCTGCGACTCCAACTCTAACCACAGATCCAACAACTGGTGAAATGCATGTGAGACACAATGCACACTGGAGTGAAGGAAAACTATACTATAGAGGTAAAGTGGTTCTAGAAAAAGAAACAGAAGAATTTATCGAGGAATAAGAAACCTTGTTTTAAAAAATCTAAAAGTTGCATTCCATCCTATGGATGCGACTTTTTTTGTTTAAATTTATTACATTTGAAATTCTAAAGACACTTTTATGAATAATAAAGAAATCCAAAATCTTATAAAATTTGTTGCAAAGTCTGGAGTAGCTGAAGTTAAGCTTAAATCTGGCGAGTTCGCTATCTCTATCAAAAATGTTCCAGAACAAATCGTTTCATCTGCACCTGCACCAGTTGTTCAACAACCTGTAGTTGCTCAAGCTCCTCAAGCAGTTGCTGCACCAGCTACTGAAGCTAAGGCTGAAGAAGCTCCAAAAGAGGCTGCAGAAGATGCAAACTATATCACTATTAAGTCTCCAATGATTGGAACTTTCTACCGTAGACCTAGCCCAGACAAAGATTTATTTGTTAATGTAGGGGATAGTGTTCAACAAGGTGATGTTGTTTGTATTATTGAAGCAATGAAATTATTTAACGAAATCGAATCAGAAGTTTCTGGTAAAATCGTTAAAGTATTGGTAGATGATGCAACACCAGTAGAGTACGATCAACCATTATTCTTGGTTGACCCAGCTTAATCTATATTAATAGAAACAAACTTTATGTTTAAGAAAATACTTATTGCCAACAGAGGAGAAATCGCGATGCGTATTATTCGTACGGCAAGAGAGATGGGAATCAAAACTGTAGTTGTTCACTCAACTGCAGATAGTACTAGTTTGCCGGTACGTTTTGCTGATGAGGCAGTATGTATTGGTCCAGCGGCTTCTAAAGATTCTTACCTTAAGATTTCAAATATTATTGCAGCGGCTGAAATCACCAATGCAGACGCTATTCACCCAGGATATGGGTTTTTATCTGAAAATGCTCACTTTTCTAGAACCTGCCAAAAACATGGTTTTAAGTTCATTGGAGCATTGCCAGAACATATCGAAAAAATGGGAGATAAAGCTAGTGCGAAAGCAACCATGATTGCAGCTGGAGTACCAGTAGTTCCAGGTTCAGAAGGGATTCTAGAATCAGCGGAACAAGCTTTGGAATTAGCTGACGAAATGGGATTCCCTGTTATGCTAAAAGCTACTGCCGGTGGTGGTGGTAAAGGTATGCGCGCAGTTTGGAATAGAGAAGAGTTAATCAGTGCATACGAATCTGCTGTACATGAAGCTGAATCAGCTTTTGGAAATGGCGGAATGTACCTAGAGAAACTTATCCAAGAACCTCGTCACATTGAGATTCAAATTGCAGGAGACCAATATGGTACCGCTTGTCATTTATCTGAAAGAGATTGTTCTATCCAACGTAGACACCAGAAATTGATGGAGGAAACTCCTTCGCCTTTCATGACGGATGATTTACGTAAGAGAATGGGAGATGCTGCGGTTAAAGCTGCCGAATATATTGGATACGAAGGAGTAGGTACAGTTGAATTCTTAGTAGATAAGGATAGAAACTTCTACTTTATGGAAATGAATACCCGTATTCAAGTAGAGCACCCAATTACGGAACAAGTTATCGACTATGACTTAATTAGAGAGCAAATTAAATTAGCTGCCGGAGAAAAACTTTCTGGAGTTAATTACTTTCCTAAAATGCATAGTATCGAATGCCGTATTAACGCAGAAGATCCATACAATAACTTTAGACCAAGTCCAGGTAGAATTACCAACTTGAATATCCCAGGAGGACACGGAATTCGTGTAGATACTCATATCTATTCAGGTTACCAGATTCCACCAAACTATGATTCAATGGTAGCTAAGTTGATTGTTACAGCACAAACCAGAGAAGAGGCCATCAACAAAATGCGTAGAGCATTAGATGAATTCTATATCGAAGGGGTTAAAACAACAGTTCCATTCCATCGTCAATTAATGGATGATCCTGATTTTATTGCAGGAAATTATACCACTAAATTCATGGAATCTTTTGAACTAGACGAAAGCTATGTGATAGAAGAAGATGAGGATTAATAGTCTTTATTAGAATAATTTATATCAAGCCATTTGGGAAACCAAGTGGCTTTTTTAATGACTCAATTTTTAATGCTTTCATACAAATCCTAAAATACCAACTACATTTTAATAAGAAAGTCTTATTTTTGCATCAAATAAGTTCTGAATGTTAGGAAGAAGACAGCTTCGAGCAAAGGCAATGCAAGCATTGTATGCCTATTACAGGGGAAATGAGGATATGAGATGGGTTGAGAAAAACATGGTCAATGGGATCAATGACATCCAAAAACTATATTACGCCCTGCTTACTTTAACGCTTGCTGTTAGAGACGAAGCGCAAAAGAAAATAGATATAGGTTTATCAAAGAATTTCCCTACTGAAGAAGAGAAAAATCCGAATAGAAAATTCGCAGAAAACCAAATATTCACCATTCTAGAAGAGAATGAAACGCTACAAGATTTTACAAGCAAAAATCAACAACTTAATTGGGCAGTAGAGGATATTTATCCACATAAGATTTTCAAAGAGTTTATTGAAGATCCAAAGTATCTAGCCTACATGGACTCAGAAACTTCAAGCTTTGAAGGGGATAAAGAAATTTTACTTTATTTATTTGCAAACTACATTGCGCCTAATGAAGATGTATTAAACTTCGTAGGAGATTTAAATCTAAGTTGGTCAGACGATTTACACATTGCCAATACAATGGTAATGAATACTATAAAATCATTCAAGCCAAAAGAACATAAGTTGTTCGCGCTCTTGCTAGATCCAGAACATTTAGAGTTTACAAAAGAATTAATCAGAGTTAGTGTTCGATACGAAGACGAGTTAAACCTTATCATAGAAGAGAAAGCTCAAAACTGGGATTTCGAACGAATTGCATTAATAGACCGTTTGATTATTCAAATGGCTTTAGCTGAATTTTTATACTTCCCGAGCATTCCACCAAAGGTTACTTTAAACGAATATGTAGAAATGGCAAAAAACTATTCTACCCCAAAAAGTAAAACATTTGTTAACGGAATCCTTGATAAATCGTTAAAAGATCTAAAAGAAGCCGGGAAAATTAGAAAGAGTGCAAGAGGTATGATGTAATTTATTAACTTTGTAACTTATCATAATTAAAAAAAATGAAAACAATTAAAATCACACTACTTTCGTTAGCGACTTTATTAGTTATTTCTTGTAACAAAGAATCAGCTGATACTACAGAAGCGACTACTGATAATGTTGAAAACGCAGAAACATTAGCGTCAAATGATGCTGTTGAAACTGCAACTCCTGTTTTAGATGAAACTGCTGATCCAAGTGCGGCTCCAGTTCTTTCTCTAGAGTCAGATACTTATGACTTTGGTGATGTACAGGCTAATTCTACTACAGAAAGAGTTGTTGAGTTTACAAATACAGGTGAAGGTCCATTGATTATTAAGAGTGCAAAAGCTTCATGTGGATGTACAGTTCCTGAGTATTCAGAAACTCCAATTGCTCCAGGTGAGAAAGGAAGCTTAAAAGTTTCTTTCAAAGCTCCAGGTAATAATGGTAAGCAAACTAAAACAGTTACTTTAACTACCAACACACCTAAGAGTATTGAGACATTTAAAATTCAAGCAAACGTTGTTGGAGGTAGCACTAGAGCGCCACAACCACAACCAATGCCACAGCCTCAACCATTACCTGCACCAGCTTTAGGTCAGTAAATAGAAATTAAAATTAATTAATATACAATTATATGTTTGGAGGTGAAGGAGCGATGAGCTTTGTGTTTATAGGTTTGATGTTCGTAATCATGTATTTTTTCATGATTCGTCCACAAATGCAACGTCAGAAAAAAGAGAAAGCATTTCAAGATTCAATGAAAGTTGGAGAAAGAGTCGTTACTACGTCTGGAATCCATGGTAAAATCACCGAGGTTACAGATGATGTAGTTACCGTAGAAACAAATGCGGGTAAAATCAGATTCGAGAAAACAGCTATTTCTCAAGAATTGAGCGCTGCTAGATATGGCAAAGCTGAGTAAATAAAAGCTCCCTTAAAATACAAAATCCCGAATTATTCGGGATTTTTTTGTTTTTAATATAATGAACTTTGATCTTATTAATCATAAGCATTGGGATGATGTAACCTTACATCAGCAATGTCATCCTCAACTTTTTGAGTTAGCTCATCAATATATTCTTGCATACGCTCTTGAATAGTTTCGTCAAAGCTAGCAATCATTCTTCCGGCTAATAACCCTGCATTTTTTGCACCATCTAAAGCAACCGTAGCCACTGGAATTCCACCAGGCATTTGTAATATACTTAAAACACTATCCCAACCGTCGATAGAATTTCTTGAATGAATAGGAACACCAATTACAGGTAAAGTAGTCATAGAAGCTACCATTCCTGGCAAGTGTGCAGCACCGCCAGCTCCAGCAATAATTACTTTTATTCCTCGGGATTGAGCTTTCTTAGCAAAGTCAAACATTCTATCAGGAGTTCTATGAGCAGAAACCAATGTTAACTCATAAGGAATACCTAATCTTTGAAGTATATCTTCAGCTTCTTTCATAATGGGTAAATCGCTCTTACTCCCCATTACAATGCTTACTAGTGGATTTTCGATATGCATAATTTTTTAATTTGAACCCTAAATTACGAAATTGAAATTTACCTAGGAACTTCTATACTCGAATGTTTGAAGAAATCACTAAATTTGCAAACTCAAAAGCAGAAAATATGAAATGTGGAATTGTAGGATTACCGAATGTAGGTAAATCAACTTTATTTAATAGTTTGTCGAGTGCCAAAGCACAATCGGCTAATTACCCGTTCTGTACTATAGAACCTAACTTAGGAACTGTTCAGGTTCCAGATCCACGTTTAGAAGTATTAGAAAAATATGTTCAACCACAACGTGTGCAAGCAGCTGTGGTAGAAATCGTTGATATTGCTGGTCTTGTTAAAGGTGCAAGTAAAGGAGAAGGTCTAGGGAATCAGTTCTTGGCTAACATCCGTGAGTGTCAAGCGATTATTCATGTTTTGAGATGCTTTGATAACGATAATATTTCACACGTTGAAGGAAGTATTAACCCAATTCGTGATAAAGAAATTATCGATACCGAACTTCAGTTAAAAGACTTAGACACAGTTGAAAAGCGATTCGAGAAAATCAAACGCGCCGCGAAAACTGGAGACAAAGCCATGCAATTGGCAGTTACTGTTTACGAAAAAACGATTGCTCACCTAGAAGAAGGTAAAAACACACGTGCCCTAGAATGGGACGAGTCTGAGCAAGAAATCTTTGATGAACTTCAATTATTGACAGCTAAACCTGTTTTATATGTTTGTAATGTAGATGAGGCTTCTGTGAAAACAGGAAATGAGCATGTTACAGCAGTAGAAGAGGCTATCAAGGACGAAGATGCTATGGTTATAGTATTAGCTGCTCAAATCGAAGCTGATATTATGGAGCTTGAAACTTATGAAGAGCGTCAAATGTTCTTAGATGAATTAGGTTTAACAGAACCTGGAGTAAACCGTTTGATTAGAACTGCTTATCAGTTATTAGACTTGCAAACTTACTTTACGGCGGGTGTTAAGGAAGTTCGTGCTTGGACCATCAAGAAAGGAGATACAGCTCCACAAGCAGCAGGTGTAATTCACACAGATTTCGAAAAAGGATTTATCCGTGCAGAGGTTATCCACTTCGAGGATTACGAAAAATACGGCTCTGAAGCAAAAGCTAGAGAAGCAGGTAAACTAAGTGTTGAAGGTAAAGAATATGTTGTGCAAGACGGTGATATCATGCATTTCAGATTCAATGTCTAAATCTTCTTAGGCCTCTACATCAGCTAATCTCAACAAGCTGACTTAGTTTTTAGTATTTTCTCTCTGGAGTAACTCATATAGCTATTAGGATTTTGAAATCTGAATATTTTGAGCTATATTATGATGTTGATTAAGATAAGAATGTTTCTAGTTTAATTTAAACTCGGAATTGAATTTTAATCTTAATTAGAGAACATTAAAATTAGATTTAAATCGGTTTTAAGTGTTCAAAAATCGTTAGAAAAAAGTCTCTAAAGCCTTATAAAGCAAAGAGATTATTTCGTATTATGCATAATGGTTGTACGGGGTGATTTGCATCCCTATTTAAATCCAAAATCTTTAAAGATTAAATGAGTACTCAATATACAGAAGATAATATTAAAACGCTTGATTGGCGTGAGCATATTCGTATGCGTCCTGGGATGTACATCGGTAAACTTGGCGATGGTTCATCTCAAGATGATGGCATATACATACTTTTAAAAGAAATTTTAGACAACTCTATCGACGAGTTTGTCATGGGAAGCGGAAAAACCATCGAGGTGGTGGTGCGTGATCGAGAAGTTACAGTGCGTGACTACGGTCGTGGTATTCCATTGGGTAAAATGGTTGATGCCGTTTCTAAAATGAATACCGGTGGTAAATACGATACCAGAGCCTTCAAGAAATCTGTTGGTTTGAACGGAGTTGGTACGAAGGCGGTAAATGCTTTATCAAGTTACTTTAAGGTTCAATCTATTCGTGATGGAAGAACTCGTGAGGCAGAATTCTCTAAGGGTGAATTGCAGATTGAACACGACGAAAAAGATACTACCATTAGAAAAGGAACAAGGATTTCTTTTGTTCCGGATGAAGCCATCTTTACCAAATATAAATTCAGAAATGAATATATCGCCAAGATGCTTAAAAACTATGTTTACCTAAATCCAGGTTTACGTATTTTATTCAATGGCGAGGAGTATTATTCGGAGAATGGTTTAAAGGATTTGCTTCAAGATACGATTGAGGAGCAAACCATATATCCAATCATCCACTTGAAAGAAGATGATATAGAAATTGCATTAACGCACAGTTCAACTTCTTATTCAGAGACTTACTATTCATTCGTGAATGGTCAGAATACTACGCAGGGAGGTACTCACCTAAGTGCGTATAAAGAGGCTATCGTGAAAACGGTGAGAGATTTTTATGGTAAAAACTTCGACTCTACCGATGTTAGAAAATCCATAATTACAGCTATTGCAATTAAAGTAATGGAACCTGTATTCGAATCTCAAACTAAAACAAAGCTTGGTTCTACCGATATGGGAGGGGACTTGCCGACGGTGAGAACCTTTATCAATGACTTTGTTAAACGAAATTTAGATAACTATTTACATAAGAATCCAGAAGCTGCAGAATTACTTTTAAAGAAAATTACGCAGTCTGAAAGAGAGCGTAAAGAACTTTCAGGGATTAGAAAATTAGCCCGTGATCGAGCTAAGAAAGTTAGCTTACACAATAAAAAACTGAAGGATTGTAAACAGCATTACAATAATCAGAAAAACCTAAGAAAACTAGAAACAACCATTTTTATTACCGAGGGTGATTCGGCAAGTGGTTCGATTACAAGTAGTAGAGACGTAGAAACTCAAGCTGTATTCAGTTTGCGTGGTAAACCATTGAATAGTTATGGTTTAACCAAGAAAATTGTTTACGAAAATGAGGAGTTTAACCTTCTACAAGCCGCTTTAAATATAGAAGATAGTTTAGAAGACTTAAGATATAACAATGTGGTGATTGCTACCGATGCCGATGTGGATGGTATGCACATTCGATTGTTGATTATTACGTTCTTCTTGCAGTTTTTCCCAGAATTAATTCGCGAGGGACACTTGTATATCTTGCAGACACCACTGTTTAGGGTTCGTAATAAAAAGGAAACAAGATATTGCTACACCGACGAAGAGAGAGTTAGAGCGATTAGAGAACTTGGTAAAAACCCAGAGATTACGCGATTCAAAGGATTAGGTGAGATTTCTCCAGGTGAGTTCAAAAACTTTATCGGGAAAGATATTCGCTTAGAACCGGTGATGATGGACAAAAACACAACCATCAGCGAACTTCTAGAGTTCTATATGGGAAGAAATACGCCAGATAGACAGGAGTTTATTATAGAAAACTTGGTCGTAGAGAGCGACGAAGAATTAGAAGTTTTAGCAGAACCTGTTCCAATAGATGAATAACCTATCCTACCCATTACAACTTAAATTTCATATTGCAACTTTGTCCAATGATTTCACGGCAAAGGATGCGAATGGAAATGTGATTGCATATACGCGTCAAAAGAAATGGCGATTAAAAGAACACGTTGAAATCTATGAAAATAGCAATCGAAAGAATGTTCTTTTTGAGATTAAAGCGAGTAATTGGTTGGATTTCAATACGTCTTATGCTATTTCTGAAAAGAATGGTAGAGATTTAGGTAAAGTCAGCAGAAAGGGAATTCACTCTTTGTGGAGAGCTAGATATCATGTAATCGATGCCGATAAGAATGATAACTATATCATCACCGAAGAAAATCCTTTTATTAAGTTTATAGACGAAACCTTAGGTGAGATTCCTATACTAGGTTTTTTCACAGGATATTTTTTTAATCCAAGTTATATCGCAAAAGATAAAAATGGAAAAGTGATCTTAAGACTGAAGAAAAATCCTTCCTTTTTTGGACGAAAATTCAGTTTAGATAAGATAAACGAGATTTCTCCTGAAGACGAATCTCTATTAGTAATGTCTTTTATGATGATGATTTTATTAGAGAGAAATAGAGGTTAATTCTTAAATTTGGAGAAGCTTAATTAAAAATTAAAAGAAATAAAGTTGAACTAGGAAATAAGGCAAATCTTATTCAATTTTTAAAATATAAATGGCAGAACTTACACCAGACAAACACGAAGGCGAAGAGTTAAAGAAAGTATCAGAAATGTATGAGGATTGGTTTCTTGATTATGCTTCTTACGTAATCTTAGAACGTGCCATTCCTGCAATCGAAGACGGTTTGAAACCTGTGCAACGTCGTATCATGCACTCTATGAAAGAAATGGAGGATGGTAGATATAACAAGGTGGCAAATATCGTTGGAAATACCATGAAATATCACCCTCATGGTGATGCTGCTATTTCTGATGCCTTAGTTCAATTAGGACAAAAAAACTTATTGATTGATACCCAAGGTAACTGGGGTAATATCTTCACAGGTGATGGTTCGGCAGCGGCAAGGTATATTGAGGCCAGACTTACCAAATTTGGTCAGGAAGTAGTCTTTAATCCAAAAACTACGCATTGGCAACCTTCTTATGATGGCCGAAACAGAGAGCCCATCAATCTTCCCGTTAAGTTTCCATTATTGTTAGCACAAGGTGTAGAAGGTATTGCAGTTGGTTTGTCTACCAAGATTCTTCCACACAACTTCAACGAGTTAATCGATGCTTCGATTGCTTATTTAAGAAATAAGAAATTTATTTTATATCCTGATTTTCAGACGGGTGGCTTAATCGATATTACTGATTATAACGATGGCGAGCGTGGTGGACGTGTTAGGATTAGAGCTAAAATTAGCCAAATTGATAAAAATACCCTTCAAATTACTGAGATTCCATTCGGAACCAATACCAGTAGCTTGATTGATAGTATTATTAAAGCCAATGACAAGGGGAAAATTAAGGTGAAACATATTGAGGACAATACGGCTCAACATGTGGAAATTAATATCGATTTACATGCAAATGTTTCTCCAGATAAAACCATTGATGCACTTTATGCCTTTACACAATGTGAAGTTTCGGCTTCGCCCAACGCTTGTGTGATTGTTAATAATAAACCTGAGTTCTTAAGTGTAACTGATATTCTTAAAATCAATACCGACAATACGGTAGCTTTGCTAAAGCGTGAGTTGGAAATTGAGTTAGATGAACTTGAAAATCAATGGCATTATTCATCTTTAGAAAGAATTTTCATTGAAAATAGAATTTATCGTGACATCGAGGAAGAGGAAACTTGGGACGGTGTTATCAAGGCAATTGATGAAGGTTTAAAACCACATATTTCTCATCTTAAACGTCCTGTTATAGAGGAAGATATTGTTCGTTTAACGGAAATTAGAATTAAGCGTATTTCTAAATTCGACTTAGATAAGGCGCAACAATACATAGAATCTCTAGAAGAAAAAATTGAAAAAGTAAAAGCGAATTTAGCTGAGCTAATTCCTTTTGCGATTAGTTATTACAAGAAATTAAAAGAAAAATACGGTAAGGATAAACCTCGTCTAACAGAGATTAGAAGATTCGAAAACATCGACGCGGCTAAGGTGGCAGCTGCCAACGTTAAGTTTTATGGAAACTTAAAAGAAGGTTTCATCGGGACATCGCTTCGTAAAGATGAATTCTTATTCGAGTGTTCGGATATAGATGACATCATTATATTCAGAAAAGATGGTGTCATGATGGTGACCAAAGTGGATGATAAAACCTTTGTGGGTAAAAACATTATCCATTGTGCTGTTTGGAAGAAAAAAGATAAACGAACGATCTATAATTTAATTTATCGCTTCGGAAAAACAGGTCCATATTATCAGAAGAGATTTAATGTTACTAGCGTTATTCGAGATAAGGAATATAGCGTAACCAAGGATGCTAAGAATTCAGAGATTTTCTATTTCTCTGCCAATCCAAATGGTGAGGCTGAGGTGGTTCAAGTTTTATTAAAGGCGAATTCAAGGATTAAGAAATTAAGATTTGATATTGATTTCGCTGATTTAGATGTGAAAGGACGCTCAGCGAAGGGTAATTTAGTGACTAAAAACCATGTAAAAAAAATCGAAATGAAAGAGGAAGGTGTTTCTACATTGGCTCCTCGCAAGATTTGGTTTGACAGCACTATTCGCCGATTAAACGCAGAAGAACGTGGTGAATTATTAGGAACCTTCAAAGGAGGTGATAAGATTTTAACCATCAATACCAAGGGAGAAGCCGAGTTACATGCACCGGATTTGAGCAATCGCTTCGATGATGAATATTTGGTGATTGAGAAATGGCAACCTAAAAAGCCCATCTCTTGTATCTATTATCATTCTGAAAGAGATCGATATTATGTTAAGCGATTTATGCTAGAAGACCTAGCGAATCCACAAGTGTTCTATGATTTAGAAGATTCTAGTTCGTTTATAGAAATGGTTTCTACGGATTATCTTCCTGTAGTAGAAATTATATTCAAGAAGGTTAAAGGTCAACAACGAGATCCAGAAACTATTGAATTAGAGGAGTTTATTTCAGTAAAAGGAATTAGCGCACTTGGAAATCAATTGACGACATATCCGGTTAAAGAAATCAACATTTTAGATCCTTTACCATATGAGGAAGAAGAAAAAGCTGATTTCTCTGATGATGATCACGAGTTTTTTGAGCGTGAGGCAAAACAACCTTCCCTGTTTGGCGATGACGAAGAGGAGTAATGAACTTAGGATTGAATCAAGTTCTAAAAATTAAACAGAAGATAAAATTAACTGTATGGGTGGAATGAATATAACAATGCTGGTTATCATTGGAATAACAGTATTGGTAAGTTGGCAAGGATGGCAAAACCGTGAATTATTCGAGAGATTAAAATTCCAGATGGATGCTATTTTAGAAGGAAAGCAATACGATAGAATGATTACCTCGGCATTTTTGCACGCGGATTCTATGCACTTGCTTTTCAACATGTTTGCCTTCTATGTTTTTGCTCCGGTTGTATTGTCTCTATTCTCATCATTGACTTTTGTGCTGATTTATTTAATTTCCATTTTAGCCGGAAGTTTAGTTACCATTTTGTTCCACGGAAAAGAAAAGTGGTATTCAGCTGTAGGTGCTTCGGGAGGAGTTTCTGGTGTAGTGTTTTCCGCTATTATGATTTATCCAGATATGCCCTTAAGGCTAATCTTTCTACCATTTTTTGACTTTCCGGGCTGGACATTTGCTTTAGTTTACTTAGGATATTCTATGTTTGGAATGAAATCTCGTCATGATAATGTGGGGCACGCAGCGCACTTAGGAGGAAGTATTGCTGGAATTGCGATAACCTTGGGCATGAAGCCAGAATTAATAAATCAACTGATGAACTTATTTTAAGATTCTCCAACTTTTATTTAAAGTAAAAAAGTTAAATCTTTTAGTATAAATTTTTGTTAAGGAGCAGCAGAAATCCCGATAGTTTATACCAAAAAAGATATCGACTCGTTCAATAGAACAAGATAGTTAATAACTTTTGTTATTTTCTTGATAAATCATGTTAAAGTTAGAGGTTTAAATATGGCAATACGTGATATAACTCGTATTTTTGTGCATTCTGATTTATTAATAAAACACGCTAGAAAGATTTAATGGGATTATTTAATTTCTTCACCAAAGATATTGCGATTGACTTAGGGACAGCGAACACCCTAATTATACATAACAACAAGGTTGTAATCGATGAACCATCGATTGTAGCTATTAATAGGCAAACTGGAAAATTGATTGCAGTCGGAAAGGAGGCTAAGAGCATGCAGGGTAAAACGCATGATGATATCAAAACAATTCGTCCGTTGAAAGATGGTGTAATTGCTGATTTCGAAGCTTCTGAAAAGATGATTCGCAAATTTATTTCCTTGGTACCTGGTCTAAAAGGTGGAATGTTTGCTCCAGCTTTGAGAATGGTGATTTGTATTCCTTCTGGAATTACAGAGGTTGAGAAACGTGCGGTTAAAGATTCTGCTGCACATATTAACGCAAAAGATATTCGTTTAATTTACGAACCTATGGCGGCAGCTATTGGGGTTGGTATCGATATCCAACAACCAAAAGGTAATATGATCATCGATATAGGGGGTGGTACTACCGAAATCGCTGTTATTGCTTTAGGTGGTATCGTGTGTGATAAATCAGTTAAAATTGCAGGTGACGTATTTACAAATGATATCGCTTATCATTTGCGTACGCACCACAACTTATACATTGGTGAAAGAACTGCCGAGAGAATTAAAATCGAAATCGGTTCTGCCATCGAGGAATTAGAGCATCCACCAGAGGATTTAGCTGTTCAAGGTAGAGACTTGATTACAGGTAAACCAAAAGAAATTATTGTTAATTACAAAGAGGTTTCCCGTGCTTTAGATAAATCGATCTCTAGAATAGAAGATGCGGTAATGGAAACATTATCTCAAACTCCTCCAGAGTTGGCGGCCGATATTTATAATACAGGTGTTTACCTAGCCGGTGGTGGTTCTATGCTACGTGGTCTAGACCAACGTGTGTCTAAGAAAACAGGATTACCTGTGTTCTTGGCAGATGATCCATTGCGAGCAGTGGTAAGAGGAACGGGTATTGCCTTGAAAAACATAGAAAAGTTTAATTTCTTAATGAGATAGTAATACATGCAATTTCTAACGAACCTAATTTCAAAAATTGGGCTTTTTGTATTTTTTATATTGCTAGAAATTGCGGCGGTCTATTTTATGGCGACCAAAAGTGATTTCCATAAAAATGCCATTGGTGTTAAAACCATGGCGGTGAACGCTTATATATCGACCAAGGCTTCGAATATTATTAATTTCATCAACCTTCCAGAGGAGAATAGAAATTTGATAGAAGAAAATGCTCAGCTTAAACAAAAGTTGGCAAAACATCCTTTGTTTAATGCCGAGGATGACAGCTTGCGAACCAAAATAGATTCAGCATACCATCAGAAATACGCCTACCTTACAGCAGAGATTGTAGATTATAATCTTAGACGTAAGGATAATTATTTCTTAATTAATAAAGGTAAAAAGGACGGTGTCTCCGAAAATATGGCGGTTTTATCCTCTAATGGAGTAGTGGGAGCTGTACTAAATTCTTCTGATCATTATTCTTCTGTGCTTTCGGTTTTACACTCTAGAACCAATATTAAAGCTAGAATTAAAGGAAGTGATCGATTCGGAATTATTGTTTGGCCAGGTATAGACCATAGAGAATTATCCTTAACAGAAATCCCAAAATATCTCAACGTAAAAGTAGGAGATACAGTGATGACTGCGGGAGCCTCTGCTATTTACCCAGAAGGTGAACTTATTGGACGCGTTAAGACTTTAGAACCTAATGACGATACAGGGGACTACGAAATTATAGTAGAAACCTTCGACGATTTATCGAAAGTGAGAAATGTATATGTAGTGGAGAATTTAGATAAATTAGACATAGAAAAAGCAAAATCAAGAGAGGATGTTATTACTGAATAATTTTAAATATGTTCTGTGGATCGTGCTCTTGGTTGTAATTCAGGTGGCACTTTTCAACAATATCAACTTTTGGGGATATTCAAATCCATTTTTCTATGTGATTTTTATTCTTTTATATCCCTTAGATAAGAATAGATATATTTTCTTGCTTTTAGCATTCATCTTAGGCTTAAGTGTTGATTTATTGGAACATACTGGTGGAGTGAATGCATTTGCATCCGTCTTTGTAGCCTATATTAGATACTATGTAGCTCAAGTGATTCAGGCAGGAAAAGCCTATGAATCAGAAGAGATTAAGCTTGGTAATTTTAGTTTTATCCAATGGCTTATTTATTTGGTAGTACTTATTTTTGTTCATCATTTCTTGGTAGACTTCACAGAAAGTTTCAAACTTGAAATGATAGGTGCAATTGCTAAGAAATCACTTATTGGTTCAGGCTTAACACTTATAATGGTGACAGCTTTTTTAATGTTTTTTCCAATAGTGGAAAGAAGCGAATATTAAATCATGAACAAGTCCTATATTTTTTATTGGATAGTGGCCGTTGTGGCGCTTATCTTTATCGGTCGTTTGGCTTATTTACAGCTAATGACCGATAAATATATTTTAAATGCTTTTAATACTTCCATTAAAAAAGAGGTTGTTTATCCTAAAAGAGGAGATATCTTAGATAGAGATGGTAGATTGTTGGTAACCAATAGCTACGACTACGAAATTCAAATTACACCTGTACTTTTAGAGCAAGGTTTCGATACAGTAAGATTCACCCAAATTCTTGGAATCACTTTAGAAGATTTCAATGAAAAAATGGATAAAATCAAAAGCATGAAGGGATATTCCAAAGTTGGAACTTTCCCTTTTTTGCAAGGTATCAATCGCGATGATTTTACAAGGTTCCAAGAGCAAATGTACAATTATCCCGCTGTGGATATTGTGAAACGTCCGAAACGTGAATACCGCGTTAACTCTGCCGGTAATGTTTTGGGTTATATTCAAGAGGTTAACAACGCCTATATTGCTACCGATTCTGTGTATTATATGCCAGGAGATTTAGCTGGTATGGCAGGTGTAGAGAAATCTTATGAACATCACTTAAGAGGTGAAAAGGGTTTTAATTATCTTAAAAAAGATATTCGTCAACGTACTATTGGGGCGTATAAAGACGGTGCTAACGATATTCCTGTTAAGAATGGAAAAACTTTAACCTTAAGTCTTGACTATAAAGTTCAAAGACTTGCAGAGGATATGTTGGTTAATAAGCGAGGAGGAATTGTTGCTATTGAACCTAAAACAGGAGAAATTCTTGTTTTGGCTTCGAGTCCGGTAATTGATCCGAATCGTTTTAATGTTCCCGGCGAAATCTATCGTATGACCAAGGATTCTGTATCTAGAATTATGTATGATAGAGCTTTACAAGCTGAATATCCTCCAGGATCGCCTTATAAAGTTTTAACAGGATTAACTGCCTTTGAAATGGGCGTTACTGATTCTGCAACCGTATATACTTGTCAACATGGATTTAGATATGGTAGAGCACGAATGGCTTGTCACTGTGGAAGACCATCGCACAAAATTAAATCTGCTATCGAAAGATCTTGTAACACATATTTCTCTAAAGCATGGTTAGCCATGTTGAGAAAAGACTCCATGAATATTGAGAAAAGTATCAATGAGTGGAGTGCCATTATGAAGAGCTTCGGATTAGGTCAATATTTAGGAACTGACTTGCCGGTAGGAAGTAAAGGAAACATACCAGATGCAGAATATTATAATTATTATTTAGGAAAAGGTAAATGGAATCCATTCTCTGTGGTTTCAGTGGGAATTGGTCAGGGAGAGATTTTGACGACTCCATTACAAATGGCGAATTATACGGCAGCTATTGCTAACCAAGGTTGGTTTTACACACCACATGTGGTGAAAGAAATTGATGGAAATCCAATTAAGGATTCAACCTATACCACCAGACACAACACCTTGGTCGACCCTAAGCATTTCCCGATTATGATTCAGGGAATGAAAGATGTAATTACCAACGGAACTGGACGTGGAATTTTAACTAAATCATTTACCCAAGCAGGAAAGACCGGTACAGCACAAAATCCACATGGTCAGGATCACTCGATATTTGTATTATTTGCACCAGTAGAAGATCCACAGATTGCTATTGCCGTAACGATTGAGAATGGTTATTGGGGTTCACGATGGGCAGCACCTATGGCTACGCTGATTGCCGAACAATATTTATTGGATACCATCGAGCGTAAACATCTATATGATAGAATGTTGAAGGGAGATTTACGTTCGGAGTATCGCAAACAAGAAATTACAAGATTAAAGAAAAGAGGTTGGTACACCAAGCCAACAAAATATACAGTTGATAGTTTAACGGGAGATACCATATATGTACACGACTTCGCGCTATAAAAAAGGGATTGATTGGCCTATTGTCATCATGGTAATGATTATCATGGCCTTTGGCGTGGCCAATATTTATAGTGTTGACCCTGATTATGGAGTTAAGCAGGTCGTTAGAATTGGATTAGGTTTTGGAATGATTGCTGTTTTTGCGATTATTACTTCTATCAGTCGGAACTTCTTCGATCTCTATGCCTTCGTCTTTTATATAGTGGGTGTCGCCGCGCTGGTCGGGGTTTTATTTTTTGGTCGGGAAATTAATGGGGCTAAAGCTTGGTATTCCATTGGTGGAGTGGGGATTCAGCCAGTGGAGTTAATGAAAATAGCCACAGGTTTAATGATTGCCCACGTGCTCAATATACCTGGGAATGATTTAAATCGTCCACCAGTTTTATTGACCTGTTTAGGATTAATTGCTATTCCTGCGGTGCTGATTTTACTTCAGCCCGATGTGGGCTCACTTTTCGTGTTTGGCGCATTCTTAATGGCGATGTATCGCGAAGGAATGAACCCAATTATTATTGTTATTCCGATTGTATTAGCTGTCGTGTTCTTGTTAAGTGTGCTTTGGGATGCACCACTATTTATTCTTGGCTTTGGAATGATCGTTTGGTTAGTCATTACACTCGTCTTATTCTTATTTGGTCAACGGAATTTCTCCATACAAAATATGTATTCCACCATGGGCTTGTATATTGGTTTGGGAATATTCTTCTTTGCCATTATGGTATTAGCGAAACCTTCTGGTTTTTCTTTTACCATCAATGAGGTTTTTAGCTTAAAAGATGAAATCTTTATAAGTATTACTTCGGCAGCCATGGCACTGATTTCATTTTTAACGGCTGGAGGGATTTATTTATCCAATCTAGAAAACTACAGTTCATTCAGGAACTTCTCTAAGCTTAAAGCAAGTAATTCTAGAGAGTTATTGTCTAGCGCAAGTGTGGTGGTAATACTTATGTCGATAGTATTGGCGGTAAGTTATAATGCCAATTCTTTATTAGAGAAATTACCTAAGCACCAGAGAGAGCGCATCATGGTATTGTTCGAAGGAGAAGCAAAATATAGAGACACCTCGGGCTATAACTTATTATACTCTAAAACGGCGATTGGTTCGGGAAGATTCTGGGGAACAGGATGGGATAAAGGAACCGTGACCGATGGTAGATTCGTGCCTGAACAATGGACGGACTATATCTTCTGTACAGTAGGAGAAGAGTGGGGATTCGTAGGAAGTACACTTTTGGTTATTTTATATGCTGCGCTTATTATGCGTTTATTTTATATCGCTGAGCAGCAACGTAAGGTGTTTGCTAGATACTTCACTTATACAGCGGCATCTATTTTATTCTTACACTTCTTAATCAACATCGGAATGGTGATTGGTGTCTTCCCAACAGTAGGAATTCCATTACCTTTCCTTAGCTATGGAGGTAGTTCGCTATGGGGCTTTATGTTCATGATCTTTATTGTGCTGAAGCTTAACTACGAAAAAGAACAATCTTTTATCTAAAAGCTGAGTTTTACTTTCTTTACGAGTTCTAAAGTGTAAGGCCTGTCGATGTTATTTGACTTGGTCCTAAATTGGTTTATCTATATGATCTAAGCAATTTATCCGCATCTTCTAGCTCCATCATCAAGTGTTCATAAAAAAAGCTCTTGAACTTCTTGAAAAAAGCTCTTGTACTTTTTAGAAAAACCTCTTGAGCTTTTTTAGAAAAGCTTTTGAGCTTTTTTCTTCATCATCCGCATAAAAAAGAAAAGCCCTCTAGATATTTTAATCCAGAGGACTTTATATTAAGTTTTATATGTTTATAAAAACTCAGAAACTCTACTTCCGATCTTCACAACTTTATTGTTTTTATCTAATAAAATCATGGTTGGCGTTCCGGTAACACCATAAGACTTAACGTATGGACTCTGCCACTTCATCAAATCTGAATAGTTAATCCATTCAGTGCCTTCTATCGCACGCTCATAAGGTACTCTGTCCATATCCAGTGCTATCGCAACGATTTCTCCACCTTTCTTTTGGAAGTCTATGTAAAACTCTTTCAAATGTGGAAGCTCATTGATACAATGTGGGCACCAAGAAGCCCAGAATACAACCAGTTTCTGATTAGCCTTAACATCATATAATGATTTAGCTTTCTTGATTTTCTTGTCAAACACAATATTAGGAGCCACTTTTCCAACTTCTATATTGCCTTTACCGTCAATAATAGCTTGTAAGTCGGGTGTGATTTCGCAATTCAATGATTCTGCTTGGCTTAAGTATTTCTGAGACATTTCATTAAATCCATTGCCTTCTAACATTGGAATGATATTGGTTAAAATCGCCTGACCTCTCGAAGTATCAGTTTGCACCAATTCTAATAAATCATCTAAAGCATACTCAATGTTCTTAGCAGCATCATGCTTAGTTCTAGCATCGCCAATAGAGTAGGAGATATATGTGCTTAAGAAATCTTGTAACAAACCAAAATTCTCTAGGTTCATGTTGTCCATCACCAAGTGTTTCTTTGCCTTGTCTTGAATCTGAGCTGCATTGAACTTATTCGCGTTGTATTCACCTAACTCATTTTTAGCATCAATATAATATTGAATCGCTTCGTTATTGATAGGTTTTGCTTCTAAGTTATCAATACGTCTGATTTCTGTTTGCAAAGCTTGATAGAAAGCATCTTGAGGTATGTATAGCTTAACTAACTCCACCAAAGTGAAATCTCTCAATGACTTTTTATCATCTAACTCAAATACATCTTGAATTTGTTGGTTAATACCACCATCGAAATGTACTTTGTGTAAAGGATCATTAATATCTGTGGTTAGTGAAATATTCTCATTCGCACTAATCACTTCAAATCCTCCATGACTTAGTTCAAAGGTAATTTTACCGATATAAGCCGTTGGGAAATTTAATTTAAAATTACCTTGTTTGTCTGTTTCAACACGTTTAACCAAACGCTCCGAACCATTCTCATAAATTTTAACCAATACAGGTTTGTTTTCGTAGCCTTTTATTTTAGCGTTGAGGTCAAATTGCGCGTTGAGCGCACTTGTCACAGCTAAAAAGGAAACAGCGATAAGTTTCTTCATGAATTAATTTTTGTCTTAATTAGCAAATTCTGAACCAAAGATAAAACAAAAAAGCCCCATCCAATAGGACAGGGCTTGTATTTATCTACTTAAATTTAAATTAAGCTTTTTGTAACTGATTTCTTCTGTATACAACGATTCCAGTTAATAAGACTCCTAGACCTACTAAATAGAATTGATAGTCGTCGATAGGGACTTCACATTCAAAACATCCTCCAGGACCAGGAGCGTCTCCTGAGGCACCTGCAGCACCAACGTTGTCAGCTGGCCCTTCTGCAATGGGAGTTAGAGTCGGACTTGTATTGAGTTGACCACTCAAATCTCTATTCAAATCTCTACTCAAATCTTGTTGTAGACCAGATCTTTGGGCAAACGCAACAATCGTAAATAAGGAAAATATGATTGTTAGGATTGATTTATTTATTAATTTCATTTGTTCTAAGGTTTTTAATTAATTATTTCTTGATAATTTTTTGCGTAGCCACTTCACCTTTATCACTTACTGCTTTAACAATATAAGCTGAAGTATGACCTTTCAATGGTAAAGTATAGTCAATTGATGCATCCACAGATTTTGCTGAATGTACTAATTGTCCCATTACATTATATACAAAGATATCAGCTTTGTTCCAATTTTCTGCAAATCTAACTTTAAATGTATCATCAACGTTTTTGTAAACCAATGTTTTAGCAACACTTTCTACTTCCGAAACATTTAATACTTCTGGAGTACCATTCCAGTAGATTCTAAATCTATCCGTAGTTGTTTCATTAGCTGTGAATGTGTATTCAAAATCTTCTGTAATATTCTGGATGAATCCTTCTTGAGCATCTTCAAAATAGAATTCATTACCACTGTTTAATACGTTGTTTGATAAATTAGCTTTAATAGTGAATTGGCCTGGGTTTGCTACTTGATTAGCAAGCATAACTGGCTTAGCCGTATAGGTTTCAGCATTAATACCATTAATGTAAACTTTAGAATTCATTAACTCTTGATTAACTGTACCATCTGCATTTTCTTGCAATGTATAAATTTGATCGAAGTCAGAATTGTGAATTTCTAAATAAGCTTCATTTCCTGCTTGTGCAGCAGCTTCATAATTAGAAGATGCAACAACATAAGTACGACCTACAGTGTTATCATTTTTAAGCAACTCTAATTTAACTTGATAAGATGTACTAGATTGATTTCTAGCCGTATTATAATGAGGAGCATCAACATCAACTCCAAATGTCTTCTCCCTATCCCCAAAATTAATAATTTGCATATGCGGATCCTGTTTAAAGGCGAAAGTATGGTAAGGTCTAACCTCTAATGCTTCTAGGTCTCCTTGCCACTCTCCACCATTGTAGGTAGCAATCAACGGAAGAATAAGAGGTCCAATATTACTATTTCCTTGATCTACATTTGGATCAAAATTATTTTGTTGAAATTGAGTTACACCAATCATACCCGTGTGACCTAATAAACTATCTAGTCGAATATTTGAGGTGTAAGGGTTTCCAAAGTAATATACGTTATCACCATAACCATCTGGACTGTTATATCTTCCTGGCGTTGACCAAGCGCTATGATCCGGCATAGCTGTAAAGGCATCTTTTAAATAAGTACCTAACATTTCACCAAACATGTTTTTAGAATAGTTGTTAACTTGAGCTTCACTACCAGGATTAATATTTACTGGATCCAACCAAGTATCATGCACCATATTCGCTGGAGTACCTTTATATTCAGCTAACTGAGAAGTTAATTCCTCAAATCCTAAATTAATACTATAGTAATTAGTAGGAAAATATTTATCGATAGAATTTGGTTCAATTTTATCTGCTAAACTCATATCTGCTAATGCGTAGTCTTCATTTAGCCATGTGTAAACAGAGTTTTTCCATCTATTAGGATCAAATATTCCGTTACGAGGGTGATTAGCCTCAATTGGGTTTTGAATGTTTGATTGCTCAGCTATCTCTTGAGCGGTCATATCCGTATATGGAATTGCAAGTGGTTGGTTGAAAAATTGTGTGTGGGCTGTATTTAGAAACTCACCTACAATTTTACCGGTTGCTGTGCTTGATTCATTAATGATTAATTGCCCATATTGAGTTCCACCATTATATTTATTTCTGAATTCCGTAGTCGGCTCAGTTATATTGTCAATAGTAAAGCTACCTCTAACATTAACATTTCCTTCGTTGATGGCCTTTCCACCATTTTTAACTTCATACGATCCACTCATGTAGTGAAGCGTGTTAGGTTTCACCGAAACGGTTCCACCGGTCTGTGTCCACTGTGCTGATACCGATAAAAGAGGTAACACCATAGCGGCGATTAATAAATTTTTTTTCATACCAATTAGTTTTAAGTTAAACTTAACGTTGTTTTTTACACTAAACTTTATGCTACAAAAATAGTGAATTTATAATTAAATCCACTATTTTTATTATAAAACTCAAGGAGTTAAGTCGATAATATTAAGAAGCTCGTCTGATTTCTAATAAGTACTTCTGGCTTAGAATTTCTTCAGCTTTGTCTTTCGTTAAAACATATTCCGCATCCATTTCGTCAATATCAAACATTAAATCTGTAAAAACCTTCTCGGTTAGCGCACGCAATCCTCTTGCCCCTAAAGATAATTCCATAGTTTTTTCTACAAAATAATCTAATGCTTCGTCGGTAATCTCTAAATCGACATTGTCTAAAGCAAAAAGTTTCTTGAATTGCTTGATGATAGCATTCTTTGGCTCGGTTAAAATACTTCTCAAAGTCGTTGCGTCTAATGGATCTAGGTGAGAAACCAAAGGTAATCTACCTAGCAACTCTGGGATAAGACCAAAACTTCTTAAATCTTGTGCATTGATATACTGCAACATACCTTTGTCGTCGAACTTTTGGGCCGTTTCGCCTTTAAATCCAATCGCATTGGTATTTAATCTCTTGGCGATATCTTTTTCAATGCCTGCAAATGCTCCACCGGCAATAAATAAAATATTCTTAGTATCTACCTGAATATATTTTTGATCTGGATGTTTTCTTCCTCCTTGTGGTGGAACATTCACCACCGAACCTTCTAAGATTTTTAATAATGCTTGTTGCACACCCTCACCAGAAACATCTCTAGTAATCGATGGATTGTCACCTTTACGTGCAACTTTATCAATTTCATCAATAAATACAATACCTCGCTCAGCCTTGGCTACATCATAATCTGCTGCTTGCAAAAGTCTACTCAAGATACTTTCTACATCTTCTCCTACATAACCTGCCTCGGTTAATACGGTAGCATCTACAATGGTAAAGGGAACATTAAGTTTTTTAGCAATAGTTTTTGCTAATAAGGTCTTACCCGTACCTGTTTCTCCCACCATCAATACATTCGACTTTTCGATTTCAACTTCGTCGTCACTAATCGATTGTAGGATTCTTTTATAGTGATTATATACTGCAACAGAAAGAACTTTCTTAGCTGCATCTTGTCCAATCACATATTCATCTAAGAAAGATTTAATCTCCTTAGGATTTTTAAGATCTAATTCTAGATTTTTTGGTTTTTTATCAGAAAATGCTCCTTCTTGTACTACGATATCATATGCCTGACTCACACAGGTATTACAAATATGTCCGTGTAGTCCAGCAATTAATAATGCAGATTCCTCTTCGGTTCTTCCACAAAAAGAACATGTTTTTTTCTCTTTAGCCATTTATTATTTCAATTTTATAAGCGTAGTCAAATTATTCACTCTTCAGTTCTATGAAGAAATAAGAATGCAAAATTACAACTTTTTATAGGAAGTTTAAGTGCAATGCACGTACCAAGCTTGTGAGTTAGAATTTGGTTTTAAATTTTAAGCATAAAAAAACAGCCTTTTGAAAGTGAATCACAAACAAAAGGCTGTTGATTTATTATTTGAAATCTATTAAGCTCTGTCTTTAGAGTTTAATAAAACCTCATCGATCATTCCGTTTTCTTTAGCTTCAGAAGAAGTCATCCAATAATCACGGTCAGAGCTTTTCTCTACCCAATCATAAGGCATTCCTGAATGCTCTGCAATAATCTTATATAATTCGTCTTTTAATTTCAACATCTCGCGTAAGTTGATCTCCATATCAGATGCAACACCTCTAGCGCCACCCGATGGTTGGTGAATCATTACACGCGAATGTTTAAGTGCCGAACGTTTCCCTTTCTCACCTGCTACTAATAATACAGCACCCATAGAAGCTGCCATACCCGTACAGATAGTTGCTACATCTGGCTTAACGATTTGCATCGTGTCATAGATTCCCAATCCAGCATAAACACTTCCTCCTGGAGAGTTGATGTAAATCTGAATATCCTTGCTAGCGTCTACAGACTCTAAGAAAAGCAACTGAGCGGTAACAATATTAGCTACTTGGTCGTCGATTCCTGTTCCCAAAAAGATAATTCTATCCATCATCAGACGAGAGAATACATCCATTTGAGCCACATTCATCTTACGTTCCTCTATAATATAAGGCGTAACGTTTTTTATGAAATCGTGTAAAGTTTGACCGCTAATATTTTGATCTTTAACTGCAAACTTTTCGAACTCTTTTCCGTAATCCATTATGCTTCTGCTTTTTCGTTTTGTTTCTTAACTTCTTCTACAAACTCATCAAAACTAACTGTTTTCTCAACTAATTTTACTTTGTCCTTAACAACAGCCAACATTTTCTCAGCAAAAACTTGATCAGCTAAACGCTTGTATTCGTTTTCGTTTTGTAAGCTGCTCATAGCGATTTGCTTCAATTGGTTATCGTCCATTTCTGGGTTGCTGATACCATACATCTGCATTTGTTGCTTAATCATTTTAACCGCTTGGTCTAAGATATCATCTTGTTTAACCTCGATTTCAAATTTATCAGCAATCTTACCTTCGATTAATTGGTAACGCATTCCTTTTTTAGCTTCGTTGTAGATTTTCTCTACTTCTTCGTCTGTTTTAGGCTGCTCTGAGTTGAATTTTAACCATTTTTTCAAGAACTCATCTGGTAAGTCAAAGCTAGAATTTTCTACTAAGTCCATTAAAACTGCACTTAACATTACTCTATCCGCTTCGCCTTCATACATTTTCTCAGCCTCTTCTTTCACTTTCGCACGGAAAGCTTCTTCTGAATCAACTTCGCCTTCACCATATACTTTATCAAAAAGATCTTGGTCGATAGCTGCTTTCTCTTGATTTACGATTTCATTGATTTTGAATTGTAAAGTCTTATCGAAATCACCTGCTTCTTCTAAACCAAGTGTTTCAGCTAATAAATTCTCGTCTTCGTATAAATCCTTAGAAGCAACTGTAATTTTATCTTCTACTTTCTTACCTTCAAAAGCATCTTTAGCTTTCAAATCATCGAAACGTAAAGTAGAGTGGTAGTGTTCTCCACCTTCTGCTACTTCTCCGTCTTCACCAACTTCGTGGAAAACACCTTTTAAAACAGCACCTTCTTTCACTTCGTCAGCGGCAGACATTTTACCATATCTTAAAGCAAAATTATCAACGTATTTATCAACGTCTTCTTCGCTAACTTCGATTTTGTGGTAAGGAATTTCAACTTTTTCTAAATCAACCTCAAATTTTGGAGCTAAACCTAAGTCGAAACTAAAGTTTAATTCATCTGCTTCCCAGCTAAAGTTCTCATCAGCTTTTGGAAGAGGCTGACCTAAAATGTCGATTTTATTTTCTCTCAAATAATCTTCTACTCCTGATTGCAATAATTTATTTACCTCTTCGTAAATCAAAGGCATTTCATATTGCTTTTTAATCATGCTCATAGGAACCTGACCCTTTCTGAAACCAGGAACGTTAGCATTTTTGCGGTAATTCTTTAAGTCAGCTGCAACTTTATCTGCATAATCTGCTTTTTCAACAGTAACCGTAAGTACGGCATTCAAATCATCTATCTGAGATTGTGTAAAATTCATCTATTGTAATTTAGGTTGGCAAAGGTAAGGACTTTTATGGAAATTTACTACTTAGTGATTGGTAAATAGTCATTGACAGTTTGTTAAAGAAACTTAAAAGAAGGATTGGAATAGTGAATGATGGATTTTAAATTCTAAATTTTGAATTAATTCTCATGCTGTAGCACAACAAACCTCTAAACCCTACACCTTACCCCCTAAACTAATCTAGCTCGAAGCGTCATTCCGAACTTGATTCGGAATCTCATAGATAAGTGGGATAAAGGTGGTTTAAGGATGGTTTAAATGTAGTTTAAGGATGGTTTAAATGTAGTTTAATATTACTTAAAGTAAATTTAAACGTGAATCCTCTTGTCAGTTTGAGTGTTTTTGTGCAACAAAAATGTATCGAAAACTTGGATACGAGAGGAGCGAAGTTGTTAAACATTTTTTAGATTTCAATACAAATAATTCTCATGCTGTAGCACTACAAACCTCTAAACCCTACACTTTACACGCTAAACTAATCTAGCCCGAAGTGTCATTCCGAACTTGATTCGGAATCTTATAAGGAAGAGTGATGAAGATTGTCTAAGGATGGTTTAAGTAGTTTAATATTGCTTAAAATAAATTTAAACATGAATCCTCTTGTCAGTTTGAGTGTTTTTGTGCAACAAAAATGTATCGAAAATTTAGACACGAGAGGAGCAAAGTCGTTCATTTACGAACTCCAAACAGTGAATTGTGAACAGAAAACTGAGAACAGTCAACCGTCTTAGGTTAACTCATCATAATCAATTCCTTGTTTTTTAAGAATTTGTCCACCGCGAACGGCATAAAAAGCTAAATAGGCAAAACAAGCAACTCCTACGAAATAGCTATAATTAATATTAATGTAATCAGCTACAAAACCTTGTGTAAGTGGAATAAATGCCCCGCCCATAATCATCATAATCAATAAACTACTTCCTGTGTTGGTGTGTTTACCCAAACCGGCAATCGCAATGGTGAAAATACAAGGCCAAAGCGTACTGCAGAACAACCCTACGCTGGTAAACGCATAAACACTCACCATGCCTGTCCCGAATATTCCTATTAATAAGGATAAAATTCCCATCAAAGAGAAGATAAGTAACATTCTAACTGGGTTTCCTTTACTAGCCATATCGGCTAAAATCAAGACCACAATCAAGGCCGCATAGTAGTAGAAAGGTGTTAAGTCATGTTTCATAATCGCATTTACGGCTAAGAAAACTCCAAACGCTAAATAAGGCGCAAGGAACTTAAGAAATTGAAGCATGTCTTTTTTTGGATTAAATGCCTCAATCGCTCCAGACCAACGACCAATCATTAAACTCGCCCAATACAATGATATATAAGGGGCAATGTCTTTAGTTTCGAAGCCCATCACTTTTTCCATGTATTCCGGTAAGTTACTCGCTGTAGAAACCTCAACACCTACATAGACAAAGATGGCAACCATACCTAATAGCAATTGTGGATATTTGAATGCCGATGATCTTTCCTTCCCGTCATTGGTTTCGTTATCCTCTTCTATTTCTTCTGTAGTATCTTGGTCTGGAAGTTTGGTGAATTTCAAAACTACGGCTACTACCAAGAAAGCTGCTCCAAGTATTAAATAAGGCGTCTTTACACTTTCAATGCTGGCTTCTGTATTGTCAGAAAGTACACTCCCGAAAATGGCGAAACTAACAATCAACGGACCGATAGTCGTACCTAAGTTGTTGATTCCTCCGGCTAGTGTAAGTCGTTGAGAACCTGTTTTTCTAGGTCCCATAAGAATAGCTAATGGATTAGCAACGGTTTGTTGTAAAGAGAAACCTAAACCAACAATAAATAAACCAGATAACATTAACTCAAACGAACGATTATTGGCGGCTGGAATAAATAATAAAGTTCCTAAAGCGGAGACCACGAGCCCAATGATTAAGGCGTTTTTATAACCTAATGAGTTAATGACATCTCTACCTCTCAATTTCGATAATCCCATATAGGCTAAAGAACCAACGGTGTAGGCGATGTAAAAAGCAAATGCTACAAACTGCCCTTGGGTGTTGCTTAGGTCGAATTCCTTTCTGAAAACTGGAATTAAAATATCATTACTTGCTGCAACGAATCCCCAGAAAAAGAATACCGAAACTAATGGAAAAAACTGTCCCCAAATGGTTGAGTTATTGCTTGGGTTCGCTGAAACTGTACTAGTCGCCATAAAGTTGATTTTATTTAGAAAAATTAAATGTACAATTTAATTTTAAAAACAAGGAATAGAAGTCTTAGCTTGTATGAATTTAACTTTAATTTCAAGCGATTCAATCGATGAAATGAATATTAGTTTAAAAATTAATCCTCTAAATCATTAATGAATTCTTGTACCTTATCTAAAGGTGTTGCCCAGGAGGTAACCAAGCGAATAACGTTATGTGTTTCGTTGTAAGCTTGCCAAATATGGAATTCGTATTTCTCTTGTAGCTTTTGAATCAAAGTTTTGGGTAAAATCGGAAAGACTTGATTGGATTCGGTGGGAGCTAAAAACTCAAAGCCTTTGTCTTCAATCGCTTTAGATAAAACTTCAGCTTGACGATTGGCGTATTTACCCAATTCAAAAAATAAATCATCGGTGAATAATTCTAAAAATTGAATTCCCAACAATCTACCTTTAGCTAATAAAGCACCTTTTTGTTTTAAAGCAAATCGAAAGTTAGCTTGAAGTTCTGGATTGCAAATCACAATGGCTTCTCCTAATAAAGCACCGTTTTTGGTTCCTCCGATATAAAATACGTCCATGTATTTTGCAATTAATTCAAGGTCTAAGTCGTTGGAAGAGGAAGTTAGCGCTGTTCCTAATCTTGCTCCGTCCATGAAGAGAAGTAGATCTTTTTCTTTACAAAAGCTAGAAAGTTCATGTAATTCTTGTTGAGAATAAATTGTTCCTAACTCTGTCGCGTTAGAGATATAGACCATTCTTGGCAAAACCTGATGCTCATCTTTATGTGCATCTAAAGTTGGTTGAATCAAGTTCGGGCTTAATTTTCCATCTTTTGTGGGAATAGTTAATACTTTATGTCCTGTAGCTTCTATAGCGCCAGTTTCGTGAACTTCTATATGTCCGGATTCAGCAGAAATTACCGCCTCATATGGTTTTAGTAAGCTCGAAATCACCACCAAATTAGCTTGGGTTCCACCAGAAACTAAGTGGATTTCGGCCTTGGGGTGATTTAGTTTTTTATGGATTAAAGCTTTGGCTTCTTTCGTGAAAACATCTTGACCATAATTGGCGTTGGCAGTTTGCTCGAAATTGGTTTCGATGAGTTTTTTGAGGATATGAGGATGACAGCCTTCGCTGTAGTCGTCTTTAAATGAATATTTCATGTGTTGAATTGAGCGTATAAAATTAATGTCAAATGATGAGGTGTGCAAACGGAGCTGCGGCAAGGATTGATGTGGAAATCCTATGCTTGTGGGCAAGCAACAAAGCACGAAATACAAGAGTGGAACGGAGTAAACTCCTTGTATGAGATGCTTTGTCTTGTCCATGGGCATAGATTGCAACGAAAGCCTGGTTTTGCTTTTTTTTTTATGTGGATGTAGGATGTATTGAGGTGTGCGAGTTGTTTTTGATTATTCAAATGTGGGGTGGGAGCGAAGGGAAAAAAGCAAAAGTCGCCCAAAAGAAAATTAAGAAATTAGGGTATAAAAAAACGCTGTGAATGACTCACAGCGTTTCCATCAAAAATATAATATTATGACAACTTCATAAGTTAGACGTGAAGTTGCAAATAAGGTTGCGCGAATTAATTGGTAATTTGATTAATTAAGCTAGTTAATTGCGACATTGAGCCAGGAGCTACGTCAACGCTGAATTCGTCATCACCTGCAACCGTGATATCTGTTGAGCCGATTAAAAGTTCGTCGTTGTTATCTAATGCAATCGCTACCAAAGTACCTGAAAGACCTACTGGTATTGCATTGTTGTGTGTTACGAAGCTATCGCCTTGCTTTGTGTAAATGTTGATTACGCTTGGGAAGTCTTCAACGATTAATAGAAGCATTTCTTGGTTGGGTTGAATGTCATCGTTAGGATTTAAAACCGCAGAAAATTGCGTTCTCTCGCCTGGATATTGATATAAAGCATCAACGTTTGCCCATCTAAGTTGAAGTCCATTATATTCAAAAACATTGTTAGGACCCATTCCGCTTTCGTTGTTTCTAACTTGTGTCCAGTTAATTACTTGTTGGCTACCACCACTGATGATGTCTCCAGTAAAATAAGCAGCTTGATCAGCATATTCGCCCATGTCTAAGACTACAGGTTGTGTTGCCGTAATTTGACTTGGTTGAACGATATCCCAATCACGTCCATCGGCATCAATAATTTTCCACCAAAAGTTTCCACCTGTTACCAGCATTTCTTGATTGCTTTCAGTTTGAACATTACTCAAAGCCATTTTGCTAAGCGTAGGATATTCTCTTAAAACAACAAATAACTCATCGGGTAATTCATTGCTCCCTAGAATACATGAGTTAGCTGGAATATTGATTTCCACGCCAAAAGTACCTGAAATATTGCTGTCCTCTAATGGGTTAAAAGCGATGGTGTCTGTTGGAACATTTTCGTGTTTAATGATGTCTGCTAAACGTGTGTATATCTCTGGATTGTCAACACCTCCGCCACTTCCAAAGTATGCTTCATTGTCTACACAAGATTGTAGGGTGAAGAAAATAAGGGCTAGAAGTGTAAGATTTCTAAATTTCATATGGTTTAATTTTATAAGTTTCTATTTGTTTAGACGATTAGTGTTTTTATAGGTTGCGTGAAGCTAAGACTATACATTATATATAAGGATATCTTATTAAGATTTGAAGTAGCCTCCTTCTTCTAACGCATATTTAACTTGTTTTATTATTTCACCTTTAACGATAACAGCTTCTTTTTTAAACTCGTAGGTGTGTACCCAGAAGTAGACTTTCAGTTTAAGTGAATTCCCAATGAGTTCGTCTTCAGCGACATAATTTTCGTGTTCTATATCGTGAACTACATCTGGATGCTTTTCTAAAATATCACTAATAATTTTTTTAGCACCAATTATATCGTCATCATTTGAAATAGTAAGCGCGAAATTCCAACGGAAAAATCCATCTTCGGTATAGTTAATAACAGGGTTTTTAAGTACATCACTATTAGGGATATAAACATCGCAACCATCGAAGGTTTTCATTTTGGTATAGCGGAATTCTAAGGATTTAATTTTCCCAAAAAGACTTCCCACTTTTACGGTGTCGTTGACATTAAAGGGTCGATTGAAGGCTAAGATGATTCCCGCTAAAAAGTTCTCTCCAATATCTCGGAACGCAAAACCAAAAATAACCGCCGAAGCACCTAGACCTGTAATAATGAAATTGGTGATTGACTCAAGGCCGGCAGCCTTAAGCGCCCACATGATGGCAATGGTGAAAACGATAATTTTAACCGAATTCGATAAAAATCGCGACATTAAAGGATCTTCAGATCTTTTTGAGATTCCTTTTAAGGTGATTTGGCTTAATTTCTTGGCCAATACATAACCAATTATAACAATCAGAATACCTAATAGAATTCCTGGTATTTGTGACAAGAAATCATGCCATGCCTCTTGAAGCGAATCAAGGATGGTGATACTTGGTTTTTGAAGGTCTACATCTTGCTCTTGTATCATTTTCCAAAAGTAGTTAATTTATTTTAGGCTTGAGGGATTAGAATCATAGCTGTGCGTGGTGCTAGGCTAACTTCTATATATAAATCTTTCACTTGATAGATCTTATTGCTTAATGCATCTTGGTAATTTTCACTAGATGTAATTACTGGAATTCTGATGGTTTGTGGTTGATTTGAGTTATTAAAAACAGAAATAACTTCGGTTTGGTCGTCATGTCTACTATAAGCAATCAAATCTTTTTGGTCGTTTACTACTAAGAATTCAATCTCTCCATGAGATAATACTGGTTGGTCTTTTCTGATTTGGATTAATTTTTTGTAATAATTAAATAATTCATCGTCAAAAGCTACTTTATCTCGTGGTCTTTCTAGATTAAGCGGATGCGCTATTTCATCTTCGAATTCAATGTCTTTCCATAATAAAGGTTTTCGGCAACTTGGATCATCTGCGCCCCACATGCCCATTTCGTCACCAGCCCAAATATGCGGAGCACCTATATAGGTATATTGTTGTGCTAGTAATAGTTTTAAAGTTTGATAGGTCTCGGCGTCTGGTTTGTGAATTTTATAATTCTTGTTGTCGTCTGGTTTTGCTTGGTATTTATACTTATTCTTATTGAAAAGGGAAGTTAGTACTCTTGGAGAATCATGCCCTGAAACTAAATTCATCATAGCATAATTATTTTCTGGATTTAAGTTTTCTCTTTGAGATTCGAGTTGTTGAACAAATTCAGAGGCCTCGAGCTTATTCGGTGAAGCATTAAAAAATTGACGAGCCGAACGATACCAACGATAATTCATTACCGCATCGAATACGTCGCCTTCTAGAAATGGTTTAGGATCTAAAAGTTTATCAGGATAATCTTCCCACCACACTTCTCCGATTAAATAAGCCTCTGGATTAACGGATTTCACAACTTCACGATATTCTCGCCAAAAGCCAAGTGGAACTTCTGCGGCCACATCCAATCTGAAGCCATCTACACCATCGTCGGTATTGCCATCATTATTGGGATCGAGCCACCTTTTAGTAATATTAAAAATTAAATCTTTAGCTTGTTGACTAGAGATGTTTCCTTCAAAAGCGCTAATACCTTTTTTATGATTTTGAGCTTGGGTTTCTTTTAATTCAGGTAAACTCTTCACGTTTAACCAACCATCATAATCAAACTCGTCTGTTTCGGTGTTCGGATCGTCGAATGAATTTATCCAATACCAATCTTTGTAAGCTGATTTTTCTTGATTTTTAAGAATGTCTTGCCATGCCCAAAAGGTGTTTCCGGTGTGATTCCAAGAATAATCTAAAATAACTTTAATATCTCTTTTATGTAATTCTTTGATGAGTCTTAAGAACATTTTATCCGCGCCTGTCATTTTCCAAGTCGAAGGGTCTAAGGGATCTTCACTTTCTATAATTTTTAAATCTTCTTCTGGGGTTGGACCAAAGTTGCGATCGATATGTCGCCAGTAGCGCGCATCATATTTATGTAGGGAAGGCGCATCATTTAAAGGATTAAAATAAATTGCAGTAATGCCCAATTCTTCTAAGTAATCTAATTTATCAAACACGCCTTGTAGGTCGCCGCCGTATCTTCTCAGTTGAGATTTCTGTCCAAAAGTTTCAAAGCCATTGTGTTCTGCTTTTTGTTCTTCAGTAATGCTTTGAATGTAATCGTCATCTTTATACCAATCATGTCCCCAGTCTGTAATTTTCCAACCTTCCGGAACAAAATCAGGATAAGCTCCAGCGATATCTTTTGGTGTAGGATCGTTGCTTGGATCTCCATTTCTGAACCTTTCTACAAAAATTTGATACCAAATTGCTTCTTTGCTCCAAGTAGGAACTTCACCAATTTTAAGTGTTTTTTGATTCGGTTTTTGGGGTGTAGCACAGGCGCTAAATGTTGCGATAATGAGGATTAAAACGGACTTGAAGTTCATAATTCGTAATTATAATTTACTAATTTAGGTCTAAAATATTGATTTAATAAATAAATCAGAATTAAATTAAATTAGCTTAAGTGTCAGTTTTATTTTAACCTTTTGTTATATTTGTAATTAATCAAATTTCTTAAGATGGCTGAATATAAATTATTGTTGCCTGCCATGGGCGAAGGTGTAATGGAAGCTACAGTTACGGACTGGCTTAAAAACGTAGGAGACACAGTAGAAGAGGATGAATCTGTTGTGGAAATTGCTACCGACAAGGTGGATAGTGATGTTCCAACACCTGTTTCTGGCGTTATTAAAGAAATTTTAGTTCAAAAAGATGAGGTAGCCAAAGTTGGTGAGGCTTTAGCAATTCTAGAAGTAGAAGGCGAAGGATCATCTGAACCAGCACAAGTAGAAGCTCCAGCAAGCGAACAAATTGCAGAAGCAGAAGAAGTTCAAAAAGAAGTTGCTGAACTTGAAGCACCTTTAGAAGCGGCTAAATCTGAGAAAATTACTTCAGATGATGCTAATTTCTATTCTCCATTAGTGAGATCAATTGCTGAGAAAGAAGGTATTTCTCAAGCTGAATTAAGTCAAATCCAAGGAAGTGGATTAGGTGGAAGAGTGAATAAAGACGATATTCAAAAGTATTTAGAGAATCGTAAAGCAGCTCCTGCAGCTACTCCTGCAGTATCTCAACCTAAAGCAGCTACATCTGCACCGCAAACTTCACAGCCTGTTAGTCAACCGGTGGTAAGTCCAGGTCAGAACCACGAAATCGTTGAAATGGATCGTATGCGTAAACTGATTGCCAATCACATGGTACATAGTTTACAAACTGCGCCTCACGTTTCTTCATTCGTTGAAACAGATATGACTAAAGTGTGGAACTGGAGAAATAAGCATAAAAATAATTTCTTGAAGAGAGAAGGAGAGAAGTTGACCTTTATGCCTATTATTGTGGAAGCGATTGTTAAGGCAATTAAAGATTTCCCAATGATTAATGTTTCTGTAGATGGAGATCATATTATTGTTAAGAAAGATATTAATATTGGTATCGCAACAGCGCGTCCAGATGGTAACTTGATTGTTCCAGTTATTAAAAATGCAGATCAATATAATTTAGCTGGATTGGCTAAGAAAATTAATGATTTAGCAGAAAGAGCTAGAACAAATAACTTGAAACCAGATGAAATTCAAGGTGGTACATATACAATTTCTAATATCGGTAGTTTCGGAAATATTTTAGGGACGCCAATTATTAATCAACCACAAGTTGCTATTATGGCGATTGGTGCGATTGAGAAAAAACCTGCGGTAGTATCTACACCAGAAGGTGATATGATTGGAATCCGTCAGAAAATGTACTTATCACATTCTTATGACCATAGAGTTGTAGACGGTGCATTAGGTGGAATGTTCGTGAAACGCGTGTCTGATTATTTAGAGAAATTTGACGTAGACCAAGACGTTTAAGAATAATATATTTTAAGGATATAAAAGAAGCCCTTTTCAATTGAAAAGGGCTTCTTTCATTTATATCTTGTTGAAGGAATTCTTTATTCGTGCCAGAATAGTAAGAAGGGTAATCTAAGGCTTAAGCCTAACTTGATTCCATCTAAGTCTACATGATTATGTTTATTGAATTCAAAACCATAACCTACACTTAGGTCAATTAAATCAACTACGGAAATACCAATTTCAGGAGTAACATGCCAAGGAGAAACCGAAGTTCTTACCACCCAAAAAGCAGAATTGAAATTGCTAGAATAAGGGTCGATGGCAGAATCTTTAATATTCCATAAATAGCCAACTTGTGCTTCTGGAATAGCTATGAACTTTCCATTGCTCACGCCTAGATTTGCTGTTGCGCCTAAATCGATGATGTCATCGTTTGGGCGAACCAAATAGCTATTTAGTCCAGCTTCTAAGTAGTTGATGTTATGGTAGGTATAGCCAATATTAAAAAGATAATAAGCCGTAAAATCCTGATACTCTAATTCTTGTGCTTTTGCGTTGAAACAAAAGATAAGCAAAACTATAATCCATGCTTTTTTCATGAAACGAAGATAACAAAAATTGAAAGTACTTTGCTTTAGCATCTTTTAAAGGAGTTAATTTTTATCTTCAGCTTTCATTAACTTACTGATAAATGCCACCAATTCATTTTCGGTGAGTTGTGTTTTAGCATTAACAAAGATGAGGTTATCAGAACCTTGTAAAGAAACTACTACATTTTTCACAGCTTTTCCTTTGTTTTGAGCACTAACATTAATGTTCATTCCATCCTGGTTGACGTTAAACCAATTCTCGAAACCATCTTTGGTGAGTGCAGATTGAATATCCTTTTTTACCATGTCGTGTTTAGCATCATCTAAATCCTGTAGGCTAAGCACGCGAACTGACTTTACTTTTTCTTTAAAGGTGTTGAATTCTTGGTCATCGTCTAACATAAGAGATGCTAGAAATAAAGGCGCCTTAAAACTCATCGAGTTTTCTGTGTTTTGATATCTATCGTAGAAGTTATTGACGTTGTATTGTGTTTTACAAGCGCTAATGGAGAATATTAAAACAAATAAAATTATTAGTTTTTTCATGGCGATTTGGTTTTGATTTGACTAAACTATATTTAACCTAGATTAGCTCTTCGAATCTTTTTCTGATCGATATGCTATCTAAGCCAGCCAAATTTTCTAGTTCATCAATTGTGCCATGCGCAATAAATTCATCTGGATAGGCGTGAATTTCAACTTTACCTTTATAATTGTTAGAATTGGCTACATCTAAAATGCTAGCACCAAAGCCACCATTTTTAATTCCATTCTCAAAAGTTAAGATATGACTGTAATTCTCGAAGATATTTTTTAAAGCTTCTAAATCTAAAGGCTTAACAAATGGGAAGTGATACCAACTTAAATTCAGTCCTTCTATAGCTTTTTGAATGTTACTAGCTATATGTCCGGTGGATAAAATAGCAACTTTTTCTCCTTTTTTTAAGGTTTTGGCTTTACCTAATTCTGTGTTTTGAAAAGGGAAATTCAATGATTGAACCTCACCCTTTGGATAGCGAATAGCTAAAGGTGTTGAGGTATGAGCTCCTATTTCAATTAATTCTTTTAACTCCTTATCATCAGCAGGACAAGCTACCGACATATTTGGAATAGAATTTAAGAATGAAATATCAAATAAACCGTGGTGAGTTGCTCCATCGCTACCTACAAAACCAGCTCTATCGATTAAGAAAACTACCGGGAGATTTTGTAAAGCTACATCATGAATCACCTGGTCATATGCGCGCTGCAAAAAGGTGGAGTAAATCACGCAATAAGGTGTAATGCCTTGTGTTGCTAGTCCTGCAGCTAAAGTAACAGCGTGTTGTTCGGCAATACCAACATTCCAAACACGATTGGGATAAAGTTGCATTAACTCAACCATACCACTTCCTGTGGGCATAGCTGGCGTTATAGCAGCTACTTCGTTATTGCCTTTAAATAATTCAATAAGACTATCTCCAACAACTTTTTGATAGCTTAATTTTTCTTTTTTAGGGCTGATAATTCCAGTTTTCTTATCGAATTTACCGGGGGAATGCCATAAAACTTGATCTTTTTCGGCGCTTTCATATCCTTTTCCTTTAATGGTTTTGATATGAAGTAGGTTAGGTCCTTTTAAATTCTCTAATTCATCAAAAGCCTTGAATAGATTATCAAAATTATGTCCGTCGATTGGACCAATATAATTGAAACCTAATGCCTCAAAGAAATCGACTTTAGAAGCGGATGAAGTATTATTAAAATGATTCTGTAATGCTCCCACAGCCGGATCAATTCCGATGTTATTATCATTAAGGATGATATTTACATTCAAATCCGTATCACCTAAATGATTTAATCCTTCGAAGGCCATACCCGATACAATCGATGCATCACCGATGACAGCCAAATGTTTTCTATTGTCATTTTTCAGGCGATTGGCTAGAGCCATTCCTGTTATAGCAGAAATAGAAGTGGAAGAATGTCCTACTCCAAAAGCATCAAACTCACTTTCGGTTCGATCTGGAAAACCCGACATGCCGTTTAGTTGTCTTAAACTTTGAAAATCTGATTTTCTTCCGGTAAATAATTTATGGCCATAAGCTTGGTGGCCAACATCCCAAATGAGTAAGTCGGACGGCGTGTTATAATAATAATGTAAAGCAATGGTAAGTTCGATGACGCCAAGGCTAGCCCCGAGATGACCAGTTTTGGTAGAAACGATATCTAGGATAAAATCACGTGCTTCTTCTGCCAATATAGGAAGGTCTTCACGTTTAAGTTTACGTAAATCTGATGGGGTTTCTAAAATGTTTAAATACTTATACATTGCTTATTCGCGCTAAAATTACGATATTTCGTAGCAATACAATTATCTTTGTGACTTTATTGATATGATTCAGATAGACGACACCATAATTAGTACAGACATTCTTAGGAAAGAATTTGTCTGCAATATACAAAAATGTAAAGGCATTTGCTGTGTAGAAGGAGATTCAGGCGCTCCTCTAGACGAAGAGGAATTACCGATATTAGAAGAGATTTTTACTGATATTAAACCATTTCTACGTCCCGAGGGAATCAAGGCGATTGAGGAACAGGGAACTTATGTGAAAGATGATGACGGCGATTGGGTAACTCCTTTAGTGGACGGAGCCGAATGCGCATATGTTATTTTCGATGAGAAGGGAATAACCAAATGCGGTATCGAAAAGGCTTATGAAGAAGGTGCTACCGATTTTCAGAAACCTATTTCATGTCATTTATATCCTGTAAGAGTTGATAAATACAAAGCTTTTACGGCGGTGAATTATCATAAATGGGACATTTGTTCGGATGCTTGTACACTAGGTCAGGAACTTAATGTTACCGTAGCCGAATTCTTAAAAGAACCTCTTATTAAGAAGTTTGGACAAGAATGGTATGATCAGCTAATGATCGCAAAGGACGAAGTCAAAAATTTTAAATTATTTTAACGTGTTAGGAAATTCAGCATTAGCAAGACAATCTACAGAGTCTATAGAGAGATTATATATTACGATGAGACACTTGTTTTATCGTGGTTCATTCAAAATTAGTGGAACTTCAGGTTTAGCTTTAAGAGAATTACTTTTAAAATTAAACCCAGAAATTTATGGAACGATTGCAGATCCCAATAAAGTTGAGCTACAAGGTTTAATGTATGTGTTGGATAGATTGCCAGAAGGTATAGAGCAGACACCATTCATTAACTTGACTGCTGATGAAGGATATGATGCTTCGCACTTTGAGCCAATTATTCCGTTAAAAAGACGTAGAAATTGTTATAGAATTGACCAAGACCAAATGAATATTGAGGTTTTGAGAGGTCGTTCGGATGTGTATGATATCTTGACGCACCTAACTTTCTTCTATAACGAAGCTGATAAAATTATGCAGCGTGCTTATGATGGAAATCCTAAAAAAATAACACGTGTTTGGGAGAAAATTGAAGCCGTTGTTAAAGCTAAAAAACCTTTAACCTTAGAAGAGAGAGAAGTGGCTTTAATGCATCTTTCTTATATTTTGGGTAGATCTTTTCAGGAAACTTTGAATGCTTATAATGCTTTTAGTTTCGATAAAAACAAAGACAGATTATTCCACATTATTTATTGGATGGGGAAATTAAGTCAAATGGACATCACGGGTCAAGTGAATAGAGAGGTAACCTTTACTTCGGCGTTGCGTTCACAAATCGGACACCATATTACTGGTGAGAAATGGGCGAACCAAATTAAAGAGCAATTATTAGCAAACAATCTACACGAAAGACCAGTTCATATTATAAGTGCTAACATGCACTCAGTTCAGAATATGCTTTTTGCACATAGAGGATTGGACAAAAAATACGATGCTGATTTAGAGTTTCAGGTATATGAGGAGTTATCTTCTAGCTTGAACAAGGAATTAAGACGTAGTGTTAAGAACTATTCGATAGAGAATGGTTTGATTTATATAAAAGATAGATCAGGAGCAAATACCGATGCGCAAATCATTGATTTAAAGGATTTAGATTTAAATGAAACAGCTTTTGCTAAGCATAATTTCAAGGGTGATGATGTAATTATTGTCATGGACTATGCTTTTGGTGAGCAAGCATTTGAGTTAATGGATGAGTTATTAAAACCATACAAAATAAATCAACCTTTTAAGATGAATGTCAAGAGTATCTCTATCATGGGGAAAGCTGGTATTCTAGAGGGAGTTAAAGGAGATATCATGGTTCCTAATTCATTTGTTCATGAGGGAACTGCTGATAATTATCCATTTGAAAACCAATTAAATCTTGCTGATTTTGAAGGTCAAGGTTTGGGTGTTTTTGAAGGAATGATGATTACTGTTTTAGGTACATCTTTGCAGAATAGAAATGTATTGAAATTCTTTAAGCAAACTTCTTGGAATTCGATTGGACTAGAAATGGAAGGTGCACATTATCACAAAGCCATTCAAATTGCTAGTAAAATTAGAAATCATATCAGTTCTGATGTTCGTGTGAGTTATGCCTACTATGCGTCGGATAACCCATTAGAAACCGGTAGTACATTGGCGTCGGGAGGTTTAGGACTTACAGGAGTTAAGCCAACCTATCTAATTACTCAACGAATGATTGATAAGATTCTAACCAACTAATATGAAGTTTGCATTATTTGGATTCGGGCATATTGGGAAAGTGCATCAACAAGCGATGCAGAACTCTCAAAAGGCCGAGTTGGTAGCTGTTATTGATCAAGTAAAACCAGAAGTAGAACTTCCTCATTTTACAGATGTTGCTTCCTTAAAAGATTCAGGTTTAGAGGTAGATGTCATCGTAATTGCAACACCGAATGGGCTTCATTTTGAACATGCTAAAGCCAGTTTAGAGGCGGGTTATCATGTCTTGGTAGAGAAGCCAATTACTTTGAATTCACGAGATTTTGAGCGTTTAATTTATATTGGAGAACAGCAAGGAAAACGTATTTTTAATATGTTGCAACTTCGATTCTCTCCGGTGGTTCAGTGGCTGAAAGAGGCTTTGAACGAGAATAAATTAGGTGAAATCTATATGGTTAATGTCAATTGCTATTGGAACAGAAATGCTGCTTATTATCAACAGAAAGAATGGCACGGAACCAAAGCAATGGACGGCGGTGTGTTATTTACGCAATTCTCTCATTTTGTGGATGTTTTGCATTATTGGTTCGAGGAGTTAAAGCCTCTGGATATTCGTAAATTCAATTTTAATCATCAAGATTGCACTGAGTTTCCAGATTCTGGAATGCTAACTTTTGAGTTAGAGAAAGAAGGATTTGGTCACATGAATTACACGATTTCAACTTTTGAAAAGAATTTTGAAAGTAATATCACGATTCTTGCTGAGAAAGGAACTTTACAGATAGGTGGACAGTATATGAATGAGATCAATTATCTAAATGCTACTGATTTAGAAAATCCTTTTAACGAACCTATTGGAAATAGATTTCACCAAAATGCGATTGAAGAAATTGTAGATGCGATTGAGCATAAAAGAAAAAGCATCCTCGATGCCGAGAATGCTAGAAATGTGATTCAGTTTTTAGAAGTGGTTAGTTAGGATTGATAAATCTAAACTTCCCTAATTCTAAATATCTCTTTTTACCGTTTAAACGATAAAGCAACATATTTTTACCATTGAATTCATTCGTGCTTTCAGAAGGACGAATGATTTCAATTTTGGATTTATCATTGGTAGAAATGTCCTCTGGTGTCATTTGACCCTGTTCTTGTTCTGTGCTTTCTCTGGTAATATTCGCCATGACAACAAATGGGTTTTCATCTTCCACAAAGGCTTTGTGCCAATTGTTTTCTACATAAATAGAATCAAATTGAACTTCACCCTTGGTGGTTTGCTCTAAACTAGCTTTATAGTAAACACCGTTTATGCTACCCTTTCCTTGCCATTTTTGTTGGGTTAAATCAATAATTTTAAAATCTTTCTTCACAGGGATTTTTGAAGTATTACACGATACCAAAAACAGAATAGCTGCTAATATGCTAAAATATTTCATATTAAATAAGGTCTAAAACGTTTTCAACATCTTTCAATAAATCCTCAATGTCTTCGATCCCGATACTCAATCGAACCAAGTCATCTGTGATTCCAATTTGAGCTCTAATATCTGCTGGAATAGAAGCATGTGTCATCGTTGCAGGGTGATTTGCTAATGATTCAACACCACCTAATGATTCTGCAAGCGTAATAACTTTTAAGTTTTCTAAAAGCTTAAAAGAATCTTCTTTCTTTCCTGATTTTAATGTAAATGAAAGCATTCCACCGAAAGTTTTCATCTGCTTCTTAGCAAGTTCATGATTTGGATGACTTTCTAAGCCTGGATAATAAACTTTATCCACTTTTGGGTGTGAAGCTAAGAACTGAGCCACTTGCATAGCGTTCTCGGCATGTCTTTGCATTCTTAAACCTAAAGTTTTAATTCCTCTTAAAACCAAAAACGAATCCTGTGGTCCTAAAATTCCTCCCCCAGCAAAAATTTGAAAGTGAACTTTTTCCGCTAATTCTTCGTCTTTCACGATTAATGCACCAGCAACTAAATCTGAATGACCACCTAAATATTTCGTAGCCGAGTGCATAACAATATCAGCGCCCATATCTAGTGGTGTTTGGTTATAAGGAGAAGCAAAGGTATTGTCAACCGCTACCAAAATATCTTTTCCTTTAGCTAAACTTGCTACACCTTCGATGTCAATTACCTTTAATAAAGGATTGGTAGGTGTTTCTAGCCAGATTAATTTAGTTTTATCTGTAATATGTGCTGCGAAATCTTCTTTATGAGAACCCGCTACAAATTTGAATTTGATGCCATATTTCTCATAAATTTTGGTAAACATTCTATAAGTTCCACCGTATAAATCATCTCCAGCAATTACCTCATCCCCTGGATTTAATAATTTTAAAACAGCATCAATAGCAGCTAATCCACTTCCGAAGGCAAATCCTGCAACACCATTTTCAATGCTAGCTAAAGCGTTTTCTAAAGCTGTACGTGTAGGGTTTGCGCCACGCGAATATTCATAGCCTTTGAACTGACCAGGACTAGATTGTACGTAGGTTGAAGTTTGAAAAATAGGAGGCATTACCGCACCTGTAGAAGGTTCTGGATGTTGATTGCCGTGTATGGTTTTGGTATTAAATTTCATATGTTTTAAATTGTATTCAAAATTAAAGATATCTTTATAGGATGAAAAAAATATATTATCTATCGACTTGTTCTACATGTAAGAAAATCATGGATTCTCTAAATCTTGATGGCTTTGAATTACAAGACATCAAGTCTGAACCGATAACCAAAGAACAGTTAAAGGAAATGAAAGAACTGAGTGGAAGCTACGAAGCGCTTTTTTCTCGAAGAGCAAAACTTTACCAAGAAAAAGGATTAAAAGATGTTGATCTTCAAGAAAAAGACTTCGAACAATATATTTTAGAGCATTATACTTTCTTAAAGCGTCCTGTGATAATTTCTAATGATGAAATATTTATTGGAAGTAGTCCTAAGACAAAAGCTGCGCTTCAAGAAAAGTTTGGAAAATAATTAGTCTCTAATTCCAGAAGCTACTGCGAATTCTTCTGCAAATAATCTTATTTTTTGAGCTACATCTTTCTCAGATGTGGCTCTTTCGTATGTGCTCGCCATAGAAGCAAACATCTGGTGAAAAAATATTTTCATATCATCCATTGGCATTTCTTTGGTCCATAAATCGATGCGCAAAGCTTCTTTGTTATCTAAATCCCAAACCGATAAAATGGCTGCTTTGGTTTCTTGTCTTTCAACACCACCATCTTTCGCACTCCAATGCAAAGTTTCTGGAACGTTGTTGTCATCTAAACCAACTTCTATTATAATTTCTGATTTCTTCATTTTAATTATAGTTTAATTTACAGGCTTGTAACCTGATTCTTTAAATATTTTTAATAAATCTTGATCTGTTAAGAATGTTTGTAAATCAACATCCTTTTTCTTGTCTAAATAAGCTCTACAAATTTGCCAGCCCATCCATGCACCAATTTTTCCTGGTGATTTGGTGTCGTTATCTGAAAAGAATTTAGAAAAAGGTGCAGGATCTAAGAACCTTTCATTTAATTTTTTATCATCATTAAAGAAAATCTGCTCTTCCGTGAAATATAAATATACCTGCGCTTCGTTGTCATAAGACCAAGCAATTTCTTCTTCTGTATATCCAATTTTAGCAGCATCTGAAGTGTGTGGTAATAATGCATCTTGAATGATTAAAACCTTTCCTTCGTAAATCATTTTTTCAATAAAATTCCTTTTTCTAATATCATAAGGAACCATTTGTCTTGCCATGCTTTCTACCACTTTTGGTTTAAAGTTGTTAGGATTCATTTGAACTCTGAAATAATCTTGAATTCTCATAGCCTCATAAGATGAGTTGTCTTCTCCTAAAAACCAATCCAAACCAATTACCATATCCTTAGATTTAGGAAAATAAGCAACGGGATATTCATAAGGCAATTCCCCAGTAAAAGTATACACGTTGGGAACTTCAAAATTAGGATAGAAGTATTTTAATCTCTTAAAAATATCAGCCAATGAATCTTTAATCGCTTGTGGATTGTTATAAGTTTTTAATACATCTTGGTGTAATGCATTGCTAAGAGAATCTTGGCGACGAGTGTTTAGAAGTGAGTCTGTTGCAGCTTCAAAAAAGTCTGGGAATTTAGCTTTTAAATCCTCATTAGAAACCGAAGCATCATAATAAGTGCTTGAAATATCGACTAAATTTATGTCTTCAATTTCGGGAGTAGTTTCGATTTCCCAACGATAGGAATCTTTATCTCCACAACTCAACAATAGGAAAACGCTCAATAAGCTTAATACTTTGAATACATTCATTACCTTTACATTTCTCAAAAAGTCAAAATTAAAGATAATAATGCAGACAAAAGCAGTAATTGACTATATTGTTAAATGGTTAGATGATTATTTGACAAACTCAAGACAAAACGGCTATGTAATCGGGATTTCTGGAGGTATAGATTCAGCGGTAACTTCAACTTTAGCCGCCATGACCGGAAAACCTCTTATGGTAATAGAAATGCCGATTCATCAGGATCCTAATCAAGTTACTAGAGGTAAAGAACATATCGCATGGTTAAAAGAAAATTTCTCAAATGTGCACAGTTCAGTGGTAGATTTAACAACTACGTTTGATTCTTTTGTAGAAGCGATAGACGTAGATAAATCAGACAGCGAATGGGAACTTTCACTTGCTAATTCTAGATCGAGATTGCGCATGACGACTTTGTATTATTATGCAGGTTTACATCGATATTTAGTATTGGGTACTGGAAATAAAATTGAAGATTTCGGTGTAGGATTCTTTACTAAATATGGTGATGGAGGAGTAGATGTTTCTCCTATTGCAGATTTATTGAAGAGTGAAGTATTTTTGTTAGCCAAAGAACTTAATATTGTTGAGTCTATTCAAAAAGCTCAACCAACCGATGGACTTTGGGCTGATAATAGAACCGACGAAGATCAGATGGGAGCAACTTATGATGAGCTAGAGTGGGCTATGAAAGTAGATGCTGATAAAACTCCAGATGATTTTGAAGGTAGAGAAAAAGAAGTTTTGACTATATATAGAAGACTGAATCGTGCTGCTCAACACAAATTAAATCCGATTCCAGTTGCCTATATTCCAGAAGATTTAAAAGTATAATATGCGTAGAAAAAGACCGCCATTAATTATAGAAAATATAAAATTAACCACAGCTGGTGCTAAAGGAGCAGCTATTGGTAAAACCGAAGAAGGAAAAACTGTCTTCGTTAGAAATGCCATTCCAGGTGATACGGTAAACATTAGAGTAACCAAGAGAAACAAACGTTTTTTTGAGGGAATCGTTACGGAGGTTTTAGAAGAATCACCGCATAGAATTCAACCAGAATGTCAACACTTTGGTGTTTGTGGAGGTTGTAAATGGCAAAACATGGGTTATGATACCCAGTTGTTCTACAAAGAGAAAGAAGTTAAAGATAACTTAGAGCGTATTGGTAAAATCAATGTAGATCATTGCTCGCCAATTATGGGGTCTAAGGAGATTTTCTTTTATAGAAATAAGCTAGAATTTTCATTTTCAAATCAACGTTGGATTACTGAAGACGAGATGCAGGAAAATGACGTTATTGAAGATAGAAATGCATTAGGATTTCATATTCCAGGTCGTTGGAGTAAGATTTTAGATGTTAAAAAATGTTGGCTGCAAGAAGATCCTTCCAATGCGATTCGTTTAGAGGTAAAGAAATTTGCTGATGAGCATGATTATGAGTTTTTTGATCCGGTTGAACAAGCTGGGTTTTTAAGAACTTTAATGATTCGCACAACTACGACGGGCCAAGTAATGGTAATGATTCAGTTCTTTAAAGAAAATGAAGAACAAAGAATTCAGTTGCTAGAGCATTTAAAGCAAACTTTCCCGCAGATTACAAGTTTATTATACGCAATCAATCCAAAAGGGAATGATTCTGTATATGATTTAGATATCCAAACCTATGCGGGCGAAGATTTTATTATGGAAGAAATGGAAGGTCTTAATTTTAAAATTGGACCTAAGAGTTTTTACCAAACCAATCCAAAACAAGCTTACGAATTATATAAAGTAGCTAGAGATTTCGCCAACCTATCTGGGGATGAATTGGTATATGATTTATACACAGGAACCGGAACTATTGCTCAGTTTGTTTCTAAAAAAGCACAAAAAGTAATTGGTGTTGAGTCTGTGCAAGAAGCGATTGACGCGGCTCAGGAAAATGCTAAATTTAATAACATCGATAACTGCGAATTCCTTTGTGGAGATATGAAAGATGTATTAAATGATGATTTTGTGACGAAATATGGTCAACCAGATGTAATTATTACCGATCCACCAAGAAATGGAATGCACCCTAAAGTAGTTGAGAATATCTTGAAAATCGCTCCAGAAAAAGTGGTTTATGTAAGTTGTAATTCAGCGACTCAAGCAAGAGATTTAAACTTGATGAAGGATGATTACGATATAGTTAAAATTCAGCCGGTAGATATGTTCCCACAAACATATCATGTTGAGAATGTAGTGCTAATGCAACGAAAATCGTAACTTTCTCCAATGAAATATTTCATTTTCATATTATCTGTTTTAACTCTTTTAGCCTCTTGCGAAGAGGATGATATTTGCTTAGACGGAAAAACACCGCAATTATATCTTAAGTTCCAAAACCAAACACCAGCAAGTGAAGGTAGAATGGATTCTTTGATTGTTTATAGAAAAGAAGCCAATGGAAACTTTGAAATGATTTTAGTAAAAGCTCAATTAAATGCAATTGATTCGGCTAAGGTTTCCTTAAGAATTGATGAGGTGAATCAAACAGAGTTGATTTTAACAACAAGAAGAAATGAACCTGCTTTGTATGATACGTTAAGGGTTAACTATGATAGAAATGTGGTTTATGGCTCTAAAGCTTGTGGTTACAAAGTGAATTACATTCAAACAGAATATAATATAACACAACAATTTTTTGTTGATAAAGAAGAATTAGATACGAATATAACCAATGAAGAAGCTCCTCATTTATTGCTTTATTATTAGTCCTTTTTGGCTATTGGCTCAAGTAGATTCTACCCAAGTAAAATCCAATCAACAGGGCGTTTTAGTGGGTGTGGATTTATTTAATCCAATTGTAAGTGCATTTTCTGATAAAAAGGGATTTGAAGCTATGGTTGCTGTTCCGATTAAAAAACGTTGGAATGTTGTAGCTGAGGTTGGTTACGAGCAAAATCATTTTGATAATAACAATTGGGATGTTGATGCCAAAGGAATTTATGCAAGAGCTGGTGTAAATTGGTTTGTTTCTCAGGATAATACTAATCCCAATATGGGCTATTATTTTGGTGGACGAATTGGTTTTTCTCCTTTTCAGCAAACTATCAACAAATATGTAATTCAAGGTGTGGACATGCCTAATGTAGAAGGAAGTTTACCACAACATAATGCTTCGGCGGCATGGTTAGAGCCTTTGGCGGGTGGTAGAGTTCAGGTGTTTAATACGCCGTTTTATGTGGACGCTAATGTTCGACTTAAAATTAAATTATTCGACACCAACGAGGAGGATTTAACGCCTCTGATTATTCCTGGCTTCGGAACGAACAACAATGGTTTGAATTTTGGGGTGAACTGGAGCTTGGGTTATGTTTTTTCTTTTTAATAATATCATATAAATTAATCATATCATGAAAATAATTGGACTTACAGGAGGAATTGGATCTGGTAAGAGTAGCGTTGGGAACCTTCTAGAGCATAAGAATATTCCTATTTATTATTCTGATTTACGCGCACATGAAATCATGAATGAATCCGATAAAATCGTTAGCACGCTCAAGGAACTGTATGGGGACGATATATATGTAGACGGAAAATTAAATCGTGAGAAATTAGGTAGTATAGTTTTTGCAGGTAAGGATAAGTTAGCTGCATTGAACGAGTTAGTTCATCCAGAAGTTTTTGCTGATTTCGATACTTGGAAAAAAGAACAAAATTCAGATTTCATTATTAAGGAAGCTGCTATTTTATTCGAATCTGGTTCATATAAGAGTTGTGATATTGTAGTAACCGTTTCAGCTCCTTTAGAAACAAGAATTATCCGAACGATGGCAAGAGATGATAAATCTAGAGAAGAAGTGATGGATAGAATTTCAAAACAATGGACGGACGAGCAACGTGAAGAGAAAGCTGACTATATTATTAAAAACGACAGTAGCTTCTTGGATTTAGAAAGAGAGGTAGAGCAGTTTTATTATTGGTTGCAAAATTCAATTTAAGCTTATAAATAACGCAAAAATTAAATTCACAATTTGAAAGCAAAATTTTTCAAAATATTAATCTTGTTAATGACATTCTCCATTATTGGATTGATTGTCGTGCAACTTTATTGGCTCAACCAAGCCTTCCGTCAAGGAGAAAATGAGTTCAACTCTCGTGTGATTAAAGCCATGGACGAGACGGTTCAATTTGTGAATCAAAATGAGTTAAACCAATATTATAAATTATTTAATGAGACGCGTAAAACAATGAAGGATAGCGTTAATGCGCCTCAAGTGATTACGTCTCAAATAGAAAGTGACTCGGCAAATGTGAAGTATGTTTACCTCACGCGTTATATGATGGATAAAATCGTATTACCTGTTTCGGGTATTTACGAAGACTCATTGAATGTAACCGAAATGTATTCTGCCGAGCGAGCTATAAAACTTAAGAAAGATAGTAGTTTACAGCATTTTCAGCCAATTGATGTGAACTTAGAAGCGGAGTTCAAAGATGCCAATTATACCTTGGAGAGATTTGCTCGTTTCGATGCGGGAAATAAACCAATTTCCAGAAGAATTGATTTAAATAAATTGGATTCTCTATTTAAGAATAAGCTTAAAAAATGGCATATTGAAACACCTGTAGAATTAGCTGTCACAAATGAAGATTCTCTTACGGTAGCCATAAAAACACAAGGTTTTTCACAAACCAATCAAAATTACATAACGCCTTTATTCTATCATAAAGACGATAAGCCAAGTTATTATTTATCGGTTTATTTACCTTCTAAAAAGAAGACGATTTTCTCTAATATTTCGGCACTTTTTGCGGTTACTATATTGTTTACTTTAATCATTTTAGGGATTTATGGGACTTCACTTTGGGCGATGTTAAGACAAAGACAGATCTCTCAATTGAAGACAGATTTCATGAATAATATGACGCATGAATTCAAAACACCATTGGCTACAATTTCAGTTGCAACCGATGCGCTAAAAAGTAAAACGATTTCTAGCGACCCGGAAAAGGTAAAGCATTATGCGAATGTAATTAAACAAGAAAACAAACGCATGAACCATCAAGTTGAAATGGTATTGCGCATGTCTCAATTCGAAAGAAATGAAGTAAGACTCGAAAAATCTATTGTTAATGTTAATGATTTGGTAAAACAGAGCGTAGAATCCATCAGATTGATAGTAGAAAATAGGAATGGCACAATCTTTGAAAATTATAAAGCTGATAGGGACGAGTTGTCAGCGGACAGCTTACATTTAGGAAATATTATTTTAAATGTGTTAGAAAACGCAAACAAATATTCCCCTGAAAGCCCTCAAATCAATGTTGAAACCTATAACGTAAATAACAATTTCGTTATAAAAATAGCCGACAAGGGTATTGGGATGAGCAAAGCTGTTTTAGGTAAAGTTTTTGATAAATTTTACCGCGAAGAAACAGGAAATGTTCACAATGTTAAAGGACATGGACTAGGACTTGCTTATGTTAAATATATTGTTGAGCTACATGGTGGAGAGGTTGATGTAGAAAGTGAAAAAGGTAATGGTAGTACCTTCTATTTAAAATTACCAATAAAATAAGATTATGGCTGAAAATATAAAATTACTTTTGGTGGAAGACGATCCAAGTTTTGGAACCGTTCTAAAAGATTACTTGCAAATAAACGAGTATGATGTTACCCATGCTATCGATGGTGAAGAGGGCTGGGCTAAATTCAAGAGTGATAAATTCAATCTTGTTATTTTAGACGTGATGATGCCTAAAAAAGACGGATTTACGCTAGCCAAAGAAATTAAAGAAGTTAATTCTGATATTCCAATCATCTTCTTAACCGCTAAGAACATGCGCGAGGATGTATTAAAAGGATATAAGTTAGGAGCTGATGATTATATCACCAAGCCTTTTGACTCAGAGGTACTATTATATAAGATTAAAGCGATTATTCAAAGAAATGGCATCAACGACGAGCGATTTAATCAAGATGAGTTCAAGATTGCTAACTTTGAATTTAATGCGAAATTAAGACAGTTAAACATAAGCGGAAATCATTATAAACTATCTCCAAAAGAGAATGAGTTGTTACGCATGTTATGTGTTTATAAAAATGATTTAATGCCTCGTGAGATTGCTTTAACAAGAATTTGGAACGAAGATAACTACTTCACATCTAGAAGTATGGATGTTTATATCGCCAAATTGAGAAAGTATTTAAAAGATGATCCAGATGTTGAAATCGTGAATATTCACGGAGAAGGATTTAGATTGGTAGCCGAAGGTGATGAAGAGGATACAGAAGAATAAAGAAATTCTGATTTAAAAATATTAAAGTTCTATGAATTAATTTTCATGGAACTTTTTTTTATGTCCTAATTTTAATACTTACCTCTTTGCCAGTATTGAATTACTTTTCCTAAATCCAAGTTGAGCATAAATCGAATTCTATCGTGGTATGCGCCTAATGTAGGTTCAAAGCCTAAACTAGATTGAATCGGTAGATAAATCTCTAAGAAGTCAGGTATTAAACGCACACGCAATCCACTATCGTATACAAATTTGGTAGGTTGTAACTTGTTTTTATAAATACCCATATCGCCATATAAATCAAAAATCTTCCAAATAGGATATTCTAGATTCATAGCATACATATATTGATCGGCTTGAACGAAGAAATTAGATTTAAAACCACCTTCTGCCAATACAAACTGTTGACTCAAAAGACCACTTGTTTCTGATCTACCTAAAAGTGGATAACTAAAAGTGTAATCCGTGATTCGGTCTAAACCAAAGTCGAAGTAATCAGAGTTTTCTAAGCTATGATTAATGAAGCTTCCACCAAAAATACGAACGCCCAATCTTTTGTTTTCGGAGAATTTCCAACGCCAATAGAATTCACCATAAATCTTACTGAACTTATTAGATAACTGAAAGTTAACAAAAGCTTTCTTCTCATGAATCACGCCTGGATTCCAATATTGATATCCTAAATTATATAATTTATATTCTTTTAACTCAATATCTTCTGGTGAAGCATCGAGGGCTAATTCTCTGTCAATGTGTTGAAAATTAGTAACTATCGAACGATTTCTTAAAGAGCGTGGAGACTTATTGAAAGTGAAATTAGTGCCTAAAGAATAGCTTTTATAGGATAGCCCTTTATTATAATGTCGATATCCCATTCCAGCTTGTAATTTGATTTTTCTAAACCAGCCTTGGTTAGGATATATATTGTAGCTGGTAGAGAAAGTACCTGTTAATGTGCTTTCCCCCGTACTATATTGAGGTTTGATTTTATAGGTCCAAATTTGTGGTAAAATCGTTTTGTTACTAACACTTACACCCAATTGTAACTTGTCATAATTGTTCCACCCGATATCTGGGAAAAGGAAGATTTGGTTGTACTCATAAGAAGGATAATCCGTAACTAATCCAAATTTTAATTTTCTACGGAATAGATTTTTAGGTCGATAGTAATTGTTTCTTGGATTAAAGTCTGGAAAACTTATGCTGTCATTCAGAACAATTAAATCATAATTGTTGTTGGGAATGCTTAGGCTAGTAATTTTATCTTTAGAAATCGTCCAAGTGTCATAGGTTTTAACTCCATTTTCGTAAGCCGAAATCCTAAAGGGTAAATCTAATTCTGTTTTATTCTTAATGTTAATAATAGTGCTATCTCCTTTAAATTTTGCGTTTTTAATGGCAAAATCTAAATTCTTTCTGTTGGGGATAAAACTATCAAAAAACCAACTTACGTCCTTATCTGTATAGGTTTTGAAATAGTCTTCAAAGCTTTCAGCGGTGATAGGAGAACAACAATGGTCTTCTATCATTTTTTGTAAAATGAAGTGGAAATTGTCTTCACCCAAATAGGTAGAGAAGTTCTCAAAAGCTAATCCCGTCTTGAAATAACTAACATTCTTTTGGTTAAGATTGCTTAACTCATCAAAAGGAGTGTTAATTGCTTGGTCAAGATTTTCCGTAAGAAACATCTGATAAAAAATCTTCGAACGCTCAGTCATTTTTAGCTTAGAAGCTTCAAACATCTTGAGCGGGCGAATATTAAACAATCGAATATCATCGCTTACTTTTCCACTCAGCAATAGATCTGGATACTTTTGTTCAATATATTTCATTTGAAGATAAGCCTTAATCCCATTTCTAATCCAATGGTCATTTCGCATATCAACAATGATATTTTTATCGGCGTAGGCAGATGTTAGCTGCGCAATCATTTCTAGATTCAACCGCGTTTCTGTATCAAAAATTTGATATTTCCCAATCAACGGGATATCAATATCCTGAACACCATCAAACTTATGCTTAGAATATGATTTTTTAGAAATAAATAAAGGTTCTTTGAGTCCTCCTAGAGTATTTTTTAGGAACGCTAATTCCTCTGTAATAACAGGTTTTAATTTCGCTACATCAGCCGAATCCATATCAAATCCGAAAATTACATCTCCATGTTCTGTCGAAATAGTTTCAACAACTTCAGATGAAACCACGGCAAGTTGAAAGAAATCTAATTTATCGCCAACATAATAATTAGAACGAATTTCCTTCAAGTCAGTATAAACCTCAAAATTATCTGGAATGTTGGTATGCAATTCATAATGCGTATGATTTCCAGAAAGAGATTCAAAATCTTTATAATGCTGAACGATGATATGGTCATCTTTTTTTACGCCAGGTTGCAAAAAGAAGTATTTCAATAACAAACTACCATCTTCTTTTAGGCCATAGTTCGTAATCTTAGCATGAGGTAAATGTATGGAGTAATTAGCTTTAAACTTAAGTCGGTCTTTTCCCTTAGGAACAATCAATTTAATGATTTCATTGTCAACATAGGTGTAGGGAATTCGCTTATTGTTTTCGTCTAAAAAGCGTAAATCTTCAATCCAACCTCTATCTGAAATTGGCGCAAAATGCAATTCATCTTTTCGGTTGCTAAGTTTGGTCTTAGCAAGTGTTGTGTTCTTATCCTTATAGGCGTTTGCCCAAGCATATATAAAGTACTCATTATTGCTAGAGTTGGGCAGCACATCAAAGCGCTGCTGAACATCTACAATGGGCGAAAAGCCTTCGTAGCTAAAATGAATATCTATACTATCAGACTGCGCCGATAGTAGAAGGAAATTCAAGAAAAACAATAAGATAAAACCCTTTTTCATATTTCAACTTTCAATATTAAGAAATTATCTTTCAAGCTGATAATACATTGGCTTAAAATTTGAATTAATTAAACAAAAAAGTCATCATGAAAAATATATTGCTAACTATGGGGCTTTTACTTCTTATGGTTTCATGTAGCAAAGAGAGTAATAAAGTTGTTGTGGTAGATAGGTTTAGTGCTAATCAAGTTAGTCAAATCGACCTAGAGCGACGTAATGCTGAGAGAATATTGAATTGGGTAGGAACCTATTATGGGATTCTGCCTTGTGCAAGTTGTCCTGGGATAGAAACAACTTTAGAATTGAAACCAGATCAAACTTTTGAATTAAAAACTATTTATCAAGATACCGATAAAAAGCCTATCATAGAGAGAGGTAACTTTGATTGGCATAAAATAGGAAACCAGGTAACTTTAAAGAATAACGATGATTTACAATTCAAGATCGAGAAAGATCAAGTTCGTTTTTTAAAGAATGATGGAAAAGCTGTAACTGGGAATATTGGTAAAGCCTATATTCTAAAAAGGAAAAAATAAATTATAAGAAAATGAAAAGATGGTTGTTTAGTTTTGCTTTAATAGGGATTCTTTTTAGTTGTAATAATAAAGCAGCTGAGGCTACTGCCGTAGAAGCAAGTCAAGAGAAAGCAATTCCCAAAACGGATACTGCAGATTGGATAGGAGAGTACTTTGGTACAGTTCCTAGTTCTAAAGATATTGGTTTGGAAATGAAATTGATTTTAAACCCATCCAATACTTATAGTTTGCAAATTACCCATCTACGTACCAACCCTAAGGATAACGAAGTGAAAGAATTCACGGGAGATATTCATTGGGATGAAGATAGTACAACCATCGTTTTAAAAGAGTTAGATTCTTTGTCTAATAAATTTAAAGTAAAACCGGGTAAAGTGGAATATCTAAATCCAGATGCCACACCAAATACCGGAACATTAGCTGAATTTTATACCCTAAAGAAGAAATAAGGAGAGATAGCTGAAGATTTAAACAATCTTTGTCTATAATCGTCGTTATTTTTTTGAATACACTACAAAAGCAATTACTTTTGCTTTAAATTTTTAATTGAATATGCAAGAAATACAGGATTCTCTAGCACTTAACGAAACTGTGAATCAAGTTTTGACCAAAGAAGTTTCTATTTATGATATGATTACGCAAGGTGGAACCTTTGGAGTCATTATTATGATTGTTCTATTTTTACTCTTTGTAGCCGCCATCTATCTTTTTATAGAGCGCTTTTTAACGATCAAGCGATCATCTCAAATCGATGAAAACTTTATCCATCACATTAAGGATTTTGTATATGACAATAAAATTGAATCTGCTGTAGAACTTTGTCGCAGAACTAATTCTCCAGAAGCGAGAATGATTCAAAAAGGTTTACAGAGAATTGGTCGTCCTTTAAAGGAAATTAGCGATGCTATTGAAAATACAGGAAGACTAGAAGTCTATAAATTAGAAAGGAATATTAATTATCTAGCTACCATTGCGGGTGCAGCGCCTATGATTGGATTCTTGGGGACAGTAATCGGTATGATTATGGCCTTTATGGAAATCGCTAACACCGAAGGGCAAGTAGATCCTAAGTTATTATCTTCAGGTATTTATGTGGCTATGTTAACCACAGCTGCTGGTTTAGTAGTTGGTATTTTGGCTTATTTATTTTATAACTTCTTAGTTATGAAAGTTGATAAGAGTGTACACAGCATGGAATCATCTGTAACTGATTTCTTAGATTTATTGAATAAACCAGTTGTGAAATAATGGAATTAAGATCTAGAAATAAAATCGATCCAAGTTTCAGTATGTCATCAATGACGGATATTGTATTCCTATTGTTGATCTTCTTTTTATTGACATCATCTTTGGTTCCTTCTAATGTATTGGAGTTAAAACTTCCTAAAGCAGACGGAGAAACTGTTCAGCAAGAGCAAGTGATTGTTAGTATCAACAACGAGGGAGAATACTTTGTTGGAGAAAGAAGCATTAGTAAAGATCAATTAGAATTTGAATTAAATAATCTCTTACAAAATGTTCCGGAAGGTTCATTTGTATTGCAGGCAGAAGAAAATACATATACTAAAGATATTGTGTATGTAATGGATGTTGCCAATCGTAATAAATATAAAATGGTTTTAGCCACCCAACCGAATGAGTGATTTTAGAGACATAGAAGTTAAAGCAAGTAACCAAAGCCTTATCATATCTGTTGTGATAGGGATTCTGTCCTTGTTGTTACTTTTAGTCACATTTACTTTTGAAGATACTTATCCAAAGTTTCAACCGATTGAAATCGCTATGAATTTTGGGAATACAGATGTTGGTCAAGGTGAAGCTGAGCCAATGCCGGCAGAAACACAAGAAGCAGCGGAGTCTTCTTCGCCAGCAGTAGAGCAACCACAAACTGTGACGCCTTCTACACCGGTTACAAATGCAGTGACGCAAAACACAACCGAAACTAGGCCAGCTGCGACTAAAACTCCAACGCCTAAACCGCAGCCAAAGACGCAGACTAAACCTACTCCTGCACCGCAACAAACAGAATCTCCTCAACCTAAGGGAGATGCTAAAGCAAATTCTGCTTTAAGTAGCCTTATTGGAGGTAAAGGAAAAGCAAATTCAGGTGGTCAAGGGAATGACGGTACAGCTGGAAATGTAGGAGATCCAAAAGGTAGCGATAGCGATGGTACAGGTATTGGTCAAAATTGGAGATCTACCATTCCAGAGCCACAGTCCCATGATTGTACATCTTCTGGAGTAATCGTTGTCGATATTATTGTTAATGCTAGTGGTGGTATTAAATCGGCTATTCCAGGGGCAAGAGGAAGTACTTCTAATGATGCTTGTCTTAAAACCAAGGCTAAGTCGCTAGTGGAACAATATGTTAGAGCTTACCCAGGTTCGGATGGTAGACGTGGGACCTATAAAGTAAACTTGAGATAATTTCATCAAGTTTAATTTTACAATATTTAATATCTCATTCCTTTGAAGAATTATAACGAAGTCGAGCAATGGCTTTTTCAAAAACTACCCATGTTTCAACGTGTGGGAGCAACTGCATATAAAGCCAATTTAGATAATATCATTAATTTCTGTAAGTATTTAGGCAACCCACAGGATCAGTTCAAAACGATTCATGTGGCAGGCACCAACGGAAAGGGTAGCACATCCCATATGATGGCTTCAGTCTTGCAAGAGGCTGGTTATAAGGTAGGGCTTCACACCTCTCCACATCTAAAACACTTTGGAGAGCGATCTAGAATCAATGGTCAAAATATGCCTGATGTCTTTATCATAGATTTCGTTAATCAACATAAAGAATATATAGAAAACTCGGCTGCATCTTTCTTTGAGGTAGCTGTAACTATGGGATTTGCTTATTTTGCCAAGCAAAAAGTAGATATAGCAGTTATTGAAACTGGTTTAGGTGGAAGGTTAGACTCTACCAATATCATTCATCCAGAGATTTCGGTGATTACAAATATCGGAATAGATCATGTGTCGATTCTAGGGGATAATGTAAAGGATATCGCCAAAGAGAAGGCTGGAATCATTAAAGAAAACATACCTATTGTTATTGGTGAATATTTACCTGAAACTAAAGATATTTTTAAATCTACGGCTGAGGAAAAGAATGCTCAAATTTACTTTGTTCAAGATTTAAATCTGCCTGGTTACGAATCTGATTTAAAAGGTATTTATCAAAGAAAAAATGTAAAAACCGCCGCGCAGTCCTTAAGAGTATTAAAAGATTTAGGTTGGAAAATCACTGAAGAAAACATAATAGACGGACTCAAAAAAGTAGTTGAAAATACTCAGCTACGTGGACGATGGGATGTTTTACAGCAAAGTCCATTAATTGTAGCTGATACTGCGCACAATCCGGATGGAATAAATCAAGTGAAAGCTCAAATAGCTGCTACAAAATATGATCAGCTGCACATGGTTTTGGGATTTGTAAATGATAAAGATGTCAATTCAATTTTAAGTCAATTTCCGCAAGACGCACAGTATTATTTTTGTGCTCCAAATGTACCTCGAAAATTAGAAATAGATCAGCTCAAAGAAGTGGTTTCGAGTGATTTAAATGCTGCTTATTATACAAGTGTACAAGAAGCCTTGAATGCTGCTAAAAAGAGCGCAAAACAAGACGATATGATCTACGTCGGCGGAAGCACTTTTGTGGTTGCTGAGGTGGTTTAATTTTTCGATTATTAATTTTAATTACTAAAATCCAAATTGCATTAAGTGGTGTGTTTTTAGGATAAAAACGTTTAATTAAGAAAAGTTTAACATATACTTCTCTCTTGAAGAATAACTTTAACAATAGATTAAAATTATAGTGTCATTTATTTTTGTTCTTTTGTTAAGTTGTTAAAAATGTAGAGTAGTAGTTTTATGAAGTTGAACAAATCATCCCGTAATTTTATCAATTTAGTCTTTGTTTTTGCTTTTTCTTTCGGATTTGCAGAAAACCCATTATTAGCCTACTTAAAAGTTGATACAAAGACTACACCCGAAGGAATTTCTTATTACGATACCAGCGTTTCTCCATACAAGGAATTGAACGAAGTATTAGACCGAGTAAATATTGGTGCGAAGAATTCTAAATTCAATGGTACCATCTTGATTGGTTATAAGGGAAAGGTGATTTATCAAAATGCATTTGGTGATGCAGATCGTTCAATTGGTCTAAAAAACACTTTAGACACGCCTACACAGGTTGCTTCTATTACTAAGACATTCACCGGAACAGCGGTTGCTTGGTTACAAGAAAAAGGAATTTTAAACATCAAAGATCCAGTTCAAAAATATCTTTGGGAATTTCCATACAGCAACATTACTATCGAGCATTTACTTGCTCATCAATCAGGATTGCCAGATTATTTAAAATTTAGTGGAAGATATTGGAGTTCTTCTGAGCCAATGTATAATGATGAGGTTTTGAGACAATTCTCTACTTATAAATTTGGTTTAAGGTTTACCCCTGGAACTAAATTCGATTATAGCAACTCAAACTATGCCATATTAGCTTTGGTGATGGAGAAGGTGACGGGAATGGCTTATAAGGACTTTATGTCTAAATATGTTTTTAAGCCATTAAATATGGATAATACGTTTGTTTATGATCCAAACAATGAGCCTAAATTTAAATTCGCAAAAAGCTATAATGCCAACTTTAGTATTTGGAAAAATACTCATCAAGATGGTGTTTATGGGGATAAAGGAATTTATACCACTGCTGAAGATTTATTTAAATGGGATCAAGCTCTATACAATAATGATTTTGTGTCTGAGTCAACAGCAGAAGATATTTTCGAGCCTAGAAGACCATGGAGTTTTACTAAGAATTATGGTTTAGGATGGAGAATTAAAACTTATCCAAGCGGACATAAGTATGCTTATCACACAGGTTGGTGGCATGGATACCAAGGGATTTTCGCGAGATATTTACAAGATGAGTTTACCGTAGTGATTTTATCTAATCGTTATATCAGCGGAATTTCTGATAACTCTGAGTTAATTTATGAAACTGCAGCTAAATATCTTCCTTTAACAGATTTAAACAAGAAGATTGAGATGCCTGAGGTTGAAACTCAGCAAGAGCAGGTAGATGATATTACGGACGGAATTCAAATCGTATCGAATTTTCCGTAATTCCAACAAAACCTAGTTTTTAGGTTTGTCTTTTTTTAATAAATAATAAAACAATAAGACGGTGCTCAGGGCTGTAAAAGCCAATGCAGGACCGTTTTGTTTTAAGTCAAAAATGTCGTCATATTCAATGCTTAAAAGGTTGATTCCTATAGCAAAAAGTAAGATGGCGATAAATAAATATTTGTTGTTCATAGTAGTGACAGTTGAGCTTAAGAGCGAATAGTTTAGAAGGAAATTATTGAAATATAGCTTTCTTCAAGCTGTTTTTAATTTCTTTCGGCGCAATAAAATTAGCTTAATTTAAGGCTGAAGATTGACCGAAAAAGCTTCGATGAAGTATTAAAAAGCCAGATTAAATCAAGCATTAAGCAAAAATTATACCTCAATGTGTCTATCTATGGAGAATTGATTACTTTTGTATAAACCAAAACACAGAAATGATTTCATATAGTATAGATCAATTATTAGTTAAAGGTAAGGAAGCCATTCATCAGGATGTTATTGTTAAAGGCTGGGTACGCTCGTTCAGAAGCAATCGTTTTATTGCATTAAATGACGGATCCACTATTAATAGTATTCAAGTGGTGGTAGATTTCGAGAATTTCGATGAGGAAACCCTAGATCAAATATCTGTGGCAGCTGCTATCAAGGTAACTGGAGTAGTAGTAGAAAGTCAAGGAAAAGGTCAGGAAATTGAAATCCAAGCTAAGAGCATTAAAATCTACGGTGGTGTAAATTCAGATGATTTACAAGGAACGATTCTTCAACCTAAAAGACACACGTTAGAGTTCTTAAGAGAACAAGCTCATTTACGCTTTAGAACAAATACTTTCGCGGCCATTATGCGTGTTCGTCATGCGTTGATGTTTGCGATTCACCAATACTACAACGATAAAGGATTTTTCTATGTAAACACACCTATTGTAACAGGTTCTGATGCTGAAGGTGCTGGAGAAATGTTTTGTGTAACTAACTTTGATTTTGATAACTTACCAAAAACAGAAGATGGTAAAGTAGACTTTAGTCAAGATTTCTTTTCAAAGAAAACGAATTTAACGGTTTCTGGTCAATTAGAAGCCGAAGCAGCAGCAATGGGATTAGGTAAGGTTTATACCTTTGGGCCTACTTTCCGTGCAGAGAATTCTAATACTTCGCGCCACTTAGCAGAGTTTTGGATGATCGAGCCAGAGGTTGCGTTTAATGATTTAGACGACAACATGGATTTGGCAGAAGATTTCATGAAGTATGTGATTCAATATGCTTTAGACAACTGTAAAGATGATTTAGCTTTCTTAAACGATAGATACGAAAAAGAGCAAAGTCAAAAACCAAAAGATCAGCGTTCGGATTTAGGATTAATCGAGAGATTAGAGTATGTTTTAAATAACAAATTCGTTCGCTTAACTTACACCGAAGCGATTGATATTTTAAAAGATTCAAAACCGAATAAAAAAGGTAAATTTAAATATAGTATCGATGGTTGGGGTGCAGACCTACAATCAGAGCACGAACGTTATTTAGTGGAGAAACACTTTAAATCACCGGTTATTTTGTTCGATTATCCAGCGGAAATCAAGGCATTCTACATGCGTTTGAATGAAGACGGAAAAACAGTTCGTGCGATGGATGTTTTATTCCCAGGAATTGGGGAAATCATCGGAGGATCTCAGCGTGAGGAACGTTTAGATGTACTTCGTAAGAAAATGGAAGAATTTAATGTCGACCAAGAAGAGTTATGGTGGTATTTAGATACCCGTAAATTCGGAACTGTTCCACATAGTGGTTTCGGATTAGGTTTAGAAAGATTAGTTTTATTCGTGACTGGGATGACCAACATTAGAGATGTGATTCCATTCCCACGAACGCCAAAAAGTGCAGAATTTTAAGAATTAAGAAATAGATGTTAAGACAGGAATTACAACATAAGTTACAGCAAAAGCTATCACCTCAACAAATTCAATTGATGAAGTTGGTGCAGCTGCCTACCGTCGCTTTTGAGCAGCGTATTAAGGAAGAGATGGAAGAAAACCCTGCCTTAGACGATCAGCCAGACTATAGCGAGGATGAAATGTTAGAATCTAACAAGGACGATTATGATGATTATGAAGATCAAAACGAGCCTGAACGTGATTCTATAGACGAAGTAGACATCAATATTGATGAATACCTAAGTGATGATGAATATCCTTCTTATAAATCATACACCAACAACTATAGTTCGGATGATGAAGAGAAAAAGGTTCCTTATGCGCAAGGAAAGTCTTTCTATGATTACTTAACATCACAACTACACACTTTTAGAATTGACGAAGATGATCTTAAAATTGCAGATTTCTTAATCGGAAACTTAGATGAAGACGGTTATTTAAGAAGAGACTTGCAATCGATTGTAGATGATATGGCATTCTCTTCAAATATTTACACAGAAGTTAGTGTTTTAGAGAATTTACTTACGAATTATATCCAAAAGTTAGATCCAGTTGGAGTAGGAGCAAGGGATTTAAAAGAGTGTTTATTAATTCAATTAGAAAATAAGACTCAAACTGAAACTGTTGAACTAGCGCATGATTTATTAGCTAAATCATTCGATGCATTTACCAAGAAGCATTACAAGAAATTGATGCAGAAACATGGTATTACAGAGGATGAATTAAGAGAAGCTATTAGCGAAGTTGAGCGTTTGAATCCTAAACCAGGAAAGGCTTTTGGTGGAAATACCAAAATCATTGAGCATATAGTTCCGGATTTTACAATTCGAATTATTAATGGAGAATTAGATTTAAGTTTAAACGGCCGAAACACGCCACAATTATATGTTTCTAGAGAGTATTCAGAAATGTTTGATACTTATAAAAAAACAGAAAAGAAATCTAAGGAGCAGAAAAAGGCGGTGCTTTTCGTTAAGCAAAAATTAGATGCGGCTAAATGGTTTATCGATGCTATTATTCAACGTCAGAACACGCTCATGATTACCATGGAGGCGATTATGGATTATCAACGTGAGTACTTCTTGACGGGTGACGAAAGAGAAATTCGTCCGATGATTCTCAAGGACATTGCTGAGATAATCGATATGGATATTTCTACGGTTTCGCGTGTTGCTAACAGTAAATATGTGAACACACCTTATGGTACGTTCTTGATTAAAGATTTATTCTCTGAGTCAATGACCAACGAAGATGGAGAAGAAGTTTCAACCAGAGAAATCAAAAGAATTCTAGAGGATATTGTTGATCAGGAGAATAAATTGAAGCCATTAACCGATGAGAAATTGGCTAAAATGCTCAAAGAAAAAGGTTATGCTATTGCTCGTAGAACGGTAGCAAAATATAGAGAGCAGTTGAACATTCCTGTAGCACGATTAAGAAAGGAAATTTAAAAATAATTAATACAAAAAAGGCTTTAATAGAAATATTAAAGCCTTTTTTTATATCCTTAAAACTCTATTAAGATTAGTCGATTTTATCTGGACGAGGTCTCTCGTGCGTAGGCCAAACAAGATCATTGATTTTATAACCTAAATCTTTGGCTTGCTCTAAGAATCTTTCTTTGACATCATTTGGGATTGTTTTCTCACGCGATAGAATCCATAAATATTCTGTGTTTTTTCCGGCTACTAGCGCATATTGATAATCACCCTCTAAGGCAATAACGTTATAAGGTGCATAAAATGGCCCGAAGAATGAAACTTTGAGTTCAGCAACGCTCGGTTCACCTACAAATTTAGCTTTACCTTCCACTTGACTCCATTTCTCCTTTTTATAGTTATAGCCAGAATTAATGACTTTAATGCTTTGATCCTCATTTAATGAATATTCAGCCATGGTATTGTCCATGTCTTTCTCGAAAGTAAAGTCTAATCGTGCAATCTCGTACCATTTTCCAAGGTATTTTTCTTGCTCAAAATCGGTTACGGCTGTAGCTCCTTCAGGCAGTTGCTGAGTGTTACAACTCCATAAAAACAATAAACTTAGTGCAGCAAATAATTTTTCCATAATCTTAAATTTAATTCATTTAAGTGTAATAATCAAGCCAAGATTGGAAATATGGGATTTTGAGCCCATTTGTTTTATGGTATTCTAAAATTGACTTGGGTTAAATTATTGAATTAGGCGATTTGAGTATTGAGAATTATTCATCAGTTTGATTAGAATCCATCTAAATTACTGCCTTTTATAACGAAATAAATTCGTCTTATTAAATGAAATAGGAAAAACCTAACAAATAATGTAAATTTGTAACAATTAATAATAAAAAACAAATCTTAAGTTATATGGCCTTTGATATTGATATGATAAAAAAAACCTACGCAAACTACAAGCAGCGTGTGGACAAAGCACGTGAAGTCGTAGGTAAACCACTAACACATTCAGAAAAAATTCTTTATGCTCACCTTTGGGATGGTGAAGCTACACAAGCTTACGAGCGCGGAAAGTCTTATGTTGACTTTGCTCCAGATAGAATTGCTCTTCAGGATGCAACGGCTCAAATGGCATTATTACAATTTATGCAAGCTGGTAAAGCAAAAGTTGCTGTTCCTACAACAACTCACTGTGACCACTTGATTCAAGCTAAATCTGGTGCTGAAACCGATTTGGCAAGTGCTTTAGATCAGAGTTCAGAGGTATTTAAATTCTTAGAATCTGTTTCAAACAAATATGGTTTAGGATTCTGGAAACCAGGTGCTGGTATTATTCACCAAGTAGTATTAGAAAACTATGCTTTCCCAGGAGGTATGATGATCGGTACCGACTCACACACTGTTAACGCTGGTGGACTAGGAATGGTTGCTATTGGTGTTGGTGGAGCTGATGCGGTAGACGTAATGGCTGGAATGGCTTGGGAGTTGAAATTCCCTAAATTAATTGGTGTTAAATTAACTGGTAAATTAAGCGGTTGGTCTGCACCTAAAGACGTTATTCTAAAAGTAGCTGATATCTTAACTGTAAAAGGTGGTACAGGTGCTATCGTAGAATACTTCGGAGAGGGAGCTAAGTCTATTTCTTGTACAGGTAAAGGAACCATCTGTAACATGGGTGCTGAGATTGGAGCAACTACTTCAACTTTCGGTTACGATGAGTCTATGGAGCGTTACTTACGTGCTACAGATAGAAATGAAGTAGCTGATGCAGCTAATGAATTAAAAGATTACTTAACAGCTGACCCAGAAGTTTATGCTAATCCAGAGAAATATTTCGATCAGTTAATTGAAATTAACTTAGACGAATTAAAACCACAATTAAACGGTCCTTTCACACCAGATTTAGGAACACCAGTTGGTGAAATCCACGATAAAGCCGTTGAAAACGGATGGCCTTTAGACGTTGAGTGGGGATTAATCGGATCTTGTACGAACTCTTCTTACGAGGATTTAACACGTGCAGCATCTGTTGCTAAACAAGCAGTTGACAAGAAAATTAAAGCTAAATCAGAATTTGGTATCAACCCAGGTTCAGAGCAAATTAGATTTACAGCTGAAAGAGATGGAATTCTAAAGATTTTTGAAGATTTAGATGCAACTATCTTTACAAACGCTTGTGGTCCTTGTATTGGTCAATGGGCTAGATACAATGGTCCTGAGCAACCAAAGAACACAATTATCCACTCGTTCAACAGAAACTTCTCTAAACGTGCGGATGGTAACCCAAATACTCACGCTTTCGTAGCATCTCCAGAGATTGTAGCAGCAATTGCTATTTCTGGTAGATTAGACTTTGACCCAACCAAAGATTATTTAATCAATGAGGATGGTGAGAAAGTTATGTTAGATGAGCCAAAAGGAATGGAGCTTCCAGAAAAAGGTTTCGCAGTGGAAGATGCTGGATACCAAGCACCGGAAGAAGACGGAAGTAAAGTAGAAATTATTGTTGATCCAAACTCTGATAGATTACAATTACTTACTCCTTTCGAGCCAATTGGTGATAAAATCGACAATGCTAAATTGTTAATTAAAGCATTTGGTAAATGTACTACCGACCACATTTCTATGGCTGGACCTTGGTTAAGATTCCGTGGACACTTAGATAATATTTCTAACAATATGTTGATTGGTGCGGTTAACGCTTACAACCAAAAAACAAACTTTGTTAAAAATCAATTGACAGGTGAATATGGTCCTGTGCCAGATACGGCAAGAGATTACAAAGCAAAAGGAATTCCTTCTGTTGTTGTAGGTGATCATAACTATGGTGAAGGTTCTTCTCGTGAGCACGCGGCTATGGAGCCAAGACACTTAGGTGTTGTTGCAGTGATTGTTAAATCATTTGCTCGTATCCACGAAACTAACCTTAAGAAACAAGGTATGTTAGGTTTAACATTTGCTAACGAAGCAGATTATGACTTAATCCAAGAAGATGATACATTCAACTTTGTAGATCTAAACGAGTTTGCTCCAGAAAAGCAACTTACTTTAGTAGTTACTCACAAAGATGGATCTCAGGATACTATCATGTTAAACCACACTTATAACCAATCTCAAATTGACTGGTATAAAGAAGGTTCTGCATTGAACTTAATCAAAAAGGAAAATGCAAATAAATAATATTCTTAATTTCTAAGAATGAATCCCGCGCTGAAATGTGCGGGATTTTTTTATGCTCAATTTTTATTCTTGTATTTGTTTTAAGATAGCCTTAGGAGGGTTTTAAATGAAAGCTCATACTAAACTCCTTTAAAAATCGTACCTTGCACGCCGTTTTCTAAACACTTATGACAGTTAAAAATTCGACATTCAATCCTAAAACAGATATTCAAATTATTGGAGCAAAACTCCATAATCTTAAAAATATATCACTTACTATTCCTAAGAATAAATTGGTGGTTATCACTGGTTTATCGGGGTCGGGTAAGTCAACTTTAGCCTTCGATACGCTTTATGCGGAAGGTCAAAGAAGGTATGTTGAAAGCCTGTCTTCCTATGCACGTCAGTTCTTGGGACGTTTAGATAAACCTCAAGTTGATCAAATTAAAGGAATTGCACCTGCTATTGCGATTGAACAAAAAGTAAACTCTACCAACCCTCGTTCAACGGTGGGTACAACTACTGAGATTTATGATTACTTAAAGCTACTTTACGCAAGAATTGGTAAAACTTATTCACCAACTTCGGGGCAAGAAGTGAAGAAGGATACGGTTACCGATGTGATTAATTTTATTCAAGCTTTAAAAGAGGGAACCAATGTGGTTCTAGGATCTCCTTTGTTAGTGGCAGAGGATAGAACATTTAAACAACAATTAGAAATTCTTCAGCAGCAAGGTTTTCAAAGAGTTGAGGTAGCTGGTCAAATGCAGAAAATCAAAAACTTAATCGATTTTAATTTTGAACCGACTGATGACATGGAAGTAAACCTTATCATCGACCGTGTTACGACGCAAAATGACGAAGACTTCTACCACCGTTTAGCGGATTCTGTTCAAACTGCATTCTATGAAGGTAAAGGTGAACTTTTCCTAAGAAATGTAGATGAAGAAAGTCTACATGTGTTTTCGAATAAGTTTGAATTAGACGGAATTGATTTCACAGAGCCAAATGTTCATTTCTTTAGCTTTAATAATCCATTTGGAGCATGTCCCACATGTGAGGGCTATGGAAAGATTGTTGGAGTAGACGCTGATTTAGTCATTCCTAATAAGAATTTATCCATTTATGAAGATGCTGTAGTTGCTTGGAAAGGTGACAAGATGAGCGAATGGAAAAATGAATTGATCCGACATTCAGATAAATTAGATTTCCCTATTCATAAGCCATATTTTGAGCTTTCAGAAGAACAAAAAGACATTCTGTGGCATGGAAAAGGTAAATGGGAAGGATTGGATAGGTTCTTTCAAATGTTAGAAGAAAACACCTATAAAATTCAATACCGTGTAATGTTATCTCGCTATCGCGGAAAAACAATTTGTCCTACATGTAAAGGAAAACGACTTAGAAAAGAAACCGATTACGTTAAAATTGGTGGCAAATCTTTGTCGGATTTGGTGAATTTACCTTTAGATGAATTGCAGGTTTTCTTTAAGGAATTAGTTCTTAACGAATATGATAGTGCAGTAGCTAAGCGAATTTTATTAGAAATTGAGAATAGAATCGAGTTTTTAATGAATGTTGGTTTGAGTTACTTAACCATCAATAGAACCTCTAACTCACTTTCAGGTGGAGAGTCGCAAAGAATTAACTTGGCCACTTCTTTAGGAAGTAGCTTGGTAGGTAGTATGTATATCTTAGATGAGCCTTCGATCGGTTTGCATTCTAAGGATACAGAAAGTTTGATAAAAGTATTAAAGCAACTTCGTGATCTAGGAAATACGGTGATTGTGGTGGAGCACGACGAGGACATCATTCGCCAGGCAGATCATATTATAGATATAGGACCAGAAGCTGGAACTTATGGTGGAGAAGTTGTTTTCGAAGGTAGTTTCGATGAATTAATGAAGTCGAATACACTTACGGCAGATTACTTTAACCATAGAAAGGAAATCGAAGTTCCGAAGGATAGAATTAAAATTAAAAATTCAATTTTAATCAAGGGTGCACGCGAACATAACTTAAAGAATATCGACGTTGAATTGCCGTTGAATATGTTGACGGTGATTACAGGAGTTTCGGGTTCGGGTAAGTCTACTTTAATCAAAGATATTGCTACACCAGCCTTGCAAAGAGAATTGGGCATCTATGGAAATAGAATTGGTGACTTCGAGAGTTTAGAAGGTGATATTAAGAAAGTTGAAGCCATTGAGTTTATTGATCAAAATCCAATTGGTAAATCTTCGCGTTCAAATCCAGTGACTTACACCAAAGCTTACGATGACATTCGTTCGTTGTTTGCTAAACAAAAGCTGAGTAAAGTAAGAGGTTATCAACCAAAACATTTCTCATTCAACGTAGATGGCGGTAGATGTGATGAGTGTAAAGGAGAAGGTAGTATTACCATCGAAATGCAGTTCATGGCCGATGTTACCTTAGAATGTGAAGTGTGTAAAGGAGCTAGGTTCAAGAAAGATATATTAGAAATTAAATTCGAAGGAAAAAACATTGCCGATGTGCTTCACATGACGGTAGATGATGCCATTGAATTCTTTAATAAACATGGAGAAACCAAAGTGACTGACAAGTTACAAGCACTGCAAGACGTTGGTTTAGGTTATGTTCAATTAGGTCAATCCAGCAGCACCCTGAGTGGAGGAGAAGCACAAAGAATTAAGTTAGCATCTTTTTTAACCAAAGGAACTTCAAGCAAGAAGACCTTATTCATTTTTGATGAGCCTTCAACAGGATTGCATTTCCATGACATTAAAAAGTTATTGGCTTCATTACGAGCTTTAATCGAAAATGGCCATTCGGTGTGGGTGATTGAACACCAACCGGATATTATTAAAACAGCTGATTTTATTGTAGATTTAGGTCCATTAGGTGGAAAACATGGCGGTGAATTGGTTGCCATGGGAACGCCAGAGCAAATCGTTAAGAATAAGAAAAGCCTTACGGGTAAATGCCTAGAAGAGAAATTGGTTTAATTCTTAGAACTGTAAGAACAATAGTAGAATCGCTAGGGCTGCCAGAAGGATTCCAATGTAATTATATCTATTCAATTTTTCGTCGAAAACAATAGTTCCTACCATCGTTCCTAAGACTATAACGCCTAAGTTCATTCCGGTGAAGACAAGACTTGGGCTTTCATTTAAAAACTGATGCGCTTTAATATAAGTGTAGATATTGGTGAAATTTAAAACACCTAATATTATTCCTCCAATAATAGAGGCTTGATTAAACTTGGTATTCTTCAGAAATAAATAAGCAAAAATAATTAAGGTAGCAACACTAAAAGCTAAGGTAAGCGTTGTGCTGAAAGCATTGTCAGATGTTTTTGAAATTAACTTAAACATAAGATCTATCACACCATAGCCCAACCAAACTAATAGTAGATAAAGCCAGCTTGAACTAGCTTTAGATTTGCTTTTGGATTTTTTGTTGAGAATAAACAACAAGGCTATAAAAGCCAAACCAACTCCAATGAGTTTTTGTGTAGTAAAAGCTTCATTCCAGAAGAAGAAAGCTACCATTAAAGTTAAAATCAATGATAATCTTTGTGCGATGTCAGCTTTTACGATACCTGCCTTTTGCACGGCCATTCCCATGATAATAAAAATCAAAGGAAGTAAAATTCCCAAACCGGCAAATAACCATGATTGCTGGCTAAATTGAAAATTACTAAAGTCAGGTTGTAATAAAATGAAACTTAGAATAATCGCTACAGGATAGTTGAACGCAACAGCTTGGGCAATATTAACCTTCTTTTTCTTGGCGATTTTCAATAAAATCGAAACCGAAACACTCGCAATAATACTTATGATAAGATAAATCAAGACCTAAGAATTTTAAGCCCCAAAAGTAATAATTTAAAGCTCAAAGGCTTCAGTTTTTTGAGCTATAAATCCACTTCGCTATTATTTAATCAAAAAAAATTAAACTCGTAGAAGATGTTTAATTGTCTAATCCTTGGATTTCGCTTACTTTTGCATAAAATTATAGAAGAATGTCGAATATTACTTTCACAATGATTAAGCCGGATGCTGTTAGAGCAGGAAACATCGGTGCTATTTTACAACAAATTACAGATGCTGGATTTGCTATCAAAGCAATGAAATTCACTCAGTTATCTATGGATGAGGCTAAGAAATTTTATGAAGTTCACGCAGGAAGACCATTCTACGGAGAATTAGTTGAGTTCATGTCATCAGGTCCTATCGTTGCTGCTGTTTTAGAGAAAGAAAATGCAGTTGCTGACTTTAGAGAGTTGATTGGTAACACCAACCCAGCTGATGCTAAAATCGGAACCATCAGACAAAAATATGCAAACTCTGTAGGTGAAAATGCTGTTCACGGTTCAGATTCAGATGAAAATGCTTTAATCGAAGCTAATTTCCATTTTTCAGGAAGAGATTTTTTCTAAATCATAAAGAGCTTTTAATCAAGCTCAATGATTAAAATATACATGCCTCAAGACTTATTTTTGGGGCATTTTTATGTTTACTAAGTTTAGACCTTAAGCTGATTTAGCTTTCTTTGAGCTTTTCTCGATAGACATCATTACCAAGGAAATTCCTCCTAGAATCAAGGCGATTAAAGTATGTGGTGTATGTACTAGGAATCCAAAGATAACACCGATTTCGCTACCTAAACCAAGTACTATGAAGCCTAATCTCATTGCGCTATGGAAAGCTCCAATTCCGCCACTAGCAGGGATGATCATTCCAATTCCGCCTACTAGTAAAAGGTATAGACCATCTGCCATCGTAAGATGTGAAGTTTCTGGTAAGGCAAAAACAACCAAATAAGTCATTAAATAATAAAACACCCAAATTAGGATGGTGTAGAAGATAAATAAACCACTTTTCTTAAGTTGAAAAATGCTTTTTAATCCTTGTCTTAAACCATAGATGAAATTTCTAATCTTAGGGAAAATGGCTAAATTTTTAATTTTCTTCCAAAAAATAATGATAGCTAAAAATCCAACAAGAGCAACTCCACCTATTATAAAAAGTCCTGTGAAAGAGGATTCTGTTTCGCCATCTTGTCTTAAAGTCAAAACTTCATTAAATAGCTTTAAGATTAAATCGAAATTAAAAATAACAGCTAGAAGCCCCATAAAAGAAAGGCACAAGAAATCTATCACTCTCTCGCTAATCACGGTCCCGAAGGATTGATCGACTGGAGTTTTATCTAAGGTATATAAGGTAGTGCATCTGGCTACTTCACCTGAACGTGGAATAATTAAATTCCAAAAATAGTTCATGCAAATCGCATAAAAAGAATGAGAAGAAGAGACTTGATGCCCCATCGGTTCTAGAAGAAGCTTCCATCGCTCACTTCTCAATGCATAGGCAATAACGCCTAAAAAGAAAGATAACAAAATCCACCAATAATTAGCTCTTTGAATCGATTCCCAAGCTTGATTAAAATCAACATCTCGCATAGCCCACCATATCAAAACAAGGGCTAGCAATAAAGAAATCGAAACAGTTAAGCCGGTTTTGGCTGATTTTGTCATTACATCAATAAATTGGTCTCCTCATTTGGGAAAACCATTTTCGGTTGAAAGTCTTTGGCTTCGTCAACAGACATAAAACCATAGGCAATAATAATGATAAGATCGCCTTTGGCTACGCGACGTGCAGCAGGCCCATTAAGACATACCTCGCCCGAGCCTCTTTCGCCTTTAATGACATAAGTCTCAAAACGTTCACCGTTATTGATGTTTACAATTTGAACTCGCTCACCGACAATAATACCAGCGGCGTCTATTAAGTCAGCATCTAAAGTGATGCTTCCGATATAGTTAAGTTCTGCATCCGTAACTCGTACGCGATGGATTTTTGATTTAAATACTTGGACTAACATGCGGCAAAGATAAAATTATTTAAACGATTTTTAAGTTATCAATTAACCTAATATCACCTGCATATACAGCAATAAATGCACGAATGTCTTCAGCCTCGTCCCAAGAAGAGATAGATTCCAGAGTTTTTTCGTCGCAAATCAAAATGTATTCTAGCTCTAGACTGGTGTTCAAAAAGAATTCTTCAGCTCTGTGAATGCATTCTTCAACCGTAGATTCCATTTTCCAATCCTTTAATAAATTCAATAATTTATAAATCTGTGGAGCTTCTGCTAGGTATTCAGGTTTTAATCGAGCATTTCTAGAACTCATCGCCAAGCCACTTTCTTCTCTGAAAATAGGCATAGGCTGAATCTGGATTGGATAATTCTTCAACTTTACCAATTCTTGAATAATTCTAAGTTGTTGAAAATCCTTCTCTCCAAAATAAGCTTTATCTGGCTGTACTAACTCAAAAAAGCGAGAAACTATGGTAGCTACTCCGTCAAAGTGACCTTTTCTGAACCTTCCTTCCATCACTTGATCTAAACCATTAAAGTCAAAAGATTCTGAACTCAAGCTATCTGGATACATATCTTCCACCTGAGGAAAAAATACGGCATCGCAGCCTACACTTTCAAGTAATTGAGCATCTTTGTCGGTATCTCTAGGATATTTTTCTAAATCTTCGGGGTTATCGAATTGAGTAGGATTCACAAAAACACTACATATAGTAAGGTCGTTTTGTGAAATACTTTTTTGAATAAGCGAAACATGTCCCTTATGTAATGCGCCCATGGTCGGCACGAAGCCTATCGAGCGTTGGGAATCCTTTTGTTGCGCAACCCAAGCTTCTAAGCTACGTCTATCATGAAATATCTGCATTGGTATATTCTGTAAAAAGCGTCAATTTAAAACAAAGCTATGGTTTAGCAAAGCTTTTACAATGATTTTTTGTACTTTTGCATCCTATTAATAACTTACCTAAAGAAATAAAGCTATATTATGCGGATTTTGTATGTTTCTACGGAACTTGTACCGTACACACCAGAAAACACTTTGTCGGAGGCTTCATTGGAAATTCCAAAGCTTATGCACTCAAAAGGCAATGATGTTCGGATTTTTATGCCTCGTTTCGGAACGATAAACGAAAGAAGACACCAATTACATGAAGTAATTCGTTTATCTGGTATGAATATGATCATTAACGATATGGATCAACCTCTAATCATCAAAGTGGCGTCTTTGCCAAATGAGAGGTTGCAGGTTTATTTTATCGACAACGAGGAGTATTTTAAGCGTAAAGGAATTTATGTCAACAAAACAGGTGAGTTCTATCCAGATAACGATGAGCGTTCTATTTTCTTTGTAAAAGGAATCTTAGAAACCATCAAGAAATTAAACTGGAAGCCTGATGTAATTCATGCACAAGGCTGGATGTCAGCTTTAATGCCATTATACTTAAAGAAATATTATGCAGATGATGCCTTCTTTGATGATGTAAAAATGGTATTCTCTGTTTTCGATAATCCATTTGAAGGAGAGCTAGACGAACAAATGATCGAGAAAGTTCATTTTGATGGTATCTCTAAAGATGACTTAAAACACTTAGAAAAACCTACTTTTGAAAACTTATTAAAAGTTGGAATCGATAATGCAGACTTAGTGGTTCAAGGTGATGAGGTATTGCCACAGGACATTATGGATTACATCGAAAATAGTAAGAAAGAATTTAAACCACATCAAGCTCCAGAAAGTTTGTGCGATATCTATCCCACACTTTGCGAAGAGGTTGAATAAATAACTGAATAACCAGAATGAAGAAACATAATTTTGGATGGTCTTTGGCCGCAATCGTAGGATTAATGTTGTTAGGATTAACAAGTTGCGAGCAAGAAGACAGATTTGTAGGATCTAATGTAGTAGGAGATGGAGCCGCGCAATTTCATAAAGCATATGTTGACTTAGTTGCTACAACTTTAGCAACCGATACATTAAGAGCAGATAGAACTGTTTTGCAAAACGCTAGTATTGGTGTTTATGATGAGCCGCTTCTAGGGAAAACAAAATCATATCTATATTCACAGGTTAGATTAGGTACAACAAATCCCGAGTTTGGGAATAATGCTGTTGTCGATTCTGTGGTGTTGTCGATTCCGGTTTTTACTCAAACAAAAGATACACTTTCTAGAGAGCATTATCTTTTTAATACCAATTATACTTTATCGAACCCTGAAGATGGTGAATGTTCTATCACAGATACGTTAAAGCAATATAAGACAAGACTTTTGTTTAATATTGATTCTATTTATGGTAATAAAAGTGCTACTATGAATTTACAAGTTCATAGAGTAATGGAAGGTCTTAAGACGATTGACTCGGCTAGATATTCTAATCAAAGTGTTCAGATAGGAGAATTGTTTGGAAGCAAGCAAATTAACTCTAAGGCTTACAAAACTTTTACGTCTCAATTTAGAAATGTAGGTTCTGGGGCTGATAGTACTATTATTGCTCAAGATGCAAGTGCGGTGATTAATATGAAGTTGGATGGAATGAAAACTTTCGTTCAAAATCAAATTGTTGATCAAGTAGGTTCTCCAAATTTAGGAGATCAAGTTTCTTTTATTAATAATGTTATTCAAGGGATTAGAATTGGAGTACAAGATGAAAACGGATTTATTTTAACGATTAATCCTTCTTTCTTAAAATTAGTTGCTTACATCTCTGTTGATAATGAAAACTTCGTGGATGAGAACAACAATGGTATTCATGATCCAGAGGAGAACTGTGGAGCGGTAATGACCAAAGCTCGTGTGAATAAGAATTTAGATTTTGTAATCGGTTCTAATTTAGCCATGAACAGCGGAAATCAATACTATAATGTTGTACAGAGTAGAATTGAAAATAGTCCTGGTAGTGTGAGCTATAACCAACCTAACACAGCAGTGAACTTTGTGGAAGGAATGGGTGGAGCAAGAGTTAAAATCTCTTTAGATCCACAGCAGATTGAAGCTATTCGTGATTCTGTAAGAAATAACAATTGGGTGATTTCTGAAGCCCATCTTAAGGTTTATCCTCATACGGCAACTCAAGGAAATTTACCTTTACCAGAATATTTATATGCATTTAATTTATCTAAGAATAAATTGCTTGCTGATTATGGTGATATAGAGGATGTAGACTCAGATAATATTCAAGTATTCCCTTATTTACAAATCAGTCGTCCATATGACGAAGAGAAGAAATATTACTTATTACGTGTTACCGAGTACTTCAAGAATGTTGTCGAAAAGAATGCAGAGATAGATGATTTGGCTATTGAAATGGGAACTTATTTAGGTTTCTCAAACGCTGATTATTTCTATACGCCTAAAAACGCTTTTTACTCTAATCGTGTATTTAATCCTTATAGATTAGCGATAGTTGGTTCTAACCCAACAGCTGATTTAATGGATAAGAAACTTCAATTAGAGATTTATTACAACAAAAAAGAAAACTAAAAACCTAAAACTAGAAATTATATGTGTGGAATAGTAGGTTACATAGGGAGCAGAGAAGCATACCCGATTATAATCAATGGATTAAAAAGACTAGAATATCGAGGATATGATAGTGCTGGATTCATTCTGAATTATTCAGAAGGAATGGAAGTGGTGAAGACCAAAGGTAAAGTAGCTGATTTAGAAACTAAATCAGAAGGTAAAAAATTAAGCGCTAATATTGGTGTTGGTCATACAAGATGGGCAACTCACGGTGAACCAAATGATGTAAACTCACATCCACATGTGTCTACCAATGGTGAGATCGTTTTAGTGCACAATGGAATTATTGAAAACTATGATTCTATTAAAACTAAATTACAGGAAGAAGGTTTCACTTTTCAATCTGAGACAGATTCAGAGGTTTTAGTTAACTTAATTGAATATTTCAAAAAAAGCGAGAATCTTGATTTAGCAGAAGCGGTTAGATATGCTTTAAACGAAGTAGTAGGAGCTTATGCGATTGCGGTTTTAGATAACTCAAATACCGACGAGATTGTCGTAGGTAGATTAGGAAGTCCTTTAGCAATCGGGATGGGAGACAATGAATTCTTTATTGCTTCTGATGCCTCACCATTTGTTGAATTCACCAAAGATGCTATCTATTTAGAAGATGGGGAAATGGCGTCTATATCTCGTGAGAATGGCGTTGTTGTTAAGAAAATTGTTGAGAACGAAATTATTTCTCCTTCAATTCAAAAACTACACTTAGACTTAGAGCAAATCGAAAAAGGTGGGTTTGAGCATTTCATGTTAAAAGAAATCTACGAGCAACCTAAATCAATTCATGATACGATGAGAGGTCGTCTTTTACCTGAAGAAGGTATTATCAAGATGGCAGGTATTTGGGATCACATGGAGAAATTCCGTAATGCTAAGAGAATTATCATCGTAGCTTGTGGTACTTCATGGCACGCAGGTTTGGTAGGTGAATATTTAATCGAAGAGTTTGCTCGTATCCCAGTTGAGGTTGAGTATGCATCTGAGTTTAGATATAGAAATCCTATCATTAATAAAGATGATATCGTTATTGCTATTTCTCAATCAGGAGAGACTGCGGATACTTTAGCTGCTTTAAAATTAGCGAAAGCTAATGGTGCATTTATTTATGGTATCTGTAACGTTGTTGGATCTTCAATCGCTCGTTTAACCGATGCTGGTTCATTTACACACGCGGGTCCAGAGATTGGTGTGGCTTCAACAAAAGCATTTACTTCTCAGTTGACTATTCTTACCTTGATTGCCTTAAAACTAGGTAAACACAATGGTAACTTATCGAATGAGAAATTCATGAGTCTATGTTATGAGTTAGAAAGTCTTCCAACTAAAGTTGAGAAAGCTTTGAAAACAGATGCGCTAGTTCAAGAGATTTCTAAAGTTTATAAGGATGCTAAAAATGCATTATACTTAGGTAGAGGATATAACTTCCCTACAGCTTTAGAGGGTGCATTGAAGTTGAAAGAGATTTCTTACATCCATGCCGAAGGTTATCCAGCAGCTGAGATGAAACATGGTCCAATTGCTCTAATCGACGAGAATATGCCAGTAATTGTGATTGCTCCAAAGAAAGGTCACTATGACAAAGTAGTATCTAACGTTCAGGAAATTAAAGCTAGAAAAGGTCAAATCATTGCCGTTGTAACTGAAGGTGATGAGCAAGTGAAAAACATTGCTGACCACGTGATTGAAATCCCTGATTGTTCAGAGGAATTCTCTCCAATCTTGGCTTCAATTCCATTACAATTATTGTCTTACCACATTGCTGTAATGTTAAATCGCAACGTAGATCAACCAAGAAACTTAGCAAAATCTGTTACCGTTGAGTAATTAGAAATTTTATTTATATACAAAATCGCTTCTCAAAAAGAAGCGATTTTTTTATCCCCTAATTTTAAAGAAAACTAAATTATGCTTAAAGTTTCATGAGATTTTAATAAAAACTAATTCTGTTATAGACTTTTATTATTGATTACTTAAGAAACTTATTACGTTTATAAAGTTTTTTATGCGTATCTTTGCAGTCAAATTCACTAGAATGACCAAAGAATTAATCGTTCAACATGCTGCAAAAACCTTTTTGTCTAATGGCTATAAAACTGTAACCATGGACGATGTGGCATCTGACCTTGGTGTTTCAAAAAAAACCTTGTACGAGATTTTTGGGAACAAAGAAGGCTTGATACGTTTAAGCATAGAATTTCAATTTCAGGAATTACGTACAGTTTTCGAAGAGGCTTTCAATCTAAATTTAGATGCAATCTCTGAAATGCATTTTATTATGGATAAAATCCGTACGATGATTGGAACGCCTCAACATAAAAACGCCGTGTATCAGCTACAGAAGTATTATGCAAAAATATATCGCAAAGTCTATGTAGAACAGGTTGTATTTATTCAAAATGCATTAGAAGCCAATATAGAGAAAGGTCAAGAAAATGGTTTATACAGAAAAGATGTAAAGGCATCAGATTTGGCCGAAATCTTGATTCAAGTTCAGAGCTTTTTAAGAAGTAACGAGAAAAGTATCAACGATACCGAGAAGATGGAATATTTATCAAATGTACATTTTAACTTAATGTTGATAGGCATGGTAACACCAGCAGGTCTAGAAAAATTAACCCAACTAGAAACAAAAACCAATGAAAAATAGATTACTCATCATGCTCTCCATGTTGGGAGTATTTAGTTTTGCGCAAGAGGAAATGAGATTTTCTCTAGAAGAAGCAATTCAACACACCCTTACAAACAATTATGATATTGTAAAGGCAGATTTAGAAATCAAAAAGGCCGAAAGAAGAGTTTGGGAAACGACTGCAACAGGTCTACCGCATATTGATGGTGCAGTGGATTATCAGAATAATATCCAAATGCAGAAAATCTTCTTGATGGATACCGTTTTTCAAGCAGGACAAAAACAGAATTTCTCGCCTTCTATACAGATTAATCAATTGATTTTTAGTGGATCTTATATCGTAGGATTGCAATCGGCGAAGGCTTATAAAGAAATTTCAGGGTTAGCTAAGGAGAAAACCAAAGCTCAGTTGACAGAAGCAGTAATTAACGCTTATGCTGCAGTTGCGATTGCAGATGAGAACCTAGCCATTCTTGAGAAGAACGTAGCTTCTTCTGAGAAAAACCTAAATGATATTAAAGAAATTTATAAAGCTGGTTTTACTGAAGAACAAAACGTAGATCAGATTAATTATACTTTAAAACAATTAATGACATCTAAGAATTATGCACAGCGTCAGCGCCAGAGTGCTTTGAATTCTTTAAAGTTCATCATGGGAGTTGATCAAGATGCGCGTTTGGTTTTAACCAATAATCTAGATGATTTAATGATGGATCATTTGGCTTTATTGCGAGATGATTTAAAAGCTGAAATTGACAAGCATATTGACTATCAAATTGCTAATCACCAAGTTAAAACTAGTGAATTGCAAGTTAAATATCAGAAAACTATGGCTTTACCAAGTTTAAGTACATATTTGAGTCATAGCGAAAACTGGTCTACCAATGAGGCAGCTTTGTTTAAGGATTTCGGGAATCATTTTGCATCCACCATATGGGGAATCAAATTAAATGTTCCGATTTTTAGTTCCTTCGAAAGAAGAGCCAAAACACAACAAGCCCAAATCGACCTAGAAATGGCTGAAGTGGATCGTAAGAAAACAGAACAAAAGTTAATTCAAGATGTTAGAAATGCTGAAGTAGCTTATGATAACGCTATTGAATCTTACTATACCTCAAAGGATTTAGTGGATTTATCGAGCAAAATCTTAGAGAAAGAACAAATTAAATTCAATGAAGGAATTTCTTCTAGTATGGATTTAACCAACGCAGAAGAGCAATTATACAGAGCTCAAAATCAATATATCCAAGCGGCTTTTGATGTAATGCAGTCTAAAACAGCTTTATACCAAGCATTAGGTCAATATTAAAATTAGAATAACAAGCAGATCAATTAAAATGAAAAAAATATTATTTATACTCACCGGTGCTATCTTGTTCTCTTGCCAAAGCAAGCAAGAACAGTCTTTTGAAGATATCATTGAAAATGGAGATTTAGCACAAGTTAAAACCAAAAGAGATCAGTTAAGAGCCCAAGCCGATAGTTTACAAAGCATGGTGGGCTTATTAAATGAAAGAGTGGCGGAGTTAGATCCTAAAGCAGCTAAATTGGTGAAGGATATAGTTTCTAAAGATACTTTATATCATCATTTCATCAAGATACAAGCGAATATAGAAACAGAACAAGACGTTCAAGTAACGCCAGAATATGGTGGAGTGATTCGTTTGATGGTAAAAGAAGGAAGCTTTGTTAGAAAAGGTCAGTTGATTGGAACGATTTCAGATGGCGGATTGAGTGATCAATTAAATCAAGCTAAAATTCAAGTAGATCAAGCGAGAGCTCAATTACAGCAAGCGGAGATTCAGAGAGATTTAGCGAAAACTACTTTCGAAAGACAACAAAGTTTGTGGAATCAGAAAATTGGTTCAGAAATGCAGTTTTTACAAGCTAAAACCAATTACGAAACCTCTCAAAAACAAGTTTTAGCAGCTAAGCAACAAGTATCAGCGGCTCAAAAAGGAGTTTCTGGAACTCAAGCTCAATTAGCTAAAACCCGTTTGGTTGCTCCATTTAGCGGTAGAGTAGAACAAGTTATTACCCAAAGTGGACAGGCTGTTTCGCCAGGTACGCCAGTAATTAGATTGGTGAACCCAAGTACAGTAAAAGCGGTAGCGAATGTTCCAGAGAATTATTTGGCTCAAATCCAAAAAGGAACTTTAGCTAAAATTGCCTTACCAGCCTTAGAGCGAACTTTTGATTCTCAAGTGAGTCTAATCAGTTCATCGATTAATCCAGGAAATAGAACCTTCAGAGTAGAAGTTCCAATTCCAGATAAAGATGGTTTGGTGAAGCCTAACCTTAATGCTGAGCTTCAATTAAATGATTATACCTCAGAAAACGCGATTGTTTTACCACAAAGCGTTGTGAGAGAAGATAGCGAAGGTAAGTTTGTGTTTGTCATTGAGCAGATTCAAGGGAAAGAAGGTATCGCCAAAAAAGTTTATGTTGAAATCGGTCCAGAATCTAACGGACAAGTTGAGGTATTAAACGGAATTAAAGCAGGACAAATCATCATCACCGAAGGACCAGGCAAGTTGCAAGAAGGTGATAGAGTTCTTAGGTCTAAATAATAAATAGCTATGTCAGATATTAAAAATAATAAGCCCATAGAGCAAGAAGGAGACAAAAGTTTCTCGATTTCTACATGGGCCATCCAAAACAAAATTACCGTCTATGTAATCATGGCGATAATTTTGGTAGGAGGAATCATGGCGTTTACTAGTATGCCTCGGGAATCTTTCCCAGAGGTGATTGATAATAAGGTGTATATTTCATCGGTTTATCCTGGTAACTCGGCAGAAGATGTAGAGAAATTCATTACCGAACCTATCGAGAAAGAGATTCGAGGGGTGTCGGGGATTAAGGATGTGGTTTCTACTTCCTTTAATGATTATGCCATGACTATCGTTGAGTTTCATGATGATGTTCCATTAGAAACGGCTAAAATCGATATTAAAGATAAAGTTGATCAAGTAAAGGCCAACGCCGATTTCCCGACATTAGATACGGGAGCTAAAGTTGAGCCGAATGTTTTTGACTTAAATATTGCAGAGGAATTTCCTATTGCGAATATTAATATTACAGGTAAATACTCGCTTCAACAGTTAAAAGACTATGCCGAGCGTTTACAAGATGATTTCGAAAATCTACAAGCCATTAAAGAAGCTCCGATTCGTGGGGTGAATGATAAAGAGGTGGAAGTAGCGCTGGATGTTTATAAAATGGGTGCATCACAAGTTAGTTTTAACGATGTAGCTCAATCTATTTCAGGTGATAACAAAACCATTTCAGGTGGTAACATCATTAACGAACAACAACGTCTGAATATTCGTGTGGTAGGAGAGATTTCTTCACCAGATGATTTGTTAGGTATTTCGGTAAAAGAAAAAGATGGTGTGGTTTATCTAAGAGATATTGCTGAAGTTATTTTCAGGGAGCAAGATAAAACTACCTATGCGAGAGAGTCTCTAGAGCCGGTAATCATGATGGATATCAAAAAGCGAAGTGGTGAAAACATGATTGAAGCCATTGCGCAAATTGAAGGATTAATTGATGCGGCTAAATTGGAATATCTACCTACAGATGTGGAAATCACGATTACCAACAACCAAGCTCCAAAAACTGAAAACCAAGTAAATGACTTGATTAATAATATTTTATTTGGGGTAATTCTGGTAGTTGGAGTTTTAATGTTCTTCTTAGGACTTAGAAACGCCAGCTTCGTAGGAATGGCGATTCCATTGTCGATGTTAATGTCTTTAATGATATTAAACTTCATGGGCGTAACCTTGAACACCATGGTTTTGTTTGGTCTTGTGATGGGACTAGGAATGCTGGTGGATAATGGAATTGTGGTCGTCGAGAACGTATATTCCTTAATGAATCAGGGATATACTCGAAAACAAGCAGCGATACAAGGTGTTGGTGAAATTGCTTGGCCTATTATTGCATCAACAGCTACCACTTTAGCGGCATTCTTCCCATTGGCTTTATGGCCAGGAATGATGGGTAAATTTATGATGGTTTTCCCGATGACGCTATCTGTTGTATTAGGATCATCCTTATTTGTGGCATTAATTATTAACTCTATGTTGACCTCTGAGTTTATGCACACAGAGGCGGAGGACAAGAAAGAACCGAATAAGAAAAAACTAATTAGAAACTCACTTATTTTATTAATCGTTGGAGCTATATTGGTAGTTGCTGGTTATATTTTTGAGATAGGAGTTTTAAGAGTTTTAGGAAACCTAGGTATTTTCTTCGGAATTATGGCTTGGGTGTATGAGTTGTTTCTTTACCCTTGGAGCATTTGGTTGCAAGATAAAGGTTTACCATTCTTAGAAGAAAAATACAAAGACTTCTTGACTTGGTCTCTACACGGAAAACGTCCAGTTTTTATGATGCTTGGGATGGTGGTTTTATTTGTTTTAAGTATCGCTCTTTTGATGTTAGTTCAACCAAAAGTATTGTTCTTCCCAGAAAATGAACCTAACCAAATTATTGTCTACATCGAATATCCTGAAGGAACCGATATTGAAAAGACCAACGAAATTACGAAGCAAGTAGAATCTGAAGTTATCGAGGTTTTAGATAATTATATCGTTGAAAAAGACGGAGAGCCTTACAATTACATGGCTGAGGCTATTGTTGCCCAAGTTGGAGAAGGAGCAGGAAACCCTCAAACCGATGCGGGTTCGGCGGCTGAGATTCCACACAAAGGTAAGGTGACAGTTTCCTTGCGAGAGTTTAAATATAGACGTGGTAAGAAGAGTTCTGAAGTTTTAGAAGAAGTTAGAAAGAATGTGAAGGGAATTGCTGGAGCTTCTATTACCGTAGAAAAAGACGATGTTGGACCACCTGCGGGATATCCAATTAACATTGAAATCAAAGGACAGGATTATAACGCTATGATGGATGAAGCAGAAAAGATGCAAGCGTTCATAGATGAAGCAGGAATCCAAGGAATTGAAGAGCTTAAAATCGATGTGAGTCGTGATATACCAGAGCTGAGAATTAACGTAAATCGTGAACTAGCTGGTTCTATGGGAATCACTAACGAAATGGTAGGAGGAACTCTTCGTCAGTCTATTTATGGTTATGAGGTTTCAAGATACCGTCCAGAAGGTGACGACGATGATTATCCAATCAATATTCGATTAAACGAGGCTCAAAGATTTGATGAAAATATCGTATTCAATCAGCCGATTACCTTCACTAATCCTTCAACAGGACAGATTTTGCAGATTCCAATTTCTTCGATTACGTCAAAGGAAATGGGTAAACAATTCTCTAAGATTAAACGTAGAGGTTATGAGAGAACCATTGTTTTATATTCTAACGTAATTGGAGATTTTAATCCAACTGAAACGGTAAATAATATTAAGTCGACTTTAAGTAATGCGAATTACAAATTACCTAAAGACATGAGCTATGAATTTACGGGTGAGCAAGAGCAACAAGAAGAGAATATGTCCTTTTTATTAAGCGCCTTACTAATGGCATTAGCAGGAATTATCTTAATTATTGTAGCACAATTTAACTCAGTTTCGAAACCTGTGATTATTATGCTTTCGGTCTTATTAAGTTTTATTGGCGTATTCTTAGGTTTAATTGTTATGGGCGATGATTTCGTAATTATGATGACGATGATGGGAATTATTTCCTTGGCCGGAATTGTGGTAAACAACGCGATTGTATTGATTGATTATACACAGCTTTTAATCGATCGTAAAAAGCGTAGATTGGCGATTCCAGAAGATGTAATGTTGCCTTTAGAAGATATGAAAGATTCCGTAATCAACGGGGGTAAATCTAGATTAAGACCGGTATTGTTGACCGCTATCACAACTGTTTTAGGATTAGTTCCTTTAGCAACAGGATTAAATATCGACTTCCAAGGTTTATTGATGGATTACAATCCAGATATTTATATCGGAGGGGATAACGTGATGTTCTGGGGACCTTTAGCGAAAACAGTAATTTATGGATTAATTTTCGCGACTTTCTTAACCTTGGTGATCGTTCCAATTCTTCAATATTTAGTCAATGGATTGAAGTTTAGAGCGAGATATGGTAAGACTGGAGAGAAATATCCTATTGCTGAATCCGAAATAAAAAACTAATCATTAGTTATAAATAAATATTTTAACTGCCTTAAGAAGTAAGCTTTTTAAGGCAGTTTTTTTATGCTTCAAAAACTTAAACTTCAGGAATTTAAACTTATCTATTTTTAATCCCCACTAAATTGGTGGGGATTAAGATTTATGCTATTTTTGTTTAAAATTATAAACTTGAAAGACACGACTTCACTCTTAAGATTAGCCCAAGAAGCTGCCATAGAAGCAGGTCGGGAAATCTTGAAAATATACGACACGGATTTTGAGGTGGATTATAAAGAAGATCAATCACCCTTGACGCAAGCTGATCAAAAGTCGAATCAAGTGATTATGTCTTATTTAAATACATTAGACATTCCCATTATTAGTGAAGAAAACCAACAACTTCCTTATGCAGAACGAAAAGACTGGAAGCAATTTTGGTTGGTAGATCCTCTTGATGGTACGAAAGAGTTCATTAAGAAAAATGGAGAGTTTACGGTAAATATTGCCTTAATTTCGGATGGAATCCCTGTCTTAGGTGTTATTTATGTTCCTGTGAAGAAGGAATTGTTTTTTGGAAGTGAGGAAGCTGCGTTTAAAATGCTGAACGTAGAAAGCAAAGCAGATTTAGATAAAGTTGATAAAATCCAACTTCAAGCGAAACAACCTACTTCAGAAGTTGTTGTTGTAGCAAGTCGTTCTCATTTAACTCTAGAAACAGAAGCATTTATAGATAAAATTAAAAATACAGAAGGTGTATCTTCAATCGAAACCATTTCTGCTGGAAGCTCGTTAAAGATATGTATGGTAGCTGAAGCTAAAGCTGATGTTTATCCGAGATATGCGCCAACCATGGAATGGGATGTAGCTGCAGGACACGCTATTTGCCATGCGGCTGGGGTTAAAGTTTTACAAGCTGGAACAGATCAAGAATTAATCTACAACAAGGAAAATTTACTTAATCCTTGGTTTGTAGTGGGAAATCGATTTTTTAACTAAGCTTATGTCAGAGAATATTCACCGACAAGATTATAAGGTCAATCGTTCTAATCGTGAACATTTGCATAAGCATCAAGCTAAAGTTATTTGGTTAAGTGGTTTGTCTGGTTCCGGGAAATCAACTTTGGCGAATAGTTTCGAAGTTGAACTTCATCAAAAGGGCTTTAAAACCTATGTTTTGGATGGAGATAATATTCGCTTAGGATTAAATCAAGATTTAAAGTTTTCGGATGAGGATCGTAAAGAGAACTTAAGGCGAATTTCTGAGGTGGCTAAGTTGTTTGTGGATGCCGGGATAGTTGTCATTGCCGCATTTATCACACCTTTTGAAGCCGACAGAATTAAAATTAAAGAAATTATTGGTGCTGATAACTTTTTGCATGTCTTTGTGGACAGTCCTTTAGAGGTTTGTGAGTCGAGAGATGTGAAGGGATTATATGCCAAGGCACGAGCAGGAGAGATTCAGCAATTTACAGGAATTGATTCTCCTTTTGAAGTGCCAGAGCAAAATGATTTAGTGCTTAAAACCGGAGAAGAAACTCAAGAAGAAAGTTTGGCTAAATTGTTAAAACTAGCCTTAGAAAATATTGAACATCAACTATAATATATGTCAAAAGTATTATCCTATTTAAAAGAACTTGAAGCGGAATCTATTTATGTGATTCGTGAGGTTTATGCTCAATTCGACAATCCGGTGATTTTATTTTCAGGTGGTAAGGATTCAATTGTGTTGACACATTTAGCGCGTAAGGCTTTTTCTCCTGCTAAAATTCCATTTCCTTTAATGCACATAGATACAGGACATAACTTCCCTGAAGCGATTGAATTTAGAGATAAGTTGATTGATAAAATAGGAGCGAGGCTCATCGTTGGTTCTGTTCAAAAGTCCATTGATGATGGTAGAGTGGCAGAAGAAACCGGGATTAACGCTAGCAGAAACATTCTTCAAACCACTACGCTGTTAGATGCCATAGAAGAACATCAGATTGATGCATGTATGGGTGGAGCAAGACGCGACGAAGAAAAGTCGAGGGCAAAAGAAAGATTTTTCTCTCATCGTGATGATTTTGGACAATGGGATCCAAAAAATCAAAGGCCAGAATTATGGAATATCTTCAACGGTAGAAAAAACATGGGAGAGCATTTTAGAGTATTTCCGATTTCTAACTGGACCGAAATGGACATTTGGAATTATATCCTAGAAGAAGACATTGAGCTTCCACCATTATACTTTGCAAAAGAAAGACAAGTAGTTTGGAGAAATGACTCTTGGATTCCAGCATCAGAGTTTTTGACCTTAAGAGAAGGAGAAGAATATGTGACCAAGAAAGTTAGGTTTAGAACTTTAGGTGACATCACCATTACAGGTGGAATTGAATCAGACGCCGATACTTTAGAAAAAGTTGTGGCTGAGGTTTCAACTTTGAGAACGACAGAAAGAGGCAACAGAGCCGATGATAAGAGAAGCGATACAGCCATGGAGGATCGTAAGAAAGAAGGTTATTTTTAATCCATAAACGCATCAAAATGAATAACAACGAACGTGAATTATTGAGATTTACCACCGCCGGAAGTGTAGATGATGGGAAAAGTACCTTAATCGGAAGGCTTTTATATGACTCAAAGTCGATTTTTCAAGATCAAATGAGCGCCATTGAGAAATCATCTCAAAGTAAAGGATTAAATCATATAGATTTATCGATGCTAACCGATGGACTGCGTGATGAAAGAGAACAAGGTATCACCATTGATGTTGCTTACAGATATTTCTCAACACCGAAAAGGAAGTTCATTATAGCAGACTCACCTGGACATATTCAGTACACAAGAAACATGGTAACGGGAGCATCATCAGCTAATCTAGCCCTAATCTTGGTAGATGTTCGTATAGGCGTTATCGAACAAACCAAGCGACATTCTTTCATTGCTTCGCTATTACAAATTCCACACATTATTGTTTGCATCAATAAAATGGATTTGGTGGATTACAGTGAGGAAGAATACAATAAGGTGGTTAAGGAATATGAGGCATTTGCTTATAAAATGACGACCAAAGATGTTCGTTTTATTCCGATTTCTGCTTTGCACGGAGATAATGTGGTAGAGAAAAGTGAAAATATGCCGTGGTACGATGGACGAAGTTTGTTGAGTACCTTAGAAACCATTCACATTGCGAGCGATGAGAATTATATTGATATGAGATTTCCGGTGCAAACAGTGATACGTCCGCATTCTGATGAGTTTCATGATTTTAGAGGTTATGCAGGTCGTGTGGCAAGCGGAACAATTCGCGTAGGAGATGTGGTGAATATTTTACCCTCTGGATTTGAAAGCACGGTAAAATCGATTCATACATTTGATGGAGATTTAGAAGAAGCATATCCACCAATGTCGGTAACGGTGACCTTAGAAGACGATATAGATGTGAGTAGGGGTGATATGTTGGTGAAGAAAAATAACCAGCCTCAAGCTACTCAAGATTTAGACATTATGCTTTGTTGGTTGAACACCAAACCTTCAAATCCAAGAGCTAAATACTATTTGAGACATACTTCGAATGAAGTAAAAGCGATGATTAAGGAAATAGTCTATAAAATCGATGTCAATACGTTGAGTCGATCAGAAGATGTAAGTCAGTTGGGTGTGAACGATATCGCTCGTGTTCGCCTAAGAGCTACCAAACCTATCTTTGCCGACGAATATAGAGACAATAGAATCACCGGTTCGCTTATTCTAATCGATGAAACGACGAATGAAACCGTAGCTGCTGGGATGATTAATTTTTAGTGGTTGTTGAGATGGAGAATGTAGTGTTAAGGCTCTACCTATTTTCTTTCTTGGTTTATGTGATAAACTTTTTGGTGTTAATCATTCCCGAATAAATCCCTTGTGTAAACTTTATCCATAACATCAGATAAATCTTCAGAATAACGATTCATGACGATGACATCAGCCTCTTGCTTGAATTGGTTTAAATCGCGTAAGACTCGAGATCCATAAAAAGTCTCTTCTTCCAACACCGGTTCATAGACGATTACCTCAATTCCTTTTGCCTTAATGCGTTTCATAACACCTTGTATCGCCGAAGCTCTGAAGTTATCAGAACCAGTTTTCATAATCAAGCGATAAATACCAACAATCTTTGGTTTTTTAGCTAAAATAGAATCCGCTATAAAGTCTTTACGTGTTCTATTCGCGTCAACAATCGCTCGTATTAAATTATTAGGTACGGTCTCATAATTTGCCAAAAGTTGTTTAGTATCTTTAGGTAAACAATAACCTCCATAACCAAAAGATGGATTATTATAATGCGTTCCAATTCGAGGATCTAAACCAACGCCTTCAATAATTTGTTTGCTATTCAATCCATGAATCTGAGCATAACTATCCAATTCATTAAAATAGGCTACACGCATGGCTAAGTAAGTGTTAGAGAATAACTTAATAGCTTCTGCTTCCGTAGGTTCTGTATAGAGTACGTCGATGTCTTTTTTTATTGCACCTTCCTGTAAAAGTTCCGCAAACTTCTCAGCTCTATCGCTTTTTTCGCCTACAATAATTCTGGACGGGTAAAGATTATCGTATAAAGCTTTACCTTCTCTTAGGAACTCTGGAGAGAATATGATGTTATCAAAATTTAATCTCTCCTTAAGATCTTTTGTAAATCCAACAGGAACTGTAGATTTAATAATAACCACTGCTTCAGGATTAATTTTAATGATATCCTGCATTACTTTTTCAACGCTACTCGTATCAAAGTAATTGGTTTTGGTATCGTAATCCGTAGGGGTGGCAATAATTACAAAATCAGCATTTTGATAAGCCTCTTTAGGATCTAAACTAGCTCTAAAGTTTAGTTTCTTTTCTGTTAGAAATCTAATAATTTCTGAATCTTCAATAGGAGATTGCTTTTGATTGAGCATGTCCACTTTTTCTTGAACAATATCTAAAGCGACCACTTCATTATGTTGCGCCAATAATATGGCATTGGAGAGTCCAACATACCCCGTTCCTACGACAGCTATTTTCATGCTTCAAAATTAATCATAATTATAGAAATATGCTATTTTGGTGTAGAGTTTAGAGTGGAGGGTGTAGAGTGTAGAGTGTAGAGTGTAGGTAAGGTGGTAGACGGTATTTGGTAGTTAGTACTTCGTTTAGGGTGGAGGGTGTAGGGAGGATGGTCGTTAGTAGTTGGTTTTTAGTATTTGGTTTAGGGTGTAGAGTGTAGAGTTTTTCTATGATATGGAAAAGGATTTTGCCTAAGAAATATTTGTATCGAAATGTCGCCTGGAAGGGGGCTAATGTTTTTATAAGTTTTATTTTTAAAGCAAGGTATATGTCATGCTGAACTTGATTCAGCATCTACGATGTTTTCTGTCACATGGAGGAGGGTTTCTCCTGAGATAAAAATGTTTCAAAATGTCGACAGAATTGGGATTGTCGCACTTCGCTCCTCTCTTGTCCAAGGCTTCGATACAATTTTGTTTCACAAAATTACTCAGCCTGACAAGAGGATTTAGGTGGTTAACCTTTAAACTAATTAAGCAATTTTAAACTACTTTAAGCCACCTGTGTCGAAGACTCTGAATCAAGTTCAGAGTGACGCTACGGGTTTAGATTTATTCTGTTATGTAGATGTATGTCATTCCGGACTTGATCCGGAATCTAGTCTTGTTATACGTAGAATGTATTTGTTCTTTAATTTAAAGTTTAGAAGCTAAGTAGCTGCTCCTCTTTTAAGGGGAGCTGTCCGTAGGACTGAGGGGTTAATTTATTTTAAAGTGTAGTGTGTAAAATTTAGTTCTTTTCTGTCACCTTGAGTGTTTTTCTCCTGAGATAAAAATGTATCGAAATGTCGACAGAAAAGGGGTTTGACGCACTTCGCTCTCCTCTTGTCCAAGACTTCGATCCAATTTTATTTCACAAAATTACTCAGCCTGACAAGAGACATTCACGTTAAGCGAACTTTAAACTAATTAAACTATTTTTAAACAACATTTAAACCACCTTTATCAGAGACTCTGAATCGAGTTCAGAGTGACAGCTTGCGTTTGTATACCAGAGAGGAACTTAAACACCTTTAAAACAATTAAACAATTTTAAACTACTTTTAAACCACTTGAACAACAATTAAACTACTTTAATTACCGCCAACAAAAAAAGCCACCTCGCAAGAGGTGGCTTTATATTTAGATAAGAATTAATCCTTATTTCTTCATCAATTTAGATGTAGTAACATTTCCTTGTGCGTCTGTAGCATGAATTATATATTGACCAGGAGTTAATTTTTCAATATTAAGTTCATTACTTGTAACAAAGCTACTTATTTCTAGCTTTCCGTTCATATTAAAGATTTCCACTTTAGAAACTTTAATTCCATCAAATCTAATCAACTGTGAAGCGGGATTTGGTGAGATTACTAATTCCTTTAGTCCAGCATTATAGGTTGGTAAATAGAATGGTCCCGTCCAATTAGAGAAAGTTCCATCGCCACAATCAGTTCTAAGCCATACATCATAATCATAAGCTGGCACTAGATGATGTTGTGTATGAGGTATGCTCATGTTATTCATGCCATACAGAGGTCTCGCTCTTAATGGTCTTCCTGGACGATTAGCTGAGCCTTGATAAGTGAAAAACTCCTCAGGTCCTTCCAATGTTGCTGTTGTTGGGCTTGTTCTAGTTAATAATACATTAGTTGGTTCAGTACATTCAGGTGTGAAAGCAGGAATATTGTACGGTCCTTCCCAGTCTGATACTTGACTAGGGTTACATTGTTTTCGAACCCATACATCATAAGATTTAGAAGATTCTAATCCACCTTCCGAATGATTAGTATTAAAGTCCTGAACTGTAGGAATTGACCAAATATCAGTAGGTCCAGCTTCTCCAGCTTCAACTATCCAAGCATCGTGTATTCCTGGATCTGTTGTTATACTTGCTGTGTTAGCATCAATTCTTGAAACTGAAACTCCAGTTGGGTTGTTACATTCTTCATAGGTGGCAATTAAGTGCGGACCCGACCAATTTGATTTAGAGTCTTCACATATTGTTCTGATGTAAAGATCATAACCATATTGCGATAATAAAGCAAGAGAGCTTAAGGGCATTGTTATGTTCCTATAACCAGCTCTTCCAGGTGTAGTATTTCTTGGAGCTGGATAACCGGTGGGTTTCACATACAAATCATAATTTGTTCCACCAAAAGCGGTCATGGCTGCATGGTTGTCACTAAATCGTTGGATTTGTACATCGGTAGGGGTTGAACAAGTAGCTTGCGTTTCCTGTGCTGTTAGGCCAATAAATAGCATAGACAGCATAATGAATAGATAATTTTTCATAATGAGTAAATTTGTTAGTTAATGTTTTCATATCAAATATAGTAAATAAATAATATTAAACAAAATTATTTATCATTTTGATATTGGCTCGGTAGTGGAATTAAGTATTTAATATTTGTGTAAAAAAAAACCACCTCTATTGAGGTGGTTTAAATATAATAAGTGAAATTATTATTTCTTCATTAATTTGGTTGTAGTAACCTTACCATTTGCATCTGTAACTTGCATGATATATTGGCCATTTTTCAAATTTGATAGGTTAACTTCGTTATTCATCACTTTAGATGATAATTCTAAATTACCTGTCATACCGAAAACTTGTACGTTAACTGCATCTACATTTTGAATTTTAACTAAACCATTTGTAGGGTTTGGTGAAATTTTTGCGTTTGAAGCATACATTGGTAAACTTAAAGGACCAGTCCATTCAGAAAACTCTCCATTTCCACAATTGGTTCTAATCCAAATGTCATAAGCGATATTATGTGTACTTAAACGATTAAAAGTGTAAGGCATAGTAACATTAGTTAATGTTTGAGCTAATTCCATTCCATTTCCTTGTTTATTAGCTTTTACTTCATAAGTGAAATCTGAACTTGCACCATCAATAGTTGCACTCTTAACACCAGTTCTAGTTAAAACGATGTCTGAAGCGTTAGGAGCAGTACAAACAACTGGGTCAATAACTTCACCAAATTTAGGTAAGTAAAGAGGTCCTACCCACTCTGAAAAAGTACCATCACCACAATCCTTTCTGATCCAAATGTCGTAAGCAATAGCAGCATTCAATCCACTTTGAGAATGTGGCATACTTACGTTAGTAATTGTTTGAGCTAATTCCATTCCATTCCCATGTTTATTAGCTTTAACTTCATATGTAAAGTTAGCATCAGCACCATCAAAAGAAGCAGATGTTGCGCTTGTTCTTGTCAAAACAATATCTGCAGCATTTGGAGCAGTACATACTGGTTCAACTACTTCACCATATTTAGGTAAATATAATGGCCCAACCCACTCAGAGAAAGTACCATCACCACAATCCGTTCTCATCCAAATGTCATAAGCGATGCTTGAATTTAAACCACCTTGAGTATGTGGCATAGATATGTTGTTAATCGTTCTAGCTCGATCAAAACCGTTTCCATGTTGATTTGCCTTAATTTGGTAAGTTAAATTAGCATCAGCACCCGAGATTACAGCAACTTTTGGAGCTGTTCTTGTTAAAGTAATGCTTGATGCATCAGGAGCAGTACAAGTTAATGTTTCAGCTTGCATTGCAGTGTTAGCGAAGAAAAATGCTAACAGAAAAAATAAATAATTCTTCATAGTTATAATGTTTTTAGTTATTGTGCAAATATATGTAATTTTTTAATATCTAACTAAAATATTCTTAATACGGTCTTAAATTCTTTTATGATTAAATCTGAATTAAATTTAATTTTGGTAAACATATTAGAAGTGACCATTTAAATATTTTTTATAAAACGTGCTAATACTATGCCAAATATAATCACGTTCATATCTTTCTATAATATTGCTTCTAGTTTGTGATTTCAAATTATGATATAATGTATGATCCTTCAAGAGATTAAGCATTGCTTGTTCTAGGCGTATTTTATCTTTTACTGGAATGATTAATCCATTTTCGTGATGATGTATTATTTCATTACATCCATTAATATTAGAAACAATGGCAGGGAGCCCCATAGCCCCTGCTTGCATAACTACGTTAGGAAACCCCTCTCTATAACTTGGAAATGTGAGTGCATCGCTAATAGCTAAATATGGACGAACATCTTTTTGCCAACCTGTCAGTATAATATGAGGACTATTTTCAATTTCTGAAATGATCTCTTGAGGAAGCGGGTCTAATTCATGCTCAAAAGTTCCAACTAATAAAAGTTTTATATTTTCTGCATTTATTGCCTTAAATGCATTAACCAATTCCACAATTCCTTTGTCCTTAACAACTCTACCAACGAATACAAATACAAAATCTTGCTTTCGAATATTTAAAGACTCTCTAAGTTTATGTTTTGTTTCATCGTTAAATAAATTAGGATCGAAATAAGAGGTATCGATGCCGTTAGAACTTCCTTTTCCAATTACATGTAACTTTTCATTTTTAGTAAACCCCTCTTTTAATATAATTTCTTTTAATCCTTCTGAATTGGGTAAAACTTTAGTGGCTGCCCAATAAGTAATTTTCTCAACTGTATTTAATAATTTTCTTTTTAGTCCCGTAGCTTCCATTAAGGGAAGACCAGCAACGGTATGAAGACGAATAGGAACTCCAGCCATTTTAGCAGCTAACATACTTATAGTACCAGCTTTTGGTGTGTGTGAGTGGATGATTTGTGGTTTCTCTTTTTTTAGGAAACGATACATTTCCCATAAAGATTTGAAGTCCTGGATAGGAGTAATTGCTCTAGTCAGCGGGATAGGATGAAATGCTACTCCTTCTCGTTCTGCAATTTGCTTTAAGTAGTTATTCTCAGGAGAAGATACCGCGATTACTTCGTAGGTTTCTGACATGAATTTGAGTTGTCCCTCTAGTAATTTGTCTAATGATATGGGTACTGTGGTAACTCGAATTAATTTAGGTTTTGCCATGTTTTTTTTGATTAAAATAAAGGCCTATCCAATATATACAAAGCATAAGCATAAAAGGTAAACTTTGATTTTTCATTCGCGCAATTAAACCAAAATTAGAATAGGCTAAGCTAAATACCCCAGCCAAAGTTATGAAAAAGATAATAATGCTTATATCTAATTTACTTAAGGCATATTTTCGCTTTCGTATAAGTTGAAAAATAGAATATAATCCAATAGTAAAAATGAATAAACTAAAAAGATTTTCAATCCCAGAAATCCAACCCCATAGATTGTTAATTTCAAAAGGCAAAGGTCTAAAGTAAAAGGTGAAAACTTTATAAAAAATATTATATTCCTCGAGAGGAACGTAGGTATCCGTAGTTTTTAAAACTTCATGATGTTTTTGAAATAAGAATTGCAGGTTATCTAGAGAGAAATTTTCTAACCAATGCGATTTTAGCAAAAAGTATAAACTAGCTCCACTGAAGGTTATAAACATCAAAAAATAGCTTATAGATATCTTTTTGTTTTTAATTAGAAATGAAAGGATAACAGAAAATGCTAAGATTATACCTACATGAGGACGAACAAGAGCTAATAAAATGAACCCAATTAAAATGGGAGTTGTTTTAACTTTTGTAGTTATTAAACTATAGAATACCAGGCTTATGCCCAAAAAACATATAGGCTCTTTACCTATCATACTTGTCCAAAAATGTATACTTGGCAAAAGTAGAAGTGGAATGTAAATCCATTTATATTGAATTGAAGAATTTAGCTTAAGTGTTGTTTTATATAAAATCCATATACCTAAAAGACCTACGCAACTGTATATTAAAAAACCAAACCAAAAGGGTAAATTAAGATTATTTGTAAAGATATAATTTATATAATAAAGTAGATCTTCTCTTAAAGGAATTGGGGTTGAATTGATGAAATCTTCTTTGGATTTAGTTATAAACCAATAGTTTTTAGCATCGCCCGAATATAGATTAATAAACTTATATGCGAAATAGGTTATTAAGAAATGAGAAATTGAAACTATATAAAATACAGGATTTGCCCTTTTTAAGACATGATTAGATGGGTTGAAATAGTTTTTTTTGTGAGAAAACATAATATAAAAAGTTCTAACCTAACTCAATAATATTTAAAGCTTCTTATTAACTGAGCTTTTAAAACCAGTTGAATTGGTAACTTGAGATTTTAACCACCATTCATATTTCCTAAATTTCGGGGTATTATATAAACCAGCGACTGCAAAAATTATAAATCCTGGAAGGAACATATTTCTTTCTCGAATAATAATACCCAAGTTACTCATGGAAGGAGCGAAGGCTAAGGCACCAATAATCCAAAAGAGGAAACCTCCTAAGATAAAGTAATTACTATGTTTAAACACCTTGATGGGTTGATTTCTAAAAAAATTTACAGAAAGTATAATCCAAATTAAACTTTCTACAGAAGCAAGTAGAGCTAATACGTTATGGGCATCAAAAAATAGGGGACGATATAGAAAAGTTAATACCTGTAGAGGATAGGGTAATGCACCAAGATCAACTCCAGAACCAGCTTTTGATAATGCCCTAGCTTTACTTGAGCTAAATTCATCGAACGCCTCAACATTTGCGGCGTCTATATTAGCAAATTCCAACACAGAATTTAAAAGAGGTAAAAATAATACAAAACCTATGGCAACTATAAATACTTTTTGAAACAAAAGCAATTTGCTTTTAAGTAAATAGGCCCCGGCTAGTCCGGAGAATAAAAATAATAGAATATGAGGTCTAATGAAGTATAAAAGTAATACAGGTATTACGACATAGTAAATCTTTTTTTTAATATCAAGAAGAGCATAGATGCATAAACATATCACAAAAAATGAAAGAGTATCTTTCCCAACTCCAGCAGACCAGAAATGAAAGTTAGGCATAAAAAATAAAGTCGGAAAAATAGAAAAGTTGAGTATTTTTATCTTCTTTAAATCATGTAATAATGGAAAAAACTTTTTTAGGGTTAGTAAGATATAGAGCATACCCCAATAACCAAAAACACCATATAGTATACAACCCGTAAAGAAATCTAAATTAAGTAGATTAGATGGGATGTAATTAATTAGCCACATTGTACTTGTGGGACGAGGGTTATTAATATATGAATTGGCGAAGAAGGAAAAGTCAACATTTTTTACGCCATTCCAATATAAAAATGAATCCCCTCCATTAAGTCTTAAATAAATGTAAAATATAAATGACATAATCATATGATAGAAGAACAATTGATCTAATAAAATATGATCTTTTGCAGTAAATATTTTATACCTACTCTTTAAGCCAAAGCCAAAAATTAATATGATGGGAACAAAGATGTAATCCATTTAAATTGGTTTAAAGAGAAGAGTTAAAATTCATCCCTCCAGGTAGCATAAGTTAAACTTGACAGTACCTCTTGGCGATTATTTTTATATTTTTCCTTTAACTGTTGATTATGGATCAACGCATTTTCGAGTTCGTTGGCTAAATCGGCAATATTAGAGGGTTCGAAGGTCAAAGATAGCTTTTTAGCTGGATTTAATTCCATAACACTTTTAAAACTACCATTGATTACTGGTTTATTTGATAATAAGGAATCTAAATATTTCACATGAATTATCAATTGAGAAAATACATTGTCTTTATCAGGACAAACAATAACATCAGCTAATTCTTGATAGGATGCCAAATGATCGTACGGCGTACGACCAGTAAATATAACCTTATTCTTTAAGTTATGTTGACTTACATAGGCTTGGCAATTATTGAATTCATAACCATCACCCACCAACAATAATATAGCATTTTCATGTTTTGCTGATATCTTATGGAACGCTTGAATTAAATCAAGAACTCCTCCCGTTAGTTTAAAGGCCCCAGCAAAAAGAATTACTTTGTTGTCGGGCTGTATATGATATTGATGTTTGAAACTCTCTACTAATTCTGTATTAATCTCTCTTTCACTAGCTTCTATAGGTAATAAATAAGGTAAAATTACCAGTTTTTGATTTCTCAGTTGAGGATAAAGCTCAACATAGTAATCAAACATGGCATTACTCGCATAGATATTATATTCTGCTTCTTTTAACACTTTTTCATCTAGTTTTTTAGCAGAAAGATATTTGGCATTTAGAATGGCTTTATCTTTTAATGAAGTCTTGTTCTTTCTCTGAAAGTCAAATTCAAGGGTAGCCACTCCATGTAAATCGTTGATATAGCTATTAATTACCTTGTTTTTCTTAAGCCAATATCCTATACTATTATCTAAATACTCAAAGAAATAAACTTTCTCTAAGCTCGAGTTTTTGAAAACCTCTTTGAGGTGGTTTAATAAGTCTTTAAAAAACCAATTAACCACGAATAGGGGAAGAGCAGAAAGTAAAAATTGAAATTTTCTTTTTTCTTCTGGTGTAATGATATAGTTTATTGGGATATGCCTAATGTTCGAATGAAATTTAGAATGATCCTTTGCATTGGAAATTAAAGTAACGGGGTGTCCCTTTCCAGCTAAAGAATTTAACATTCCATACATTCTAATGGTTCCTCCACCTTCTTTTTCGAAGGTATTTAAGGCAAAAAATGTATAAGGTTTTAATTCTTTTTTCATTTATATAAACCTTTAGCCTTCATTTCCTCTATAGATTTCTGGTAATTATCTTCCTCAACTTTCTGTGTTTTAACCCAGTTACCAAACTTTTGTACCCCTTCGCTAAAGGTTACTTGAGGAATAAAGTTGAAGTCATTTTTAGCCGCGTCTAAAGAAGCAACATTATGTCTGATGTCTCCTAATCTATAATTACCAGTCACCTTAATGTCAACGGGAGCTCCATAGATATCATTTAAGGCATTAGCCACCTCTAATACATTCGTACCAATGCCTGTTCCGATGTTATAACTTTTATTGGCCGAAGAAGTTGATTCCATAGCCATAATGGTAGCGTTTACTACATCATCAATAAATACAAAGTCTCTACTTTCTTTACCATCCTCAAAAATATTAATGGAGTTCCCATTCAAAATTTGAGTGGAAAAAATCGAAAGAATCCCTGTGTAAGGATTTTTAAGTGATTGCCCTGGTCCGTAAACATTTTGATATCTTAAAGCGACTGAGTTAATTCCAATAGAACCACAAACATTTAATACGGTTTGTTCTTGGAACTGTTTAGTGATACCATAAACGGAAGATGGATGAATTTTAGAATCTTCTGTAGTCGGAACTAAATCTAAATCTTTATTACAAACAGGACACTTGGGTTCAAACTCACCTTGAGCCATATCAGCATCCTTTCTTTCATTAGGATACACCGTTCCGTGTTCTTTACAATGATATTTTCCCTCTCCGTAAATTGCTCTCGATGAGGCAACAACCACTTTATCTATTTCGTGTTCTGTATTTACTAATAAATCTAAAAAGATACCAGTTCCATTACAATTCACATCAATGTATTTTTGAACGTCATACATAGACTGACCTGTACCAGTTTCAGCAGCCAAATGAATTACTTTATGCTGACCCTTTAAGGCTTTTTCCCAATCTTCTCTATTTCTAACATCACCTTGAATGAAAGTAACCTTGTCTTTAATGGAGTTATATAAACTAGAGTTTTGATCTTCACCATGGATTTGTGGAGAAAGATTGTCTAAAACTGTAATTTCATATCCCTTATCGATTAATCTTAATGCTAAATTAGAGCCGATAAAGCCTGCGCCGCCTGTAATTAAAACTTTGTTTTTCATTGATTAGTATGTTTAATTCGCAAAGATAAGATTTATCAGCACTTTCTTATGAAAAATGTGATAGTGCTTTATCTCCTATTACAAACCTATTAAAACTGTTCCACTTCTGAATGAAAGTTAGAGCTCGATTGTTGGAGGTAGTAGATTAATTTTCAAATAAAAATGCCTCTTTTAATCTACTTAAGTAATCCTAATTGCCTCCAGCCCCATTACAAGCGTTGGTGGGGACACTAAATAATAAGTATTCCTCTAGTTTTATTGGAGTAATACTCTGCATACTTAGTGTTGGTGTTTTTTAACACAAAAGCTATATGTGTTAAGTTTAAGTATTAAAGAGCTTTTTTATATTTATCCCTTAAAATATTTAGGTTTTCTTTAATTTGGCATAACAGTTTCAAAATCCTTTATATAATGTGCTATCTTATGACTAGAAGTAAATAAAGTGTAGAGACTACCTATACTAACCATTGGTTTTCTTTGAATAGTTTGAGAAATGTAGTGAATACCATATTCTTGAGCTGCTGCTTTTATTTGATTTAATTTTTGCTGATCTGCCTAGGTAAATTGCATCACATGAAACTTGAAATCATCTAATTTGGAAATTTTATGGAATATAGGCATAAAAAGTCCTTCCATATAAGAAGTTTGTGGGCCGTCCCAAGTGATGAACAATATTTTTTCATTCTTAATTTTTATAAATTTTCATTAATTCAAATATATGTTTTTCCAATGAGAAATTATTAACCACAGTTTTATGCCCTGATTTTCCTATTTGTAGTAAATGCCCTTTAGGTGTTTTCATTATCTCCAATATTTTATCAACCAACAAATCTTCATTGTCGGGTTCTACTAGGAATCCATTTTCACCGTCCTTAATAATTTCTGGAACTGATCCCACTGAGGTGCTTAGAGCTGGCGTTCTACTATACATTGCTTCCACTAATGAATTAGAGAAACCTTCAGTAAATGAATTTAATACGTATAAGTCAGATGTTAGTAAGTGAGGATATGGATCGGTAATAAAACCAATAAAATTGACATGATTATCTAATTTTTGATGCTTTACTTGATCGCGTAATTCCTTATCTAAACTTCCACTTCCTGCAATTGTTAAATGAACCTTGTGATTCAATTTCACCAAACGCTTCATCACATTTAATACAGCCTTAATGTTTTTAACAGGCTCTAGGCGCGATATCATGAGTAATTTAAATTGATAATCACTAAAATCCTTAATTTCCTTCGTTGGGATTTCTTTGAAAATAATTGGATTGGCGATTTTAACTAATTTTGAAAAGGGAGATTATCTTGTTCATGCACGACATCTAGAACTTGTTGCGAATTGCCAACAATATAATTAGCAAATTTATATATGGTAGAATATATAAATTTTGCTTGAGAGCCATGTTGAGGAATCCCAATTTCTTCACCAATAATTACTTTTACGCCTGCTATTTTAGCTGCGATTATGCCATGAAAATTGGCTTCAGCACCTGAAGTGTGCACTAAAACTGGTTTTTCTTTCTTAATAACTTTTAAAACCTTATGAAAGGTTGTAAAACTATAGATACTAGGTTTAGTTTTTAGGTTTATTACAGGCTTATTATATTTCTTAATATTTTCTACTGCTTTACCTTCATTGTTCATACAAACGAAAACCCATTCATGCTAGGTATTTGTATGCGATATGTTTGCTAGCCTGGTTTCAACTCCTCCAAAGTCTAAAAATGTAGAAAGTCTAAGGATTTTCATTTTTTTTATTAGAATTTACGAAATGATGTATTGCATATGCGTAAGCTTTTTCTAAATTAGGACTTTCTTCAACTTTAATCCATTCGTTTGAAACATATTTTAGATGAAATTTTGATTGCGTAACGCCAATAGGGCCGAAAGCTGTTCCTTGAAATTCAAATAAATAACATTCTCCATTCTTATCTATTCCGATATCAATAGAAATAAATGGAACTTTAAATTTATCATTAATCTCTCTAGCATAATCTAATACGCTCAATGGTGGTGCAATAAAAGAAAACTTTCCGCTACCACTTGCCCTAAAATCATTATTTCTAGTTTCTCTTCTAAATGTATAATATTTATCTCCAAAAATTAAAATTTTATAATCACAATCTAAATCAGGGATAAACTCTTGTACAACCACTGGTGTCCTTTTTGAGAAAACATCTTGGAAATTTTCTTCTAATAAGTCCAAATGAGGATTTAAGTTACTGTCCTTTTTGAAGCTATTTCTTTTATTGATTTTGAAGGCAATTCTTTCTTTTAAGCTTCTTTTCTTTTCTCTTTCTCGAAAGTTTATTAATTCATTTTTAGACTTTATTAATTGAACACCACTTGATAAAGCTCCCATATTCTTTTTTAAAACGAATGGGTAGTCTAAAGAATTCTCAATGGATAGAAGGTCATCGATATCACCAAAATATTCTCCATGTACCTTTTCAATTCCTATCAAATCTTTATATAATTCTTGGTAACCTTTATTTTCTAAGGCATTTAATTGATGTTGGTTGGGCATTAATATGATGTCAGGTCTTTTCAAAGAAATATATGTAATACTATCTTGAATGAATTTTAAATATTCTGGATTATATACAGAAGAATAAAAAAGTACAGCACCTTCAGGTATATCGTTTAAAGATCTTTTTATGTCTTTAAGTGGAATTACTTGAACCTTAGCTTGATATTTAGATTCTAACTCTTTTTTTATTTCCATAAAGTCTAGTCCCATCCAAATGCGACCAGAAAAAAAGTTTTGAAAAATAGGGGAGATGATTATGTTCATTTTAGAATTGTTTAATTATTTTAGCTGGGTTTCCTCCAAATGTAGAGTTTCTTGAACAAATCTTTTTACTACACTGTTTGCGGAAATCTCAGCGCCATTTTCGATAGTAGTATCACCTAAAAAGATACCCGTTCCATAACAATTGACATCAATATATTTTTGAACGTCATACATAGACTGACCTGTACCAGTTTCAGCAGCCAAATGAATTACTTTATGCTGGCCTTTTAAGGCTTTTTCCCAATCTTCTCTATACCTAACATCACCTTGAATGAAAGTAACTTTGTCTTTAATGGAGTTATATAAACTAGAGTTTTGATCTTCACCATGGATTTGTGGTGATAGATTGTCTAAAACTGTAATTTCATATCCCTTATCGATTAATCTTAATGCTAAATTAGAGCCGATAAATCCTGCTCCACCTGTAATTAAAACTTTGTTTTTCATTGATTAGTATGTTTAAAAAACAAATATAGGATTTTACAACCTTTTAATTGCATTACCTAAACTTTTAAAAGCGTATAAGTTTTATTAATTAAAGTTTAACAAAATGCTTAAAGGAAAACAGATAAAGTTGTCTAATCTTCGAATTTCATCAGTGAAAATTTAGAAAAAGTCAATTTTATTATATAATTTAATATAATTTTTATCTGAGTAATTTATGGGATCTGATTTTTATTTTATCGATTGAAAATAGGTTTTTTATAAATAAAGGTTATTCTTAAAGGCATCCAAATGCTTTTTCTATATTATAAGATCTGAGTTTTTGAAAATATATTACAGCTTCGTTTGTAAATGAAGATATTCGTTAGATTTTTGTATCTATTTTGAATAAACTAAAATGAAAGAACTTTAAAATTTTAAGTATTTTAGATTTTAAGTTTGTTATATATTAAAATACCCAATAATATAAATTTTTCTTTTAATGAAATTTTTAAATTTCTTATCTCTCTTAAAGGTATCGACTTAGAGTCTGAACTTTTAAAATTATAATATATAATATTTCGCTTTACAAATTGAATTTTCTTTTGCAATGCTTTAGTATTATAAATGAAATTTAATTCCTCTAAAATTTTTAAAGTTTCCTTTTCAGCTTGTAAGGCAGAATTAGATGAGTGAACTCCTCCTTTCTGTTTTCTGTAAACTCCTCCATAAAAATTATGAAAAATCCCTTTACCATTTTTTATAAAGGTATAGAACAAAGTTAAATCTCGCTGATTTTTTATTTTTGAATTTTCATTAAATATTTTAGGATCATTTATTAAAACAACGCTTAACGTTTTAGTAATCCAATGATTTAAGAACACTTCTTCATCGATATCTATTGATTCCTTATTATTCACGAATTTATGCTCGTATTCTTTTCTGAGACTTTTTCCGTCAAAATCAAGAATTTGGTAATTATGACATGATAATACATATTCTGGATTTTCTTCGAGAAAAGCAACCTGCTTTTGCAATTTTAATGGGTCTGTCCAATAATCATCACCTTCACATTTAGCAATATATTTTCCTTTAGCTCTTTCATTTTGAATACGAGTTATAACTCCTTTTTTCTTCGAATACTGATTCTCTACTTGATATATAGGCTTAAATAAATTAGGATACCTCAATTCATATTCCCTAATTATTTCAGCAGTTCTATCGGTTGAGGCGTCGTCATGAATAAGAATTTCTACTGGAAAATTTGTTTTTTGCATAAGAAATCCCTCGATAGCATCTTTTATGTACTTTTCATGATTATAAGTTATACATTGAATACTAACCAAAGGAGATATGTTATCATCCCAATTTTGTTCTGATATTGCTATTGGTTCTTTTAAGTTGACCATGTATTTATGTATTCTTAGGATTCTTTATCCTCAATTAGCTTGTGTTTATATAAAATCTTTTGTGCGTTTTTTATCATTGGTGGGCCTATAAACTTACCATTTTTAATCGCAACACCAACCCCTGACTTTTCAGCTTCTTCTGCTAATTTAAGCATTTCTTTAGCATCATTAACTTCTTGAATGGAAGGCGAAAAGTATTGATGAACTAATGGGAGTTCCTTGGGGTGTAAAACTAACATACCTTCGAAACCTAAATTCTTAGATATGATTAGGTTTTTTTCTAAATCTTCCAAATCATGAACCCTAATATGAACTGTATCAATCGGAATGACTCCAGCAGCACGAGCACCCATGGCTATTATTGCTCTAGGAGTTGAAAGACTAGTGTGTTCATAATCATGAATCCCTTCTAAATCAGTAATGAAATCCTCTGAGCCAAAAGCAATTGCAACTACTCGAGAAGAGGCTCTACAAATCTCCTCTACATTTAACACAGCTGATGCTGTTTCTATAAGAGGGATAATTTTAAATGTTCCTTTTTCGATTCCTTTTTCGTATTCGACGGTTTCTAGAAGCTTGTCAAAAAAGTAGATGTCTTCACCTTTTTTAGCTTTAGGATACATAAAGCCAGCTATTCCGTCAGTGGTGAGAGCTAAAACATCTTTCAGCAATTGACCACTTTCTCTATCATTAATCCTTGGAAATAGAATCTTATTTTCAAAATGTCCTTCCTTTAGGTATTTTAACACTGTATTTCTAGCAACTTCTTTATTGGAAGTTGGTTGAACAGAATCTTCTATATCTAATAATAATATATCTGCATCGGAATTCGATGCACTTGTCATTAGTTTTTCATTATGACTAGGAACAAATAATAGGCTTCTAAAAAGTTGATTTTTCATAGTTTATGGTTTTTTAGGTATAAGTACTTTTCGACGAAAACTTAATACGTCAATTCCGTCTTGATTGTATGCAATGCTTTCAACATAAATTATCCCTCTATCACTTTTAGATTTAGATTCTCTTTTGTCCAATATTTTTGTTCTCACATATATTGTATCATTAATAAATACAGGATTTAAGTGTTTAATAGATTCGTACTCTAAATTAGCAATAGCTTTACCACTGATATCACCGACTGTAATTCCTACGGCTAAACTGAAAACTAAAGTACCAACAACTAAGATTTGACCATGCTGGTGGCCTTTCACAAAATCATTATTTAGATGTACAGGATGATGGTTCATCGTCAATAAACTAAAAAGGTTATTGTCGCTTTCGAATATGGTTTTTGATAACGCATGCTGAATAGTATCACCCACATTAAAGTCCTCTAAATAATTACCAAATTTACTTTCCATCTTTATTTTCTTTTAACGTATTTAACGCATTTATTATATGCATTTTTTCTATAATTTTACCTTGAAGCACGAATGGTTCAATTTCTTCTGGATTGACATTCTGAGGAAGCGCATTAATGATAGTTTCTGCCCACTCTATTTCAATCTGAGACTTGGATGAGATAGACTTCATCCATTCCAATTGAATTGGATGAATTAAAAACTTAGCTTCACATGCAAATTCATGTGCTATTTCTAATTCTTCACTAAATTTAGTGAAATCTTTTAACTCCATGGATGCAACATCGATATTAATAATACCAAAAGCTTTGGATAAATAAGAAAGGTATGATTTAGGGTAATTTAATACACGCTCATTATTTAAAGTGTTCATAACACTTGTTAAATCATGTGAGCCTAATCCTATACCCGTAATTTCCAATTTATCAAGATTACTCCTCAGAATTTGTTCTAAATCAAATAATAATCTAGGATGTTCAACTAATAATATACATGATGTTTTATGTAGATTAAAATTATTAATGCTAATTACTTCTTCAAGGTCTTTTAATTTTGGGAAAACGAAATTTGCTATTTCATTATCTTGAAATAGCTTTAGGAAGGTTAAATCAATAGTGTCTTTGAAATCGCTTCTAAATGGAATCCTGTACCAAAAACTTTTAAAAAGAGGATGAGTTTTGATTTCTTCAAATAATAATAATCTGTCTTTTTCTAATACTGAATCCTCAAAATCAATAATTATATGTTCAACACCCAATTTTAATATATCATCAATTTTGTGATGTTTAGACGCAGGTATAAAGAAAAAAGTATCCATATGCAATTGTGAATTATTTGAAATTAAGCATTAACGATATTTTATTTGTAAGTTTATTTTAAAGGTTTTGCAGGATTGCCTATTAAGATCTGATTAGACTCAACATCCTTTACGACATTTGCTGCCATACCAATTATGTTATAGTCTTTAATTTCTACAAAATTTTTGGAGGAAGAATTTAATCCAAAAAAATTACCGTTACCTATTTTTAGATTACTTCCAATAATTGAATGTCCAGCCAAAAAGTTACTATTACCCATTATAGTATCGTGTCCAACTAGAGCATTCGAATTAAAAGTGTTGAAATTACCTAAAATCACATTTGGGTTGATAACAACATTTGCTAAGATAATATTTCCGTATCCTAATTTGGCACTTTGGGCAACTGTCGCTAAGGGATGAATAAAATTAATATATCGATCTAAAGGAATACCATAGCTGTTGCGTAAAGCAATACGTTCTTTAATCACATCACTACGGTAGAGAGAGAAGATAAAATAAACATCTTTATGATCCTTATATTTTTCATATACATTGTAAGTCTTTTCTAATATTGGATAACCATTAATTTCTTTTCCAAAAGATTCATCATCAAATGCAAAACCAAGTATTTCCAAATCCATTTGGAATTTATCTATTGCATTTTGAATTTGTTCAGCGATTACCACGGGGGTCCCTTTTCCTCCAATAATAATTATCTTTTTCATATGTAAATATTTAATTGCTTTTGATAAGGTTATAAAGCCTTATTTTAAGACCAATATATATCTCTTTCAACTTATATTTTTGTATTTTAGTCTTAACCTCATTTGGAAAACTAAATTGAGTGTCAATAGCAAGATCATAAATTTCTTTTTCAAGGTTGTTTACCTCGTCGATAATATTCGCGATTAGGTAAGTTTCATTTTCTCTAACATCTATATAGGGTTTTTCGATTATCATTCTTTTAGATTTTTTTTAATTTGCAGTAATTCTGTTGAGTCATACCTTTGATCTATTGGTAAAGAAAGTAAGTTTTGAGTTAAATTGAATTCAAATGTATCAGGCGTGGTCCATTTTAATACATTAGGCCAATAAGTTGCAACAAAAATGTTCTCTTCTATAAGTTTATTTTTTAATCTGTAGCCTTCATCTACGAAATAGGGATATATCATTGGAACGCTATCCTTACTTAAATCAAAATTAAGCATATTTGATTCTTTTAAAATATTTTCAAAGAATTCAAAATTTTGTCTACGTACGTTGGCTATTTTCTTATAATTTAAGGAGTCTAAAATTTTCTGTGTTATTATAGACATTGTTTTGATAGGTTGGTTTTTTAATGAGTTATCACTTTCTTTAAATTTGGAATAGTACGATTTTGCATTAGTTTCTACTCTACCAATTAAATGTTCAAACCTATTAATGGAAGTATCTTGTTCAAGCTCTTGATCAAGTAGAGTTTCTGTGTAAAGATAGGCCCCATCAGGTACGCCAAAAAACTTTCTTGCCGAATAAAAAGTATCGATACCATTAATTGGTTTTGAATAGAAAGCTTGTGAATTATCTACAATTAAATTAATAACCTTTTTCATTACGCGTTCAACTAAGTGATCGCATATGCCAAAATAATTAGTGTAAAGAAAAACCTCCTTGTCTTGTACTTTATCAAAGTTAAATTTTGGGTAAAATTCGGCATCAACATGATAGAACTCAATATCCAAGTCTAGTTTATGTATAGGTTCTAACATAACGCTACAAGTGAAGTAGGGCATATACACTTTACTGTAATTTTTTGCCTTTAAAATATACTCAAATGCATTTCTTCCGGTGTTTAGTCTAATAGCACCTTTATGATATTCATTACCCGAAGATAGCTCTAATCCAAAAAAGCCTCCAATTTCATTCATATTAATCTAATTCAATTGATATTAAATCCGAGTCCTTCTCATAAAAGTTGTTCATTTCTTTTATATTATCGAAGGTCATCAGAAAAACCCCTATGGCTTCATTTGCTCCTGAAAATGAATTAATTTGCTCACCTACCTTTTTATAAATATATGATTTTTCAATTTTCGCATCCAATTCCTTTGATATATTTATTTTTTTTAAAAGCCCAGGTTTAAAAGAACGCAGTACGTAATAGCATGATGGTTTTGTCGTAGTTGAGGGAACTGTATTAGTAATGCCTTCAAATTGATTAAATAAGCCCTCAATCATATCAAATTCAGTGGATATTTTTGAAATTATGGGAACAAAATTTCCACCATTTCTAGGTCCTAATTCCATTATATAAACTTTTTCATTTTTTATTCGAGCTTCTACATTAATAGGGCCATTCTTGTATTCTAAAAGGTTTAAGACTTTTTGAACTTCAGAATTAACTTTTTCTATAAGTTTATTGGAATATTTAGAGGGCCAAGATGTTGAAAAGGGGACAAATGAATTTTGATTTATATCGAAGTGATGATCTCCTAAATGGCTGAAAATAATTTCGCCGTTTTCTATGAACATATCTCCATGAATTTGTTGCCAATTTGTATCAATGTATTCCTCTGCAATCAAGATATTATTTCTACTAAATGATTGAGCGTGTTTTACAGCTTTTTTAATTTCCTCATAACTTGTTATCAGGTTAACTCCTTTACTTCCAGATGAATCCGTAGGCTTTATGATAAAAGGCAAATCTAAAACCTCTAATTTATCAATATTATCACTATCTAGATTAATAGTAATAAAATTAGGGACATTGAAATTATTTAATCTTAAAAATTCCTTGAATTTATTTTTTTCCCCTAAAATATCCACAGAGGTTGGATTGTTAGCATATTTTAAGCCTAATTTATTGGCAACATAAGCTACGGTAGGAGCTGCTGGATCTGACGCATAGGAATAGATAATATCAGGTTTAATTTTTATAGCTAATTTTAAAACCGCATTTTTATCGGTAGTGCTTAAACTATAGTATTCATCAGCAAATTCTTGACCCGGGTTGTTTTCCAGATAGTCTATTAAAATTATATAATAATTCCTTGCTTTAGCCTCTTTAATAAAAGGTAATTGAGCATATGAGCCGCCTAGGATTAAAATCTTTTTTTTCAAAATGTTTAAGGTTTTAGAAAACCAGCAATTAATTCTATTTCAGAATATGAAATTTCAGCTGAAAGAGGAAGGCATAAAATTCTTTTTGCAATTGACTCCGAGATTTCCATTTCATTTCTATTCACATAATTAAGTGTATTTAAGCTAGGATAGAAATATCTTCTAGGGAAAATATTTTCAGAATTCATAGCTTCCATTACTTTTAACAGTTGCTCCTCAGAGTTAAAAATAATTGGATAATAGTGGTAATTCCATTCAGTTCCAGGTCTTATCTTTAATCTTTTTAGAGAAGTTTGATCTAAAAGTTCATCATATTTTTCAACTGCTTTTTTACGATGTTCAATAATCTCATTTATATGATCAAAAACAGCTAAGCCCATAGCAGCTTGTAATTCACTCATTTTTGCATTCGTACCTACGCCATGAAAGCTGGTTGGAGTTTTATGCCCAAAATTATGATGATAGAATAGTTTATGATGTAACTCTGAATCATTAGTTATAAAACAGCCTCCTTCACCTGTGTGGAAAATTTTAGTTGCATGAAAAGAGCAGGTGCTTACATCCCCATAGTTAAATATACTTTGACCTTTATAATTTACCCCAAAACAATGAGCTGCATCATAAATAACTTTTAAATTATGTTTGTTTGCAATGGCTTCAATAGCTTCCACATCACATGGATTTCCAAACACGTGTGTAGCTAAAATAGCCGATGTTTTGTCGGTAATAGCTTCTTCTATTTTTGTTGGGTCAATGGTTAAATAATCTTCCTCTATATCAACAAATACAGGGGTGCAGTTTTCCCAAGCAATGGCCGAAGTAGTAGCCACATAAGAAAATGGCGTCGTGATGATTTCCCCTTTTAAATCTAAAGCTTTAATAGCAATTTGAATTGGTAAGGTACCATTGGTCGTTAAAGTTAGGTGGTTAACACCTAAAAAGGATTTAAGTTTATCTTCTAACTCTTTCACCAATTCACCACGATTGGTCAGCCATACCTTATCATAAGCACGCTGTAGATAAGAAGTGTATTCTTCCATTGGGGGAAGATAAGTTTTGGTAACGTTGATCATGAATTATTTTTTTATCATTTGCGTTAAGAACTTGAATTCATTAATAGAATTTCTATTTACGATATATTGGCTAATCATATATAAAGTTAAAAAAGTAGATACAGATAAAATTATCTCAAATATATTATTAATATTAAAATAAATTTTATTTTTTATAAATAAAGTAAATATCATAACTATTAAACTCGGGAAAATAATTCTAATCCCATCTAAATTTTGATTAAATAGGGAGTAATCCATTACTTTTCTACAATAATATTGATTAACGAATAATCCTAAAATACTAGATATTAAAATACCATATATAATTGCCATTATTCCCATCGAAGCACTAATAAATAAAATTGTTCCACCTAAAATCTTTTTAATTATTTCTGCTCTTAAGAATAAGTCACTTCTACCCTTTATTTTAATAGCATTTAAGTAGTAACTGTGCATGGGAAATAATATTCCGCTCATACAAAGCCACTTAAAATAAGGTGCCATAGGTAGCCACTTATCTGTAATTAATAGGATAATAAGTGGTTCGGCAATTAAAAACAATATACACATTATAGGTGTCACCACTAACAACATTATTCTAAGTAATCTTCTGTAGGTTTCTACCAATCTTTTTGGTTCATTTTGTATTTCCGCTAATAATGGATAAGTTACCTTTCCGAATACGGATGAAATTATACTAATAGGGACATTTTTAAAAGTAGATGCACGAGAGAAATATCCCACTTCTGTTGTAGAATTAAATTTCCCTATTACAGCAGGATAGATATTACTGTAGATTGTATTTATCAGTCCGCTAAACAATAGTTTATAACCAAAATCTAAGTGAAACAAAACCTTTTTTTTAATTAATCTACCATTTGGAACATAGCCAGAGCGAACCCAAAATTGAATAGTCAATAAAATTGCTTGGGATAATTGCATAACTATTAGCGCCCATACACCATAATTTAAATAGCCTAATGTTAGGCCTATAATGGAAGAGATGATTATTGATGGTATTTGAATCGTAGCTTGAAGCTTAAAGTTTAAATCTTTAGTTAATTTAGTTCGTTGTACAATATTTAATGCCAAGATGGGGATTATCAATGCATATACTTTAATTAATGACTCTAAAATGGGGATGTTATAGAAGTTACTTATATAAGGAGCGCTAAAAAAAATTATAAAATAAATGAAAATTGATATGAATGAATTAAATACAAATAAAATGAAATAATCATCCTCAGTTGGCTTTTGGAGACGAATAACAGATTGCGATAAACCAGATTCAGTAATTGTTACACCAATTGCGTTAAAAATTACAATAAGACCTAATAATCCAAATTCTTCGGGAGAAATTAATCGAGCTAAGAAAATTTGTACTATAAAAGATATCCCAACAGTCCCAAAGTTTTCTATTCCCGTCCATATAAAACCTTGAAATGCTTTTTTCTTTAATGACATGGGTTTATAAGTTTAACAAGTACTGCCCATAACCACTTTTTTCTATAGCCTTGGCATTCTCTTTGAGTTGCTCGAGACTGATGTACCCCATTTTGTATGCAATCTCTTCAATGGCGGCAATCTTCAAGCCTGTTCTATGCTCTACGGCCTTTACAAATTCTGTAGCCTCAGTTAATGATTGATGAGTACCGGTATCTAGCCATGCATAGCCTCGGCTTAAAAGTTCTAACTTTAAATTTTTTTGAGTCAGATAGGCTGAATTCACAGAAGTAATTTCTAACTCCCCACGCTCAGATGGTTTTACGTTTTTCGCGATTTGTACCACTGAATTGGGATAATAATACAATCCCACAACCGCATAATCAGATTTAGGCTGGATAGGTTTTTCTTCTATGGAGATAACATTACCTTCTTTATCTACTTCGGCAACTCCATACCTTTCAGGATCTAGAACTTGATAGCCAAAGACAACAGCTTTATTTTCTTCTTTAACAGTTTGAACGGCACTTTGTAGTTTTTTTGATAGTCCAGCGCCATAAAATATATTGTCACCAAGAACTAAACATACGTCATCATCTCCAATAAACTCCTCTCCTAAAATAAAGGCTTGTGCTAAACCATCAGGACTAGGTTGTTCTTTGTATTCTATATGTAGTCCCAATTGAGAACCATCACCAAAAAGTTTTTGGAAATTAGGTAAATCGTGTGGGGTGGAAATGATTAAAATATCTTTTATTCCAGATAACATCAATACCGATAATGGATAATAAATCATCGGTTTGTCATATATAGGTAGGAGCTGTTTAGAAACAGCGAGAGTTAAAGGATGTAAGCGAGTGCCTGAACCACCAGCCAAAATAATACCTTTCATAAGTTAATCGTTAGAGGTTATTTGCAAATATATTAAATTAAAGCTTGAATTAATAAACTTCCAAATTTAAGTTGAATTCTTATGAATTTAAAAGTTTTAAATAGATTGCCGTAAATTTTTGCTTAAACCTATGAATGTCAATATATTATTTTTAGTAGAATGTTCAATAATGATTTAGGTTTTAAACCCTGGTTTCTTTCCTATAATTTTAGCTGGAAAGCCATGAACAATTGAGTTATCAGGCACATTTTTTCTAACAACACTTCCTGCGGTAATGGCGACATTGGAGCCAATTTTTACATTAGGATAGATTATGGCCCCTGTACCAATAAAGGTGTAGTCTCCAATATCTATATGGCCTGCGATATTTACAGACGGACAAATTTCGCAAAATTCACCTATACGGGAATCATGTCCAATGATAGTTTTTGCATTTATAAAACTTCCTTTACCAATACTAACCGAATTAGAAATAGCACAATGATAAGCTATGCTTACTCCATCAGATATTTTAACCTCGAAATCACCCAGGTCAGAATTAGGTGAGATTAAGGTGTAGGGATTAACTCCCAATTCAATGAATTTATGATATAATTTATATCTAACTTGCGGAAAGCCAACTCCTAGAGTAAATCTATTATCTATGGTCTTAAAATAGTTTTTCGCCTCTTCTATAGACTTTAAAATTGGAAATTGGTCGAATAGAAAATCGGGTCCATCTTGATTGACATCATCAAAAAAGACCAAATCCTTCATCTCATTTTTAAGTAATAAGATGTTAAGTACTTCCTTTGCAAAACCTTTAGCGCCTACTACTAACATATATTGAGTTTTATTTCAAATATAGTTAATTAGATGTTAAAATAAAATTTTATCACTGGTGCTTTTAAAATTGTTGGGTTATTTTTTTGAAATGCCGGTTTATATTTAAATTTCGTAAAACATTTAGTCATTTTTATTCAACATACCGAAGTAGGATAATATTAATTGCTTTTGGTGATAAAATCCATAGGGTAATAAATTTATTGTAATTTGAATTGATACTATTCTTCATGAGATTTTTAAACGATGTTTTAATTATAAAATAATTAGTGCTAAATTTGAAATAATAAATAAACATTATGTATATATGCCTTTTGTAACTAATGTTTATTAAACCAAAATACCTATGAGTAAAATTATTATTTCCCCTTTATTTGAACATTATATGTCAGGTAGAATTTGGATGGGATTGGATTCTGAAGCGATTAAAAAAGAACTAATTGAAGTTTATAATCATGAGGTTGAATTAGTTTCATTCAGAGAGATAGTGGAGAATTTGAATAATATACCTCATAATAGTTCATTGTTTTATTCAGGAAGTTATAATAAATCTTATCTCCAATATATTCAAGATACAATTCATTTAATTACTGTTATACGACCTGATATTCATTTGCTTCCAAATTATGAGCAGGTTAGGTCTCTAGAGAACAAAGGTTTTCAAGAGTATTTAAAAATGATATGTGAAATTCAACGAGTTAGAGGGAAATATTACGGTGATATAAATGATCTTATTAAGGATAAGAATAAAATGAGTTTTCCTTTTGTTTTGAAATTAAATGAAGGAGCTCTTTCAAGTGGAGTACAGTTAATAAATAATGAAGAAGAGCTTTTAAAGTTTCAGAGCAAATTAAAGACTAAAAGTATCAAAGACAGCATAGCTTATCGAATAAATAAGTTTAATAACTTCAAAGGTGATCATGGTTTAAAACCGATATCTAATTTATTGGAACAAAACTTTATTGATAGCTTTCAAAAGAGAACTCAAATTGTTACGCAAGAATTCATTCCAGGTTTAAACTGTGATTATAAGGTACTTGTTTTTGGAGATAAATATTATGTTTTAAGAAGAGGGATAAGAGAAAATGATTTTAGAGCTAGTGGTAGTGGTAAATTTGAGTGGGTGGAAGCCCCACGGGAAGTTCTAGATTATGCAGAAAATATTGTTAATAAACTGAAAACTCCATTTGTGTCTTTAGATATAGGAATTGATATTGATAATAATTGTTATTTGTTCGAATATCAAGGAGTTGCTTTTGGTCCCTTAACTCTAATTGGATCAGATAGATATTACATTAATAAAGAAAATCAATGGGAATGCATTGAGGAACGTTCTGATTTAGAAAAATCATATGCCTATGCTATAGATTACCATATAAAGTCTAAGGCATGAAGATTATTAGGTTAACTACTTTTTTAGATTTTGGAGGGGTGGAGAAGCGTCTTACAAACGTTGCCTCAGTAGAGGATTCAAATGAGTGGGTATTTTGTGCGATTAATAAGGGTGGCCAAGCGGAGAAGGAAATATTAGAGAAGGGTAAACAGGTACACTGTCTTAATCTTTCCTATAAAATCCCTAATCCAGCCACGGTCTATTCCTTATATCGTTTTTTTAAATCACATAAGCCAGATGTGGTTCACACGTCTGGAGCAGAGGCTAATTTCTTTGGAATTATTGCTGCCAATTTAGCTGGAGTTCCTAGGATTATTGCAGAGGAAATAGGAATACCCGGTCAAGGCAAGTTGAGCAAAATTATATTTTCGACTCTTTATAAAAGGGTGGATTATGTAGTCGGGAATTCACAACCTGTTTTGAAATATTTGGCAAATATGAATAAGGTGTCAAATGAAAAGTTAAAACTTATTGCTAATCCCATTATTTTAAAAGATTTACCGCAACCTAAAAGTAAGTACGAAGAATTTATAATTATTTCAGTTTCACGACTAGAACATGTGAAAAACATAGAAGGTACATTAAGAGTGCTACGCCGGCTTTTAAACAAAGGTTTTAATGTGTGTTATCATATCGTTGGGAGTGGGAAAGAAGAGATTAAACTTAAAGCTTTAGCTAAGGAATTAAAATTAGAGGATAAGGTTAAATTTTTGGGCTTTCAAACCGATCCGTACCCATTTTTGCTAGAAAGTGATGTTTATGTAATTAATTCATTTACAGAAGGTTTTTCTAATTCTTTGATTGAGGCTATGTATAGTGGAATTCCTTCTGTTTCAACCAAGTCTGGATCTGCTGAGGAAATAATTACACCAGGAGTTAATGGATGGTTGGTGAATGTTGATGACGATGATGATTTATTTGCTACATTAGTGAAGATAATAGAATTAGATAAAGAAGAGCGGGAATTAGTAGCTAAGAAAGCCAAACTTCATATTAAGCAAAATTATTCATTGGAAAGTCATATTCAAAATTTGATGAAGCTTTACAACTAATAATTTCTAATTGAAGCTGAAATTAATATAGGTTTTATTACAATCTTACTAGTTGAAGTTTTATTCTGGATTTGCCTATATTCAAAATGGAAAAAATAAAAATTTTACATATTCAAGAGACTCTTGGTGCAGGTGGAGTAGAAAGAAGAAGATATTCTCTTGCCCGATGCCTTTCAAAAGAAAGATTTGAGCAAAAGATTATTTGCACGCAAGTAAAGCATTCTTTATATGAAAAAATAGAGAAAGAAGGGGTAGAGGTATTGCCCGTTGGCTTACTGAAGGGACCTTTTGATGTAAAGATACATTTGGAAGTTCAGAAGATAATTGATAGTTATCAACCTGATATTATACATGGAGCTGTTTTCGAAGGAAATATTATGGCCTCATTTAACGGTTTTATTAAGAATGTTCCCATTATAATCGCAGAAGAGACTTCTTATCCAGACAATCGGTCATGGCGTGGAAACTTATTATTAAAGTTAATTTGTTATCTAGCAGATCAAGTGGTCGGAGTATCGCCAGCAACGGTGAAGTACTTAACCAGATACTCCCTGGCACCAAACCGAAAGATTAAATTGATTAATAATGGAGTAGCATTACCAAGAGTGGTTTCTTCTGAAGAAAAATTTAAACTGAGAAAGTCATTGGGTATAGAGGAGGGGGAAATTGTTATAGGAACAGCTGGAAGAATGTTATCTGATGAAAATAAAAGATTTTCTGATTTGATTAAGTCCTTGTCATTATTGAGAAAAAAATTCAATAAGGTAAAATTATTACTTCTTGGAGAGGGGGATGAAATGGATAATTATAAGAACTTAGCTAAGGATCTCAATGTTGAAGAAAATGTAATATTTGTTGGATTTCAAGAGGATATTTCATTATACTACTCTATCATGAATATTTTTTCTCTAGTTTCATCAAGGGAAGGCTTTGGTTTAGTTTTAGCAGAGGCCATGCTTAATAAACTACCCATTGTGGCTTCTAGAGTGGGAGGAATGAAATATATAGTAGAAGATGGTAAAACTGGATTTTTAGTTGAGAGATATAATGTGCTAGAAATCGCAGAGAAACTAGAAAGCTTAATCAATAATAAAGAATTAAGACAGAAAATGGGAGAGTCTGGATATAAACGTGCGATGGAAAATTACACAGAAGATATTTACGTTAAGAATGTTGAAAACCTTTACTTAGAATTAGCTAAAAAGAAGGGGTTGATATGAAAAAAGTTTTATTTATTTCTTGGGATGGACCGCAGACGAGTTATATGGAAGGATTATTTTTTCCTATATTTTCTGAAATTCAAAAACAATCGGATTATGAATTTCATGTGCTTCAATTTACCTGGGCAGAAAAAGAAAAATTAGATAAAATTAAGTCAGCTGCGGAACAAAATAATATAAAATATGTTTCCTCTAAAATTCATAGAAAACCTGTCGCTAGTTTAGGCAGTATGTTTACTGTCTTTAATGCTCCAAAAATCATTAATCAATTTATTCGTCAACATGGAATTGATGTTTTAATGCCTCGTTCAACTTTTCCGGCTATGATGATTAATCGATTAAGCAACAAAGGTGTAAAAGTTATTTTTGATGCTGATGGTTTGGCCATTGATGAAAGAGTAGATTTCTCTGGTTTATCCAAGAAAAGTTTGATGTATAAGATATTAAAGAGTGCAGAAACCAAACTCTTAAATAATTCAGATGCTGTTATTACACGTTCACAAAAAGCTATTGATATTCATGTGAACACTATTGGCGAGAAGAATAGATCTAAATTTTCTGTGGTAAGCAATGGAAGAAATATTGAGCATTTTAAATTTAATTCATTAAAAAGAGCTGAAATCAGAAAAGAATTAGGCGTTGAAGCTAATGCAAAGCTTTGGGTTTATTGTGGATCGCTAGGCCCTCAATATGGCTGGGATGAAATGATGGAGATTTTCTCCTTATATCATAAAAATAATTCTAATTCTAGATTTCTAATTTTGACGGGGAACATAGAATTTGCTAAAAACCATATAAATGAGGATTTAAAGGATTTATGCACCATAAAAAGTGTGGCATTTAGTGAGGTTCCAAACTATTTAAGCGCTTCAGATCTAGCTTTTGCATTGCGACAGCCGACTTATAGTATGCAAGGTGTTGCACCTATTAAGTTAGGAGAATACTTATTAATGGGATTACCTAGTATTGCGTCTAAAGGTATAGGTGATTCAGAAGATATTCTTAGGCAGATTCCAGGTAACTTTATTTTTGACCATTCAGATAAAAATGCTATTTCTAAGGCTGTAGAGTTTGCCGAAAACCTTGAGGTAGATAAAGAAAGCCTTAGGCAAGCTGGTATTAAGTATTTTTCTATTGAGGAGAGTGCAAAGTCTTACGTTAAGGTTTTGAATGAGTTACAATAAAGAGATTAACGACATAAGTTTATAGTGCTAGTGATTTTATTTATTTAACTTGTTCATCTTAATCAATGCTTAGATGTTCTAACAACTTGATTAGTAAAATTTAACTTATAAAAGTATTAGTAATTACTTTAATAATTCTCTCAGATGTTTTCCCGTCCCAAAGTTCAATGCCTTGAGATTGTTTCCATTGATTTGAAAGCATTTTTTGCATATAATACTTTAGTTTCTCTGAATCTTTACCCACCAATACATTGGTTCCGAATTCTATGGTTTCAGGTCGTTCTGTATTTTCTCTAAGAGTAATACAAGGGATGTTCATAATACTCGTTTCTTCGGTAATACCTCCAGAATCTGTTAGAACACCTAATGAGTTTTGAATCAAATAATTAAATTCTAAATATCCTAGGGGTGAAGTAATAATAAGATTTTTGGGTAAGAAAGTTAAGTCAAGTTGTTGCTGAGTCCTTGGGTGAATAGGGAATACAATTGGGAAGTTATAGGCTTGTTCACATATAAAGTCTAGTTGCCTTCTTAGAGCATCGGCCTCATCTACGTTGGAAGGGCGGTGTAAGGTAAGAACCAAATATTCTCTATGGGTTAACTTATGTTGGTTATATACTTGTGGTGCTTTAAATTTTGATTTAAACTTTAACAAGGTATCAATCATCACGTTCCCTACAAAGAATATTTGCTGTTGAGACTTACCAATTTGTAGGAGGTTTTTACCTGCTAGTTGGGAAGTAGTAAAGAAATAGTCACTTATAGAATCGGTAACAATTCGATTAATTTCCTCAGGCATTTTCATATCTCCAGATCGAATTCCAGCCTCTACATGGGCTACCTTTGTATTCAGTTTTTTAGCCGTAATACTACAGGCCATCGTTGAGGTTACATCGCCGACTACTAAAACTAAATCTGCAGGGTTTTCGATAAGTTCCTTTTCAAAAGCTATAAGGATTTGTGCGGTTTGCTCTGCTTGAGAACCGCCTCCACAATTCAAGTTTACATCAGGTAGAGGAATTTCTAAATCCCTAAAAAATTGACCACTCATAGCATCATCATAGTGCTGTCCTGTATGCACCAAACGATAATTAATATCACTCCCAAGTGCTTTTACACGATTTATTTCAGCGATGATAGGTGCAATTTTAATGAAATTAGGACGTGCACCTGCTACTAATGTAATTCTCATCTATATTTTATGTAGTAATTCTTTGATTGTGTTGGCATTTCTTTCTAAAGACCAAATTTCGTTAATAATTTTTCTATTTTTTTCTATTTGCTCTGAATTTAATTCTCGATTGATTAGTTCAGGATTTTCCTTCAACTCCTCAATACTAAGGAAATTTAAACCTAAATTATTAAAAAATTTATAGTTTAAACTACTTTTAAATAAAAATACATTGACTCCAATATACAGTGCAGTAATAATTGTTCCCATAGCTTGCTGCCTGGAACTTCCAATAATCAGAGATTTACATTCCAATAATAATTGATTGAAATCTTCTAAACTCATTAAATCATCCATAAACTCCAAATTAAGATTATATTGCTTACTTAAAGTGAGTTTTAGGTTTTTTGCATAAGTCTTGTTCCCATAATTTAGGGGTACTATCAATGATTCATTTTCTAGAACGTGTTCAAGTTCTTTGAATACATCTAAATGATTATTCGTCGGGGTAGAGCTATTACCAATCATAATTTTATTGCCCGATCTTTTTAAACTAGCGTAATAGTTGATAATATCTTGATTAATATAACCATAATTCCAATCAACAAATTGCGGTCTAAAATTGGGATGGTTCTTCAAAATTATATCATATTCTGACTTGTTGACGGGTGCGAAATAATCCACTCCGTTTAATGTGGGTAATTTCATTTTACCTTTAACTTTTTTGAGTTGCTTCAATACAGGCTGTAATTTTGCAATCCATTTTGAATTATAAATGAATTTTGTGGTTTCTGGTAAGTAAAGATTAAATCTATTATGAGTGTTAATAAGCCAATAATAATCGCCTCCCCATCCTATCCAAAGTATTTTGGTTTTTATTTTTCTAGATTTAATTAAGGGATATAAACGAGGGTTTAAAAAATGTATACAAATTAAATCATAGGAATTTAATTTGAGATATAAATCGTCTGAGTTCTCCTTGAGTGGATAAAAAACTCTATGCTCAAAATGAATATGTTGTATTTCTGCTTTGTCAGCTATCACCCAGTATTCATTTTCTAATTCAGGAACAGATTCAAATATCTTTTTTCCCAAGCATAAGAATTTATCATCATTACTGATGTGTAGAATTCTTTTCAAATCAAGATGGTTAGGTTAGTAGTTCAAAGATAGTGATTTAGTTTAGATTAGTAGTAGGAATTTGAAAGGAGGAATTTGTATGAGATGATTTTGTTTGATCAAGGTTCTCAGTTCACAGTTTTTAATTGGTGTTGGGTATAGGGGGGATGGTAGTAGGTATTTGGTAGTTAGTAATTAGTGGGAATGTAGAGTTTTTCTGTCAGATAAAGATTTTTTCTCGTTAGAGAAAAATGTATTGAAATATCGAAAGAAAATAAGACTAGCTAATTTTGTTATGATATCAACCATACAAGCAAAGCGTATGTCATGCTGAACTGAATTCAGCATCCGCAAAGCTTTTAACGATACTTCAAATGGAGCTTACAGATGAAAATGAAACATGCTTAAAACGAAAAACCTTCACTTAAGTTACTACAATTACATTTATACGGATGTTCTAGGGAAAAGATGCGCATAATGGCTTTTGATTATACGCATCATCAAGAAAAAAGCTCAAAAGCTTTTTATAAAAACCTCAAGAGCTTTTTTAGAAAAGTACAAGAGCTTTTTTCATAAACCTCAAAAGCTTTTTCTTGTAACATTCGGAAGTGGCAGATTTAAAAAACGTATAACAAATAATAATCTCTTACAAAATGGTAGATGAATACAGGATTTTTATAAATTTTATTAGATTGGATTTTGAGATCTAAGATTAACTTATGTCATGCTGAATTTGATTCAGCATTTAGCATAATGTTCGATAACAACTTATTAGATTCCGCATCAAGTGCAGAGTGACGTTCCGGGTTTATAATACTCGGGGTGTCCACGAGCATGTTATGCCGAACTTGATTCAATATCTCTTTTTTTCTATTTATTCCATTCTGGTCCAAGGCTTCGCTACAGTTTTATTGTATAAAATCACTCAGCCTAACCAGAGGATTACGTCAATTAAACATTAAACTACTTGTAAGCAAGCTTTGTCCTACTTTATTATAAGACTCTGAATCGAGTTCAGAGTGATGCTCCGAGCTGGTTTGGTTTAGAGTGGAGTGTGAAGAGTGTAGAGATTTGATAATTGGTATTGGTAAAGAGTTGAAGGCTTTCTGTTACATTGAGTGAATTTTTCCTTAGAAAAATTTGTATCGAAATGTCGACAGAAAGAGCTAATAACATTCTTCGCTTTTCTCTTGCCTAAGGCTTCGATATAATTTTGCTGTGCAAAATCACTCAGCCTGACAAGAGAGATTCACGAAAGACAATATTTAAACTATTTAAGCAATATTAAACAACATTTATCCTACTTGAGCATGAGATTCCGCATCGAGTGCGGAATGACGCTCCGGGTTTTTAATATTCGGGGTGCCCACACGCATGTCATGCTGAACTTGATTCAGCATCTCATTGCTCTAAAGTCTTACTCATTATATCTCTCCTCATAGTAATCCATATAATCACCGCTGGTTACATTATTCAACCATTCCTCGTTGTTTAGGTACCAATCGATGGTTGCAGAAAGCCCCTCAGGGAAAGTAACCGATGGTTTCCAGCCTAATTCTCGGGTGATTTTACTAGAATCAATGGCATATCGCAAGTCATGTCCTGGTCTATCTTTTACAAAGGTGATGAGCTGCTCCGAAGTTCCAGCTTCGTTACCTAGTTTTTCGTCCATTTGTTTACACAATTCTTTTACTAGGTCTATGTTTTTCCACTCATTATATCCACCAATATTATAAGTTTCGTGATTTACGCCCTCATGATAAACTTTATCGATAGCAATGGCATGGTCGATAACATATAGCCAATCTCTAGTGAATTTACCATCCCCGTAGATAGGAAGTGGTTTTTTATTTAAAATATTATTGATGCAAAGTGGAATTAACTTCTCTGGAAAGTGATTAGGTCCGTAGTTATTAGAGCAATTTGAAATTACATAAGGCATACCATAAGTTTCACCATAAGCTCTTACGAAATGGTCAGACGATGCCTTAGAAGCTGAATAAGGTGAATTAGGGTCATAGGAAGTTTCTTCGGTAAATAAGCCGGTTTCTCCTAAAGTACCATAAACTTCGTCGGTAGAAACGTGGTAGAAACGTTTTCCTTCCCACTTATCTTGCCATAATGTTTTGAATTCATTTAATAAATTCATGGTACCTAGAATATTGGTTTTGGCAAAAGCAAGAGGGTCGGTAATTGATCTATCTACGTGAGATTCAGCTGCTAAATGAACTACTCCGTCAAATTTATATTTTTCAAAAAGCTTTTGGATGAAGTCGGCATCTGTTATATCTCCGTGTACGAATTCATAATTATTAGCGGATTCAACATCTTTTAAGTTCTCTAGATTCCCTGCATAGGTAAGGGCATCTAAATTAACGATTTTATATTGAGGGTATTGATTTACGAATCTTCTTACGACGTGAGAACCGATAAAACCTGCTCCTCCTGTGATTAAAATTGTTTTTGACATAGATTATTCTTTAGCTTTCCAAATATCGTAAAATTGGTTGATATTTGCCAATTAATTTAGGTTCAAGATTAAAGATCGTTGTATTGTGAGTTTTATGTGTTAGAGAGGGAATGGTAGATAGTACTTAGTACTCGATAATTGGTATTGGGGTGTAGAGTTTTTCTGTCAGATGGAGGAGTTTTTCTTTAGAAAAAATGTATCGAAGTCTTGACAGAAAGACGGAGGGGGATTTTGAGTATAAATCTTTCTAGAGTGAAGCATATCGTTTCAGTCAGATTCCTAAACCTAACTGATTTTTCAATGAAAATTATTCTACAGAGTTTAATTAGGTTTTGAATTAAAAGATTTATGAATTTCTTTATTATCCACCCTTAATTCAACATTCAAAATTTCCCTCAAAGAAAAAAGGTCGACTCAATACTGAATCGACCTTTTCTAACCATATTTTATGAATTAGATTAACTTATAATCTTGCGTTTACTTGATCTTTTGGTAAAAAGTTCTTAACATCATATACGATTCCATTTTCATTTAAAAGAGCATCGATATCTATTCCTTTAAACTCTTGGTGAGCAACCGCCAAGATTACCGCATCGAATTTTTCATTTGGTAGGTCTTGTGTTGTTTCTAAATTATACTCATGTGTAATCTCTTCTGGATTAGCCCATGGATCATGAATCGTTACATTAACCCCAAATTCTTCTAGGTTATGAACAACATCCACCACTTTCGTATTACGAACATCTGGACAGTTTTCTTTGAAGGTAACCCCAAGTACTAATACTTTAGATCCTTTCACTTTGCAATCGTTTTGTAGCATTTTCTTCACTACTTCACTTGCAATATATTGCCCCATAGAATCATTCAATCTTCTACCGGCTAAGATTATTTCTGGGTGATAACCAAATTCTTGAGCTTTTTGAGCTAAGTAATAAGGATCAACCCCAATACAATGTCCGCCTACTAAGCCTGGTTTGAAAGGAAGGAAATTCCATTTGGTACCAGCGGCTGTTAATACGTCGTGAGTATCAATCTCCATTAAATTGAAAATCTTAGCTAATTCATTAACGAAAGCGATATTGATATCTCGTTGAGAATTTTCAATTACTTTAGCAGCTTCTGCTACTTTAATGGTAGGAGCCAAGTGTGTACCTGCCGTAATTACGGATTTATAAATATCATCTACTACTTTTCCAATTTCAGGGGTGGAACCAGAAGTTACTTTTAATATCTTCTCAACCGTGTGTTCTTTATCTCCTGGGTTAATTCTTTCTGGAGAGTAACCTGCAAAGAAATCTTCGTTAAATTTTAAACCTGAGAACTTTTCTAGAACTGGAATACAATCCTCTTCAGTGGCTCCTGGGTAAACTGTAGATTCATATACTACAATATCACCTTTTTTCAAAACCTTACCTACTGTTTCACTAGCTTTGATTAATGGCGTAAGAATAGGTCTATGATTTTTATCTACAGGAGTCGGAACTGTAATCACATAGAAGTTAGCATCTTCAATATCTTCTATATTTGCAGTACAAAACAATCCTTTCTCATCATAACTTGGATTATTTTTAACCAATGCTGATTGTAATAATTCATCGGCCACCTCTAGGGTGTCATCATGTCCTGCGTTTAATTTATCTACGCGTGCTTGATGAATATCGAATCCAACAACTGGATATTTCTCGGCAAATAATCTGGCTAATGGTAAGCCTACATATCCTAATCCTATGACTGCAATTTTTTTATTCATTTTAATCTTTTATTCTAGGTTCTTATTTTAAATTTTCCCAATACCAAGCCACAGCTTCTTTTAAGCCATCCTTGAATACGTGGGTGGGTTGATAATTAAGTTTTTCTTGAGCTTTTTCAATAGAAGCGAGAGAGTGAGGGACATCACCTTTTCTATTTGGACCGTGTTTAATTTCAATTTCTGCAATTTTTGGATCATACTCAGCCAACATGGAGCGCAATAATTCTGCCATTTCTAGAATGCTGATTCGATCGCCTACAGCGGTATTGTAGACTTGATTTAATGCCCCTTGGTTATCTGTTTCAATAGCACGTAAATTCATTTGAACTACATTGTCAATATAGGTGAAATCACGGGAAAATGTACCATCTCCATTAATCACTGGAGATTCGTGTTTCATTAACTGCATAACAAATTTTGGAATCACTGCGGCATAGGCACCATTTGGATCTTGTCTACGACCAAAGACGTTAAAGTATCTTAAACCTATCGTATCTAAGCCATAAACCTTTTGAAATACATCGGCATAAACTTCATTCACTAATTTGGTAACTGCATAAGGAGATAGAGGTTTTCCTATCTTGTCCTCAACTTTAGGTAAAGCCGTAGAATCACCATAGGTAGAAGAACTTGCTGCATAAACAAATCGCTTAACATTGTTCTCTTTGGCAGCCACCAGCATATTTAGAAAGCCTCCTACATTTACTTCATTACTCGTAATAGGGTCGTTGATCGATCTAGGTACAGAACCTAGAGCCGCTTGATGAAGGATAAAGTCTACATCTTTACAGGCCTCTTGGCAAGTCTCTAAGTCTCTAATATCACCTTCCGTAAAGTAGAAATTTTCATTTTCTAAAAAAGGATTAATATTTTTTTTATGTCCCGTAGCAAAGTTATCAAGAGCCTTGACTTGGTATCCTTCACTTAATAATCTTTCTACTAAGTTAGATCCAATAAATCCTGCAGCTCCTGTTACTAATACGGTTGATGTTGTTTTACTCATTATTTTAAATTTATTCCAAAACTAGATAAGAATCTTTTTATAGGCGATCTTCTTCTATTGACAGTACCATAGCCATAGCCATAGCCATAATTATATTTGTAGCCATAAGCATAACCTGAGTGAGCTGTGGAAATATCATTTAGGGCAAAAACCACATTTTTCAACCTTCCTTCCTCTATCGAGTCCATAGGAACTTTAATCACATCTTTAGGAGTGAATTCTGATCGAGTTACATATACAGTTAAGTCAGCTGTACTACTAATATGATAGGTATCTGATACTAGAACTAAAGGAGCACTATCAATGACTATATAATCGTAAAGTTCTCTTAATTGTTCAATTAATTTATCAAACTTCTCACTCATTAATAACTCTGTTGGATTTGGCGGAATCTTACCTGAGAATATAATATGAGTCTTATTATCAGATTTGGAAACTTTAATTAACTCATCAAGAGAAACATCATCAGAATATAAATATTCTGTCAATCCAACTGCATTTTTACTTGATCTATCATATCGATGTAATTGAGGGTTTCGTATATCTGCCCCGATTATTATAGCTCTTTTACCTTGTAATTGACCTAAAACATGAGCATAGTTCATGGATACAAATGTTTTACCTTCTCCCTTTATACTAGAAGTTACCAGAATTACTTTACTTTTATTATTCGATAACCTTCTGGATATAACAAACTCAATATTTGTTCGCATAATACGAAAGGCTTCGGACATCACGCTCAGGTCACTCCCTACCAATTGAAACTCTTCATCCATTGATATTTTAGGAAGCTCAGCTACGATTGGCTCTCCTTTCACTAATTCTTCTAAATCACTTCTAGTTTCAATTTTGTTTTTAAGTAATTCTTTGGTGTATATAACTGCTAAAGGTAAAAGTAAACCTAAAGCGAAAGCACCAAAGTAATATCTTGATTTAACGGGTGCTACTGGTCCATAACTTGATGGTGGGTTCAAGACTTTAGCTTTTTCTCCCGTGATAGCTTTAGATATAGCGGCTTCCTCACGTTTTTGTAGAAGTAATAAATAAAGACTTTCTTTAATATGTTGTTGTCTATCAATTTCTCTATTTGTTCTTTCTAATTTAGGTATACTGCTTTTAATTGCCGAAAACTTTCCTAACTGCCCAGAAATATCATTTCTCATACTTTGTAAGGATGAGGTTTTTTTACTTATGTTTGAAAGAATAGCTGACTTACTACTTTGAATATTTGCTGTTAAGTTTTTTACATCAGGATAATCTTCTGTAGCTCCAGAGGCTAACAAGTTATTCCTTTCAGTAACCAGATTATTATAATGATTGACTGCAGCATTGGTGGCATTTGATCCATCACTAACATCGGATGGGAGAATTTCATCAATACCTTGTTTTTGTACATGATTTTTGTAAGATTGTACTAAACTTAATTGAGTTTCAATGTTCATTAAATTACTTTCCAAACCCGGTTTCATGTTTATACTTTGAGATGCCTCAGCTTCTAAATTAGCAATGGCGTTATCCTCTTTAAATGAAACTTTTGTTCCTTCTACTCCTCCCAGTTCTTCATTAATTTGTACAATACGTTCTTCTATGAACTCCTCAGTTTTTTCAAATTCCAGATTTTGATCACTTATAGACTCTTGATTATAAACTTTAACTAATTCTTGTAATATATCTTCAGATTTTAAAGTATTGATAGAGGTCATAGAAAGGTTAACAATTGTAGTCCCTTCAACCGTGTTGATATTAATTCTATTTTGAAGACCACGGGCAACTGAAGTTGGATTGCTAACGGTAACCTTAAATTCGTCAGATTTGGCATTAGATCCAATTGGGTTTTTTACAAAAACAAAAGTGTTTTTATCAATTAAAAGAGGTTTGTTTAATTGAGTGGAATAGATTTTACCATTTGTAGTTTGTAACTCAACATTGGGGTGCTTATATTTTACTTGAAACTGTTGTTGAATTGGTCTCAGGCTATCTGCCGCATAGGATTTTAGCAAAATAGGTAATTCACGACCATAGGCCTCCTTTTCAATTATTCTTCCTTCTCTATTATACTTATGATGCAAATCTAAATTACGAACAACTTGTGAAACGTTTCTCATAGATTTAAGAATTTGCATATCGTTAGAAATTCCCCCACTTAAATTTCCAGTTAAAGCAATATCACGTAGCAAAATATTAGTTCCTGGATTTTGTTTTCCATCTTTAACTAAAACACTGATAGTGGATTGATAAATTGGTGTTAAGTATCTAGTATAAAGCCATGCTGCAAAAAGAAAGAAAAGAATACTTAATAGAAATATAGGCCACCTTCTGACATAAGCTGCCACATCTCTTCTTAACTTTGCAGTACGCTGATGTGAAGATTCTTCTAAAAAGGGATTTTGGAGTTGGTTATTCATCTGTTATTTAAATAGTGCATATATGGTTAATACAAATCCTAAAACAGTTAGTCCATCTCTAATAGGGCGAGAATTAAATTCAATAGCTTTAGATTTAGTAGGCATGGCGTATAAAATGTCATTTTGACGAAGATAATAATACTCTGAATTGATTAAATTAGCATCTAGAAGATTTACAAATTTATGTTCACGTATACCATCAGTTGTACGAATTATCATTACGGAATCTCGTATGGCATATAAACTCATATCTCCTGACTTTGCAATTGCTTCCATAATACTCAGCTTTTCTGATTTAGATTCCACCACACCTGGGCGATTAAATTCACCAAGCATACTTACACGAAAATTGATATATCTAACGTTGACTATAGGGTCATTAACGTAAGTTTTAATTTTTTCTTCTAATAATATTGCTAATTCTTGCCTAGTTTTCCCAGCTGCTTGAATACTTCCTAGCATAGGCATTTCAATGTTACCATCGCTACTTACTACATACGCTGCTGGACTGTCTTCTGAAATACTTCGAGTGTTATTAACGCCACCACCTAAATTAAAAGGTTCCGCCAATTTAGGGTTGAAAGTGCTCACAACAATACTTAACGCATCACCAGTTTGTATTTTGGGATCTTCATATATTTCAGCAGTTTCATTAATTACCTGATCTATGTTTTGAAAATACCAAATATCTTTTTGCGTCCTACAGGAGGAAACTAAACTTATTAGTAACAATAATAAAATGATTCTATTCATAAGTTGTGTGATAGGTAAGTGCAAAATTAAGTAATATTTTCAGGATTAGCATCAAGGCATTCAAATTCAGAATTCTGACTTTTATATTCAGGAACTAAATCTTTTATCATTTGTACTAATTCATTTTTAGTTTTCTTCACCGTGGCGCGTGCAATCTCTTTGGTTTTCTCTTCCATTATGCTATAAGGCATGGTGATATCTTTGGCACGCATAATCTTTTCGTGATGTGTGGCTAAAGTCTTCGATTGATCACTCAGTAATTCCTCGTAAAGCTTTTCTCCTGGTCGTAAGCCAGTGATTTTAATTTCAATATCTACATCAGGCTCAAGTCCGCTCAGTTTAATCATCTTTTTAGCTAAATCAAGAATCTTAACGGGTTCTCCCATATCAAAGACAAAAATCTCACCCCCTTGTCCCATGGTTCCTGCTTGTAATACCAATTCGCAGGCTTCGGGAATGGTCATAAAATAACGAGTAATTTCCGGGTGAGTTAAGGTTAATGGACCACCCGCTTCAATTTGTTTTCTAAATAGAGGTATCACGGAACCATTCGATCCTAATACATTACCAAACCTGGTAGTAATAAATTTGGTGGTATTATTCTCTTTTTCTTGAAGGGATTGTACATATAATTCTGCAACACGTTTAGAAGCTCCCATAACATTGGTAGGGTTAACAGCCTTATCCGTAGAAATCATCACGAAACGATTGATCTTATATTCATTGGATAGATCTGCTAGAATTCTAGTCCCCATAATGTTGACGTAGATAGCCTCATGTGGGTTTTCTTCTACAATCGGTACATGCTTATAGGCAGCTGCATGATACACCATAGAAAAGTTGTACTTCTTAAATAAAGGTTCAATTCTATACTTATTACTCACATTGGCTAAATGGAAAACGAATTTAATCTCTGGATGTTTTTTCTCCATTTCTAGCTTAATGTCGTTTAGTGGTGTTTCAGCCTGATCAACTACTACCACTAAAGCGGGCTTAAATTGAGCTACTTTTCTTACGATTTCACTTCCGATAGAACCTGCTCCTCCCGTCACTAACACATTTTTCCCCAAATGTCTTTGGCTAATAGCATCATTCTCAATAGTAATTTGCTCTCGGTACAATAAGTCTTCAATCTCTAAAGAATGAATATTCTTTCTTTCGATTCCATTAGTTTCATCAAAGGATTGAAAAGGAATATGGTATAATTTAATCTTCTTCTGAATAAGTTGATTGATTAAATCTTGGTTTTCATCAGCGCGCATGTCTTTATCTGGGAAAACAATTCCATCGATTCTTTTATTCATAAAATCACTTTGAATAATCTTATCAATAGAAAAAATCTTCTTACCTAAAATTCGACTATTGCTTGGATGTTTTTGGCTTGAAATAAATCCAATCACATTAAATCCATTGCTTATGGTTTCATTCAACACATTGCCTATAGCAACCGCGCTATCATCCGTACCATAAACCATCACTTCTTTTACTACTTTATCATCCTTAAATTTTAAGAACATTAAGAAGGCTAATTTTACATAAAACCTAAATAAGGATAACATTAAAAAGGCTAAAAGGATGAAAAAGAAGAGAGGTGGGTCAAAGACCAATTTCTTTTCAGGATTCAAATACTGACCTTTAAAGAAGTAATAGCCATAGTTAAGTACTAAAATTGTAATTAAAGCACTAAAGGTCGCAAGCGATATTTTAATGATATCTCGAATGCTCGAATGTCGAACAATACCAGAAGAAACCTTAAATACATAAAGATAGAACACAACAATCCCCACTAGAAAGCTGAAAGTGAGATAGGTATTAAAAGATCCAAACTCCTTTATTCCCCAAATATTCATTAAGAAATAAGTGATTAATAAGGAAAAGATGACCGTACCTATATCAATAGACAAGATAGCCCATCTTGGTAGGTGATTGATAGCGTGTAGCTTCTCAGCTAGTTTGGCTAATAGTCCAGAATCTTTGACTTTAAAATTCATCATCTATACCAATTCTTGAAAGGCTTGTTTTATTCTGCTTAATTCTTCTTCCGTTAAGTTAGACCCAGAAGGTAAACATAAACCTTTATTAAACAATTCCTCAGAAACATTAGCTCCATAATAAGGTGCATCAGCAAAAATAGGCTGTAGATGCATAGGTTTCCACAACGGACGTGTTTCTATATTATATTTGTCGTTTAAAGAGATTCTTAAAGTTTCTCTTTTTTCGTAGGCCTTATTTCCTTCAAAAGTTAATGCGCTCAACCAAAAGTTTGAATAATAATCCTTAGTTGGTTCTTGCATAACTTTAATTTCTGCATGGTCTTGAAAAAGATCGGTATAAAACTCCTGATTCTTTCTTCTCTGATTAACTCGATCGGATAAAACTTCCATTTGTCCACAACCGATACCTGCAGAAACATTACTCAATCTATAATTATATCCCACATGACTATGTTGGTAGTGGGGAGCATTATCCCTTGCCTGAGTTGCTAAAAAGACAGCTTTGTCTTTTAATTGTTTGGTCTTGGTAACTAAAGCACCTCCACCTGAAGTCGTAATGATTTTATTTCCATTAAAGCTTAAAATAGAAATATCACCTAAAGTTCCACATTCCTGTCCTTTAAATGTACTACCTAAAGCTTCGGCACTATCCTCCACAATTGGAATTTCATATTTATCAGCAATACTTCTTAAAGCATCATGCTGATAAGGCATTCCATATAAATGTACGGCAACAATTGCTTTTGGTTTTTTACCTTTTTGAATTCTATCCTTAATGGCTTCTTCTAGGGCGTTAGGATCCATATTCCAAGTAGTCTCTTCGCTGTCCACGAATACGGGTGTAGCACCTAAGTATTTAATAGGGTTAGCAGAAGCACTAAAAGTCATACTTTGACAAATTACTTCATCATCTCTATCAACGCCTAATAAAATTAAAGCTAAATGTAATGCTGCTGTCCCTGAACTTAGAGCCGCAACTTGAATATCTTGGTCTAAGAAAGACTGGATCTTTTCTTCGAATAAAGTTACATTCGGTCCTAAAGGAGCAATCCAATTTTCATCAAATGCATTTTGAACATACTTTTGTTCAGTTCCGCCCATATGTGGCGATGAAAGCCATATTTTTGAATTCATAGAGTTTAGGTTTTAATTATTTTAGCTGGTGAACCAACTACGGTAGCGCCGTCGGGCACATCTTTTATAACAACACTGCCCGCTCCGACGGTGGCAAATTTACCAATTTTTATGCCTTGAATTACACATGCACCAATTCCTATATGTGTTGCTTCTCCAACTTTAACATTTCCAGCCAATGAGGCGTTAGGAGAAATGTGTACAAAGTCGTCTAAAACACAATCGTGATCTATGCTACATGCGGTATTTAATATACAATGTTTTCCAATTTTAGTATCTGCATTAATGCTGACGTTAGACATCACGACGCTGCCTTCATTTATCTCTACGCTAGGAGAAATAACACTACTAGCATGAATCGCAAGTGCATATTGTGGATACTTATATGAGATTTTTTTTCTAATCAGATTATTGCCAATCCCAATGATTATCTTATGCTCACTGAGATTTACTTGCTGCGGTTTAAGAAGCTTACATCCATAAAAAAGATCACCTTTATCAGCATCATCTACAAATAGGATATCTTCTGAAATCCTTTGTGACTTCAGAATGTCATGAATGACCTTGCCATGTCCGCTCGCTCCGTAAATAATCATGATGAACCTCTAAATTTATCCATGGTTACAGATGTATCTGAGCTAATTCCCTCGGACACAAAAACCTTTTTAATTGTTAAAAATAATATTTTAATGTCTAATAAAAAAGTAATATTGTCTACATACCACACATCATATTCAAATTTTTGCTCCCAAGAGATTGCATTACGTCCATTAACTTGTGCCCAACCTGTAATGCCTGGTCTAACTTCATGACGACGTTTCTGCGTAGCATTATACAGTTCTAAGTATTCGGGTAGGAGAGGACGAGGTCCTATTAAACTCATATCGCCTTTGATTACATTAAGCAATTGAGGAATTTCGTCTAAAGATGTTTTTCTAACAAATTGACCTACCTTGGTTAATCGCTCTGCATCCGATAATAAGTTTCCTTCTGCATCCTTTTTATCATTCATGGTTTTGAACTTGATGATATTAAAGAGTTTCTCGTCTTTTCCAGGGCGAGTTTGAAAGAAAAATGGTTTGCCTTGATTAGCAATACTAAGGAATAGGGTGATTAAAATAAAAATAGGAGATAAGACAATGAAGCCCAACAAGGCTGCACAAAAATCTAATAATCTCTTAAAAAAGGATTGATATAATTTCAATGCTCAGGTTTTTAGTAGGGTTGTGGCTATAAAAGTGAGAAAAAAGTTTCTACTTAAACAGCAAGTTAGTTAGGTTACAAATTTACATAAAAAAAGCTATCTTTTCAGATAGCTTCTTTTTATTTCTAAGGAAGAAAGAATTAATCTTCTGCATTTTCTTCAGCTGCATTTTCTGCACCTTCAGCTGCTCCTTCTTCTCCTTCAACTTCTTCGTCTTCATCTTCGTCGTCAATATCAACGATAGCCGTACGAGCAGTTTTAATCATACAAACAACTTGGTTGTCTGGGTGGATTAAATCATATTCGTCAGTTCTTAGATCCTTGATATATTTCTTGTGACCAATACGCATTGGAGTAATGTCGATTACGATTTCGTCTGGTAAGTTAGCTGGTAAAGCTCTTACTCTTAATTTTCTAACATTCTGACGTAAAACACCACCGGCAACAACACCACGAGCACGTCCAACTAAGTTAACTGGAATGTTCATAGTAATCTTAACATCTTCTGTGTATCTGTAGAAGTCTGCGTGTAAGATTTTGTCAGTTACTGGGTGAAACTGAATGTCTTTTAAAATACATGAGATGGCGTCGCCTCCGTCTAGCTCCAATACTACCGTGTGTGCTTCCGAGGTGTAAACCAAATCTTTGAACGAACGTTCGTCCGTAGAAAAATGAATTGGTTCAGCGCCACCGTAAACAACACAAGGAACTTGATCAGCATTACGTAAAGCCTTGGTATTTTTCTTGCCCACGCTTTCTCTTTTTTGTCCTTGAATCGTTAATGATTTCATTTATATAATATTTAATAATGTTTAATTTAAATTAAGATTGAAATTCAATCTCACACGTTTTCTGCTTAGATTACAAACTTGTTACTGATAGATTCTTTGCTATGTACCAAGTGCATTACTTCAGCGAAAAGTGGGGCGCAAGATACAACTTTTATTTTAGAAATATCATTTCTTTTAAGTGGAATTGAATCTGTTATGATTAATTCTTCTAAGGCAGAATTCTCAATTCTCTCGTAAGCATTTCCTGATAATACCGCATGGGTTGCCATAGCTCTTACGCTCTTAGCTCCCTTTTCCATCATCAAGTCCGCAGCTTGGGTAATGGTTCCAGCAGTATCTACCATATCATCTACCAAAATAACATTTCTGTCTTTAACGTCACCGATAAGCATCATGCGAGCAACTTTGTTTGCTTCTTTTCTTTCTTTATAACAGATTACAATGTCTGTATTGAAATGTTTAGCATAAGCATTTGCACGTTTTGCACCACCCATATCTGGGGAAGCCATGGTAATATTATCTAAGCTTAAACCATTTAAGTAATCTACAAAAATAGTAGAAGCAAATAAGTGATCAACAGGAATTTCAAAGAATCCTTGGATTTGGTCTGCGTGCAAATCCATCGTCATGATTCTTGTTGCTCCAGCAGCCGTTAATAAGTTAGCAACTAACTTTGCTCCAATAGGAACTCTAGGATTATCTTTACGGTCTTGTCTTGCATAACCATAATATGGTATAACAGCGGTAATGTTTTTAGCTGATGCTCTTTTAGCTGCATCACACATTAATAACATTTCCATTAGATTGATATCTGGCGTGAAGGTAGATCCGATTAAGAATACACGCGCACCTCGCACAGATTGTTCAAAAGAAGGTTGGTATTCACCATCGCTGAACTCTTGAAACTCGATTTTTCCCAAACGCTGTCCGTAATGGGAAGCAATATTCTCTGCTAAAACTTTACTTTGGCGTGTAGAAAATAATAATGCTGTTTGTTCCATTTTTTTGGTTTGTGCAAAAGTAAAGCAATATTTATAAAACATAAATTTTTAACCCACTTAATTTTGAGAATTATTTTTAACTCAAATTAAGCACTAAGCTTAAAATTGATATACCTTAATATATGCTTTCGAAAGAATGCTAAATTTTAGGATTAATTCTGATTAATTGCACAATTAATAGTATTTTAGCGACCAAATTTTTGGTATGGCATTGATTTCACCCTCGGTATTAGCAGCTGATTTTTTGCATTTGGCAAAAGATATAGAATTAGTTAACCAAAGTCAGGCAGATTGGTTTCACTTGGATATCATGGACGGTGTTTTCGTTCCCAATATATCTTATGGTATGCCAGTCATGAAATCGATTCAGTCTTTAGCTCAAAAACCATTAGATGTACATTTAATGATTATCGAGCCAGAAAGATACTTTGAGGAGTTTCAAAAGCTAGGCGCTGAATATTTAACGATTCATGCAGAGGCGAGCACACACTTGCATCGTTCAATTCAAGTGATTAAAAGCCTTGGAATGAAAGCAGGAGTGGCATTAAATCCTCATACACCAATTTCTGCGGTAGAAGAGGTGATTCAGGATATTGATTTATTATTGATCATGTCGGTTAATCCTGGGTTTGGCGGACAAAAATTTATTGAAAACACTTATTCTAAAATTGAAAAAGCGAAGGATTTAATTATTCAAAAAAATGCTTCAACTTTAATTGAAATTGATGGTGGTGTTAATGTGGAAAATGCAAGTAAATTAATCGCTTGTGGAGCAGATGCATTGGTGGCAGGTAGCGCTGTTTTTGCTAATGAAAATCCTACGCAGGTGATTTCAGATTTAAAAAATGCACATTAATTCACTCCAATTATAAAAAATATTATATCTTTATTTCTTTAATAAATTGATTTTATGAAAAAATTCAACCAGCTATTACTTTTATTTCTTTTGATAAGCGCTGGAGTACATGCACAAGAGGTTAACGAAGACGAGATTCAAGTTCAGCCCATTAGTAACCACTATGATTGGCAAATAGGCATTAGTATGTTTGCAACCGATCATACCTCTGTAAGAGGCTTCGGTGATGGTTTTTTTGATTTCGATGACTATAGTGTTGTTCCATTCCCAGCGAAACTTACAATTGTTAAAGGTTTGAACAGATCCTTTGATATGGATGTATCGGCCAATTTAGGTCAAATTGATAATAAGCGTTTAAATGTAGAAAATGAGTTTATGGTAAACGGAACTTTAGGTTTACGTTACCGTTTAGCGAATGGATACATTTTAAACCCAACTTCATGGTTTGATCCATATTTACGTGTTGGTGCTGGTATTCATCACTTAGATTACCAAGACATGGAGTTTACAAATGTTGTAGATGAACAAGGTCATCCCATCAGTAACGGAGCGGTTGCTGCAAGCGATCACTTTGCAATGACAGGGGGATTAGGTATCAACTTTTGGTTCGCTGAAAAGTTTGGTGCTAATATTATGAGTGAATACTACCACATGAGAGGTATGGAAGGAGATAATATCGACTTTTTCCAACATTCAGCAGGTTTAGTATTTAGATTTGGAAAATTAGACCGCGATGGTGACGGTATTCCTGATAGAGAGGATGAATGTCCAGATACGCCAGGTTTAGCTAAATTTAATGGTTGTCCTGATACAGATGGTGATGGTTTACCAGATCACGAAGATGAATGTCCATTAGAGCCAGGTCCAATCGAGAACAATGGTTGTCCTTACCAAGATAGAGATGGTGATGGTATCCTTGACGATGTAGATGAGTGTCCAGATACTCCAGGTTTAATTGAGTACGACGGTTGTCCTCCTCCGATTAGAGTAATCGAAGAGCCAGAACCAGAAGCTCCTAAGCAAATTGTATTCGAAGATGTATTGTTCGAGTTTGATAGCTTCACGATTAAGATGAGTGAGTATGGTTCTATTGAAGAAGCAGCTGCTGAGATTAAAGCTACTGATGGATTCTACTATGTAGATGGTCATACAGACGTTAGAGGTGCTGATGCTTATAACGACAAGTTATCTCAGAGACGTGCACAAGCTGTAGCTGATGCCTTAATTAAAGAAGGTGTTGATGCTAGCAAACTTCAAGTACGCGGAATGGGTGAGAGATTCCCAATCTGTAATGAAGATACAGAAGAGTGTCACGAGATCAACAGACGAGTAGAAATTCTACGTAAGAATTAGAATTTATAATTATATTTGTAAAAGGCTTCGGTGTAAAACCCGAAGCCTTTTGTTTTTAATAAAGATTTAAATAAAATGACAGAAATAGAAAAGTGGGATAGAATCTTGGAGTTTTTTAAGGTGAATTTCACCGATGGAGAAACCATAGATTTAGATGGGATATTGTTTTTAATAGGTGTTCAAGAGCTAGGGAAAGGTCAAGCTAAATTTAAGAAAGACGAAAAGGTGAATTTAATGCACATCGCCGTTTGTCGTCTTCTCGAGCCTTATGGCTACTATAGATTTGATGGTAAAGATGCAGATGGTTGGCCTCAGTTTGAGTTGATCTCAGAATTACCAGAACTTAAATCTAACGAACAAGCTTTGCTAATGAAGAAAGCAATTATTCTTTATTTCGAAGAGCAGGGATTGATTTAAATAGCGATAGACTATATTAAAAGTATTAAATAGTAAAACCTAAGCATTGGCTTAGGTTTTTTTTGTTTTTAATAGATTGAAGGAGGAGTTATTTTAATTGAGACATTAGTTTTTTTACCACGACTTGATCAATTGGAAGATTAACATGATTAGTGGAAAGTTCCTTAAGAGGCACCCAAATCAATTCTTGAATGGCCTGATCGAACTTGGTTAAATCCTCTATATTATCCACCTTGGCTTTATAATATATGGTAAGTAATTGTTCGTTGGCTCTAAATTTAGAAACCATAAATTCTTCTTGGGTGTAGAAATGACTTGCTTCAGTTAGGTTAAGGTTTAATTCCTCTTTTAATTCTCTCTTTAAACCTTCGATTAAGCTTTCACCGAATTCTAAACCACCGCCGGGGAATTTAAATAAAATTTCTCCTGCGTAGGGTTCTTTAAGTATTAATAAAGCATCTTGGTGGATGATAAGTCCATATACCCTTATATTAAATGTATCTATTTTTTCCATGCATTAATCATTTCTCTTTTACCTGGAGGTCCGGCTAGTTTTTCAACGATAAAACCACATACTTGTAAGGCACGTTTTGTGTGTCCGTTGCACGCATAGGTGGTAAGTAAACCATCTTTCTTAAGACTTAAAAATATCTTTTCAAAAATCTCTTCCGACCATAGTTCTGGCTGTACCCGCATTCCGAATACATCAAAGAATACAATATCATAAGTCTCTTTTTTCAGTCTAACCTCTCTAAAGTCGACCTCTTGCTTAAATAACTCAAAAAAATCAGTCAAATTTACTTTTTCTTCCCATTTTGCTTGATGCATTTTTAAGAAAAAATCGTATATTGGGTCGGCTTGAAGATTAGTATATTTTTGTGCTATAACTTGATGAAAATCCATGGCTTCGACTTCTGTGGTGGAAACTGGAAATTTCTCAAGACTAGTATAGTTTATACGTTTGGAATGGTCGCGAGACCAGATAAAAGAAAGTAAGGCATTTAAACCTGTGCCGAAACCATATTCAAGGACATTAATCACGTTGGAATCAATTAATTTTTCCAATCCATTTGTTATGAATACATGCTCTGCTTCTCTCAAAGCTCCATGCTTAGAATGATAGCTTTCATTCCAATCTGGAATGTAAAGAGTTTTGCTTCCGTCTTGGGTTATTTTGATTTCGCGTTTTAACATATTTCGTTAAAAATCAGGTGAAGTGTTAATTTTTCTTTTATTAATTCCATAAATATAATTAAATTTGAAGAGCTATAAATATAAGAATTTTAAAAATATAACGATGTATATAGAAAAAGTGAAAAGCTCTCGACTAACACCCGAAAGTTTAGAAATCAAAACTTTTGGTAACACCTTTGCAGATCACATGTTGGTTTGTAACTATAAAGATGGCGTTTGGGGCGAGGCTAAAATTATTCCATTTCAAGAAATGAGTTTCTCTCCTGCTATGCAAGCAATCCACTACGGACAAGCTTGTTTTGAGGGAATGAAAGCTTATAAAGATGAAAATGGTGACGTATTTATGTTCCGTCCTGAAAAGAACTTCGAAAGAATCAACAATTCTGCGATTCGTTTGAATATGCCTACAGTTCCAAAGGAAGTTTTCATGGATGGGTTAAAAGCTCTATTAGATATCGATAGAGATTGGGTTCCGCCAACTTATGGTATGGCTTTATACCTTAGACCATTCATTTTTGCTACTGAGCCAATGATTACTGCTAGATCTTCAGAAGAGTTTATGTTCTGTGTGATTACTGCGGTTGCTCCTGATTACTATGCTAAACCATTACGCGTTAAGATTGCAGATAAATATTCTAGATCGGCGAACGGAGGTGTAGGTTATGCTAAAGCAGCTGGTAACTATGCGGCTTCTTTCTATCCTACAAAATTAGCAAGAGAAGAAGGATTCGACCAAGTTATTTGGACTGATGCTAGTACGCATGAATTTATTGAAGAGGCAGGTACTATGAACGTATTTGTTAGAATTAACGATACTTTAATTACAGCGCCTATTTCGGAAAGAATTTTAAACGGAGTAACTCGTAATAGTCTTATCAATATCGCTAAACACAATGGTTGGAAAGTTGAAGAAAGACCAATTAAAGTAAGCGAAATGAAAGCAGCACACAAAGACGGAAGCTTGAAAGAAGTATTCGGTTGTGGTACGGCTGTAGTTTTAAACACTTTCTCAGCTATCGGTTATCCAGACGAAACACTAGACTTAGCTGATATGCCAATGGAAGAGTCTTGGGGTAAACAATTGAAAAAACAATTGATGGACATCCAAAATAACAAATCAGAAGATCCATTTGGTTGGAGAGTGAAAGTAGAAAAGAATTTAGTTAACACATTATAATTATTATGAAAGAAGTTTATATAGTATCAGCTGTTAGAACTCCAATCGGTAGTTTTCTAGGTAGTTTATCAACTGTTCCTGCTACCAAATTAGGTTCAATAGCAATCAAAGGTGCTTTAGATAAAATTGGTTTGTCGGCAGATAAAGTAGAAGAAGTTTACATGGGTAACGTTCTTCAAGCTGGTGAAGGTCAGGCGCCTGCAAGACAAGCTGCATTAGGAGCAGGTCTTCCTAATAATGTTCCTTGTACAACTGTGAACAAAGTTTGTGCATCTGGATTAAAAGCAGTTATGCAAGCAGCTCAAGCTATTAAAGCAGGAGACGCTGATGTGATTGTTGCTGGAGGAATGGAAAATATGTCAATGACTCCTTTCTATTCAATGACAGCTAGAACTGGTAATAAATTCGGAAATACACAATTAATCGATGGTATCGTTAATGATGGATTAACTGATGCTTATGATAAAAATGTAATGGGAGTTTGTGCAGATTTATGTGCTACTGAGTATAACTTCTCTAGAGAAGACCAAGATAACTTTGCTGTTGAATCTTATAACAGATCAACTAAAGCTTGGGCTGAAGGTAGATTCGATGAGGAAATTGTTCCTGTTGAAGTACCACAAAGAAGAGGAGAGCCTATTATTGTTAAAGAAGACGAGGAGTACAAGAACATCAAATTAGATAGAGTTCCAAGTTTACGTCCAGCTTTTACTAAAGACGGAACTGTAACTGCGGCTAACGCATCTACTTTAAATGATGGAGCTTCTGCAGTTGTTTTAATGTCTAAAGAAAAGGCAGAAGAATTAGGGTTAAAACCATTAGCTAAAATCGTTGGCTATGCAGATGCAGCTCACGAGCCAGAGTGGTTTACAACAGCTCCAGCAAAAGCACTTCCTAAGGCGGTTGCTAAAGCAGGATTAAAAATGACAGACCTTGATTACTTTGAATTAAACGAAGCATTCTCGGTAGTTGGATTGGCTAACATTAAATTATTAGACTTAGATCCAGCTAAAGTTAACGTGAACGGTGGAGCGGTTTCATTAGGACACCCACTAGGAAACTCAGGATCTAGAATTTTGGTTACCTTAATCAATGTATTGAAGCAAAATGCTGGTAAATACGGAGGTATCGGAATTTGTAATGGTGGAGGTGGAGCCTCTTCTATGGTGATTGAGAATATGTAATATTTACGTTGAATTAAATTCAGTAAATTATAAATTAAAAAGCGTTCAGAGATGAACGCTTTTTTTTGTGTCAAATCCTTATATTTAGCATTATTTTCGATTCGGAGACTTATGAGCATGTTTAAATTCCTATTATTGATTCAGCAAGAGACAGAAGATTCTGACTTAGGAAAGGATGTGGAGAAAGTTTCTGAAGGATTTAAGTCCTCGTGGGATAAAATGTGGGAAAGAATCTTTAGCTGGAAAGAATCTTTGATAGAATATCTTCCGGAAATCATTTTGTCTTTGATCGTTTTTACGCTCTGCTATATCCTAAGTATCTATACGAAACGATGGGTTAAGAAACTTCTCAGCAAAGTCATTAAACGTGCTTCGATTCGTTCATTGGTAGCAAATGTGGTTTCAATTTTAATCATTTTAACAGGAGTTGTGATTGCTGTAAGCTTATTGAACATGAGCAACTTGTTAAAAGGTATTTTAGCAGCAGGGGGAATTGCTGGTTTGGCAGTTGCGCTCGCTTTTCAAGGAGCTTTGGCCAATACATTTTCGGGGGTATTTATTTCCTTAAATGATATAATGAACGTTGGAGACTATGTGGAAACCAACGGTTATGCTGGAACCATTGAAGAAATAACTTTGCGCAACACAAGAATTAGAGAGGTAGATAATAATATTGTGGTGATTCCCAATAAGATGATTATTGAAAATCCATTTAAAAACTATGGATTAACACCAAGAATTAGAACTAAAATTACCTGTGGAGTGCATTATGACTGTGATATGCGCTTTGTTAAGGAACTAGCAACAGACGCCATTAGTAAACATTTCTCTCAATTAGATTATGAACGAGTTGAGTTTCATTGGCTGGAATTTGGTGATAGCTCGATTAATTTTCAAATAAGATTTTGGATCGCCGCGGAATCATATCTCAATGTGTATGAAGCTAAGTCTGAAGCTATGATGGTCATCAAAGAAGTATTCGATGAAAACTCAATCAATATTCCATATCCTATTCGAACCCTGGAATGGGCGAATCCAAAAGATGCACTAGAATAGATTTTAATTTTAATTAAAGATAAAAGAAACTAAAGTTTACGTTTCCATATTTCTTATGCTCAGAGAACTTAGGATGATCTTCGAAGCTAATGTTTTTTGGATGTTCTAGAATAAACATACCTTCTTCTTCGATATAGTCATTGTCAAAAACAAGAGAGACAATTTTATTGTAATCCTCTTCTTCTAAATCGTATGGCGGATCAGCAAAAACGACATCATATTTGTCGTGTAAGCTACGTGTCAGGAATTGAAAAACATCATGTTTGAAAACTTCGATTTCTTTGGCTTCAATTTTCTCGATGCTTTCATTAATAAACTGAACACAAGTAGGGTTTTGTTCTACAGCGTCCACTTTAACTGCACCACGAGACGCGAACTCCAAGCTTATGCTACCAATACCCGCAAATAAATCTAAAACCTTGATTTCATCCAAGTAGAGCTGGTGATTCAAAATATTGAATAATGCTTCTTTCGCAAAATCGGTGGTGGGTCTTGTTGGTAAGTTGTTGGGAGCGATAAATCGTCTTCCTTTCCATTTTCCTGATATGATTCTCATGATAAGTTTTGTAGTTCGGTGTAATAAGATAATTCGGTAGTATTGGAAATTCCAGGCATCACATGACGAACGAAGTTCATCAACATTTTTAAGCTGGCCTCTTCCAAATCTCCTCCAAAATAATAGACTTCAACCTCGTTGGGGTCGAGTTCGAGTTGTTTGAAGCTATTTAGTATATAGTAAACCAAATCTTCTTTGGTTGCAATTTCAAAGATATTATAAAAGTATAATCCCTGGTTTTTAAATGCTAAAAGCTCTAATTGATTCGTGTGAATATTTAAAAATATTTGAGCCTTATCATCTTCTAATTTAAAACTATTGATGAAAAGGGCAGAAGCGCTTTCTATTTTTGCTCCTTTAAATTTCCTATCGATAATTTCCTTTAACTCTAGTGGATAGGCATAAATCAACTCTGCATCATAAGCTGAAAGCTCAGTGGTTTCTATACTATCGCCTTCAAATATTTCAGCATTGAACTCCAACCATTTTTGGGCATCTGGTTCTGCCTCGAAATAGCTGCTCGGAATAATATTAAATTGATCTCCTAAATAAGCCAAATGAATTTCATCGTAAGTTTGATTTAAATATAATTGTTGATCTAACTTCTGACTCAATAACTCATAGAAAGTAGTCTCTTGAGAAGCTTCAAATCGAACTTTTTCGGTATGAATCAACTCAGAGTCTTTTGCTACACAAAAAGAAAATCCATCCTTCAAGAAAAGGATGGATAGTTTTTTAATTGCCATAATAGGATTATTTGTTTAAACCGCCTCGTTTATCTTTCATAATTCTATCTACTTCAGATGACCAGTTTCCTTCTAATGTAGGACGTCTATCGCTACCCACTTGAATTTCATCTGCTTTAACTGCTGAAGTTTCGTCGTTCATTTCTCTGTTGATGTAATCATCACCAAGACCTGCTAAAACTGCTCTTTTGCTAACAGATGCTTTGAATAAGTGATCTCTTTGAACATTGGTACTATCTGTACCAACCACTCTATCTACATAAGATGCATACATCTCGATAGGAATGTTTTTACCTTCAATCGGAACAAAACCAAAGTTCTCCACAGAACGGTTTCCAAGAATTGAATCTTTAACGCTTGTTTGAGATACAATTGTGTCGATAATTGTAAAACTCTTCATTACATCAATTCTTTTTCTTTCATCATAAACATAGCCAGAAGAATCTTTACGGTTAATCATGTAGATTTTACCTTCGTTTAAGTATTGCTTAAGCGAATCTAGATTGTCTGTATACTCACCTTTATATACTCTGTAAAGACGCTGAGCATTGGCTACATCTTGTAACTGTTCTGCTGCAATAGCGTAACGCACAAGCCTTTGTTGGTTGAAATTCACCAATCCATCAACTGATCGGTAGATCATAAAAGATAAGAAAAGAGCTAAAATTAATAGAGCTATTTTTATAATGTTCTTCATAGTACCTAAATTATTCACCAAATATAAATTAAATTTAAAAGAAACTTAAAATATTCTTTTAAAAAACTTTAATTTGCCTTCTTTAATTGTCTAATGTAAACAAATAAAATCAAATGAAAGTAGTCGCTGTTATTCCTGCACGTTTTGGTGCTACACGTTTTCCCGGTAAGCTATTAAAGAAGCTTGGCGAACACTCGGTGATTGCTACCACTTATTTAGCTGTGAAGAATGCGGGATTGTTTGATGAGGTGATTGTGGCGGCAGATGATGAAAAGATAATACAAGACATTGAAGGTGTACAAGGTAAGGCCGTAATGACTTCACCAAACCATGCGAGCGGAAGTGATAGAATTGCAGAAGTGATTCAATATATTGACGTAGATGTCATTGTAAATGTTCAAGGTGACGAGCCTTTTACAGCTACCCAAGCTCTAGCATCCTTAATAGATGTATTTAAAAATGATCATGACAAAAAGGTAGATGTGGCGACTTTAATGGAAAAATTGGAGCGTAAAGAAGATATTCAAAACCCTAACAACGTTAAAGTAGTAGTTGGTAATAATATGGATGCGCTTTATTTCTCTCGTTCCGCCATTCCTTTTGTTAGAGATGAAAATGTTGTGGTAGATTATTTTAAACATGTTGGAATTTATGCTTATCGCAAGAAAGCTTTGTTGGCTTTTACTCAGCTTGAACCAGGAACTTTAGAAATGGCAGAGAAATTAGAGCAGTTACGTTATTTAGAAAATGGTTATAGAATAAAAGTGGTTGAGACTCAATATAAAACTATTGGAATTGACACTCCAGAGGATTTAGAAGAAGCTCGGGTTTATCTTGGAAACTTGGAACAATAGTTGGATATTGAAAAGCTTAATTTATATTTGAAGATGAATAAAATTTTCGCATTATTTCTATTAATCAGTATTGGGTTTTTAAATGCCCAAAGTGCTGAGGAAATTATTGACAAACATTTAGAAGTTACAGGTGGAATCGAAGCTTGGAACAATCTGAATAGTATTATTATAGATGGTCAAGTGTCGATTGACGTTAGCGATGGGGTACATATTAAAATAGAACACGCTAGACCTTATTTTAAAAGAGTGAGTTATATCGTTGATGGCAAAGAGATGTTGAGTGAAGGTTTTGATGGAGAACAGGCCTATACTTATAATGAGCTTGACGGGAATTATAAGAAATTAGCTAATTATCAGAAGGATGCATTTGAAACTGATATTTTAAATTATAAAAAGAAAGGTTTCAAAGTGAGTTTAATGGGTAAAGAAAAGTTAAATTCAAAAGATGTATTTAAGGTAAAGCTAACTAAAAACACAGTTGAAAATTATTATTGGTTTGATGCGAAAAACTTTCAATTATTGAAAGAACAAAATGAGTTAGAAACCGTAAATTATTCAGAATTTAAGAAAGTTGGTAAACTGAGTTTTGCTCATAGAATGGAGGCTACGCCAGTAGGAGGAAAGGAGTATGTTGTGATTTTCGATAAGATTATTCCGAATGCTGCGATTCCTGCAGAACGATTTATATTTAATTAATTTTGGATAAAAAAGTACTGCTAGATACCGTTAGAACACCGATGCCTTTTGGTAAATATAAAGGTAAAATGATTTCAGATTTACCTATTTCTTATTTGGAATGGTTTCAACGAAAGGGATTTCCTCCAGGGAAATTAGGTATGTTGATGTCCACCGTTTTTGAAATTAAAACCAACGGACTCGACGAGATCTTATATAAAATAAAACAAATAGCCTCAAGCGCAGGCCGAAACTGATTTTAAAATCCGTAATTTTGTCAAAAGTTCGTAGTAATGGCTTCTGCCAAACACGAATTTTATAGCTATTTTAAACACTACAATCATGGAAAGCAATCGACTTAATAAAGTAAATCAACTGATTCAAAAGGATATGGCCGATATCTTCAGAAAATTGACCAGTAAAATTGGTCGCAATATGTTGATTACGGTCACTGAGGTTAGAACAACTTCAGATTTATCTATTTCTAAAGTTTACTTAAGTATTTTTCCAACCAACAATACTGATAAGGTGATGGAGTTTGTGAAAGAAAATCATGCTTTTATTAGAGGTGAGTTAGGAAATAGAATTGGTAAACAAATGCGTATTGTTCCTGAATTACAATTCTTTGTAGATGTTACTTTAGATAAAGCCGATGAAATTGATAGAGCTTTAAAAGGTAAAGGCGACAATCCAGTATTATAATTAGTTGATTTTAAATCATCAATGAATCTATTTCCCTTTAAACTTGCACGAAAGTATGTCTTCTCTGGTAAAAATGCCATTGAAGTAAACGTGATATCTTGGATTGCATTTTTAGCCTTGGGATTTGTCACCGCATGTTTGTTTATCATCATGTCGGTTTTCACGGGATTAGAGAGCGTAAACCTTCAATTTTATTCCAATATCAACCCTGAAATTGCTATTTCACCTGCGAAAGGAAAAACCATTCAATCTTCTGCAGAGTTTGAGAAAAAGTTGAATGAGATATTAGCTTTTGATGAGGTGGAAACTCTTAGTAAAGTTATTGAAGAAAGAGCTTTTATTCGCTATAATAACAAGAATCATATTGTAACTTTAAAGGGTATCGATGAGAATTTCAATCAAATTTTTCGTTTGGATACCATGGTTAGAATTGGTGATCCTTTAGGTAGAGAATATTTAGACGAAATTGTAATTGGGACGGAAGTTTCTTCTCGATTATCATTATTCACCGACCCAGATTTGCCAGTTCAACTTTATGTTCCTAAACCAGGAAAAGGTTTAATCAGCAATGAAGAGGATGCTGTAAACAAAGTCATGGCATTTTCATCTGGTATATTCTTTATCAATGATAAGTTTGCCAACTATGTTTTTTCTAACTTGGAGCTTGCTCAAGCTTTATTAAATTATAATGAAGGACAATTCTCAGGAATCGAAATTAAAGCAAATACAGGTGATTTAGATAAACTTAAACGTAGGATTCAGAATATTATCGGCGACGATTATCAGGTTAAAACACGACAGGAAATCGATGCTGCTTTCTTGAAAATGATGAATACAGAAAACTTAATTATCTACTTGATTTGTTTCTTAATTCTAATCATTGCAAGTTTTAATTTAGCAGGATCCATCGCTATTTTAATTTTAGATAAAGCACCCGAATCTAGAACTTTACACAGCATGGGCTTCAATAATAATTCCTTACGTAAAACCTACTTCTACACTGGAATGCTTATCACTTTATATGCGCTTATATTTGGTTTGTTGGTAGGAAGTTTCTTTGCTTGGATGCAACATGAATTTAGTCTAGTGATGGTGAGTTTTAATGTTCCATTCCCAGTTAAATTTACCGTTCAAAACTATCTTATTACAATTATTAGTGTGATGGGGATTGGTTTATTAGTTTCTTGGTTTGTGAGTAGAAATGCCAAGATCAAGGAGCAAGCTCATTAAATAGAAAGGGAAATCTGATTTTCAATTTCTTACTAAGAAGAATCCTTGATAAGATTCTATTTCAAGAAAATATTATCTAACTTTGATTTTATGTCATTACCCAAAAAATTACTTTCAGATGTAACTGGAGAGGTCTTCGAGAACTGTTCGGTATGCGAGAATAAGCTAGATGATCAACTCTATTTTGTAGAAAAAGCTTATCATAGAAATCTAGGTGATAGCAATCATACAGCTATATTCGAATATGCGATTTGCGAATCTTGCAAACGTGACATGATGAAAAAAGTCTCAAGAGAATCTATGCTTAAAATGCAAGATTTTATGAGGCAACATCAGGAAGAAATGGAGGAGATGATGCACGTGGAGAACGATTTAGAACATTGTTCTTTTACACAACAACCTATTGAAGAGTTAGATGAATATCATGTGATTGGCGTTATTAAAGATGGTGAAACTCAGATCTCACCTATGGTATTCGGTCCAAAAATATTAGAATCATATCAAGAATTATTGTCTGAGGAAACCAAGGATTTCTTTGATGATTTTAATAATAATTTCATTGATATTCCACCCGAATTAAAGAAGATTTTCGATAAAGATATTAAACCTGTATTATTTTAAATTACTATGGAGTCAGGCATACTTATTAATAGCTTAACGGCTTGGTACAACTATACAAAAGAGAGTAAAGATCTCACGGATTTAGTAATTCAAGGAATTAATTTTAGGAACGAAAAAATTGATTGGAGTCAGTTTGTGTATGAAAATACTACTTTTCTAAGCTGTGCATTTAATCGAAATCAAGCTACCGAAGTGATTTCACATGGAGCGATTGTATATCCGAAATTCAAAAACCTTCCTTACAATCCCAATCGAAACACCCTTTATACGTATCAAGAATTATTAGAGGGCTATAATTTTGAAAATGATGCTTCAGTAGATTTAAAAATCTATCAGCGTTTTGTTAAAAATAAATATAATCCACCTCTTGTAGAGGCTATGGCGCAGCGTTTACATGATTTTAATATAGACGAAAGTTTACGCAGACTTATGGGCTTCGACAAAAAAGGTATGACCGAAAAGAAAGCCGTAGGTTTTATGGGTGGACATGCAACCCGTCGAGGTTCAGAATATTATGTAAAAGTGGCTAAAGCGGCTAAGTTATTGGCTGAGAAGGATTATTATATCATGACAGGTGGTGGTCCTGGTATTATGGAAGCCGCTAATTTGGGAGCTTATATGGCAGGTAGATCTGATGAGGATTTAGCTACGGCTATCGAGATTTTAAGTGATTTAGATTTCGATAATCAAATTGAAATTCCAAGGGATTATTTAGCTAAAAACTATGTAAATAATGCCTTAAAAGTGCTTGAGATGTTCCCGAATGGAAAAGAAAATCTAGCGATTCCAACTTGGTTCTATGGTCACGAACCTAGTAATGTATTTGCTTCTCATATTGCTAAATATTTCTCAAATTCATTAAGAGAAGATACTTTGCTAGCGATGGCACTCTATGGTGTTGTTTATGCACCAGGAAGTGCAGGAACTACCCAAGAAATCTTCCAAGAGGCTGCTCAAAATCATTATGGAACTTTCGGGTATTATAGTCCTATGGTTTTCTTAAGCAAGAAACGATATGTAGAAGATACTTCTTTATATTCTGTGCTGCATCAATTGGCAGTAGACCAGCCTTACAAAGAATTACTTTACTTAACGGACGATCCAGAACTTGTATCAGAATTTATTCAAAATCATCCACCAGTTCCAGTATAATAAAATATTGTATTGTAGTTTTATAGCTATATTTTAAAGATAAATCTAGCTATGCGCTCATAATTTTGTTGAGTTTGATGATTTAAGGCGTATTTTAATATGTTTTTCTTAAATTTGATTAAACTCAACACTTATGCGAAGCTTGAAACTCTGGTTTTTGAAATTTTATATTTGGCTTGAATTTATTTGGGCTGAGATAAACAGAAATGCTTGGAGTATTATTGCGATTTTCCTTATGTACTTGTTGCTATGGAAATTCGATCAAGCACAGGATTTATTATTATCTATTAATCAGCATATTGATCCAATTCGGATTGTTTTAGCTGTTCCTTTACTTTTTGCTTCCATTTTTGTTTTAGCATATCTCATTTGGAATATTCCCATATATCTTAATGATAAAAATTATAAAAGCTTAAATATTAGGGCGTTGATGGACTCGACTTCGGAGCTCCATGATCGATTAGATCCTGAACTCAGTCAAACAAAATTAAGCGATCGCGAAAAATTAAAACATCATATTCAAAAGCATTTTTCAGCAGTTCTGGCAATGTTTCTCATGTTGCTGGTAGCTTTTGCCATTATTAATTCCATGATAGATTTTAGAATCATCATGATTTCTAAAATATGGCTCAACATTGTTTTTGGGTTAATTAGTTTCTACTTTATTCTACTTTTGAATATTCAATTTTATGTATGGAATGCAAGATTCTTCACTCGTAAATGGGTTAGGAAAGTTGTATTTAATATAGGATTTCCATTCTTGGTGCTACTCATCATAGTCCTTGGGTATCTCAATTATACGGAGAATAATCAACCACTAAAGATGAGTTTTCTGTTTATTTCCCAGGTATCGAGTAGTTTGCTTTTGGCAATGTTGATTTTTGGGAGAAATTATATCTCCTTCGATAAATGGAAGTACTTCCTGTTTGCATCGCTTTCTATGTCGGTCTGGTTTTTTGTACTGCTTTTTATTGTGCTAAACCTTGTCATTGCCATCAATCCACATATCAATCCATTAGTGATTTTTGTGGCGGCATTAATCTTTTATTTAGTACTGATTTATACTTTCAAGCTTTTAGCTAAGAAATGGAAAGTTCCATTTTTTACTATATTCTTAATTCTAATTGTTTCTTTATCGATTAGAAGTCAGACCCTAAGGGAGTTTGAGCATTATGCTGTTCCGCTCGAAACTTATGCTGAGCGAGAAAGGCCAACCCTTGAGTCTTATGTGAAACAGTGGATAGACCAAAGAGAAGATCAGATATTGAAGAATAGAAAATTTCCTATCTACTTAGTTTCATCCCAAGGAGGTGGTTCTAAAGCTGGTTTGTGGTCTGCTTTAATCTTAGGCTATATAAATCAAGAAACAAAGGGAAAGTTTTTTAATAATCACTTGTTTTCCTTAACCGGAGCTTCTGGAGGTTCGGTTGGTAATGGTTTGTTCTTTGCCGAGGCATCTCAATCAAAGGACTCGACTGAGTTTTGGGATGATAAATCATCTAATCATATTAAAACTAAGATGGGTGAATTTTATGAAAATAATTACCTCTCCTCATCCATTAGCGGTGTATTGGGAAGAGATTTTTGGCAATCCATAATAGGGACGAGTTTAACAAAAAATAGAGGAGAAATTTTAGCTGAAGAGTGGGAAAGAAATTTTGCCAAGGTCCATAATAACACCAAAACAATTTTAAATCAGGATTTCTTATCGTTCTATGAAAATAAACAAGCTAGTTTACCCTTATTAATAATTAATACTACTCATATACAGAGTGGGAGATATTGCTATATATCTCCTGTGGGATTTGAGACGACGGCTTATATAGATTTTTATGAATTATTGGACTCTTGCTATTGTTTTGATAAATCTATAAAGCTCTCTACGGCATTATCGCTTAACGCAAGTTTCCCTTTGATTGGTTCGGTGGGAGATATTAGAGGTTGTGATGAAGAAATGGATTTACAAGGTGGGCAATTAGCAGACGCGGGTTATTATGATAATATTGGTGGGACTATTACTGAATTTATATATGATGAATTAGAAAAACAGTTGATTGAAAGGGGGTTAAGGTCGAAAGTGGAACTTGTAAATTTGGTTCTGGTGAATGAAAATACATATACCAAAATCAACCCTAGAAGCCTAGAAAATTATAATCAACTCACTGCTCCTTTGCAAACGGTGATGAATGTTAGGGAAGGTCATACATATCAAACTTCTAGATTTTTAAGTAATCCTATGTTTTTCTATATGCACAATGTCGATAAAGACAAACAAAGAAATCAGTTTAAACCTATTATTCCCTTAGGTAGGTATTTATCTGAAGTGGCGGTAGAGTATATAGAAAATCAATTGCAATCGCCCTCAAACTATCACATGTTTGAAAACTTAATCACAGATATCAATCAAAACTCACGAAAATGAAAACAATTCTTATGTTGCCAATTTCGTAGTTAAGATTTATGAAAATTAATCTAATCATTTGAATATATTTAGTGAATTTTTAGAGGTAAATATTTTAATTTGCCACCCTAAATCAAGAAATTGGACCATGTTTATTATTGGCTAGAATGGTATTAAACAAGCGGCTAATTGATACGATCAAAAATTAAAAAAAGTCTACGAAAGATACTTGAAACTACAGGTGTAAATAGCTAAGGATTTGATTTAATGATAAGTAAGTGCTTGGTTTTTTGGGTTTTATCCTAAAAGTTATTATCTTAGGGCAAACTAAAAAACTTTTATTATGAAAAAATTTAAAAATCTCAACCTTATTTTATTAAGCTTTTTATTAGCTTTTAGTATGTCGGCATGTAGTAGTGACGATGATGCTGGCGGTGATGGATGGAGCAGTGGAAGTAGTTATTATATGAGGGCCAAAATTGATGGCACAGATTGGGTGGCTTCAGAAGAATCTGTTGATTATGATGATGTCTATGCTGTTCTTGAAGGTGAATACCTTCTTATCGCTGGTGAAACGGAAGATAAATCCATTACTATTGCCATAGGCAATTATTCTGGCCCAGGAACATATTATGTAGGACAGAATGAAGATGATTTTGGTGCTATGGCTTACTATGAAATTAATACAGACCATTTTTGGAGTAATAACTTTAGCACTCAAGAACTTGGGGATTTAGAAAAGGGTAAACTTGTTGTTACTTCAGATAATGGAGATGTGATACAAGGAAGTTTTAATTTTAATGCTTATAATCCTAATGGATCTCCAAGTGTGATTAATATAACCAATGGAGAGTTTAGATCTTTCTTTGTTTCAAATTGGGGGGAATAATTATCTTCGAGTATATAAAATCGCAAAATTGAATTTTTACTTTAAAAAAGCACACATTGATTTGTGTGCTTTTCTTTTGTTTAAAGCTTTTTTTAATAGAAAATTAGGCGGTGGAAATAGGTTATGGACAATAAGAGTAAGCTTAGACGATAGAGAAAACTTATAAGGAACTTTTTATTTTAAATTCTATAAATGGAGTTTCTCGTATATAGTACTGAATATTAGCAATGCTAAGTTAAACGAGTATTCGGAAATTGAATTATACCTTGGTGGTTAAATTTCTAATTTATTGATAAATAAGGGTTAAGGTGTTTTTGTTTATTATCTGAATAATCATTTTTATAGTAATATATTCCTTACAAGTGACTAAAATGAAAATATACGTATTAGTGCGTATTTCAGGAAACTAATTTTAGTTCTACATTTGTAATAAGAAAAAATCGGAACACTTTGAAAGCTCACACTAACTCAACTCAACTTTATGTTTTGATTAATTTCTTAGAAAGTGCGCTCTAAGCTATAAAGTTAAATTTTTATATTCTTTTCATGTTTAGGTAGGTTTAAAAGTACATCTCGAAAAGGAGCGTATTTTCAAAGGTTTTAAGGGAGAGGGTTTTAAAAATTTTAAATTAAATAAAGAGAACTAACTAGCTAATTAATCTAAGTTTAAAATTTTTAATTAAATGAATCCTAATAAAAGCGCACAACATGGTTGTGCGCTTTTAGCATTTTAGTAAATTTATAGAAACTAACTCTTTATGCGAAATCTTTACTTCCAACTTTTCTTCCTCTTATTTGCTGTTTTATTGAATGGTCAAAATATAGATAGTTTAAAATCTATAGCTACAAAGCAAACGGGTGATGAGGCTGCTCGAACCTATTTAAATCTATCTGATGCTTATATTCAAACCTTGGACGGAACTTCGATTCAAGAAAATGCCAAGCTTGCTCTAAAATACGCTAAAGAAGACTTGCTACGTGGTAAAGCTTATTACAACCTAGGGATTTCTAATGTTTTGCTTAATCAAGGTTTTCTTCAAATCAAAAATTTTAATTTGGCCAGTTCTATATTAAATGGTCTTAAAGATTCATTGGCAGCTAATGCAATGTATTATGCCCATAGAGGCTATCGAATGAATGCCATGTATCCAGAGGCTTTAGCCAAGGGATTAGAGGAATTAAAATTTAGACAAACTAATCTGCCTAAAAATAAATTGTTGACCCAAGTTCATCAGGAGATTGGATATACTTATGATAGAATGAACGATTTCGAAAAGGCGATTGTTTGGTTTAAGAAGTCTTTAGAAGTCGCTGATGAAATGGGTGATGAAAAAAGCAAAGGGCGTTCATATGGTTTGATAGGTATTGCTTATGATGGTCTTGAAGTTTATGACAGTGCATTGATTTACAATAAAAAAGCCATTGATATATTTAAAAAATATAACGACCAAGCTAGTCAGGTTACTTGGTATTCTAATTTGGGTAATACCTATTCTAAAATTGGTGATTTAGACAATGCCGAGAAGTTTACCAGATTATCTTTAGATGCAGGAGATCAGAATAATCCAAAACCTTTGACCTTAATCAATTTGGGGAAAATTCTTATGGATAAAGGGGATTTTAGTAGTGCTAAAAACTATTTAGATAGTGCTTATAACTTGGCTTTGAATTTAGGAGAACTGCGTTCGCTGTCTGAAGTTTATTATCAATATCATGAGTTTTATCTGCAACAAGGCGACTACGAAAAAGCATTGATATATTATACTAAGTATAAGGAGAATGAAGACGAGATTTATAGCGAAGCAAAATTAAAAGACTTTGATGAGATGTCGATTACCTATGAAACGGCTGAAAAAGAAAGGGAGATTCTTGGACAAAGAGCTTCTTTGGCGGAGAAAGAGTTAAAAATTCAAAGACGAGGGTATACCGTTTGGGGATTGATTTTATTAACTTTTATAATTGCCTTTATAGGATATTTATTTTATAATCAACAGAAAATGAAAGCTTGGCAATTAGAGCGTGAAAAAGTCTTAAGAGAATCGCTGAATCAAAAAGAAACCGAAAATAAATTGCAGCAACAAAGGCTGAATATCTCTAGGGATTTACACGATAATATTGGTGCTCAATTAACTTTTATAATTTCTTCATTAGATAACTTAAAATATGGTTTTAGTATTGAAAATGATAAGGTTCATGACCGCTTAGATCAGATTAGTGAGTTTACCCGAGAAACAATTTATGGATTGCGAGATACAATTTGGGCAATGAATCAAAGTGAAATATCTTTTGAGGATTTAAGAGCAAGAATCACTAATTTTATAGAGAAAGCTAATCTTTTCCGTAAGAATACGAATTTCATCTTCGAAATAGATCCTCAACTTCAATTAGACCGAAAGTTTAACTCTGTAGAGGGTATGAATATCTATCGAATCATTCAAGAGGCCGTGAATAATGCAACTAAATATAGTCAAGCTAGCCTTATTAAGATTTTAATTTCTAAAAATTCTGATGGAATTAATTTTAGCATAGAAGACAATGGAGTAGGTTTTGATCCTATTGAGTTCGGTGATGGAAATGGCATTAACTCTATGAGAAAAAGAGCAGCAGACTTACATACAGAATTAGAGATTATTTCTGAAAAGGATGCTGGAACGAAAATTAGTTTTAATTACAAATAAGAGTCTTCTTCCTATGAAAGCTCAAAATATTCAACTTATGAAAATTCGAATTGCTATAGCCGACGACAATAACTTCTTAATATCAACGATTAGAGAAAAGCTGTCTTTTTTTAATGATTTAGAGTATCAATTTTCAGCTTTAAACGGAAAGGAGTTGATTAGAAAATTGAATCAAAACACTGCGATTGATCTTATTTTAATGGATATTGAAATGCCCATTATGAATGGAATTGAAGCAACCGCTGAAATTAAAAAGCGCTTTCCCAATATTAAAATTGTTATGCTCACAGCATTCGATAACGATGAGAATATATTTAATGCCATTAAAGCCGGCGCCGATGGATATCTGCTTAAAGAAACAAAACCTGAAGAGCTTCATCAAGGTATTGTAGATACTATAAATGGTGGGGCTGCGATGAATCCGTCTATCGCTATTAAAACTTTAAGACTACTTCGAAATCCTATTGTGAATGTAGATTCTCATCATAAAGCTGATATTACCTTAACTGATAGAGAAACTGAAGTTTTGGAACAGTTGGCAAAAGGCTATAGCTATTCTATTATTGCAGATAATTTAATTATTTCTTCAGGGACAGTGCGAAAGCACATCGAAAATATCTACAAAAAATTGCAAGTACATAATAAGATTGAAGCTATCATTAAGGCTCGAAATAATAATTTAATCGACTAAAATTAGTCTTCTAATAAATCTGGGCGTCGCTCTTTTGTTCGTTTCAAAGCTTGATTTTCTCGCCATTCATCAATTTTCTTAAAGTCGCCACTCAACAGGACTTCTGGAACTTCCATGCCTTCCCAAACTGCTGGTCGTGTATAAACGGGAGGTGCTAGTAAATTATCTTGAAACGAATCTTCTAAAGCAGAAGTTTCATCATTTAAAACCCCAGGAATTAAACGAATCACAGCGTCAGCAACAATAGCTGCTGCTAATTCTCCACCGCTTAAAACAAAATCACCTACAGAAATCTCAAGGCTAATATATTTATCTCGAATTCTTTGATCTACACCTTTATAATGCCCACAAAGCATTAAAATATTCCCTTTTAAAGATAATTGGTTTGCGATTTTTTGATTGAAAGTTTTTCCATCTGGAGTTAGATAAATAATTTCATCGTATTCTCGGTCTTTCATTAAATCCTCAAAACATCTCTGAATAGGTTCTGGCGTCATCACCATTCCTGCGCCACCACCGTATTGATAATCATCTACCGATTTGTAATTGTCAGTTGTCCAATCACGTAGATTATGTAAATGAACCTCTACTAGACCTTTGTCTTGCGCACGCTTTAAAATTGATGCAGCAAAGGGACTTTCTAATAGTTCTGGTAAAACAGTGACAATATCAATTCTCATAATTTGAAATTTAATGATTCTGAATTCAGAATAAAAGCAAAATTAAAGGGAATCTACTTGATATATAGATTCCCTTTTAAATTATTTTAAAAAAATGTCCAATTATCCGAAAATACTTGGAAATTTAGCTGGATTACTTTCGTTCATAAGGTTATAAACTTTCTCAACAATATCATCTAATGATGGTTTAGAGAAGTAATCTCCATCCGTAGCATAAGCCGTTCTATGGTCATTGGCTGTAATGGTTAGCGGTTTGCTATCCAACAGACGATAACCATCCATATCTTCTAAGATATTTTTAAGCATATATGCAGATGCTCCTCCAGGAACGTCCTCGTCTATAATTACCAAACGATTTGTTTTTTCTAAACTTTTCTTAATTTGTTGAGAGTTGTCAAATGGAATTAATGATTGAACATCAATAACCTCAGCATTGATACCTAAATTCTCTAATTCTTTGGCTGCCTCATCAACAATTCTCCAAGTTGAACCATAAGTTAATAGAGTAACATCTTTTCCTTCTTTAGTGATTTCTACTTCACCAATAGGTGTTATGAATTCACCTAAGTTGCTAGGCATTTTCTCTTTTAATCTATATCCATTCAAGCTTTCTACAACAATCGCAGGTGTATTAGTTTTCAATAATGAATTATAGAAACCAGCTGCTTTGGTTAAATCTCTAGGAACTAAAACATACATTCCTCGAACTAGGTTCAAGATTCCTCCCATTGGAGAACCAGCATGCCAAATTCCTTCTAATCTATGACCACGCGTTCTAACAATTACTGGAGCCTTCTGACGACCATTGGTACGATATAATACTGTTGCCAAGTCATCACTCATTCCTTGTAGACAATATAAAACATAATCTAAATATTGAATTTCTGCAATCGGTCTTAAACCACGCATTGCCAACCCAATACCTTGACCTAAAATAGTGGCTTCACGAATTCCGGTGTCGCTTACTCTGCTTTCCCCGTAAATTTGTTGTAACCCTTCTAATCCCTGATTTACGTCACCAATGTTTCCACTGTCTTCACCAAAAACTAAAACTTTTGGATTGTTCTTAAAGATTTCTTTGAAGTTATCTCTTAAAACCACACGACCATCAACTAATTCTGAATCTTCTGAAATTACTGGAGCTACTGCTGCTGGCAATTGTTCTGGAGTTTCAAAATATAGATAAGAAGAATAATTTTCTCTTTGTTTTGCCATCGCGTGATTTAACCAATTGATTAAAGCTGTGCGTGCGCTCGTATTTTCATTAATACTTAATCTTAATGATTTTCTAACGGTATGGAAAACATCTCTTTTGTACGTGCTTAACTTAGTAGATAAAGCATTGATTTCTTCTAAGATAGCATTCTTATTAGCTGAAGCTTCTGCTAAGTTTTTCAATAAAGGAACTGCTGCATTTTTAAGATCATCAATCTGAGAAGTATAAACTGCCCAAGCTGATTTTTGACCTGCTTTAGCTTCTTTTTTAGCTTTTTTATCTAATTCGCTTAGTTGTTCTTCGGTGGCAATATTTAAAACCTGATCACCTTCGCTTACTTCGAAATCTAAGATCCAAGAGCGGAAAGACTCGATGTTATCCATCTTCTTTTCCCACTCTAAACGTTCTTTAGATTTATATCTCTCGTGTGAACCAGAAGTTGAGTGACCTTGAGGCTGAGTACATTCTCTAACGTGAACTACCACTGGAATATGCTCCTCTCTAGCTAATCTTTCTGCTTTTTGATAAGATTCTACCAAGTGTGGGTAGTCGTGTGCGTAAGTTGTGATGATTTCATAACCACGCTCGTTATCTGTTCTCTGAAAGCCTTTTAGCATTTCAGATAAATTCTTTTTAGTTCGTTGGTAGTTGTGTCCAACAGAAATTCCATATTCATCGTCCCAAATAGAGATAATCATAGGAGCTTGTAAAACACCTGCTGCATTAATCGATTCCCAGAAATGACCTTCTGAAGTAGAAGCATCACCAATAGTACCGAATGCAATCTCGTTTCCGCTTATTGAAAAGTTGTTGTCTTGATCTGCCTCTGGATGGTTTCTATAGTATTTAGATGCTTGCGCCAAACCAACTAATCTAGGCATTTGGCCAGCCGTTGGAGAAATATCAGCACTTGAATTTTTTTGCTCCGTCAATTTTTTCCAAGAACCATCTCTGTTCAAAGAATGCGTAGCAAAGTGCGACGTCATTTGTCTTCCAGAAGAAGCTTTTTCAACATTTTCGTCGGTTACAGCATATAGTTGAGCGAAAAAACCTTCGATGGTTAATTGCTCAATAGCCATCATAAAAGTTTGGTCACGATAATACCCAGAACGGAAGTCTCCATTTTTAAAAACTTTAGCCATGGCGATTTGTGGAAGTTCTTTTCCATCGCCAAAAATTCCAAATTTAGCTTTACCCGTTAAAACCTCGCGTCTTCCTAAAAGACTGGTTTCACGGCTTAATCGAGCTAAATAATAATCATGAAGTATTTCTTCTTTAAAAATGTCGAAAGAAATTTCCTGGTTCAAAATATTCTCGTTGTGCATATGTGTATTGTTTCGAATATCACAAAAATACAAAGATTATTTTGGATTTACTTATTGGATTTTAATCTTATAGCTAGATGCGTTAAGATTTTGATATTAAAGCTAGTATTCAAGCCTAATGAGGGCTTAAAATTAATTATTGTTAATGCTCATTTATTTCCCCAATAGATTCTAAATCTTGTATGTCATCATTGGAGTCAACCCCGTTCAAAGCTGTATCCTGTGAGTGTTTGTAGAAGAAAAATGCAATTAATACACTTAATATAATAGCGATGCCTAGAGTTAAGTAATTTGGCTCAAAAATAGTTTCGTCTAAACTTTCCGTTTTTAATGTTATAACAAAAGCAATGAAATTGTTCAAGGCATGAAGAAATATAACTAGCAATAGAGACTGTGTTCTCCAATAAATAAACCCAAGTGACAACCCAATCATTCCAGCGCCTAGAAATTGCCAAGGATTTAAATGTGCAATTCCAAATAAAAATGAACTTAAAAATATAGCCACCCAAGGAGAGATGTTAGCATTAAGCATTCCTCTAAGTATGAGTCCTCTAAATATTAATTCTTCTAATATAGGAGCTAAAATAACCACCATAATAAAAGCAGCTACTTTATATTCAAAAATCATTGCAAAACTTGATTCAAAAGTCTTGTATAAATCTTCGAGAATAGGATATCCTTCGGTTGGAACAATCATAGCTAAATACTCTGCAATGGGCATAATAGAAAAATACAGAGCAATGGCCATGACGATATGTTTCACCTGAACTTTGGTGTGAAAAAAGTTTTTTAACTCTTGTATTCTCAACTTTTTTATGGTCATGATGCTCAAGGCAGCTAAACCAAATCCTAATAGAAATGATAAAGGAAGCAGAACATGAGAAAGCTCTTTCATAAAATAAGTAGGAGCAGAAATGACTCCACCTACAATTTGCCCTATTAGAAGGGTTAAGAAAAAGTATAAAATAGCTTCACCGATGCTTACTTGATAATTAAAATAGGTGGCTAAGCCAGGACGCGATGGATTTGATTTCATATTAATCGTGATGATATGATTTGCCTTGCAATATAGTAAAAGCTCTATAGACTTGTTCAACAAAGAATAATCTCACCATCTGATGAGTAAAGGTCATTTTAGATAAGGAGATTTTAGCATTACTTCGCTGATACATTTTCTCTGAAAAACCATAAGGTCCACCTACCACAAAAACCAAGTGGTGGGCCATAGAAATAAATTGATTATTTAGAAACTTCGCAAATTGAGTTGAGGTATAGCTTTTCCCTTTTTCATCTAATAAAACAACATAATCAGAAGGATTGATTTTATCTAAAAAAGCTTCCTCTTCTAGAAGTTTTTGTTGTTCTTGGCTCAGGTTCTTTCTTCCTTTAATATCAGGAAGTTCTACTCGTTTAAAATTATAATGAGAGGGAAGGCGTTTCTCATATTTTTGCATCAGTTGAATAATTTGAGATTCGTCTGTTAACCCCATGCAGAGCAATGAAATTTGCATATATTTGTTTTTGGAGGATAAATGTATGAGTTTTCAAGATAAATTTGATAATCTAAAAATTGTTCGCCGAACAAAAGTCTTTCTCAAAAGTATTCAAATTCCCACTTTAGAAGGTTTGAATTTATATACCTTATTGCAGATTTACATTTCGGGACTATTACGCGGCGCGATTACCACTCGTGCAGCCGCAATTTCTTGGAGTTTATTCTTGAGCTTATTTCCATTTTTACTTTTCGTTTATTCATGGATTCCCTACTTGCCTAATTTCGATGTGATAGAAAAGAGCATTTATGAATTCTTGGTAGACCGAATCTTTCCGCAGAACGAAGCTGACCAGATTGAGAATTACGTTTCGGTGATTGCGCGTCGAAATACGAGTAGTTTCTTTACGATTTCAATCGCTATTATATTTGCGACCAATGGTATTAACTCGCTGATGACGGGGTTTAACAATACCACGCGAAGAATTGCGGGAGTTAGGGAAAGAAATACCATCAAACAATACCTGATTGCACTGGTTTTTACCATTGCCGTAACTGCTTTTCTGCTAGTTTATATGTGGTTTTTAATTTATTTTTTGACCCCAAGTACAGAAATTCTGACTTCTATGATTGAGACGGAATGGGTGGTTTCGGGCGTTAAACGAGTAATTTTCTTTGTGGCTGGATTTTTATTCTTTCTTACGGCAATTTCATTCCTTTATTTCTATGGAGTTAAATTCGATGGAAGATTTAGAAGGATGATTCCAGGTGCGTTTTTGACAACATTATTGTTCTTTGGACTAACAGTTGGTTTTAGCTTTTATATTGAAAATTTCAATAATTATAACCTGCTTTATGGCTCGATTAGTACGTTATTAATCGTGATGTTATTCCTATATGCCTCAGTGCTTATAATCCTCTTAGGATTTGAGCTTAATATGACACTGCTTTACGCTAAGGATCGTCAAGAAGTTTTGGTCAAGAAAATTCAAAGTGAAAACGATTTGCCTTATGATGTAATGGAAGAGGAGCTTTATTGATGTAATTAAATCTTAAAGTGGGTGTCCGCATTGATGGCAAAACTCTGCATTAGGAAGATGTGTTTCTTCACTACAATATTGACAAACTAGAATCTCAAGATCATCACCGCTCTTATGTCGAGCAATTTCGGCGCTAATAATTCCAGTAGGTACCGCAATAATCGAATAACCCATAATCATAATAGCTGATGCTAAAAACTGTCCTAAAGGTGTAATGGGTGTAATATCTCCATATCCAACTGTGGTTAGGGTAACGATAGCCCAATAAATACTCACCGGTATATTTTCAAATGATGAAGATGGATTTCCACCTTCGATGAGGTAAATTAAGGTTCCAATAACACACACCGTAAGTAATAAGAAGAATAGGAAATATGAAATTTTAGGCCAACTTCTTCTTAGCGAATAGGCTAGCGTGTTTCTTTCGTTTAAGAATTGAACTAACTTAAAAATCCTAAAGATTCTCAATAATCGCATCACACGAAGTACCATAAAGAAGTGGGTTCCCACGATGAAGAACTCCAAATAAGTAGGTAGGATGGCTAATAAATCAATGACACCATAAAAACTGGTGGCATATTTCATCGGTTTTTTAACGGCATATAAGCGCGCGGCATACTCGATAGAGAATAAGATGGTTAAGACCCATTCTATGTAATAAAAATACTTATAGTAAAGTATGTTATAAGCATCAACGCTTTCTAACATCAATACAGCAATACTTATCACAATGAGGATAAGTAAGGAAACATCAAAGGTTTTACCCCAAAAAGTATTCGCCTCAAAGATTATCTCGTGAGTTTTTCCTTTTAGGCTATTTGGGTCGAAGTTTTTTTCGTCACGCGTTGGCATAAAGCAAATGTAATCAAAAATATTTTCAATGAAATTATTTGATTTAAAACCTAATTAGCAGTCAAATAATGTTGAATTGAAACTAACTAAAAAATAATATATATATCACATCGTTATATAAACAAATTTGGCTCTAAATTTGCTGTACATCTATATTGTAAATAAAAACCTATCTTTGATAGTGTTGTTATTTCGAGGAATGCAAAGAGTAATTCAGTTAGCTTGTGGCTTTGCTACAAATTTTGAATGATTATTCAGAAACTCTAGAGGGTGAATAATAGTTGAAGTAAGATTCTAGAGGTAAATGTTGAAAATAAATTAAAATAAAATATTATGAAAAAAACTCTTTTATTAGCAGGTGCTTCGGTGTTTTTGCTAACGAGCTGTGTAAGTAAGAAAAAGTATGACGACTTACAGGCCCAATTTGATGGTGTTTACCAGTCTAAGCAATCATTGAGCAACGAGCTAACAAAATGTAATAGCGATGTAGCATCTCTACAAGCTCAGTTAGAAGGGGTTAAAAATCTAAGTCAATCAGATAAAGAGAGCGTAAAGGTTCTTGAGAATGCTTTAGATAAATGTTTAAATGCACAATCTAGTGGTAGTATGAACATTACCAAGTTGATTGAGCAGATTGATTCATCTAACAAATACATTAAGCAATTAATTAACTCTAAAAATAAGAGTGATTCACTTAACTTAGTATTGACTAATAACTTAACAAAATCTCTATCTAGAGAAGAGTTAAAAGATATTGATGTTCAAGTTCAGAAAGGAGTTGTTTTCATTTCTTTATCAGACAACATGTTATATAGATCTGGTAGCTACGAAATTAGCCCAGCGGCAAACGATGTTCTTTCTAAGATTGCAAAAATCATTAAAGATTATCCAACTTATGACGTAATGGTTGAAGGTAACACGGATAATGTGCCAATTTCTAGAGAAAACATTAGAAATAACTGGGATTTAAGTGCTTTACGTGCAAGTTCAGTTGTTCAGGCATTACAAACTAAGCATGGTGTAGATCCTAAGAGAATGACTGCTGGTGGACGTGGTGAGTACAACTCTGTTGCTACAAATGCTACGCCTGCAGGTAGAAATAAGAACAGAAGAACAGAAATTATTATTCTTCCTAACTTAGATCAGTTTATGGAATTAATTGGACAAGCTCCAACTGAGTAAATATTCTGATTCAATAAAATTAAAAAACCTGTTATCATTGATAACAGGTTTTTTTATGCTTTAAATTTAATTTTTAAAATAGAAGACTTAGGCTTGTAGGATAAAAATAGCTGGTCTTTTATGTAAGTCGACTTGCATAGAGTTCCATTGTTGAATCGTCCCCGAATAAATCATTTCGCTTTCTAAAGTAATATCACAAGCTACACATAGTCGTGTGTTTTTAGATAAGGTCTGTTTTATGTCCTCTAAGAACTTATTGTTACGATAAGGGGTTTCCATGAAGATCTCTGCAGAACCTTCTTTCTGGCTTTTGTTTTCAAGTCTTGATAGTGCTTGTCTCCTTTCGCGTTTATCAATAGGTAAATAGCCATGAAAACTAAAGGATTGACCATTAAAGCCTGAAGCTGCCAAAGCTAGAAAAATAGAAGAGGGGCCAATCAGTGGAATCACGGGTGTTTTATTTTGATGTGCAGCCCAAACTAATCTCGCTCCTGGATCGGCTATGCCTGGCATACCTGCTTCTGAAATAATCCCAATCGATTCTCCATCTTTTAATGGTTTTAATAATTTGGGTATTTCTTGATCGTCCGTATGTTTGTTCAAGATTTCAATCTTTAATTCAGATTGAACCTTTTCGGGTAAAATAGTTTTAATAAATCTTCTCGCTGATTTTTCATTTTCAACTACAAAATGATTTAGCTCTCGTATGATATCTAAATTATAAGTAGGCAAAACACGCTCAGGTGAACTTTCGCCTAAGAGAGAAGGAATTACATAAACTTTAGCCGTTTTCATTAAGAAATTTTCATAAGGATACGATCTGTAGCTTCATCCAGCATTTGATAAACTTTCTCAAAACCATCATCGCCACCATAGTATGGGTCTGGAACTTGCTCGTTTCGTCCTTGATTAACTTCGTTCAGAATCATGATAACTTTATCTTCATCTTCTTGGGTTCTAGCTAATCTCACAACATTCTGGTAGTTGCTGGCATCCATCACATAGATGAGGTCGAAATTATCGAAATCTTCAACCGTAAATTGTCTTCCTCTTAAATGAGAAATATCCAAATTATGTTGAGCAGCCACTTCAATCGAACGAGGGTCTGGTGCCTTTCCAACGTGCCAATCACTTGTTCCAGCTGAATCAACAAATACATCGTCCCCCACTTTAGAGGCTAAAATGCCTTCGGCTAATGGTGAACGACAGATATTTCCTAAGCAAACCATTAAAATTCTCATTACTCTGCAGAAATTTTTCTTCTTAAATCATCAACATAACCCTTGAATACTTTATCTGTTTCAGATAAGTTCTTTACGGTCTTACAAGCGTGTAACACAGTTGCGTGGTCGCGTTTCCCAATTTGAGTTCCAATACTCGCCAATGAAGCATTGGTATATTTCTTTGCAAAGAACATCGCCAACTGTCTAGCCTGAACAATGTCTCTCTTTCTTGTTTTTGACTGAACTTTCTCTAATGGAATCTTGAAATAGTCACAAACTACTTTCTGAATATAATCGATAGAGATTTCCTTTCGTTGCGTTTGAATCAATGTTACTAAAGCTCTTTCAGCTAATTCTAAGGTAATTTCTTTCTTGTTCAATAAAGATTGAGCCATCAAAGAGTTAAGCGCACCTTCTAATTCACGGAAGTTGGTTTTAATGTTTTTAGCAATATATTCAATCACTTCCTCTGGAATTTCCATTCCATCTTTTTCTAATTTATGCTTAAGAATATTATATCTTAAATCATAATCAGGTGCTTGTAAATCAGCAGATAGTCCCCACTTGAAACGAGAGATTAATCTCTGCTCCATATCCTGAATATCCACAGGTGGTTTATCAGAAGTTAAAATCAATTGATTCCCTCTCTGGTGTAAATCATTGAAAATGTGGAAGAATACTTCTTGAGTACCTTTTTTGCCTGACAAGAATTGAACATCATCAATAATCAATACATCAATCATTTGATAGAAGTGAATGAAATCATTTCTATTGTTAGAACGTGATGCCTCTGCGTATTGCTGAATGAACTTCTGCATGTCTACATAAAGAACCGTTTTCTCTGGATGCTTTTCTTTAACTTCAAGTCCAATGGCGTGTGCTAAGTGAGTTTTCCCTAAACCAACACCACCATAAATAAATAAAGGGTTAAATGAAGTCCCGCCAGGTCTTTTGGCGATAGCTTTACCTGCAGATCTCGCTAATCTGTTAGTTTCACCTTCTATAAAATTATCGAAATTAAAATGAATATTTAATTGCGAATCAATTTTTATTTTTTGTAAACCAGGAATGATGAATGGATTCTTAACCTTAGAACTTTCTAGGTGAAGAGGAGCATTTAATTCTTGTGGTTTTAATTTTTCTTTATTCGAACTCGGTATCTTTACGGTGTAAGGATCTTTTTTAGAAATATTCTGATCCATTACGATACTATAAACTAACTTAGCATCGCTTCCTAACTCTTTTTGTAAGGAAACTTTTAATAATTTTATGTAGTGTTCCTCTAGCCATTCGTAGAAGAATTTGCTGGGAACTTGAATGGTTAAGATTGATTTATCAAGTTTAATGGCCTTTATCGGCTCAAACCAAGTCGTGTAGGCTTGAGGAGAGATATTATCCTGAATGAACTCTAAGCAATTGCTCCATACAGAAGCTGCTGTTTTGGACATAGCTATTTTTAGTTAAATTTGTTAGTCGAAAAAGGCTCACATATAATTGAGCCCTGTGGTACAAAAATGTGAAAAAACTTTGAACAAAAAAAGTCACTTACCTATTGCAAAATTGAAAACATTTTCGTATCTATTAAAGAATACATTAAGCATGATTGAGGCAACTACTTTTATTAGAGTGAGATATGGCGAAACCGATCAGATGGGTTATGTCTATTACGGTAATTACGCGCAATTCTTTGAAATTGGACGTGTAGAACTCTTTAGAAAAATCGGTGTAACATACAAGTCATTGGAGGACAAAGGAGTAATGATGCCGGTAATAAATATGCAAAGTTTTTATCACCACCCAGCACGCTATGATGATAGGTTGAAAATCGTTACTAGCATCCCAAAAGTTCCCGATGGTGTAAGGATAAAATTTGAATATAAAATTTTTAATGAATCAGATTTATTACTTCATGAAGGAAGTACAGAATTGGTATTTGTTGATATGTTAAAAAATCGACCTTGCCGAATTCCGAACAATTTGAGAGAAAAACTCCTCGATTATGATAATTTGAAGGAAAGCTAAATTAAAGATGGAAAGATTAGTTTTCTAAAAATTTAACCCTAAAAATCAGGAAACTTTTTTTTGAAACTCAATTTATTGATAGATATATTCACTTTTTTGAAATGCTGGATTATTCCACAACAAATCAAGAGGATTTTAATCCTATTTTTAATTTAAGTTGCTTTTGTTTTTAATTTTTTAGTATTCGAAACTAAATATACTCCCACAAAAATCATTAAAGCTGATACTACCTTAACCAAGTCCAACGAGTCAGCTCCTAAAATTATAGCTGTCAGAACAGCGAAAACAGGTTGTGCATAGATATAAATTCCAACGGTAGACGAGGGAAGGACGTTTAAACTTACGGTAGTGAAATAGTAGGTTAAACAGCTAACAAAAATTAAAATAAACCCAATCGACAACCATATTTCTGTATTCATCTCAGACCATCTGGCGTCTATAACTTCATTAAATCCAAAGGGTAAAACCATAAATAAGCCAATGCTAAACACCCATTTCATGAAAAGCATATTGTCATATTTCTCAATTAATTTTTTAGAAATAACAAGGTAAATAGCATAGGATAAGGCATTTATGAAAATCATAATATTGCCTAAAGTAGGGTTGGGGGCATAAGAGCTGGCTCTAGAGTCTCCTGAAAGAATAAGTGCCAATGCACCCACGAGACCTAGGAATAATCCAATAGCTTTATTCCATGTGAGTCTTTCTTTTGCAATGAATAAGGCAACGATTAGAACGGCTATAGGTGTGCTCGTCATAATAATGGACGCACTAATGGGCTGTGATAACTCTAATCCTTTGAAGAATAGAATTTGGTTGATGGCTATCCCAAATAATCCAGCTAGAACGAGTCGTACCCAATCTTTGGATTCTATTTTCTGCTTTTTACTTGGGGATTTAATGAAATAATGTAATATCCAGAAAAAGGCAACCGCTGCAATACATCTTAATAAAACCAAACCAAGCGGCTTGATGTATTCAGGCATGGGGATTTTAGAAACGGTATAATTGACCCCATAAATCAAATTAGCCAACAACAAAAGTATGTGGGCTGTAACTACTTTACTTAGTCGCATTCATAAATTTCTATATCTTGAAACGCCTCTAAATGTTCAAGAAATTCTTTACTCTTTCGTTTGCTAACTTCTACTTCAATCTCGCACTCGGCCATGTAACTTTGGGTCAACATGTCGCCATTGTAGCGATCGATGATGCGCATGGCATCTCCTTGAGATGAATAAGGGAAAACCAAAAGATGTCTTTCTTTCTTCTCTAAAATCTTAGTTTTAGCATTCTGCAAAGTCTCCTCAGCACAGTTTTTATAAGCTTTAATCAAGCCGCTAACGCCTAATTTGGTTCCTCCATAATAACGAACTACCACCACCAATGTGAAGGTGTAATCAAATGACAAAAGTTGATTGTAAATAGGTAATCCAGCCGTTCCATTTGGCTCGCCATCATCGTTAGCTCTGTATTTTTTACCGGCAAATCCTAAGCGATAGGCATAACAATGATGTGTTGCAGACGGATGAATCGATTTGATTTCTTCTAATCTTTTCTTTACATCACCTTCATTTCGGACATAATAGGCGTAGCCAATGAATTTGCTGCCTTTTTCCTTTTGAATAATATCCACCACGGATTTACTTATGGTCTTGCACTCGTATTTCATTGTTTGCGATTCACATATAATTTATATTCATCTCTGCCCAAATCCTGTCGGAACTTTAAACTAGCATTCTCCAATATAGGTGCTTTGATTCCATTTTCCCAAGCCACATCACCAGTGAAAACTCTCGCTTCATCCCAAAGATTTTCTTCTATAAAATGTGCTAAAGTCGCTGCACCACCTTCTATTATAATCGACTGTAAATTTTGTTCGTGTAAATGATGAAGAATTTGTTCTAACACATTTACCTTGAAATCGATTTTAATAAAATCAACATTTTGCCTCTTTTCATTCTCTGCTTCCGTAAAAGCGATGGTTTTAAGGTCAGATGATAGAAAGGATTTAATTTCTGGGCTCAATTCCCTACTAATTAATACTCTAATCGGCTGATTCCCTTGCCATAATCTGGCATTCAATTGAGGTTGGTCGATCTCAGCAGTTCTTTTTCCTACTAAAATAGATGCTTCTTCGGTTCGCCATTTATGCGCAAGTTGTTTGCAATAGGCATTAGTAATCCACTTTTGTTCTTGACCAAGTGGCGCAAAATACCCGTTAGAAGTTTGAGCAAACTTTAGAATAATATAAGGACGCTTTTTGGTGTGAAAGGTGAAAAATCTACGATTCAACCATTCGCACTCTTCTTCAAGAATATTTTCAACGACCTCCACACCGTTTTCTCTCAGATAAGCGATGCCTTTTCCGTTGACATGTGCTGCTTTGTCTCTAATTCCAACAACTACTTTAGGAATGCCGTATTCTACGATTTTATGTGAGCATGGAGGTGTTTTTCCAAAATGGGAGCATGGCTCTAGGTTCACATATAAGGTGCTTTCCTTCAAAAGTGATTTATCTTGAACACTGTTGATGGCTACAATTTCAGCATGATCTTGACCTGCCTTTTTGTGCCAACCTTCGCCTATAATTTTCTGATTATGAACAATGACGCTTCCAACCAATGGATTGGGATAAGTGGTTCCCAAAGCATTTTTGGCAAGTTCTAAACATCTTTGCATCATTAATTCGTCCATACTCAACCGATAATTAATTTTATTCAGAAGAAAAATCCCAAACTTTATATATCAAATATTAAGAATTTGGGATTTTTGAATTGATTATTTAAAACCTATTTATTCCTCTTCAGAAGCAGCATCAGCCTCTATTTCTGCTGCTGCATCTTGTGCTTGTTCTAGTGCATCTAAGTTTATATGTCTTAAATCATCAAATCTAGACTCAAGCTCTTTAAGTTCATTTACTTTATTCTCAATGTTTTGAATCGCATTTTTGAATAATGGATTATTTTCGTCTGCATTAGAGAAAAACGCTAAGTTGGTTTGTAAATGAGTAACCTCTTTTTGAACTTCATCCATTTGTTTTCTGGTGTCGTACTTAAGATTACGTAATGCATCTTCGTCAAGGGTAGTCTTAATTCTATCGATCTGACTTTCCCATTGTGCTTTTGCAATAGCATTTTTATCTAAACCAGCATCTGTCAAGAACTTCTCTGTTAATGAAGAGAAATCTTTATTGATATCTTGTTTTCCATTTGGAACATAACCAATCGTAGACCATTTAACGCTATAATCATTAATCCAAGCTAATAAAGCATCTTTGTCTTTTGGCTTTTCGGCGGTTTTCATTTCTTCTAATAGCGCCAATTTCTTGTCTAGATTTTCTTTTTGCTTCTCTAGTTTTTCGTTGTTTCTATTTTTATAACGATCAAAGAATTGATTATTTGCCTGACTAAACTCTTTCCAAATCTTATCTGAATACTTTCTTGGAACATGTCCAATTTTCTTCCATTCAGCTTGAATACGTTTAACAACTTGAACAGAATTATTCCAATCTGAGCTGTTTTTGTGTTCATTAGCAATTTCTACTAATTTTCTTTTCTTCTCAAGATTTTCCATCTGTTCAGCTTTCATGTTCTTGTAGAAAGCATTTTTCTCATGGTTAAATCCTTTAGAAGCTTCTTTGAATGCATCCCAAGTTGGTTGATTGTTCTCTCTTGGAACTCTACCTAATGCAAAGAACTCTTCGCGAAGGCCTTTCATTTCTTTAATCTTCTTTTGCCATGCATTGTGAGATTTCGGTAAATCTCCCTCGATTAACTTTGAAATTTTATCAATTACAGCTCTTTTCTTTTCAAGATTTTCTTGCTGTTTTTTCTGAAGTTTCTCGTTTAATTCAGTTTTTCTATCGTGAATTTTATTGGTTAAACTTTTAAACTCTAACCAAGTTTTTTCACGCATTTCTTCCGCTACAGGAACACCTTCTTCTTTCCACATACGGTGAAGGTATTGTAGCTCGTTCAATGCTTTTTGAACGTTTTCTTCTTTTAATAAAGCTTTTGCTCTATCAATAATCGAATGACGAACCTCTAAGTTGTGTTCGTAATCCATTTTTCTTAATTCCTGGTTTAAATCCAAGAATTCATTAAAGTTATCTAAGTGGAAATAATAAGTTTTAAAAATGTTTCCAGCTTGTGCTTTAGGGATTCTACCCGCATTGTGCCAACGCGTTTTTAGATCTCTAAACTTCTTGAATATATGTGAATTGTTTTCTGAAGGTTCAGTATATAAAGCCTTTAATTCATTGATGATTGCTTCTCTTTCTTTAAGATTAGCCTCTTGTTCAGCTTCTACTTTCTTATAATGAGCATCTACTTTTGAGCGGAACTCAGCATAAACATCAAAGAAAGGTGTGCCATGTGGATTATCATGTCTAAAGTCGATGGCATTTCCTCCTTCTTCTAAGAATTTTTCCTTTGCAGCAGCTTCAATCTCTTCTGCTTTTTTACGGAAAGAATCTCTCAAGTTTCCAAAAGCTTCACGAAGTTTAAGGGGTGCGTACGTACCAATTAATTCTTTAGCTTCCTTTACCATATCGGCCAATGACATGTCGTCATAGTCCTTTAATGGAACCGTTTGCTCTTCATCTTCGTTTTCTTCTTCATCCTCATTCTGAGCTTGGTCTTGATCGGCGTTTTCATCAAAATCCTTTTCAATACTTGTAGGTTTTTGCTCTTTCATTTCCTCTGCATCAGGAACTACGCCTTCAGGTAATTTTTCTAAATCTTCCGTCATTTCTTGCTCAGCGCTATCGCCGTGAATTTGAATAGGAGCTTCTCCTGTTGTGTCTTCAGCGGTTAGCTCACTAGCTTTTGCATCCTGATTAGTCTCTGTTGTTTCAGGTGCGTTGGTAAGATTCTCTTGTCCATCTGCCTTTGGCAGGTTATCTTTATCAATTGACATAATAATATACTTTCAGTAAATAACAAATCTAATGAATTCAATCTAAAATACCTAAACAGAATAGCTTACAATTTTAATAGATATTTGAATGGTATTTTTAACCTAAAAAGCTTAGAATATTTTGATTTTAAGATTCTAAAATTTAAAGCCGTGCTTGCTTAAATTTTTAATAATATTCATGCTTGAAATAAGAAATTATTTCGAATTCCAAATTTTCCAAGATTCTTCGGCTTGGATTTCCAACATTTCATAGCCGTTTTTAATTTGAGCTCCTTGAGCTTCAGCTTGAGTCAAAAACAGAGTTTTCTCCGGATTATAGACCAAATCATAAGCTAAATGTTGATTTGTAATAGCTTCATATGGAATTTCTGGTGCTTGTTCTACCTCGGGAAATGTACCCAGTGGAGTTGCATTAATAATGATAGGATGTTCAGTAATTATTTCTGGTGTTAAATCCTCGTAAGTATAATCTGCCTTACTACTATCTCGCGAAACAGTCTTGAATTCTATATTTAATAACTCAAGTGCATATTTCACAGCTTTGGTAGCGCCACCTGTTCCAAGGATAAGAGCTTTTGTATGGTTTTCCTTTAGTAAAGGTTTAATGGAGTCTCTAAAACCAATATAATCTGTATTATGACCGATTAAGTGATCACCTTTAAATTTAATTGTATTAACTGCTCCAATGGCTTTTGCTTCTGGAGATAAACTATCCATGAAAATCATGATTTCCTCTTTGTAGGGCGTTGTAACGTTTAATCCAGCTAAATTGCTTGTTAAAAACAATTGAGGAAATTGTTGGATCTGGTTTAATTCAAAAATTTTATAGCTGGCATCTATTTTTTCTGTGCTAAACTTCTCTTTAAAATAGGCAGGAGAGAAAGAATAACTAATTTTTCTACCAACTAACCCAAACCTTTTAAAGTTTGATTCTTTTGTTTTCATAATGCTTAATAAGTAATATGGATGCAATACCAATGATAATGCATAAAATTTGGATAAAAAATCTAGCATCAATTTCTGGTATAAATCGAGTGTAGCCAATCAATTGATTGTGATGGTCTAAATCTTCTGTTTTCCAAGGCCAAGCGGCTCCTAATGATCCAATAATAAAGCCCATTAATGTGGCAATTACGATATTGTGCCAACGTCTTAATAAGAAGCCCATCAATTTGGAAAAAGTTACCATTCCAAACAAAGAACCAGAGGCAAAGATTCCAACTAAATAAATCATTCTAACGCGTTCAGCACGCTCAACCAAAGATGAAGTTCCCAACATCTTGAAGTCGCCGTTAAATACTGCTGTGAGCGCATAGAATAGGTTATTTACCGCATCTACCATTAATAAGTTGTAATTTCCAATAATGATTAATATAAAGGATCCTGAGAAACCGGGTAATGTCATTCCAGATACGCCAATTATACCACAGAGAAAGATAAACCAATAATTATCGTTGGGTGGCATCGGGTCCATAAAGGATATTATAAGTCCCAAAACTGCCCCGAAAACAACCCCCATATAAGGTTTGAGTGTCCATTTCTTGACTTTTAAGGAAACATAATAAATAGATCCGATAATTAGTCCGAAGAAATAACTCCAGACTTCAGTTTCTAAACCTAAACCCTTTTCTGCCGGGGTTCTCATAAGCCAATCTATCAATAGAGAGATGGAGAAAAAGGCAGAAATAGAACCAAAGTTGGTTGCGAATAAAAACTTAAAATTAATGTATTCAAAAAACTTTCTAAATCTACCCGCCAAGAGTAGTTGAAGTGATTTGATATTGATTTTTTGAAATGAATAAATCATTTCTTCATAGAATCCCGTCACCAATGCTATCATTCCACCAGAAACCCCTGGGATTTTGTTAGCAGTTCCCATTAGGAGTCCTTTAAAATAAAGTACGACGTAGTCTATGAATGATCTTTTATACATTTTTCTTTTTCGCGATGAATTCTATGATAAATATAACCGAAAAGCCTAGGACTAAAAATATAGCAGCAGGTATTAAATCTGCGCTAGCTCCAGGGTTAAGGTTTTCGTAGGTTTTTGGTAATATATTAGTTTCTATAAATGCTTTGTATCGTCCAAACTCTTCTGTGCTTGCTGTCTTAAGATAGGCAGATAGGCTGTTGAAATCACCCAAATAATTGGATGCTTCTGAGGCTCCGACTTCTTTTACATAAATCATTTCATCTTTTTTCCATGGCCAAATCTTCCATAATGATCCGATTAAAAAACCGGTTAAAACAGCTATGAGTGTATTGTGATAATGATGCAAAAGGTATTTTAATAACTTCGAAAATGCGATCAATCCAGTTACAGCTCCAATTCCAACTACGCCAACGGTCACAAAATCATGATTTCCAACTGCCGAAATCACCGTGGCATATGCTCCTAGAAGTAGTAAGATAAAACTACCTGAAACGCCGGGTAAAATCATAGCGCAAGCCGCAATTGAACCTGCAAAGAATAAAAATAAATAGGATGAATTAGCACCTAATGGTGGTGTAATCGAAAGATAATAAACCGCTAAAGTTCCAAGAATAAGACCGGCAATAACCCCGAAATCCCATTTTTTGATTTGTTTTCCAACGTACCAAATACTGGCGATAATCAACCCAAAAAAGAATGCCCATAATTGGGTAGGGTAGAACTGCATGGCATAGGTTAATATTTTAGCTAATGACAAAATACTAACAGCGATTCCTGAAAGTAGAGCAGCTAAGAAATTTCCATTTACTTTTTCCCAAACAGCCGAAATTCCACCTTCTTTTAAATCATTAATTAAAGAAGGTTTTATGGCGGAGATACTATCTAATAATTCTTCGTAAATACCTGCGATAAAGGCAATAGTCCCTCCTGAAACTCCTGGTACAACATCGGCTGCACCCATTCCTAGGCCTTTTAAAAATATAATAAAATAATCTTTGAAACTGCGCATAGTTTGGATTGAAATAATCGTTTGCAAAGGTAGTCTTAATCTAATGAGATGAAAACAATTTCTAGCTTTATTTAATTCCTATTTACAATGAAAACCATGCCAAAAGAACGTATTTTGAACATGGTTTTCTGTAATTTATATATATTATTTTAGTCTAATCGACACGTCTTATATCCGCACCAATTTTGCGTAATCTTTCGTCGATATCTTCATATCCACGGTCGATTTGTTCAATGTTGAAAATCGTACTTGTTCCTTTTGCCGATAAAGCTGCAATTAATAAAGCAATACCCGCTCTAATGTCAGGAGAAGTTAAAGTCTGACCTCTCAAAGGTGTCGCATGATTTTGTCCAATTACAGTTGCACGATGAGGATCACATAGAATAATCTGAGCTCCCATGTCAATTAATTTATCGACGAAGAACAATCTGCTTTCAAACATTTTCTGATGAATAAGCACACTTCCTTTGGCTTGTGTTGCTACTACCAAAATAATACTCAATAAATCTGGTGTGAAACCTGGCCATGGCGCATCAGAGATTGTCATGATTGAACCATCGATAAAACTTTGGATTTCATAACTTTCTTGAGCTGGAATATAAATGTCGTCTCCAACTTTTTCTAACTTAATACCAAGTTTTTTGAAAGTATCTGGAATAACACCAAGATGTTCCCATCCAACATTTTTAATTGTAATTTCAGATCTTGTCATCGCCGCTAAGCCAATCCAAGAACCGATTTCAATCATATCTGGAAGAATGGTGTGTTCTGTTCCACCTAGTTTTTCAACGCCTTCAATGGTTAGTAAATTTGAACCTACTCCTTCGATTTTAGCTCCCATTCGATTCAACATCTTACACAATTGTTGAATATATGGTTCACAAGCAGCGTTGTAAATCTGAGTCTTACCTTCTGCAAAAACGGCTGCCATAAGAATATTGGCTGTACCCGTAACAGAAGCTTCTTCTAGAAGCATATAGCTTCCTTTTAATTTTTTGCCTTCGGGAAGTTCTACACCATAGAAACTTTCTTCTGGAGAATATCTAAATTCAGCGCCTAGTTTTTCGAATCCTTCGAAGTGCGTATCTAATCTACGTCTACCGATTTTATCTCCACCTGGTTTTGGCATATAAGCAAATCCAAATCTTGCTAAGAAAGGTCCCATTAACATAACCGACCCACGAAGAGACGCGCCATCTTTTTTGAAGTCTTTAGTTTTAAGGTAGTCTATGTGTAGATTATTCGCTTGAAAAGTATAATCTCCCTTGGCGTGTTTGGTGATGCTAACATCTAAACTTCCTAGGATTTCTATCAAGCGGTTGACATCTTTAATGTCGGGAATATTTTTAATTCGTACGGGTTCATCTGTTAATAAGGTAGCGCAAAGAATTTGCAGCGCCTCATTTTTAGCTCCCTGTGGTATGATTTCGCCTTTAAGCGGTTTCCCACCACGAATCTCCAATTTTGGCATATAAATTTAGAATTTTATTTTTTTCTTTTTGGTCTTCTTTTCTTAGAGTATTTCTTGGCTCCTCTTGGTTTTCCTTGCGTTAAATCACGCGAAGAGGAAAGATTGATATCTTCTTCCATTTGTTGGATATCAATTTTACCATTAGACATATCTTTTAATTGATTGAATATAACTCTATCGTCTACATTATCCTTGTTCCAAAGCAAATAACTTTTTTTCATTTGGTTGGCGATCGACTGGATAAGCCCATCTCTTTTTTCTCCTTCTTCCCACTCAACAGCCACATCAATCATTCGCTGGATGTTTTGTCCGTAGTAGCGATATTTTAAATTAAATACCGGATAAGGAATTTTGTTAGGTGGTTTAGAGAAATCTTCTTTTTTAGGTGTTGGATAGGGAGAATCAACATCTAAATCAAAATCTGCCATTATAAATAACTGATCCCAAAGCTTATGTTGAAAATCCTGAACATCACGTAGATGCGTGTTTAGGTTACCCATTACCTCTATAATAGCATGAGCAAATTCGTTTCTATCGTCCTTGTTTTCTATCTTTTTGCAATGATTTACCATTTCCTGAACATGTCGACCATATTCTGGAATGATCAATTTCTCTCTCGTTGTATTATATTGCATTGAAATCTATGGATTAAAAATGTGTAAGTAGGTGGTAAAAATAGAGAATTACCACTTTAAAATAAAATTTAAAGTTAAGTATCCTGCAATTTAAGCATTATTTGCTTGGTTCTCTCTAGCTTTCATTCGTGTTTTTTAAAATAAAATTTGTTTTATTAAATTGTACATTTGTTAGAAATCAACATTCACCAAGAAATCTACAAGCTTCATTTATGAAGAATTTAATCATCGTAAGACATGCCAAATCGAGTTGGGATTATGATATCGCAGATTATGATCGTCCTTTGCTTCCACGTGGCATTGATAGAGCAGAAAATCACGCTGCCATCTTAAAAAATAAACTAACCGAAATACCTGCTTTTTGGGCTACAAGTTATGCGACACGAGCTTTGCATACAGCGGTTATATTTTCTAAAGAATTTAAGCAGCTAGATCGGTTGAAAATTCATAAAGATTTATACACATTCTTCTATCTAGATTTAAAAAAAGCTATTGCAGAGTTTCCTAATGAAATGGATTCAGCGATTATTTTTGGACACAATGATGCTTGTATTGATTTAATAAGCTTTCTTACAGGTGAATCATTATTTGAGTTTAAAACTGCTAGTGTTGCATCTATTAGTTTTAAGCAAGATAATTGGCATGATATTGCTGATGGAAAGTTAAATTTTTTAATTTCAAAAGGCAAAATCCTGTAAATGACGACTCCTATTAAATACATAAATCGCGAAATAACTTGGTTGAAATTCAATGCAAGAGTGCTGCAGGAGGCGAGAGACAAAACAGTTCCCTTATTAGATAGATTGAGGTTTTTGGGTATTTACTCCAATAACTTAGATGAGTTTTATAAGGTTAGATATGCTACCGTTTTGCGTGCATTAGAACTTGATTCTGCAGCATATAATAATATTATAGAAGGTCAATCTTTAAAAAAGCTTTTATCTGAAATAAGAGAAGTGGTAGCGCTTCAACAAGATAATTACGATAGAACATTTCAAGAGATTATCAGACAGCTAGAGGATGAGGATATTTATTTTATCGACGAGCATCAGCTAGAGGAGGAGCATATTGCTTATATCAAAAAATTATATCAAGAAAAGTTAAGTCACACAACGGCTGTTTTCTTATGGAAACCTGACCAAGAAAGGATTCCGTCTTTTAGAGAGGATGCTTATTATTTGGCAGTTAAGATGACCAAGTTCAGTAAAAACCTGAATGAAGATATTGTGAATTATGCCATAATAGAGGTTCCAACTTATATATTTTCAAGGTTTATCGTTTTACCTTCCAAGGAAAATAAGAAGTATTTTATGATGCTAGAAGATGCGATTCGATATAATCTCGATGAAATCTTCGAAATCTTTGATTATGACCATATTGAAGCTCATTCTATTAAGTCATCTAAAGATGCTGAACTAGATTTAGATCAAGATGTTCAGCGTAGTTTTATGGATAGAATAGCACGAAGCGTAGAGCGACGTAGAAGTGGCGAGCCCGTTCGCTTGGTTTATGATAAAGACATGGCTCCAGATACTTTTGAGTACGTTAAAAATATCATGCACATCGATAAATACGATAGTGTTTCGCCAGGGAGTAAATATCACAACAAAAGAGACTTTATTGGCTTTCCGGATTTAGGTAGAGCCGAATTAAATAATGCAGCCATTCAACCTTTGACGCCTCCTGCTTTGGTTGGTGTTAAAAGTTATATTAAAGCCATTGAACAGCAAGACCACATGTTGCATGCGCCTTATACGGACTATTCTATTTTCTTAAAGTTTCTTAGAGAGTGCGCGATAGATCCTAAGGTTAAGGCGATTAAAATGACAGTTTATCGTGTGGCGAATCAGTCGCAAATAATGAGTGCCTTAGTTAATGCTGTTAGAAACGGGAAGGAAGTCACAGCTGTTTTAGAATTACGTGCTAGATTCGATGAGGCTAACAATGTGAATTGGTCTAAAATCCTGCAAGACGAAGGTGTTCAAGTAATTTTTGGAGTGGCTGATCTTAAAGTTCACTCAAAAATAGGTGTAGTAACTTACACGGATGAAGAGGATGAAGAAAATTTAAAGAAGATTGCCTTTATTTCAACCGGGAATTTTCATGAGAAAACTGCCAGGATTTATACGGATTTCACTCTTTTAACATCGCACAAAGAAATTGCCACTGAAATTGATGAAGTTTTTGACTTTTTCCAAGCTAATTATAAAGTTAAAGATTACAAACACTTGATTTTATCTCCATTTAGTACCCGAAGAAGAATCTATGAACTTATTGATCAAGAAATTGAAAATCAGAAAAATGGTTTGCCAGCACAGATTAATATTAAAATCAATAGTTTATCTGATAAAGGAATGATTGATAAGCTTTACGAAGCAAATGATGCTGGCGTTGAAGTGAGATTAGTTGTGCGTGGAATTTGTTGTTTGATACCAGGTAAGTATGGGTTAAGCGAAAATATAAAAGCCATAAGTGTAGTCGATAAATTTCTTGAGCATCCGAGAGTTTTTTGGTTTAAAAATGCTGGAAAAGATAAAATTTATATTTCCTCTGCAGATTTAATGGCACGAAATATTGACCATAGGGTAGAGATGACTTGCCCGATTTATGATCCAATTCTTCAAGAAGAAATAATGGATACATTTGAGTTAAGTTTTAATGATAATGTGAAAGGTAGAATTCAAAATGCAACCTTAGACGAGATTTATCAGGAAAACGACTTAGCACCTAATCGCTCACAAGTGAGCATTTATGAATATTATAAAAAAAGATACAATGAAGATAACTAAACTCGCAGCAATAGATGTCGGTTCCAATGCGATTCGTTTGCTGGTTAATACCATTTACGACGACGGAACACACAGGACTTTTAACAAAACAAGTTTGGTGAGAGCTCCTGTGCGTTTAGGGTATGACGCTTTTGTTGCCGAGCATGTATCAGATGAAAATCTTACTCGATTGATTAAAGCTTTAAAAGCCTTTAGGTTATTGATGGATGTACACGAAATCCAGGATTATAGAGCTTTTGCCACTTCAGCGATGAGGGAAGTGAGTAATGGAGAAGAAGTAGTGCAGAGAATTAAAGACGAGGCTGATATTGATTTGCAGATTATCGATGGAGAAACCGAAGGGAATATTATTTTCGAAACAGAATTAAAATCTTATGTAACTGATTCTAAGAATTATCTTTACGTGGATGTTGGTGGTGGTTCTACCGAATGTACGCTATTAGCGCATGGAAAAGTAATCACAACCAAGAGTTTTCCTGTGGGTACTGTACGTTGGTTGCATGATAAAGTGGGCGCGGATTTTCTTGAAAAAGAAGTTAAACCATGGGTTGTTGAAAACTGTAAACCATATGAGAGTATTGAGCTTTTGGGTTCAGGAGGTAATATTAACCACATTTTTAAGCAATCTGGAAGTAAACCTGGAAAGCCTTTGTCATATAATTATTTATTTAAACAATTAAAGATTCTTAAAGGCTTAAGTTTTGAAGATAGATTGACGCTATATAATATGAAAACGGATAGAGCAGACGTGGTAATTCCAGCACTTGAAATCTATGTAAGTATTATGAAGTTCGCTGGATCTAAGAAGATTCACGTTCCTAAAATTGGTTTATCAGATGGAATTATTCAGTTTATGTATCATCACAACAAGTATTAAGGATTACCAGATAAAAGGAAAAAGAGCGATAATTTATTTCTAAACTATCGCTCTTTTTTATGTTTTTAAGTTAAGCTTATTCTCGAATCAACGGCATAGTTGAACATCTTAATAAACCACCCATTTTAGAAACTTCACGATAAGGAATTTCTTCTACGGTTAGTCCCCATTCATTTCTCATGTGATTGTTTAGACGCGTAAAGTTCTTTTCTGAAACCACCACTTCAGGCGAAATAGAGAAAATGTTGGTATTCATCCAATACATTTCTTCTCTGGTTACTTCAAACACATTTTTACGACCAAATAAATCCAATAGAATTTGGTAATGTCTTTCATTTAAAAAGCCATTTTTGTAGATAATAGCTTTGTCTTTACCAACAGGCTGGAAAGTGCAATCTAAATGTAGAATTCCTCTAAATGGATCGTTGTCATCTTTAATTAACTCCATATCAATCACCCATTTGTGTGGGAAATGATGTTTTAAGAACTCAACAGCTTTTGCGTTAGTTCGTGCTGTTTTATATTTAGAATAATCATCTTGTTTATAGCAGCCTACAAACATAAATTCATTCCATAAAATAACATCACCACCTTCTACATGAACATCATCTGGAGTTTTAATTATATTTTTCTCTGAGATAGAATCAATAATGCGCTCATAGGCTTTTTGTTCTTCTTCTCTATCTTCGATTAGGTTGGCAATGATGAATTTATCATCGATTACAAATCCAACATCACGGGAGAAAACTTGGTTTAAATCCTCAATCACCCAAGGTCTAAAAACTTGAACATCATGCTTTTTAAGCACTTTTTCAAAAGCTTCCATTTCTTTGGTTACATCTTCTTCGCTTGGATAAATACCGCGCTTAACACTTTCTCTTGACTTTGAGTCAAAAGTGTCTTTTAATTCTGGATCTTCACCCATACCGCCTGGTTGTCCTAGAACAACAGCTTTAAGAGTATCGGTTTCATTAGTTACATTTAAAATCATAGAAATTAAATTTCAGGGAAAGGGCAATTTAGAAATACCTTTTAATATTCACAACTATTCAGAAATGAAATTTAAATTAATTTCAGCCAGTTTTTAACAATTAATGAGTTCTTAAAAATAAGATTTATTAGGAATTAAATAAATTATTGGAATTTTAAGATTGATAATGAATCAAAGAAAACACCTCTGCTTCTGATTCAATCTTAGATCTCCCGTTCAAGAAGTCTAACTCAACCAAGAAGGAATAGGAGGCAGGAATAGCTCCAACTTTCTTAACCAGTTCACTACATGCAGCAGCGGTTCCTCCTGTTGCTAATACATCATCATGAATCAGAACACGAGCTCCTTCTGGAATTTGTCCTTCGACAATTTCGAGTGTCGCTTCGCCGTATTCTAGTTCATAACTAGCAGAAACAATGGGTGGTGGAAGCTTTCCTTCCTTGCGCACCATTACAAATGGAACATTTAAAGCTAAGGCAATTGGAAACCCAAATATAAAGCCTCTACTCTCGATACCGCAGACCAAATCGACTTCACCTCTCACATGATCGGCAAAAGTTTCTATAATTTCTTTGGATAATTCGGCATTTTGGAAAACACCACTAAAGTCTTTAAATGAGATGCCTTTCTTAGGAAAACCTTCGACAATGCGAATATGAGATTCAATCTTTTTCTGTAAATTCATTCTAAATCTTGTATGTTCAAAGTTAGGAAAATAATAAGCTCTATTCAAAGAAATACAATTTGATTACCTTTGAAAATTCAAAATTAAATATGAGTCCATTCAGACGTATATTAGAGTTCGCAAAACCTTACCGCATTTACTTTGTGTTGAGCATTGTGTTCAATGTCCTTTATTCATTAATGGCCATTGTTTCTATTACATCTATTTTACCTATTCTAAAGATACTTTTTGACAATGTTAAGAAAGAAGATTTAGAACCTATCGATACCACAGCTGCCGATGTGAGTTTATTTGATAAACTTCAACATGATGCCACCGTTTATGTTGCGGAGTTAATGCAGCAATATGGTCAATTAACAGTTTTAGCTTGGCTATGTGCTGCTACGGTAGTTATGTTCTTTTTCAGAAACTTCTTTAGGTATATTGCTCAATATTATATGATTGCATTGAGGTCTGGAACATCGAGAGACATCAGAAATGCTATGTACAATAAGTTATTGGCCTTGCCAGTTTCTTATTTTACCGATCAGAGGAAGGGAGATATTATGACCCGAATTTCAAGTGATGTAGATGGAGTTCAGCGTTTCACGTTGATGCCGATTATCGAGTTTTTCCGTGCGCCAATTATGATTATTGCTACACTGGCTATGTTGATTTTCATGAATTGGAAGTTAACTCTAGCGGCATTTGTTATTCTGCCAGTTATGGGATTGGTGATTTCAACAATCTCCAAAAGTTTAAAAAATGATACGCGTGAGGCTCAGAAAGTTTTAGGAAATTTAATTTCTCAGGTTGAAGAAACTTTAAGTGCAGCCAAAATTGTAAAAATGTTTAACGCCGAAAAACATTTGAGCACAAGATTTTCTGACACCAATACCCAATGGAGATCATTGACCAATAGAGTTGAGCGTAAATATGAATTGGCTTCTCCAACCAGTGAGCTTTTAGGTTCATTGACTATTATTATGTTGGTTTGGTTTGGTGGAAAACTGGTATTGGAAGGTGAAGGATTAGAAGGACCTGCTTTTATTTTATTTTTAGGTTTGTTCTTTCAATTATTAGACCCAGCGAAAGCTTTATCTAAATCATTTTCAGATGTTTCTAGAGGTAATGCTTCTGCAGAAAGAGTATTTGAAGTTTTAGATGCAGATGTGGTTGTTAATCAAAAAGTGGATGCTAAGCCTTTGACTAAATTTGAAAAAAGTATTGAGTTTAGAAATGTTTCATTTTCGTATGAATCAGATCAACCTGTATTAAAGAATTTCAATTTAGTTATTAATAAAGGTGAAACGGTTGCTTTGGTTGGGCAATCCGGTAGTGGTAAAACTACCGTAGCCAATTTGATGACACGTTTTTATGACGTGACCGAAGGGGAGATTCTTATTGATGGGACACCAATTCAAGATGTTAAACTAGATGATTACCGCGCTCTGATGGGAATGGTAACACAAGAATCTGTTTTATTTAATGATAGTATTTACAATAATATTACCATGGGTAAAGAAGATGCTACTGAAGATATGGTGAAAGAAGCGGCTATGATTGCTAATGCTCATGAATTTATTGTTACCCTGCCTAATGGGTATTACGAGAATATTGGAGAAAGTGGAGGTAAACTTTCGGGAGGGCAGAAGCAGCGTTTATCTATTGCTAGAGCCGTCATGAAAAATCCACCGATTATGATTTTAGATGAGGCAACTTCGGCATTAGATACTAAATCCGAGCGTTTAGTGCAAGAGGCTTTGGATAATATGATGACCAATCGAACTTCTTTGGTAATTGCTCACCGTTTGTCTACCATTCAAAATGCAGATAAAATTATTGTAATGGATTCCGGTGAAATTAAAGAAACTGGAGAGCATTTAGATTTAATCGAGCAAAATGGAATTTATGCTAACCTGATTAGAATGCAGAATTTCGGATAGTTTTTTTAAGAATTAAATTTTAATAAATCTAAACTCGCTAATTATACTTTAAAGTCTCACACTCGCATCTAACGACCCATTTTTCATTATCGTCTTTGAAGCTAAGAGTAAGTCGACTTCCGGTGTGGGAGAGGATTTCTACTATGTGAGATAAATGCACCAAAGCTTGACGGCTAATTCTATAAAATTGATTAGGATCTAATTACTCCAAAATCTCCTCTAGAGAGTTGTCTATTAAGTAACTTCTATTTTGACTTTGTAGAAAGTTAGCTTGAATCAAATCTTGTATTTGTTTCGCTGAAAATAAAACAGGATTTTGGCGTGTATTTTTGAATTTATTAAACGCTGATATTATTAGAGTTACCAAACTGTTGTATTATGTGGATGAATTGTAAGTTTTAGATTTGTAAGAAATTAGAATAAAAAAAAGCAGCTGATTTCTCAACTGCTTTCAACACTCAATATAAATAAGTAAGTGCGATTATCGGATCCGATCTACCGATTTTACAAGTTTTTCGTCCTTGATAATGCTGCGATTGGCAAGCCAAAGCAACAGCATCGAAATTACAGGAAGAAATAACCCAATACCTTTCTCAGAAGAAAATCCTTCTCCAGGTAAATTGTATAGTTGATAAACCAATAGTCCCACCAACACTATATTCAAAAAGATATTAATAACATTAAACAGCATTTGGCGTTTTCTATTTCCATAAAAGAAAATATTAGCTAAGGCTAAAATACCAGAAGCAATAAATAACGCGTAAATTACTGTATAATCATTGGCTTGCATCCATTCTGATCCGCTTTTCCACAAATCAAAAATGTTCGAAAAAACACCTGAAACAAGTGCTGCAAGAAATAAAAAAATAGATTGTATTCTCTGAATCATATTCTAATTATCGACCGCAAATATATCAAATTTTGCTCAAAAAGGGAAGCTTAATTTTAATTCAAATGTTTTTAATTCTTTAAATCTATATAAAGCTATAATACATAGGATTTTCAGATATTATTTTTTTTTGCAGTGTTTCGTAATTTATTTGTAATATTGCATTAAGAGAATACCATACAACAACGACTTTCTCCTATTTTTCACTTGAAAAATTTACATTTTAAACAATCACATTCACAAACTATATGTTCGATTTAAATGAATTGAAAGGCAAGAAAGTTGCCGATCTTCGAGGAATTGCTAAAGATTTTGGTTTAAAAGGTTTTCAACCTTTAAAGAAACAAGAACTTATCTACCTTATCCTTGATCATCAAGCAGCTAATCCTTCTGCAATTAAAAACGTTTCTGCTGCAGAGCCTACCAATAAAAGAGTACAAGAAGCTAAACAAAGTAAAAAGGATAATAATTCTAAAAAACATAACTCTAAATCGCAGGCTAACAAAGATCAAAATTCTAACGATAGCGAGAATAAATCACAGGCTGATCACCCTTCTCATAAGAATAAAGATCAAAAAGAGAGAGAGCCAAACAAACAACAAAAAGCTCAACCTCAAAGAAAAAATACACATAGCCAACATTCTAATCAAAAGAATCAGGGTTCTAACAAAGACAATGTTCAGAACAAGAACCAAGATCATGATAACAAGAATCAAGGCCATGATAAAGATGCTAATAACAATAAGCATCAGAACAAAGACAAAGATTCTAACCAGAATAACCAAAACAGAAATTCTAATCAGAATCAGCAAAACAAGCCTAAGCACAACAATCAGAAAGGGAATCAGCGCAACGATAACAGAAACCAATCAAATCAGAACCAAAAAGGAAATGATGTTGATGGAAATAAAAGTAATGCGCCCCAAAGTCAAAACAAACACAAGAATAAATATCTAGATCCAAACTACGAGTTTGATGGTATTATTCGTTCAGAGGGTGTTTTGGATATGATGAATGAAGGTTATGGTTTCTTAAGGTCATCTGACTTTAATTACTTGCCATCTCCAGATGATGTTTATGTTTCTCAATCACAAATTAGACTTTTTGGTTTAAAAACAGGTGATACAGTTGTTGGAGAAGTTCGTCCACCAAAAGAAGGAGAAAAATATTTCCCTTTATTGAAGATTGTTGAAATCAATGGTCGCGAACCTAGCTACGTTAGAGATCGTGTTTCTTTTGAACACTTAACTCCATTGTTCCCACAAGAGCGTTTCCATATTGCAGGTAAGCAAAGTACAGTTTCTACTCGTATTGTAGATTTATTTGCTCCTATTGGTAAAGGTCAACGTGGAATGATTGTAGCTCAACCCAAAACGGGTAAAACAATGTTGATGAAAGACATTGCTAACTCTATTGCGGCTAATCATCCAGAGGTTTATCAAATCATCTTATTGATTGATGAGCGTCCAGAGGAGGTGACAGATATGCAAAGAAATGTGAAAGGTGAAGTAGTTGCTTCAACTTTTGATGAGCCAGCAGAACGCCACGTGAAAGTTGCAAATATTGTACTTTCTAAAGCTAAGAGATTAGTAGAGTGTGGACATGATGTGGTGATTTTATTAGATTCAATCACTCGTTTGGCAAGAGCTTATAATACAGTTGCACCTGCATCAGGTAAAATCTTATCGGGTGGTGTTGACGCGAATGCATTACACAAACCAAAAAGATTCTTTGGAGCTGCTAGAAATATTGAAGGTGGTGGATCATTAACAATTATTGCAACTGCATTAATTGATACAGGTTCTAAAATGGATGAGGTAATCTTTGAGGAATTTAAAGGTACGGGTAACATGGAGTTACAATTAGATCGTAAGATTGCTAACAAGCGTGTATTCCCTGCTATCGACTTGGTTTCTTCTTCTACTAGACGTGATGATTTATTATTAGATGAACCAACTTCTAAACGTATGTGGGTTCTTAGAAATCACATGGCAGATATGAATCCTGTAGAAGCTATGGAATTCATTAAGAAGCAGATGCAAATGACTAAATCAAACGAAGAATTTTTAGTAAGTATGAATACTTAATTCATAGTTACTTGAAAATAGATATTAAATAAAGCTCTGAGAAATCAGGGCTTTTTTTGTGCCTAGAAAATTGAGTTATAAGAAGATTAATTTTGGTATTACATGAATTCTACCGAGTATTGAGTATATTTATAAGGACTAAGCATTAGGAGCAGAGCGCGCTCTGGATAGCAGCGGAAATCCTTTGGATTTTTGTTGACAGACAAAACAGGAAGTTGCGAGAGCGACTTCAGAAGCTCCTTGCAACAACATGTTTTGTGGCTACAAAAACCAAAGATTGAAGCGAATAGCCAGCAATAGCGCCCAAAGAAATAAAACTTTAAAAACTATACGCAACCTTGAGTTTTAATGGGCGTCTAACTTGTAAATAACCTAATATATTTAATAAAATAGAAAAGATGAGAAACTTTTGGATCATTGGTATTTTATTCACGGCGCTGACCTTATGGTCTTGTAACGATGACGATGCAAAATCTAGTTTTCACTATGTTGGACGCGGAATTGACAGTATTTCTATGCCAGATACGGCGATGCTGAATCAGCGTGTTGAGATTAAAACTTACACAAAACTGTATGAGGGATGTGAGAATTTTCAGACGCATGGATATGATATTGTAGGAAATGAAAGAACGGTGACGGCTTGGTTTGTGAGATTTGACAATTCTGAATGTGGTGAGGAGACTGTGATTAGTCCATCTTTTTACTTTATGCCACAATCCACTGGATGGTACAACTTTAGATTCTGGGCTGGGGTAGATGAGGAAACCAATGAAGATGTTTTCTTGACAAAAGATATTTATATTCGTTAATCATTGAATTCTGATATCTGGAACCCGATCTTAACATACTGATTGAACGCTGCAAACGGAACGATCCGAAAGCGCAAAGCGAGATTTATGAACGATTTTCGTCTGTAATGTTCGCTGTGTGTATGCGCTATTCGCATTGTAGAGATGATGCGCAGGATACCTTTCAGGAGGCTTTTATCAAAGCTTTTCAGAAGATAGATTCCTATAATGGTGATGGTTCTTTTGAAGGTTGGCTAAGACGAATAATGGTCAATAAATGTATGGATAAATTCAGGAGTAAACGTTTGACGATTGTAACGGATAATCCACAGATTTACCAAGAACAAGAACAAGAATTAGAAGAGGAAGAAGTTGAATTGCCTTATTCTAATGATGAGTTGATTTCAACGATACAAGAACTACCAGATCAATATAGATTAGTTTTCAATATGTATGTTGTAGAAAATTATACGCATGCAGAGATTGCTGAATCTTTAAATATTTCTGTAGGGACTTCTAAATCAAATCTTTCTCGTGCCAAAGCTTGGCTAAGGAAAGAGCTAAAAAAAAAATATGTTAAAACCAATATAGCCTAAAATGCAAGATAAATTTGAAAATAAAATAAAAGAAAGCTTGCAAAACCATGAAATGCAACCCCCTCCAATGGCATGGGAAAATATTTCATCTGCTTTGCAAAATGAAAAACCAAAGGCTAAACCATGGGCTAAATGGCTAAGTATAGCAGCTATTTTGATTCCTGCTTTTGTGGCTGTGGGTATTTGGTTGACCAATCCTTTTGATGTAAATGAGGATTCTAATTCTAGTATTCAGAGTACAGAAAAAACTATTGTTAAATCTAGTCAACAAGCAACAGTCGTTGAAGATAAAAACACGCAAGATTCTGTAAATGGAGTAGAAACAAGAATGGATAATGGTTTATATGATTGGACTAACTCTGATGTTCCGAATAAGGGTTATGCAAATAATATCGATGCAAATTCGATGAGAAATCAAGTGCCTGCGAAGGATAAATCAAATACTGTTTTAAGAGGAAATAAAGTCATGAACTTCTTTTCGAATTTATGGTCGGGATCTGAGGTTTCAGACGAAAATAAAGTTAAGAATGAAAGCTATGATATCTTCCCTAAACGAAGAGTAAATACGCTTACAGCTCTGGTTTCGCCTTTTAGAAATCAAAATAAAAAAGTTAATCAAGAAAGTAATGGGAATAATGACTTACATGCTTCTAATGCATTAGATTTAAGTTTGTTTGGAGAGGATGAGAAAGAAAATGAGGTAGAAGAGGTAAAGCCAAGAAAGAGAAGAAGTTTTGAGATTTCTCCTTATGCGGGTACTGCTTACTTAGGAAGTTTGAACGAGGCGAGTTTAATTTCACCGGAGTATAATCCATTAAAAATTGAAAATAAATTAGCTACTTCTTATGGTGCAAAAGCTTCTTATAGAGTAAATGATCGCTTGAAGATGAGAGCAGGACTTGGCGTGATTGATTTACAGCAAGAAACATACGATGTTCCGTTAAGCGTGAATACAATGGACGGTCAGATTCGTTATAATTTAAAGAGTCACTCTAATTTAGGCGTTGATTTATCGGATCACCGACAAGCAACATCTACTTATGCTGCCAATGAATTAGACGAAGGAAAGAGAATGAGAGAAGGTATTTCTCATGAGCTTCAATTTATTGAAGTACCTGTAGAGGTGGAATATCAATTGACGGATAATAAAAAAATGAATATGGCGGCAACTGGTGGATTAAGTACTTTGTTTTTGAATAAAAACGATGTTTATTTATCTGAACAAAACAGGCTTTTTGCTGAGTCCACCAATATGAAATCGGTTTCATTTTCAGCTAACGCCGGTGTTAAATTAGATTATGCAATTACGGAAAAGGTTTCAGTGAATGTAGAGCCACAAGTGAGATATATGATTAACACGGTTACTGCCAATGATGAAGTTCAACCTTATTTATTAGCTGTAAATGCTGGTTTGAGCATTGCCTTATAGATATTTAAAAAGACACTTTTATATATTTTTTGTTTTAATAGTGGCGCCACAGAGTTTGATTTATTCAAATCTGTGGCGTCATTTTTATTTAATCATAAAGTTGACTTTACGTCAGTTGAACTGCATTGGATTGGTTTTTGAAGCTATGCACACTAGGATTTTAAAACAAACAATCTTATGGATTACAAAAATAAAGTAGCTTACATTACAGGTGGAACTCACGGAATTGGATTTGGCGTTGCCCAAGTTTTATTATCACACGGAATGCGTGTTGCGATTTCGGGTAGAAAGTTAGAAACGGCTCAAGAGGCGGCTAAAAAGTTGAGCTCAGATGATTCTAAAGTTTTAGGAATTTCATCGGATGTGACAAATTTTGAAGATGAACAAAAAGCTGTAGAGCAAATTATCGAGAAATTCGGTCAGTTAGATGTCGTATTAGCCAATGCAGGTGTTGGGCATTTTGCACCCATTTATGAAATGGAAGTCGATAAGTGGAAACAGATGATTGAAACCAATCTAACAGGGTGTTTCCACACTTTAAAGGCTAGTTTCGAAGCCTTAAAGAAATCAGAAGGATATTATATGACATTAGCGAGTTTGGCGGGAACGAATTTCTTTGCCAACGGAGCAGGATATAATGCATCTAAATTTGGAGTGGTAGGATTTACGCAGGCTGCGATGTTAGACTTAAGACAGCATAATATTAAGGTGTCTACGATTATGCCAGGTTCTGTGAAATCAGAGTTTAACAACCATGAGCCATCAGATAAAGATGCTTGGAAAATTCAACCAGAAGATATCGGTAAGTTAGTTTGGGATTTACTGCAAATGCATCCTCGTACCTTACCAAGTAAAATCGAGGTAAGGCCTACAAGACCAGATTTAAAGAAATAAATCAATAAATCTTTAGTCAAGAAAAAGCAAAAACCTGTAAGGACTAGATTGTCTTTACAGGTTTCTTTATTTTAAGAAATTCTTTTAATTATTCGGCAACTAAAGCTAATCCATCATTAAAAGGTTTAGAGTCTGAATAAATAGCTGGAATTGCGATTTCGAAATTTCTGTTTAAGTAACCATGCTTTTTGTCTATATTACTAAATGGAATCAATCGACCTCCTTCGGCAGGATAAATATGTAAGACCTGACTGTTTTCCATTTTCTTTAAACTTGTAGTGAAGTAGTCAACTCTTCTTTTGGATGATGAATAATCGCTCGGATACTCAGCTCTGTAATATCCATTTTCTTGTGGATTGCTAGAAAAAGCCGAATATTTAAATTCCAAAACTGTATTTCCTTGGGTATCAATCAATCCTTTTAGCCCACCTTTTTCAGCCACTGCATGACCATATTCATCAAAATCACTTAAGCTTTCATAAATGGGTTTAATTTTAAATTCTTCATTAAAATCCATGAATCCCCAATTATTGAGCATATTTCCAGTAAATAATCTTATCCAATTATTACTTACGCCTTGTATATTACCTTTAGAGGTTTTAATAACAACATTACCTGCCTTGTCAATAAGTGCGCTTTGGCCTCCGATTTTAACTCGTGCAAAACCACTTTTCATAAAGTTAGCAGTTCCTGTTTGTTTATATTTAAAAGGAATTACAACTTCACCTTGTTCATTAATAAAACCAAAATAATTTTGTTTATCGTATTCAGCTACATTAGCCAAGCCTTCCTCAAATGCGCTTGCCCCAACATATTTGCATGGTATAACTTCGACACCGTTATAATCAATAAATCCCATCCTACGATTTTCATAAACAGCTGTTACAGATTTATTAAACGGGAATAAATAGCCAACATCTTCATAGTTTTTAGTGGGAATAATATTACCACGTTTATCGATCAATGTCCAATATTTATCGCCTTTCTTTTTAACCCAAGCTCGGCCATTTACAAAACCTGTTCCCTTGATTTTGTCATATTGTGGCTCAATAATCAGCCTTCCGGAATTATCGATAAAGCCTTCGAGAGAATAAATTTTATTTCCCATCGTAACTAGTTTTACGACTCGCGCCATTCCATCCTTAAAACTAGAAACTTGCTTCGCCTGAATTTCGAATAATTCTTGTCCTTGTTCGTTGATTCCTTTCCATGTTTTTTCTTGAGAAAAGACGAAAGTAACATGGAAAATGAGTAATGAGAAGATTAAATTTTTCATAGAGTTTTGTTTTATAATAGCTAATATAAATATTAGTGATGAAAAATTTATAAGCTTAAAGCCTTTAAAGTTGTTGAATGAATGGGTTTAATGATTTTTAATGCATGAAAAAAGGCTCGATTTAAAAAACCGAACCTTTTATATTTATAAATATTACTTTAAATCTCTTTGAAAAATCTTATCTACCAACGTTTGATAATAAAGTTTTTCAAGAAGTTCGAATTAGGAATTACCTCCCAAGTTACTTCCGAAACCTCAGCGTCTTCTGGACCTTCATCACACCATTTTAAAAATTCCTTCAAGGCTTTTTTCTTTCCTTGAGCTAGAATCTCTACATCTCCATTTTTTAGGTTTTCAACTGTTCCTCTAATGTTCATGTTGTCGGCAACTTCTTTGGACGTGTCCCTAAAAAAAACACCTTGTACTTTGCCCTTTACCGTAATTTTAATTGTCATTTTTTAAAATATAATTCTTAAAGATAACAAATTTTTTTGTATTGAGATTTAGTGTTCAAAGTTAATATGAGCCTGAAAATCAAAAAATGGCCATAAATTTCTGAAAATCTATGACCACTTGATGTTTAATTATAAAGTGAGTATTACATATTTCTTCTGTATCTACCCCCAATCTCATATAGAGAGTGTGTGATTTCTCCTAATGAGCAATATTTGGTTGTCTCCATTAAAGCGTCAAATATATTATCATTATGCAGTGCCGTTGATTTTAAATCTTCAATAGCTTTAGCTGCTTTTTCTTCGTTTGCTTTATGATAATTATTTAAAGCCGTAATCTGGTATTGCTTTTCTTCCTCTGTAGAACGAATTACTTCACCTGGCGTAACTGTTGGCGAACCATCTTTACTCAAGAAAGTATTTACCCCAATAATTGGGAAGTCACCTGTATGTTTTAAGTGTTCGTAGTATAAACTCTCTTCTTGAATCTTACCACGTTGATACATAGTTTCCATAGCACCTAAAACTCCACCACGATCTGTGATTCTGTCGAACTCAGCATAAACAGCTTCCTCTACTAAATCTGTAAGCTCTTCTATGATAAATGCACCTTGAATCGGGTTTTCGTTTTTAGCTAAACCTAACTCTTTGTTGATGATCAATTGAATTGCCATAGCACGACGCACACTTGCTTCTGTAGGCGTTGTAATAGCTTCGTCGTATGCATTCGTATGTAATGAGTTACAGTTGTCGTAAATCGCGTACAATGCTTGTAGTGTTGTTCTAATATCGTTGAAATCGATTTCTTGTGCGTGTAGTGATCTACCACTTGTTTGAATGTGGTATTTCAACATTTGTGAGCGCTCGTTAGCTTCGTATTTATTGCGCATTGCTTTCGCCCAAATACGTCTAGCAACTCGTCCAATCACAGCATATTCTGGATCGATACCGTTTGAGAAGAAGAACGATAAGTTAGGAGCGAACTTGTTGATGTCCATTCCTCTACTTAAGTAGTATTCCACATAGGTAAATCCGTTTGCTAAAGTAAATGCCAATTGTGTGATTGGGTTAGCTCCAGCTTCTGCAATATGGTAACCTGAAATTGAAACAGAGTAGAAGTTTCTAACACCTTCATCAATGAAATACTGCTGAACATCTCCCATTAATTTTAAAGCGAACTCTGTTGAGAAAATACAAGTATTTTGAGCTTGATCTTCTTTTAAGATATCTGCTTGAACCGTTCCACGAACTTGTTTTAAAGTTTCTTCTTTAATTCGGTTGTAGTCTTCTGCCTCTAAAATCTCATCTCCGGTTAAACCTAATAACATTAACCCAAGACCATCGTTTCCTTCTGGTAAATCACCTTGATAAGTAGGTCTTTCTAAACCATTATCGTCAAATTTCTCTTTAAGTTTTGCCTCAACTTTATCTTCTAATCCATTTTCTTTAATGAATTTCTCACAGTTTTGGTCAATGGCTGCGTTCATAAAGAACCCTAACAACATAGCTGCCGGACCATTGATGGTCATAGAAACAGAAGTAATTGGATTACTTAAATCAAATCCTGAATATAATTTTTTGGCGTCGTCTAAAGTTGCAATCGAAACCCCAGCGTTACCAATTTTACCATAAATATCTGGACGCACACCTGGATCTTGTCCATATAGCGTTACCGAGTCAAATGCCGTAGATAATCTCTTAGCTGGCATGCCTAAACTCACATAATGGAAACGCTTGTTGGTACGCTCTGGGCCACCTTCTCCAGCAAACATCCTTGTTGGATCTTCACCTTCACGTTTAAATGGATAAATACCTGCGGTGTAAGGGAATTTCCCTGGAACGTTCTCTCTTAAAACCCAAGTTAGAACATCTCCCCAAGCTTTATATTTAGGTAAGCAAACTTTTGGTAGCTGCGTATGAGAAAGTGATACTGTATGTGTTTTAATTCTAATTTCTTTGTCACGAACTTTAAAGATGTACTCATCAGCTTTGTAACGATCTTTTTCCTCTTCCCAGCCTTCTAAAGTTTTCCAGTTGTCCTTATCTAAATCTGCTTTTAAGTCTTCAAACTTAGTTGAAAGAGACTCGCTGTCAAGTTCTAATTCTTTGTTTTCAACTAAATCTAATGTCTTTTTAATAGCATAAAGTTTATCCGCTAATTCAGTTTGGTTTTTCACCCATGTTTCATAGCGTTGAGATTCTTCAGCAATCTCAGATAAATATCTTTGTCTTCTCGGAGGAATGATGAATAAGTTCTCGTCAGCTTCTGCTGTATGGAATAACTCAGCATTGAACTTATCATTCGTTAGTTCATTTACTTTTGCGATTAATGCTGCATAGAATTCGTTTGTTCCGTGGTCATTAAACTGAGAAGCTCGTGTTGCATAAACAGGCATTTCATCTGGTGACTGTGTAAATAACTCGTGGTTTCTTTGGTATTGTTTCTTAACATCGCGTAAGGCATCTAATGCACCTTTTTTGTCGGTTTTATTTACAACAACCAACTCCGCAAAGTCAAGCATGTCAATTTTCTCTAATTGAGTCGCTGCACCATATTCTGGCGTCATCACATAGATTGGTAAATCTGAATATTCTAAAACTTCAGCACCACTTTGCCCAATTCCTGAGGTTTCAAGAATAATTAAATCAAATCCAGCAACTTTTAAAACATCTAAGGCAGGAGCCACATGCTTAGAAATCGATGCGTTAGCCGTTCGTGTCGCCATCGAGCGCATATATACGTTCGGATGGTTGATGGAATTCATTCTAATTCTATCTCCTAATAAAGCTCCACCAGTTTTACGTTTGGTAGGGTCAACAGAAATAATTCCGATTTTCTTATCAGGGAAGTTCATTAAGAATCTACGAACTAATTCATCTACTAAAGATGACTTACCAGCTCCACCTGTACCTGTTATACCAATTACTGGAATATCCTTGGCTTCATCGCTATTGGCTTTGTTTTCGATTTCTTTGATTAAATCCTCAAATTTTTCTGGATTGTTTTCAATAGCAGAAATACTATGTGCAACGTCTACCAAATTATCTGTAGATAGTCTAGAAATCATTTCTGAAGATAACTCTTCTCCTGTAGCGAAATCTGATTTCTCTACCATGTCGTTGATCATACCTTGTAGACCTAATTCACGACCATCATCTGGAGAATAAATTCTACCAATACCATAGTCCATCAAATCTTTGATTTCCTCAGGTAGAATTACACCACCACCGCCACCAAAAATCTTGATGTGTCCAGCACCTTTTTCATTTAGCAAATCATACATGTATTTGAAGTACTCATTGTGTCCTCCTTGGTAAGAAGTCATTGCAATGGCTTGTGCATCCTCTTGAATAGCACAATTCACTACTTCGTCTACCGAGCGATCGTGGCCCAAATGAATTACCTCAACACCTGTGCGCTGAATGATGCGTCGCATAATATTAATGGCTGCATCGTGCCCATCGAATAGGGAAGCTGCAGTAACCATACGAATATGGTTCTTAGGCGAATAGACATGATTAGAATCTTTAGATTTCTTAGTATCTGTTGCTGTACTCATAAACTTTACTTTGAAGTAGGTAAAATTAAGGATTTTTTTGGGTTTTAAAAGCTTATAAGGCTAGAAGCTTAGGAAACAAGGAGAACAGACTAAAATTCGAAGATTTAATAGAAATTTAATCCTAGCATCGTATTCTATTGGGTCGCTTTTAAAGAAAAGCCTTATAAACGCCCTATATTTGCAGGATATATTAAAAGAAATTCTTTATGATTTTAGACATTCTATTCTTACTTGCTGGCTTCGGACTACTTGTGTTAGGCGGTAATTGGCTTCTCCGGTCTTCTGTTGCATTGGCGTCTAGATTGGGAATGTCTTCTATGATGATTGGGCTTACTGTGGTGTCATTTGCGACTTCAATGCCTGAATTAATTGTTAGTTTAAAAGCTGCTTTGGTGGGTTCCTCGGGGATTGCTTTGGGAAATGTTATTGGATCTAATGTCGCTAATATCGGTCTGGTATTGGGCGTAACGCTTCTTATTACCCCTATGAATATTCCACGCAAGTTCTTCAAGACCGACTGGATATTCTTGATTGTTTCCACTGCCATGGCAATGCTTTTTATGATATACTATGACGGTATAATGAGGTGGCATGGGATAATTTTTATTTTATATTTAAGCTTCTTTATTTACTTTTTAATTAAAACTCAAAAACCTTCTTATTCTAAGAGTAATCAAAAGCGAACCAAAGTTTATGAAAAATGGACCATTATATTTTTCTACCTTGTTCTGGGTGCAGGAGGTTTGTGGTTAGGTTCAGAGTTGTTGGTTGACAGTGCCAAGAGTATTGCACTTAGTTTTAATGTTCCAGAAAGTGTGATTGGATTAACTGTAGTAGCCGTTGGGACGAGCGTTCCAGAGTTGGCGGCTTCTGTCATTGCAGCTATAAAAGGTGAGCGATCGATTTCTTTCGGTAATCTAATTGGCTCCAATATTTTTAATATACTTTCTGTTTTAGGGATTACAGCCATAATCCAACCTATTATAGTAGAGGATGTTCGTTTTATTAATAATGATATATGGTGGATGCTAGGGTTTTCTTTAATCTTATTACCAATGGCTCTTATTGGAAAGAAATACAGATTAAGCCGACCACATGGTCTAATTTTGGTGCTCGCATACCTTGCTTTTGTGTATTTAGCTTTTTAACCTATAATTTAATAGGGTTGAAGCTTGGTAAAAGCAATTTTATGTAAATTTTACATGAGTTTTATAGGGGGTAAAATATTTTTACTTTACTTTTGCTTCTATAATTATAAAACTTTATGTCTATTTTACGATTCAAAGCCATTGAAAAATTAAGCACTTTGCCTGACCGCGAAGTCCTATTAGAAAAGAAATTATCAGAGTACTTCTGCGACAATGTGTTTTCCATGGACACCATGAGAGAATATCTTACCAAAGAAGCTTATAAAAGTATAAGCGGAGCCGTTGAAAGCGGTGATAAAATCTCTCGCGATATTGCTGATCAAATTGCAGTTGCATTAAAAGATTGGTCATTAGCAAAAGGTGTTACGCACTATACACACTGGTTCCAGCCACTGAATGGAGCAACAGCCGAAAAGCATGATTCATTCTTTACACCTATCGAACCAGGAAAGGCTATTGAACGTTTTAATGGTAGTATGTTGATTCAGCAAGAGCCAGATGCTTCATCTTTTCCAAGTGGTGGAATTAGAAATACTTTTGAGGCGCGTGGTTATACAGCATGGGATCCAACTTCTCCGGCTTTTATCATCGGAACAACTTTATGTATTCCGTCGGTGTTTATTTCTTACACTGGAGAGACATTAGATTATAAGACACCTTTATTAAAGGCCTTATATGAAATCGATGTTGCTGCAACGGATGTTATGAAGTCTTACTTTGATCGTAATACTAAAAAAGTTCAGGCAACCTTGGGTTGGGAGCAAGAGTATTTCTTGATTGACTTAGGTTTTGTAAATGCAAGACCAGATTTACAACTAACAGGAAGAACTTTGTTAGGTCACGCACCGGCAAAAGGTCAGCAATTAGATGATCACTACTTTGGTTCGATTCCCGCAAGGACAATGAACTTCATGAAGGAATTAGAAAGAGAGAGTTTAAAACTGGGAATTCCTGTTACAACTAGACATAATGAGGTGGCACCGAATCAGTTTGAGCTTGCTCCTATGTTTGAGGAAGCGAATTTGGCAGTTGACCATAATTCATTGTTAATGGATATTATGGCGCGTATTGCTAGAAAGCACCATTTTAAAGTTCTTTTACATGAAAAACCATTCAAAGGAGTGAATGGATCTGGTAAGCATAACAACTGGTCATTAGCTACAGATTCTGGAGATAACTTATTGAGTCCAGGAAAAAATCCAAAACAAAACCTTCAGTTCCTTACATTTTTTGTGAATACCATTAAAGCTGTTGCTGAATATGGAGATTTAATTCGTTCGGCAATTGCAACTGCTACCAACGATTATAGACTTGGAGCAGGAGAAGCGCCACCGGCTATTATTTCTGTATTTATAGGTTCTGCTTTGTCTAGCGTATTAGATGAGTTAGAAAAAGTGAAGAAAGGGAAATTAAGTCCGGATGAGAAAACCAACCTAAAATTAAATTTAGTAGGTAAAATCCCTGAGATTTTGTTGGATAATACCGATAGAAACAGAACTTCACCTTTTGCTTTTACAGGTAACAAATTCGAGATTCGTGCTGTAGGCTCAACTGCGAACTGTGCTGAAATCATGACCGTAATGAATACCATTATGGCAAAACAATTACGTGACTTCAAAAAAGAAGTAGATACCTTAATCAAAAAAGGCTTGAAAAAAGATGAAGCTATTTTTAATGTTTTAAGAGAATATATTAAAACAAGTAAAAAGATTCGTTTTGAAGGTGATGGTTATTCTCAAGCTTGGGTTGAAGAGGCAGAAAAACGTGGTTTAAAAAATCTTGTATCTACGCCAGAAGCTTTGGCAATTGAGTTAGAGAAAAAGAATATCGATGTTTATGTTGAAACTGGAATTCTAACAGAAAGAGAGGTAAGAGCGAGAAATGAAATTAAACTTGAAAAATATAGTAATTTACTTGCTATTGAATCACAAGTTTTGGCTGACTTAGCGAGAAATCACATTGTGCCAACAGCTATAAGATATCAAAACGAATTGATTGAAAACGTTAAAGGTTTAAAAGATATTTTCGGTCCAGACTTTATGGAATACGGAAAAGAAGAATTTGAATTTATTCAGAAGATTTCTTCTCACAACTCTGAATTAAAGAGATTAACGGAGGCTTTATTAGAAGATAAAGATATGGCGATTCAAATGGAAGATGCTCAAGAAAAAGCAGAGTACTTCTGTAAGAATGTGAAACCAAGAATGGAAGAAATTCGTTTTCATGTAGATGAATTAGAAATGATGGTTGACGATGAAATGTGGCCATTACCAAAATATCGAGAGATGATGTTCTTGAGATAAAAGACACTTACTTCAATTTTATAAATCCGTTCTTGTTGAGCGGATTTTTTTATGCTTAAAAATATGCTTTGGAACTTATAAATCTATCTTAAAACCCAAACACTATCTATTTATAAGTATTAACTCTAAATCAAATTTATATATATTTGCATCTCTTTTATAAGAAGAAAATTCCAGCAATCATATGTCAGATTTATTAGAAAAATTACAAGGTATACAACAACGTTTTGATGAAATTCAGGATTTAATCATCCAGCCGGATATTATTCAAGATCATGAACGTTATGCCAAATTAAATAAAGAATATTCCGATTTAAAGGAATATATGGAAGTCAAAAAAGACTATGAAGCTCGCTTGAATCTACTTAAGGAGGCGAATGAGATTATAGAAAACTCAGGAGATCCAGGTATGATTGAATTAGCGAAAATGGAAAAGGATGAGGTTCTTTCTAATTTGTCTGATTTTGAAGAGGAAATCAAGTTTATGTTGATTCCTAAAGACCCTGCAGATGATAAGAACGTGATTGTAGAATTACGTGCAGGAACTGGAGGAGACGAAGCTGCAATTTTTGTGGAAGATGTCTTCAGAATGTACACCATGTACTTCAAAGAAAAGAACTGGAAATTTGAAATTATAAATGCCAACGAGGGTAGTGTAAAAGGTTACAAGGAATTGGTGATGGAAGTTTCGGGGGATCGTGTTTATGGAACCATGAAGTTCGAATCTGGAGTTCACCGTGTTCAACGTATTCCAGAAACTGAATCTCAAGGACGGGTTCATACTTCGGCGATTACCGTGGCTGTTTTGCCAGAGGCAGAAGAAGTGGATGTTGAAATTAATCCAGCTGATTTAGAATACCAAACGGCTCGTTCGAGTGGTGCTGGAGGACAGAACGTAAACAAGGTTGAAACTAAAGTTCAATTAACTCACCATCCTTCTGGAATTACGATTCAATGTCAAGAATCTCGTTCGCAGCACAAGAATAGAGAGAAAGCATTACAACTATTACGTGCTAAATTGTATGAGATTGAGTTAGAAAAAGCTCAAAATGAACGTTCAGAACAAAGAAAATCATTGGTGTCTAGTGGTGACCGTTCGGCTAAAATTAGAACTTATAACTATCCACAAGGTCGAGTTACGGATCACAGAATCAATAAATCTATCTTTAATTTAGATAATTTCATGAATGGAGATATTCAAGAAATGATCGATGCGCTTAAACTTGCTGAGAATACAGCTAAGTTACAAGCAGGTAGTGATGAGGTTTTTTAATTAGTTCTAGGTTCAAATCTGAATAATTTTTAAGATTAAATAATTTTCTTTTTATAACTTAGTCAAAACGAGACTTTTGACTGAGGACTTCCTATATTATATTTGGCAGTTTAAACTGTTCGATAATCCTTTGTTTACATGGGATGGTGAAGAGGTCTTTGTTGAAAAGCCAGGTCTTAGAAATGTTAATGCTGGTCCAGATTTTTTGAATGCTAGTCTTAAAATTGGTAATATATCATGGCATGGAAATGTAGAAATTCATGTCAAAACATCTGATTGGCATCTCCATGGTCATGATCATGATCCTAATTATGAAAATTTAATTTTACACGTGGTTTATCACCACGATACTGATGCAATGCCACATGACTGTCCGCTGGTAGAATTGAATCAGAAAATCCCATTGAGTCTTTTCGAAAACTATAAAAACCTTCAGCAAACAACTCAATTTATTCCCTGCGAAAATCTTTTCCATACGGTAGATGGATTTACTAAATCTAGCTTTTTAGAGGCTTTGTATATTCAAAGATTAGAGGAGAGATCACGTATGTTAGAGCAACGCCTCGAGCGCTTAAATGGTGATTGGGAAGCTCTGATGTTTGAACGAATTGCTTATGTTTTTGGTTTAAAAGTAAATGCTGATGCTTTTGAAATGTTAGCTAAATCTTTCCCATTTAAAAACCTACAAGAAATCAATCGTAAAGCTGAAAATATGGAAGCATTTTTATTCGGTCAAGCGGGATATTTGAATGAACCCACCGATGAATACCATCAAATGCTTTCAAATGAATATCAATTCCTTAAACATAAATACAATTTAAAAGCATTAGAAAATCATCATTTTAAATTATTGCGATTAAGACCGCCTAACTTTCCCACGATTAGAATTTCGCAATTGTCGAGTTTGTATGCCGATGAGGTTAATTTATTCTCAAAAATAATGGGAGCTAAAAGTTTAAATCAATTGAATGATATTTTTCAAAAGGTAAAAGCTTCCACTTATTGGAATACGCATTATACTTTTGGTAATCTAGCTAAAACCAATACTGAAAAGTGTTTGACACAACAAAGAATTCAACTCATTATTTTGAATGCCGTTGTGCCTATTAAGTATTTATATGCTAAGAAATATGGAGCCGATAATATCGAGGATTTATTGGATATAGTAAGAGAAATTAAACCTGAAAACAATTCTATTATTAAAAGCTTTAAGCAAATTGGCGCGAATATTAAAGATGCTTTAGATAGTCAAGCTTATTTGGAATTGAAAAAACACTACTGTGATTCTAAAAAATGCTTAAATTGCAGAATTGGAAATAAAATCATTCATCATGTTAGATAAATTGCGAACAACTATGGAGGGAAACGGATTCGAGGTGATTTCTCGTATCTCGGACAAGTTCGGATTACGAGCTTCTAAACTACGTTTGTTGTTTATTTACTTATCTTTTGCCACGCTCGGAGTAACCTTTGTTTTTTACTTAGTATTGGCGTTTTTCTTATGGGTGAAAGATGGTTTAGTAGTAAAAAGAAAATCTGTTTTTGATTTATAAGAATTTCTCATTCAAAACCTATCAGATTTAGCTGAAAAGTTAAAGAATCTTGCCATAAATTGAGCTTTCCTTTGTAATACCTATGTTAAATATACAAGCTCTAAAATGCATCTAAACGAGTTGATTATCAAATCTATATACTCATTAAACATAGGGGGGTTCAACTGACGGTTTGAACATTATATTTGAATTTTATTAAGAAATCGCTATTATTGTGTTAGATTTTTAATTCTAAACACAATCCATGACTCGAATTATTATATTTTTCTTTTTTATATCGTCTTTGGTTTTCGCTCAGGAACCAGATCAGTTAAGCACTGGTTCAGATGAGTTTAGAATGACTTCGGAGGTAATTAATCCAAGTGATTTAATTAATGATGCTGAAATTAGATTAAATGTATTTGGCGGTACAGAGCCTTACGTTTATTATTGGCCAAAGGAAACTACCGATACGCTTTCTAATAGATCAGTAGGGTTGACAGAGGGAGTTAGAAAAACAGTAAGAGTTAAGGATGCTACGGGAAAAGAATTAACTAAGGAAATTTACATTCCTGCTACGAGTATCACAGAAAAGTTTAATGGATTCTTTGTTCCATTAGTTGATAAAGTTTCTGGTGTCATGTTTTTTGACGTTTTTTCTTGGCTAGGAATTTATGATCCAGTGGTTTATGCTGATCAAAAACTAGTACCTATCCCCAACTGGACTTCTGATATTGAAGATAGATTTGTATTAAAGAAATGGCTTTTAGAAGAAGGAGCTCATGTGAATGAAGGTCAAGTTATCGCCGAAATTGAAAATAAATTGGGTGAAGTACAACAGATTACCTCTACCGTTAATGGTAAATTAAAATATTTAGTAAAAGAGGGTGGAGTTATTTATGATTCTGAGAACAAGGCTCATGTTATCGAGCAAGGTGCATTTTACCTTGCAGCAGTTGAGTATGATAAGCCTCAAGCTTTAAAACATCCTAACGGAAGTACTCAAACCAAGAATATTCCATTTATTGTAGTTTGGTTAGTTATTGCAGCTATATTCTTTACGTTTAGAATGGGGTTTATCAATATTCGTGGGTTTAAACACGCAATTGATTTAGCAAGAGGTAAGTATGATGATCCTAATGCGCCAGGTAGAGTGACTCACTTTCAGGCTTTGGCAACTGCGGTATCTGGAACAGTAGGTTTAGGAAATATTGCGGGTGTTGCTGTAGCGGTTTCATTAGGTGGAGCAGGAGCAACTTTCTGGTTAATTGTCGCTGGATTCTTAGGTATGTCAACCAAGTTTGTTGAATGTACCTTGGGTGTAAAATATAGACAACTACACGAAGATGGAAGAATTTTCGGGGGACCTATGAATTATCTAAGCGAAGGTTTAGAAAAGAGAGGGATGAAAGGTTTCGGGAAAGTTTTAGCAGTAATATTTGCTATTCTAACTGTAGGAGGATCTTTTGGAGGTGGAAATATGTTCCAGGCCAATCAAGCTTTTGAGCAGCTAGCCGGACAAATAGAAACTTTCCAAGGCCATGGTTTTTGGTTTGGTGTGATTACAGCTATTTTAGTTGGTGCTGTAATTATCGGAGGAATTAAAAGTATTGCTCGTGTAACGGAGAAAGTGGTTCCATTTATGGCAACAGTATATGTAATTGCTTGTTTAGTTGTTATTGGAATGAACTTTCAAAATATTGGCTTGGCATTCCAAGCTATTGTTGATGGTGCATTTAATCCATCGGCATTAAAAGGTGGAGTAATAGGCGTTTTAATTGTTGGATTCCAAAGAGCAGCATTCTCTAATGAGGCGGGTGTTGGTTCGGCAGCTATTGCTCACTCAGCTGCTAAAACAAGTCACCCACCAAGTGAAGGTTTTGTTGCCTTATTAGAGCCTTTTATTGATACAGTTGTGATTTGTACATTGACTTCTTTAGTATTAATCTTCACTGGAATGCACGAAGTTGAAGGTTTAGCAGGAGCGCAATTAACTTCAGATGCGTTCGGTTCTGTGATTTCATGGTTCCCTTATGTTTTGGCATTTGCGGTATTCTTATTCGCGATTTCTACTATGATTTCTTGGTCATACTACGGAATGCGCGCTTGGACTTACTTATTCGGAAAGAGTCTTAAATCTGAATTGATTTATAAAGGCTTATTCCTGGTGTTTGTGGTAATCGGAGCATCGATTAGTTTAGGTGCTGTATTAGATTTTTCTGATATGATGATTTTATTAATGGCTTTCCCTAACATTATTGGATTGTATATAATGTCTAATGAAGTTAAAGCTGATTTAAATGATTACATGAAAAATCTAAAGGCTGGAACTTTGTTTAAAAATGAAAAAGTCAAGAAGAAATAGCAATAGTCTTAAGGACTATTTTTTTTCCCACTTCGGCATGACCAAGCGTCAACGGAGTGGGTTTTTTATTTTAATTTTCTTGGTAGTAATGGCAGAACTAATTATACAGTTTTATCCATTTGGACAGAATAAAACTACTCAAAACTTAAGTTTTACACCAACAGAAGAAGCTTTATTATTAAAACAAGAAGAAGAAACTGGGGCTCAAAATGCCGAGTTTCAAAAAGCTGAACTAAAAAGGTTTAATCCAAATGCTTTAGATGCTAAAGGCTTCGAGGAATTAGGTTTTAGTTTAAAACAAGCGGAGTCTTTAATTAGGTATAGAAATAGTTTAGGAGGAAATTTTAGTAGTGTGGAGGAGTTTTTCGCGGCTTATGTAATGTCGGATTATATGATGGATAGGCTTGAGTCTTATATTGATATTAAACCTTATGCAGCGACTTTAGTTAGGAAACCAAGTCAAGCTAAATACGAGAATAAGTATGAGACTAAAAAGTCCTACTCCAAAATGAAAGCATTTGATCCTAATGAATTAGATGCTAAGGGATGGATGGAATTAGGTTTTAGTGAAAACCAAGTTCCTGTTATTTTCAACTACAAAAACTCACTCCCAGGTAAGCGTTTTGAAACCTTAGAGCAAATAAAAGCTTGTTTTGTGATTAATGAGTATATGTTTAATCGGATTAAAGATTATGTTAGAATTACTAATTCTCCTTCCTTTGAAGTTGAAAGTAAAGAGGAATCTAAGTTGAGTACAACTAGTTTAAATCCTAATAAAATGTCGGTCAGTGATTGGGAAGCTTTGGGTTGGGATACGGCTGATGCAGAGAATATAATTAAGTATAAAGAATTCATAGGAGGCTTTAAAAAACTAGCAGATTTAGAGAAATGTAAATATATTTCGTCCGAAGACTTAGAAAAGTTTAAAAATAGGATGGTATTTGAATAATAAAATATATCTTTGCAGTCTTAAAATCTGAGGATTAATAAAAAGTGATTAAATACCAAAAAACATTTTGGTAACTTAAAACATTTTTATAAATTTGCACCCCGATTTTATTACGGAAGATTAATATATTTAAAATCAGTTCAGTGGATACACTTAGTTATAAAACAGTTTCAGTAAACCAAGCTAATGCGGATAAGCAATGGTTATTGGTTGATGCAGATGGTCAAAATCTTGGGCGTTTAGCTTCTAAAGTTGCTAAAATGCTTCGCGGTAAGCACAAACCAAACTTTACTCCTCATGCAGATTGCGGGGATTATGTTGTGATTGTGAATGCTGAGAAAATTAATCTTACTGGTAATAAGTGGGAAGATAAAGTTTATCAAAGGTTTTCTGGATATCCAGGAGGTCAGAGATCAGAAACTGCTACTCAGTTATTCAAGAAAGATGCTACTCGTTTGGTAGAAAGTGCCATCAAAGGTATGTTGCCAAAAAATAAATTGGGTAGAAAGATTTACAAAAACATGAAAGTTTATGTAGGAGAGGAGCACGATCAGTCGGCACAAAAACCTACTAAAATAGATTTAAACGAATTCAAATAATATATGGCAACTATTCACAAAATAGGTCGTAGAAAAAAAGCTATCGCTAGAGCTTACGTAGAGGAAGGAAAAGGCGATTTCAATATCAACGGCCGCGATTTGGATACTTACTTTTCTACAGAAGTATTAAAATACAAAGTTCAACAACCTTTCTTGTTAACTGAAACACTAGGTCAGTATGATATTAGTGTAAAAGTTCACGGAGGTGGAAACACTGGTCAAGCAGAAGCTATTCGTTTAGCTATCTCTAGAGCATTGTGTGACATCAACCAAGAGTTCAGAGGTGTTCTTAAACCAGAAGGTTTATTGACTCGTGATCCAAGAATGGTTGAGCGTAAGAAATACGGGCAGAAGAAAGCACGTAAGAAGTTCCAATTCTCGAAGCGTTAATATATTTCGCTTGTTCGAATCAGAAACTCATTCAACAATATACAGTTTGCCCAATTCATTTTGGGCGAACTTTTTTCAATAATAATAGTAAAACAAATAGCCGGTTAGTTTAGCATCCAAATTTTTTGGGCGAGACCAAATTTATATAGGTTGACCACCAAATGATTGATTGCTATTGAGCGGAAAGTAAACTAATTTTAAAACAACAAAATGGCAAAAAAAAGCGTTAAAGAATTGTTAGACGCAGGTGTACATTTCGGTCACCTTACGCGTAAATGGAATCCAAACATGGCTCCTTACATTTTCATGGAGAAAAATGGAATCCACATCATCGACTTACACAAAACTGCAGTTAAATTAGAAGATGCTTCTAATGCAATGGAGAAAATGGCTGCTTCTGGTAGAAAGATTTTATTCGTTGCTACTAAGAAACAAGCTAAAGACATCGTAGCAAAATATGCTGGAGATGTTAACATGCCTTACATCACTGAGCGTTGGCCTGGTGGAATGTTAACTAACTTTGTTACCATTCGTAAAGCAGTTAAGAAAATGAACTCTATCGATAAAATGAAGAAAGATGGTACTTTCAACAGTTTATCTAAAAAAGAGAGATTACAAGTTGATCGTCAGAGAGCTAAATTAGAAAAAGATTTAGGTTCTATCTCTGATATGACGAGATTGCCTTCGGCTTTATTCGTTGTTGATATCGTAAACGAATCAATCGCAGTTAAAGAAGCAAAGAAATTAAACATTCCTGTTTTTGCAATTGTAGATACAAACTCTGATCCTAGAGAAGTTGATTTCCCAATCCCAGCAAACGACGATGCTACAAAATCTATCGAGATTATCATGCAAACAGTTACTGACGCTGTAAGAGAAGGATTAACTGCTAGAAAAGCAGAGAAATCAAAAGGTAAAGAAGATAAACCAGCTAAAAAGGCAGCTAAGCCAGCTAAAGCTTCTAAAGACGAAGAAGAATAAATTTCTCTTCACTTTTTAGTGAAAACTTATCTTTAAAATTTTTGTAAACTTAAAAAAAATAAATAAATGTCATATAAAGTAACAGCTGCAGAGGTTGGTAAATTAAGAAACATCACAGGTGCAGGAATGATGGATTGTAAAAAAGCCTTAGTTGAAGCTGAGGGAGATTTTGACAAAGCCATTGAAATCCTTAGAAAGAAAGGACAAAAAGTTGCTGCTAAGCGTGCTGACAGAGAAACATCTGAAGGTGCTGTTATCGCTGCTACTTGTTCTGAGAACAAAAAAGGAGTGATTGTAGCTCTTGGATGTGAGACAGATTTCGTTGCTAAAAACGATGATTTCGTTGCTTTAGCTACTAAATTAGCAAATCACGCATTAGACTTTTCTACGAAAGAAGAATTATTAAATTCTGAATTCGAAGGAATGAAAGTAGAAGATAAATTAGTTGAGCAAACAGGTGTTATCGGTGAGAAAATCGGTATCGTAGATTTCAAATCTATCGAAGCTCCTTTCGTTGGTTCTTACATTCACAATGGTAACAAGATTGCTGCTGTAGTAGGATTAAGCGAAGCTGTAGATAATGGAGAAGAAGTAGCTAAAAACTTGTCAATGCAAGTTGCTGCTATGAACCCAATCGCTTTAGACGAAGATGGTGTTGATAAAGAAATCATTGAGAAAGAAAGCGAAATCGCTAAAGAAACTTTAAGAAAAGAAGGTAAGCCAGAAAATATTTTAGACAATATCGTTAAAGGTAAACTTCAAAGATTCTTTAAAGATAATACTTTAGTTCACCAAGATTATATCATGGGAGAAAAACAATCAGTTAAAGAATACTTAGCTGAAGTTAAAGAAGGTTTATCTATCACAGATTATGCTAGAGTAGGTTTATAATATAAACCTCCAATTATAGAATTCGTAAAGCTTCTCCCTCGGGAGGAGCTTTTTTTATTTATGCTTTATTATCTTTGTAGCATAAATCCTAACTTTTGAAAAATACCTACCTATACTTTATTTTATTCATTGCTATTATTTTCAATGCCCAACCGGTTGAGAGTGACTCCCATGGATTTAATAATTCACAACCAACTACCTCAAGTGAAATTAACAATACAACCGATCAAGTTTGGTCTATTACTGTTTGTGATGATGATTTCGACGGTATTACCACTTTTACTTTTGATGAAATAGTAGCTCAGTTGAACGAAGAGTTTCAAGATTCTACAGGGGCAGAAGACGAAGTTTGGATTGCCAATTCTTACAATGGTATTATTAAGATAGAAAATGTTTCTACAAATCCTAACAGGGTTTTTGTTTGTGACTATAGTGATTCCTTATACGAAATTGCGATTAATCAAGATATGACTGTATTTGTAAGTACACGAAATGGCTTACATTCAGTAAATACTGAAACTTGTGCCTACACGCGTGTGGGCTCTTTGCCTGAGACTTCAAACCTTGCGATGTCGTTCGATACACAAAATAACTTATATGTTGGTGGAAGACATTCTAAGGTTTATAGAGCCGATGCTGGGCAATTCGATGATTATTATGTTTGGCATGACTTCGGAGCAGGTAGTTCTGGGGGAGATTTCGTCGTGATTGGCGAATATATGTACATTGCTTGGGCGATTAATTACGACAACTATTTATATAAAGTTACACTAGACGACGATAATCAGTATGTGAGCCATGAGAACTTAGGAATGATCGATGATCAAACTTTTGGATTGGCAGCAGAAAATGGTATCCTATATGGAGTTACACCGGATTATTTATATTCGATTGATTTACCAAGTTTAAACACACAAAGAATTATTCAAAACTCTAGCACAACTCCTTGGTGGGGAGCGGCGGGATTACACGAAGCCATTAGCTATGATTTTAGTTTTCACTTAACTCAAGAACAAGCTCAAAATGGTTCTAATCCGTTAGACTCTACTTTTAGTAATACGGTTCCTAATTATCAACAAATCTTCATTAGAATTTATAACGAAACTACTGATGAAACCGAGGTGATTGCTTTAGATTTAAATGTAGTGACACCACCAGAAACCCAAGCTACTAGCTTATATCAATGTTCAACCGGAAATGAATTAGGTGTATATGATTTAACGAATGCGATTCCTAATATGTTAAATGATACAACAGGTGTTAATATTTCCTATTACACCTCAATGAACGATGCAGAGAATCAAAGCAATCCTATTAACAATCCAACTTCTTTTCAAGCGACAAGTGAAGATCAGCTAATTTATGTTCGTTTCGCTAATGGAGAATGTGATTCTTTTAATACCATTACATTACAAAATGATGCTGAAACATTGGATTTAGGAAGTGATTTAAGCTTTTGTGAAGGTCAATCTGTAACCATTAGCCCAAATGCTAGTTTTGATTCTTATGAGTGGTCTGGGCTACAAGGTGAGGATTTAGTGAATAATGATATAAATTCAAGTGAAATTACTGTTACACAAGCTGGTACTTATACCTTAACAGTGAGTTATGGAAACAACTGTACACTAACAGAGCAAATAACAGTTAGCGCGGAGAGTTTACCAGTTTTTACAGATCAAGTTTTATCTTTTTGTTCTGACTCTCAAAATATTTCAGTGAGTTCGGCTGAATTGATTTCTTCCTTAAATGATGTAAATCCAGCTTTAAATTATACTTTATTTAATTCTGAAACTGATGCGAATAATGGAATGAATCAATTATCGGGAAATTTAAACTTAAGTAATCAACAGAATTTAATCGTTAAGGTTAAAAATAACGCTAATTCAGATTGTTTTACATTAAATGAATTAAGTATAAATATAAACCCTACTCCAGATTTTGATTGGACTGAAAATTTAAGTCTTTGTCAAGGTGAGAGCTTAAGAATTTCTGTTCCTAATAGTTTTGTTTCTTACCAGTGGAGTGGCTTACAAAATGTAGATGCTGAGCAAAATGATTTAAACTCGAATGAGGTTGAAATCACACAAGCCGGAACTTATACATTAGAAGTGTTTAATGATAACTGCTCAGTTCAGAAGCAAGTAACAGTAACTTATGAAGAGGCAGCCACGATTCAAAGTGTAAGTATTAATGGAAACGATGCTAGCATTATTGCAACCGGAATTCCACCGCTAGAATATAGTTTTGATGGCCAAAATTGGTCGAGCAACCCCAATGCAACAGATTTACCTATTGGGGAACACACAGCTTACGTAAGAGGGGAAAATGTTTGTGGAATTACCGAATTTAATTTTGCCTTATTCTCATTTACCAATGTAATTACACCCAACAATGATGGATTAAATGACACTTGGTATGTGAAAGGACTAGAAGCTTATCCTGGTACCAGCGTTAAAATCTTCGATAGATACGGTAAGCTATTAGTAGATAAAACCATCGATGGTAGCTTTGAATGGGACGGTACCCACAACGGCAAAAAATTACCTACTGATAGTTATTGGTATTTAATTGAAGTGGTAGATGGCCGAAAATATTCGGGACACATTACGGTAAAGAATTACAGATAACTATTCTGCGTCATTTTTCTTTAATTCAAATCCATTAAAGGCTTTATTCATAAAATTTCCATTTTCATCACTCCAAATTAAATAGAATTTTAATTCAGGACGGGTTGGAATATATTCTAAAGCTTTATCTAATCCCATCGCCATAAGGGCTGTTGCGGTTGCATCTGCTTCAGCACAACTTGGTGCAATCACCGACGCACTTAATAAAGGAGAAACCTCTGGGTAACCTGTTTTAGGGTTCATCGTATGAACGATTTTTTGTCCAGTTTCTTCATCTATGTGGAATTTTCTGTAATTTCCAGATGTTGCCATAGCTTCATTGTTTAATTCTAAAACAGAATTAAGTACTCTTTCTTCTGCATTTTCTATAGGTTCGTCAATTCCGATTGTCCAAGCGTCGCCATTAGGTTTTTTTCCTTTAGCAATCATTTCTCCACCGATTTCAATCAGATAACTTTCAACTTTTTTACTATCCAAGAATTTAGCAACTTCATCATTCACATAACCTGTAATTGCATTAAAGCTTAAGGCCACACGCGGATCTGTTTTAGATAGAGAATTCTCAAGAATGCTAATGTTTTTTAATCCGATGAATTTCATCACCGAATCAACTTGCTGCTCCGTTGGTGAGTTCTTAATACCTTTAGATGAGAATCCCCACAAATCAGATAAAGGAGAAACACTTGGATCATAGAAACCATTGGTTTTAGTATTATAATTTCTAGATATAGAAAATAACTCCAAAAGCATTCTATCCGCTGAACTTCCATTTTCACTTTCATTGAATTTGGTTAAAATAGAAGTAGGGATGTAGGTATTTACAGAATGGTCGAATTCTTCTAAAATGTCTTGAATATCCTCATTAAAATTTTTGTCATAGCTATAATAAACAATTCTAAATGTAGAACCGTAAGCATCGCCTTCCATGACGATAGGTTCATTGGCTTGTTCTTTTTGTTCCTCTTTCTGACAAGAAATCAAAAATAAACTTATAAAGCTGAAAATTAATAAATTACGCATGAGTGTGTAAGGTTTTAAATCCATTAAATAGAATTCTATAAGGTTTTCCTCTTTGCATTGGTGCATTTGGATCTTCGTCATTACACAAACCAACACCTGCAAACCAAACACTAGAATCTTGGGTTTTTGCGTGCTCGATTACCTTTTCAGAAACCTCAGGAACATCAACAAAACTATTAGGGAACAACACGGTGTTGACCATAACAAATGTAATAGGCTCTCCAGATTTGAAAATAACAAATTGAGGATGTTTTTTAAGTTTAGAATTAACTCCTAAAAATTCATAACCCAATTTCTGTAACTCTTCACCAATAAAATTCATTCCGATATGGTGAATCTCTTCTTCCGTAAAATTCATATAGTAAAGGTACATTTTTTATTAGAATGCACTGAATTTTATATAAAAGCCTTTTATTAAAATCCAAATTCAATATTATGATATAATAAAGACAGAAACTTCTCAACTTTCTTGTCGTAAATTGTTATTTTTGGTAAAATTTTAAAACGTATGGCTAATTTACAAGAGTTGCAAGAACTTAGCGCACAAGTGAGAAGAGACATTCTCCGAATGGTTTATGCAGTAAACAGTGGACATCCAGGTGGATCTTTAGGATGTACAGAATTTATGGTAGCACTGTATAAAGAAGTTATGGATTATTCTACCGACTTCAAGATGGACGGTAAAGACGAAGATGTCTTCATTCTTTCTAATGGGCATATTTCTCCTCTTTTATATAGTGTTTTGGCAAGAACTGGTTTCTTTCCTGTAAGTGAATTACAAACTTTTAGAAAATTAAATTCTAGATTACAAGGTCACCCAACTACCCACGAAGGCTTACCTGGAATTAGAATCGCTACAGGTTCTTTAGGTCAAGGTTTATCGGCTGGAATCGGTTTAGCAATTGCTAAGAAATTAAATAATGATTCTCACTTAGTTTATACTCTACAAGGAGACGGTGAGTTACAAGAAGGTCAAATTTGGGAGGCTTTAATGTATGCTGGAGCTAATAAAGTTGACAATATCATTATGACAATCGATGCGAACGGAAGACAAATCGATGGTGATACAGATGATGTGTTGAACTTAGGATCATTAGAAGATAAATTAAAATCTTTTATGTGGGATGTTGTTCACGTGAAAGACGGGAATGATATGGAGCAAGTTTTAGCTGGATTAAAAGAAGCTAAATCAAGAACTGGTAAACAAAAACCAGTAGCAATTTTACTGCACACAGAAATGGGTTACGGAGTAGACTTTATGGTTGGAACTCATGAGTGGCATGGTAAAGCTCCAAATGCTGAGCAAATGGAGTCAGCGATGAATCAGATTCCAGAGACATCACTTAAAGATTATTAAAATTAAATTAAAAAGATTAGAATTAAGTTTCAATTAAGCCAATACAATGAAATATACATATACAGAGAAAAAAGATACACGATCAGGATTTGGTGATGGATTGTTGGAAGCTGCAAAGAAAAACGAAAATGTTGTTGCTCTTTGTGCGGATTTAACGGGATCACTTAAAATGGATGGCTTCGAAAAGGAGTTTCCAGAAAGATTTTTTCAAGTTGGAATCGCAGAAGCTAATATGATTGGAATTGCTGCAGGACTTGCTACAGGCGGTAAAATTCCTTTCACAGGTACTTTCGCTAACTTCTCAACAGGTAGAGTTTATGACCAAATTCGTCAATCGGTTGCTTATTCAAATAAAAACGTAAAGATTGCTGCATCACACGCAGGTCTTACTTTAGGTGAGGATGGTGCAACTCACCAGATTTTAGAAGATTTAGGTTTGATGAAAATGTTACCTGGAATGACCGTAATCAATCCTTGTGATTATAACCAAACTAAAGCTGCAACCATTGCTGTAGCAGAACACGAAGGTCCGGTTTACTTAAGATTTGGTCGTCCGAAATGGCCTGTTTTCATGCCAGAAGATCAACCTTTCGAAATTGGTAAAGGTATTTTATTAGAAGAAGGAACAGATGTAACTATCGTTGCTACCGGACATTTAGTTTGGGAAGCATTAGTAGCTGCTGATGAATTAGAGAAAGAAGGAGTTTCTTGTGAGGTGATTAATATTCATACAATTAAGCCTTTAGACGAAGAAATAATCTTGAAATCTATTGCTAAAACTAGAGCTATCGTAACAGCTGAAGAGCACAATATCTTTGGAGGTTTAGGAGAAAGCGTTGCGCGTTTAGTAACAACTAAAGACCCAATTCCACAAGAGTTTGTAGGTACACAAGATACTTTTGGAGAAAGTGCAACACCAGAAGAATTAATGGTGAAATACGGTATCGATTCTAAAACTATTGTAGAGAAAGTTAAAGCAGTTATTTCTAGAAAGAAATAATTTGATTTGAATAAATAAGTATAAGGTGCTCATTGCATAAATTGTAATGAGCACTTTTTTTGTGCCTAACCCAACTTTCATAATACTAGCAATGGTTCGGGTGGCATAACTATTGACCTTATAATAAGTTCGATAAATATGAGTGAATCTGTTTCATCAATATTAAATTAAATACACTGATAATCAATTGATTGTGTGTTTGGTTAAATTAATATAAAACTGACGATTCGGCAGTATTTATCGATTTTAAACCCAAAAGAGTATGATAATAGACAACTTGTCATTACAAGAAAATATAAACGAAGATTCAGAATTCATCCCTTTGTTGACACCAGAGGAGGAGGATCACTTGTTAAATACTGAAACACCAGATGAAATTCCGATTTTGCCTTTGCGAAATACGGTGTTATTTCCAGGAGTGGTAATTCCAATTTCTGCAGGAAGAGATAAATCGTTGAAACTTTTGCGTGAAGCTTACAAGAAAAACCAAATTATTGGTGTGACAACGCAGAAGGATCCTAGCATTGAAGAACCTGAAACCTCTGAAATCAATATCATCGGTACGGTGGCTAAAATCCACAAAATGATTAAGTTGCCAGATGATAATACGACAGTGATTCTTCAAGGTTTAAGAAGGTTTGAAATTGAAGAGTTTACGGCGACTGATCCTTATTTTAAGGCAAAAATTAAATTAATCGATGATGCTCGTCCTCCAAAAAAGGATAAAGAATATCAAGCGATTCATGATTCTATCAAAGAAGTTGCGATTGAGATCGTTAAGAAAAATCCAAATATTCCATCAGAAGCAAGTTTTGCGATTAAGAATATCGAGAGTCCATCTTTCTTAGTGAACTATGTGGCTTCGAATATGGATTTGTCTAATGAGGAAAAACAGAAATTATTAGCTGAATCTGATTTAAAGGCAAGAGCAACTGCTACCTTGAAACATCTCAATATGGAGTTGCAAAAACTTCAATTGCGTATGGATATTCAATCCAAGACGCGAACAGAGATGGATCAGCAGCAGCGTGAATATTACTTAAATCAACAGTTACGCACCATTCAAGAAGAATTAGGTGGTGTTTCTCAAGAACAAGAAGTTGATGAGTTAGTTCAGCGTTCTAAAGATAAAAAATGGTCTAAAGAAGTTGGTGAGCATTTCGAGAAGGAAATAAAACGATTGAAAAGATTAAATCCACAAATGCCAGAGTTTTCGATTCAAAGAAATTACCTGGAATTTATGTTGGATTTACCATGGGACAAGGTTTCTAAGGATAAATTAGATTTAAAGCGAGCTGAAAAGATTTTAAATAAAGACCACTACGGCTTAGAAAAAGTGAAAGAGCGTGTGCTAGAATATTTGGCAGTTCTTAAACTAAAAGGTGATATGAAATCACCGATTATATGTCTATATGGACCTCCGGGTGTGGGTAAAACGTCTTTAGGTAAATCTATTGCAAGTGCTTTAAACAGAAACTACCAGAGAATGTCTTTGGGTGGTTTGCATGATGAGTCAGAGATTCGTGGACATAGAAAGACCTATATCGGAGCGATGCCTGGTAGAATCTTGCAAAGTATTAAAAAAGCAGGCTCTAGTAATCCTGTATTTGTCTTAGATGAGATTGATAAACTTTCTAGAAGTGCGCACGGAGATCCTACTTCTGCGATGTTAGAAGTTTTAGATCCAGAGCAAAACACGGAATTCTATGATAACTATTTAGAGATGGGATATGATTTATCAAATGTGTTGTTTATTGCAACGGCAAATGATATTTCGAATATTCCAGCGCCATTGAGAGATCGAATGGAAATGGTTCAAGTGAATGGTTATACGGTAGAGGAGAAGGTGCAGATTGCTAAGAAATATTTATTACCAAAACAATTAGAAGCGCATGGTCTTAAAAAAGGTGATGTGGTTTTAGGGAATAAAGAATTAGAGTTTGTGATCGATGGCTACACTCGTGAATCTGGAGTTCGTACTTTAGAAAAACGAATAGCAAAGATTGTTAGAAATGTGGCCAAAAACACGGCGATGGAAATCGAGGTTGAGCCTAAATTGAAGAAAGCAGATTTAGAGGAGATTTTAGGTCCACCAAGGGAATCTAGTAAGTACGAGAACAATGATGTTCCAGGAGTGGTTACGGGTTTGGCTTGGACAAGTGTAGGTGGTGATATCTTATTCATTGAGTCTATTTTATCTAAAGGAAAAGGGAATTTAAGTATGACCGGAAATTTAGGTAAAGTAATGAAAGAATCAGCTCAAATTGCATTGGAATACGTGAAAGCAAATCACGAAAAACTAGACATTCCGTTGAAGCTGATAGAAGAGAGTAATGTTCACGTTCACGTGCCAGAAGGAGCTGTGCCTAAGGATGGACCATCTGCCGGTATTACGATGTTAACATCGATTGTATCGTCTTTCACGCGTCGCAAAGTTAAGGCTAATGTCGCGATGTCAGGTGAGATTACTTTAAGAGGTAAAGTCTTACCTGTTGGAGGAATTAAAGAGAAGATCTTGGCGGCTAAACGTGCCGGAATCAAACATATTATTTTGTGTGATGACAACCGTAAAGACGTGTTAGAAATCGAGCAACGTTACTTAAAAGGAGTTGCTTTCCATTATGTGAAATCGATGGAAGAAGTTCTAGATATTGCTTTATTGAAAACTACGGTTTAATTCATTTAAAAGATAAAAGTATAAAAGCCACGTGAAAACGTGGCTTTTTTTATTTTTCTTATTTCTGTAAATTAGTTAATGTTATGATTAATGAAACTTAAAGTAAAATTAAATTTTTATTCAATATTATTAGTCAATTATAGGACGTCTGAAGCCAATAGGTTTAGGTTTCTTTTCCTTGCTAACACGAGAATAATATCGTTCTAAATCTTGGTATAACCAATCCAATCTCTCTTGATAATAACTGCTACCTAAAGATTTAACCTCATTGTAGAAATGAGCACATAACTCAGCATCCTTCTGAGTTAATTTTGCACTAGTTTCATTTAATGCCTTGATTAGAATTTCCTCATCTAAATTAATTTCAATGCTTTGCGTCTCATTGTAAATACTTTTAAGTCTTCGCTTTAATAATTGAGTAAAATCAATTACTAAGCTGTTTGAAAACAGAACCATTTCAGAAGCTATTTTTTTCCAAAATAAAGCATGTTGCGCATTATTGTATTTCAAAATTCGTAATAAAGGGGATGAACTTTGAAGGTTGTAGGTTAGTTTATTAACAATGAGATCAGCTCTTTCTTCAAAATTTGGTGGAAACACAGGTATTTTTAAATCAAATCGTCCAGGTCTAATTACTGCCGGATCAATGGAGTCTATAAAATTGGTAGCTGCAACAATTAATATTTGCTTTTCTATTAATTTAGGTATTTCTTGTAGAAGAGTATTTACTACTTTTGAATTTTCTCTTGAACCTGAAGGTTGATAATTTCGAGAGGATGCTATAGAGTCAAACTCATCAAAAAATAATACTGTCTTTGTTGAATTAGAATACTCATCAAGTTTATTTTTTAAATTGATCATTGCACCATCGACTAAGCTACTACCAAAAATACTACGAGGAATTTCAATAAAGGTATATTCTAATATTTCACTTATTTTTTCTGCCCAAAATGTTTTTCCGCATCCCGGAGGTCCAAAAAGTAATATACCTCCAGGATTAGTTAATCCCCAATCTTTGATATCGGATGGATTTAGAATTGGTTCTATTTGCTCCGTAATGCTAATTAAAATATCTTCATAACCGACTATTTCCAATTCATTAGGCTTAGATAATTTTTGAATATTTTGATTATTTAAATGAGTATTGTTGAATTTTAAAAACCCATAATCTCCCCCAAGTCTGTAATCAATATTATAAGAAGAAACATATCGAAGACTTAGTTTCATGTGCTCCATAAAAACACCATCTTTAAAATAATTTGGATGGTTATTTTTTAAATATGTTTCAACCTCAACCAAATCTCTGTTTATTGTTTGCGAAATTATAGTCGGAGTCTTATCTTTATAGTAATCTTCTTGAAAATCAAGTAAAAATTCTGCATTTTGCTGAAGGTATCTAATAAATTCAACTTTTAATATTGGAGTTCCAGACCATTCATCTTTAATGAACTGTTCATATAAGGGAATTTCAAAATATCGACAGAAATGTCTAATTGTGCTTTGTCTTAACCCTAATTGAAATGCTACATTTCTGAAAGTATTATCTTTGATATCCATTTTTATTTATATGCTTTTTGTGAAATAATTGTAATTTTTCTTACACTAAAAATAGTAATTATTGTTTTATGAATGAATTATTTATAGTCTTTATTGGTGTAGTTTATTTTTGCATGTGAATATCTTATTTAAGATTAAAATTTACATGTTGCATTATCCAAAAATCTTTGCTTTCATATATCGTGAATTCATTTCTGCAATACTTTTTAGTGAAATGCCAGCTGGACATTCAACTTCGCAAGCTCCTGTAAATGTACAGCTACCAAAACCTTCAATTTCCATTTGTTGGGTCATATTGAGAACTCTATGATGCGCTTCTGATTTTCCTTGAGGTAATTTATTGAGATGATTGATTTTAGCAGATGTAAATAAAGCCGCCGAAGCATTTTTACAAGTAGCTACACAGGCACCACAACCAATACAAGCTGCCATATCCATTGCCTCATCAGCTATTTCCTTGGAAATAGGAATTGCATTGGCTTCTGGCGCAGTTCCCGTTTTGGCCGATATATAAGCTCCTTGTTCAATGATTCTATCAAAGGCAGAACGATCTACAACTAAATCCTTAATCACTGGAAAAGACTCAGCCCTAAATGGTTCAACCGTGATGGTATCTCCATCTTTAAAACTTCTCATATGTACTTGACAAGTGGTCATATGATCATGAGGTCCGTGAGCACGGCCATTAATGAATACACCACATTGACCACAAATTCCTTCTCTACAATCATGTTCAAAAGCTATCACTGGCTCATCTTTACGAACTAATTCTTCGTTCAGATGATCTAGCGCTTCTAAAAAAGACATATCCTCAGAAATTCCATCAACGTCATAAGATTTTAATTCTCCTTTAGCTGAACTATTTTCTTGTCTCCAAATTTTAAATCTAAGTTTCATCTTTTTAATTATTTATAACTTCTAACACTTGGCTGTATAGTTTCGAATACTAAATCTTCTTTATGCAACTTAAAGTCACCACCATTATATTCCCAAGCAGAAACATAGGCGAAATTTTCATCATCTCTTAAGGCTTCACCATCGGGAGTTTGATACTCTTCTCTAAAGTGAGCTCCACAAGATTCTTCTCTTTGCAATGCATCTTTACACATTAAAATGGCTAAATCTATAAAATCAGCCAAACGCAGTGCTTTTTCTAATTCTGTGTTTAATTCCTTGTCCCCGCCCGTTACTTTAACTTGAGTCCAGAAATCTTCCTTAATATTTTCAATTTCAATTATAGCTTTCTCTAAACCACTTCTATTTCGACTCATTGCACATTCTTGCCACATGACTTTACCAAGCTCACGGTGAAAATCATCTACAGTTTTATTGCCTTTTATAGAAAGTATCTTTTGAATATGCTCTTTTGTTTCTTGTTCAACTTTATCAAATTCAGGATGCTCTATACTAGGTTTTTCTAATTTAATTTCATCTGCTAAATAATTATTAATCGTATTAGGCAGAATAAAATACCCATCGATACTTGCTTGTAATAAAGAGTTAGCACCTAAGCGATTGGCACCATGATCTGCGTAATTACACTCACCAATTGCATATAAACCTGGAATGGTCGTCATGAGTTCATAATCAACCCACAGTCCACCCATTGAAAAATGAGCGGCTGGTGAAATCATCATCGGTTGTTCATAGGCATTAATTCCAGTTATTTTTTTATACATGTCAAATAGGTTTCCATAGCGATCTCGTATGGTTTCAATGCCTAATCTTTCAATAGCATGTTTAAAGTCTAGATAAACTGCGTTTTTAAGATTACCAACGCCATGTCCAGCGTCAATTCTTTCTTTGGCAGCTCTTGATGAAATGTCTCGAGGTGCTAAATTTCCAAAACTAGGGTAACGTCTTTCTAGATAATAATCTCTTTCACCTTCTGGAATATCATTTGCTTTTCGGACGTCTCCTTTTTTCTTTGGCACCCAAATTCTACCATCATTTCGGAGTGATTCAGACATTAATGTTAACTTAGATTGCGCCTCGCTAGTTTGTGGTAATGCCGTTGGATGGATTTGAGTGAAACTCGGTGCGGCAAAAAATGCTCCTCGTTTATGCGCTTTCCAAATGGCACTTCCGTTGCATCCAATGGCAAGTGTAGATAATCTAAAAACCCTAGAATATCCACCAGTTGCTAATACTACAGCATCAGCAGCATATCTTTTTATCTCTCCCGAAACTAAATCTCGTGCAATAATACCTTTCGCTTTTCCATCAATCACCACTAAATCCAACATTTCATGTCTGGCTATCATCTCAACTTTCTTAGCGCGTACCATTTTATATAATTGAGAATAAGCTGCTAATAATAGTTGTTGTCCGGTTTGTCCTCTAGCATAAAATGTCCGTTGTACTTGAACACCTCCAAAACTACGGTTAGCTAATACACCACCGTATTCTCGAGCAAATGGAACTCCTTGCTGAACAAAATGATCGATTAAAGGCGCAGAAAGTTCAGCTAATCTATAGGTATTAGCTTCTCTCGATCTGAAGTCTCCTCCTTTCAATGCATCATAAAACATACGCATCACACTATCGCCATCGTGCTGATAATTTTTAGCGGCGTTTATTCCACCTTGTGCAGCAACAGAATGTGCTCTTCTCGCAGAATCTTGATAACAAAAGCATTGTACATTATATCCTAATTCACCCAAAGTAGCAGCAGCACCCGCGCCTGCCAAGCCTGCACCGACCACAATAATATTAAGTTTTTTCTTGTTAGCAGGGTTGATCAATTTAGATTTAAACTGATAATTTCTCCACTTTTCTTCTAGTCTTCCTTCAGGTATTTTTGAATTTAATTGCATACTTATATTATTTAAAGAAAACGATTAAAGGAATAATTCCAAAGCCAATAGAAATTATTAAAGCATAAAAAAGAGAAACATTAGCCAATATTCTCAATCCTTTTGAATGATAAAAACCTAAAGTTTTAAAACCACTTTTTAAGCCATGATGTAAATGAAAACCTAATGGAATCATCAAAAGCGTATAAAAAGCCACATAATATACATTATGGAATAAGCTATAAGTCACTTCATAAACATCTATGTGCCCAGCACTGTCGAGGCCAACTTCCTCTCCGAAACCCAATTTAATTCGAGCCCAGAAATTCGCCATATGAACTACTATAAACAGGAGAATGAAAATACCCAAGAAACCCATGTTCTGTGAAGTCCAAGAACTGTTTTCACGATATTTATTTACGACATTAGTTTTACCTTTTGATTTTCGATTTTTAATGCTAATGATAAGCGCATAGACCACATGGAAAATAATGGAAATGTAGAGTAAATAGGCAACTATGGTAATAAGTGGATTTTCACGTAAAAGCGTAGAGTAGGAGTTATACAATCCTCTGGCTGTTTCTTCAGGTAAAAGTAAAATACTGTTAGCCGATAAATGTACGATTAAAAAAATGCATAGAAATAGTCCTGTGGCAGCAATAATCCATTTCCGTAGAAACATATTGTTCATATGATTTAGTTTAAAATATGAATGCTATAAGCTGAAAAACTATAAAAGTGGACAGCTAATAGAATTTAATTTTTCTTATATGTTATTTAAAGATAAGAAGAAAAAAGGTCTTAAAAAATGAATGAAATCATTCAATTCTTAAGACCTAATAAATTTTTAAACTAAATTAGAAAATCACGACTTTTCTAACTTCACAGTAAAGTGGCGCATGATAGGTGCCTCCCATTTGATGTTGTAACCTGAAGTAATTTCATCTCTACGGTCATATACATTTTTCAGAGCCACTGCAATATAATCCATATGATTGTTGGTGTAGGTTCGTCTTGGAATAGCCAAACGCAATAATTCTAATTTTGGGTATCTATTTTCTCGGGTATCTGGATCACGATCTGCTAATAGAGTTCCGATTTCAACACCTCGAACACCAGCTTCTTTATATAACTCAATTCCCAAAGTTTGTGCGATATATTCCTCTTTCGGAACATTGGGTAAGAATTTTTTAGCATCCACAAAAATCGCATGACCACCAATCGGCTTTTGAATTGGAATACCAAACTCCATCAGTTTATTTCCTAAATACTCAACTTGTCCAACACGACTTTCTAAATATTGCTCATTAGACGATTCTCTCAATCCTTGTGCTAAAGCTGCCATATCGCGGCCTGCCATACCACCATAGGTAATAAAGCCTTCAAATATAATGGTGAAATTACTCGCTACAGTGAAAACCTCTTCATTGTTTAAGGCAACAAAACCACCAATATTTACTAAACCATCTTTTTTAGAAGACATGGTCATTCCATCACCATAAGAGAACATTTCTTTAACGATTTCTGGAATGCTCATCGATTTACAACTCTCTTCTCTTTGTTTAATAAACCATGCATTCTCTGCATAGCGCGCTGCATCAAAATAAACTGGAATGTCATATTTATTAGACAATTCTCTAACTGCTTTTATGTTTTCCATAGAAACAGGTTGACCTCCAGAGGTGTTACATGTAACAGTAATTAAACAGAAAGGAATTTTCTCTTTGGGATAAGTTTTATAAACTTCTTCTAATTTATTTAAATCAATATTTCCTTTGAATGGATGAGGATTTTCGATGTCGAAAGCTTCTTCTATCGTACAATCAATAGCTCTTGCTTTTCTAAACTCAATATGACCTTTGGTTGTATCAAAATGAGAGTTACCAGGAACTATCATTTCCTCTTTAATTAAAGCAGAAAAAAGTACGTTTTCGGCTGCACGACCTTGGTGTGTTGGTAAAACATATTCAAAACCTGTTATATCCTGAATGGTTGATTTTAATTTTTCAAAAGAACGAGAGCCCGCATAACTTTCATCGCCAGTCATGATTTCTGCCCATTGTTTATCGCTCATTGCGCCCGTTCCACTGTCAGTCAACAAATCGATATAAACTTGCTCACTTTTTAAATTGAATAAATTAAAATCTGCATCTTCAATCCATTTTGCTCTTTCTTCTGCGGTTGATTGTTGAATGGTTTCAACCATTTTAATTTTAAAGGGCTCAGCCCAAGGTAGTTTCATATTATTTGATTTTTGATTTTTAAAAATATGAAAATAATAAAGAAATTGCTTGTTTGCTAAATAGCTTTTTAAGAAAAGATGGAAATTCGGAAAGGGGAGAAGGAGAAAAAAAGTATAAATGAAGATTATAAAACTCTTATAATCTTTGACATGGGTTTAAGTTGAATTTTACTAAAATATCTTACTAGATTGCTGATTTATAGAATGATAATTAAGGAATTATTTAAAATATAAACAAAAAAAGACCTTAAAGAAAATTCCTTAAGGCCTTATAAATTGTAATGTATCTATAATTATTCGTCAGCTTCCAAGAAAGGATATTTGTAGTCTGTAGGAGATACAAATGTTTCTTTAATTAATCTTGGGGAAACCCAACGTAATAAATTCTGTGCAGAACCTGCTTTATCGTTAGTTCCAGATTTTCTTGCACCACCAAACGGTTGTTGACCAACAACAGCACCAGTTGGTTTGTCGTTTACGTAGAAGTTACCCGCAGCATCAACTAATTTTTTAGATGCAAAATCTGCAACATATCTATCTTGTGAGAAGATAGCACCTGTTAATGCGTAGATAGAAGTATTATTTACTAAATCTAAAGTTTCTTCCCATTTCTCATCTTCGTAAACAAAAACAGTAAGGACTGGCCCGAAGATTTCTTCACGAATTGATTCGTAATCAGGAGTTTTAGCTAAGATAACTGTTGGCTCGATAAAGTAACCTTTGCTATCATCAGCATTTCCTCCTAAAACAACTTCAGCGTCATTACTTTCTTTAGCTCTGCTAATAAATCCTTTAATCTTATCGAAAGAATCTTTACTAATCACAGCATTTACGAAATTGGTGAAATCTCTAGGACTTCCCATTTTAATTTCTTTTAAATCTGCTTCCATGTAATTCTTAACATCCTCCCATAAACTTTGTGGAATATAAGCACGAGAAGCTGCAGAACATTTTTGACCTTGATATTCGAAAGCACCTCTAACTAATGCTGTAGCAACTGCTTTTGGATTAGCTGATTTGTGTGCCCAAACAAAGTCTTTACCACCTGTTTCACCAACAATAGTTGGGTAAGATTTGTATTTATTTACTCTAGCTCCAATTTCTTTCCAGAAGTGGTTGAAAACACCTGTAGAACCAGTAAAGTGGATTCCAGCAAATTCTTCGTGATCAAAACAGATATCTGTAATTTCAGCAGGATCTCCTTGTACCATGTTGATAACTCCATCAGGAACACCAGCTTCTTTGAAAACTTCCATTAAAACACCAGCACTTAGCATTTGTTTGTCACTTGGTTTCCAAACTACTACGTTACCCATCATAGCCATACAAGTTGGTAAGTTACCAGCAATAGCGGTAAAGTTGAATGGTGTAACTGCGTATAAGAATCCTTCTAATGGTCTGTATTCTACACGGTTCCAAATTCCGTCGTCAGAAATTGGTTGCTCTGCATAGATTTCAGTCATGTACTGAACATTGAATCTTAAGAAATCAACGATTTCACATGCAGAATCGATTTCCGCTTGAAATGCATTTTTACCTTGACCGATCATTGTAGCTGCATTCATTTTAGCTCTATATGGACCAGCAATTAGATCTGCCATTTTTAAGAAAATAGAAGCTCTTTGCTCCCAAGGTAAGTTAGCCCATTTTTCTCTCGCTGCTAAAGCTGTATCAATGGCTTTTCTTACATGAGATGCATCTCCATCATAGAAATGACCCACAACATGTCTGTGGTCGTGAGGAGGACGAATATCATTTTTTTTGTTTGTTCTAACTTGTTCAGAACCTATATATAATGGAACATCAGCAGTGCTGTTCCACATTTCATCATATACTTTTTGTAACTCAGCTCTTTCTGGCGTACCAGCAGCATAACTGTTGATAGGCTCGTTCACTGCGTAGGGTACATTGAAAATTCCTTTGGGCATATTTTGAATATTTTTAAATTAAGTGGTTCAAATTTACGATTTTATTGGCGATTAATAAATTAATGGGCTCTTCAATTATATAAAGGAAAGTTAAATTTTAGTCTTAGTTTCAATATAATAAACACTTTAGCTGTTTTTATTCGCTTTGTAGCTGAGTTTAAAACCTATTTTAAATCATATGGGCAATGTGACTTAGGTCATAAGCAATAAATCGTGCTCTATGTAATTTTGGCTTATGCAATTGAGGTTATTCGTAAGTATATTATCCCTTTTGTTTACCATCACGTTTTATTCGTTGAGGTTATCGGTTACGTTTTTTCATTATGCAGTGTTTAATGAATCATTTACAGAAATGTATTGCGAAAACATAGATAATCCCGAATTGGAATGTAATGGTAAATGTCATTTGTTGCAGGAAATAGATGATGAGCATACGGATTCACATGCATTTTATTTAAATAAAAATCTACACGAGAATATTTGGTTATATGTGGTTGTAGTTCCCAACTTATTGGAACATAAACAAACCTTTAGTTTTTCGAATCAACCCACTGATGAACCACATAACCTATATCAATTCAGTTTTTCTGATTTTATTTTTCACCCTCCTATAGCTTAACTGAGCTTTCTGTTATTTTCAAATCAAGTGTATTGAATTACTGAAATCAATGATTCGTACACGAGTGTTTCGGCATTTTTAAACCTGATTTAGATACTGTTTTTTTAGCATTCAACTTTTTTAATTCCAGAGAAAATATTCACTGGAATGCATTTAATATACAATCAAATGAAAAATAAATATAAATGGCTCATGTTAGCCTGCTTGCCCATGCTAAGCTTTGGTCAAGAAATAAAGGAGGAAATTATTAATGATCAAGATTCGATAGAATTCTTAGCCTCGGATAAAATACATCTAAGTGATATTATCATTAAAGGTGATTTTTTTACAGATCCAACTTTTACTATTGAGGTAAACAACCAAGACAAAAAGGCGGTTCAGCCAAAGAATGTGGCTGACTTGTTTCAAGATGTAGATGGTATGAGTTTTATAAAACGTGGAAATTATGCTATAGATCCTTCATTTAGAGCATCGCAATACGAAGAGCTTAATATTCAATATGATGGTGGTGTTAAGGCTATGCATGCATGTCCGAATCGTATGGATCCTGTGACGACCCATGTTTTACCTGAGGATATAGATAAAATTGAAATTATAAAAGGTCCTTATTCGGTAAGGTATGGAGCCAATTTTGGCGGTGTAATTAATATGGTTACCAATAAGCCAGGCTTGGGTGATTTGGGGATTTCCGGAGATTTAAAAGCGGGTTATGAATCCAATGGAAATACCTATTTAACTTCAGCGGGATTAAAATATGTAGCAAACAAGTTTCATGTTAAAGGTAATCTTGGTTATCGTGATTTTGGTAATTATAAAGATGGAAATGGGGTAGAAGTTCCGTCGGCTTTCAGGAGTACAGATTATTCTCTTGGAGCGGGTTTTAGTCCGAGTATAAAACATCATTTTATGGCCAATTGGAGACAATCTTTTGGTCGTGACGTTTTACATGCCGGATTGCCTATGGATACAGATAGTGACGATAGTTCTATTTTTTCTTTCGATTACTATGCAGATCATTTAGAGGGTAAAATTAAACAAGTTGCTTTTAAGGTTTATTATTCTTTTGTGGATCATGTTATGAGTAATAGCCTAAGACCAAGTTTCAATAAAATGTCTGCCGTTTCTGAGGTAGAGGCGACAACTTATGGTGGGAAATTAGAAGCTCAATACGTGCCCAACGAAAATTTAAAATTGTATTTAGGTGCGGATATGTTTAATGTTGAGCGTGCTGGAACTAAATACATGATCAAGAAACTCGATATGCAAGGAAATCCTATTGCCAATCCGAGTACGATGGAAACTGATGTTTGGCAAGACGCCTATGTGAATGATTTAGGATTATTCGTTGAAGCTAACTATCAATTAAAGAAACCCTTGGTTCTTAAGGCAGGTTTAAGGTTAGACTTTATTGAATCAAAACCGGAATTAGTTGCGGAAAACTTCAAGCAAATTTATGGCGAATTGGATACCTATCATGATACAAACTTTAGTGGTCATATCGGGCTTAAGTTTTCTCCGAATAAGAAAATGATTTATGAACTCGCTATAGGACAGGGCGTTCGCTCAGCCAATATGACCGAACGATATATTAATTACTTTACGGTAGGACAGGATCGATATAATTATGTTGGAAATCCTAATTTAAAACCAGAGATAAACCGTCAAGTTGAGCTTGGGTTTAAAAATAAAGCAAGATTAAACGAGAACTCTCAAGTTAAGTTTAATTATGGTGCTTCTGTTTATTACTCCATGATAGAAAATTATATTAGTGCAATTATAGACCCTAGCTTGGCTACCATGACGGCGCCAGATGTGAAGACCTATATTAATGTAGAAGAAGCTTATAAAACTGGATTTGAGTTATTTGTAGACACTCAATTTAACCCTAGATGGAGTTTTGGGACTAGCTTAGCATATGTTTACGCTAAAAATAAAGATTTCGATGAGTCTTTACCTTTATTGCCTCCATTTACAGCGAAGTTTAACTTAATGTATGAGCGAGATGATTTTGGAGCTAATTTAAAGTTCAGAGCTTTGAGCACTCAAAAGAATTTAGCTACATCTTTTGGGGAAACCGAAACACCAGGCTATGGTATCTGGGATTTTGAGATGACTTATATGTCTATAAAAGGTTTATCGATAGGTGGAGCTGTGCAGAACATGTTTGATAAAGCTTATCATAATCATCAGAATTTCTCTTATGTGAATCAAGCAGATTTTGGAAATGTTCCGATTAATGAACCTGGTAGAAATTTTTCTGTCTTCACGAGGTATAGTTTTTGATGCTTAGACCAAAAATAATTATATGAAAATAGAAGATTTAAGAAAGTATTCGTCTTTATCAGAAGCTCAAAATGCTATGATGAAATCAGGTTATACCGAGCAATTTGACACTAGAGATGGTGAGATTGTTGGACTGTCTAATAAAAAATCCTACAAACCAGAAGATTTATTAATCATCATGCACTTGCGTTATGAAGGAATGAGTAATCCAGGTGATAATATGATTTTATATGCTATAGAAGCAAATGATGGTACCAAGGGAACTATGGTAGATAATGTGGGAGGAGCAGAACCAGCTCAAACCTCTAAGCTAATGCGTAAGATTCCAATGAAAGACGAAGAAAAAGGAGGATAAAAGATCTTTTCTTATTTTGGTAAGAATTATTAAAAAAGGCAGAATAAACTTTTATTTATTCTGCCTTTTATTTTGTTCAATGTAATTTAAATTTTATCGTTGACTCGGACGAGAATATCCCTCGCCATAACCAATCAATAAGTCATATCTTTTTCCCCAAGGACGATAGTACATCAGTGCACTGTACTCATTTTCTGTTTGCCAATAAGAGCCTGTGATTTTACTATAATCTACTTTATCAGTATACTTATCTTTAACCGCAAAACTATAATTATAATATCCTTGTTTTAAAAGCATATTTGTTTCCCAGAGTTGAGTTTCAGGAACATAAGTTAATGTAGACTCAGGAGTGCATTCAAAATTGGTAAATGCTCCATAAACGCAAATCTCTTCGTTTTCCTCTGGTTCGTAGTTAGCTAATGCGAAATAAACTTCTGTATAATCTGCCTCGCTAGCTGCTCGGTTTGGATCCGGAATAGACGAACTTCTAACATAGAAATTCCCATTTACATCAGGTCGATCTACATAGGTTTCATCTAAATTAAATTCATTTGGATATAAAACAGTTTTGTAGGTATCATCTCTAATGATTCTTTCGGTAGTTAAACTTGCGATTTCAATGTTTTTGGTGTCAAACCATTGGTATTCAACGCCACCTGCGAAAACATTATCTAGTTGATTATAAGAAAACTGGAATGGTTGAGCAAAAACAGGTTGATCTAAAGTTAAGCTTTGTTGCCAATTATTATTTTTAAGAATAACGAGCATGGATTCTTGTTGATTTTGGGTTAAATCAAATTGATTCATAGAAGCTACTTGAACTGCAACTTGTTGATTTTTATTTGCTAAATTGTTAATTCTATCTACGTTAACACCAACAGCCACTAAATCCTCATATACCGAGAATCTCTTTTCTAAAATTACACGAGACGAGTTAGGCGCAAGAAGTTGAATAGCATAATTTCCAGAAAGTTTAAAATTAAAATCACGATTAGGAATTTGAACTTCGTAGTGAACATAAGGAACTCGCGTATTAAAGGAGTTTCTATAATCTCTAATGTAGTTCTTTTGATACCCATCTAAATATTCTGATTGAAAGATGTCTGACTCATTCCAAAATCTATCGTAACGTACAATTTGGTATTCATACCTTTTATAATTAGCCTCTAAATCATCAAAGGAAAAGATGAGGTATTCGTTCATGCTAATCACAGGGGTGTGATCATTAGATTGCGGGTTAAATAATTGTATGGTTTTTATGTTTTCTTGTCCAATAGAAAGGAGAGGAATCATAAAAAATATTAATAGAAATCTAGACATTTTGCAAGCGTTTATAAGATTGAAAGTTCACAATCAATGCCAAATATATTGAATGAAAGTGATTTGACGATAAACTTAGTATTTATTTATGAAGGAGTATTTGTGGTGTAATGTTATTTGAAGCCATATTAATATGGAATAATTATTCATTTTTAAAACTTAAATTAAATATATCAACTCAAAAGGCGACTTTATATTTTTACTTCTTATTGTGAAATTTAATTCATTAAAGCTAAGGGTAGACTGACAAAGAAATAAGAAAGCTTAGTATCTAGGAGTTATGTTATATTTATTGCAATTAATTAAATGGCTTTTAATAATAAAGTTCAAAATACTTGTAGATTGTACACATAGTTCTTAATTTTGCGCAATTAATAAAAGTCCCTATTTATCATGTCCAAAGACATACGAATTCGTAAAGGCTTAGATGTTAAACTAGTCGGTGCTGCCGAGCAAGTTATAACAGATGCCAAAACTTCAACAGAGTATGGCCTTGTACCAGATGATTTACACGGAGTTATACCACGATTGATTAAGAGAGAAGGAGATTACGTTAAAGCAGGTGAAGCAGTTTACCATGCTAAACGTGATGAGAGAATCCTAATCCCATCACCCGTGAGTGGAACCGTAAAAGAAGTCAGACGAGGCGATAAAAGAAAGATTTTAGCAATTGTCATTGAATCAGATTCACAGCATAGCCGTGTAGAGCATGATGTATCGGGTTGGAGCAATGCTTCTGATGAAGAGTTTAAACAATTGCTTTGTAAAGCTGGTTGTTGGCCATTCATCAAGCAACGTCCATATGATGTGGTAGCTAATCCTGATACAACGCCAAAAGCAATTTTTATCTCAGCATACAATTCTGGTCCTATCGCGGCTGAAGTTGATATGTTGGTTAAAGGTAAAGAGAACTTTTTGCAGGCAGGAATCGATGCATTGAAGAAATTAACTCCAGGTGAAGTACACGTTACTTTAGCAGCCGACAATAAGGATTCTGTCTTTAGAGGACTTAATGGAATTACATTACACAATGCAAAAGGACCACACCCTGTTGGGAATGTGAGTACGCACATTGCACAAGTTGATCCTTTAAACAAAGGAGAATTAATTTGGGTTGTAATGCCAGAAGATCTTGTTACTATTGGTGAATTCCTAAGCACAGGAGTTTTCAATCCAGAGAGATTGATTGCTGTGAACGGAGCACAAGTTGGTAATCCAGGTTATCTTAAAACCAGTATCGGAGCTAAGATTTCGGATATCATAAGTAGCGTAGAAATTAAGGGAGACAACAATAGAATCATAGAAGGACATCCACTTTCGGGTACTAAATCTTCTATGGATGATTACTTAGGTTTCTATACCAATCAAATCACGGTATTAGAAGAGGGAGACGATTATGATTTCTTCGGTTGGAACAAACCACAACCTAATAAATTTAGTGTTTTGAGAGCGATGATGTTCTCATTCTTAACGCCGAACAAAAAATACAATCTTACGACCAATAATAATGGTGAGGAAAGAGCATTTGTATTGAATGGAATCTACGAAGAGGTATTCCCATTAGATATTTATCCAGTTGCCTTAATGAAGTCTTGTTTATACAAAGACATCGATGAGATGGAGAAATTAGGAATTTACGAAGTAGCTCCAGAAGATTTTGCGGTAACTGAATTTATTTGTGTTTCTAAACTTCCGCATCAGAAAATTATTCGTGAAGGTTTAGACGAAATGATTCGTGAAGTTGGTTAATAATTAAAAAAATTAGTTTTGAAAAAACAATTACATAATTTAAGAGAGAAATATAAAGGCACTAAGTTCTCACCAGTGTTTAATGCCTTTCATACTTTCTTGTATGCTCCAGATCATGTAGCAGGTAATAGTGGTGCGCATGTACACGATGCTACCGACCTAAAAAGGGTAATGAACACGGTTATCATGGCTTTGGTTCCATGTTTAATCTTTGGAATGTTCAATACAGGTTACCAACATTATTTAGCTTTAGGAGAAATAGAAAGAGTAACAAGTTTCTTTGACACATCTTTCTGGAACTTAGATAACTTTTCTTTAGGATTAGTTAAGGTATTACCATTAGTATTAATTTCTTATGGTATTGGATTAGGAATCGAATTTATTTTCGCTGCTATTAAAGGACACGAAGTAGAGGAAGGTTACTTAGTAACTGGTATGTTAGTTCCTTTAATTGTACCAGTTGATATTCCATTATGGATGTTAGCTGTAGCAGTTGCCTTTGGTGTTGTAATCGGTAAAGAGGTATTTGGTGGTACAGGTATGAACATCTTAAACCCAGCTTTAACGATTAGAGCCTTCTTATTCTTCTCATATCCAACTTGGATGTCAGGAGATAAAGTGTGGGTAACCGGAGCAGTAGAAAGAAATAACGAAATTGCTAATGGAGCTCAATTAGACGCCATTTCAGGTGAAACTGTTTTAGGTGAATTAGCTCAAGGACATCAAGTTACTTACTCAGTTTGGGAACAATTTATGGGATTCATTCCAGGTTCTGTAGGAGAAACATCAACTATCATCATTTTAGTTATGGGTCTATTCTTAATATTTACTAAAGTAGCAAGTTGGAGAATTATGCTTTCGGCAGTAGTAGGAGCTTTAGTTATGGGACTTATCTTTAATGGAGTAACTAATATGGGATGGATTACACCAACCAACTCATTCTATGGATTGATGAACTTAGAGTTCTGGCAACATTTATTAATTGGAGGTTTAGCATTTGGTATTGTTTATATGGCAACTGACCCTGTAACCGGTGCACAAACCTTAAAAGGACAATGGTGGTATGGATTCTTTATTGGATTTATTTCGGTAATGATTCGCGTATTCAATCCAGCGTATCCAGAAGGTGTTATGTTAGCAATTTTATTAATGAACGTATTCGCGCCAACCATTGATTACTATGTGTTGCAAGGAAATATGAACAAGAGATTGAAACGTTTAAAAGTTAAGAGTGCATAATTATGGAGGAGAAAAGAACAGATAAGAATAGCTATACCATAATTTTTGCAATTGTTATGGTGGTTGTAGTAGGAGCAATTTTAGCTTTTATTGCTGCAACATTAAGCGATAGAATTAAGACAAACGAAAAGTTTGAAACCCAACAGAACATTCTGTACGCAATGGGTGTTAACAATAATGAAAACGCTTATTCAGGTACAGGTAGTGTAGCATTTATTCCTACAGAAGAAGTACAAGCTAAATTTGATGAATTAATCAAGAAGCAATATGTATTTCAAGGAGAGGAAATGACAGAAGATGATGAGGCTTACTTAATTGATGTTAAGAAAGAAGGTGATTTATCTAAAAACCCAGATTACCAAAGAAGACTTCCTTTATTTGTTGGAGAAAAAGATGGTAATGAATATTTCATCATCCCAATGAGAGGAAATGGACTATGGGATGCCATTTGGGGATATATGGCTATCAACAAAGATATGAGTGTTGAAGGTGTTGTTTTTGATCACGCTGGAGAAACTCCTGGTTTAGGTGCTAATATTAAAGAACGTTTCTTTATGGATGATTTCCATGGAGAAAAATTAGTGGACAGTAACAATAATTTCCAAGGTATTAAAGTTGCCAAAGGAAATATGGACCCATTAAACGAAAGAAAAGATGACCATGCAGTTGATGCTATTGCTGGATCTACAATTACAGGAGATGGTGTTGCAGCTATGATTAGCTCTACACTAGATATGTACGGACCTTATTTATTAAAATTATCTAAAGAGAGTAAATAAAATGGAATTTTTAAATAAAAAACATAGAGCTTTATTAACAGATCCATTAACGGATAACAACCCTATTACTATTCAGGTATTAGGTATTTGTTCAGCATTGGCGGTTACTGCTCAATTAATGCCTTCTATTGTAATGGCAATCTCTGTATTGTTTGTAATGGGAGCTGGTAACGTGGTTATCTCTTTAATGAGAAACATCATTCCTTCTAAAATTAGAATTATTGTTCAATTAGTAGTAGTTGCTGCTTTGGTAATTATTGTTGACCAAGTCTTGAAAGCCTTTGCTTTTGAGTTGAGTAAGCAGTTGTCTGTATTTATTGGACTTATTATTACCAACTGTATTATTATGGGACGTTTTGAGGCATTTGCTTTAGCAAACGGTCCATTTGATTCTTTCTTAGATGGTATTGGAAACGCGGCAGGTTATGCTGTTATCCTAATTATCGTTGGATTCTTTAGAGAATTATTAGGATCAGGAACTTTATTGGGATACCAAGTTTTGGGAGACCCAATTGCAAAGACAGGTTTATACGCATTTGGATATGAAAATAATGGATTTATGTTGTTAGCGCCAATGGCACTAATCACCGTAGGTATCATTATTTGGGTTCAACGTTCTAGAAACCCTGAATTAATAGAAGAAGCTTAATAAGTGAAATAGGCTTTTAGAGCCATTCATTGTTTTGCATTAAATTAAATTTAAAAAAGTAGTCAAAAATATAAAGTTGTTCGCAACCATATTCAAACTACTGAAAACCGAATTATGGAACATATAGAATTATTTTTTAAATCTGTTTTTATAAACAATATGGTCTTCGCCACATTCCTTGGAATGTGTTCATATTTGGCCGTATCCAAAAAAGTATCAACAGCAGTTGGTTTGGGAGCAGCCGTAATTTTCGTAATGGCAATTACAGTTCCTTTAAACTGGCTTTTAGATCAGTATATATTAAGAGACGGAGCATTAGTGTGGTTAGGTCCTGAGTTTGCGGATATCAACCTTGGCTTCCTTTCGTTTATCTTATTTATTGCTACCATTGCAACGATGGTACAGCTAGTGGAAATCATTGTAGAGAAATTCGCACCAGCTTTATATAACTCATTAGGTATTTTCTTACCATTGATTGCAGTAAACTGTGCGATTTTAGGAGGATCATTATTTATGCAGTCTAGAGATATTGCTTCTATTGATTTAGCATTAAATTATGGTGCATCATCTGGATTTGGATTCTTCTTAGCGATTTTATCAATTGCAGCTATTCGTGAGAAAATTAGATATTCAAACGTACCAGCTCCATTGAGAGGATTAGGAATTACCTTCATCATTACAGGACTTATGGCGATTGGGTTTATGAGTTTCGGAGGTATGTTGACAAGCGATGGTGAGAAAAAAGAGGTAAAAGAAGAAACTACACAAGTAGATCCAATTCAAGAAAATAATAACGAAGAAGTGAATACGGCTATGATCAATCAAGTTGAAACTTCCTTAATCGAAAAAAACAATTAATATGACAATACTTGCAGCATCCGTTGGACTAACTGTAACCGCAGCCGTTATTGCATTTTTAGTATTGGTGCTTTTGTTGGTATCTATTTTATTATTTACCAAGCAAAAACTTGCACCTTCAGGGCCTGTTCAAATTACGATTAATAACGAGAAAACCCTTACGGTAGGATCGGGAGATACTCTACTAACTACCTTAAGTGGCCAAAACATTTTCTTACCATCTGCTTGTGGTGGAGGTGGAACTTGTATTCAATGTGAATGTCACGTAGACGAAGGTGGTGGAGAAGCACTTCCTACAGAAACACCTCACTTTACAAGAGCTGAATTGAAAGATGGAGCTCGTTTATCTTGTCAAGTTAAGGTAAAGCAAGACATGAAAATTAGAATTCCAGAAGAAATTTTTGGGATTAAGAAATTTAATGCTAAGGTTGTTAGAAACTATAACGTAGCTTCATTTATTAAGGAATTTGTTGTAGAGATTCCAGAAGATATGAACTACAAAGCAGGTGGATATATCCAAATTGAGGTTCCTAAATGTGAAATCAAATTTGAGGATATGGATATTTCTGCTCACCCTACAGATCACCCAGGTGAACCAGATAAGTTCCGTGCAGAATGGGATAAATTTGGATTATGGCCATTGGTGATGAAGAATGATGAAGTAGTTGAAAGAGCCTACTCTATGGCTTCATATCCAGCAGAAGGACGTGAAATTATGTTGAACGTACGTATTGCTACGCCACCATGGGATAGAAAGAATAATAAGTGGATGGATGTAAACCCAGGTATTGCATCGTCTTATATCTTTAATTTAAAAGAAGGTGATGAGTGTATTATCTCTGGTCCATTCGGTGAGTTCTTTATCAACGAAGAATCTGATTCAGAAATGATTTATGTTGGTGGTGGAGCTGGTATGGCACCAATGAGATCACATTTATTCCAATTATTCCACACCATTAAAACCAACAGAAAGGTTTCTTATTGGTACGGAGGTCGTTCTAGAGCTGAATTGTTCTACATCCACTACTTTAGACAATTAGAGAAAGATTTTCCAAACTTCAAATTCTATATGGTACTTTCAGAGCCATTGGAAGAAGACAATTGGAAAGTGATGAAAGATATCAATGATACAGAAGGAGATGGTTTTGTTGGATTCGTTCACCAAGCCTTAATCGATAACTACTTACAGTATCATGATACACCAGAAGATGTTGAGTTCTATTTCTGTGGACCACCATTAATGAATCAAGCTGTAGAGAAAATGACAGAAGATTTCGGAGTTCCACCAGAGAACGTTAGATTCGATGACTTCGGATAGTTAGAAGTTATAAATAATACATAGAATAGCCACCTCATTTGAGGTGGCTATTTTTATTGCGGATTGTTCTATGTGTTTTATTTCATCGAGTAAATACGCCCGATTTTAGCATGACACTATCTTTATTTTAAGTCTTATTTTATACCTATACAGCTATTCAGTTTTAACAAGGAATCTTCAAAAATAAAATTAAAGACCACAGAATTCTATTTCTTGAATTTAATAATAGCAAACTTGGAATCTAAGTTAATTATATATGAACGAATCTTTTAGGAGAAAAGATGTTAAATTATTGTTGAATGACAACCCTCTTGCCTTATTTGATATTCCTTGTGACCAAATCCCGAAATAGCAGGCTTTAGCACAACACCAAGTCCTACAGTGTGTTTCAAGTAAAATTATAAACAATCGAATTTCTTTGACATTTCGTTTTGAGTAAGATGATTTTGAAGGAGTTCATCATGTAAGTGGAAAGAGAGAAGTTGGATATAATCAAAATATAAAATACAAATGGTACTTACAGATGATTTAACTTAAATAATAATATGCTCGGACTCAGCTCCCAACTCAATTAGATATTTAGAAATATCCTGAACAAAACTCGTTGGCCCTGCGATATAAAATAGCTGATCAAAGCTTCCAATCGTGTCAACTAGGTATTTCTTATCCATTCTAGCTTCGCTAAAACCAATAACCTTGTATTTAGTAAACACTGGCACAAAGTTATTACCAAATATTTCTTTAAACTCGGCGCCTAAGATCACGTCTTGTGGAGTTTGTACAGAATAAAGTAAACCAACATTTCGCATATTTTTAGAGGCGTACAAAGCACGTATGATCGAAATAAAGCCAGTTATACCAGAACCTGCGGCTATAAAAATCCCTGGTCCTCTAAATTTGATTCCGCTTACCTCACCATGAACCAAAAATTTATCCCCCGCATTTAAACTGGTTACCTTCTTGGTAAAAGTTCCGTCTGGGTAAGATTTAATAATAAATTCTAAATAATCAACATTATTTAAGGAGGTAATAGAATAGGGACGTACTATGTCTCTATACTCTGGCAAATCAATAGAAAGTAACAAAGCCTGGCCTGGTTGAAAAACAAATCCCTTGGGTTTAGTAGTTATAAATCTTTTGGTATCTGGTGTAATAAACTCTGAGGCTAATATGCTAAGTTCTGCTGGAAACATGCTTTATAAATTTAATGAATGAAGGTATTAAATATTTTGGAATCCACTAAAATCATTAACGTTAAATTGTGTTAGAACACTAGTAGCATTTCCAATCATATAGTTTTATATTTCTAATGAATCCAATTTTGGTTTCTCTCGTATTAAGTAGATACCAGCCAATATTAACAATCCACCTACAATAAACCATACATTCAAACTTTCTCCAGCTAATACGCCCCACATAATGGCAACCAAAGGCATTAGATAAGTCACTGTGGAGGCAAATACAGCCGAGGTTTGTTGTATTAGTTTATAAAATAAAATCATGGCCATAGCTGTTCCAATAAACGCAAGCACACTTACATAGCCTAATCCTTCCCATTGTTCTCGACTGCCAGTCCAGGACTCGAAAAATCCAGAGAAAAATAAAATGATAACAGAAGGGAAAAACCAAATCGTAAACACAATTCCACCTAAATCCATCGATTTAACATGATTGAGTTTTTCTTTTACAATCAATCCGCTTAGTGCATAGGACATGGTAGCTAATACAATCAACATCGCATGCCAAAAGCTAGATTCTTCTCCAGGACCTCCCGCAAAAAACATGAGAATATTGGCGCCAAAAAATCCAATAATAGCTCCTATGATTTGAACCTTAGAGCTTTTAGTTTTAAATAATAAAAAGGCAAATAATAAAGTAAATATCGGAACCAATGAATTTAATATCCCCGCCAACGAACTACTAACTCTAACCTCGGCCATAGGAAATAAATACATCGGTATAAAATTCCCAAAAAAACCTCCAATACCTGCCCACATAATGGTTTTCCTGTCTAATCTTCTCATCGCTGGAATACCAAATAACATTAATACAGCTCCAGCCATAGTCACTCTCAATGCACCCACTTGGTAAGGTGTAAATACATCTACCGATTTTTTAATCAATATAAAAGATGTACCCCAAACCAAGGCTAACAAAATGAGAATGAAGTATTTATTTTTTGAACTCATGAATTAAATTGAAGGGTAAAATTCTAACTATTTTCTGAATAAATAAGAATACAAAAGATAGAAAAATCGAGCAAGCTTCTAAAATCCTCAATGCTTTAGTTTTAAAGCAAGTAAAATCAACTTAAATTGATTATTTTCGCAATACCTAAACTAGTTTATGTTGAATCCAGATAAAATATTTGAACTTAAAAGAATCTTACAATCTCCTAAAAAAGTTGTGATTATTCCCCATAAAAACCCCGATGGCGATGCTATTGGTTCTACCTTGGGCTTATCTCAAATATTAAAGAAGTTAGGTCATGATGTTCAAATAATTTCGCCGAATGATTTTCCTAAATTCTTAAAGTGGATGCCAGAGGCAAAGAAAATTTTTAACGCTGATTTCAATCCAAAAGGAGCAGAAATCGGTATTGCTCAAGCCGATGTTTTATTCATGCTAGACTTCAATGAACCTTCTAGAGCAGATCAGTTAGAAGACTTAATCAATAACTCTTCAGCTTATAAAGTTCTTATCGACCATCATCAATTTCCGCAAGAATTTGATTTCACCTATTCTAATACTGAAATGCCTGCAACCTGTGAGATGGTTTGGCATTTTGCAGAAGCCATGAATTGGACAGATTTGGTAGATGCTGATATTGCCACTTGTCTGTACACCGGAATTATTACCGATACCGGGAATTTTAAATTCGCTTCTGTTAAACCTTCTACATTAGAAACTGCTGCTCAATTAATAAGACATGGCGCAGAGCCGTATAAAATTTTAGATTATCTAGATACTTTTTCTGAGTCTAGACTTAAATTATTAAGTCGATTTTTAGATAATATTCAAGTTTTTCCTGAATACAGAACAGCATTGTTTACCATGAGCCGTGAGGAATTATTAGAAAATGGCTACCAAAAAGGAGACACCGAAGGTTTTGTTAATTATGGTTTGGGATTAGAAGATATTGTTTTCTCTGTATTTATGGCAGATGATACACAAAAAGATATGGTTAAAATCTCTTTTAGATCTAAGGGCAATTTCGACTGTAGCGAAGTGGCAAGAGAACATTTTAATGGAGGAGGCCATGTAAATGCTTCAGGCGGAAGATCCGATAAAAGTATAGAAGATACCGTAAAAGAATTCGTAAATTTGTTGCCTAATTATGCAGAAAAACTTGAAAATACTACTATTTAGTCTTGTTTTGGCAAGCAGCTTTTTGGTGAGTTGTAAAAAAGCTCCACCTCAATATCCTACCGTTTATTCTAATGACGGTTTCCTAGAATACTCTAAGAAGTTTAATAAACAATTAAAGGACTTAGAAGACAAGGATATACAAATTTATATTCAAAAGCATGAAGAGGATTTCCTTCCTACAAATGCAGGCTTTTATATGACCAGAACTGAAATGGTAAACGTTAGAAACGTTAAAGATTTCGATACCATTAGATTTAACTATCAAATTAGCAATATGCAAGATAGTATCATCTATTCCTATGATGATATTGGAAATCAGCTTATTGTAATGGGGCAGACTTCTATGATTCCAGGGATAGAATATGGTTTAAAAAGAATGAGTGAAGGCGAATATGCCAAATTATTAGTTCCTTCTTCCTTGGCTTATGGCGTAGATGGAGATAGAAAAAACATTGGAACTGATGAGCCTCTAGTTATCGAAATAAATTTAGAAGATATAGTCAACTATGAAAAGTAATTCAATCAAATTAATAATACTTGTTATGCTATTCATAACAAGCTGTAGTACAATACCAAAATATATGAGTAAAGAAGAGTACAAAGCATTAGGTGACGGTTTATACGCACACATGCAAACCACCAAGGGTGACATGTTAATCAAATTACATGAGAAAGAAACTCCAATGACTGTAGCCAACTTTGTAGGTTTAGCAGAAGGTAAAATTGACAATAAAGCTAAGAAATTAGGTGTTCCTTTTTACGATGGAATTATCTTTCACAGAGTTATCAAAGATTTTATGATTCAAGGTGGAGACCCAACGGGTACAGGTATGGGAGATCCTGGATATAAATTCGAAGATGAGTTTGATGAAAACTTAAAACACGATAAAAAAGGTATTTTATCAATGGCTAACTCAGGACCAAACACAAATGGTTCTCAATTTTTCATTACAGAAGTTCCTACACCTTGGTTAGATGGTAAACATTCAGTTTTTGGTGAAGTAATCGATGGTTTAGAAGTTATTGACAGCATTGCTAATGTAGCTAAAGGGCCACAAGACAAGCCAAAAGTTGATATCGCTATCAAGCACGTAGACATTATTAGAAAAGGTGATGATTACAAAAAATATGATGCTTTAAAATCTTTTAAATCAGCCAAAGCTAATCACAAAACTAAATTAGAAGAAGCTAAGAAAAGAGAAGCTGAAAAATTAAAAGCTGAAACTGATAGAATCCAAGAATTAAGCAAAAATTCAGAGATTGTAGATAGTGGTTTAAAGTATAATATCTTAGAAAAAGGTGATGGTGCAAAACCAGTGGCTGGAGATGATATTCAAGTACACTATACTCTACGTTTAGCAAATGGTAAAGTTTTAGATTCATCTTACGACAGACAACAACCTTTAGATATTACAGTTGGGCAAACCCAATTAATTCAAGGATGGATGCAAGCATTGACGATGTTTGAGAGAGGTTCTAAAGTTTTCTTAACCATCCCTCCAACATTAGGATATGGTACACAAGGCGCTGGAGGAATTATTCCACCAAACGCTACCTTGTATTTTGATATGGAAGTTTTAAAGTAATATTATAAAACTTAATAAATCAAGTACGGATCTTAATTTTAAGGTCCGTATTTTTTTTGTTTTAAGATTTTAAACTTGAACATTAAATCCGTATATTTCTATCTTATTTTTGAACTTGAAGATTCTTAATTAATGCAATTAAAACAAATTATAAACGCCTTAGAAAATTGGGCTCCCAAATCAGATGCAGAAGATTTTGACAACGTAGGATTGCTTGTTGGAGATCCTTCTGCAGAAGTTAATAAAGCTTTGGTTACTTTAGATGTTACAGACGATGTGATGGAAGAGGCAATAGATGAAAAAGCTGACCTTATTATCACTTTTCATCCTTTGATTTTTAAAGGTTTAAAGCGCCTTTCTGGTAATTCTCGTGTAGAGCGTTTAGTCGTTAAAGCGATTCAGAATAATATAGCTATTTATGCTATCCATACCAATTTAGATGCACAATTAGATGGTGTAAATGGAAGAATTTGTTCTCAATTAGGTTTGAAGAATAATCAAATTTTAATGCCTAAAAATCATAACTTACATAAGTTAGTTTTCTATGTGCCACACAAGGATGCAAAGAAAGTAAAAGATGCGATTTTCGCCACCGGAGCAGGAACCATTGGAAACTACGCAGAATGTAGTTTTAGTCTTAAAGGTGAAGGAACGTTTATGCCAGTGGGTTCAGCCAATCCAACTTTAGGCGAAATGTATGTCAGACATACCGAACCCGAAACCAAAGTAGAAATCCTTGTTCAAAGTCATCAGATTGGGGTTGCACTTAAGGCTATGCGCGATGCTCATCCTTATGAAGAGGTTGCCTACGATTTAATTGCTTTGAAGAATCCTGACCAAACCAAAGGAATGGGACAGATAGGAGAATTAGAAAATCCTATGAATGAGGATGATTTCTTAAAACTTGTAAAAACGAATTTACCAACAGACTGCATTCGTCATTCTAATTTAAGTGGCAAGAAAATTAAAAAAGTTGCTGTATTAGGAGGTTCGGGTGCATTTGGGATTGCCGCTGCTAAAGCCGCTGGTGCTGATGCATTTGTGACCGCTGACATGAAATATCATGATTTCTTTTTGGCCGATGAAGACATATTGTTATGTGATATTGGACATTATGAATCAGAACAATTCACTAAAAATCATATAACAAGCTATATTACAGAAAAATTTCCTAATTTTGCAATCCTTATATCAGGTATAAACACGAATCCAATAAACTACTATATTTAATTATGGCTAAAACAAAAAAAAGTGACGTAACGGTTGAAGATAAATTACGCGCATTATATGATTTGCAATTAATTGATTCTCGACTGGATGAAATTAGAAACACGCGCGGCGAGTTGCCTTTAGAAGTGCAGGATTTAGAAGATGACATAGCAGGATACGAAAAGAGACACGCAAAAATTACCGACGAGGTAAAAGAATTGGATAAAGACATCAAGGCTCGCAAAGAAGCAATTAAGCAGTCAGAAGCTTTAATTAAAAAATATACAGGCCAGCAAGATAACGTTAGAAATAACCGTGAATTCGAAGCTTTAGCTAAAGAAATTGAATACCAAGAGCTTGAAATTGAACTTAGTGAGAAAAGAATCAAAGAGTTTAAATTCAAAATCGAGGAGAAAAAAGAATTGATTGCAAAGGTTGATGAAAAATTAGCGAACTATAGAGAGCACCTTGAGCACAAGAACTCTGAATTAGATAAAATCGTTAAGGAAACAGAGAAAGAAGAAAAAACTTTGTTGAAAAAAGCAGAGGAGTTTTCTCAAAACATCGAACCAAGATTGTTAAAAGCTTACACTAAAATTAGAGCAGCCGTTAAAAATGGTTTAGCTGTAGTTCCAGTTGAAAGAGGAGCATCTGCAGGTTCTTATTTCACTATTCCCCCACAACGTCAAATGGAAATTGCATTACGCAAGAAAATCATTACAGATGAGCACAGTGGTAGAATTTTGGTAGATGCTGAATTAGCAGCTGAAGAAAGAAAGAAAATGGAGGATATTATTAATTAATATCATTTTGTTTACAATATTTAAAATCGCTCTCAAAAGGAGCGATTTTTTTTTGATTTATACTTTCAAAAATGATTCAAGCACTTATCTTGAAGTGATATAGTTTTTATAATTTGAATGTTTAAGAATAAAATTGTTAGGATTAGCTTGTGAAAACATAGAGATTCGCTTGTTTTTCCTTATTTTTGAGATAAACAGATTTACCGATGGGAGAATTTAATTTAAAAGATCTAGAACTAATTCATAGTGAAAAGGAGATAATGGAATTTTTGATCGATAATAAAGTCATCAAAGAGAAGAAATTCCTGAAACAACTTGCTTACGAGAAAGAGTTAGCTGAATTACAAGTAGAATTGGTTCGTTTGCAGTCCCATATTATAGAAAGCGGAAAAAGGCTTTTAATTATATTCGAAGGAAGAGATGCTGCGGGTAAGGGTGGAACGATTAAGAGATTCTTAATGAATATCAATCCTAAAAAAGCTAAGATTGTTGCTTTACCTAAACCTACAGAGCAAGAGCAGAAAGAATGGTATTTCCAGAGATATATCAAACATTTACCTAGAGAAGGGGAAATTGCATTCTTTGATAGGAGTTGGTATAATCGCGCTGTGGTTGAACCCGTTTTTGGCTTCTGTACGGAGGAGCAGTATGAGCTTTTCATGAAAGAAGTTAATCCGCTAGAGCAGCGTTTGGTAAATGATGGGATTATCTTATTTAAATTTTTCTTGGACATCTCTAAAGAAGAGCAAAAGGAAAGATTAGATAAAAGAAGAGAAAGTCCATTGAAAAGATGGAAGATTGGTGGATTAGATGAACAAGCTCAAGACAAATGGGATGATTATTCTAAATACATCGAAAAAATGATAAAGGAAACTTCTACGGAAGAACTACCTTGGATTGAGATTAAAACTGATAGCAAGAAAAAAGCAAGATTAGAGGCTATCAAATATGTTTTAGATAATATTCCAGGTTATGATCCTGAAGTTAAAATTAAAACCAAAAAGAAGATTGTAACTAAACACTCCTAATCGATGTCAAAATTCACCATATTACATACATTTTATAATCCCGTTGAAGCAGAAATCTTCAAAGCGAGATTGGAAAGCGAAGGAATTAGAGCTTATGTTTTAGATCAAAATCAGCTGTATTCGCAGATTCCATCTACTATGGGAGGCTATAGATTACAGGTAGAAACAGAATATTTTTTAAAAGCTAAACAGATTTTAGATAAATCTTTGGAGAATGAAGAATAATTCGTAATTTTGCCGTCCGATTGAATAACCTCTGACGATAATCGTGTATGTTGTTGAGTTGATAAATTGAAATTATAAGACAATGGACAATTTAGTTAAGTACGTAGAAGATAAATACGTTGCTAAAAAAGAATTACCAAAATTTGCTGCTGGTGATACAATCACTGTATACCAAGAGATTTCTGAGGGTGGTAAAACACGTGTTCAGTTTTTCCGTGGTGTAGTTTTACAAAAAAGAGGTTCAGGTGCAACCGAAACTTTCACGATTAGAAAAATGAGTGGTGAAATCGGTGTTGAAAGAATCTTACCTTTAAACATGCCATCAATCCAAAAAATTGAGGTGAACAAAAGAGGTAAAGTTAGAAGAGCTAGAATTTTCTACTTTAGAAAACTACGCGGTAAAAGAGCAAGGATTAAAGAAGTTTAAAAAGTCTAAATCTATTTGTGTTAGAAAATCCCAAAGCTATAAGTTTTGGGATTTTTTGTTTTATATTAATTTCTTGGATTTTCGAAACACTACTTTTAAATAAATCCAAGAATAGCCTTATCTTTGAAAAAATCCGAAAATTTGGAAAATTTTAGAATGCAAGCCAAAACCTTTTATGGTTTTGAAGAGATATTAGCCCGTGAAATTCAAAAGTTGGGCGGTGCCGACGTTAAAGTTAGAAATAGATTAGTTGAGTTTTATGGTGATACTGGCTTTATGTACAAAGCCAACTATAGCCTACGTACAGCCATTAGAATCATGAAACCGATTCTTAGTTTTAAGGCTAAAAACGAAGACGAACTATATGAGCAAGTAAAGGCTTATGCTTGGGAAGATCATATTCGTAGTACGGCAACTTTTAAAATCGACGCTACAGTAAACTCTCCTAATTTTAAGCATTCTCATTTCGCTGCATTACGCGTGAAAGATGCGATTGCAGATAGATTTATGGATAGAAAGGGTAGAAGACCCAACGTAGAGAAATACAATCCGGATATTGTTATCAATCTACACATTACGCATACCACGATTACTTTGTCATTGGATAGTTCGGGTGAGCCATTGTTTAAGCGAGGCTATCGCCAAGATGGAGGTAAGGCACCTATCAACGAAGTAATGGCTGCTGGTCTATTGCAAATGGCAGGTTGGGACGGAAAAGGTCACTTCTTAGACCCTATGTGTGGTTCTGGAACATTTTTGATTGAGGCAGCTATGATTGCCATGAATATTCCGGCTCAAGTTCACAGAGAACATTTTACTTTCGAAAACTGGAAGGATTTTGATCAGGAATTATGGGATAAAATTCGTGATGTTAGATTAGAGCGAATGAATGATTTCTATGGTACCATTACAGGTTATGATAATAACTATGTAATGATTAAAGTAGCAGAAAGAAACATCGAAAATGCTAATCTTAAAGAGTTTATCGAGGTGAAACAAGTCAATTTCTTCCAAACTAAAAAAGAAGAAAGTCCATTGTTGATTGTATTTAATCCGCCATATGATGAGCGTTTAGAGATTAAAGTTGATAATTTCTATCGTAAAATTGGAGATACATTAAAGCAGGGATATCCACACACTACTGCATGGTTTATTACAGCAGATAATAGAGCTGTGAAAGAAACAGGATTACGTCCAGAGCAAGAGATTAAATTATACAACGGAAAATTAGAAACCAATTTCTTGAGGTATGATATCTACAATGCTGGTGACGGTTCTACTTCATAAATTTTGAAACAATTAGAGGAAATACAACTTTCAATTATTATAGCAGTTTATCAACGTCAAGATGAGCTGACAGATTTGTTGAATAGTCTTGTTAATCAGTCTGATAAAGACTTTGAGGTCTTAGTTATTGATGATGGTTCTCCTGAGAAATTGGAATCTGTGGTCGATGGTTTTAAAGATCAGTCGAATATCAAATATTATTATAAAGATAATTCTGGTCCAGGATTGACGCGTAATTATGGAATGTCTAAAGCAGAAGGTAATTACTTTATTTTCTTAGATTCTGACACTATCATTCCCGAGCATTATATTGAGGAAGTTAAAAATGAATTAACTTCGGATTATGTTGATTTCTTTGGTGGATCAGATAATGCCCATGAATCATTTGATACACTACAAAAGGCAATTAATTTCTCAATGACTTCTTTTCTCACGACCGGTGGTATTAGAGGAGGTAAAAAGGCTGTTAAGAACTTCCAACCAAGAAGTTTTAATATGGGAATCTCTAAAAAGGCCTATCAGGCTACGGGCGGATTTAGTGAGATGAGAGTAGGGGAAGATCCAGATTTAACTATGACTTTGTGGGAGAAAGGATTCAAAAGTAGATGGTTTCCTAATGCTTATGTGTATCATAAGCGCAGAACTTCTCTCAAAAAATTTGGAAGACAAGTTAAATCTTTTGGAATTGCTCGACCGATTTTAAACCAACGCCACCCAAAATATAAATCACTGAGCTTTTGGTTTCCAACTATTTTTATTTTAGGTTTTACATTGGCTATAATACTTTCTTTCTTCGGGATTTGGCAGTTTTTAGCTTTATATGGAATTTATTTTGCCCTGATTTTTATTGTTTCATCCATTCAAAATAAATCTTTAAAAGTCGGTTTATTGTCTTGTATCACGACTTTTATCCAATTTGAAATGTATGGATTTGGCTTTTTACGTTCGCAAATTATGATCAATTTATTAGGTAAGAATCCTAAAGAGGCTTTTCCCACACATTTTTATAATCAATAAATCATGAAAGATATTTACTCAGACGAATATTTTATGCGCATGGCTTTTCAAGAGGCTATGAATGCATATGAGGAAGATGAAATCCCAGTGGGGGCGGTCATTGTTTCTAATAACCGAATTATAGCACGAGCACATAATTTAACCGAAACACTAACCGATGTTACAGCTCATGCTGAACTTCAAGCCATTACTGCTGCTGCAGACTTTTTAGGTGGTAAATACCTTAAGAATTGTACACTTTATGTGACCTTAGAGCCATGTAATATGTGTGCAGGTGCTTTATATTGGTCACAAATAGACAGAATTGTTTTCGGTGCTGAAGATTTACATCGTGGATATAGAAAATTCAACACACCTTTACATCCACAAACCGAAGTTTCCTACGGAATTATGGCGGAAGAATCTTCTAATTTAATTCAGGAGTTTTTTAAGAATAAAAGGAGGTAGTTTACTCCTCTAAATCAGGATAAAACAATGCTTTTAACTCTGTAGCATCATCTGGAGACATACGTCTTGCTACTACCAAACTCAATTGTTTTCTTCTTAATGCAGCATCATATCTCTCATGCTCTTCTACAGACTGCGGAATAATCGGAGGTACTGGAATCGGTTTGTTTTCTTCGTTAACCGCCACAAAAGTATAAATACCTTGATTGGTTTTAATCGTTTCTCCTGTGGTTGGATCTTCTAACCATACATCAGAAATAATTTCCATAGATGAATTAAAAGCTCTAGAAACTTTAGCTTCAATTTTCACAATACTTCCCACAGGAATTGGATGAATAAAGCTAACTTGGTTCACAGAAGCAGTAACAACTCTATGAGTCTCAGCATGTCGTCTAGCTGAAATAGAACAAGCCTTGTCCATTCTTGATAGCAATTCACCACCAAACATATTTTCTAAATAATTGGTCTCACTTGGTAATACGATATTAGTCATTATCGTAAGTGTATCGTTGGGAGTCTTGTACTTGTCCATAAAAAAACCTTTGCATTTTGAGTTTGCAAAGGTCTTAAATTTTATTGAATTAGTTTGGATTCTTTAGTGTAGAATTCCAAGCCATTTTATGGACGCATAAATACGTCTTTTCCTTTTCGTTCTAATTCTCTCTTGAAATTGGCCGCTTCGGTGGCATCATTAAATGTGTCATAAGCAACCATAAAGTAATTACCTACTTTCCCAATGATGATAGCTCTGTCATATCCCTGACGCTTCAATTTTGCTTGATGCTCCATCGCACGAGAATAGATTTTGAACGAACCACCAATAACTTGATATTTCTTAACTGATAAATCGATATCAGTCGGAATAAATTCAGTCGTAGTTACGTCATCCACAGTAGGTTCTTCAGCAATAGCTGAGATTTCTACAGTTCCGTCAGCTTCTATTGATGTTGTTGTGTTGATTGTTTCTTCAACTGGAGTTATAGATACCACATCATTATTGTCGATGTTGTTCACATCAATGATTGGAGCTACAGGAGTTTCATTTGGAGTATCTACTATGGCGTTAGCATTTAATAATGGTAAAACGCTACTTAACTGATTTTGAACAAGATTTTGGTTAGCAAAGAAACTAGATCCACCCACTAAAAAGGCAAACCCAATGGCAGCAGCATAAGAAACCCATGCGTTGGCTTTCTTAGGAGTTGCCACTTCTTTTTCTTCTCTCAAGATATACTTACCTCTCAATGAAGACAAACCAAAGCTTTCTAATGCAAAGTTTTGATTTTCTGAAGGTTCAAACTCTATCACATTGTTTTTACTAGTGAAAGTTCCTAAGTCAGGAATTGTTAGCGCTTGATTGTTATCTAAAGTCGCTTTCCAATTAGATACTTCTTTCTCAATTTGCTCTATAGCTTCTTGATAAGATAAATCATTGTGTTTAGCGAATTCATTGGCTAATAATCCATCGGTGTGAACCAAATCACTATTAAATCCAACCATTTTCTTTGGTGGATCAAATTTGTAGTCAATCGGATGGAAAATGGCGCTTTTTCTCTTGGCGACAAAACCACCGAAATCGGGTACGATTACACAATCATAACGGTACAGTAAACTCTTGATAGTATTCTCCATGTTCATAATAACAAAAATAGGTAATTTATATCTAGTTCAAAATTCTTCTGAAAATAGATATTAACATATAAGTAACAAATATTATGGTTTAATATACATAATTTCAGTGAATTAAGTAGAGTTTAATTTTAGTTGTTGAAAAAATAGGAGCGAAGCCCGCGATAAGGATATGGAGGACTTGGTGTTGTTGTGCTTTTGATGGGAAGAAAGACGTATAGAAATGTTGATTTGTAAAACTAAAAAACGAAGACGTGTGGCACAACAATACGGAACTCCGCAATAGCCTAGTTTTGATTTTATCCTTAATTTAAACTAATTTTAGAAGGATGAAATTTATGGTTTAATCGGGATGCTAAGGTCTAGTAGATTTTAAAATCAAAAATCGCCCAAAATAAATTATATTTGAATATGCAAGTGCAAGAAAAACAGGCTTTAATGGCCCTGACTTATGTTCAAAAACTCGGAACTAAATCAGTTCAGGACTTGTTGGTGATGTATGGAACGGCCAGTGAGGTTTGGAATTTGAGCGCAAAGGAAAAGAATTCGATTAAAGGTTTAACGCCAGAAATAGCAAATCAAATTGGTTCTAAGAAAATTTGGGATTTAGCCGCAAATGAGATTTCTTTCTGTGAAAAACATGATATTCAAATTATTAGTAAATTCGAGAACGATTATTCTAAATTGCTAAAGGAGTGTGTGGATGCACCTTTTATTACTTTTAAGCGTGGAAATGTTGACTTGAATCAAGGGAAATATGTTTCTATTGTTGGAACTCGAAAAATGACTTCGCGCGGGAAGGATTTTATCCATGAATTGGTAGCAGGATTTAAGAATCAACCCATCACTATTGTGAGTGGTTTAGCTTTGGGTGTAGATGCAGAAGCGCATAAAGCCGCCATTGAAAATGGACTACCTACCATTGGTGTTTTAGCCCATGGTGTCAACCAGGTTTTCCCGAAAACCAATGAAAGAATTGGCCTAAAAATGATGGATAATGGTGGTTTATTTTCAGAATTTTCAACTTTTCATGCGCCAGAACCTGAAAATTTCTTGAGAAGAAATCGCATCATTGCTGGTCTGTGTGAAGCCACGATTATCATAGAATCTCCTATTGCTGGAGGCGCCATGAGTACGGCCACGCATGCAAATAATTATAATAGAGATGTTTTTGCACTTTCTGGCAGACCGAATGATGCCACAGCTGTAGGTTGTCATCATTTAATTAAAAATCATAAAGCTTTTTTATTGACAGAAGCCTCGGATGTTTTGAATTATTTGAATATTTCGCCTCGAAAGACAGAAAAAGTTGTTCAAAAAGAGCTTTTTATTTCCTTAAGTCAGCCTGAACAAATGCTATATGATTTGCTAAAAAAGAATGGGAAACTGCATATTGATAAGATTGCTTTGGACATGAGAATGCCTACCTATCAGCTAATGCCGATTTTATTGGATTTGGAGTTAAAGAATTTAATTTCACCTTTACCTGGAAAATATTATGATTTGAACTAAATAAGCTATTTTTGCAAAATGAAACAAAGTACTGATACAATTTTGATGATTGAGCCTGTTGCATTTTATTTTAATGCTGAAACGGCTACGAATAATTATTTTCAACAAAAACCATCTGAAAGCCAAGAAGAAATTCAAGCGAAAGCATTGGCGGAATTCAATGACATGGTTAAATTGTTGCGTGATAATGGAATCAATGTTATCACCATTAAAGATACTTTAAATCCACATACGCCAGATTCTATTTTCCCGAATAACTGGATTTCTATGCATGATGATGCGACTGTTGGTTTGTATCCTATGTATGCTGAAAACAGACGTACCGAGCGTAGAGAAGATATTTTAGAGGAATTAGAGAAAAATGGTTTCGAGATTTCTACAATCGTTGATTATTCATCGGCAGAAGAGGAGGAAATCTTTTTAGAAGGAACAGGAAGTCTTATTCTAGATAGAGAAAACCGTTTGGCTTATGTTTGTCTATCGGATAGATCTGACGAAGGTTTAGTAATCGAATTTTGTGAAGACTTTGAGTACACACCGATTATTTTTACAGCTAACCAAACTGTAAATGGAGAGCGATTAGCAATTTATCATACCAACGTTATGATGTGTGTTGCTGATAAATATGTTGTTATTTGCTTAGATACGATTGACAGTAAAAGCGAGCGTAAAATGGTGATAGACACTATTAAAGGAAGCGGAAAGGAAATCGTGAAAATTACCGAGGACCAAATGCACCAGTTTGCTGGAAATATGCTTCAGGTAAATAATGGTAAAGAAACTTTCTTGGCTATGTCTAAATCAGCTTATGACTCATTAACCGATGATCAAATTGCGCAGATTGAGAAATTTGATAAAATTCTTGCACCTGCAATTCCAACAATCGAAACTTTAGGTGGAGGAAGTGTAAGATGTATGATGGCAGAGGTTTTCTTACCAAAAGAATAACTTGAATTAAGTTTTTAAAATATAGAAAGGTCACATTTTGTGGCCTTTTTTATGTCAAAAATTCAAGTGTTGATTAGCTTGTAGTAGAAGAAATTAAATCTTTATTCTTCCCAATAAATAGCACGTTGAGGCTTTAAACTATCTCTGAACTCCAACATATCTTTTTCCATAATTACCATCGTAGCTACGGCATAGGAATCATTAATGGCTTCTGAACCTACTTGCTTCAATGGATAATCTTGTTTATCCACATATTCATTGAGGTGAATCGCATGATGTTCAGCGGTTTTCTCGGCGTCGGGACCTCTAAATTCCCATATTAATTGAATTTTTTTCATTTGTTTATTTTTATGTGAGAAGCAACAATACCTTTAATTAATGAAGAGCTAAAACCTTGATGTTCCATCTCGTTTAAACCAGTGATAGTGCAACCCATGGGTGTTGTAACCTTGTCAATTTCTTCTTCTGGATGATTTCCACTCTTGATTAGAATTTCTGCAGAGCCTTTCACCATCTGACTTACGATTTTTGAAGCTGTACGAGAATCGAAACCAATTTCAATAGCTCCTTGCATCATAGCTCTCATAAATCTTAATGAATATGCAATTCCACAAGCACCAATAACGGTAGCGGCATCCATCATTTTCTCTTCAATATAAATACTTTCTCCAAATTGGTCGAAAATATTTTTAACCTTCTGTTTATTATCTGAGTTTTCATCTAAGGTTGAAATACAAGTCATTCCTTCACCCACGCTAGAAGCCGTGTTAGGCATTGCTCGGTAGGTTTTGACATCGGCTCCAATAATATCAGATATTTCATTTAAAGTAACACCTGTTGCTATCGAAATTAGCGTGTATGCTTCAGTTAAATCTTGCTTTATTTCATTTAAAATAGAAGAAACTAAATGAGGTTTAACCGCGATAATAATGAAGTTTGAATCTTGAACGGCTTTCCTATTATCATTTGAAACATTTACGCCTACATCCTTTAAAGAGGATAATCTGTCTAATCTATTTCTAGTGGCATAGATGTTTTCTGCTTTTATGAAATCGCTTTTTAATAGACCTTCAATTAAAGCAATTCCCATGTTTCCTGCTCCTAATACAGCTAATTTTCGCATTATTTTTCGACTTTAAAGGGTATAAATTTAAATAACAATAAGAGTATAATTGTAATAACAGCTCCTGTAAATATAGTCAAGAAACCAATATTAAATCCATAGGTTGCATTGAGGTAATTATTCATAAAATACGCAATTACAGGTGTGGCTAAACAAGCAATTGGAACACTCCAATCGTTTAATTTTACTTTGGTGAAAATCCCCAATAAGAACAAGCCCAGTAGAGGAGAATAGGTGTATCCGGCTAATCCAAAGATTAAATCAAAGACATTATCTCCCGAGTTTTGGAAGGCCAAAATGATTAAAAGCATCACCAAACTAAATCCAATGTGGGTAATAGTTTTTAATTGAGTAGGATTTTTCCTTTTTTCAATTCCTAAGAAATCATAACAAAACGAGGTAGTAAGAGCAGTTAGCGCTGAATCTACACTAGAAAATGCAGCTGCGGCTGTTCCTAAGACAAACATAATAGATGCAAAGATTCCAAAATGATTTAAGGTTAAATACGGTAGAACTTTATCGGTGGCAATAGCTGTAACCATTTCTCCGTTTTGCTCAAATGTTTTGGTAGGAAGTTCGATGCCATTTACATCTGCAAAAAGGAATAACATCATTCCTAAGAATAAGAATAGAATCTGGGCAATACCAACCGAAAAACTAAATACAAAAGTGTTTTTCTGAGCTTCTCTAACGTTTTTACAAGTCAAACTTTTTTGCATCATATTCTGATCTAATCCCATCATGGCCATGGCGATTAAGATACCAGAGATGAATTGTTTCCAAAAATAGGTGCCTGATTTTACATCGCCGTCATACCATTTCCAATAGCCTTTCTCGGTTCCTAAATCTACAATTTCCCCAAATCCAAGTTGCATTTTAGAGAAGATTATCCAAACGATGGATAAAGCAGCTAATAACAAAAAGGTGGTTTGTAATAAATCTGTCCAAACAATGGTTTTGATACCAGCTTTAAAGGTGTATAGAAAGATTAAGACTAAAAACAACACAGCCAACCACCACATATGGGAATTATCTAAATCAAATAAAACTTGTAAGATTTTAATGGCCAATAACATCCTTAGACCTGCTCCAAATGACTGAGAAACTAAGAAGAAAAAGGATCCAGTTTTATAGGAAAACCATCCAAAGCGATTCTCTAAATAGGAATAAATAGAGACGAGTTTGAGTTTATAATAGAGCGGAATCAATACAAAAGTAATGAAGAGATATCCCACCATATTCCCGACGAAAAATTGTGCAGCAAAGAATCCTTTGGTTTGAACACTCCCTGGAATAGAAACAAAAGTTACTGCAGATAAGGCAGCACCAATCATCCCATAAGAAACAACCAACCAAGGAGATTGATTATTCCCAGTGAAGAAGGAAGCTTTGTCTGATTTTCGACCGGTTAAATATGCAATGATTAATAAAACACAAAAATATCCTGCAATTAGTAATGCAATGGAGGTGGGTGTTAACATAAAATTGAATTAGATTCAAATATAAAAATATTATCGGTTCTAGATTCAGCTAAAAAGTTTAATATATCTCTGGAGTGGTTCAAATTTAATTTTGCAATAGAAATACAAACATTCTTTATCTTTGCGTATTATGCAATATCCTAGCAGAATTTTAGAAAAAGCCGTTGACGAAATCTCACAACTTCCGGGAATTGGAAAGCGTACAGCTTTGCGTTTGGCTTTGCAAATGCTCAAAAAACCAACTTCTCAAACGGAAAATCTTGCCAAGTCTTTGGTGAGTTTGGTGAATGATATTAAATATTGTAAAAAGTGTCATGCGATTTGTGATAGTGAGCTTTGTGATGTTTGTAGTAACCCAATGCGCAATCATGATTTGATTTGTGTGGTAGAGGATATTCGAGATGTTATGGCCATCGAAAATACCAGTCAGTACAAAGGTGTTTACCATGTTTTGGGAGGGAAAATTTCTCCCATGGATGGTATTGGTCCACAGCAATTAAAAATAGATTCTTTGGTAAAACGTGGGGCAGATGCTAAAGAGATTATTTTAGCGCTAAGTAGCACTATGGAAGGTGATACCACTATGTTTTACTTGTATAAAGTCCTAAAAGACACCGAAATTACACTTACAACAATTGCTAGAGGAATCGGGATTGGAGATGAATTAGAATATACAGATGAGGTGACCTTGGTTCAGTCTATTCAACGCAGAGTTCCTTACGCTGCATCTTTATCTAATTAAATGAAACTATCCGTCATTATCGTTAGTTACAATGCGATGGACTTTTTGGTGAAATGTTTGGATTCGCTCCAAAAACATTTACCAGAAGATTCAGAAGTGATTGTTTTCGATAATAACTCACCCGATCGTGAAATAGAAAATATAGCAGAGGATTATCCTTCGATGCAGTTTATCTTAAATCCAGAAAATCTTGGATTTGGTAGAGCTAATAATAGAGCGGTAAGTCTTGCGAAAGGTGAATGGGTTTTAATTTTAAATCCGGACACAATTGTTTATCAAGATTTCTTTCCAACTTTATTTAGTTATGCAGATTCGGTGGAGAATTTAGGCGCAATTGGAGTTCGAATGCTAGATGGTAATGGAGATTTTTTGCCAGAAAGTAAACGAAATATTCCCTCACCATATGCTTCTTTTTCTAAGTTGTTTTCCTGGTTCAATGGAGTAGGGAAGAGATATTACAATGAAACTCTACAGCCCAATGAGAACGGAAAAGTTGAGATTTTATCGGGAGCATGTATGTTTATGAAAAAACAAGTTTATGAGGAAGTTGGCGGTTTCGATGAACAATATTTTATGTATGGCGAAGACATCGATATAAGCTATAGCTTACTCAATTTAGGATATCAAAATTATTATTTAGGCGAAGTATATATCACCCATTTTAAAGGAGAAAGCACCGTAAAAGATGAAAAATATTTGAAAAACTTTTACGGTGCTATGGAAATCTTCATCGAGAAGTATCATAAACCAAAGAATCCATTCCTGTATTATGTTATGCTCGCTGGTTTGAAGTTAAAGCATAAAATGGGAAAGCTTAAATTAAAAAATTAGCTTTCTCGAATCTTCAATCTAATTTATACTTTCGATTTAATTAAGAGCTACAACTCAACATACTACAACCTGGTTGATTATCTGCCCAACTTGGTCTTTTTGCTTGAAGCTCAGGAAAACGATTTTCGTAAGGTGTTTTGAGTGCTTCGTTTAGTTTATTAAACATAGCATAATCACCTTGTTCAGCTGCCTCAATCGCTTCAAACAATTGGTAATTCCTAAGAATAAACTGTGGGTTTGAACGCTGCATTTTCTCTAAACTTTCGGCTTTGCTGATTTCATTAGACGCAATTCGCATTTTATATAATTCAACAAAATCCTCTAAGCGCTCTTGTTGTTCTTGTGAAATCTCTTCATAGCAGAATTTTTTCGCATGAAGTTCGCTTTCCTCATTATAAAGCTTCATTAATTCAACAAAGAATAAAGTATAATCTGGCTTTAAATCAATCATTAATTTTTGCCAAGAATGCAAGAACACTTTGTCGGTTTCTCTTAACTTATCTAAACCTAATTTTTCTCCCATCATTGTATCAAAGGCCTTCCAGAATTGATCTTCAAAAGATTCTAAGACCTCTTGTAATGGCTCTATATCCTCAATAAGTGGATACAAAGCATTACCAAACGCGCTCAAATTCCATAATGCAAAATTGGCTTGTTGACCAAAAGCATATCTTCTTCCGGGTAAATCGGTGGTATTAGAAGTGAATTTTAAATCATATTCTTCTAGCATTGCATAAGGTCCATAATCGATGCTTAATCCTAAAATCGACATATTGTCAGTATTCATTACTCCATGAACAAAGCCCACACGATACCACTCAACAATCATTTTGATGCTAAGGTTTTTAACTTCATTAAAGAATTCAATGTATTTTTCCTTTCCTTCTGACTTAATTTCAGGAAAATAACGCTCAATACTCCAATCGACTAAATTTTTAAGTTCTTCAATATTGTCTCGCGCAGATAACAACTCAAAATGTCCAAAACGAAGAAAACTCTCTGCGGCACGAACCATAACGGCGCCAGGCTCATAAGCTGCATTTCCATTATATAAAATATCACGCATTACTTTTTCCCCTGACAGCGAAAGACTCAATGCTCGTGTGGTGGGTATGTTTAAATGAAACATAGCTTCGCTCATCAAATATTCACGGATGCTAGATCGCAAAACAGCTCTACCATCAGCGTGACGAGAATAAGGCGTAGCTCCAGCGCCTTTCCACTGAAGTTCCCAAACTTTGTTGTCTTTATCTTTTAGTTCCCCAAAATATATCGCCCGACCATCTCCTAACTGTCCGGCCCAATTTCCAAATTGATGTCCTGCATAAGCCGTAGCATAAGTCAAGAAATCCTCGTCTACATTGGAATTCAATAAACCTATATCTTCCTTTGAAAGTGGAAGTTTAAAACCTAAATTTTCTAATAACTCATCATTGCTCGCTATCAGATCTGCCTTAGGGAAACCAATAGGGTGCACCAAAGCATACAATACACCTGGTGTTTGTCGTTGCATCGGATTCCAGCTTTCGTCGCCTGGAAATTTTTCAACAAACGGATATTTAAAATGATTTAATTTCATAATGCACTTAAATTATCAATTATAATTTATAAAATTGTATCAAATAGATTTCTATGAAAAAATTAACAATCTTACTTGCTTTAATTTACACGAGTTTAATTTCTGCACAATCTACTGAAATGGTAGTCATTCAAGAAGCTGAACAAGTTAGCCCTTGGAATTTTGGTTTAAAAGCAGGCATAAATCTTGCCAATTTAAGCGGTTCTTACTTAGACCTTGATTATGTGAAAGAATCGAATGGATTTGTTGGTTTTCATGGTGGGGCATGGGCTAATTATGCACTAAGTAATAAATCATCTGTCCAATTTGAACTATTGGGATCCTTACAAGGTGGAGATATTGAATATGAATTATCTTATGCTGGACAAGCTATCAAGCCAACTGGAAAAGTTCGAATGCCTTATATTTTGATACCTATTATGTATCAATACAAACCGATGGAAAAACTTCATTTAGAGGTAGGACCTCAATTGAATTATTTACCGAAAATAAATCTTAAGACTTATATAGACGGTGAAAGAATCAATGACGAAACAGTTGAGAATTTAGTAAATAATAGATTAAAAAATGCTAGAAGTATAGATGTTGGTTTAAACATTGGTGCCGGTTACGAATTTATTCAAGACTGGAGTGTTTATACTAGATACACCCATGGATTATTAACCGTGGATGACCGCGATGAGAATCAAAGAGATTTAAAAAATCGTGTGTTAGCATTTGGTGTTTCGTATAAATTTTAATTTTAGAGAATGAATTTTAAAAGACTTTTACTTCTTAGTTTAACTTTTACTTTTTTTAATTTAACCAACGCACAAGAGAGCCAAATCAAAGATTCCTATTTTGGGATTAAGCTTGGTGCTAATTCATCGAATCTCTCAGGTGAATCAACCAAAGATGACGATGGCAGAGAAACTGATGTAAAATCAAGAATTGGATTTTATGTCGGTGGATTTTATCATCATGAACTTAGCGATAAATTAAGCGTTCAACCAGAATTATTGTTTTCTTATCAAGGTGCGCGCATTGATATTAAACGTTGGGAAGGTGTTCCAGTAACAGCAGGTAGTGATATCGATTTACCTTATGTTTTACTTCCTCTGATGTTGCAATATGAAGTCTTTGATAAGTTCCACTTAGAATTAGGACCGCAGTTAGGTTATAATTTAGGTAAGTTTATTACGATTAAAGGTAAAGTAGTTCTCAATGGAGAAACCTTTATGTTAGAAGATAGGCTAGAGGATGTAGCTCGTTGGGATTTCTCGCTTTTGGCAGGTGCGGGGTATAGTTTTAATGAAAAAATTACAGCTAAATTTAGATTTGCACAAGGTTTAAATTCTTTAGATCAAAGAGATCGCGATGCTTTTACCTTGTATAACCAAGTCTTTTCTCTAGGCTTAGAATATAATTTTAACTAGTCAGTTTTTGTCTGAAAATTTCACTTGAAATCATCGCCGAGGCTACAGCTACGTTCAGGCTTTCGGTTGGACGATTTGTTTCTTGTGGAATACTAATCTTCTGCGTACAAAGATCTTCGATTTGTGCTGAGATTCCGTTGGATTCATTTCCCATAACAATTAGGCCTGGTTTAGTGAGTTCTGTTGAATAAATACTATCACCTTCCATAAAGGTTCCATAAATCTCACAATCTAGTTCTTTAAAATAAGTTTCAAAATCTACATAATGAACTTGAATTCTCCCCAGCGATCCCATACAGGCTTGAACAACTTTTGGATTATAAACTTCTACGGTATCTAAGTTACAGAAAACATGCTCCATCCCAAACCAATCGGCGATTCTAATAATTGTTCCTAAATTTCCTGGATCTTGTACATTATCTAAGGCAAAATAACTCTTATTAATCTGCGTAGGTAAATCATATGATTTCTGCTCAAAAACTGCCAAAATTTCAGGGGGTGTTCGCAAATTACTCATCTGCTTAAACTCTGCACTGCTAGCTATATCTGCCTGTGGATACATTTCCTTGTAATCCGTGCTTACAAAAAGATGAATTAATTTAAAATCACTGGCAAGAAATTCATCGGTTGACTTTCTACCTTCCACAACAAATAAACCCAATTTTTTTCGGTATTTTTTTTGTTGCAATCGCTTGACTAGTTTGAGAGTTGCTTTTGTTAGCATATATTTGTTACGCAGTTAAATTTATGAAGAAGACTTTTTCAAAGATATTATTCTTAATTGGAATTTCCTTTCTCATCACAGCTTGTGATGTTACGAAAAAAATTCCTGCAGGTGAATTGTACTTAAAATCAAACGATTACGAATTTGTAGATGAGTCTCCATTTTCTGATGAATTAGAGGATTATGTGAGTCAAAAACCTAATAAACGTTTGTTTGGATTATTGCCTATGAAAGATTGGGCTTATAATCGCGTACCGGCTAAGTATGATTCAGTCTTCATGGATTATTATACTTATTCGAATTTAGATAGAAACCAGAAGTTGCTTGATAGTTTATTTATGCACTATGGTCTAGAAGAAAATGTAGGAGATAGTAAGTGGTTGACGAGGCTAATTTATAGAGCAGGAGCTAAGCCTATAACTTTAGATACAGTAAATTCACAGAAGTCAGCGCATGAATTAGAAGAGTTTTACTTTGAAAGAGGTTATTTTGATGCTCAAGTTAACCCGACTTTTGATGTAGATTCTGCAGCACAAAAAGCACGTGTTACTTATAATGTTGAGGTGAAAGAGCCTTCTAAGTTGGTGGATTATAATCAAGTTATTACGGATACTAAATTAGAGAGCCTTTATGCCCAAAACATGGAGGATAACAAGATTATTCTCAATGAAAGATTTGATGTAAGAAATTTTGAAAAAGAGCGTGATCGTTTGGTTAAGATTTTTAAAAACAATGGATATTTCCAATTTAATGAATTTGGAAACGAGTTGATATTTAAAATTGATTCAACCAACGACAAACAATTGGCGGCAACTTTAAAGATTGCCAAACCAGAAAATGATACGATTAAAGATTTTACTCAATATTATTTTGGGGATATTAATGTTTACGTAGATTATAAAGATGAAGAATCTAAGAAAAACTTCGAGCGGGAACACCGAGGATATAATCTTTATAATTTCCATGAATTTAGACTTAAACCGCGAGTTTATACAGATGCGATTACTTTAAAATCAAATGACATGTATCGTTTTGATGATGTTATGCGGACGCGTCAGCTTATTTTAGATAGAGAAAACTTCTCTTTAACTTCACTGAAAGTAGAGAGAAATTTAGATAATCCTTTAGATAGTTTATTAACCACGAGTATTATCCTTAGACCTAAACCTAAATACGATCTAGAATTGTCTTTTGAAGGAATGTATTCTCAGTTTTTAAGTTTTGGTATTTCACCGGGACTTAGATTATTAACTAGAAATGTTTTTAAAGGAGGAGAGAATTTAGAGTTTAATTTAAGAGGAACTGTTGGAACAGTTAACACCTCTGAAGCTCAAAATGAGCTATTCAATGCCTACGAACTTTCATTCGAAACAAAATTAAACTTCCCAAGATGGGTGTTACCTTTTAATACAGAAGGTTTAGTTCCTAAAGAATGGAACCCAAAATCGGCGATTAGCTTAGGTTTATCTGGGCAGAAAAATATTGGTTTAGGAAGTAGAAATTATTCGTCAGTTATGGATTATACTTGGACACCAGGTATGAACAATCATAATTTTGAGTTGATAAATTTCCAATACATTAAAAACACTGAAAAGGATAAGTATTATAAAATCTTTACGGTAGATAACGAGATTAAAAATCAAGCCTTTGATGCTTATTTTAATTTTAAACCATTTTATCAAGCTTTATACGAAAATGGGGAAATCACCGCTAATGAGTTAGAACTGTTAATTTATGGTGATGAGGACTTTGTAAGTAATCTACCAGTAAATAATTATAATTTTGACGACTTCACTGATTTCCGAAATGTTATTTTTAGAAAGAACAGTATTATTCAGGATGTTTTAATACAGTCTTTTGCTCACTCTTATACCTATAATGAAACTACAAAACAGGATAAAAAACATCCTTGGTTTATTAGTAGTAAAATAGAAGTTGCGGGTGCATTGATGAGGTTAATCGATGAAACGATTGGATTCAATCAAGAAGAAGGTTTCTTTGGCGATACTAGATCTGTTTTGGGAGGAGTTCCTTATTCAGAATTTGTGCGTTTTGATTTAGATGTAAGAAAAACGATTGACTTAAGTTCAAAAACACAACTAGCACTTAGAAGTTTTACTGGAGTTGCCATTCCTTATGGAAACTTAGAAGTTCTTCCATTTAGTAAATCTTATTTTGGAGGTGGATCTAATGACGTTAGAGCATGGCAAGCCTATGAGTTGTCGCCGTCACCGTTGAGACCAAATGACGACGGAACCTATATCGACCAAATGAAAATCACTTTAAATGCAGAATATCGTTTTCCAATTTATGGTATGATTAACGGAGCTTTCTTTGTAGATGCTGGTAATATTTGGAGTTTGAATAGCGATAATCAAAAGACGCAATTTAGATTTGATAGCTTCCTTAAACAAATGGGAGTTGGGTCCGGACTTGGTGTTAGGTTTGATTTAACCTTCGTTGTAGCACGTTTAGATTTTGCCTACAAAATACACGATCCGGCTTACCCAGATGGAGATAGATGGTTCAACAACATCAAGTTATTGAGACCACAATTGCAATTCGGAATTAATTATCCTTTCTAATCTAATTGAAATTTAATGTAGGTAATCTTCTTGCCTTCATTCAAGAATAATTTCTCGTAATGCGTTTGAATATCGAAAAGATAATCAGGCAAGTCATGAGTTGACCTATTATATATGTCATGATTAGATATTTCGACTTTATAATCATTCATCTCTACAATTCCACATGTGTAACCATGCAAGAACTCACTATCTGTTTTAAGATGAATAAATCCACCTGGCTTTAAGATTTTTTTATATCTCGCTAAAAAGTCCGGATGCGTAAGTCTATGTTTTTTTCTCCTAAACTTAATCTGAGGATCTGGAAAGGTAATCCAAATTTCACTTACTTCTCCTGGAGCAAAGGCCAAATCAATCAGTTCGATTTGTGTTCTAAGGAAGCCTGTGTTTTTCATTTTTCTCTCCTCAACCGTTTTTGCTCCACGCCAAAGTCTAGCACCTTTAATATCTACACCAATAAAATTGGTTTTTGGAAATTTCTCGCCCAAGCCAATGGTATATTCTCCTTTTCCACAACCTAACTCTAAAATAATAGGGTTGTTGTTTTTAAAGAATTCTTGATTCCATTTACCTCTAAGCTCAAAACCATCTAGCATCTCGCTACGCTCTGGTTGAATTAAGTGAGAAAAACTTTTGTTTTCCTCAAAACGACTAAGTTTATTTTTTGCCATGCGACAAATTTATTCAAACTAAATTGAATCCATAAAAAAAAGTGCCTTAAATATTAAGGCACTTTTTAAATTTATAGTTATGAAATTATTTTGTTTTACCAATAGCTTGATAGTATAATGGTAACACGTTAGGAATTTCTCTCTCTAGTTGTGCAATCCTTCTACCTGGATCTGGGTGAGTAGATAAGAACTCTGGTGGAGCTTGGCTACCTTTTGCTTTAGCAACAGATTGCATTCTATTCCAGAACTTTGGAGCTTCTCTAGGATCATACCCAGACATAGCCATCAATTGTAAACCAATTTTATCTGCTTCTAATTCGGCACTTCTAGAATAAGCTAAAATACCTACAGTTGCTCCCATTGGATATAACTGATTAAATACATTTTGATATTTGCTATCGTTTAAAGCTATATTACCCGCAACTTGTAAACCTTGTGCCAACATAGCTTGTGTCATTCTTTGCGCACTATGCTCTGCAATAGCGTGAGTAATCTCGTGTCCCATTACCACTGCAACACCGTTTTCGTCTTTACAAACTGGCATAATTCCAGTGTAAAAAGCAACTTTACCACCTGGCATACACCATGCATTTAATTGATCACTTTCAATTAAGTTAAACTCCCATTGATAACCATTTAAAAAATGTGATTGATCTTGAGAAGCCAAAAACCTTTCTACGGTTCCTTTAATATTATTCCCAACCTCTTTCAACATTTGAGTTTGTTGTCGATTCGTTGAAAGTTTTTCCTCTTTTAAAACTTGCTGATATTGTTGAAACGCCATCGGGAAAATCTCGGCATTACTTACCAATATAAGCGGGCTTTTACCCGTAATTGGGTTAGTAGAACATGCCGCGACCAGCATTATTACTAACATTAAATATACTTTCTTCATAACTCTAATTTTTTGATTGTTATTTGAATAAACAAGTTCTATTCCAAACGCGAATTCATTAATCAAATTGAAGCGGATTTTTGTAATTATATTATCAATTAATAATGTTTTCCAATAGGATTAAATTATATATTAAGACAGCTGTTTTGCATTTTATATCGAAAAACTGTTTGTATATTTGCTGTTCAAAATTACAGAGGACAAATTTACCCGGGTTGCAACCTCTCTAAAAAATGCTAAAACGTTTTTTTCTATTGCTTCCCAAGAATTTTCTGATGTAAGATATAATATAATTAAAGAACAATATTATGCCTTATTTATTTACTTCTGAATCTGTTTCAGAAGGACATCCAGACAAAATAGCAGATCAGATTTCAGACGCAATCTTAGACAACTTTTTGGCCTTTGATGCCGATAGTAAAGTTGCTTGTGAAACTATGGTAACCACAGGACAAGTGGTTTTGGCTGGCGAAGTGAACTCACAAACTTATATCGACTTACAAAAAGTAACGAGAAAAGTTATTCAACGTATCGGATACACAGACAGCTCAATGAAGTTTTCTTATGATTCTTGTGGTATCCTGTCAGCGATCCACGAACAGTCTAATGAGATTAGACAAGGTGTTGACAAAGAAAATCCAGAAGATCAAGGAGCAGGAGACCAAGGGATGATGTTTGGTTATGCGGTAAACGAAACCGAAAACTATATGCCATTGGCTTTAGATCTTTCCCATATGATTCTTCAGGAATTAGCTGAGGTTAGAAAAACAGGTGACGAGATGACTTATCTTCGCCCTGATTCAAAAGCTCAGGTAACTTTAGAGTATGATGATGAACATAAGCCAATCAAAATTCACACAATCGTAGTTTCTACACAACATGATGAGTTTGGTGGAGAAGAAGCTATGCAGGAGAGAATCAAGAGAGATATTATTCAATTTATTATCCCTCGTGTATTCCAAAAGGTTTCTCAAAAAGTTAAAGACTTATTCCATCCAGATATTATCTATCATGTTAATCCAACAGGTAAATTCGTTATCGGTGGACCACATGGTGATAGTGGATTAACTGGTAGAAAGATTATCGTAGATACTTATGGTGGTAAAGGAGCTCATGGTGGTGGTGCCTTTAGTGGTAAAGATCCATCTAAAGTAGATAGATCTGCAGCTTATGCAATGCGCCATTTAGCTAAAAACATGGTAGCCGCTGGTATTTGCGATGAAGCTTTAGTTCAAATTTCATATGCAATTGGTGTTGCGGAGCCTATGAGCATGATGGTAGATACCTATGGTACATCAAAAGTTCAAATGTCAGATGCTAGAATTTCAGAGATCTTAATCAATAATCTTGATTATAGACCATATGCCATCGAAAAGAACTTAAAGTTAAGAAACCCAATCTATGAAGAAACTGCTGCTTATGGTCACATGGGTAGAGTTCCACAAGTTATAACTAAAACTTTTGAAGCTTATAATGGCGAAGAAATAACAAAAGAAGTTGAGTTATTCACTTGGGAAAAACTAGATTTAGTTTCAAAACTGAAAGAATTATTTCACTTAGAGGATTAAAAACAATCCTTTATTAAAACAAAAAAAGACAAGAAGTTTAAATATTTCTTGTCTTTTTTTATTTCCTTTAATCTACAATTAATTCCGCGTAGGAGAGTATTGTTGAGTAGCCTTTCCGTTCAAAGTAACTCATGTCATGGTTATGACTGGTAACTAAAACAAAATCACCTCCCCAAGCTCCTAAACTCTTAATCATACCATTTTTATAATCTGGAAATAAGCTTTCCTTCACCGTATCCATCTCTAAATGCCCCGAAATCATATATTCGTGTACATATAATATGTCTTCAAATTCCTCTAGACTTTTACACGATTTAATTTGTAAGCTTAAATCAGTTATGGCTTTTATCAAATCTTTATCCTTCCCAAACTCACGATATCTTTCAATCCCTTCGCGGCTATTCTGTTTTTCATTTAAATAAACAAAGTAGATATGTTGGGTTATGCTTTCATCAAGTTGAATCAAACCAACTTTTCTGTCTTTTTTAGTGAGTTGATAGGATTGTGGTTTTGGAAACATCGCACAACTGATATCATATCCACTTCCTCCAAATGTCTTTTCTAATAGTTTGAAAGCATCAATGTCTGCATATTTAGACAAAAGAGAAATTAATGTCGAACTAGAGCCTAAACCCCAATCCTTCGGAAATTCCAACTGAGTGGTGAATTCTATTCTTTTATTTTTAAAAACTTCAGGTTTTAATGACTCAACAGCCTTCAGAATATTAGAAATATTATTTCCTAAAATCGAATCACTAGATGAAATGACATCTAATTCATCGTTTAATTCTGCCTCAAACCACAATGAATCATCATTCAAGTATGCTTTCCACAGAATATGTGTTTTATCTTGCTCGGATTCTTCAACCTTCATCCTCTGACCTAATTTAGTCGGAAGTCCAATGGCTAAAGCTCCATCCAATACTACATATTCTCCGGAAAGCAATAATTTACCGTTCGCAAAGTATTCCTGCATTATAATACGCCTGAAACTTGAGCTTCTCTTTCAATTTTCTTAATCAAACCTTGTAAGGTTCTACCTGGTCCAACTTCTAAATAACTCGTTAAACCTTCAGCCCACATATTTTGAATAGTTTGTGTCCATCTAACAGGAGCCGTAAGTTGAATATTTAAATTCTTCTTAATTTCATTTGGATCGCTTACCGCACTTGCCGTTACATTTTGAAAAATAGGACAAATAGGCTTGTGGAACTTAACCTGTTCAATAGCTTTTTCAAGTTTTTCTCTTGCAGGTTCCATCATTGGCGAGTGAAACGCACCTCCAACAGGTAGAATCAATGCTCGTTTAGCACCTTTTTCTTTTAATAATTCACAAGCTTTCTCTACAGCTTCTACTTCACCAGAAATCACCAACTGACCCGGGCAATTATAATTCGCAGGTACTACAACACCATCTACAGAAGCACAAACTTCTTCTACAATACTATCTTCTAATCCTAAAATAGCCGCCATCGTTGAGGGTTGCAACTCACAAGCTTCTTGCATAGCTTCAGCACGTTTAGCAACTAATTGCATTCCATCTTCAAAAGACAAAGCATTAGCCGCCACCAAAGCAGAAAACTCACCCAAAGAATGTCCCGCAACTGCTTTAGGCTCGAATGTTTCAATCATCTGCGCCAAAGAAACTGAATGTAAAAATACTGCTGGCTGAGTAACATTAGTTTGTTTTAAATCTTCAGCAGTACCCTCAAACATGATTTTCTTAATATCAAAACCTAATATTTGGTTCGCTTGATCGAATAAGCCTCTTACAACAGCGCTTTTTTCGTATAATTCTTTCCCCATTCCTGGGAATTGTGATCCTTGACCAGGAAAAACGTAAGCTTTCATATATTCTTATTTTGTTCTAAATCCAAATATACAGTTTAATAGTAAATTTTAATGATATAGAATCTATTTTTAAAAGCTCGAACAAATGAAATAGTGGAGGTAAGCAATCTCTTCTTTCAAATTATAAACTTGATAAGTGTCTTTTTTAGAGTTACTTAAATTCAATCCGAACTGATATATCTTAAAAAACATCTTCTTTTTTCAATAAAGTTGGGATATTTTCCAAAAGGAAACGTAAATTTAACATTGGTGGTAATTTAAACTCATATTTTTGCCCATTCACAAAACTTAAAATAATATATGGAGAGTTTATATGTTTTCATAGTAGGTTTACTTTTCTTACTCGCTGTTTTTGATTTGGTGGTCGGTGTTAGTAATGACGCTGTAAACTTCTTGAACTCAGCAATTGGTTCTAACGTAGCCAAATGGCGAACCATCATGATAATTGCCTCGGTAGGTATTATGTTGGGAGCAATGACATCAGGAGGAATGATGGAAGTAGCCCGGAAAGGGATATTCAACCCCCAACACTTCTATTTCAATGAAATCATGATCCTATTCCTCGCGGTTATGATCACGGATATTATTCTCCTCGATCTCTTCAATACCTTTGGAATGCCTACCAGTACAACGGTCTCCATTGTATTCGAAATCCTAGGTGCGTCCTTTGCATTGTCGGTCATCAAGACCCTAAATGGCGATCTACCAATGAATTATCTATTCAACTTAGATCAACCCGATAAAGGTATAATCGGATTTATGAACTGGGAAAAAGCCGGGGGTATTGTCTCGGGAATCCTGCTCTCCGTTGTAATCGCCTTTACTATTGGTGCTGTAGTTCAGTTTATTTCTAGATTCTTCTTCTCATTTAGATATAATGATAAAATGAAATATTTTGGGTCTATCTTCAGTGGATTGGCCTTCGCAGCAATTCTATATTTCTTAATCTTTAAAGGAATGGGGTCTGTTGTAAAAGACGTAGAAATTGGACAAATGAATTTTTTCCAAGCTAAATTCGCTGTCTTCTATAATTGGGTATCAACCCATATTCCAGTATTTATTTTAATCAGTTTCATCATTTCGAGTATAGTAATGTTCTTCTTGCAAAAGAAAAACATCAATCCACTTAAATTGGTGGTTCTTTTTGGTACATTCTCGCTTGCAATGGCATTCGCAGGAAACGACTTGGTGAACTTTATTGGAGTTCCTATTGCAGCATGGCAGTCTTTTGAACTATGGAGTGGCTCTGGATTAGCTCCAACTGAAATGTTAATGGATGGACTAGCTGGTAAAGTCGAGACACCTTACTTTATGTTAATGTTGGCAGGTGCTATCATGACATTAACTTTATGGTTTTCTAAAAAAGCACGTAGTGTTACCGAGACAGAGGTTAAACTTGGTGCTCAAGCAGAAATCGATGAAAGATTTAAACCAAACTTAGCTGCAAGACTTATTGTTGATGCAACTGCTACGCTTAATAAAAGCATTGGAAAGGTTATGCCCAAACCAATTGCTAAGAAGTTAGATGAAAGATTTGCTCCAGTAGATATTACCGAGAATGAAGGTGCTGCAGCTCATTTCGATTTAGTGCGCGCATCGGTTAACTTAGTAACGGCATCTATTTTAATTGCTATCGCAACCGACCTTAAACTACCTTTATCTACTACTTATGTATCTTTTATGGTAGCAATGGGTACGTCGCTTTCAGATAGAGCATGGGGTAGAGAAAGTGCAGTGTATAGAATTGCTGGAGTTATGAATGTTGTTGTGGGATGGTTCTTGACCGCAATTATCGCATCAACAGTTGCTGCTATTTTCGCGGCCATTATGTACTACGGAGGAATCTACGGAATTCTTGCTTTAGTAGGAGCTGCTGGATTTATGATCTTCAAGACTTCTAGACACCATACAAGTAAATTGGAGAAAGAAGCTTTAACAGCAACTAAAACTTCAATCAACTACAAGGATGTAAACGAAACATTATCCTTGTTGTCAGCAAGTGTTGATGAAGCTATCGGTGATATCAAACGTACCTTAGAGCTTACTTATATTGGTGTAGTGAAAGAGAACAAACGTGCACTTACAGATGCAAACGAAAAATTAGATCATCTTAATAATGAATACGCCATGGTTAAAAATGGATTGTTCAAGATTATTAAGAAGAACAAATCAGACGAAACCACATCTGCGCATTTATATGTATTAACCTACGACTTAATGCAAGATATTCTTCAGAGTTTGTCACTAATCGTTGAGTCGGCTACGGTCCATGTTAAAAATAACCACAAGCCTCTTACGCGCGAACAGTGTACACACATTGCTTCTGTTAAAGACTTATTATCCGATTACTTGGTCTTCTTAAAAGACATCATTCGTAACGGAGACTTCACAGATGCCAATGTTCAGGAGTTATATATTAGAAAGAAAAACCTTCTGCTAGAAATTGAGTTGGCAACTTCTCAACAGATCGAAGGAATTATGGATAAGAAGTATGGGTTCAAAAACACTTCCTTATACTTCACAGTATTGATGGAGTTAAAAGACCTAATCGCAGTTTCTACAAGATTCGCCAAATTATACAAGCGAATTTATCAAGACGGAAAACTGACCAAGTAATTCTAATACATATATTAATATAAAGAAGGGGGAGCATTAGCTCTCCTTATTTTATTTGGGCGTGTCCTTGTTGCTGGCCAGCGTCATTAATTAAAGAAGCATCACGGATGGGCAAGTAGGTTTTCTAATCAAACATAAGGGGAGGTAGGCAACAAGATCAGGCTGTTTCGGGGTTCCGTCTTCTGCTGGCCTAGACCAACTTAGTAGTAGGAAAAACCAATACGTCATTAAATAACACCCACAAGTAAGTCACGCTAAGTCCAGCAGAAGACCAAGCCCTGTCCATCCTTCACGCGAAAGACGCACGAC
>NZ_JANAIE010000029.1 GCF_029664245.1 Profundicola chukchiensis | reverse complement strand
CTGCGCAAGCATTGCCCGGCGGACGGTCGGGCGGAGCGGCTGAACGAGATGATGCGCAACCAGCAGATGCGGGTGTTTGACCAACTGAGGGCGCGTTTGCTGACCAAATCCGATGTCGGGCCGTTGATCGCCGGACTGAAACGAGGTGTCGAGGCGGGCATGAACCGCCCCATCGCCGGGCTGGCGCCACTGGACGCGCCGGCCCGTGGATTTCTGCCGTTTCTGCCACGCCGCAGCGGTGGCACGGTGCTGGCTGGGCGCATCTGGCAAGCGCCGCGGCTGCGGCGCGAGGCAGCCAAGC
>NZ_JANAIE010000028.1 GCF_029664245.1 Profundicola chukchiensis | reverse complement strand
ATCCAGCGCCTCCGCCTCGCTGACATAAAGCGCCTCGCGCCCGATCACCACGCCCAGTTCGACCTCCCAATCCGATTTCTGCGACCCGCGCGGAATGATCACCGGGTCATCGGGGCCCGACAGCGCCGAGGATGCCTTGGAAAAGATGATCGGCTCCTTCGGCACGTCCATGCCGGATTCCGCGGCATGCTTGGCATAGTTGAGCCCGATGCAGAAAAAGTTCGGCACCGTGCCGACACACGGTCCGATCCGCCCCGGGGCGTCGACAACCGGCAGGCTGGCGATGTCGATGTCGCGCAGGCTGTC
>NZ_JANAIE010000027.1 GCF_029664245.1 Profundicola chukchiensis | reverse complement strand
ATGTTCCATCAACACCGTTATTGTCTTGAGTGTTTAAATTAGTAACTGCTGGAAGTTCTGCAGCATCGCATACAGAACTATCTACATAATTAAATACGGTGTCAACTGAATCACTAACAGTTACGGAGAAGTTAAACTCATTGTAACAATTATCTGCTGGTGTGAATATATAGGTATAAACATCATCTACTTCACTAACTGACCAAGTTCCGACAACTCCATTGTTGTCTTGAGAGTCTAAAGTTGAAACTTCTGGAAGCTCTGTAACATCACACACTGAACTATCTGTGTATGTAAACACAGTGTCAACTG
>NZ_JANAIE010000026.1 GCF_029664245.1 Profundicola chukchiensis | reverse complement strand
GTAGAGAGTGTAGAGTTCAGTGTTTTACTTTTCCTGACTCACTGAACAACTAGAAATCTAATAATTCAACATTTCATCTCTGAGTTTTATCTCAGAGGATAGCCTCGTAGAGGCGAAATATTAATAGCATTCGTAAATAGACAAAGTAATTAAACTCCGTAGGAGCGACATTAGCAGTTAGTTTGTAGTATCGCTCCTATGGAGCTCATTAAAACTTCGTGGGTTTATTATTATTAATATTTCGCTCCTAACGGAGCTGTTTTTTTCTGTTCAAAATTCGTAGTTCAACGTTATGCAGCAAGCAAAATCATTCA
>NZ_JANAIE010000025.1 GCF_029664245.1 Profundicola chukchiensis | reverse complement strand
TGAGCTTGAATTCCGTCTGGGAATTCATTGAAAAAAGCAAAATTATCACAAATATCAAAGATGATAAAGTGTTCCTTGTCCATGCCAGGACCAAACAGATTAGGTCTTAACCTAGTTCCTCTACCTATCATTTGCCAAAACTTGGCATAAGATCTTACTTGTTTAAAGAATACTAGATTTACGACTCTAGGCGCATCAACTCCTGTATCCATCATATCTACGGATACTGCAATTTGAGGTTCTAGTTCTACCTTGTCCTCACAAAAGTTTTCTAGTAAATCCTGTGCTTTTGATTCATAGTTATCTATAACTCTCAGAAACTTACCCGAATATTCTGGATAGTTTT
>NZ_JANAIE010000024.1 GCF_029664245.1 Profundicola chukchiensis | reverse complement strand
GCTCTGCATAACTTTTGGCTAATTAAAGTTTTAAATTACTAAGAAAAGATTTGATTACCATATTTATTGAACTAAAAACCAAAGCTTTTCATGAAAAATATATTAATTCAACTTGAGCTAATTAAGTTTAGCTCTTACCAATCATCATTTTCTTCGTCATCACGTTTACAGTCGCTACAAAGTCCTCCATTTACATAATACTCATGACCACCACATCTAGAACAAGTATTTTCTATCTCATCTTCACATGAATAACAATAATCATCATAACTATACTTTGAAGATCCACATCTCGGACAAGTAACCTGCTCTATATCATCTTCAATATCATTTTGAATTTTATAACCATCCGTATAGCTGCATTCTGATCCTGTAA
>NZ_JANAIE010000023.1 GCF_029664245.1 Profundicola chukchiensis | reverse complement strand
CGCTAGCACCAGGAGTAAATCCAGTTGCACCCCAAACAAGGTCATAAGAAGCATTCTCAGCAGCACCTTGCCAAGTAACATCTGTAGATAAATCTGTAGTAGCAGCAACAGCCAAGTTAGCAGGCGAACCACAAGGGATATCTTCAGAAGTAATTTCTAATTCAAAAGCACCTTCGGCTAAATCAGAATTAGCGCTATAAGCACCAACATTCAAGTAGTAATTAACACCAGCTTGACCAATGAAAGTAATGGTTTCTGTGTTATTAGAAGCTACATTATCCTCAAAGTCAATACAAGTTAATTCACCACAAGCTCCCGAAAGTAGTGTAATAGCTGCATCCCAACCTGTGGAAGTAACGTTAATAGTAAATTGAGCGCTTT
>NZ_JANAIE010000022.1 GCF_029664245.1 Profundicola chukchiensis | reverse complement strand
TGATGATGTTTACACTTACACCTTCACGCCAACAGATACTTGTTACAATGAGTTTAGCTTCACAGTAACTGTTAGTGATTCAGTTGACACTGTATTTACATACACAGATAGTGCAGTGTGTGATGTTACAGAGCTACCAGATGTTTCAACTTTAGACTCACAAGATAACAACGGTGTTGCTGGAACTTGGGCTGTTAGTCAAGTCGATGATATTTACACTTACACCTTCACGCCAACAGATACTTGTTACAATGAGTTTATTTTCACTGTAACTGTTAGTGAATCAGTTGATGCAGTATTTACTTACACAGATAGTGCAGTGTGTGATGTTACAGAGCTTCCAGAAGTTTCAACTTTAGACTCTCAAGATAATAACGGTGTTGATGGAACAT
>NZ_JANAIE010000021.1 GCF_029664245.1 Profundicola chukchiensis | reverse complement strand
CCAGCGTCGCCAACCGCCGGAACAGGAAACCGACATCCGGGTTGTCGTAACTCGCCGCCCCCGACGGGCAGACCGCGGCGCAGCCACCGCAGCCGGCGCAGACATCAGGGTCGATCTCCACGTGATCCCCGGACGGGGTGATCGCGCCGGTCGGGCAAATGTCGAGACAGCGCGAACATCCGGTCTGGCTGGCGCGCGAATGGGCGCAGATCAGCGGGTCGAAACGGACATAGATCGGCTTCTCGAACACGCCCACAAGCTGCGAGGCCTCGAAAACCGCCGCCTCCACCGCCGCCCGGTCACCGGGATCGGCCCGCAGATACCCCTCGCGCTTCGACGGCGCCGGAAATAGCGGTGCCGCTCCCTTGCGCAGGTCCAGGATCACATCGCATTCC
>NZ_JANAIE010000020.1 GCF_029664245.1 Profundicola chukchiensis | reverse complement strand
TATCACCTAATTCGACGGCTCTACCTTGAGAAAGCTCATCCATCATGTTGAGCACTAGTCCATCTAGCACGGCTAAACAGTCCGCCTGGCGAACAGTGGACTGACTAGAGATTAGATAAGCTAATCGCCTAAGATCTGTTTTGCCAGTTTGAATGGCTTGAACATAAAATTTCGCAGGTTCATCCCTGCGAGACGGGTCTATTCTCTCTTGAATTTTTAAAGAAATAGACATTGAATTATAAACATTCATGATGAAAATCTATTTAAATTAGTAAATACCTCTAAAACCTACGAGCTGATAATTTGTATATCGGTTACATCGAGCGAGGTATAAAACCCGGAAAACCATGGCTCTATTTTAGCTTCTGGGATAAAAATAGAAGGTTTAGATGAAGGCATTGTGTATAAATTATGCCTTTGT
>NZ_JANAIE010000001.1 GCF_029664245.1 Profundicola chukchiensis | reverse complement strand
GTGTTGATGGAACATGGTCAATGAATCAAGTTGATGATGTTTATACTTATACATTCACACCAACAGATTCTTGTTATAATGAGTTTAGCTTCACTGTAACTGTTAGTGATTCAGTTGACACTGTATTTACTTACACAGATAGTGCAGTATGTAATGCTGCAGAACTTCCAGAAGTTTCAACTTTAGACTCTCAAGACAATAACGGTGTAGCTGGAACTTGGGCAGTTGATCAGGTTGATGATGTTTACACTTACACCTTCACGCCAACAGATACTTGTTACAATGAGTTTGCTTTCACGGTAACTGTGACGGATTCTGTCGCTACCATATTTGACTACACGGATTCTTCAGTTTGTGATGTAGCGGATCTTCCAATGGTTGATAATTTACAAGAAGCTGACAACAACGGGGTAGCTGGAACTTGGACAGTTGCTCAAACAGGCGATGATTATACCTATACATTCACGCCATCTGGAGGCTGTTATAATGAATTTAGCTTCATGGTAACTGTTAGTGGTTCAGTTGATACTGTATTTGATTATATAGACTCATCAGTCTGCGATGCTGCAGAACTTCCAATGGTTTCAAACTTAAACCCACAAGACAATAACGGTGTTGATGGAACATGGTCAGTTAGTCAAGTTGATGATGTTTATACTTACACGTTCACGCCGACAGATACTTGTTATAATGAGTTTAGTTTTGATGTAAATATTATTGATGCTCAGGAGGTTAGTTTTAATAATTTACCAACTTCTAGTGTTTGCGATACAGCTGATTTACCACGTATTACCGATTTGCCACGCACTTCTATTGAAGGCGCAACGGGTACATGGATGCAAACCAACAACGGCAACCAAACTTATACCTATGAATTCACACTCGACGAAAATCAAAATTGTTATATAGGCACAAGTTTCACGGTACAAATCACGGATTCTTTAACGCCTGAATTCAGTTTCGAGCACACTTATTGTCAGAACTCGTCGCCAGCATCCTTGCCACAAACATCTGACAATGGCATCAGCGGACAGTGGTTGCCGGCGGTTATCAATACCGCCTTCACCAACATGCGCCTATACACTTTTGTGCCTCACGAGGGCCAGTGTGCGAGCAGTGTTGAGGTCATGATTGAGATTATAGATTGCCCGGATGAGGACATCGAATTGAACATTCCGAACGTGATTACACCCAACAACGATGGTATGAACGACACCTGGTTTGTCGATGGGCTTATCGAGGCTTATCCGAACGCGCAGTTGGAGATTTACAACCGCTACAACAAACTTTTATATCAAGGAATTGGCGCCGAAAACTGTGAGTGGAATGGAACTTACGCCGGTCGTGCATTGCCTTCTGGTAGCTATTGGTACCTTCTCAAGCTTGCCGACGGAAACGTTAAAACAGGTCACATCAGCATTATTTATCCATAGGGCAGCGGACGGGCTTTTCATTACAATTCCTCGCGGCTATGCCTACAAATAATCTCGTGGCAGGAGTTTCATGTTCATTTCACTCTGCCACTTCCTTATTTGTTGAGGCATGGCCGCTGCGGGATTTCCATTTCAATCCCTGCTGCGAGCTCCGCGCTTAGTAATTTCGTTCTAAATCTAATTTTAGTATTTTTGATTAAAATCTGCTATGAAACAAGCTCTCGTATATTTCGAAAATGCATTTTCTCAACTTAATGAGTTTATCCAAAATCATTCTGATAGAAAGATCATGTTTTTGGTTGACGAAAATACCCATGAATATTGCTTACCTATTTTATTAGCCGAACTTCCGGAAATTCAGGACATGGAAATTATCGAGATTCCATCGGGAGAAGATTCAAAATCTATCGAAATCGCCACTCAAGTTTGGATAAGCCTAAGTGAGCTAGGAGCAGATCGAAATTCAATTATCATCAATTGTGGAGGAGGAGTAGTCACAGATTTTGGAGGATTTGTCGCTTCTACTTTTAAGAGAGGCGTAAAGTTTATCAATGTACCCACGAGCTTATTGTCTATGGTGGATGCGTCGGTGGGAGCAAAAACAGGGATTAACTTAAATCACTTAAAGAATCAAATCGGAACTTTCACTCAACCTGAAATGGTTGTTATAAATCCAGATTTTCTACTGACTTTGCCTGAAAAGGAAATGCTTTCAGGTTTTGCTGAAATGCTTAAACATGGTTTAATTCAAGATGTAAATCATTGGAATCAATTAAAAGAAATTCCAACATTAAGTTCAGAGAATCTGGCGCCATTAATTCAAGCCTCTGTTGAAATTAAAAAAGCCGTGGTTGAACAAGATCCAACGGAAAAAGGTTTAAGAAAAATTTTAAATGCAGGCCACACAATCGGTCATGCGTTGGAATCCTATTATCTACACCATCAAATTCAAATCACACATGGTGAAGCAGTGGCATTAGGTCTGGTGTTAGAGAGTTATATCGCTGTGATGAAAAAGCAGTTAAGCTTAAATGATTTTGAAGAAATTAAATCGGTCATCGACAAGTTCTATGCTAAAGTTGATTTACCAAAAGCGGAACAAATATTGCCCTTATTAATGCACGATAAAAAGAATGTTGGAAAAGAAATTCAGTGTGTTTTATTAGACAAAATTGGTTTCTGTAATCCGGAGCCTGTCAGTATTAGCATCTCAGAAGTGGATCTAGCTTTTGATTTTTATCGAAATAATTAATCATGAAAACTAACTACATTTATCTTGTGCTCTTATTTTTTATGATGAGCTTAAATGCTTGTCAGAGTCAAGAAAGTCCACAAAAAGAACAAACAAAAAAAGAAAATATCATGTCAAATAAAGAATTTAAAGTTATAAAGTCAGAAGAGGAATGGAAACAAAGCCTTTCTGACGAAGAATATTTCGTGTTGCGTCAAGCCGGAACCGAGCGTCCACACACCGGAAAGTATAATATGCATTTCGAGGAAGGAATTTACTTATGCAATGCATGTAAAGAGCCTTTGTTCGAGTCGGATACTAAGTTCGATGCACATTGTGGATGGCCAAGTTTCGATAAAGCTATCAAAGGAAAAGTAGTTGAAAAACTAGATAGATCTCACGGAATGACACGTATGGAGATCCTTTGCGCAAGCTGTGGATCACATTTAGGTCACGTGTTCAATGATGGGCCTACTGAAACTGGTTTACGCTATTGTATGAACTCTGTGTCATTAGACTTTGAAGAAGCTAATGAGACGGAAGACTAAATGTTTTTTCGTCTTTAGTATTTTGCTTTTGTAAGAAAGGAAAAGCGTAACAACAGCGAACTTGATATCAAGTATTTATTGGATTATTTAGTTCAACACCAAAAAGTAAATCCACAGGAATTTGTCACTTCCGTTGAATTTGGCAACGAAATAGGAAATTCGAGTGGATTTACCTTGATTAAAAATTATGAATTGACCTTGAATTAGGTCAATTCTTATTTATCTTATCTTATCTATAATTACATGTGCATTCCTCCGTCTACACTTATTACTTGTCCAGTAACATAAGAAGATAAATCAGAGCCTAAGAATAAACATGCATTAGCGATGTCTTCTGGAGTTCCACCACGTTTTAACGGGATAGAATTTCTCCATTCGTCAACTACTTTTTCGTCTAATTTAGCCGTCATTTCAGTTTCAATAAAACCTGGAGCTACAACATTACAACGAATATTTCTTGAACCTAATTCTTGTGCAACGGATTTAGAGAAACCAATTAAACCAGCTTTTGATGCAGCGTAGTTAGCCTGTCCTGCATTTCCAGTGATTCCAACAATAGAGCTCATGTTGATGATAGAACCTTTTCTTTGTTTCAACATTGGGCGTAAAACAGCCTTTGTTAAGTTAAAAGCAGAATCCAAGTTCACTTGAATCACTTTTTGCCAATCTTCGTGGCTCATTCTCATTAATAAGTTGTCTTTTGTGATTCCAGCATTGTTGATAACGATATCAATTTGTCCAAAATCTTCTAAAACTTGGTTTACCAATTCTTGTGCAGCATCAAAATCTCCTGCATCTGATTGATAACCTTTTACGCCTTCAAATTCTTTTTCTATCGCTTTAGCTGCTTCGGCCGAAGAGGCATAGGTAAATGCTACTTTAGCGCCATTTGCAACAAAAGTTTCTAATATTCCTTTTCCGATTCCTCGTGTTGCTCCTGTAATAATAGCAACTTTTCCTTCTAGTAAATTCATGTAGTCATGTGTTAAAAAGTAAAGATATAAAATGCGTTCTAAGTTGCAATAACTTAGGATTAAATGATTTTTGGATTTTGTATCTAGTTTTTGGCTTTTAGGCTCTTTTCAAACTGTTGAAAGTCGTCTTTGTATTGTTCGTAAGCTTCTGGAGTTTTATAATAAAAACCAGTAATGATGCTTCCGTTAGGATAAGCTTTTTCTTTAAACTCTCTTATATAACCTATTTGTTGATTTAAGTTCAATTTCCAAGTGGTAATAAGTGTATCGCCAACTTGAGTTGTTTCTTTTTCAATACGTTCATTCGGGAAAATAATGTCATTCGGTCTTTTGTTTCCCGTAGTGGCATAAGCATAAAACTGCACCAAACTATCTGCTGAAGTGAAAAAATAACTATCATATTGATTGAGATCTTCTCCTGAACCAACCGATGGTTTTGCCATAAATTCCAATGGAACTTTGGCTTCAAATGCAGCACCCGAAAAATTTTCAGAAGTCAATTTTTTAGATTCTGTTAGTTTGGTTTCTACGGGTAAGGGTTGTGCTAATTCTGTTTCACTATTTGAATTCTCTGTGTTAGCACTTTCTTTTGTGCAGGAAATAATGCTTAGAATAAGAAATAAAGAGATTAAAACTTTCTTCATGAATGCTGTTTCGTTTAAAAGATTAAAATTACACTAAATATTGAAATCAGATAATTTATATAGCTATATTAAAGTATGAAGTCATCCTCATGACAAGAATTAATTCTATTTTAGCATAAAATTTTAGAAACCATGTCAGTACAGAAAATTCTAAAAGATAGTTTCAACATTGCCAAGGCAACTATGAATGCTTTTTTTGAAGACAGAGTTTTTAAATTAAGCGCTTCATTAGCCTATTATACGGTATTGGCTATTTCACCTATCTTAATGATTATCATTTCAGTGGCCAGTATGTTGTATAAAAAGGACGCGATTGAGAATAAAATTTATACAGAATTAAATGGTTTGATCGGACATGATTTGGCGCAAGAAGTGCAACAATTTGTTATTAATTCTTCCTTAACGGGTAAAAGTGATATTGCATTAATTACCGGTTTGGTGGTGCTGTTTGTGGCTTCAACGGCTGTTTTTGCAGAAGTTCAAGATAGTCTTAACTTTATTTGGCAGGTGAAAGCAAAGCCTAAAAATGGTTGGTTAAAGATTCTGAGAGATAGGGTTTTATCTTTTTCTATCATCGTTTCTTTGTCATTTATCTTATTGGTTTCCATGTTGTTGAATACGATTGTAAGAAGATTTGGGCATTTTTTTATAGAACTCTTTATGGAGTATGATGTCACCTTCGATGTCTTTTTCTTCTATATTAATAAGGTCGTCAGTATTATGGTCACCGTTGCGGTTTTTACGCTTATGTTCAAGGTGTTACCTGATGTAAAACTGAGATGGAAACATGCGATGGCAGGAGGGATCTTCACTTCTATATTGTTCTCATTAGGTCAAATTGGAATTGGATATTATTTACAGCAATTTCAGCCAGGATTAAACTTTGGTTCTGCCGGCTCTATTATTGCGCTCTTGGTTTGGGTTTATTATACCTCAATCATCGTATATTTGGGCGCTGAGTTTACACAAGTTTATGCCGAGAAATATGGCGGTGGAATTCAGCCGAGCGAACATGCTGTTTATTTAAAAGTTATAGAGCAGGAGAAGAATGTGGATGTTTTGCCAAAGCAACATCCGAACGAAACTAATGAATGAGGAATTTCTATTTAATTTTTATCCTAAGCTTATTTAATATGGTTCAAGCCCAAAATGATATATACGTGGGTGTATCATATGGGACGAGCGATATTTTTAGAAAAGACGATGCTAGTCATTATAATTACAAGAACACCGAATTTGGAGTTTTTGCGATAAAAGATTTTGCGTGGAAATCAAATGCAGATAAAAGCATCAAAAAACATTGGTTTCTGCAACCTAAAATAAATTATGGTCAATATACTTTCTTGGTGGATGATCACGAACAAGACATTTACAGAGCGAGTTTAGGCGGTGGAATTAAATTCGAAAAAGAGTTGCGAAAACTGGCTCTACATGCGAGATTTGGTTTAAATGCAGGTTATCAATCGGGTTATTATCAGCGTTTAGAAAAGGGAGTTTACTTTGCCGAAAAATTAAATTTAGGGCTTGGATTTAATCTAAATCCTAGAATGAAAAGTTTCATAGATATCGGCGCTATGCATATTTCAAATGCTAATTTTTATCCCTTAAACAGAGGTTTAGAGGTCTTTTTTATTGAATTGGGGATTCAAATTCCTAACAAAAAAATAGAAAAATTTTAATACATTAGTCTAAATGAGCGATCTATTAAGCAATAAATATTTTCAATTGGTCATTGCTTTGGTCATCATTGGTTTGTTGATTTACCGAATGATGAATTTTGAAGATCAGTTGACAGATTATATCCGAATTGGCGCACTTTCCTTCGCTCTGCTTATTGCTTTGCCAAGATTGATTAAGCGCTTCAGAGATGAAAACTAAGTAAAGCATGCAAAAGTATATTCGACCAATTTCTGTAATTACTAGCCTTCTTATTGTGGGAGTGCTAGGTTATTTATCCATAGAAGTTTTAGGAAATTATGGTTGGACTGTATTTTTAATTTCTCCTTTTTTAACAGGTTTTATTCCGGTTTATTGGGTTAGTAGGTCGTCTAAAATGGATTTAACGGGAAGCTACCTACTAGGTTTATCTACTTTGTTGTTGGCGGCACTTGGTTTATTAGTTTTTGCAATTGAAGGTTTGGTTTGCATTATTATGGGACTGCCAATATTTGTTCTGTGTAATATGCTCGGAGCTTATCTCGGATTTAAGTTAAATCAAAAGAAGTGGTTGCAAACTAAAACTTTAGGACTTATTTTAATTTTGATTTCAATATCAACTTTGAGTTTTGACTATGTTAACGAACCCAAAGACTTAATTCCTGTTAGAACTTCAGTCATTGTTCATGCGCCTATAGACGAGGTTTGGGAAAATGTTGTGACTTTTGATAAGATTGAAGAACCCACCGATTGGTTATTTAAAACAGGAATTTCTTATCCAACCGATGCAACCATAGAAGGTCACGGAGTAGGAGCGATTAGATATTGTAATTTTACTACCGGCAGTTTTGTTGAGCCTATCACAACTTGGAATGCACCAACTTTATTACAATTTGATGTTGCTAAACAACCCACTCCAATGAATGAGTTTAATCCATTTTGGGATGTAGCTCCAAAGCATCTAGACGGTTATTTTGTTTCTCACAAAGGTCAGTTTAAGTTAAATAAAATCGATGATAACACAACGGAATTAGAAGGAACCACTTGGTATACAGTGGATATAACACCAGAGCTTTATTGGAAAACTTGGTCAGATTTTATTATTCATAGAATCCATAAACGTGTTTTGAATCACATTAAGTTGGAATCTGAAGGTTAAGTTTTGCTATTTGTAGACTAAAATAGATAGCATTAATTTTAATATCCTTTTACAATTAGTAATTTTGCAGCTATGGAATATAATTCATTGCTAGAGGCTTTAGAATGGCGCTATGCCACTAATATATTTGATGAAACTCAAATTATTGAGGAAGAAGTTTTGCAAGATATTTTAAAAGCAGGAAATCTAACGGCCACTGCTTTTGGGGCACAAGCTTATCAATTGATTTTATTGGAAGGTAAACAATGGAGAGAAAGGCTTGAATCTGCTACATTCAATCAAAAAAATGTACAAACTTGTAGTCATCTTTTGGTGTTGGCGCATCGCACAGATTTAGATTCAGCTTATATTAAAGAACATGCCGCTTATATGGAGCAAGTTCGTGGATTAGAAGAAGGTGCATTAGCTGGTTATGAAAGAGGTTTCGTGAATTTCTTAAAAGCCTTAGACGAGGATAAGAAAAATCATTGGTTGGCTAAGCAGGTATATATTGTAATTGGTAATTTAATGACTGCCTGTGCATTACATGCTGTTGATGCTTGTCCTATGGAAGGTTTTAATGCTAAATTAGTAGATGAAATTTTGGGGCTAGAGGAGAAGAACTTAAATTCAGTTTTAATGTTACCTATGGGTTACCGATCTGAGGAGGATAAATATGCCCGTACAGAAAAAGTTAGAAAACCATTGGATGAGATGGTAATTCGAATGTAATCGACTTAAAATTTTTAAATTTATTAGTAATATATATAGTCCATTCATAATGAGTGAATTATTTGTTTTAAGGCTGTGTATAAGTCTTAATTCTTAATACAGGGTTTTCTTTTTATTTCATAGATTCTTATTATATTCGAGAAATTTTCGATATGAAAAAACTCGGTCTACATTGGCAGATACTAATTGGTATGGTGCTAGGTATATTATTTGGATTTTTTGCCGCAGAAATGAATTGGAATCAATTCGTTATTGATTGGATTAAACCCTTCGGAACTGTTTTTATTAATTTATTGAAAATGATTGCAGTGCCGTTAATCATAGTTTCTCTGATTACGGGAATTGCTGAATTAAAGGACATTTCCAAAATCTCTAAAATGGGAGGTAAGACCATCGGGTTTTATTTAATGACTACTGTTGTAGCCGTTACGATAGGTTTAACGCTTGCAAATATCATCCAACCAGGAACATTTATAGATGAAGCTTCAAGAGATCAATTGATGGCTCAATACGCTTCAGATGCTGGCGGGAAAATTTTAGAGGCCGAAAGTCAAAAAGAACAAGGGCCATTACAACCTTTAGTGGATATTGTTCCAGATAATTTCTTTAAATCTCTTACGGACAACGGAAAAATGTTGCAGGTGATTTTCTTTACCATTTTGGTAGGAATTGGATTGATTTTAATTCCCGAAGAAAAAGCACGACCTGTTACACAATTCTTTTCGGGTTTAAATGAGGTGATTCTTAAAATCATTGATATTATCATGTTGATAGCACCGATTGGTGTATTTGCTTTATTAGCAGCAATTTTGGTAGAAATTCCGAGTTTTTCTGTTCTCCAAGCCTTATTAGTTTATGCCTTAACGGTGTTAGCAGGTTTAGCTGTTTTGATATTTGTGATTTATTCTTTAATGGTTTCCATTATAACCAAACATAGTTACTTTGACTTTTTAAAGGCGATTGCTCCGGCGCAATTAGTTGCGTTTTCTACAAGTTCTAGTGCGGCAACACTTCCAGTGACCATGGAGAGAGTGACAGAGCATCTAGGTGTAGATGAGGAAGTTGCAAGTTTTGTTTTACCATTGGGTGCTACGATTAATATGGATGGTACAAGTTTGTATCAAGCTGTAGCGGCTATATTTATTGCTCAAGCTTTTGGAATGCAATTAGACTTAGCAACGCAAATTATGATTGTTTTGACCGCAACTTTAGCTTCCATTGGATCTGCAGCGGTTCCAAGTGCAGGAATGGTGATGTTGGTAATTGTTTTAGGTCAAGCAGGAATTCCAGAAGCTGGTTTAGCATTAATTTTTGCTATTGATAGACCTCTAGATATGTGTAGAACAGTAGTTAACGTAACATCAGACGCCATGGTTTCTACCTTAATCGCTAAATCAGAAGGTCAATTATTAGTACCTGATGTAAAAGAATGGGATGACAACTATCCTAAAAAATAAGTTAATGTAATTTATATTACATATCATTCCCTGCAAAGGGCTTAAATTTACAACTTGAAAAATTAATTATGCAGTCAAATACAGTAGATTTGAAATCTTATGCCGAGAAAGGTATCAGTTTTGAAACATATTATAAAGAAGTTAAAGAAGTAGCTGGAAAAGATGAGAATGAGGTAGATTTTCATTCTTATTATGTCTTAAACGCTCAAAGAATGGATCGTTTGCAGAAAAAAATTACTTTAAGCGATCAACAAAAAGAGAGATTATCTAAAATTAATAGAAAAATCACTTTCCTTATTATTACAGAAGGTTGGTGTGGAGATGCTGCTCAAAGTTTGCCAGTAGTGCAGAAAATTGTAGAAGCCTCTGATAATTTAGACGCTAGATTGGTTTATAGAGATGAGAATCCAGATTTAATGGATGCTTACTTAACCAATGGTGGTAAATCTATTCCAATTGTGATTGGTATGGACTCAGCAACCGGTGAACATATCTTCAGATGGGGACCAAGACCTGAATTTGGAAATGCTCTGTTAAAGAAGTTTAAAGCCGAAGAAATTACAAAAGAAGAATTTCAATTAGAATTACAAAAAGCATATAACAAAGATAAAGGCGCTGCCATTGTCGATGAATTATTATCAAAATTAGAATCATGAAGCTAAAAAATCTATTTTACTTTGTCTTAATTGTTTCATTTTTAAGCGCTTGTAAAGAAGAGTCTAAGGTGGAAACAACTACCACCGAGGAGGCTAAAAAAGAGCAAGTTATTGAAGGTGTTAAAGCAACACCGGTTAAAAAAGAAGATAAAGCAGCAACTACGTCATCAACAGGAGCTCCATCTTATATGGATATTGAATTAAAGGGTTATGGTGTGCCAGACGCTAATGTTCAAGATTTCCATGGTAAAGTTGTTTTTGTGAATCACTGGGGAAGCTGGTGTCCTCCATGTAGAATGGAAATGCCAAGTATTCAAAGTTTATACGACGACTATGGAGATAAAGTTGAATTCGTGATGATTGCGATGGAGAAAAGACAAGGAGCTCATGTTCCTTATATCGAGAAAGAAGGTTATACTTTCCCTGTTTATACGGCTCTTTCTCCTATTGTAACTGAAATGAAGCCTAGAGCCTTCCCTACAACGATTATTTTAGACAAGCAAGGACAGATTAGAATTAGCGATGTAGGAGCCAAGGATTGGAACGCTCCACAAGTACGTGAATTGTTAGACGAACTGCTTGCACAGTAAGACTCTAGGATTTGGAATAATATTTGGTTATATAGTATAAAACTAAGCTATGAGCAGATTATCAATGATAACCAACTTTTGGAGAAATAAAAAAGAATACGAAAGCGTGTTTACACGTGAAAAATTAATGGCATATACGAGAATGATTCCTTTAATGTTTAAAGGAAAATATAAACCTAAGAAGAAAAGAAATTTATTTTTAGGAGTTGCAGCTCTTGCCTATATCATTTCACCCTTAGACATCGTTCCAGAGCTTTTACTAGGTCCTTTTGGTCTATTAGACGACTTTGCAATTCTTTTATTCGCCATCAGAAGGTTAGACAAAGAGGTTGTAAACTTCCTATTGTGGGAGGAGCAACAAAGCAATATTATCTATATTGACTAATTATAACCCATAAATAAGAAACAAGAATCCTGTGAATTTTCACAGGATTTTTTTTGAATTTAATTTAAATCCTACATTTGCTTTATGTCGAATAAAAAATATCTGATTGTAATTGTAGGGCCAACTGCGATTGGTAAAACGTCCATGGCGATTGAAGTAGCAAAGCATTTCAATACCGAGATTCTTTCGTCGGATAGTCGTCAATTCTACAAAGAAATGCAAATTGGTACGGCAGTTCCTTCCCAAGAGGAATTATCCGCTGTTAAACATCATTTTATTCAACATTTAAGCGTACATCAAGCTTATTCGGTAGGCGACTTCGAAAGAGATGCAATCGCCTTTATAGATGATTATTTTAAAACCCATAACACTTTGGTGATGGTTGGTGGTTCTGGGTTGTATGAAAAAGCCGTTACTCAAGGTTTAGATGAGTTTCCTGAAGTAGATTCTGAGATTAGAAAGCAACTAAATGATGAGTTAGATTTAAAAGGTTTAACTGAATTGCAAGAAGAGTTAAAAGAGGCTGATCCTTCTTATTACGAAGAAATTGATTTAGAAAATCCACATAGAGTCATTCGAGCTTTAGAAATTATAAGAGGAACTGGTAAACCATTTTCATCCTTTTTATCTAAAAATTCTAAGCAAAGAAACTTCGAAATTATTAAGATTGGACTCACTTTAGAACGTTCAGAAATCTATGATCGTATCAATAGACGAGTTGATTTAATGATGGAAGAAGGTCTATTGGAAGAGGTTAAAAATCTATATAGTTTAAATCAATTAAATGCTTTAAATACAGTTGGTTATTCTGAGTTATTTAACTATTTAGATGAAGTGTGGGATTTAGAATTTGCAGTTTCTGAAATCAAGAAAAATACACGTAGATTTGCTAAACGTCAGCTGACTTGGTATCGAAAAGACGAGCAATTAACTTGGTTTAATCCCAAGGAAAAACAAGAAGTGATTGAGTTTATAGAAAAGCAAATCAACGCATCAACCAACTAAATCTCCATTGTCCACTTTTTTATCTGGTGTCATTAAAACCACATTTCCATGGGTGTCATAAATTCCCATAACTAAACATTCTGAAATGAAATTAGCAATCTGTTTAGGAGGGAAGTTTAATACAGCAATGATTTGCTTTCCTATTAAATCTTCTTTGTTGTAATGCGCTGTAATTTGTGCCGATGAATTCTTAACGCCGAACTTGCCAAAATCTATTTTAAGTTGATAGGCAGGTTTTCTCGCCTTAGGAAAATCATTAACTTCAATGATGGTCCCAACATGCATTTTTACTTTTTCAAAGTCTGACCAAGAGATTTCCATAAATGTTGATTTTTAAATTCTTTAACCTACCGCAACCATTTCCATTAGGATAGCACAGAATAAAGCTCCATAAGTACCCAGAGCATAGCCTAAAACAGCCATTAAAACACCTACTGAGGCAAGGCTAGGGTTGAAGGCGGATGCAACAATCGGAGCGCTCGCAGCTCCTCCTACATTCGCTTGACTTCCTACGGCCACGAAGAAGAACGGAGCTCTGATGAGTTTAGCGGTGATTAATAGGATAATCACATGTACTAACATCCATGTAAGACCAATTACGAACAAACCAATGTTGTCTTTTTGAAATATTTGCTCTAAATCCATCTTCATACCGATGGTGGCTACTAAAACATAAATGAAAATAGAACCCCAGCGTGTTGCGCCAATTCCTTCTAGTTTTCTTGCCTTGGTAAATGATAAAAGCAAACCTACTGTGGTGGAAATAATCACCAACCAAAAGAAACTACTGGTCAGGGATTGTAGGTTCATGGAAACCAAGGTTTCATTGTGGCTTTCCATGAAAGGCGAGATTACATCCGCACCCCAATGCGCTAAGGCAACTCCACCGAAAGCAACTGCCATTAAAGTAAAGGTTTCTACAGTCGTTGGTATTTTCATTACAGAAGCTTGATAGTCTTCCATTCGTTTTTCTAAGTCTAAAATAGCTGAATTATCTGCATTTAAGAGCTTATTGGCTTTGTCTCTAATGTTGGCTCCGTAAAGTAAAAAGCCCATCCAGATATTCGCTACAATCACGTCCACCACGATCATTATACCGAAGATGTTGTCCGAAACTTCAAACACTTCTTTCATCGCAGTTTGGTTAGCACCTCCACCAATCCAACTTCCTGCAATGGTCGACATTCCACGCCAAAGTTCGTCAAGCGTTATATTTCCTGGAATTAAACTCGGAAAAACATATTCAATTACTAAAAGTGAAACAGGTCCACCAATAACAATTCCCAAAGTACCGGCTAGGAACATGATAATTGCTTTTGGTCCTAAACGCATAATTCCCTTAAAATCAATACCTAAACATAGGAGAGTTAAAGCGGCAGGTAAAAGAAAGCGAGATGCAACGAAATATAAATTAGAAACTTCTCCATCCACCAATCCTAGTGGCCACTTGAGTAAAGCTGGTAAAAAATAACACAATAACAGGGCGGGAACGTAAGTAAAGAATTTTTCCCAAAACTTTTTACCTGAGGATTCTAAGTAAAAAATACCTGCTAAAACGGCCATTAATAAGCCTAAAACAATCGCGTCATTTTCAAAAAATGGTGCAGCTTTTTCTAATTCTTCCATGAAAGCGAATATAAAAAAAGATTTTATAGCTAAAAGTAGAATTTAATAAGTTTAATCAACAAATACGCGAGAAAGCTTGTGATTAACTAATCAAAGCCCAGCTCAATTGTTTTTTATGAAATGCATCAAAGAATGCTCTGATGTGCTGATTGCTAGGGTGTGAAAGGCTTGGGTCTGTTTCTATAAGCCATTCTGCGGCATTTTTAGCTGCTAAGAAAATAGGTTTGTCTGCTTTTAAATCTGCAATTTTAAAGTCAAGTAAACCACTTTGTTGAGTTCCCATAACATTCCCTGGTCCGCGTAATTCTAAGTCTACTTCGGCAATTCTAAATCCATCATTGGTTTCGCACATGGTGGAAACTCTTTTGAAGGCAACCTCATTCAATTTATCAGCTGTCATCAGAATGCAATAACTCTGCTCGGCGCCTCTACCTACGCGACCTCGTAATTGGTGTAATTGTGATAATCCAAATTTCTCTGAGCTTTCAATTACCATGATAGAAGCATTGGGAACGTTGACGCCCACTTCGATAACCGTAGTTGCGACCATGATTTGGGTTTCTCCTTTCACGAATCGCTGCATTTCATACTCTTTGTCAGTGGGTTTCATTTGTCCGTGAACAATGCTAACGGCATATTCGGGTAGGGGAAAAGCGCGTGTAATGCTCTCGTAGCCATCCATTAAGTCCTTGTAGTCCATTTTATCTGATTCTTCAATCAATGGATAAACAATATAAGCTTGTCGGCCTTTTTGGATTTCGTCTTTAATGAATTTGAAAACAACTAAGCGGTCTTTGTCCTTTCTGTGAACGGTTTTTATGGGTTTTCTTCCGGCAGGTAGCTCATCAATTACGGTGGCGTCTAAATCTCCATAAATGGTCATTGCTAAGGTCCTTGGAATAGGTGTTGCCGTCATAACCAAGATGTGAGGCGGTCGCTTGCCTTTGCGCCATAATTTTGCACGTTGGGCTACACCAAATCTATGCTGCTCGTCGATGATGGCCAATCCTAAATTTTTGAATTGAACCTTGTCCTCAATCAAGGCGTGTGTGCCAACCAGCATATCTAATTCTCCGCTTTCTAATTGTTCGTGTATAATTTTTCTGGCTGATTTAGGCGTGCTACCAGTTAGTAATGCGATATTGAGCCCGATTTTGTCTGCTTCTTCCTTTAAGCCATTGTAATGCTGTTGCGCAAGAATTTCAGTTGGAGCCATCAATAGAGATTGAAAACCATTGTCGGCGGCGATAAGTATGCTCAAAAAGGCTACGATAGTCTTTCCGCTTCCTACATCACCTTGAAGAAGTCGATTCATTTGAACTTCTTTTCCTAAATCTGCTCGAATTTCCTTAACCGCACGTTTTTGAGCATTAGTTAGCTCAAATCCTAAATGATTTTTATAGAAATCATTGAAATAATTTCCAATTTGAGTAAAAGCAAATGATTTGAAGCTTCGCTTTCCATGCGCTTTTTGTGCTTGTAATGATAAATGTAGGAAAAAGAATTCCTCAAACTTTAGGCGTTTTCTTGCGGCTTCTAAAGCTTCAGTTGAATCTGGAAAATGAATGTTTTTAAAAGCTGCTTTTCTGGAAGTTAAACCATATTTACGGCATAATTCCTCAGAAAGATTTTCTTTGATGTAATTTCCAACTTGAATCCAAACTTCAGCTTGCATCTTCTGCCAAACCCTCGTGTTGATGCCTCGTTTTAGAGCTTTTTCGGTGTTACTATATACCGGAAGAAGTCCGTTGCTGCTTTTTTCTGAAGATTCTTCTTCAATTTCTGGGTGGGTAAAGCTAAGTTTGTTGTTAAATAGGTTGGGTTTTCCATAGATGGTGATAGGTTTTTGAATTAAAGACCTAAATTTCTCTACTTGCCATTTTGTGGTGCGAAACCAAACTAGCTCAACCTCGCCGGTGTCATCGATGAAATTCCCGACTAATCTCTTTTTTCTTCCTTCACCCACTTCTCTAAGCGATGTGATTTTTCCTTTTATCTGAATTTCAGTTGCTGTTGAAGTGACTTCTGAGATTCTATAAAACTTAGTTCGATCGACATAGCGAAAGGGGAAATGATATAGTAAATCTCTGAATCTGAAAATCCCAAATTCCGACCGAAGAATTTCGGCTCGTTGCGGACCAACGCCTTTTAAATATTCTATGGAAAGTAAAAGTGGATTCTTCACCTTACAAATATAAAGAGAATGATTTAGATGATTTTAATGCTGAATATAATTGTATTTAATTTATTGAACAACAATTAAATATATAGTTTATTTAAACAATGTATTTAAGCTGTAGTAGTATTATCAATTCCTAGGAATTCCTCACAAGCTTGAACGATGTCTGGCATAAACTTTAGAAAATCCTCTTCAAATTGAGCCTCATTTAAATATAGATCTCTCACTGCCATATGCATATTATTTTCAAAAGTAGTTCGAGAACTCATATTGCTTAAAGTGATTTCAAGACCTTCATATGTGCTGTATTTTTCAAACCAATCGTATTTAATTAAGGCTTGGGTAAACTTTAATAGCTTAGGAGGGTATAAATGTTCTGAATCCTGTAAAATGCGATAACAATTGTCTTTAAACTCCTCAAAAGTTTGCTGAGAAAATAGATGCCAATTCTTGATGAGTAAAAAATCATAGTAAACATCCACAATAATAGGCGAGAACTTGCTGTAATTCTTGTGAAGTTTAGATGTGCTATTTTTTACCATGTCATGCGAATCAGAAAAACTGTCGATAAAACGATGCAGTAGAATTCCTTTTTGTAAATCGTCTGGATATTCCTCGTGTTTTTTGCCTTTAACAATTTCGCCCAAGTGATTTCCTACTTGCCAAGCAGGATTATCAAATGACAATAATTGATGCATTACTAGATTCATAAGTTAAAGGTAGTGAAATGTATTTGGAATAGCTCTTATGCGTTTGTTTCTTATGTATCAAGAATGAAAATTAAATTTTATGATAATTCTATTTATAATTCAATTAGGTGAATATCAATTGTAAAGCATGCTTACTTAAATATAAATTTTAATGTTGTTAAAAATTAAATTGTATCTAAAACCTCATTAATAATGGCGCATCCTTTTCTAATTTCTTCCTCTGAAATAGTCAGTGGAGGTGTTATGCGCAAAAATTGTGTTTCATAGAGTAACCAGAAAACAATTAAACCTCTGTCCATACATTTTTTGGCAACATCTAAAGTTAATTCTGCAGAGGCTAGTTCAGGAGCAAGCATTAATCCTTTACCAGGGAAGGATAAAATCTTAGGATGATCTAAGAGTTCTCTAAAGAGTTTTTCTTTCTCTAAGGTCTGTGGAATTAAATCCGTAGTTGTAATTTCTTCTAAAACTGCTAACGCTGAAGCTGCTACAACAGGATTTCCTCCAAAAGTTGTGATATGACCCAACTTAGGGTTAGCTTGAAGATGTTTCATGTGCTCATAAGAAGCAGTGAAAGCTCCAATCGGCATTCCGCCACCCATTCCTTTACCCATCACGAGAATGTCTGGAATAGCATCGTAATGCTCGAAAGCGAATAAGCTTCCTGTTCTACCAAAACCAGGTTGAATTTCATCTAAAATCAACAGAGCGCCAACTTCGTCGCAACGTTTTCTTACAGCTTTTAACCAACCATCTTTAGGTTGAATAAAACCAGCGGCACCTTGGATGCTTTCTAGGATAATACCAGCGGTTTTGGTAGTTATTTTTTCAATATCATCGAAATTATTGAATTCAATAAAATCTACATTAGGTAATAAGGGTCTAAAAGCTCTTTTGAAATCTTCATTTCCGGAAACCGATAGAGCTCCATGCGTATTCCCATGATAGGCCATTCTAGCAGAAATAATCTGATTTCTACCAGTTACGCGTTTAGCTAACTTAATAGAGCCGTCAATTGCTTCTGCGCCAGAATTCACTAAATAGGTGGTGTCTAAAGGGGCTGGAAGTAATTCAGCTAATTTCTTACAAAGTTGAACTGGTTTTTCTTGAGCATACTCACCATATACCATCACATGCAAATGCTTGTCGATTTGTTCGCGTAAAGCATCTAAAATCTTAGGATGACTATGACCTAAAGTGTTAGCAGAAACTCCAGAAGCAAAGTCTAAATAGGCTTTACCGTCTTTACCATAAATATAACTGCCTTTAGCGTGTGAAACCTCAAAAGCGGATGCAAATGCGGTTGTTTGCGCTTGATAGCGATAAAAATCTTCTTGTAAATGAGACATTTTAAGATTACTGTGTTAAGAAAAATATTAAACCTAATACGCCTGCATATGCACCAACGGTAAGTGCGTCTGATCTTCCTCGAGAGAATACGCGATGATTCACCGTTGAGATATCATTTTTGTGAAATTTCATTTCTTGATCTTCCTTCAAATTCACGTGAGCTACTAAGGAATCTCCTTGCCATTGCACTGCTTTGATTTTGTATTCTTCGCCTTGTGATGAAATGGTGTAGAATTTATCTTTTTGTAATTGTTCCTTCAAAGTAGGTAATTCTTCGTCTTCGGCTACTTCTAGCGGGCGATAGACATAGCAACTACTCAAAAAAATGCAAATTAATATTAGGAATGAAAACTTCATGTATTAGAAAATTTGGACTAAAAGTAATTAATATATTTCGAAATTAAACTTGAATCGAGCTAATTTATCTGATTCAAAGACGAAATTTAATGATTTTAAAGATTATCAATTAATTTTAAAAATTGAAAAGCAGCATTTTTTCTAGAATAAGTCGAAATATTGAATTTCTTATTTCGATTTAATAAGTGATTTTGATATTCATGAAATAAAATCCTCAAAACACTTAACATTTCTTCTTTGTCGTCTCTATTAATAACCACTCCCGCGGATAAATCATTCAAGAGTTGGGCAATATCTGAATCTTTCTTGCCAATACACATGATAACTCTTTCGGCGGCAAGATATTCAAAGAATTTTCCGGGGATAATGCCATTTTCATTGGCTGTTTGATTGATTAAAAGCAATAAAACCTGAGATTCTTGTAAGGCCTCTACGGCTTTCTGATGCTCTAAATAGGCTACATATTCCGTTTTTGATTCCAGTAATGGATGTTCTGCAATATTTTCTCTGACTTCGGGTGCAATTGAACCTATGAGTCTTAATCTAAAGTCATTATAAAACTCTTGATTTTCACAAAGTTGATTTAAAGCTGTCCATAAATTTTTAGGATTGCGATCAGCATTTAAAGAACCGATGTAGGTAAGCACAAAATCGTCAGAAGGATGATGCTTTTCTACAAAATCTTCTTTATCGAAGCCGTTATAAATCACCTCTACCTTACGATTACCTAATTTACCTAAATCCTTTGCCCAAGTAGGAGAGACGGTAGTTACAGCATCTGCCTTTAGAAGAACTTGCTTTTCTTGCGACTGATGTTTTTTTAGTGCCCAAGATTGTAAGGGTAATTTATCGAAATAGTCTATAGCTGTCCATGGATCACGAAAATCTGCTATCCATTTTATATCTGGAAATGTGTTTTTTAGTTTCAATGCGATCATGTGCATAGAGTGTGGTGGTCCTGTGCTAATGATTACATCTTGGGGATTTTCTTGTAAATAATTTTTAAGAAATTTATAGGAAGGTTGAATCCATCCTGAACGCGCATCTGGTATAAATAAATTGGCTCTGACCCAAAGAGAGATTTTAGATAAAAGAGATTGTTTGCTTTCGTCTTCAATCATTCCTTTTTGGTAATTCTTATTCTTGGGATTGATTTTTTTAGCTAAAGCATAAGGTTCTCTAATGGGTAAACTGATGCTTTTAATTTGCTCAGGGACTTCCTTATTAAGACTAGGGTCGGAGATGGGGTAATCAGCATTCTTGGGGTGGTAAACGCTTAACTCTACCTGTTCGGCTATTACTTTACTCATTTTTAGCCATCGTTGTACACCAGCACCACCAGCGGGAGGCCAATAATAGGATGTAAGTAAAACTTTTTTTGCCTTAGACATTAGGCTAAGTTAGTAAATAAGAAGATGAGCATTCAAATTTAACAGCTTATTTTTGTGTTAATGCAACTGGAATTTAATGAACTTCAAAGGTGTCCATAATCAACTCCATATCGTGTGCATAACTTGCAAATTCACTTTCAGCAGCGGTAAAGGTTAATACATATGCCTTATGATTCACTAAATAATAGTGTTGCAAGTATTTTAAATCCTTATTGTCTGCCCTGCTTGTATAAATAACTCTTTGGTATTGTGTGCCATCGTCTTCTTCTACCAGTTTACTCTCCATCAATTCGCCGCCAACACTTGCGATTTGACCTTCAGAAAGCTCAACATAATCTTGAAGACTCAAATTTAAGGTCGTAACATCTTGCACCATTAAATTTAAATTTTCAATAAAGTCATCGTTTCCACTCTTTAATTCTGTGAAAAGTAGAAACTCTACACCATCCACCTCTACTAATTCAAGATTAGAAGGATAAGATAGGCTATAATCTTCCGTTTCAATGGTAATTTGATCATCTGTCTTACAGCTGATAATCAGTTGTATAAAAACCAAACAAACTAGGATAAACTTAAGTTGCATTTTTAAATATTTTCATTCTCGCATTAAGCAGCGGGCAAAGGTATATAATCTTTCTTGACTAAGTATCATGTTTTGTTTTACTTTAAGTTTAACTAACTTAAAAACAGTTATTTAACATGCTTAATGAACTTGATAAAAATGAGCTTAGACAATAAGATTAAGGTATTTTAAAAAAAGCGAATTTTTAGTATATGCTAAAAATTCGCTTTAGTTATGAGTATGAATTAGTTTATTGTATTATACATTCTTAATAACGCAGAATAGCTCCAAAACCATTGAATTTATCTAATTCACCTTTTGGTAAGAAAACTACATCGCCTCCAAAATCTAAATTATATTCAATCATTTCATCGTAGATGTCATCAATAACTTCCTTGTCTGTTCGTTCATCAGCTGAAACGAAGGAAACTGTGTCCTCCTCAATGATAGCCGGCTGAAATAAACCTTGTTCAATAAATAGGGTTTTCACTTGACCACGGTGGATAGCTCTCCAAATGTCATTCACATCACTATAGAATTTTCCGCTATTTACAGCTTCTAATAACTCCTCTTTTCTAGCATTATTCTTCTCAATAATATAATCTTTCATTACCTTCCAGGCTTCTTCTACAAAATGACTTGCACTTGCATCTGCATCAGTTTGTGGAATAAATTTATCTATAATTGAATGCTTCTTGTCAGCCACTTCTAGGTATAAATGATAGTTTGGTTCGGTGGAGCTAATCAATACAGGTAATGGATGCTGATTTCTTATCTTATTTACATCTTTATCAATTCTATTAAAGTATTCCGTGATTAAATTCCTTTCTCGTCCTGCAAAAGAAGCTTCTTTCTGATTGGTAGGGTGGAAATGGATGTTTTCTATCGGGAATGGATCTCCAATTTCTCGGACAAGCTTATCGCTAGACGCTTCAATTAGTCGAACTTTTTGTTGATTTAAAACTAAAATATAATAGTTTTTGTCCATATGTAAGCTTCTCATCAAGTCGCGTGTATGGAAGGTATTGTCAATCACCACACGATCTTCAACCTTGATAGGCAAACGAGTATATTCCGCGATGTCTTTACTCACAAAAAGAATTAAACTTTCTAGATTCATCTTGTGATCAATGCTTTCCTCTAGTTGTTGAAATTTCTCAGTGAAATTCTGAACATACTTTTTGTCAAAATCTGCAGATAATCTGTTTTCTGCTTCTTTAATCAAGTTCTTTAAAGTTAAAGGATCCTTGTTATTATCTGGACCTGTTCTGTGTGTGTTTAAAATAATTGTTACACATGTTTCTGATGAAACATTCCTCAATTTCTTTAATGTGATGCTCATAAATACCTTGTTTTAAAATTCTTTTTAGAATATAAGGAATTTAAATGACATTAACGAATTTTGTCATATTAAACTCGCTGAAAAACAGTTATTTAAGTCTAAGTTAAGTTTTGGAGAGCTATATGTTAAAATTATTTAGTTTTATGATGGCTTTTAATAGTAAAATCACATCTAATTACTTAGCATTATTAGCGTTTAGGATTTCATGAGCACGTTTCATAGCTTCTGCAATATTCGCGTGAACGTTATACTTTCCAATTAAATCATAGACATTAGATTTTAAAAGCTCTAATCTCACATCATGATTGGCGCCTGAAATAATGATTTTTGTACCCTTGGTTTGAAGATAAGAGCATATTTCTTTTAGTCTATTCACACCTGTTGCGTCAATAAAAGGAACATTTCGCATTCTTAAAATTAAAACTTCAGGTTGTCGATTAAAGTCTGTGAGCACTTCTTGGAACTTTTGAGAAGCACCAAAGAACATAGGACCGTTGATTTCGTATAAAATCACACCTTTAGGAATCTCGATAAATTCCTCGTCAAAGATTAATTCGTGTTCTTGGCTATCACTGTCATTGAAGATTTTTTCAACATCTTTAATAGAAGTAGATTCACTCATGCGCTTCATGAAAATAAAGCTCGAAAGAATGACACCCACTTCAATAGCGATAATTAAATCAAAAAATACGGTCAATAGAAAAGTTGATAATAAAACAATGGTGTCTAGTCGATTGCCTTTAAAAAGAGAAACAAAATGACGCCATTCGCTCATGTGATAGGAAACAACTACCAGAATTCCGGCAAGACAAGCCAAAGGAATTAGTTTAACCACAGGAGCAAAAACCAACATAATCAATAGCAAAACAATGGCATGAACAATCCCCGCAATGGGTGTTCTACCGCCATTATTAATGTTGGTAGCCGTTCTAGCAATCGCTCCCGTAGCTGGGATTCCGCCAAATAAACCCGAAAGAATATTGGCAGCTCCTTGACCTACAAGTTCCATATTAGATCGATGTTTGCCACCGATCATACCATCAGCCACCACAGCAGATAGGAGTGATTCAATGCTCCCTAAAAGTGCAATAGCAATGGCTGGTTGAATTAAACTCTGTATTGTTTCGAAATCAATAGATGGAATAGATGGAGCAGGAATGCTACTTGGTATTTCACCGAATTTAGACTCAATGGTATCTACCGGTAAATCTAAGAAGTAAACTGCTAATGTGCTCAAAACAATGGCAACAATAGAGCCTGGAATTATGGAGCTTATTCGGTTGAAATTTAAAGCAATAAGTATGGTTGCTAAAGCAATTCCAAAGGCAATCCAGTTGACTTCAGTAAAGCTTTGAAGATAAATTCGCCACTTCTTGACAAAGTCAGCGGGTACATTTTCAATGTTTAAACCAAATAAATCATTGATTTGTGAGGAGAAAATAATCAGTGCAATTCCACTTGTAAATCCTACAATGAGCGGATAGGGAATGAATTTCAGATAATTACCTAAGCGCGCGAGACCGAGTCCAATTATTATGAATCCCGCCATAAATGTGGCAATGGTCAGTCCGCTGATTCCATGATCTTGAACAATTGCATAGACAATAACGATAAATGCACCCGTAGGTCCGCCAATTTGCACACGACTACCACCTAAGACTGAAATCGCTAAACCAGCAATCACCGCTGTAATGAGTCCTTTTTCTGGTGAAACTCCAGAGGCAATAGCAAATGCAATGGCTAATGGAAGCGCAACAATACCCACAATAATACCAGCCATGACATCATTGGTGAGTTGTTTTCTAGTGATTCCCGCTTTTAAAAGTGAAAAAAACTTAGGTACAAATTCACGTTTGTTTTTCTTGCTCAAAATGAAAATGCTTTTAAATAGACTAGTCTAAAGATAGTGTAAATTAATTTTTGCTAAGTTAATTTACACTATTTTTTAGGGTTCAATAATATTTTTAATAATTCGAAATTTAAGGATTATTAAAATAGCTTAGAAAGGAATCAGGCTAAGTTTTGTCAGTTTATGATGTAAACAAATTATCTTGAAAGTTGATCCGCTTCTGGAATGTTGACAACACCGCAGCCATCTACTAAAGTTTTGCCACCTTGATTTACTAATTTTACTAAAACGTGGAATCCATCCCATTCTGTATTGTTGACCGTTACATAGCCAGTATCGTAATTGGCGCTATAAACTTCATAACCTTGCATCGGGAAATCCTGTGCATCAAAGATTGGGTCGGCTCCTAACCCCATTTGTGGATCTGCCTCAAAAGCATCTCTCACCATTTTTTCAAGTTTATTTTTGAAATCTTGAGTTGCCATGGGAGAGGCATTTGCCCAATGTACAATGCCATATTGATCCTCGAAATATTGACTGCTTTCGATATAAGAGTTTAAGAAATCAACCGCAACATTTGTATTGATTTTTTGGGCGATAGGTGATGTTCTTCGCTCAGAAGTTTCTTTTTGAGCCGTTTCTGAATCCATGATTTGTCGTGGTGAGTCGCAGCTAAAAATAGTAATAATCAGAAGGAGTAAGCTTAATTTTTTCATGTTATTGAGTTTTAGGTTGAATTAAATATTTAAACTTAAAATTAATGAAAATCATTGAATTAAAAGAATTTAAGACCTTAAGAATTATGCATTACTGATTTTAGACTTATTTAATTCATAAAGCTTTCTAATCTTCCCTTTTTAAGTTCTGCGTCATTATTTGCTTTTAAAAACTCACCGGTTTCAACATTTAAGCAAGTCAACCATTTATCGCCATAGGCATAAGTATCTATGCAAATTGTGTGTCCAAAATCTGCAATTTTCCCATTCTTTCGTGAAGTGTGGCCACAAATCACTTTGTTTGTTGAATTATATGCCGTTGGTATTTCATACTTCTTCCAACACAGATCACTTTGTGTTTGATCTTCTAGGCTTTTATTAGCATCAAGTCCTGCATGGACAAAGATAAAGTTGTCAATTACCAAATATTCTTGGCAGGCTTCTAAAAATTCCCAATGAGAGCTATCCACTTTATTAATCCAATTCGAATATTCTTTTATTTGGTAAGACGCAAGCGTTTCTGCACCACCATATTTTCGCCATTCTAAAAACTTCTCTTGTGATTCTCTCGCATTTAACATCATGATTTCATGATTGCCAAGAATAAATTCAAAATTGAAGTTTTTCTGATGTTCAATAAGCCAATCAATTACGGCTTTTGAATTAACACCACGATCTACATAATCTCCCAAGAAAACAACTGTATCGTCTGACTTTATAACTCCTTGATTAAAAATTGTTTTTAGGGCAGTAATGCATCCGTGAATATCACCAATTGCGTAAATCGACATGTTTTTTAATATTAATCTTTCTTAAATAAATATGCGGCGCCCCCTTGTTTTAGCGTCATTTCATTTTTGCTTGTTTCAAACTCTAGTTCAATTCCTGCTTGTATAAATCTAAATTTATCCTTTTCGAATGCCTTTAACGGAAAAGCCGATTGACCAGTTGCTTGCGCCATGAGATTTCCATCTTTAGTGAAAACCTTTATTTTTAAAGGTAGCATTTCAGAGGAGTAATTTCCAACATAGGATTCTAAAATACTTGAATCTACTGCATAAGTAGAAAAGTCTGGCAGTTCAAATTCTTTATTATATACCGCGCTCAAAACTGCAATATTGATTTCATTAATATCAAAGTCGGAGCCGTTTGAAGTTAGTGCGTAGGTGTAGTTGCCATCTTCAAAATGAAAAAGCATCGATCTAAATCCATCTATACCACCTGTGTGTCCGTATCCAACTTTGTCGTAAAATGGAACTGGGAATAAGCCTAATCCATATCCATCTTTGATTTCCATCATTAATTTTAGATTCTTTTCCTGTAATAACTTTCCACCAAATAGTGCATACGCGAACTTAATGAGATCCTCTGGCGTAGAAACAATTCCACCCGCACCTAATGATACGCTAGGGCTAGTTTTTGGGGAAATTTGCCAATCCATAAGTTTCATGTAAGAATTGACTTCATTTGAGTTTTCACCAGTTTTTAAGTTGAAATAAGTTTTAGTGAGTTTTAATGGTTTGGTAATTTGTTCTTTCAGGATTTCAGCGAATTCTTTTTTGTAAATTTTCTCTAAAATAAAACTTAACAATATATAATTTGAATTGCTATAGGCCGTTTTGCTGCCAGGTTCGAAGTCGCTTCCTGCCGTTTTAATTACTTTCAGCATTTCACTTTGTGAAGTTGCTTGGGTGAAATAAAGTCCATAAACTGGATCATCGGTAATGTTGTGAATTCCACTTTGATGTCTCAACATTTGCTCGATGCTTATTTTTTCGGCGTTTGTAATTTCTGGATAAAAGTCCGCTAGCTTCTGGTCGAGTTTGATTTTGTTTTGCTCAACAGCTTTTAAAACCAGGCTAGCTGTAAAGGTTTTTGAAATAGAAGCAATGCTAAACCTCGAATTATCATTTATTTTGATTCCTTTTTCTATGTCTGCAAATCCAATGTTTTTGGAATAAATAAGTTTTCCATCTTTGGCCAAGGCTAGGCTTCCCATGAATTTGTCATTTTCTTCGAGTAACTTAAAATATTGATCGAGTTTTTCTTTATTGAAATCTTGAGCAATCCCAGTTTGACTTAAAAGAAATATAAATAGGATATAATTATAAATTCGAAACATAGATTTTATTTAAACTTTAAAATTAAGGAAGATCTAAATGCTCAACCAAATGTTTCGGGTTTCGCACGCTAAAAATATATTTTTCGTCTTTTGTTGTCACCACTTTAATCATATTTTTTCGGTCATTGACCATACATATAGAGTTATCCATTGTGTTGCCAATAAATCCAAAAACTCCCATGCTTCCAGAAGTCATTGGAAGGTTGGAGCTTTCTAAACGATAAATTGCTTCTATCTCTGAAATTGGGATGACAATCTTGCCGATGTTTTTTTTAAGAATCATTTCATTTTTATCTATAATGACTTTTCGTAAGGATTTGGAATAAAAGTAAAACATGATTCCGAACATGATGAGGCTAATGATAATGCCGCCGATTAAACTATAGGTTTCATTGTTTAATACAGAAAGCGTGGCTAGACTTACAAGCAAAACTGCTGAGAATATGGTAACAGCTTTTACATAGTTCGACTTTTTACTCAAATATATTTTCATAAAATAACTATTAAAATTTCTGTTTTAGTTCATTTTTCTCGTCGTATAATTTTTTGATTTCTTGACTAATATCAATCTCATCATTAGAAACAAACAAGGCTCCAAATCTCTCTTGGATAGGCAATTCTTTGTTTTGATAAACTTCGTCTGTATCTACCACTTTACCTCCTAAAAAGGTTTCTAAATCCCAGTTAAGTCTAAATTTAACTTCAATGATTTCATCTGTATCAGACAGACGACATGTTACGATGTCATAATATTTTCGCTTTTTCTTAATTAGACGTTGACCTTCGAATAAAAGGAAATTTCCATCCACTAATATATTTCTTAAAATTAAATATTCTTCAGCCACGGAATTTACAGTGTATTCCTTTTGTAGCTCTGTAGTGAGGTAGCTTGGGTCTAATCCATTATGATTAATATAAAATGCCCACATACCGATGTCCTGAAGTGCATGTAAGATTACATTATTATAAGGATACTGTTGATAAGCCACCCAGGCCAATTCAAATGCTTTATCGAAATCATGTTCTTGTAAATAAGAATCAATCAATCGCGTAAAAGTCATTTCTCTTGTTCGGTTATTATTTTCTAAATTTAAGAATAGAGATTTTTCTAAGTAATTTCTGCCTTCTTCAATTTTATTCTCATCTAAAGAAAGTAAACCTAAAAAATGATAGGTTCCCGGAAACAATGAATCTTTTTCTTGTGCCAATTGAAATTTCTCTTTGGCGGCTTCTTTATCCACAGCTAAAAGCTCAATTCCAATAAAAAACTCTTCTGGAGGGCTCTGTCCGAAAAATGAAATAAGGTTAAACAGTAGTATATATATGAATATGTGTCTTTTCATAAATATGAAATATAATTTCATCTAAATTACTAAAAGAATATCAAGACAAGTAGGTTTGCTTCTAAAAACTTAATAATTTAAAATATTTTCATTCAATGCTGCTAAAAACTTAACTTAAATCATAATTAAAATCTAAATGCATTAATCAGTTAGAGAATCCATAATCTATTTTTTATATTTGTAAAATAATTTTTGGATATGATAAATGCCGTAATAACTGGATCGGGTCATTTTATGCCACCTAACGTGGTGAAAAACACACACTTTTTGAATCATGAGTTCTATGATGAGAAGGGAGAGTTTATTGATAAACCGAATGAAGAAATCATTCAGAAGTTCAAGGAGATTACCGAAATCGAGGAGAGGCGTTACGCAAATCATGACATGATGAATTCTGATTTGGCGACTTATGCAGGTAAAATGGCATTAGAAGATGCTGGTGTGGATAAGGAAGATTTGGACTATGTAATGGTTGCGACCAATTACGGCGACATTGACCCAGTAACGCAGTTTGCGGATGTTATGCCAAGTATTTCTGTGCGTGTTAAGCATAAACTAGGAATTAAAAATAATCAGTGTAAGCCTTATGACATGACTTTCGGTTGTCCGGGTTGGATTGAGGCGATGATTTTAGCATCTCAGTTGATTAAAGCTGGAATTGCTAAGAAAATATTAGTGATTGGAGCAGAGACCTTATCTCGTGCGATTGATCCACATGATAGATCGGCAATGATTTTTGCTGACGGTGCTGGAGCTGTTGTTTTAGAAGCGCGAGAAGGCGAAGAGGCATTTGGAGTTTTAGAGCACATCACGATCAGTGATAACTTAGAGGAAATGGAGTTTTTAACTAATGGTCCATCTTTAAAACCAGGTTACTCTAAAGCAACTTGTAGTATTTCTATGAAAGGTAGAAAGGTTTATGAGTATGCCTTGAGAAAAGTTCCTGCAGCCATCAAACGAGTGCTTGATAATGCTGGATTAGACATTACAGATGTAAATAAAGTACTGTTGCATCAAGCAAATGCAAAAATGGACCGTGCCATGGTTCAACGTTTATTTAGACTATATGGCAAGAGAGAGTTTCCAGATGATATTGATCCTATGACAGTTCAAAAATTAGGTAATTCATCTGTGGCAACAGTTCCTACTATGTTTGATTTAATTAGTAGAGGAGAGTTAGGTGATCATAAGTTTAATGACGGTGACAATGTCGTTTTTGGTAGTGTTGGTGCAGGAATGAATATCAATGCTATTGTATATAAATTTCCAAAATAAATAAATGCAGTTTATACGTGTTTTCGTAATCCCGTTGATTATTCTTTTAGTCATGGTGGATATGGTTTTTTTTAGATTTTTATTAAAAATCTCGCGAGGCATCGGTATAGCAACTTATTTCTGGATCGTTGTAATCGCTATTGAATATTATGCTTTTCAAGCGTTTAGAGCCTTAAACCACACCAAAACTGGGATGTGGATATATATTATTGTACACATCTTACTTTTCGGAGGGCTTTATTACTTTAGTTCAACTCGAAAATTGAGTGAGTTTAATTTTGCTAATTTTCAACGACTTGTTGTATTAACAACTTTATTTTTAGTACCTAAGATATTTTTGACGCTCACCTTAATGGTGGACGATTTTATTAGGCTGTTTCAATATACCTTCACAAGTGCAGACACATCGGAAGCTATTGACATTCCGAGCCGCAGAAAGGTTGCCACCTGGATTGGATTAGGCTTGGCGGCAATTCCATTTATAGGTGTATTAGACGGTGTATTTAGAGGTAAATATCGTTACCGAGTAATCAGAAAAACAGTCTTTTTCGATGATTTACCAGATGCATTTGAAGGATTTACCATTACGCAATTATCTGATATTCATTCAGGTAGTTTTGATGATAAAGAGAAGGTAGATTATGGTGTAAAGCTGGCTTTAAAGCAAAATTCAGATGTTTTAGTTTTCACCGGTGACATGGTGAATGACATTGCCGACGAGCTTGAACCATATGTAGATATTTTCAAACAATTAGAAGCTAAGGATGGTATGTTCGCTATTCTTGGAAACCATGATTATGGTGAATATGCTAATATTTCAGATAGAGAAAGAGCTGAAAGTGTTTCTCACTTACAAAATATGCATAAGGAGATTGGCTTTAAGATGTTGAATAATGACATGCACACGATAGAGCGCGACGGTCAGCGATTGAATATTGTAGGAGTAGAAAATTGGGGACATGCTGATTTCTTCCCTAAACGTGGAGATCTTAGAAAAGCATCTGAAGGAGTACAAGAAGGAGATTTCAATGTATTGTTATCCCATGATCCATCTCACTTTGACCATGATTTAAAAGATCATGATAACGTAATAGATTTTGAAAAGAAAATGCACTTGACTTTATCTGGGCACACGCACGGAATGCAGTTTGGTGTTGAAATTCCAGGAATTATTAAATGGTCGCCTGTGAAATACCGTTATCACAATTGGGCAGGGCTTTATGAAGAAAAGGGTCGTAAGTTGTATGTAAATCGTGGATTTGGATTCTTAGGATTCCCTGGACGTGTAGGAATGTGGCCAGAGATTACGGTTTTAGAACTACGCAAAAAAGTCTAAACCTTGGAAAATACTTTAGAAAACTCAACTCATACTCAAGCTAAATTACAAAAGCTTTTAGATGATAAACTCTATATTGGAGATTTAGGCACAAAAGGCTTTATTTTCAAGCGTAACTTTGGTACTCGTAGAATGCCTGTCTATGGTATTTTAAATAAAAATCATTTTGAGGTTAAAGCTAAAAATGAGACCATACACGATTATTTCATGTGGGTAGCTATGATTCTAATGTTGGGTATTTTATTGTTTGCTGCTTATCATAAAATCTACTTAGTTGTAGTGGCCAACAGTATTTTTATTCTTCTAATGTTTATGATGGATAGACATCGTAAGAAAAAGGAAATGGAGCAGTTTTTTAAGGCTTTTAAAGAGGCTTCGATAGATAAGTAGACAATTACATTACTAGAGGGGTGGTGAATCCAGCTTTCGCTCAGATTCTATAAATAATATATACATTTAAATTTAAGGCTAAAGCTATTCGTTGAATGGCTCATTTGGTCTATGCTTTAATAGCTATATTTAATTATATGAAATAAAAAAACCTGATACATTGTATCAGGTTTTAAATGGGGTGGAAGACGGGATTCGAACCCGCGACCTCCGGAACCACAATCCGGCGCTCTAACCAACTGAGCTACAACCACCATTTGAAATTGCGATTGCAAATATAGCCAATTTTCTAATATTAGAAAGCTTTAAGGCTAATTTTTTTAATCATTTTTAGGAATATTTTTTAGCTTTTAATTTTAATTAATTTAAGAGCTTAATAATCAATTTGTTTATAAAAATGCCTCCATGGAGTCAACCCCTAAAATACTTTCAGAAATAAAGGCTTCACCGGCATCTTTCCAAATTAATCTACCCCAATCCTTAGCTCTATAGTTGATACTTTCTTTAAAATTGGTTGATGAAATAGCCGTTTCTGGCTCATCTGAATTAGGATCATGAAATTGTGATGCATAGGCTAAGCAAGAATCAATCTTAGTTTCTAAATAGCCACTTATATCCACTACGAAATCTGGGGTCAATGGTTTCCATTGAATATAATGGAAGATTCTCTTAGGACGCCAAGCTTCTTGTCCTGTTTCAATTCTTGGTAAACCTGCTAAAAAGCTAGCTCTAACAATAAGTTCGGTTGCTCTACCGTGATCTGGATGACGGTCTTCTGGAGCTCCCGTAATTAGAATTTCAGGTCTGTATTTTCTAATGGCTTTAATGACTTCAAGTTGGTTGGTTTCGTCATTTAAAAAGAAACCATCTCTCATATTTAGATTCTCTCGAGCGTGTACGCCTAAAATATTTTTGGCAGCTTCTGCTTCTTTTAATCTAATCTCTCTTGAGCCTCTAGTGCCTAACTCGCCATTGGTTAAGTCGATAATGCCTACTTTCTTACCTTCAGCTACAGCCTTTGCCAAAGTACCACCACATCCTAACTCTACATCGTCAGGGTGTGGACCCATGGCTAAAATATCTAATTTTATCATTCTAAAATCATTTAAAATTTAATCCCAAAACCTGTTTATTTGGCTTCAATCCAACGTATGATTTCCTCATCGTTTGGAAGTGTTTTAGAATAAAACACATGAGCTAACGTACCATCTTCATTGATTAAATACTTCTGGAAATTCCATTTAACTTCATTGTCCAAAACACCATTTTGGTCTTTTTTAGTTAAGTATTGATATAAAGGATGCATGTCATCTCCTTTCACAGAAATTTTAGACATCATAGGAAATGTTACACCATAATTCAAAGTACAAAACTCTTTGATGTCCTCATTAGAACCTGGTTCTTGAGACATAAAATTATTAGCAGGAAATCCAATAATGGTAAAATTATCATCCTTGTATTTCTGGTAAATTTCTTCTAATTGCTCATATTGTGGCGTAAATCCACATTTAGAAGCAGTATTTACAATCATGACTTTTTTGCCTTCTAATTCAGACATTTCAAAGTCGTTTCCGTCAATATCCTGTACGCTATATTGGTAAATACTTCCTTTTGGGTTCGTGGTAGTTGTATCGATTTTAGCTTGTTTTTGGTTAGTACAAGCTAATGTAATTAAACTAACGATGGATAAAAAGAATTTTTTCATAAGATCTTATTTTTTAGAATTTAACGAAACTATTTGACTTAGCATACTTTCTTCTAAACAAATAAGTAATTATTGTTAGAACGGTAAAGAAAATCACCGTACCTGGTACCCATCCCGGAATTGGAATACTATCCCCAGCAGCATAGGTATGTAAACCACTTAAGTAGTAATTCACTCCAAAATAGGTCATAATAGGAGCTGCTGTTGCCCATAAGGCAGCAATATTAAATACAAATTTACCTCTCAAACCAGGAACTAATCTAAGGTGTAAAACAATAGCATAAACAATAACTGAAATGAAAGCCCAAGTTTCTTTAGGGTCCCAGCTCCAGTAGCGTCCCCAACTTTCGTTGGCCCACATTCCTCCTAAGAATGTTCCAATAGTTAGCATATAAATACCTACGGTAAGCGACATTTCACTTACAATGGTTAATTCTTTAATGTTTCTTTCAATCTTATGAGATGGTTTCAACATAAATTGAATCATGTTAAATATAGCGATGACCATACTTAAACCAAAGAAGGCATAACTAGAGGTAATAATCGCCACGTGAATAATTAACCAATAAGATTTTAATACTGGTACTAATGGTGTAATTTCTGGATCGAGTAGGGAAGAACCGTGAGCGAATCCCATCATAATCACAGCCACTAAAGCTCCCGCAGCAGGCAAGAATGCATTTCCGTTTCGGTATAATGAGAATCCTGCTAATACAGCTACCCACGAAATAAATATTACAGCTTCATATCCATTCGTCCAAGGTGCGTGTCCAGATATATACCATCTCATTCCGAGTGCGACTCCCTGGAATATTAAAACCACTATCAACAAACCTAAGAAAACATTGATGATGTAATCAATTGCTTTTTTGTCTAAGAATAGTTTAGTGAATGCTAGTAATAATAAAATTCCACCTAACATGGCGTAAGCAATCATAGAGTATAAGAAAGGATTGAATCGATTATATAAAACCTCAATCTTAACTTTCGTATCTGAAATAATTACGTTTTTACCCCATTTATGCTGGTAATCGTCGATTACTTTAATCTGCTCATTTGCTTGAGTCCAATCACCTGTTTTTTGAGCAGCTCCAAGGGTGTTGAAATATTTAGAAATATGTCCTAATGCAATGGAATCAATTTCTAACTCTTCTGTAGGACGAATCCAACTGGTCCAAGTTTCCTTGATTTCATTTTGCATAGGAATAATACGAAGGTAGTAACCTTTGGTAATGTTATCAATAATTGAAAAACGCTCTGTAATATTAATCACCTCCTTATCGTATTCTGTTTTCTCAGAAGGTTTCTTACGGAATGCATTACTGTAAGCTTCCTGTAATTTATATTGTGTTGTGCGGTGATCTACTAAGTTTAGTAAAGAAGTATAACCATCTACAACGCCTAATTCTTTCGCTGTTTTAGAACCTAATTTGTTCTCCATCACACGAATCATAGGAGCTTCTGCCCACAAGGCCGGATTTTGTTGCAATGACATAAACCAAGCAGTCGCATTTACGCCACCAATTTTATCTGCTTTATGAATCTTTCTTAATAATTCTAAAGCATGTGTTCCTAAAGGCTTAATTCTACCTTGGTCATCTTGTACTTGTAGATGATCTAGTTTAATGATATGCTCTTCGTTGAAGTTTACAACTTTTGCAATACTATCTAAAGAAGTCATCTTCATGCTTTGCCCGTGGTTGTCGGTTGCAGCAGGATGAGATCTAGGTGCTTTATGGTTGGATGCTGCAGCTAGTGTATCCACAGTTTCCATAGGACCGTGGTCATGACCTGCATGCGGATCTACTTCTGTTTCTTGAGCAAATAAGCCCAATGGAAGAAGTAAGAATGCTAATACAATAGCTTTTGCTGATTTTTTCATGTTTTTCAACATTTTTTGTAATGTCAAGAATCTTGTTCCTCTCCAGAATAGTGCGAATGTCATCCCAAAGAACATCATCATATACCCGATATAGGTTACAATGGTACCTGGTCTATCTTGATTAACAGATAAAACAGTTCCTAATTCGTCTGGGTCATAACTCGCCTGGAAGAAACGATATCCGCCATAGTCTAATACATTGTTCATGTAGATTCTATGATCCTTTTCAACGCCATTATCTATAATTGAAATTTCACTCGCAAAAGAAGATGGATTGTTAGATCCAGGATAAGTATCTAATTGGAAGTCTCTTAACTTAATTCCAAATGGCGTCTCAATAGTTTTAGATCCGAATCCCATAGAAACTTGAAGTCCATTGATAGGCTTTCTTGTACTATAAGATGTACTTCCTTGTCCACCTCTTAGGATTAGCGTGTCTTTAACTTGACCATCGTCGTATTCCATTAAAACAACGTTCGAATTAGTTTGTTCTTCTGGATTGTTTTTATCTCCTTGAACAAATTCAAGTCTTCCTTTGAAAGTTCCACTTGGAACAACAAACTGAGCATTTTGAATAGAGTATAGGCTAGCTAATCTTAATTCTTGTAACGAATCTACCGCAACTTTTCCTTTACCTTGGTTAAAGGTAGCCGAATCGGTAATCATACCTACAGCTTGTCCTTGCATTTGAACATATTCTCCTTCAAGTGGAGATTTAAACATTAGTTTATCGCCTTCTGAGAAAATCTGAACTGTTCCTGGAATTGGATTGTTTAAACTAAACATAATTCCACCAATCTCTTTTAATTCACCCGATTGGATATAGGCACTTTTTCTACCGCCTTCTCCGGTTGTCACCAACTCTAAAGTTTCTTTTCCTTCACCTCTGATGATGGTATCCTTAGCTAACATAATGTAGTCTAGGGATTTAAGAGCAATTACTCGATCTTTAAATTGATATTTTTGTTTGAATTGACGTTTTAGAGGGAAAGGAGCATCTTTTTTATTAAAATAAGTCATCGTGTAAGGTGACTCATATGCCAAGGCTCTATCTTGGTCAAAGATACTCATCTTCACATAAGTTTGTGATGAAACAATTTCATTAGAAGTATCACCTTCTCTAATACTCATAATACCTTCTACAGCAAAAATATGAGTAATGGCAGCACCGATAAAAGTTACTATAAATCCAACATGGAAAGCTAATACAGCCCATTTCTCTCTTCTCCAAAGTCGGTAACGCTTAATATTGATGGCGAAGTTGACAATCAATAGGATTTGAAGTATATCAAACCATAAGGCATTATAAACAATCGCTTTGGCAGCAGGAGTTCCAAAATCATTTTCTATAAATGTTGCTACAGCCATAGAAATAGCATATAAAAACAACATCATCGTCATAGCTCGCGTTGAAAACAAATATTTATCTAAAAGCTTCATCATTTCGTTCAAAAATTCCTACAAAAATAAAGGATTTAAAACTATTTAATATGATGAATATCAATTATCTTAATTCTTAAAATCTGTTAAAAAGCATTGATTATATGTGAGTTTGCTAATTTTAAAACATCATATTTAATTCAACATTAGACTGATATCGACTTTAAAAAAAGAAATCCACTACAAAGTAATGGATTTCAAATAGTTTATGATTTTTGTCAGCAATCGTCAAGTATGTAGTAAATAAGTGTACTATTTACACGTAAAGGGTTGTTGAACCTTCAACATTCTCCAATTATTAGAAATATCTTTTTTGGCATTTACCTTCCCAAAACTAAACTCAAAAATCTTCTTGGTTTCTTCCATAAGGTTTTGATGAATCTCTAAATAAACTGCTCCTTTGGGTTTTAATTTATCTAAGGCTAATTGATTAATCTTATTGTAGAAAACTGTTGGATCTTCATCTGGAACAAATAAAGCAATTTCTGGTTCGTGTTTGCTAACTTGTTCTTGCATTTCTGCTTTTTCTGAACTAGGAATGTAAGGTGGATTGCTTACAATTATATCAAAATAAGGTAAATCGTCTAGGAATGTATTCAGGATATCAATCTCATGAAAATTAATTTTCGTGTGATTGTACATGGCATTGTTTTTAGCCACTTCTAATGCTTCTGGGCTGACATCCAAAGCGTGAACTGAAGCTTTTGGAAAAGCAGCTTTTAGTGCGATGGCTAAAGCGCCACTCCCGGTTCCGATATCTAAAATGTTACCATCGAATTCATTGTTAGGATTGGTATAATCTTGAATAATCCACTCAGCTAATTCTTCTGTTTCAGGGCGTGGAATTAAAACATTAGGATTCACAAACAACTTATGATCCATAAACTGAGTTTCACCCATCACATATTGAAAAGGTGTTCCCGTCATTAAATTCGTCAGAGCAAAATCAAAGTGTTTTTCAGCATCTTTTAATTCTGACCAACTTTCGTGTAATCCTGCACGAATGATGTTTTTATCTTTTCTTAAATGGGTTTCTGCCAAGCTGAAGAAAATAGTATCTATCTCGTCTTTGGTATATAAATCAGAAAGTCTTTCTTGAAATTTATCTCTAATATCTTGAATTGTCATATTTGAATATTTAGTTGGATTCCCTGCATATTTCGTGCAAGTTTTAACATTTCTCAGAAAACTTTTAAATAAGGAATCTCGCGAAATTACTTTCTATATTTATCATTTAAAGCTTGCAATATAGCCCATGTCTCTGCGTCCAATTGACCGCTGTAGTTGCTAGGTCTAAAATGTAACTGGAATGCCATAATTACTCGCCTAGTTTGATCATCCCAAGTTCCGGTTTGTTTTATACCATATCCGTACTTTGCTAAATCGGCTTGAACAGATTTAATAAAAGAACTTTTGTTATAATCACTCGCGTTGTACTTTGGTAAGAATTTGTACTTATCTACGTCATTGTACCAAGCTCCAACACCGTATTCTTCGTACAATCTTTTCCATGGGAAGAATGCACCTGGATCTTCTTTTCTGGTTGGCGCAACGTCACTATGTCCCAAAACAAAAGTTGGGTCAATTTCATATCGCTTAACAATGTCCTGAGCCAATTCAGCTACTTTTTTAAACTGATGCTCTGGGTAAGGATAAAATCTCATTTTGCCATTAATGGTGCTGTATCCAAGGTTTACAATCTCAATTCCGATGGAGGAATCATTAATATTAGTTCGGTCTAACCACGAACTAACACCTGCATGCCATGCTCTTTCGTTTTCACCTACTAAAACATAAATCTCGTCATCATTATAATCTTTTATTAAATAATGAGAGCTCACAGCTTGTTGGGTTAAAACTTCGGCAGATTTATCGTTGTGTAATGCCGTATAATGCATAATCAAAAATTTCTGACGATAATCTTGACCTTTTGCAGGATAGTGTTGATTAGAAATTTTATAATTTTTAAGAATAGAAGATTCAATATCATGACCTTGGGCATCTTGAGCATGTTCAAGGTAAACGGTGTCTCTAATCACTTTCTCAACAACTTTTGTCTGAATTTGTGGGGTTGCGCAAGAGGCAAGGAAAATCATCGGCATTATAGCCCATAGGATATGTTTCATAAGAGGGTGGTTAATTTGAATTCAAATGTAATTAAAACTTCTTTGCAAAATAAAAAAATCAACGAATGAAACCAAGATGTTTTAGTATTCTAATAAAGGTATGTAGGTAATTCGAAAATTTACTATCAAAAGTTCATGCGGACGGCCTCACATTACTACCAAACAAGTGGATGTTTCTTTCTTGAAGCCTGGAGTTTATGTTATTAAAACTAATGAAAACCGAGTAAAGAAATTCATGAAGAAATAAAATTTTCATTCATGAGATGGGCTCTTATAAGTTTACAGTTTTATAAAACAAAAAAAAAATCACCTTGGAAAACCAAGGTGATTTCTGATTTCTATAGAAATATTAATTATTTCTTATCGAAATCTTTTCCAACTTTATTGAAGAATTCTTCAATGTTTTCTTTTGCTTCACCCGTTTTCTTTTGGATGTTTCCAACAAATTGATCCCATTTTCCTTCTGCTAAAGTTAAATCGTCATCAGTAAGATCACCCCATTGTTCTTTGGCTTTACCTTTAACGATATTCCAATTCCCTTTTAATTTGTCTTCTAAACTGCTCATAATAATTAATTTTTAAGTTGTAGTTTAAATAGTTCAACTTCTATTCCAAGAAGTCATGGTAAATGTTAATGTTATGCTAAGTTGTTGGCTTTAAAATATTTATTCATTGCCAGGAATTCCTTCTGGCCAACTGCCACGATATTCCTTCATTGAATCTTCGTAATTCTTAGCTAAGGTTTCAGCATCTTTTTGACTGTAAATATCTTTAGCTTTTTCAAAGAATTCTTCCTCTTCGTCTTCTAAATGATGTAAGACAGTTTCACCTAATTTATCCATGGTTGCCTTCCAATGTGGCGAGCTCATATCCGTTTGATCTAATTCTTTGATTAACTCATCCATTTCATGATGTTCAGCAATTCCATGACGGGCGTCTTCTTGCATTTCATCTGTATCAATGAGTGGCGCATAGAAATACCTTTCTTCAGCCACTGCATGAACTTCCAATTCTTTTTTTAGCTCTTTCCAAAGTTGGTTTCTTTCTTCTGAATCTCCAGAAGTTTTAGAAATCTTTTCAATTAAATCACGTTGAATGTCGTGATCGTCTTTAATAGCTTTATAAATTTTCATAGATCTTTATTTTAGTTCTTTAAAGATAATGATTCTTAAAGCTTTATGAAATGATATTTATCTGATTGTGGAGAGGAGAAACTATTTTATTCTGAGTTTAAATAAAAAAAGCACCTACATTTTGAAATGTAAGTGCCTGACTCTTAGAGTGATCGCGCCAGGATTCGAACCTGGGACCGTCTGCTTAGAAGGCAGATGCTCTATCCAACTGAGCTACGCGACCTGTTTTTCTATTTGAGTGGTGCAAATTTAGATATAATTCTTAATAACACAAGTAAAATTCAAATAATTTTTAATTTTCTTCAACTAAAAAAAGGCTTACAAGGTTTTAAGTCTTTGATAATCTTAAATTAATGAGCGGAATATTAATTTTAAAAATTTTAAAATTTATTTTTAGGATTTATGAATTTTCAGGGTTTAAAGCATTCTTATAGGTAGAAATGGCTCTTTCTCTCGCAAATTTATGTTCCACCATTGGTGCTGGATAGTCTTTCGATTTATATTCAGGAACCCATTGTTTTATGTATTCATAATTTTTATCGAATCTTTCGGTTTGAGTATAGGGATTAAACACCCTAAAGTATGGCGCGGCATCACATCCTGTACCGGCTGCCCATTGCCAATTCCCGTTATTGGCAGCTAAATCATAATCATCTAACTTTTGGGCAAAATAGGCCTCTCCCCAGCGCCAATCAATCAATAGATGTTTACATAGGAAACTCGCCACAATCATTCTTACGCGATTGTGCATGAATCCAGTTTGATTTAATTGTCGCATTCCAGCGTCTACGATTGGGTAACCTGTCATTCCGTTACACCATTTTTCAAATTCATCTAAATTGTTTCTCCAAGGAATGTTATCGTATTTGTTTTTAAAAGCCCTATTTGCTACATGTGGAAAGTGATATAGAATTTGCATAAAAAACTCTCGCCAAATCAATTCAGAAAGCCAAACCTCATTATGTTCCCTAGCAAATGCAACACATTTTCTAATGCTAATCGTTCCAAAACGTAAATGAATGCCTAATTTCGTAGTTTGCTCAAGAGTAGGAAAATTTCTGTGCTGATCATATTCATCAATTATGTCAGCATCTAAAGTTGGCTGCTTAAAGATAATTTCTGTCGGTTGAAACCCGAGATGGTCTAAACTAATAATTTCTTCAAAATCAATCTTTTTAAATTGATTAAAATGAATTTCAGCTGGTGTTAAATTTTGATTTTTAAGTTTTTCTTTCCACTTTTTAGCGTAGTAGGAGTAGACAGTATATGGAGTTTCATCCTTTTTTAGAATTTCATTTTTATCAAATATAACTTGGTCCTTGAACGCCTTAAATTCAATGTCCTTTTGCTTTAAAGATTCATAAATACTTTTATCTCTTTTAATAGCATAAGGTTCATAATCCCGATTGCAATAAATCTGTTGAATTTCAAACTCCTTTTCCAACTCTTTAAATATGGATAAAGGATCACCATAATAAGTTTTTAAACTTGAATTATGTTTTTTCAATTCATGATTAAGTTGATGTAAAACCTGATGAATAAAATCAACTCGTCGATCTGATTTATCTTCTAGTTGGTCTAATATGTTTTTATCGTAAATGAAGATGGGAACCACTGGGAAATCAGCCTTTAAAGCGTGGGATAATCCAATATTATCTTCTAATCTTAAATCTCTTCTAAACCAAAACAGGTTGACTTTTTCCTTCATATATCCACTTGTTTTCTTCTAGAGAAGTATTTAAAGAAGAATAAAACCCATAAAAATTGGGTATAACCATACACAGCGTCTTCAACAGGAATGGTCAATAGTCGAATGCCCATAAATTCTTCGGGATTATAATTCACAATAGGACTTTCTAAACCTGTTCCGGTCAAAACCCCGTTCACAGAAAAGAATCCTATCATAAGGATACTGAAAACAAAAGATGCTCTACTTATCCATGGAATTCTGGCAATAAAATGAAAATATATCAGCGAAAGCACCGTAATGACAGCTGTTACGAGGGTGTACATTTTATCAGTATTTAGTAAACCAACTACCGAAATTGCAATTATGCTTATAAAAACAATGATGTTATTAAACCCATCCAACCATTTAAGGTTAAAGAATTTATCGATACAGAAATAAGTGAAAACACATGAAAATGGAATGCAGATAAAAAACAACCATTCCTCTATTGGCAAGCCCGCGATGACCAATTCTGTGGTATAATCTAGGTTAAACCACCAAACGCCCATAGCTGTAAACCATATATCCCAAGCTATAAAAGGAATTGCGACAAGAATTCCAGCTTTTAAATAGGATATAAAATGTTTGTCGAACCGGATTCTTTTATCAAATGAAGCAATAAAACAGATGATAATCGTAAAGAATAAAACGAGTAAATAAGTAAAGGATTTCAATTTTTAGCCTTTTTAAAGTACATATTAAAATATTTCATAGGAACGTAAAGAAAACCAAAACACTCGCCGTTTTCTTTGGTTAAATGTTTATGATGCTGTTTGTGAGCACGTCTTAAAGCCAAGAAATAAGGGTTTTCTGTTCGAGAAAATATCTTCAATCTTTGGTGAATAAAAATATCATGAATGAAGAAATAAGCCATTCCGTACAAAGTCACGCCAAGACCTATGTAAAACAAGTAGTTAAATTCTTGCTCAGCTCCAAAATACATTAAAATAATCGCCGGAATCGCGAAAATCACAAAGAAATAATCATTTTTCTCAAAAGGACCTTCTGTGCTATGATCGTGATGATCTCGGTGTAAAACCCACAAAAATCCATGCATTACATATTTGTGAATAAGCCAAGTGGCGCCTTCCATAGCGATAAAAACGGCTAAAACAATTAATAAATTCATGACACTGATTTATTATTAAACTTTTCTTCTAAATCTTGATATCTATGTTTAAAAATAGACTCCAATTTAGATCTAACAAACAAGGAATGTGCAATTTTCCCTAAGAATCCTAAAGGTAGCTCATAATCCACCGTATCCTTCGCTAAAACGCCGTTTTCATTTGAAATAAACTCATGAAAATGATTCCAAAGCTTGTAAGGACCTTTTAATTGAAAGTCTGTAAAGCTTCTTAATTCATCCACCTGAGTGATTCTGGTTTTCCATTTCATTGGAATATTCAACAAAGGAGAAACCGTATAATCGATTTCCATTCCTTCGTAGATTTTTGTGCTAGGTAAATCCGTTAAGACCACAAAATTCATGTCCTTAGGCGTTATTTTCGATAGGTTATGCGGGTTTGAGAAAAACTCCCAAGCCGTTTCTATATCACAATTTAATTGTTGCTCTCTGTAGAGTTGAAACTTCATTTTCTTAAATTTAAATTAAAGCATTGCTGCTTTGTATCGAACATAACTACGCATCATTACAGTAAATTTTTCTGCATTAGGCACTCGAATTCGTTTTTGTAAAATATTTTCAGCCGGAATACCTTTTATCTTTTTAAATAAGCGTAAATAATACTTATAAGCCAAATAAACCCCGAATTTGGCGGATTTCGGGAGTAATTTAATTCCAACCAAAGCTTCTTTGAATTCTTGATGAATTTCTTGTTCAATTTCTCGTTTTACTTGATCAGTAAAAACGCCCATTTCTATGTGTGGAAAATAAGTTCGTCCCAAAATTTGATAATCATCTTTTAAATCTCTTAAGAAATTTACCTTTTGAAATGCCGAACCTAATTTCATGGCATAGGGTTTTAATTCTTCATACTGCTGTTTGTTTCCGTCCGTAAAAACCTGCAAACACATCAATCCAACAACTTCCGCCGAACCGTGAATATATTCCTGGTATTGCTCAGAATTATAGTCAACGTCGTGTAAATCCATTTCCATACTATGCAAAAATTGATCTATCAAGTGTTTATCGATATCATATTTTCGAACCGTTTCTTGAAAAGATTGTAGAATTGGATTAAGCGCAATTCCTTCGTCAAGTGCGGTGTAGGTTTCGTTTTTAAATCGTGTTAAAAGCGTTTTTTTGTCAAAATCGTGAAAGCTATCCACAATTTCATCTGCCAATCGCACATATCCATAAATGGCATAAATCGCAGGACGGATTTTAGGACTTAATGCTAAAATCCCCAAAGAAAAACTAGTGCTGTATTTTCTTGTTGTGCTTTTGCTGATATCGAATGCTAATTCGTCGTATAATTTCTTCATGACTTAGGCATTTTTTAAGTTAATGAGTTCTTTTGCGACAATTTTACCTGAAATGATAGACGGTGGAACACCTGGCCCTGGCACGGTTAGTTGTCCTGTATAATAGAGATTTTTAATTTTCTTGTTCTTAATTTTTGGTTTTAAAACGGCGGTCTGCTTCAGTGTGTTGGCTAAACCATAAGCATTACCACCATACGCATTATAATCTTTGATGAAATCGGAAACACAAAAACTTCTTTTGTATACTATATTATCGGCTAAATCAGCTTGTCCCGTATGTTTTTCGAGGCGGAGAAGCATATCTTTTAAATATTTCTCTCTAGTTTGTTCTTCATCATTTAAACCAATCGCTAAAGGCATTAATAAAAATAAATTCTCAGAACCTTCTGGTGCAACTCCTGGGTCAGTTTTAGATGGGCAGCAAACATAAAACAGTGGATTATCTGGCCATTTTTTCTCACCATAAATCGCATCGATATGTTCATCTAAATCATTTTCAAAGAATAAAGTATGATGTTTAAGGTTCGGAATTTTCTTATTTAAACCTAAATAATAAATCAGACAAGACGGCGCAAAGGTTCTCTTTTTCCAATAATCTTCTGTGTAATTTCTTTCGTCTTGATTTAATAAAGTCTCGGTGTGATGATAATCCGAAGATGCTACAACCGCATCGAAATTGTGAATTTCACCATTGATCAATAGTGATTTAACTTTATCTTTTTCTGTATTAATTTTCTCAACATTTTGATTGAAATGAAAAGTAGCTCCTTGATTTTCGGCCACTTTTTGCATTCCCAAAATCAATTGATAAAATCCGCCCATAGGGTAGAAGGTACCTTTTTTATATCCACCGAAATTCATCAGACTATACAAAGCTGGAATGTTTTTGGGCGATGCTCCCAAGAAAATCACAGGAAATTCCATTAAAGTTCTCAGCTTGGGATGTTTGAAATATTTTCCAACATAAGATCTAAAGTTGCTGAGTAAATCAAGCTTTAATGCAGATTGAGCAATTTTAGGCGAAACGAATTCGAGCCAACTATGACAAGGTTTTTGAACAAAATCCTTCATGCCAACTTCGTATTTGAATTCGGCCGACTTCATAAATTCTTCTAACTTTTGGCCAACTCCTTTTTCTAAACTTTCAAATAAGGATTTCATTTCCTCAAAAGATTCTGGAACATCAATTTTCATATCAGAAAAAATCATTTCGAATTGAGGATTTAATGAAACTAATTCAAAAAAATCAGAGGTTTTATGTCCAAAATCTGAGAAAAAATCATCCATAATGTCAGGCATCCAGTACCAACTAGGTCCCATGTCGAATGTAAAACCATTATCTGTTTTAAATTGTCGAGCACGTCCACCAGGTTGATGATGTTTTTCGAAAACATGCACCTCGTTGCCCGCTTGCGCTAGGTAAGCAGCAGCAGATAATCCGGAAATTCCAGCTCCTATTATGGCTATTTTATTTTTATGATTGGGTTTAGGCATATATTTTTAAGTGTGAAAGTGTAGTTTGGTGGTTGTTGTTTAGAAGTTTTAAAATGAATTAAATTTTTGATTCTAAGTTATTTAGTCCTTCTAAGTTAATAAATTTTAGGATTGCTTGTTCAAATAAGTTTCATAAGCATGATCTAATAATTTAGACGAATCAAGTTGCTCATCATAAATAGGTTGGTGAAACTCATTCAATTTTTGCAATAGCTCAATCAATTTTATTTTTTCTAATTCGCTTAAATCACCCGTTACAATTTGAGTAGCCTTGCGAATCTTATCCATTTGGCTTTCAAGAGCTTTTAAACCTTCTTGAGTAATTTGAATAATTTTACTTCGTTTATCTGTTTTAGAATCTTTTTGCTCTACCCATTCATTGGCAATCAAACGATTAATGATTTTAATACCGACTGGTTTTTCTTGTTTATTGAGTTTAACCAGATCCATTTTCTTGATAGGACCATGAACTTTTAGACTAATTAAAAAGATAAAATCATCTTGCGTAGAAAACTTTGAATCATATATCGCCGATTTGGAATACGCTTTTGCATAATGATTCATGTGAACAATTAGAGTATTGATGATACTGTCTGGAGTTCTCCCAAATTCTTTTCCTTCCCAATTCAATTCGGGAGTAGATTCGTTGGTATTTTTAATCCATAGCTTAAAGCCATCAACGTCGTTGGTATAGACGGGATTTGCTTTGTTTTTGGATTGAAACTCTTTAACGAGATCCATAACATCTTTTACTAAGTCGAAGTTCATAGCTTTTAATAAGTATACAAATATACATTTAATATAACTAAATAGTGTAAATTTACACTAAAATAATGCTTATTTACTATAGAAGGTTTAATATTAATTAGTTACAATGGTTGTGATTTTGAATTTATAATTGCTTTATAGTGATAATTACTCACAAAAGCGTGTTAAAAAAATTAAACAATGAATGAACGTTCATTCATTGTCGTAGGTTTGCATAAAATTACAAGTTAATCAATAGTGTAAATGCTGATTCAACTTGTTTAATTATAAATAGTTGTGATGAAAAAGAAGAAAGTTTTAGACAAAAGAGCCGCTCTGTTGGAGGCTACATTAAACCTTGTAACGAATAACGGATTTCATGCAGCACCTATGTCTAAAATCGCAAAATTAGCCGGCGTAGCACCCGCTACCATTTATTTGTATTTTGAGAATAAACAAGATCTGATTAATTCCCTTTATCTAGAGGTGAAAGCTTCGTTTAGCGATAATGCATTTAAGAATTACGATGAAAAGCTGCCTGTAAAACAAGGTTTTGAAATCATATGGAATAATATCGCTGATTATAAATTAACTCAAATAGATGAATCTTCGTTTTTATCTCAATGTGATAATACGCCGATGATAGCCCCGGAAATTATAGGAAAAGGTTTAAAACATCTTCAACCTTTAATTGAATTATGGGAACGAGGTAAGGAAGAAGGAATCTTGAAGCCCGTTTCGAATTATGTGCTGTATGCTTATGCTATTTATCCTCTATCATTTCTATTGGCAGTTCAAGAAAAGGATATTTATGTCATGAATGAAGAAGACAGACAAAAAGCCTTTGAAAGCGCTTGGGATGCCATTAAAATTTAAAAATTAAGAAAAAATAATATTATGAATAAATCAATTAGTTTAAAAAGTAGACCGGTAGGTAAACCAACTTTGTCCAATTTTGAATTTAAAGAAGTTGAAAAGCCTCAAATTAAAGAAGGCGAAGTATTGCTTCAGTTAAAGTTCGTTTCTGTAGATCCATATTTACGCGGACGAATGAGTGATGCTAAATCTTATATTCCACCATTTGAATTAGATAAAACTATTAGCTCGGGAGCTATTGCTGAAGTGGTTGAATCTAAAAATGATAATTATAAAGTAGGAGATTTTGTTTCAGGTCATTTAGATTGGCAAGAATATCAAGTTTCTGAGGGTAAAAATCTATTGAAAGTAGATGGGTCTCAAGTTTCATTGTCAGCTTATTTAGGGGTTTTAGGAATGACAGGCTTAACGGCTTATTTCGGTTTATCAGAAATTGGAAAACCAAAAGCAGGCGAAACTATTGTTGTTTCTGGAGCGGCGGGAGCTGTGGGAAGTGTAGTTGGACAAATCGGGAAGATTTTAGGTTGTCGCGTCGTTGGAATCGCAGGAACGGATGAGAAAGTAGAAATGCTTAAATCTAAATTCGGGTTCGATGAGGCTATCAATTATAACACAACTAAAGATATGCAAAAAGCTATTGCAGAAGCTAGTCCAGACGGAGTTGATGTTTACTTTGATAATGTAGGAGGGGAGATTTCAGATGCTGTTCATGCCAATATCAATCGTTTTGGTAGAGTAGTGGTGTGTGGTGCAATATCTATGTACAATGCTACAGAAGTGCCGATGGGACCAAGAGTTCAAGGTTTCTTAGTAAAGCAAAGTGCTTTGATGCAAGGATTTATTGTAGGAAATTATCAAGAAAAATTCCCAGAAGGAATGAAGCAATTAGTGACTTGGTTGCAAGAAGGAAAACTGACTTACGAAGAAACTAGAGTTCAAGGTTTTGATAATATTCCAAATGCATTCTTACAATTATTTGAAGGTAGGAATAAAGGAAAAATGATCGTTGAGATTTAAAAAATAACAAACATTAAAATTACACAAATGAAAATATTAATCGTATTAACATCGCACGATAAATTAGGCGATACAGGACATAAAACAGGTTTTTGGATTGAAGAATTCGCAACACCTTATTATCATTTATTAGATCAGGGTGTAGAAATCACGTTGGCATCACCAGCAGGTGGACAGCCTCCAATTGATCCTACGAGTGATAAGCCAGAAAATCAAACAGAATCTACCAAGAGATTTAAGGAAGATAAAGAATTACAAAAAAAATTGAGTAAAACACTTCCGTTATCAGAGATTTCAGCAAAAGATTTCGATGCCGTCTTCTATCCAGGAGGTCACGGTCCATTATGGGATTTAGCAGAGAGCAAAGTTTCAACCCAATTAATTGAAGATTTCTATCAATCAGGAAAACCTGTATCCTTTGTATGTCATGCTCCAGGAGCTTTAAAACATGCAAAAGACGCCAATGGAGAATATTTGGTTAAAGGCAAGAAAGTAACAGGTTTTACTAATTCAGAGGAGGCTTTGGCTGGTTTAACCGATGTGGTTCCTTTCTTGGTAGAAGATATGTTGAAAGAAAATGGTGGAGAATATAGTAAGGCTGGCGATTTTCAGGAGTATGCTTTAGAGGATGGTTTATTGATTACAGGGCAAAATCCGGCTTCATCGGAAAAAGTAGCTGAGTTATTATTAAAACAATTAGAAAAGAAAGCTTAAGTGCCAATTATGGAACGTAAACAAAAAGTATTAGTTGCGGGCGCCAATGGTACAACAGGGAAAATTATCGTTGAATTGTTAAAAGATTCAGCGATATATGAACCCATTGCCATGCTTCGCAAGGAAGAGCAGAAAAAGGCCTTCGAGGAACAAAATGTTAAAGTCGTTTTAGCGGATTTAGAAGAGGATTTAACGCACGCCACAGAAGGAATAGATAAAGTCATCTTTGCGGCGGGATCTAAGGGGAGAAACGTTGTGGGAGTTGATCAGGAAGGAGCTAAGCGTTTGGTAGATGCATCCAAGCAGGCCAAGGTTAGTAAATTTGTGATGTTGAGTTCTATGGGCGCAGACAATCCATCTATTGGAGGAGAGTTAGAAGATTATCTTAAGGCAAAGCAAAATGCAGATGAATATCTAAAGTCTAGTAACTTGGATTATGTCATAGTTCGTCCAGGTAATTTAACCAATGATGAAGCTAAAGGTAAAATTGCATTAGGAACGAATTTAAGTTTAGAAGGAAGAATATCTAGAGCCGATGTAGCTAAGACATTAGTTGAAGCTTTAGATGATAAAGTAAGAACCAATCAAGTGTTTGAAATTCTTGAAGGAGATGATAAAATAGAAGAAATAATCAGAGCATAATTATTTCGGAAATTATTAAAAACAAAAAACCCACCAGTTAGATAACTAGTGGGTTTTTGTATAGTCGGGGCGGCAGGATTCGAACCTGCGACCTCCGCGTCCCAAACGCGGCGCGATAACCGGGCTACGCTACGCCCCGAGTAATAATTTTTTCTTGCGGAGAGACAGGGACTCGAACCCTGGCGACGGTTACCCGTCGACAGATTAGCAATCTGCTCCGTTACCACTCCGGCACCTCTCCCTCACTGCGATGATTATGTTTGAAAGAACGTCTGTTTCTGTCTTAATCAGCGATGCAAATGTAGCTATTATTTTGAAGTTTCAAAATTATTTTGAGAAAAAGTTTACATTTTTTTTACGTTTATTTCGCTTCTCATTTATTATGAATTAGTTACGATTTAAAAATTTTTGAAACTTTTTTGAGTCTAAAGTGGGGAAATCTCGGTTTTTTAGATTTTTTGGATTTTTAGCCAGTCGAAATTGGATTGAAACAGTTGTTTTTTTACTTCCATTTTGAGTCAGATTTTCTATAATTTCAAATTTCAAACTAGAATTGAGGTCTAAAATTAGAGTTTGAGTTAGGGAGAAATTCAAATTTCAAGTATTTAATTTCACCAAAATGGAGGATTAAACAAATCTTTGATCCTTCATAAAGGCCAATTTTCGCATTTTATAAATTTGAAGCGTATAAAAACCAAATTCCTCGGTAACTTTTCCGGTGAGTTCATAAATTCCCTTTCCTTGGAATGGATATTTTTTGGCAACCATAGGAAAATGCACTGTGTCTATCCAGTGTCCTGCGCGATCTAAAAAGGTTCCAAAGTGCATGACTTCTTTTTTATGCGTTTTCGTGTATTTGGCGGTGACTAAATAACCATAAATACTGACGGTTTTATTTAAATTAAAAGGTAAGTCTTTCGCCAAAAGTCCATCTGGCACTTTTTCAGCAGTCAATGAAAAAGGATCGTTAAGCGCAAAACCTAACAATTCTATTTGGTCAAAAACGTCTTCTAACGGATTAGAAGTTAGATTCGGCATGTCGAAATTCCTTTCAGGTGGAGGAAAAAGCTCTTTGGTAGTTTGAGTTTTCTTGTTTTTAGGTTGTAAGGAATAGATTTGCCACAGTAAATTTCTCTTGGGAATTTGAGTAAATCTAAATGCATTAATCCGAATTAAAATATCCATTTGTTCTATGCCCAAAGGAACTCGATTCACGAAATCTTGAAAAGAAGTGAATTCTCCGTTTTCATTTCTTTCAGTTTCAATCAGCTCCATAGACTTTTCGTCTATGTTATTTAATAAATTAAAACCTAAATAAATATCTTTTCCATAAATAACAGTTTGGGAAAAGCTTTTGTTAATGCATGGCGCGTGAAGAATTCCACCGTTCATTCGAGCTTCATGAAAATATAATTCGCGTGTATAGTAGCCGCCACCATTGTTAATTACGGCAACCATATATTCTAACGGATAATAGCATTTTAAGAATAAACTTTGATAACTTTCAACTGCATAGGACGCCGAATGACCTTTAGCAAAAGCATAACCAGCAAAGCTTTCAATCTGTCGCCAAACATCTTTAACGAGTTGCTCTGGATATCCTTTTTTTAAGCAATTATTAAAGAATTTTTGTTGTACTAAATGCATTTCATTTCTCGACCTAAACTTCCCGCTCATACCACGTCTTAAAACGTCAGCTTCGCCTAAACTTAAATCCGCAAATTGATGCGCCACCTTAATTACATCTTCTTGATATACCATTACGCCGTAAGTCTCCGGCATAATTTCGTAAAGAGTCGGATGTGCATCTTTTCTCTTTTCAGGATATTTATGCCGCATAATATACTCTCGCATCATGCCGCTTTGGGCAACGCCAGGTCTGATGATAGAACTAGCTGCGACTAAAAGCAAATAATTGTCAACTTCTAGTTTTCTAATCAGCATGCGCATGGCAGGTGATTCCACATAAAAACAACCGATGCAATTCCCTTTTTTAATCATATGATTCACCTTTTCGTCGGTGAACATAGGCTTGGTATCATGAATGTCTGGTAAAGTTTTTTCAGGCTGATTATACTTAATAATCTCGGTGGCTTCTTTAATTTTCCCTAATCCACGCTGTCCGAGAATATCATATTTATACAAACCAGCATCCTCGGCTATAATCATATCGAAATGTGTGGTAGGAAAGCCTTTGGGTGGTAAATCTGTGGCCGAAAAATAGTGGATAGGCTTTTCTGAAATTAAAATTCCACTGGCGTGTACACTTCTTAAATTCGGGAAATCATGAATCAATCTCCCATATTGGTGAACTAATTTTGCATAACTTTCTAGTTGAGTAGGATCATATTTCCCATCGCTTAAAATATCAATTTCGTGTTTAGGAAGTCCGAAAACTTTGCCCAATTCACGCATCGCCGCACTATGTCGATAAGTGGAGTAGGTAGCAATCAGCGAAACTTCTCCATTTTTACCGTAGCGATCAAAAATATAATTGGTAACGTCTTCACGGTCTCGCCAAGAAAAATCTATATCAAAATCCGGAGGACTAGTTCGGTAGACATTCATAAAACGCTCGAAGTAGAGATTTAGCTCAATAGGATCCACATCCGTAATGCGCAGTAAATAAGCGACGATTGAATTCGCACCACTTCCTCGACCTACATAAAAATAGTTTTTTCGTTGAGCATAACTGATGATGTCCCAATTCACCAAAAAGAAAGAAACGAAATCCATTTCTTCTATGGTTTTAAGCTCTTTTTCAAGTCTTTGTTGAATTTCAGGGGTTACGACAGGATAGCGTTTAGGTAAATTTTCTAAACATAAATGCCTCAACAATTGAATATCCTTGGCTTTACTTTCTGTAAATTTTTTCTTGTTTTGATGTTCTGCATTAAAACTAAAACTGGTTTCACAGGAATCAATTAGATTTTGTGTGTTTTGAATTAAAAATGGAAAATCCTTTACACGTTCTAATAGTTGCTGCTTTGGGAGCATGATTTCATTAGGAGAAGCTTGTTCTAGAGGATCAAGTTTACTCAGCAAAGTATTGTTATCCACTGCACGCAACAATCGATGGATATTAAAATCTGTTTTATTTCTAAAAGTATTAGAAAGGCATAAAACCCACAATTCTGGCCGACGAATCAAATGGTTAAATGCAATTTTTTTTAAATCTTTTAAATCTACACCAATACGTTCATTGGGACGGAAAGTGCTTTTTTCTTGTTTTAAAACCGTTTCAAAACTATAAATAAAGCTAACATCCGGAATAACTGGAGCCGTTTCTGGAAAAGGGATTTTATGATGTAAATGATGGGATAAGAAATTATTTAACTCTAAATAAGCCGAATTGTTGTGCGCAATTCCAACATACATTGATTCAGCTCCGTTCCTAAAATCGATGCCAGCAATGGGTTTTATGTTATACTTCTTTGCAAGTCTAAAGAAATTTAAAGTAACCGAAGTATTGTTAATATCTGTAATCGCTAAACTCTCATAACCATTTTGTGCTGCCATTTGCAGAAGATCTTCCTCAGAAAATGTTCCGTAGCGTAGGCTGTAATATGTGTGGTTGTTTAAGTACAAAGTGTGGTTTTGAGACTTAATATTTTGATTGGTTGATTATCTTTTTTAAGCATTTCTATGCGCTAAAACCGTCGGAGGTTCCCCATTAAATGGATTGAAATCATTTCCGATGCTGTGTACATCCATGCAATTGGCGCGTATCACACTACGACTGCCATAACGACTTCGGATTTTGTCCATAGCTTCGTAGAGTTGGGTTGTTTTCTTAGTGTCTTCAAAAATTGAGATTTGATAGCTTCCACTGGTTAAATCACTAAATCTAACGCCAACCAATCTAACGAGTAATCGCTTGTCATATAATTTATGGAATAACTCCAAAGCCGTAGGAATCAAAATATGATCTGCGGAAGTGTAGGGGATTTTGACCTGTTTAGAATAGGTGTTAAAGTCAGAGTATCTAATCTTAATGCTAATGCAAGCTGTCATTTTATTACCACTGCGAAGTAAATAAGCCAAATTCTCTGTCATAGCTGTTATATAGCGAGTTAGCAAGTCCATGTCGGTGGTGTTTTTACCGAAGGTTCGCTCATTAGAAATCGATTTTCTTTCGTGGTATTCAATCACGGGAGAGTGGTCGATGCCATTAGCTTTTTGCCAAAGAATACTTCCATTTTTACCCAAAACGTTTTCTACCATTTCTCTCGGCATTTGTTGTAAAACCTTAACCTCTTTAATGCCTAAATGACAAAGAGTTTGATAAGTTTTGTCTCCAACTCCTGGAATTTTACGCACAGATAGCGGTGAAAGAAATGTTTTTTCCATGCCATAGTCTATTTTGAGTTGGTTGTTGGGTTTGGCTTCTCCGGTGGCAATTTTAGAGACAGTTTTATTCTCCGAAAGGCCAAATGAGATTGGGAGACCTGTTTCTTTTATGATTTTATGGCGTAGTTCTCCGGCGTATTTATAACAACCAAAAAACTTGTCCATGCCACTCATGTCCACATAAAATTCGTCTACGCTTGCTTTCTCTAGAACAGGAACATTTTCTTGCAAAATATCGGTCACCATTTTAGAGAATTTGCTATAAGTTCCAGCATTTCCACGGATCACAATAGCCTCTGGGCACATCATGCGCGCCATCTTCATAGACATCCCCGAATGAACGCCAAAAGTACGTGCTTCATAGCTTGCTGCGGATACTACACCACGGCTTCCTGTTCCGCCTACCAAGATAGGTTTGCCGTTTAACTTGCTGTCTAATAATCGTTCACAAGACACGAAAAAAGTGTCTAAATCTAAATGCAAAATACTCCTCTTCATATCCTTTCCATATTTGATTCAAAGATATGGAAATATTCCTTATTTATGGAAATACTCCAATATCATGGAATTATTCCAATGAAAGTGTATATTTGTATAAAATGCTGAAGATTAGACTTTAATTATAGGTTTTTAAGTTTAAAATTTATTCAGATATTAAAAAATAAAACATGCAGATACCCATAGAGAATCAGCGTTTAAGAGAGGTTCGAGAGGACTTAGGTTACACCCAAATTGAATTTGCTAAAATGATTGGGGCGGGAAGTTCTACCGTGGATATAGAACGCGGAAAAGTGAAGCTAAGTGGAATTGTTGTAAAAGAATTGTACCAACAATTTCAAATTAATCCTTCTTGGTTATTTGGTGAGAGTGATCAAAAAATAATCAGAATGAGTTCGGCTTCAACTATGCCAAAAGTGATTAGTATTGATGGCGATGGTGACGAGAATATCGTTATGGTAAGCCAAAAAGCAGCAGCTGGTTATGGTCAGAATGTAGAAGATGCGCAATGGATTGGTGAACTACCTATGTTTCAAATTCCATTACCTGAATATAGAAATAGCAGCTACCGAGGTTTTGAGGTGAAAGGAGATAGTATGATGCCTTTGATTCAAGATAAAAGTTGGGTGATTTGTAGTGCAGTGGAGAAATTAGAAGAAATTAAAGACAATGATATATATGTAGTGGTAGAGGAGGATAGTATCCGATTGAAAATGATTGAAAAAGATATCGAAAATAACCTATTGAATCTCATTTCTTTAAACCCTGAGTATGCTCCTGTGCAAGTGCCCTATGAGAATGTTGTAGAAGTTTGGAAATTTCATTCCCAGTTGAACTTTGGAAAGATGAATAATATGGTGACTTTAAATCAAATTTACTCTGAAATTCAGGATATTAAGAAAAAAATAGGCTAGTTGGAATGAATTAAGATAAAGCTTAAATAATAAATATTTCATTAGTCTTCTAGTGCCCATAAACCTCTATTATTGTCAAATGCAGCATCTTCGGCTTCTATAAACTCGTCGGCGTATTTGAGGTTGGGAGCATAATTAAACACAACTGCATAGCCCATCTCGATGATTTTCTTATTCACAAAAGTTCCATCTTCTAAATAAGCATAAGCCAACGTTCGTCCGTATTTATCGTATTTAACGATATCGTAAGTAAGTCTAACTTTTTTATTTTTCAATAAAGAATCTGCAAATTTATGTGCTTCTTCGCCAAATTCTTGCTTGGTTTTATTGCCATAATCTACTGATTCCGGCGCATCAATTCCGATTAATCTTATTTTCTTTCCATTTTCGCTTCCGTCGTCTATCCAAAAAGTATCTCCATCAGAAACCCATTTCACAGGATAAAAAGTATAATCCTCTTTGGTTTGTTTTGCTACCTCATTTTGATTCCACGGAAAATTAAATTGTTCGATGGGTTCACAAGAAATTAAAAAGATAGAAAGACAAAATAGGAGGGTAGTGTGATAAAATGATTTTGAAAAGTAAGGCATAAAATAGCTTAGTTTTGATTACTTTTGAGTTTAAAGAAACATAAAAAAGATGGATAAAGATAAGGTTTTAGCGCAGATGAATGCAACGAACAAAAATACCATGATGGAATTACTTGGTATTGAATATATTGATTTTACGGGCGATACATTAACGGCGTCTATGGAAGTGAATTCAAAGGTTCATCAACCTTATGGTCTTTTGCATGGTGGAGCAACTGCTGTGTTGGCCGAAACCGTTGGAAGTGTTTTGTCGGCGGTGCAATGTGTTGATAAAGAAGAAGGTTCTGTGGGGACTAATTTGAATATTTATCATTTAAAATCTGTGCGAGAAGGAAAGGTTTTTGCCAAAGGATCATTCATTAGAAAAGGTAGAGGCATGCATGTGATTGATATTAGAGTTCATGATGAAAATGATAATTTAATTTCAAATGCAATTCTTACTACCAAAATTATTGACATTAAAAGAAAGTCAGCTAAATCTTAAGCTAAATTATCTATGAAAATCACCCAAGATTTTGTCCTTTTTAGAGCGCCCAACGAAAGTCATTTTAAGCTATGGAATTTAGGCGAAAAAGAAGAGGAAACTTACTTTGTATTTCATTCGTTCGATAACAAAATTACACATCGTCTATATAAAAAAGATGAAGCTAGTTTGAGTTATGATGAATTATCAAAGGTGGAGTTTGATTTAAATTTAAAGCCCATCGATCAATCGGTAAAAGAGCAGTCACATGATGAATATATCGAGCGCTGTAATTACTTTATTGAAGCTTTAAAAAATGATGAACTCGATAAGGTGATTTTTAGTCGAATTAAATATGCGGATTTTAATGAAGATTTTGGTGAGAAATTAGTTCACTTGGCTCATAAATATCCAAAAGCCATGGTTTATTTGGCTAATTTTAATGGTGAAACTTGGATGGGAGCAAGTCCAGAAAAACTTGTTCAAATCGATAATAATGAATTGACTACTGTTGCTTTAGCAAGTACAAAAGCTGTTTCTGATAACAGAGATTGGACAGAAAAAGAATACAAAGAGCATCAATTGGTCGTGGATTATGTCTATAGTTATTTAAAAGATTTTAATCCAAACAAAGGAGAAACGAAAACTATTAGTTTAGGTGAGATTCAGCATTTAAAAACAAAGTTTTCGGCGCAGTTAAAACAAGAGCATGATCCAGAGAGAATATGTAACTTGTTGCATCCGACGCCGGCGGTTTGTGGTATGCCTAAAGAAAAAGCCCATCAATTTATATTAGAAAATGAGGGCTATGATAGAAGTTTTTATACAGGTTATTTTGGTGTTATATCTAAAGATTACACCGAAGTTTATGTCAATTTAAGATGTGCACAAGTCTTTGCTAATAAGTTGGCAGCCTATGTTGGCGGCGGACTTTTAGCTGAAAGTGATGCTGAAAAAGAATGGCAAGAAACCGAATGGAAATCTAAGGCGCTACTTTCTTAGTTTTTAATTTATTATTTCTGCTGAAACGCGAAACACTCCTTGGCAATTTGCAACTCTTCGTTGGTTGGAATTACCAATACTTTTGTTCTGCTGTATTCTGTAGAGATTTCGCGGATTTCTTTAGAACGGATACTGTTTTTGTTAGCATCTAATTCAATTCCGAAATAGCTCATGTCTTCACATACTTTAGCGCGAATTAACTCGCTATTTTCGCCGATTCCCGCTGTGAAAACAATAGCATCTAAACCATTTAATACGGCTGTATAAGTACCAATATATTTTTTAATTCTGTAAGTATTCATTTCCAGGGCTAATTGAGCAGTTTCATCTCCATTATTAGCTCTTTCTTCGATGCCGCGCAAGTCACTGTCGCCAGTCAGACCAAGCATTCCACTCTTTTTGGTTAGTAAATCAGAAACCTCTTGAGCGCCCATGTTGAATTTCTCCATTAAATAGAAAATAACACCTTGATCGATGTCGCCACTTCTGGTTCCCATGATTAAACCTTGATTAGGTCCAAATCCTAATGAGTGATCAATACTTTTTCCATCTTTAACTGCTGTCATCGAGCAACCATTACCTAAATGTATTACTATCAATTTAGCTTTTGGATTGTGTAAATATTCAATCGCTTTTTGAGAAACATAATGATGAGAAATTCCATGGAATCCATACAAACGAATGTCATGTTCATCTCGGAATTTCAATGGAATAGCAAATGTGTGTGCCTTCTCTGGAATCGTTTGGTGAAACGAGGTGTCGAACACAGCAATTTGTCTCGCATTAGGGAAGATATCTTGAGCTACTACAATTCCCACATGGTTTGGTGGATTGTGCAGCGGAGCCAAGTTGAATAAGCTTTTGATTCTATCTATTGCATCCTGATTAATCTCAACGGTGTTCAAAAATTCCTTACCGCCATGTACCACACGATGTCCAATCATTTCAATTTCATCAACATTTGAAATCACTCCGGAAGCAGAACTCATCAATAAATTTACAACTTCGCGTAATCCCACTGCGTGATCAGGGATTTCCATTTCGATGTTTACGGATTTCTTCTGGGTATTGTAATGGATTTCACCATTTTTAAGACCAATTTTCTCAACTAAACCAGAAGCAATAACTTCCTGTTCGGGCATTTTAAACAATTGAAACTTAATAGACGAACTTCCTGAATTGATAACCAATACCTTCATGTGACTACTTTAAAAAAATGATAGACAAAGATACATGTTAAAATTTGTTTAACTTAAATCTAGCTTTAAAATTAAATGCAGATGGTTTAAGAAATCATAATGAAAAGCTCTTGATTCTGACAATTTATTGTTTATCAGAAGTTAAGGCAAAAAAAAATATTGAATTAAAAATATTTTTTACTAAATTAGCTCTATGCTACTTTATTTTAAAGACTATACTAATAACATTTGTGTGCCTACGAACGCTCCTCTAGAGGCTAGTGTATGGCAGGCTTTAGATATATTTAATAATATTTCTGAAGACGATGGTAGCTATATCGGTTTGGTAGATGAACATCAAGAAACCCTACAGTTCATGAAATACAACAAGTATGTATGGTTGATAGAAATCCCAAAACCGCACTTAGGTGGCTCGTACCAAGGTTATTTTACTAAAAATAAATGCAAGAAAATTATATCAGAGATATTTGATGGTTTGCCACTTTCTCAAGTTTCAGGCTTATCATTTGAAAAATATTTATGATTTTTGCTGAATGAAAAATTGGATCAGTGCCGCAAGGCTAAGAACGCTTCCGCTATCTATCAGCGGAATTTTTTTAGGAAGCTTATTGGCTGCATATCAAGGTCAATTTGATGGGTTACTTTTTGCTTTGGCTTGTGTAACCACGCTTTTGTTGCAAGTTTTATCTAATTACGCCAACGATTATGGCGATGGAATTAAAGGAACCGACAAAGACCGAACTGGTGAGAAAAGAGCTGTTGCTTCGGGAGATATTAGTGCGGAATCCATGAAAAAGGCCGTTAAGATTATGGCTGTTTTGTCTGGAATTTCAGCTTTAGCTTTGATTGCATTGGCCTACTTACCTGATCATATTGAATTATTTGCGACTTATTTCGTTTTAGGTATTGCATCGGTTTGGGCGGCAATTTCATACACCGTTGGAGACAAAGCTTATGGATATAGAGCTTTAGGTGATGTTTTTGTATTTATTTTCTTTGGTTTGGTTTCTGTGATTGGAACCTATATGCTGTTTACAAAAACCTTTGATGCAATTTTACTTTTGCCGGCAGCGGCGATCGGTTTGTTGAGCACTGCGGTTTTAAACTTAAATAATATGCGCGATATTCCGCAGGATAAGCGTGCCAACAAAAACACGGTTGCTGTGATGTTAGGTTTATTTTATGCTAAATATTATCATGCATTTTTAATGTTTACCCCTTTTGTTTTAGCTTTAATTTATATTCTGCAACAGCCTGTGATTGAGTGGTTTCAGTTTGCTTATTTAATATTGTTAATTCCTGCTATTTTATTGATGATTAAAGTAGGAAATACCCAAGAGTATAAAATGCTAGATGCTGAATTAAAGAAAATGGCACTTTTAGCCTTGGCTTTTGCTTTGATTTTTGGCTTTGGAATACTGATGACTACAGCTGTATAATTTATATTTAAATCCTTTAAAATGTTATTAAGTAATTGGAAATTAGTTATCTAATTTTCTTTTTGTAACTTGTTAAAGTTTTAAGAATAAATCATTCCCAATTACTAAATGCTTTTATTAACTTTGTGAAAATCTTTATTTATGCTGATAATTGGAATAGCGGGAGGAACTGGATCGGGTAAAACCACTGTGGTTCACAACATTTTAAATCAATTATCATCTGATGATGTTATCGTGATTTCTCAAGATAATTATTATCATGATAGCAGTCATTTATCTTTTGAGGAGAGAATTCAAATCAACTTCGATCACCCAAGGTCTATAGATTTTGAACTTTTGGTAGAGGATTTAAAAAAGTTGAAAAGAGGTGAAACGATTGAGCAACCTGTTTACTCTTTTTTAACTCACACTCGTACTGATGAAACATTGGTGACGCCACCCAAAAATGTAGTGATTGTAGAGGGTATCTTGGTATTAACTGATGCTCAACTTAGAGAGATGTTTGACCTGAAAATCTATGTGCATGCAGATTCAGACGAAAGGTTGATCAGACGTATCAAGAGAGATATCCAGGATAGAGGCAGGGATTTAGAAGAAGTAATTTCTCGTTATAAAAAGACATTGAAACCAATGCACGAGCAGTTTATTGAGCCTACTAAGAAGTATGCAGATTTAATCATTCCGAATGAGAAAAAGAAGAATGATGTGGCGATTGATGTAATGACAACCGTAATTAAAAATCGATTAATTTCTCAAAAATAATGTCAGAAGAAACCACTAAAATGAAATGGTATAATTACCTCCTCAATAAATATTTTATTGTAGGACTAGCTTTCGTTGTGTGGATGGTTTTTTTTGATCAAAACTCTTATTTATTACACAAGGATTTAGATGATGACATTGTAAATTTGAGAGAAGAGAGAGCTTATTTTAAAGCTGAAATAGAAAAAGAACAAAATCATCTTGACCGAATGGAGAAAGATCCAAGAGAGTACGAGCGATTAGCAAGAGAAAAGTATCTCATGAAAAAAGAGAATGAAGATATTTTTGTAATTGAAAAAAAAGATAGTCTAGAGTATGAGTGATTTATTTAAAAATTTTGAAGCTACAGACGAGCAACAATGGAAAAATCAGGTGCAAGCCGAATTAAAAGGCGCTGATTTTACAAAAACTTTGTGCTGGGACACAGCAGAAGGATTCCAAGTGAAGCCTTTGTATACATCTAAAGACAAGGCTCAAGACAATTTTGTGTCTAAGGAAAACACTTGGAAAATCATTTCTACTTTTATTCCAGATGTAGACATTTCTTATGGTAGTGTAGATGGCGTATTTTTAAATTCTGATCAAACAGAAGCTTTTCAAGCGAGTGCCAACGAAATGCTTTTTGTGGATTACACGAATGTTCAACCTGCCACCGAAGCTATTAATAATAACACTTATATCAATTGGGATTTTTTAGGTGATTTGGCGCAATTTGGTAATTATCCAGACAAATCATTGGAATCAGCTGTTGAGAGCTTGAAAAAAGTTGCTCAATCTAATTATAAAAACAAAATTTCGATTGATATTTCTAGATATCAAAATGCTGGAGCTAATCACGCAGAGCAATTAGCATTAATGCTGTTGGTGGGGCAGGAGTATGTTCAATTGACAGGAGATAAGGCGATTTTATCTGATGTATTGGTGAAGACTGCTGTTGGAAGTAATTTCTTTTTCGAGATTGCTAAACTTCGTGCTTTGAGAATTCTTTGGGCAAATTTAGCTGAAGCTAACGAAACAACTTCAAACTTGAAAGTCTTAGCGGAGTCATCTGTTAGAAATAAATCTGTATTAGATAGATACAACAATATCATTAGAACTACATATGAAGCAGCTGCTGGAATTATGGCAGGAGCTGATTTTGTAATGGTTCATCCATATGATGAGTTATTTGTTGAACAAAAGGACTTAGCGGTAGAGTTGGGCTTTAAACAACAATTTATTTTAAGAGAGGAGTCTTTCTTGAATCATTATGTTGATCCATTAAAAGGAGCTTTTTATTTAGAATCGCTTACGCATCAATTGGCTGAAAAAGCTTGGGAAATCTTCAAAAGATTAGAATCAGAAGGAGGTTTTATTACTGGGTTGAAAAATGCCAAAATTCAGAAAATGATTAGTTCTTCGGCAAAGAAAGAGCAGGATAAATTCGAGAACCAAGAAATTAGTCTTATTGGGGTGAATAAATTCCCTAAAAAAGACGATGACTTTATGAAGTATAGCATAAAGCCTAAATATCAAGGTGTTGGTAAAACATTATTTCAAACCATAACTTTAAAACGACTAGCAGAAGGAGCTGAAAAAGAGTATGATAAAACTTAACGAAAATTCTAGAAGCATTGCAGAAGGTATTATCATAGCCATTATTGCGCTGTGTATCCTTGCTTTGTTTTTATGGTTAATTTTTACCATTCGTGTAGTTTTTGTTTATATAATTTTAGCGGCTGTAATCGCCTTGATGGGAAGACCATTTATGTTTCTGCTCCATCGGAAGTTAGGTCTTGGTTCAACTTTTAGTGCGGCCATTACAATTCTAATTTTCATTGTTTTATTATCCGTCTCGCTCTACTATTTTGTGCCTCTATTGTTACAACAAGCCGAGACTATTACCAGCATGGATACCACCGAAATTCAGGCGGTGATTATGGATCAGTTGAATGCCTTAAATGCTGGTTTGAAGCGTTATAAAATCAATGTACTTGATGATTTTCTTAAAACTGGATTAGATAAAACTTTTGATTTAAGTATTATAACTAATTGGTTTTCAAATATTGTCAACGTTCTTACGAACTTTGGGATCGGAAGTTTTTCGGTTTTATTTATATCATTTTTCTTTTTAAAAGAGAGAAACTTATTCAACAGTATGTTGCTGTCGCCAATTCCGGACAAGGCAACTCCACGTGTTGCTGGAGTAATTTCTGATATTAAAAACTTGTTATCACGTTACTTTATCGGTTTGACGTTGCAAGTGATTATAATGTTCTCCATTTATTACACAATTCTACTTGCGATTGGTGGAATTGAGGCAGATAAAGCATTAATAATAGCGCTTCTTTGTGCCTTGTGTAATATTGTACCCTATCTTGGGCCGTTTGTTGGTTTTTTTGTATTTATCTTATTAAGTATGAGTAATTTATACTTACAAGGTTTTATGTTTAACCAACATATTTTACCAAGAATTTATTGGATTGCAGGGGGGTATATCGTGGCGCAATTGGTAGATAACTTTGTGAATCAGCCGTTGATTTACTCTAGAAGTGTGAAGTCACATCCGTTAGAAATATTTTTAATTTTAATAATAGGTGGACTTTTAGCAGGCGTTGGAGGAATCATATTGGCAGTACCTAGCTATACTATTTTAAGAGTAATTTTAAAGGAATTTTTCTCTGAGTTTAAGTTTGTACAGAGCATAACCAAAAACATTTAATCTTGGATATAGAAAGATTAAAAGAAGAGAAGGTACAAGATTGGCTTGAGGCGCACAAACACGAAAATGTGCATGATTTGGCCTTTAAGAAACCTCCCTTTGAAGAAATTTTGATGAAGGATTTGCTTCAACAAATTCAGGGGCGAAATATAGTTAAGAAAAAAATACCGCTTTTAGAGCAAAAGGGAATCTTATTTCCACCTAAATTAAACCTCGAACAAACATCATCCGAAGCAACTGCAGTCCATAAGGCAAGCATTGTAGAAGGGAAGTCGGTGATTGATATTACCGGAGGACTGGGGATTGATTGTATTGCTTTTGCATCAAGCTTTGAGCAGGTATATCATCTAGAGCAAAACAAAGAATTACAAGCTATAGCCGCTTCAAACTTTAAGCAATTAGGTTTAGAAAACATTACTTCTATAGCTACAGATGGAATTGACTACCTTAAGAACACGAATGAAGTTTGGGATGTGCTGTATGTTGATCCATCGCGCAGGGACGATTCAAAGAATCGCGTGTTTTTATTAGAAGATATGACACCGAATTTATTAGAGCACTTAGAGCTTATTTCTTCTAAAGCTAAACTTGTTTTAATAAAATTATCTCCATTAATTGATTTATCCTATCTGCTTCAAACCTTAGATGGAATTTCTGAAATTCAGGTGGTTGCACTTAAGAATGAAGTTAAGGAAATCATGGTTAAAATAGAAGAAGCAAATTCTTCGACTACTAAGATAACAGCTGTAAATTTAGAGAGCGACCAGGCTCATTTTGAATTTAAATCAGATGAAATTGATAATGCTTCTTGTCCACTTGGCGAGATTGGAAAATACTTATACGAACCCAGTGCAGCCATTCAAAAGTCGGGTGGGAATGAAGTTCTAGGTATCAAGTTTAATTTAAAGAAATTACATCCCAACACTCAACTTTTTACTTCGGATGAACTACATGAAAACTACCCTGGGAGGGTTTTTGAAATCTTAGAAAAAGTGAAATCTCCTAAGAAGGAACTTAAAAACTTATCAATAATGGCGATTCACCGAAACTTTCCTGACAATTTAGTGTCATTACGAAAAAAATATAAATTTACCACAGATGGTTTAAAACCAGTGCTTTTCGCAAGGAATTTAGATCAGATTATCATTCATAGAATGAAATTTGTGAAATTTTAACAAATTATTACTTTCACATTAGAATAAAATATGTTTATATTTGCTTCAATCTTTTTCATAAAGAGTAGTTGAGTTTTCATGGTGTTCGAAAGAATACCGCAAAAGCCTCCGGGAGCGGAGGCTTTTTTTATGTTTAAAACTCAAAAATTATTTCTTGAGTAATTGCTCTGTTAAAGCTACCCAATAGGCCGCACCAATCGGTAGTAGATCTTGATTAAATTGATATTTTGGATGATGCAACATATAACCGTCGCCATTGCCCAACATCACATAATTTCCTGGTTTTTTCTCCAACATAAATGCAAAGTCTTCACTTCCCATAAAAGCAAAACCTTGATCGGTTACCTTTTCTTCTCCAAAAGTGTTTTTAGCTATTTCTAGAGCTTTTCTAGTTTGATTAGGAGAATTTACCAACACAGAGCCGATGATGCCTTCTTTAATGCTGTAAGTGCATCCAAAGGCTTCTGCCTGTGCCTTGGTCATGGTTTTAATTCTTTCCAAAACCATTTTTCTATTTTCGCTGTCCATATTTCGGATGCTCAGCTTTAAGTGTGCTTTTTGAGGAATAATGTTTCCCGCGGTCCCGGCATTAAAAGCACCCACATTTACAACACATTCTTTCCATGGAGAGACGTTTCTGCTGACAATGCTTTGTAAGGCCATTACAAGAGATGACGCACAAACCATAGGATCGATGCCCAACTCTGGAATCGCGCCATGACTTCCTTTTCCTTCAATCTCAATTTCCCAATTATCGACAGCCGCCATGGTTTCGCCTTCTCTAAAGATAAATTTACCAAACTCACCTGTCGGCATATTGTGTAGGGCATAAACTTCATCCATAGGAAATCGCTCAAAAAGACCATCTTCAATCATTGCCGGAGCACCTTGCATGGTTTCCTCTCCGGGTTGAAAGATAAAATGGACTGTACCGTCAAAATTTTTGGTTTCAGCTAAATACTTGGCAGCGCCTAAAGCCATCGCCGTATGCCCATCGTGACCGCATAAGTGCCCAACTCCATCTTTTGTGCTTTTGTATGCTAAATTGTTATCCTCTTGAATTGGTAAAGCATCAAAATCAGCTCTAATTCCGATAGATTTGGAGCTATTTCCATTTTTTAAAGTTGCAACAATACCGTATTTCCCAACACCTTCTACGACTTCAAACTCACCAAAAGATTTCAATTTTTCGGCAATAAATTTCGACGTATTTTCTTCCTGCATTGATAACTCAGGAGATTGGTGCATACTTTCTTGCCACTGTTTTAATTCAGGTAGTCGAGTTTTTAAAGTTTCGATGAGCTTGGTGTTCATAGGAATAGGACTTAAATGTTAGCTAATTTACGATTTTAGTGGATAGGATAAACTGACCCGTTGTGAATTTTCATTTTTCAAGGTTGGTGGATGTGTAATGATGTGATATTGAATTAATTATATTTAAAACAGCTCTAATATTTTCTTAGTTCCAACTCCAAGATCTTGTTGATGGTTATGTTTTTCTAAAGCTTTTTCAATAGCGCCTACAGTGGCGAGTAAATCATTTTGATTAACCGAACCCATATGTCCGATTCTAAAATATTTACCCTTCAAGTTGGGTAAAAGACCACCAGCTAAAGTCACACCTTGTTCATTTATGCTTTTTAAGAAAGTTGTACCATCTATATTATCGGGATAGAATGGAGCGGATAAAGTATTGGCAGATAGTTTTTCATTTTTAGAAACTAATTCCAAGCCTAAGGCTCTAAGCGCGACACGCATGGCTTTTCCGGCTTTTCTGTGGCGCTCAAAACGTTGTTCTAAGCCTTCTGCTATAATCATTTCTAAACTTTTTTCTAAAGCTATGATTAGATTCACAGGTGGTGTGGCGAAATAAGAAGCTTCTTTATTTTCGTATGCTTTCATTATAGGAAGCCAGTTAGTCCAATCTGCATAATAGTTTTGAACTTTAGTTTTTCGTTGTTTAAAGCTTTGAATTGCTTTTGGCGAAGCAACTAAAAGAGCCAAACCCGGAGGAACACCGATAGCTTTTTGGGAGGCAGAAACAACAATATCAAGTCCCCATTCTTCTTGTTTGATTTCTTCTCCTGCAACCGAGCAAACGGCATCCATTAGAGTTAAAACATTATGTTTTTGAGCTAATTTACCAATGGCTTTAGCGTCGTTCAATACAGCTGTAGAAGTATCTACGTGTGTAAAACATAATAGTTTATATGATTTAGTCTTGAGTTGTTGTTCTATATCTTCTATTGCAACCACATCACCAACTTCAGCTTCCAAAATATCTACATCTACAGTGTATCTCTTTAAAATATCTGCATAACGTAAACCAAAATATCCAGTGGAAATCACAAGAACCTTATCTCCTTGCTCTATAAGGTTAGCAGCGGCCATTTCCATAGCAAAAGTTCCTGAACCCGCCACAATAAATGCCTGACCAGAAGGTGCTTGCCATACTTCCTTCATAAAATTTAAACTATGATGAAAAGTCGAAATAAATTTAGGGTCAACATGGCTAGGTGTAGCAGAACTCATGGATTGCAGAACTTCGTGCTCAAACTCAATAGGACCAGGGATCATTAAAAGATTTCTTGATTTCATGAAGGTGATGTTTAAAATTAAATGAATAAACTCCTTAAAGTTTAAAGAGTTAGTTGATTCTAATATAATCAAAAAATTTAAGAGCTGGGATTCTTGTTTTTAAGTCTTAAATGTGAACATTGGATATGACTTGTGTCCTTAAAGTATCTTTTGGAATGGATTCAATTTAAAACAATATTATAGGCTAAAGTGATAAAACCAGATGTCAAATGAATTATTAATATTTAATAAAAATTTTGCATCCATATATTTTTAGATGAAACAATGTTGAGTGATTTGCTTTTGAAATCTGATTTTAATTAGATGGATTTTTCTACTATAAAACAATACCTAATTATTTTTATTAATGAAGTCCTTTCCAATTAATTGCTTTAGTTCGCTAAATACCTCTGCATCATTTAAATTCTGCCAATAGTTTTCAAAACTAGGATTGAATCTATCGAAATAACCGTTTTTCTCCTTATATATTAGCAAGCGATGCTTATCGCAAATACCTAATACTGTAGATTTCATCATACGTGCATAGGATAAAGCTTGGTTATATGACTTAGTTTTTTCAATATTAGAAGTAAAATCCAATTTTGCTTCGATTATCATTGGTGCATTTTGGAAGAGATGTTCGCCTTTTGCTAAGAAAACAAAATCAGGAATAATTTTAACGTTTCTACCAGCTTTTTGTGAAAGTTGGCGTGACCAATCTGCACTAGTATAGCCTAGCTTTTCTAACAAGGGAATTAAAAGCTTTTCTTCAACATCCTTTTCTAAATAAATATTGTTATGTTTCTCAAAATCAGGTGAGTATAGTTGAGGTAATATATTTGTATCAAAACCTTTACTTTTGATGATTCTGAGAAGTTGCTGATAATCAGTTGTAGATAGTTTTACACCATTAACGCCTTGGAAATTTCTTTTTACAATTGAGACGTTAGAAAAATAAGAGTCTTCTTTCAGTTCTCTATTCTTGATATGTGGTATTGTAATACCTTTAGTAATTCTAATACGACTTTGGTAAAAATTAAAAGGAGTGATACTTCCATCCGTATCTGCTCTCCATATAGATTGAATAGCGCTATAAGGTGAAGTTACGTAAACAACAATTATATCTCCGCGTTTTGTGTTTTCATTTCCTGCCCATATTAAACTTTTACCCTCAGTTGGGTTTTTCAGAAAATCAGAATAATCGTATTTGCTTCCTCCAGTCAACCAGACATTCATCGGCTCCGGAAGTTCATTTGAACTTTCCACTTCATTTAAAAGCATAAAAGAAAAATCATATAAGCACGCGCATGTTTCTGCAGGTGAAAGATTGTATTGATTGGCAAATTTTTCTATCTTTTCATTAAGATCATTGTAATAGAGGATTCTTTCTTTTTTATCTACTTTAGAAGGAAGTTCAGGAAAAGGAATCCCTAACACATCGAAAATTTTAATTAAGATATCGAACTGTGCCTTAAATAAAATTGGATAAAATGGTACAGCACCGTAAAAATATAGAATGAGAGAAATGTGTGGTACAATTGCATTTAAGGATCTATAATCTTGTTTATTAATGAATATTTTATCATCCTTATTTAATGAATTTCCGTCTGGGCTTAGTTTAAAATCTGCAATCTCTAGATTTTCAATTAATCTTTTAAAATACTCAGATTTGGTTTCTTTTTCTTTTAAGAAAATTTCTTGATATTCAATATTTAGAATAACTAGTTCACAAATATCAATAAAAATATCTTGGTGCTCTTCATAGCCTATATATTCTTGAAAGTGATGAAAGATGCTTTCCGTTTTATCTTCTAGCCTTTCAATTTCTGGATCAAAGCTGAATAGATTGATGTAGGTTTTTCCTCTTTCTGAGGTTTTATAAAGATCCCATATTTGCTGATTCATTTTATTAATGTTTATTTATTAAAGATTAGGTTGACTTTGTCTGATAAATTTAAAACATTTAAAGTCAAAACCTTAAATAATAAACTAAAAAGAACAATTTGGTAATAACTTAATCTGTTAAGGGCAAATATGAATTAAACATTATCTCTCAATAACTATTATATCAACTCCATTATACCTTTCAATTCGATCTAGCTTATAGGCTGGATCGGATTCGTAATAGGGTTTCCATTTTTCTAAAATTAAATCATTTTCATTGCTCCAAGCTTTGATTTTATACCCCATTGGAATTAGTCCATTTTTAAGATCCTTAAGGCTATCATTGTTTTCGATTACGGACCAAAATACACGTGAATAACCCAAACCACCATTATCAAATTGATATGCGTAATATTTGAATTTTCTATTTGGAGAAATAGAATCCTCAAGTAAAATAATATGAGGATCTTGTAAGTTATGTTCTACCTTGAAAGCTTCTTCAAGTTCATTAAGTTTTGAATTTATATATGCTCCTAAGCCTAATAAACACAAGAGAGAAATCGATAGAATAATAACTAGTGATTTTTTCATTTTAGCTTTAGTAAACAACAATATAGTTTAGCGAAAGATTTCTGATTTAGTTACCAATCATCTTCTTCAAGCTCCAAGGTGAAATCAGCTATGTTTTGGAAAGTATAGTTTATAATTTTTGATGGAAGTTTTAAAAATCCTGGTTTGAACTCAGTATTCCTTTTTCTTAAAGCATATAACTCAAGAGCTGTTACTTCGCCTTCCTTGGATAATGCATCTTCATACTTTTGAGTTAACATTATGTTTTTAATTGTTACTCGGTATCGTCCCTCTCTCAACTCAATTAATGTAAATGCATTCACATAATTTCGTGCAATATAGATGGGTGTAGAAAACTCTGTTTCTCCAAAACCTATAAAATCTAGTGATAATTGTTGGATTTCAGCAGTTAGACTCTCTCCATTATCACTGATATTTTTGAATATTCCTGTACGCTGTATTTTGTTAATTAATTCCTCCTTTGATTGATCTGTGTTGAATACTTTTTGCCAGACGACTTGTCCGTTTTCGATATTAAAATTATCAGTTTGAGCATATGCATTCAATATGCAAAATGAGGATAAAATGAAAGCTAATAAGATTTTCATGGCTATATTTATTTGGATTAGATTAGAATTGTGAGAACTTAGTTTTTCTATCTTCAATTAAAGAATTTAAATTAAAATCTTTTTTCTCGATTAAAACTCTAATTTAACCAAAATTATCTTTCTAGACTTAAACAAAGCTCAATATAAGACCAATAACTGCGCCTCCAAGTACGATAAAGGCACTATTTAGTTTTTTGAATACGAAAACCAACACCAAACTTATGACGGCAATGACTATGCTTCGCCAATCGGTAATCGCTTCTTGAGCCATTTCTATACAAACTGCTAGAATTAATGCTACAGCGGCGATGTTGATAGCGTCTAAAATAGCTGAAATCATCTTCGAATTTCGGAGTTTTGGAATCCATGGATTTAATATCCAAACTAGAATAAACGAGGGTAGAAAAATCCCTAAAGTTGCCGCCACCGCACCAGATAGACCGTTCATTTGCCAACCGATAAATGTGGCAGTAGATAAAACTGGACCTGGGGTAATTTGACCAACAGCAACAGCATCAATCAAAGCTTGTCTTGTCAACCATCCGTTAGCAACTAATTCGGTGTCGAGAAAAGCAAATAATACATAACCACTTCCGTATAGAATAGCGCCGATTTTCAAGAAAATAAGAAATATTTTAATTGCTCCAAGCCTTACAGGTTCAGCTAGTTGTATTAGAAGGATGGGAAATAAACTGTTTAAATTTCTAGTACTCTTCTTTATAAAATAAATTCCTAATCCAAGTAATCCACAACCAAATAGGGCTATGATTTCATTGACACCTAATAAACACGCGATTAGAGTGAGTACTCCTAAAATCGCAAGTTCTGTAGTTTTAATTGCTTTTTTGCCGAGTCTAATTACAGCCATCAATATAATGGCAATAACGGCTGGCTTGATTCCATAAATGTAAGGTTCAACCTCGGGGAGTTGACCATAGGATTGATAAAGCCAAGCAAAAATGGCAGTGATAACAACTGCAGGAAATATAAAACAAAAACCAGCTACTAAAAGTCCTTTCCAGCCAGCGCGTTCATAACCACAGTGCATGGTCATTTCGGTGGAATTTGGTCCAGGAATCAGATTCGTCGCTCCCACAAGGTCAAGAAAGTGCTCCTGTGTCATCCATTTTCTTTTGTTAACCACTTCATCTTCCATCATGGCGATATGTGCCGCTGGACCACCAAAGGCTATGCTTCCAAGTTTGAAGAACACTTTGGCAAGTTCTTTTAATTCTTTGGTTTGGGACATTTGTACGTGCTTGTTAAGGCTAAAATATTAGGAAGGCTTTTAAATTCCTGTTCTAAAATTTAGCAGCGAATGTTGTGTTTTAAGGATTAAAATAACGAATAAAAATTGAATAATTATGAACTTTCAATTTATATAGAGGATGGTAGTAGGAGAGAGTGAGTAGATTAATTATTAAGAATAAAATAAGTTAAGGTTAATTTTATTTCAGATATAAATCTCTAAAATATTTAACTCGTCTGCCTGGAATAATTATTTTCCATATGTCCTTATAAGGAATGATGTTTTTATCAGCCAATCTTTTACCGTCCGTATATGTTCTGTACAAAAGTGCGTAAGCTAAGAGGAGTGTAACAAATAATGATCCGCCAAGCAATTCAGAAGCTTTTAACGCAAATAGAACTGCTAATGGTGCTAAAATCAAAATATAATATGTCAACAAACTTTTCATTCGGTTGAAATTTGATTCAAAAAATCTAAAAATTAAAGTTTGAAATGCTTCTAATTTGTAAGTAGCAGCAAAATCTTATTTACGTGAAAATATTTAAAATTTTTCATGAGTAGAAAAGATTTTACTACCACTTTTTTAACGTAAACTAATATAAAGTCAAATTTTTATAAAATTCCGCCTCCAAGTAATAGACGTATTAATCCAAAGAACATAGCAACTACGCAAAGAACTAAACCTATTGTCGCATTCTTGTTAGGTGTACCATCTGGGTTTACTTCTTTTTTATTCATAGCAACAACACAAAAGATTGCTCCAATTGCTGAAAATGGGATATTGATCCAGTTAAGTGATCCAAAGCACGGTATAAACCCTATGACCATACCAATGATTGCTAAAATTCCGAAAATTAAACTTGCTGTTTGCATTGTAATTAAATTTAGATGAAAATTATGATTGTTTTATTTATTAGTGAGTTCGCGAAATTTGATAGTTTTTGCCTTTTTGAAAAGTTTTGTAAATAAAATAAATAGAAAATATTATAATATTAATACTGAATAAAATAAATAGAAAAAGACTTCCCCGGTTTAAACTGATGGCTGAGCTCAAGTTCCCTTTACTAATTTCTATAAATGCTCTAGACATTCCGCAGAAAAAACATTCTAAGTTGAATTGTGTTTTATAGGTGCAGGTTGGAGAAATTTGTAGAATGATTTTACTATCTACTAAAAAAGGAAGAATTAAAATAACAGCCGAGACAGTAGTAATTATCATCCATACTACTAATAATGCTGTTTTTTGCTCTTTTAAATTTCTTTGCATCAATCTCTAAAAAAATATTGCCTTTAATCTCAGAAGAGATTTTTGCCTATAAACGAACCGAAATTAATGAAAAATATTAAATATAAAAATATTAATCTGTCTAAAAATAAGCATTTTATAAATGATCATTCACTTTTTCCATCTCGCCATAAATAATTGCTCCATTTGATAAAACAGTAAACCAAACATAATTTCCATTATCTAGAATATCGATAATTTTAATGTCTATTGTATTTCCAATTAAGTGTTTCTCTTTAGGATCTGATACCTCTAATGTTGTCAATAAATAATTGCAAGGACTTACCCAATCAATTTGATAAATGTGCTTAATAATGCTGGATTTTTCGATTTGTTTATTTTTCGTTCTTATAACCTCAATATCTAGAAAGTTAGGTTGTGTATAATGAAAATTTCCTACTTCAAAATTTTCAATACAATTGGTGTCAAGTTCGTTCAAACTTTGATATTTTGAATTGACAATATCTAATGTTAGCTCAATGCATTCTTCTAAAGAATTCAAATGGGGAATAAAATCTTTAATAATTATTTGATCAATTAAATACTGAACAAATTCTTCATTATTATATGAAGACTTTTCCTTGTTTTGAGTTACAGTTGTTTTGCCTTCAACATCACTAGGACAAATATCAAAGAACAAATATTTAACGCCTTCCACCTCATCGGAGAAAATGGTTTGCTGCCCTTGCGTAAAGCTTAAAGTAAAAAGTAACGTTAAATGAAGAAGTATAATTTTATGCATAAAAAATATTCTAACCTTTATAAAACAGCCAACTAAACTCCCTTCTGGTTTTGCCTAGATAGCTTTTCTGATTTTAAACTTTAAATATAGGAAAGTTTGAAATAGATATTTTATAATTTTTGATTATCAATGTAAATACTTCATTCACACATCCGCTGAAAGCTTTTGATCTTTGTTTTGAAAGTAAATGATGGATAAAAAGATGATTAAGGAAGCAGTTAGACCAAATAAATTTGCATCAAGTCCTAAGGGTAGAGATATCCCTGAAACAATTAAACCAGCCGTGGTACTTCCACCAACAACCATAGAAGCGGTGGCAGCTGTTGCGTTGGTTTGACCAAAGAATAAACCGGCAACCACGGGTACTAATAATCCAGAAACCATAAAAGCGTAAGAGTAGAGCATTAAACTTAATACTTCTGTCATTTGCCAGGCGATGATAATAGCAATAATACCAATTCCCAAGGTTAGCAACTGACTGATTCTCATCTCAAGTTTGAGAGATTTACCTTTAAAAAAGTTACCTAATAAATCAGTTGTTAAGTTTCCAGAAGCTGCCATTAAACATGAATCTGCTGTAGATAGAACGGCAGAGAAATAAGCAGACATCATTAAGCCTAAAATCCCAACGGGCAGTATTTGGCTCAATAATACCGGTAAGCCCATTTCTGGGTCCATTTCTCCTGTAAAACCAGATAGCGCTCCTTGTTCAACCGCAACTCTAGATAGTAATCCTAGTGAAACACCCAAAATAGCCATAATAGGCCACTCGAATATTCCTGCAATAAACCAAGCTTTTTTAGCCGATTTCACATCCCTTGCTGCAAATATTCTTTGGTATAATGTCATTCCCACAAACCAAATCGGAATAATTGTAATAGCCCAATTCACAAAATCTTGCCAACTAAGATTAGTAAAACTAAAAAACTCTGGGGGTAGAGTAGTGTGGATGCCTTCCCAACCACCAACATAATTATAGGACATCGGAATCCCTATGAAGATTAATCCTGCGAGTAAAATAATCCACTGAATCGTATCGGTATAAATTACGGCTTTTAAACCTCCCATTACGGTATAAATTACAGCCACAGCGCCCATCACCAATAAGGCATAGGATAAATTTAGAGATGGAAAGGTCCCGGAAGCTAACTTAGCTCCTGCTAAAAGTTGGGATGAAGCAAAGCCTAGATATCCAATAAAGCAAATGATGGCAGCCACTTTAGCAGTGGAGGAGTTGTATAGATGATTAATAATTTGAGGAAAAGTAAAGAATTTCGCAAAGGCACTATCGCCCTTTACTCTCGGAATCAACACCACAGCAGCCAACCATGCACCTAACAAGCCCGTAAATAACATCCAAGAACCAGAGAGTCCCATAACAAAACCAAGACCTCCTAGTCCTATAGAAAAACCACCGCCCACATCTGTAGCTACCACAGAAAGTCCTATATACCATGGTCCGATACTTCTTCCGCCTACATAATAATCCTCGTGGTTAGCATTTCGCTTCATAAAATAAAAGCCTACGCCCAGCATGGTTAACATATAAACCACAAAAATGCATATATCTATCCAACTCATATCTCTAATTTGATTTTAGAAATCTGTTAAAGATTTCAATTCATTTAAAGATAAAAATTATCGGAAGCTTTCAAAATTTAAGAAATTCTATTGCTTGATGATAGTTCGGATATGGTTTGAATAATTAATTGAAAAGATAGAGATGTCCACTCTAATCCATATTAATAGCGTACTTAGAATTTAAAGTTTAATGCTTTTTAAAACCTTTTTAGATTTTAATTTTCTATTCCAATAAATAATATAAACTGTTCCTAAAACAGTAGGAAGAATCCAAACAGCAGTAGTCCCAATATGTAGTCCAGCAACTAAAAAGGCCGTAAACGAAGCAATTAAAGCTCCTATCATTCGTCCTACATGACTAATTAACCAAGCGTTTTTCTTTTGTCTGAAGTTTTTGAAAGTTTGAAAATCTTTAAACGTCATGAAACTTCCAAAAGCTCCAAAAAATAAATACAGAATTGAATTGTCAACTTTTTGAATCATTCCCACAACCCCAAGGATAATCATTAGGATAGAAGCAATAAACATAGTTCCCGAAATGCTTTTATCTAATAGATCAGCTTTAGTTTTAGCTTTATTTTTAAAGGTTAAAGCTCTATTTCCTGCTAAAACCATATAAATGGTAAATATTCCAATCAGAAACAGAAAGAGATTTTCGTGATTTGGCATTCTAGCGACAATAAGAGATATCAATGAGCTAATGACCATAGCATAGGTGAAAAGTTTACCTAACTTTTTATGAGAAGAATTCCCTTTTTTAACGACAATACTACCAAGTCCGGAGATAAGTCCAATTCCACCAAAAAAAGCGTGAATATAGACCAGGGTTTTAATCGTTTCTTCCATTTGATAAAAGTTGAGTGTTGAGTCAAATGTCTGATTAAAAATCGGTTTTATTGTTATTTGCTTTTAGAAATTTCAATATAATCGAAGAAATAATTTAAAAGAGTGAATTCAATTTTGGAATAAAATATTGAGAATTTAATTTTTTAAACGATAATTTTGATAGCTGTTGACAGGTTCTGTAAAAAAGTATGCAGGATCAAGTTGAGGTAGGTTTTCTAAAGCAGTTTTTATCTTTTCTTGTTCTTTAATGTTCTCTGGGGAATAAAACTTAATAATTTCAATTTCACCATTTTTATATAAAATATATTGAAATGAAATTTTAGAATTAGAGATTTCTTCACCGAGCTTGTTTTTGATAAAGTGAGTAATCGTTTCTGATCTATTTACTCTTTTATTGTACTCTGAGGGCTCAATAGCGTTAAAAATTGTATCGCGTTTTAAAAGAGGTAATACCTTTGTTTTGTATTCTTCGGTTTTACTGTAAATAGTTAGAGCTTTAGATTTAGCGATAGATAAGTAGTCTTTACCATATTTGTTTTCAACATATCTTTTTAACTCCTTTTCATAGCAAGTCGTATAATCGCTTATAACACAACCACCCTGCTTATATTTTATTTTGTAATCGCTTAGCAAAATACTATCGTAAAGTGATTTATATTGATATTGTTTTTTTAATGAACTTAAATTCAATCCATAAATAGTGAATGTATAATTTTCGTTTTCAAAGGAAGTTTTAGCATCTAATTTTGCTCTATCACAAGATGTTTGGATGCTAGATTGAGGTTGAATTTCATGGGGTTTTACTTCAGTCTTACATCCAACAAGTATCAAAACTAAGAGAAATATCAATTTTTGAATATGGTTGAGCATGTGTTTTTGTTTTAGACTGGTAGCTATAACTCTTTTGATAAATAGTTAATCTATAAATTGCCAATTTACTACCTAGAATTCTGACTTAAAAGTACTGAATTATATTAAAACTCAATCAATTGAGTGAGGGAAAATATATCGATAAGTAAGCATTTTCCTTTTAAATCAAAAAAAGCTTAAATATCATCAATACAGCGCACTAAATTTGGATTAGAACGACCATAACTCACTATCTTAACATTTAAAGGCAGGTTTTTATACTTTCTAATTACTTTTTGCAGAGATTCTAAAATCCATTGCTCTTCGTTGCCGAATGCACCGCCACCCACTAAGGTCAGATAAACTTTATTAGATTTATTTTTTTCCATATTTAAAATAGCTGCCAAAATTGTGGATTCATAGGTTGCCTCTAAAATTATCCTCGAAAAAGCTTCCCAATGAGAAGTTTCTATGTTGTGATTATAAGCTACAGGCAGCGCTGAACAATATATCTGAGAAACTTGGTGTTGCGCGTCGGGTAGGGTAACATCTGTATTCCATTGTATACCCGTTTTTAGCTTATCCTTCAAGTCTTCTCTTTCAAGTTGTGACAAGCTAGCTAGCTTTTCATTGATGGATTTTAGGCCCTTTGGATCTATTAAAGTATAGCCATTTTTCATTGTCCATAGCTCTGAATTATGATTTCCCAAAGATTAACCTATTAAGTCTAAGCAATCTATTTGATTATCTTCGGTCTGTCCAATTTGTCCATTGACTTCAACAAAATAATTTCTATAAATGGTTCCCGCTCCACATGAAATCGCACATGCTGGGCCTTGCGTTCGGTCATATTCATACCTTGCAATTCCCTCTTCTGGTGTCACTGATGGACTTATCATTTCAAGGAGATTGAACTGAGAAGCCGCCTGAAATAATGCATTTGCGTTTTCGGGTTGTCGATGCAACTCTTGAACATTGGCAACGATTTCAGAAACTTTAATTTGGTCATCAAAAGCATCGATCTTATGAGTTAAAGCTTTGAGTTCAGCTAGGCTGGGAATCTCTAATTGGCCAAAAACAAAACGACGCTCATTCACCAGAGAAATCATTTCGTTTCCATTAAGCTCTATCTTATTTCTTACATTTTCGGGCGATTCTTCTTTGAATCCAGTTAGCTGTTCAAACCACATATATTTTTATTTAGGAATGATGTTTAACATTTTAATTTCCTTTGGATCAGGTATCATGCAAGTATCTGCCCTTAGAATCTTTCCGTCCTTGGTTTCAATTAGAAAAGTAACTTTATTAGCACGCCCATTCTGAATCTGATTAAGTACCAAGCAATATTTATTTTCATGTTCACCCAACTCAGCTACCAAACGAGTACCGGAATTTGAAATAGCTCGTAATTTTTTATCTAAATAAGTTAGATAATCCTCTTTGTTTTTAATTTCATCTAACACCCATTGAGAAGCGTAATGAAAATCTGGATCTAATATATCACGAATGAATGATGAGTCAAGGTTATTCCAGGTTTTTGCAAATGCTGTTACCAATTCTTTATTAGATTTCATGAGCCAAGGGTTTAAAGTTTTTAGAAGATTAAAGATACAGCGGGATTGCTAGTAATTTATTGTTGGTAGTAAAAATATATTTGAAAATTGACTATTTATCTAGTTTTGCCGGAAGATGCTGATGTAGCATTTGTTTTATTTCTTTTCTTTTGTTTCGTGCGATGATATAGATGTTGTAGTCAAGATATTTTTTATCAAGGTATTCCCAAAAATGGTGTAGACCTATATGACTTATGACATGGAATAAAATAAATAGAAAACTTAAAATATTTCTTTGTAAAGATTTGACGAAGGATAAATTTTCAGCCTTTTCATTCACAACGGCAATATTAAATAGAAGTTTTCCTATGGATGATCCTAGCATTGATTCCATAATTGCGTTGTATAAAATAAAACAAACCGGGAAAGTGTAAATAATTGAATTAGAGTTGATTATTTCGTTTAAAACCATGAAGTGCATAGAAAAAGCGACCAGTGCTAGATCTATGATTTTCGCTAAGATTCTAAATAAATGATTCTCAATTTCATAATTATATTTTACTTCAAATTCTTGTACACCCATTTTGCGATTACCAAACTTATCCGTATAAGGCCGTCTAACGGTTTTAGTTTCTGTTAAATCTGATATAGTCATAGAATTTTGGAATGAAGTTTAATTAAATCATCATTGAGCTCTTCATTATGTCTTTGTTACCTGACTTTAGCATATTATATAATGAATAGAAACTAAAACTTTATAAGTCATGTGATTTGTGAGAAGTAATTTTTCTATCTAGTATTTATTTAAACTCTTTAAAGGCTTCTAAAATATCAGATTTTCTATATTCACCAACCTTAATAAAATAATTAGCATTGGGTTTAATTATCACAAAACCACCATTCAAACCATTATATTCGAAAAACAATTTTCTTAAAACATCATCTTTATCTTGAATCCATTGAATTTTATCATCATGATAATAGTTTAAGTTTCTGACTCTAGGGTTGATGATCCAAAAATGGTTTAACTTTCCTAGTTTCGCTAAATCTTTTTTGATGTTTCCATAAAATATATCCCAAGGAACTTGATAAGAATCTATATGTTTTTTGGGGTCATTGTCTATGAAATTGATAATTATATGCTCACCAAAGTCTATCTTATTATCATAAATATGGTTCAAGTGATTTTTAAGAGTTTCATAATCATCTACGTTTAAGGTACTTATAAAATGGCTCTTAATCTTAGATTTTGAACCATCCGAGTTTTCTATTGTATAGCTAGGTGCTTCTTGGTTAATCCAGCTATTAGGTGAGTTACTTTCTATACTTTTTACATTATTGGAGGAGGAACATCCAGATAATATAATTATCAATAAAATTTGTAGTAAACTTTTCATCATGTTTAAAAGTTTTTACTGTCTACATTGCTTAGAACGAGAGCTGTGTGATAAAGTAACTAAATTAATAAAAATAATCTAACAGATAGGAGCTAAGTTAAATAGAGGAGCGAATTTCTTCAGGTTGAATGCAATCAGAATTCGTGAAAAGATCATCAATAACAATAAACTGTAAACGACATTAGTTGCTAACTTTATCTTTAGCAAGACTCTTTTTCCAACGATGTTTATACTTCATGTATTTTAGAAATAATATAATCGTAATTAATGGATGAATTATGACAAATAATATAACATTTAATTGTTGGTAGGTGATTCCTAAAAAGTCACTCATAACTTGCATTATTTTTACGCATATCCAAAATATTGTGTCCATATAAATTTATTCTTTTATTATTCAGTTTCATTCAATTACACTCAATCAAATGAATTTCTTATGGGTGGTCGAGATGTAAATGTTTAATTCAGGTTTTGGTTCTTTTAATTAAATACAATGGATTGGGTATGGTTTGTTGCTGGGATAAGCAGTTAACTTTGCAACTATTCACCAAACAGAAAAACCAATAGGATTTTCAGAATAATGCGAGAGCAAACCTTTGCTTATATCCAAGTAATGGCTAATGCATTATTCTCCATTTAATATATTTTGTTTTTTACAATATTTCTCAATTTCAGTAGCATTTTCTAAATAATCTCCTTAGAACTCATCTAGTATCTTTTCTTTTCTTTGGATTTGTAATATTGCTCATGAGCAGTCATTAATATGTCTGTATATTCAATGAATTGTTCAATTTCTTTATGGTATTTTACAAAGTTTATCGATTGTTTTTAAATCTAAATTCCGATAATTTGCTGGAAATAAAATTTTGTTTTGACAAGGATTTGAATTCGATTTAATAATTCCAATTCCAAATGATTGATTAAGTCGCTTCAATTCGTCCGATAAATTGTCGCTAAATTCAAACGCAACTAAATAGCCGTTATTTACCTAACTTGAATTTGAAAATGCTTGGAAATATGCATTTTTTCAATTTAGAGTCAGAATTGGTTTCGTTTTTAATATCGTAATAAGTTTTTTTTAAACCATAAATTTTAAAATATTCCATATTCTTACAATAGTGTTTTTTAGAAAATTTGAACTTTCTTGTCAATATAAACGAATTTGTTATTATAAATCAATTTGCGGTATTTACCTTTTTTTTCGGAAAGTATAAACCATTCGCCTGCATTAATGTAACCAGCAATATTTTGAAGTTTTTTATCACTATAATAAGGCACATCAGAAATTGTCCAATAATATTTTTTTACCATAAAAACAGCATATTGGTCATAATAATGATTTTGATATGGAACTGCTGTAACCTGCAACTTGTCCGGGCCTTGAATCGTTGTATTTGTGACAACCCCATTAGTCTTTGATGTAATTCTGTAAGTGTCTCCAGGAACTGTCCAAGCTAATTTTCTTCTTCCAGATACGGTGCCAACATACTCTCTGTCAGCTAACATTACGGTGGCTCCCATTTGTTTTGCCGCCAATTCAGCCCAAGATAAATGGACGTTTCTTTCTCTAAAAGCGGATGTTGCCTTAACTACATATCCTTGTTTTAATAAATACTTGACACTACTTTCTTTGTATTTATACAATTTCACGTTTTTGCTTTTTTTGTAAACTTGTGGATCAATAGTTTTCATTCCAAAATAGTAGGGATTCATGTTTTTGTTCATAAATGCTCCACATCCAGAAAGTGTAAATAATCCGATTCCTATTAGTAAAAATTTTATTTTCATTCGATTAAATTTTAATTAGAGTTTGTTTCAAATTATTGGTTACGCATATGTATGTTTATTAGAGACGTTTAGTGCTAAATTTAACAAATAAATCACAGATAGAAAATCTGCTTATATTACTCATTAGAATTCGTGAAAAGATCATCAATAACAATACACTGAAGACGACATTAGCTGTTAACTTTATCTCTAGCAAGACTCTTTTTCCAGCGATGTTTATACTTCATGTATTTTAGAAATAATATAATCGTGATTAATGGATGAATTATGACAAATAATATAACATTTAATTGTTGGTAGGTGATTCCTAAAAAGTCACTCATTACTTGCATTATTTTTACGCATATCCAAAATATTGTGTCCATATAATTTTATTCTTTTATTATTCAGTTTCATTCAATTACACTCAATCAAATGAAATTCTTATGGGTGGTCGAGATGTAAATGTTTAATTCAGGTTTTGGTTCTTTTAATACAATGGTTTGGGTACTCAAAGTTTGGGATTTTGAAATCTCTTTCTAGTCCTCCTACCGTGATTTTGTTTAGTTCTAATTTCCTCATTTTTAAGCAGCAAATCCGCATTTGCTATATCCGATATTAGTTACTGGCTTTTTTTATTTCTTCAATTATTCTATTCATATTCTGTTTGTTACGTCCCATTGATACTACAGAACTTCTCTTGTCTGGGTCACAAATACTATTAACCAAGATTTTATCCTTATCGAACAAGATTGTTATTTGTTCGCCCCAACTTCCTGAAAAGAAACTTGGGTGGGTCTTAGCGATAATGATCTTTTTGTCTACTACATATGGAGTCCATTCAAGTTCGTTAGCGACTTTCTCAATTATTGGGTCGATTTCTTCACGAGTCAATTTAGTAACAATTGATTTGAATTTTAATCGATTCCTTTGAAGTCGATAAAACAAAAGTCCAAGTATTGATGTAACAATTATAAACCATATTTCTGCATCTCGAAAAGGTCTCGGTATCCCTTGAAAATAGTCTCGTACATGAAAGAAGATGAACAAAGCTGGAATGAAGAATAGAAAACAGACTATTCCATAATGGGTGAATTTGTCCCAATTTTCAAGTTTCATTTCACCTGTTTCAATCGAATATTTTATCTGTTCGTCCGTCATTTTAGCTTGTCGCTAACGTTATGTGTATGAATTATTATATGTTTCGGCTCGAACCATTAAAAGTACAAAACTCCTCTAGGAAATCAAATAGGTTTTTCCAGATAAGCAAAGCCAAGAAAGTTTTGTCAAAATTTTATGAAGAAAATGTTTAGTTTATAGTAGAGTTCTTTGTTGTGCATTGGTTTTTAATCTTTTTCAAAAACTTGGTCAATCAGTATCGTGTCCTTTTCGATATTTATTTTCGTTATCCTTTCTAAAGGATATCCATTTGTATAATAACCAAAAACTTGCGTTTTATTGATTCCGTTTACTAAAAATGATATTTGGTAAGCTCCGTCAGTTTTTGCGATAGTCGTCATATCAGATTTATATACGGCTTTTTCTCCTTTTTTTAGTGAAATGTATTTTCCTACATCACTAATGTTTGGTTCTATTTTCAGAGAATCTATATTAAATTCCGTGTTGTTCATAATTTCAAAGACCGCAACAACTTTATCGCTACAAGAAGTTAAAATCAAGGTAAAAATTAAAATTCCGATGAATTTTTTCATTATTCTCTATTGTGAATTTTTGATTTCGTGTTTTTGTATCCAGGCTTCGTGTATGGGAAGAGGCGTGTTTAAGCACCTAATTTAGTAAATAAAAACCGAATAGACACGAGCACGAAGTGCGAACTGTGCGCAGCAAAAATCTGCGTCCCGAAAGCTTTCGGGATTCGCAAGTAGGCGAGAACCAGCCATTATTTATACAAGGTGTTGTAATCAGTTTTTTAATCAACTATTTCTTGTTTTTTAACGTCAGAAACTTTTCTGTTTTCAAAGGTTAATATCAAACTATTAAATTGCCAACCAAATCCAGCTCCAGATGTTCCCAAGTCATAAGTCCAAATATCAGTTGAATCAGCGCTTTCCGAATTTCCAATCAGTTCAATAACTTCACTTTTAGATTTTCCTTTTAAAATTCCACTATTTACTAAATCGTCTCGCATTTCAAATCTTGTGTTTTTGTCAGCAAACCACCTATCTTTTTCAAAATCATATTGAGGTTCGTAAAATAAATAACTAAAGAAAGCCATTACAAGTCCGATGTATAATATCGGTGCAATAATTATTGTTCCGAAAATTGAAGTCCAATTTCTGGTTTTCTTATTTTTTATAAATCGCTTTAATATCAAACGTAAAATAAAAAATGTAGGAGTTGCTATTATAATGACTATGATTGGTACTTCAGGACTCATTTAGTTTCTCAAATTGGTTACGTTCCGGCGCTTGGCGAGGTTGCGAATTAAAGTAATACAAATACGAAAAAATTATCGTTCCGATACCAAAAAATAATCCAATGTAAATTAGAAAACTTTGTTTATTCTCAAATTCATTTTTTGGTAATATTATTTTTCCGTTTTTTTCAATTTGGACCAGATCAAGATTTACATTTTCTCTTTTGTTACTTTTTGCTTTGTAATAAACTTTAATTTCATCTTCTGGTTTGATATTATTAATTAATTCGGAGTAATTTTTTGACTTTCTATATACACCAAGTTTTTTTTCAATATTATCTAATTGTATGAAAAATACTTTTGATCTTTCACCTTTAGTTCCGATTCTTTGAGTTATTCCAACTTCATCAACAATTCCAATTTCGGAATCTATTTGGTTTAAATTTATATGTGAATTTTCATAACCAATATAAGCCAAAAAGAAATAAATACTTGATGATGAAAGAACAAGTAATGTTTTTAAAATATGTTTATTCTTTTCGGACAGTTTCATTCGTTATTGTTTTTTCTGAAGCATACAGCTTACGATATATTTTATATTTGGTTGCAGATTGTGTGGCGCTTCCCTACTAAACCGTTATGTAATTTGAGTAGCTTAGACCCCTTGATATTTAGCGCTATTTCTATCACTATTAATACAAAGTGTTAGAAAACGTTATTATTTACAATTATCTTTGTATAAATCCATATATCCAAAAATAATATTTATTGCATCTTCTTTCATATCTTTATTGAGCAAATTATTTACTCGAACGTTATTTGTTAATTTATAAACTTCACACCAATCAGAATCCATTGCTTTTTGGTCTTCTATAAGAACGCAAATTATGTTTATTGTATAACTATTCTTATAATTTTTTGATTTTGCTTTTTGTGCATATTTTATGGCATCATCGACATCAAAGTAATTGTCCATTGCTTTTAAATATGCATAACAAATTAGGATTTCAGCACTAGCTTCATTTATATCTTTTAGATTGTTTTTTACTTTTAAATATTCATAAAATTGGGTTGAATTGTTTTTTCCATCAATATCCCAGCCTAGCGCATTTATTAAAGCTATTTTCATTTCAATTGGGTTTTTGGTATCAGTTAAGTAATTCATCAGTTCAATTGTTAAACTGCCTCCAGTTTTAGAAGCTAACTGGATAATCTCTGAATCTTTATAAGCTTCGCTAATATTAGTTGAAGTCAAAGGTGAATCTGCAAATAAATTTTGACTAAATAGCAGTCCTGTGATTAGGACAATGAAAAAAAAATGCTTTCATAGTTTGTTCTTTTTTTTAATGTTGGGTAACGTTTCGTGTATGAGCAGTGGCGTGGTTCGTCACGGACAATTGCAAACACTCACGTAACATTGGAAAATCCGCAGGATTTTCCAAGTAGGCGAGAACAAGCCATTGCTTATACACATTGTTAGCCACCGTTTTTTCGTTCAGCTTACCCAACTTCCGAGGCTTTCTTTTTCAATCCATTTTCCGTTGACAAGTTCGTAAATTCTTTCTTCTCCGCCACCACATAATCCTCCGCAAACAGTTCCGATTTGCACATATGCTAAATCGAATGTTTCATTAAATATTGGTTTGCTTATTGAGCAATATCCATTGTCACAATTCGTGTCAAGCCAATCCCAAAATCGAAATCCACCATTTTCCGACTTTTGTTCAAATTCCTCAAATTGTTTTTGGGTTAAAATATTTTTGTTAGGAACTAAATCCGCTGTGATTTTAAAATTCTTGTATAGTCTTGATTGAAATTTTAAATGGATGGTATCTTTTATATTCAAATTATCCTTGACATAGTCATTAAAATCCGAAACCATTGGATGCGAAACTGCTCTTGGTTTTTCTGTAATACAACTTGACATTAAATATCCCTTGCTTTCTTCTTTTAAAATCTGCGTTATTAATTCCGTCGTTTTTTGAGCGTCCAATTTCTCTAATTTTTTCAAATCGAGCTTGTTGTCCGTTTTACAACTGAAATTCAAAATCAGAATTATGAATGATATGTAGAATGTTGTTTTTTTCAAATGGTGGCTAACATAGTTATAAACGAAGTTTTAATGGAATTATGGCTATTATATTCACCTTGTACGACAAAACCACTAGTTCTTCGCTTCACCAAATATAGAATTTTCAACTAAATTATCCTATCGACTTTTTAAGGTTTTGTTGCTAATACTTAATACTTTAGTAGAAACTTCGGTTGTTTTGCTACTGTAGTGCCCTAATGCGCTCTATATATATTGATTGCACCTTACTGCATTAAGTGCGTATCAAGACTATGTCTCAAAGTATCTGGAGAAACCTTACACTTTATACCAGCTTTTTACCCATATTTCTCTCAATTCTAAATACACTACTGGCATTGTATTGTTGACTATTTATTCCTTCAAATAAACAGATTGTCGGTTTGTAGGTTAAATTAAATGCTCTCAAATCATTAAGTAATTTCACCAACCAAAGAGAATATCTATCCTTGCTGTCTTTCCTTTTATGTTTTAATGATTAACCAATCAAATGCGTAAACAAATCCCTATTCCCATTCAAATACTGATAGGTAAATTTTTTGGCCTTTAAATTGGCTTCAATTCCAGATAAATCGGCTTTGTTTTGCAACTCAATTCCAACCACCACAGGACCGGTTTCTCGGTTGTTCTTTTTTGAATATTGGAAATAAGCGATGTCGTCGTTTGGACCTAAAATATCGTTGACGAATTCCTTTAATGCTCCCGGACGTTGGGGGAAATTCAAGAGGAAATAATGCTTCAATCCTTCATACAATAAAGAACGTTCCTTGATTTCTTCCGTACGGGTGATGTCGTTGTTGCTGCCACTTATCACACAAACTACGTTTTTTCCTTTGATTTGATCTTTGTAAAAGTCGAGTGCAGCAATGGTTAATGCTCCAGCAGGTTCTACGACAATGGCTTCTTCATTGTACAAACGTAAAATCGTGGTACAAATTTTACCTTCGGGAACAAGGATAATGTCCTCCAAGTTGTTTTTGCAGATTTCAAAAGTTTTTTCTCCCACACGCTTCACCGAAGCGCCATCAACAAATTTATCAATGTCTTCTAAAGTTGTGTTGACTCCTTTTTGAATCGAATTCTTCATGGATGGTGCACCTTCAGGTTCAACACCAATGATTTTCGTATGCGGACTCAGTTTTTTAAACACCGAACTTACGCCAGCGGCTAAACCACCGCCACCAATGGGAACAAATAAATAATCAATAGGAGAGGAGCTGTCTTCCAATAATTCCAAAGCGATAGTTCCTTGTCCAGCCATGACTTTTTCATCGTCGAAGGGATGAATGAAAATTGCTTTGGATGCTTTGCAAAATAGCATGGCTTCTTCATAAGCTTCATCAAAAGTGTCGCCTTTTAAAATCACTTCAACTTTGTCTTTTCCGAAGAGCTTGACTTGTTTTGTCTTTTGTGGAGGAGTGGTCACCGGCATGAAAATCGTTGCTTTGATGTTTAATTTATAACAGGCATACGCAACTCCTTGAGCATGATTTCCGGCACTTGCGCATACAACACCTTTGGTTTTTTCTTGGTCAGTTAGAGAAACAATTTTGTTGTATGCCCCTCTTAATTTATAGGAACGAACAGGTTGTAAATCTTCCCGTTTCAGGTGAACTTGAGCGAAGAATTCCTCGCTCAAGTTTTCATTTTTCATCAAAGGTGTATGCAGTGCAACGTTTTTTATACGTTCTCTGGCTTCGTAAACTTTACCTAATAATTCCATTATTTCGTGGGTCTTAATTTTCGTACTTCCAATCCAGTTTGCCATAATTCACTGTTGTGCATTTCGTTAAGTTCTTCTTCTAATTTCATTCGGTAGTCGGGTTTACTATTCGCTTCGATTACGATTTCCGCTTCTTTTCCTGAAACCACACTGTCGTATAGTTCATTCAAAACAGGTTCTGTTGCGTCTCGGAATTTTCCTTTCCAATCCAATGCTCCACGTTGTGCAGTGGTTGAACAATTGGCAAACATCCAATCCATTCCGTTTTCCGCGATCAGTGGCATTAAACTTTGTGTGAATTCTTCCACAGTTTCGTTAAATGCTTCACTTGGCGAATGTCCACGTTGACGTAAAACATTGAATTGTGCTTCAAATATTCCTGCTACAGCGCCCATTAAAACACCACGTTCTCCTGTTAAATCACTGTACACTTCTTTTTGGAACGTTGTTTCGAATAAATATCCCGAACCAATGGCGATACCCAAAGCCAAAGCGCGTTCTTTTGCTTTTCCTGTTGCGTCTTGAAAAACGGCATAACTAGAGTTCAAACCTTGACCACTCAAGAATAAACTTCTGAGCGAAGTTCCCGAGCCTTTCGGTGCAACTAAAACAATATCGATATCCGTAGGAGGAACAATTCCTGTTTTTTCGTGGAAGGTTACTCCAAATCCATGAGAGAAATAAAGCGTTTTCCCTTTGGTTAAGTGTTTTTTCATTCCTTCCCAAGCTTGAATTTGACCCGCATCAGAAAGTAAATTCATCACTACAGTTGCTTTTTCACAAGCTTCCTCCACTTCGAAAAGTGTTTTTCCTTCCTCCCAACCATCTGCCAAAGCTTTTTTCCAACTTCCAGTTCCTTTGCGTTGACCCACAATGACATTCACACCATTGTCTCTTAAATTGAGCGCCTGTCCAGGTCCTTGAACTCCATAACCGATTACAGCTACGGTTTCATTTTTTAATACTTCTTGCGCTTTTCCCAACGGAAATTCATCGCGCTTTACTACGTTTTCTAATACGCCTCCAAAATTTATTGTTGCCATTTTTTATTGTTTAATTTATTTTTGTTAATTCGTTAATTCTTTTTTTTGTTAATTCGTAATTAAATCTCCTCCAAGTACGTACTCAACTCCTTCATCGGTTTCGTTACTGCCACCCTTCCAGATCTTGCGAATTCGAGCACTCCATACGGTCTGAGCTTTTCGAAAAGCAATTGCGTTTCTTCAACATGTCCTGTTTTTTCGATGACCATAAATTGAGGATCAACTGTTAACACTCGCGCATGATGTTCACGAATCACTTTTTCGACATCGCCATTCGTTAATGTTTCTGTCCTAATCTTATACAAAGCAATTTCTTGATGAACGATGTCATTTTCTTCATGAACAAAAGCCTTGATTACATCGATTACTTTTTCCAGCTGACCTACCACCTTATCTACCTGTTGGCGAGTTGTTCTTAAAACAATTGTGTAGCGAAATACGCCAGGAACTTCAGATTCAGAAGCCGTAATACTGTCAATGTTTAAATGTCTACGCGTGAAAACAATCGTCACACGATTCATCATTCCAATGCTATTTTCTGTAAAAACCGAAACAGTATATGTTTTTTCCATTTTTTATTAGTTTAATCGTACTTCTGAAACCGAAGCGCCAGTGCAAATCATAGGGAAAACGTTTTCCTCCTTTGCCACCATGACTTCCAGTAAATAAGGACCATTGTGATTCAACATTTTTAATAAATTCTCTTTCAAATCCTCACGAGCTTCCACTTTTTTAGCGCTGATAGAGTAGGCCTGAGCCAACGCAGTGAAATTTGGGCTGACCATATGGGTGAAAGAATAGCGTTTTTCAAAAAATAGTTGCTGCCATTGTCTCACCATTCCAAGGAATCGATTGTTCAGAATGACGATTTTCACATCCACTTCACTTTGTAAAATCGTGCCCAATTCCTGTAAAGTCATTTGAAATCCGCCATCTCCGATAATAGCAATTACGGGTTTTTTAGGCGCACCGAACTTCGCTCCAATCGCCGCAGGAAGTGCGAATCCCATCGTTCCTAATCCTCCAGAAGTAATGTTGCTCTTCGTTTTATTGTATTCGTAATAACGCGCAGTCAACATTTGGTGCTGACCAACATCGGTAACAACAACCGCTTCTCCCTTGGTGATTTCAGAAAGCACCTTAATCACTTCTTCCATTTTTATTTCATCGCTGAGTGATTCGTCTGTACTTTTTTGCAAAGTTTCAACCTCAACTTTCTTAAGATCTCTGAATTCCTGTAACCAAGCCGTATGTTCTTTTGGGTGAACCAATTCTGTTAAAACAGTCAATACTTCTTTGGCATCTGCATGAATTCCAACTTCTGTTTGAACAATTTTATTCAGCTCTGCAGCATCTATATCTATATGAATCACTTTTGCTTGTTTGGCATAACGAGAAACATCACCCGTTACCCTATCATCGAAGCGCATTCCGATGGCAATCAGCACATCACATTCGTTGGTTTTGATATTCGCAGCATAATCTCCGTGCATTCCTAAATAACCAGCATATAAAGGATGATGATTTGGGAAAGCACCCAATCCTAAAAGAGTAGAAGCCACTGGAATTCCAGATTTTTCAACGAATTTTAAAAGTTCTTGTTCTGCATTCGAAAGCATGATGCCTTGACCGATCAATAAATACGGTTTTTTCGCTCCATTGATTAAATTGGCAGCTTCTTCAACTAATGCAGAATTCAATTTTGGTTTCGGACGATAACTGCGGATGGTCGTACATTTTTCGTACTGAAATTCCATTTCACCAAACTGAGCATCCTTGGTAATGTCGATTAAAACAGGTCCTGGACGACCAGATTTCGCAATATAAAACGCCTTTGCAATCGCCGCTGGAATATCTTCTGCTTTGGTTACTTGGGTATTCCATTTTGTAATCGGCATAGAAATTCCCACCACATCTGTTTCTTGGAAAGCATCCGTTCCCAACAGTTTTGAATCCACCTGTCCTGTGATGCAAACCAAAGGTGTTGAATCGATCATGGCATCCGCCAAACCTGTAATTAAATTCGTTGCTCCCGGTCCAGAAGTGGCGAAAACTACTCCCGTTTTCCCTGATGTTCGCGCATAACCCTGAGCAGCATGTGTTGCGCCTTGTTCATGACGAACTAAAATGTGTTTTACCGCATCTTCATAGTCGTATAAAGCATCATAAATTGGCATAATTGCTCCTCCGGGATATCCAAATATCGTATCGACTTGTTCTGCGACCAATGATTTCATTACCGCTTGAGCGCCTGTTGTTTTTGTTGTTGTCATTTCTTTCATTATTTATCTGTTACACAACCTGTAGATGCGCACGAAACACACTTTGCATATTTATACAGCACTCCCTTTTTCGCTTTAAGCTCCGGTCGCTTCCAATTCAACTTTCGCTTTGCTAATTCCACGTCACTCACTTTTAAATCTATGGTATTGTGCTTCGCGTCAATTTTAATCGTATCACCATTTTCAACAAGAGCAATTGTTCCTCCGTCATAAGCCTCAGGAGTGATGTGCCCCACCACAAATCCATGCGTTCCACCTGAGAATCTTCCATCGGTAATAAGCGCAACACTTTTCCCAAGACCAGCGCCCATGATAGCAGAAGTTGGCTTGAGCATTTCTGGCATTCCAGGACCTCCTTTCGGTCCACAGTAGCGAATCACCACCACATCTCCTGATTTCACTTCGCCGCTTTTTATTCCATCAATTGCTGCGTATTCATCGTTGTAAACTTTTGCAGAACCTTCAAAATATTCACCTTCGTTTCCACTGATTTTCGCCACACTTCCATTGGGTGACAAATTCCCAAAAAGGATTTGTAAATGCCCCGTTTCTTTAACAGGAGAATCCAAGGAGAAAAACACTTCCTGACCTGCCGTTAAAGCTGGAACTTCAGCTAAATTATCGGCAACTGTTTTTCCTGTTACGGTTAAACAATCACCGTGAAGCAAGTTGTTGGCGAGTAAGTATTTCATCACTGCAGGAACTCCACCAACAGCATGTAAATCCTCCATCAAGTATTTACCGCTTGGTTTTAAATCGGCTAAAACAGGAACTTTATCGCTGATTTTCTGGAAATCTTCTAATGTTAACTCGATGTCTACAGCATGCGCCATCGCGATTAAGTGCAAGACCGCATTGGTAGAACCACCCAAAACAGTAACCATGGTAATTGCATTTTCAAATGCCTTTTTGGTCATGATGTCTTTGGGTTTGATATCTTTTTCAAGTAATACGCGTATCGCCTTTCCAGCAGCTAAACATTCTTGATTTTTCTCAGCGCTCAAAGCAGGATTTGAAGAACTGTAAGGCAAACTCATTCCCAGAGCTTCAATGGCAGAAGCCATCGTGTTGGCAGTGTACATTCCGCCACAAGCACCTGCACCAGGACAGGCATTTTTGATGACGTCTTTGAAATCCTCCGGACTTATCGTGTTGTTGAACTTCTTGCCCAAGGCTTCAAATGCCGAAACGATATTCAAAGATTCACCTTTCCATTTTCCTGAATGAATGCTTCCACCGTAAATCATGATAGCAGGACGATTTAATCTGCCCATGGCGATGATAGAACCAGGCATGTTTTTATCACAACCCACTACGGCTAAAACTGCGTCGTACCATTGTGCGCTAACCACCGTTTCGATTGAATCAGCAATAACATCACGGGAAACCAATGAAAATCGCATTCCATCTGTTCCGTTGGAAATCCCATCACTTACGCCAATTGTGTTGAAAATTAATCCAACAAGATTTTCATTTTGGACTCCTGTTTTGACTTCTTTCGCCAAGTCGTTCAAGTGCATATTGCAGGTATTTCCTTCGTAACCTGTACTCACAATCCCGACTTGTGCTTTTTGCATGTCTTCTTCCGTCAAGCCTATACCGTAAAGCATAGCTTGTGCAGCAGGTTGAGATTCGTTTTGCGTGATTGTTTTACTGTATTTATTTAAAGTTTTCATGATTAATTTTTGCTCAATACGTTTGAAGTTTCTCTCACTCTTTTTGAGTAAGCATCTTGTAATTTTCTTCCTAATGAATCTTTCCAAGCTTTTGGAAATACAGTTTCATCAACCGAAGCAATTCCAATGACTTCAGCGGCTGTTCCACAGTAGAAAGCACTATCTGCTTCAAATAATTCATTCGGCTTAAATAAGCCTTGCTGAACCTCCAACCCAAGTTCTTCGGCTAATTCTAACACAGTTGCGCGCGTAATTCCGGGAAGGATATTTCCCAATTGCGGCGTGAATAAAACACCATCTTTTTCGAAGAATAAATTAGCGCCCGGACCTTCTGCCAAGAAGCCATCGCTATCCAAAAGCAAGGCTTCGTCATAGCCTTTATCTTTGGCTTCATTTGTAGCAAGAATTGAATTCACATAATGTCCGCAAACTTTAGCTTCGATTTTGATAGAACGGGGGTGTGGTCGGCAATAAGAGGAAACCGTTAAACGCAATTGTTTGTCGCCCAAATAAGCGCCCCATTCCCAAGCGCAGATCATGATAGAAACATTGTTTGGTCGCGCTAGTGTCATGTTGGGATCACAGAACACCAAAGGACGAACATAGGCATCCGTTAGCTTATTTCTACGCAGCAATTCATCCGTAGCATCCACTAATGCTTGCACATCATACTCGAATGGAATTTGAATAAGCTCTGCTGATTTTTTCAAGCGTTCGTAATGCTCATGAGATTTAAAAACTTGAGTTCCGTCCTCTGTAGCATAGGCGCGAATTCCTTCAAAAACGCCGTATCCGTAGTGAAGCGTTTGACTGTATAAATCTGTGGAAGCTTCATTGGCTTTAACAAATTCTCCGTCGAGATAGATTAATGTGTTGTCGTTGTAGTACATGGTATGTGATTATTAAATTTTGAATTTTGGTTAAAAAAAAAGCCTTTCTCAAATGAATGAGAAAGGCTTAGATATAGGTATAGCAGCATTCCTCACTCGGGGGAGCGAATAATAATAATGCTGATAATAATGTTAGTGAAAGTTGTCATGATGTGTGTTTGTTCTAAGTTTTTAAATTATTTTTTTACAACTTTAAAGGTTTTTGTTTTGTCTTCTAAACTAGCTACAAGGGTGTAAACGCCTGTAGGTAGGTGAGATAAATTTAATTGATATTCTGAGTTAGTAAACTTCTTGTTCATTAAGAATTTACCCATAGCATCATAAACACTTACCTCATTAAGAGATTGATTTGTTTTAAAGGTTAAAACATTTTTAACTGGGTTTGGATAGTAGCTAAATTCCAATAAATCAACATCATGAACAGATAGGCTTCCTACGTTTACAGTATAATCTTCTGCTTGTCCGAAACTTCCACCTACGCAAGGATTTTCTAAATTCTGTGGGCCAAAGTTCTTTTTAACTCTCATACGGGTGTTTCCTAGCAATGCATCAGAAGGAACCTCTATATCATAGGATACTTGAACATCGTCTAATCCATCAGATCCGGCTAAAGGTGTAGGTATCGTATAGGTTTCATTTTCGTCATCAAAATCTCCATCTTGATTCCAGTCGATAAACACCATTAAAGAATTCTCCCAAGGACCATTTGTATTTCCTTTGATAACAATTGTCTCAGTAGTGCCAGGAGATACATTGGCAACTTGATCTAAGAATACTTCGTGTGCTGGAGAGTTGTTCAAAGCAGCATCTGATTCATTTGTCATGCCACCAAAACTTACATAGCTTATCGGCTCGACATTGAATGAGAAGTTTAAAGGACCACAATATGGTGCAACATTCATTTCAATGGTGGTAAAATAAAATTCATTACAATCGCTAGCTTCTCCACTTGTGTTCTTTGGGACAACTTTCCAATAATGCGTTGTTCCTCCATGTGTGATTCCAGATACCGTTACCGATGTTTCGCTGGTTGTACCGATTAAAGTGGTAGGGTTAGGATGCATGTCCAAATAAAAGTCATATTCGATTCCTTCAGTATCGCCAACTGGTTCCCAGCTAAATAACACACCTTCTGTAAACTCAACCTCAGTCGCACCATCCACTGGAAGGTTAAGTGAAGTACAGTCAGGCACTGGGGCAGGAGTATATTCGTCGACTAAAATATTATCTATAAGTAGAACAAATTTGTTTTCACTATTGTTTACAAAAGCTATTCTTACAGTTTGATCTAGATATGCAGAAAGATCTACATGTCTTGTTGTCCAGTCAAAATTTTCAGCTTCAGTACTAAATAATTCTACGCTAAAATCCTCTGGAGAATCACCAGCTGATGGCGCAAGCATTACTTTATAACCATCTAAAAATCTAGGATCGGTACCTTTGGCATCCCATACTAAATAAGGTGACTCACCAGTTACTGTGAACTCTGGAGAGATAAGCCAATCATTAGCGATACCATCCGGAATATAAAATGATGTGCTCGCTGCGGCAAAATCTCCATCTGGACCACCATAATTTGGAGCAGGCCCTCCACGGTCGATAGCCACCCAAGCGTCTGTAATTTCACTCACAGGAGGAGCAACGGTATTTCCATCTAAGTCCAATACAGTCCAAGCATCGATTCCAGGTCCATCGCCATCAAAGTTTTCTTGGAATACTTGTGCCGTTCCGAGTAAGGGAAGGCAGGAGAATAAGCTGATTAAAAGTCTTTTTTTCATGTTTACGTTTTATAATTAAAATTTAATTCAATGTTTTCTTAAGTTTTTAAACAAAAAAAGCCTTCCTCAGGTGAGTGAGAAAGGCTTAGTATTATAGATACCAGCAATCCTCACTCTAGGGAGCGAATAATAATGCTGATAATAATAATGTTTGTATGTGTTGTCATTTTGTTTTAACTAATAAAAAAAGCCTCCTGATTTCTCGGGAGGCTTTTAGATATAATTTTATATTTTTTCTATAGCATCCCTGTTGCAGGTGTGATAATCACAATTGCAATAATAATAGCAGGAATAATAGATAAATTTCTCATTTCGATGGCAAAACTAAGTAAATATTTCAAAGTTCAAAGAGTTTTGGAGAATTAAATTTTGGCTGGCTATTAATTCTTTACTTCAGATTGTAATGTAATTGATTTTAATTCAATGAGTTATGTTGGGTGTGAGAATTATTTTTTTCCTTGAATTAAATACCAATCTATCCATGCTTCTAAATGATTTAAACTATTGGGACGAATTATAATCTCTTTTTTATCGTCTAATAAAAAGAAACTTGGCGTAGCATTTACATAATAATCCTTAACGATTGGACTTTCCCATTTTTTATAATCACTAAAGCTGATAAATGGAAAGGGTTTTACGAAGTTCTTAAATATTTCCTTGTCTTCATCTAAAGAAATAAAAACGACTTCCAAGCCTAATTCTTTCCATTGTGGATATTGCTTAGCTATCTTCATTAAATCCGGCGGACAAGCAGGACACCAGCTAGATCCGAAAATTATAAGTGTGTTTTTAGCCTTGATATCGTTTAAGGACTTAGGCTTGCTCTTCTTAGTATAGTCAGGGGCAAAGACATCTCCTTTCAATTTAAAATTAGGAGCTTTCTGGCCTAATTTAACACTTCGGTAGCGTTCTAATTCTAGCTTTAAATCTGAGTGGATATTGTATTTCTTATCATTTAATAACTTTAAAGATAAATGTTCGGCTACCTCAAACATACTGCGCTCTTCTAACAGTTTTAGAAGATGAGTCGCCACTAAATTCAATTTATCCGTATCTTTTGCTAAAGGTTTAAACATGGCATCTACAGAAATTTTCATTTCCTCATAGACTTGATTCAATTCCTTGCCACTGTTTTCAATCAACCAAAAATGATTTTCTATACTTTCTTTTAAAATGCCACTGGTATAAAGACGCTCATCGGTATAATCTAGGTTTCTGAAACTTTCTATACTCGTAGGAATTTCTGTAAACCTGTATTGAGCAATGGTTCTAACCTGACTAACCAATTTCCTTAAAGGTAAATAATAACTTAAGTAAGTATCTTTTTCTAGGCTATTTAAGAAAGCATTATCCTCCTGTTGAATTCGTGTTTTTTCCTTTTCAATAGCAAGTTTGGCTTCTTGTTGAACCATAAAAAGTGAATCTTGGCTATAGATTTTATCTAAGAAATCCCAAGCACTATAGGTCTGTTCCCTTCTAGGATGTTCTGTAGCATATTGAGAGAAAATTTTGTTTTGTTTGCCCTCAAGAATGTTTACGTCTTGCGTATAACTTAAAATCTGACCATTCAAAACAATATCTTCACCGTCTAATACAATTATAAATGGCTTGTTGTCTTCTGCTGTCAAATAAGCCATTCCTACTTGATCTTTTGGAAATTGAAGTTTAAAATCTCCTTTAGCATCTACTTTAATGCTGTCTATGCTTTTAATTCCTAGGTTTTTAAAGCTTACTAATTTAACTTGTTGTCCTGCTAAACCAGGAAAAGAACCATGAATATTGTGCTGAGCATTCAGGCTAAGATTTAAAAAATAGAGTAGAAGTAGACTTGAAATAAACTTAAGCTTCATGTGGTGATTTTAATCGGTGCTAAAATTAATTGAATTCTAAGGAGAACAAAAACCCATAGGTCTAAAAAAGAAGAAAGTTTATAAAACTTGCATTCTATAAACTTTCTTAACTATGTAAAAAGATGAATTTTAGTAATGTTTAATACATCTTACACTATTTGCTGTCGCACGGTGTGCAGAAATTACATAAGCGCTATATCTAAAGTTCATAAATCTTGAATAGATTCCACCTGCTTCGTTAGATAAAGTACTTGCCCAGTAGCTTCCACTTACACCAACACCATAGAAATCTCCATCGCTGTATCTTCTTTGTCCAGCTGCTGGTAATTTAAGCACAGAATCAAAAGCACCTGCAACGTTCATAGAAGACCAAGTCATCATTTCTAAGTTCCATTCGTTTTCGGTTGGTAATCTAAATCCTGTTGGACAAGGATTGTTGATTCCTGCAGCGCCATCCCATAAGTTGTGGTTTTGAGGAACTCTCCAGTCAAATGGACTGTTTCCGTTGATGATGAAATCACCATGTCCTGGCGTATCTGTATCACTTAATGAAGTAGTAGAAGCAGAGGTTCTTTTCTCGTGACCGTCTGTACCGCGTCCCCATTGGTATAAATCTCCATAAGAAGCTTCGTCAAAGGATGAAGTAGCTACTTGCTCAGCTCCTAAGTTTTTGTCCATCCAGATTTTACCCGTAGTTGGGTTCGTAACTGTAGGAATAACTTCTCCACTGCCTTCGCCAACCCAAGTTGGTGTGTTATTTACAAAAGTCAATACATCACCCTCGTTTCCTGGAGTTACATCAGCCCATTCAGAACCGTTCCAGTATTTCATTTCTCCTGGTGTAGTTCCTGGTGTGAACCCGTCAGCTGACTTTGCATGTAATGCATAAGGAACACTTAATAACTGAGATGTTCCAACGATGCTGTAATCAGTTCCTCCATTTGGATCTGTTTCTGTTTTAATAAAGTAAGTTCCATTTGACCAATCGATGCTACTCAAATCAGCAGCTTCGCCAATCGCAACACTCACCAATCCATTCGCGTTGGTGGTTGGAGTTAAAACCTCGCTATAAACAACCGCTCCGCTTTCAGAACCTTGTAAAATGCTAATCTGCATTCCAACTTGTGTGTTTGCCACTAAGTTGTTCTCAGCATTTCTCACTACAGCTTGGTAGCTCAATTTTTCTGGAGATTGGGCAAAAAGAGTCGTGTTTAAAACGAATGTTAAGGCCAAAACTAAACCTACTTTGAAGTTAAGAAGTTTCATATATCTAATTTTTATTTCTTTAATATTTTGAATGTTTTTAACGGTTTTTGCGCTTGGCTAACTTTTATGAAGTAGGTAGCAGTTGGCAATGAGCTCATATTGATTAGGGTCTGCTGATCTTTAATTTCATTAGCTAACAAAAGTCGACCTTGAGCATCGAACATTTGAAAACTTAAATCGCTTAAATTATCTTCCTTCACCAAAAGTTTTAGGAAATCTGAAGTTGGGTTAGGGTAGGCAGCTAATTGAATATCTTTATTCACTAGGTCTTCTACACCTAAAACTGAGATTTCAAATGCCTGTTGCACTCCTTGTGCTACAGAACCTGTTGAGCTATCTTGAGTGGTGTAGGTCACTTGGCCTAGTGAATAACTCACAGAGCCTGCTGTACCTGTGGCTTCACCACCAGAAGCATTAATACTTTCTTGTGCTTGCATTCCTGTTAGACCCATGCCTAACAACAATACTGCGCACATAGTTAAACGTTTACGTTGCATATTTGCCTTTTTGATTGTTTTGTCTTTTCAATATAAAGGTTTAAAGATAGATAAATAATACATTTTACTAAAACATAAGAAGTTGGTGTTTTTATGTTAGAATCCTAATGATTCCCATAACTAATACAGTCTCAAGCGATAAAATAAGTAAATATTTTTTCAAAAAATTAGGCACAAAAAAAAGGAGATCATTTCTGATCTCCTTTGTACTTTTATCACTCTATCGTTTGATAGAGCATAATGGTTTAGTCAATAACTTCAACGTTAATTGCGTTTAAACCTTTTCTACCTTCCTGTGTGTCAAAAGAAACTCTATCGTTATCTCTGATTTCTACGTTCAAACCTGAATTGTGAACGAAAATTTCTTCACCTGATTCTGCTGTAATAAATCCGAATCCTTTTGTCTCGTCGAAAAATTTTACTGTACCTTCTTGCATTTTAATAATTTTTAAATGTTATAAATTTTTACAATAAACAGCCTATATATAAGCATCAACTAAAATGCACTCTGCACTTTTGATAAGAAAACACTATTAAAAAGTAATTGTAAAAATTTAATTGGGAAAGATGGAGTAAAACTCGATAAATACTAATTGCACTATATACTATACTGTAAAACTATGTAGGTGTTTTATTGTGATGCAAATATAGAACGGATTAATCGAACCACCTAATGTTTTATAGAATATCTTTATAAATAATTAGATTTTTCATAAATAAAACTTATTAAAAAGTACTTAAGTTCACTACTGCTTAGTGCTTTAACCAATTAGATTTATTTTTAAAAAATTATTCTTTTTTTAGCTTCAATTCACGTTCACCTTGATTTTCATTCAATTTTGTCCTCGTTTCTAATGAAATTTGATAGATTTCCTTGCGCGTTTGTTGGATTCTACCGACAGGTTGCATGGCTTTGGGATTAATAAATGGACTATAAGAAGTGTTTTCAAGGGTGTAATTGTTTTCAATCACCTTTTGCTGAGGTATAGTGACGGTACCCAAGACCTGCCAAGCTGCTTTTTCTCGATCCCACTCCTTAGACAATACATTCACGGGTGTTGTTTCTTCGTCTATACCTAATTGAATGTATAAGTTAAACTGAATCTCTTGAGTATCCAGAATCTGTTGCAAAGTTGTCTTTTGTAGATTATCGGAGTTTTCATTCTCTAATAACTCAAAATCTTTCTTTTCGGTGTGGAGCTTACCAACGTAATCACCAAACCTATAACATCCGATGCCGTGGTATGCATAGTTCATTAGGAAATCTTGCTCCATTTGAGAGCCTTTCCAGATGAGATTTCCAATGTTTAATGGATTGATGTGATAAAAGGCTTTTAAGCCAGAAACCAATAAAGATGGAATTTCTTTCACCGCATCCCAACCACTTTTAGCTTGTGCAATTCGTGCTTCGTTCAAATCATTAAATAACTCTAAAAATGAGTGAGCATCATCCGTCGGGAATAGGGGAAAGTTAACTAATGGATAACATACCTGATCAAATTTAAGGCTCATACCATAAGCAGGGAAGTTCTTTTTACCCGGTTCGATGACATTATTCGCATTAGAAAAACGAATGTTTAACTTCTGATTTTCATAAAAATAATCTGAAATACCTAAAGCATCCACCAATTCTTGATTCGGAGAAAAGTAGGCGTCTACATAAGCATAAGACTTGGCGTGTGCTCCTCTTGTAAAGTAATTCGACTGACTCAACTCGGGAGAAACTTCAACAAACTTTTGCGTTGAAGTTTTAGCTTTCTCAAGGATTGCTAAAGTTTTCTCTGACAGCTCATCCATCTCAGGATTATATTTTAACCAGTTTTTGTTCATCGTCTTCGGGTTTAGAAGAACAAGATAGTGAATTGTGGTTAGAGTTCTCGGTTTAGGGTTTGCAGTTCATAGTTCTCGGTTTTCAGTTCTTTTGGTTTTAACATTATTTGTTATGGGTTTATAGATTAGACGCATGTCATGCTGAACTTGATTCAGCATCAAGAGGAGTAATAGTTTAAAATTAAAAAGATTCCGCATCAAGTGCGGAATGACGCTACGGGTTTGATTTTAATCGTTAATGCAAGACGCGTGTCATGCTGAACTTGATTCAGCATCTACTATGCTTTCTGTCACGTGGAGGAGTTTTTCTTGTTTGAGAAAAATGTAACGAAATGTCGACAGAAATGGAGTTTGACGTCCTTGTTGCTTCTCTTGTCTTAGGCTTCGATACAATTTTGTTTCACAAAATCACTCAGCCTGACAAGAGGCTTCTCGTCTTAAGTAATATTTAAACTTATTAAACCATTTAAACAACCATTATCCCACTTGAGCAAAAGACTCTGAATCAAGTTCAGAGTGACGCTTCGGGTTTAACTTTAATCGAAATTACAAGGCGCGTGTCATTCTGGGCTTGACCCGGAATCTATTTGTTTTTTTATTATTTAGGCGAGTTTAGATTTAATCTTTCTGTTCATTTTTGCTTGATCAAAAACGAACCAAAAAATCAATCAGAAATAATGTTTTCCCGCCTGATTATCTATTTTACCTTGTGTCTTATATTTACGTGGCGGGAACATGGATGATCATCGGCTTGCCTTCCCAGGGCCAAACAGCTATAGGCCACGGACGCGTACGCTGAACACCATTAAACATGGATTTCTGAGGGCTTCGGGGTTTAGTTTAAGGTGTAGAGTGTAGGGTGTAGAGTTGCTCAGTCCCCTGCTTTTAGGTTTGCAGCATTTTAAATAATTCAAAATTTAGAATTCAACATTCAAAATATCATTTCAAGGCTTCGGTACAATTTTGTTTCACAAAATCACTCTACATGACAAGAGGATTTTCGAGTTTAGTAATTTTTAACCCATTTATATAAACTTAAATCTAAAATATCCATCTTAAATGACTAGCTTTCAGGAAAATTAAAAACCTATTATCATGGCCAAAGGACAAGATTCAAGAAAAAGCGTAAAGAAAGAACCAGCTAAAACTGCGAAAGAAAAGAAAGCTGAAAAAAGAGATAAGAAACCTAAGTACTAAATAGTTTAGGGTGTATTGTGTAGAGTGTAGGGTTGTTTGTGGTTAGTAGTCGGTAATTGGTTTTAGTATAGAGCTGAGAGTGTAGAGTTTTTCTGTCACATTGAGTGAATTTTTCTTTAGAAAAATTTGTATCGAAATGTCGACAGAAAGAGGGTTTGACGTCCTTTTTGCTTCTCTTGTCTAAGTCTTCGATACAATTTTGCTGCGCAAAATCACTCAGACTGACAAGAGAGATTCCGCATGAAGTGCGGAATGACACTTCGGGTCTGACTTTTATGGTAAAATCAAGTCGCATGTCATGCTGAACTGGATTCAGCATCTACTATGTTTTCTGTCGGGTTGAGTGAATTTTTCTTTAGAAAAATTTGTATTGAAATCTCGACAGAAATAAGGAAAGACGAGAATCGATGATCGCAGTATGCAGCATAATTCAAAATTTAGAATTCAACATTCAAAATTTCATTTCAAGGCTTCGATACAATTTTGTTTCACAAAATCACTTAGCCTGACAAGAGAGATTCACGTCTTAAACCACCTTTAAACCACCTTTAAACAATATTAAACTACTTTTAAACAACCCTTTAAGCCACTTTATCTAGATGTTCTCGACAAAAGATGCGCATAATCGCGATGGATTATGCGCATCTTCAGAAAAAAAGCTCAAAAGCTTTTTTAGAAAAGTACAAGAGCTTTTTCCAAAAACCTCAAGAGCTTTTTTGTAAAAGTACAAGAGCTTTTTTTTGCATCATGCGGATGATTAATTTGATTCATCAAATAAATAAATGAAATCATCAAGTGAATGCCTTATGAATAAAGGCTTTTGCGCTTATTTCTGCAGTTTGAATTTTATCTTTTGCAAGCGTTTTTTAATCTTCAGGCTGGGGCGATAATTTACGCCTATGCTTTTTACGTTTTCTATGCCCACTTCTTCGGGTGAATTACTAGGTAGAGAACTCACTTTGATCTGGAAATTCCCTAAATGTCCTAATTCTACCACGCGACCTTGTTCTAGTTCGTCCATCATATTATGAACAAAAGAATGCAAGACGGCCAAACAATCGGCTTCGCTTACGGTAGATTGGTTAGAGATGAGGTAGGCGAGGCGTTCTAAATCGCAATTTCCGGTCTTAACGGCTTGTACATAATAACGATCCGGCGCCGACAAATCGCGCGGATTCTTCTTTCTCTGAACTTTTAGGTTGACACGTGGTGTGGACATATATTTTGGATTTAATTAGGGTTCATACAATCATTTTATTTTCATCAACCTCATCTAGAATGCTTTTATATGCTTTAACACGAGAGGTTTATGCATTGGGTTAGATAAAATTAAGCAAAAAAATGATGTGGTGATAATGCTTTGGGAAATTGGACAGCTTTGGACTTTTTTATTAGGTGGAAATTCATTTAGTTTACTAATTAACTATAATGGCTTATAGTATTAAGCTCAGTAGGCTTTGATAATTAAATAGTTTATTATGAAAGGAAGAAGTCGTTTTACACAGGCAGAAGCAAATGAAATTGAGTCTTTAATTAATCAAAAATTATTGGCTACTGCTGTTAAGCAAAAAAGCATTAGAGCTAAAATAAGACGATTAGGCTTTTATGCTTCAGATTTTGGTCTTGGTGGTGGATATTCGGTTTCAGATTTTAGAAGAGTAGTTACAATTGATGGAGGTCAAAACTTAAAAGAATTTAGAAAAGTCAAGTCAGAAAGAATAAAACTATTAAGCAAAAATAAAGCACATAATGATGAAGCATATATAATTGATTTATGTGATATTGTTTTACAATCGGAGGGAATAAGACAACATCGTTTTGATTTTTTGCGTGGAGACACTGGTGTTAAATTGCCCGTCGATTGCTACTATCCAAACCTAAACCTGGTTATTGAATACTATGAACGACAACATTCAGAAACTGTGAAGTTCTTTGATAAACGTATGACTTCATCAGGTATTAGTAGAGGAGAGCAACGTAAACGATACGATGATTTAAGGAAAACAGAATTACCTAAAAACGGAATTAAACTTATAATTTTTGATTACTCAGAGTTTCAGCATAGGTCAAATAAACGTTTAATCCGTAACAGTGAAGAAGATTTTAAAATAGTAAGCAATAGGTTGAAAGGTTTTATTATAAATGATAATAAGTAAATGTGAAATGTTTATTTGCTTGGTTTTAAAAGAATAAAATTCAACAATTATAGATAAAAACATGAATTCAGATAGTAAATTTATTGATGAGAAAGTCTTAAATACTTTTTATTTAGCTGCAGGAACATTGATTAAAGAGTTTTCTGAAGAAAACTTAAAGAAGGTAATCGAGGCATTTAAAGTGGTTAATACAGAAGACTTAATTAGAGATAAGACGAGCGCAGAAGAGATTATAGCCAACTTACCAAATCAATTTTATGATTATTTAGCTGAACGATTTAGTGCAAATCTTAATGAATTCCCAGAATTTTGGTTGATAAACGACTGTAGATTATACGTTTTGTTTTCGGAAGAAATAGCGATTTATATTAACGAGAAAATTATTAATGAAGGAGTAAATACTGTAGCTGGTAATATATATGAAGGTTCAAACTATTTGGACCAAGGTTCGCCCGAATTGGCAATATTACACTTTAATCAGGTTGAACACTATATTGGGGCTTATTTTAGAGGGTTTAGTTATATGGATTTAGAAAATTACCCTAATGCTATTCGAAACTTTCAAGCGTTTCTAGATGGCCTAAATCAGTTATTTGCCAAATATCCAGATGAAGGTTTTGATTCTAACTTTTCCTTAAATTTCTTTATGAATGATGTTCATTTAGTTCTAGGCTATTTATATAATGTTACAAAGCATTATATAAAAGCAAAAACTGAATTTGAAAAAGTTTTGACTCTAGATAAGCTTGAAGATCAATATTATATTTTATCTCCAGAAAAGAGTGATACCATAGGAAGAACTACATTTGAGATTTTTATAAATAACTATCTTCTCGCTTTAGATAAAATAGGTGATTACGTCACAGCGATAAATGTATTACAAAAAGTGTTGGAATTAATGCCTGGAAATTACTACTACAAAAAACAATTGAAAAAGTTTGTAGAAGGGAAAGGGCGTCAAGATACGGCTGATGATATTCTTAGTAATGTAAAATCTATAAAAAGACCTTATAACATAATATCCTTTAACAAGACGCAACAAATTGCGCGGGAGAAAGTATTAGAGGATATGATTGTGGAGCAGATAAAATACAGGGGTGAGGTTTTTGGAAAAAAACTTGAACTGTATCAAGATAATAAAATTTATGGTCGGCAGTACTTCTTAAAAGAAATTAATGGGCGTTTAGACCTTTTATTGATTGATAAGACTGCAGATGTTCTATATGTAGTAGAACTTAAACGAAATTCAGCTGGATTGGAGGTTGTGTCTCAAATTGAAAGTTATATGGCTGCTTTGAAAAAAGAAATAGCCAAGCCCATAAAAGGAATTATCTTTATGCACAAGTCCAACCCTGCACTAATAGAGAAAGTGAAAGCTAAAAAAGATTTAGAACTATTTACGTATAAGTTTGATTTTGAAAAGTTGGGCTGATAAAAGTGCTTATAAACTAAATAAGGCAGAAATCACTACGGAATTATCTTATGAAGAAACAAAAATTTGATTAATTTCGGAGAAGGTCAAAACAAATGAATTTGAAAATGTAGAATTGAAAATGATTATGAGAAGAGAAGTTTTGGAGACCAATTCAATACCGGTTACAAAAGAAAAAGAGTTGAGAGAGATTCAGCCGGAAATTATCACGGTACAACAACTGGTGGAAACGCCGCGTTTTGTGATTCCTCCCTATCAACGTCCATACAAATGGTCGTCTAAAAATGTCAACCAATTGTTGGATGATATTCTCTTTTTCAAAACCAAACCTGCCTATCGTTTAGGAACCATCGTTTATCATCTGGACGAAGACAATATGCTAAATATAGTAGATGGACAACAACGCACTATTACACTTTTACTGATCGGTTTGGCTATTCAAAATAATGAAATCCTTCAAGAGAAATTAAAAAAAGCAAAAATAAGTACGCCTAAGCTTTCTGTTACTTCGACCTTATCTTTTCAAGACCCACAGAGCAAAGAAAACATTCGGGATAATTATTTTGAAATTGAACGTAGAATAAATGATTTCGACGAAGAAACTGTTCAATTTTTTTATGAACGCTGTGAAATGGTAAAAGTGGTTCTTTACGATATATCCGAAGCTTTTCAGTTTTTCGATTCTCAAAATGCACGCGGGGTCGATCTTTTTCCCCACGATTTATTAAAGGCGTTTCACCTTCGTGAAATGTTGGATAGCAGTACCGAATCTGAACGTATAGCCACCGTTAACGATTGGGAGAATATGGAGTTGGATGCTTTGAAGAAAACGTTTTCTCATTATTTATTCCGGATTAGAAATTGGAGTAATGCAAAGTCTGCCCGTAAATTCACGAAAGATGATGTGGATGTTTTTAAAGGAATCAGTCCAGAAGTAAAAGAGCCTTTTCCGTTTGCGAGTATCTATCGCATCAGTCATTTTTATATAGAAGGCTACAATCAAGATTTTAACAGAAAGATAGATGGCAAAACAATGCCTTATCCTTTTCAATTAGATCAAATCGTAATCAATGGTAAACGATTTTTCGAAATGATTCAACATTATGTGAAGGTCATCAACAAATTAAAATTTTCTTCAAAAGATGATACTATAGCTCAAGAAATTTTAACCACGCTAGACACTTATTCAGGAAAAGATAGAACAGGCGATAAATATGTTCGTAATCTTTTTGATTGTGCACTGGCGTATTACGTAGACAAATTCGGAATGGTGGAAATGGAACGAGCCGTAGAAAAAATATTTATATGGAGTTATTCTTTACGTCTAACGATGCATAGTGTTCAACTGGCAAGTATGGATAACCACGCTTTAGCACATCCCTTCATTTTCAAAACCATAAAAGATGCTTTAAAGCCTAGCGATTTTCTAAATATAAAGCTTCATCCGCTTCAGGAGGCGGAATTGGTAAATTCCGATAAAACGAAAGCGCTTAAAGATTTATTTATAAAAATGAAATTTATCTATGAGTAATACAATCCCTTCATTTTCTATAGGATCTTTATTTGAGAATTCTGATTCCTACGTCATTCCCATCTACCAAAGAAATTATACCTGGGGCTTGGGAGAAATTACTCAATTGATTCAGGATGTATATGACTATGCTTTTGACGAAGAAAAGTGTAAAACCAATTACTACATTGGCACATTGGTGGTTTATGAGCGCCATATAGACGGTCAGACAACTTATGAAACCATCGATGGGCAACAACGCTTAACCACTTTAAAAATACTTCTGAATGCACTACATAGAAAGTTTGATCAGGAAATAGAAGATAAAATTTCTTATCATTTAGATTTAAGTTTTGATAGCCGGAAAAAGTCAACAGAAACTTTGGAGGTCATCACCAATCAAAATCAAAAAGAGGTGGCCTTTATTTCGAGTAAAGATTACAATCCTCAAATAAAGCAACGCTATTATGATGCGGAAAAAGTCTTAGCCCGCTTTTTAGATACGCCAGATAAAGTGAATATTTTCTACAATTACTTAACCCAAAAAGTAAAAGTAGTTAGAGTTTCTGTGCCTGAAGAAACCGATTTGAATCATTATTTTGAAATAATGAACAACCGCGGAGAACAACTGGAAAAGCACGAAATTCTAAAAGCAAATATGTTGGAGGTTTTATCCGACAATCCAGCATTGACGTATGCATTCAACACTATTTGGGAAGCTTGTGCCGATATGGAGCGCTACGTGCAATATGGTTTTTCTACAAAAGAGCGAGATATTGTTTTTAAGGATAACAACTGGAATGTTTTGAACTGTAATTCCTTGGATGATATTGCTACTAGAATATTTGAAGCAGCCAAAGAGGATAAGCATTCCGCCCAATTGAATATTAATGAAATCATTGACTACAAGGGTTCGTTTAAAGTAAATACAGACGAAAAGGAAGATGCTCCAGAACGTTTTACTTCTGTTATTAATTTCTCGAATTTTTTATTGCACGTACTTCGTATTCAAACTAAGTCTGATATTCCTTTAGATGATAAAAGACTGATTGATTCCTTTAAAACATTTTTAAAAGATACAGAAAAGGAAACACAGATACAATTTGTAAAGGATTTTGGCTTTAATTTATTGAAGATTAAACACCTATTTGATCAGTACATTATAAAACGAGAATTTATCAGAGAAAAAGACCAGTGGAGTTTAAAAGTTCTAAAATGGTATGCTGGTAATAAGGTGAGTTACGTAAATAACGTAGAAAATGATGAGGCATTAAACAAAGAGTTGATTATGTTATTGTCAATGTTCCACGTATCAACGCCCACATTGGTTTATAAACATTGGCTTAATGCAGCTTTAAATTACTTGTTTAACCAACCCGTAATCAATGGAGAAGAATATAAAGCTTATTTGCTCAAATTAGCAGAAGCCTATTTGTTTGATAGATATATCGCCTTAGATCCAATAGACTACTTTGAAATTATATATAAGAATCAGAGTCTGTCAGTGAATAAGAGTTCTGGCGCTTACAATATGGATGTATTAGACCAGGGGACATCGGTTGAGAATTTTGTATTTAACTATTTGGATTATATTCTTTGGAAAGAAGGTGTGAAAGGATCATCTGATTTTGAATTCACCTTTAGAAGTTCTGTAGAACACTATTATCCACAAAATCCAATTTCCAAGGATCATAAAATAGATGCTTCCATTTATGATATGTTCGGAAATTTGTGTCTGATAAGTAGCAGTAAAAACTCTCGCTTGAGTAACCATATGCCATCAGCCAAAAAAGATTATTACCATAAAGTGGGTGCAGATAGTTTAAAGCAACAGATAATGATGTCTGAACCAGAATGGAGTGAAATAGAAATCAGGAAACATTCTGATTTAATGAAAAACAAATTAAAAGGAGCATAGCTTTATTTCCGATAGAAAGTTGCTGAAAACAAAGATGCCCAAAACAAAGATTTAACCTTTAAAAAGATTCTAGATGATGTTATGACGCAGCAGCGAAAACAAGAATTAAATCTATATAGATTGTATGCTAAAGATGGTGCATTTTATCAAGCATTCTTTGTTACGATGAAGCGTATGGCAAATGTTAGCGGATTATAAAATTAAATGAATGATGTAGTAAAAGCTTAGATTTCCTCCATCAAAATCTTATAAACCAATTCTTTGGTTGGCTTTTGTCCGGCGATTTTGGCTTTTACGGTTTCAAAACTAACTTTAAAATCACATCCTGTTTTATAGGCAGAGCATCCATAGGCTGTTTTGCCTTTTATGATTTTCCCTTTCTTACATTTCGGACAAAGCGGGTCTTCATCTTTGGCTGGAGCTTTAGGTGCTGTTTTCTTTGGTTCTAGTTTTAAATTAAAGTCATCGTCAAAGCGCACCAATCCTGTCACGCTGCCCTCTTCGGTTTTAAAACCTTTCAGATTGATGGTGCTACCTTTCTCTAGTAAGCGAATCAATTGCTTTTCAGAAATGGTCTTGCCCAAAAACTTAAAAGGTAAGACAAAATCACAGCCCGAATTGTAGTTACTACAACCATAGGCAGCATTCCCTTTGAGCAGGTTTCCTTTCTTACATTTCGGACAAACTTGTGCGGCTATACCAGCTTTTTTCTTGCTGGCAGCTTTAGCTTCCTTCTTTTTGGTTTGTACGACATGCGAAATATTAGCGCGTTTTTTCTCACTTCTCACCTCATAAACCAAGGCATCAACCATTTGTTTCATGTTTCTGATGAAGGCTGCAGCGCTAAACTCTCCTTTTTCTATGTCTTTTAACTGCTTTTCCCAAGTACCCGTAAGCTCTGCCGATTTCAATAACTCATTTTGAATGGTATCAATCAACTGAATTCCGGTTGGCGTAGGAAGTACTTGTTTCTTATTTCGTTTTAGGTACTTTCTCTTGAATAGCGTTTCGATGATATTTGCTCGGGTAGAAGGTCTTCCGATTCCGTTTTCTTTCATCAAATCACGCAATTCCTCATCGTCTACTTGCTTACCTGCGGTTTCCATCGCACGTAGGAGGGTAGCCTCGGTAAAATGCTTAGGCGGTTTGGTTTCTTTTTCTATAAACGAAGGTTCGTGCGGACCTTTTTCACCTTTCACAAAAGTCGGAAGAATGTCTGGTTCTTTTTCTTTAGCATTTGGATTCTTCAACACCACGCGCCATCCTTCTTCTAGAATTTCTTTTCCAGTAGTTTTAAACACAACTTCGGCCGCACTTCCTAATACGGTTGTGTTGGCTACTTTACATTCATCGTAGAAAACAGCGATAAATCTTCGGGTAATAATGTCATACACCTGCTGATGGCTGTGCGATAAATTCCCTTGAACTCCCGTAGGAATAATTGCATGGTGATCGGTTACTTTTTTGTCGTTAAATACACGACTTGATTTTTTAATCTTTTTACCCAAAAGTGGCTGCGTAAACTCAGCGTACTTGGTGAGATTCTTTAAAATCCCAGGTACTTTAGGGTATAAATCATTCGGCAAGAAAGTGGTGTCTACTCTAGGGTAAGTCACCAATTTTTGTTCGTATAGTTTCTGAACAATCTTTAACGTATCATCTGCCGATAAACTGAATTTATTGTTACAATAAACCTGTAAACCCGTTAAGTCAAAGAGTTTAGGCGCATATTCCTTTCCTTTCTTTTTCTCGATAGAGATGATTTCAAACTCACTTTCCTTTACTTTATTCGCAAGGGCTTCACCGTCCTCTTTGTTGTGGAAGCGACCTTCCTCATAACTAAAGTTGGTTTCTCGATAAAGGGTTTGCAATTCCCAATAAGGTTGAGGTTTAAAGTTCTCGATTTCCTTAAAACGATTGACCACCATGGCAAGCGTAGGCGTTTGCACGCGCCCCACAGATAGCACTTGTTTGTATCCGCCGTGTTTAACGGTGTAGAGTCTGGTAGCATTCATGCCCAAAAGCCAATCTCCGATAGCTCTAGAAAATCCAGCATAATATAGATTGTCGTAATCCTCTGCCGGTTTTAGATTCTGAAAACCTTCTTCTATGGCCTCTGTCGTCAAGGATGAAATCCACAATCGTTGGACTTTTCCTTTATAGTTGGCTTCGTTCAACACCCAACGTTGAATCAATTCTCCTTCTTGTCCAGCATCCCCACAATTGATGACCACGCTGGCTTTTTCGAATAAACTCTTGACGATTCTAAACTGTTTTTGTATCCCAGAATTCTGAACCACTTTGGTTTCAAATTTCTCGGGAAGCATCGGAAGATTGTTGAGGTCCCAACTTTTCCAATGCGGTTTATAATCATGTGGTTCTTTGAGTGTACATAAATGCCCAAAAGTGTAGGTAACGGCATAGCCATTGCCCTCGTAGTAGCCATCGTGCTTGGAATTTGCTCCCAATACAGATGCTATCTCACGTGCAACACTTGGTTTTTCGGCGATACATACTTTCATGACTCAACTATAAAAAAAGGAAGTTGCAAATTAGTGAATTTGCTGAGGTAAATGCAAGATAAATCTAGTTCTCTTTTCTACAACAAAAACTGGTCTTGGTAAAATGATAAATTTCTATTTGCTTGACTTAAATTTAACCTGACTTAAGTGGGTATAAATGTGAATAATAAAATTTAATTCATTATTTTTAGTAAAAATATAAAAATGATTAAAAAAGTAGATCACTCGTACGACAATATCGTTGCCTTTGAATTTCTAGGAGAAGTTACCAAAGAGGATTTCAACCAAATGGTGATTCCTGCCATTGAGGCCATGATTGATGATATAGATGAAATCAATTTGGTTTATCTACTCAATACAGATTTGTCTGAATTTACCATGGGCGCTTGGTGGAAGGACGCGATGTTGGGCATTCAAAACATTACTAAGTGGCATAAGTCAGCGATTGTAACGGATAGTAATGCTATTCAGAATTTCACAGAAATCTTTAGTCATGTGATGCCTGGTGAGTTTAAAGGCTTTGATAAAGCGGATTTAGATGAGGCTTTGCGTTGGGCTGCAACTTAATTTAATAAGATTGAATCTTAAATTTTTAATGAATTGAGATAGAATATTTATAAATAGAATTTATTTTTGCGGCCTCAACTATTAAATTAATTAGATATGAAAACAAGTCGATTAGAAGCATTTAGCGATGGTGTATTAGCCATTATTATTACGATTATGGTGCTAGAACTAGGTGCGCCAGAAGAAGTTACCTTAAATGCCTTGCTGGTTAGATTGCCTGTTTTTGTTAGTTATCTTTTTAGTTTTATCTACATCGGGATTTATTGGAACAACCATCATCACCTGTTTCAAATTACGCAACGTGTGAACGGTAAAATCCTTTGGGCGAATCTACATTTGCTGTTTTGGTTGTCTTTGATTCCTTTTACAACGGCTTGGATTGGTATTAACTATAATGAAAAGCTTCCGGTGATTGCCTATGGCGTGATTCTGCTGTTCTGTGCGATTGCTTATTTTATTTTACAAGCTCAGATCATTAAATACCATGAAGATGATTTCCCACTAAAAAGAGTAGTAGGATCGGATAGAAAGGGTAAGATTTCGATTGTTTGCTATTCTTTGGGTGTTGCATTTTCTTTTGTCAACACATGGATTGCCTTGGCTTTATACGCGATTGTTGCCATTATGTGGTTAGTTCCAGATAGGCGATTAGAGGAAAGTATTTAATGCTTAAAATGGTTTAAATTTTAAATAGGCGTAGAGGAGGGAAGCTTCGATAAAATGGATTGATAAATAAAATATCGGATTTTCACATTATTAACTCTATTTTTAATATTCTGTAGACTTTGGATGCTATATATCTTTGTACTCAAGTTAATGCATAGATTATGAATCGCAAGAAGTTTATAAAAAGTATCTTTTTAACAGGAGTGGTGGGAAGTGTTGCACCTCAAGTTTTGAGTGCATCTAATAAAGAAGCTATTTCATCAACTTATGATAAATTGATGCAGCAAGTGGGCTTTAATCATTTACCTAACGAAAAAATAGAAACTATGAATAGTGTAATTCACAAAGCAGAAACCAGAGGTTATGCGAACCATGGATGGTTACAATCTAATCATACTTTTAGTTTTGCGAACTATCACAATCCAGATAGAATGCATTTTGGCGTGTTACGCGTATTAAATGACGATGTTGTAACAGCTGGAATGGGCTTTGGAACGCATCCACATGACAATATGGAGATTATCTCTATTCCTTTAGAGGGAGATTTAGAGCATAAAGATAGCATGGGCAATGTGGCGATCATTAAAGAAGGTGATGTGCAAGTATTAAGTGCAGGAACTGGAATTACGCATTCAGAATATAATAAGAATAAAGATAGAAAAGTTAAGTTTTTACAGATTTGGGTTTTCCCAAAAGAAAGAAACTTAGAGCCTCGATATGATCAGATATCCATCAGAGATATTGCCAAGGAAAACAAGTTTTATCAAATTCTTTCGCCAAACCAAGATGACCAAGGAGTTTGGATCAATCAAGATGCTTGGTTTCACTTAGGAAAGTTTGAAAAAGGTAAGTCAGACGAATATAAACTTAAGAAAGAAGGAAACGGAGTTTACGCTTTTATCATCGATGGAGAGGTAGAAATAAACGGTACTCAGTTGTCTAAACGAGACGGAATGGGAATTTGGGATACCGATAGCATTAATGTAACGGCAACAAATGATGCTCGTGTACTACTGATGGAAGTACCAATGAGCATATAAATATACTATTAACAAAAAAAACAATTATCATGGAAGTATTTATCAGAGAAAAAGAAAATAGAGGTTATGCAATGGCTAGAGAAGGCGAAGCAAGAGCTGGAGCTATGACATTTAGAAAACCTAGTGAGGATCACATTATCATCGACCACACAGAAGTTGAACCAGAATTTAAAGGACAAGGTGTTGGTAAAAAAATGCTTTACAAAATCGTAGAGTGGGCAAGAGAAGAAGGAATTAAAATTACTCCATTATGTCCATTTGCAGCGGCAATGTTCAAAAAATTAGATGATATTCAAGACGTACTTAAAAAATAATAATAGATGAAACAAAATTTAAGCAGATTTCTAAACCCTGGCCTTAGCAACGAAAGTGTGAGTATTGCCATGTTGATATTACGTTTAGTTGCAGGTGTATTTATGTTAACCCACGGATGGGGAAAAATGGAAGCATTATTTAGTGGAGAACCTATTCAGTTCGCAGATCCGATTGGATTAGGTCAAGAAGTATCTTTAGTGCTTGCCGTATTTGCTGAAGTATTATGTGCTATTTTGCTTATCATTGGATTAGCAACACGTTTTGCGGTGATTCCATTAATTTTCACCATGTTGGTAGCAGCTTTAATTGTACATGCTGATGATCCTCTTGCTAGACAAGAATTGCCAACACTTTTTGCGGCTATGTTTGCAGCAGTAGGATTAATTGGCGCAGGAAAGTACTCAGTAGATTATTTGCTTTCGAAGAAATCGATATAATAATTATTAAGTATTCATAATTAATTTAGAGTAGGAGAAGGGGCAGCATGATTTACTGCCTCTTTTTCGTTAAGATTAGATAAAAGAAAATTAAAATATAAGCCTATGAAAGCAGCAGTTTTAGAAGAGTTGGGCAAAGCACCAAAATATATGGACTTTGCAGATCCGGAGATTCAAAATGAAAATCAAGTACTGCTAGATGTAAAAGCAGCGGCAGTTAAGAATTTAGATAAATTAAGAGCCGGTGGAACGCACTATGCAAGCTATACCGAATTGCCAGTGGTGGTAGGAATGGACGGCGTAGGAGTTTTAGAAGACGGTACGCGTGTTTATGCACAAGGCATTTCGGGTATGATAGCAGAGAAAGCTATTATCGATAAAAATAAATATACGGTGATACCAGATGGTTTAGACGATGATTTAGCGGCAGCTTTACCAAATGCGGTATTAGGTTCGGCAATGGCCTTGAAAGTAAGAGGAGAAATTAAGCCAGGGCAAAATGTCTTAATCAATGGAGCAACGGGCGTAACAGGACTTTTAGCGGTGCAAGTAGCGAAATACTATGGCGCTGAAAACATCATTACTACCGGAAGGAATCAAGAAAGTTTAGAGAAAACCTTAGAACTTGGAGCAGATCAAATTATCTCGTTAAAACAAGAGGACGATGCCATTGTAGAGCAACTGAAAAAAGTACACGCAGCAACGCCGATTGATTTAGTGATTGATTATGTATGGGGAAAGCCTGCAGAATTAATTCTAACCGCTTTAAAGGGTGGAGGACTCGATCATCAATCTCATAGAACACGTATTGTAAGCGTAGGATCTATGGCAGGAGAAACGATTAGTTTGCCTTCTGGTATCTTAAGAAGTTCTGCGATTGAGATTCTAGGTTCAGGATTTGGTAGTTTATCGCCAGATGATTTAGCTTCGTTAAGTCAAGAAGTATTACCAAAAATGTTTGACTTGGCTGCAAAAGGTAAATTAAAAATGGATTTGGTAGTAGATTCTATTGAAAATATAGAGCAATTATGGAATCAGAAAATTGAATCAGGAAAAAGATTGGTAATTAGCATAGCTTAAGAATGCTTCTCTAAGCATTAAATCATTTCTGATAGAAATATAACAACTCACATAGGTTTGACTTATGTGAGTTTTTTTATGGAATTAAAACCTCTTTTTAGGTTAAAGAATATTTCTAGATGAGATAAGATGAAATGAGGATTTCTGAAACTTGAATTTGTTTAGAAATTAATGGAAATAAAAAAACCCTAACTAATGTTAGGGTTTCCTTTTGCGGAGAGTGAGGGATTCGAACCCCCGGAGGTGTGACCCTCAACGGTTTTCAAGACCGCCGCATTCGACCACTCTGCCAACTCTCCTTTAATCATCGCTCGTTTATCGTATCAAGCGGGTGCAAATATAAGAGAATATTTTTGTTAAAGCCAAATCAAATCCACCAATTTTTAAGAAAAATTCTGATTTTTTAACAAAGCCATTTGTAAGCGTTTTGAAATCAATTTTTTACGAGAAAAATATTTTTTTAAAGATTTTGGAAATTCATTCCTTTAATAATATTTCTCTCAGCTTTTCACAGCCTTTTACCGCTTTTTCTTGGATGTGCGTTACACGAGAATTTCCACTTTGAGGAACTTTTTCTGGATCGACAATGTAAATTGGAACATCGCTATCCACAAAATCTATTAATCCTGCCGCTGGGTAAACTTGCATAGAAGTTCCGATGATGAGTAAAATATCGGCTTTGCGAGTAACTTCCATGGCACGAGACATTTCTGGAACGGCTTCGCCAAACCAAACAATATGTGGACGCAGTTGATGTCCGTCTGGTGCTAAATCACCTAGATTTAAATCTCCTGGATGATCATAAGTGGTGTATTCATCGGCTACACTTCGTGCTTTTTTAAGTTCACCATGAAGATGAATGATATTAGAACTCCCTGCACGCTCGTGTAAATCGTCTACGTTTTGGGTAACCACCGAAACATCATAATGCTTTTCTAATTCAGCTAAGAAAAGATGTGCTGCATTGGGTTCAACTTCTTGTAACTGCCGTCTTCTTAGATTATAAAAATTCAACACTAATTCAGGATTGCTTCTAAAACCTTCTGGGGAAGCGACTTCCATAATGTCATGATTTTCCCATAGTCCATTGGAGTCTCTAAAGGTTTTAATTCCGCTTTCTTGGGAAATTCCTGCACCGGTTAATACTACAATATGTTTTTTGCTCATGATTTTAATTTTTCAGTTGGCTTTAAATTTAAATGAGCCGGTAAAACCAGCTCATTTTTTTATTATTTATTTGATACGAATTACTTAAGATTTAATTAATAAGTCTCGTCGTACATCTTATCATACAAGTCTTGATATTTCTCTTGAATGTTTTTACGCTTATGCTTTAAAGTCGGCGTTAATAAACCATCTTCAATCGTCCAAACATCAGGAGTTAACTCAAATTTCTTCACTTGTTCCCATTTACCGAATTGCCTGTTCACAACTTTGATTTGCTCTTCGATCAAGCTCTTAAGAGAAGGAGCATTTGCAATTTCTTCGTTGCTTGGGTTGTCAAATGGAAGATCGTTTCGCTTGATGAACTCTCTAACATAATCAAAGTTAGGTTGAATGATAGCACAAGGCATTTTCTGACCTTCACCTACCACCATGATTTGCTCAATAAACGGAATCGCCTTCATGGCATTTTCAATGATCTGTGGAGCAACATATTTACCACCACTGGTCTTGAAAATTTGTTTCTTTCTATCGGTAATGAATAATAAACCATCCTTGATTTCTCCAATATCACCCGTCATGAAATAACCATCTTCTGTGAATACTTCAGCCGTTTTTTCTGGTTGTTGATAATACTCTTGGAATACATTCGGTCCTTTCACTTGAATCTCACCATCCTCAGCGATTCGAATATCTACTTTGTCTAAAGCCGAACCAACACTTCCAATAGCAAATCCTTTAGGATCCATAGAGTTAACAGAGATTACAGGTGAAGTTTCTGTAAGTCCATAACCTTCAATAATCGGAATTCCAGCAGCCCAGAACAAACGATTTAATCTTGGTGATAATTTAGCACTTCCCGAAACCATACAAACCATATTTCCACCAACACCTTCTCTCCATTTCTTGAAGACGGTAGCCGATGCGAATTTGTATTTAAGCTTCCACATGAAAGGCATCTCTTTGTAAGGCGTAAAATCTTTAACTAGATCTAATGCCCACATAAATAATTTAGTTTTAATACCACCTGCGTTCGATCCTGTATCGTATATCTTAGCATAAACTTTTTCTACCAAGCGAGGTACTACCGTCATTACCGTTGGTTTCAATTCCTTTAAGTTATCACCAATAGATTCTATACTTTCGGCATAATAAATAGGAATCGCGTTGTATTGATATAGATAGATCAACATACGTTCGAAAACGTGACAAATCGGCAAGAAACTCATAGCACGTGCATTATCTCCCATATCAGGAACACGTTCTTTTGAAGCTAAAACGTTTGAAACGATATTGTTATGGGATAATACAACCCCTTTTGGTTTACCTGTAGTACCTGATGTGTAAATAATCGTTACTACATCATCATTTTTAATTGAATCCTTAATAGCATCTACCTCACCTTGATTACTATCATCTTCACCCATGTCCAGAATTTCCTTCCAATTCGGAGCATCTGCCACCTCGTCAAAAGTATAAACCCCCACTAAATCAGGTGTATTGGGTTTAGTTTTCATCATCTTTTCATAAAGTTCTTTATCAGAAACAAATGAAAAAGAGATTTTAGCTTGATTGAATATATATTCGTATTCCTCTGGGGAAATAGAAGGATATACTGGAACCGAAATAACACCAATTTGCTGTAAACCGATGTCCATAATATTCCATTCTGTACGATTGGTAGTGGTGATTAATGCTATATGATCGCCGGGCTTAATGCCCATTCTTAGTAGTCCACGACTTATTTGGTTAGCTTGATCTTGGTATTCTTGTGTAGAAGTTTTAACCCAAGCTCCCGAAGTCTTAGATACCAAAGCATCTGGCAAAGGATTGTTCTCTAACTGGTGAGTTAGAAAATCAAATAACCTTGTAATTTCCATATAAATTTAAATTTTGAGTAAAATAAAGTATAATCTCGATGGTTGAAATCGATATCGAACACCAATATAAAAACTATTTATGAATTTTTAAATATAAAATTGACCTATTTCACTTATTAAGACCTATTAAAGATGACTTTTATCTTATTACTGAATGAAACTTATCTTTTTTAAAATAGAATCCTGTGAAAATTATGAAAAGCTAATTTTAATACGCTTTAATTCTATCGATTGAAAATGAGAGTAAAGTTAGTCCTAGCCAGGTTCGTTTTCAATATCTAAACCTAATTGCTGAGCAAGTTTGTCTACCATTGGATTTCTTTCTACAAACTCTTGATAAATATCTTTTCTGGTTTTAATATGGTTGACGGTTTGAGTTTCCTCACTTACATCGCTCACCACCAACAAAGCATAGTTGTTTAGCTTTTTTCTAGCTTTCTTAACGAAATCTTCTTTGCTCTTTTCGAACTCTAAAAGCATCATTCTAGAATCGAAAATTAAGTGAACATGATGTTTTTCGTCGATGCGCCAATTCACCGTATCTAAGACATTGAACAAAGGCTTGTTCTTTTTCTGAAGCTTAGCTTTATAAGCGTCCCAAAATAATTTAAACTCATCATCCGAGAATTTATCTTGTGGTAAGCTATAGTCGATATCGTCTAAACTTTCCTCATCTTCTTTCTCTTGTTCCTCAACCACATTCTGACGAATAGAGAAAATAGATTTTTCTGGACGTCTAAAGTATTTCTTTTTCTCCTTAGCTTTATTGGTAACAGGTGGAGGAGGTGTGGCCGTTTTTGTACTCTCATCAGTTGTTGCTGCTACAGGTTTTGTGGCAGACGTTGATGAAGCAGGCGCTGATGTTGCTTGTGCTTGGGTTTCTGTTTTTGCTTTTGGTTGAGCAGTAGGCTTAGCTTTTTCAGTCTTAAATAAATAAGACGGAATTATGCTATACTTTTTTTTTTAGGCTGACCTTGTTGGGTAAGCGATCCTATTTGCATTAAAGCAATTTCTACTGTTAAGCGTTGATTCTTACTAGCTCTATAATTGATGTCAGCTTGATTGCAAATATCTAATGCATCCATCAAGAATTGAGGCGTACACTTTTTACCTTGTTCAATGTATTTAACTTTGGTTTTCTCTCCAACGTCTAGCAATTCAATTGTTTGCGGATGTTGAGAAACCAATAAATCTCTAAAATGACCTCCTAAACCAGATATAAACAGCTGAGCATCATAACCTTTTCTTAGAATCTTATCGAAAATGTGTAAAGCTTCAGGGATTTTATTTTCTAGACAAGCATCGGTAATAGCGAAGTAGGTATCATAATCCAATACATTTAAGGTATCGGCAACTCCTTCTAGGGTTAAACTTCCTTCACCAAAAGTAACGAGCCTATCAAAAATAGATAAAGCATCACGTAAAGCACCATCTGCTTTTTGAGCAATTAAATGTAGGGCATCATCCTCATAAGTAACCCCTTCTTTCTTCGCGATTTTCTCTAAATGATTTTTAATATCAGGAATACCGATACTTTTAAAATCATATATCTGACAACGTGAAAGAATCGTAGGTAGAATCTTATGCTTTTCTGTAGTAGCTAATATAAAGATAGCATGCGCAGGTGGTTCTTCTAATGTTTTAAGGAAAGCATTAAAAGCACTGGTTGATAACATGTGCACCTCATCGATAACGAATACTTTATAATTTCCAACTTGTGGAGGGAAACGAACTTGATCGATTAGGTTTCTAATATCATCTACCGAGTTGTTAGATGCAGCATCTAACTCGAATATATTGAATGCAAAATCATTGTCATCGTTGGGATTGTCGGTTTCGTTGATGGTTCGTGCTAAAATTCTAGCACAAGTCGTCTTACCAACACCACGCGGACCGCAAAAAAGTAGGGCTTGAGCCAACTTATTGCTTGCAAGGGCATGTTCTAAAGTAGTAACAATAGCCTCTTGGCCAACAACTTGATCAAAAGTTTGTGGTCTATATTTTCTCGCAGAAACAATGTAATCACTCATAATTCGAGAACAAATATAAAGAAAAAAGAAGAAAGAAATCCTTCCAAAAAATAAGTTTTAAGTTTCCGATTAGAAGTCTTGGTTTTTAGTCATTGAAGACGAGAGCATTGGTGAATTTAAATTAAAATAAGTTTTGAGTGCTTATAAAAGGATAAAACTCTAAGCTTAAAATTCACTTTTGAACTTTAACACTAAGTACATTGTAATCTTTTTGCTTTCTACTTAAAAAAAGACTTTTGCATCTAAAAAAATTAATACCTTTGCGCTATGATATTCACAGTTTTTTCTTTTATAGGGTTTCAAGAAATTACCATTATTCTTGTGATTTCTGTTTTAGTTTTTGGACCTAAAAAGATTCCAGAAATTGCTCGTGGTTTAGGCGAGGGTTTACGTGCTATGCGCGAAGCCACCGACGAAATTAAACGTGAGGTAATGGAAAGTGCCGAAAAGGTAGACCCTTCTAAGGATATCAAAAAAGCACAACAAGAAATAGAAACGGAAATCAATCAAGCTAAAAAAGAGATTGACGATGCCGTTGGACCTGTCACCCGAAAAAGACTATAATGGATTTCATCTCTTGGGACGAAAATTTATTCTTATACCTTAATAATCTAGGAACATCTCAATGGGATGCCTTTTGGTTGTTCATAACCAATAAGAAATCTTGGATACCTTTATATTTAGTATTTGCATTTTTTATTTACAAAAATTTCGGAGCTAAAAAATTGATGATCACCTTAGCTTTAGCTGGCTTAATGATATTATTTACAGATCAGATTTCTAGATTCTACAAAGATATTTTAATTCAACGACCACGACCATGTAAAAATATGGAGCTTCTTCCGTATATGCGCTTAGTGAGAGACACTTGTGGTGGTCAATTTGGATTCTTTTCAGGACATGCAACCAACCACTTTGCGGTAGCTGTATTTGTAGGAATGATTTTTAGGCAAAGCAAATGGGTTTTACCTGTTTTATTAGTTTGGGCAGGAGCGATTGCCTTTAGCCGAGTTTATATCGGAGTACACTATCCACTAGATATAGCATCAGGTACTTTAATTGGTGTATTATTCGGGATTCTTTTCTTTCGTTTTTGGGAAATGGCGATTGCTAAAATGCGAAATTAATGATGCTTATATAATTTAATTGACTTAATTTTTTAAATTCTTAAAAATAATCCTTTACATTTGTTTTTTCGATAGAAATACAGATGAGAACAGTTATAAAAGGTTTAGGACATTATGTCCCAGAAAATGTAGTCACCAATCACGATTTAGCTAAATTGATGGACACCAACGATGAGTGGATTCGCGAGAGAACCGGAATCGTAGAAAGGCGTCATGTAGGAAGAGATGGTGATGAACCAACATCTGTATTAGGATTCAAAGCTGCACAAAAAGCTATTGAGAATGCTGGTATAGATAAAAATGAAATTGACTTTATCATTTTTGCGACTTTAAGCCCAGATTTATACTTCCCTGGTTGTGGGGTTCAATTACAAGAATATTTAGGTATAGATACGGTAGGAGCATTGGATATTAGAAATCAATGTTCTGGGTTTATTTATGCTTTATCTACTGCACATGCCTATGTTCAGTCTGGCATGTATAAAAACATTTTAGTCGTAGGTGCGGAGAATCACTCTTTTGGGCTAGATATGACGACTAGAGGAAGAGGAGTTTCAGTTATTTTCGGAGATGGTGCTGGAGCAGCTATTGTGGGTGCATCCGATGATGAGTCTCGAGGTATATTAAGTTGTAATATGCATTCAGAAGGTAAATACGCTGAAGAGTTGACGATGCAGTTCCCTGGAACTAAATATGGTTGGGCGGATAACTTATTAGATGAAGATTTTAAAATTGAAATCGAGAAAATCTATCCTCACATGAATGGTAACTTTGTGTTTAAGCACGCCGTTACTCGATTCCCAGAAGCTATTCAAGAAGCTTTTGAAGATGCCGGAGAAAGTGTAGAAAACTTAAAAATGTTAATTCCACATCAAGCGAATTTAAGAATCAGTCAGTTTATTCAGAAAAGAATGAATTTGAGTGATGATCAGGTATTTAATAATATTCAAAAATACGGAAATACAACAGCTGGGAGTATTCCAATTGCTTTAAGCGAAGCCGCTGAACAAGGTAAAATCCAAAAAGGTGATTTAGTTTGTTTAGCTGCCTTTGGAAGTGGATTTACTTGGGGAAGTGTGTTGCTGAGATTCTAGTTTGCAGTTCAGAGTTCAGGGTTCACGGTTCTCAGTTCGCAGTTCTCGATTTGAAGTTTAAGGAACTGAAGAGGGATTTAAAATTCTGATGTTGTTATTACAGAATAAAAAAAACACCTTGCTAGCCATAGCAAGGTGTTTTTTGTGTTTACTAAAAAGCTATGAATTAGATAGCTCTATTTAACCATGAGTTAAGCATCCATGCTGTTTTTTCTTGTCCAGCAATGAAATCACTCATCATAGCGTTAGTACCTTCGTCATTCAGTTCATCTGATTTCTTAAGAATTTCACGCTCGATAATTAATAACTCTTTCATTGAGTCTAAAATAACTTTCACACACTCAGAGTCTTTTGATACGTTTTTAGCAACTTTAACTTTAGAATTTGCTAAATAATCTTCGTAAGTGTGTAATGGAGTTTCTCCTAAGGTTAAAATTCTCTCAGCAATGTCGTCAATCTGAACTTGAGCTTCAGTGTACATTTCCTCAAATTTATCATGTAACGCAAAGAAGTTTTCACCTTTAATGTTCCAGTGAACACTTCTTAGGTTTTGATAATAAACTTGAAAGTTTGATAATAATTCGTTTAAGTTTTCTACTAAATCCTTTGATTGATTTTCTTTCAATCCAATAGTTGTAAGTGTCATATTATTAGTTTTTTATTGTTCTTCTAATTTAATCAATTACTTCTAATATTGCAAGAATTGTGGCAAAGTCTATTGTTCGCATTCATAAGTTTTAATATCTTTATCAAAATTATTTATAAATGACACTCATCCAATTAGAATATGTCTTGGCAGTAGCCGAAAGTAAGAATTTTACTTTGGCAGCAGAGAAAGTTTTTGTGACGCAACCGACCTTGAGTATGCAGATTCAAAAATTAGAAAAGGAATTAGACATTGAAATATTCGATAGGAGTACGCACCCGATCAAAATCACAGCGGTGGGACAGAAAGTTATTGACCAAGCTAAAACAATTTTGAGCGAAGCTAAACGCATGAGCCACATGATTGGTGATTTACGCGATAGTTTAGAAGGTGAATTTGTAATTGGCGTTATTCCAACGGTATTGCCGACTTTAATTCCAATGTTTTACAAGAATTTTAAAACTCAATTTCCAAATGCCAGTTTGTCTATCAAAGAATTAAAGACCGAAGAAATGTTAGAAGCTTTGGCAGATGACAAAATTGACTTTGGTATTGCGGTTACGCCATTAAACCATGATGACATTATTGAAATGCCATTGTATCACGAGCCTATGGTTGCTTTTGTCCCTCCAGGAAATCGATTGAGTAATCAAGATGAAATCAGTGAGACGGATTTAGAGCTTAAAGATTTATTGTTATTAGAAGAAGGTCATTGTTTTAGAAACAATGTGCTGAGCATTTGTAATATTTTCAACAATGGTCAGGCTGATAAATTAAATTCACTTGCTGTAGACAGTGGAAGTTTTCATACTTTAATTAAGTTGGCCAAAGACGGCTTTGGGATGACGATTCTACCTTTATTACAGGCAGAAGAATTAAAAGAAGAAGATCAAAAATATATTAAGAACTTCAAAGAGCCTGTTCCAACAAGAGAAGTGAGCATCATTTATCATTCAACCCAATTAAGATTAAAGTTTGTAGAGGAAATGCAAAGTTTGATTCAAAGTTTGGTTAGAGGAAAAATATTTTTAGAATCTAATCATAAGACATTTCCTAAATTAAAACTTAATAAATAATTCAAAATTATATGAATACAGCGCCTGTGCTTAAGTTAAGATTCATGCTTTCGGTGGTCTTAATTTTAGGCTTCTATGCTTGTTCGCATAAAGTATATCAAGTTCAAAACTCGAAGGTTGAACGAATATTTATTTCGGATTCCCTCGAGGAAAGAGAAGATTTAAATCAGTTGATTGAACCTTATAAAATTCAAATGGCCAATGAGCTCGATCGAGTTCTTACCTATGCGCCCGTGGATTTAAGCTACAAAGGAATGAACACGCCTTTGGGGAATTTAATCACAGATTTAATGTTAGAAGAGGGGAATAAAATCTATTCTCAACGTCATCCAAATGAGAAAATCGATGTGGTTTTGATGAATAGAGGAGGCTTAAGAAGATCTTTTACAAAAGGTGATTTGAGCGTTCGTTCTATGTATGAATTAATGCCATTTGAAAATGAAGCTGTAGTGGTAACCATGACCGGAACAAAGTTGATGGAAATGGTGGATTTCTTAAGATTAACTCCAAGAAATCATCCGATTGCAGGAATTAGTTTTAAAAAGGAATCCGAGGATAAAGAAATTATGGTTGGTGGAGAATTAATCGATGAGAGTAAAAACTACCGCGTACTTACCAATGATTATCTTCAGAAAGGTGGAGATCAAATGACTTTCTTTTTAGATCCCATTGAAGTTGAATTTCTTCAAATCAAGTTAAGAGATATGTTCATTCAGCATTTTGAAAAAGTTGATACGATTCAGGTAAATCAGAATCCAAGATATTTATAAAATTAACCCACGCATAAACCCATTCAAGTGATAAGTAGACGAAAATTTATACAGAAATCAGCCTTAGCAACAGGCTTAGTGGCCATGCCAGCGGTTGATTTATTGGCTAAAACGCCAACCAAAAAGATAACGATATTACATACCAACGATCAGCATAGTAGAATCGAGCCTTTCGAACCATCGAGTGATGAACGATATAGCAACAAAGGTGGTTTTTCGCGCCGTGCTGCATTAATTGATAAAATTAGAGCCCAAGAAAAAAACGTCTTGTTGTTAGATGCCGGAGATATTTTTCAGGGAACTCCATATTTTAATTTCTATGGCGGTGAGCTAGAATTTAAATTAATGTCTAAAATGGGGTATGATTTAGCTACCATTGGAAATCACGATTTCGATAATGGTTTAGCTGGATTGAAAAAACAATTACCTCATGCTCAGTTTGATTTTGTTTCTGCCAACTACGATTTTAGCAATACCATTTTAGAAGGTCATTTTAAGCCTTATAAAATCTTAAAAAGAGATGGTGTTAAGATTGGAATTTTCGGTTTAGGAATTGAATTAGAAGGTTTGGTGGGAAAAGAGTATTTTGAGGAAACTAAATATTTAGACCCAATTGAAGTAGCTAAAGATGTGACGCGTGATTTGAAAGCTCAAAAGTGTGATTTAATCATATGTCTTTCGCATTTAGGATACGATTATGGTGAGTCTTCTAAGGTTTCAGACATGAAATTGGCCAAAGCCACAAAAGATATTGACTTGATTATTGGTGGACATACACATACTTTCTTAAAGAATCCTGTGGAAGTTCAGAATGCAGCCGGACAAACTGTAATTGTGAATCAAGTGGGATGGGCTGGATTATACCTAGGTAGAGTTGATTTTTATCTAGATCCGTTTACGAAGCAAAAAGAATACTCTGCTCTAACTTTAGGTGTCGATGACACGATTAATTATGTTTAATTCAACTAAAAAATAGTCAACTACTCAATGAATAAAGTATTATATCTTCATGGGCTTAATAGCACCTTACACCAAGATAGGAGAGAAGTTCTCGAAAAGTATGAACTAGAAATATTTGCGCCCCAAGTGGACTACGAAGGGAATCCCAATGCCCTACAAGAATTATTAGACAGCTATGAAGTTGACATGGTTGTGGGTTCGAGTGCAGGTGGATTAGGAGGTTATTATTTTTCTGGAGTTAAACAATTACCAGCCTTGTTGTTCAATCCAGCTTTGCCTTTTAGGCATTACATGAAGTACATACCGGATTTACCGCCGCGAACCAAGTTTTTGCAAATTGTTTTGGGTGCTAGAGATGAAGATGTGCCACCTCAAAAATCTTTTGACTTCCTTACCAGAGAGTTTGATAAAGAAGTTCCGATGGAGATTCATTGGCAAAATCGATTAGAACATAGAATTCCGATTGATGTATTTGAGCATGAATTAATTTATTTCTTAAATAAGCTCGAATCTACACCCTAGATTGAGTTGAACTCCTTCAAAAACCGCTTATAAGTAGTTTTGTTAACTTATTAATTCTTAAAACAATCATAAACTTTTAGATTCGTTCCATGCCCAAAACTTAATAGTAAAAAAAACCTTATTTTCGCATGGTAAATTTTTAGTATGAGTTTTAAGAAATTGAATAATATTGTGGGTTGGGTGATGTTTGCTATCGCTGCATGCGTCTATCTACTCACAATGGAAAGAGAGTTGAGTTTTTGGGATGCAGGAGAGTATATTGTTTCCTCTGCTAAATTAGGGGTAACCCACGCGCCCGGAGCGGCTACTTTTCAATTGATTGGTGCGGTATGGTCTGGATTGGCTTTTGGAGATGGTTCGCTTTATGCCATTTTAATCAACGCCTTGTCGGCCATTTGTAGTGCACTTACCATTCTATTCCTTTTCTGGACACTCACACACTTTGCTCGCCGAATCTTGATGACATCTAATGATGATGTGATCGAAGGAAGCAATAAATGGGCTTTAATTCTTACAGGAGTTGTTGGTTCAGCGGCTTTTATGTTCTCAGATTCATTCTGGTTCTCTGCAGTAGAAGGAGAGGTTTATGCTATGGCGTCCATGTTTACGGCACTCATGCTTTGGTTAGCTTGTAAATGGGAAAACGACGCGGGTAAATACCGAGAAAATAAGTGGGTTGTTCTAATTGCTCTATTGGTGGGGCTCAGTACTGGAGTTCACTTAATGGCAATTTTGGTGGTTCCTGCTTTATGTTATATCTACTATTTTAGACATTATGATTTCACTTGGAAATCCTTTGCAATCGCCAATGTGATTACTTTAGCCATCTTTGTATTTGTCTTTAAAATCATATTCTCTACCACCATGTCTTTCGTGGGGAATCTAGAGATTTTTATGGTGAATGAACTAGGCTTACCTTTCAATTCAGGATTCTTAGTGACTATTATTTTATTTGCTGCTATCTTTTATTTCGGTTTAACTTATACCCAGAAAAGAGGTTGGGCGACGGTGAATACTTTCATTTTAGCTACTATGTTTATGCTGATTGGATTTAGTGCATGGTTGGTAATTCCGATTCGTGCTAATGCTAATCCTCACATGAACTTAAACGATCCAGATGACGCGATTGGTTTATTAGATTACTTTAACCGTGAGCAATACGGTGACTGGCCTGTGTTTAGCGGTCCTCTATATACGGCTCATATTGATCCTAATGGTGTTGAAACCAATCCAGATGGTTCTTATAAAATGATTGATAATGGTCCTATTTATAAAAAGGACGTTCGAAGAGGAACGTATGAAGTGGTAGGACGAAGAACCGAGTATGTTTACAACAAAGATCATATCGGTCCATTTGCTAGGATGTATAATCCACAAGCAATTGAAAACTATAAGGCAATCATGGGACCTCCAGAAGAGATTCAAGTCTACAATCCTGCTACAGGAGAGCAACAAGTTTCTTATAAAAAGCCAACATTGGGGCAGAATATTCAGTTCTTTTTGAGCTATCAAATCGGTTATATGTACCTAAGATATCTTGGCTGGAACTTTATGGGGCGTCAAAACGATTTTGAAGGTAATATGCAGGTTACCAAAGGAAATGCAATTACAGGGATCAACTTTATAGATAATATAATTGTAGGTGGAAATCAAGAGGATTTGCCAACCTATTTTAAAGATACAGAATCAAGAAACGTATATTTTGGGATTCCTTTAATCCTAGGTTTAATTGGTTTTTCCTTCCAGTTCAATCGAGATTTTGGTCGAACTTTTGCCTTGATTTCCCTGTTTTTATTAACTGGAGTTGGAATTCTATTATATACCAACGTTAGGCCTTTTGAACCACGTGAGAGAGATTATGCAGTAGTTTCTTCCTTCTATGTTTACTCGATTTGGGTAGGAATGAGTGTCTTGGCGATTTATACATTATTAAAAGATAGAGTATCCGCGAAAGCTGCTATGGGCGTTGCTTCTCTAACTTTGATTGCACCTGTATTAATGGGTTCTCAAAACTGGGAAGATCATGATAGAAGTGAGCGTAGAGCTGCACACGATTTAGCGCATAATTACTTGGTGAATTTAGATAAGGACGCCATACTTTTCGTGTATGGTGATAATGATACTTATCCATTATGGGGATTACAGGAAACAACCTTGTTTAGAGACGATGTTAAGATTGCGAACTTTACTTTATTAGGTTCTCCTTGGAATATTTCACAAGTACAGCGTAAGACTTATAATGCCGATGCGATTAAAACCCAAATGACGCCAGATGATTACAAAATGGGCGTGAACGAAGGTATTATTTTACTTTCTCCGGATTTAATGGAGCAGATTAAAAACTACGCACAACAAAACAATCCTAATCTATATCAGCACATGCTTTCTATGCAGTCTTATGTAGACAATGGAATGACAGCAAAAGAGGCCATGAACTGGATTCTTGATAGAGATAATCCTGCTAAAAAAGCCTTGGTTGCTGAGCTTAAAATGGCTTTTAATGCCGGTATCGATAATGTGTTACCAACCAAGAAAATTATTGTTCCTGTAAATAAGAAAAATGTTTTAAAACATGGTATTGTTGATCAAAAATATGCGGATCAAATTGTTCCGAACTTGGTGATTAACTTAAAAGGTCAACAGATTAGCTATAAAAATGAATTGTTCATGCTAGATATGCTAGCTAATTATGACTGGACACGTGGAGTTTATTTCTCTAGTGGTGGTTTGTATGATGATGTAAATATCTTCTATATGAACGATTACCTACAATTTGAAGGCTTTACTTATAAGTTAGTTCCAATCAAATCTGGTGGTTCTGAATATGGAGAGAGAGGTATCATTAATGCAGATGATATGTATAAACAAATTAAGAACTATGAGTGGGCAAATTACAACCATCCTAAAGCTTACTTTGATCCAACGAGTACCAACAATATTTTGACTTATAGAAATGCAGTAGCTCGTACGGCAGAAGCATTAATCAAAGAAGGGAAAAATGATAAGGCTAAAGAAATCATGGACTTAATTCAGGAGAAGATTCCATATCAGCGCTATTCAGAAGGAATTACCCTATTTAGCTTTGTGCCGATTTACAATAAATTAGGTGAAAACGAGAAAGCAAAAGAATTACAAACATTCTTACAAAATCGTATCACCCAAGAAAGAGATTACTATCAATCATTAAATGAATATGATAGAATGTCTGTGTACAATGAAATGCAGCAATTGTTGGGGCAGGAGCAGTATTCTGTATCTGGTTTGATTGATTACTATCTAAAGACAGAAAAGGATACTATTAAAGCCTTAGAGTACTTCAAGGAGTATTATACGCCTATCGAGAATCGAATCAAAACCATGAACGCCAAGGTTCAAAAAGTTGGGTTAGGTGGTTTAACAGACGCGGAGCATAATCAGTTATCAACAGACTTAAGCTTACAAAGAGGTATTCTGCCTTATGCTATGGACATCGATAGTACTTATGCGAACAAGAAGTTTGAGGAAATGATACAAATAATGGGAGAAATGGACCCACGCGTTTCGCAGGAGTAATAATAATCTCATAATTTATAAAAAAGCCAAAATTGCTAAGCAGTTTTGGCTTTTTTGCATTTAATATGAATATGTTTTGAGGTAAGTTAAATTAAGGTTATGCTTTTTTATTAATTATATATGGGGGTTTCAGAATTGTACATTTGACGGTATTGTAATCGGATCTACGGGTATTAAAAAAGGAATATTCTTATTTTAATTATTGGTCACGTTTTTATTATTGAAATACGTAGAAAATTTATGATGCTCAAAATACATTGATGTAGTCTGTTTTAAAGGAACAAGACTAAAACAACACAATGGGTTTTGATGACTTAGATTTTAACGATAAATAATAAAAATATGAAGACAATAAATTACAATTTTAAAGAATCTGGAGGTTTTTTAAAGCTCCTAATCTTATTTGGGGTCTTTCTCGTCGCCGCACAAAAACAAACTTGGGCGCAGACAAAGATTTTAGCCAATGAAGTGACGTATACGAGTGGGAATAAACCACTCTCAACTACACCAACCGTAAAAAACCCAGACAACGCCTTAGTAGATGACGATAACTACGCCAGATTATTAGCTTCTCCGGGAGTGGTTGCAACTTTAGGTTCATATAAAGGTGTCATAGAACTGAAATTTGCTCAAACCTTACCTGCAGATACGTGGTCGTATGTGCGTATGGAAGGCGAATCTGATCTTTTTAGAGCCCTACTTGGTGGTAGTTTAGGAAATGCACTAGGTACCGTACTTGGAGCTGTACTTGTTGGAAATCAAGAAATAATTATCGACGCTCGAATGGGTAATACCTCAGTATTATCTCGTTCTAGCACCTTAGGATTTGGTATCGATCGTGTAAAACTGATGCAAGATGGAAATGGAAACAACTTCCTAGCCATCCGCCCGGAAAGTGATTACGATCGCCTTCGTATTACTAATCAGATTGGTTCGCTAATAGGAGTTGGAAATGAAACAACTTTAGACGTTTACAGTGCTTTCTATTATGAAGACACGGGCAATGATTGTGACCGTCCAATTGCTACTTCTTTTGATGGTGGTGGTGGAATTGGATTGGAAGTAGGTGATTTAAACGATCAAAACCTTGGAAATGCTATAGATGATGATGAAAATAGTTTTTCAAGACTAAAATCCTCTTCCGTTTTAAATGTAAATGTAGCGAGTACGCTTTCACAGTATTTCTACTTTCCAACTGTATCGGCAGAAACTACTACAGCAAACATCAAACTTGCTTTAGGTTCTGGAGGTTTAGTAAATACCGATTTATTAGGAGCTATAGAAATTATCTTTTTCGAAGATAATACCATTGTAAGTAGAAGATCATTGCAGAGTAGCTTACTTAATAATACAAACGCAGTAACTTTATTAGATAGTGGAGACCCAGTAACTTTAACTTTTGCTCCAGGTAAGGCATTTGATCGTATTGCGATTAAACTTAACTCGCCAGTAGGAGTGAATTTGTTAGGAAATGGAGTTAAAATCTACGACGTACAACGTTATGATGATGCTGCTGGTTGTGCTAACCCAGAGATAGCTGCATTACCACCAGCTACAGACGACCCGTTTGAAACGGCATCTTGTGCAAGTGGATTAATAGATTTTGAGAATGTAGATTTTACACCTAGAGCTGTCGATGGTAACAACGAATCTTATGCAACCCTATTTGCCGATGCAGGAAACTTATTAGTTAGTGGCCCAACAGCTGGCTTTATAGAAATGGACTTAGGCCAAACGGTTCCTGCTAATAAAACCACTTATGTACGTATTAATTACGACGAAGATGTGCTTGATAGATTGGTAGGTGGTAGTTTAGGAAAATTAGTAGGCGACTTAGCCAATAGTTTATTGTTAGGTAACCAGTATTTTGAAGTAGAGGCGAAAAATGAAGATACAAATGTTCTAACCGCTACTAGTTCTGATGGTTTCGAAGGTACTTCAAATGGTGCAGTTACCTTGGTTCAAGATAATATTGGACGTTATTATATAGCTATTACACCAGATCAAGCTTACAACCGTGTTCGTATTACGAATAACGTAGTAGCATTGTTGTCTACAGGTAAAAAAGCTTCTTTAGATGTTTACAATGCGTGTTTCGAAATAGGAATCGATCCTTGTTTCCCTGCAAACTTCACTTCGTATCGTGGTGGTGGAATTGGTTTAAGTGCTGGTAATATCTCAAGTGTGGGTGTTACGAATGCTTATGGAGCTATTAGCGAAAACTCTTCTGACTATTCAGAAATTAATTTAGGGGTAGCAGGTTTAGCAGCTCACGTCTATCAGACAATATACTTTAGTCAACCTTCTCAACCTAATGACAAGGTTAAAATTAGATTGGCGTTAGAACCATCTTCTGCACTAAGTTTAGACGTATTAGGTAGATATAGAATTAAATTCTTTAATGGGAACACCCAAGTAGGGAATGATGAAACTTTAGAAAGTGGATTGATAAATAATTTAGATTTACTTGCGCTATTCGGTTCTGGCGGAATGGTAGAATTAGAATATGAGCCCAATGGAATTTTTGACAGAGTAGAAATAGGTGCAGAATCTATAGCAAGCGTTAACGTTGCAGCAGAACCTTTACGTCTATATAGCGTAGAGCGATATGGAGATACATGTCCATTGACGAAAACGCCTTTCCCTTTTGAAGTGCCATCTTGCTCTACTACATTAGTAGATGCACATAACGCAGATAACGTTCAGAATTTATTTGACGATGATTTCGATAGTTATGCCACTTTAAAATCAGGCGCAGGGATTCTTTTTGGCCTCGGAAATCAATATGAAGGCTATGTTGAGATGGGATACGACCAACCCATGTCTGCTGGAACTACATCTTATATCCGTATTGATTTTGAAGAAACTATCTTAGATGGGCTAGTAGGTGGAAGCCTTGGAAATGTAGTCTCAGGATTATTAGACAATCTAATTTTAGGAGATCATTTCTTTAGAGTCGATGTTAAAGATGCAAATAGTAACATTATCCATACAGCAAGTAGTAATGCTGCTTCTGCTGGTGGTGACGGTACGATTCGTGTGGTTCAAGATGCTGCAGGTAGATATTATATAGCTGTAACACCTACTTCTGACTATCAGTCTGTACGTATTACAGATACTACCAATAGTGTGTTAGGATTACTAGCACAACCTAATACGATGAATGTTTATGGTATGTGTACAGATATGGTAACTGACCCGTGTTTTGGGCCTTTTGCTACGTCTTATGAGCATTCTGGACTAAGTCTTAGTGTTAATGACCTTGGTGGTGCAGGCGTAACCAATATGTCTTATGCCATTAATGGAAACACTACCAATTATTCTGAAATCAGTAATGGAACTTTAGGCATTGGAGCTTCGACGAAACAATGGATTTACTTCAATTCTGTTTCAAATGAAAACGACATCGCTAGGATTCAATTCAAAACTCAAGGTGGAGTTGTAGATGCTGATCTTTTAGGAGGATTAGAAATTAAAGCTTACTTAGCAAATAATGAAGTATATAGCTTGACTTCACAAAATGGATTGATCAATGGTATCAATGTAGCCGACTTATTGACTAATAATGAGATGGTGACCTTAGATATTTCACCAGGTCAAAGGTTCGACAGAATAAGTGTGGGAATTAAAACCTTGGTTCAAGCTTCTGTTTTCCCACCGATTCATTTGTATTCAGTGGATCGCTTATGTAATTTATTTGTGAAGGATGATATTAATCAAACTCCTCAAAATGTACAAGTAAATGGAAATGTTTTAACCAATGACTTGGGACAAAACTTAGCGGTTAGTTCATTAGATTATTATGATGTTCAAGGTAATTTGCAAACGCTCGAGTTAAATAATGCTTCTGCTTCAGCCACTGTATACACAGAAGGGCCAAATCCGGTTAAAGCTGGGGAAGTTTCAATAAATACTGATGGTTCTTATTTATTTACACCAGAAAATGGATTTAACGGAAATGTTCCTTTGGCTTATACAATGTCTGATGGTGATAATGTTGGTCGAGCTAAATTAGATATCAAAGTATTACCCATTGTACCATTCAATCAGCCGCATGCTCCGATTGCTCAGAATGATGTGGTGACAACGGTATTAAACACTGAATTATCTAATAATGTATTATTTAATGATAATGATCCTAAATCGGAAGCTATTACGGCAACAGTTTTTGGTCAAGATGCTAATACTAATCCAGTAGGTAGTAGCATCGTTGTAGCTGGAGTAAGTAATGTCGGAACTCCTGTTTCTAATGCCGGAACATTTACTTTGGCTGAGGATGGAAGTTATTCTTTCGTTCCTTCACCTGGGTTTGTTGGTACGGTAAATCCGATTAACTATAACATTCAAAATGAACAAAATGAAATAGATTCGGCTCAAGTTAAAATTCAAGTGTTGGCAGAAACAGAAAACATTACAATACTTAATGATGATGCGAAAATTGGCAAGAAGGGAGATGTATTAAATGGAAATGTATTAGCCAATGACTTTGATCCAGAAGGAAATAATCAAACATTAACTTCCATTATTGTTAATGGTGTTGAGTATACAGTTGATCCTAATTCACCTAGAACAGTAGAGATACCTGGTAAAGGTACCTTAGAAGTGAATTCTAATGGTGATTTTACTTGGACTCCAGTGCCTGGATATGTTGGAACATTAGATTTAATCTATAAGGCTTGTGATAATGGATTGCCGCAGGCATGTGATGATGCAACATTATATCTTACGAACCTAGAAATCCCTTGTACTGTGCCCGGAGCTCCTGGTACACCAGGTATTACTCATATAGGTATTTCTACCTTAGATAGAAATGTAGAAGAGTGGTTGACAGATGAGAATCAAAATAAACTTGGTGCTTATATCGCTTTAGAATCTACCAACAAGGCGTTTGTTATTACCAGAAATGCGGATCCAGCAAACAATATTACATCTCCAGTTGAGGGGATGGTTGTATGGGATACAACTGATAATTGTTTGAAACTGTATAAAGGAGATACCCTTGGATGGGAGTGTACGACGAATCAATGTAATCAATAATTTAAATAGAAATTATCATGAAAAATATATTAATTATAATAACGATAGCTTTAGCAGCAAGTGCCTTACAGGCACAGGTTGGTATCGAACGAGAATCAGCGCCTGAGTTGGTGAGAGGAGATGCTATTATGGATTTTGAGTCTCCAGCTACAAAGGGAATATTGTTGCCTCGTGTTACGAGTACTCAAGAAGTACCTACGGCTGGGGGAGCAATGGTCTTTAATTTAGACACCCAACAAGTAGAGTTTTACAATGCCAACGAAAATACTTGGAAACCGATGACAGAGCAAAGTGAAGTGACAGTAGAAGGACATAACTCTAATTATTCAACGAATGATGTGGGAAGTGGCGCTCTGATAACGGCAGGAACAGTAACTAATACGAATCCACCTAGTGGAGTTCTGGTTTTAGAATCAGATGACAAAGCTCTAGTTTTACCCCAAGTAGAAAATGCGACGCTATTGCCGTCGCCAAAAGCTGGTACTATTTGTTATGATATGGCTACAAAATCTATTGCAGTGTATAATGGCACGCATTGGAGTTTTTGGAATTAAAACAAGAATAATTTTTATAGTTTAGTTTGGTTAAAGACAACTTCCTTGTGGAGTTGTCTTTTTTTATGGACAAACGCTTTAATCTCCTATTTCAATTAATAACTTTAAATCCAAAATGCTAGTTTATTCTTGGCTTTTGCTGTTTAAAATAAATTTTTAGAGAATTTAAAAAGAGATGTAGGTGACTTCATTTTATAAGTTTGAAAGTAGAATACTAGCTTTTTTAGTTGCTTCATAATTTTTTACCAATCTCCATGCTCGATGTCCATCTTGCTAGGGCATTCTTGGTATTGCGAAACCAACACCTCATATTAATCTTTCTGTATCAACCATGATTAAAGGGTGAATTTTAATCATCATTTTAAATGATTAAAAGTTGAATATATCATGGAAATATGGTTTCAAAAACTAGCGTATAGAATATATAAAATAGTCACTTTGGTATATGAATTTGGTTTCTTTTACCTCAATAAATTCATCTCCATTTTCAAGAAATCAACTACTTTATCTCATTTTATCCTCAAAATAGAGCTAGAATAAGAAAAGATATAGACTTGTTGTTAATGTGTTGATTAATAGTTTTTTAAATCAGTTTGGAGCCCTATCGAATTACAGAATTTGATAGGGTTTATGCTTTTTATACCTATTTATTAAATCTAAGTTTGAAGTGATTTATAAAAAGAAAATAAACCCAGGAATAATTCTAAACCTATGAGAAAAACAAACTTTTTAACTAACAACCTTTTCCTTCTTTTGCTCTTATTTAATTTATCAAATTTAAGTAGTCAAGAATTTCAAAATGGAAATCAATTCCAAGAGACGAACACCTCAAATAATTATTGCGTAAGTGGGTGTAACAGTAATTCTTTTTTAAATAGTTCAGATCCTAACACTATTGAATATGATAATATCGTCGGTTTGTATCACTCAACCATGTTGAAGGAAACCGATGGTAATTTAAAAGTTTGGGGAGCTTCCGCTGCAGCAAATGGTAATGATCAGTTGACACCAATTTTAGTAACTCCTGGAAATGGATATACTTATAGTGGCCAAATTCTAAAATTTACAGGTGGAGCTTCAAATGGTAAATATGCGCAATTTACACTTTTAACTACTGATGGACTATATTTTTGGGGACAGCCAGATGTTTTGATAAGTAATGATATTAAATCCGATACACAATTTCAAAAGGTAACAACAATTGGTACAGCAGGTGAAGGTAGTACAAGTCAATATGGTCTTCCCTTGGGAGTTGCACCCCAAGATGTGAAAATGATGTTTGGTACCTATAAAACATTAGCAATAGTTACATGCAGTGGTGAAGCTTGGGTGCTATCTCGAAATCAAAAAGTTTTTGGTGACGGTGGAAGTAATATTACTAAATGGCACAGAGTACAAACTTCAGAGAGTACACCTTTGATTAATGTGGTAGCCCTAAGAGGAAGTACGTCAGCCTTAATGGCTTTAACTTCTGATAATAAAATCTATACTTGGGGAGAAAATGCTTATTTAGGAGATGCTAAAAAAGGCAAAGACAGAACTTACGCTAAAGAAATGACTAAGCCATCTGGTGTTATTAAGCAAATTGGTATGACTGGTGGAAATAGTTACTACATATTAATGGCAAATGGAGATTTATTTGCCTTAGGAGAAAATAGCGATCAAGAATTAGGAATATTTAATATGGAAGCTCAAAAAAATTGGGTACGAGTTAAGAAGACAAACACCGCCCTGCTTTCAAATATAGCATGGATATCCCCTAATGAGCACTCTGCTGGAGATGGAAGTAAAGGTTATGGCGCTATTAATGTTTTGACTACAGCAGGGGAATTATGGTCTTGGGGTAGAGATAGTTCACAGATGTTAGGCGGTGGAGGACACAGTATTAGTCCATCTTATATGGTTGGCGGACTATCTAATGGCGATAATATTATGGCAGTAGAAACTGGTGGACATACTACAATGGTTATCAAGCAATGTAGTTTTAAGTTTGGTTATTTAGGGCATAAAGTTCTAGGAAGTATGGGCGATGGAATTGCAACTAGTTCTGCTGTTAGTACTTTTAACTTTACGAATACCGCGGAAATTAGCTTATGTGGTGCACCCACGGGTCCTAATGTTGTCGGTGAATTTGAAGTTTGTCAAGAATCTAATGAAACAGTGGATTTAACTACAGCACATATAGGTGATATCCCTAATGGATTAGGTTTGGTATGGTATACTACTGAAGACCAACAACCAGGCACAGAGGTGCAAGATGCAACGCAGGTGGGAGCGGGAGTTTACTATGCATTTTATAGTGAATCACCTTGTGAAGTTTTAATTCCTACCAAGGTAACAGTGAAAGAAATTGACTGTACTCCTAATCAAGGATATTGTGTAACGGGCTGTAACGATAATACTTTTTTAAATAGTACCGATCCTAATACTTTAGAATATGATAATATAGTCGGGTTATATCACTCTACCATGTTAAAAGAAACAGATGGTACTTTGAAAGTTTGGGGAGCCTCCGCTTCTGCAACTGGAAATCATCAGTTAGTTCCTGTTTTAGTAAAACCGGAGAATGGATATAATTACAATGGAGAAATTTTAAAATTCACTGGAGGTGCTATTAATGGCGATAATGCTCAATTTACAATTTTAACCACAGACGGTCTTTACTTTTGGGGAATTGAAGGTGTCTTAGTAAGTAGTAATATTAAAGCTGGATTACAATTTCAAAAAGCAAATGCAATTGGAACTGCTGGGCAATCCGGTACGAGTAATTATAGCCTTCCGATTGGTGTAATGCCTCGAGATGTCAAGATGATGTTTGGTACACATAAAACCTTAGCTATCGTAACTTGTAGTGGGGAAGCCTGGGTTCTATCGCAAAAAAACACATTATATGGTGATGGATCATCTAGTGGCAATAATGTTTGGCATAGAGTCTCAACTTATTCAGGTATACCGCTAAAAAATGTAGTTGCTTTAAGAGGAAGTACTTCAGCTTTAATGGCTTTAACCGCTGATAATAAGATTTATACTTGGGGAGAAAATGTTTATTTAGGTTATGGTAGTGGAATAAGCAATGAAACTTATGCGAAGGAAATGAAAAGACCATCTGCTGATAAAACAATTAAGCAAATAGGTATGACCAGTGGAAATAGTTACTATGCACTTATGACGGACGGCTATTTATATGCTCTAGGAGAAAATAATAATCGTGAGTTAGGGATTTTTAATACTAATAATCAAAATAATTGGGTTCAGGTAAAAAAGGCAAATTCTAACAACGACTTTCTGATGGATATTGCTTGGATTTCACCCAATGAACATTCTGCCGGAGATGGAAGTAAGGGGTATGGTGCAATTAACGCTTTAACTTTTTCAGGGAAGTTATGGTCTTGGGGTAGAAATAGTCATGATATGTTAGGTAGCGGCGGTTCTTCTATTAATCCATCCCTTATGGTTGGTGGCCTAACTGAAAGTGATAATATCATGGCAGTTGAAACAGGAGGACATACAACTATGGTAATCAAGCAATGTAGCTTTAAGTTTGGTTATCTAGGACATAAAACTCGAGGTAGTATGGCCGATGGCTCTTATCAATCTGCTGATGTTCCTGAGTTTAATTTTTCCAATACTGCAGAAATTAGTTTATGTGGAGCTCCTACAGGGCCTAATGTTATTGGCGAATTCGAGATTTGTCAATATTCTGATGGAACGGTTAATTTATCTGATGCTCATATCGGCGATCTTCCTTCTGGTGTAAATTTGGTATGGTATACTACCGAAGATCATCAAGCTGGAACTGAGGTAGAAGACCCTACGCAGGTGGGAGCAGGTGTATATTATGCTTTCTATTCCCCTTCACAATGTGAGGATTGGATACCGACTAAAGTAACTGTGAAAGAAATTGATTGTTTCTGTACGGAAGCCCCAAATATAGGCGTGGTTGAAGGTAACACAAAAATAGGTATAAGTACATTTGATAGAGATGTTGCAGATACATCTTGGGCGGAAGGTGTTCAGAATGGTTTCATCAAATTAGAATCTAAGAACTTAGGATTTGTGCCAACGCGCTTAAATTCTACTGAACGAGATAGTTTGAATGCGGAAGAAGGTATGATGATCTGGAATATCGATACTCAATGTTTAGAGTTCTATAATGGAACAATTTGGGTATGTAGTAAGAATAAATGTAATCGCTAATCAATAATAACTGAAAAATGAAAACAATTATAAGTATAATAATAGCAACTACTTGTGCATTAGCTTTGAATGCACAAGTCTCGATTGACAAAGACTTCACCGGAAACTCGAGTGTTATCTTGGAATTTAATGACAGACGTGAGGCTGCAATAACAGCTAATGGTACCCAGTCTATTGATGGAGATAATAAAACCTTGATATTGCCAATTGTGAGTGAAATTCATCCAGATTCTGATGAAGGTACCCTTTGGTTTGATGCTACTGATGATAAGATTAAATATAAGTCTGCTAATTCAGTAGTTTCTATGACGGTTGCCGGTATAGATGTAAAATCACCAGCTGATGAGCTTGGAGTGTCTGAAGGTCTTGAGTCATCTAATGCTGGAGTAATCGTAGGCGCAGAATCATCTAATGCTCCTGGTGTTTTAGTATTAGAATCTACGGATAAAGCCATGGTATTGCCCGTAGTAGATGCAGTTGGAGAAATAGTCAACCCAACCCCTGGGTCTATTGTGTATGATAAAGCTCAAAAGTCATTGGCGGTATTCAATGGAATCGTATGGACCTTTTGGGGAGAGTAAAATAAAATTTATAATTAATTAATATGTTCTATTAATATGGATTAAGAAAAAGGATATAGACTTAATGTTTATGTTTAGTTTGGTTGAGGACAGCTTCGTAGGAAGTTGTCCTTTTTATTTGTCTAAATTGTCGAATATCTTTGTTTGATTTCGATAAAATATTGATAAAGCAAAAGACTCAAATGATTTTATAAATTAGGCTTTTTTACATAAATGATAATTTCAACAGAATTATACGATGGATTTAGAGTAAATATTAAATCTTCTATTGATAGATTTAAGATTAAATAATATTCGTATTTTTGGTAGGCACAAAAATTTTGTATTAAAGTAAGTGTTCTATGTATGTGAATATTAGTGAGTTTAAGTATGGTTTAATTCTGTCCATAGTTCTTATCTTTTGCCTTTCTCCATCTAAAGCCCAAGACCCAGATAAATACACTGAGATATTAAATAAGACATTTTTTGAAACCTCACAGACAGATTTTGAAAAAGCACTACAAGTAGCAGATTCTTTATATCAAATTTCAGAAACGCCTTTATTTCAAACAAGGAGTTTAATGTTAACGGCAAGTTTGTATGAGCAAGCTGGGGAATTGAAGAAGTCGATTAAGTTTGCCGAACAAGCTAATAAGATCATTGAAAAAACTGAACATTTTGATTGGCAAACTCGTGTTCAAGGCTTTATGGCATCTCAGTATAGAATATTGTCCCTATATAAACAGTCAGAAATTTATTCTGATAAAGCTTATGAGGCAGCTAAGAAAATTCCAGATCAAAAGGCTTCTCGCATTACCTTAGCAATGATTATGCAAGAGAAAGCTTTCCTTGCTAAAGCGCAAAATGACCATCATAAGGCGATCGATTTATTTAGAGAAGCAAGCAAATATTTAGATGATGAAAAAGGGAATATTTCGGTTGCTCAAAATTATCAACTTATGGCACAGACTGCTATAGATCTTAAGGAATATGATAAAGCTCTCTCGTACTTAGATACAGCTCTTGATAAGTGGGATGAATTGCCACCTACCTATGGTAAAGGATATATTTTTATAAACTATGCTGAGGCCTATTTGGTAAAAGATAATTTGGATAAGGCTAAATATTATATTGACCAAGCAAGTGAGATTGCTCAAACTTCTACTTATTTAGAGTTTTTACGAAGATATTATGTCGTGAAAACTGAATATTTTTCTAGGACTGATAATATAGATAATTTTAGGAGTGCGCTTTCAAAGAGAGATTCTATAAACGCTATACTTGCATTAAAAAAGACTGATTATCTCGATGAGTCTTATACAGATTTAACTTCTAAAAATGAAGCGCTAAGTATAGATTTAGAAACTCGAAAGTACTTAATTCTTGTTGCTATTATCTTACTCTTGAGTGGTTTGGGGTATTTCATTTATTATAGAAGAGAGAAGAATCGACAAGTTGAAAAGTTCCAGGCTATTTTGGCTGAGTTCCAACAAGCAAAACAAAAAGAAGAAGAGCTTAGTTTAAAAGGTATAGACGAACCTATCTTAGAACCAGCAATATTAAAAGAACAAAAACTTAAGAAAGAGGTTACACAAGATGAAACCCAAAGTGAATCGCCTATTGTATCCGCTGAGGTCGAAGAACAAATTTTAAGAAAACTAAAAGCATTTGAGAAGTCTAAGCATTTTAGAGATCCTAATATTTCCTTACCTGGGCTAGCTTCTTACTGTGATACCAATACCAAATATTTATCTTATTGTATCAATCATCATAAGGGGATGAACTTTAACCATTATATTAATAATTTAAGGGTTCAATATATCATCGATAAATTAATTAATGAGCCGGTTTATAGAAAATATAAATTTGCCACTTTAGCCGAGGAAGCAGGTTTTTCTTCTTCCAATAAATTCTCTACCGTCTTTAAGAAGGCCACTACTTTAGCGCCTTCAGTCTTTATAAAAGAGTTGGAGAAAGAAGCTTTGGAAGTTGAGGTATAATAGGTCTTGAATTGTAAGGAATTAGAAAAGAGAAAAGAAGATCACCCAATCATGTTAAGGTGATTTAAAAGTAGTTTAATATTGTTTAAATTTTATACACGACAAAGTCTAAACCAAGGAGTCATTCCGCACTTGATGCGGAATCTAATGTTGATGTGATTTAAGGCTAGTTTAAAAGTAGTTTAAAATTGCTTAAGAGGTGCATACTCTTGTCAGTTTGAGTGATTTTGCATTGCAAAATTGTATCGAAAACTTAGACAAGAGTGGAAATTTTGAATTAATGTACACGCTGAAGAACTTATAACCCCAAACTGCAAACAGTAAACTCTATACTCTACACCTTAAGCTAAATGAACCTCTCAGTCCTGCGGACAGCTCCCCTTAAAAGAGGAGCAGCTTGCTTCGAGTTAAATCCTTAAATTATAGATTAATAATATTCTTCAAATAACTTTTCTAGATTCCGGTTCAAGCCCGGAATGACATGATATTGGGTATTCCGAGTAGTTTAAATCCAGCGCGTCACTCTGAAATTGATTCAGAGTCTTTTATTAATGTAGCTTAAAGCTTGTTTAAAAATAAATTAAGACGTTTATCCTCTTGTCAGGCTGAGTGATTTGGCGTTGCAAAATTGTATCGAAGCCTAGGACAAGAGAGGAAATGATGAATTCTAAATTAATCTGAATTCAACAGAACTGAGAACTCAAAATCAAGAACTGCCAACTATGAACTCCGAATCCTAAACTCTACACCTTAAGCTAAATGAACCTCTCAGTCCTGCGGACAGCTCCCCTTAAAAGTGGAGCGGCTTGCTTTGAGTTAACCCCTTAAATTATAAATCAAAAATATTCTTCGAATGAGCTTTCTAGATTCCGGGTCAAGCCCGGAATGACATGATCTTGGGTATTCCGAGTAGTTTAAATCCAGCGCGTCACTCTGAACTTGATTCAGAGTCTTTTATTAACCTAGTTTAAAGCTTGTTTAAAAATAAATTAAGACATGAATCCTCTTGTCAGTTTGAGTGTTTTTGTGAAACAAAAATGTATCGAAAACTTAGACAAGAGAAACACGAATGATGTTATGCTCACTTTCTGTCGACATTTCGATGCATTTTTCTCTAAGGAGAAAACCTCCTCCATGTGATAACATAAGGCTTCTTGTCAGGCTGAGTGATTTTGCGTTGCAAAAATGTATCGAAAACTTAGACAAGAGAGGGAATGATGAATTCTAAATTAATCTAAAAGCAGCATATCTGCGAATTCAAAACCAAGAACTGCCACCTATAAACTCCGAACAGATAATTGTCACCCAAAACCCCTTAATCAAATACTTTCTTCTCAATAAAGCTCTGATTTAAAATTTAAATATTGCGGAAACTTTAATTTGAATTTAGTGTTTATAGAGCCTTGATTTGCTTCTTAGCTACTTAATATTAGGGAACTAGCTCGTATCTTTATTAAGTTATATTTTTACGTTTTTAATAAATTAATAAGATAAAATTAAATTAATTTTAAAGTTTACATAGATTTAATGTGCAAAATGCATTTTGGTTGACTGAGAGGTTATACTTTAGCCAAGTTCTAAAAAATAGAATATTGAAAAACTTAATGTTTCTCAACTAAACTTTTACAATTCTCTGAAATAAATAGAAACTCTTTTCAGCATCATAATTAAATGAGCAGTGCGAATTGTAATCATAATATTTAAGCTATTAAAACTATGAATTTAAATTTACTAAACTTTCAAAAAGTTTTTCTCTGGACCATAGGTCTCTTTTTGTTATTAGGAACCCAGTTGAGTTCTGCTCAGTGTGAAGAAGATAGACGTATATGGTTCAACTCTGGAGATTTCGTGAATGGATCTGGATATCCGCTTGGGTATATAAATGCAGATACGGGAGTTAAAACAGTATTATCCCATACGAATAGATCATTCGGAGATATTGGTTTCAATATAGATGGTAAATTATACGGTGTTACTTATGATTTAGATGAACCTTCAGAATTACACGAAATTAATCAGCTAACAGGTACTGCGGTAGCATTTGCTGGTTCTTCAGCAGGAAATGGTTTAGAGGGAAATTCATTAAGTTTTCTTCCTGATGGCTCGGGGCTTAGAGGCTTTGGCTCTAATACATTTGCAGCAGCGAGAGAGGTAATGAGATTTACTATAGGTGCAAACAATCAAGGATATACGCAAACGGTTTGGAAGGATTTTGGAACGGGTGCAAATGCATTTTCTAGTGGTAAACCAGGAGGGGATTTCGTTTATTTAAATGGTAAAATCTATATGTCCTGGTTTGCTATCAATAATACCTTTCAATTAGTAGAAATTGAAGTAGATACAGATTATAATTATGTTAGCCATAGGGTTTTAGGTAACTTACAAAGTACTTCATATGGTTTAGCAGGGTTGAATGGTGAACTTTATTCTATTGGATATAATTCGCTTTATAAATTAACAATTCCTACTTCACCTGTTAATGATATAGTTAAGCAATTAATCCACAGAGATAATAACGTTTATTACTACTTCGGAGCAACGACCAGACAAGAATCTATTGGGAGTGATTGCTTTAATTCAGATTTAAGTATTATCAATGCAGTAAATAATGCAAGTCCTAATGTTAATGACGAGATAACTTTTACTTTAACAGCTGAAAACTTTGGACCAGATAATGCAACCAATACTTTAGTATCTAATCAAATTCCGACGGGTTATGAATTTGTTAGTGCGAATCCATCCGTAGGAACTTATGATCCAACAACAGGAATATGGACTATAGGACCATTTGCTTCGGGAGATACCGCAACTTTAGAGGTAGTTCTGCGAGTGAAAGAAACAGGAAACTACACCAATACGGCGAGTATTTTCTCTAATGAAGCCGATCCTAATCTTTTAAATAATACAAGTGAAGTTACTCCAGAGGTGCTATCAGGCCCAATGGCGAATGATGATTATTATACAGTAACCACACAACAGGGCGTAGAAGGTTCACCAGTTGGGAATGTATTATTGAATGATTTATTTGGTGAAATAGAAGCAACTACGGATGATGTGGTGATTATATCAAATCCGACAAGTCCTTTATATATTGATGATCTCACTGGAGAATTATTTTTAGAAGAGGCGACTCCTCCAGGTATTTATACGATTAACTATGAGATTTGTGAAAATAATGAAAATCAAAGCCCTTGTGACCCTGCAGTGGCGACAGTGGTGGTAGACGGACCAATCTTGGCAATTGATAAAACCTCTGCACCTTTAGGAAATGTTCAAGAAGGGGATGTGATTTACTATTCTATTGTAGTTAGCAATTTTGGAAATCAAACAGCTAATAATATTGTGGTAGAAGACCTTGTACCTGTTGGGCTTACTTATGTTCCTAATTCGGCACAAATAGTAGATGCATCTAACCCCGTAACAACAGGGTCAATTACAAAAACCTTTGAATATGTATCACTTAACGGTGGACAAAACTCAACAAGAAATATTTTATTTACTGAATCAGAGTTGCCATTTGGTGCTACCTTAACAAGCATTTCTTATTTCGTAAATGGTTTTAGTTTTTCTAATACTAATGCTTTTGCAAATCAACAGGATTTAAGTTTATCTGTAACCTCTCCTTTAGGCGTAATTAGTGAAATTGATAGAGGTGCTGATGGTGATAATAATGAATTTGGTTCGAATAGCACAGGTGCTTGGAATACGAATATAGGTAGACAAAATGTTCCAGCTGCAGGAAATCCTGTAGGAAACTTTAAGTTTACTTTTTATGATGCAGTTAATACTAATGTGTATCCTCGTGAACATGATGATATAAGTGGATCGCTTACTATTAATTATCAATACGCTGGAGAGTCAACGCATGACCCGGAGAGAATGGTGAAAGAAAGTGATAACGTAAGTATAGCTCCCGGACAATTTTTTACTCTTTACTTTAAGGGTATTGTGAACGATGCAGCTTTTGATACTCTTGTAAATAATGCAACAGCTACTGCTTCGAATGTAATTGGTAGTGTATCCGATTCAGCAGAAAATGTAGTGTATTGCTCTAGCCGTGTAGAGGGTGAATCTTATGAATGGTCTTATGGACCTAATCAAGCTAGTCCTGTAACTTTTGAAACAACTCAACCGGGTACAAATGCAGGTTTTGTCTTTGACATTTACAAATTAGATAACGCCTTTAATATGCAAATAAATGGAGTATTATTAGCTGAACAAAACATTGAGTTTGAAGCTGGAACGGCAACCAATATTAATATTGAGTTTGCGGATGGAGATCAATATGAATCTGCCACTCTGCAATTATATAATATGCTAGGAAATGACGAAAGCCCTTTAATTAGAGTAAAAATAAGTCCTGACGGAGTAGTTTCAATGTTCGGAATCAAAAACTCAAATGATGATTTATATCCATTACGATTTAAGCAAGATGTAAACCAAGTTAATTCATTTAATACGATACCTTGGAATTCAAATGCAGATAATTCGGTTACTATTATTCAAGAAGTTCATGGAGGTTTAACAGATATTAATGGTATTGCCTATGGGTTTAATACAACAGCTTGTCGTTGTACTCAAGATCCAACTACAGGTAATGTTGAATCTAATACTTACGTTGGAATCAGTTCTTTAGATAGAGGTGAAGACGGAAGTTGGGTAGAAGACGCACAAAGCGGGTTCATTAAATTAGAATCTAAAACTTTAGGTTTTGTTCCAACACGTTTAACTACAGCTCAAAGAAATCAGTTAAACGCTGAAGAAGGAATGATGATTTGGAATCTAACTAACCAATGTTTGGAATTCTACGACGGTACTAACTGGGTTTGTGGTCAGAATAAATGTAACCTTTAATCCTAACCTAATAAATTGAATACAATGAAAATATTTTTAAGTATAATAAGTATGGCTGCAGCGGTAGCTCTTAGCGCTCAAGTTTCTATAGAAAAAGACTTTACAGGAAATTCAAGTGTCTTGATGGAATTCAATGACACCAGAGAATCAGCTAAAACGTCTACATCAACCACATCCATTGGAGGAGAAAATAAAACTTTGATTTTGCCCATCTTAAGTGAGCTTAATGCAGCAACTAGTCAAGGGACGATTTGGTTTGATGCTACCGATGATATCATTAAATATAAATCTGCTTCAGCAACCATAAATATGACGGAAGCTGGAAGTGATGAAAATTCACCCAATTTGGCCGAAATTGCAACGCTTAATGGAACTATAGTAGGAGCGGAGTCAAGCACGGCAGCTGGCGTATTGGTTTTAGAAGCAACAGATAAAGCTATGGTATTGCCTATAGTAGATGGTGTAGCAGCTGTTGTGAACCCAGAACCAGGATCTTTGGTTTACGACAAAAGACAAAAATCAATTGCTGTATTTAACGGAGCAGTTTGGAGCTTTTGGCAACAATAAATTTCAAATCTTAACCCTTGAAGTAATTGAAAAGAATGATATGAATTCTTATGTCATTCACTTCAGGAAGTAAGATAATAGTATAAGCTTTATTTTTAAAGTTTAGTTTGGTTGAGGACAACTTCGTTTGAAGTTGTCCTTTTTTTTGTGCAAGAAAGAAGAGTAAATGTTGAATTTTAAATTCTAAAAAGTGCAGCACTGCGAACTCTAAACCATGAACAGAAAAGAATGAACCGCAATTCGAGTACTATTAACTAAAAATTCTCCAACAATAAACTCGAAGCGTCATTCCGCACTTGATGCGGAATCTTTTGTTCAAGTGGTTTAAAGGGGTGTTTAAAAGTGGTTTAATATTGTTTGAAGTTACTAGGACAAGAGACGAAAGGTTGAATTTTAAATTCTAAATTTTGAATGATTTTGCTTGCTGCATAACGTTGAACTACGAATTTTGAACAGAAAAAAAACAGCTCCGTTAGGAGCGAAATATTAATAATATTAACCCACGAAGGCTTAAAGAGCTCCACAGGAGCGGTACTACAAACTAACTGCTAATGTCGCTCCTACGGAGCTTTATTACTTTGTCTACTTACGAATGCTATAAATATTTCGCCTCTACGAGGCTATGTTCTGAGATAAAACTCAGAGATGAAATGTTGAATTATAAGAATTCTAGTTGTTCAGTGAGTCAGGAAAAGTAAAACACTGAACTCTACACTCTCTACTATTTTCTCTTTCTACATTCTACTTTAAACTTTCGACTAGAACATCCTCTTGTCAGGCTGAGTGATTTTGCAAAGCAAAATTGTATTGAAGCCTAGGACAAGAGAAGAAATGATGAGTATTAAGTTGTTTTTAATAGAGTGAAACTACTAAGGTTTATATTTACTCTTGTGGATAATAGCCATTTAGCCTTAAAAGTTCATAGGATAATTTATTTGAAAATACTATATTTGATAAAGCGAAGAAATAGTGGTTTTGTCGTACAAGGTGAATATAACAGCCATAATTCCATTAAGACTTCGTTTATAACAATGTTAACCACAATTTGAAAAATGACATTTCCTGCAATTGACATATCGACAAAAAAATGGGTTATGGATGACCTAATGGAATATGTAATTTACGACGAATACATATACACTAAAAAAGAATCAATTTTTCAAAAATATTATAAAGACCGACTTTTTTGTGACGGAAAAGGAAAGATTTTTAAAGCGGTTAAAAAAGCGGAAATGACCGAAAGTTGGCGGAATTGGTTGCGATTTATTCCGAATGTGTGGAAAACCAAAATCATTTTTCAAAACACAAATGAGGAAATGGATATTGAACGATTGCGGAATTACTTACTCGAACGGATTTCTGATTTAGAACAAAATGACTTTTCACGCGAATGGAAAGCTGATGTCCGAAAAGCAAAAACTCACGCGGAATTAATAAATGGTAGATAAAAACTGTGGCTAACAATGTGTATAAGCAATGGCTTGTTCTCGCCTACTTGGAAAAATCCTGCGGATTTTCCAATGTTACGTGAGTGTTTGCAATTGTCCGTTACGAACCACGCCACTGCTCATACACGTAACGTTGGCAACAAGCTGAAAAAAGGAGTGAAACAAGAAAGAATTAAATCGAAATTAAACTATAAGAATATAATCATTCTTATCATTGGTGGAATTGTAGCATCAATTGTTTCTTATAATCTTACAAACAATGCTTTATCGAATGATAATCCACAAATAGTGGGAATAATTTTCGGGTTAATTTTTGGACTCATTGGAGCAATTTGTTTTTACTCAATCTATAATTTAGATGTTCTAATATTATCTTCAGATAAATTAGAAATAAATACAATATTCGGTGATCAAAAAAAAATAATTTACTTAAATGAAATTTTAAGTTTTAATGAAGTTGAGAAAGAATCAAAATATAACAAATGGAAAGATTTAACGATTTTTACATCTAACTCAAAATTTAAAATTTCTTCATCAAATTTTGAAAATTACGATTCACTCAAAAACAAACTTACAAGTGGGAAAAGAAGAAATTTAGAATTAGAACTTGAATGGGTAAGAAAATCCAATAGAAAATTTGGAATAGGATTTCTAATAGTTGGAATATTATTCTCTGTATTCTTTTATAATCTTTATAGAAACGAAAACAAAGAATTGAATACTGAGGATATTACAACAATTAAAGGGAAAATTATAAATGATGTCGAAATAGAGAAAGGAACAAAAGGAAAACGCTCAATTGAAATTAGAATAGAGGAACATCCAGAATTTATATTTACACTTTCAGGTAATAGTTATTACGCAAGTAATTCAAAAAATTATGTGTCAAAAGCAAAAAAAGGAGATTTAATTTCACTCGATATAGAAACTGAAATTTATTTAAAGAAATTAACTGAAGAAAAAGAACTTGAATTATGGGATAAAATAATCAATTATGATATTATTCCTGTTTATGGGTTAAAAGATAATAACTACAAATATCTTACTTTAGAGAAATATAATAATAAGAGGAAAGAAGATGCATCCTGGACTTGGTGGTTTCTTACTTTAATTTGTGTTAGTCTTATTGGTGGTGGAATTTGGTTTTTATGGAGAAGTAAAACGCCAGTTGCCAACAACGTATAACAAAAATGGCTAGCTAGTTGGTCAAGAGAATGTTATTATTCCTACAAAAAACTTTATCATTAACTGACAATAAGGAAACAACACCAGTCGCCACGACTTTCGTTATACTAGATCGTTGTGCTTAATTCCGGAACAACTCGTTTACTCAATTGTTTATGGATTAATAAGAAGAGAACCTCGGAAAAACAAGAGATTTAATAAAGCATTAGCCGATGTTCTAGAAAATCCTGGTAATTATAAGATTGAAGTAATTCGTGGATTAACAGCTTATGAGGAATATGGATTGATTGGAGTAAACGGAGTATCAATTATGAATAAAAAAACTAAGCACAACACCGTGTATAATTAATTGCTTTGGCAAGTGCTTATTTGGAAAATTCCTTCGGAATTTTCTCGCGTTCGTTTTTGTTTACTAAATTAGTTGATGAAACACGCAACTACTCATAGCCGAGACGTTGGGCGTAAGTAAAAAAAAACCACAGATTGACAGAGTATCCTAAAGACATAAAGTTTAAATACAGTTGGAGAAAATACCAACAACGAGTGCTTGATGAGTTGCAAGACCACCTGTCTGACGAACATCTTCACGTAATTGCACCGCCAGGTTCGGGTAAAACAGTATTAGGGCTTGAAGTTGCTATTCGGCTTAATAAACCTACGTTAATACTCGCACCAACAATTGCAATTCGCAATCAATGGATACAAAGATTTTGTGAACTTTTTCTTCAAACTACCTTAACACCTGATTGGATTTCTAGAGATATACGCAATCCAAAATTTATGACAGTAGTAACTTATCAAGGACTTCATGCTGCTTGTAATAATTGGAGAAATGAAGAAGAAATTGATGACGAAGAAGAAGTAACCGAAGAAGAAGGAAATGATAATTCAACTAACTCAGAACTTAAAAGTATTGTAAGCGGACTAAAATCACAAAACATAAAAACTATTGTTGTTGACGAAGCTCACCATTTAAAAAACGAATGGTGGCAAACGCTGACAAAAGTTAAAGAAAAATTACAGCCGATTATTGTTGGTTTAACAGCAACTCCGCCTTATGACGTTTCAGCTACAGAATGGCAACGATATATAAGCCTCAACGGGCCTGTCGACGCCGAAATTTCAATTCCAGAATTAGTTCTTGAAGGGGATTTATGCCCACATCAAGACTACGTTCATTTTACGTTACCGACGGAGAAAGAAAATCGAAAAATTCTTGAATTTAGACAGAATATTGAAAAGTTATTTCAAGAAATTAAGACAGATGAAACTATCATTAAAGCAATTGAGCAACATCCCATTTGGAAAAAGCCAACAGAGCAATTAGATTGGATTTACAATAATCTTTCCTATTACTCGGCTTGTTTAATATTTTTAAAATCGAATGAAAAGGAAATTCCTGAAACACATCTTGAAGTCATTGGTGACAGGAAATTTAAAATCCCTAATCTTGATTACGAATGGATTGAGACTCTTCTAGATTTCTATCTCTACAAAGAAAAGGAACATTTCAAAAATTTTGAAGATCATCAAAAATCCCTTGAAAACAAACTGAGACGATACGGAGCGATTGAAAGGAGACAAATTAACTTTTCACACAACAAACGTTTGACGGGTTTTTTAACTTCAAGTATTAGTAAACTTAGCGGCATAAAGGAGATTGTTGATTTTGAATATAATCAACTAGGTAAAGATTTACGAATGGTTATTCTTTCGGACTTTATCCGGAAAGAATTTTTCATTAAGGAGTCTGAAAACAATCTCGAACTGAACAAAATTGGAATCATACCGATTTTTGAAAAATTAAGGCGAGAAAACAAGGACAACAAAAGGATTGCAGTTTTAACAGGGTCATTAATAATAATCCCTGTAAGTGCCTATTCAGCATTTGAAGCAAAAGCAGCGAAAATTGGAATAACTCAAGTAAACTCAAGTCCAGTTTCTTATGACTCTGACTATGTCCTAATTAACCAAACCGATCAACTCAAACACGACATTGTTCATCTTGTAACTCAAATTTTTCAAAGTGGAGAAATAGAAGTGTTAATAGGTACAAAGTCTTTGCTCGGTGAAGGATGGGACGCTCCTGCCATCAATTCATTGGTATTAGCAAGTTTTGTTGGCTCGTTTGTGCTTTCAAATCAAATGCGCGGTAGAGCCATTAGAGCCCAAAATGGAAATGACGGTAAAACAGGAAACATATGGCACTTGGCCTGTATCGACCCAACCTCACAAACAGGCGGAGACGATTTTGATTTACTTAAAAGACGGTTTAGAAGTTTTGTAGGTGTTTCATTCAAAGAAGAAGCAGGAATTGAGAATGGTATTGGACGTTTGAATATATCGGAAAACATTCATCTAAAAGAAGAAGTTGAGAAAAAGAATATTGAAATGTTTTCCTATGCAGGCGACAGAGAAAATCTAAAACAAAGATGGAAAACGGCACTTGAAACAGGTGTCAACCTTGTTGAAGAAATTAAAATTCCATTCCCCGAAGAAAAGGACTACAATGCCGTTAAGTCACTGTATTTATATAAAACAATTGGTAACCTATTGGCAGCTTTAGGTTCGGGATTAGTTGCTTATGGAACAGAAAGCATACAAGCTATTTTTCGATCTGCAAGAAATATTCGAACTATTGAAGACTTGTATTTTTATCTAGGGGTTTTTGGAGGAATAGGAGTGCTGATTTTCGGCAGACTAACATTTAAGACATTAAGACTTTATTTAAAATACCGCGATATATCTAAGGACATTCAACAAATTGGAGATGCATTGCTAAACTCATTGATTAAAGCAGGTTTAATAAATACAGACTACTCAAAATTGAAAGTTGAAACTACGGTTGATAATTCGGGTTCGATTTTCTGTCATTTAGAAGGTGGGACAACTTTCGATAAGTCAACTTTTATAAATGCGCTTCAAGAAGTAATTGCACCAATCGACAATCCGAGATATGTAATTATAAGAAAGAACATGTTTATGCTTTTTATTAAGCAAAAGGACTATCATTCAGTTCCTGAAGCACTTGGTAGAAATAAGAATTTAGCGGAATATTTCAAAGACCAATGGGAACGACTTGTTGGTTCTTGCGACTTAATTTTTACAAGGACACTGGACGGAAGAAAACTGCTTTTAAGGTCAAGAGTAAAGTCACTTTCAGCACAATTTGATGAGAAAGTTGAACACATAAATAAATGGAAATAAAAAAACCAGCGCACAACATTGTCTATAAGCAATGGCTTGTTCTCGCCTACAAACGAATCCCGATAGTTATGAGGACATCTCTACTAATGCTTTGATTTTAGTGTAAAAAAAAAAGCCTTCCTGAAAAGGAAGGCTTTGTACCCGAAGCCGGAATCGAACCGGCACTTCCGAAGAAACTGGATTTTGAATCCAGCGCGTCTACCAATTCCGCCACTCGGGCAATTGGGATGGCAAATATACAATGTTTTTCTTTTCTAGAAATAGGATTTAAATATTTTTATTTAAAATTTCATTAATGCTGAGCCGGTACTAAAGAAAAAATCCCGAATCAAATTGGGATTTTGTAATTTTTTATTTTTGATGATCTGAACCATCAAGGGAAACTTGCCATTCCCATGCAGTCCTTAAAGCCTCTTCTAAGGAGGTTTCTGGTGTCCATCCTAATTCTGTTTCGGCTTTGGTGTTATCCGCATAGGCAGCCGTAATATCACCTGGTCTGCGTCCTACAATCTTATAATTTAATTGAAGATTATTGGCTTTTTCAAAAGCATCAACTACTTCTAAAACCGTTGAACCATTTCCTGTTCCAAGGTTATAGATTTCGTAGTTTACTTTATTTTCGTTGGCTAGCAATCGTTTTAAACCTTTCACGTGAGCTTGTGCTAAGTCAACCACATAAATATAATCTCGAATCGCTGTTCCATCTCTTGTTGGGTAATCATCCCCAAACACAGATAAACACTCACGAATTCCAGCTGCAGTTTGTGTTACAAAAGGAATTAAATTATTAGGAACACCTTTAGGTAACTCACCAATTAGGGTTGATTTATGCGCACCAATAGGATTGAAATACCTTAAGGCTAATACTTTTTTGTCAAAAGCTTTAGCGTAATCTTCTAAGATTTCTTCACCCATTTGTTTGGTCTTACCATAAGGACTCTCTGCCTTTTTAAAAGGAGCAGATTCGTCGATAGGTAATTTATCAGCTTGGCCATAAACCGTACAAGATGAGCTGAAAATCAAGTTATCTACTTCATTTTCTTTAGCTGCATCAATCAAGTTTAATAAACCAACTACATTGTTTCGGTAATACATCAATGGCTTTTCGGTACTTTCACCCACGGCTTTAGACGCAGCAAAGTGAATGATTCCATCGACTTTATTGTACTGAAAAAATGAATTGGTTTTCGTCTGATCTTTTAAATCAAACTTATAAAAATCAGGTCTTTTGCCTGTGATTAATTCAATGCGATCTAATACAAATTCCTCTGAATTAGATAAGTCATCAATAATGATAACATCAAAACCTTCTTTTTGTAGTTCCACAACGGTATGGGATCCAATGTATCCCAAACCGCCGGTAACTAATATTTTTTTACTCATTGAAAAAACTCTTTCACACTATCTGTGATATAGGTTAATTGCTCTTCTGATAATTCAGTGTGCATAGGCAAAGAAATAACTTGGTCGATTAACTCCATGGTTACAGGGAATTGATCGTCGCTATAGTCATCGCTAGTATAAGCTTTTTGCTTGTGTAAAGGAACTGGGTAGTAAATCATTGCAGGAATGTTCTTTTCTCCTAAAAACTTCTGCAATGCATTCCTATCTACATTCTTAACCTTTAAAGTATATTGATGGAAAACGTGGTGAGAATCCTCTCTACGTTTTGGTGTTTCAATATTGTCAAAGCCTTTAAATGCATTATCATAAAAATCTGCAGCGGCTCTTCTTTTCGCATTGTATTCATCTAAAAGAGGAAGTTTAATACGTAAAATAGCTGCTTGTAAACTATCCAATCTTGAGTTAACCCCAACTTCGTCGTGGTAGTATCTTTCGTACATTCCGTGATTTACGATACCACGAATTCTATGAGCTAAATCGTCATCGCTAGTGAAAATTGCTCCACCATCACCATAACAACCTAAGTTTTTAGAAGGGAAGAAAGAAGTAGTTCCGATATGTCCCATCGTACCAGCTTTTCTCTCTGTTCCATCTGGGAAAGTATAAGTTGAACCAATAGCTTGAGCTGTATCTTCTACCACATATAAATCGTGCTCTACAGCGATACGCATGATTTCATCCATGTTCGCACATTGTCCAAATAAGTGAACTGGAATAATAGCCTTAGTTTTATCTGTAATGGCTGCTTCAATAGCTTCTGTGTTAATTGTAAAATCGTCGTTATAAACGTCAACTAATACAGATTTTAATTTTAATAAATCAATCACCTCTACGGTAGCGGCGAAAGTGAAGTCAGCTGTAATTACCTCATCACCTGGCTGTAAATCTAGCGCCATTAAAGCAATTTGTAGCGCATCTGTTCCGTTTCCACAAGGAATTACGTGAGGAACATCTAGGTAAGATTCTAATTCAGCTTGAAAAGATTTAACTTCTGGACCATTGATGTATGCTGAAGATTCAACAACTTCAATCATTTTTTGGTCAACTTTATTTTTTATTTGTTGATATTGATTAAATAAATCAACCATTTGTATTTTTTGCATAGAAAGAATTTTTGCGTTGTAAATTTACATATTTAATGGCTAAATCTTAGGCTTAACTTATAGGATTGTGCAGAAAGCATATATTTGTTGAGTCAAAACACCAATTTCATCGGTCCAATCTAGTTTTTATGTCCTTTTTGTATCAATTTTTTATTCAACTTTATGTTTTCGGATTTCGAGTTTTTGCTCTTTTTAATTCAAAAGCTAGAAAAGGTTTAGATGGCCGAAAGAATTGGGAAGATAATTTGAAAAAAGCGATTGACCCAGCGTCGGATTGGATTTGCATGCATTGTAGTTCGCTCGGCGAGTTTGAACAAGGACGACCTGTGTTTGAAGCTTTAAAAAAACAATTTCCAAATCATAAATTGGCTTTGTCGTTCTTTTCTCCGTCTGGTTATGAAATCAGAAAAAATTATGACTTGGCTGATGTGGTTTTCTATCTACCTTTTGATACGCCAAATAATGCAAAGAAATTAGCTCAAATCCTTCAACCTAAATATTGGATTTTGGTGAAGTATGATTATTGGTATAACCATCTGAGGGAACAGCATAAGATGGGGACTAAAACCATTGTTGTTTCTTCAATTTTTAGAGAAAATCAAGTGTATTTTAAACCACATGGAGCTTGGATGTCAGAGAATTTAAAGAAATATATCACGCATTTCTTTGTTCAAGATGAAACCTCTGAAAAGCTATTAAGAAGCATTGGCATAAATCAAGTGAGTGTGGCAGGTGATACGCGCTATGATCGAGTGAAAAGTATAGCAGCTGAAACCAATAAATTAGATTGGGTTGAACAGTTTAAATCAGATAAAAAACTGATTGTGATTGGAAGTTCATGGGGTGATGATGAGCAGCTTTGGGTTGAGTATTTAAATAAATATCAACAAGAGGATTGGAAAGTTATTTTTGTTCCACATGAAATAAAAACGCCTAATATTCTTAAGCTTAAAACCGATTTAAACGCTACGTCTGTATTATACAGTGAAATAACGCCAAATATTGATTTGGCAAATCAAGATGTAATCATTGTTGATGCGATTGGATTCTTAAGTAAGATATATGCTTCTGCAGATTTAGCCTATGTGGGTGGTGGATTTAATAAATCTGGTGTTCATAATACTTTAGAGCCAGCGGTATTTAAAATTCCTGTAGTGATTGGGCCGAATTATCAGAAGTTTAATGAGGTGAAAGTAATGAAGTCGCAGGCTATTGTTTATCCGATTAAAAATTACGCTGAGTTTGAAAAGGTTCTGTTGGATTTAACACAGCATCAAGAAAAACGTTTGGAAATAGCAAAAGCTGCACAAGATTTGTTTGAAAATCAGCAGTCAGCAACCGAGGCGATTCTTGCTTATTTGGCTAAGGAATGAATTGGTAAAGCCGACTTTCTAGTGAAAAATCACTATATTACATAGTTCAATAATTCCAAAATTATGAGTTCCATTTCAGAGACATCAAAAGACAGAATTAACTTTCTATTCGACGCACAGAAAAACTATTTTCAAGCACAGGAAACTAAGTCAATCGCCTTTAGGAAAAGTCAATTAAAAAAATTAAAATCTGCTATTCTTAAGTTTGAAAAAAAGATAGTTGATGCGTTGTGGCAGGATCTACATAAAAGCTATGAAGAAGCTTATCTAACAGAGATTGGAATTGTTTTATCTGAACTAGATAATCATCTTAAAAACATTAATTCTTGGTCAAAAAGCGAATCGGTTAGCTCGCCTATGGTTTTAATGCCATCTTCGAGCAAGTTAATCCTAGAGCCATTGGGACAGGCATTAATCGTATCGCCATGGAATTATCCTTTTCAACTTTTGATAAACCCATTGATTGGAGCCATAAGCGCTGGGAATTGTGCCATTATTAAACCTTCTCCAGATGCGCCCAATGTAGCTAAAGTCTTAGAGGAAATGATTAGCGAAACCTTTGACGTGAATTATATCGCTGCGATCCAAGGAGGGCGAGAAACCAATGAAGTTTTATTTGAGATTCCGTTTGATATTGTGTTTTTCACAGGGAGTTCTAAGGTAGGAAGCATCTTTGCGCAAGCATTTGGAAAGCATTTGTCTAAGGTAGTATTGGAATTAGGTGGTAAAAGTCCGTGTATTGTAGATGACAACGCGAATATAGAAGTTGCAGCAAGAAGAATTATTTGGGGTAAAACCGTGAACTCTGGTCAAACTTGTATTGCGCCAGATCATGTTTGGGTTCATAAAAGTCAACGCAAAAAATTGGTTGAGCAAATTGAAATCGAGCTTAAGAAAATGTTTGGGGAAGATATCCAGAAAAGTAATAATTACGGACGAATGGTTACGACACAAGCTTTTGAGCGGGTAAATGCCTATATGAAGGATGGCGAAATTGTTTTAGGTGGAAAGTCGAGTGAGGATGAAAAGTTTATTGAGCCGACTTTGTTATTAAATCCATCTTTAGAAAGTCCAGTGATGCAGGACGAAATTTTTGGGCCTATCTTGCCTTTGCTAGAATTTGAACAAATGGATGAGGTGTATGAATTCTTAAAAACTCATCCAAAACCATTGGCTTTTTACTACTTCGGTAAGTCATCTAGCGCTAAAGAAGTATTAGCCAGAACCACTTCGGGAGGAGTTTGTGTTAATGATACTTTAATGCATATTGTCAATCATAATTTACCTTTTGGAGGCGTTGGCAATAGTGGACAAGGAAATTATCACGGGAAATATAGTTTTGATGCATTTTCTCATAAACGAGCCGTGGTAAGCACACCTACATGGATTGATTTGCCATTAAAATACGCTCCCTACAAGTATTTCTCTTGGATTAAGAAGATTATGTAATCCGATTTTGGCTGTAAGCTTCTCTTGGAATCTAATTTTAGATTTCTATACAAAGCGTATATTTGCACAAAATATTTTTTATGAGCTTACTCATCGTTGGAAGTGTCGCATTTGACAAAATCGAAACTCCTTTTGGTAAAACAGACAGAATTTTAGGAGGTGCAGGAACATTCATTGGTTTGGCATCTTCTTTATTAAATGTAGAAAATGGAATCGTTTCGGTTGTTGGTGGTGATTTCCCTCAATCATATTTAGATCTTTTAAAAGATAACGGAACTGATATTTCAGGAATTGAAGTCATTAAAGATGGTAAAACTTTCTTTTGGGAAGGAAAATATCATTTAGATATGAATTCACGCGATACATTGGCAACGGAAGTGAATGTATTAGAAAACTGGACGCCTAATGTGCCAGATCATTGGAAATCTCCTGATGTTTTAATGTTAGGAAACCTACATCCTTTGGTTCAGTCTTCTGTTTTTGATCAAATCGAAAGACCTAAATTGGTGATTTTAGATACCATGAATTTCTGGATGGACACGGCTTGGGATGATGTTTTAAACACCATTAAAAAGGTGGATGTTTTAACCATTAACGACGAGGAAGCAAGACAATTAAGTAAGGAATTTAGCTTAAGAAAAGCAGCTAAAGTTATTCTAGAAATGGGACCTAAATACTTAATTATTAAGAAAGGGGAGCACGGAGCTTTATTGTTCCATAAAGATGAAGTTTTCTTTGCGCCGGCATTACCATTAGAAGAAGTGTTTGACCCAACAGGGGCTGGAGATACATTCGCAGGGGGATATGCTGCCTATTTAGCTAAAACCCAAGATTATTCGTTTGAAAACATGAAACGAGCAATTATATATGGTTCGGCTATGGCTTCATTTACTGTAGAGAAATTCGGAACCGAAAGATTAGCTGAGTTAACAAGAGATGAAATCGCTGATCGAGTGAAGACCTTTAAAAGTTTAACTCATTTCGAAATGAAAGCTTAAACCCATTAAATTTAAGTATTTTTGTTATTTACAAGGAAAAGAATATGAAAGAATATAAAGAGGAGGAATTATTTGACGATATGGGCGATGGCCACATTCCTAGCAAGTTCGATACACCTATGCGCGAAGACGCATTCAGTATAAGTGAAGAAGAAAAAATAGATAAAATCAAGTCTCATTTTGCTGAAATTATGCACACTTTGGGCTTAGATTTAACCGATGATAGCTTGAAGGGAACGCCTAACCGAGTTGCAAAAATGTTTGTAAAAGAGGTTTTTGGTGGATTGAGCCCAGAGCGTATGCCTCGCATGTCAACCTTTGAGAATAAATATAAGTACAACCAAATGTTGGTGGAGAAAGACATTGTTGTTTACTCTACTTGTGAGCATCATTTCTTACCTATCGTAGGTCGCGCACACGTTGGATACATCTCAAATGGTCGTGTGATTGGTTTGTCTAAAATCAATAGAATTGTTGATTATTATGCAAAACGTCCACAGGTTCAAGAGCGTTTAACGATGCAGATTGTTAAGTCTATGCAAGAAGCTTTAGGAACAGAAGATGTAGCATGTGTGATTGATGCTAAGCACTTATGTGTGAACTCAAGAGGAATTAGAGATATCGAGAGTAGTACAATTACAGCTGAGTTAGGAGGATGCTTTAAGACAGATCCTACAACCAGAGCTGAATTCTTGAAGTACATTGGCTTCCAAACTAAATTTAACGTTTAAAAACTAATAAAAATGGTAGAAAAACATAACCTAAAAATATACAATACGATCTCCGGAGAAAAGGAGAAATTCGAATCGATTACACCTGATTTTGTCGGCATGTATGTGTGTGGGCCTACGGTGTATTCTAATGTGCATTTAGGGAATGTAAGAACTTTTCTATCATTTGATATCGTATTTAGATACCTAAAACATTTAGGATATAAAGTTCGCTATGTGCGCAATATTACAGATGTTGGGCATTTAGAGAGCGATGGTGATACAGGAGAAGATAAAATCTCTAAAAAAGCACGTTTGGCGCAGTTAGAGCCAATGGAAATTGTACAGAAATATACCAACGATTTCCACCAGGTTTTGCAACAATTTAATGCGATTCCGCCAAGTGTAGAGCCAACAGCTACTGGACATTTAATCGAGCAAATTGAATGGATTAAGAAATTAATCAATAATGGTTTTGCTTACGAAAGCAATGGTTCGGTTTATTTTGACGTAAAAAAATATAACGAAGAAGGCCACAACTACGGTGAGTTAAGTAATCGTGATATCGACGAATTAATGGCGAATTCACGTGAGCTTGACGGTCAGCAAGAGAAGAAAAACCCACAAGATTTTGCTTTATGGAAGAAAGCAGCTCCAGAGCATATCATGCGTTGGCCTTCGCCATGGAGTGATGGATTCCCAGGTTGGCATTTAGAGTGTAGCGTGATGAGCACGAAGTATTTGGGAGAAAGATTTGATATTCACGGAGGTGGAATGGATTTAAAATTCCCTCATCACGAGTGTGAGATTGCACAAGCCAAAGGTGCGAATGGCGAAGCGCCAGTTAACTATTGGATGCACACCAATATGTTGATTATGAACGGTCAAAAGATGTCTAAATCAACCGGGAATATTGTTAATCCACGTGAATTAATCTCTGGAGAAAATGATATTTTCGAGAAAGGATTTGATCCTATGGTGTTGAGGTTCTTTATGTTGCAAGCGCATTATAGAAGTGTTTTAGATTTATCTAATGATGCTTTAGTTGCTTCAGAAAAAGGCTTTAATCGATTGATGGATGCTTATGGATTAATCGACAATTTGAGTGTTTCTGATGAATCTAGCGTTGATATTCAGTCTTGGGTGGCGACTTGTCACGAGAAAATGGACGATGATTTCAATACGCCTATGTTGATTGCTCAGCTTTTTGAAGGAGCTAAGATGATTCAATTGATTCAAGATGGAAAAGAAACTATCAATGAGCATGACAAGGCGATCTTAAAGATAAGAATGAAAGAGTTCATTGAAGATGTATTAGGTCTTAAGCCAATTAGCACCGACAAGAACGATAAATTAGACACAGCAATGCAGTTGATTATCGATCTCAGAAACTCTGCTAGAGAGAATAAAGACTGGAGCACTTCAGATCAGATTAGAGATCAATTAGCGGCCGGCGGAATTACCTTAAAAGATGGTAAAGACGGTACTTCTTATACGATATAGTAGATAGATATTAAAGTTGAAGCAATTCCACATTTAACTTAGAATTTTAATATTCTTTTTTGAGTGTGGAATTGTTATATTTGATAAAACAACTTTTATGGAAACAGTTTATCAAGAATTAGTAATTGACAGAACAGTAGTTGAACAAAAGCTTCAAAACGGCTACCAATTCGATATAGGGAACTATCTCGGCAGAGGGTGGGAAATCTATAAACAAGAATGGTTAACCTTCAGTATTTATGCTTTTTTAGCTTTAATCATTTTAACGATTGCCTCGATAACCATTGTTGGACTTCTATTTACAGCATATCCTTTAATGTTAGGATTTTTTATTGGAGCAAGGCGAGTTGAGAGTGGTGAATCTTTGTCTATTGGAGATATGTTTGGAGGCTTTAAAAAACTTCCACAATTAGCAATCTTAACTCTAATTCCAGTTTTAATTATGTTGTTAATTACATTGCCTTTTGGTGGAGTAATGATGGGTATGGCTAGCATTTCTGAAGATGGTGGTACTATGGCAGAGGGTGTAGCAATGGGAAGTGTGTTTTTAATGTATGGAGTTATGTTTGTCGCTGGTATAGTGCTGAGTTTAGCACTTTTCTTTGCACCGTATCTAATTTTCTTCGGTGATTATTCGGCTATAGAAGCATTACGCACGTCTTGGAGTCTATCTTTAAAACAGCCATTGCTGATTATTCTTTTTGTTATTTTAATAGGAATGATAGCTCAAATTGGTAGTTTTTTGTGTTTAATTGGTGTATTTGCTTCTATGGGATTTGCTTATGTTTGTTATTATCCGGCTATCAAAGATGTTCTGTTTACCGGGAAACAAATCAATGAAGAGAATAAATTATATTAGAATATGCCTAAAACCTTAAAACCAAATTCTAAAATTGGAATCGTAGCTCCTGCGGGGAGAATTTTCCGTCATGAGTTAGATTTTGCTATCGATTGGATTGAACAAAATCATTGGCAAGCAGGATATTCCGAGGAGTTATTTAGAGAGCATAATTTTGGTTATTTCTATGCAGGACATGATGAGCATAGGCTTAAATTGGTGCAAGAAGCTCTTAATAATCCAGATTTAGATGCAATTTGGTTTGCTAGAGGGGGCTATGGGTCGGTACGTTTAATTGATCAATTAGATTTCACTGAATTTAAAAAGAATCCTAAGTGGTTAATAGGTTATTCTGATATTACGGTATTTCACAATCATTTAAATAATCTGAATATTCCGACTTTACACGCTGTAACGGCGAAACAATTGAATACAGATTATTCCAACGAAACCTATGAAACTCTTTATCAAGTGTTGGTAGGAGAGAAGTTGAGTTATGAATTTCAAAAATCTGCTAATGACTTGCCAGGAAAGGCAGAAGGGAAATTAGTGGGTGGAAACTTATCAATGCTCTATAGTCAATTAGGGAGTGAAACCATGTTGTCGGGAGATGATTTGATATTATTTATTGAGGATTGGCAAGAGAACTGGTATCATCTAGACCGTATGATGATGGCGTTGAAACGTAGTGGACTTTTCGAAAGAGTAAAAGGAGTGATTGTTGGAAGTTTCACTAAAATGGACACCCGAGAAGAAAATCCAAACTACGAATCAGATTTTGATGGAATTTCAAATCAAATTATAGAATCCTTTGTAGATGATTTGAAGATTCCTGTGGTATTTAACTTCCCTGCTGGGCATATTGGAGACAATAGAGCCTTGGTGCTAGGAAAACAAGTGTCATTTGAGGTGAACGACAAGGAAGTTCTCCTTGAATGGTTAGATTAAGTTTAAAGATCAGATTATGGCTGAGCACAATGATTTTGGTCGAATAGCCGAAGAGTTCATCGCTCAAAAATATTTGGCTAATGGATATAAAATCCTAGAAAGGAACTGGCGATTTCATCCATTGGAGATTGACATTATTGCTCAAAAAGATGATGTGTTGGCGATTGTTGAGGTCAAAGCTAGAGCTTATGATACTTTTGTAGAGCCTACGGAAGCTGTAAATCTAACCAAAAAGAGGAATTTAGTAAAGGCCGCCAACGAATACATGGAAATCAACGAAATTGAATTAGAATGCAGATTTGATATCGCTGTGGTGATTAAAAAATCGGACGGATTAGCATCAACGATTTTAATTGATGCATTCGAGCCCTTTGAACTTTAAGGCGTATCTAAATAGAAATAGAAAGTTGCTCCTTCGCCATAAGTGCTCTCCACATAAGGCTTTTGGTTATGAGCTTCTAGGATATGCTTCACAATCGCTAAACCTAATCCTGATCCACCTTGTCGACGACTTCTAGATTGGTCGATACGATAAAATCGTTCAAAAATTCGTTGAAGTTTATCAGGTTCAATTCCTTGTCCGGTATCTTTTACAATGGTTTTCACTCTTGTTTTCTCCTCCTCGAAAGTTATGAATACATGAGAAGATTTCTGAGAGTGATTAATAGCATTGGTTACTAAATTAGTCACTACTTGTTCAATCTTTTCGGCATCACCAAATACATTAATCGGACCATAGCAATTTCGATCAATTTCGAGCTTAACATTATTTTCTTCTGCTTTATTTTCCAATAAATCAACTACGTCTTCGGTAAGCGCAAGAATATCAAAAGAAGTTTTTTCTAGTTTTAAGTTACCAGATTCCAACTCCGTAATTAAATCCAAGTCCTGAACAATGTAAGTCAATCTTTCAACCGATTTATTAATGCGGCTTAAGTATTTATCTCTAATCTCAATGTCTTCTACACCGCCTTCAATCAAGGTTAAAACAAATCCTTGAATAGAAAATAGCGGCGTTTTAAGCTCATGAGCTACATTTCCCACAAACTCACGACGATAATTTTCCTTTTCGATTAAGACATCGATTTCTTGAGTCTTGTCGCTGGTAATATTTGAAATCTTCTCTGATAAAGTTTCAACATCAGACGGTCGCTGGCTGTTTTCATCGAGATCGGGGAGAAGTTCATATAATTGAGAAATATCTCGCTTTGTTTGAAACTTAGAACTTAAATAGATAGTCAATAACAACATTAGAAATGCACTAGCGAAAAGTAGAACCCAAAATACCGTTGGTAACATTGGAATTTCTACATTAAATATGATTTCTAATAGATAACAAAAGGCTTTTACTAATAAGGCAAGCGCTCCTGTGGCTAATCCAGCAAATATGATGTTGTTATAATTAATCTTCATTGACTAACTAATCATTGATTTTGTATCCAACGCCTTTAATGGTTGTAAAGCGCTCGTTTCCAAATTTTTCTCTCAGTTTTCTAATGTGAACATCGATGGTTCTACCTCCAACAATCACCTCATTACCCCAAACTTTTTCTAAAATTTCTTCTCTTTTGAAAACACGTCTTGTGTTAGAAGCTAATAGGGATAATAATTCAAATTCCTTTCTAGGTAAAGACATTTCTTCACCCTTATAGGTTACTTTATAGGTTTCGCGATCGATAACAATATCGGTGATCTCAATTACCTCATCCATTTCTTCTTTTGCATTTAACTGCAGAAGAGCTTCGATCTTCTTCATTAAAACCTTAGGCTTAACAGGTTTGGTGACATAGTCATTAGCACCTGTTTCGAAACCGCTCAATTGGGTAAGTTCATCGGTTCTGGCCGATAAGAAAACAATCAGCGCATTAGAAAGAGATTCAATACTTCGGATTTGCTCACAAGCTTCGATGCCATTCATATAAGGCATCATAACATCTAAAATAATTAAATCTGGTTTAAGGATTTTAGCTTTCTTTACACCTTCAATTCCATTTTCTGCTGTTTCTACTATGTATCCTTCTTTAATTAAATTATAAGAAAGAAACTCTAAAATATCTGGTTCGTCGTCAACTAATAAAACCTTGAATTTACTCATACTTTTTTGTTTGCATTTTAAGCGTGCATAAAGATACAACTCTACAGCGATTTTATAGGTGGATTGTGCTCATTTTGTATTTGTTAACGCTATGATAACCTTGTTAACATTGAGGTAACTTTAATTTGATTTCATAATATTTAGCTAACATAAGGTTCATGTTAAGCTAACATAAAAACTGTTTTCAAACTCTTTCTTTGCATCAAATTATTTAAGTAAAGATGATTAGAAAATTATTCATTGTTAGTGCATTTTTTATCGGGGTTTTAGCATGGGCTCAATCAAGTATTTATGGTACTGTTACAGATACTAATGCGTTACCAATTGCGGGAGCTGAGATTTATGTCGAGGGAACTGATTATTTTTATTATTCAGAATCAGATGGAACTTACTCCATAGAAATTCCTGCAGGTAGCTATACCTTTAATATTAACGCTTTTGGATTCGAAAAACTTCAAGAGTCAATTAGTGTTCAAGAAGGACAGGATTTAGAATGGTCTCCTATGTTGGACGTTCAATCTCAGGATGGAGTGGTTCAGGATTTAGGTCAAGTTCTGGTGCAGGCCAATACCAATAAAGAAAGTGAGGCAAGTGTTTTAAAGCTTCAACGTAATTCTTCCGAAATTAAGGAATACAAAGGAGCTGCAGAGCTTTCTCGTTTAGGTAAAGGAGACGCGTCGGGAGCGGTTGCAACGATTGTAGGAGTTTCAAAACAAGCTACTTCTAGTGATGTATATGTTCGTGGCTTGGGAGATAGATATATTCACACAAGTTTAAATGGTTTAAGTCTACCTTCTAATGATATCAATAAGAAAAACATAGATCTCGATCTTTTCTCATCGGATTTGATACAAAACATATCGGTTAGTAAAACCATGAACGCAGGTGGAAACGCCGATTTTGCTGCAGGTAGTATAGATATCACTTCAAAAGAACACTCGGGTAGAGATTATATTAATTTAAGTGTAGGAACTCGTGTTAACTCTAACGCGGTAGGGAAAGATATGATTCAATCAGAAGGAACCAACTATTTTGGTCTTTATGGTAGATATAATGATAATCCTTTTGCTACGGTGATTGGTCAAGGTTTAGCACCAGAAAAATCTAAAGGTTTAACGCCTTTGAGTACGAACTTATCATTGAATTTAGGAGAAACTTTCAGATTTGGTGAAAGTGCAAAATTATCTCTTTTCGCAGCGGGAAGTTTTGCCAATGAATTCAATTACCAAGAAGGAAATCAACAATCTTATACAAGTATTAGTACGCTTGCTTTCCCAGATGTAGAGAAATACCAATACAATACAGTAAGTACTGGAATGTTGTCGGCTTTGATGAAATTCAACAATAAGCAAAGCTTAAAATTCAGTTCGTTCTTAATTAATAACTCTTCAGATGAGGTAGGTTATTATGGCTATAAAGGATTAGGGTTTAAGCGTGATATCGCCGACGAAGGATTTTTCCAATCAAACGTTCAGTTCAATCAAGAATTAATTTTTATTAATCAATTAATGGGTGAGCATGAATTGACTCCGAAATTGAATTTGGATTGGGGAGTGGGATATAACATCTTAAATGCTGATGAACCAGATAGAAAAAGATTAAGTATCAGCAACTATCAAAACCTATTAGATAATGATGCTTCTACTTTAGGAACTTTTGTAAGTACAACCAACTTCGATAGCCAAAGATATTTTCAAAAGATTGATGAAGATGAGTTTAACTCAAGAATCAATTTCAAGTTTGATGTATCAGATAATTTAAAAATCAACTTGGGAGGAAATACACGATACAAAAAGAGAGATTTCGAAAGTATTAGATACGGATATGAATTCCTTGAAAAGAATATTGGCTCTTTAGATGACATAGATACATTCTTCTCCATTGAAAATTGGATGGAAAACTACAATACTTTCACCTTAAACCCTATTAATGTGACCAATCCAGAAGATGGTTCTAATGTGGTGAATATGTCACAATATAATATGCCTGGAATGCCTGAAAACACTTACGATGCAACCTTAATCAACCTTTCAACCTATGTGGATTTTCAGTGGCAATTAGGAGAGAATCTTCTATTAATTCCAGGCATGAGGTTCGAGGATGTGACCCAAAAGATTAATTGGGATGTAAACAACTTAAGTAGTTTGTTTAACCCAGGTAAAGCAGAATCTAAGTCACAGATATTCTTGCCAAGCTTAAACATGAAATACGCCATCAATGCAGACAGCAATTTGCGTATTTCAGGATCACAAACAGTTTCCTTCCCAGAGTTTAAAGAGTTCGCACCTTTCGTTTATGAAGGTATAACGACAAGAATTGGAGGTAACCCAGATTTATTAGGAACTGCAGATGACAAAGAATATAAAAATGTGAAAGACGTGGCTTATTCTAAAATCTTAAACTTCGATGCTAAGTATGAGTTCTTCTTCAATCGTTCAGAAATGATTTCAATCGCAGGATTTTACAAAGTTATTAATGATCCGATCAACTTAGTCGTGGGAACTTCAGCAACTGGAGATGAGTACTACTTTAGAACCGGTGATAAAGCAACTGTTGTTGGAGCTGAGATCGATTTTAAGAAAGACATCTTAAGTACAGATAAAACAGAGTTATTCCTTGGATTCAATGCTTCATACATTAAAACTAATCAAGATTTGTATAGCGAAATCAACGGAACAAGAAACGTTACTTTCAACCGCAAGGATGACAAGCTACAAGGAGCTTCGGATTTTATAACACAAGCCGATCTTAACTTCAGAAAAAAATGGGATGGGTTTGAGCCAACCTTCACTTTAGTAGGAAACTACTTTTCAGATAGAATCTACGCTTTAGGTTCGGGACAAATTGGTAATAAAGTAGAAAAAGGAATTCCTACGCTAGACCTTTTAATGTCTGCAGACTTAGGTAGAAACACATCTTTCAAACTAGGAGCTAAAAACTTATTAAATCCTGCAATAGAAATATTTAGAGAAACATCTGGAAATGACGTAGTGCTAGAAAGCTTTAAAAAAGGACAAATTTTCTCATTCGAATTAACATATAAATTTTAACAAAACATAGAATAGTATTAAAAGTAAAACTTACAAAAATGAAAAAACTATTATTAAATCTTGCCGTTGTATTTTCAATCTTCGCTGTAACTTCATGTGAGGATGATGGTGGAAGTTTAACCATAAATCAAGATATTGATTACGGAAATGGAGGTATTCCAGCGCCAACAACAAGTACGCTAAGCGGATTTGTATTAAATGGTGAAAATAAAGTATTAGACGCTAATGTTGTTTACTCTTTAAATGGTCCATTAATCGTAAAAGAAGGAGGAACATTAACAATTCCTGCAGGAACTCAAATTATAGCTCAAAACGGAGCAGACGTTTATATCGCAGTTATGCAAGGCGCAAAAATTATGGCGCAAGGAACAGCAAGTCAACCCATTTTATTGACAGCTGAGGACAAAACTCCAGGAGCTTGGGGTGGGTTAATTTTATTAGGTAGAGCACCTATCAACTCTGGTCTTACAGCAACTTCAGAAATCGGTGGATTTAACTATGGTGGAACAGATCCAAACGATAATTCAGGTGTGGTTGAATACGTAAAAGTTGAATATTCAGGTGGAGCAGTTGATGCAGCATCAGAAAATAACGGATTTTCTTTCTACGGTGTAGGAAACGGAACTATTGTTAACCACATTGAATCTTACTATGGTTCTGATGATGGTGTTGAGTTCTTTGGTGGAACTGTAAACGCTAACAACATCGTTTTAATCGGTAACGAAGATGATTCATTAGACTGGACTGAAGGATACTCAGGGAATATTACAGATGTTTATATTCGTCACGAAGGAACTAAATATGACAAAGCGATCGAAGGAGATGGTTACAACCCAGATTTAGGTATCAATGTTGATCCAGTTTTCTATTCTAACCCAACTTTAACGAATGTAACTATCGAAGGATTAGGTTCAGCTACGGATGTTCAAAATCAAGAAGGAATTAACGTTGGTTCATACGAAGGAGTTCGATTGAGAGAAGCAACTAAAGCAACATTCAACAACATTGTTGTAAGAGGATTTGGTAGAGCATTTCAAATTAAAGGAAACGGTTCAGAAGATACTTCATTGACTTCAGGAGATCACGTATTAAACGGTGAATTAGCTGTTAAAGGTAAATTTGAAGACGTAACTACTAAAGTTAAAAATGCATCTGGAGTTGAATTCGAGGAAAGCCAATTTATTAATATTGATGAGAGTGCCAACGGAACAAATGTAAATGCTTGGGCAAGAAGTTGGGCAAGTGGTTTATAATTTCTAATCTTAAATAATATTCCAAAGTTCAGTAATTAGCTGTTTTAAAGTCTAAAAATTAATTAAATAAGCTAATAATTTGTAACTTTGGAATATTAAACAATATTATAACTATGAGAAATCTTTATTTATTTTTATTACTAATCCCTTTCTCTTTCGCTTTTGGGCAAAATATCGCTCAAAATGGTGGAATGGAAAACTGGACTGACGGCGTTTTAGACGTTTGGACTAGTGAAGATGGTACAGTAATTACACAAGAAAGTACAATTGTTTCAGAAGGTTCTTCTGCAGCGAAATTTCAAGTAATTACAGCTACCCAAGGTAACACAGATTTTAGACAGAACGTAGCTGTTGAAATCGGAAAAACTTACGAAATTACAGTAGACGTTTATCAATTAGATAATGCTTCTAAAACTAGAATTTATGGTACAGATTGGGGAACTTATTCAGATCCTGCATTAGTAGGTGAGTGGCAAACTATTTCATATGAGTTTACTGCATCTGAAACAGGAAGTGTTCCAGTTGGTTTAAGATTCTATGACGAAGCTGATGTATTTGATGCAGAGGTTGGAGCATTTGTTATTATCGATAACTACACGGTAACATGTTTAGATTGTGCAACTACTTCTCCAGAAATCTTTATTTCTTCTCCTTCAGAAGGCGAAGTTTTAGCAGCTGGTACAACTGAAACTACAGTTGAGTTTGTTGTAAATAACTTTGTGGTTGGAACTGATGGTCACGTTCATTATTCATTAAATGATGGTGAGGCTCAAATGTTATACTCTACAGATGCATTTACTTTATCTGGATTAACATCAGGTTCTCACACTTTAAACATGTGGTTAGTTGATGGAGATCACAACGCTTTAGACCCAGAAGCTTCTGCTACAGTTAACTTCTCTATCCCAGGACAGAATGAGGTTTCTAGCATTGCAGAATTAAGAGCTGGAGCTACAGATGGAAGTATTTATACTTTAACGAGTGAAGCAATCATCACAATGCAACAAGACTTTAGAGGTCAAAAATGGATTCAAGATTCTACAGGAGCTATTTTAATTGATGATAATGCAGGTTTAATTACTACCGCATACAATCAATATGATGGAGTTTCTGGATTACAAGGTACAATTTCTGTATTTAGAGGACTTATGCAGTTTATCCCAACAGCGGATACAGGTGTTGTAACTTCAACAGGAAACGAGGTTATGCCTGTAGTGGTTACTGTTGAAGAGTTAAATGCAAACATCACTGCTTATGAGTCTCAATTAATCAAGATTGAAAATGTTTCAACAGATGCTACTGGAGATTGGAACGCTGGAACAAACTATGATTTCATGCAAACTGGATCAGCAGAGAACTTAATCGTTCGTACGAATTTCTACGATGCAGATTATATTGGAACAGCTCTTCCAGAAGGTACAGTTCATTTAGTAGGTATCGCTTCTAGATTTAACGATGATGCACAAATCTTCCCAAGAGATAGCGAAGATATCATCGATAACTTAAGTGTTCGTAATCCAAACTTTAATACTGCTTTAGTTAAAGTTGCAGTAGCAAACGGAGAATTAAATGTAGCTGGATTTGAAGCAAAAGATATTGCTATTTACAACACTAACGGTCAGTTAGTAGGATCTTCTAAAGCTGTAGGTAGCTTACCAGTAGGTACGTATATCGCAGTTATGAGAAATGCAGAAGGACAAGTGGTAAATGTGAAATTTATTAAGAAATAACTATAGTCCTCATACATAGTTAGTTTAGCCCGAGGCCTTAAGCTTCGGGCTTTATTTTGCTTAAAGTTTAAGAAGCAGTATTGAATTACTCATGATTCCAATAGACAGCAATAAAAAAACAGCCTCAATAGTAATATTGAGGCTGTTTTTTATTAAATATTATAAAGTGCTTTATTTATAAATAAACACTCTCTTTTCTGAAATGCTCGGTTAATAAATAATAGAAAGCTGCACGGTATTTTCTTGGGTTAGATCTTCCCATGGTTTCTACAACTTTGTCAATCGCTCCATCTAAATCGTCAGAATCAGATAGACCTAGTTTTTTCTGTAAGAAGTTTTTCTTTAAACGGTCTAATTCTTCTTTATCGGATGACGCAACAGTAGAAGCATCATTGTTGTACAAAGCAGGCCCTAAACCTTTACAAACCGCAGTTAAAAGCTCGGTATTTACCTTAACACCCATGTCTTTTAAAGCAGACTCTACAGTGTCATACTTCTCTTGAAATTTACTCATAATTTTATATTAAAGATTAAAATTTAATTTTAGAATCTAAGACCATATTCTAAGTCTTAGTAGAATGACATAAAATTAATGATAAAAGTATAGAAAAGCAAGGCTTTTAGGCTAGTTTGTAGCAAGTTGATAAGTCAATAATTACTCTTTTAGATAAATCCTTTTAACACGAGAAGAAATCGAGGTTAAAATTTCATAAGTAATGGTGTTACATTGCTCGGCAACTTCTTCAAGGCTTGGTTTTTCACCAAAAATTATAACTTCATCACCTTCTTGACAATTGATTCCAGAGATATCAACCATCATCATGTCCATACATACTGTGCCAATAATGGGTGCTAATTGTCCGTGAATAGAAACATGACCATTTTCATTTCCAAGTGATCGTTTTAGACCATCCGCATAACCTACCGGCAGTGTGGCAATTTTAGTGATTTCATTTGCTTTGAAGTTCCTACCATAACTCACCGTATCACCCGCTTGTAAGGTTGAAATTTGTGAGATTACTGTCTTAAAAGTAACAACAGGTTTCAAGTGTTTTTGATGCTCTGAACCCATAGAAACTCCAAACATTCCAATACCGACACGCACCATATCCATTTGATAGTCTGGGAAATTCAAAATTCCTGCAGAATTCAAAATATGTCGAGTGGGCCTATATCCAATATTAGAAACTATTCGCTCATACATTTCCTGATATTTCTGCATTTGCTGATGCACAAAAGCGTGTTCACTTGGAACATCGCTCGTAGCTAAATGTGAGAAAATAGTCTTTACCTTCACATAAGGATTGTCAGCTAACTCCTGAACTAACTCAGAAATATCTTCAGGTTTAAAACCTAAACGATTCATTCCGGTATTCAACTTAATGTGAATAGGATAAGCCGTAGCTATGTTTTTATCTATTAACTTTTCAGTGAATTTTCTCAGCACTCTTAGACTATAAATCTCTGGTTCTAAAGAAGAATCAATGATACTTGTATAGCTATTTTGTTCAGGGTTCATCACAATGATTGGTGTTGAAATCCCTTGTTGTCTCAACTCCGCGCCTTCGTCTGCATAGGCCACGCCTAAATAATCGATATGTTGAGAAGCTAATGCTTGAGAAATATCAAATCCACCGGCGCCATAACCAAATGCCTTAACCATCGCCATGAGCTTGGTGCTAGGCTTTAATTTGCTTCTAAAATAATTAAGATTCTCTAATAAATTTTGAAGATTCACCTCTAAAATTGTATCGTGAGATTTTTTCTCGAAAACTTTAGAAATTCGTTCTAATTCAAATTTTCTAGCCCCTTTGAGTAAAATAGTCTCGCCTGCGAAGTCAGAAGCTTTCAATTCATTTAAAAAGCTAGCAGTGTCTTTAAAGCTAGCATATAAGTTTTTGAACAAAGCTTTAAATTCTGTGATTTCTTCTCCAATTAAGACAACTTTTTGGATAGGATAAGCATTCACCCAATCGGCTACTTCTTGGTACAAAGCAGCTCCTTTTTGTCGGTTTTGAAGAATATCGGTTAGAATTAAAGTCTTTTTTGGTTTTGCATGGTGATTTAAGACATTCAATGCAATGGGAATTGAAGATAAATCAGAATTAAAAGCATCATTTATTATTTCAATCTGATGTGAACCTTCTAATACTTCTAGCCTCATTTCGACCGGCATAAGTCTTTTGAAATCATCTAAAACATCCTCTAAATCAATGTCTAGTTGTGTAAGAACAGCAAAACAAATAAGTGCATTATTCAGCGAAGCTTCATCCTTATATTCAAAAGGAAGTTGGTAAGTTTTATTCTTGAAATTAACATTTAAACCTTCTTTAGTTTCAAGTTTTTGGATATCTGCGTCACTGCTTTCGCCAAAACTAATATGTTTTTTATTCGGATATTTATTCTTGATAGCTTGTTTAAATGCTGTATCATCAGAAGGATATATAATGATTTCGGCATGTTCAGCAATCTGAATTTTCTCTTGAATATGCTGCTCTCTATCTTCAAAAAATTCGGAATGTGCCTCACCAATGTTTGTAATGACAGCTAGATTAGGCTTAACGATGTCGCTAATCTGCATCATTTCATTGGGTTGAGAAATTCCTAATTCAAAAATAGCTAAAGAAATCCCGTCCATCATTTCTAAAACTGAAATGGGGACCCCAATCTGAGAATTAAAACTTTTTGGACTTCGGATGAGTTTTATTTTATCATATAAAAGCTGATAAAGCCATTCTTTTACAATGGTTTTCCCATTACTACCTGTAATTCCAACAACTGTATAATCAAATTTTTGTCTATGATGTTTTGCCCAAGCTTGCAATGCCTTTTTTGGGTTATCAACGACTAGAAAATTGGCTTCTCCTAAATTTTTAGGTATTTCGCTTACAACAAAGTTCCTTATTCCTTTGTCATAGGCTGATTGAATATAGGTATGTCCATCGATTTGAGCACCTTTAAGCGCAAAAAATATCCCATTTTTGGCTAAAACTATATGGCGTGAGTCGATCCAAATGCTTTCAATAATTTGGTCGGGGCTTCCCACCAATTTCGCATTCATAGCATCGGCGACCTCACTAAGTTTGTAGGAAAACATAATTTAAGATGTTTTTTCTTTTTGTCGTTCTTGTTCCTGTTCTAGAGTTTTCCAAAATACAGCACGACTCAAAGGTTCGTATTCAGAAGTTTCTCCCAATTCCACCAATTTATTACTATGGATTTTTCGGTGTGAATAATTCGCTAGATTTCCTGTTTTAACACAAATCGCATGGACTTTGGTTACATATTCTGCAATTGCCATTAGATTAGGCATTGGACCAAAAGGACGGCCCTTAAAATCCATATCTAAACCAGCGATGATTACACGTTTACCATCATTCGCAAGCGCGTTAACTACCTCTACAATACCATCATCAAAAAATTGAGCCTCATCTATACCAACAACATCACAATCGCTTGCCAAGAGAGGTAAATTAGAACTAGCTTCTATAGGTGTACTTTGAACTTTATTTTGATCATGCGAAACCACATCTTCATCGGCGTATCTCGTGTCAACAGCAGGTTTGAAGATTTCTACTTTCTGCCCAGCAAATTCAGCTCGTTTCAACCTACGAATTAGCTCTTCGGTTTTGCCGGAAAACATAGAGCCACAGATGACTTCTATCCAGCCACTACGATGTTGATGATTTATGGTGTTCTCTAAAAACATGTGGTAAAGTTAACTTTTTTTAATGCAAGAAATTAATCTTGAACCAAGAAATATAAACATAAAAAATGGCTCTATTCCTAAGTTGTAGAAATTAATTTAAAGTCAATTTCTTAAGGCCAATGATTCAATTCGTTGGCGTTTTCAAAACTAAAGAGTGAATCAATTACTCTTTTAAAAGCTGAATTGTATCGAGTTTTAATCTAGCCTTTAAATATGATTTGATTCTTTCTTCGTCTTGTGATTGAAGCCTAACAGTTGCTCTCGATTTAGACTTGTTATTCCAAGTGATGATAAAGGTCGGCATTACAGTTTTACCCTTCTTATTATAATCCTTGTAATTGAAAATAGCATATCCAAAGTGTTGTAAATTAGGGTATTGAGATTTCAGCTCCCTTGAAATAGTATAGAATGGAATAGTGTCACTATCTAGTCGAGAAATTTGATTTTTTAAAGCATTAATGGTTGAATCCTTTTTCTGTATTTCAACTCCTGTAGAAGCATATAGAGATTGAATAAACTCTTCTCCTTTCTTTTGTATAATGTTTTCATCAAAAGCTCCCTGATGTACAATTAATTGTGTGTTTTGTATCTTATATTTCGATTGCAAAACACGATTCCAGTTTTCAATTACCTCCTGAGGAATTCTCTGTGAAATTGTAGAAATAGATACAATTTTCATCGAATCATTTTTAGAGAAAGTTGGTCTGTGAATATCAAAAAAGGCGTTGGTATAAGTTGTTTCCACTTCCTCTGATAAGAACCTTCTGACTTTAGCATTATACACCTCTTCATTTACAATTTTATAGAAAATGAAACTACTTGGAATCATAGTAATAATTGCAACTCCAGCAATCATCCAGTTGGTTCTCTTAGCTTGTTCAGCATTCTGGAACTTAGCCAAAGGAAACCTACTAAGTTTAGCAAATAAGAAGGTCGCAATAGCAATAAAAATCGAGTTGATAAAGAAAAGATACATAGCATTCAGCGCAGCCGCAAAACCTGTGAAGTCTTTATATCCAATTTTCTCCCCACCCATGGCAATTCCATAACCTGCCGTACATAAAGGAGGCATAAGTGCCGTTGCAATAGCTACACCCGCAATTACGTTGGCATTTCTAACTTTACTACTTAGAGCTGCAATTCCAGCAAAACCACCAAAGAACGCAATCATTACATCTAGGGAAGTTGGCTCAATACGTCCTCTAAGTTCCATGGTTAGAGACTTGAGTGGAACAAGCGCGAAATAGATGGTGGAGGTTAATAACGCAATAACCACCATAATCCCGAAGTTGATAAGAGATCTTCTTAAGGTTTCCCAGTCATTCACCGCTACGGAATATCCCAATCCAACGATGGGTCCCATAAGTGGTGAAATTAACATCGCTCCAATTACAACTGCTACAGAGTTTGCATTCAATCCAATCGAAGCTACCATAACAGAAGCCATCAAAATGAAAGAAGCCATCCCCTTAAAGTTAATGCTTGCTAAGATTTCATCACGAGCACGCTGTTTATCAATATGTTCCTGAATATTGAATACAGTTTTGACGAAATCCAAGGTCTCGGTAATAAAACCGTGGGGTTGTTTATCGTTTTCTGTCATGTTCAACTTTATTACTTATCTATGAAGTAAATTTAAACAAAATTTTCTCCTTTGTTTAATTTAAGATCATTCACGTATTTTTTTACTTCTTGATCACTGTTCAATGGGCAGATTAAAAGAGATTTTTCGGTATCTACAACAATATAGTCCTCTAATCCTTCTATTACAACTGCTTTTTTACCTTCAACATGAACCATATTACCTTTAGATTCATACATTCTAACCCAATTTCCAACAACAGCATTACGGTTTTTGTCGCGATCGTGGTTTTCATATAAAGAAGTCCATGTACCTAAATCGCTCCAGCCAAAACTAGACGGAAGAACAAAAACTTTCTTATGTTTCTCCATGATACCTACATCAATTGATATCTTTTGAACCGTAGGATAAATCTTTTTCACCTGCTTTTCTTCTTTATCTGTATTGATGTCATCTTCAATGTTCTTAAAACTTTGATACATGTCTGGTAAATAAGTTTCAAAAGCTTTAATGATGGTATCCGCCGACCAAATAAAGATACCCGAGTTCCATAAGAAATCACCTGAGTGCAAGAAACTTTCAGCTAATTCTCTATTAGGTTTTTCGGTAAATGTTTTAACCTTTTTAATTTCTTGGTCATTTTCGATAAACTGAATATAACCATAACCTGTGTCAGGGCGTGTGGGTTCAATTCCTAAAGTATATAAACCATTATTTTTTGAAAGGTTTGAAAGGGCTAATTCTGCTTTTTCTGCAAATTTTTGCTCATCCATAATCAGGTGATCAGATGGGCACAATAAAATATTTGCATCAGGATTAATTTTTTTAATTTTCATAGCTGAATACAAAGCACAAATCGCGGTATTCATTCCCATAGGTTCTGCTATAATTTGCATTTCCTCCATTTCTGGTAACTGCTTAGCCACCAAATCGGTATATATTTTATCTGTAATGACAAAAATTCGCTCGGCATCAGTAATCTTTTTCAACCTATTATAAGTCTGTTGAATAAGTGTCTGCCCAGTACCTAAGACATCGTGAAATTGCTTTGGAAATTTGGATGTGCTCAATGGCCAAAACCTCGTTCCTATCCCCCCTGCCATGATCACACAATATGTATTTTTACTATCCGCTTTTTCCATCTTCAATTATCTCATTTATAGGCGCTAAAGGGTGGACGCTATACTGCTTACCCGTCGCCAGATTTTTGCAAAGATATCGTATTTTTCTCTTTTGCCCTTTTTTATATATTTTATCTTTAATTCTGAAAACTGTTCCTATCGGCAAGTCTTGTAGGTGAACAACTTCTGCGTTTTCTTTCTTTTGAAAATAGGCAGCTAGAGGTCGATAAGAATAATATCCAGCTCTTGGGTTTTTGGCAAACTCTTTTAAAATAGTCTGTAATTCTGGCTCAAATAAATGGATTGTCTGTAGAATTAAATTAGAAAAAATTGACTTCCATTCGGGGCCATGAGGTTTAATGCTTCTTCCATACATTTCTCTTGCGTGCATATGCGCAATTTCGTGGGTGAGAATATGAAAACTTAAGGCCTTGTCTAAACCATGGTTGAGGGTAATTTGATGCTTGCCATCTCGTTTGATGTAATCACCCAACTTGGTGGTTCTGGCATTTTTTATAACTAAACGCACCGGATAACCATCACACCATAGATTGATGTATTCTAATGCGCCAGGAATAAGATATGGATTTAATTTTTCTGTAAACAAGATTCAAAAATAATAAATTTTACTGCTATTGCTAAATAATGTAATTTAGCTTTATGTATTTATTGATTCCGTCATTAAAAGCCATCGGCAAGTATTTTATGCTATTAGGCGATTCCTTTAGGATTCCTAAGAATCCAAGGGTGTATTATAAGCTTATTATAAGAGAGATACACGATTTAGGTTTCAATTCTTTGGGCTTAACAGCCTTTCTTTCCCTATTTATGGGAGCTGTTTTGGCCATACAAATGTACCAAAACTTTAAAGGAGCAGCCTTTCCTGTTCCTGATGCGTATGTAGGTTATGCAACCAAAGTGGTTTTGGTTTTGGAGTTTTCGTCTACGATTATGTGTATTATCCTGGCAGGTAAAGTAGGTTCTTTTATTGCCTCCAGTATTGGATCTATGCGGGTAACCGAACAAATAGATGCTCTAGAAGTGATGGGCGTGAATGCGGCTAACTTTTTAATTCTACCAAAAATTATAGCCTCACTTCTTTTTTACCCTGTTCTGCTTATGGTGAGTTTAGTAACAGGTATTTTAGGAGCTTATTTGGTGGGTGCTATTACGGGTCAGTGGTCTACCGTAGATTTTGTAGAAGGGCTTCAAATGGATTTTGATACTTGGTTTTATACCTATACTTTCATTAAAATGGAGGTTTTTGCTTTTGTTATTGCTACTATTCCAGCATATTTTGGATTTTATGTAGATGGAGGAAGTTTAGAAGTGGGTAGAGCAAGTACTACCGCTGTGGTTTGGACTTGTGTGGTTATCATTGTTTTGAACTTGATATTAACTCAAATGTTATTGGTATGATAGAGGTGAATAATTTAGAAAAGTCTTTTGATGATGTTCAAGTTTTAAAAGGCATTTCAACCACATTTGAGGAAGGAAAAACGAGTTTAATTATTGGTTCTTCTGGAGCTGGAAAAACAGTTTTCTTTAAATGTCTGCTCGGATTATTTGAGCCAACAGGTGGAGAGATTATTTATGATGGTGATAATTCTGCTAATGATACCAAGGAATCTAAGCAAGAACGCCGCAAGAATATCGGTACAGTTTTTCAATATTCCGCTTTATTAGACTTCTTAACGGTGGAGGAAAACGTAATGTTTCCATTAGAAATGTTTAGTGACTTGTCACGCTCGGAGATGATGGACAGAGCCCACGAAGTATTGAAGCGAGTAAATTTAAAAGAAGAATCCTTTAAACAATATCCTGCTGAAATCTCGGGTGGAATGCAGAAACGTGTAGCTATTGCTCGAGCGGTGGTTACAAGACCAAAATACTTGTTTTGTGATGAGCCTAACTCGGGATTAGACCCAGCTACGGCTACGGTGATCGATAATTTGATTCAAGATTTAACCAAAGAATATAATATTACTACAGTGATTAACTCACATGATATGAACTCGGTAATTGAGATTGGTGAGAAAATTATATTCTTAAGCAAAGGTTTAAAGGCTTGGGAAGGAACCAACCAAGAAATTTTGCATACCGAACAAGAAGATGTATTCAACTTTGTGTACAATTCAGATTTAATGAAGAAAGTAAGAGAAGCTCTTATTCGCGAAGGGAAATAAGCTTTTTTTGCTCTAATTTCTTAATTCCATATGTCAAATTAATTTTAAGTCTTAAAAAGTTGAGATTGGCATTGTTATTTCATTATATTCAATCAACCTAAAAACAAAAAATTATGAGGAGTATTATCAGTATTTTAGTTTTATTCGTGGCTACATCACTCTCTGCGCAATCAGGATTTGGTGTAAAAGGTGGTTTAACCTATAACGCCGACGATGGATTGTTTAAATCTGTAGACCAAGCTTATCAATCAAAGGGTGAGGGATCAATGGGATATAACATTGGTGTCTACAAAAGAATTGCATTAACTGGATTATATGTTCAGCCCGAAGTGATGTATGTGAACTACAAATCAAAATTCGAGGATAGTGCTAGAAAGGATTATGAGGTTACTTATAAAAGAATTGATGTGCCTGTGAGTGTGGGTACAACCGTTTTAAAAATGGGTTATGTACAAGCAGGTCCTGTTTTATCATATTACTTCGATGATAAAATTGACGTGAATGAATTATCTAACGTTAAACAAGACGAAATCGCTTTAGCCTTTCAACTAGGAGCTGGAGTGGAGTTAAATAATTTATCACTTAATCTAAGATATGACTTCCCATTAGGAGATAGAGAAACTGAGTGGGTTAGAGATAATGACTTTAATTTTAACACAGAAAGTACGCCTAAATTATTACACCTAAGTGTTGGATATAGGTTCTAAAACATAAGCTAATCCCGCTATAGGGACAATATTCAGATAAGACGCTAAAAGTTATAATTTTAACTAGATAGAAATAAATCTTTCAATTATAGTTAATTTTTGTACTTTTGGCGTCTTATAGATTTTATAGTTATGTCTAAACAGAAAAAAGAACAAAAATACGCTACGGAAGAGGCTTTTCAGTCTTTGGAAAATACAGTACAGCAATCAGAGCACTTTCTTGAAAAGAATGCAAAGATTTTAGGTATTGTTTTCGGTGCGTTTATTTTAATTGCAGTAGGTTATTTTGCTTACCTTAAGTTCGTTAAAGAGCCTAAAAACTTAGAAGCACAAAAAGAAATCGTTACAGCAGATCAAATGTTCGAGTCAGATTCTATGGCTTTAGCTTTAGATGGTAGCCCAGGTTCATATATGGGATACAACCAAATCATCGAGGAGTATAGCGGTTCAGATGTTGCTAATATTGCAAAATACAAATCAGCTATTGCATTCTACCAAGAAGGTAAATACCAAGAAGCACTAGACAGAGTTAATTCTTTTTCAACAAAAGAAGAAGCTTTGAAAGCAATGAAAATGGGTGTTAAAGGTGATGCTTTAGTGCAATTAGGTAAAAAAGAAGAAGGTTTAGACGCTTATGAAGGTGCTATCAATGCATCTAAATTAGAGGTGTTACAACAAATTTATACTAAAAAAGCAGCAGTTCTTGCATTAGATTTACAAGCTTATGATAGAGGTTTAAAAACTGTACAATCATACTTGAAAAACCATGCTGATGCAGAGGGTAATGGCGAAATTACCAAATTAGAAGAAATGCTTAAATATGCCGGAAAATAATGGCGACAGAGAATAAAAGCTTATCGAATTACGATAAAAATAAATTACCCAGTGCCGAACCTTATACGTTTGGCATTGTCGTTTCTAATTGGAACGATCACATTACGCACGCTTTAAGAGACGGTGCTATTGAAGCCCTAAAAGACTTAGGAGCTTTAGAGGAAAACATCTTGCAAATCGATGTTCCTGGTAGTTTTGAGTTGGTATATGGTAGTAAAATGATGTGTGAAAACTATGTGGACGCTGTGATTGCTATTGGATCTGTGATTAGAGGAGAAACAGCTCATTTTGACTATGTTTGCCAAGGAGTTACTCAAGGAATCAAAGATTTAAACGTGGCCTATGATGTGCCTGTTATTTTCTGTGTTTTAACAGACGATAACGAGCAACAATCTATCGATAGAGCAGGAGGTAAGCATGGTAACAAAGGAGTAGAAGCAGCTGTTGCAGCCGTTCAAATGGCACATTTAAATGTGGAATTTGGCGCAACAGATAATGATTACGACGACTTTCCTAGCTTAAACTAAACTATGCAAATTATAGCCTATACGGATGGCTCTTCACGTGGAAATCCAGGTAGAGGCGGATATGGCGTAGTGCTGTTAGTTCCCGAGAAAAAGTACAAAAAAGAATTTTCACAAGGTTATCGAATGACCACCAACAACCGAATGGAGTTGATGGGGACGATAATCGCTATGGAAAAATTAAAAGTCTTAAGAGCTAATATTACCATCTTTACGGATTCCAAATACATTTGTGATGCTGTGAATAAAAGATGGGTTTTTGGCTGGGAGAAAAAGAATTTCGCAGGTAAAAAGAACGAAGATCTCTGGCGAAGATTCCTAAAAGTTTATAGACAACATTCGGTTAAGTTGGTTTGGGTTAAAGGACACGCTGGAAATGTGTGGAACGAGCTAGCAGATAAGCTTGCAACCGAAGCGGCGGACAGCGATAAACTTAAAATTGATTCTGTTTTTGAAAATGAACAAAAACGGGATAAGGGTGGTTCCTTATTCAAGGAGGACAAATAAACTAAGTTTTAATTTAAGAATTAGTTCGATTCAATTTCTCTATATTTCTCATTAAACCAGCATATTTTGTGCGTTTAACAGGAGATTTTCTAAAGATTTCACTGAATAGTTCTTGTGTTAATTCAGTCCATTCTTTTTTGGAGTAATTTAAAATCTCATCATTCGCTATGAATTCTGGCTGTTGATGAGGTTTGGAAAAGCGATTCCACGGACAAACATCTTGGCAAATATCGCAACCAAACATCCAATCTTCCATGTGATTATTAAAGCTCGATGGAATCTGATTTTTTAATTCGATGGTTGCGTAGGAAATACATTTACTTCCATTTATAACTCTTTCTGATTCAATGGCTTGAGTAGGACAAGCATCGATGCAGGCTGTACATTTTCCACAGTGATCGGTAGTTGGGCCGTCGGGAGCAAGTTCTAAATCAATGATAAGTTCACTTAGAAAGTAGAAAGAACCTACTTGTTTGGTTAATAAATTGGCATTTTTACCAATCCAACCGATACCACTTTTTGCAGCCCAAGCTCTTTCTAAAACAGGAGCAGAATCAACAAAAACACGACCATCTATTTCTCCAATTTCCTGATGAATCCACTGGAAAAATTCTTTTAGTTTATCTTTAATAATAAAATGATAATCCTTGCCGTAAGCGTATTTTGAAATCTTAAAACTATCTTCTCTTTGCTGTTGTTCAGGGAAATAATTATAGGTTAATGATACCACAGATTTTGCTCCAGGAACCAGCTTTGTAGGATCTAGACGCTTATCAAAATGGTTTTCCATGTAACCCATTTCTCCATGAAAACCTGACTTTAACCATTTCTCTAGGCGTGGAGCATCTTCTTCTAGAAAACCTGCTTTAGATATCCCGCAATGCATAAAACCAAGTTCCTTGGCCTTTTCTTTAATGAGTAGAGAATAATCGGCAGGTGATTTCATAGGAGTATTTTTAAAATAATCTCCCTTGATCTTCAGGTCTATTGATGCCTAAATGTTCATAAGCTTTCTGCGTAACTTCACGACCACGCGGAGTTCGCATTAAATAACCTTCTTGAATTAAAAATGGCTCGTAAACCTCCTCAATAGTTCCAGGGTTTTCGGCTACTGCAGTTGCAATAGTTGTTAATCCAACCGGTCCACCTTTGAATTTCTCAATCATGGTTCGAAGAATTTTATTATCCATTTCGTCTAAACCATTTTGATCTACCTTCAAAGCTTGTAAGCTATACTTTGCGATAGCAGGATCGATTTTTCCATTTCCTTTAATCTGTGCAAAATCACGTGTTCTTCTTAGTAATGCATTCGCAATTCTAGGTGTACCACGGCTTCGTCCAGCAATTTCTATGGCGGCTTGCTCTTCAATTGGCGTATTCAAAATTCTAGAACTTCTTTCAATAATGGAAGTTAATAACTCAACATTATAATATTCAAACCTAAAATTAATCCCGAATCTTGCTCGTAAAGGTGCAGTCAGCAAACCAGATCTCGTGGTAGCTCCAATCAATGTGAATGGATTCAAATCGATTTGAACCGATCTAGCGTTAGGACCTGATTCAATCAAGATATCGATTTTATAATCCTCCATGGCAGAATATAAATATTCCTCAATCACTGATGACATTCGGTGAATCTCATCAATAAAAAGAATATCATTTTCTTCTAGGTTAGTTAAAAGCCCAGCTAAATCACCCGGTTTGTCCAAAACAGGACCAGAAGTAACTTTAATTCCAACGCCTAATTCATTGGCGATAATATGTGCTAAAGTGGTTTTACCCAACCCCGGAGGTCCGTGTAGTAACACATGGTCTAGCGCTTCGTGTCTAAGCTTGGCGGCCTTCACAAAGACTTCTAAATTATCTAAAATATGTACCTGACCAGCAAAGTCTTGAAAACTCTGTGGTCTAAATTTTTCTTCCTGCTGTAGTTCCTCTTCAGGAAAGAACTCATCGTCCGGATTCAAATAATCATCCATGGCGTAAAGGTAACTAAAATTAAGATTTTCTAAACGCAGGCAATTCATCGAACTTAAATAAGTTTAATAAATACAGCCATTGATTAAAATCAATATAGATTATATGGTTTATGATGTGCTAGTTAATTACCTTTGTAGAACAATGAAGAAAGGAGTATTATTAGTTAATTTAGGGTCACCTGATTCTACCGAGACAAAAGATGTTAGAAGATATTTGAAGGAGTTTCTTACTGATCCAAAAGTCATAGATGTATGGTATGTTAGAAATATCATTCTTCCACTTTTTATTCTACCATCACGTCCAAAAAAATCAGCTGAAGCTTATCGTAAAATTTGGTGGGATGAAGGTTCGCCTTTAATTGTTCTGACCGAACGCTTAAGAGAAAAGCTTCAAAAGAAATTCGATTTTCCGGTGGAAATGGCGATGCGCTATGGTAATCCTAGTATTAAATCAGGTCTAGAAAAGCTAAAATCACAAGGCTGCGAAGATATTTTCGTGATTCCGTTGTATCCTCAATATGCTATGAGTACCACAGAAACTGTGATTGACAAGACCAATGAGGTTAAAGCTAAATACTTTTCTGATTTAAAATTAACTTATTTACCAGCTTTCTATAATGATCCTGAGTATATTAAGATTCTATCTCAGTCTATTAAAGATCATTTGCCAGAGGAATTTGACAAAGTTTTATTCTCTTACCATGGAATTCCAGAAAGACATATTTACAAAACCGACAAGACCAATACTTGCGAGATTGGTAAATGCTGTTTTAAGGAGGATAATCCATCGCATGCCACTTGCTATAGACATCAAAGCTATAAAGTCACGGAGTTGGTGAGAAAAGAACTTGGACTGACCAATAAACAAGTTTTCCAATCTTTTCAATCTAGATTAGGAAGCGACCCATGGATTCAACCTTACACGGATGCTACCCTAGAAGGCTTTCCAGAAAAAGGAGTAAAAAAGATCGCTGTTGTTGCTCCGGCTTTTATTTCTGATTGTTTAGAAACCTTAGAAGAATTAGAAATGGAAGGCAAAGAAGAATTTTTAGAAGCCGGCGGTGAAGAGTTCACTTATATCCCATGCTTAAACGACCGAGATGATTTGGTTGAGTTTTTAGAGCACAAAGTGAATGATTGGATGTCTTAATTTGAATTTTTTATAATTCAATAAAAATCAGCCATTCTGCACTCAATAAATTGTATTAAAGTTAAAAATGCTCTGCGAGAATAGCACTTTAGTGAAAAGTTATATATTTGCACGCTAAATTTTTAAAATAACCAAAATGAAAAAAGTACTTAGTTTATTGACATTAGGTCTTTTTACCTTGAGTTTTGCTCAACTTACAGAGGTTAAAACGCACACCTCTAAAGCAGAAATTAGTGTAAACGATACCATTCCAGATGGGTGGAAAACAGGTGGAACTGCAACGGTTTTATTTAATCAATCAGCATTCTCTAATTGGGTTGCTGGTGGAGTAAGTAACATTGCAGGTAACGTAAACATTAACTACGATGCAAACCTTAAAAAAGGAAACTGGACATGGGATAATAGATTTATGTTTGGTTACGGTCTGACAAAAAACGAAGACCAAGATTACCGTAAAACTGATGATAGATTAGAAATTAACTCATTGGTTGGTAGAAAAGCCTTTGGAAACTGGAGTTACTCACTTTTTGCTAACTTAAGAACTCAATTCACTGACGGTTACAGCTACGATAATGACGCTGATAAAAACTATGAAACTTCTGGATTATTCAATCCAGCTTACTTGACTTTTGGTCCAGGTATGCTTTGGAAGAAAAGCGATAATTTAAAATTCAACTTAGCACCACTAACTTCTAAAGTTACTTTCATTGGTGATACTTTATGGAAACATGATCCAAACAACGAATTAGCAAACGAAGATGGTTTCGTTAACAACGATCAAGTAACTTTATTTGGTGTAGATCCAGGTAAAAGCTCTCGTTATGAGTTAGGTTTTTACGCTTCTGGATACTACAAAGTGAAGCTAATGGAGAACGTAACTATGGAAAACGTATTGGCATTATACTCTAACTATTTAGAGGATCCACAAAATGTAGATATTGATTACACTATGAACTTAGCGATGCAAATCAACAAGTATTTGTCTACTAACTTAACAGTTCAAACTGTATATGATGACAATGCTTATCAAGGATTGCAAGTTCGCGAGGTGTTTGGACTTGGCGTAACAGCAAATTTCTAAAATCAAAATATTTGTTAAATAGGCCAAACATACTTGTTTGGCCTTTTTTATGCTTGTAATTTTGCAACTATGATTCGTTTTTTCACTCTATTCTTGCTATTTAGTGTTCTTATGGCGGAAGCTCAAATTACTGAGGTTCCAAAAGAGGTGAAACGTATTCAGGTGAAATTCCCTGATAGCACTCAAGGGTGGAAAAAGAAAAACAATATTAAATTGCTCATCAACCAAAGTTTATATGAAAACTGGCAATCGGGTGGCGTGAGTAATATCGAGCTTAAAACACATTTCAAACATAATTTTAATTACCAAAAAGAGGATTTAATTTGGGATAATACGCTCTTGGTAGATTATGGTTTGAGTAAGGTTAATGGATTCGAAATCAGAAAGACACAAGACAAAATGGAATTCAATTCTATTATTGGAGGTAAACTTCCGGGGATGTGGTCTTATTCTTATTTTGTAAATATTCAAACACCATTAACCAATACCTACAACTACGATAAAGATTTAAATAAGGAGAATCGAACGGCAGGTGTGTTAGCGCCTTTGTATATCGCGACAGGTCCTGGATTTATGTGGAAAAAAAGTAATGATATGTACATCAATATTGCGCCAATTACTGCCAAATCTATTTATATCAATGGGCATGTTCACAAATACGATAAAGAGCTAGATAGATTCGTTAGTAATGATGAAAAAGAGCTTTATGGTGTCTTGCCAGGAGAATCTTTTAAACATAAACTTGGGTTTTACTCTTCTGCCTTGCTTAAAGTAGATTTAGCAAGCAATATTAAAATGGAGAATCGCGTCAGTCTTTATTCTAATTATCTGAACAATCCAGAAAATGTAGACTTAGATTATTCTATGCACGTTACTATGAAGGTAAATAAATTACTGACGACTCAATTTATGTTCAGGACACGCTATGATAATGAGGAGTATGCAGGCTTACAGATTCAAGAATCATTTGGGGTAGGCTTTAATTTTAATATTTAAAATCGAAAACCTCTTCTAATTTATAGCTGAACTTAGCTTAAATAAAAAAGACATTTTCAAATTCACATAAAAAAGCAATTACAATCCGTATTTTTGCGCTTCAATCTTAGATTATGAACTTAAAATCACAATTAGAAAGGAATATTTTCAATACGCTTAAGGAAGAATTTCAAATTTCAACTGAGAAATTAGAGATTCAAGTAACCCGTAAAGAATTCGAAGGTGATTACACCTTGGTGGTTTTCCCTTTGGTGCGCGAAATGAAAATGAAACCAGAGCAAGCTGCTGAAGCTATCGGAGAAGCTTTATTGAAAAGATCTGAGATTGAAAAATTCAACGTGGTTAAAGGCTTCTTGAATTTAAGTTTAAAAACAGATGTTTTTGTAGATTTCCTTCAATCTTCTCCAGAAGCATTTGAAGCTATAGACAATAAATTAATGGTGGAGTATTCTTCGCCAAACACCAATAAACCACTTCACTTAGGTCATATTAGAAATAACTTATTAGGTTATTCTGTTGCCCAAATATTAAAGGCAACTGGAAATGATGTGATCAAAACGCAAGTCATTAACGATAGAGGAATTCATATTTGTAAATCGATGTTAGCTTGGGAGAAGTTTGGGAATAATGAAACACCAGCATCAACCGGCCTAAAAGGTGATAAATTAGTTGGAGATTATTATATCGCTTTTGATAAAGCATACAAAGAAGAGATAGAGGAGTTGGTAAACCAAGGCATGTCTAAAGATGAAGCCAAAAAACAAGCTCCGATGATTTTAGAAGCTCAAAAAATGCTGAGAGATTGGGAGGATAATGATCCTAAAGTTCGTGAGCTTTGGAGCGAAATGAATAATTGGGTTTACGAAGGTTTTGATGCGACTTATGAACGACTAGGTGTTGATTTTGATATGGTTCAACACGAAAGCGAAACCTATATTTTAGGTAAAGATTTGATTCAACAAGGTTTAGAGAGAAATGTTTTCTTCAAAAAAGAAGATGGTTCGGTTTGGATTGATTTAACTGAAGAAGGATTGGATGAGAAAATCGTTTTAAGATCTGATGGAACCTCGGTTTATATTACACAAGATATCGGAACTGCCGTGGAGCGTTTCGAAAAATATGAGATTGATGGCTTAACTTATGTTGTTGGTAATGAGCAAGATTATCACTTTAAGGTTTTGTTCCTAATCTTAAAACAATTAGGCTATGATTGGTCAGAAAATCTACACCACTTATCTTATGGTATGGTTGACTTGCCTGAAGGTAAAATGAAGTCGAGAGAAGGGACTGTAGTCGATGCAGATGATTTAATGGATCAGATGGTTCAAACTGCTAAAGAAATCGCTGCAGAGGCCGGTAAACTGGAAGGAATGACTCAAGAAGAGAAGGATGACTTATATGAAATCATTGGTCTTGGTGCATTGAAATACTATATCCTAAAAGTTGATCCTAAGAAGAGAATCTTGTTTAATCCAAAAGAAAGTATTGACTTCAACGGAAATACAGGGCCTTTCATTCAATATGCTTATGTTAGAATTCAGTCTATCTTAAGAAAAGAAAAACCTCAAGACATTGATTTATCAACTTATGATTTCAATGAAATTGAAAAGGATCTTCTTAAGACCTTAAACGAATATAACGATACATTACAAAAAGCAGCTAATGAGCTGAATCCTTCTTATGTTGCGAATTATGTTTATGATTTAGTGAAAACATTCAATTCATTCTATCAGAACAATAGCATCTTAAACGCTGAAACAGAAATGCAAAAGCAAGCACGTTTGCATTTAGCACAACGTGTTGCTTATACCATTCAAAATGCGCTTAACTTATTAGGAATTCAAACTCCAGAGAGAATGTAAGACAGCTTTATAAAGCGTCTTCTAACTCTTGTGTGATTTCTAGCGTATGATAAACATTTTGGACATCGTCGTCTTGCTCAAAGCGATCGATGATGTCTAAAATTTCTTTTCCTTGTTCAATTGGTAATTCCTTTGTAACCGTAGGAATACGTTGTAATTCCGCGTTCTGAACATCGATTTTAAGGTCGTCTAACTTATGAGAAACATTACCAAAATCCTCGAAATTAGAATAAACCGTAACTAAACCTTCTTCTTTTTCGATATCATCGGCACCGACATCTATCATTTCTAGTTCGAAATCATCCCAGTCCATGTTGATTTTATCTTCTTCAATCGTAAATACACCTTTGCGATCGAATAAAAATGCAATTTCCCCAGTTTTACCTAAGTTACCTCCAACTTTGTTGAAAATAGCTCTTACGTTGGCAACGGTTCTGTTGTTATTATTGGTAGTACACTCTACAAAAATACCGATTCCATGTGGCGCATAGCCTTCAAATGTAATGATATCATAAACCTCTGCATCAGCACCAGAAGCTTTTTTAATAGCACGCTCCACATTGTCTTTAGGCATATTAACACCCTTGGCATTCTGAATTGCTCGTCTTAAGGCTGGATTGCTCTCCGGATCTGGACCACCTTCTTTAACTGCCATGTTAATCTCTTTACCAATACGGCTAAACTGCTTAGCCATTCGGTCCCATCGTGCAAATTTTGCTGCTTTTCTATATTCGAATGCGCGTCCCATTGTTTTTTATTTAGAGTGCGAAATTAATTAATTTTCTAATTGTTTTTTGATGCTATTGGCATTAATTTTTTTAGCATAATAAACTGCTATTTTGCCTTTTTCGTCTAGTAGCATATACCTTGGAATCCAGTCTAGACCGATGTAATCAACGAAATCATTGTCAACATTTTTAGACCAACCTGTATCAAAATAATATTGTTCACCCTCAATCTTGAATTTATTCATGTATTTTTCTAGGCCCATCTGCCATTTTTCCTCTTCTTCATCTACAGATAAAAACACAAAATTAACTTCCGGATAATCTTTTTGAAATTGAGCAACATTGGGTAAGGATTTAATGCAGTCTATACACCAAGAGGCCCAAACCACAATCATAACTTTTTCACCTTTGTGAGCTTCTAGAACATCTCCAACAGTGGAAGCATTCATTTCTTTGTCATAAACGGCTTGTTTCAAAGAAGCTTCGTTGAAATCTGATTTGTCTTGTGGGACACATGAAATAATTACAAAAAATAGAAGTATTAAGGCATATTTAAAGCTTTTCATATAATAATAAGTATTGAATTAAAACAAAAAGTGAGTTTAGGTCTTTAATCAAATATACAAATTTTATATTTGCGTTATGCGAAAATATTTGATTGTCGGTTTAGGAAATGTCGGTGATAAATACAGTCATACAAGACATAACATTGGATTTGATGTAGTGGATGAAATGGCTAAAACTGCAGGTTTCCCGTTTCAGTCTTCTAACTTTGGAGAGGTTTGTCAATTTAAATATAAAGGTCGTCCGGTGACATTGTTAAAGCCAGATACTTTTATGAATTTAAGTGGTAATGCCATTGATTATTGGATGAAGAAGGAAAATATACCTGTAGATAACATTTTTGTGATTACAGATGACCTTAATTTAGACTACGGAACCATTAGAATTAGAGGAAAAGGTAGTGATGGCGGACATAATGGTTTAAAGCATATTCAAGCAAAATTAAACACTACAAAATATCCACGTTTACGCTTTGGGATTGGCGATGCTTTCGAACAAGGCAGGCAAGTGGATTATGTATTAGGCCAATGGACCGACGAGCAAAAAGAAACTTTACAAGAGAGAATTTCTTGGAGCGCACAAGCGGCTTTTAAGTTTATCTTTGCTGGATTGAATAATGCCATGAACGAATTCAATGGAAAATAATGGAGTTTCTAGGTAAAATCTTATCCTTTCTTTGGAGATGTTGGTTCGTGTTTCTATCGACCATTGCAACCATTTTTTTCGGGGTTTTCTTTGTATTGCCTTTAAGTATAAGAGATGAAGATTTTGCTAAAGCTTACTTCTTTGAAAGATTGTGGGCAAAAACTATTTTTTATGGTTCGGGTTTAAGCCTTAAAAAACATGGTTTTCCTAATATAGATGAGTCGCATCCGTATTTAATTATATCTAATCATACCTCTATGATGGATATAATGTTGATGTTGCTGATTAATAAGAAACCAATGGTTTTTGTGGGTAAAAAGGAGTTATTAAATTTGCCGATTTTCGGTTATATTTTTAACCGAATGAATATTGTGGTGGACAGAAAAGATCCCAATAGTAGGAGTAAAGTTATTCGAGAATCCATTAAAAATGTGAAACTAGGTAGATCTATTTGTATTTTCCCAGAAGGTGGTGTTCCTGAACGAGAAATTATGTTAGATAACTTCTTAGACGGTCCTTTTGCGATTGCTATTATGAATAAGATTCCTTTGTTGACGATTTCAATTTGTGGATTAAAAGAGATTCTACCTTATTCTTATTGCGAAGGAAAACCAGGATTAGTTGATGTTTATTTTCATCAAACCTTAGAAACTTCTAGGTTAAATAAAACCCATATTCCAGAAATCAAGGAAACTTGCTATGAAATGATTCATTCGCAACTTAAGCGTTATTATTGGAGAAAAGAAAGAGGTTGGCCTGCTAAGTAATGTTAATTAGATCGCTACAATTAAACTAATTTTTTCATCGCCATTACTGTACCTAAATGCATGTTTTCATGCGTTAGATTAAATAATATCACATCTTCAATACTGTTCATGGTATAGCCAAAGCTAGAAGAATAGGTTTTAAAGGAATTCAATTTTCCGTCGAAATAATCAATTTGCAGTTGCTGTTGCGTGCTCATCAATAGGTTCTTGATTTCAGCAATTTCTTCTGGTAAAGGAAAGTCACCATTTGGAGCGGTTCCTTTTTTGTAATTTTCTATCCATGCCATGTCCATAAGCATTTCGTTGTCTGATAGATAATATGACAAAAGTTGCTGGGTAGCAATCACATGAACAATGTTCCACCAAATGTTATTATTAAAACCATAAGGAATATCGGCTAATTGCTCTGGGGTTAAATGCTCTAAATAACCCACGAATTTTTGTCTTATGATGCTATGGAGTTTAAATGGCTCTTCGTTTAACATAGAATTTAATCTTTAAAGTATAATTCACGACTTTCTTGGTTAAAAATAAGCTCTTTTTTTGGTAAAATTGGTTTATCATCAAATTTATTATATCGAATAATTTGATGAGTTTTAGGAAAACCTACGAGATGCTTTTGCAAAAAGCTTGAGGGAACATTCTCAACTTTTCTGATGTTTTCTATCGGGATTTCAGTCTTTTCGAACAATTCTTTAATAATCAGTTTGTTGTCAATAATTGTGTATGATGTAAAAAACTGATTGACTCCGTAAAATAAAGGCATTGCAAAGGCACCGAAAATGAAATACCATTTGCTTCCAAAAAAGAAAATGGCAATGAGTATAAATATAAGTATGTAAATAAGAGGCCTAAAAGTAACTTTAGCCTTGCTTGTTTTCTTTTGCATAATTTTTATAAACTTTGAATCCTAATACAATGATTAGCACTACTTGTATTAGAACAGCCACCCAAGTTGGAATGCTAGTACTCGAACCAAAAATTTGAGTTGCTGGTTCAAAATCCCTATACGTATTGTATAGGTTGAATAGAAGAGCACCAATTAACAATATATCCAAAAATTTAGTCATATAATATTTTTTCTTAAGTCAATAAAACTAAGTTATTTTAGAGTATTGTGCAATTATGCATAGTTTAAAGCGGGACAAAATCTATAGACATAAAAAAAGCTACGAAAATTCGTAGCTTTAATATTATTTAGAAAATCTAATTTATCTATCAATAGATCCCGTTACACGCTTCATGAACTCATTCAGAGCGTCACGTTCAGCTGCACCATCTTTTATCATTTTATTCACTTCAATAGCGCCATAGAAGTTAGAAAGTAATTCTCCAATCACATCTAATTCTTCGTCTTTAACATTGTCGCTTTCAATCAAGTTTTCTAAAGTTTCAATCGTTTCTAAAACGAAATCTTGATCGTTCTCTTCAATGAATTTGTTGATATGTTTAATTAATGGCAGCCTCATCTATCAATGCTTTTAAAATCTCTGTTTTATTCGTTTGTTCTTGTTTTTGCAACTCTCCATTCTTGAAATAAGCAAAAGTAGGTAAGTTGTTTACTTCAGCCAATTTACGTGATTCTGGAAATTTTTCTGCATCTACATAAACAAATTCAGCGCCTTCTGTTTCGCGAGCAAACTTCTTGAATTTAGGTAACATAATCTTGCAGTTTCCACACCAAGTGGCACCGAATTGAACGAATACATTCTCGTTATTGCTCAATATTTCTTGTAAGTTATCTTTTTCTAATTCTTTCATTTTAATGTTTTTTAAGGGTTAAAAAGTCGCCGCTTTTAGGGGCGACTTTCAAAAATTTTAGAAAACTCTCGTTGTAAAAAGGTACGCTAAGAGATTTATGAATTTAGATCTAGCTTAGTGAGAAGATAAGTATTCTTTAACACCTTTGCTATCTGCGCTCATCGCGTCTTTTCCTTCTTCCCAGTTTGCAGGACAAACCTCACCTTTTTCTTGTACGTGAGTAAATGCGTCTACCATTCTTAGGTATTCGTTTACATTACGACCCAATGGCATATCGTTTACACTCTCGTGGAAAATTCTACCTTCTTCGTCGATTAAGTAAGTAGCACGGTAAGTAACGTTATCTCCCTCTAATAAGAAAGTATCTGTTTCCTCATCGTACTCACCATCTGTAATATCTAAGATACCTAATAAAGAAGATAAGTTTCTGTTAGTATCCGCTAAGATTGGGTAAGTAATACCTTGAATTCCTCCGTTATCTTTTGGAGTATTTAACCATGCAAAGTGAACTTCTGCAGTATCACAAGATGCACCTACTACCAATGTATTTCTTTTTTCAAATTCTGGTAAAGCTTCCTGGAATGCATGTAATTCAGTTGGACATACATATGTAAAGTCCTTTGGATACCAAAACAATAATACTTTTTTCTTGTTTTCTCTGGCGTGCTCAAAAATGTTTAATTTAAAAGTATCGCCCATTTCATCCATAGCGTTAACTGCAATGTTTGGAAATTTTAAACCTACGTTTGACATAATCTATTTGTTTTAATTGTTATACTGATTTTGTAATACAAAGATACGAAATTTAACATTCAGACTATAAGTTTTCTATATTATTTACCTAAGCCTTTATAAGGTTAAACTATAATGTTGCTTTATTTTGGCTTTTTATATAATGGAACTGTTGAACAAGCTTCACCATACATTAAAGAATTAACTTTAGGTAATAGTCTCTGAACCAATAGTGTAAAAGCGCTTTGAGGAACTGGTTTATGACTGCATCCTTTAATAATTACTTTTTTGTCATCATAAGCATCTAGATTCAAGCTCAAAACTTTCTCTTGATACAATGCCTCGTTCAATTGATCTATAGTTCCTACCGAAACATATTTAGCATAGGGTTGTAAATAGGTTGTAATGGGTAAATATGCCCAGCCTGGTAAGATTGCTTTAGTTGAACAATTCAAAGCAATATAAGCATCTTGATAAATGCTCCAATCATGATTTTTTAAATCTTCTCTAAACTGTTTCTCTCTCAAAATTAATCCTTGATCTAGCCATTGAGCGATATCTATCTCCATGCGCTTACCTTCTGGGTAAAACTCCTCTAAATCAATGTTTACCAAAGGACTATTGGCTACTTTATTTATAATTTCACTCATGATTGCAAATTTAAGTTTCGAATTTACGAATAAACTCAATATACTGAATATTTATAAATGAAATCAAATACCTATTTTTGTATGAGATGAAATATTATATCATAGCAGGCGAGGCTTCGGGAGACTTACACGGAGCCAATTTAATGAAAGAGCTTAAGAAAAAAGACGCTCAGGCTGAATTCAGGTTTTGGGGTGGTGATCTTATGCAAGCACAAGGTGGTTCTTTGGTAAAGCATTATAAAGAATTGGCCTTTATGGGTTTTGTAGAAGTTGCTATGAATTTGACTACAATTTTAAAGAATATTTCATTTTGTAAGAAGGACATTGCCGCTTATCAGCCCGATGTTGTTATTTTAATTGATTATCCTGGGTTTAATTTAAGAATAGCTCCGTTCGTTAAAATACTCAACATTCCTGTGTTGTATTATATTTCTCCACAAGTTTGGGCTTGGAAATCGGGTAGGGTTAAAACCATTGTTAAGAGTGTAGACAAAATGTTGGTGATTCTTCCGTTTGAGAAGGATTTCTACAAAAAATGGGATTATGAAGTAGAGTTCGTCGGCCATCCATTAATTGATGCTATTGAGCAACGAGAAACGCCAGATAGAGATGAGTTCATCGCTCAATGGGACTTAGACCAAAGGCCGATTATCGCTTTATTGCCGGGAAGTAGAAAACAAGAAATTCAAACTAAATTGCCTTTAATGCTATCGGTGGTAGATGATTTTCCAGATTATCAATTTGTGATTGCCGGAGCACCTGGGCAAGACAAGGAATATTATCTTCCATTTATGAGAAATGGCGTTCAATTGGTAGAAAATAAAACATATCAATTGCTTCAACTTTCGCATGCTGCGTTGGTGACTTCAGGTACAGCAACCTTAGAAACTGCCTTATTAAAGATTCCCGAAGTGGTTTGTTATAAAGGAAGTCGTATTTCTTATGAAATTGGAAAGCGCTTGGTTAAAAACATTGAGTATATCTCTTTGGTCAATTTAATTATGGATAGAGAAGTGGTGACCGAGTTGATTCAAAATGACTTGAATTACGAGAACATTAAACGTGAACTATCCGATATTCTAGAAGGCGAAAAACGCAGTAAAATGCTTTCTGATTATAATCAACTTATCCGAAAGCTTGGTGGCGTTGGAGCGTCGGAAAAAGCGGCAGAAGAAGTGATTAAGTTGTTAGAATAAACAACTTAATTAGAAAGTTAAATATAGAATTTTATAAATAAAAAAAACCTCAAGTAATTGTACTTGAGGTTTTTAAGTGGAGAATACCGGAATCGAACCGGTGACCTCTTGCATGCCATGCAAGCGCTCTAGCCAGCTGAGCTAATCCCCCAATTAACGGAGTTAATCCGTCAATTTATCCTTTGAAACTATCAATAGCTGATAGTGTTTTGTCAATTTCTTCCGATTGAATGGCTAAACTAATAAACCACGTTTCAAACGAACTTGGTGGTAAATATATGCCATTTTTTAACATGTGATGATAGAATCTATTGAAAGTTGGGTTGTTTGCAGTTTTAGCTGTTTCAAAATCGGTAACCTCTACGTCTGTAAAGAATACGGAGAACATAGATCCAATCACATTGATAGAATGTTCTATACTATTTTTAGTGAAAATATTATGAACGCCTTCTGCGATTTCTAAAGTTGTATTCTCTACTTCTTCAAAACAATTTGGATTTTGTTTCAATAATTGAAGCGTTGTTAAACCAGCACGCATAGCTAATGGATTCCCACTTAAAGTACCTGCTTGATAAACAGGGCCAATCGGAGCTAAATACTCCATGATTTCTCTTCTTCCAGCAAAAGCTCCAACGGGCAAACCACCGCCAATCACTTTCCCGAAAGTTACAATGTCTGCCGTAATTTCAAATAATTCCTGAGCTCCACCCATAGATAATCTGAATCCTGTCATTACTTCATCAAAAATCAGTAATGCTCCATGCGCTGTACATAATTCTCTTAATCCCTCTAAGAATCCTTCTTGTGGAGGAATACATCCCATGTTTCCAGCAACTGGCTCTAAAATTAAAGCTGCAATTTCTCCTGGATTATTTTCGAAAAGACTCTTTACGTTTTCTAAATCATTAAAGTTAGCTAACAAGGTGTCTTTTGCTGTTCCTTGTGTAACGCCTGGAGAGTTAGGTTCGCCGAAGGTTGCTGCACCACTTCCAGCTTGAATCAAAAATGAATCTGAGTGACCGTGATAGCATCCCGCGAACTTGATGATTTTATCTCTTTTGGTAAAACCTCTCGCCAAACGGATTGCACTCATACAAGCCTCAGTTCCTGAGTTTACAAATCTCACCATGTCAATCCCTGGAACGCTTTCTACCACCAATTTGGCGATTTCGCTTTCTAGTTCCGTAGGGGTTCCATAAGAAGTTCCTTTCTCCACTTGAGAGATAATCGCTTCTGTGACTTTAGGATGAGCATGACCCACAATCATAGGTCCCCAAGAGTTGATGTAGTCTATGTAAGAATGCCCATCTGCGTCATACATATAAGCGCCTTTGGCTCTTTCAATAAATATAGGTGTCCCGCCAACGCCTTTAAAAGCTCTTACAGGTGAATTTACACCTCCTGGTAAATATTTCTGTGCATCTTGGAATAAAGCACTACTCCTCTGATATCTCATTATTTTCTTGGTTTTCTTCCACGTAAATATAAAGTTTCTCCAATAGCTGGTTTATAGCTCTCGTCAACTCTATTTCTGCGTAGTAATTGTTTTAATTTGATTCCAGTTTTTTGTGAAATTACATACATGTTTTCACCACTTTGAACCTTGTAATATTTTTTAGCACCTCTATTTCTCTTTTTAGCAAAGAATAAATATTGGTCAGATCTTAAATCTTCAGGTCGGTCTAGTTCGTTGTACTTCATCAACTTATCAACTTCAGTTTCATAAGTTTTAGCAATTTGACTTAATGTCTCACCTTGATTAACAACTATATACTCCTTACCAATTGGATGTCTTTTAACCCTTGCTCTAGGGCTGATTTCACGTTTTGGAACTTCCATTGTTTTGGTTTTTGGCTCAGATACAACTGGTTTTTTCTTTGGTTCTGGAGTCGCTGCTACCATAACCTCTTCTTTATATAAAGGATCTACTAATTTGCGATCAACTGGTCCGTATAGTGAAACTAATTTATCATAAACATCTGTTTTTCTAATTTTATCGAACTCTTGTAAATTTAGGTTTTCAATTTTAGAAATTAAAATATAACCATATCTAGGATTGGTTGCATAACCAGCTTTTTTAAGGCCGTGTGCCCAGCCTTTGTAATCAGTCAATTTAAGGTCGAATAACTTTCTATAGAAAGGTCTTTCTGCTAAGAATTTAGAGTGATCTCTATAACTTTCTTGTACAGAATTATATTTTCTAAAGCATTCTCCAATTGCGTCGTCATCATGAGTGATGGTTTCACCCGTCCATTCTTTTTTACATTTAATTCCAAAGTGATTTTTGGCTTGTTCTGCTAATCGAGATTGTCCGCCCCCTGTTTCTAAGATTCCTTGAGCTAAAGTAATACTAGCTGGAATTTTATAGATTTCCATTTCTTCAACTGCCAAATAAGCGTGTTTTTGAACGTATTCAACTTCTCGATCAGATTGAGCTTGGATTGTTACGCCCAAAATTAACAAGACTAAAAATAGTTTCCTCATGTTTAAATTTAATATCAAATAAATTGTTTGTGCGCTTTATTAAAACCTTCAATCCCTTGAAGTCCACCAGTATGAATTGCTAATATTTTTGAATTCTCCGGAAAATAATCATTTTCAATCAAATCCAAAATGCCATAAAACATCTTGCCGGTATATATAGGTTCTACGGGAATTTGGCTTTCTGCGCTAAAATTGTTCACAAATTTAATCAAAACATCAGTAAATTTAGCGTAACCACCGAAATGATATGCGTTAATAATTTCATAATGCGTATGAGTTGTGTAGGCTTCTATACTTTCTTTTAAGAAGTCAGCTCCCTTTAATGCAGGAAACCCTAAGACTTTTTGATGAGGTTTTGCCGAACGAATTATCCCTGAAATAGTTCCTGCTGTTCCCATAGGCACACAAATAAAATCATATGCAGATGTGCGTTCATCTAAAATTTCTTCACAGCCTTTTACGGCTAATTCATTACTTCCACCTTCTGGTAATATATAGGTATTAGGAAATTGCTCTTGCAGATGATGATAATTTTGGTTTTGTGTTAAATCTCGATATTCAGATCTGCTAATAAATTTTAACTCCATTCCCATGTCTTGAGCATCCTTTAGGGTTGGGTTTAACTCTTTATTCGCTAATTCCTCGCCTCGAATAATACCAATGCTTTTAAATCCAAATGCTTTAGCTGCAGCGGCCGTGGCATGAATGTGATTGGAATATGCTCCACCAAAAGTTAGTAAAGTATCTAAGTTTAACTTTTGAGCTTCAATTAAATTGTATTTTAATTTTCTGAATTTATTTCCTTGAATCAGCGGATGGTTTAAATCCTCTCTTAACACGTCTAATTGCACAGCATAGGGAGTTGAAATAGATTGAATGGGACAAGCTGGAATTATGATATGTTTCATAAATGCTGAAATATTGAAATAAATTAAGATATATATTTCGTAAATTTACGTGCTTTAAAAATAATATTTTAAGCAAACCTCATTTCATGCAAAAAACAGCCCTTCTCAGCGTATCCGACAAAACAGGAATCGCTGAATTCGCAAAGTTTCTTCAAAGCAAAAATTACAGACTTATTTCTACAGGTGGAACATTCAAACATCTTGTTGAAAATGGTGTTGATGTAAAAGAAGTTAATACCGTAACTAATTTCCCAGAAATTCTTGACGGTAGAGTCAAAACACTTCACCCAAATGTTCATGGTGGTATTCTAGCGAGACGTTCGAATGAGAATGACATGAAAACCTTAGAAGAAAAGGGAATCGATACCATAGATATGGTAGTTGTAAACCTTTATCCGTTCTTTGAGAATGCTCAAAAAGAATTAGAATTAAGCGAATTAGCTGAGTTTATTGACATAGGTGGACCAACCATGTTGCGTGCTTCGGCTAAATCATTTTTTGATGTAACTGTAGTTTCTGATCCTGCGGATTATGAATTAGTTAAATCAGAAATGGAAAAAGATGGTGAAACTAGTTTTGAAACAAGAAAAGCTCTAGCTGGAAAAGTATTTAACCTGACTTCAGCTTATGACGCAGCGATTTCTCAAAAACTATTAGAAGATAAATTCCCTCCATATTACACGATTTCTTATAAGAAGAATATGGATCTTCGTTATGGAGAAAATCCTCACCAGAGTGCTGCTTACTACACAGAAACTACCAATTCTGGAGCGCTGAAAGATTTCGAGCAATTGCAAGGAAAAGAAATGTCTTTCAATAATATTAGAGATTTAGACTTAGCTTGGAAAGTAGTTTGTGAATTTGAGCAAACAGCTTGTTGTGCAGTTAAGCACTCAACACCTTGTGGCGTTGCTATCTCTGAAAACTTATTAGATGCATATCAAAAAGCTCACGATTGTGATCCGATTTCAATCTTTGGTGGAATTGTAGCATTTAACAAAAAAGTTGACAAAGCAACAGCAGAAAAATGTAACGAGATTTTCTTAGAAATCGTTGTTGCACCAGAATTTGATGCAGATGCGCTAGAGGTATTTAAGAATAAAAAGAATTTAAGAGTTATTAAAATCAATTCAGATTTAGGTGATCAAATGCACATGGTTCAAGTAGATGGTGGTTTACTTGTTCAGGATGCAGATTTACAAATCTCAGATGATTTAAAAACAGTAACAGATAAAGAACCTACACAAGAACAATTATCTGATTTAGATTTTGCGATGAAGGTAATTAAGCATGTTAAGAGTAACGCGATTGTAGTTGCTAAAGACAAACAAGCTTTAGGAGTAGGAACTGGAGAAACTAACCGTATTTGGGCAGCGCAACAAGCGATTGAGCGTGCTATGGAAAAAGAAACAGAAGGTTTAGTTTTAGCTTCAGATGCGTTCTTCCCATTCAGAGATGTGGTTGATTTTGCTGCCGAAAAAGGAATTACAGCTATCATTCAACCAGGTGGAAGTATGAGAGATCAAGAAAGTATTGATGCAGCCAATGAGCATGGAATTGCTATGGTAACAACAGGAATGCGTCATTTCTTACACTAAAAAACTTATTTTAAATAAATTAGAAACCCCGATGATCTAATAAATCTCGGGGTTTTGTTTGTTTTTAACTCTGCTTCAAAGCATTTTAATATTTAGGTCGAACTGCCTTATTATTTTCTTAAATTTGCACCTATTAATTCCTTAAAATAAATACATGAAAGTACTAATTGTAGGCTCTGGAGGACGTGAACATGCCATTGGATGGAAAATTAAACAAGATAATCCATCTGTTGAACTGTTTTTCTCAATGGGAAATGCTGGAACGGCTGAAATTGGAGAAAATATTGGTATTTCTGATTTAGAGGAATTAAAGGACTTTGCTAAAAACAACAAAATCGACCTTACGATTGTTGGCCCAGAAATGGAATTAGTAGACGGTATCGTTGATATTTTTGAAGCTGAAGGTTTAAAGATATTTGGTCCTAATCAGAAAGCGGCAGAGCTAGAAGGAAGTAAAGTTTTTGCTAAAGATTTTATGGAAAAGCATGGTGTTAAAACTGCTTTTGCTAAATCTTTTAGGCATTTTGTTGACGCGAGAGATTACTTAAATACCATTGAGGAATTTCCTGTTGTAATTAAAGCGAGCGGATTAGCTGCTGGTAAAGGTGTTGTGATTGTTCAGAATAATGACGAGGCTCAAGAGGTGATTCGTGATATGATGAACGATAAAACTTTTGGTGATGCAGGGACTCAAGTAGTGATTGAACAATTTTTAGAAGGATTTGAATGTTCGATTCTATCCATTTATAACGGAAAAGAAATCGTTCCATTTATTTCGGCAAAAGACCATAAGAAAATTGGTGAGGGAGAAACTGGCTTAAACACAGGTGGAATGGGAGTTGTTGCTCCAAACCCATTGTTTACAGATGCTCACTTTGAAGCCTTTAAAAAAGATATTCTAGAACCAACTCAAAAAGGTTTAGCTGCAGAAGGACTAGACTTTGCTGGAGTTATTTTCTTTGGTTTAATGGTGAATGAAAGCGGAGTTTATTTATTGGAATATAATGTTCGTTTTGGGGATCCAGAAACAGAAGCTGTTTTACCGTTAATGAACAGTGATTTATTAGAGATTATTGAAAAAGCAGTAAACGGTGAATCTTTTGAAGTAAGTTGGAAAAATCAACATACTTGTTGTGTGGTTTTAGCGAGTGGTGGATATCCATTAAACTACGATAAAGGCTTTGAGATTAAAGGTCTTGATAGGGTAAATGTTCCATTGTTTATTGCAGGAGCTCAAAAAACAGAAGATGCCATCGTGACTTCGGGTGGGCGTGTATTAAATGTGGTTGGAATAGGAGATAGCTTAGAGCAAGCGCGCAAGAGTGCTTATGATAATATCGCTAAAATTAACTTCGATTACGCTTACTTTAGAGAAGATATCGGTAAAGTATAAGTAGTTTCGAATAAATTATAGCAGACGCATTGAATGGGTAGTCTTTTTAGAAAAATATTTAGGTTAATTTCTTTCCTATTGGTATTTCCATGGCTTTATGGAATTGCATTAAATTATATCAATCCACCGATTACGATTACTCAAATTAGTAGTGCTATCGATGGTTATGGATTAAACAGAGATTATATTGCTGGTGATGAAATTCCAACTTACGCCAAATGGGCTTTAGTAGGGGCAGAGGATCAGAAATTTGCTGTACACAGTGGGTTTGATTTCGAAGGAATTCAAAAAGCTTTAGAAAAAAATCTAGAAAATAAAGACAGTCAGAAACTACGCGGAGGAAGCACCATTTCTCAACAAGTAGCAAAAAATGTCTTCTTATGGCAAAAAAGAAGTTGGCTTAGAAAAGGCTTAGAAGCTTATTGTACCTTTGCTTTAGAAAAAACATTAAGTAAAAATAGAATTCTAGAAATTTACCTGAATATCTCCGAAATGGGAAGAGGAACTTTTGGGATTGAGGCGGCAGCACAATATTATTACAAAAAATCAGCTAAGGATTTGAGTAAACAAGAGATTTCTCATATCGTGGCAGCTTTACCAAGTCCTAAAAAGTATAATGTAAATCCGCCAAGTGGATATATCTCTAGGAGAGGAACTTGGATTCAGCGTCAGGTTAGAAACTTAAAAGGAGATCTAGCCCTTAGCGAAATTATAGAGCCAAAGGAATAATTATAGCTTAGTATTATTAAAAATTAAAAAGGAAATCGATGAAAAATTTATGCTTAATCTTATTCACTTTAGTTTTCGTGCTTTCCTGTAAAAACGATGCTAACTCTTTTGGTGATCACGTTGATTATGCTATTCAATCTACCGAAAAAGGTAAGATTTTATTGAGATTTAAACCTGAAATCGGAAGTAAAACATCGACCATGATGAGGTTTGAAATCAATCCAGAAGGTATTTTGCCCAATTTAGATTCGGAGCTTATTGCTGATTTTAATATGCGTGTGGCTTCTGTCGAGGACTCTGTAAATATTTGTCATGTCGACTTCCAGAGATTTAGGATGACGACTAATATCATGGGGGCTAAAGTGAAATATGATTCACAGAGTGATGAGAATTCTTTACCCGCAACGCTTACCTCAGAACTTGAAAAGTTTTTAGGCAAAAAAGCCATCATGCAGGTAGATACTTTAGCTCAAGTGAGATCTGTTAAAATCGACGAAGAAGAAAAGGTAGAAAATAATACCAATTTCGAAATGGATGGTCAATTTATATCATTTCCAGTAGAGGCCATGGGTGTAGGAGATAGTTGGGTAGTGAACAAAAAAGTCTCGAGTATTGGCGATGTTGGAATTAAATATACGGTCGATAAAATATCTGATGAAGAGGTGGTGATTCAAGTTGATTCTGGCGAAAATCAAAACGATGCTAGATTGATCAAAGGACAATATTTGATGGATCGCAAGAGTGGATTTATTAAAAGAGGTGATTTGAATGTTAAAGATAGTGCTAAGAAATTGACAATTAATTTAAGTCTAGAATCCACAATAGAGTAAGCATGAAACGGATTTTATTTACTAAAGAATTTCCGGTGGATGAATTGAAAACTGCCTTAGGTGATGGTTTTCAAGTCGAAAGTCATGATTTTATTCAAACGGAGGAAAATGATTGGGCCGAAATAGAGCAGCATATTGATACAACAAGCACGAATTTTATAGTCAGTAGTGTTAGATCAGCTCGTTTGATTAAAGATTTGCCAAGTTCTTCTCAGTTTTATATTGTAGGTGAAAAGTCTAAAGAAATTTTAGAAAAAGCTGGCTATCATGTTGCGCATTGTGCTTTGTATGCGGTTGAACTAGTCGATTTTATTAAAAATAATTTTAAAGAAAAGACTGTTTTTAATTTTTTATGTAGCCAAATTCGACGGGATACCATCCCAGAATCTTTAAAAGCTTTAGGCCATGAAGTCAATGAAATTGTTGCTTATCACACGACCTATAAAAACATTGAAATAGAAGATGATTTTGACGCCTATGTCTTCTACAGTCCGTCGGGGGTAAATTCTTTTGTAGAACAATATGGGATTGCCGAAAAAGGGCGTATTTTTGCCATTGGTAAAACAACTGCCGATGCTGTAGAAGAAAGCATGGGTAGAAAAGCTGAATTTCCGGATAGACCGGACAATGATTCGCTTATACAATTTATAAAAACAAGATTGAATGCCGAAAAATGATTTATTGCTAAGAGCTTTACGTGGAGAAGAAGTAAGTCGTCCGCCAGTTTGGATGATGAGACAAGCAGGTCGTTACTTACCTGAATTCATGGAGTTAAAGGATAAATATGACTTTTTCACTCGTTGTCAAACACCAGATATGGCTGCTGAAATCACGATGCAACCTGTTCGTAGATTTCCTATCGACGCCGCGATTATTTTCTCCGATATTTTGGTGATTCCACAAGCTATGGGCTTGCCTTTTGAAATGAGACCTGGTGTTGGACCATGGTTAGATAATCCTGTGCGTTCTGCTGCAGATGTGGCTAAACTTCGTACGGGTGATGTAAATGATGAGTTGAAATATGTTTTCGATGCATTAAAAATCACCAAGGAAGCCTTAAACGACGAAATTCCATTGATTGGTTTCGCTGGTTCACCTTGGACAATTTTCTGTTATGCCGTGCAAGGACAAGGTTCTAAGAATTTTGACAAAGCAAAAGCATTTGCGTACACAGAGACGAAAGCTGCGCATGAATTATTGCAGAAAATTACAGATTCTACTATAATTTACTTAAAAGAGAAAATAAACTCTGGAGCAGATGTAATTCAAATTTTTGATTCTTGGGGTGGTATGCTATCGCCAAAGGATTATCAAGAATTTTCTTATCCCTACATAACTCAAATCGTGGATGCTTTATACGAACAAGTTCCGGTAGTAGTTTTTGCTAAAGGATGTTGGTATGCATTAGATGAAATGAGCCAGTCAAATGCCTCGGCGTTGGGTGTGGATTGGACGATTAAGCCTTCTGTAGCACGCGAAATGACCAAAAATAGAATTACGCTTCAAGGTAACTTCGATCCGTCGCGCTTACTTTCTCCACCAGAAACGATTCAGAAAATGGTGAAAGAAATGATCGATGAGTTTGGAACGACCAAATACATTGCGAATTTAGGGCATGGAATTCTACCAAATATTCCGGTTGAAAATGCAAGAGCCTTTATAGAAGCCGTAGTTAACTATAAGAAATAATGCAAAATTTAGTAATTGACAATAAGAAGAAAGAGATTCGTTTTCAGGATCAGAACAAGAATTTGGTGAATTTAATTCGCTTTGTTTTTGGATTAAATGTCTTGAATGCGGCAGTTTTCTTCTTATTGTTCAATTATCAAGATGATATTCTGAAATGGGTTTGGTTGGTGTTTGCTTTATTAAATGTCTTTTTACTCTATTTCAGTTTTACAAAACTATCTAAGCAAACGACGTTAAGCTTCTCAGAAATTGATTCTGTTGAAATTAAGTCCGTAGTTGGATTGGTTTTTAAATTAAAAAATGGGAAATATAGAAAGGTATTTATCAATCGAGATGCGCCGATTGTTGAAAAGTTGATGAAGTCTTTTGGCAATAAGATGTAGAAGAATAGTGGGTTTAAAATCCTATGTTTTCTCTATTAAACTAATATTGTTAATAAGTTTTCTTGTTTTATTTCAAAATAATTTGGTTTTAGATTTTTGATTTCATATTAACAATTTAAAATTGACATTTATGATGGTCAAGAATATTAAAAGATTTTTAAATTTAAAAACCAGAAACATTTTTTTTATGTTTCTGGTTTTATTTTTGTTTAAGCTTCAAGCGCAAACAGAACAATCAAATCTATTCGACGATTATTGGAAAATCGGTTTAAGCTTCAATAGAGATTTACGTTTTGTGAACAACGAAAATAACTCTGTAGATTATAAAATAGAAAATATAAAATCCATTGATTTAGGACTTGTATGGAATTATCATCAATGGCAGAATCATAATTTAAAATTACAATTACGTTATTCCTTATTTCCTTACTATTTTAAGGATTCCTATGAAATTAAAGAAGAAGATGCCTATCTAGGATTTGCTAAACATACTGAGTTATTTACTCTTTATAATGAATTCAAAATAGCGCCAACTTACGAATATATGCTACCGCTAAAAAATAATTATTTAGTTATAGGTGTTGGCCCACAAGTTTCTTATATGTTAACTACCGGTAGAATTAATTATGGTTTGACTGCATTATCAACCAATCTACCTGATCAACAGGATGTAATTGGTGTAGAATACGAAACAAATATTAACAATGAATTCCTTTACGGTGTCATTGGAAATGTTGGTTTTATAGTTCCCACCAAAATAGGTGTGTTTAATTTGAATGTTCATGGTCATCTTGGGTTCAATAAGTATTTTGAGACAGAAGTAAATACCTATAATTTAATAGTCTCTCCAGACACAAGCTCATCTCACGATATGAACAATCACTATATAGGTCTAGGGTTAAATTATTATCCTAAGCGAAAATCTAAGAAAATAATCGATTAGAATTTGCTGTGCGAAGTTGAAATCACGATCAAAACAATTGTTTTGTAATCTTAATTAATGGTAATAAATTTGACGCCTAAATGGAATGAGAGTACATTCCATTTCTATCTATAATTTATTTAACACATGCTAGCAACAGACGTCCTCGTCATTGGGTCTGGAATTTCCGGTTTATCTTATGCTTTAAAAGTCGCGCAGAGAAATCCTGATGCAAAAATAACCATTGTTACCAAGGCAGACGAAGACGAGTCCAATACTAAATACGCACAAGGCGGCGTCGCTGTTGTCACCGACTTTGATAACGATAGTTTCAATAAACATATAGAAGACACCATGATGGCGGGTGATTACCTAAATGATCGCGAAGTTGTTGAAATGGTAGTCAAAGAAGGTCCAAAAAGATTCAAGGAAATTATTGATTGGGGCGCACAATTCGATGTGAACGAAATCGGTACTTTCGATTTAGGCAAAGAAGGTGGCCATTCAGAAAATAGGGTGGTTCATCACAAAGATATTACAGGTTTTGAGATTGAAAGAGCTTTATTAGCTGCGATTGATAAATTAGAAAATACAACACTTCTGGCGCATCATCATGTGATTGATCTTATTACAGAACATCACGTTAAGGCTTCTGAATTTAATCAGGAAAACATTCAGTGTTATGGCGCTTATGTTTTGGATATTTATGCCAAGAAAATCTTGAAATATACAGCAAAAATAACCTTAATGGCGACGGGTGGCGTGGGACAAGTTTATGAAAACACCACCAATCCAGTCATTGCTACAGGTGACGGCATTGGTTTAGCATATAGAGCTAAAGCAGAAATTAGAAATATGGCATTTATTCAATTTCATCCAACGGCTTTATATAGTAATAGAAGTGGTAGACTCTTCTTAATTTCAGAAGCGGTTAGAGGTTTTGGTGCAAAATTGCGCACCATGAAAGATGAGCCATTTATGCAGGATTATGATGAAAGAGAAGAATTAGCCTCAAGAGATATTGTGGCACGCGCCATAGATGATGTCATGAAAAAAACCGGCGCCGAATACGTTGGCTTGGATTGTCGTCATTTAGATAGAGAAAAATTCTTGGCTCACTTCCCAAATATTTACGAGAAATGTCTTTCAGAAGGAATTGATTTATTTAATCAGCTCATTCCAGTGGTTCCAGCTCAACATTATTTATGTGGAGGGATTAATGTAGATAAAGACGGTCAGACCAGCATCAAAAATCTTTTTGCAGTTGGTGAATGCACCAATACAGGATTGCATGGAGCAAATAGATTAGCCTCGAATTCCTTGCTTGAAGCATTAGTTTATGGGCATAATGCTGCCGTTAAAACTGCTGAGCTTTTAGAAAAGGATGATTTTAATTATGATTATTTATCTAATGTTCCTGAGTGGGATGATGAAGGTATGCGCATGATGGACGAAATGGTTGTGATTACTTATTTGCGAAAAGATTTGCAGTCATTGATGAGTGATCTTGTAGGAATTGTTCGAAGCCATGAAAGATTGAAGTTAGCCGCTATGCAAGCAGATAAAATATTTAAATCTGTAAATGAACTTTATCAATTCTCGATATTGTCGCCACAGCTTTCTGAATTAAGAAATTTAGTGAGTGTAGCGCATTTAATTATTAGCCAAAGTATCCAACAAAAGGAGAATCGTGGGGCCTTTTTTAACAAAGATTTAGAGGTATAATTTGAATATTGTTTAAATTTGCAGTAGATTTAAACATAATTTTAACATTTAGATAAAATTTCTACTTTAGAATTCACAATTTTAGAAGATGAATAAAATCGAAAGGCCATCCTATATCACCGATGAAAAATTAATAAGTTTCATCCATCAAGCATTTAGAGAAGATGTGGGTGATGGTGACCATTCAACTTTAGCAAGTATTCCTTATGAGGCTCAGAATAGAGCAAGATTATTAGTAAAAGAAGACGGTATTTTAGCGGGTGTAGAACTGGCGGAAATCGTCTTTTCTTATTTAGATCCAGATCTAAAATTTAATTCGCTGATGTCTGATGGGGATGAGATGAAAGTTGGAGATATAGCTTTTACAGTTGAAGGTTCGGCTCAATCTATTTTAACAGCAGAGCGTTTGGTATTAAATATAATGCAGCGCATGTCTGGAATCGCAACTTTAGCCAACTCAATGGCGAGGGAGGTTGCTGGAACTCATACTAAAGTTTTGGACACTCGTAAAACTACACCTAATTTCAGAATGATTGAAAAGTGGGCTGTAGTGATTGGTGGTGCACACAATCATAGATTTGGATTGTATGATATGATTATGCTGAAAGACAATCATATAGATTATGCGGGCGGGATCGAAAAGGCTGTTCAAAAAACAAGAGCCTATTTAAAGGAGAATAATCTAGATTTAAAGATAGAGGTAGAAACCCGTAACCTAGAGGAGGTCCAACAAGCATTGGATGCTCAGGTAGATAGGATTATGATTGATAACTTCTCTATAGAAGAAACCAAGAAAGCAGTAGATATGATTGGTGATCTTGCAGAAACAGAGGCATCTGGCGGGATTACATTAGAAACTTTAAAAGAAGTTGCTGAAACTGGCGTAGATTTTATTTCGTCTGGAGCCATAATTCATTCAGCAAAAAATATAGATCTTAGTTTAAAGGCATTCTAAATGATGCATTTTTATATAATTCACAATAATTAACATTAAGGTAACATTCAATTTATCAATTCAACTCAATTTTGCAACGAAATCTAAAAAACAAATAAACACAATGAGGTTAAATGTATCCAAAGGTCTTTTATCAGGACTTTTAATGGTTGTTTTTACATCCTTTGCGTTCTCGCAGGCTGTAATTACCGGTAATGTGGTAGATGGAGATAGCTTTCCTATCTCTGGCGCACAAGTAAATGTGTTAGGCACAGCTAGTTCTGTAAATACACAAACTGATGGTTCTTTTAGTATAACCACAGAAGCAGGTGAAGGAATCTTAGAGATTCTTGATATTTCAAATGGTTCTCAACAAGTTTCATTTACGGGAGTAGACGGAGAGACATTAAATTTAGGTACAATCGCTTTATCTGGAGAAGGAGTTTCTTTAGGTAGCATGGTTGTAGTAGGTAAAGGAGTTATCGACTTAGAGGAAGATAGAAAAACTCCTGTAGCTGTATCAACAGTTTTCAGAGAAGAAATCTTAGACAAAGCTCAAGGTAACGTAGAGTTTCCAGAGATTCTAGAAAACACTCCAAACGTATACGTTTCTAACCAAGCAGGTGGTTTTGGTGATTCACAAATGTATTTACGTGGATTTGACCAAACTAACACAGCATTCTTATTAAACGGTCAGCCAATCAACGGAATGGAAGACGGTAGAATGTACTGGTCTAACTGGTCAGGAATTACTGATATTGCAAACGCAGTACAGGTACAGAGAGGTTTAGGTTCTTCTAAATTAGCTATTTCTTCTGTGGGTGGTACGGTAAATATCGTAACTAAAGCTACAGATAAGAAACAAGGTGGATATGTTCAAGGTTTAGTTGGTAACGATTCTTATTTCAAAGGATCTGTTGGATACAACACTGGTTTAGTAGACAAATGGGCATTCTCTATCGCTTTAAGCCACTGGCAAGCACACAGAAAATATGCTAAAGGTACTTATGGTAACGGACAAAGTTATTTTATGTCAGTTGGATTTAAACCAAATGATACACATAACTTCAACTTCTTAGTTACTGGTGCTCCACAATTACACGGTCAGAACTTCTCTAAGAATATGACAGGTGCAAGAAGTTATGAGACTTACGGTACTAAATGGAACTCAAACTTTGGTTTCTTAAATGGTGAGCAGTTCTCTTGGAGACAAAACTACTACCACAAACCAATCTTAAACTTAAACTGGGATTTTGATATTTCAGATAAATCATACTTATCAACTGTATTATATGCTTCATTCGGTAGAGGTGGTGGAACAGGACCTGCAGGTAACTCTTCAAGACCATATGGTTCTTACGCTCCAATCGATTACTTTAGAGATGGTGCAGATCAATACTATACAGAATCAGGTGATTTCAACTTCGATTTATTACAACAAAACAATATCAACAACGTAGAAAACGGTGCGGGTAGTTTTGGAAATGGTATCATTAGACGTTCATCAGTTAACAACCACAACTGGTATGGTTTAGTATCTAACTTCAACCATGATTTCTCTGATGAGTTATCATTAAACGTTGGATTCGACGGTAGAATGTACAAAGGAACTCACTTCCAACAATTAAACGATTTATTAGGTTTAACTTCTTGGAATGATGACTTCAGAAGAGATGAGTCTTTAGGTGGAAATGTTGTTAGTGCAACATACGAAGCAAACCCTTGGGCAGCTTTATTTAACTATGCAGATGAGGATGAGAGAATTTCTTATGACTATTCAGAGAAAATCAACTACATCGGTGGATTTGGTCAGTTAGAGTATGCAACTGAAAGATTCTCAACTTTCTTCCAAGGTGCGGTTTCTACACAAAGCTACCAAAGAGAAGGTCGTTGGGCTGATTTAGGTGAGTCTGATAAAGTAAACAAAGTAGGATATAACGTAAAAGGTGGTGCTTCTGTTAGCATCAACGGTGAGAATAAATTATTCGCTAACGCTGGATACTACTCTCGTCAACCATTCTTAGATAATATCTTCGATAACGTAAGATACAGCAGTACTTTAGTTGATCCAGAGGTAGACAATGAGTTAATTACAGGATTTGAGGCTGGTTACCAATACCAAACTAATAAATTGAAAGTTAACTTAAACGCTTACTACTCTAAGTGGGATAACAGATTCTTCCAAGCAGGAGGACAAGAGTATACTGCATCAAACGGTAACTTATATTCAAGAGTACAATTCTTATATACAGAAGTAGGTCAGTTACACAAAGGTTTAGAATTAGACTTCGACGCTAAAGTTAACAGAAACTTCAATGTTAGAGGTTATGTTACTTATGGTGACTGGAACTACGATGGAACAACTCCATTCAAAGTTAGAGAAGAAGACCAAAACCAAACTGTTGATAGTGGAGAAGTTGATTTGACTGGTGTTAAAGTTGGTGAAGCTCCACAAGTAACTGCTGGTTTCGGAACTAAATGGAATATTACAAGAAACTTTTCTTGGGATGCTGACTTAAATATCTACGGTAAATTCTTCGGATTTGTTGATGTAGAAGATTTAGTTGAGGCAGTTAGAAAAGGTGAAGAATACCAAGTAGAAAAAATTGACGACTATGCTTTGATAAACACAGGTTTAACTTACAAGTTTAAATTTGGAAACCAGGATATCAAATTGAGAGGTAATGTGAGAAACTTATTCAACCACAACTACATTTCTCAACAAGATAGCTACGGATACTACTTCGGTAACGGAAGAACATGGAACGCTTCAGTTACATACAACTTCTAATATTCGAATTAGAGTCTTATTAAATATTAAACGCGGGCAAATTGCCCGCGTTTTTTTTGCATTAATTTTAAAAGACTATATTTGTTTGAACATAAATAAACAAGATAATGACAGAAGTTTACAATTTTTTACTACAGTTCCACAGTGGATGGGCTTATTTGGTTTTGATTTTAACCATCATCACGCTATTAGCAGCAGTGTACCACTTTGCGACTAAAAAACCACTACATAGAAACATTAGAAAAGTATTCTTTTATACTGTTTTATCTTTCCATATTCAGTTTTTAATTGGTTTAGTAATGTATATCCTATCGCCAAAAATCCAAGCTATTTGGGAAAGCGGTGAAGCTATGTCAAATAAAGCAAGTCGTTTATTGGCAGTAGAGCACCCAGCGATGATGTTTACTGCGGTAATTTTAATCACTATTGCCAATGCTAAACTTAAAAAGAGTGAAACCGTTGCTGTTTCTCCTTTAATCTTTTTAATCTTAGCTTTAGTTTGCTTCTACATGATTCCTTGGACTCAGTGGATGGCTTAATATGTTAAATGTCAATGTCTTTTTGAATTTGGCATTGCGTTTGAATTTAACCTTAACAAGCTAAAAAAGATGAGAAATTTAAAATACATATTAACTTTTGCCGTTGGTATGGTATTATTTGCCTTTACAATTATGCACGACTACCATACATCAACCACAAAAGTAGAATTAAACACAGGAAGTGCTGCATTGCAGTTTACCTCTAAATTTGTAACAGAAGATCTAGAAAAAGCTGTTGGCGTTTCTGCCGATAACTTCGAAGCCTTCGATGCTGCTACAGAAAAGTATTTAAGACAAAATTTTGTTGTAAGCATTAATGGAGCGCCTAAGACATTTAATTATGCTAAAGCTCAAATTTCACCTAAGGCAACAAGATTGTATTTCGAAATACCTAATGTTAAAGGAGTAACTAGTATTGAGATTAAAAACTCTATGTTAGTAAATGAATTCCCAGAACAACAGAATTTCATCACATTTAATATTGATGGTAAACGAGATTCTTTTGTAACTAAAAAAGGAGCAGAGAAAGGTAAAATTACATTATAACATACTTTGGATACTTAATCAATTCGATTAAATTAATTCAAACCTAAGATAGAAGCACCAATTATTGGTGCTTTTTTTTATATTTAGAAAAATTTATTTGATATGAATAGAATATGGTGTTTGATTCTAAGCTTTTTGATGCTATCGGTTTATGCACAAGAAGATAAAAACAAGGGTCATTACGATGAATCTCCATTCAAGCAGCTAAAAGAAGAACTGCCTACGCCAAACATGTTTAGAACAGCTTCTGGAGCTCCTGGACCAGCTTATTACCAACAACAAGCTGATTATAAAATGAGCATTCGATTGGATGAGGAAAAGGATGTAATTTATGGAGATGAAACCATTACCTACACCAATAACTCGCCAGATATGCTGGAGTATCTTTGGGTTCAATTAGATCAAAATATGCGTGCTGCTGATTCTCCAACCAAGATGTTATACGAGAGTAAAGCAGATACGCGACCAATGACCATAGAAACCTATTCTAAAAGATACCGTGAAGGTGCCTTTGATGGTGGGTTTAAATTAGAACTACTTCAAGATGCTAATGGAAAGGATATGCAATTCATCATTAATCAAACCATGATGCGTATTGACCTTGAAAAACCCTTAGCTCCAACTGAGAAAATTAGCTTCAGAATTAAATGGAACTATAATATCAATAACTATAGAAAAGAAGGTGAGGGCGGAAGATCTGGCTTTGAGTTAATGGAAGATGGTAATAAAATTTATGTGATTGCTCAATTCTTCCCACGAATGGCGGTATATAACGATGTAGAAGGTTGGCAGAACATGCAATTCTGGGGTAGATCAGAGTTTGCACTTCCATTTGGTACTTATGATGTAAGTATCACCGTACCGGACGATCATGTTTTGAACGCTACTGGTAAACTAATGAATGAGAAAGAAGTACTTAGTAACCAACAGTATCAACGTATGCAACAGGCTTGGAAATCATATGATAAACCTGTTATGATTGTAAATGAAGCCGAGGCAACAAAAGCTGAAAAGTCAAGGTCGAAAAAAATGAAGACTTGGAAGTTCTTTGCAGATAATGTTCGTGATTTTGCATTTAGCTCATCTCGAAAATTTATTTGGGATGCTATGGCAGTTAAATTAAATGATAAAGATGTAATTGCGATGTCTTTATATCCAAGAGAGGCTAATCCACTTTGGGAAGAATATTCAACGCGCACCGTGGCACATACATTAAAAGAATATTCTAACTTAACTTTTGACTATCCCTATCATAAAGCAATTTCTGTTTCAGCGGAAGATCAAGGAATGGAGTACCCAATGATTTGCTGGAACTTTGGAAGACCAACAAAGGATGGCTATGTTTCTGATAGAACAAAATACGGAATGATTGCGGTGATTATTCATGAAATTGGACATAACTTTTTCCCAATGATCGTTAACTCCGATGAAAGACAATGGACATGGATGGATGAAGGCCTGAATACATTTTTACAATACACTACGGAGCAAAACTTTAAAAAATCATTTCCAAATGAAGTATTTCCAGAAGGATTTGATAGTTTCCCATCTAGAAGAGGTGCGCCTAAAGACATCGTAGAGTATATGTCTATGCCTCAAAAAGTATTAGAACCTATTATGACTCAAGGTGATCACGTTCATAATTTTGGAGCAAATGCTTATGGTAAGCCAGGAACGGCGCTTGTAGTTCTTAGAAATACGGTTATGGGCAAAAAACTGTTTGATCATGCTTTTAGAACTTATGCAAACAGATGGAAGTTTAAACACCCTACACCAGCAGATTTCTTTAGAACGATGGAAGACGCATCAGCCATGGACTTAGATTGGTTTTGGAGAGGATGGTTTTATACCACCTGGTACGTAGATATGGGGATTGAGAAGGTAACACCTTACTATTTGCAAAAAACTCAAGTAAACGGCGAAAATAGGCTTCAATTTGTTGAAAAATCAAACGAGATAGATCCTGCCGAATTTAAAAAGATGAAAGAGTTAAAGCAATTGGATTCTAAAATGGACCCGAAAGTGAGAAAAGACCTTAAAAATCCTACTTACTTCTATGAAGTGGTTTATAATAGACCAGGTAAATTAATTATGCCATTATTGGTGACTTTTGAGTTTGAAGATGGAACCGTAAAAGAAGTTCGATATCCGTATATGATGTGGAGGTTAAACGATGAAACCTTTACTAAGTTTTATGGATTTGATAAGCCCGTAAAGAAAATAACCATCGATGCAAAACAGGAGACTGCGGATATAGATATCTCTAATAATGTTTGGACTGTTATGTAAGTGTTAAAGCATTGAATTTAATATGATTAAGATATAAGTTTTTGTATATTTAGGTTTAACCTTAAAAACAATTATTATGTCAGTATTAAAAGTAGTAGAAATTTTATCGAATTCAACCCAATCATGGGAAGACGCAACCAAAAAAGGGGTAGAGAAAGCATCTGAAACTATTAAAGGAATTAAATCTGCTTACGTTAAAGAGTTTTCTACCGTTGTAAAGGATGGAACTGTTACTGAATACAGAGTCAACTTAAAGATTACTTTTGAAGTGAAATAATTTCTAACTTAAATTATATAAAAACCGTTTTGTATTTAATACAAAACGGTTTTTTTGATTTCCGGTTATCTGTTCGCAGTTCACGGATTGTTCATTCCTTATACATACCGAATTCATTAACAATTTAAAAATCTTTAATAATGCCTTTAAAGAAGAAAAAGGTATTCCACTAAGTTATTTCATAATTAGCCTTTGTTAAAGAGGATATTTTAGATTGCTTAATAGTAGTTTAAAATGGTTTAATGGTTGTTTAAAATTGTTTAACGTAACAACTAAATTCGGAGCGTCACCCTGAACTTGATTCAGGGTCTAGTCTTTTTAACCGAATACGAAAATGTAGAAAACCTTTGGAAATAATTAAGAACATGATTCTGCTCCACTTTAAAGGGAGATGTCCGAAAGGACTAAGAAGGCTTTACATATACCTATATCAAAAATTCGATATTAGATTCTGCTAAGCAACAAGGATTAAATAACTCATAATAAGGTCAGCCTAATTGGACTGAAACAAAAAAAGGCCACCCAATGGGCGGCCTTCTATACTATTAGATAATTCGATTAAGAATTATTTTTTATCTCCTAAAGACTTGATAGTAACTTCAACTCTTCTGTTACATTGTCTTCCTTCGTCTGTATCGTTAGTACATTTAGGAACTTCTTCTCCTAAACCTCTTGGAGTCATAACGTCAACATCAATTCCGTAAGCCTCTAAAGCTTTATCGATAGAAGTTGCACGCTCTTTAGACAATTTCTTGTTGTAAGCAGCAGAACCTTTGTTATCTGTGTGACCGTCGATATATAATGTCATATCTGGGTAAACTTCTAAAGCTCTCTTGATTTCTTTAGCTTTTTGCTCGATTCTAGGCTTAGAAGAGTCTCTAATTGTAGATTTAGCGTAATCGAATTCAACTACGAATCCTACGTTAATGTTTTCTACCATTTGAGCAGCTTCTGGACAACCGTCAGGAGCAACACCAGCTTCGTAAGGACATCTGTCTACGTTGTCAGTGAATCCGTCACCGTCAGTATCAGGCCAAGGACATCCGTTGTTTTCAGCAGGACCAGCCTCGTTAGGACATTCGTCTAAGTTATCGGCAATACCGTCACCGTCTGTATCAACACATCCGTCGAATTCTGGTAAACCAGGAACTTCTGGACAAGCGTCTAAGTGATCAGGAATACCGTCACCATCAGTATCAGGACATCCGTTGAATTCTTCTAATCCCCAAGTATCTGGACATTCATCTTCTTCGTCAGGAATACCATCTTTGTCTCTATCTTGTTTTCCAAATTTGAAAGTTATACCAGCAGAGTGTTGGAAAAAGTTTACGTAATCATTCTCTACGCTAGGAGCTCCGTTGAAATCAGAAGCTACGTTAAATCCAAAGTGCTCAGTTAACCAGAAGTTAATACCTAAACCACCTTGTAACATAAAGTATGCTTTTTGACCATCAAAGTCACCATAGATCATATCACTATTTGGGTTATCGTCGTTCAAACCTGTTCTTTGTGCAACAGTGTATGGGTTGTCAGCATCGATACTTACATTGCTGTAGTCGAAATGGCTATAAGAAGCACCTACTCTTACATAAGGATCAAACCATTTAGTTTCGCTTTCAGTTCCTAAAAGTTTATATCTTAAACCTAAACCTGCATTGATGAAGAACTCATCATTAATCATCATTCTTTTGTTGTCTACTTCACCTACAGACGCTGTTAAATCAGCAGAGAATTTACCTCCTAAGTGGCGAATTAAAGATAATTTTGATAATGGTGGTACGATACTATAATCGTCATAATCAAAAAATCCGTCAAACATACCGCGAACCGAAGTGTGGTCTACAGCATGTGCTCCAATCGAAATACCCCATGGGTTTCTCGAGTCCTGCGCATTAACAGATGCACTGAACAACAATGCAAATGCTAATGTTAGCACTAAATTAAACTTTTTCATACTCATATTCTAAAATTTTAATATTGATTTATTTATTAAATTTAACAAAATTTATTACAAATTTAGAAATTCTTTTGAATTCTGTCGATATCGCGCTTCAAATCTTTTTCTTTTAAAGAATTTCTTTTGTCGTACAACTTCTTACCTTTTGCTAAAGAAATGCGCAATTTTGCCAATCCTTTTTTATTAATATATAATAAGGTAGGTACAATAGTTGTCCCTAAATCTTGTGTTTGCTTTTCTAACTTTTTAATCTCGTTCTTTGTCAACAAGAGTTTTCTATCACGTTTAATTTTGTGATTGTAATGAGTTCCCCAAGCGTATTCGTCTATGTGCATATTGACAATATAAACCTCTCCATCCTTTACTTCACAAAAACTCTCAGCAATACTCGCCTTACCCATACGAATCGATTTAATCTCCGTTCCTTGTAATTTAATACCAGCATCAAAAGATTCAAGTAATTCATAATTGAATTTAGCTTTCTTGTTTCTAATTCTAATTTCTTTTTGTATCACAGGACAGTTAATTCTTATTATCTTTGCAGCGAATTATTATACAAAAGTTATTCCAAGTATGTTAACAGTTTCAAATATTTCCCTACAATTTGGTAAAAGAGTCCTTTTCGATGAGGTTAATGTTAAATTTACCAAAGGTAATTGTTATGGAATCATTGGCGCTAATGGTGCCGGAAAATCAACTTTCCTTAAGATTTTAGCTGGAGAGCAAGAACCAACTTCAGGTCATGTTTCTTTAGAATCAGATAAAAGGATGTCTACGCTAGAACAAGATCACTTTAAATATGATGATGTTCCAGTTTTAGAAACCGTTTTGAGAGGAAATGAAAAATTATTCAGCGTTAAAACAGAAATGGATGAGCTTTATGCTAAACCAGATTTCGATGAGGCTGATGGTATTAAAGCTGGGGAATTAGGAGTCATCTACGAAGAAATGGGTGGATGGAATGCAGAAACAGATGCTGCTACCTTATTATCTAATGTTGGAATTCCAGAAGCTGATCACTATAAATTAATGGGTGAATTAGATTCAAAAGCTAAAGTGCGTGTCCTTTTGGCGCAAGCTTTATTTGGAAACCCAGACGTTCTTATTCTGGATGAGCCTACCAACGACTTGGATGTTGAAACTATTTCTTGGTTAGAAAACTTTTTAGCAGATTATGAAAACACAGTAATTGTGGTTTCTCACGATAGACACTTCCTTGATACGGTTTGTACACATATTGTGGATATCGATTATTCTAAATTGAATATGTATTCTGGTAACTACTCTTTCTGGTACGAGGCATCTCAATTGGCTACTCGCCAGAGAGCACAAGCGAACAAGAAAGCAGAAGAGAAGAAAAAAGAATTACAAGAATTTATCGCTCGATTTAGTTCAAACGTGGCTAAGGCTAAACAGGCAACAGCGCGTAAGAAAATGATCGATAAATTAGACATGCAAGAAATTCAGCCTTCGTCTCGTCGTTATCCTGCGATTATCTTCGAACAGGAAAGAGAAGCAGGAGACCAAATCTTGGACGTTAAAGATTTAGGAGCAAGTGTGGATGGTGAGGTTTTATTTAAAAATATCACTTTCAACTTAGCAAAAGGCGACAAAGTGGCGATTTTCTCTAAAAACTCTTTAGCAAAAACTGCTTTCTTTGAAATCATAACTGGAAATCAAGAAAAAGAAGAAGGAGATTTTAACTGGGGAATTACAACTACTCAGACGTACTTACCATTAGATAACACTGAATTCTTCAATACAGATGTTGACTTAGTAGATTGGTTACGTCAATATGTGGAAACTGACGAGGAGAGACACGCAGAGTACTTAAGAGGTTTCTTAGGTAGAATGTTGTTCTCGGGGGACGAAGCGCTTAAAAAGGCTTCTGTGTTATCAGGAGGAGAGAAAATGCGTTGTATGTTTTCTAGAATGATGTTGCTAAAAGGAAACGTGCTTTTATTTGATGAGCCAACCAACCACTTAGACTTAGAGTCTATTTCGGCTTTAAACAATTCATTAGAAAACTTTAAAGGAACCATATTAATGTCGTCTCATGACCACGAATTAATTCAAACGGTTTGTAATAGAATTATTGAAATTACGCCTAAAGGAACGATTGATCGTTATATGACTTATGACGAGTACTTAAAAGATCCTAAGGTGAAAGAACTTAGAGCTAAATATTATGCTTAATTAAGTTTAAAATATCATATAAATAAAAAACGGAGTTAAATTAATTTAACTCCGTTTTTTTGGCACTTAATTGAAACTGAATTATGCTTCGTTCAGTTCCTTTTTAATTTTTTTAATCATTTCTGCGGCGCCTTGTTCAATACAAATATCCGCCATTCTAGTTCCAAATTCTTGCGAATCTGCTACTGCTGCCGTCTCGTTGACTTCAATTTTTTGCTTTCCGTTCAAACTTAATACTACACCTTTAAACTCCACTTGGTCGTTGTCTAGAATTTTAGCAAAACCACCAATCGGTGCGGTACAACCACCTTGTAGTTTTCTCAAGAAAGATCGTTCTATCAAAGCTGCTTTTTCAGCATTTTTATTTGAGATATGCGACAGGTCTAAATCATCTCTTGTTACCATCCCTACAATTCCTTGAGAAGGAGCAGAAACCATTTCTGGTAAGAAATGATAATTTAGGCCCTTAGTCTTTAGTTCTTGTAAAATCTCACTTCTATCGAGACCAGCATAGGCAAATATGGCTGCATCCCAATCGTTATCTATTAATTTTTGGATTCGTAATTGAACATTTCCTCTTAAATCAACTAATTCATCATTAGGAAATTGATTTAACCAAAATGCTCTTCTTCTAAGGCTTCCGGTTGCGATGGTTCTTTTCTCTTTGGTGAAAAAATCATCTGATTTAGTAATAAAAATATCTCGGTTGTCACCTCTTTCTAAACAAGCAGAAAGCTTAAGCCCATTGGCCAAAAGGGTTGGAACGTCTTTTAAACTGTGTACAGCAACATCGATTTGATTGTTCACTAAAGCAATGTCTAGAGTTTTAGTGAAAACACCTGTAATTCCTAATTGATAAATAGGTTGAGATAACTTAAGATCACCTTCAGATGAAATTGGAATTATTTCGGTTTCATAACCATTTTCTTCTAATAAAGCCTGTGCTTTGTGGGCTTGCCACATGGCTAGTGGGCTTTTTCGAGTACCAATTCTTAGCTTCATTTCTCCAATTCTAAATTAAAGACTTTATTCATTAATTCAATAACTTCATCTGCAGAATCAGGGTTCTCCATAATATGCGATGCAAATTGATTAGTCATTTTTTGAATTAATCTTTCCGATAAAGGATCTTTACCATTTAATTCTACTTCCTTCTTCTGAAGTTGCTTTTTCTCGTGATATTTCAAGAATTCCATTCTATCTTTAAATGCTTCGATAGCTGGAACATATTTCCTAGATTCAATCCAATCCTCGAATTCCCATAATTTAAGTCGAATAATTGTTTCAACTTTTGGGATTTCAGATTCTCTAGATTTTAATGTTTTATTAATGATGTTAGAAAGCTCATCAACATTCAGAACTTGAATTTTTTCTAGCTCGTCTACATCTTTGGCTACGTTTTCTGGAATAGATAAATCTATCACCAACATTTCTCTGTCTTGTGGAAGTAGAGATTTATAAATGGTTGGCTTGGGAGCTCCAGTTGCAACAATTAAAATATCTGTGTTAGATAATTCTTTTTCTAACTCCTCGATAGGCTTATATGTAAGCTGTAATTTTTTACCTAAAGCTTCTGCTTTTTCTGGTGTTCTGTTTACCAGTGTAATATGTTTATTATCAGAATGCTTAACTAAATTCTCACAAGTATTTCTTCCAATCTTACCTGTTCCAAATAATAGAATCTTCTTTTCATTGAAATCAGGAATATTCTGAATAATATACTGAACCGCTGCATACGAAACCGAAGTAGCTCCATCACTTAAGGATGTTTCATTCTTGATTTGCTTACTAATCTGAATCGCGGTATTCATGATTCGCTCCATACGAGCATTGGAAGTTCCTTTCTTTTTAAAGGCCTTAAAAGCCTTCTTCATTTGAGCTAAAACCTCAAAATCACCTAAAATCTGACTTTCAATTCCTGTAGAAACTCTAAATAGATGGTGGATAGCATCTCGTCCGGCTTTAACAAAGGTAATCTCATCGAATAACTCTTTATCTCCCTGAACTTGATCACAATAAATATCCTTCATTTTATCATCTTCCGAACCGAAGTAATATATCTCGGTACGATTACAAGTAGACAAAACAAAGAAATCCTCTATATTGTTTTCTTTAGATTTTTGTATAAAGTCATCAGCGTATTGGTCTAGAAATGCAAACTGCCCGCGTGTCTCCACATCGGCCTTTTCATAACTAATCCCAATAACCTTAAAATTATGTAAACTCTCGTGGTAATGCATAGTTCAAACTGCGAGTGCAAATTTACCAATAAATTAAGACAAAAACATATGATTTAAGTTATATCCCAAAAGCTTAACGCTATTAGCCTGAATAAAAGTCGATTTTGTTAAGATTCAAACCGATTAAAAATGGAACTATTTGCTTGTTTTTAATATAATTTTAAACTGAGTTCCATGTTCCTTGTCAGATTGGGCGACGAAGATTTGACCGTCGTGGTATTCATTGATGATGCGTTTAGCTAGACTTAAACCTAATCCCCAACCACGTTTTTTGGTCGTATATCCTGGCTCGAAAATTCTTTTTTGCAATTTACTTGGAATTCCAGAACCATCATCGGTTACAGTTATGACTGCTTTGTTGTCTTTTATACTAGCGCGAATTTCAATTTTACCGCGATTTTGCATAGCATCCACAGCGTTTCTCACTAAATTTTCCAATACCCAACTCAGAAGTTCTGGGTTACAGTCCACCATGATTTCAGGTGATTTAGTTCTCAACTGAAAATTAATACCTGTTGAAATTCTTGGTTTAAGATAATTATAAGTATTCTCGCAGATTTCAACAATATTATGTGGGTGTAGAGTAGGGCGTGAACCAATTTTAGAAAATCGTTCAGCAATTTGATTCAATCTTTGTACATCATTTTCAATTTCAGAGAGCGTATCGGGATCTACATTTTCTAGTCTTAAAATTTCAATCCAACCTAAAAGAGAAGAAAGAGGTGTCCCGATTTGATGAGCCGTTTCTTTGGCCATTCCTGCCCAAAGAAAGCTTCGTTGGGTTCTTTCTAAAGTTCTAAAATACCAAACAGTAAAGGCCGCAAAAGACAATAAAATGATTAATAATGCCAATGGATAATATCTCAGCTTGGTTAAAAGTGATGAGTTTTGATAGTATATATATTGTTTTCCAAAAGGTAGATTTACTTCTATCGGATCATGAATAGCTTCTAATTCACTTAGTTTTTGCTTTAAAAAAATAGAATCCGTCAATAAATCATTCTCGAGTTTTTCGAGATTTCTAACCTCATAAGCCTCTTTGTTTTCATCCACCAAAATCATCGGCATGGAAGTATTGTCCTCAATAATTTTAAGAGCAATTCTCCTAGCATCATCAGATGTGTCTAGAGAACCAAGAAGCTCAGTCGCCTTTACAATGGTTTCCATTTTCTTTTGTTCCTCTTCCTTTAAATTCTGAACAATAGAATTAGACATCCAAATCGTTAGGATTACAATCATAGAAGCAAGCGCGAAACCCAACCATTTATTGAGGTTTCGATTGTTAAGTAAATTTTGTGGATCAAATTTTAGCTTCATTAAGACAAATATAGGATAGCTTATCTAAAAATAGAGCTATTTGCCCGATTTTGACTGAAGTTTAGTCCTTTTGGGTGAAAAATCTTGAATAAACTTCCCGGAATCAAATCTTTCACTCTACTCATTTTTTGTATATTTACCTATTAAGAAATAATTAAAATTTTTAATGGACGCAACGCAAAATTACATACAAGAAAATAAACAAAGATTTTTAGATGAGCTTTTTGAATTGCTCAGAATTCCATCGATTAGTGCAGACCCTGTTTATGTGCAAGACATGTTAGACACAGCACAAAAAACAGCTGACTTTTTAAAAGAAGCAGGAGCTGATAATGTTGAAATTTGTGAAACTGCAGGTTATCCAGTGGTTTATGGAGAGAAAATTATCGATGAGAATTTACCTACTGTCCTTGTTTATGGTCACTATGATGTTCAACCGCCAGATCCGCTAGACTTATGGGAATCAGGTCCTTTTGAGCCGGTGATTAAGAAAACAGACATTCATCCAGAAGGCGCAATCTTTGCGCGTGGTTCTGCTGATGATAAAGGTCAATTCTTTATGCACCTAAAGGCTTTTGAAGCTATGATGTCAGCTGGTGAACTTCCTTGTAATGTTAAGTTTATGATTGAAGGTGAAGAAGAAGTTGGTTCAGAAAACTTGGGTGACTTTGTTAAAAATAATCGAGAGAAACTTGCTAACGATGTTATTTTAATCTCAGATACGAGTTTAGTAGCTAAGGACGTTCCGTCTTTGTGTACAGGATTGAGAGGATTAAGCTACGTTGAGGTTAAGGTTAAAGGACCTGATTTAGACTTACACTCTGGTTTATATGGAGGAGCTGTTCCGAATCCAATCAATGTTTTATGTGATATGATTGGTCAATTACACGATGAAAACGGGAAAATTACCGTGAAAGGATTCTACGACGATGTGATTGAATTAAGTGATGAAGAGCGTGCTGAAATGGCAAAAGTTCCATTTGATTTAGAAAACTACAAAAAGTCCATCGGTATTAAAGATATTCAAGGAGAGGAAGGCTATGTAACTATGGAAAGAAACTCTATCCGTCCAACTTTAGACGTTAATGGAATTTGGGGTGGATATATTGGAGAAGGAGCTAAAACTGTGATTCCTTCTTATGCAGAAGCCAAGATTTCTATGCGTTTAGTTCCAGGACAGGACCCAGAGAAAATTACCCAATTATTCTGTGAGCACTTCGAGTCTATCGCGCCAGATAGTGTTGAAGTTACTACAAAACCTCACCACGGTGGTAAAGGTTATGTGTTGCCAATTGATAGTAAAGGATATTTAGCGGCTAAAAAAGCTATGACGCATACTTTTGGAAAAGAAGCTATTCCTTTTAGAAGTGGAGGTAGTATCCCAATTGTTGCTTTATTTGAAGAGGAATTAGGAAGTAAATCTGTATTGTTAGGATTTGGTTTAGATTCAGATGTAATTCACTCTCCTAATGAGAACTTTGGAGTATTTAATTTCTACAAAGGAATTGAGACAATACCATTTTTCTTTAAATATTTCGCAGAAGCTTAATTAAAAGCTAAAGCACCAATAGTGGAACTGATTTTGTTGGATAAAACAGCAGTTTTCACATAATTTTAAAACAAATAATAAATGAACGATATAATTAGAGATCTTGAGCCAAAAGAAGTTTGGACTCAATTTGCAGACCTAAATGCAGTTCCGCGTGCTTCTAAAAGAGAAGAAAAAGTTCGCGAATTCATGGTGGACTTTGGTAATTCTTTAGGTTTAGAAACTTTAGAAGATGCAATTGGAAACGTAATCATCAAGAAACCTGCATCTGCGGGAATGGAAGACCGTAAAACAGTGATTTTACAATCACACCTTGATATGGTTCACCAAAAAAATAACGATACCGATTTTGATTTTGATACCCAAGGAATTGAAATGATGGTAGATGGTGACTGGGTTAAGGCTAAAGGAACCACACTTGGTGCAGATAATGGTTTAGGGGTAGCGGCTATTATGGCGATTCTAAAGAGCAAAGATGTTGTTCACCCACCTATTGAGGCTCTTTTCACTATTGATGAGGAAACAGGAATGACAGGTGCTCAGAATTTAGATGGAAGTCTTTTAGATGGTCGAATTTTATTGAATTTAGACACCGAAGAAGATGACGAAATCGGAATCGGATGTGCAGGTGGTATAGATGTAACTGCAAGTCGTAGCTACGAAATGCATGATGTAGATGATAATGACAATTATGGGATTAAAATTTCTGTAACTGGTCTAAACGGTGGTCACTCTGGAATGGAAATTCATAAAGGTTTAGGAAACTCAAATAAAATCTTAGGACGTCTGCTTTGTTCTATTTCAAAAGAATACAGAATTGCAGAAGTGAAAGGTGGTGGATTAAGAAACGCTATTCCTAGAGAAGCTTGGGCGATGGTGATTATTGATAACTCAGATGTAGCTGAGGTTTCAAGAGAAATCGAAAAGGCTGCATGGGAAATCAAAAAAGACTTTGAGGATGTAGATCCAGATTTAACTATACACATTGATGCTGAGGTTGCAGCGCCTGCGAAAGCTTTGAACAAGGAGGATTCAAGAAAATTCACTCAAATGATACATTCTTTACACAATGGAGTGTATAAAATGAGTGCAGATATTCCTGATTTAGTGGAAGCTTCTAACAACGTTGCGCGTGTTGAGTTAAAAGATGGGAAAGCTGAAGTTCAAAATTTAACCCGTAGTAGTGTTGAGTCTTCAAAAGAAGAAGTTGCGAACAAATTAAAAGAAGCTTTTGATACTGCAGGTTTTGAAACTGTATTCTCTGGTTCATACCCAGGATGGCAACCGAATCCAAATTCTGAAATCTTAAAGACATTAGAAGGTTTATACAAAGAAATGTTCAATGAGCAACCTAATGTAGCAGCTTGCCACGCAGGTTTAGAATGTGGTATTTTGGGAGAAAGAATTCCAGGATTGGATATGATTTCTTTTGGGCCAACCATTCTTGGTGCGCATTCACCAGACGAAAGAGCAAGTATTTCTTCAACTCAAAAGTTCTGGAAATATTTACTAGAAATCTTGAAGCAAACACCAAAAAAATAATATAGATCATTTACTGGTGAGCGAAGTTTACAAAAAACTTCAATCACTTTAGTCTCTATAAAAGAAACCTTCGAGATGAATTCAATCTTGAAGGTTTTTTCATTTTGATTACATAATACACATAACTACCTTTGTCAATTCAATTAAAATAAAAATGCAAAAACCATCTTTACCAAAAGGAACAAGAGATTTTTCACCGGAAGAAGTGCAAAAACGAGAGTACATTATTAATATTCTTAAAAAACATTTTTCAACCTATAGCTTTCATCCGATAGAAACACCTTCTTTTGAAAACCTAAGTACGCTTACTGGTAAATATGGTGAAGAAGGCGATCGTTTGATTTTTAAAATCTTAAATTCAGGTGACTTTTTAAAGAAAGTTAAACCTGAGGATTTAGAAGCCAATCCAGCGAGCGTTACTACCAAAGTTTCAGATAAAGCTTTACGCTACGATCTTACAGTGCCTTTTGCACGTTACGTTGTGCAACATCAGAACGAGATTAATTTTCCATTCAGAAGATATCAGATTCAACCTGTTTGGCGCGCTGATCGACCTCAAAAAGGACGCTTCAGAGAGTTTTACCAATGTGATGCTGATATCGTAGGAAGCACTTCGCTTTGGCAAGAAATTGAATTGATTCAATTGTATGATGCTTGTTACACAGAGCTAGGCTTGGGTACAGAAATACATATTAATAATAGAAAAGTATTATCTGGTTTAGCTGAAGTGGCGAACATTCAAGATCAGTTAATCGACTTCACCGTAGCGTTAGATAAATTAGATAAAATAGGCAGAGAAAAGGTAATCGAAGAAATGCAGCAAAAAGGAATATCAGAGGATGCGATTGCAAAATTATCTCCTGTGTTTGATATTAACGGCTCTTTTGCCGAGCAAACTGAGGCATTAAAAGAAGTTTTGTCTACTTCAGAAATCGGTTTGGAAGGAATTGATGAATTAAATTTTATCAATGAAAATTTAGTTGGATTAAATTCAGCTGATTTAGTTTTAAACCTGACTTTAGCTCGTGGATTAGAGTATTATACTGGTTCAATTTTAGAAGTTAAGGCTAAAGGTGTCGAAATGGGATCTATCGGTGGAGGTGGAAGATATAATGACTTAACGGGTATTTTTGGTTTAAAAAATATGCCAGGTGTTGGTGTTTCTTTCGGTTTAGATAGAACTTATTTAGTTTTAGAGGAATTAGGATTATTCCCAGACTTTGATGATTCAAAAGTGAAAATCCTATTCATCAACTTTGGAGAAAACGAAGCTAGAGAGTCTATAAAATTAGTTCAGAAATTAAGAGGCTCAGGAATTCAATCGGAGTTGTATCCAGATAATGCCAAGTTGAAGAAACAATTCTCTTATGGCGATAAAGGCGGATTTACACACGTGGTTATGATTGGAGGAGATGAAATCGAAAACCAAACCTTGTCATTAAAAGATCTTAAAACGGGTGATCAGCAAACCATAGAACAAGGAAAATTAGTTGATTTCATTAATGGGTTAAGCTAAAATTTAAAAAATATAGTAAAGTAAAAAGGGTTTCCGATTTGGAAACCCTTTTTGTTTTATATGAGTAAGATTTATTAATCTTCACTTAAATTCAATACCGCCATAAATGCACTTTGTGGAACTTCTACACGTCCAATCTGGCGCATTTTCTTCTTACCTTTTTTCTGCTTTTCTAATAGTTTACGCTTTCTAGAAATATCACCACCATAACATTTAGCAGTTACGTCTTTTCTTAAGGCTTTAATGGTCTCACGAGCAATAACTTTGGCTCCAATAGCTCCCTGAATTGGAATATCGAACATCTGTCTTGGGATCAGTTTGCGTAATTTCTCACACATTTTCTTACCGATGTTATAAGCATTGTCTTTGTGAACTAAAGCAGATAAAGCATCCACAGATTCCTCCATAATTAGAATGTCAAGTCTTACTAATTCAGAAGCACGCATTCCAATTGGTTGATAATCGAACGATGCATATCCGCGAGAAATAGTTTTTAATCTATCATAGAAATCAAACACAACTTCCGCTAAAGGCATGTTAAAGGTTAGCTCAACACGATCCGTAGTTAAATAAGTTTGGTTGACAATTTCTCCACGTTTTTCAATACATAAAGTCATTACGTTACCTACATATTCTGCAGCAGTAATGATAGTTGCTTTAATGTAAGGCTCTTCCACACGATCAAGTCCATTCGGATCTGGTAAATCAGAAGGGTTGTTTACAACGATAGGAACATCTGGATTTTTGGTTGTAAATGCTTGGTATGATACGTTAGGCACCGTAGTAATTACGGTCATGTTAAACTCGCGCTCCAATCGCTCTTGAATAATCTCCAAGTGTAGCATTCCTAAGAATCCACATCTAAATCCAAATCCTAAAGCCGCCGAACTTTCTTTTTCAAAAGTTAAAGACGCGTCATTCAACTGTAATTTCTCAAGTGAATAAGTTAGCTCTTCATAATCCTCGGTGTCCACTGGGTAAATCCCGGCGAATACCATAGGTTTTACATCCTCGAATCCTTCAATAGCCTTTTCAGCTGGGTTTTTAACAGAGGTAATTGTATCACCCACTTTTACGTCAACTGCGGTTTTAATTCCAGAAATAATATAACCTACGTCTCCCGTATTGATAGTTTTCTTTGGAATTTGCTGAAGTTTTAAAGTACCAACTTCGTCAGCAAAATATTTTTTGCCCGTTTGCATAAACATTACTTCTTCACCTTTGTTAATTTTTCCATTAACAACTTTAAAGTAAGCTTCTACACCACGGAATGGATTATAAACAGAGTCAAAAATAAGAGCTTGTAAAGGCGCTTCTGGATCTCCCTCTGGAGCCGGAACTCTTTTAATAATAGCTTCTAAGATTTTATCAACTCCAAATCCAGTCTTTCCACTTGCGTGAATAATGTCTTCTAAATCACAGCCTAATAAATCTATGATGTCATCTGAAACCTCATCTGGGTTGGCACTTGGTAAATCAATTTTATTTAAAATTGGAATAATCTCTAAATCATTCTCAATAGCTAAATATAAATTAGAAATCGTTTGTGCTTGAATACTTTGTGCCGCATCCACAATTAATAATGCACCCTCACAAGCGGCAATAGAACGTGAAACCTCATATGAGAAGTCCACGTGGCCTGGGGTATCGATTAAATTTAGCGTATAAGTTTCTCCTTCATAGACATAATCCATTTGAATCGCGTGTGATTTAATTGTAATCCCACGTTCGCGCTCCAAATCCATATTGTCTAATAACTGCGCTTTCATTTCTCGCTCAGTAACTGATTGAGTAAAGGCTAATAGCCTATCAGCTAATGTGCTCTTACCATGATCAATATGCGCAATAATGCAAAAATTCCTGATGTTCTTCATAAATATCTCTGAATCTGCAAAAATAGCAAATTTTGAACAGCTTATAATATTCTTTTTTTTAATATATCCAAGTTTATTTTTAATGTTGAAACAAAATAAATAAAATGATATAAACTATGTTTTTTAGACTTGGCACACTTCTCAATTTAAATTAACTTTACGCAAACTTTTTTTAATTGCGATTAGCTACAACTTTTGCGCAACAAACTATCAAAATCATTATATGAATCGTCGTGTATTTATAGAGAAACGTCCTGCTTTTGACCATTTATCTAAAACGGTTTCACAAGACCTGAAAATGGTGGATGAAAACATCAAACTAAAGGTTTTTATTGTTTATGATATTTTTAATCTATCAGATGAGGAATTTGAAAGCGTAGCCGAAACCGTATTTGCAGATCCAGTAATGGATATTTTGCACACGACTCAGCCTGACTTGGCTAGTTATCCTTACACATTGGCAGTAGAATTCTTGCCTGGTCAATTCGATCAGAGAGCAGATTCTGCAGAGCAGGCAGTTCAATTAATTACCAACAACGATCAAGTTAAGATTAGAACAGCCAAATTATATGCTTTCCAAGATTTGCCAACTTCTAAAATAGATGAGGTAAAGAAATTCTTGATCAACACAGTAGATGCTCGTGAAAAGAAAATGGATGTTTTAGACATTCCTCAGAACCCAGTTCCAGAAGCAGTACCTGTAATCGATGGTTTTATTGATCTTGATGTAAATAGCTTACAGGAATTCTACAAAGAATGGGGATTCTCATTTGGCTTAGATGATTTAGCTTTTATTCAAGATTACTTTAAAAAAGAACAAAGAAATCCAACTGAAACTGAACTTAAAGTTTTAGACACTTATTGGTCTGACCATTGTCGTCACACAACTTTTATGACCGAGTTGGAGAATATTGAGTTTAATGGAGATTTTAAAGAAACTTTAGAAGAAATCTTCCAGAGATATTTACAAATTAGAAAAGACTTAGGTAGAGAACATAAACCTATTTCTTTAATGGATTTTGGTACTATTGCGGCTAAATATTTCAGAGCTGAAGGAAAGTTGGAGAACTTAGTAGTGTCAGATGAAATTAATGCTTGTACCATAGAAATTGAAGCAGAAATCGATGGTAAAAAAGAGCCATGGTATTTATTGTTTAAAAATGAAACACATAATCACCCAACAGAAATAGAACCTTTTGGTGGTGCATCTACTTGTGTGGGAGGAGCTATTCGCGACCCTTTGAGCGGAAGGTCATTTGTTTATCAAGCAATGAGAATTACTGGTTCTGCAAATCCATTGGAGCCTATTGAAAACACAAGAGAAGGTAAATTGCCACAGCGTAAAATTACCAAAGAGGCGGCTAATGGATATTCTTCTTATGGAAACCAGATTGGTTTAGCAACTTCTTTGGTGAATGAAATTTACCACGAAGGTTATAAAGCAAAACGAATGGAAGTTGGTTTTGTGATGGGTGCAGCGCCAGTAGATTGGGTAAAAAGAGAAAACCCGGCGATTGGTGATAAAGTTATTGTACTTGGCGGAAAAACCGGTCGTGATGGTGTAGGAGGAGCTACTGGTTCTTCTAAAACTCAAACGATTGACGCCATAGACAAAATGAGTGCTGAAGTTCAAAAAGGTGATGCAGTACAAGAAAGAAAGATTCAAAGATTGTTCAGAAAGCCAGAGGCAACAACCTTAATTAAGAAATCTAATGATTTTGGTGCGGGTGGAGTTTCTGTCGCTATTGGTGAAATTGCTGAAGGTGTAACGGTTAATTTAGATGCGCTTCCAGTTAAATACGATGGTCTGAACGGAACTGAATTAGCTATTTCTGAATCTCAAGAGCGTATGGCAGTGGTCATTGCTCCAGAAAACGTAGCAGAATTTATACGTTTGGCCAACGAAGAAAATATTTTAGCTGTTGAAGTTGGAGAAGTTACCGACAAAAATAGATTAGAAATCAGCTATAAAGGAAGAAAAATAGTCGATTTAGATCGTGAATTCTTAGATACAGCAGGATGTTCTAAGAAAAATGACGCTTCGGTTGATTTAAAACCTTTACAGAAAAAAGATGCCAAAGAATTTAATCAAGAGAACTTTATTTCTACTTTAAAAGAATTAAATGTTGCTTCTCAAAAAGGATTAATTGAAAAATTTGATAGTACAGTTGGTCAAACTACAGTGTTATCACCATTAGGAGGTAAAAATCAATTTACGCCAGCTTTATCAAGTGTGCATACATTACCTGTATTAGGAAGAAACTCACAAACTGTATCTATGGCATCTTGGGGTTATTGTCCTGAATTGTCATCTGAAAACACACTGATTGGTGGAGCCTATGCGGTTGTGGAAAGTGTTTCTAGAATTGTTGGTAGCGGAGGAAAAAGAGAAGATATTCGCTTAAGCTTCCAAGAATATTACGAAAGTCTAGGAAACGATCCTAAAAAATGGGGTAAACCTCTTTCTTCATTAATGGGGGCTTTAGACGCTCAATTAGAATTAGAAATCGCCGCAATCGGTGGTAAGGATTCAATGTCTGGAACTTTCCAAGAATTGACTGTTCCACCAACTTTAATTTCATTCGCTGCGGCGCCAGGTCATATTTCAAATGTGATTTCACCTGAATTTAAACGCTCGGGTCATTTCGTTTATATGTTTGAGCATAAACCACAACAAAATGGAATGCCAAATTATCAGCAATTAAGAGATGCGTATGAGACCATTCATCAATTAATTAAAGAAGAAAAAATTGTTTCGGCTCAAATCGTTAAAAATGGTGGTTTGGCTACAGCTTTAGCGCAAATGAGCTTTGGTAATAACGTTGGGGCAGATATCGAGACTAGCTTGCCAATGTTTGAGCCAATGCTAGGTAGTTTAGTGCTAGAAACAACTGAGGAATTAGAGCATTTTACAAAACTTGGAACTGTTAGTTTCGATGATAAATTGACAATTAATGGGCAAACTTTTGTAATTAATGACTTATTAAAAGCGTGGTTAAGCACTTTTGAAGAATTATTCCCAACAGGAATTAAAGAGGCATTAGCTGAATTTACAGAAGAGATGGAGGATGCAACGCGTAATGGAGCTACGATTGCTGGTGCTGAAATAACAGAGGAAGATAGGCTTAAAGACGATCAGCACGTTAAACATGAAGTTGTTGATGGGAAACCTAAAGTAGTCTTACCAATTTTCTTTGGAACCAACTGTGAGTATGAAACTCAAAAAGTATTCGAAGAAGCTGGTGCAGAGGTGAATTCATTTATCTTTAATAACTTAAATCAAGAGTATTTAGAGAAATCTGTTGAGAAATTCACTTCTATGTTAAATCAAGCTCAAATCATGGTATTATCTGGTGGTTTCTCTGCGGGAGATGAGCCAGACGGATCAGCTAAGTTTATTGTTTCTGTGCTAAAAAATCCAAGAATCAAAGATGCTGTTCATGGTCTTATTGCACGTGGAGGATTGATTTTAGGAATTTGTAACGGATTCCAAGCGCTTATTAAATCAGGTTTAGTGCCTTACGGTGAAATCAGAACTTTAGACGAAGATTCACCAACATTAGCACACAACAAAATCGGAAGACATATTTCTCAAATGGTAGATGTGAAGGTTGTTAACGATCATTCTCCATGGTTGAGAGGAATGAAAGATAAGACCTATACAATTCCAATTTCACATGGTGAAGGAAGGTTCTCTATTAAAGACGATGTTCTACAAGATTTAATCGCCAATGGACAAGTGGCAACACAATATGTTGATGCTTTAGGTGAGCCAGCAACATATATGCCATTCAATCCAAATGGATCACATATGGGAATAGAAGGTATTACTGATAAAACAGGTAGAATCTTTGGTAGAATGGGACACCCAGAGCGCTATAGAGAAGGATTATTATGTAATATTCCAGACGCAGTGTTTATGGACATCTTTAAAAACGGTGTTGAGTATTTCAAAAAAGCTTAATACATAAATCGATAAATATTTTAAACCAAGCTACTTAGGTCATTTGACTTAAGTAGCTTGGTTCGTTTTGTTCAAAACTTTCTGGAATTTACCGAAAATAAAAAACCTTCATGATGATAAAACAATAAATAAAAGTCTACTTTTGAGCTGAATTTTACAGAAAAATAATTCAATGAAAGAAATTCTTAGTTTTTTTGCATTAATCCTATTGGGGCTAAATGCTTTAGCACAAGAGGAGGTACAGCTTGATAGTGTTGTTACTAAAGGTAGAACCTATCCACTAACCATGAACAAAGTGGATGAAAATTACATCCTAATTACAAAACAAGACATTCAAAACACGCCTTCCCAAACGGTGGAAGAGTTGATTGCTTACCAAACAGGTATCGACCTTCGTCGTCGTGGTGTTGATGGAATGCAGGGTGATATTTCTATTAGAGGTGGAAGCTTTGAGCAAGTTCTTCTAATAATTAATGGTGTTCGTTTATCAGATACACAGACAGGCCACAACCTTTGGAATTTACCTTTCGATTTATCAAGTGTAGAGAGAATAGAAGTCATAAAAGGCCCTGCCGCACGTAAATTCGGCTCTAACGCGTTTGCAGGAGTTATTCATATCATCACCAAAGTAGATGACGAAAATAGTATTTCACTTCGCGGAGTGGGGGGTAGCTATGGAACTTATGATTTAGGTTTTTCGGCTAACGCAGGTACATCAAAGTTCAAAAATAGCATCAGCGCAAACTATGGAGCATCGGATGGTTATAGATATAACACCGATTATAAAAAGACCAGTGCTCACTATCAAAGTTCTTATGATATCAACCAAGGTCAAATTAATTTGCAAGCTGGTTTTGTTGAGAAAAAATTCGGAGCTAATGGATTTTATGCTTCTCCAAGTTTTAAAGATCAATATGAAGAAACACAAAACTCGATTGTTAGTTTAGGAGTTGATAAAAGAGTCAATAATTGGGGCTTTAAAGCTTCTACTTACTGGAAACGTGCACAAGACATGTACTTATTAAAAAGAAACGACCCTAGTTTCTATAGAAATATGCATATCGGAAATAATGTTGGAGTAGAAGCCTCAGCTAGTTTTATTAATGCATTGGGGGTAACCGGTATCGGTGCTGAATTTAGAAAAGAAATGCTACGTAGCAATAGCTTAGGAAGTCGTGACAGAGAAATCAGCTCTATGTTTTTAGAACACAATTTTTCTTTATTCAATAATAAATTAAATATTACTCCTGGATTCAACTGGACCAATTACTCCAACCGTGGTGACTTTTTCTACCCCGGTTTAGAAGTCGGATATGAAATCAATAAATTCAACAAACTATACGCACATGCAGCCAAAGTACACAGAATTCCTTCTTACACAGAATTGTATTATAACAGCCCAGTAGAGGTAGGAAATGAAGATTTAAACCCAGAGACAGCCAATTCATTTGAGCTAGGTTATCGCTATGTGCAACCAAGCTTTGTAGGAAAACTGAGTTTGTTCTACAAACAAACTGATGACGCCATCGATTGGGTAAAACAAAACGAATCCGATGCTTGGCAAGCTTATAACGTTGCAGATATCGAAGTAAAAGGAGTGGAGTTGACCATGCGCAAGAGCTTCACAGGATTTGTGAGTGCCTTGGAGTTGGGTTACACTTATTTAGATAAATCTGTTGCCAACGAAGAATTCGAATTATCTAAATATGTTTTAGATAATCTTAGAAATCATGTTGTGCTAAAAATGGAAAATCAATTATACAAAGACCTAAGCAGTGGAATCACTTTTCGCTATTTAGACCGTGTAGCGCTGGATAATTACAGTCTTTTAGACGCAAAATTAGATTATAGAAAATCAAACTGGAACGTCTTCACATCCTTCAATAATATATTAGGAACGGATTACACAGAATCTAACTTGGTGCCGATGCCAGGATTTTGGGTTAGCTTAGGTGCAAATTATAAATTCAAATTCTAATTTCGATTAGAAAAAAAGTATCTTTGTCTACACAATTCATATCCACAAAAATTCCACTATGGAAAAAAAAGAAATGCTATACGAAGGTAAAGCAAAGCAGATTTATGCTACCGACAATCCTAACGAAGTAATTGTATACTTCAAAGATGATGCAACTGCATTCAATGCGCAAAAGCGTGGTAGTTTCGAACATAAAGGAACCATGAACAACGCCATTACGGTATTAATTTTCGAATACCTGCGAGACAATGGAATCCCAACTCACTTTATCAAAAGTCTAAACGACCGCGAGCAGTTGGTTAAGAAAGTTGAAATTGTTCCGCTAGAGTTCGTTACACGTAACTACGTTGCCGGAAGTATGGCAAAGCGTTTAGGTTTAGAAGAAGGTGCAAAAATCGAGAATACAGTTTACGATATTTGTTATAAAAACGATGATCTTGGTGATCCATTAATCAATGATGACCACGCTGTATTGTTAGGTGCTGCAACTTATGACGAGTTGCTAGACATGTATGAGCTAACGGCTGATATCAATGATTTATTGGTTGAATTGTTTGATGAGGCAGGATTAATCCTTGCAGATTCTAAAATTGAATTAGGTATCACAAATGACGGAGAATTAGTATTGGCCGATGAGATTTCGCCAGACACATGTCGCTTGTGGGACAAAGAAACTGGTAAGAAACTAGACAAAGACCGTTTCAGAAGAGATTTAGGTGAGGTTTCAGAAGCCTATTTAGAGGTTCACGAGCGCTTACTAAAAGTCTTGAAAAAATAAATTACTCAAGCCGATCTATTCAATAGGTCGGCTTTTTTATTAGCCTATTTTAGGTAGGGCGAATTTTTATCTTGTCCATAGCTTGACAAGATAAAAACCGGGCTTTTTGTTCCAATCTTGTAATGATTTGCCGACAAAAAAATAGCATGAAAAGAGCTTCTAAGGTCGCTTTTTCATGCTGTTTTTTGTTAGCGTCAAATCATCACAAGGATTTCCACGCCAATCCCTTTCGCAGCTCCGCGCCGAAATTTTCTTCTAAAAAATACATTAGAGATACTTGCTCAAACTTTTTCCAGAATTGGGGTGATGACCACTTCGGAATTAAAATTAAAATCCCATTTCTGTCCATATCAGGCTTCTTGCATGTTTAGTCTTTTCTACTTCTAAGCCTTCGGCATTCCTCTTAAATTCCGTATATTTAGCAGCATTAATTATATTCTATGAGTTCTACCCAAAACGATAAACGCTTATTCCTATTAGATGCTTATGCATTGATTTTTAGAGGTTATTATGCATTTATTAAAAATCCACGAATCAATTCCAAAGGCCTAAATACATCAGCTATTATGGGCTTTATGAATGCGCTACTAGATGTAGTAAAGCGTGAACAACCATCACATTTGGCTGTTGTTTTTGATGTGGGTAAAAAGGAAACCATTCGCCATGAGTACTTCCCCGAATATAAAGCCAATAGAGACGAAACGCCAGAAGGTATTAAAGTAGCCGTTCCTTATATCATAGAGATTTTAGAAGCCATGCATATTCCGGTGATGTATGCAGATGGCTACGAAGCAGACGATGTAATCGGAACTATAGCCAAACAAGCCGAGAAAGAAGGTTTCACAACTTATATGATGACACCCGATAAAGACTTTGCTCAATTGGTTTCAGAGAATATTAAAATGTACAAACCATCTTCGCGTGGTAATGGTGTTGAAATTTGGGGTGTAGATGAGGTGAAAGAAAAATTTGGAGTCGATGATCCTATCAAAATTATAGATTATCTCGGAATGATGGGAGATAGCGCCGATAATATTCCAGGAATTCCGGGTGTGGGACCTAAAACAGCTCAAAAGCTTTTAGCGGCTTATGGCAGCATGGAAGGCTTGTATGAGAACCTAGATAAACTTAAAGGAAAACAAAAAGAAAACGTAACCAACTTCAAAGAACAGGCTTTTCTTTCAAAGAAACTTGCAACCATTCTTACGGATGCGCCTGTTGAGTTTTGCGAACAAAAATATAATGTAGATCGTCCTGATTTTGATAAAGTAAAAGAAATCTTCACAGAACTTGAGTTCAGAAGAATGCTAGAAAATTTATATCGAACTTATGGTGTAGAAGATAAAATCGACGAAAACAAGCCCGATATTTCTACTGGAGATCAAATGTCTATGTTTGCTACCAACGACAATGAGGAAATCGTAGTAAGTGAATCAGGGTTTAGAACTATAGAAACTGAAGACCACTTTTATCAATTGGTAGACTCGCCAATGGGTAGAAGTTTGCTCCTTAAAAAACTTTTAAAACAAAAAGAAGTTTGTATCGATTGCGAAACCACCGGTTTAAATGCGTTAGAAGCAGAATTGGTAGGTTTAGCATTCTCTTATGAAGCTGGAAAAGGTTTCTATGTGTCATTTCCAGAAGATTTTGATGAAGCAAAAGCCATCGTCGAAGAATTTAGAGAAGTTTTAGAAAGTCCAGAAATCTTAAAAATAGGTCAGAACCTTAAATATGATATGAAAGTATTATATAAATATGGTATCGAAATCACTGCACCTATTTATGACACCATGGTCGCACATTACATTATTAATTCAGATATGCGACATGGAATGGATGTATTGTCTGAGACTTATTTGAAGTATAAACCAGTTGATATTGAAACTTTAATTGGTAAAAAAGGTAAAAATCAAAAGAACTTCAGACAGATTGATATCGATGTCCAAACCAAATACGCCGTAGAAGACACCGACATTACGCTACAGTTGAAGCATACTTTTGATCCAATGCTTAAAGAAGTTGAGGCTAATAAATTGGTAGAAGAAATAGAATTTCCATTGGTGGGAGTCTTGGCCAATATGGAGCGCAACGGAATTAAGATAGATGTTGATGCTCTAAATCAAATGTCTGCGAAATTGGCGGATGAACTAGGTGCATTAGAAGAAAATATTTTTAAAGCAGCAGGATCAGAGTTTAATGTTAATTCTCCAAAACAATTAGGAGAGGTGTTATTTGATACACTTAAAATTGTAAAAAAACCTAAAAAGACAAGAACAGGTCAATATAAAACTTCAGAGGATATTTTAGTCGAGCTTAAGGATAAGCATGAAATTGTTAATCATGTCTTAGAATATCGTCAAATCCAAAAATTGAAATCAACCTATATAGATGCTTTACCAAATGAGGTAAGTCCAAAAACCGGTAGAATTCATACAACATTTGCTCAAACGATTGCTTCTACTGGTCGATTGGCTTCTAACAATCCTAACCTACAGAATATCCCTATCAGAACCGAAAGAGGTAGAGAGGTTAGAAAAGCTTTTGTTGCTAAAGATGACAATCATGTGCTATTAGCAGCAGATTATTCTCAAATCGAATTACGTTTAATCGCGGGAATGAGTGGCGACGAAGCCATGACTACATCTTTCTTAAATGGAGAAGATATTCACGCTGCCACCGCCGCACGTGTATTTAATATTCCGCTTGAGGAAGTAACTAGAACGCAAAGAAACCATGCTAAAACCGTTAATTTTGGTATTATATATGGCGTATCTGCATTTGGTTTAAGTAATCAAACAGATTTGTCTAGAAGTGAGTCAAAAGATTTGATTGACATCTATTTTGAAACTTATCCAAGATTAAAGGAATATATGGATGAGCAAATTGCCTTTGCAAGACAGCATGGTTATGTTGAGACCTTGTTAGGCAGAAGAAGATACTTGCCAAGTATTAACTCTGCAAATTTTGTTGTGCGTACTCAAGCTGAGCGAAATGCTATTAATGCTCCCGTACAAGGAAGTGCTGCCGATGTGATAAAACTGGCCATGGTGAAACTTCATGAAACATTAAAGGATTATAAAACCAAAATGTTGCTTCAAGTGCATGATGAATTAGTGTTTGAAGTTCCGAAAGATGAAGTAGATAGCATACAACCTATCATAAAATCAACTATGGAAGAGGCTTTAACATTTAAAATTCCTTTGGTTGTAGAATGTGGAATTGGTAATAATTGGCTAGATGCTCATTAGTGCTTTGTCAGATTCTTATAAATTATAGTCTCAAATCTAAAATTTACTAATGTATTAGGGTGGGTAAAGAGAATTATTAGATATTATTATAAAGATTTAATGGACAAAATTTTCTATTGTTTAAAATTATCTCTATTTTTACCTACTTAGAACAGAAAAATTATTTAAAATTTAAGTTTATGAAAAAAGTTTTATTATCTTTATTGGTAGCAGGAACTGGATTGTTGTCAGCTCAAACATTTTCTTTTGAGCAGTCAGAAGGATTTTTCCCAGGAAATATTAATGGACAAGTTGAAAATTGGTATGCCACTCCAGATGGAGCAGGCGGGTTTATTGAAGGTCAGCTTGTTACAGATGAATTAGCGAGCGATGGGTCACAATCATTTTACAATCCTCATATGGATGTGTATCCAATACAAGAAGACGGTCCTATTATTGGAGCTATGTACGATTTTCCAGAGGTGATTCCATTTGCTTCAGGTTTCACTCTTTCATATGATTTCTACGGAACTGAATGGAATGCACAGAATTCATCTGATTTTATGTTCGGTCTTGCAGACATCGCGGCTGGTTTCTATATAACTCAAATCTATTTTAGCTATGACGGTACAGTTTTATTCACTGGATTAGATGAAATGGGACAGGGTCAAGTTCACCCAACTACAGGTACATGGACAACTAATACTTGGCATAATATAAGATTAGAATATGATGGTTTATCTATGAGCTTATACTTAGATAATGAGTTAATTAGTTCAGGTGCTCCTTTTGATGGAGGATCAAACCTTGATCACATTAGACTAGTACATGATAACTATGGTGGAGATGCTTACTTTGATAACATCAGAATCAACGATACTGCAAGTACTAACGATATAGCATCTACTAAATCAGTTTCTGCTGTATATCCTAACCCTGCTAAAGATGTAGTAAATATCAAATTAGCTAATGATTTCAATGCAGCTAAAACTTTAGTAACTGTTACGAATGTATCTGGTAAAAAAGTTGCTTCTTTTGATAGCGTTAACAAAGTAAACGTTGCTAACTTACCTGCTGGAGTTTACATCTTAACTATTACAGATGGAACTAAAACAGAAACTAAGAAGTTAATCAAGAAGTAACTCTTAATTAAATATCTTACTAAACGGCTTCCAAGCAATTGGAAGCCGTTTTTATTTGCCATGAATTTTATATAAAGTAAATACCTAATTCGCTTTATAAGCTAACTATGAGCTTAAACTAGGTTTTCTCTCAAAAACTAAGGAGATTGCTCTATAAAGCAATTTTAAGGCATAAAAAAACTCGTTAGCGAGAAGACTAACGAGTTAATATTATATCCAAATTGGAGGGAGATTTATGCTATTCCAGCACCGTTTGCTGCATCGTCTTCAGGATTTACAAAGCTAAGTTTGCCATCTGCTTTATCTGTAAATAATAACATTCCTTGGCTTTCAACTCCGCGAATCTTACGTGGTGCTAAATTCACAAGAACTGTACATTTCTTACCAATCACTTCTTCTGGAGTAAAGCTTTCAGCAATACCCGAAACGATGGTTCTAACATCAATTCCTGTATCAACTTTCAATTCTAATAACTTGTCAGCCTTCTCCACTTTCTTTGCCTCTAAAATAGTTCCTACACGTAAGTCAATTTTCTGAAAATCATCAAATGTGCAAGTTTCTTTTTGTGGTTCGGCATTAGGATTCGTCATTTTATTTTGTCTTTTTGTTTCGTTTAATTTATTTAACTGGAATTCAATCGCATCATCTTCTACTTTGTCAAATAAAAGCTCTGCTTTATTCAATAATTGTCCTGTAGTAACCCATGAATCACTTTCTTCTAATTCGTCCCAGGTCTTTAATTCAAGATTCAGCATGCGTAGCATTTTTGCACTTGCCTGTGGCATAAAAGGTTCTGCTAATTGAGCTAACAAAGCAGATATTTCTAAAGAAGCTCTCATGATAGATGGAACCTCTTCTGGGTTGGTTTTAATCTTTTTCCATGGTTCTTGGACTTGTAAGAATTGATTACCCAAACGAGCTAGATTCATTAATTCACTTAAAGCATTTCTAAACTCGAACTTCTCTAAATAAGCACCAATTCTTTTTGGGTATTCTTTTAACTCTTTTAATTCTTCAAAGGTGGTTTCTCCTTCTGGAATAACTCCATCGTGGTATTTGTTAGTTAATACCATCACACGATTCAAGAAGTTACCTAAAATACCAACTAGTTCTGAATTGTTTTTAGTTTGGAAGTCCTTCCAAGTGAAGTTATTATCTTTATTCTCTGGCATGTTAGATGTTAAGACATATCTCAAAACATCTTGTTTGCCCGGGAATTCTTCAACATATTCATGAGCCCAAACAGCATGATTTCTAGAGGTAGAAATCTTATCATTTTCAAGGTTTAAAAACTCATTCGCAGGTACGTTTTTGGGTAAAATATAATCACCATGCGCTTTCAACATAACCGGGAAAATAACACAGTGGAAAACAATATTGTCTTTCCCGATAAAGTGAATTAATTCGGTCTCTTCATCTTGCCAATAAGGTTTCCAATCTTTTCCATTTTCTTCCGCCCATTTTTGTGTTGCAGAAATATATCCAATAGGTGCATCGAACCAAACATACAATACTTTGCCTGCTGCTTCATCTAATGGAACATTTACACCCCAATCTAAATCTCTGGTCATAGCACGAGGTTTTAGACCATCGTCTAACCAAGATTTAACCTGACCTAATACATTTGATTTCCAATCATCCTTATGACCTTCTACAGCCCATTCTCTTAAGAAATCTTCATATTGATCTAATGGCAAAGTCCAGTTTTTTGTTTTTCTCAAAACAGGAATATTTCCGCTTAAAGCCGACTTTGGATTGATTAATTCTCTTGGGCTCAAGCTCGATCCGCAGCTCTCGCATTGATCTCCATATGCATTCGCATTACCACAATTAGGACATTCCCCAACGATATATCTATCGGCTAAGAATTCTCCAGCTTCTTCGTCAAAATATTGTTCTGTTTCTTCTGCTTGAAAAACACCTTTATCGTAAAGGTGTGTAAAGAATTCAGCAGCGTTTTTATGATGATGCTGAGAAGAAGTTCGATCATAGATGTCAAAAGAAATTCCTAAATCAGCAAATGTATTTTTGATTAAGTCGTGATAACGATCTACAATAGCTTGTGGCGTTGTGTTTTCGCGTTTAGCACGAATAGTAACTGGAATTCCATGTTCATCGGATCCGCCCACAAATAAAACATCTTTTCCTTTTCTTCTTAAATATCTCACATAGATATCAGCAGGAATGTACACACCTGCTAAATGCCCTATGTGGATTGGACCATTAGCGTAGGGTAACGCAGAGGTTACGGTATATCTTTTTGACATAAATTCTTGTTAATGTACAAAGATAGAAAGTATGTTGTAAAATGATAGGTAATATCGGTCAAAATTCTAAGTCCGTGTCCAATTGTCTTTTATGCTGATGTATTATTTTTTACCTTTGTAAAAAAGGTTTATATGTCAGAATTAAAAGTGGTTCCCATTCATCAAAGAAAATTTGAAATGCACAAAGACGGTGTTTGTGTTGGTTATATGGATTATCACGAAGGAGTTGGTAGTTTATATTTAGATTATGTTTTTGTGGAACCAGAATATAGAGACCAAGAGATTGGTAAAGAAATCGTTAAACAAGGTATTTTATTAGCGCAGGAGAAAAATATGAGGCCAAAACCAATTTGTGGTTATGCTTCAACTATCATGAAGCGTCATAATTGGCCAGAAGAATTAGTCTAAATTTAGAACATAGAAAAAGCCGCTTGAAAAAGCGGCTTTCTTGTTTTAGTGACCACGGAAGGAGTCGAACCCTCAACCTTCAGAGCCGTAATCTGACGATCTATCCAATTGATCTACGTGGCCATTTACGGGGTGCAAATATACAATTATTTTTAAATTATGAACAAAACTTTTATTTTCTTATTTATAAATATATCACTTTTTCTTTTAATTTCATGTGAAAAAGATTCATCTTCAAGTATTAAGGAGATTAATGTACATGAAAAAGATTCTTTAAATATTTTTAAAAATGCTTCATCCGTAGCTTTATTTGAGGAAGATTCTATTTGGAACTACCAGATTAAATTAGATAAAAGCACCAAGTCCATCAAAATTCCTAAAATTAAGTTGCCTTTAAAAAATATGGCAATTTTATCGGCATCTAGCGTTGGATACCTAGAAGCATTGAATGGTTTAGATGCAATCAAAGGTGTTTTTGATGCTCAATGGATTTATAGTCCAGCACTTCATCAGCGAATTAAGGATAATCCTAACTTAGACCAAGGAAATTTATCGGCAATTAACTTAGAGAAAGTCATTGCTTTAAATCCCGATGTAGTTATTGGTTTCTCAGATCCAAACATGTCTAAAACTTACCAAAGGTTAGAAGAGGCAGGTATTTTAATGATTTATGCAGATGAATATAATGAGAAAACGCCATTAGGAAAAGCTGAATTTATCAAGTTGTATGGCGTTTTAATCGGAAAGTTAGATGCGGCAAACGAACTATATCAAGAGATTGAAACAAACTATCATTCTTATAAAGATTTAGCTTTAAAACAAGAAAATAAACCTACCGCCTTTGCTGAAATTATGCGTGGTGATATTTGGTATATGCCAGGAGGAGAGAGTTTTGCTGCTCAGTATTTTAAAGATGCGGGTGCAAACTACTTATGGTCAAATGATGACAGCCAGGGAAGTGTGAAACTTAATTTTGAACAGGTTTATGAAAAAGCGGCAGAAGCTGATTTCTGGATGAATGCTTCAGATTTGTCCTCTTTAAACGAAATTCAAAAATCTTATATTAACCATGATTGGTTTAAAGCTTATAAGACCGCAAAAGTATATTCTCTGTCTAATAGAATGAACACCGCCGGTGCTAATGATTATTTCGAAACAGGATCGGTTCGTGCAGATTGGGTTTTAAAAGATTTGGTTTATATTTTTCATCCAGAAGTATTTCCTAATCATGAATTATTCTTTTATCATAAGTTAGGTAAATAGTACTTTTAGTCTTTATTTCATGGTAAAATCGCTAAACTTTAGCTAAAGTTGAGCAAATTCGTTAACAAACAATAAAATATCTTATTTTAGCTTTATGAAGAAATTAAGTTGGCTTTTGATGGCCTTTATTTGTGTTCCGTTGAGTGCACAAAGTTATTGGCAACAGTTCGTGGATTATAAAATGGATATCCACATGCAGGTAGATAAATTCCAATATGATGGAAAAATGGAGGTTACTTACTCCAATAATTCAGATGATACATTGGATAAAATCTATTTTCATTTGTATTATAATGCTTTTCAACCAGGTAGTTTGATGGATGAAAGGCTGAAATCTATTGAAGATCCAGATAGGAGAATGACAAACAATGTCGGGACGAAAGATAATCCTATTTACGAAAGTAGAATTTCTAAGTTAACGCCCGAAGAGATTGGCTTTGTGAAAATGAATAGTATTCATCAAAATGGCAAAGCATTAGATTTTAAATCTATGGGGACTATTTTAGAAGTTAGCTTAAAAGAGCCTTTAGGTCCTAAATCGAGCACAACTTTGAAACTTGATTGGAAATCACAAGTACCAAAAATCATTCGTAGAGGCGGTAGAGATTCTAGTGAAGGGATTGACTTTTCTATGACACAATGGTATCCTAAAATCGCACAATATGATAATGAAGGATGGCATTTAGATGAATATATCGGTCGTGAGTTTTATGCGCCATTCGGAAATTTTGACGTTAAAATCACTCTTCCATCAAATTATATAGTTGGAGCATCTGGTGAATTACAGAATGAAGACAGCATGCCAGGTTATTCAAATAAAAAATTCAAAAAGAGATCTAATGTAACTTGGAATTTTAAAGCAGAAAATATTCATGATTTTGCTTGGGGAGCTGATCCAGACTACGTGGTAGAGAAGCAACAAGTTCCTAATGGACCAGTTTTATATTATTTATATGACAAAAATTTAGATAAAGAATTTGTAAACCATTGGCAGACTGCAAAGCCTAAAGTAGTTGAGTTCTTCCAATTTATGGATAAAAACTTTGGAGCTTATCCATGGAGCACGTATAGTATTATTCAAGGTGGTGATGGTGGAATGGAATATGGAACTTCTACCTTAATCACAGGGAAACGTAATTTTGAAAGTTTGTTGGGGGTGATTTATCATGAAGCTGCACACTCTTGGTTCCAGCATTTATTTGCTTTTGATGAAACGAGAGACGAATGGATGGACGAAGGTTTCACAACTTATGCAGAGGCAGCGGCTATGGCTGAAATCATGGATGCAAACAAAAATCAAATTAATCCTTTCCAAGGAGCTTATAATGGATATTATCATTTGGCTCAAAGTGGAAAAGAAGAGCCGATGAGTTTATTGGCAGATTATTATGACACCAACTTTGCTTATAGTTTAGCAGCATATTACAAAGGGCAAGTTTATGTTGCCCAGCTAGGATATATAATTGGTGAAGACGCTTTGAAAGAGACTTTCAAGAAGTTTTATGCAGATTGGAGCATGAAACATCCTAAATTAGGCGACTTCCAAAAAGTAGCTCAAGAAGTTTCTGGAATTAACTTAAAGTGGTATAACAATCTATTCGTTAATACCATCAGAACCATTGATTACGGAGTTGAAAAGGTTGAAGGTAGAAAAGTTTCACTAAAAAATCATTCTAACTTCGCCATGCCTTTAGACGTTCTAGTAACTTATAAAGATGGCAGCAAAGAGTTGTTTTATATTCCAATCAATGCTATGAGAGGTAGTAAAGAAAAAGAAAATAAATTCTACCAAGGTATTAAATCAACACAATTAAAAGATTGGGGTTGGACTTATAATTCTTATGAATTTGAGGCAGCTAAAGATGTTCAAAAAGTGGAAATTGATTATACACAAAGATTAGCAGACGTAAATAGAGCGAATAATATTTATCCAGCACCACAACCATAATATATGATTTTAGTAGTAAATATTGGTAACTCAAGCATTCGATTTGGGGTTGGAGAAAACCATAAGAATCTAACCTCTTGGACAATCAACACCAAGCCATTTAAAACGGCTGATGAGTTGTTTTTGATGTTCAAGAACATGTATGAACAACATGGAATCGATAAGAATCAAATCAAAGGGATTGTTATTGGTTCGGTGGTTCCACATCAAACAGGAATTGTTGCTAGGGCCTTAAATGAGATTCATGGTATAGAAGCCATGATTGTGGACCGAAATACGAAATCTAATGTAGTTCAGCATTCAGATCAAATGGGTACTGACTTATATGCAAATGCAGTAGCGGCACATGAGTTATATCCAGATAATAAATTGATTATTGATTTTGGAACAGCATTAACCATTCTTGGTATCGATGCGTCAGGTGAAGTTATGGGTGTTGTGATTGCACCAGGTGTGATTACTTCCTTAAAAGCTTTGGTGGGAGATACCTCCCAGTTACCAGACATTGAATTGGTACCACCTAAATCGTCTTTAGGTAAGAATACAGAAGCTTGTATGCAAAGCGGAATGGTCTATGGCTATATTGGAATGGTTGAAGGATTAATCGCTCGTATTAAAAAGGAATTTAATAAAGATTTCTACGTAATATCTACCGGTGGTTTAGGGCATATTTTTAATCCTTTGACGGATAAAATCAATAAAGATGACAAGTTACACACCTTGCGAGGTTTATGTTTGTTGTATGAACAGAATGTTTAAGACAGATTAAATTCTTAAATAAAATACTTATAAAACCAATCAATTTCGGGTTGGTTTTTTTATGCTTTAAGTTTTTCATTAGGATTTAATCTAATCTGTTAAAGTCAAGCTATATTAAATTTGTATTTTTGCGAACTTCAATATCCAACTATGTATAATTTTTTAGAAGAACTCCAATGGAGAGGTTTAATTCAGGACACAACACCTGGATTAGAAGAACAATTAAATAAAGAAAAAACCACGGGCTATATCGGATTTGATCCTACGGCAGATTCATTACATATCGGTAGTTTAGTTCCGATTTTAATTTTGATGCATTATCGCAAGGCCGGACACAAACCGGTTGCTTTGGTAGGTGGAGCTACAGGTATGATTGGTGACCCAACTGGGAAATCAGACGAGCGTAACTTGTTAGATGAAGAAACTTTAGCCAAAAACGTAGAAGGAATTAAAAATGTATTGAGTCGTTTTCTAGACTTCGACGCAACCGACGAAAATGCACCTGTTTTGGTGAATAATTACGATTGGATGAAGGATTTTTCATTCATTGATTTCGTAAGAGACGTTGGTAAGAGAATTACCGTGAATTACATGATGGCAAAGGATTCTGTTAAGAAGAGATTGTCGGGTGAATCAGGTGTTGGTATGTCATTTACTGAATTTACTTATCAGTTGATTCAAGGTTATGACTTCCACCATTTATACCATGATATGGGCGTTAAATTCCAAATGGGAGGTTCAGATCAGTGGGGAAATATGACCACGGGAACCGAGTTAATCCGTAGAATGAGCGACGGTAAAACAGAAGCTTTTGCGATGACTTGTCCTTTGGTTACAAAAGCTGATGGAACTAAATTCGGTAAATCAGAAGGAGGAAATATTTGGTTAGACGCGGACAAAACTAGTGTATATACTTTCTATCAATTCTGGTTGAACGTAGCCGATGAGGATGCTGAACGTTTCATTAAATTCTATACTTTCTTGGATAAAGAAACGATTGAGAAATTAACAGCAGAACATAAAGAAGAGCCACATAGAAGAATCTTACAAAATGCTTTAGCAGATAGTGTGACTACTTTAGTTCACGGAGAAGAAGAATTAGAATTAGCTAAAAAGGCATCTCAAATCTTATTTGGTAAATCTACTTCAGAAGATTTGAAAAACTTAAACGAACAGACTTTCTTAGACGTATTCGAAGGTGTTTCTCAGCAAGAAGTGGGTGAAGATATTTTTGAATTAGAATTATTAGACTTCTTATCAGAAGGTTCTGGTTTCTTGGCTTCAAAAGGAGAGGCGAGAAGAGCTTTGAAAGAGAACTCTATCTCTATCAACAAGGATAAGATAAGCGATGATTACAAGCCTTCTAAAGAGGATTTAATCGCTGGTAAATACTTGTTATTACAAAGAGGTAAGAAAAACTATCACATTGTGATTGTAAAGTAATTACTAGAATTTAGATATAATAAAAAATGCCACATCGCAAGATGTGGCATTTTAATTTTTGTAGATATATATTATTTAACTAAAACTTTCGTAGAAGCTGTTTTTCCTGAAGCTGAATTAACAACAACAATGTACTGACCTTTGTTTAGGTTGCTTAAGTTTAAGTTAAGTTTACCTTGGTTAGCTTTTGTAGCTTTAATCAATTTTCCGCTTACAGAATAGATGTTAATTGTTGAATTTTCGTGTAAGTCTAACATTAATACATCTTTAATGATAGTATTTTGAACTTGAGACTTAACGGCTTGCTCAATATCTTGAACTCCTAAGTTTTCATTGTAAACATAGTTAACAAAGAATGGCTCACCAACTTCAGCACCAAATGTATCGATCATAAAGAATTTAATCTTAGCCGACATATAAGGAGAAGATGTGTTTTTGTTCCACATATGGTCGAACATACCTTGAATTCCACCTGGCTGAATAGCTACAGGGCTTTGTGGCATAATTAAACCATGACTAATTGAATAGTAACAAGATCCACCAAAACAAAGCTCGAATTCACTTCCATCAGAATCAATAAGTTCTACCACCTCAGCTTTCATTAAAATTAATGCATCTGAGTTGTTATGCACGATGTAGCCTAACTTTGCGTCTTCCTCAGTAGTTGTGTTAAAAGTAAAAGTTTGACCATTTTCGATAGGTTGGTCATCTATTGTAGTCATTGAAAACTGTGCGTTCGTTTGAACTAGTAAGAATCCAAGAACTAAAGATAATAATAGTTTTTTCATAATTGCTTATTAATAAATGTGCTGCAAAGGTAGAGAAAAATATAATTTTTAGCCACATTGTTTAAGAATTCATTGCCTTTTTTCAGTAAAATTGTTTTATGTTATAAATAGAAATATAGAATTCGATATCACATCGTTACATTTCTTAACTTTGATACATATGAAACAGCCGCAACAAACCGAGAAGTTCCGACAACTCGTTCAGAATAAATATCAGATCTATAATAGTCTTTTCATGAGTCTCCCTTATGATAAGATGTCGAATATTGGTATGCTACTTCCCTTTCTATACGAGGAAAGCAGGATAAAGTTCCCAGAAGGAAAAACACCGATTGAAATTATAGATGCTTTTTTTGAGGATCATACAAAAATTACCGACGAAGACAAGAAGGCAGATTTGTTGTTTAGGATTATTCAATATATCGAGCGACAAGTAGTATTGTTTGATAGTATAGAGGATGCTGCTTTTTCTTCATTACACGAAACGACCGAGGCGGGCACCTTAACTCAATTTCATCAAGTTGCAGAAGAAAGAGAAAAATTAGAAGGTGTTGCAGAAAAGTTGAAAGATTTTGCGGTTAAAGTTGTTTTCACGGCGCATCCAACTCAGTTTTATTCTAATAATGTTCAAAGGATTTTATATGATTTAAGGTCGGCAATCAAAAGTGATTCAGTAACTAACATTGATCTTTTATTACAGCAATTGGGTCTTACGCCATTTGTTAGTCATACCAAACCAACGCCTTACGACGAGGCATTGAGCATTATTTATTATTTGCGCTATGTTTATTATGACACTTTGGGAGAACTTGCTCAAAAGGTAAAATCACTTTACGGAAACGAAACTATTGAGAAAAACCCTCATTTGATTCAATTAGGTTTTTGGCCAGGTGGTGATAGAGATGGAAATCCTTATGTAACAGCTGAAACTACGAAACGTGTAGCAGGCGAATTAAGAATCTCAATCCTCAAAAGCTATTATAATCATCTTAAAAAATTAAGAAAAAAGCTCACTTTTAGAGGCGTTTCCGAAAGGATGACCTCCATTAGTGAAAAACTATATGAAATGATTTTTCATGGTAAAGTCTCGATGTCACATGAAGAATTGATTGCAGAGTTGCTTCTTATTAAAGAAGATATTCAAAATAAATACAACGGATTATATTTAAATTATATCAACGATTACATCGACCGTGTTAGAATGTTCGGGTATCATTTTGCGAGTCTAGACATTCGTCAAGATAGTTCTAAACATGATTTAATTATTCGTGAAATTTTTCAGAAGGAATTTGGGCTTAATTACGATGAAATCAGCGATGAAGCTAGAATTGAATTTCTAACAGAAAAGTCTTTAAATATTGATGAAAATGACTATGAAACCGATGTTAGTATAGATACCATCAAGAATGTAAAACAACTGCGCGAGTTGCAGCGAAGAAATGGCGAGCGAGGAATTCATAGATATATTATATCTAATTCCGAAAGCATTTTTGATGTTTTAATCGTTTATGCCTTATTCAAATATTGCGGTTATCAAGACGATGAAATCAATTTTGATATAATTCCTCTTTTCGAAACCATAAACGGATTAAATGGCTCGGAAGAAACCATGAACACACTCTATAATCTACCTGTTTATCGCAAGCATTTAGAGCGCCGAAATTCTGAGCAAGGTATTATGTTAGGTTTCTCCGATGGAACCAAAGATGGTGGTTATGTAAAAGCCAATTGGGAGATTTATCAAACCAAAGAAAGGCTAACCGCTGTTTCTGATCAGAATGAAATGAAAGTTGTTTTCTTTGATGGTCGCGGAGGACCGCCAGCACGTGGAGGTGGAAAGACACATCAGTTTTATGCAGCACAAGGAAAAACTATTGCCAACCATAGGATTGAATTAACTATACAAGGGCAGACCATTACATCTGTTTTTGGAACTAAAGATCAAGCGAAATTTAATTTTGAACAATTGATTTCCGCTGGTTTAAAGAATTCAGTTTTTATGGACTCTAAAATGGAAATTAAAGAGCATGAAAGACAGTTGTTGGATGATTTAGCGTTGTTAAGTTATAAGAAATATGCTGATTTAAAGTCACATCCTCAATTTGTTCCTTATTTGGAAAACATGAGTACGCTCAAGTTCTATGGGAAAACCAACATCGGATCGCGTCCAACCAAACGTGGAGGCCCTAATGATGCTTTGGTGTTCGAAGATTTGAGAGCTATTCCATTTGTGGGGTCATGGAGTCAATTAAAACAAAATGTTCCAGGATATTATGGATTTGGTACCGCGATTAAAACTTTTGTTGACCAAGGTAGAAAGCAAGAAATTATTGACTTATTCAATCATTCTGATTTCTTCAAAACTTTGGTGCAGAACAGCATGATGTCGATGACAAAAACATATTTCCCATTAACGTTCTATATGGAAGAGAATCCACAATACAGTGAATTCTGGACCTTATTATATGATGAGTTTTTATTGTCTAAACAGATGATGTTAGAAATTACAGGTTATGATATTTTAATGCAGGACGAACCGATTTCTAGATTATCTGTAGAAATGCGAGAAAAGATTGTCTTACCATTATTAGCCATTCAGCAATATGCCTTGCAGAAGCTTCAAGAAGGAACAGACAAGGAAGAAATGTATTCCGCTATGGTCACAAGATCTTTGTTCGGAAACATTAACGCAAGTCGAAACTCAGCCTAATCATTTTTAAAAGTAATAGCATTGCCAATTATTGAATCGAATTATCGACCGCCATTTATCTTTAGACAAGCTGATATTGCAACCATATATTCTGCAAAAGTCAGAAAAGTGGAAGGAGTTGAGCAGAAAAGAGAAAGATTAGACTTAGAAGATGGAGATTTTGTTGATCTCGACTGGAGTCTAAGTGAGCAAAAGTCTGATACCTGTATTTTATTATTACATGGATTAGAAGGAGCAGCAGATCGTGCTTATATTCGTGGTACAGCAAAACTCTTTAACCAAAATGGAATAGATGCTTGTGCTATGAATTTCCGCAGTTGTAGTGGAGAAATGAATCGTTCTTTTGGTTGTTATCATTCGGGTAAAACCGATGATGTTTTAGAAGTTTTAAATCATATCACGCAAGACAAGGCTTATAAAAATGTCATTATCAAAGGCGTTAGTTTGGGTGGGAATGTTGCTTTAAAATTAGCTGGAGATAATATAGGAATTCCATCAGCTTTAAAAGCGGTAATCGCTGTTTCTACGCCGTGTGATTTGGCCGGAGCATCTGATAAAATTATCGGCCCGAGGAATTTTGTCTATGGAAAGAATTTTCATGTTCATTTAAGAAAGAAAATTAAAGCTAAACAAGAGATTTTTCCGGAAAGGATTTCAGATGAAATGATAAAATCGATTAAGAATTTAAGAGATTTTGATGAGTTATATACGTCTAAAGCACATGGCTATAAAGATGCCGACGATTATTATGAACAATGTAGCTCGCTTAATGTTCTGGAAAACATTAAAGTACCAACCTTGATTTTAAATGCTAAAAATGATTCTTTTCTTTCCGAGAAATCCTACCCTTATGAAATTGCTAAAAATCATAAATACGTTTATTTAGAAACTCCAAAATACGGAGGTCATGTGGCGTTTTGGCAACCTGGCAATGTTTACTATAATGAAGAAAGAGCCTTGGAGTTCGCTCTAGAACACCTTTAAAATCCTAAGCCATTTATTTAGAATAATTTAAAATGCGTTTAATCATATTTTAGGAGTTGATAATTGATTAACTTTGGCCTATATGAAACTGATAGCATTCATAATATCAACCATTCTACTTGTACAAAGTATGAATTTCCATCTTAGCGATATTGTTAAACTTGGGGACTTGGTTGAGCATGCGCAATTTCATCAAAAAGAATATGGGGACGATATGTTTGCTTTTTTTGCTAAGCACTATGGTGAGCTAAAAGCAGAACATGAAAAGCAAAATCCTTATGAGCACAAAGATCACGAGAAGTTACCTTTTCATTGTGATCATCATAATTCAAACAATTTTCAATTACTTTTTGCTTTCGAAGATGAAACTTTGATTCCTACACCCAACTTTTCTGAGTTTAAAGAATTGACTTCATTTTATGTAAGTATTTATAAATCACCCGATTTAAATACAATTTTACAGCCACCTCGTTCTATCTAATTTTATTTCGATCAGAGAATTTAACTAACTAATTCTCTTCATATCATTTTTTATCAACTTGTTGATTTTTAAATCAATGTAGTTGTTCAATTTATAAAATTAGAGAACAATGCTTTCACGAATTATAGCGTTTTCCGTTAAAAATAAAATATTAATTTTCCTTTTTACTGCTCTTTTGGTGGGCTTCGGGCTTTATTCGGCCACACAAATTTCTATTGGAGCAGTACCCGATATTACCAATAATCAAGTTCAAGTAATTACTACCTCCAAAAACTTATCAACCCAGGATATGGAGCAATTTATTACTTATCCTATTGAACTCGAAATGGCGAATTTACCTGGAGTTCAAGAGATTAGGTCTGATAGTAAATTTGGATTGTCTGTAGTTACTATCGTCTTCGATGACGATATGGGGACTTATCTTCCCCGACAATTAATTGCTGAAAAAATTCAAACCGCAGCAGAAAAGATTCCCGAGGGATTTGGTACTCCAGAAATGGGACCCATATCAACGGGATTGGGAGAGATTTATCAATACATACTAGATGTTGAGCCTGAATTTAAAGATCGATATACCGATGAACAATTAAGAACTTTCCAAGATTGGATTGTTAAACGTCAATTATCGGGAATTCCCGGTGTAGTTGAAGTTAACACTTGGGGAGGGCATCTTAAACAATATGAAGTTGCTATCAATACACAAAAACTTGCGGCCATGAATGTTACCGCTAGAGAGGTGTTTACAGCTTTAGAAAATAACAATAGTGTTGCTGGTGGTGGTTATATCGAAAAAGTTAATCAAGCCTACTTTATTAGAGGAGAAGGTTTGATTAAAAACTTAGAAGACATTAAAAATGTTGTGGTTAAAAACAGCAATGGACGTCCCATCTATATTCGCGATGTCGCTGAGGTTGGTTATGGTAGCGCAACAAGATTCGGTGCTATTACGGCGAATGGAGAAGGCGAAAAGGTTTTGGGGCAAGTAATGATGTTAAAGGATGCTGACTCCAAAAAAGTAATTGATGCTGTAAAAGAACGAGTAGCTGAAATCTCAAAAACGCTACCTGAGGGAGTTTATATCAATCCATTTTTAGAGAGAAGTGAATTGATTGGAAAAACCATGAATACGGTTACCGAGAACTTAGTTTTTGGGTTTTTAATCGTGATTTTTGTGGTCGTTATCTTGCTCGGAAACCTAAGATCGGGATTGGTGGTAGCTTCAGTAATTCCGTTGAGTTTGTTATTCGCGCTTTCTATGATGCACATATTTGGTGTTGACGCCAACCTGATGAGTATGGGAGCGATTGATTTTGGGATTATTATAGATGGAGCTGTGATTATTGTTGAATTCACCACATTTAAAATGATGCAGAATAGGGTGGAGCTTCAAAATGTTCCAGTTAAGGAAAGACAAAACTTAAAAGATGAAATCTCATTTTCTGGAGCATCTACCATGATGAATTCCGCTATTTTTGGTCAACTTATTATTCTAATTGTATTTATTCCCATCTTAACGTTGCAAGGCGTAGAAGGTAAGATGTTTAGACCGATGGCATTGGTTTTTAGTTTTGCTTTAATTGGAGCAATGATTCTGTGTTTAACTTATGTTCCGGTAGTTTCAGCTTTATTTTTAAAACCTAAAAAATCGGATAAACCTAACTTTTCAGATAAAGTGATAAAGCGTTTACAAGCTTGGTATTTAAGAGCTATGAATTCTTTATTTCAAATTAAATATATAGTTCTTGGTTTTGCATTTTTTATTTTAATGATTACGGTCTTTATTTTCACTCGAATGGGTGGGGAGTTTATACCTCAATTAGATGAAAATGACTTTGTGATTCAACCGGTCTTAAAAACAGGAACCTCGCTTCAAAAGACGATTGAGACTACAACAAAAATCGAGAAAATATTAATTGAAAACTTCCCAGAGGTAAACCAAGTAGTTACGCGTATTGGAGCTGCCGAAGTTCCTACCGACCCTATGAGTATGGAAGAGAGTGATGTTATCATTACGATGAAGCCTAAAAGTGAATGGACTTCTGCCAGCAATCGAGATGAAATGGCAAATAAATTTGAGGAGGAATTATCGGTGATTCCGGGTATGGAAGTAGAGTTTACCCAACCTATTGAAATGCGTTTTAATGAGTTAATTACAGGAGTTCGTGCAGATATTGCCATCAAGGTTTTTGGAGATGATTTAAGCATCTTGGCCAAAAAAGGTGAAGAAATTAAAGCTTTAGTTGAAAATGTTGAAGGTGCAAGCGATGTGGTAGTAGATAAAATCGAGGGATTGCCTCAGATGAATGTGAGTTATAATCGACATAAAATTGCCCGCTATGGATTGAATATCGCTGATGTAAATGATGTACTTTCTATGGCGTTTGGAGGGAAAATTGTTGGTAATGTTTTCGAGGGTGAGAGAAGTTTTGATTTGGTAGTTAGGCTCGGGGCAGAGCAGCGCAAGGATATTGATGATATCAAAAACTTAATGATTGATTTGCCTAATGGCGGAAAACTTCCCATGTCTGAGTTAGCTGAAATCACTTATACTAAAGGTGCTGCTAGAATTTCACGTGATGACACCAAGCGCCGAATGGTTGTAGGTGTAAATGTTAGAGATAGAGATTTGCAATCGGTTGCAGAAGAAATTCAGGAATTAGTAGATAATAATATTGATTTACCGATTGGGTATAGTGTGGATTATGGTGGACAGTTTGAAAACCTACAAAGTGCAAGTAAAAGACTAATGCTTGCCGTACCAATTTCGTTATTATTGATTTTTGTTCTGCTATATTTTGCCTTTAGATCGGTGAAAGAAGCTTTAATGATTTACTCTGCCATTCCATTGGCTGCTGTGGGTGGTGTCTTGCTTTTATGGATGAGAGATCTACCTTTTAGTATTTCTGCGGGGGTTGGTTTTATTGCTTTGTTTGGTATTGCAGTATTAAATGGTATTGTGTTAATCGAACATTTCAAAGAGCTTAAAATTGAGAAATTCAAGAATTTAGAAGAATTAATTAAACAAGGTGCACAAGATAGAATGCGTGCTGTTTTATTAACTGCTTCTGCTGCGATGTTAGGTTTCTTGCCAATGGCGATTTCTAATGGAGCTGGTGCAGAGGTACAGCGTCCGTTGGCAACGGTTGTGATTGGAGGATTGATAACTTCAACCTTTTTAACATTAATCGTGCTTCCGATTTTATATTCCATATTTATGAAAAATAGAGTCTCTAAATTAAATATTAAGCCTGTCGTTAGTATGCTGCTACTGTTCATCTCGGTTGGAATGATGGCACAAGAAAAGCCGATGAATCTAGAAGAGCTGCAATCTATGGCGCTACAAAACAATTTGGGAATTAAGTCTCAATATTTAAAAATGGATGAGGCAGAAGCTTTGATTGGAACTTATAAAAACATTGATAAAACCCATATTTATTTGGGTAGAGATCAAAACAACTTAGGTAATAACAACAAGCCATTGAACGTGATTGGAGCAGAGCAAGATATTTCCTTAGGAGGTGTTTATAAGGCCAATAAAAAATTAAAAGAAGCTGAATTTAACCTAGTAAGTTCACAACTTTCATTGCAAGAAAAGCAATTGAAAAAAGCGGTGACTTTAGCTTATTATCAGTTTCAAACTGAGAAACAAAAGGAGAAGATTTATGCTGAACTGGATAGTCTTTATAACAAGTTCTCTTATATGGCCAAACGCAGATATGAGTTGGGTGAAAGTAATTATTTAGAGAAAATTACGGCGAGTACTAAGCAACGACAAGTTCATTTGCTATATGAGCAAGCCCTGATAGATGGGCAGATTGCTTATCAAGAGATTCAGAAATGGGTTCAGGCAAAAGATAGTTTGCGAATAGAGATTTTACCTTTAAAACAATTGATTAGAAACGAGCTTTCATTTGAAAATACACCTGAATTGCAAATTTTAAATCAACAATCAGAACTGTTAGAAGCTCAGTTGAATTACGAAAAGAAGAAGAAAACACCTGATTTGACATTGGAATTATTCAATAGTTTTAATCTTGATACATATCAACCTGGTTTTCAAGTGGGGGTTAAGATTCCATTTTTTAATCAGCAATATCAAGCCCAATTTAATGCATTAGAAATTGGGAAGACTAGAATTGAAACTGAAAAAGAAAACTTGAATTTCAAGTTAAATATAGAATATCAAAATTTATTAAAAACATTAAATAAGCATAACAAAGCGCTTGCATACTACGAAGAGGAAGGTTTAGTCTTAGCCGACGAAATCGTGAAAACAGCTGATAAAAGCTTTTTGCACGGCGAAATAGACTTCTTTCAATATATCCAAAGTATGGAAAATGCTTACCAAATTAAGATTGATTACTTAAATCAATTGAATCTATATAATCAAACTATTATTCAACTTAATAATTTAACCTATGACAACTTTTAATATAAAATATACAAGACAATTTATTGGCCTTTTAGGTTTCATCATGCTGGTATTCTTTCAGGCGTGTTCAAATGAATCAGCTCAAGTTGTAGAAGAACAAAAATCGGAGCTACCAGATGGGCAGGTAGAAGTTACGTCGGAGCAGTTTAAACTAAGTGAAATGCATTTGGTACATCCAGAAAAAAGAGATTTTCCAGCAAGTATTTCTACCACTGGGGTGATAGATGTTCCGCCTAGTGATAAATCTGTTGTATTTGCTTCCACAGGTGGATATATAAAAACTTCTAATTTAATGGAAGGTGACTTTGTGAGAAAAGGTCAAGTGGTGGCTTCTATCGATAATCCAGAACTTGTCGCAATGCAGCAGGAGTATCTAGAATTAACCCAAGATTTGAATTATTTGGGTTCAGAATTAGAACGTCAGAAATTGATGTATGAAGAGAAAATTGCAGCCAAAAAGAATTATTTAAAGGCTCAGAGCGAGTACAATACGACAAAAGCTAGACATGCTGGACTTAAAAAGCAATTGAGTTTATTTAATGTTTCTCCAACACAAGCATCGAGAGGTAATTTCAGTTCTACGGTAAATATTTACGCACCAACTTCTGGTTATATCACCAAAGTACATATCACCAAGGGAAGCTATGTGGCGCCGTCTACAGAAATCATGGAAATCGTAAATTCAGACAATTTGCAACTTGAGCTTACGGTGTATGAGAAAGACGTATTACAAATCAAAAAAGATCAAAGAATTTTATTTAAGATCCCTGAGATGGACGCGACTTATTTTGAAGCAAAAGTGCATTTGATTGGTCAGGCGATTGATGAAAATAGAACGGTTAGGGTTTATGGAAAGATTGATGATAATCGAGATGCAACATTTTTACCAGGTATGTTTATAGAAGCAGATATTGTAACCGAGGAGAAAAGTGTTATTTCGCTACCCGAAACAGCTGTGGCTGAAATGGAGAATACTTATTTTGTTCTTAAGTTAAATGACAAAGATGCCGAGGCCTATACTTTTGAGCAATTAGAAGTGGAAGTAGGTGACACTAAGAATGGTTTCACCGAGATTAAAACCAAAATTGACACTACGGCTCAGTTCTTAGATAAAGGCGCTTATGAATTAATTCAGTAAATTAGTAGTAAATCTAAAATATATTATGATGAAAAAAATTAAATTAATGGCACTCAGTTTAAGTGTTGCTTTCGCTTTTATGAGTTGCAAGCAAGAAAGTGCAGACCAAGACCACGATATGCATGATGCTACAGAGGAAATGCACGAGATGGCTGCGGATGAGTATGAAATGATGGATGATCATTATGAAGCAGAGCAAGTAAGTCTTAACGACGGTGAGCGTTGGGTAGTAAATGAAGAAATGAAACCTTTTGTAGCTGAAGGTGAAAAGCTAGTAGCAGAATACAGAGGAGACTATAAAAAGTTGGCGGAAGACTTAACCGTCCAAAATAATCAATTGATTAAAAGTTGTACCATGGAAGGAACTAGCCACGATGAATTACATAAATGGTTGCATCCTCATTTGGAAATGGTAAAAGAATTGGGAGATATGGATAATCAAGAAGCTGCTGATAAGCAAGTGAATGAGATTAAAAAATCTTACCAAGTTTATCATGAATACTTTCAGTAAGGAGTTATAGAAAGTTCAGTTATTAAAATAAAAAAGCCGTTGCAATTGCAACGGCTTTTAATTTATTGTTTAACTAAGATTATTTTTTAATTAATTTCTTAGTTACAGTGTTTTTACCATCTGTTGCAGTAACTATATATAATCCTGCAGGTAAATTAGAAACATCGATTCCGTTAGCGTTGTAAGCTACTTTAGAAACTTGCTTACCGCTTAAGTTAGTTAAAGTAATTTGAACTTTGCTTGTGTTGAAGTTATCACCTAAATTAACTTTTACTAAATCACTAGCTGGGTTAGGGTATAAAGATAAGCTGCTTTTAGATAAAGTCAAATCATCAGTTGATAAAGTTTCAGCAACAACTTTAACATCATCAATTGAGATAAAGTCCATGTCGGTTACGTCATGGTGTCTGAAAGCAATATAAACTTCTGGTTCACCAGCAAAAGCAGAAATGTCAAAAGATTTAGCTACAGGTGCTCCTGAATGTGATGCATCACCTAAAGTTTCTGACATTTGAGTTTCAGAAGCTAATAAATCTGCAATAGAATTAGAAGTTGCAACATAAACAGAGTAGTGCTCTTGATCCCACTCAAAAGCAGGTACTTGAGTAATGTATTCTAAAGAAATGGCATTACCATCAACCGATGATAAATCAATCGCTGGAGAAATAGCCCAGTTATCAGGAGTCAATGGAGCTTGTTGCCATGATCTAGAAATTAATGATGTTGGAGTTATAGGATCCCCAAATTGATCAGTAACTTGAAACATATCTCCCCAATTATATCCATCCATGTCAGCATCAACTAAAGTCCAATCAGAAATGTCTTCATCATTGAAGTCATCCATCCAAATAGTTGTTTGAGAATAACCGAAAAGCATGCCTCCGATTAACGAAAGGCTAAGTAAAGTTTTTTTCATATTTAATTTTTTTACTATTAAACTTTCGAAGTTATTGAATATTCTATATTAAAGCAAATTCTTACTTTATGACTTATAGGTGACTACTTTTTTTAAAATCTAATTCTATTGATTTATTTGAATATTCATACCATCACTATGCGCTGTAAATTCTGGTGCATACATATTTTGAAGTTGGGTAATTCCATTCGAAAAGCTTCCCGCATTGTTGGCTCTTAAATCATATTCAAAGACATAAACACCTTTGGGCAAATAATCGATAAAGAAATTCGTAGCCGCATCTCTCGTGCTTTCATAATAGCCTAAACCATCTTGCCACTTAAATGAGCTCAATACATTCACTGGTTCAAATCCACTCGCGCGCATGTCTTTGATGTGTACAAACTCCATCGCTCTATCAGTTTGAATTTCAAGTCTAACTTTCACTAAATCACCGATTTCAATCGGAGCATTCTCAGTTATCTCAAACAGTTTAGGACCTTGTGGTGTATTCTTTTGAATAAACAATTGCTTTTTAAACTTAACATTTGTTTCAGCATTTGTGATTTTATCTAAATCCTCAAAATATTGCCAATACATAGCTCCCCAAGCAACTCCCGGAGAAGTTTTCTCTACTTCAACTTTCCCCATTTCTGGTGTGATTTCTCCTTTACTCCAACTTTCTTTTATATAACCACTACCACTTTGTACGTCGGTAGAAGGTTTTGTGTTGGCATCATACCAAATGTTATTTCCAACTTTTACCTCAATTCCATCCTCTGCATTTGTCCAGTCTTTTCCTGTGTTCATTAAGGCATAAACGGCTTCGGTAGTTGCTTTGGTAGAATTCCATTGGTTAGTCTGTTTATTTTTCAATAACCATACTTTCATGCTTTCTACGCTTTCAATATCTTTTGGCGTAATCTCATCAAATGCCTCTATTAACAAGGCTTGTGTTTCAACAGGAGCTTCAAACCATCGGTAACCACTCACATTTTCTTTCCAATACATGCCCATCTCACCTGACTCAACCGAGCGATCTTTAATAGAAAAAACTAAATCTTTGGCTTTTTGCTCGTGACCAAATCTATGAAGAGTTAGTGCTAATAGGGCTTGCGTGTTCAATGCGCGATCATATTTTTCTTTATCTAATTCGGTTAAGAAATAGTCTTTAGCCTTACTCAATTTATTATTTAATGGGTGTGATTCCAAGAAAAAACTTCTAGCATATAACCAATACAAACCATCATAATCACTCAAGAAATAGCGCTTTTTATCGGCTTGGAATTTATCCCATTTTTTCTCCATTTCATTATCTATAAACTCAATGGCTAAATCTGGAATGCTTTCTAAATCTATCGAGATATCTGAGTTTTCACCTATGCCCATTTTGGCTAAATGTCCGAATCCAGCTACAATATGTGTTGTGATATAAATATTTTCTTTTCCGCCTTCAAACCAAGCAAAACCTCCGTTTTCTGATTGTTTTTGCTCCAATTTTCTATAGGTATCATTCAACTCATTGCGCATTTTATTTAAATCAAATAAAACTGCAATTCTCTTCATTTGCTCAGTTTCACTTTGCGCATCTCTCACCCAAGGCGTCTCTTCTAAAAGTATATTTTTAAGTTCTTGATTCTCTTCCAAAGGTGAAATTAATTGTCCTTTACGATTCCAGTCATCAAAAACAGCTTTAATTTTTGGATTTGAATTTACAATGGATTGAGAGATTAAATTTCCATATAAACGAGCAAATACCTGTTCTGAACAATCATAAGGATATTCACGTAAATAGGGTAAGGCCATCACCGCATACCAAATTGGATTGGTGGTCATTTCCATCGTAAGCTTGAAGTTATCTCGAGTAGCTGAAGTCGTGTTCACCAACTTATCAAAAGTGAACGTTTTTGATTGGTTTTCTCTCACATGAATCGGCATAGTCTCCGTAACCATCATTCTATTCGTAAGAATAGGCAAAGCATTTTCTTCACCATCAGAGAACTCACCAGTGCCAGCCACGACTCTATAAACCACCGACTGAACTTCATCTACATTCGGGATTTGTAAGGTCCAAGAAACACTCGAGTTCCCTCCAGCTTCTACATCAAAACTTTGTTGAGCTTGATTTAAATTAAACTTAGCTTCTATCGGCTGCATACTAAATGCGTCAAAAAGCATTAACTGTGCATCGCCACTTAAATCTTTATCAGAAAGGTTGATGATTTTGGTATTGAAAATTACTTCATCGCCTTCTCTTAAGAATCTAGGCGCATTCGGAACAACCATCAACTCCTTTTGAGTAACAATATCTGCCTGGAAAGTTCCTATTTTTAAATCTTGGGTATGTGCCACCGCTTGAAAGTTCCATTGTGTTAAACTCTCTGGTGTTGTAAACTCAATTTTTAGGTTTCCATCTGCATCCGTTTTTAAATTCGGAAAGAAAAAGGCAGTTTCTTGAAGATTTTTACGCGCTTCAATTTGACCTAAGTTTTTATCCTCTCCATCTTTTAAAATACTCAATGCTTCATCAGCAACTTCTTCTGCAGGTGCAGGAGCGGCTGCATCACTAGCAGCTGCTACTTCTGCTACCTCTCCCGATAATTCTTTTCTAACCGCCATTGATTCTATTTCGGGAGATCGAAGTGAATACACTGCTACTACTTGATTTCTTAAATTATATTCATTTAAGTTTAAGCCGAATAAACTAATATCTTCATAGCTTAAAGATAATCTTGGTAATCGATTAAAATGATAGAGATCTCTAAAGTAAATTCCGCTGTGTTTCTCCCAACTTGATATGCTGCTATAATTAGCATTATATACAGTAAATTCATAAGGATTGGCAACAAATTCATCTAAGGATTTGTCATACATTCCTACCAAAACCTCAGCTAAGAATTTATCTCCAACTTTATCTTTAATATTCAAGGTCCAAGTTTCTTCTTCACCTGGTTTTAATTTATCTCTTAAGGTTTCTACACTTATATCCAGCTCTTTATTGGTATAAGGAACTTGAATGTCTATTCTTTTGTAAATAGATTCATTGAATTTAGAAAAATAAGCATGAACATAGACTCCGCCTCGATATTCTTCCTTGATCGGGAATTTAAAAGTTTTAGCGTTATTTAATTTTAAAATTTCTTTTTTAATAATTTTTCCATCGACTTCTAATTCAACCAAAACATGTGCATCCTTAGCGTCGGAAATGAATTCTATTTCTGCTGTATCCCCAGGTTTAAGTGAATTCTTTTTAAGTGAAGCATCAAAATAAATATTCTGATTTGAACTTAATTTAGAATCATAAACCTCAATAATTTTTATCGTTTCAATGCTATCATTTTCTATGATAGAAGTTGCTTTTAATTCATAGAAACCTGCTGGAATTTTGTTTTCCCAAGTTACTTCTTGTGAGTTAGAAGTATCCCAATCTGAGGTTAAAACAGTGTTTAATCGTTCTCTGTTCTCTATTAAATGCTCATTGTCATAAGCGATATATGGAAGTTTTTTTATGAACTCATTTTTATCAATCAATTCATAATCCACTTGATCTTGAGAATGACGTAATACACGATCTTGTGGCTTTATTTTAGTGATGCTAAAACTTCCAGTTGCGTCTGTATCAACTCCATTTAAATTCTGCGAAATCAATTTAATCTTATTAAACCCATCTACAGAAACTCTTTCAGGAGTTTCGATTCTAAGAGTTAAAGGTAGATCTCCAATTCTCACACTTCCTTCTACAGAATGCGTTTCCCCAGAAATATCTGTTATGTCAGCCACGATTCTATACACATAGGCTCTTTTACCGGCCTTTTCATTTTCTTTTGGTAAAGCGTTAAAATCGAACTTAAAAGCTCCGTCTTTATCAGTCTTGGTTTCACCAGAAGTCATATCGACTTCCTCTGTGTCATACCAACGCCACCACCAGCCGTATGGATTGTAGCTCTTTCTGAATACACGATAAACAACTTTTGCGTCCGAAACATTAGCCCCAGAAAATGTGCTTGCATTTCCACTAACTTCAACTTTTTGATTTAATTTATATACCCCAGCTAGCGTATCTAATTTAACCTGAAATTTAGGTCGTTTGTATTCTTCTACACTGATGGAATAGGCGCTAAAAGGCGACCATTTATTTTCAAAAGTGAAGCGTCCTGTTAATCCCGAGGAAGGCAAAACAAATTCGCCATGAGCGGAGCCAAATTCATTAGATGTTAGGTTTAATTTAGCTAAATCTTCATAATTCGGATCGTTTAATACAACCTCAAAAGGTTCATTTTTAGCAATTCGTCTTTCTTTTCCTTTAGTTTGATAGAGAATAGCTTTAAAGTACACAGTTTGTCCTGGTCTGTAAATAGCACGATCGGTAAAGATTTTAATCTCATTTTTCCATGTATCTTCCTGTTTGTTAGAATAGGAGTGATAAGAATAGGTATCCAAAGGATGTATTGCCTGATCGTCTTTGAACTGTAGTGCGTATTGTGAGTTATAGTCACGTTTGATAGATTTTAATTCTAAACGACCTAAATCATCCGTAGTGAATGTTTTGAGCGTCGTAAAAGGTCCATTTTTGATAGATTGAAGAAAATCTACTTTTTTATTTTTTAAAGGTAAACCTGTGTTTTTATCAAGAAGTTGCACTTCTTTGAAACTTTCACTTTCATTTGCGCGATTCCTAGATGCTATATCAAACTTAGTTGAAATAACGGGCGCCTGGAATAAGTGATGATTAATTTTTCCTTCAAAATTGTCGTTATTAGAAATCAGAATCACAAAATTACCTGCTTCTATCGCTGGAAATGGAATGTGAGTAGTATGGCTTTTGTAATCTTTAAACTTCTTTAAATCAACTGAATTTTGAAGTTTTAATTCACCTACTATTTTTAATTTTTTAGTTTTATAATTGTATTCAAATCCATTCGGATTTTTAGCAAGCTGATCAGGAGTTAACTTATAAACACGATAAAAGATTTTATCTACATTGGTGTGCGAAATGCTTAGCGGATTGTGCTGATCTGCATAGAAAGAATCATCAGTAGAGAAGCTTAATTGAGTCATTTCTATTTCCTGTTGAATGATTTTCGCTTCAGATGCTCCAAAGCTATCAGGAGCTCTCATTTGAGCTTCTTTAGCGATTTCCATGGCTTTCACAAGATCTCCTTGATTTCTGTATTCCTGTGCTAAACCAGACAAAATACGAGTAGACCATGGCTCTGATTGGTACTGTTGGTCAAGCTCAGTTAAGGCTTCAATTAAATTAAAATCAGCGTTTTTAGATTTTGAATAATCGATTTTGTCTAAATGACTTTGAATTAAAGCGCTTTTGTCTTTATCAGATTGATGAAGCTTAATCAGCTGACTATAAATTTCATCAATTTTTTCTTCTTTAATAGTTTGATTAAATTCTTGCGCATTAAATCTTTGATTAGTATAAAGTTGTAAAGCTCTTTTGGCTAAAATATCATATATGGTGGGTTGCAGGAATCTATAGGCATCACTTCCATAAAGTAAGAGATCGATTGAATTTAAATTCGTTGCAAAGAGTTTATTTTGATTGCTTAGGGATGCTTGTAACTGCTCATCTATTTTATTTAAATATTGCTCAGTAGACCAAGCTCTAAAATCTTTCGACGAATTTTCATTTACATTGGTTCTATTGTGAATGCGATAGTAGTTCTCATTATAATAATTGAAATATAATTCAGCTAATACAGATTGTAAAACAGCTTTTTGAACTGAATCTGAATTATCAATTTCATTTTGTATTTGCTGCTCTGTTTCTAAAACTACATTTTCATCGTCTGAGGTTTCAATGGCGATTCTAGATTTAAAAAGTAGGGCTTTAATCAAGTCAGCCGATTGATTAGCTTTTTTAGCTTCGAGATAAATTTCATCTAATAAAGGAGCAAGAGACTTAGTTTTTCCTGAATTAATTTCGTTTTGAATATTATCCCATTTTGCTTTGAAAGGATATTTTTGTGCCATAGTTGGTATGCATATTAGGAGCATACCGAATATAATAAAAAATTTACGCATGAGCTTGGTTTGTTACATTATAAACAATTTTATTGCCAAGATTTTGGTTTATGTTAGAATAGGAGATATTTAATTTATTAGGATTAAATTTAGATAAATTTTAAGAATAAGCTTAACTTAAACTTGAACATAAAATTAATTCGACTTAAATTCCACGAAAGACTTGACCAATCTATATACGAATTCTGTGAATTAAACGTTTTTTTTAATTAGATTTGTTACTTATGACAAAAAGAGCTTTTTCGGTTGTTATTCTAGTGGCATTCTTTGCATTATCTGCTTGTTCGGCGAGCAAAGACAGCCTTAAGAATAGAGCCTATCACAATATGACTTCATGGTTCAATGCGCTATTTAATGGGCAGGCTGCGATGGATCAAAAACTTGATGAGCTAAAATCTGGACATAAAGATGATTATTTCCAGACTTTGCCCGTTGAGCCTTATGGTGAATTTGTTGCAGACGATAGTCCAGATATTATGCAAGCACCTGCTGGTGTTGGTAGAGGACCAAACTTGAAATCTGGTAATTTATTGAGCAATGAAAGTAGCTCTAAAACTGGTTTTGCAAAAGCAGAAGAAAAAGCACTTAAAGTTATTTCTAATCACTCTATGAATATTAGAGGAAAAGAGCGTAATAAGTTGATCTCTAGAGCTTACTTAATGTTGGGGCAGGCGAGGTATTACCAAGGTAAACCATTCCAAGCGATGGATGCGCTTCAGCAAGTTCAAGGATTACCATTTGATAAGCATAAAGAGGAGTCTAAATATTATGCTGCTTTAGCACAAGTACAGGCTGGAAACGATTTTGCTGCCATGGAAGTTTTGGATGAGTTATATCAAAACGATGATCTTAAAAAAGATTTGAAATCTAGAGTTGCAAAGCATTTGGCTTGGAAATTCTATGAAGAAGGAGAAAATGAAAGTGCCTTAAATGGTTTAGATAGAGCGATTAAGTTTTCAAAAAATAGAAATGAAAAAGCTCGTTTGAACTTTATTCAAGGTCAGATTTTGACCGAAATGGGTAAATATGACGAGGCAAACGCTAAGTTTAATAAATCATTTAAGTTAAAGCCAGGATTCGAGATGGAAGCTCGTTCGCAAGTAGCTGTTGCTATGAATTTTGACCCTATGACTCATGATTATAATAGCTATAGAAAGAGGTTGATGAAGTTAGCTAATACAGGAACTTATGCAACTTATAGAAATGAATTTTTCTATGCTTTAGGACAACTTGAAGAAAAAAGAGATTCAATTGGATTGGCGCAGGAAGCTTATATGATGGCATTGAATGAAAAAATGTCTGACCCTAGATTTAGAGCAGAAACTTACGCTGCCATGGGACAAATTAAGTTCAACGCATCTGATTATGTTTATGCAGGCGCATATTATGATTCTGCAGTAACTGCTATAACTGAAGGTCCTAGAAAAGTAGAGTTAACTAAATTTAGAGATAATCTTAGATCAGTAATCGATAAGTATTACTTGGTTCAAAGAAATGATAGTATTCTTAAGTTGGTTGCGATGCCAGAGGCGGATAGAACTACTTTCTTTAATGCTTATATCGAGGATTTAAAGAAGAGAGATGAGGAAAAACAAAGAGAAGAAGAGGAGCAAGCTACTCAATTCTTAACGCAGACTAAGGGAGGAAACTTCGGTAGTGGTTTTGATCAAGGAGATGGTAAATTCTATTTCTATAGTAGCTCAGCTAAATCTCAAGGAGAGTCTGAATTTAGAAGAATTTGGGGTGATAGATCTTTAAAAGATAATTGGAGACTTTCTTCTACTGGAAGCACGATTGAAGATCAAAAAGCTGAACTTACGGGTACTGCAAATCTTAACAATCCACGTAGATATGAGTTGGCTTATTATTTAGAGCAAATTCCATCTACTCCTAGAGCAATTCATGATTTAAAGATGGAACGTGACACTACTGAACTATCTTTAGGAATGGATTACTTTGATAAGTTTAAAGATGCTAAATTATCTACCAATACATTAGAACATTTGGTTAGTACTCCGCCTAAAGAGGATGAGGTTTTATTAAAAGCTTTATACAATTTATATCGCGTAAATGCTGATAAGAATGTAGCTTTAAGTGAGAAGTATAAAAATAAAGTTTTAGAAGAATATCCAAATACGATTTACGCTGAATTTATCTTAAACCCACAGGGTGATTTCTCTGAAGAAAATAGTCCAGAAGTCTTGGCATTATATCGAGAGACCTATGATGCTTATAAAGAAGAGGAATATGAGTTGGTGAAGCAAAATGCGATTCAAGCTTTCGAGGAATTTCCAATGGCTAAAATCATTTCAAAATTTGCTTTGTTAAATGCCTATGCTGATGCCGCACTATCTGGTGAGGAACAGTATAAGGCAGGTTTAGAAAGAGTCATTATTCTATATCCAGGCACAGATGAGGCTAAACATGCTCAAAGTTTATTGGATAAATTAAATAATAAAAATAAGAAGCAGCCAGAAACTCCTAAGCAAGAAGAGTCTAAGAAATTAGCTGAGGATGTGAAGGAGAAAAAGCCACAGCAAGACGAATCTCAAAAGCTAATTGATAAGCAAAAACGAGATATACTTCAAGGCAAAGGAGGAGAGTTACAAAATAGTCCTCAAAAGATTCAAATTAAGTCTGATAATACGCTCAATCGCAAGACGAAATCTCAGATTAGAAGAGAAAGATAAGCTTGATGTTTAATGCAAATTAAGATTTAATAAACTGCTATAATTAGTGGTTTATTCTGCATCTCTTATCTCTAATCTACGTTTGAAAATAGGCGCTTTTTCTTTAAATAATCTCGCAAAACTTAGGTAATCTTCTTGCAGATAATAGCTTTCGTATTCTCCATTAGAATGATCATAAGTGTATAACAAGAATCCGCGAATATCTGCTTCTGGAATCCCCAAAACCTCGACAAAATATTTATTTCCCAAATATTCTTGAACATCAACCATTCGCTTCTCTAATCGCTCAAATTGGTTGAGGTTTTCCATTTTTCGGTAATAACCGGTAATTGATTTATAGAGCGCCTCAACATTTAAAGAAGTTGGGATTGGAATAGGACCTAATTTAGGAATTACATCCTCCTTTCTTTCTTTTGGCTTCATGTCGAGTGTGCGAATATCAATACCCAAATTCGCATAAATCCTTTCCACATCATCACGCATTCTAACCGACTTCATGTCCTTTTTTAAATCTCCCGTCAAAGGTGGTCGTGCAATGACATCTTGTAACGTAATTACTTCATAATTCATGTGGATAACCAACGGCTTTTGTTCAAAGGAAGACTCTCTCACAACAAACTTTCTATCAATCAAAAAAGGAGCTTGAAACAATAAGGTATCACCCACTTGTGCTTGAACCTTGAACGAACCCGTAATGTCGCTAACGGAATAAACTTTCGTGCTTTTATTGGTAATGACTACACCTTGTGGATAATCATCCCTAAAGTCGACGACAATCATTCCATTTAAAGATTTCTCTTGCGCTAATACCTGAGCATTAAATAGACAAAAGCTTGTTAGGACTAGGTATTTAATAAAATTGTTCAACATTAACCAATTAACTTAAGTTCAAAATTACAATATTTGCACATAATACTTATGAAACGCAAATCTATCTTATTTGTTTATTCCCAATGGCAATCCTTTGTTAGAGAGGATTACAATCTCTTATCTGACGAATTAAAAGTGAATAAGTTGCAATTTGAGCTAAATAAATCTCTTTTTGCATTCATAAAAGGTCAGCTTTTAGGGATTATTAGCTTGCTTAAACAAGTTCCACGCCATGATGTAAGCTATATCTGGTTTTGCGATTATCATGCTTTTTGGTCGGTGTTAATCTCTAAAATATTCAATAAGAAATCCATCATTATTGTCGGAGGCTTTGATGCAGTGAGAATACCTTCTATAGATTATGGTTTGTTTATGGATAGTGGATTACGCGTTAAATTGGCAAAATGGGCTTATAGAAACTGCGATCGAATTATTGCTGTTGACCAATCACTAATTAAAGGAGAGAACACCTATGCAGGAAAAGGAGCAATTACGGGTGTTGCTCATTTTGTAGAGGGAATAGAAGAGAAATCTTTGGTAATCCCAACCGGCTATGATTCTGGTAAATGGAAAAGTAAGGTTAAAAAGCGACAAGTTTTAACAATAGCATTGATCAAGGATAAAAAAGTTTTTAATAGAAAAGGAATCGATCTGTATTTAAATGTTGCCAAACGAATGCCTGAAGTGCCATTTTATTTGGTGGGTTTACAGAATTTAAGTTTGATTCCAGAGGATTTAAGGGACTTACCAAACTTGACGATTTATCCAATTTTACCACAAGAAGATTTGATAAACTTATATGCTGAAAGCGAAGTATATGCTCAGTTCTCGGTTTCAGAAGGTTTGCCTAATGTTTTATGCGAGGCCATGATGTCGGGCTGCGTTCCTGTAGGTACTTCAGCAAATGGAATTCCTAATGCTATCGGTGATTGTGGCTTTGTTTTACATGAAAAAGACGTGGATAAAGCAGTGGGATTAGTAAATAAAGCTCTTAAATCGGGTGAAGAATTGGCTATATGTTCTCAAAATAGAATTAAGTCCATGTTTTGGTTTGAGGATCGTAAGGAACGATTGCTGAAAGTGATTCAGGAATTATTGAATTAAAAAAAGCGTAAAATCAGACTCTAGCTAATTTTACGCTTTGATTTTGTTTGCTTAAATTATTTTAAGGTTGCTTAAGAATCCTAGCTACTTCTTTAGCGAAATAGGTGTTAATGATATCAGCACCCGCGCGTTTAAATGCCATCATGCTTTCCATCATACACTTGTCGTGGTCTAGCCAACCTTTTTCTGCAGCAGCTTTTAACATAGCATATTCACCACTAACTTGATAAACTGCTACTGGCATTTTGGTATGGTCTTTAACTTTCGCCAAAACATCTAAATAAGGCATTCCTGGCTTGACCATTAAAATGTCTGCACCTTCTAATATATCTAATTCCGCTTCGGCTAAGGCTTCATCTGAATTAGCAAAATCCATTTGGTAAGTTTTCTTGTCTCCAAACCCTGGAGCAGAATCCAAAGCATCTCTAAATGGACCATAGAAAGAACTTGCATATTTAGCAGAATAACTCATAATCCCAACATGGTGGAATCCATTTTCTTCTAAAATCTCACGAATCGCTAAAATTCTACCATCCATCATATCCGATGGAGCAATAAAATCAGCACCAGCTTCTGCATGAGAAAGTGCCATTTTTGCTAAAATTTCAACGGTTTCATCATTTAAGATTTCTCCATTTTCAACCACACCATCATGTCCGTTGGATGAGAAAGGATCTAAAGCCACATCCGAAAAAACTAAAATCTCTGGTTGGACTTTTTTAATTAAGCGAATCGCTCTTTGCATCAATCCTTCAGGGTTTAAAGCTTCTGTTCCATGATTATCTTTTAGTTCATCTGGAACTTTAGTATAAATATTTACCGCTTTAATCCCAAGCGCATAGGCTTCTTTGATTTCTTCTTCAAGCATGTCCAAAGAATATCTATAATAGCCTGGCATACTGCTGATTTCAAGTTTTTGGTTTTCACCTTCAACAATGAAAAGAGGCATCATTAAATCATCAACCGTTAGTGTGTTTTCTCTAATTAGGCTGCGAATAGCATGTGAATTTCTTAATCTTCTATTTCTTTGGTATGGATACATGACATAAAATTTAAGCTACAAAGATACGGCTTAAGCAAGCGTATATAAATGATTTATATCAAAAAAGCTTATGCTTCAATTAGCTTTTAATAAGTTTTTGAAGAAAAATTATAGTTTTGAAGCATGAATACAATAAAATGGTTTGATATTTGAAATTAATGTTATACTTTTGTACGTAACTGATGAAAAAATATTTCTACATATTATTCTTTATGATTTTCTCAATCGGAATGGCGAATGCTAATTTACCGATGGAGGATATCGATTTTACTAAAGTTGCTGTCGTAGACACGAAGGAGAAAGTTGTACTTTATCCTAATCCCGCTACCACAACTTCAGAGATTAAAGTTATTTCTGATAAATCAAGAATTGTAGAGGTGAGTGTTTATAGCCTTTTAGGAAATAAACTATTCGAAAGAGCTTACAGTGGTGATGACAAAACGATTCAACTGAACGTACAGAACTACAAAAAAGGTAAGTACTTAGTGAAAATCATCTTTTCAGATGGAACTTCAGAAGTGAAGGCACTAATAAAACAGTAAATAACACAAATTTGATATATAAGACTCACGAATTTCGTGGGTCTTTTTAATTTTAAAGAAAATTGTGGTTTTATTGCAAATTCAACACTTGTCTTACGAGTCATACTTTTAAGAATATTCCTTACTTTAGCATTCTAACTTCATACTATGCTAGCAAAGGATTTCATTGTTCAAAAATCTGAATTTGACTTAAATAAATCAGGAAAGGTAAGTGCCAAAAGCCTATCTAATATTGCTTTGGTGAAATATTGGGGAAAAACAGACCCACAAATCCCAACCAATCCTTCAATTAGTTATACGTTGACAAATAGCTATACAGAAACAACTTTAAGCTTTGAGCCTAAAAAAGCGAATGAATCAGAAATTAGAGTGTTTTTAGATGAGGTAGAAAAGACGGATTTTGTTCCAAAAATCAAGAAGTTTTTTCAACGAATTGCGGAGTATGCTCCTTACTTAGAGGATTATGACTTTACTCTACATACCCACAATTCTTTTCCGCATAGTAGTGGAATTGCATCATCGGCCAGTGGGATGAGCGCACTATCTAAGTGTTTGATTCAGATGGAAGTAGAGTTAGGTTATAAAGCTAAAAACCAATTACAAAGAAGTTCTTTTTTGTCAAGATTAGGTTCTGGAAGTGCCTGTAGATCTGTTTATCCAGGTTTAGTAACTTGGGGGGAATCTGAGTATATTGAGGGAAGTTCTGACTTATTTGCAATTCCATTAGAAAAGGATATTCACCCAGTTTTTAAAGCATTTAATGATACTATTTTATTGATTCACGAAGGCACTAAATCGGTTTCTAGCACGGTGGGTCATCAATTAATGAATAACCATCCTTATGCACAATTAAGATTTAATGAAGCTAAGCAAAATATCAAAAAGCTTTTAGAAATTCTAAAAAGTGGAGATTTAGAAGCATTTGGAAAGTTAGTGGAACATGAAGCTTTGTCCTTACACGCTATGATGATGTTGTCTGATCCAGCATTTATTTTAATGAAACCAAATACAGTATCCGCATTAGATAAATTATGGGAATTTAGAAAAGAAACAGGACTGCCTTTGTTTTTTACATTAGATGCTGGTGCTAACATTCACTTATTATATCCAGATGAGGGAAAAGAGAAAATAGAAGCTTTCATTCAATCTAATTTATTGCCTTTGTGCCAAAACGAAGGTATTATTTATGATCGAGCAAATTTTGAAGTCCTATGAAAAGCTTTTTAACTGAAGTTGTAGAAGATTTATTAGCACAAGAATTAGACTTTAAACACACCACTTTAATTATTCCTGGTGTTCGCCCGAAAGCGTTTTTGCGTAAGACTTTTGTCGAATTAGGTTTTCAAGGGATGCTTCCTCAAATGATTACCATAGAGGAGTTTTTAGAAGAGGTGACTGGCTTGAAGATGGTTTCTGGAGTACCGCTTTGGTTTGCTGCCTATAATGCTTATCAGAGCCACGTAGAAGAGCCTAAAACTTTTGATGAGTTCTTAAAGTTTGCACCCATATTATTAAAAGATTTTGATGATATCGATGCTTCGTTGTGTGATGATCGAGGACTTTTAGATAATTTAATTTCCGAAGAGAGAATTAAGGTTTGGGGAAGGAGTATGGAGGTAGGTTTGAGTGATTTAATGAAAAATCATCTTGGATTTTGGACCGATGCTCGAGCAACTTTTTTTGGTTTAAGAAAAATTTTATTAGAGGAAGGAAAAGCTTATCGAGGTTTATTGGCAAAGAAAGCGAGTGAAGAAATTCAAAATTTTGTTGCTAAAGATAGCTCGGAGAAATATGTTTATATAGGTTTTAATGCTCTCACTCATGCTGAATTGAATATGCTTCAGTATCTTGTAGAAGCCGAAAGGGCAATCTCTTATTGGGATGCCGATGTTTATTATATGAACAATAAAGATCAAGAAGCAGGTGATTTCTTGAGAAAGTATCGAGCTCTATTTCCAGATGAATTTAAATTCATACACAAGAACTTTGAAAAAGATAAGAAGCTTAAAATTGTAAATGTTCCCAAGCAGGAAACTCAAGCAAAATATATTGGAAATCATTTACAAGAATTAACGGAAGAGGAAAGAGAGAAAACAGCCATCGTACTAGCGGATGAACAACTTTTGCCAGCTGTATTGAATGCATTACCGGAGAATATTCAAAAATTGAATATTACGATGGGATTGCCATTACAAATGGTTCCAATTTCTAGCTTTTTTAAGGAACTATTTCAATTGCATCTCACAAGAGAAAAGTTTGATAAAACTGGAGTTTATTATTATAAAAATGTACTCAATTTATTACAACATTCGAATTTTAGAGGTTTCTTTTTGCCTCAAGCAGAATCCTTGTTAGAGCATTTACACAAGCATAATTTAATCTTTGTTTCTATCTCAAAGCTAAATGATTTAAGTATAGAAAATTCATTTTATAAGATTTTTGATGCTCCGAATTCTGTTCAGGATTTATTGAGTAATGTGATATCCTGGATTAATTTAGTCTACGAAAGCGGTGACTTGCCTACGATGGATCAAGAATATCTGTTTAGGTTCAGAAGTATTTTTATGCAGCTAAACGATTTAGTGCAAGAACATGATTTTATCGATAACTTTAAAGTCTTGCATCAACTTTATCAGCAGTTACTGCTCTCAGAATCCGTGTCGTTTGTGGGAGAACCCTTGGTGGGTTTACAGCTATTAGGAATGTTAGAAACACGTTTGCTTGATTTCGAACATATAATTCTTGCTTCGGTGAATGAGGGAACCCTTCCTTTAGGGCGTCAAGAAAATTCATTTATACCCTTTGACTTTAGGGTAGAAGCCAAACTGAATACTTTCCTAGATAATGATGCGATTTATGCTTATCACTTCTATCGTTTAATTCAACGATGTAAATCTGCTGTCTTCTTATATAATTCGGATAGCGAAGGCATGGGGACAGGAGAAGCAAGTAGGTTTTTACTTCAATTAAAGTTAGAATCTCCTCATGCTATCATTGAAGAAATTGCAACACCTAGCTACAGTAAATCTCCAACGAGTCTGCTAACTATTGAAAAAAGTGAAAGCGTTCTCAAGCAATTAGACAAGTGGAAGAAAAAGATTTCTCCTTCTTCTTTAGGTACGTATTTATTTAATCCTATTGATTTTTATTCACGACAAATCTTACGAGTAAGAGAAGAGGATGAGGTTGAAGAAGTGGCAGATGATCGAACCTTAGGTAATATTGTTCATAAGGTTTTAGAAGAATTGTATTCGGATTATATCGGTCAAATTTTAGATGAGCATCATTTCAAGGAAATTGAGAAGAAACAGGATAGAGTTTTCCATCAAGTGGTAGAGGAAGAACTGTTGAAGGGCCACGAGGCTAGAGGAAAGAATATCATTATTCTTAAAGTTGCTCAAGAAATGATTTCGAATGTAATTAAGAAAGATAAATTACTAATTCGAGATAATGAATTGGTAATAAAAGAGCTCGAGAAATCACATAGTAAAGATTTTATTACGCCTAATGGAAATGAAGTTTCATTTTTTGGATTTATTGATAGAATCGATCAGGTGAACGGAGTCACTAGAATTCTAGATTATAAATCAGGTTCGGTTAACCAAGCTGACTTAAGAAAAACTGAGAAAAATGTAGAGAATCTGCTAAAGGATTATACTGGCGCTAAAGCGATTCAATTGGCTATGTATGCTTATATGATGAACTATAAACAAGCAAAAACAGGGATATACCCACTTCGTTATTTCTCAAAAGATATTCACTACCTAGAATGGGAAAAGAATGATTTATTAAGCTTAAGTGATTTAGAGCCTATTTTAACTGAAGTAGGTTATTTAATTGATGAAATTCTTAATCCAGAAGTTCCTTTTCAAGAATTAGAGGAATAAAGTTAAAAACTATAACGCATTAAAAAGCCGTCTCCTAGGAGACGGCTTTTGTATAACTTTACATTTTATCTACAAGATTAGAATCTAAATCCTACCGTTAAAGCAATATTCCCTTGTTGCTCTGTTATATCTTTTACACTTTGTGCAAATCCACTTTCGCTAGCATTCAAAGACAAAGCATTTAAAGCTTCTGTCTGGGTTAATCCTGTTGCACTGATTTCACCACCGTAGTCATAGAAATTTCCTGAAATTAAATAGTTTCGATCTCTTTCGTAGAAGCTATAGGCAGCATCTATATAGAAGCTTTGGAATTCATAACCCAATCCTAATGAAAAGCCAGAAAGGTCTCCAAAAGGCTGGTAAGTATTACCGTCTCCTAATAAATCTACTTCCTCAAATGGTGTTTGCTCGTATCTATAACCACCTCTTAATCTAAAATCCTGTAATCTCATCTCGGCACCCACTTTAATAGTGCTGGTTCCTTTCATATTATTTGAGATAAAAGCATTTTCTGCTAAGAAAGCATCAGTTGGTTTAAACTTAGCCGAACTATAATCTGTATAGATATAATCAGCACTAATTAAACCATTAGATCCAATAACAACAGCAGCTGATCCTGTGAACTTTTGAGCTGTGGTTAAATCATTTAAATAAGCTAGTGTTTCTCTATCTATATAATAATATTCCTCTTCGCCGTCTATTGCACTAAACATGGCATATTGTGTCGTTAATTCTTCTGTATCCGTATACCATGTAGGAGACTGATAAGACGCACCTAATCTAATCTGTTGATTTATTTTAGCAATCACACCAAGACTTGCAGAAATTCCCGTTCCTAAACGTGAGTTAGGTGTTCCATCTTTAATAAATCTATAATTATTATCAAACTGAACATCATCAACACGCATGGCTTCAATCTGGTCAGCATCGTAGGTATGGAAATTCAAACCACCACCTAAATAGATGTTATTATTATAATTAGCAGCCACATTTAAATTTGTAACGGAAGAACTACCAATTCTTTCAGAATAGTAATCCGTCATTTTATTTCCGTTAGAAGCAACTGTATTTGGCTTTAAATTTATAGCTTCATTTACTGTATTTTGCCTTTGAAAGTTTAAACCTACAGCAATGTTTTTCCAATTGTGACTCTGTAAATCATCAAAAACTAATACAGCACCTGCTTGATCAAAATTTATTTTAGAATCACTAAAATCAGAGCCTTGGTTCGAATTCAATTTTGTTTTAGCCATATTGACTCCAGCGGTTAGCGTACCTTCTGATTGTAAGAAAACTGCCGCACCTGCAGGGTTGATACTGGTAGCAGATAAATCTCCACCTAAAGCACCCATAGCGCCACTCATTCCTTGAAATCTAGCAGTTCCACCTAAAGCTGAACCACTATTGTATTGATGTAACTCTTCTGGATATTGGTTTACCAAATTCTCCTGTGCAAAGGAGAAAGTTGATAATCCAACAATAAAGCTTAAAATTATATTTTTTTTCATGATAATTAACTAAATGATAGTTTCCTTCCTAATTTATTTATCTTCTTCTAATTCCGCCTGAGCTTCTTACGGGTGAAGAAGATCTAACTGGTGGTGTGCTTCGGATAGAAGGCGAGGTTGGTCTTGACGGAGTACTGTTGTAATTTCTATTTCTAGTAGGAGGTGTGCTAGGCGTAGCCTTTGGCGTCCTAGTCGGTACGTTATTATTGTATTTAGTACCCCTCGTAGGTCTTGGCGTATTTCTCACATCATTCTGACGAATTGGTGTGGTAGATCTAATGTTAGGATTAACTCTATTATTAGTTCTTACACCGCTATTTGTATTTACCTCCTCAGTAGTTCTAGGTCTAATTCTTACTGGATTCGTGTTGATATCACTTGAAACATTCTGGTTTCTAGAATTTCTAGTTGGCGTTGTTCTAATTTGATTATCATCTACAGTACTTGTAGCTCTAGTTCTAGTTGGTGAATTAGGTGTTAATGTTGCATTGTCTCTAGTAATTCCAGAGTTAGTTCTAGTCACATTTCTCTTTCCAGCGACATTGTCTCTAGTAATTCCATTCTGAATACCTTTTCCTCTATATATTTCTCTCATTACTCTGTTACCATAGTAGTTGTTATAATATGGACTTCCGTAATATCCTGAATAATAAGGGTGGCCATAATAACCATAGCTACCGTAGTAGTAAGGTCCATAATATGGGTGGAAGGGTCCGTAGAATCCGCTATATCCGTATCCGTAACCAAAGTAAGGGTATCCGAATCCATAATAGCCTGAATAGAAAGGACTATATCCCCAAGAACTCCAGCCATAGTTCCATCCGAAACTTCTGTAAGGTCCGTACCAACCTCCGTAGAATCTGCGGTTCCAGTTATATGTAAGAGGGCCGTAATAGTTGTTCACATGGATTTCTACACCTTGATAATCACCCCAATCATTATAATTTCCATTGCTGTCGTTAGTAACAACAACGCTATCGTCATTATATGATCTAGATTCTTGCTGTGTAGTTTGAGACGTTTCTGGTGCATTTCCACTATCATCGAAGTATCTTCCGCCCATTCTAATAGGCTGCTCTTCTTGATAGGTATACACCTCATCGCTTTGTTGATATTCTCTATCTTCTACCACAACTTGCCTAGTTGGTTGAGAAGATGGGTCATAATATATTCCGTCGTTTTCTCCAACTGTTTGTTGAGAAACCGAGCATGATGTTACTCCAAATAAAATCATTCCAACGGGAAGGATTTTTTTAAAGATTTGGTCGTAGTTGTACTTTGTTGGTTTCATCTTGTAGAATTATTGCATGTAAAGTTAGTAATTTAATTAAATTTGCATATCGTTGCAAACTGTTAATAATAAAACAAAAGTGGTGCCATGTTATGTTAAAATAGGCGCTGCTAAAGAGATTAAAGAATTTATATGGCAAAATTAACTTCAAGAGAAGAAGATTATAGCAAATGGTATAACGAGTTAGTTGTTAAAGCTGATTTGGCCGAAAACTCGGGTGTTAGAGGCTGTATGGTCATCAAACCCTATGGTTATGCTATATGGGAGAAAATGCAAGCCCAATTAGATAAAATGTTCAAGGAGACAGGACATCAAAATGCTTATTTTCCATTATTTGTCCCGAAACACATGTTCGAGGCCGAAGAAACTAATGCTGAAGGTTTTGCTAAAGAATGTGCAGTTGTAACACATTATAGACTTAAGTCAAACCCAGATGAACCTGGAAAGTTAATGGTGGATCCAGATGCGAAATTAGAAGAGGAATTAGTGGTAAGACCAACTTCGGAAGCAATTATTTGGAGCACTTATAGAAACTGGATTCAATCATATAGAGATTTACCTATTTTAATAAACCAGTGGGCAAACGTAGTTCGTTGGGAAATGAGAACCCGCTTGTTTTTAAGAACTGCAGAGTTTTTATGGCAAGAAGGACATACTGCGCATGCGACCAAGCAAGAAGCAATTGACGAAACTGTACAAATGGTAAACGTTTATGCTGATTTCGCGGAAAACTATATGAAGATGCCAGTGGTTAAAGGAGTTAAGTCTGAGTCAGAAAGATTTGCTGGAGCAGAAGATACTTATTGTATCGAGGCTTTAATGCAAGATGGAAAAGCTCTGCAAGCTGGAACTTCTCACTTCTTGGGTCAGAATTTCGCTAAAGCATTCGATGTGAAATATGCAACAAGCGAGGGAACACAAGAATATGTTTGGGCAACCTCTTGGGGAGTTTCTACAAGGTTGATGGGAGCTTTAATTATGACGCATTCCGATGATAAAGGATTGGTACTGCCATCTACTTTGGCGCCAATACAAGTGGTAATTGTTCCAATTTACTTTAATGATGAGCAAAAAGCATTGGTAGATGAGAAGTCCGAAGCTATTGTTAAGTCACTTAAAGAAAAAGGTATCAGCGTTAAATATGATAACGATGATAAGCAAAAGCCAGGATGGAAGTTTGCTGAATATGAATTGAAAGGTGTTCCAGTTAGAATTGGAGTAGGGCCTAGAGATCTAGAAAAAGGTCAAGTTGAGGTAGCGAGAAGAGATAATTTAACTAAAGAATTTGTCAGTTTAGAGAATTTAGAGGAGGCAATCCCGGCTTTATTGTCAGAAATTGATGCTAATATCTATAATAAGGCTAAATTATATAGAGATTCACACATCACTGAAGTTAATGATTGGGATGAGTTCCAAAAAGTTTTAGAGGAGAAAGGAGGTTTCTTATCTGCTCATTGGGACGGAACCATGGAAACAGAGGCCAAAATACAAGAGTTGACAAAAGCTACCATACGTTGTATTCCTTTAGATGCTAAACAAGAAGAAGGTAAATGCGTTTACACAGGAAAGCCAAGTACGCAAAGAGTTTTATTTGCCAAAGCTTATTAAGAAAAGTCAATTTTATTATAAAAAACAAAGAGTCCGCTAAACCAGCGGACTCTTTTATTTAAATTGAAAACAAAAATAATTATCGTTTAACTCTTTTAGAGTTTTATTTTCTGTGTTGATGCATGTCGCGTTTCTTTCTATTCTTCTTCATGCTTTTAACTTTCTCTTTTTGTTCTGCAGTTAAGATTTGATCGATTTCTTCTCTTTTTTTACTTCTAAGAGCTTTGTGTTCTTCTCTTAAAGTTTTTGCTTTAGCTTTTAATGCATCTTCTTGAGATTGATATTTGGCGTCAATTGCCTTGATTTTTGATACTTGTTGGTCTGTTAACCCCAATTTTTCTTTCATTCTCTCAAGCATCTCTCCTTTATCTTTTTTGTGCTCTCCATCTCGGTGCTGTGCATTCATTATTCCACCTAGTGTAAAAAATACAAGAAGTAATAGTATTAAGGACTTTTTCATTTTATTGTTTTTTAGTGATTCGTGTATTGGACAGTTCAAAATCGGAAAGGTTTAATGTTAAAGTTGAAATTTAAATAGAGGCTTTGTTAAAAAAGTAGCCTAATTAACATTAACCACACAATAAAAGCGCAAATTTTTTATTTAATTAAGGTAGGATGTTTATATTTGTTAACTACACTAAAAGTATATAATGAAAAGATTTTTACTCGCAACCTTTTTCATTGTTACAGGAATGCTTAGTGCGCAGCAGACGCATGTACATTTTCCTGACAATGTAAAAGCACCTTTAAATGCAAAGGAAAAAATTAAATTTGAACAAGTTTATGGTCCCAACGCAACCTATGTGAAAGAAAGACCGTCTTTGCTAAGAAACCTCAAGGATTTAGTTAGGAATCGAGTTGAAGTAGAGCATATCCCTTATGAAAAGGCTCAAGGTTCTAAAGTTTTAAGAAATGCTAAAGACTTGTCTACGGTAGAATTGTATAATGTGTATAACACCAATCTTACACATGATATGCAATACTCTCCGCAGTCTTTTAATATTTTAAAATATGCGATAAACTTTTATCCAGAGAAGAAAGAGACTTATAAACTGGGAAATCATTACATCACGATTTTACCACAAGCTAAAAAAGAGCGAAAATAAATATTATAATGAAACGACTTTTACTTTTACCCTTCATCATATTATTTACTTTCATAAACGCCCAAGAATATTGGATGGAAAATGGAAGTGTTACAACATGTTCAGGGACTTTCTATGATTCAGGAGGGCCGGCGAACCCGTTCCAGAATGATGAAAACTTAGTTTTTACCATTTGTCCTGATAGAACTACTGAGCCAAATAATGCCACGATTCTTACTTTCGATGATATTTTGGCCATGACACGTTCGGGGGCAGATTTCATGAATATCTACGATGGAGATGATACAACAGCACCTCTTATTGGGACTTACATCGGTGGTATGCGCCCAGGTGAGGAAAACGGAATCCATGCTTCGGACTTATCTATCAACCCAAGTGGTTGTTTAACCGTCGAATTTATTTCAGATGCGGTAGGTCCTGGTCCAGGATGGTCAGCGCAAATTAGTTGTGCTGTACCTTGTCAAGCTATTACGCCAAACGTAACAACCATTCCAGAAATGGACGAGAGTGGTGGTGTAACTGTATTGGAGGGAGAAACGGTGACTTTTACAGGTAGTGCTGAATTCTCGCAAGATGGTACTGGAGCTACCTATACTTGGGATTTTGGAGATGGAACCACTGCTACAGGAACTGATGCTACACATACCTATACAGATGCGGGAACCTATACCGTTACTTTTACTGTAACAGATGCCTCGGGTAATCCAGACTGTACGAAATCTTATACATTTTTAGTTAGAGTTACTTTTGATACTAACGTTCCTTGTCCGTCCGTAACAGGTGTGGACTTCATTGAAGAATCTAGTGATGTAATCGTTAACTGTAACTATCCTCTAGAAGAAGGTGGTAGAATGAGATTACGTGCAGATTATGCTCCAATGAAAGAAACTACATCATATATTGTTCAATCCATTCCTTTCCAACCGCCTTATCCAGTGACGGATGGTGCCGGTGTGGATATTACGCAAGATGATTATTATGGTCCTGTTGTGAATTTCCCAGATGCACAAGGTGATATCCCAGGCTATAGATTCTGTTTCTTCGGTCAAGAGCGAGATGCTTTAGTCGTAGGAGCTAATGGTAGAATTAACTTTGATTTAAGTTATGCAAATCAATTTGACCAATGGAGTTACGATGAAACTTTACCGACCAATACCACGCATATGTTAAACACCATTAATGGTGCTTATCACGATATAAATATTGCGTCAAGTAGTGCAGATCCTAGTGCGCAATTCTCATATGGATTCCAAGGAGAGTATCCTTGTAGAATGTTTGTTGTAAACTACAGTAATATTCCATTATTTGGTAGCTCTTGTCAGGCAGGCGCTACAACATCACAGCAAATTGTACTGTGGGAAGGCTCTAACTATATAGACGTTTACATTCACAACAAACCTGCATGTCCTTCTTGGAATGATGGAAATTCACTAATTGGTCTTCAAGGTGCAAACCAAGGTCAATTTGCAGTGGCACCAGGTAGAAATACTGGAAACTGGTCAGCGCAAGAGGAGGCTTGGAGATTTATTCCAGATGGTGATGAAATGCCAGTTACGATTCAATGGTTTGATGAAAATGATGTTTTAGTAGGACAAACTAGAAACTTAGATATTTATCCAACTCAAGATACATTCTATACAGTTGTTGTAACTTATGATATTTGTGGTCAAGATCCTGTAGTAGTATCGGATAGAATTGATATTACATTTGACTACGATTCTCCAGAAGTTGAAGATATTGTTATTGAAGTATGTGATGTAGATGGTTCAGGTGAAACAACTTGGAACTTACCTTCTTACACTAACTTAGTGACAGATGGTCAGCCAGATTGGGTGATTGAAGGATATTATACCAACCGTAGAGCTGCGGATATGGGAGTAGAAGCTGCTTTGATTGATACTCCAGATGCATTTGTTTCAGGCTCAAGAACAGTATATGTTCGAGTTAAAGATGAAGCTAATGGTTGTCACTCAATACTTGATTTAACCTTGAATTTCTTGGCAGATTTAGAGCCTGAAGATTTAACGGAGACACAATGTATTGCTCCAGATGCTACAGACGTAGTTTATAATTTAAATTCATTTAATGATCATTTCTTAGAAGGTCAGTTTTATGATATCTACTACTTCGAAAATCAAACAGATGCACAAGATGGAAACGATCAATTCTTAACAGGTACAAACCTTACGGAATATACAATTAACACGACAACTACGCTTTGGGTGAGAATTGAAACCGAAGAAGGTTGTTATGGAATTGCTGAGCTAACGCTTGAAGTGAACGATGGACCAACGGCCTATGTTTTCGACAACCCAATTCAGTTCTGTGATGCAGGTGAATTAGGTGTTGAGGTGGTTGATTTAACAGGTAGCGAAGAGGATATATTAGGTGGTGCACCAGATGTAACTTTTGTTTATTACGAAAATTATGATGACGCTAGCCAAAATGATACAGATAATGCTATTGCTGATCCAACTGCTTATAGCTTAACACCAGATACAACAGAGATTTACATTGTAATTTTAGATGGAAATGGATGTTATAAGGTGTTGACCATGCCAGTTGCATTATTAGAGGGATTAGAGCTTACGCCTGCAACAATTACTTTATGTGATGTTGGAGATGATGGTTTAGAGGTTTTCGACCTTACGCAGGTAAGTGATGATATTATTCCAAACTCAGCAAGCTTTACATTTACACATTATCCAACCGAGCAAGATGCTATCGGCGGAAATAATGCTATTGCCAATGCTACTGCATTTGAATCTGGCCCAACTACAATTTGGGTGGTAGTTAGCACCGCTGATGGTTGTGAGGAAATGACAACTATCGAATTGGTTTTAAATGCAGGTCCTGAAATTACGCCAGCGAATTTAGCTATTTGTGCTGATGTTGATGGAAACTATGTCTTTAACTTGACTGATGCCGATGCTGATTTATTGAATGGACAAACTGGAATTAACTTATCATATTTTACAAGCTTAACAGGAGCTGAAAATAATGATACAGCCGATCAGGTTGCCGACCCAACGCAGTATACAAGTACAGTTAATGGAGAAGTTATTTATGTAAGATTAGAAGACGCCAACGGATGTTTTGCTGTTGCTGAGTTAACACTTAATCACAACGATCAACCGGTAGCCAACATGCCAGAGAATATTCAGGTGTGTGACTTATTTGATGATGGATCAGAATCTATTGATATTACAATTCACGAAGATGTAATCACTGGTGGGGATACAACCTTAACAGTTACTTATCATACAACAGAAGCAAATGCTGGAAATGGTACGCCATTAATTAATAACCCGGCAGATCACAGCTTTAACACAGGAACAACTACAGTTTATGTGAGAGTTGAAAATGCCGAAGGTTGTTTTGCGATAACTCAATTTGATGTGATTGTTGATGAAGGATTAACCTTAACGCCAGCAACACTTGAATTGTGTGATATCGACGAAGATAATACAGAAACGTGGGATTTAACTTTAGCTAATGATGATATCCTAGCAAATGCTGCTGGATTCAACTTTGCTTATTATTTAACTGAGCAAGATGCTATAGATGCCAATGCGAATAACATTGCCAACCCAACAAGCTATGATTCTGGTTCTACTACAATTTATGTTTTAGTTTCAAATGATCAGAATTGTACTTCAATTACAGAATTACAATTAGAGCTTAAAGATTTACCAGCGGTAAATACAAACTTAGAGTTCCAAGTTTGTGATCCGGAATTTGATGGAACTTATGCATTTACCTTGAGAGATTTAGATGACATAGTTGTGAATTCAACAGCTGGTGTATCTATTTCATATCACAACTCACAAGCAGGTGCCGAAAATGACGATGACGTATTTACTCAAGTAGATGCAAATAACATTACAACATTGCCATTAGAAGTATTTGTTAGAGTAGAAGAAACAGGAACAGCTAACGCATGTGTTAACTATACATCAGTAACTTTAACTCCAGGAGAGCAAACACAAGTGAATGCTAACATCGAACCGCTAGAAGCGTGTGACGATGGATTTGGAACCGGTACTTTTGATTTAACATCAATGGCTGATTTAGTTACTAATGAGAATACTAACCATTGGATTTCTTATCATACAAGTGAGGCAGATGCTCAAAATGATAGAAACCCTATCGATCCAGATAATGCTCAATTAGTAGCGGGAACTGTTTATGTTAGAGTTGTTGCAGATGGAAAATGTCCATCTATCACTCAATTCGATGTTGTAATTAGCCCGATTCCATTAGCAGAAATCTTAGCACCAACCACTGCGTTCTGTGCAACGGATTCTCTAGTAATTTCGGCGCAAGGATTCAACCCGGAATTAACATATGAATGGAAAGATAGATTAGGAAATGTTTTAGGAAATGGTGAAACCGTTCAACTTGATGGTGAAGCAGGTGATCAAACTATTACCTTAACTGTAACAGATCCAAATACAACTTGTTCAAACGAAGCAACAGTTGATTTTGAGTCGATTGCTGTGCCAGTTATTACAAGCTTAAATACAACTAACAATAGTATTACAGTAGTAGCTTCAGGTGACGGACCATTCGAATACTCTATCAACGGTATAGATTGGCAGCAAAGTCCAACATTTGACAACTTGACACCAGGTATGTACGATGTAATGGTGAGATCTGTAGTTGCAGGTTGTGATGGTGTTGGAATGTCAACCCTAGTATTGAATGTTGCGAATGTAATTACGCCAAATGATGACGGTCTAAACGATTATTTCGTAGTTCCATTTATGGATGCCTTTAGAGACGAAGCAGGGAATGTACAGAAATCTACTTTCTCAGTTTACAATCGATATGGTAAGCTTTTATTCCAAGAAGAATCTTCGAATGATAAAACTAGCTTTAGATGGGATGGAAAATCACATGGTAGGACATTACCATCTGGAGATTACTGGTATTTGCTAGAGCTTGCCGACGGTAGAAATACAACGGGTCATATCACTGTTAAAAATAGATAAAGCAATCTTTTATAAATAATTACGTTATGAAAGTGTTTTTGAATAACAAAGATATGGGCAATTTCAGCAAGAAAACTATATTTGTAGAATCTGAAAAGAACATGAGAAATTGATAATGAGAGTTAAAAATATATTATTCGCCACCTTTTGCTTGTTGTTTGTACAACAGATAAATGCACAGGAAGGCTTACCATTCTACGAGCATTATTTGGTGGCCGACAATTATTTAATAAATCCATCATTTGCTGGATCCAACGCAGAGATCTTAAAAGTTCGAGGAACACATTATTCTCAGTGGGCAGGATTAGAAGATGCGCCATCTACTCAAACATTGAGTGCACATGGACGTGTATCTAATCGATTAGCAGCAGGTTTTCATGCTTTCAATGATAGAAACGGTGCGACTAGTCTTAGAGGAGTAAATGTTTCGGCAGCTTATCATATTCCTATTGGAGATGGTTTTAGCTACTATGACGACCAAGATGAAAATCAATTCTCATTCGGTCTTTCCTACAACGGAATCTCTCAGGTTTTTGACAGAACAAAGTGGAATGCTCAGCACCCAGAAGATCCATATTTACAAGACACGAGCTATTTCTTGTCTTACTTTAACTTAGGTGCCAATGTTCAATACAATGGCGTTTATGTAGGATTTTCAGTGTTAGATATGCCTTTGGGTGATAACCGACCTATTGTGAACTCTATCGAGCCACTTCCAACTTGGTATTATTTCCAAGCGGGATATAAGTGGAACATTGCAGATGGAATCCAATTAGAGCCATCAGTTTTAATGAATCTTAACTCCAACTCAGAGCGTCAAGTAGATATTACGATGCGCTCTAGATTTGCTATGGGTCACAATGCAGTGAGATTAGGTGTAAACTATAGAACAGACATGGACGAGACAGGAACACAAACCTTAAGTCTTACGCCACTTATCAACCTAGAAATTGGTAAACTTCGTTTAGGCTATGCATACAAAATGGGATTAACCGACATCTCAAAAGAAGCTGGCGACGGACACCTTATCAGTTTAGGGTTTGATTTCGGAAATCCATTCTATTTCGGCTACTAAGAAGCGACAATAAATTTTATAATAAAGCGTCAATTGTTTTCATCGAAAATAGTTGACGCTTTTTTTGTTGAACCAACTCAATTACTTGATTTCAGATTATTATCTCTAGAACCTACTTTAAACTTAATAAGGGCTACAGTCTGTAGATATGAGAACTGGTTATTAAGCCTTTTAGCGTAAGAAAGCTCAACTCTAAAACACTTTGCAGGATTTGAAAGGTCATTCTGTACATTTTAATTAACTTTTCTTTTAGGGCAGCTATTCCGGCTTTTCGCTGTATTGTTCAGCCCATAAGCATACAAAAACTCAAGAGAAAAGGAGTTTGTGCAAGCACGCCACTCTTTTCTCTTGTTTTTTGTAGATGCTTCTAGTATGCCCAATGCCGCTGCCATCCGGGCTGCATTCAACCTTGTGTCTATTTTTTTAAATAAGTAGAACACCTAACTAATGAATTGGACACGTTAGCTTTCGAAACAATTGACTCTATAAAAAAAGCCGAACTGATTTCTCAATTCGGCTTCTATTTTATAATGTTAAGAATTTATTTCTTAGCTAATAAATCTCTGATTTCAGATAATAACTCTTCTTGAGTAGGTCCTGCTGGAGCTGGCTCAGCTTTTGGCTTTTTAGTCTTGTTATACGCCTTAACAATCATAAACAATACCGCACCCACTGTAATCAAGTTAATGATTGAGTTGATCCATCTACCATAGTAAATAGCATTTTCAGGCTGATATCCTTCTTCACCCTCAACACCTACGGCAGGGTCTAGTACGGTTTTCATGTCTGCGAAGTCCATTCCACCAGAGAAATGACCTACTACAGGCATCATGATGTCAGACACAAACCCGTTAACAACCAAACCAACAGCACCTGCTAAAATAACAGCTACGGCCAGGTCGATAACGTTTCCGGTCATAATGAATTCCTTAAATTCTTTTAACATTTTCATATTTTTCAATTTTTAATTAGTATTTAAATCTAAAACTTTTTAGCGAATAAATTACAAATTCTCAGTCCAATTGATCTTGGTAACACCTTCTTTGATGCCCCAAGCGTCAGACATACCTCCGTTTACTTCTAATACATAACGATAAGGTGAAGGCGCTCCTTCAGAATTTAAATCAAAAGGTTGACGATTTTTAGAAATTGAAATCACAGTACTGTCTTCGCCTAAGTAGATGATATCCAATGATATTCTAGTGTCTTTCATATAAAATCCACTCATGTTATCCTCTTGAAAAACAAACAACATTCCCTGATTTTCTTCTAAAGAATTACGATTCATTAAACCAATGGCTCTCTTATTATCTGTTTTAGCTAGCTCAATATCAAGCTTTTTGATAATAGAATCATTGTTGATTAAAGATAGTTCACCTTGTTTAATGAACTCAATATTGATTGGCTCATTTCTATCAACTTGCGTAGAACTTTCAGTTTCGCTTTTACAAGAAAAAGTGAACATTAAAACCAATACAAATAATAAATTAAGAATTATTTTCATCTTGAATTCTGTTTTTAGAAGTTGCTAATATAATGATTCCTAATATAATCAAAGGAATACTCAATACCTGACCATTATTAAGACTCATGCCTAATGTGTCGGCTACCCATTCTACACCTTGATCTTCTTTGAAGAATTCCACGGTGAAACGAATTAACCATAATGCCATAAAGAAAAATCCGAACAAGAATCCTGATTGATATTTTTTCTTAGTATATCTATAGATGTACCACATGATTCCAAATAAAATCACATAAGCAATCGCCTCATATAATTGTGCGGGATGTCGTGGAACAATCGGACCATAATCAGGGCTTTGATTTTGGAATAAAACGGCCCATGCTACATCACTAGGCTTACCAACAATTTCTGAATTTATGAAGTTACCAACGCGAATGAAAGCTCCTCCGATAGGTACAACAATGGCTAATCGGTCTATTATCCAAAGCATAGATTTGCCCTTTAAATGTTTGCGCGTAAATAAATACATCGCAATTAATAGACCTACAGCCGCTCCGTGACTGGCCAAGCCCATGAATCCAACGAACTTATAATCTTGTAAGAATAGCCAAGAGTCTCCTGGAGAATAAACGATGGGTAAAAAGACTTCTAACGGTCGTTCTATGAAAGCCATGGGATCATAAAATACATACTCACCTAATCTAGCACCAGCTATGGCTCCAACAAAAGTGTATAAGAACAAAGGATCTAATAATTCTTTTGAAGCCCCATCAATTTTAAAGATTTTGGCCATGATAAACCAACCTAAAACAAAGGCTACAATCCACATAAGACTGTAATAATGTAAAGTTAGAAAGCCTAAATCGATACCCTCTGAACCTCCAAAGGTGAAATACCCCATCAATTCTATCATAATTTTTCTTCTTTTTCTGGAACAGGATCATAGCCACTTCCACCCCAAGGATGACAACTAGAAATTCGCTTAATGGTTAACCATCCTCCTTTAAAAACACCATGTTTTTTGAAGGCTTCAATTCCATATTGAGAACAAGTTGGCTGATAACGACAATTGCTACCCAACCAAGGCGAAATTAATAACTGATATAAGCGGATAAGCCCAATAAAAGGTAGGGCAAGATAATCCTTCCATGTTTTCATGAATTGCAAATATACTGCAAATTAAAGCACGTATAAAATGAATTTTTTAAAGGACTTTCTTAGTTTTCATTAAAGAACTCCTTCACTTTAAATCTAATTCCGTCAGCCAAAAGAGAGGCGTTTTTAAAATTATTTTCAAACTTCTTCATCGTTTCTGGTTTTAAATCAAAATCAATGGGATTTTCTTTTATTGCTGACTTAGAATATAAGCCCAACTTGCGTTGAATCTTAGTCAAAGGTTGATTGCTGCTCGCTGGGAAATGTGTGTCATCAACAACTTCAAACAAATCCAGCAAACCTTCTAATCTATCGTGTGCTTGTTTTCTGTCATAACCAACATCCATAAAATACACTGGAGTTCCCATAGCCGTAGCTGGAAGAGCACAATGAATGCGCGACGTGATAATGAGTTTTGCTTTGGCGTATCGCTCTAATAATTTCTCTACATTCTCCATTCTTTCTTCTATAGTTAAATGTTTCATCTCGAAATCATGGTGAGTTATAACACTAATTCTATTTTTAAATTTTTCTGGAATTAATCGATTGATTTGAGTTTCCGTGTATTTTTTATCAAAAATCTTAACAAATGGATCCACTAAAAGAATTTCGTCTGTTCTTTCTCCTTTGTATTGAGGTAGAGTAAGTGTTACACATCCAGAATAATAGCTTTCTATTCCTAAGTTTTTAAATAACTTTAAAGTGTTTTTATCTCTACACCCAATCGGAGCATGTTTTTGATAATAGGGAACAAGCTCTTGGGATAGCATTTTCTCATAGCATCCATGTTTATGATCCACATACATAGAAATAAACAAAGGCTCTAAATCCTTATGAGGCGGCCAGTTTTCTGGATTTTTCATAAACCAGCCATTGCAGAGTAACTTTACTTTTTCGTCGATACCGGGATTATTCAGTGACTCACGGTCTAGCATATAATCAACACCACCCAACAATTGCCAAGCGGCATAGGTTTGAACATCGTCTCCAATGTTGTCGGTATCCTTGTAAAAAATTACGGCTTTTTTCAAATTAATTAGTCAAGTAATGCAAATATACAATTTGCTAGATTAGGGCTATCAACTTAGTTTTCGAAATAAATTTCTACTTTTGCGACGTGCGAATTAAAACAAAGAAATATAGATTAAGAGATGATAAAACCATTGTGGGCTATGCCGAAGAAACTAAAGAAGGCATGCTTTTCACTGGCAAATACCCTTGGTTTTGGTTAAAATCTGATCAAAAATATACGCATGTTGATCTTTCGGTTGGTATTTTAGATAAAATGAATCGAATGATTTATGAGTATGATATTGTATCTTACAAAATAAATGACATGCAAATGAGGAGAGAAGGCATCGTTTTATGGAGTGAAGACAAGGAAGCTTTTGGTATCTTTGATGTGGAATCACAACATTTTAGCTTTTTCTTTATCGATGATTTATACTTATTCCAAAATGATAAGTTAGAGATTGTTTCTCATGTATTTAATAGACCAACCATAGAGGCCAAGTTCAATTTATAAAACATTTTTTAGAGCTAGACTTAGCACAGAGTTTTGGCACTTTCGCCACAAACATTTAAATTTAACGATTAATTCAAATCATATGGGAATTTTACAAGGAAAGAAAGGAATAATTTTCGGCGCATTAGATGAGAACTCTATTGCATGGAAAACTGCAATGAGATGTCATGAAGAAGGTGCTGAATTTGTTCTTACCAATGCCCCAGTGGCATTACGTATGGGCGAAATCAACAAGTTGGCAGAAGATACTGGTAGCGAGGTTGTGCCAGCAGATGCTACATCTATGGAAGATTTAAGTAACTTGTTCGATGTTGCCATTGAAAAATTCGGTAAAATTGACTTTATCTTACACTCTATCGGAATGAGTATCAACGTAAGAAAAGGTAAGCATTACACCGAAATGAATTACGATTGGTTGACCAAAGGATGGGATATTTCTGCGGTTTCTTTCCATAAGGTAATGCGTACTGCTTGGGACAAAGATTGTATGAACGATTGGGGAAGTATTTTAGCTTTATCTTATATCGCAGCCCAAAGAGTTTATCCTGGATACAATGATATGGCAGATAACAAAGCATACTTAGAGTCGATTGCTAGAAGCTTTGGATATTACTGGGGTAAAGAAAAGAAAGTACGTGTGAACACAATTTCTCAATCTCCTACAGCTACTACAGCAGGTCAAGGTGTTTCTGGATTCGACGGATTCTTGCAAATTGCAGATGAAGTTTCTCCTTTAGGAAATGCCACTGCAGATGATTGTGCAGATTTATGTGTGATGATGTTTAGTGACTTTACGAAGCGTGTTACATTACAGAACTTATACAATGACGGTGGTTATAGCAATATGGGAGTTTCAGAAGGATTGGTAAATAAATTTATCAATGGCCTAGAAAAGTCTTAATATTAAATAAATTTTATTAAAATAATTAAGCCTCAAATTTCAATTTGAAATTTGAGGCTTTTCTTTTATAGACTAAATTTTAGATTCAATTTGGGAAATAAATATATAGAACTTAGTTTTATATTTATTCCAAAGCACATGAATAAAGACTTATTAATAAAATACGGAGCCGTAGTAGAAAAATTAGAAAAGGATGATTTCATATTTGAAGCCGGAGAAAACCCAACATCGTTTTTATACTTATTAAAAGGTACGGTTCGTATTTATACCTTGAGCGAAGGAGGAAAAGAGTTCACTCATAAGATTTTTAACGAAGGAGAAAGTTTAGGAACGCCACCTTTATTCATAGACAAGCCTTATCCATCTACTGCAGTAGCTAAAACAGATGTGGAGATTTTAAAATTGAACAAAGAAAGCTTTTATCAATTATTAGAAGATAATCCACAATTTTTAAAAGCTATTGTCAAGGGTTTAAGTGAGATAATTTACTTTAAATCCATTATGTCCTCTGAGATTTCTCTCCATGATCCTCAACATAGAATATTGACGCTATTCGATCAACTTAAGACCAAAGAAACACGAGAGGAAATCCGATTAACACGTCAGCAAATCGCGAATCTTACGGCGCTAAGAGTTGAAACCGTAATACGTACGATCAAGCAAATGGAGCAGGAAGAGCTTTTAGAAATCAGAAAACGTAAAGTTTATTTTTGATAACTTTTGTTAAATACCTAACTTAGTAGGACAAAATAAAGGAGTATTTAGTCTTTTATATGCTAAATGTCATACATATTTTGGTGTGTTTGTGATTGCAGTCATAAACAGGCCTTAGTTGTTGACTTAAATTTGTACAAGAAATTAAAACAATAAAAATAATAGATATGAAAAAAGTAATTGTATTAAGCGCAATCGCGAGTATGTTTATCATTAGCTGTGGTGGAAAGGAAGAAGCACCAGATTATGCTAAAGACAGAGCAACAGAAACAGAGCAGTCAGCACCTCAGCTAGATGCACCAGAAACAGCTGATCCAAATGACCCAATGTCTAACAAAGGAATTGGGCCGATTAAGTCACTTGAAATACCTGAAACGATTGACCAAGATATGGCAGCAAAGGGTAAAACCATATATGAAGCAAAATGTACTGCTTGTCACAAACCAACAGAGAAATTTATTGGTCCTGCACCAAAAGGTTTATTAGATCGTCGTACACCAGAATGGGCTATGAACATGATCTTAAACCCAGAAGAAATGACACAAAAAGACCCAATTGCTAAACAATTATTAGCAGAAGCGAATGGTGCTCCTATGGCCAACCAAAACTTAACTGAAGAAGAGGCACGCCAGGTGTTAGAGTACATTAGAACGATTGAGTAAGTTCTAAATAAATAATACAATTACCTCTAATGGGGTAGTTGAGATTTCGAGACGAAAAACAATAATCACATGAGAAATAATTCCATTTTATTTAAGTTATTCCTACTTGTGTTTGCAACCTCCATTACGGTCAGTTGTAACAAAAGTAGAGACGCGAAAACAGGTCAAGGCTCTGGAGCTATAGCTAGTAACGCTGCAGAGAGAGTTTATGTTGCTCCAGGAGAGTACGATGAGTTCTATGCCTTCTTATCAGGAGGATTCAGTGGGCAATTGGCAGTTTATGGTTTGCCATCTGGTAGATTGCTTAAGGTAATTCCAGTTTTATCTCAAGATCCAGAAAAAGGATATGGATATAATGAGGAAACCAAGCCATTATTAATGACATCTTATGGTATGATTCCATGGGATGATACACACCACCCAGATTTATCTCAAACCAATGGAGAGATTGATGGTAGATGGGTATTTATGAACGGTAACAATACACCACGTATTGCGAGAATCGACCTTAAAACCTTCGAAACTGTAGAGGTAATTGAGCTTCCACATAGTGCAGGTAACCACTCTTCATCTTTCATTACAGAGAACACAGAGTATGTTGTAGCAAATACAAGGTTTGCGGTTCCAACGCCTCAAAAAGATATGCCAATCAACGAGGCTAAAGGTAACTTTAAGGCAAGTATGTCTTTCTTATCAGTAGATCAAGAATCGGGTGAAATGGATATTGCATTCCAAATCTTAATGCCAGGTTTCAATTATGACCTAGCTCACCCAGGTAGAGATAAATCACATGGTTGGTTCTTCTTTACAACTTATAATACAGAGGAAGCACACACACTACAAGAGGTGAACGCATCTCAAAACGACAAGGACTTTATTGCTGCTGTTAACTGGAAAGTAGCAGAACAAGCGATTAAAGATGGAAAATTCAAAACGGTTCCAGCGCATTATGCACATAACAAATATGACGAGGAAACGCACATGGCAACCACTGAATGGAAAAAAGAAGTAAGAGTAATCGACCCAGCAGATGTGCCAGGTTTGGTTTACTTTATTCCTACTCCAAAATCTCCACATGGTTGTGACGTTGACCCAACAGGTGAATACATTATCGGAAATGGTAAATTATCAGCTGACTTAACAGTTCACTCATTCACTAAGATGATTGATGCTATCGAAAACAAGAAATTTGATGGTGATGCTTATGGTATTCCAATCTTGAAATTCGAAGATGTTTTGGCAGGTACTGTTAAACAACCAGGATTAGGACCATTGCATACAGAATTTGATGGTAAAGGAAATGCTTATACAACCTTCTTTATCTCATCTGAAGTTGTAAAATGGAAATTAGGAACTTGGGAAGTGTTAGATAGAAAACCAACTTATTATTCTCCAGGTCACTTAATGATTCCAGGTGGTAATACAAGAAAACCTTATGGTAAATACTTACTAGCTATGAACAAGATTACTAAAGATAGATATTTACCAACAGGTCCAGAGTTAGCGCATTCGGCTCAGCTATTTGATATTACAGGTGATAAAATGGAGTTATTATTAGACTTCCCAACTATTGGTGAACCTCACTATGCAGGTGCATTGCCAGCAGAAATGTTAATGGATAAATCTGTTAAGTATTTCAAATTAGAGGATAACAAGCACCCACATAGTATTAAATCTGATGGTGAAGGTAGAGTAGAGAGAAATGGAAACGAAGTACATGTTTATATGTCGATGATTCGATCTCACTTCTCGCCAGATAATATCGAAGGAATCAAAGTAGGTGACAAGGTTTATTTCCACATCACCAACCTAGAACAAGACTTCGATGTGCCACATGGATTTGCAATGATTGGAGCTAATAATGCTGAGTTGTTGATTATGCCAGGGCAAACAGAAACCTTACTGTGGGAACCAAAACAAGTTGGAGTTTGGCCATTCTATTGTTCAGATTTCTGTTCGGCACTACACCAAGAGATGGCAGGATATGTAAGGGTATCTGCAGCTGGATCTAATACGCCACTACACTGGAGTTTAGGTGAGGCAGCAGCATCTCAGAAGAAAGCCGAAGACGCTCAAGCAGAGTCAGAATAAATCTAATTTTAAGTGAGTAATTCTTGCTAAAAAAGAGATAAAATATACTTTTTTCAATTTTTGGGGCAGGAGACGTAATACAAGTTTTCTGCCCTTTTTCTTTTAAGAAATGTATTGTAAACCATAAAGACTCATTACAATAACATTAAAAAACAAACCCCATGAAACTATCAAGAATATTAATGATTGTCTCTGCGCTATTACTGTTGGCTTTGTTTGTGTTTCCGTTATGGAGTATTACACTCGAAGCGCCACAGTATCCGAGACCATTAAGTATGGATATTTTTATTTATAAATTCCAAGATTACAACCCAGATGATATTAAAAACATCAATCTCATGAACCACTATGTTGGAATGAAATTCATCCCAGAGACGATTCCTGAGTTTGTTATTTTCCCGATTGTTATCGGAATTATGTCATTAGCAGGTGTTTTGATTGGAGCTTTCAAAAACTATAAATGGTTTTTAGGATGGTTTATTCTTATGGTTCTTTTAGCCACAGCAGGTATGATTGATTTCTATATCTGGGAGCGTAACTATGGAAACGATTTAGACCCTAATGCCATCATGAAATTTACAGATGAAGATGGAAACCCAATGGGCTTTCAACCTCCATTTTACGGTAGTAAACAAATATTAAACTTTATCGCACACTCTTATCCAGGAATTGGAGCATTCATTATGGGTGCTGGAATTGCCTTGTCTTTAGTTGCTTATTTCTTAGGGAAGAAAGAACTTGCTCAAAATAATTATTAATTAAAAAAAAAATCACTCATGTATAAATTTATATTTGGTCTATTCTTGCTAAGCATTATGGCTTGTAGTTCAGGGCCTAAAGAAATCAATTTTGGTTCAGATAAATGCGATTTTTGTTCCATGAATATCATGGATAAACCCTACGGTACCGAATTGGTTACGGATAAAGGAAAGGTGCACAAATTCGATTCTAGTGAATGTATGATTAATTATATGCACGAAAACCAAGACAAGGCTTATTCACATATTTTGACTTGTACCATGGATAATCCTGGCGTTTTGGTAGATGCCAAATCTTCTTATTTTTTGGTGAGTGAAAATATGCCTAGTCCTATGGGGGCAAATATTACGGCATATTCAACCAAAGAATTAGCTGATGCTTCTCAAGCTGAAAATGGTGGAGAAGTTTATGATTTCGAAGGAATAAAAAGTGTGCAAACCAAGCACGAAATGTCTCATCATTAAGCTGCTTTAAATTAATTAAGAAAAATCTTGGTTAAATAAAACATTGGATAAGCATAATTGAATGAAAAATCTAAGTCTCATTTTCTTGTTATTTGGTTTGACTTTAGGCTTTGCAAAAACCATTAAGGTGGGCGCAAACGAAAAGTACAAAAGCATTAAATCTGCCATTGCTATGGCCGAGGATAATGATATAATCAAGGTCGCTAAAGGAACTTATAACGAAATTGACATCGAAATTACTCGACCGCTTTCCATTATCGGGGAAGATGGAGTGATTGTAGATGGAATGAAAAAAGGTCAGATTTTTCATATTAAATCAGATCATGTTACTTTAAAAAACCTAACAGTTCAGAATGTAGGATTAAGCTACACCAATGATTGGGCGGCCATTAGAGTTTCAAACTCACAGCACTTTAGACTCGAAAATCTTACCCTGCGCGATATGTTCTTTGGAATTTATTTAGCTAAATCCTCCAACGGAAAAGTGATTAATAACAATATTCGAGGAATTGCAAAAGATGAGTATAATTCTGGAAATGGAATTCATTTATGGTATTCACATTATGTTGAAATCATTGGAAACGATATTTCTGGCGCTCGCGATGGAATTTATTTTGAATTCGCAGATAATTGTATCATTCGTGATAATGTGAGTCATAACAATTTGCGTTACGGTCTTCACTTTATGTTTTCTAATGATGACAAATACTTTGGTAATACTTTTAAAGAAAACGGAACCGGCGTGGCAGTGATGTTCTCTAAAAGGATCCACATGGAAAAGAATATCTTCAAGAAAAATTGGGGAACTTCTGCATATGGACTTCTTTTAAAAGAAATATATGACGCCGAAATTTTAGATAATATTTTTGAGGAAAATACCATCGGAGTTCAGGTGGAGGGTTCTACAAGAATCAATTATTTCGGAAATAAATTTAATGGCAATGGTTGGGCGCTCAAATTCCACGGAGCTGCTTATACCAACAACTTTAAAGGAAATAATTTCTCTAATAATTCATTCGACATGTCCTATAATAGTAACTTGAATGATAATTTATTTAATGAAAACTATTGGAGCGAATACACAGGCTATGATCTAGATAAAGATGGTTTTGGTGATATTCCATATCGTCCTGTTAAGCTCTTTGCCTACATTGTGGAAAAAGCTCCTGAGGCCATTATTTTATTAAGAAGTTTGTTTGTAGACATCATCAATTTCTCTGAAAAGGTTTCTCCTGTATTTACACCAGATGACTTGGTAGATGCTAAACCAAAAATGCAACCATACCCATGATAGAAATTAAAGATTTACATAAAAAATTCGGCAAACAAGAAGTGCTGAAAGGCGTTAATATTTCCGTAGAACAAGGAAAGATTTATGCAGTTTTGGGACCTAATGGTTCGGGTAAAACTACGATTATCAAAACCATTTTAGGAATGGTAATCAAGGATAAAGGAAGTATTTCGGTCAATGGAATTGATATTGAGAAAAATGCCTCCTACCGAAATGATATCGACTATTTACCACAAATTGCCAACTTCCCAGGGAATCTAAAGGTGCACGAATTAATAAAAATGATTAAGGATATTCGTGGAAATGATGCCGATGAAACTCCTCTCATTGAATTGTTTGGCTTGCAACCTTTCCTTAAAAAGAAATTAAACAACCTTTCGGGTGGAACCAAACAGAAAGTGAATTTAGTTTTAACTTTTATGTTCGACTCACCGATTGTGATTTTAGATGAACCTACGAGTGGTCTAGATCCAGTGGCGATGTTACACCTAAAAAATCTTATTCGTGAAACCAAAGCAAAAGGAAAGTTGATTTTGATAACTTCCCATATTATCTCTTTTGTAGAGGAAATGGCTGATGAAATTATTTTCTTACTCGAAGGAACCATCTACTACAAAGGAACCTTAGAAGGTTTGAACGAGAAAACCGAAGAAACTAGCCTAGAAAGAGCTATGGCAAAACTCCTAACTGCTAACAAGAGTGTAGCCTAAAGTGTTTTATTAAGCACCTAAAATTTGAAAACATGCTAAAAGTACTGAAATATAGTTTTTACGATTTAATGCGAAGCCGTTGGAGTTATGTCTACTTCGCGTTTTATTTGGTATTAGGTTTTGTCTTGTTATTTCTTAACAACGATTTATCTAAAGGTATTATCACTTTAATGAACATCATTATTATTTTGGTGCCATTGATTGCCACTATTTTCGGAGTGATGTATTACTACGATTCTAGAGAATTTACAGAACTTCTCTTGGCGCAACCTATCAAGCGTTCAAAGATATTTTTAGGTCAATATCTTGGGCTTTCTTTGTCTTTAATGATGAGTTTGGTGCTAGGTCTAGGAATCCCTTTTATTGCCTATGGCTTGTTCGATTCATCTAGTCTAGGAAAGTTTCTACTGTTGATTTTATCTGGTAGTTTTCTAACTTTAATTTTCACTGCCTTGGCCTATTTAATTGGTTTGAGCAATGAAAATAAAATCAAAGGATTTGGTTATGCTATCTTATTATGGCTATTTATGGCAGTTATCTACGATGGTATTTTCTTGCTTTCTGTAATGGTTTTCAAGGAATACCCACTCGAAGAGCCAACTCTGTTTATGAGCTTATTTAACCCGATTGATTTATCTAGAATATTAATCTTATTACAACTAGATATTGCAGCATTACTGGGATATACCGGAGCTATTTTTAAAGAGTTTTTTGGGAGTAGCAAAGGTTTTTTTATTGCCTTGAGTATATTAATTCTTTGGGTAATTGTACCTATCTTCTTAATTCAATATAAAGCGAATAAAAAAGATTTCTAATTCTCTTTTCCAGTATAATAGTTAAAATCTTTAATCACAATATTAATAAATTCGATGTCTTGAATTTCAGGGCGCTGATCTGGAATGTTAGTGATTTCTCTAATTTTCTGAGCTAGCTTGCTAATAACTTGATAATCTTTGCGCAAAAGAGAATTTTGGTAATTGGTCTTAATGATTTGCATATCGCGATCAGATAAGGCCAATACTTGTTGAAATCTTGGTTGATATGATAGATCTATATCCTCAATAATAGTGTGATCAATCCCTACCTTGCTTTTAAGAGAAATAACTGCTGTTCCACTTGCTATACCACCTAATCTTTGATTGTGAGGTGAGAATATCATGCTCATTAAACCTACAAAACCAGAGCTCAGAAACACGTCGACTAATCTAAAGAACCAACGGATAAGATAGTCACTGAATTTCGCTTGGTATCCATCTTTTTTAACCACTTTAATTTTTGCCATCTTCTTGCCTGGTGTTTGACCTTCCATTAAGCTCTCAAAAACTAAGGTATATAGTTCTACAGGCAAAAGAATAATCCCAAAAAATGCCATTACAGACCAGCTGTCCCATCCTCTGATGATATTATCGAGCGGTAAAACATAATTAAAAATGAAGAACAGAAATAGGAGATAGCTAATTTTTACAATCCAATCAATGACAAAAGCAAGAATACGATCACCTAAACTAGCCACGCTAAAGTCTAAATTTACATTTTGTGAGGTATTTATTGCAATTACATTCATATTTTAAATTAAATTAGCGAGGTATGCGTGAGGTTGCTTTCATAAAACAAAATAAAGAAAAATGGTTGGAAATCGAGGAGGTTATCACTGGAAAAACTAAAAAGGATCCAGATGAACTATCTTCTCTTTATATTAACCTTATCAACGATCTTTCTTTTGCACAAACATATTACCCCAAAAGTAAAACAAAGATTTATCTTAATCATTTAGCGACTTCGATTTATCAAAAAATTTATAAAACCAAAAGAACAGAGTCTAATCGAATTGTTGAATTTTTTAAAACAGAAGTTCCATTAATCGCCTATGAATATAGGAAGTTTCTTTGGTTTGCATTTGCTGTTTTTGCGTTTTTTATAGGAATTGGAGTTGTTTCAACACATTATGATGAGGATTTTGTGCGCTTAATTCTTGGAGATGATTATGTTTTCATGACTGAACAGAACATTGAAGATGGAAATCCAATTGCTGTTTATGAAGGTGGTTCCACTTGGGGATCTGCCATTGGGATTATTAAAAATAATGTCATGGTAGGTGCAAAGCTTTATCTCTATGGAATCTTTGGCGGAATCGGTACTTTATTGGTTTTAATGTACAACAGTATCATGTTAGGAAGTTTTCAATATATGTTTCAGCAGCAAGAAGTATTGGGAACGAGTATGCGCGGAATTTGGATTCACGGCGCTTTTGAAATCTTCGGTATGGTCATAGAAGCCATGGCAGGATTTATATTGGGAGCGTCTATTTTGTTTCCAAAGACTTATTCACGCTACAATTCGTTTAAAATAGGTTTTAAAAAGTCATTTAAAATATTTCTTAGCGTTTTGCCTTTTACGGTAATTGCAGGCATTTTAGAAGGCTTTGTTACTCGTCATGCGCTCAGTATGCCACTAATCCTAAATTTAATCATCATCTTCGGAACTTTGGGATTCATATTCTATTACTATGTTATTTATCCGGTTCGTGTTCATAAAAAATTAAAAGCCCATGCAGTTTTATAAAAATAGAGATTTTGGAGAATTGATCTCGGCCACTTTTGATTTCGTGAAGCTTTATGGTAGAGATTATTTTAAAAAATACATCATTCTAAATGGTTTGATAATCATCTTGTTAATGGTTGTTGTTTTTATTGGCTATGGTGAGTTTTTTAGTCAGATGTTCGGTGGTAACTTAGGCGGAGAACAGTTTTTCTTTGAAGATTATTTCGCTGAAAATACAAGCGTTTTTATATTAGTAAGCATCATAACATTTATCGTTTTTGTCTTGCTGAGTATGGTTTCTTATTCGTTTCCAGTGCTTTATATGAAAAGAATTTCTGAGACTGAAGCCACGGAAGTTTCACTGGATGAGATGACTGCAGATTTAAAGAGTGTGATTCCTAAGTTTTTAATTTTCTTCCTAGGAATGCTTTTCATTATTATGCCCATTATGTTGATTGTCTTCAGTATTTCAATGGCGTTAATGTTCATTTTAATAGGCTTTCTTTTAATGATATTGCTAGTTCCAGCAGTGATGAACATTATCAACTTTGCATTTTTTCACCATTATCATACAGACGAGGGATTTTTTAGGTCCATTTCATATGCTATGAATAGTACTATAGGTAGCAAAAGCTTTTGGAAATATTGGGGTTCATTGGCCATCATGTATATTTTAATTCAGGTTATAACTTCAATTTTTAGCTTTCTACCAATGATAGTTCTTGGGAGTGCTGATTTTTTCCAACCTGCAGGATTAGCGGATGAAAGCGATATGTTAATAGCGATAGTTGTTATATCTATTTATGCGTTTTCCATTGTAGCTTCTTTAGTTCTAACTAATTTGGTCTACATCAATACTGGATTTATGTACTATGACTCTAGAAAGGATTTACATAGAAATATACAATTTTCAGAAATCGATAGTTTAGGAACGAGTGAAGTTTAAGTTATTCTTACATATCATTTTTATAAGTGTTTTTAGCCTAGCTCAATCACATGAAACGCCAGATAATCAAGTTTCGCCTTATGTGGTAGAGACGGTTGACGGGAATAAGCATTTAAAAACAAGAGAAAGATTAAAACAATCAGAATATCATTTAGACGAAAATATACGCCCGCGTAGTTTTGAAGATGAGTTTCAAGAAAAGTACACATCTGCTGATTATGATTATACACGTACAAAACCAAAAGTTTCGCTGTGGGATAAATTAACAGATTGGCTAGCTAGATTCTTTTCTAATTTCTTGGTCGATACCGACGTTTCTTCCATCAATAATATTACCGTTTGGGTGATGCGCATCCTTTCTTTTGGAATTGTAGGATTAGTCCTGTACTGGGCTATAAATTATTTACTTAAAAAAGACGGAAATTGGATTTTTAGTAAGAAGAACGAAGAGATTAATCCAGAGGCGAGAACCATTAAAGAAAATATCCACGAAATTGATCTGAATGCACTTATTTCTAAATATGAAGCAGAGAATAACTATCGTTTTGCGACAAGATATCAATATCTTAAGCTATTAAAGATTTTTAATGACAAGAAGTTACTTACTTGGGATCCAGATAAAACCAACCTAGATTATATTAGAGAATTAAAAGGTACACCCCATGATAAGACTTTTAAGCGCCTTACCCATATTTTTGATTATGTGTGGTATGGAGATTTTGCCGTAGACGAGGAAACCTACGCTAGATATAAAAATGAGTTTCACAGTTTAATCAAGAACTATGAGTAAATCCATTAGAATATATTTGGTCCTTTTAGGCGTTGTAATTCTAGTTTTATCTCTATTGCAGTTGAATAAAACAGAAATAATTGATTGGCGAAAAAGCTTTGATGTTGATAGTAAATCGCCTTTTGGTATTTCTGTTTTTAATGATGAGGTAGATGAGTTATTAAATCATAAAATAGAGCGCATCAGCGAAACACCTTATGAATATTTCTCCAACGAAGAAGTCTCTGAACCACTGAATATATTGATTGTTACACGCTATGTAACCGAGCAAGGCTGGAAAAAGATGTTAGATAGAATACATCAAGGAGATCATGTTTTTGTTGTTGATTATGATATGAATCCAATCGTGATGGATACGCTGAATTTTGATTTAGAAAACACCTTGTATCAATATCATAATAACTTAAAACTAACCGATCGGAAATTCGAAAATAATTCCATTTATATAAAAGAATATCCAGGGAATATAGGCATTGGAAAACATGATCCAAGTACAACCAAAATTCTAGGGACGAGTATAGGAAGAAATGAAGATGATGTGGCTGTTTTTATTGAAGTAGCTTTCGGGAAAGGGAAATTATTCTATCACACTGAACCTATGATGTTGAGTAATTTTTATATGCTGAATGATGAAGATTATAAATACACTGAAAATGTGTTTTCTTATTTGCCTGATAGAAAAACGCTTTGGTTTCAGCATGCTCCAGAGGTGGAAAGTTCATCAGTTTTAAGATTTATTCTTAATCAAAAACCATTGAGATATGCTTGGTATTTAAGTTTATTCAGTTTGTTTTTATTTGTAATTTTCCATGCGAAGCGAAGACAGCGTGTTGTTCCCATTATAGAGCCTCTCAGAAATACTTCGGCAGAGTTTGTTAAAACCATCGGAAATTTATATTTACAAGAAGGTAGCAACAAGGATATGGCACACAAAAAGGCAGTTTATTTCTTAAATAGGGTGAGAACCGAATTGCTGATTGATACCACAAAACTAGATAGTACTTTTAGTCATAGACTTCAATTAAAAACTGGAGCCAAACAAGAAAAAATAGATAGGATGTTGGTGTTGCTAGAAAAAGCATTACACGAACAAGCACCTGTACAACAAGAGGAATTAATCGAGTTAAACCAACTCATAGATGAAATTTACCAATAATTAAAAGTTTAAAAATATAAATCAACCTTATGGAAGATCAATTTCAACCCGAATTTCAATCTCGATTAGACTTAAGTCAATTGAGAGAAAATATAGAGAAGATAAAAGCTGAAATTAAGAAAGTAATCGTTGGTCAAGAGGAAATGCTAGATCATTTATTGGTAGCATTGCTTTCCAATGGACATGTGCTAATAGAAGGTGTTCCAGGGGTTGCCAAAACAATTACAGCCAAGATTTTAGCGAAAACGGTCGATGTAGATTTTAGCAGGATTCAGTTTACGCCAGACTTAATGCCGAGCGATATTCTAGGAACTTCTGTCTTTAACATGAAAACTACAGATTTTGAGTTTAAAAAAGGACCTATTTTCTCTAATTTTATTTTAATCGACGAGATCAACCGTTCGCCAGCCAAAACCCAAGCAGCTTTGTTTGAAGTGATGGAAGAGCGCCAAATTTCTATGGATAACGAAGTTTATGAAATGGAAGAGCCTTTCTTGGTCGTGGCAACACAAAACCCAATAGAGCAGGAGGGAACCTATCGTTTGCCAGAGGCACAATTAGACCGATTTCTGTTTAAAATTAATGTCGATTATCCAACACCTGAGGAAGAAATTGAAATCATTAAAAAACAACATATCTCTAGAACAGATGATAAGACAGATGTCATTAAACCTGTATTGACCGCTAATGACTTAAAACATTATCAAGGTTTGATTAAGGACATTGTGGTAGAGGATAATCTGCTGCAATACATTGCGCATATAGTTGTGAATACAAGAGAAAATCAGTTTTTGTACTTAGGAGCCTCTCCTAGAGCTTCTTTAGCTTTATTGATTGCTTCTAAGGGTTTTGCAGCAATTTCGGGGAGGGATTTTGTGACTCCAGAAGATATCAAGACTGCTGCAACAGCTGTTCTTAGACATAGAATTATGGTTTCACCAGAAAGAGAAATGGAAGGATTAACTGCAGAAGAAATCATAAAACAAATTCTTGAATCGATTGAGATTCCAAGGTAGAAATTAGCATCATCCAAAATCGGGAGAATGAAAAAAATTTTTAAACAAATATATCTAGGAAATCGCCTGTTTTTCGCCTTGGGCGTAATATGCCTATTTTATATTTTAGCATTTTTCTTCCCTTTTCTTATTTGGGTGGCGCATAGCCTTTTGGTCTTAGTTGCCCTTGTTTTTATGGTTGATGTTCTATTGCTTTTTAGAGCCAAAGAAGGTATTGTTAGTCAGCGTATTTTGCCTGAAAAACTATCAAATGGAGACGAAAACCAAGTTAAAATAGATATTAAAAACAACTATGATTTCGGGATAGAAGTTTCGGTGATAGATGAGGTTCCATTTCAATTTCAATTAAGAGATTTTGAAATTATAAGAAAGTTGTCCAAAGGCGAAAATGAATACTTTGAATATGCATTAAACCCTAAAAATAGAGGCGAATACACTTTTGGAAGTTTAAACGTATTTGCGACTTCTCCTATTGGTTTTGTTAGGCGTAGATTTATCTTCAATAAAGATAAAATGATTCCATCTTATCCGTCTTTTATTCACTTACCAAAATATGAAATAATGGCACTTCAAAATGAGTTTTTGATGGGTGGAATCAAGAAAATTCGTCGCATTGGGCACACCATGGAATTTGAGCAAATCAAGGATTATGTGATTGGTGACGATATTAGAAATATTAACTGGAAAGCTACAGGTAAACGTGGTCAGTTGATGGTAAATCAATATCAAGAAGAGCGCTCGCAAAGGATTTATATGCTCATAGACAAAGGAAGAACCATGAAAATGCCTTTCGATGAACTTTCCTTACTGGATTATGCTATCAATGCCAGCATGGCTTTGTCGCATATTGTTCTTAAGAAAAAAGACCACGCAGGAGTTATGACTTTTTCTAGAAAAGTAGAAAATGTATTAGCTGCTGATGGCAAGCCAGGGCAGTTAAAAAAAGTCGCTGAAACCTTATACAACATAGATACAAACTTTGATGAATCTGATTTTTCTCGTTTATATACCGATTTAAAATACAAAGTCAACCGAAGAAGTTTAATGATTTTGTTTAGTAATTTTGAAACCTTAGATGCCTTACAAAGACAATTAAAATATCTGAGAGGAATCGCTCGTAATCATTTGCTAATAGTTGTTTTCTTCAAGAATCCCGAAATCATGAAAATCAGTCGTGGTGGAAATCGTGAATCTATGCAAGATGTTTATGATCAAATCATCGCCGAGAAGTTTGAGTATGAGAAAAAATTAATTCGTCAGGAATTACAGAAATATGGCATTCAATCGGTTTATACGTTGCCTGAAAACTTGAGTATTTCTGTGATTAATAAATATTTAGAAGTCAAAGCAAGAGGAGTTTTGTAAAGTGAAGAATGAAAAGTGAATATCGTATCAACCCTATATATGAATGGACAGTATGTATATGCTCCTTATCTGCATTATAGATGGTTTAATTTTTGGCTTGTGCATTATCTCCTGTATTCTGGTGGATGATGTTCGCAGACTGTTCATTGAACAAAAATGAAATTTCTATATAAAATTATAATTCAATACCTTCAAATAATTCTGAAAGAGAGAAAAGTTAGAAAGCTAAATCTTATGTTTTGTTTAAAACAAAATCACAAAGATTTGAAAATATCTTCTAAGCTAACATTGAGTGCAAGGGTAATAAGCGCAATGGTGGAAATAGTCGGATTCACCTTCCCCGTTTCTATTTTATAAATATATTGTCTGTCTTTTCCTGTTTTATGCGCAATAAAAGTTTGACTAATTCCTTTAGATTTACGCAAGGACTTTAGTCTATTGCCCACCTGTACAGGAGTTTTTTGTTTAAGGAGTTCAATGGTATTTTCTGGAATCATTTCCATAGAAACAAATTTCAATCTTTTAAGTTTACATTACGTAAGTTTATTTTAAGTCTAAAATGACGTAATATATATTTACATTTATTTGGTTATTAGAAATTTTGTTTTCAGATTTCGGTATTATTAACAAATAAAAATTTATATTTATGAAAAAATTTAAAACTTTATCAAGAAATCAAATGTCTTCTATCTATGGAAGCGGAAGCAATTGCCATTGTGGATGTGGGGTAACTATTAGTGCTGATTCTCCACAAGATTGTAATGATGGATGTTGTGAAGCTTGTTCTCATACACGACCGAAGGAGTTTTGTAAAAGCAGTAATTAAATTTTTAAAGTGATTGTTAGTAAAGAGGCTTATGATTTAAAGTCCTCAGCTATACTATTTTTTTAGATTTATAGTTATACATAAAAATTACAAGAGATAATGAAATATATTTTATTATTGTTTTTATTGAGCAATTTTGGTTTCTCACAAATAAGCGAGAGTGCCGTTTATTTTTTCAATAGGGATGAAAACAAATATGGTAAATCTCTTCGTTGTGAATACATCTCTTACTATAATGACTCAATTCCATTTTATAAAAAGATAGATTTAAAATTCGAGAATGGAAAGGCTAATGTGAAATTTAAATTGGATTCAAGTTTAATATTCTCATTAAATTTTGGGCCTAAAGTTTTAGCCTTTATTCTTGAACCTAACATTGCTTTAAAGATTGAAGGAGAAGAGGATTTGGATGTGAAAGGATCAATTTCGAATAAACATGGTATTCGCTATTTATCTAACGAATATTATTTTCAGAAACCTTTTGATTTAGGTAAAACTCTTTTGCAATATACATCTTCTGATAAAATGATTTATTTTTTTGAATATGAATTGGATAAACAAATAAGAAAACCTCTTAACCAACTTTTAAAGGCAAAAAAAATAGATTCGGTTTATCACCGGGAACTTGTCAAAATACTGGAAATTAGTTGGGTAAGTTCAATGCTGTGGAATATAGAAATAAAGAAAGCTAATAAAAATCAATCTCAATTTCTAAAGTACTTATTTCAAACTTACGATCCATTTGATAAGAAGTACAATAATGTTCCAGGATCCATCAGGTTGATTCAAATTAGACGCAAAGCATTGCTAATTTCTAATAATATAATGGAAGGTGGAAGGTATGATGTTGGGCTATGGCCAGAAAGAGACAATGTATTTAATTTTGTGCCAATTTATTTGCAACCAATGATCGCATATGAGCAAATGATTTCGTACCATGACGACAAAAAGTATGATTACGATTATACTAAATTTATTTGGGAAAATTTCCAGAAACTACACCCACAGCATCCAGGATTACCCAAGCTTCGTAAGATTTTTTCAGAGTTAGAAAGTGCAAATAAAAAATGAACACATCTTTAAAAGCTTAAATAAAATTATGCCGTACTACCTTTAAATAGCATCGACTTTAGTTAAACAATCAAAGTTTTCCAATGAAGAAATATTTTTTAATTCTTGCCATTATTTTATCTCCATTTGTTCTTTTATCACAAGAAACCCTACGTGTTGTATATGAACAGCGTAATTTCAATCCTGTTCCAGAGAATCTATCAACAGATGCTAATTTTAAGCTTGCAGCAAGTATGTACAATGATAGAACGTATGATTTTGAACTTTTTATTCACGGGAATCAATCACTATGGAAACGTATTCCACATGTTCAAGAAGAAGGCATAATTACCATTGACGGACAATGGTACTCTTTTGACAGTCCAGATAACTCCACCTATCTAAGAAATTTATCTAAAAACACAATTCAGTACGAGGTGAAAAAGAATCAAGTCGTTGAGGACAGCGTTTCTAACAAAGACTGGAATATAGCAAGAGAAAAGAAATCTTATTTTGGCTACGAAGTTCGAAAAGCAACAAGAAATCTTGAATATGGAGAAATTGAAGCTTTATTTACAACCGATTTAAACTACAGTACCGGACCATGGAAGGTTGGCGGATTGCCAGGATTGATTTTGTATTATAAATTCACTTTAAATGACGGATATAGTATGGAATACAAAATCAAAAATATTGAAATATTAGAGAAATGTATTGATTTTAATGTATTTAAAGACCATGAGATTTTAGAAATTGAAACCTATAAAAAAATGGAAATTGAACGTCGCAAAAAGGCAAAAGAAATGTTTGAGGCAGGTGTGGATACTACCGAATGAATTCCGAAGTCTATTTGAAATATAGTTAATATTATAAATTCTAAGAAATATAAATGAAATATTTATTCAAATATTTGGATAAAAGAGGAATCTCTATCGACAAAAATGAATTTGAATTTCAGTTTTCCGTTTCGTTTGTTCGAAACCCATTCTTTTGGTGATGTGGAAAGTGATTACATCAATTTTGAAAGAGCTTATACAGATTATACTTTAAACAGAAGATTACAGCCTTTTGCACCAGAAACCTTAGCAGGAAAGCAATCTATCAACGAAATAAATGCAAGACTTAATTCCATTCAAAAACAAAAAAGCATAGAAGTAGCCAAAGTCAAGCTTTAAAAGAAAGATTTTGACAGAAATCAGTCCTTATATGACCAAGGCGTAATTTCCGCTACCGAGATGAGAGCAAAAGATTGGACTATCTACAAGCACAACAAAACCTGCAAAATATAGATTTATCTATTTCTCAATTACAAGAAAGCAGAAGCACGGTAAATAGAACCTTATCGGGCACAAGTATCAGCAAACAACAAACGGAAACAGAGCAAATCAAGAGTTTATTACAAGCTTATGATCAATTAAAAAAGTCTTTGACACAATGGGATCAAACCTATTTGTTGCGTTCATCGATTAACGGAACCGTGAGTTTTCAAAATTTCTGGGGAGAAAATCAATTCATTAAACCTGGCGAAGTTATTTTCACGATTTTACCAAAAAAGGAAGATTTATTAGGTCGGCTGGTGGTTCCCGCTCAAAATTCCGGAAAGATAAAACCAGAACAAAAAGTCATTATTAAATTAGATAGTTATCCCTATCAGCAATTTGGCGTGATAGAAGGTAGTGTTAAAAACATCTCATTATCACCCAATGCAGAAGGTAATTATTTTGTAGAAATTAGCCTTCCACACGACTTGAAAACTTCTCATAATGAAGAAATAGAATTCAACAAAGAAATGCGAGGAACAGCAGAAATCGTAACCGAAAACCTGCGTTTAATAGAAAGATTCTTTTATCAGTTCAGAAAGATTTTTCAGTACCAATAAATGGTATAATTTAACTTTTAAAAGACTGTAAACACCCAACGTCATTGCGTTGCACTCCATTCATCGCAATGACGTTTCTTCAGTAATCTGTGAAATGCGAAGCCAACCTCATCGCGAGCCAATTTTACTTCAGAAAATTTGCGTGGCGATCTGTGTAACCCGAAGGGCAATAGCTTCGCACTCAGTCAGATTGCTTCGTCATTTCGTTACACTCCAATCATCGCAATGACATTTCTGCACTTGCCGTTCTCATTTAAAACCAAAAAATCATTCAAAATTCAACATTCAAAATTTGATAACCCTCTATAAATTAATCGCAAATCCTGTTTTAAGGGTATAAATAAATTTAGTGATAGGAACAATTGGTTTATCTTCATAAGCAAGAACAAAAGAGTTTTTCAGGGATAATGTTTTTGTTATTTTGGTGTTTAAAATCAACCAATTCTGAATTCGATTACGCCAAAGTTTATCATCTAATCCGGCTTGGTAATAAACAACATTATTGAGATTCAACATTTCATTTATATTATATTGAGCATTCAAATAATTTGTAGATTTTAAAATATTTGAACTTATAATTTCATCATTATACGGATGTTGCCAATTCTCTGATTCTTGCATTAAACCCGAACCAAGGTAAACACTAAAATGCTTATCATTTACTAATTGATATCTCAAATTAGCACCAAATACGGTTCTTCTGTCCAAGCCACGAGAATTATCATAAGAGATTTGCGCAAAAGTTTCATAGCTCAATTTATTCTCAGCCAGCCAATTCACACGTCCATGTGCATAACCAAAATCTAACAGTCCGATGCCATTAGAGCGTTCATAATCCAGTTCTGCAATAAAGATATATGCATGTTTGCCAGGTTCGTAGATAGCGCTTACATCAAAGCTGAAATCCATGCCTTTATTGCGGTCATTTTCTCCTCCACTTCGATTGTATAATTCAAGATCTGTTACCAATTTAATTTTAAAATCACTTAGCGTATCCTGGTCAAGTCTTTCTTTTTCTATATTCAATACTTGTGAATTAGACAAAACGGGAAATACGAGCCAAAACAACAGATAAATTTTAAAATATTTCATAAGGTTCAATTTAAATTTTTAATGATTAGAATATAACAATTTGTTGAAAACTAACGGCTTTAAGGCTATTCAAAATGCGGTAAAACGCTAAGATTTTCGTACCTTTGTTAAGTTACAAAATAATGAAGTTTTTGATTTATGGATGATATAAAAAATCAATATACGGCGGATAGTATTCAGTCGCTAGAAGGAATGGAGCATGTACGGTTAAGACCGTCCATGTATATTGGAGATGTTGGCGTTAGAGGATTGCATCACTTGGTTTATGAGGTGGTGGATAACTCTATTGATGAAGCTTTAGCTGGTTATTGTGATACTATTTCTGTAATTATTCACGAGGATAACTCGATCACAGTTGGTGACAACGGTCGTGGTATTCCTGTGGAAATGCACAAAAAAGAAGGTGTTTCTGCCCTAGAGGTTGTAATGACTAAGATTGGAGCAGGTGGTAAGTTCGATAAAGACTCATACAAAGTTTCCGGTGGTTTGCACGGGGTTGGGGTTTCTGTAGTGAACGCGCTTTCAACTAAATTAATTGCTACTGTAGAGAGAAATGGCAAGATTTATCAACAAGAATTTGCGCAAGGTAAAGCATTAGCGCCTATTAAGGAGATTGGAACTTCTAAGAGAACAGGTACGAAAGTTACTTTCTCGCCAGATCCAAGTATTTTTAATGCCTTAGAATATTCTTTTGATACCTTGGCGAGTCGTATGAGAGAGCTAGCTTTCTTAAACAAAGGGATTACAATTTCTTTGACCGACGAAAGACGTAAGGAGGAAGATGGGGAATTCGTTTCTGAAACTTTCTTTTCAGAAGGAGGTTTGCGAGAATTTGTTACTTTCATAGATGCCAACAGAGAGCCTCTAATGAGCGAAGTAATCTACATGGAAGGAGAGATAGAAGATATTCCAGTAGAGGTTGCTATGCGATATAACACTTCGTTTAATGAAAATTTACACTCTTATGTAAATAACATTAATACACACGAAGGTGGTACTCACTTAACGGGATTCCGTAGAGCACTGACTAGAACGCTTAAGAAATATGCTGACGAAAATATGTCGGCGAAAGAAAAAGATAAGGTAGAAATCACCGGTGATGACTTCCGTGAGGGATTAACCGCGATTATTTCTGTTAAAGTAATGGAACCTCAATTCGAGGGACAAACCAAAACCAAATTAGGAAACTCTGAGGTGAGTGGTGCAGTTGACAAAATTGTAAGTCAAATGCTACAAAACTTCCTGGAGGAGAATCCAAACGACGCCAAAGTAATTGTTGACAAGGTAATGCTTGCGGCAAAAGCAAGACAGGCTGCTAAGAAGGCTCGTGAGATGGTTCAGCGTAAAAATCCAATGAGTGGAAGTGGCTTACCTGGTAAATTAGCGGATTGTTCTTCTAAGGATCCATACGAATCAGAAATTTTCTTAGTCGAGGGTGATTCGGCAGGTGGAACGGCAAAACAAGGTCGTGACCGTCATTTTCAGGCAATTTTACCATTGAGAGGTAAGATTCTAAACGTTGAGAAAGCAATGCAACACAGAGTTTTCGAAAACGAGGAGATTAAAAATATTTATACCGCTTTAGGTGTAACTGTTGGTACTGAAGAGGATCCAAAAGAGTTGAACACAACTAAGTTGAGATATCATAAAATCGTGATCATGTGTGACGCGGATATTGATGGTGCTCACATTTCGACACTGATTCTAACTTTCTTCTTCCGTTATATGAAAGAATTGATCGAAAACGGTCATATTTATATTGCAACACCACCACTTTACTTATTAAAACGTGGTAATAAAGCAGAATATGCATGGGGTGAAAATGAGCGTGAAAGAATTCAAGCTGAACTTTCTACCGATGGCTCTGGAAAAGGAGTTGCGATTCAACGATACAAAGGTTTGGGGGAGATGAATGCGGAGCAATTATGGGATACTACCATGAATCCGAAATACAGAACCCTACGCCAGGTTACAATAAATTCTGCTTCTGAAGCAGATCGTGTATTCTCTATGTTGATGGGAGACGATGTCCCGCCTCGTAGAGAGTTCATTGAGAAAAATGCTATCTATGCTAAAATCGATGTGTAGATATCAGGTTAAGTTTTATAAATAATTCATTAGTTATAAGGGATTCAAGATATTGAATCCCTTTTTTTGTATTTTAAAATTTGTAAAGCTTGTTTTAATATTTAATTAAAATGTTACAAGGGCATAATTTACTTTGAAGACTTCTTTATTAAATAAGGTATTTTAATTCATAGGCTACACCTGCGATAATTATGTAGTAGGTTTAATTAAAAAATGCTCTTCCAATTATAAACTGAAAGAGCATTTATCTAAAATTAAAAACCTTATGCTATTTTAAAAACTTAGTAATATGACTAGTTTTCTGTTCTACTATCAGGTTAAAGTTAATTTCTATTTGTTCTGAGACTACAATCAATCCCATCATTTTTTTAGGTGCTTCTAGGCCAAAATCCTTGATGTTAAGCTTTAAATTTCCTAGGATGTGTAATTCGTCCTTTTGATTCACTTTGGCGTTTAAAACATAGTTTTTAGACTTGCCAGCTATTTGAATTTCAACCAGGGCTTCAACTAAATTTTTAGATTGTGGCTTTTTGGTTAGTTTTTTAAGCGTAAGATAGATTTGAGGATGTTGATCAGTTTTCAATAAAGAATGAAAATCTCGGTTTATCGCTCTACCACCACAATCAAAAGAAGTGTTTTTAAGGCTAAGTGTAGCTTTATTAAAAATAATCCCATTAGTGGCCTCCTTAAAGCTTACAGGCAGCGTTTGGCGCTTATTGTTAAACCCAAATAAACATTGAAAATCATTTACATTAGAACTTCCAATAATGTTCAATTCACTTTTGGGGCTGATAACAATCGTTTTGTTATGCTGGCCCTGTACGATTTGTGCAAAAGTTGAACTGAGTACAAATATGATTAAATAGGTAATTGCTCTCATAACATGTTAAATATAAGGTTTTTAATAAAACAACCCTATTTCTATCCTTTATTGAGGCTAGTAAATAGGGTTGTTGGGACTATTTATTTAAGCTTTATTAGAAGCTAATGACTGCCTCTGCCATGAATCCATCAAACTTACCATCGTGGAAGATGCTGCTTGCGTCGTATCCGTCATAAGACTGATTTACATATTCAGCTTTTACCATAATGTTGTTGGTCATAAACCATCCTGCGCCAATTTGCATTCTATCGATCTCGATATCGTCTCCACCGATGTCTTCAGCGTCTACTTTGTTATATCTACCACCTAAGAAGAAATTCTCGTTGTTTCCAAATCTGTAGACCATCTCTGCTGCATACTGATTCGCAGTTCTTTTTTCTTCTTCATAGCTAGCCTTTCCGTTAGCTCTTTCATAAGTTCCAAAGAACTCTAAACCTTTGTATTTAACAAATGGGTTGATCATAAACGCACTAATCTTGTTGTTTAGTTTAGGGTCATATCTACCAGATCTGAAAGCTGAAGCTGGTTTAGATCCTTCTGGCTCCATTACTAAATAATATCTAGAACCTGCTCTATCCGCTGAGTATAAGTATGAAGTAGCAACTTTTCCGGTGTTATAAAGAGAACCAGTCAATCTGAATCTAAAATCATCATTGAATTGCTTGTCATAACCTAATTTAGCTAAGAAAGAAGCTCCTCCTGAATCTGGATTATCCACCGATTGGTTTAATTTACCATTAGTGAACCCTAACATACCGATGAAACCATTTCTTCTATAGTAAACCTCAGCACCAACTTCTGTTGTAAACGCATCCATAATTAAGTTACCTACGAATGGGTTGTGCATAGCTTGCGCGTTGTCGGTTCTTCTAAAGTGAGCATCACCATAGTTGTTTTCCATGTGACCAACTTTAATTGTAGTATAGTCCATGATTTCATCTAAGAAACCTTCTTCAATAAAACTTAATTTATCAATCTGGAAATATCCACCTTTCACATAAGGCTCTGGGTGGTGACGAGAAGATAGATAAGTGCGTAAGTGCATTCTAACTCCATCATATAATTGAACGTCTAGGTCTAAGTTAGCTGTAGCTAAGTTAAAGTTAGATCCGATTTCTATTAATTCAGCGCCTCCAGAGTTTTCGTGATCTAAAGCTTGGAATTGTAAGGTAGAAGATCCACCGATTCTAACTTTTAATCCATCAAATGTGGTAGCTGTATCTTTTGGAGCCTCAAAAACATTGATTCCTCTTTTGTCAGGCTCTCTAAAGTTGTCGATATTCCTGTCGTTCAGCTGCGCATACATACTTGACCCTCCAAGGACTAGTAATGATAATGCTAAGTTTTTCAAATTCATTCTCATTATTGTGTGTGTTTTAAATTCTTAAAAATCGCTACTTATTTAACAAATGTTGTGTTGAAATCAATGGTTACAGCGTCTCCCGTTGTAATTGTACCAAGCAATGCTTTAGGAGGCTTCACACCAAATGTTGTCATTTTAAAGTTTGTTTTTCCTTTCAATACAATCTTAGAAGATGAAGTATTCATAGTGAAATTAAGTGTTGTGCTCTTTGTGGTTCCTGCAATACTTAGGTTTCCAACTACGCTTACTTTGTAATTGCCATTTCCAATAGATGAAATTGACTTAACACTCTTCATATCAAATGTGATATTCTTGTGCTTTTTAGTGTTTAAAGCGTCATAAGTGTTTTTGTCCATTCCGCTTTTACCACTTTTTAAGCTTTCTGCTGGAACAACCAATTTTAATTGTTTGATTTGTGCAGTTCCAGACAAATCGACTACGATGCTACCACTTTGTTTTTCTGCTTTAACATCCCAGTCATGTAAATTTGAAGTTCCATAAACTGTTAGCTTAGATGCAGCGTTGTTTAATTTGAATTCTTGAGCAAATGCTTGACCTGCAAAAAGAATCATAGTGATCAATAAAATTGAACTAAACTGTGTTACTTTACTTAATACATTCATAATATCTGGTTTTTAATTTCATAGTAAAGTTGCGACTAAAATTTTGCCTATAAAATGATTAAAATCAATTATTTGCATAGTCTGAGATATATCAGTTTTTTTCTTATAATAAGCATGTTTTAACTCAGAAAATGAACTGTAGAATTCATCAGCTCTAAGTGTAAATAAATGAGTGAATTAAGAGGTTTTTAACAATTTACTTTAACATTTAAATGAATAAAGGAAGAGAATTATTGATTTAAATCAGGTCTTCTAATCATAAAATCTAACCTTATATTTAATTAAAAGCTTGAGTATTTTTAGTTGTAAATAGAAAATATAGAATAGGATTCTATCTATATAAATAGGTATATCACGTTGGGAAAGTTTAAACGATCGAAATATCCCAAATAAAAAGGAAATTTAAGAAGTAATATCTTAATTCAAAACATAAAAAAAGCCGACTACTAGATAGTGTCGGCTTGTTTAAATTTTAATTTAACTTAATCTTTTGTGTATTCATGCGTAGTATCGCCATCTCTAAGAACTAACTCGTCGTTTGTCAGTTTCTCAATCGTGTAATTTAAGGTATCAATAGATGAAGTTTTATTACCTATACTCTCGATAACAAAAGAAATTTGATCTCCTTCAAGCGCCCAACTTTTGTATAATAAGGTTTTCATGTTGTCTGAACTTGCGGTTCCATCTTCATGAATGCTAAAATGTAAGGCTGCTGGAGATTTATCTACCCAAGAACCGATGATTAAATCCTCATTCGATTCAGTTTCTTCAACTTGAACTACTGCGTCGTTATTGGTAGTTTTTGTTTCTTCATTAGAACATGAACTAAATAGTAATAATCCCGTTATTGCGAACAAGCTAGCGATTGATTTTACTTTTAAAAATGAATATTTCATATGTGGTTTTTAATTAATTAGATACTGCCTTATGTGCAGTAAAGTGTTGAGGTTAAACATTCAAATTGAGTGCCATCATCTTATATCATACAAGTATTATGAAGTCTAATTAAAATCGGGTAAATGTTAGAAAGGTATTTTGCAAATTTATGAACGAGCTATTATGTTGGATAAATAATCTATGAAACTTATTAAATAAGATTCAAGGTCATTAGGTAAACGATAAGAGCTGTGATCGCCGTATAGATAAGACCACCAAAAACAATATAACCTGCAGTTTTATGAAACTTAGAAAGTTTTCCAGGTAAGCTTTTTTGAAACTTAATATTCGAAATGATAATCAGTATGGTCCACAATAAATAACTAAGGACAGCGACAATGATATGAGAGATTAAAGTAAACTTGAAAAATGAAGTATGATAATATTTGCTTGCAGAGGCTAAGCTTCCCGATCCGCCTTCAGCACGAATCAAGCCCTCTAAAGCCAAAACACCAACCACGCAAATGATGAAAATAATATTTTGAATTTTACGATGAGCTTTGAAGTTTTTTCTCTTAGCTAATTGTACAGCATAATAAACCCCAAAAGGTGAAATCAAACTCAGCAGCATAACAGCTGTCATTATGGTGATGGTTAGGTTCATTTGTAGAAATACTTCATGGGTTCAATTAATGTAGATAAAAGTACAATAGTTTAACCAAAGACCAAAGCGACTAGTGTTTATAGAAAGACATGAAATATATTTTATCCCTAATTTAGGGAAAGGTGTATCACCTCTACTTTTTTATTTAAATATATGTCCTCTAGTGAAAATAAATTTTTACCGTTTAATTTTAAAGTTGGTTCTATTTTCGTAGTATTATCAGTGTTATTAATAGCTCTTGCTATTAATTCAGTGCAATAAAGCTTACTATCGTCGTAGCTATCAAATGAAAGATCAAAGGGGGCTTTGATGGTGTGGTACTCTTTTACATTATCTACAATGTTGGATATAACTTCTTGAGGGTAATTAAACTCATAGAAGCCGTAAACTGTTATTCCTTTTAAGAAAGAGTCAAGAGATTCTCTTTTAACATAACCAACTCCAGTTAATTCACTAGCCTCTGTAGGGTAAACCATAAGGCTGTCATTCTCTACAGAAATAATTCCTATGTGTGAGTAACGTTGCTCTTTCGATGCGTATAATCTAAAGTAATTTGAAAAATAACCATTACCAAGCCTACACACGATAGTGCCATTTTTTAATTTGAATTTATAAGAAGTTTTTTGTGAAAAAGAATTTCCAACTTCTTGGGTGCATCCAAAAAGTTGGAAAATAAATAATATTAAGAATGCTTTATTTTTTGCTCTCGACATGAATAAGCCATTCTCCATCAACTTTTACCAATTCAATATCTTGTTCTTTAGCTGATTCTTTAGATTCATCTTTGAAAGTTACCCAGGCTCGGTTATCGACGATGGAATCTTTTATAAATTTAAATTTAAAGTCAGGATCAACTTTTAAACCGCCGAATCCACTTGTAAAATCTAATAGTTTACCAGTAGACTCAGTTGCATACTTTTTAGCTTCGTCAACTTTACCTTTAGCTAAATTCTCACTAAAGTTTTTTGCGGCTTTTTCAGGTCCAGTTGAGCACGAAATTAATAGAAAAGATATAGCGAAAATGAAAATTATTTTATTCATAATAGTTTGTTCTAAATAGTAATTTTTTAAATATTCAATTAATGAGATATCTTTAAACTAAAACAATAGACTTTCACTTAGTTTATAAGTAATATAAAATGCTAATAAAATAGCAACTGGAGGTATATACCATGTTAATGTCATATTAGTTTTAGCTGATCTTAAAGATTGTTGGAAAATATTTATCAACATTAAAATTATATAGAAGAAGAATAATGAAATAAATATTCCTAATTTTTCAGGAGATCGCATTAACTTTTCGAACAATTCATCGGAACCAAATATTTTAAAAATCAACATGATTGGAATGATCATACCTAAAGGTATACCAGATAGCCCACCTGTTAATAATTCATTTTTAAATGTTGGGTTGCCAGAGATGGATTTAACACCAAAGCTTAGACATGATATTACAAACATTAAAATAACTGGAATTAAACTAATTTTAAGAAAATGGCTGAGTTCCAAAAACTCTTTCTTATCACCTGCTAACAACTGTAAACCAATGAAATATAATACAAAAACAGATCCGTATAAAATAAGGGAATGGTTATATGATTTTTCAGATGGTCTTTGCAGGATAGAGTAAATTCCATTGATAGGATTTTTGAAAAAAGTAAAAAAGATATTTTTAAAGTCTTCTTTATAAAATTCTTTAACTTCAGCCGCTATATTAGGCTTTGTTTCTTGAGCTGAATCAGTAGTATGTACATTGTTTTCCATTCTTAAATAAATTATTATAGTTAGACCTACTCATAAGGCTTTTCGGTTGCCGCCCCCATTTGTATTGGGGTAAATCAAAATTTTTTGGTGTAATTAAATATTTATATTTTCTTTAACAAAGATGATTATCCAAAAATCTCAATTAATTTTTAAAATAAAAAGTCCAAAGTTGTCCAATTTGCATTATGCCAAATTATGGTGAAGTTATCTATTTAAGTAGTTGTATGATAGTGTGATGTGTGTTTTGGAGTTTGGCGTTTAAGATCGTTTAAGTCAATTTGATTTGAAAATATTATTAATCTCCCTTACTCAAAAAGGTCTAAATATTTATTATGTAGCCGTAAATGGGCCTCGAGTGTACACTCAATTCCTCTTTTATGCTTTTCATAATATTCATCTGAAGGTTGGTATTTCTCCATTAAACCCGATTCTAAAGTTCTATGGAGATCTATCAATAAAAAATTATCCATACAATCACTACAGTCTATGACCAGGTCAATCTCCAAAGATAAAATTCTGAAACCAGTATTTTTCCAACCTTCAGTTTCTTCTAAAAAATAAGTTGAGAAATCTTGGTTTTGTAGAAGCCACTTGACAACCGACTTCTCATCATTTTTGTCGATCTTATCGAAATCAGCCAAAGCTTGTTTGGCTAACTCATTATTCTCATAAATTTCTTCGATGCTAGATATTTTGAAATAAGTTCTTTTTAACTCAGCAAAAGCAAGATATTTATTTCTTGTAAAGAAGTTATCTAGCTTGAGTTTTCTAATCAAATCTATGTGTCTTCTAATCCAAAGAATAATGTCTTTTAGGCTTAAATTGTGTTTATCCACAAGAGAATAAAACTCCTCCATGGCTTTGTTAACATTTTGAACATTTATCATATGTTCTAAAGTTGGTTGAAAATCAACTTCTTGGTCGTCGAAGAAACTAAAGGATATAATGTATTCATCATCATGATCTTGGCAAGTAATAAAATTATCACATAGAAATAGATCAATGACTTCTCCATTTTCTTCATAAAAGAGTAAGCTCAAACTCGGGCAGTTTTTAGCTCTAAATTTATATCCATTAAATCCTTTGAAGCAATTACCACAACTACCTTCTATAACTTCTTCATAGGCTGTAAGTTTAGGATGTTTTAGAATGTTTTTCTCTAAAGCTTCTAAAAACAGACTCTTCGTGACATTCATATATGATCTGTTATCATCTAAAAGCTCATGCAATAGATTGAAATCTAGATTTTTGATTGCCTCGATGAGTTGTTGCTTTTCTGCCATAAAAATTTGAGTTTTCTTATACTGAAATTAGAATTAAATTATTGAATCTAGTTGTCTTGACTAGCCTTCAAGAATGAAGATAGTTAATATTGGTGATTTTTAATTCTAGAATCTAATAACTATGAGGTAATTTAACCAAATTAGTTGTCTATGCTTTTATCAAAAATCTCAATTAAATTTTAAAATAAAAAGTCCAAAGTTGTCCAATTTGGATAGTGAGATAGGAGTGTGGTTTAATCGCTGGTCGAGCGGATAATGCTTGGTTCGGAGCGCGGCCTGGATTGACGTGGAAATCCTTTTGCTGCTCACGAGCAACAATCTACGAAGCCAAAGAGCGACCATAGGAAGCTCCTTTGGCGAGATAGAGCGTCTAGTGGGCAGCAAAAGATTGCAACAAAAAGCCAGTAAAGCCGCCCCGAAAAAAAAATACTGATTTAAAGAGTATGCTTTATGTTGAAAGTTCGGATTTTTCAAAAGCCAACATAATTTATAGGGCAAAAAAAATGGTCGCTGAATATCTTCAACAACCATTTGATTCTTAATTTTTTTGAGAATCTTATAGACTCAATGCACCGTTTACTTCGCGAACTTTTTCAGCTGCTTCGTTAAATTTAGCTTTTTCGTCTTCAGATAATTCGATTTCAACGATTTTCTCAACACCGTTTTTACCGATTAATGCTGGAACACCAAAGCAAATGTCGTTTAATCCGTACTCACCTTCTAAGAATAATGAACAAGGGAACATTTTCTTTTGGTCGCAGGCAATCGCTTGAACTAAAGCAGAAACAGCCGCTCCTGGTGCATACCATGCAGAAGTTCCTAATAATTTAGTTAAAGTTGCTCCACCTACACGAGTTTCTTGCTCTACGTAATCTAATTTCTCTTGGTCTAAGAACTGAGAAACTGGAACTCCGTTTCTAGATGCTAATCTTGTTAAAGGAACCATTCCTGTGTCGCTGTGTGCACCGATTACCATTCCGTCTACGTCAGAGATAGGGCATTCTAAAGCTTCAGCTAATCTGTATTTGAAACGAGCACTGTCTAAAGCTCCTCCCATTCCAATGATTCTGTTCTTAGGGATATCAGTTGCTTTGTGTACAAGATATGCCATAGTATCCATTGGGTTACTTACCACAATGATGATTACGTTTGGCGAATGAGCTACTAATTGCTCTACAACAGATTTAACAATGTTGGCATTGGTTCCGATTAGCTCTTCTCTGGTCATTCCTGGTTTTCTTGGAATTCCCGAAGTAATTACCGCTACATCTGAATTAGCTGTTTTTGAATAATCATTAGTAGAACCAACAATTTTGGTATCAAATCCGTTTAATGACGCAGTTTGCATTAAATCCATTGCTTTTCCTTCAGCAAAGCCTTCTTTAATATCCAAAAGACAAACTTCTGCTGCGAAATCTTTCATCGCAATATATTCTGCACAACTTGCTCCTACGGCACCTGCACCTACAACAGTAACTTTCATAAACTATATGTTTTAATTGTTTAAAATTTTAAAGGTTAAAGATACAAAATAATAAAAGTGTAGAAAGTGAATTTTTTGGTTTTTTATAGAATTCACTAATTTTTAACTTAATAAAAGTGGCTTAATTAGTGCTTGAATCTCATGATATTGCAAGTTAAATAGCGCTTTTTATCTTTTAATTTATATATCATCAATTTTATTAATCCTGTACTGGGTTTTGAGTTTCGTAATTGTTTTTAATGTTGAACAATGAACTTTTGTGCGTATACAGATCCTTTGCTATCCACTAATTTTAGGAAATAGATACCACTCGGTAAACTCTTAGTCGAAATGCTATTATCTTGAATTGGCATTTGAATTAATTGCCCTGCTTGATTGTAGACATAAGCTGTTTTGCTTAAAGTTTCAGGCGTTTTAATGTTTAATACATCTTTGGCTGGAACTGGATACAGAGCTAATTCTGCTAAGTTTTCAACATTATTAATGCTTAGCGTTTCGCCTTCTATGGAAAAGAAAGTTTGGTTAAGCGGAACATCATAATAGGTATCAACAATTCCGCTTGGCCATTTCACTACAACTTGTTCTATCATTGTATCCTGTCCAAGTCCGAAATGCGTGTTTAGTGTGTGTCCATGAGAGAAACCTTGCCCAGATTTTACTTCTTGAATTTGAGTTCCGAGTTCGCTCACTAATTCAATTCTCGCTCCGATTCCATTGGTGTTGCTTTCGCTACCAATGGTCACGATTTTCACCCAATTATTGTCATTACCTTGGTTGTATAATATTTTTCCGTTTCTATAGATGTCTAAGAAGCCATTGTTGTCTAAATCACCAACGGCGCCTCCTGGAAAGTTTAAATCCATTCTAGAGAAAGTCATGTCCCCATTATTGAAATATATAAAACCATTGTTGGCGTCGCCCATGATGTCGGTATGCCCATCATTATCGAAATCATAAGCTATATTTTCTAACCCACCATAACTGAAGTTTTCAAAGTTGGTTCCTTCAACCTGATTGGTGAAAGTTCCATCGCCATTGTTGATCATCATTTTATGTCCACCATCAGAGAATGAATTTGAGCCAATATAAGCATCAAAATCACCATCATGATCGTAATCAGCCCAAGCGGAAGACCAAGTTTGAATCGGATCCCACATGTTAGCTTCTTCAGAAACATCTGTGAAAGTTCCATCGCCATTATTTCTGTGCAATTCGTTGTATTTAGCATCAGAGCCACCACGACATTTAGCAATAAATAAATCCATGTCGCCGTCGTTGTCATAATCAACCCAGATTGAACCATAGTTTCCACCACTTGGGAAATCACCTAAACCACCTTGTAGCCAAGTAAGTCCACCGTTTCCATCATTCATTACATAAACATTCGGTGCCACATCATGACAGATAAAAGCATCTAAATTACCATCATTGTCAATGTCTACCATATTGGTGCGCTGAGAGAAAATATATGAATTAGATGAATGTACTGTAAAGCTATTGCCTTCTGGTTCAGATAGTAAAATACTAGCTCCTGTAGAGCCTCCTATTAGTAAGTCATTTTTCAAATCCCCGTTTAAATCTCCTGCGGTTATGCTCCAATCGCTTGTGTAGAAATTACCTAGACTAAAACTCTCCGTCGTGAAACTTCCATCTGGGTTTTGATAATCTATTTTAATGGTACTGGAATTAACAACCGTCACAATATCATCTAAATAATCTCCATTCATGTCTACTACACAACCTTTAGGATTTCCAGGTCCTCGATCTTCGTACACAAATGTGATTGGGCTATTTATAATAGCGGTAGAGTTTTCAATTTTAAAATCAAAAGCATTTGAATTCCATCTGTCATCAAAAACTATAAAATAATCTTGATTGGCTTCTGCCTCAAAATCAACATAAGAAAGGTAAACACTTCCCGAGTCATCGTCTCCAGTTTGACAAATTAAATTATCACAAGAGCCTCTATAAACACGGATTCTTGTATCTCCACCAGCGTTTTGATCTAAACTCGTTGTTATGTGTATGGCTTGAGTTTCCGGAAAGTTAACCTTATACCAAGCCGCATAATTAGCATTGCTGTCACCAAAGATGCAGGATAAACCAGGTAGTTCTCCTGTCATTTCGCTAACATGATGAGTTCCCATGCCTACTTCAATAGCAGACTCGCAATTTTGTTGTGCACCTAGCGAAAGGGGAATTAGTAAAAAGAAGTAAATAAAATTTTTCATTTTGAGTTGTGTTTAATTGCAATTTTGAGCCGGAAGACTGTTTATCCATTCGTTCATAAGTTCAGCGGCTTCTTCATGGATTATACTCGTTCCGATTAGCGGCATTTTGGTCGATACATCGTCGCTTGTAAATCGGTAATACATTCCCGAACGATTTGCGTTCCCTGGCATGATAGTGTAGTCCATTCCTGGTAATGGCTCCGAAACAGGAACGCACAATCCTAAGTTTTCTGGACTAGCGGTCATATCCCAATCTAAACGAATAGGCGTATAGCTACAATGTGCCATTTCCTGATGACAATGAGCGCAGTTAGCGTCTAAATAGCTTCTCATTCGTACTTCCACAGGATTAGAAGTGTGTGTCCAATCTGGAATAGCAGCAATGTTCTGTGGTAAATTGTCGCCATTTAAATAGCCATGTCTAATGAGTTTTTCGAGCTGGTTCATTGGTCCGTCAGTATAATTGAAAACTTTATTTAAGTTTCTTGGTTTGGGACCTATTAAAACTTTTTCTTCTTCGATTTTATGGCAAATAAAGCATTCCGATTCACTTGGAATTCTATAATTGGCGGATTTAGTAGTTCCATTTTCAATCCATTCAATCGGAACATCACTTCCAGATAAATCTAAATAAGCTTCTGTTTGAGCTTCGTTCCATACATAATTGATAAACATCCATGCTCCGTTCTTTTTAATCATCAGACGAGTCTCAAGGATTTTTGAACTATTGTTGGGGACAACATTATCGTAATAGAAATTCTTAATTATTGCCGTTCCATCAGGGAAATTGAGTGGTTGATTGTCACTCACATATTCAGCTTTTACACCTTGTGGCATCCAGATATATCTGTTTTTATGGGCGTAATCTGTAAATAAAGTATTGATAGGTTCATACGGAATCACACCTACCACAGGAACTTGCCCTTTCATGGGTTGCTTAAAAAAATTATAAGTTGAAAGAGTAGGGTAAGGAACCTGATTTAAATCCAATATAACCGGTGATCCTGTACTAGGATTTACCTCTTGTCCGGGATCTGGATCATCACTCGAGCATGAAATAACAAAGTTGAGTAATAATGCAAAAAGTATAAATTTTCTCATTAAAAAGTATAGAATATACTGCAATTTATGTATAAAGTAATTAAGTTAAAAATAAAAACCACAAATAAACACCTTATTCATAAAATTATTTTCTTCAAAAATCTAATTTGATATTGAATGATGGATATAAACTTTATTTTTGCCAAGCGATGACGGGAAAAATTAGTTTTAAGGAAATAAATCGACTGGCTATTCCAGCTATTTTTGCGGGGATTGTAGAACCTTTGATTTCGCTTACTGATACAGCTGTAGCAGGAAGATTTACAGCTAATCCAGATGAAGCCTTAGGTGCAATCGGTTTGGTAGGCTCATTTTTGTCGGCATTGATTTGGATTTTCTTACAAACATCCAATGCGATTTCAGCTTTGGTATCGCATGCTTACGGACAAGGTAAAGTTGAGCGTTTAAAAACTTTGGTATCGCAGTTATTTTACTTTAACCTCATTGTCTCCTTGGTGATGAGTTTTAGTGCGTTCTTTTTAGCAGAGTGGATTCTTAGCTTATATGGCGCAAAAAATCTATTACTCGAAATTGCAGTAGATTACTTTAAGGTCAGGGTTTGGGGATTTCCTTTAACGCTTTTAACCTTTACTATTTTTGGTGTCTTCCGTGGATTGCAGAATACATCTTGGGCGATGAGAATCAGTATTTTCGGCGGAATTTTCAATGCGGCTCTAGATATAATATTGGTTTATGTTTTCAATTTCGATGTTGTTGGAATTGCATGGGCGAGCGTAACAGCGCAGTTTATCATGTTTATGTTGGCGATGCGTTTTTTATATTTAAAAACGCCTTTTAGGTTGATGAAGCTGTTCCCGTTGCATGAAGATTTTAGTAAAACTTTGATGATGAGTTTTGACTTATTTATCAGGACATTGTCATTAAATATTGCTCTTTTCTTAGGATATAGATACGCTACATTACTTGGTTCCGACGGAAATAATCAATTTGTAGGTGCACATGCGATTTTGATTCAAGTTTGGATGTTTTCTTCCTTTTTATTAGATGGTTATGCGCACGCAGGATCTGCTATTTCTGGGAAATTATTTGGAGCGAGAGATTATAAAGAATTAAACTATCTGGTCAAAAGACTAATTGGTGTTATGCTAATTTTAGGAGTTTCTCTCATGGGAATTTACCTTGCGCTTAGCGAGCCCATTGGCCGATTGTTGACCAAGTCTGAAGATGTTTTAGTGGTTTTTTATAGCGCTTTTTGGTTGGTAGCGATTATGCAACCGATAAATTCTATGGCATTTTTATTCGATGGGGTATACAAAGGATTAGGAGAGACCAAAGTTTTAAGAAACTTGTTGGTAATTGCCTTGATTTTTGGATTCGTGCCCACCTTGTTGATAGCCAATTACTTCGAGTGGGGAGTGTTGGGAATATGGTTAAGCTTTATGGTTTGGATGCTTTTTAGATCAGGAGGTTTAGTTTATCATTTTAAGAAGCACTACAGCGTTAAAGCAAAAAATCAAAATTCTGAAGATTGATTTACACCACATTTGCTATTTTGACGTTAAGTATAGTAAGTTGAAAATTAAGTTACTTATTTTGGGTTTAATGTTGATATCGTTTGTGAAAGCGCAGGTACCGACATGGGAAAATCCAAATTTCAGAAGTATTAAAATCAAAGCTCAAGACAGCTTGGTGCTGGATTCAATGTTTATACTTAAGGATGGTTTAAAAGTTGAAAATTTAAAGGGTGAGTTTATTCCGGGTTCTGCTTATAAGCTAAATTATGCTGAGAGTAAGATTTATTTTAAACCTGAATTTAGAGATAGTTTAAAGATAGAATATATTGTGCATCCGACTTTAAGAAGCCAGGTTACTTATCCTAAAGATCCCAAGTTGATTGTGGCTTCTGCAAGTGAAGTTCAGGCTATGGTATTGGGAAATCAAGAAACCGAGAAAAAAGAAATTTTTGATGGGATTTCCACTCAAGGTAGTATGGTGCGAGGGATAAGTTTAGGGAATAATCAAGGTTCGTCGGCACAATCTTCTTTAGATTTAAGAATGAACGGTCAGTTGTCTCCCGATATTGGAATTACGGCTGCTATTTCTGACACCAACGTACCAATTGAGGCCGATGGATATACTCAGAATTTAGAACAATTTGATAAAGTATTTGTTGAGTTATTTACAGATCAATCAAGTGCAAGAGCAGGGCATGTAGACTTATCGCAAACGCAGGAATATTTTGGGAGATTTAATAGGCGAGTTTCGGGTTTGCATTTAAATCATATGATTTCTAGCGACTCTAGTTCTACGCATTTTCAGGCGGCAGGTAGTATTTCTAGAGGTGAGTTTAAACAAATGAAATTCAACGGACAAGAGGGAAATCAAGGTCCTTATCGTCTTTCTGGAAACTATGACGAGGCTTATGTCACGATTTTATCTGGAAGTGAGAAGGTTTATAAGGATGGAATTCTGCTTCAGAGAGGTGAAAATTATGATTATGTAATTAATTACAATACCGGGGAAATTACATTTACGAATAAACACTTGGTGCGTTCGACTGATAGATTTATTGCAGAATATCAATATACAAACCGATATTACAATCGATTTCTGTTGTATGGTGGTGCAAAGCATGTGGGTCAGCGTTTTTCTTTGTCAACGCATATTTATTCTGAAAGTGATAGTAAGAATAATGCTGTCAATCAAAGTTTAAGTTTAGAAGATAAAGAAATCTTATCTCAAGCAGGAAATGATGCTAGTGCGATGTATGCTGATTCTTATGAGCAAGTTCCATTTGAGGAGGGGAAGGTTTTGTACAAAAAAGTCTTTTGGAATGATTTAGAGATTTTTGAATATACCGCAGAATCTCATGATGAGGTTTATAATGTCAACTTTACGCGTTTAGGGAAAAACAAAGGAAATTATAAGCTATCTGATAATGCAGTGAATGGACGTGTATTTGAATTTGTTCCTCCGATAAATGGTGTTAAACAAGGGGAATACGAACCTATTCGCTTATTAGTGGCACCACAAAAGAATCAAGTTTTAAGTTTAGCTTCTTCTTATAAACTTAAAAATAATGGAAAAATTAATTTAGATGTGGGTGTTTCTAATGTTGATCAAAACTTGTTTTCTGATGTAGATGATGAAGAAAATGTGGGTTATGCACTAAAATTAGGAGCAGAAAAATCTTATAAGAAAGGCAAACTTCAAATTACACCAAGTTTAAATTATGAATTTATAAAAGAGAATTTTTCGCCATTAGAAAGATTACGCTCGCCTGAGTTTGTTAGAGATTTTAATTTAAATCAAGAAATTGGAGGAGGAGATCAGCAGTTCTTACAATCAAATATTTTGTTAGCTGTTTCAGATTCAATTTTTGTTAATTATGGATTTGATTATCTAGACGAAGCTAACCGATACAACGGTAATCGACATAGGTTGAATTTACAATATTTAACGCCTGAAACAGAGTTTTTAGCTTCTTATAAAACCATGAATTCAAGTTCCTATAATGAGAAAACAACTTTTGATGAATATCGTGCGCTGGTAGGAAGGCAAGTCGGTAAGGTAAGATTGACAACAGGAATTGTTGGTGAGCAAAACAGAAGAGAGCTGAACCATCAAATTGATTCGTTGAGTTTTGGGTGGAATGAAGTTTTTGGTTCGGTTATGTTGGGCGATACCATTAATAAATATGCTTATTTAAGAGCTTATCAAAGAAAAGATGATTCGGTGAGTTTGGGTCGTTTTAAAAGATATTCAGAAGCTGTTGGTGTTGAGTTTAACACACAAATTATTAAAAATGAAAATCATGCATTGAGGTTTATGACGCATTACCGAAGATTGAATTACACCGATTCAATTAATAAAGTTTCGTTTTTGAACGCAACTATTCAATGGAGAAAAAGTCTATGGAATAAGGCAGTAGAGTTAAATGCGAATTATGAGATTTCGGGTGGGACTGAATTACAGAGAGCATTTACCTATGTAGAAGTTGCAGATGGTATGGGGATTTATAAATGGACAGATTATAATGGTGATGGTATTCAGCAGTTAGATGAGTTTGAGCAAGCTGACTTTGCCGATGAAGCTAAGTTTATCAGAGTTTATACCAATACCGTAGATCAGATTAGAACCAATAAAAATGGGCTGCGCGTTTCTTTGAGATTAAACCCATCGCGCTATTTTGGTAATGAAACATTTTGGAGAAGAGTTCAGTCGAATTTAACGTATTCCACAGAGGGAAATTATTTAAAATATGATGAAACAGCTGCCTTTAATCCCTGGCAGAATGATGAAAGTCTACGTTTCAGAACCTTGCAGTTTTATATGCAGAATAAATATAATACGGGTAAACAATACAAATGGAATTTTGTGCATGAATTTAGTATTCAAGAGAATGCGAGGTATGTTTTTACCGGTTTAGAAGAACTTTCTACTCAATTAAATAAAATTAAAGCTCAATATAATTGGACGGAATTCTTAACACTAGAATTTTCTAATAATCTTAAATGGATTGATAGTGATTCAGAGGCTTTTGAAAGTAGAAGATATGCGCTTTCAGCTTCCGAATGGATTCCAAAAGTATATTATAGTCGCTCAGAGAATTTTAAATATGCATTAGCCTATAAATACCAAGATTACTCGAATGCTTTGGGCGAGGAAAGTTTAAAGGCTCATCAACTTAATTTTGATTTCACATGGAACGATCAAAATAAAACATCTGTATTAGCGGGTGTGGACTGGGTTAAAAATGATTTCGTGGGCAATCCAAATTCTGTGGTAGGAAATAGAATGATGGAAGGTTTGCGAGATGGGAATAACTTGGTTTGGCGTTTACTTTTACAAAGAAATATTAATAATTATTTAGAATTAAACGTTCAGTATTCTGGAAGAAAGAACGAAGAGTATAAAGCGATTCATTCCGGAAATGTTCAATTAAAACTTAATTTTTAGGCTCGTGACTATCCTATGCGGACATAGGAGGTATTAATTGCTTAATAATCAAACAAATTCACCGACAAATGACAATATATTTTTTCAGATTGGATTCAAATCATCATATTTGCAAATATTTAATAAGTAGCAAAAGAAGAATGAGAAGGATTTTATGCAGTATGATACTGCTAATTACAGTAGCGCAAGTTAGCGCTCAAAACATATCTATTTCACCCTATTCAGCCTTTGGGTATGGAGACAATAGACTTAGCAACGGCGCAGCCAGCTTTGGAATGGGAGGATTAAGCACAGCTTATTTGAGTCCTTATGGAACAGAAACTAACTTTATGAACCCAGCCGCCAACCAAAACTTGAGATTTACCAATTTCGTTTTCGAAGGTTCTACAGATATGACAAGGTTCAAAAGCGAAAGCGATAAGTTTTCGAGATCAACTACCTATCTTTCTAAGGTTTCATTAGGATTTCCATTAGGTAAAAAATGGAGAGGTGGATTTGGTTTTCAGCCTTTCTCAGCCTTAGGTTATAAAACAAGTACAACTAAAATGTATGATGATATTTCAACCACAAGCCAGTTTGAAGGTAGTGGAGGATTGAATAGTTTACATTTTATGACTTCTTATAACTTGAACAGCAATTTAGCTTTAGGGGTTAGAGCAAATTATATTTTTGGATCTTTAGATAAAACAGAAATCTTCAGCGCTTCTGAATCTCAATTGCTTACAGCATATGATTTTGACAGTAAAATCAGCGGAATCACTGTGAATGGAGGTATTTCATTTGCTAAGAAATTCGATAACAATAAATTATTGACGGTTGGTGCTACTTATGGTTTAGGATCTAATATTAAAGCAGATCAAAATTATCTTGTTAAAACTTATCAAATCATCCCAACCAACTTTGTAGAGTTTAATGTTGATACGATTAGCTTCAATGATTCAGATAGAAAAGTTAGAATACCAGAAAACGCATCATTTGGTATTAGCTACGGTAAAGATTTAAAATGGAATATTGGAGCACAAGTAGATTGGGAAAAGACTTCTGCATTTAATTTAATACATGAAAAGAATACATCAAACGACAGATTTAAGGCTGCGGTTGGTGGATATTATATCCCTCAATTTAATAGTTATAGGAGTTATATGTCTCGCGCAACTTACCGCGGAGGTATGTATTATGAGAAGACGCCTATAAGCGTTAAAGGAGAAGATATAAAAGATTATGGCATAACTTTTGGAATTGGACTACCCGTTGGAAAAGCTACTGACGCGTCTGAGTTAAACATCGGTGTTGAGCTAGGGCAGAGAGGTACTACTGATAAGAGTTTGGTGAAAGAAACTTACGCGAACGTTAAGCTAAGTTTTACATTAAACGACACTTGGTTCCAGCGAAGAAAATATGATTAAATTGAATCTAGAAAATCTATCAAAATGAAAAAAATAATACCACTACTATTTGTCGCATCTGCATTTATCGCACCCAACTTTGGAAATGCCCAAAATTGCGATAGCTATGAGATTTCGCTAAATAAATTGGTACAGACAAAAGACTATGACGCAGCTTATCCTAAGTTAAAAGAAGCTTTAGCAGCTTGTCCTAGTGAGAAAATCAACTTTTATATATTTGGTGAAACAATTTTAGAGAATAAAGTTGCTAATGCAGCGAATGAAGTTGAGAAGAAGAAATATGCCAATGAGTTAGTGACTTTAATCGATAATAGAATTAAGAATTTTAAAGATGGTAAAGAAGCTTTCTGGAAAGGAGAAGCAATTACCTATGAGTTAAATTATGGTTTAGTTGATAAAATGGGAGCTTACAAAAAGTTTAAAGAATTGTTTAGCTCATCAGAAGACGTTCAGAAGTTTTCGAGTCCAGCAGTTTATGCTTACTTTTCAACTTCCCTACAGTTATTAAATGAAGAGAAATTAGGCTTTGAGGAAGTTTTAAAAGTTTACTTCCAAACAAAGAAAATTGCAGAAGATAATATCGAAATGCGTTCAGTTGAGTATGGTACACTTGCTGAAAAGTTAGATAGTATTCAGAAAACTAATCCTAAGAAAGATTTAACTCCAGCTGAAAAACAAATGATGGCTAATGCACAAACGAATAAAGATGCATTTGTTAATATACATGATAGTATGGAATCAATATTAGAACAATATACTACTTGTGATAATATTGCACCTATGTTTGACAACGGATTTGAAGCTAATAAAGATAGCATTGAGTGGTTGACTAGTTCTTACCAAGCTTTAGCATCAAAAGATTGTTACGACAATCCAATAATGGAAAGAATCGAAGAACAATATAATATTGTTTGGAAAAAACAAAACCCTCAAGCAGAGCAAACACAAGTTGCTTCTAGAGGTGGGGGTGGAACTGTAGGTTCTCCATATGGATCTGGTGCTAGAAAATATAAAGCTGGAAATTATAGCGGAGCTATTGAAGACTTTAAGAAAGCTATGTATGAGGTAACTGGAACTACACGTGGTGATGTTGCTTACTACATTGCTTTATCTTATCAAAAAACTGGTAGTTTAAGTAATGCAGTTAGTTGGGCGAAAAGAGCCGCTAATTATAAGCCAGGTTGGGGAGCACCTTACCAATTAATAGCAAGTGCGTTTGGTGCAAGTGCTAACGCATGTGGTAATTCACAATTCGAGAAATTATCTACTTATTGGGTAGCTGCTGACTATGCTAATAAAGCTGCTGCGGTAGATAGCCGTTCAGCATCTTGGGCAAAGAGCGCCGTAAGATCTTATGAAGGAACAGCACCAAATCAAGAATTAATTTTCCAAGCAGGTAAAAAGAAAGGAGATAGAGTTTCTATTAGTTGTCTTGGAGGTGCTACAACCACCGTTAGATAATGAAAAGAAATGTCTCAAAGACATATAATATAATCAGAGCAGCCCTATTTGGGGCTGCTTTGTTGTTTGTGAGTTGTGAGGAAAAAGACTCCAAACCATTGGGGCAACTCAATAAAAATTTTGCTGATAGAACCATCGTTGATGCCTTTCTAACCTATAAGGATTCTGGTGTAATCACCATGGAGTTGAAATCTCCATTGATTGAAGAGTTTACTTTAATCGACTCACCTTACACCATCATGCGAAAAGGGGTAAATATTAAATTTTGGAACTCTGGGAAACCAAATCCAAATTATCTTAGAGCAGATTGGGCTAAAATAATAGACCGAAAAAAGTTCTATGAAGGCAAAGGAAATGTTGAAATGATCAATAATGATGGAGATACTTTGCGTACCCAACATATTTTCTGGGATAATCTAAATAGGCGTATATTTACAGAAGATACAGTAACTATCAAAAGGAAAGACGGAACCATAAATATTGCCAATCACGGCTTAACAGCATCTGAGGATTTCAAGGAATTTACTTTGTTTGATAATCATGGTGTAATCTTTTTCGATGAAGCTGGTGATAATAAAACAACGCCAAGAACCAAACCTCAATTGCCGAAACAAGAAATACCAGAAGACATGGTTGAGTTGAATCCTTTGATGGAATCACAAGAAAAACAATAATGGCGACGACTCTCATTATTATCATTTTATCGATTATTGCTTCAGCCTTCTTTTCGGGGATGGAGATAGCATTTATTTCATCCAATAGGATGAGTTTAGAGCTTGAGCGCAAAAAAGAAACTTGGGTTTCTAAGTTAATGCTTTATTTATCTGATCGACCTCAAAAATTTATTGCCACCATGCTGGTTGGTAATAATATCGCATTGGTTGTTTACGGTATTTTTATGGGAGATTTAATTATGAGTAATCTTCCAGATTTAAACTCAGATTTATTATCTCTTTTAATTCAAACCCTAATTTCTACTTTGGTTATTTTGGTAACTGCTGAGTTTTTGCCAAAAGTTGTTTTTAGTATTTATTCCAACGAGTTATTTAAATTCTTTTCCTTTCCGGCTTGGATTATTTTCCAATTATTTTCAATCTTCACTACTTTCATTATTTGGATTTCAAACATCTTCTTACAATTGGTAGGTAGAAAAGAAGTTTCGGAGGATGAATTATTCTTTAAGGAAGAATTAAAATACTTCTTATCTGAACAGTTGATAGATGCTGATGAAGAAGAAATAGACACCGAGGTTCAAATATTCCACAATGCTTTAGAATTTTCTGAGATTAAGGTGAGGGAATGTATGATTCCACGAAAGGAAATTATTGGTGTAAATATTAATGAAAGCATCGATTACGCAAGAGAAAAATTCATTGATACTGGGTTCTCAAAGCTAATAGTTTATCAAGAAAATATGGATCAAGTCATTGGATATATACACTCCTTTGATTTGTTCAAAAAACCAAAAAACATTCGTTCAGCCCTTTTGCCTGTTGATTTTGTGAATGAAACTGTATTGGCGCAGGACGTAATGAATAGATTAATCAAAAACCGCAAATCGGTGGCGATTGTATTAGATGAATATGGTGGAACAGCTGGTTTGGTAACGGTAGAAGACGTTGTAGAAGAATTATTTGGTGAGATAGAGGATGAGCATGATAGTGTTCAACTGGTTCAAACACAAATCAGCGACGATGAATATTTGTTTTCAGCCCGATTAGAAATCGATTATTTAAACGAGAACTTTGGACTACACTTGCCTGAGTCCGATGCTTATGAAACCCTAGGAGGATTGGCCGTAAAGCTCAACGAGGACTTGCCTGATATTGGTGAAGAAATTAGAGTAGAAGATTATATTCTTTTAATCGAAAGAGTTTCGGATACACGCATCGAGGAAATTAGAATTTACGTCCAAGAGGATTAATTCATCAGTAGACTTGCAAATTATTTTATTGAAAAGTTTATATTTGAACTTTAGAAATTTTAAGGCTAAAGTATAGCATTTCAAATATTAGCATATAGGTATAGTTCTAAATCCAACTAAGATTTAATAAATCTTAACATTATTGGGTGTAAATGCTTTATCTGTTTTTTGTTTTTACAGGAATGTTGTACTTTCGCAAATTGTAACGTAAATTATTAAGGATGGCTCTTTTAGGAGATATTAGAAAAAGATCTTGGTTATTGATTTTAGGTATTGGTTTGCCTTTATTTGCTTTCATTGTTGGAGACGCATTTTCACAAGGAAGTATATTTGGAGATCCAAATGAATTAGGTTCTGTTGCAGGAACGCCTATTAACATTCAAGACTATAACTTGGCGTATAATCGCTTGAGTAAAAACCCACAAATGCAGGAAGCAAGTGAGAACGTGTTATCAGAAATGGCATGGAATCAATTAGTTTCTGAAGTGTTGGTAACTAACCAAATGGAAGAATTGGGGATTGGTGTTGACGAAAACAAGTATTTTGAGGAAGCTGGTAGATTTTATTCTTCAGTGAATCCAAATTTAACAGATGCTAATGGTCGTGTCAACATTGAGTTAACTAAACAATTTGTTAGTGAACTTAAAACTGCAGCTCTTGCAGGTAATCCACAAGCTCAAAATTTTTATGAGCAGTGGGAAAACGCAAATCCACAGTTTCGTTTACTTAACAGAACTTACTTAGGTTTAGTTTCTAGTGGTGGTTTGGCAACGGATGTTGATGCTGCTTTCATGAACAAAGCAAATGCTAATAACGACATCGAGTATATTGTTGTTAACTACGAAGACTACGCACAAAAAAATAAAATTGAAGTTACAGATGATGAGATTTTAGGATATATGAAAGATCATCCTAAAAACTTTAAAGCAGAACCAAGTGTGAATTTAGCTTATGCTTATTTCCCTGGTGTTGCATCTGAGCAGGATAATAACAAGATTTTAAATGAATTAAACTCTTACTTAGCGCCACAGGTGATTAAAGATGAAGTGAATGGTATTTCAGATACTATCCGTTCTTTTGCTCAAGCTGTTAATGACTCTGCGTATGTAAGTCGTTTTTCTGAATCTCAATTCGATCCTACTTATTATACTAAAGCACAATTCGAGAGTTTCCCAGATGAAGGTTTGAAAGAGAAACTTAAGAATGCAAATAAAGGTGATGTTATCGGGCCAACTAAAATTGGTAGTGTATATAACTTAATTAAAATTTCAGACGTTAAAGCAATCACTGACTCAGCTAAAACAAGTCATATCTTAATCGGTTATGCGGGTAGCGAAGCAAGAGGAGCTGGAATCACAAGAACTCCACAAGAGGCACAAGCTATGGCAGATAGTTTATTAACTGTTATTAAAGCAGACCCTTCTAAATTTAATGAATTAGCTAGAACGGTTTCTGATGATGCTGTAGCAGCTCAATCTAATGGTGATATTGGATGGGTTGGTAGATTCCAACAAGGATTTGCAGAGTCTTACCGTGATTTTGCGGTAACAGAACCAAAAGGTACTATTGATGTTGTTCCTTCTCAATTTGGATTCCATATCATTAGAATTGATGATGTAAAACAAGTTACAGGTTATCAATTAGCAACGATTCAAAAGCAAATTAAAGCTTCTGAGGAAACTCAAGAAAACTTATTTAGCTCAGCTAATAATTTAGCATTAAATGCACAAGACCAATCAGCAAACGATTTCATTAATGCAGCTCGTCAAGAGAATGCAGAGGTGAACAATGCAGATGGTGTAACGAGATTTGCTACTAACTTAGTAGGTTTAGGTGGAACAAGAAAAGAAGCTGACATCTTAAGATGGGCTTTCAACGATGATACAAAACCAGGTGCGGTTTCTACATTTGAAACTTTAGATGGTGGACAAATCGTTGCTTACTTATCTAACAAATACGAAGATGGTAAATACAATATCGCAGCAGCTAGAACTCAGATTGAGGCTAAAGTGAGAAACAGAAAAATTGCACAGAAATTAGCCTCAGAAAACACAGAAGCTGATTTAAATAGTTTAGCATCTAAATTAGGTGTAACTAAACAAACTGCATCTATCAACTATTCTCGTCCAATGATCGAGGGTGCTGGTCTAGAGCCAAATGTTGGTGGAGCTGCATTAGGATTAGCAGAAGGTAAAACTTCGGGTGCTATCCAAGGGAACGCAGGAGTTTACTTTGTAAAAGTTACTAAGAAAGGAGCTGTTGCTGAAATGGATGATGCTTCTGTATTAAGAAGAAGTGTTCAAACACAAAATAGAAGCTTAATTCAGAATTCATTGATTCCATCATTGGTAGATGCTTCTGATGTAAAAGATAATAGAATTAAGAAATTGAAGTAAGATTCAATATACTTAATCCAAAAACTAAAAGCCCGAAATAGAAATTCTGTTTCGGGCTTTTTTGTACGATTTAATTTTATTTAAAATAAAGGTATTAGGGCTTAAAATTGTTCTTAAGGGGAATGTTCCTATTTCAATAAATAAGTTGTTCAAAGCTCGTTAAAATAGTCAATAGAGCTAAGTTGAATAGAAGGGGAGTTAAGCTATTTAATAATATAAATCTAAACAATTCAATTGCTTGAGTAGAGATAATAAGTTTTAGTTTAAAATTTCAGGCACCTACTTTTTCTTTTTGATATAATATATACATATACCCCATGTTATGCTAGATAATACCGATATGCCTAATATGTAATATAGACGCTTTAGGTTAAAACCCTCATTTAAAATTAGAAAGTGATAAATACTGTACAAAACCAATAAGCCTGCACCAAAAAACAAAGAATTTTTGACGACGAATTTCATAAGCTTTCTATTTTATATTAAACGATAGTGGATGCTTAACTCGTTTAAAGTTAAAGAATTTATTTAATTATCACTTATGAGTTTATTTGAAAGGACAGTCTAACTACACCTAGCTTTAAGAATGCTTCAATTGAAAATTAGCAATGTGCTCTTAAGAACTTTCATCTTAGGACATAAAAAAGAGAGAATGATTACATCCTCTCTTTTAAATATTATCAATAGAATTTAGTTACTGTCTACTACGTATCAATTACCAAATACTACTTACTAATCCTACATCATTTTCAGGAAGTTAACCTCCTTTTCATCAAGAATTCTCCAATCACCTCTTTTAAGGTTCTTTTTAGTTAATCCAGCAAATTGCACTCTGTCTAGCGCTTCCACTTTATAACCTAATTTTTCGAAGATTCTACGAACTACGCGGTTCCATCCAATATGTATCTCAACACCGATTTCATTTCTTGATTTTCCATCGATATAAGATACTTTGTCAACGTTAGCTACACCTTCGTGCATGTGAATACCTTGACGGATTTTCTCCATATCATCACCGTGTAGATCTCTATCTAAAATAACATGATAGATTTTCTTAACACCATGACTTGGATGCGTAAGCTTCTTAGCTAAATATCCATCATTGGTAAATAATAACGCACCTGTAGTTTGTCTATCTAATCTTCCAACTGGGAAAATTCTAGTTTTAGTTGCATTTCCAACCAAATCCATTACTGTTTTTCTGTCTCTTTCGTCGCTAGTTGTAGTAATGTATCCTTTGGGTTTGTTTAAAAGAACATAAGTTTTTCTTTCTGGAGTCAAACGTCTACCGTCAAATCTTACATCATCTTCTGGCTTAACTTTGAAGCCCATTTCAGTAATAACAGTTCCATTTACTTCAACTACACCTGTTTTAATGTACTCATCTGCCTGACGACGACTGCACATACCAGAATTAGCGATGTATTTGTTTAATCTAATTAAACCATCATCTTCCTTAACTGGTTCAGTTGTTTTTCTTCTTGGTCTTAAGTTGCGCTTAAAATCACGTCCACTGTCGGCCGCTCTTTTTCTGTCGCCAAACTTTTTGCCTCCTCTTGGAGCTGGCCTGCGATCTGATCTATCTTTATCAAAACTTCTTTTGTTGTCAAAAGAACCTTTGTTATCAGTTTCTCTATCGCCGTAGCTTTTATTTCCTCCGAATTTGTTCCCTCTTGAACTAGGTTTATCTGAAGAGTAGGGTCTGTCAGTAGAACTTCTTCTATCTGATGAGCCTCTACTGTCTCTGCTATATGGTTTTCTGTCTGATGAACCTCTTCTTTCTGATGCGTCACCTCTATTAGAAGGTCCTCTTCTTTCGTAAGATGAACTTCTGTCTGATGAACTTTTTCTGTCAAAAGATGGTTTTCTATCAGATGAACCTCTATTATCTCTAGAATCTTTGTTAAATGTTCTTCTTTCTGTTGAGCCTTCTCTGCTTGAAGAGCTTCTGTCATTGTCTCCACTGCGGTCAAAGCTTTTTCTTTCACCCCAGTTACTATTTGGTTTGCGTCCACCAAAAGATGGTTTTCTACTTGGTCCACCACTTCTGTCTGACTTTCTTCGATCACTGCCTCCCGGTTGTTCTGATCTTTTGTTGCGATCTCCGCCTCCGAAAGAGCGCCCTTTGGTTCTTGAATCTTGGCTTCTGCCACTGCTTCTTCTGTTCCCCGTGTTTCGTCTCTCGGATGAACCTCTTGATTCGTCCTCGCGACGATCTGAATTCGAATTGTCGAATTTTGGATTCTTTCTTCTCATAATCTTATATTTATTGCCTTTCCTCTGCTGTTGTATAAACCAGCAAAATTCAATCCGTTAATTGATAGGGAAAAACTTTTGCAAATCTAAGGGATTTATCTTAATCCATGCAATACTTATGATACCAATTCCAAGCATTAACTTCAAACTAAGATAAAATAGGTTGAATTGCCATTTTTTGTTAATAAACCATATGACAATCAAGGAGATTAGAAGATAAATCGCAGAGATTCCAAAATAATAATCCATATGACCAACCTCCTCAAATTGTGTCATTATTATCGTCCAAAATATGCTAATTAGTATTAAAATACTTAAAATTAACTTAGTTTTCGGAATGCCCAATGTCACTGGTAAGGTTTTGTAATTATAAATTAAATCTCCTTTGTAACTCACTAAATCCTTTGAAATATCCATGATGAGTAAAATCAAACCAAGAAATAAACCATGGAAGAATATAATTGGTGAGTAATTATTGTAGTGTAATAGAAGCGCCAAAAAAGGCAACATACCCAAAATGGTATAGGAAAGATTCTGTATAAAGGGTAGGCGACTAAGTTTGTGACTATAAAGCCAAACTAGAAACTGATATATAATAAAGAAAATCCCAATTCGCCAAGATGCAGAAAAAGCCAAAGCAAGAGCAATTCCACAAAGGACAAGATAAACATTCAGTTTAAAAGACTGGCTAATAAACCTACTGATATAAGTGGTGAGCGGTCGGCTCACTCGGTCTTTATCTAAATCGTAGAAGTTATTAATAATATAACCCCCAGAAATGGTAAAAGCTGATGCTAATACGATTAAATGTACTTTGTAAGTAGAGAAAAAATGACTTAAAGTTTGATCTTTAGCGAAAATAAAATAGGCCGTAAATATCATGGCCACAACAAGTGCAGCAATATTGTAACCCCGAATCACCGTGAAAAGTGCCAGAAGTTTCAGGAAACTGTTTTTGGCTACTTTAGAGGTCATAAGTATGTATTAGAAACGGTAAAATGGCTCCAATTCAAAGTCAGGAAGCGATTGTTGCGCTTTTTCAAAATCCTTTGTAAAGCCCAAAACAAATCCTCCACCACCAGAACCACACAGTTTTAGGTAATAATCATTGGATTGAATTCCATTTTCCCATGCGTTAAGCAATCGAGTAGGAATCATTGGTTTGAAATTCACAAATGCCCAAGTAGACAAATTCTTTAAATTTTTAAATAAAGGCTCGGTTTTACCTTTCACAAAAGCATCAATACAAGCATCGTTGTACTTCGTAAACTCTTTGTGCATGGTTTTTCTAAAACCTTCATTTTTCATTTTCTCAAAAAATGCTTGAACCATAGGTTCTGTTTTACCTGGTACACCACTATTGATTAAGAAAATAGCGCCTTTGCCTGCTTTTTCCTCTGGAAGACCTACAGTGTCAATGTCGTCTTTAGAATTAATCAACAAAGGAATATTCATATAACAAATCAGAGGGTCAATTCCAGATGATTTGCCATGGAAATAAGACTCCATTTTACCTAGAATATTCTTTAATTCGCTGATTTTGCCTTTAGATAATCCATTTGTAGCAATAGGATTATGTGCATATTGATCGTAAATCGCTGCTACCAAAGCACCAGAACTACCTACGCCATATCCTTGTGGAATATCTGAATCGAAGTACATGCCTGCCGCTAAATCTTTTTCTAAGCGCTCAATATCAAAACTATCGGGCATTTCAGATGAAAGGTAATCAGCAAACTCCATCAATTTTTCGTTAGAATCAGAATGCGCTTCCGCGTCTACAAATTTTAAAGTACCTTTATAAAAATTGTACGGAATAGTCAATCCTTTAGCGTTTTCGATGATTCCATATTCACCGAAAAGTAAGATTTTAGCAAAAAAAGATGGTTGTTTCATACCTTCTATTATTCTGTGCAAATATACATATTTTTAAACATGCATATTGAAAACTTTTTAAACTACTGTTTGTCGTTGCCTCATACTCAAGAGGATTTCCCCTTTGGGCCAGATAATTTAGTTCTTAAAGTAGGAGACAAAATCTTTGCCATAACTGATTTGTCCTCAGAGGATTTTAGGGTAAACCTTAAATGCGATCCAGAATGGGCAATTGAATTAAGAGAAAAATATCATGAAATTAAACCAGGTTATCATATGAACAAGAAACATTGGAATACCGTATCTTTTCAGGGAAGTTTGTCAGGTGAATTTTTAAAAGAGCTTATTAATCATTCTTATGAAAGAGTCTATAATGGACTTACTAAAAAAGTAAAAATGGAATTGGAAAACCTAGATTTAGATTAAATAATTCTTGGTACTCATTTTGACATTATCTTGTTAAAATAACAGATAGCCATAACTAGTAGTCATTTTTTTTTAACTTAGCTGAAAATCTGCCCATGTTAATTACAGATTTAATATCAAAAGAAATTATTCCTGTTTCTACAAATACAACTGTAGAAAAGGCATTACAAATGTTAGATGGATTTCATCTAACACATATTCCCTTGTTTGAAGGTTTAACCTTTTTAGGTAACATTTCAGAGGCGCATTTAAACGAGGCGCCACTTCAGGATGTTCTGACCAACGCAAAGCCATATGTAGATTACTTTTTCTTAACGGAGACAAGTAGCATTTTCGATGCGATCAACGAGTTTTATACACATGATACCAACGTAATCCCGGTATTAAACCAACAAAAAGAATATCTTGGTGTTCTGTTGGTGGAGGATGTGATGGGGAAACTATCAAAACTTCCATTGCTATCGGAGCCATCGGCTATGTTAACAGTTAAGATTCCTACCAAGCAGTTTTCGATGAGCGAGGTGGCTAAAATTGTAGAATCCAATAACGGAAGAATATTCGGTAGCTTTATTTCTGGCTTTGAAGATGATTTAACCGAGATTACAATTAAATTCAATGCAGAAAGCCTGTCTTCTGTTGTCGAAACTTTTGAACGTTTTGGTTATTTAGTTAAACTCAAATTCTTTAACGACGAAAAACAAGACATGATACACGATCGATATGACCAACTAATGAAGTACCTAGATGTCTAAAATGAAGGTTGCGATATATGGAATGCAATTCTCTGAAGCTTTAGAGGATTTTATGCCTGAATTATTAGATAAATTCAGAGAAAAAGAAGTTGAGTTTCAGGTGGAAGAAAAATTCTTGGAAATCCTGAAATTTATTAAATCCATTAATTTAGAAAACGTTCCAACTTTTAAATCCCATGAGGATATGTGGGATGATTTAGATTTGTTTTTCACTTTTGGTGGAGATGGAACTATTTTGTCTGCTATCACGATTGTACAGGATTCTAACGTTCCTATGGTGGGAGTGAATACAGGTAGGTTGGGTTATTTAGCTGGAATTAATAAAAAAGAGATTCTTCCTTATTTAGACGATATATTGGCTAAGAATTTTAAGATTAGTCGACGTTCTTTAGTCAAAATTCATTCACCAGGTTTACATTTAAAATTTCCTTTTGCATTAAATGAAGTTACGCTTATGCGCAAGGAAACTACCAGTATGATTACGATTGATGCATACATTGATGGGCAGTTGGTGAATTCATTTTGGGCGGATGGTTTAATTATTTCTACACCTACCGGATCTACAGGATATTCATTGAGTTGTAATGGTCCGATTATCTCTCCAGAAACAGAGAATTTTGTGATTACCCCGATGGCGCCACATAACTTGAATGTTAGGCCATTGGTTATTCAAGATAGTGTTGAAATTAGATTGATAGTACACAGTCGAGTACCAAAATATTCTTTATCACTAGACAATCGCTTGGATTCTATAGACGTAAAACACGAAATATGTGTGAGTAAGGCTGATTTTATGGTCAATATTGTTCAATTAAACCATAGTAACTATTTAGAAACATTAAGACAAAAATTATTTTGGGGAATTGATAGAAGAAACTAACTTTAGGGATTTTAAAAGAAATTATTAAAAGCATACGCTCTGCCGACATAAATGTTTATATTTGCCCCGCATAAAAAATGTAGGAAATACAACATTGGCAAAGTTTGTACGTTAACAATGTACATTATACAATTATTATGAGAGGATTTTTTGTATTCATATTTATAACAATTTTTGCATGTAATCTGCAAGCGCAAAAGCACGAAGTAGGTTTGTTTTTGGGTGGTGCCAATGGTATTACAGATGTTGGTAGAACTGATTTTATCAATCCTTTGCCCAAGAGTTTTGATAAAGGTGAACCAACTATTCCTATTGCGATTGGGGCTATTTATAGATTCAATTTAAACCCACAACAATCACTACGTTTGAATTTAGATTATTCTAGGTTTATTGATAACGATAAATTAGCAGCTGAGGATTATAGATATGATCGTGGTGCCAAATACTCTCAATCTTTATTTGAAGCATCCGTAGTTTTTGAATATAATTTCTTCCCAATTAATGCTGAGCAAGAAAGAGGTCATTCGCCTTACATCTTTGCAGGTGGTGGAGTTTTTGGATATAATCATCCAGAGTATAAAGTTACTCACCAATTACATGATGGAAGTACAGCACCAACATCAGCACAAGATTTTGAAACTTTAATAGAAAAATCAAATAAGACAAAAATATCATATACCGTTCCTTTTGGAGCTGGATATAAATACAAGTTCAGATGGAACTGGATTGTAGCTGCAGAAGTTGGCGTTAGACCTACTATGGTTGATGACCTAGATATGGCTTTCGCGCAACCCGAAGACTTTAGCTACGTCATAGAACCAGGATTAGAAACTTACAATGGAATTTCGCAAGAAATCCAAAAGCGTAACGACGAGTTAATTATCGGAAGACAATTAGGAGATCATTCAAATAATGATTGGTATGTTTTCACTGGTTTAACTTTAACTTACACCTTCGGAAGACCAGCATGTTTCTGTGATTAATAAGAATGCAACAAACCTTAAGAAATAAAATTGACTCATCGAATATACCACAACACGTTGCCATCATTATGGATGGAAATGGTCGTTGGGCTAAGAAGAAGGGTATGTTGCGAACCTTTGGGCATAAAAATGCCATAAAAGCTGTTCGCTCGGCCATTGAAGGCTGCGACGATCTTGGTATTCCTTATTTAACACTTTACGCTTTCTCCTCTGAAAATTGGTCTAGACCCATGGAAGAGGTTGGCTTTTTAATGGGCTTGCTAGCAAGTTCACTCAAAAAAGAGTTAAAAACACTTCAAGAAAACAATATTCGACTTTGCACGATTGGAGATATAGACAAACTACCCAAAGATGTGTCTGCCGAGTTGAAATCGGTAATGGAGTCGACAAAAAATAATACCAAAGCTGTTTTGACGCTAGCTTTGAGTTATGGCGCTAAAGATGAAATCATTTCTGCTGTAAAATCAATTGCAAAAGACGTCAAAGAAGATAACCTAGAAATTAACAACATTACACCAGAAGTTTTCAAAAACTACTTGTTTACTGCTGATTTACCAGATGTAGACTTAATGATAAGGACAAGTGGCGAAACGAGGATAAGCAACTTTTTGCTGTGGCAAATTGCTTATGCAGAACTTTATTTTACTGATATTTTATGGCCAGATTTTAGAAAAAAAGATCTATTTGAGGCTATTTACTCTTATCAGAAAAGAGAAAGAAGGTTTGGGAAAACTGGTGATCAATTAACGGAACCGAAGAATTAATGATGAAGAAATTATATATACTAACCTTATTTAGTTGTGTTACATTGAGTGCGCAGGTAGATTCGACAGGAATTCAGCCAAAGAAAGTGGTTGATTTTAACGTAGATTCTACGCAAATCAATACACACGGCGTTTTTAACTTTGAAAAGATAGGTAGTAAACAGGACACACTTACGGCGCCAGCTCAAGTGACTGAAATGCCAGGTAGTTCTGTAGAAATGATGGCACAGTACATTCTAAAAGGTTTAGATGTGAGTGGTGGTACGCCTTATAGTACAAACCAAATCCTGAGATTTACAGGCCTACAATTAGGCGAAGAAATTGAAATTCCAGGTGCGAAAATCAATAATGCGATTAAAAAATTATGGAGAACTAACTTGTTCTCTGATGTTGAGTTTTTTGCAACTAAAGTTGTAGGGAACGAAATCTATCTTAGAGTTAATTTGGTAGCGCTTCCAAAAATCAACGAAGTTGAAATAGTTGGCGTTAAAAAGTCTTTAAGAGAAACATTAATCAAGGATAATAAGCTTAAGCTAAACGAAAAGATTACGCAAAACCTTATTAATCAAACAAGAATTAATATTAAGAATCACTTTACAGGAAAAGGATTCCCAGATGCAAAAGTAGATTTCACTACGGTTCCAGTTGAAGGTAAAAATCTTACTGAAGATGTAAAGATTGTAATCGATAAGGGGCCTCGTGTGAAGGTGAAAGATATTATCATTGAAGGAAATAAGGAGCTTAAATCCGGAATGCTAAGAAGAAAAGGATTTAAGAATACCTCTAGAACTGACTTAAGAAGTATCTTGAAGTCATCTAAATTAGTTCCGAAAGATTTCGAAGAAGATAAAGAAAACTTAATCGACGTTTATAAAGGATATGGATTTAGAGATGCTAAAATAGTATCGGATACGATTGAACGCGTTTCAGAAAATAGATATGTTGTTAAAGTAAAAGTTGACGAAGGAGAAAGATATTACTTAGGTGATGTTACTTTTGTTGGAAACTCAGTATATGATACGGAAATTTTAGAAAGAATATTCGCGTATAAAAAAGGTGATGCTTATGATGCAGTTGGTATCAACAAAAAAGTATCAGGCTCGGATAAAGACGATGATATTCATACGCTATACTTAAACAATGGTTATTTATTCTCTAACGCTATGCCGATTGAGAAGTCAGTTAAAAATGACACCATTGATTTAGAAATTAGAATTCAAGAAGGAGAGCAAGCAACTTGGAATCGTGTTACATTTAATGGAAATACTCAAACCCATGACCACGTTATCGCACGTGAATTAATGACGCGCCCAGGAGATTTATTCTCTAAAAGTGATATTAAGAGAACATACTTTAAATTAGGAGGTTTAGGATTCTTCGATCCTCAACAAATTTCACAGGACATTAAACCTAATGTTGAAGATAACACAGTTGATATCGATTGGAAATTAGCACCAAAATCTTCTAGCCAGATTGAGCTACAAGGTGGTTATGGTGGAGGAAGATTCATCGGTACTTTAGGTTTAACTTTCCAGAACTTCTCTATTGGTAACTTGTTCAAAGGCGAAGCATGGAAGCCAGTTCCACTTGGAGATGGACAAGCATTGTCGATTAGAGCACAAGCAGGTAGTTATTTCTCAAACTATAGTATTTCATTTACGGAGCCTTGGATTGGAGGAAGTAAACCAACAGCATTGTCATTATCAGTTTATAACTCAAACTATAAGAATTTATATAGCTCAGAGGATTCTAAATTGAGAATTTTGGGTGCTTCAGTTGGTTTAAATAAATTATTAGCTTGGCCAGATGATTACTTCAGATTAAATCAAGCGGTTTCATTCCAGAACTACAACTTTGAGAACTATAGATATAATGTAGGTACAATTCAATACGAAAACGGTCAGTCTAATAACTTGGCTTACCAAATCGGTTTAAGTAGATTGTCTGCAGGTAATGATCCTGTGTTCCCAACTTATGGATCGGACTTTAATGTAAGTTTAAAAGTAACACCGCCTTATTCTTTATTAAACAATAACAAGGATTACAAAGCATTAAAAGAAGATGGTAATTTCGAACAGTTATACAAGTGGTTAGAATACTATAAAGTTCAATTCTCTGGTAACTGGTATAAGGAATTAGTAGGAAAATTAGTTTTAAGAACGGGTGCAGAATTCGGTCTTTTAGGAAACTATAATAAAGATATTGGTATTTCACCATTCGAAAGATTCTTCATGGGAGGAACTGGATTACAAGCCAACCGTTTCGATGGTCGTGAGATTGTACCTTTGAGAGGTTATCAAGATTTCACTGATGGTGGAGGACAAGTAGGTAGAGATATTACACCCTTAGGTGGAGGTACTATTTATGATAAATTCTTGTTAGAGTTAAGATACCCAATCACGATGGGACAACAAGCTAAGATTTTTGGTTTAGGTTTCTTTGAAGCTGGTAATACTTGGGATGATCACAAAGAGTTCAAACCATTTGAGCTTAAAAGATCTGCCGGAGTTGGTATACGTGTATTTATGTCGGCCTTTGGTATGTTAGGATTTGACTTTGGATATGGATTCGATCCTTATCTTAATTCAAGTGGGGAAGCATCTGGATGGCAAACACACTTTATATTTGGTCAGTCATTCTAAAGCTATTACCCTTGGCACGATTTTCGTTTAATCAAAATTAGTCATTATGAAAAACAGTATTGTAATATTCATTTTCCTTATAAGCACCAGTATGTTTGGGCAGCGTTTTGGGTATGTTGATACAGATTATGTATTGAATAGTTTACCGCAATATGCAGATGCACAACAGAGATTGGATATGCAGGCAAATAATTGGGCTACGGAAATTGAGAATCATAATGAGCAATTAGAAGTGATGTTAACTGAATTTCAAAACGAGAAAATTCTTTTAACAAAAGATCAGGTTGTAGAAAGAGAGGCTGAGATTGCAGAAAAAAGACAAACGATTAAGGATTTACAAGCACAGAGATATGGACCTAATGGTGATATGCTTTCAGTGCGTAGAAACTTAGTTAAGCCAATTCAAGATCAAATTTGGAATGCTGTAAAAACAGTTGCTGAAAGAAGAAAATACAGTTTTGTGTTTGACAAAGGAAGTGACTTGGTTATGCTTTATTCAGATCCAAAATATGATATTAGCGAAGAAGTTTTAAGAATGGTTTTACCAGAAGGAAAAGAACCTATTCGCGATGCTAAAAATAGAAGAACACCAGATAATAGTGTGAACCCTATGAATAGCGACAAAAGAGTTTTAAAGAAAATAGATAACAGATTAAAAATTCAAAAAACCGAGTCTATTAAACCGGTTAAAAGTAAGTAATAAAATAAATTGAATATAACTATGAAAAATTTAACATTAATCGCCTTTTTTTCATTCCTATTATTAGGAATTGGTAGTGTGAACGCTCAATCAGTTGCTCACGTAAATTCTAATACAATTTTAGAGGCACTTCCTGATTATATAGCTGCGCAGACTAAATTAGAAACAGAGGCAGAGCGTCACCAAGCAGAGGTTGAAAGAAGAGAAGCAGAAATGCAAACCATTTGGACTGACGGTCAAAAACAAATGGAGGCTATACAAGATAAATCAGAAGCAGAACAACGTGCTTTAATTCAAAAATTGGCACCTGTTCAAGAAGATCTTCAAAAGAAACAACAAGAATTAATAGAGTACCGAAAAACTGCGGCTGATACTTTAAATAAATTGGAAAGAGATTTAATACAACCTATCCGTGAAAAAGTACTGGGAGCTATCCAGCAGGTAGGTGATGAAAAACAGTTAGCGTATATCATCGATATGGCAACTGCAGGACCAAGCGGAACTGTATTGTATTCTAAAGGTGGTGTAGATATCACAAACGACGTTAAAAAACAATTAGGAGCTCAATAATTATTGAACCTAAATAAGTACTATAAAGCCGACTCTATGGAGTCGGCTTTTTTTGTTAATAAGGCGATAACTTAAGTGTAATTTTATTAAGTTTATGTTTCTAAAATATATAATAATTCTAAAGATTGTATATTTGTCACAATCCTTATAGATATGAAAATAACACAAACAAAACTTGAAGGTTGTTTTATTGTAAAACCTCAAATCTTTAAAGACGAAAGAGGATACTTTTTTGAAAGTTATAACTTCCAAAGATTTAAAGAAGCCACTGGAATAGATTTGCTTTTTATGCAAGATAACCAAGCCAAATCTCAATATGGGGTTATTAGAGGTTTACATTTACAAAGAAAACCATCTTTACAAACTAAGTTTTTGCGTGTTTTAGAGGGTGAAATTCTCGATGTAGCGGTAGATGTTAGAAAAGACTCACCGACCTATGGTCAACATGTTGCGGTTGAGTTAAGCGCTGAAAACAATCTACAGCTTTATATCCCTCATGGATTTGCACATGGTTATTCAGTTTTATCGGAAACAGCGGTTGTCGCATATAAATGTGACGCCTTTTACGATAAAGATGCAGAAGATGGTATTTATTTATTTGACGAAGATTTAAATATTGATTGGGGAATTCCAAAGGATAAAGCTATTTTATCAGAAAAGGATTTAAATCAAAAACTTTTCTCTGATTTTAAGGCGGTTGAGCTATGAAAAAAGTATTAGTTACAGGAGCAAATGGGCAGTTAGGACAATGTATCAAGGATGCCGTTAGCCAAATAAACAACAGCGAATATCATTATACCTTTGTTACTCGACAAGAGTTTGATCTGGCTAATATTCAAATGATGCGCGATTATTTGACTCAAAATGAATTTGATGTTTTGATAAATTGTGCAGCCTATACAGCTGTTGATTTAGCCGAGGAAGAAGTTGATAAGGCTTATGCTGTGAATGCAGAAGCTGTTGGAGAAATGGCGAAAATTTGCGCTGAAAAAAATATTGAGTTAATTCATGTTTCAACGGATTATGTATTCGATGGAAATGCTGATAAACCATTTGCTGCTGATCATGAAACCAATCCAATAAGCGTTTACGGTAAATCTAAATTAGTAGGTGAGCAGTTGGCATTGGAAAATAATCCAGAGACGATTATTATTCGTACGGCCTGGGTTTACTCTCAACATGGGAAGAATTTTATGAAAACCATGTTGCGTTTGTTCGCTGATAAAGACGAAATTTCGGTGGTAAATGATCAAAAAGGAACACCAACGAATGCAAATGATATCGCTAGAGCTATTCTAAAAGTTGTTCAAGCTAAGAAGAAGACGCCAGGTATCTATCACTTTACCAATGCAGGAGACACCACCTGGTATGGCTTTGCAGAGGCTATCAAAGAGCTTACAAATGCAGAAATAAAGATTAATCCTATACCAACTTCTGAGTTTCCCACACCGGCGAAACGACCTGCTTATTCAGTTTTAGACACAGCTAAAATTCAAGAGGTATATGATGTTGAGAGCCCTCACTGGAAAGATAGTTTGAAGTTGCTTCTTAGTAAGCTTTAGAACGATTTCACAACATATCTAAAATTAATTATTTAAATCTGAAAGATTACCCAGCGCTAGCAATAAGTCCAAATAGTAATATTTTGGGCCCTTAGCGGCATATAGCCAAACGAAAATACTTCAGTATACATTTTTACGCTATATTTGTGACCTTTATTTGTTTAAATAATTAATATATGTCTCCAAACTTAGAAAATACAGAGCCAGAAGTAGATTTATTCTATGTGATGAAAAAAATTGGTGATTTTTTTGATTACTTAGGTGAATTAGCGGTTCGGTTTATTCAGTTTATACTTAGAAATATTTTTATTTTCATAGGTTTAATTGTAGTCGGAATTGTACTAGGTTATCTTTTAGATTCCAATAAAAAGGATGAATATAGGCATGAAATAATTTTGTCACCCAACTTTGATAGTTCATCTTATTTGTATGAGAAAGTTTCGAGTCAGCAGGATAAGTTAGATTCTATTATTGTAGGAATAGAGGTTGAACCGATTATAGATGTTTTTGGTCTGTTATCTTCTGGGTCAAATAATTTGGAAAAAGGAGAGTTCTTAAGTGAGAATAATATCAATATTTCTACGCATGAACCTGGTAATCAAACAGAAATAATTTATAAACTTCATAAGTTAACGATTAAGACAGATCGACGAGACACGGATGGTGAAATTGTAAGTAATTATTTGAATAAATTAAACCAACAACCTTATTTCCTGAAAAGACAAGAAATCGAACAAGCACATATTATAAATGAGATAGAGGAAAAGCGAGCCTCTATTCAGAACATAAATAATATGTTTCAAAAGATGGGTGCTGCTGATACTGTGGCGAAAAGCGATTTTAATATAGAAATGTATCCTGAGCTAAATGGGCTGATAGAAAGTAAGAATTATTTGTTATCTAATATAGAACAGCTCCAAATCTCGCAAGTCGAAAAGTCCAAGGTTTTTTATGATATAGCTAGGGTTCAGAACATAAAAGATAATACGCTGTCGTATATGATAATTATACCTTTAGTACTGATTTTGATCTATTTACTACTGGTGTTTTTCCTTGGGAAATATAAGAAGATTAGCGCTAGAATATCTTGATACTGCGTTGGAAATATAGTGTTTTTGAATTTAAAAATCATTCCAGATTAGCTTACTTGCAATGAGGACTTTACGAGATGTTTATACAGTTTTATTCATTGTAGGATTATTTTTTATTCCGTTTAACGATTTTGATGGTCTCTCATTTTTAGGTGAATATAAAAATGAAGCTGCAACCTATTTCTTTTTACTCGGTTTTACTGCTTTAGGGTTAGAAACACTGTTTAAAGGACGGATAAACATTCCGTACAAGAGTATTATCTTTCAATTAATTTTCATTTTTGTCTTGTGGACTATCATCGCCACATTGTTTAATTTGCCCACCGTTATAGATAGTTTTTATAAACAAACGTCTGGGCTGAGTCGGTTTGCTAGACAGTTTTTATCATTAATTATTTCTGTTTTTGTATTTTTTACTTTGTATTGGAATGTCGTACGGGGTTTAAGTTTTGAGCAGATATTACGCCTTATTAGAAAAACATTTTTGTTCAGTTTCATTTTTGTTTTTGTGTATGGTATCATAGAGTCCGCCATTGTTATTTTTGGGCTGAGTCAACTGCTACCCATTTTGAATTTATTTGAGATATTTCCGTTTGTTAATGTAAGTTTAAATGACATAGGGCGCATAAGTTCAGTTACCTATGAGGTGCCTTCTTTGGGTAATTATTTGATAACGATTTCTGCTTGGATGTTTAGTTATGTGGCAACCGAAAAGAGCAAATGGCGATATATTCCAATGCTCATGGTTTTGTTGTTGATGTTTCTATCGGGCTCAAGGACAGCTTTGATTAATGTCTCGTTACAGTTGATTGTTTTCTTTGTAGCATTATATTTTAAAAAGGAATACAGAGAGGATATAACAAAGCTTTTTTTGGCGACAAGCATTTTAATTGGCATTCTTTTTACGTTTTATTCTCAACCTATTATTTCCACGATCCAAGAGAAAATAGAATCACTAGATCCAACCAAGAAAACGGCGCATGATCTGTCAAATCGAACACGTTTTGGGATGCAGTATGCCTCTTTACAAGTGTTTAAAAAAAATCCAATTGTAGGTGTTGGTTTAGGGCAAGAAACTTATCACAAAATATATGAATACCCTTTTTGGGCAACTTATGGTAATTGGGAATTTAAATATAGATATAGAAACCAAAAACTAAAATCTTTTCCCTCTGCTTATAATATCTACACCCGACTTCTTGCAGAAACTGGAATTATTGGATTTGGCATATTTGCTAGTCTATTGTTCATTTGTTTAAACAGAAGTCGTATCCTTTGGATTAAGAGTTCTGATCCCGTGGTGGCAAACATAGCACTGATATTATTAGTCTCCTTTGTTGGTCTCTTTGTAAACTGGTTTCAGACCGACTTTTTTAGACAATATGGCGTGTGGATGAGTATGGCTATTTTAATTAAATTATGGCAGAATCGTATGGCAATTCTCGCAAAAAATGACTTGGCTACTTCCGGGTGAGTAAATACGGACTATGGTCGGTCGAATCCAGTTCTTCGTTCGTATCCTACCCAAATAGATTCATCCCAATAATCTTGAGAAACGATAATTGATTTTCTAATATCTAAATTCGGATTTTTCTCAAGTTTTTTTAACCAAAATTTGATTTCGGATTTCAAGGGTAAACGGTGTAGCAAATCTTGGTAGGTTTGACTAATCATTGCTTCGGGTGTCTTATGAGCTATTTTTTTAATTTCATTCTTTTCATAAAACTCATGCACGAATTGTGGGCTATTTTTTAAATCTTTTAAACGCTGTATCCAATAGGCTAGGTTTTCTTTAGAAGGAAGCTCATTTTTTAAGTCAGAAAAAAGCGCATAAATATAATCTTCATAACCATGATTTGCTTCTTCAATACCAAAGCGTAAAACCTTAGAGATGGGTTTATATTCATATTGATTGGGCGCATTTTTCCATTTTACAATACCGAAATTTGCCTCCTCCGGACCGGCCCAATCTTGGTGGATTAAATAGGGCTGATCATACAGTTCATACACAAAAAAAGCTTTAACATGTTCCTGTTGATACAAGCTCTTAATATATGTTTGCATTAATTCCGATTGACTTATCTCCGAATCATAACTACCTCGTTTTGCGTTTATTTCGGTTAACCAAATAGGTTTTTGAAAACGCTCGTAGAGAATGTCAATAATCCTTCCTTCACCAAAATCAGAAATAAATGTATAATCTTTTGAATACCAATGATAGCCTAAAATATCATAGGGAACTTCCTCTTTTTGGAGTAACTCATAGTAACCAAAATGTAGCCATCCTGCACTATTTATGATCGCCTTGGCGTTGGGATCTACTTCTTTCAGCCCTTGATGCATACCTTTGAGATACGCCGCAACAACCTTAAATTTTTTGATATCATAATCGTGCATATATTTCCCATCCGATCCCGACGTGATAAAGCGAAGTTCTTGCTCATTGCCTAAAGTATAATATTCAATAAATTCGGAGTATTGACGGGCAAAACCTTTCATTTGTCTATATCCTCTGTTATAGGCTTCGTCTAGATTAAGCTTAAAATCATCTAAGAATTCATTGATAAGCAACACAGGATTAATCGAAATCCCTTCTTTCTGTGCTTTTTGCAATAAAACCAGAAATCTATCTGGATGTAACCTGACATTTCCTTCCAAATCTGTTCTTATATCAAATCTATAAGCGTCGAATTGATGCTCTTTCAATATGCGTAAATCTTGATCAAGGCTAGTGTTCACATAGTCTAAATTTGTCACAGGATGACCGTTGACGCCCCAAATAAATATTTTGTTATTTGGCACTAAACGGGATTTGCTTGTGATTTCTTTGGGAGATGTACTGCTCAAATGAGAAGTGGAACAGCTCATCATACTTAGAAAAATAAGAAGGATTGAAAGGAATTGTGTATTTTTTAGTTTTAAGCAAAAAACTCTCATATTTGGTTTATTTCACTTAGCAAAAGCCTTGCGTTATTGCTTTTTATTTGTTGATAAACAAAAATAGTCTTTCTCGCAGAATTTTATACTACCTCATTTTCAAGGTAAATCGGCGTAGGATGAGAAACCTACTTTCGAGCAGCTCATCTTTCGCTAAAAACCGAATATAAATGATTTTTTTCTCTTGTTTTTAACCCAATATGGTTAGGACTGTTTCTGTTGAAATAACCTAAAACGTGCGAGGTTGAAGCGAAAAGAAACTTTGTATTCTGATTAAGAAATTAAAAATAATTGTATTATTGTAACATCCTATATTTAGGTGATTTTTTAGTCAAATTTATTCGTTTTGGTTTCGCCAGTATAGCAATAAAATTGACTTATTGGAAAAGCTGAAAAAGGATGAGCAAAAGCTTTTTGGAGAAAGACAATGGTATAATCGCAAACTTTAAATTAAAACGCGTTTAATGTTTTTGTTCCAATAAAAATATTTCATGATCCGTATGGTATTTTTAAAAACATTATTTCAAAACAAATATTATGTTCTAGCTGATCAGGCATTTGTTTCCTTATTAAATTTCGGTTCTGTTTTTTTATTATCAAAATTTGCAGACATACCTGTATTTGCGAACTTTGTCTTGGCGTATGGATATTCAAATCTGATATTTATTTTAGTTACTTATTTCCTAACGGCTCCCGTTTTGGTTTTTTTTCCGAAAAAAGAAGAAAAAGAAGGGTCTTCTTATCTGGCTTCTCTATTGGTTTCAAATATTATACTATCTCTTATACTAACGCTTATTAGCTTTCCCTTTGTGAGTTCTCAGGTGGATGGTTTGCCCTTTCTGCTTTTCCTAGGAATCAATTTTAGTATGATTATCTATGATTTATTTAAGAAGTTCATTTTTGCACAAATCCGCGTGAGCTATATCTATACAGTAATTTCTTCTTTTGGATTGGTCAGCTTATTTTTTGGAATGATTTGGTATTTCAAAGATTCCTTAAGCCTGGATATTGTATTTGGGGTTTATACTTTGGGATTTTTATTATCAGCTTTATTTCTATTGATAATTATTTGCATCAAAAAGTTTTTGAACTGGAAATCATTTATTCCTACAAGTGATAATCTTAAAAAATCATGGAAATATATAACAGAACATTATACGTTTTCTAAATGGATTGTAGCAGCCGGTATTTTATTTTGGGGCTATAGTCAGGGGATTTTTATTGTGGCTGACCTTTTGGGAGTAGGTGATTTGGGAATTGCAAAAGTCAGATCTATTCAAAACCTACTAGGATTATTTACGATTTTGCTCGTGTCGATGGAGAGTTATTTCATACCTTTATTTTCTAGAAATGTTGAGGTACTATCAAAAGTTGTAAAAGAATTTTACCAGAAATACACTTTGGTGTTGGCGATCATCTTTTTAATATCATTCCCGGTGTTTTATTTTGTATATGACTATTATTACTTCGATAAATTTGGTGATGGCATCTACATTATAGGCATTTTATGGTTATCTCAACTTGTGGTGGTCTTTTCTCGACCTTTATCTATGGCGCTCAAGGCCAAAGAAGTGAGTTATCCATTGTTTATAGCACACGCACTTGCTCTCTTTGGTTTAGCTTCTTTAGGTATTTTATTTATGTATCTTTGGAAAGATATTGGTATGTCATTAACTTTATTTTTGGCATATTTCTTATCAAATATAAGTATCATATATTTTTATAAAAAACACGTCACTGCATGAGCCAAATTATATTTAATGGATTTTATGGATTCAAAAATACGGGTGACGATGCATTTGTAGAAATAGCTTCGTGGGGAAGTAAAACATATTGGGACAACAAAGAAATTACATATTTTTCTGGAGATGATTTGCCCAACACGCAAATTCCGATAAAAGAGATTTATTCACCTAATACTCATAAAATTTCGCAGAAAATATCTGTTTTTAACGCATCGCTTAAAAGTGATTACTTTATTAATGCTGGTGGTTCTGTTTTTAGTGAAATAAGACCCTTGAGCAACATTGCCTTTGCACAAAAAGCAAGATGGCTCAACCCTAAGCTTAAACATGCTGCCATCGGTGTTTCTATTGGACCTTTTGCGAATATAAAAAACGAAAAAGCAGTTCAAAATTATTTAAGAAGCTTAAAATTCCTAGCACTTAGAGATACATATTCATATGAATATGCAAAGTCCTTAGACTTGGATTATGAGCCTATCAAGGCATTTGATTTAGCTGCATTGCTTCCGTTTTGTTACGAGAATTCAATCCGGACCAAAAAGGAAAGTAAACAAAAAACAATTGGCATTAGCATATGTAATTATGAAAGATATATTAATGGTGATATTAAGAATGAAGAAAGACGAAATCAATTTGTAGAAAATGTATTGACTAGGCTCGCTAAAAATAAAGAATACAGCTTTAAATTTTTTATTTTTAATGGGAATAAGCACATCGGAGATGAGCGTCTTACACATTCTGTAGCCAGTTTATTGCCCAAAGAGCAATATGAGATTGTTCCTTACTCAAAAACAACCTTATCTACTTGGAGAGAAATACAAGCATGTGATTTCATGTTCTCAACCAGGTTGCATGCAAGCATATTTGCCTGTTATGCAGGGGTTCCTTTTATGCTGATAGAATACCATAGAAAGTGCAGTAACTTTCTAGATGACATTGGCTATGATAAAAACGCGAGAATTTATGATGGAGAGAAAAATCCCGAAGAAGTAGCGCAAGATATAGCTCGTTTTGTTTCAGGAGATTATACCTTCCCTTCTCATGTCAACGAAACTATAGAGCGAGCTAAACTTAACTTTACCCAGGTGCAGTTATGAAAAAAATTATAGTTCTTATTTGTCACTATAATAATCTAAAAGATTTAGAGGTCTCGCTGCTTTCTATTCAAGAAGATTTTGATGTTGATGTTTTAATCATTGACGACGGAAGCGTACAAAAACCCAATTTGGAGCATTTACAATCTATATATAAAAACGGTAAAATTTTCCTGGAATTGCTGCCCAAGAATATGGGCGTAGGAAAAGCTACCAATATAGGTTTGCAAAAAATCATTTCTATGGGCTATCAATATACTGGTAGGCTTGATTGTGGTGATAAAAACCATAAAAACAGATATAAAAAACAACTGAGCTATTTGCAGCAAAATCCCGATGTAAAAATCCTAGGAACTTGGGGGAATATGGTGGATTTACAGGGTAATTTATTGTTTGTTTTAAGGCATCCTGTGTCCTATGAGAAAATTCGTAAAAAGATTTATTTAAATAGCACTTTTATTAATTCAGCAACGATTTATGAGGTAGATATCTTAAGGGAAATTGGTCTTTTCCCAGAAAAATATCATAGAAATGGTGAGGATTATGCTTTCTACTTTAATGCCATTCAACATTTTAAAGCTGAAAATCTACCGGAAGTACTACTTGATTATGAAATCAACCCGAATTCACTTTCTGCCAAAGGACGAAAAGAGCAAGTGAATGCCCGAATTTCTATTATCAAAGATCATTTCTACTTTGGATTTTATCCCATCTATGGATTATTCAGAAATTCTTTGTTAAAACTAATTCCTCAAGATTTTATTCTCACCTTAAAAAAAATACTAAAGAGATGAGGCAAGTCTCAAAGTTATATCCCTATGTATTTGCCATTTTTTGCGGTAGCTTACCTTTTGGAAATGTTATTAAGGTTTTACCTAACTTATTATTGATTGTCTTAGGCGTAGCTTTTTTATTTATCGTTAAAAAAAAGGATATAAAACGCTTACAAACTAAATCTTTTTATGCCTTATTTAGTTTTGTTTTGCTCGCAATTTTTCTGATTGTAATCAAAGGCCGATGGGAAGATTCGGGATATATCCCCAAACTATTGAGCATTTTAGCACTTCCTATTTTGGCTATTCCTATCAAACGGTATATGCTCGTTCTCAAAATATTTGTCTTAAGTACATTTGCTTTATTATTGTTCTCTGTCTTCAAGATTGTGCGCCATGTTATAGAGTTTCAGGAGTTTAAGTTTGCAACCGGTTCAATGATCAATGAATTGCTTTTGGGTGAACGACCATATATTGGATTTATGTATATTTTGGCAGCCGCCATTTCCTTTTACTTAGCACGTACTAGCCAGAAATTTGTGTGGTATCTTTTGAGTTTATGTTTTATAGTAATGGTGATAAGCATCTCTGCCCGTATGGCTATTATAAGCGTTTTGCTAATGGCTTTTGCAAGTATTTTTTATCTTTTCCGACATCTTAAAATAGCAGTATTAATTCTTGTTTCAATCCTTTTTCTTGTCGCTGGACTTTTTAAGTTGAATGATAACCTTAAGCAAAGATTTCTATTAACATCCCCGGCGTCTAAAACTTACGTTCTGAAAGAAAAACTAATTTTAGAACCTCGTTTTCATATTTGGCAATGTGCTGCAAACTTAGAGCATTCAGTACCATCATTTTTTCTCGGAAAAGGCTTTAAACAAACTGAGAGAGAATTGACAAATTGTTATCAGCAAAGAACAACTTTCTACACAGAAGATCAGAAACAATGGTTTGTGAATAGTAGATTTAACACACATAATCAGTACCTTGATATCTACTTGAGTTTAGGCATTATAGCGCTTATTTTATTCGTTGGATTTTTGGTTTTTGCCTTTATAGAAAATAGAAATAGTTACTTTGCAACGGCTATCTTGGTGTTTTTGATTTTATTTTTAACCACTGAGAATCTTATTTATAGACAACTAGGGACTATGTTGATAGGGCTTATTGTCGTATTTTTGAGCTTTCTGTCCGCCAAAACAGAACCGGGGAGAAACAACCTAAGTCAATAATTTATTTTTGTAAAAAAGAGTTAGTACATGAAAAAAGTGTTGGTCGCTGATTGGTTAGATAAGTATGGAGGAGCAGAGCGCGTGATTTCTTTATTACAGAAAACTTTTAGATTTACAGAAACATATACCCTAACCTGCGTTATGGAACCAGATGATCTGCAAAAGATTTATCTCAACCAAGCTCATGAAATAAAAACGACTCCACTCAAATATTTAGGTAAGTATTTTAGATTATTTTTTTTCGTTTTTCCCTTTTTTATCTCTAGGTTCAAAATAGAAAAAGATGCAGACTTAATTATATCTTCCTCGCACGCTATTGCAAAAGGCATCAGAAAGTCTCGCGATAGTCAAATTCATATTAGTTATTTCCAAGCGCGTAATGCAAACTATATCTGGGACCAAGCCAAACTTTTTTTTGGGAAAGGTTATTATCTCATTTATCCAATCATTGCAATCCTACGAAAGATTGATGTGATGCAGGCACAACGCCCTGATTATATCGTTTGTAATTCTAAGTTTGTCCAAGAGTGGGTAAAGGAGACCTATGGGCGCGACGCCGCTGTTATTTATCCGCCAGTTAGCTTGTCTAAATTTGAATTAGATGCTGACAAAGAGGATTATTATGTTGCAGTAGGGCGAATGGCTCATATCAAGCGCTTTGATGTCTTGATTGAGGCTTTTAGAGAAAACAAGAAAAAGCTTATTCTTATTGGAGATGGCGATTTATATCAGCAATTTAAACAGAATCTTCCCGATAATATTTCAATGCCTGGTTTCTTAAATTCGGATGAGGTTAATGTATATTTAAAAAAAGCAAAAGCATTTATCCAAGTGGGTATAGAAGGTTTCGGAATTGCCACTTTAGAAGCTCAAGCCTGTGGAACTCCGGTCATTGCTTATCGCATGGGCGGCGTGTTAGAAACAGTTGTGGAAGACGAAACGGGCATTTTTTTTAATGAACAATCGTCAGCCTCACTCAACCAAGCTATCCAAAAGTTTGAAACCAAAAATTTTGATATTCATAAAATGAGGGCCCATGCTCTTCAATTTTCAGAGGGGCGATTTGTTTCGGAAATATCTGATTTTGTTCAAGATAAACTGAATGCAAAGCATTAAATCCAAAAGAATATTAGCCAAAATGGTTTCTTTAATTTAGTTGAAAAACCGCCATTAGTTGCGTTATTTATTATCGATAATGATAGGCGAAAATTATGATTATATTTATTTATAAATTCTTCAACTACCCACAGTCTATGCTAAATAGATGAGCTTAAATTAAAGCTGAATTAACGAAAAGTTTATATTTTCTTTGGAAACACTAAAAAGCTATGGTTTTAAGTTTTATTTTAATGATATTTGGGATAGAATTTAGTTAGAATATATCTTTATTATTTACTTGATAAAAAGATTGGAGACAAAGTATTAATCGCAAGCATCGAATGAAGTACAAGACGGAGGGTAATAGAATTTGGATTCATTTACTTATTTATTTAACAGTCAATTTTTTAGCCTTTAGTTTGTCCAATTTGATCATTTTTGGTCATTTTTGGATGGATGGAAAATCATATCCATCTCTATTGTTAATTAGTGGACTTTCTACGGTCTTTACTTACTTCTTGAGTCGACAGAATTTAATCAATGTAACCACACAAATTCCACAACTGATCTGGAAAAACGTTGAATTCATTTTTCTGTATATTTTATTAGTTTTAATGTATTGGTTTGCAATTAATTCTATCAATTACAGTAAAGAGCAAATTACCTTATTCTTTTTGTTCTATTTTACTTTAATTTTAGGTGCAAACGCTTACTATATTAGGGTTTTGCGTTGGTATAAAATTGATATTCCATGTGTAAATACGCTAGTAATTGGTGAGAATAAATTCACGCAACAATTTATAGAAAGTATCCAGGAAAATGAATGGATGGGCTTTAAGTTTATTAAAAAGCTAGTTCCAGGCGAGTTTTCTAGAGATGGTTTTGCCGAGTTTTTAGAAGAGTCTAAAATTGATGCTGTTTTTATCAACTGGGATGAGTTTGCACAAAATGAACAGCGCGAACAAGTATTGAGAAATATAGTTGAAGAAAAGAATATTAAGTTTTTTGCAATTTCAGAGATTTTTGCGTCTAAATTAATCCCAAGCACCTATTATCTAGCAGGTAACTTCCCTTATTTAAATCTGTATCATTTCCCTTTAGATAATGCATTTAACCTAACATTAAAGAGACTTTTTGACGTGTTTTTTGCCTTAGCATTCTTCGTATTTATTGGGATTTGGTTATTTCCATTGATTGCACTTATTAATTTATTGGATAGCGGATTTCCTATTTTCTTTAAGCAAAGAAGACACGGAATGGATAATATAGAATTCAATTGTTTGAAATTTCGAACCATGGTCGTTAATAAAGACTCAAACGATAAGATTACGGTCAGAAATGATCCAAGAATTACCAAGTTTGGTAAAATTCTTAGGAAATCGAGCTTAGATGAACTTCCACAGTTTATAAATGTATTAAAAGGAGATATGTCGGTGGTAGGTCCGCGTCCGCATATGGTAAATCAAAATAATCATTATAATCAGATTATTTCTAAGTATAATTTTAGACATTATGTGAAACCAGGAATTACAGGTTTAGCACAAGTTAATGGTTTTAGAGGCGAAATTAAACGTGATGAAGATATGAAGAACAGAATCCAATCAGACTTGTATTATATCCGTAATTGGTCTTTTGGGCTAGATCTAATGATTATCTACAGAACCGTAGCGAATATGATTAAAGGAGATAAAAACGCCATCTAAAAGCCTTAGAGATCTGTATTAATTGAGCTTTATTCTAAAAGCTTGACTTTATCGCATAAAAAAGTGATTTCTACCTAAAAAGATAAAAATCACTTATTTATTAAAAATGAAAATATTTCTTAATCTATGAAATTGTGTGGCTCGCGGAAGTCAACAGCTCTTTTGTCTGAAGTTGTACCGTATTTCACGATTTGGATACACCAATAAGTTAATAATCCTACGAGAATAAACACCAATATCCAGTTCATTAAAATTCCAATTGGAGGTAAAACTTGAAAACTCCACGTGAAAAAATCACCTAAACCGAAAATAATTTCCTTGAAAAATGCAAAGTGTCTCATTATTGCTTTAATTTGCATCAAATTTATAAAAAATGTTGACAAAAAGCCTAAGGGGGAACCAAAATTTTATACCTATCATGATTTTTATCCTGTGGGCGATAGGTTTTTTCTTGCTTAATGTAAATAATATCGACTTAAATCAACAACTTATATCGTTTGCTCTAATGGCAACTACAGTTGGTTCAAGCATATTTGTGGTAAACAATTTCCCTTATTTTAAAAACAACTTCTATTTTGCTTTTCTATTCTCTCTGAGTTTTCTACTCCTTGGGTGTTGCTTAGAGAATCTCAATTTCTTTGCAGGGCTATTCTTTCTATATCTAATTTTATCTCAAATACTCTATATAAATCAAAAGGAACACCAGATTTTTAATTCCTTTGATTTAGGATTCTATATAGGTGTAGCCATTATATTCTATCCACCTTTTTGGGTTTTTGGCTTGTTTTTACTTTTCCACTTTATTGTTTTAGGTAAAACACAGATTGTAAATCTTATTTTTTCTTTATTGGGAACTCTTGCCTTATTTATTCTATGCTTGCAAATTCTAGCGATATTTGATTCATGGCATTATTGGGATGGATTTGTAGAGCAGCTATATCTAATGCCTATGCATTTAGATTTAGATCTTTTATTTCTAGCTCCTTTGGTATTAGTCGCAATTTTTGGTTTGGTAGATTACTACACCAATATCAACAGACAGTCTGCTAATAAAAAAGCAGTATTCTTTGATGCTATGTTATGGTTTATATTCGCAGTAATTTTTAATGTCTTGTATGGAGGCAATAATGACAATGGTTTGCTTTTATTGGTTTTACCGGTAGTATTGTACACCTCCAACCTTTTAACATACAGCAAAACCTTCTGGAAGTCAGAAGTTATCTTATGGTTGTTTGTGATTTGTCTAGTATTGTATCGTTTCCACCCTTATATCAAGGTGCCAGATTTATTTGATACGGTCACGTTCTAAAAGCTTAAGCTCCTTACCATCAAACACGGCATAGGTAAAGTAATTTACCCAATCGCCTAAATTAATGTATTGACTGTTTTTATTGAGTTGAACCTCAATCGGGAGATGGCGGTGTCCAAAAACAAAATAATCGTAGTGATTCGATTCTAGCTTTCTTAAAGCATACTGAACCAACCATTCCTTATCATCACCCAAATAGGTATCATCTTGATCTCCAGAAATATATTTGTTTTTTCTAGAGACAGTTTTCCCTAACCAAATAGCAAAATCGGGGTGGAGTAGATAGTACAATTTTTTTGCAAGAGGATTGGTAAATACTTTTTTCATTCGTTTGTATCCCTTATCTCCAGGTCCTAATCCATCTCCGTGCCCAATAAAGAATTCTTTGTCATTAATGCTAAACTGCTGTGGACGGTGGAACATAATAGCACCAACTTCCTTTTCTAAATAATCTCGCATCCACAGGTCATGATTACCAATAAAGAAATAGATCTGAATTCCATTGTCTTGAAATTCAGCTAATTTACCTAAGGTTCTAACAAATCCTTTTGGAACCACTTCTTTGTACTCAAACCAAAAGTCGAATAAATCACCAAGTAAGAATAAAACTTGACAATCGGCTTGAATTTCATTTAACCAAGCAACAAATTTTCGCTCACGAACAGCGCTTTCGGCATCGTTTGGAGCACCCAAATGTTGATCTGAGCAGAAATATATTTTCTTATTTTCCTCTAGTTTTATTGTATGTTGTCTGAAGCGATCCATTCACCGTAAGAATTCTCTGTTTCGTATAATTTTAACTTCACCAAAGATATATTTTCAGGCAGTTCTTTCTGTAACTTTTGAGCAAAATCAATCAACATATTCTCACAAGTCGGCTGATAATCCGTGAAAATCACCTTATGACCTTGTTTAGATAAATGTAATCCAAGCACTTTATGCTCTGTATTTTCATTCAATAAAATGGCATGGTCCAAACGATCTACTATCGTACGATTTACAATCTTTTTTAAATCACCAAAATCTAATACCATTCCTAATTCTGGATGGTTTTTCTCGTCAATAGGCTGTCCTAATATGGTAACACACAGCTTATAAGAGTGTCCATGGATGTTTTTACACTTCCCTTCATACCCAAATAAAGCGTGTGCAGTTTCAAAGTTAAATATCTTGGTAACACGAATGTTATTCATTTCAAAATGCTTTAAAATAAATCGAAAAGGAACCAAAATTTGGTCCTGAGTTAGTCGATTTTTGTTAGATTAATTTACAAAATTACAGTAATTTAGTGCAATGCGTGGTGTTTTCGACTATATTTTCCCTCATCGTTGTGTGAATTGTAGCAAAATAATTCACCAAAAAGAGATGCCTTTGTGTTTGGTCTGCTACGCCAATCTTCCGTTTACACATTGGGAAATGGATGACAAAAATATAAGCTATGAGCTAATTCGGAAATCTGTAGCGGTAGAAAAAGGAACTTCCATTTTAATGTATCAGCATGGCAACGCCGTTCAAAAACTCGTCATGGCAAATAAGTATTTTAATCAACCACATATTGGTGATTTTATGGCTGAATTAGCTTTCCCAGTGGTTTCTAAGCACGAATATGATTTAATTCTATGTATTCCTTCACATCCTAGAACACTTCGCCAGAGAGGCTATAATCAAGTAGAAAGGTTTAGCGAAAAGCTATCAGAGAAAATGAATATTAAATTTGATAAACATCTTCTAAAACGAACCAAAAGGAGAGATTCTCAAACCCATAGGAATAGATCCGAGCGATATGATTCATTAGCGAATGCTTTTCACGTTTCTGAGGATATTCAGCAATATGAAAATATTCTCTTATTAGATGATGTATTAACTTCTGGAGCTACCTTAAGCAGTTGTTGTCAATCTATTTTGAATAAAAAAGATTTAAAAATATCTGTTCTGACCATGGCCAAAGTGATGTAGGCATGGTTAAAAAAAAGATAAGAAGTAGGTTTTTTAATTAGATTCTTGGTAAACAATTTCATCGTCTTCATTGATGAAATGCAATTCAAGATATTTAAAGGCATCACGAGGCATGATCTTAATTTGAATCTTATATTTCCAAGCCCATTTTTTACGACGCGATGGAATGCCTTGTTTGATATAAGCTGCCACAAAAGGATGCATGTGAATGCTTAATTTCTTGGCTTGACCTTTTTCTGAAATTTCTTTGATTTTAGCTTCAATCCTATCCAAGATAACAATTGGAGCTTCTACTTCTCCATTTGGATTAGGGTTGGGTTCATGAGTCTTAATCACCATCTGTGGACGAACACGCTGACGTGTAATTTGCACTAAACCAAATCTACTAGGAGGTAGAACTTTGTGCTTGGCTGTATCTCTAGCCATTTCGCTTTTCAGATATTCGTAGAATTTCTTTTTGTTTTTAGACTCTCTCAAATCGATAAAGTCTACCACAACAATACCACCCATATCTCTTAATCTCAACTGTCTAGCAACTTCTTTAGCCGCTTTCATGTTGATGTCTAATGCGTTTTGTTCTTGAGTATCTTTGGATCCTTTAATGTTTCCAGAGTTTACGTCAATCACGTGTAATGCTTCGGTATGTTCAATCACCAAATAAGCTCCTTTGGAGTCTGGTATATTAACATTTTGCCCGAAAGATTGTTTGATTTGTTTTTCGATGCCATAAGATTCTAGAATCGGTGTTTGTTTGTTGTAATATTCAACAATATCCACCTTTTCAGGAGCAATTACAGATAATAACTCTTTAATGTCCTTAACTAGTTCTTTGTCATCAGATTGAATCTTAACAAAGTCAGCGTTGAATTTATCTCTCAAGATAGTCTCAGCTCTACCTGACTCTGAGTGAACGCATTTCGGTAGGTTTTTGGCTCTTAAGTTGTCGTAAACACCTTTCCATTTTTCTGATAAATCAATTAAATCTTGGTGTAAATCTGCAACCTTTTTATTTTCCGCTACCGTACGAATGATGACCCCACAATTTTTGGGTTTAATACTTTCGATAAGCATGGTCAATCTATCGCGTTCCTTTTTGTTTTGAATTTTTTGTGAGATAGAAACTCTATCCGAAAATGGAACCAATACCAAATATCTACCTGGTATGGCAATCTCTGAAGTAACTCTTGGTCCCTTCGTAGAAATGGGTTCTTTTACAATTTGAACAAGTATGTTTTGACCTGGTTGTAAAACTTCCTCTAGCTTACCATCTTTTTTGATGTCTTCTTCATTTCTGAATGATTTAAGCAGGTGAGTTTTGAACTTTCCAGTTCTAACAATTTGAATGTAAGTTAATAAGGATTTGATTTGTGGCCCCAAATCATGATAGTGTAAAAAAGCATCTTTTTTAGACCCAATTCCAACAAATGCAGCATTCATACCCGGCGCTAGTTTCTTAACTTTAGCGAGGTATATATTACCGACAGTAAATTTTTGATTGGCCTCTTCTTGCTGGTATTCCATCAATCTACCATCTTCCAGCAATGCTATTTTCACCAGATCATCACTAGTGCTTATTACAAGTTCCTTATTCATTTTGCGTCACAATATTTCAATCGAAAATGCACCAGCTCTTGCGAGCGGTGCATTAATTTTTAGTCCACGAAAAGAAATTATTTTTTCTTTTTGTGTCTATTTAGTCTTCTTCTCTTCTTTCTTTTGTGAGTTGCAACCTTATGTCTTTTTCTCTTTTTTCCGCTTGGCATAAATTCTCGTTTTTAAAATTAATCTACTTTTACATTCTTTTTTACATCCTCAACAAAAGTCTTAGAAGGCTTAAATGCAGGAATGTTATGTGCAGGAATTATAATCGCCTTATTTTTTGATATGTTTCTACCTGTTTTCTCTGCACGTGTCTTTATAATAAAAGATCCAAAACCTCTTAGGTAAACATTTTCTCCGCTTGTCAAGGCTTTCTTAACTTCTTCCATAAAAGTTTCAACAACTCTTTGGGTATCGTTCTTCTCTAATCCCAATTCATTTGAAATGTTGCTTACAATTTCTGCTTTAGTCATTTATATTTATTTAATTTGTTTGATTTTGAGTTTGCAAATATAGGGACTTTTTATTAATTAAAAGCATATAACTATTTAAATTATGTCATTCATACTCTTGCTATTAGATTGGTATCATACCCATAAAAGACCTCTTCCTTGGCGTTTAGAAAGGAAGGTTTTTAATGTATGGCTCTCAGAAATCATACTTCAGCAAACACGTGTAAATCAGGGATTAAATTATTATGAGAAGTTCGTAAATCACTTTTCTGATGTTCATGAATTAGCAAAAGCTGATGAGCAGTTGGTACTCAACCTTTGGCAAGGTTTGGGCTATTATACTCGAGCAAGAAATTTACATAAAACAGCAAAAATCATATCAAACGAATTCCATGGAGAGTTTCCTAATAACTTCAATGATTTAAAGAAATTGCCTGGCATTGGACCTTACACTGCAGCGGCAATTGCATCTATTTGTTTTGACGAGAAAGTGCCGGCTATTGATGGAAATGCATATAGAGTATACGCTAGACTGTTTGGGTTAGATAAAGATATTAGTGATTCAAATGCGCATAAATTCTTCTTTAATTATGTGTTGGAAATAATGCCTAATGAAAATACAGGAGATTTTAATGAGGCTATTATGGAACTGGGTGCAACTATTTGTTTGCCTCAATCGCCTAAGTGTAAAGACTGTCCCATCGCTGAATCTTGTGTAGCCTATCAAACTGGGAGCATAGAAAAGTACCCTGTTAAGACAAAGAAAGTGAAAGTTAGAAAACGTAATTTTCATTATTTCTTTGTTTTCGATGCTTTAACCAATGAGTTTTTAGTTCAGAAGAGAATAAATAAGGATGTTTGGCAGAATCTATATGATTTGCCCATGATAGAAACGAAGACCAAGAATTATGATGTTTCATTTATACCTAAAAATAAAGTCAGTAAAGTAGGGGAATTAAGACATATACTTACGCATCAGCATTTGAATATTCAATTTTATGAATTTCAAGGTGGGATTGAAGAGTTTCAAACTATAACAAATCAAGATTTTCTTAGGATAAAAACAAGTGAAATTAAACACACTCCATTTCCGAAACCAATAGCAAGTTTTCTGGCTGAAAAATTTCCAGAGATGGTGTAGTTATTGCATTAAGTATTAGTTCAATATTTAAAAAACGTATTGTCATGATGAAATTTAAAGATATAGGGAAAGGTAAGCCGGTAGTCCTTTTACATGGTTTTCTTGAAAACTCAAAAATGTGGGATGAATTCGCGGAGGAACTTTCAAAAGAGTATCGTGTAATTAGTCCAGATTTATATGGTCATGGTGAAACGGCCTCTATAGATGAGAAGCACACCATGGAAATGCAAGCTGCTGGTGTAATGGAAGTCTTAAATCATCTAGAGATTTCATCTGCTGCATTTATCGGACACTCTATGGGTGGATACATAAGTTTAGCTCTAGCACGTGACTATACAGATAAAGTTGAAAAATTAGGTTTGTTTTTCTCTAGCATACTTCCGGATTCTGAAGAGAAAAAAGAACAACGATTAAAAGCAGCTGAGACCGCACGAGAGGATAAGGATAATTTTGTGAGAATTGGGGTTAAGAATTTATTTGATCAAAATAATCTTTCGAATTTAAGAGACGAAATCGAAATTGCTAGATCTTGGGCTTATGAAATGCCTGTGGATGGTGTTACTTCTGCTTTAAAAGGTATGCGTGAACGTACTGATACCACAGAGGTGTTAGAAAAAGCTGATTATCCAATTCAAATAATTTTAGGTGAGTTTGATGGGGCTATTGATTTAGAAGAGTTCAAGAAAGTTATTCCAAATCGAGAAAACATTAAATTAAATGTATTGCCGATTGGGCACATGGGGCATTTAGAAGCGCCAAAGGAAAGTTTAGAAATCTTAAAGTCATTCTTAAAACGATAAAATAAATTTAAGATAAAAGCATAAAAAAACACTACTCGAAAGTAGTGTTTTTCTATTTTATCCAAGTTTTAATTCAATTTATAATCGAATAACTGTTCTCATAAACATATTAACTTCTCTATTTTTGATCATAGGAGGAGTTAGTTTTTCATCTGCTCCATTGATGTCTGAAACAACTTTCTGCATAATTCTTAAAGCTTCTTTGTGATAAGCCTCATCTCCACTTCTTACCATAAGATTCTCTATCGTGCCATCTCTCTTAATGGTATATTCCATAGTGATATCTGTTTCCTCGGCAGATGTAGACTTAAAGTTTAATTCTTCTTTAGCTTCAGCAATTAGATTTTGCATTTCATAATTAAAACATTCAAAGCCTTCTCTTAGTGTTTCTGTAGCCGTACAATTCGGAAATAAAGCCATTTTTGTAATTTGATTCGGGAAATATACTTCCTTCTCAAAATCAATTTTCATCACCGGCTTTAAAGCTTTTTTTGCTACGCTATGTGGTGCGGTATCTTCTGACTTTGAAGAAACTTGAGCCATTGAAAATATAGAACAGCTTATTAAAAACAGGCAAAGGAATTTTTTCATAAAAACTTACTTTTTAACTTTTCTTAATAATATTGAATAAACAGGGAAGTGGTCTGAGTATCCATTAGCATTGTAGGTGTCGCCGCCATACATTCTGTTAGGATAACCTTTAAATGAACCTTCTCTACTCACTAAATATAAAGGTGAGAAAATCTCTGTTCTATACAACTGGTATGAATCATAATCATCTCCAACCAAAGAGCTAGAAGTCAAGATTTGATCAAATAAATTCCATCCATCTCTATAAGCTAAAGTTCCAAAGCCTTTTTCGAACATGCTTCCGGTAGCATTAAATATATCACCATCTTTCACTTTTCTTTTCTTATCCACAGAATTTAAAACATTTTTAATGCTCGGAGAGTTCGGATCGTCGTTGAAGTCACCAACTGAGATGATTTTAGCATCTTTATCTTCCTCGCGAATTTCATTAAATATCGATAACATTAATTCTGCAGCAGCTTCTCTTTTGTGAGAACTAGCAGCTTCTCCACCTCTACGAGATGGCCAGTGATTTACAAGAAAATGCATAGGCTCACCATCTAATAAAGCATCAACTCTAAGGATATCACGCGTGTAATCTCTTCTGCCGTTCGTATTATAAATCTCTAGTTCATATTTCTGTGTTTTAGTTACAACTACTCTATCTTTTTGATAAATTAAACCAACATCAATACCTCTTTTATCTAAAGAGTTGTAATGAACCACACCATAATTAAATGGTTGTAGCAAAGGCATAGCAATTAAATCCTCAATAACTTCACGGCTTTCCACTTCGGCAAGACCAACTACCACAGGAGCGGTTCCTGTAACATCTGCACCCATTTCAGAAATAACTTTACTCAAGTTTCTAAGCTTTTGGTTGTACTTGGTTTCGTCCCAAGCTTTTGGTCCATCTGGGGTGAATTCATCGATTAGGATTAACTCACGAACAACCTTTTTTCCTTTAAGGTTCTCTTCTGTTAATCTACATTTACAGTCAACAGTGTCGTATTTAGGGATGTCTTCACGCTTTATATTAATATGGTAGAATTCATCCTGATAATCCTTGTTACCATCAATTAACCCAGCGGATGGGTAAATGTCAAATAAATTTTCTACATTGTAGAAGCCAACGGTTGCAGCTTGGAATTGATTCTCTTGTGCAATTGTGAGATTTGAAATAAATAAGAAAACTAACACTAAATATGCTAAGTCTTTCTTAAATTTGTAGCTCGAAACTAAAATATTCATAATTTAAATTTTGTGATCTAATTTTATTCGTACAAAAATATAATAAAAATTTTCTTTCATGATAAGAATATGGTTAACGTTTGTAGTTTTACTTTTGACTACGCAAATATTCAGCCAAACGAAGGTGACTGGTACGGTGAAATCCTCAATGGATGAGAAGCCAATGTACAACATTAATGTTTTGCTGAATCCGACAAATGTATCGGTTACAACAGACCGATTAGGATTTTTTCAATTATCAGATGTAGCGCCAGGCGATTACACCATCGAGGTGAATCAAATGGGCTATGATTCTTTTGTTCAAAAGATCACGGTAGGTGAGGAACCTTTAGAATTAGGAGATATTTTACTTTCCTACAATCCACAGTCCATGAATCTTGGGGTAATCTCATTGTCAGATGAGGAATTATCTTCAGATGAGTCAAGTTCTCAATCTTCTGTGGGTCTATTGTCAGCATCTAAAGATGTATTCGCTCAAGCAGCAGCTTATGAATTAGGTGCCTATTGGTTTAGAACTAGAGGATATGATAATAAGTACAGTGATGTTATGTTCAACGGTGTTCGAATGAACAAAGTTGATAATGACCGTGTGGATTTTGGTAACTGGGGTGGATTAAACGATGTAACTCGTTATCCTGCTGAGGTAACTTATGGTTTAGAGCCTTCGGATTATACATTCGGGGATTTAGGAGGTGTTATGTACATTGATACAAGACCTTCAACGATGAGAACAGGAACCAGCCTTTCTTACTCTTTAGCAAATAGATCTTACCGTCAACGTGTTATGGCAACTCATAATACAGGTTTAAACAAAAACGGATGGGGATTCATGGCTTCAGGTTCTAGAAGATGGGCTAACGAGGGTAGAATCGATGGTACATTCTATGACGCTTGGGCTTACTATTTAGGAGCTGAGAAAAAAATTAATGACCAGCATACCTTAAACTTAACTGTGATGGGTGCTCCATACAGAAGATCAACTAATTCTCCTGCAACACAAGAGATTTATGATCTTATGGGAACAGGATACAATGCTTATTGGGGTTATCAAAATGGTGAGAAAAGAAGTGAGCGTATTAAGAAAAATCACGAACCAATGGGACAGTTAACGCACCACTGGGACTTTAGTGAAAATTCTAAATTAACCTCAACTATTTCATACCAAACAGGTAAGAACGGTGGTTCAAGATTAGATTGGTATAAGGGTAATAATCCTTCTCCTATATATTATAGAAGAATGCCAAGTTTTGATGATTCTAGTTTAGCTGCATGGCAAAACAATGATACTTCTTTTACACAAATCAACTGGCAAGATATTTATACAGCCAACTTAAATCAGGCTGATGGTCACGGTGTTTATGCTTTAGTTAGTGATGTAAACGAAGATGATATTTTAGCTTTTAGTTCTACATTAAGAAGTCAGTTAAATGATAAAACAACTTTATTTGCTGGAGTTAATTATAAGTCAACAAATTCTGAAATCTATAGAGAATTAGATGATTTATTAGGGGCTCAATTCTACTGGGATATTGATGACTATGCAGATCCAGGACAGTCTGGTAACTACGATGAATCTAATCCTAACAGAAAAGCATACGAAGGAGACAGAATTCAATATAACTACGAAACTACACATGATGTAATGGATGCTTGGGCATCTGCTAACTTCAAAGTAGAGAAGTTTGATGTTACTTTAGGTGGTAAGTTATCTAATACTTCAATCCAAAGAAATGGGTTGTTTGATAACTACCAATACACGAATTCTTATGGGGAAAGTGAGAAGCATGATTTCTTAGATTATGGAGCAAAACTTCAATTAATCTATAAAATTGATGGTAGAAACTTCATTACTGCAAATGGTGCTTATTATACAAATGCACCAACTGTGAATGATGTATTCCCACAAGGTAGAGAAAACAACTCTTCTATTCCAGATTTAGAAAGTACTAAAGTTTCTTCTGCTGACATTAACTATATCCTACGTGGATCTAAAGTTAAAGCAAGATTAACAGGATACTTCACTAAAACTGCAGATGAGGTAGAAACTTCATTCGGGTATTTAGATTTCGAAGATGCTAACTTGTTTACTGCAGAGGTTTTATCAGGAGTTGATAAGCAATACTTCGGAACTGAAATCGCAGTTGATGCACAATTAACAACTAGAATTAGAGCTAAAGCAGTAGCGTCAATCGGACAATACACTTATGCCAATAATCCAGATTTATACTATTTCTCTGATGACTATGCAGAAGAAGGTGGATATAGATACTTAGGAACAAGTTATTTGAAAGATTACAAATTAGCTGTTTCTCCTCAAAAAGGTTATTCATTAGGATTTGAATACCGCGATCCAAAGTATTGGTGGTTTGGTGTAACCGGAAACTTCTTAGCTGACAATTATGTAGACATTTCTCCATCTAGAAGAACTGATAGATTTATTAGAGATCAGTACGGGGATTTATATCCACAAGTGACTGAGGAAGGATTAAGAAGAACTTTACAGCAAGAGAAATTTGACGATCAGTTTATGTTAAATGCAAATGCTGGTAAAACTTTCAGATTTGGAGATTACTATATGGGAATTAGCTTAACTGTTAATAACGTATTAGATAATAAAGATTATAGAACAGGAGGATTCGAGCAGTTGCGTGTAGCTAACTACAACAATGCGCAAGACGAAAACTACATGAAAACATTTGGTAATAAATATTGGTATGACCAAGGTTTAAGTTATTTCTTGAACGTATTCTTAAGATTCTAAATAAAAACTCAATAATTAAAGTAAAAAAATATAAAGATGAATAAATTTTTTAAAAACGTATTTATAGCAACTACTGCCCTTTTAACGGTATCTAGTTGTGTGGATAACGACGATTTTGATATTCCACCAGTGAATTGTAATGATCGTTGGGAAGCTAATACAGATATTGCAGCTGTTAAAGCATTAAACGATACTAGTACGCCATTCCAAATTACAACAGATTCTGTTTTAGAAGGATATGTTGTTTCTAGTGACGAAACTGGTAACTTCTTTAAATCAGTAGTTATTCAAGATTCTCCAAGCAACCCAAGCGCGGGTATGACAATTGAAATGGATGTTACAAATACCTACACTAGATTCCCAGTGGGAAGTAGAGTATTAGTTGACCTAAATGGTTTATACGTAGCAAAAGATAGAGGGTCTTATAAAGTAGGTTCTACATTTGATACAGACGGTGTTGTGAGAGTAGGTAGAATGGCTGAGGTTGATGCTTTAGCACACGTTGCCGCTTCTTGTGAGCCAGTTGTTGAAATTACTCCTCAAAGTTTTTCTCGTATCCCTGACGCTTTGAACGAATCTAATGTTAATACTTTAATTAGATTAGAAAACGTTCAATTCCAATCAGCTGGAAATGGTCAAACTTACTATGATGAAAATAACGCATTCGGTGGTGCAACCAACGTTGTTGTAGAAGATTCAGAAGGTAATACAATGGTATTAAGAACGGGATCTTTTGCTGACTTTGCTGCTGATATTTTACCTGATGGAAGTGGTTCTTTAACGGCAGTTTTATCTGCTTACTCAAACAGTAACAACGTAACGCCTTCTACATACCAAATGTTTATTAGAGATACATCTGATGTAAACTTTGATCAACCAAGAATGGATATCGTTAGTGGTATTGGAGCTATTGGTGGTGGAAATGCATCATTCGAGGCTTGTTATGCAGAAGATTTCACAAGCTTTAATGCTGATCTTGTAAACTTTGCTGATTATATCAACTATGCTTATAATGGAGATAGATATTGGACTGTTAAAGACTTTGGTGGAAATAAATACATCCAAATGACAGCATTTAACGCAAACGCTGAAATTGAAACTTATTTCATTATTCCAGTAAACTTTAGTGATGCAGATACTTTCTCATTCAAATCTAAAGATGGTCACAACAATGGTAACCCATTATCTGTTTATTATACAACTTCATACCAAATTGGTGATGACGTAAACCCTGCTTCGTTAACAGATATTACATCTGAGTTTACAATCTCTACAGGTAATACAAACGGATACGGTGATACATTCGTTGCTTCAGGTGATTATGATTTATCAGGTATTACTGGAAACGGTGCGATCATGTTCAAATACTCTAGCGCTGGTGGTGTAACAACTACTATTCAGTTAGATGATATTATGGTGGTTAATAACGACGATCCTAACTGTGGAACTGATGATGGAGGAAATGGTGGAGTTGATCCAGAAGAGCCATCAGAAGATGCCGAAGCATTATTTGCTGGTTATAATTTCGAAAACTGGGCTGCGTTTACAGGTGGATTAAACAGTTTTGGTCTTAAAGACTATGCTACTTTAAGCGAAGGTACTGGTGTAGACGGAAGTAATTCATTACACATCTCAACAGATCCGTCAACTACAGATGGAAACGATTATGTGTTTACTTCTCTTGCAATCGCGGGTCTTCCAACAACTTATTCTAAGATTAGCTTCTACATGAAAGGAAGCTCTTCTAAATCAGTTTCTTTAAATGTTTACAAAGCAGATGGATATTACAAGTTTAACTTAGGTGATTTAACTTCTAGCACTACAATTGTAGATGCGCCATCTAACCAGTATACAGGAACTATTAATACAGGTGGAGAGTGGGTATTGGTAACTTTAGATTTATCATCAATCTCTGACTTAAACGTTTCTAACACATCTGAAGCTTTATTTGCTTTAAAGATTGGTAAAAATGCAGATTACGACTTACATTTCGATAACTTTACTATTGAGTAATTGAACTTAAGTTGCAATAGGCACTTACAGATAATAGAAAAGAGTGAAAGCTATATGCTTTCACTCTTTTTTTTGTAGTCTAAATTCAAGTACAAAAAAAGCGACTAATTTGACTTAGTCGCTCATGAATTTATGGGTTAAACGCGATTTAGAAATTAGGTTTTCTCTTCTCTAAAAACGCAGTGGTACCTTCCTTAAAATCTTCAGCATCGAACAACTCCCCGAAAGCATTAATTTCTGCTTCAAAGCCTTTATCGGAATCAGATAAGTTGATCACTTCAATCGCTTTACTAATTGCCACAGGTGAGTTGAAAGCAATTTTAGAAGCAATTTTCTTAGCTCTAGGTAATAACTCATCTAACGCAACAACCTCGTTAACCAAGCCAATTTGTTCTGCCTTCTCAGCTTTAAACATTTCAGCAGTCATAATAGCTTGCATCGCTCGTCCTTTACCTATTAATTTTGGTAATCTTTGGGTTCCACCATAACCAGGAATTAGACCTAAAGTAACTTCTGGTAAACCTAAAAGAGCATTGTCAGAAGCGATTCTAAAATGACAAGACATTGCCAATTCTAAACCACCACCAAGTGCGTAGCCATTCACAGCTGCAATAACCGGCTTTTTTAGATTTTCTATTTTATTGAATAAAATCGTTTGTCCCACCTGTGCTAATTGTTGACCTTGTTTGCCATCAAAATCCTTGAATTCTTTAATGTCAGCACCGGCTACAAATGCTTTTTCGCCACTTCCTGTAAGAATAATCACTCGGATGTCTTCATTGGATTCTAATTCTCCAAAAGCATTGCTCAACTCTTCAATAGTTTCTTTGTTTAATGCGTTTAAAGCTTTTGGACGATTAATCGTAATCAATCCAATTTTATCCTCAGTTGATATTTCTAAATTATTATAAGTCATTTTTATTTTGATTTAAATTTATTTAAAGTTTCTTTTGTGAAGTCAGATAAAACTAATTTACCGCTCATAGCAGCACGCTGTGGCATAATTTCATCCCAATTAGCTGCATTTTCCCAAAAGATTGATTTTAAGTTTTGCATAGCCTCTGGACTATATTTAGAAAGTTGCTGGCTAAATTCTTGCGTAGCTGCTTTTAATTCTTCTTCTGTTTTAAAGACTTTGTTATAAAACCCATTGTCTTTACACCATTCAGCTGAAACCCATTCTTTTGGATTTAAAGTTAATTCAGAAAAAGCATTTACGCCGATTTTTCTAGAAATAGCTGGTTCTATCACAAAAGGACCAATCCCAATTGATAATTCGCTCAAACGAATACTTGCATTGTCCATTGCTAAGGCATAGTCACACGCCGCAACGATTCCAACGCCGCCGCCAACTACTTTGCCTTCTACACAACCAATGATAAACTTAGGGCAGTTTCTCATGGCTAGAATTAAATTGGCAAAACCAGAAAAGAATTTTTTCCCAGTTTCAAAATCTTCAATCACTAATAATTCATCAAAAGAAGCTCCAGCACAGAATACTTTTTCACCAGCGCTTTTTAAAACAATTACCTTAGCCTCTTTATTTTGACCTAGTTCATCGATGGTTTTTATTAGTTTTTCTAATTGAAAAGTAGGAAAAGAATTTCCTTTCGGATGATAGAATTCTATCGTAGCCACTCCATTTTCAATTTCATAATTTACGTATGCATCACTCATAAGTTAAAAGCATTTAATATTTGTTCATTTAATAATAATCTCAACATTTGTCCGTCTTGCTTGTTGGCATTTAAGAATCTCCAAACACCCGCCGTTGATTCATCAGAAATTGCTAAATTCTGAGAACGGATCATAATGTCAAAAGTCTTGGTTTCTTCGTTATAACTTACATTGGCGTTAGAAAATGCCACTTTCAGAAGGTTTAAAGACTCTTCCGTATTTAAACTTTCCTCATCCTTAAACTTCAGCCTCATAAAGTTGTTATACTCAATCATAGCATATTTATCTCCATCTATGTTCTTAACATCAGATACTTGAATATCATAATTAGTTGGTAAAATAACAAGTGAGAAATCTTCATTGTCTAGCATTGAAGTCATTAATTCAACCATTTGCTCTTTACTTGCAAATTCGAAAACTTTAGGGTAAGTGTAATCCAAGACCTCGGCAAAATCCTTATTCAAAGAGTTTTCTATGATCTTTTCCATCATCGGAAGGATTTCTGACTTGTCTTGGGCATGTAAATTCAAAGACAAGAAAATCATGCTGATAATGAGGAAGGATTTTTTCATATTTCCAAAGTTAAGTTTTTAATTATAAATTGAGAAGCTTAATTTGCACTGAAGAATTTAAAAAAGACATGAAAGTAATATCATATAATGTAAATGGAATTCGCGCAGCGATGAAAAAAGGTTTAATTGAATGGGCAGCAGCGGTAGAGCCCGATGTTCTATGTATTCAAGAGACCAAGGCGCACAAAGAACAAGTTGATTTAGACGTTTTAGAAAAAGAAGGTTACCATCATTATTGGCACTCAGCAGAAAGAAAGGGTTATAGTGGCGTGGCCATTTTGACTAAAATTGAGCCCAATCACGTAGAATATGGAACTGGTGTTGAACAGTTAGACGGAGAGGGGCGTGTGATTAGAGCCGACTTTGATCAGTTTTCAGTTATTTCGGTTTATGTTCCATCGGCTAGCAATGCAGCGAGGCTTGGATTTAAAATGGAATTCTGCGAAGCATTTCTGAAATATATCGCAGAACTTCGAAAAACACACCCGAAATTGGTGATTTGTGGTGATTACAATATTTGTCATCAACCCATTGATATTCACGATCCGGTGAGATTAAAAAACACCTCTGGTTTCTTGCCTATGGAGAGAGAGTGGCTAACAAGGTATATTGATGAGTGTGGTTTAGTTGATTCGTTTAGAGAATTTAACTCAGAGCCTGATCAATATACATGGTGGAGTTATAGAGCAAATGCGCGTAATAATAACAAAGGTTGGAGAATAGATTATCATATGGTAGCGGAGGATTTAAAGGATAATTTAGTTCGCTCGGTGCACTTGCCAGAAGCTAAGCACTCCGACCATTGTCCAATAATGCTTGAACTAGCATTTTAAAAAAGAGAAATATTTATAAGTATTTAATGATTTAATTTAACTGAAAAATTAGGGAAAATCATTGATTTTAGGATATTTTTCAATTTAAATAATGGCTTGATTGCGAGAGTGATAATTATTTTAAATTTTAATTTCATTTATTTCCGTAATTTTGCAACTAAGAAATTAATATATGGCATGTAGTGGATGCAGCACAGAGAATGGATTGCCAAAAGGATGTAGGAATAATGGTGCCTGTGCCTCGGGAAGTTGTGAGAAACTTCCAGTTTTTGATTGGTTAGCGAATATGTCGCAACCAGTTGATATACTTAAATTTCCTTATGTGGAAGTTAAGTTTAAAAACGATAGAAAAGAGTTTTATTATAATATAGATAATCTACCCTTAGTGGTAGGCGATGTAATCGCAGTTGAAGCCAATCCAGGTCATGATATAGGAAGAGTTTCCTTGTCTGGCGAATTGGTGAGATCTCAAATGAAACATCGCAAAGTTAAACCTAGCGAGGCGCTACCAAAAATTTACAGAAAGGCAAACCAAAAAGATATAGATGTATGGCAAGCTTGTCGCGAAAAAGAACATCAAATGATGTTAGATGCTAGAAGAATCGCGCGCGAGATAGGCCTAGAAATGAAAATATCTGATGTAGAATACCAGGGAGATGGTTCTAAAGCCACCTTCTATTATACATCCGAAACAAGAGTAGACTTTAGACAATTAATCCGCGAGTACGCTTCTGCATTTAGATGTAGAATCGAGATGAGACAGATTGGTTTCAGACAAGAGGCTTCTAAATTAGGAGGTATTGGTTCTTGTGGACGAGAGTTATGTTGTTCTACTTGGTTAACAGACTTTAGGTCGGTAAGTACTTCGGCAGCAAGATATCAGCAACTTTCGATTAATCCTCAAAAGATTGCAGGTCAGTGTGGTAAACTAAAATGTTGTTTGAATTATGAACTAGATTCTTATTTAGACGCATTGAAAGACTTTCCAAGAACGGATTTATTATTAGAAACCGAAAAAGGAAAGGCCTATTGTGTTAAGATTGATGTTTTTAAGAAAGAAGTATGGTTGGCTTATCAAGACCCGAGATTATCGACTTGGTATAGTTTTAAAGCGGATAAGGTTCAAAAGTTCTTAGCCGAAAATAAGGCAGGAAAACCAACGAAGTCTTTAGAAGATCTTAATCAAGAATATAACGAGGTAGCAAGTAGTTTTAATAAGGATATTATTGAAGAAAACTCGCTTCAACGTTTCGAAACACCTAAGTCTAAGCGTCGTAGAAAAAGAAATAAGAATACTTATTCTAAAAATAAAAATAAGTCTTCGGATAAAACGAAGACAGATGGCACGACTAATGCTAAAAGAAAACCGAATAAAAAACGTTATAAAAAGACTAAACCCAAGAAAAAAGGTGATTAAATCAAGATATCTAATAATTCTAGGAATATTTTTCTTAGCCGCTTGTCAGCAAAATAATTTTTATTTTGAAGAAGTGGCTAAGGTCGGTTCTAGTTGGAAATCTACGGATCCTAAAACATTTACGGTTCCCGTGAAAAATCCTGATCAAGAATTCACGATGTATTTCATTTTAAGAAATAATAGTGAATACGCATACAGTAATATCTATTTATTTACGGAGCTCAAATCCCCACAAGGCGAAAGAGTAGTAGATACTTTAGAATATCAGTTGGCTTATCCTACAGGTGAGTGGATGGGATTTGGAATGGGTGATATTAAGCAAAATACACTTGTTTATAAAGAAAAGGTAGCGTTGAAAGATACGGGTGTTTATCAAATAAATGTGGCTCAAGCCATGCGTGAAAACGACCTAATTGGAATAGAAGATATCAGTTTAATGATTGAAAAAAACTAAGATGGAACAACCTCAAAAGAAAAATAAAAAACGAAATCCGTGGGTGTGGAGAATCATTGCCCTTTTTTGGATACTTCTATTATTAGGCGTTGGAACTGTGTTTGGAATTATCTATGGAACCTCTATAGGTATGTTGGGGCCATTACCAGACGTTAAGGATTTAGAAAATCCTGAGATTAATGTGGCTTCGGAGATTTACTCTTCTGATGGTAAATTAATTGACAAATTCGAAAGTGAGAAGCGTATCCCTATTAAATATGATGATATTCCTGAGCATTTAATTCAGGCTTTATATGCAAGAGAGGATATTAGATATAATGATCACTCGGGTATTGACGGAGAGTCTGTTCTACGTGCAATTTATAGTTTAGGTAAAGATGGTGGAGGAAGTACGATTACACAGCAGCTTTCTAAACAGTTATTTACCAAGAAAACAGCCTCTAGTAAACTAGAGCGTGTAAAGCAAAAACTAAAAGAATGGGTTGTTTCTGTTCAATTAGAACAACGCTATACCAAGGAGGAGATTGTTACCATGTACTTGAACAAATTTGACTTTGTTTATAGAGCAAATGGTATTCAGGCGGCAGCTAGAACTTATTTCCAAAAGGATGTTCAAGATTTAACGGTAAGTGAATCAGCTGTATTTGTTGCTATGCTTAGAAACCCTAATATGTTTAATCCTCATAGTCATCCAGAAGCGGCTAAGAAGGAAAGAAATGTGGTTTTAAGTCAAATGATGAAATATAACTTTTTATCAGCAACTGAATATGATCAATTAAAAGATGAGCCAATTGAAACTAATTTTTTAATGCTGAAAACTAGTGTGAAAGAAGCTTATTCGGCTTACTTTAAATATGCAATGCAGAGAGAACTTCAGCAATATTTTGAAGATTATGAAGAGGAATTTGGAATTAAATACGACCTATATCGTGATGGTTTAAAGATTTATACTTCTATCGATTCTCGTATGCAGAGAATGGGTGAGGAGGCGATTAAGAAGCATTTAGTAGGATTACAAAAGCAATTTTTTAATTCTCAAAAAGGGCGAAAATTAGCGCCATTCTATAATATTTCACAAAGCCAAGCTCAAGATATTTTTGAGACCGGAATGAAACGTTCATATAAATATCAAGAATTAAAGGCTAAAGGCTTAAACGACGAAGAGATTTTAGAAGAATTCAATAAACCTAGAGAGTCAGTTCAGTATTTCACATGGGATGGAATCGAAAGAAAAGAGAATGTTTCTTGGATGGATTCGATTAAATATCACAAACACATTATTCAAGCGGGGTTATTATCCATGGATCCTAAAGATGGAACTATTAAAGCTTGGGTTGGTGGAATTGATTGGGATTTCTTTAAGTATGATCACGTTAAACAAGCTAAAAGACAGGTTGGATCTACATTTAAGCCATTTGTTTATGCTACGGCAATTCATCAGATGAACTATACGCCATGTCATAAAATATCAAACGATAGATTTAAGGCGGGTAACTGGCAACCTCAAAACGCTGGACGAGCTTATGGTGGGTATTTATCATTAAGACAAGGACTTGCGCAATCAGTGAATATGATTTCTGCGAGGTTAATTTCTGAAAGTGGACCAAAGGCTGTGATTCAATTAGCAAAAGACTTGGGCGTGGAATCGGAAATTCCAGAAAACTTAACCATTGCACTGGGGTCTGCTGACCTTACATTATATGAAATGGTGGGAGCTTATAGTACGTTTGCGAATCAAGGGATTTATATAAAACCAGAATATATTTTATCAGTAGAAGATAAAAATGGTAAAATTATCAAAGATTTCGAGCCATTAACTCGTGAGGTTTTAAGTGAAGATGTTGCCTATACCATGGTGGATTTAATGGAAGGAGTAATCGAAATTGGTACAGGTAAAGGAATTAGAAATTACGGAATTACCGCTGAGGTAGCTGGTAAAACAGGAACCACCAACGAAGGTTCGGATTCATGGTTTATTGGTTTAACGCCAAACCTTGTTACAGGTGTTTGGGTAGGTAACGAAGATAGAGCAGCTCACTTCCCAGGTTGGCAATCTCAGGGAGCTAAAATGGCCTTGCCTATTTGGGCTTATTATATGAAAGATGTTTATGATCAAGGTTCAAAACTTGGAGTTAAACAAAGTGATAAATTCGAGAAGCCACCAGGAATTGATGAAAGATGGGATTGTAGCTCATTACAAGGTTTCTACAACTTCGGAAACATTGGATCGATGGAGGATAACAAGCCTAAAGTTCAACAACAAGTAAGACAGAAAACGATTAATGAAATGTTATCTTCGGATAGTGATACTATCGACTTTAGTCAGTAATAAGAGACTTTTGTTGTAATGTCGAAACATTTCATTGAATAATATTTGTATAATCAAATAATATTTCCTTATCTTTGAGATGTTGTTAAATTATAGTTTAACAGTTTTTTCATAGGTTTAGGTTAATTTAATAGGTTAGTTCCCTTTCAGCAATGAAAGGGAATTTCTATTTTAAACTAATTTCAAAGTAGTGGGAATGTCCTTAAAGTTTAGGAATAGCCGCAATTAAATCAGAAGTATACTGTGTTTTTGGTTTTTTGTAAATCTCATCAGCATCTCCATATTCTTGGATTTCACCATATCTCAACACAATCAATCGATCGCTCATATATTTCACAACCGATAAGTCATGGGATATGAAGATATAAGTAAGATTAAACTCATCTTTAAGCTGATTTAAGAGGTTTAGAACTTGTGCTTGCACCGATACGTCCAAAGCTGAAACACTTTCGTCACAGATGATTATTTTAGGCTGTAGGGCTAATGCGCGAGCTATACCAATACGCTGTCTTTGTCCACCAGAGAATTCATGCGGATATTTGTTTAAAGCTTCTTTGTTTAAGCCAACTTTTTCTAATAACTCACCCGCAATTTGTTTTCTTTCCTTGGTGCTCTTTCCAATATTGTGAATTAACATAGGTTCGGTAATGATTTGCATTACACTTTGCCTAGGATTTAAACTAGAATAAGGATCCTGAAAGATAATTTGAATATCTTTTCTAATCGATCTAATTTGACTCTTGCTTAATTCAGTTAAATTCTGACCCTGATAAATTATATTTCCGTCGGTTGGCTTTTCTAATAGCAAAAGGGTTCTACTTAAAGTTGTTTTTCCACTTCCAGATTCTCCAACTAATCCTAAAGTTTCTCCTTCATAAAGTTCAAAACTTACATCCTCCACGGCTTTCACTTGTTGTTTGTTTTGAGAGAAAAAACCGCCGCTTGATTCAAAATACTTGAATAAATTCTTAATTTCTAAAATAGGCTTTTTAGAATAAATCTTCTCAAATCTTTCTTTTCTTTCTTCAAGTGTTTCTAAGGTATTATCAATTTCGACTCCTGAGGTAAAATCACTGATTACAGGAAGCTTTTTCAACCTGCCTTCTAATCTTGGGCGACAGGCGATTAATCCTTGCGTATAACTTTGCTCTGGGTGATTAAATATTTGCTGAACTGGGCCTTGTTCTACAATTTTACCCTGATACATCACAACCACACGATCACAAATCTCGGCGATAACACCTAAATCATGAGAAATGAAAATAATACTCATTCCTAAATCTTGTTGTAATTCCTTTAATAACTCAAGAATAGATCGCTGAACCGTAACATCCAATGCCGTTGTTGGTTCGTCTGCAATCAACAATTTAGGTTCAGAGGCCAGCGCCATAGCGATCATCACACGTTGCTTTTGTCCTCCAGAAAGTTCGTGTGGATATGCCTTATAAATACGTTCAACATCCGGTAATTTCACCTTTTCAAATAAAGATAAAACTTTGGATTTAGCTAATTTTAAATCTTGCTTTTTATGTTGTAATATGTTTTCTATAACCTGTTGACCACATCTCATACTTGGATTTAGTGACGTCATCGGTTCCTGAAAAATCATTCCAATTTCATTACCTCGTATGGATTCATTTGATTCTTGAGCTAAGTCAATAATTCTATCATCCAATCTAAATGGAATTTTACCACTAGTCTTAGCGTTTTTAGGTAATAAGCCCATAATAGCTAAGGATGTTAAGGATTTACCTGAACCAGATTCTCCTACAATACCTAATATTTCCCCTTTTTTAAGTTCAAAGTTGATTTGGTCTATCACCACCTTATTATCGAAGGATAGGCTAAAGTTTTGTATTTCGAGTAAATGATCCGTATTCATGTTTCAAAAATAGGCATAAAAAAAGTCCCTCGAAAGGGACTTTTATTTCTTATCTAATTATTGGAATTATTTTCCTTTAATAAGGTTGTAGTTTACACCAACACCTGCGTTAGCAATAGATCCGTTATCAGAAACACCTGCGTAGTAAGCAAAGATATTCCAATCATTATTATGGTATCCAACTTCTGGACGGTAGTAGAATCCGCCTCCATCAACATTGTCACCTACTAAGAATCCATATCCTAAGTCAGCTCCAACAAAGAAGTTTTGAGTTGGATAGTAACGGAATAAAGCAGCAACTGGAACAACACCAAAGTCATCCATATCAAATTTGCGTCCTGCAATATCCACTTCTTTTCCAAAGTAGTTAGTATAACCAGTAGCTACACCAATACCAAAGCTTTCTAAATCCAGAAATTGGTATTTAGCGTCAACACCTAAAGCAAATGAAGAAATATCTCCAGCATCACCTACAGGAATACCTGCGTGAATACCTACTTTAAGCCAGTTTGATCCTTCTGTTTGTGCATTAGTAAATGCAAAACCGATCAACAACATAAATAAAACACTTAATTTTCTCATAATATTTTTATTTGTTTAGCCTTCTTTAGATTCAAAGTATATGCCAAACAGATTTAAAAGTTAAAATATTAACATATCTAAGATGAAATAGAATAAGCTCAATACGGGATTTAACTGACTAATTATGGTCTTTAAAGAAAGAACCCTTTAAGGTTAATAAGTGGTTAGTCTTATTAAGCGCTGATAGTCAATGTTATTAATTATTGTTTGAGTATGTTTTAATGATATATCCTAAAAAGCTAATGATTCGTTATTGTTTAGGTTAACAACTTGAACATTAGAATATGTTAAAGCAAAATGGAGCAATTAGCGTGGCTAGGATTTAATTTCATTTTATTAACCCAGTCTCTATGTGCTTAAATCTTAGAAAAGTTAAACGCATAAAAAAGCGACTGATTTATCAGTCGCTTTGCTTTTTTCATATTTAAATTCAAGAGAATTTAAAATTACTTCTTATTTACTTTTTTGATATACTTTTCTAAAGCCATGGCCATAGAAGGAGTCTCTGGAGTAGGAACAGGAATATCTATTTTTAAACCTACTTTTTTAGCTTCGGCAACAGTTGTTTTACCAAAAGCTGCAATTTTTGTATTCTCTTGTTTGAAATCAGGGAAATTTTCTAATAAAGATTTAATGCCTGAAGGGCTAAAGAATACCAAGATATCATATTTAACATCAGTTAAGTCAGATAAATCGCTGCAAACTGTGTGGTACATAATAACTCGCTGCCAATTTAGTTTTTCAGAGTTCATTGTTTTTACAATCTCTGGTTTCAAAGTATCAGATGATGGTAAAAGGAATTTCTCGTCTTTGTGCTTTTTAAGAATTGGCTTTAAGTCTGTAAAGGTTTTTCCGCCGATATAAACTTTACGCTTTCTGTAAACGATATATTTCTGTAGATAGTAAGCTACTGCTTCTGACTGACAGAAATACTTCATGGCATCTGGCACCGGAAACCTTAATTCCTCCGCTAATCTAAAATAGTGATCAACGGCATTTCTACTAGTAAAAACAACCGCAGTAAACTTAGCTAAATCCACTTTTTGTTGACGAATATCTTTAGCAGATAATCCTTCAACATGAATGAAAGGTCTAAAATCAACTGTTACTTTTTGGGTTTTACTAAGGTCAAAATAAGGTGAAGAATCCGTTGTTGGCTTTGGCTGAGATACCAGAATAGATTTTACTCTCATAGTTTTCTTTAAGTTTTAATACTATCCATTCCAATGGTTTATAACATACAGAATAGGTAGGATTTCGAGCATGCAAAGGTACAAAATAAAATAATACGAACCATACAAGCCATACAAGCCGTTTTTGCGTAACTGAAAGATATATTCAAACAAATTCATGATAACTATGATGCCTAAAGAGACATAGAACATTATTTGTTGATCAACATCCGAATAATATAAAAACATTACCGAAACTAAGAGGGCGAAAACACCAAATAACCTGAAGTAAATCTTGGCTTTTATGATGTCTTTATAGTATTCATCTAGGCCTAATAGGTAGATTAATAAGGTGTTAACTATGAATTTTATAAAAAGCCATAGAAAAACTACACCAAATAGGTTAAAAACAGGTGGCCAGTCAATAATATGCCAATTTAGGTTGGTAAAAGGATAGAAAACAAGGCCAATGAGGGTAATCAGCATCGCATTGGTCATGAATGCAAATGGTAGAAAATTCTCTTGATTTTCTTGGAAAATAGTAAGCGTTCCCAGGGATGCATAATTACGTTGGAACATAATTCGAGATACGCCCAATAAGACGATAATGCTTAATAGGACTATAAAAACCCACGAATTATCCGTGAAAGATCTTGCAATTGGCTCCAAATTTGATTTGTTTTGCGACAAATTTATGAAATTATCTTGTTAACCTTTGTTATCTTTGCCCGATGCCAGACAAACTTGTAATTATACCTACTTATAACGAAAGAGAGAACATCGAACGTATTCTAAACGTTACTTTGGAATTGCCTGATGCATTTCATATTTTGGTTGTAGATGATTCTTCGCCCGATGGTACAGCAGAGATTGTTAAAGATTTGATGCTTAAATATCCGGGTAGACTATTTTTAGAGGAACGAAAGGTTAAGGATGGTTTAGGAAGAGCTTATATTCACGGTTTCAAGTGGGCATTATCTAAAGAGTATAATTATATTTTTGAAATGGATGCCGACTTTTCGCATAATCCAAATGATTTACCAAAACTTTGGAAAGCATGTGTAGACGGTGCAGATATGTCGGTAGGTTCTCGTTATTCCCAAGGTGTGAATGTGGTCAACTGGCCCATGAAGAGAGTTTTGCTTTCTTACTTTGCTTCTAAATATGTTCGCTTTTTTACGAGCATGCCGATCCATGATACAACAGCAGGTTTTGTTTGCTATACGCGTAAGGCGTTAGAAAGTTTAGACTTAGACAGAATTAAGTTTAAAGGCTATGGTTTCCAGATTGAAATGAAATATAAGGTTTGGAAAAAAGGATTAAAAGTCGTTGAAGTGCCTATTATTTTTACGGATAGAACTTTAGGCGAATCAAAAATTAGTAATTCTATCGTTAAGGAAGCTGTTTTTGGCGTGATTGAGCTGAGAATAAAAAGTATGCTAGGTCGATTATGAAAAAGCTAATCATTTATTCACTCATGTTCTTCACTTTTTTGGCTTGTAATAAAGAAATGGAGAAGCCAGAGGATTTAATTCCAAGAGAAACCATGGTTTCCATTCTTAAGGATGTGTACGTTTTTAAGCAAGTTAAAAATTACAGAGTTGCCAAAGATCTTCCTGCAGAAGAGGAAGCTAATGTTGAGGTACTGAGAAAGCATAATGTTAGTTTAGATCAATTTAAAAGATCCTATCAATATTATATCATAGATAATGCGGCTTATGATGTTCTTTTAGACGAAGTAAAAAAAGAATTAGAGGCGGAACTTCCACCTGAAGCTCTAGAAACAAAAGAGGTTGACAAAACACTCCCTCCTTCTGCTCAATAAATTATTTTGATTCAGGTTTAATACCTGTCCTAATTATTCAGAAAATCTTATCAAAAGAAAAAGGCGACAAATGATTGCCGCCTTCTGCTAATTTTAAATCTAGTGTTTATTATTTAATGATAAACTTAGTTGCTGCCATTTGTTTTTCATTATAAACTTTAATGAAGTAAACGCCCGAAGTTAAATCTTCCACATTAAATGTGTAACTATTTAACTCAGCAGCATTATTAAACGTGTATCGCTTAATTGCAGCACCATTCGTATCATAAATCTGCAAGTTTAATTTTTGCATTTCATTTTCTAAGTAAACTTTAAAAATACCATTAGTTGGATTAGGTAATACTGATAATTTATTATCAATTACCGGTTGAACTTCCTTAGTGCTTAAAACTCCCAATGGGTTATTGCTTTTGTAAACTGCATAAGCTCCAATTCTATAGTGTGGATTATATCCGTCGTTACAATTGGCACAAGTCACACCACTAACACACTCTGGGTTATTAGGATGACAATAATCTACATAATCTAATTCAAGCTCATAATCAAAAGCAAAGCTCTCTCCAATGTGAGGTGTTAAGTCATAGATATATGGTTTTGCAATTGCCCCCGGACACCATCCAGCTCTAGCATGATACCAAGTCCCCATTTGCCCTGTACATCCATCTGGGTTTGGATTACAAGTTACTCTCATACTTTGTTCAAAAGTATTACTTCCATTTACGTTAAAGTGATGATTTGCATAATAAAACTCAGCTGCATTACCTGTATTATTAGCACCCCAACCATGACCTGTAGTTACCACTCTGAAGCTTGCTTCTTCTGTGCTCAAAGGTGCATCAATAGTCGCTTGCGGGACAGGTTGTAAATCCGCTAAATCACCAAAATTATAAGTTCCATGCCATACTTCTTCTATTTCAGAGTATCTATATTCTGGCGTTCCTTGGTAATAATGAAGTTTCAACTCAAGCTCCCAGCCACCGGTTCCCCAAGTTTCAATGTACATTCTAAATTCAACTTCACCTTGTAATAAACTTGCAAAGTCAGTTACATCTAATTCATGGTCACAAGCCACACCATAAGGAGTAATGTATCGAATTAATTCTACCCATTCTCCATCAGGATTTTTAATTTGTAAGTAGCCTAATCTATCCCAGTCGTCGCATCCTCCTGGAACATTTGGACATGTAACATTGAACTCAGCTAAAATTTGATCATAAGCTCCTACGAATTGTGGCATTTCATAGGTTCCATAATACCATTGTGAACCAATCGAACCAAAATCTATTACCGCATTTTGTAATGTTGTTACTTCGCGGGTATTAATGGTATTAGTAACCTCAACAGTTTTGAACAAAGATTGTGTCATGCCGTTACTAGCATAAGATTTAATCTCAATGTTGTGTGTGCCATACTCACTTGGCGTCCACCATGCGAAATAAGAATTGTTACCCTCTTCAGTTTCTAATAATTCCCCATTTACATAGAATTCCATATTACTAATGCTTAAAACTTCATCCTCTGCAATTACAGAACTTGCGATTAGTTTATAAGCATAAAGAGCTGGCATTTCAATCGGATAAGCTGAGGTGATTCTAGTTATAATTTCAGGTTGAATAGTTGAAAGGTCAACTACATCAAAACTTCTGAAAACTTCACTTAAATAATAATCAGTGCTTGCCTCTTGATAAGCACGAACCTCAACGACGCCACCATCTCCTGTAAGGCTTAAAGTGTTCCCGGAAACAGTTGCTGGTCCAGATACAACTTCATACTGAATAGGCGTAGACGTATTAGAAGATGCACTTAATTCAAAGTCATTATCTGTGGTGTAATGCTGCTCAATTTCATCAAATACTAAAACTTGATTGTTTTGACCTGTCGCCGAACAACCATCACCCGAAATTTGAGTTGCTTTAATTTCTGAAATAGCTACGTGGTTGTCATTAGAATAGTTGGTGTTAAAAACCAATTTAAAGTATTGAGCATTCACAGCTCCAAATTCAAAGGATGCTGTTTGACCCGTGTCATTTGGATTAGGATAAATTAAATCCCCAGCAGCTTGTAAAGGTTCCCAAGTTTCACCATCTAAACTTAGGTACAATTCATATCCTTTTGCTTTATTATAAGGATTGTCGTGTCTAGATCTAATTGAAATACCATTAATTGGGTAAACTGCACCCATATCAATGCTTATAAAATGAGGGAATTCAGCCGTGAAATTTTGCCATCTAGTATGCCAAAAAGTATTGTTATTATTGTCAATGGCGTGTATCGCATGGCCATTGTTTGGGCCTTCTCCATTGGTTTCCTCTGTGTCAAAGGAATGCACAGACCACCCAGTTCTGTCGATATCTAAACTTTCGCATTGTGCTGACAAAGCAACGAAGAGAAAGCTTAGGAATAAAGTAAAAGTATGTTTCATATTAAATTATTTTAAGAATTCTAAAAATAAGTAATTTTAAAAATATAAATCGACCTTAAGCTTAGCTAATTATTAGAAAGTTTAGGAATTTACTTGAAAAATTGATTTAAAATCCATAAAATCAGTCTGATTTAATTTGCTTGTTATATTTTTGTACTTTTGATAGATAAATTATTATGAGTGGATCATTAAATAAGGTAATGTTAATTGGAAACTTAGGCGATGATGTCAAAATACATTACTTCGACGATAAGAATTGTATTGCTCGCTTTCCTATGGCTACCAATGAAACCTATACCCTAAGAGAAAGTAATGAACGTGTTACCCAAACAGAGTGGCACCGAGTAGTTACTAGAAATAGGTTGGCGGAGCTATGCGAAAAATATTTATCTAAAGGTGATACGGTTTTTGTTGAAGGTAAAATAAAAACTAGAAAATGGAATGATAATGGTGTAGATCGCTATCAGACTGAAATTCATGCTGAGACCATTCAATTTTTAAATACAAAAAAATCAAGTGGACAAAGCGAGGAGGCTAGCTACACAAGACCTAGTGAAGAATCTAAGTCAGATACTCAAGTTAATGATTCGAATGAGGACAATTCTTCAAACGAATTAAATGATGATTTACCGTTTTAACTTCATTAAGATTTTTAATTAAATAATTTAAATTGGAACCCGAACCCACGAGTTTATTATTCTTTTTACAAAGTTACTCTTCAGCTACAGTAACCCTAGAAATTTTTGCCCTAATCGTACTGCTTTTCTTATCCGCACTTATGTCTGGATCGGAGGTGGCTTTCTTTTCATTGAAGAAAAAGGACATCGATGTAGCCAAAGATGATAAACAACCACGCATTGAACTTATTCAGAAATTACTTAGGAATAAGAAGAAACTTCTAGCAACTATTTTAGTTGGGAACAACTTTATTAATATAGGAATTGTTTTGCTTTCAGCTTATTTGTCAGCAAATATAATTCACCCTTACTTAGAAGGTTTAAGCTTTTTGGGGATTAATTTTACAGTAATTTTTGATGTAATTATTATTACTTTCATCTTGTTATTGTTTGGGGAGATTATACCAAAAATTTATTCTGCCCAAAATGCCTTGAAGTTCTCTCAATTCACTGCGCCATCTATTCAATTTGCTCAATTATTGACCAAACCAATTGCGCTCCCATTATTGTGGATGAGTAATTTGCTTGAAAAAAACTTGAAAACTTCTCATAAAATTTCGGTAGATCAATTATCTCAAGCTTTGGAATTAACTTCTGAAGATGCTATGACGACTTCTGAAGAGCAGAAAATACTAGAAGGAATTGTAAGCTTCGGGAATACAGAAACTCGTCAGATTATGACGCCTCGGGTGGATATGTATGCGCTGAGGTTAAACATGACTTTTGATCAGGTGATTAATGGAGTGTCAGATAAGGGATATTCTCGCGTTCCAGTGTATGATGACAATATCGACGAAATTAGAGGGATTTTATATGCCAAAGACTTATTGCCGTATTTGAACAAAGAAGAGGTGGATTGGGTGAAATTGCTTCGTAAACCATTTTTTGTTTCAGAGAATAAAAAGTTGGATGACTTGCTAAGTGATTTTCAGGATAGAAAAACACACTTGGCAGTTGTGGTGGATGAGTATGGAGGAACCTCAGGAATCGTCTCTTTAGAAGATGTATTAGAAGAGGTTGTAGGTGATATTTCAGATGAGTTTGATGATGAGCAGATTTATTACTCAAAATTAGATCATGATAATTTCTTATTCGAGGGTAAAACTTCCCTAAAGGATTTCTTTAGATTGATGGAGGTTGAGGAAGAAGATTTATTTGATGAACATAAGGGTGAGGCAGAAACACTAGCTGGTTTTGTTTTAGAAATTGCACAAGAGGTACCCAATAGAAGACAAAAAATCACGTTTGAGAATTACGTTTTCGCGATTGAATCTTTAGATAAAAAGAGAATTAAACGAATTAAAGTTACACGAACCCCAAGAGTAGAAGAAAATCAAGATGATGAATAAGTTGATGTTGCTATTTAGTGTTTTATTCTTATTTGTAGCCTGCAAAGATGAAAGTATTCCAAAGCCTTATGGAAATGTTAGGTTAGAATATGCTGAGGCGAATTACATCGATTTTAAAACGGAATGTTCTTATACTTTTGAGTATTCTGATAGAGCGCAAAAAAAGCCAAAAGACTCATTATGTGCCTATGATTTATATTATCCAAAATTAAAAGCTACGATCTATTTGACCTATGAAGAAATAGGCGAAGAAGGTATAGTTTCTCTTATCCGCGATGCTGAGAAGGCAGTTTACGAGCCTCATACGACCAAAGCGGAATATATCGAGCCAAAATTGATCGTTCGCCCGAATGAAAAAGTTTATGGAACATTGTATGCCTTAGGTGGAGAATCAGCTATGAACTATCAGTTTCACGTAACAGATAGCACCAAAAACTTCTTGAGAGGTGCGGTTTACTTTAGATCACATCCAAAACCAGATTCTTTATCTCCAGCTTTAGACTACATTAGAAAAGATGTAGAACATTTAATGGAAACAATTCGCTGGAAATAGATTTTAAGTAAATTTTAAATTTACTTAACTTAAGCTTCCTTTTGCTTCTTATAGAACCAAATTGCTGGAACTAGAATCAGTAACATAATGGGTTGTAGAAGAAACCTTCTGACATAAAACCCAGCTGTGAACACTTCCTTAAATTCTATATTTATAAAATAGGTATACAGGGATATAAATGGAATGAAGAAGATTAAAAGGATTAATAAAGAGAACTTTAAAATCTTCGCATCATTAAAAATAAGCTGAATTATTCCAAGCGTTATCAATGCGTTCAAAGCATATCTGCTGCTAATACTTAATAAATGTTTACCCAATTGAATTTCTGGGAATGCAGCGTGATGAAAATCTCCCTTAAAAAAGGCTAAAATAGGATCATAGAATAGTTGTGTTTCGTATTTGCGAACCATCACCAAACCAATGATTAATATCACAACCAATAAACCTCTTAGGATTTTCATTTCTTAAATGCGAATTTGTTGACCCAAATAAACCATAAAACCACAACCATTCCATAGATAATCGCTGGGAAAAGGTAGTCATGTGCACTTTTAGAATATTCCGGTAAATGCCTGTAAATGTAGGTTAATAGGCTAATTCTAAAAATATTTGTCACTAATAAAAGAACTAATCCGCCAAGGACATAGCTTAAGGTTCTAAGGATTCCATTTGAAAATGCAACGATAAAGGAAATGAAAATAATTACGACTGAAAGAGCGTTACAACCTTCGTTGACCAAGGAAGCAAATTCGCCATCAAGAAAAAATCTTTTATGGGTTTCGCCTTCAACTTGCACCGTATAAGCATCAAAACCAACTGCTCTCATTAGAGACGCAGAAACATCTGCCATCCAACTTGTAATGGGGTCTGTTATGTTTTGTTCGTATAAATAGGGCTGTAAATACCAACTATAAATAACGGTAAGGACGATATAAACCAAAAAGAATTTGGCGATAAATAATACAATAGGTTTAAATTCCTTCCACATAAATGCAAAAATACGAAGATTTAATTCACTAATTTTGTCAAAATAAAATTAAATGAATCCCATGCAAAAACGTTTAGACACAATTTTAAGCTCAAAACAAGAAACCAATGCAAAACTTCAAATGATTTGTCAGTTATTACACGACGAATTTGAACATTTTAATTGGGTTGGATTTTATTTCAAAAATGGCGATAAAGATGAACTTAAGTTAGGTCCATATGTTGGAGCTGCTACGGATCACACGATTATTCCATATGGTAAAGGAGTTTGTGGTCAAGTGGCTGTTAGCAATGAAGCTATGCTTGTAAATGATGTTCATGAAGAGTCAAACTATCTTGCATGTAGTATTGAAACTAAAGCCGAAATTGTAGTTCCTATTTTTAAGGATGGAGTTAACATTGGGCAAATTGATATAGATTCTCATTATAAAGATTCTATCACAGCAGAGGATAAAGCCTTATTAGAGGATTTAATGACCAAAGTGGCTGAAATTCTATAAACAAAAACGCATTTCGTAACTTTGTCAATCTGAAATAAATCGAATGAAAAATAAAGTGATTTTAATGATTCTTGATGGTTGGGGACAAACCCAAAACCCTCAAGTTTCTGCCATAGCCCAAGCCAATACACCATTTATTGATAGTTGTTATAAAAACTATACACACGCAGAATTAGATACTTCGGGTACTGCGGTTGGTTTACCAGCTGGTCAAATGGGGAATTCAGAAGTTGGACACATGAATATCGGTGCGGGTCGAGTGGTTTATCAAAATCTTGAAAAAATCAATATTGCCGTTAGAGATGGATCTTTAGCTCAACAAGAGGAGTTAAAAAAAGCTTTTGAATACGCTAAAAACAATCAAGTGAAAGTTCACTTTATGGGATTGGTTTCAGATGGTGGCGTTCATTCGCATATCAATCACTTAAAAGGATTGTTAGATGCTGCGAAAAATGAAGGATTACAAGATGTTTTTGTTCATGCATTTACAGATGGACGCGATTGTGATCCACATAGTGGAAAAGGATTTATCGCGGATATAATGGATTATATGGATCATTCTATAGGTAAGTTAGCTTCAATTACCGGAAGATACTATGGAATGGATCGTGATAAAAGATGGGAGCGCGTTAAGTTCGCTTATGATGCGATAGTGAATGCCATGGGTACGCATACTTCTCATCCTCTTCAAGAGATTCAGAATTCTTATGATGAAGGAATTTCAGATGAGTTTTTAAAGCCAATTATTTGCTTAAACGAAGATGGAGAACCACAAACCAAGGTGGAAGATAGAGATGTGGTAATTTTCTTTAACTTTAGAACAGACAGACCTCGCCAAATTACAGAAGCCTTAATGGTAAGAGATTTTGGAGAGTACAACATGAAAACACTTGATTTGTATTTTGTCACAATGACAAGTTACGACGAGGAGTATAGAAATATTCATGTTATATATAAAGAAGACACCATAAATGAAACAATGGGTGAAGTGCTAGAGAAACATGGTAAAAATCAAATTCGAATAGCAGAAACTGAAAAGTACCCACATGTTACATTTTTCTTTTCAGGAGGTAGAGAAGAGCCTTTCGTTGGGGAATCTAGAATCCTATGTCCTTCTCCAAAAGAGGTTGCGACTTATGATTTAAAACCAGAAATGGCAGCATATGATATTAGAGATAGTATCATTCCTGAATTAGAAAAAGGTGAAGCAGATTTTATTTGTTTAAATTTTGCTAATGCAGATATGGTTGGGCATACAGGGGTTTTTGAAGCAGCGGTTAAAGCTTGCGAAGTAGTAGATGAATGTACTCAGAAAGTAGCTGAAACAGCTTTAGCGAATGGATATTCAGTAGCAATTATTGCTGACCATGGAAATTCAGACATGATGATCAATGAGGATGGTTCGCCAAATACACAGCACACAACTAATCCAGTTCCGTTCTTTTTTGCTACTCCTCATGGAAATGCGAAAATTTCGAACGGAAAATTGGGAGATTTAGCTCCTAGTTTCTTGAAATGGATGAATGTTCCTGTTCCAGAGGCTATGACAGGAAATATTATTATAGAAGAAATTTAAGATGACAGAAAGTAAGATTATTGCCGTTGATTTTGACGGAACTATTGCAGATGACGCTTATCCAAAAGTGGGTAGAGCAAAGATGTTTGCTTTTGAAACTTTAAGAAAGTTACAAGAAGATGGCCATAGATTGATTCTTTGGACTTATCGTCACGGACAAACATTAGACGATGCGGTTGAGTTTTGTAGAGAAAATGGGATTGAGTTTTATGCCATCAACAACAGCTTTAGTGGAGAAAACTATGATCCAGCAAAAGCAAGTAGAAAATTAAACGCTGATATTTTTATCGATGATAGAAATTTAGGTGGTTTCCCTGGTTGGGGAGAAGTTTATCGTATTATCACAGAAGGAATTGAATTCGATCTTGATATACACGGTAGAGAAGAAGAGAAAAAGAAAAAAGGTTGGTTCGGATTTTAGAATAAAGTATGATTATAATTAAAACAGCAGAGGAATTAGAGTTAATGTATCAAAGTGCGCAATTGGTGTCCAAAACCTTGGGCGAGGTTGCGAAAATCATTAAACCAGGCGTAACGACGCAGCAAATCAATGATTTGGGTGATGAATTTATTCGTGACCATGGTGCTTATCCAGCCTTTCTTGGGATGTATGATTTTCCAAAATCACTTTGTATTTCGCCTAATGAGCAAGTTGTACACGGAATTCCTAATGATGAACCATTAAAAGATGGCGATATTGTATCTGTGGATATTGGTGTTTATATGAATGAGTTTTATGGGGATCATGCTTATACTTTTAAGGTAGGAGAAGTTTCGCCTGAAGTTGAAAAATTACTTAAAATCACCAAGGAAAGTTTATACGAAGGAATTCGCGCCTTTAAAAAAGGTAATAGAGTAGGTGATATTGGCTATGCTATCCAAACTTATTGCGAAGCCGAAGGTTATGGTGTTGTTAGAGAACTAGTAGGTCACGGTTTGGGTAAGACTATGCACGAAGATCCGCAAGTGCCAAATTATGGACGTCGTGGTACCGGTAAAGCTTTAAAAGATGGAATGGTGCTAGCTATTGAACCTATGATTAATATGGGAACTAGAGCTGTTAAGTTTCACAGAGATGGCTGGACGGTAACAACCCGAGATAATAAATATTCAGCGCATTTTGAACACGATGTGGCGATGGTAAATGGAGAGCCTAGATTGCTTTCTACTTTCCAATATATTTATGATGTTTTAGGAATTGAAAGTGACGAAGAACAAGAGTTTTTGTTTAAAGACGCTACTTTTAATTAATTAAAACAAGCTTCGTCGGCTACATAGCTTATGGAATATCTTTTAAAAAAAGCCTTAAATCTTTTTCCACGCCCGTGGCTTATTCGCATGAGTTATGTAGCACGACCATTTTTGGTTCAATTCTATAAAGGAAATAATTATGTAGATCCTATAGATGGTAAATCCTACCGAAAGCTTTTGGCCTACGGTTATGAAAACCCTCGTCCAAATGTTCTTTCTCCTTCAACCTTATCATTGGAGAGGCATCGCCTGATGTGGCTTTATTTAAAGAATGAAACCAATTTTTTTTCAGCACCTTTAAAGGTTCTGCACATTGCTCCAGAACAAGCTTTTCTAAAGCGTTTTAGAAAAATGTCTAATTTAGATTACACTACATTAGACATAGAGTCTCCATTAGCTGATATTAAGGCAGATATTAGGGAATTGCCTTTAGAGGATGACACTTATGATGTTATTTTTTGCAATCATGTTTTAGAGCATATACCAGAGGATATCCAAGCGATGAAAGAATTGTATCGCGTTATGAAGCCTGGTGGTTGGGGGATTTTTCAAGTTCCGATGAAATATGACCAGCAAGAAACTTATGAGGATTTCTCAATAACTTCACCACAAGAGCGACAAAAGCATTTTGGTCAGTATGATCATGTTCGTTGGTATGGAATGGACTATTTTGAAAGGTTGAGGTCCGCAGGTTTTGAAGTGGATACAACTTATGCAACATCCCAATTTTCGGTTGAAGAGCAAAGAAAATATGCCTTAATGAAAGGAGAAATTCTTCCTATTGTTAAGAAGCCTTAGTTATTAACTACATTTTTTTAAATTAATCCGAAACAGCTTTTTGAAGTAGGATACTCTTGTCACCAACTTTGAGTGAGGAATCACTTACCTTTGTAAATGTTTAAGGTAAGAACGATATGAAAATCAATAATATAAAGCTCAAAGATTTTGAAGGTAATGCTGTGGATTTAATGCAGAAATACGCCAATGAAAACTTATTAATTATAATTTATAATAATGATTGTATGGGTTGTACTGGAAGAGGAATTCCATTGGCTTATGACTTTCAGCAAAAGTACCCATCGATTAAAGTAGTGGGAATTCACTCTGATTTCCCCAACAGAGAAGGAACCAAGGAAAACATCAACGCCATTTTTACAAGTGGAGAAGCACCGTTTCCAATTTACATTGATGAGAATCACAAAGTATATGATCAGTTAAAAGCAGACGGAACGCCACATTGGCTCTTAATTAATAAAGAGGGAGAATTGTATAAATCTATTTTTGGATCACAAGATGGTGCTCAGAATAGGCTTTTTTACTCATTAGAGAGTATGTTAGAAGAGCAATAAAATTTATTCAAAATTATATAAAAGTTAAAGCTGCATTTAGGTGCAGCTTTTTTTTATTTACAACGAATTTGGATTGTTTTATAGATTAAAACGCTCAATTACTTTTTCAAGTAGGTTTTGAAGCCGAATGATTAAATGAGCATCAGCGTCTATGTCATGACGTGTTTACCAATTAATACAAAACAAAAAAGCTGTTCTTTCGAACAGCTTTTGTACCCCAGGCGGGACTTGAACCCGCACGCTCTAATGAGCACAGGATTTTAAGTCCTGCGTGTCTACCAATTCCACCACCAGGGCGGCTTAATTGCCAATCATCACCGGAGTGATAATTTGAGCGAAAAACGGGGCTCGAACCCGCGACCTCAACCTTGGCAAGGTTGTGCTCTACCAGCTGAGCTATTTTCGCCTTTCAATTTTCTTGAATCGGACGGCAAATATAGAAACACTTTTTATATGAAGCAAATAATTCTGAAAATAATTTTTATTTATTTTTCTTATCATAGCTTTTCGTACTTTTGTAGCATGCAAAAAAAGTTTAAATCTGGGTTTGTTAATATTATTGGAAACCCCAATGTAGGCAAGTCTACACTGATGAATCAATTGGTGGGAGAGCGCCTTTCTATTATTACAAATAAAGTACAAACTACCAGACATAGGATTCATGGGATTGTTACCACTAAAGATATGCAAGTGGTGTTTTCGGATACACCGGGTATCTTAAACCCAGCTTATGAACTGCAATCAAAGATGATGAACTTCGTTAAAGAAGCCTTTGATGATGCTGACATAATTTTATATGTAGTAGAACCTAATGATACCGAGCTTTTAAACGAAGATTTTAATAATAAACTGAAATCCTTGAACGTTCCGATTATTGTTTTGATTAATAAAATTGATCAAACATCTCAGGAAATCATGGAAAAAGCAGTGAATTATTGGCACGAGCAATTACCAGAGGCTAACATTCTGCCGATTTCAGCTTTAGAAGGATTGAATACAGACTTTTTGTTGGCAAAAATTCAAGAGTTGCTGCCAGAGGGACCTATGTATTACCCAGCGGATCAGCTTACAGATAAATCAGAGAGGTTTATTATTAACGAAGTGATTCGAGAAAAAATTCTAGAAAACTTTCAACAAGAAATTCCGTATGCTGTAGAAGTGGTTACAGAGCGTTTTGTGGAAGAAGCAAATATCATTAAAATAGATAGTGATATCTATGTTGAACGTGATTCTCAAAAAGGAATTTTAATTGGTCACAAAGGTCGTTCCTTAGGAAAAGTAGGGAAGGAGGCTAGAGAAGAGTTAGAAAAGTTTTTCGATAAAAAGATTTACCTTAAATTATTTGTTAAGGTTAAAAAAGATTGGAGAAAAAGAGATATCGAGCTTAAACGTTTTGGCTACGATGGCTAGAGGTTGAGAGTTCTGATTTCTAGATTATGAATAGTACAAGAGAGCTGTAATCCGCAGATTCAGATATTTAAAATTTAAATATCAAATCAATCATTGAAATTAATGAACCTGCAGAGTTGCAATCTCTAAATATTAACTAGAATCTTTACACTTTATACCCCTCCTCAGCTCCAAACAAAAGTTCTATTTCTTTCTGAAATGAACTTGAATTGGTACACCAGAAAAATCGAACCTTTCGCGTATTTGATTTTCTATAAAACGCTTGTAGGGTTCTTTGACGTGCTGAGGGAAATTCGCAAAAAATGCAAACTGAGGTGTTTTCGTCGGTAATTGAGTCGCGTATTTGATTTTAATGTACTTACCTCTAACTGCTGGTGGAGGAGTAGCATTAATAATCGGAATCATGACATCAATTAATTCGCTTGTTTTAATTCGTCTATTTCTATTTTCATAAACTCTCATCGCCAATTCAACAGCTTTGAAAATACGTTGTTTTGTAAGAGCAGAAATAAACAAAATTGGAATATCTGTAAAAGGAGAAATTTTGCGTTTGATTTGATCTTCAAACTCATTCATAGTATAAGAATCCTTTTCAACAAGGTCCCATTTGTTAACAAGTATAACTAAACCTTTGCGGTTTTTCTGAGCCAACTGGAATATCTTCATATCCTGTGATTCAATTCCACGCTGTGCATCTAACATTAATAAAACTACATCAGAGTCTTCAATCGCTCTAACGGCACGCATAACAGAATAAAATTCCAAGTCCTCTTCAACATTACGTTTCTTACGCATTCCCGCCGTGTCGATTAACACAAACTCTTGTCCGAATTTATTGTAAATAGTTTCAATCGAATCCCTTGTAGTTCCAGCTATATCGGTTACAATGTTTCTATCAACTCCCAATAAAGCATTGGTGAAGGTTGATTTTCCTGCGTTGGGTCTACCCGCAATCGTGAATTTAGGTAAGCCTTCAAATTTATCCACATGTACCTCTGGGCTAAAATGAGAAATAGCAGCGTCTAACAAATCACCTGTTCCACTTCCATCCATAGCCGAAATAGTATAATATCTTTCGAAACCTAATTCGTAGAACTCAACAGCGTCAAGGCGATTTTTATTTGTTTCAACCTTATTAACTACTAATAAAACTGGTTTATCTGTTTTTTGTAATAAACGCGAAACCTCTTTGTCCATATCGGTTAGGCCAATCTGGTTATCTACAACAAAAAGAATTACGGTAGCTTCCTCAATAGCAAGTTCTACCTGTTTTCTGATTTCACCTTCAAAAGCATCATCAGAACCTTCAATGTATCCACCCGTATCGATAACTGTGAATTCTCTTCCGTTCCAATCCGATTTTCCATAGTGACGGTCACGCGTTACACCAGCAACGCTGTCTACAATCGCTTGGCGTTTCTTTAGCATTCGGTTGAACAAGGTTGACTTTCCGACATTGGGTCTTCCAACAAGAGCTACAATATTTGACATTGAATAAATTTTTGCAAAGTTACGTTTTTTCAAATTGTAAATGAATGCTTAAAAATCAAGTTATAAATGACTATAATTTTTGAGCTTAAAATTGAAATTTATTTTTTAATGAATTGATTATTAAAGAAGTATGTATTATAAAAAATAAAAACTGGAATATCAAGTGATGCTCCAGTTTTTAAGATGATTTATTAATTACTCCTATCTAATGTTGAGGTCGTAGGGCCAAAGAACCTGTACGCCATTCAATTTACGCATTTGATCGATTTGAATATAAGTTTTCAAAAGAGCTGGATCCATCGAGTTTTGGATTTGAGCTTTAACCTCTGTAGATAAGTTTAATTCTTTCATTAGCGTTTCCAAATCCGTTTTCTTTTGTGGATAAGATTTAAGTTGGTAATCTTTAATTTCGGCTATCTCTGCAGCATAAGATATTGCATCTTGTAATGAACCTAGCTCGTCTACTAAACCAAGCTTTTTAGCTTCGGTTCCAGTATAAATTCTTCCCCCACCTAGTGCATCAATCTCTTCGAAAGATCTGTTTCTATTGGCAGCCACGTGGTTCACGAAGATTTCATAAATCGATTCTGTAGATTTAGTGATGGTTTCTAATCCACCCTTAGATAAACCTTGGAACGGACTATAATATATGGTGTTTTCATTGGTTTTAACATAATCAGTGGTAAATCCATTGTTGTTAGCCAAACCTTTTATGTTAGGAATCATTCCTAAAACACCGATTGAACCAGTAATGGTATAAGGTTCTGCAAAGATTTTATCCGAATCCATGGCAATATAATAACCTCCACTTGCCGCTACTTCTCCAAACGAAACAACGATTGGCTTTTTAGCATGAAGTTTTCTCATTTCGTGTAAAATCTCTTCTGAAGTATTCGCATCCCCACCACCAGAGTTGACACGTAGTACAACAGCTTTGATTTTATCGTCTTTAGCAATCTTCTGAATAGCTTCTTTATAAGTTTCTGATTGAATCCCAAATTGACTGTCGCCTGGCATAATGGTTCCGTGTGCATATAAAACAGCGATTTTATCAGATTCAAATTTGTTCTTTAAGGTTGTCGCATAATCCTTTATCTCAATAGCTTTAAGTTTTTTATCATCATCAATGTTTAATTTAGACTTTAAAAACTCATGGTATTCGCTTTCTTGATATAGCGCATCTACTAGTTTGTGACTCAAGGCAGATTTAGCATTAAATGCTACTAAACTATCAGTGTATTGATTTAATTGTTCCGTTGATATGTTTCGGGAGTCAGACATTTTGGTTGTCATTCCATCCCAAATTTGAGTAACAATTTGTGTTAATTGCTCTCTATTCTCATCAGATAAATTATCGCGTAAGAATGGTTCAACAGCAGATTTATAATCACCATGGCGAATAATTTCGAATTCAATTCCATACTTTTCTCCAAAGTTCTTAAAGAACATAACTTCAGATGAAAGTCCTTTAAGGTCAATGCTTCCAAGAGGGTTATGGAAAATAGAATCTGCTACCGTAGCTAGGTAATAATCAGCTTGTGAAGCTCTATTCGTGTAAGCGTATACAAACTTTCCACTAGATTTAAAGTCTTGAATTTTATCTCTAATTAAATCAATTTGAGTTATCTCCTCTGGTGTTGTTGTATTAAGCTCTAAGCTGATACCTTTTATGTTATCATCTTCTTTAGCATTTTCAATGGCATTAAGAATTTGCAATAAATTCGGGGATTCTTTCTCAGTAAGATTAAACAAAGATGTTTGAATCTCCATATTGCTTTCATAAATAGGTTCCTTAAAGTCTAGTTTTAGAACGCTACCTGAATCAACTGTCACTTTATCTGCGCCACCTAAGATTGAGCCTAGAATCGAAATCACAATAAAGCATCCTATAATAAATAGCGTAATACCGAATACAACGGCTATTACTCTTCCAAAAAATGTCTTCATATTTTTAAATTACTTACTTTTACCTCTATATGTCGACAATGAATGCCATTTTGTTACTCGGAAGTGATTTAGGTGATAGAAATAAAAACCTAGAGCTAGCTAGAACCTACATAGATACTGAAGTAGGGGGGATTGTTAAGGTTGGAGAAATTATAGAAACAGAACCTGTAGGTTTCACATCATCTACTATGTTTTTGAATCAATTGATAGAAATTAACATTAATCTAAGTCCTATAAAACTGTTAAAATCTATTAAAGAAATAGAACATAAAATGGGTAGAAAATATACCGAACCTCTTCCCAACGAAAAATATGTTTCCAGAATTATAGACATTGACATACTTCAATTCGGAGGTGTTAATTATGTGTCTAAGGATTTAGTTGTTCCTCATAATCAAATTTTTACACGAAAATTCGTAAGCGATTTGTTGGAAATGTTTTAAATTATTGTATTTTTGTCTACAAGACTAAAGTTTAGTAACGATTAATTTGTTATTGACGAATGATGTGTTAAATTTGCGTCTTGAAAACTAATGAAATTAAAACGATAAACTTATGAAGCAACTGAATTATTTAACATTGCTTACCTTACTGTTTTGTGCACTTCCTTTGTTCGCACAGGAGGAGGAAACAGTTGTAGTGGTAACAGACAGTGCTGTGGAAACAGACGAACTTACGGCAGACGAATATTTTGAAAACAAATATTACGGAATGAATCAAAACTATGTTGATTTTACTTCCGATCAAAAGAAATTTAATGACTGGTCTATCGGTGTTTACGGTGGTATGAACTTAGTTCAAGGTGCTGATTTAAACTCTTGGATTGATAGTGATGATATGTCAAACTTATATAGTTATGATGTTCACGCTGTTTTGATGAAACAAATCACGCATGCATTTGGATTAGGAGCACAAGTAAACTGGGGTAGAACAGAACAACAATCTACTCAATATAGAGCGCATACAAAATATTGGATGTGGGCTTTAATGGGAGATTTAAACTTCAGCCAATTGTTCAGAAGAGTTGACAATAAGTCTCGTTTTGGATGGGCTTTACATGGATATGCTGGAATCGGTACTTTACAGTATGAGGCGCATATTAGAGATAAATCTAATAATGCTGGATTCAAGAAAGTTGCAGATCCAGGAGGGTTTGGTTCAATGTACGCAACAGCTGGTACTGGTTTAAGGTATAAAATCAACCAAAAGTTTGATGCAGAGCTTAAAGCTATGTATGTATTAACAGGAGATGAGGAGTTTGATGGCTCTGGTTCGCATGGTGCAATTGCTGATATTGAAGAAGGTAAAGATGACGGTATGTTTACTTTTAACCTTGGTTTAATGTATAAAATTGGTAAACACCAAGAGCATTTAGCTTGGGCTGATCCATTAGCAGATATTTATCCAGGTCCTTCTCCAGAGGAATTACAAAGTATGTTAGTAGTTTGTGCTTCAGGAGACAAAGATGATGATGGAGTTTGTGATGATTGGGATAGAGAATTAGATACTCCAGCTGGTGCAAGAGTTGATGGTGCAGGTCGTGCATTAGATACTGACTTAGATGGTGTAATTGACTTATATGATGAATGTGTTACATTACCTGGTCCTGCAAGTAACAATGGATGTCCAGAAGGTGGAAGTGCAGAAGAAATGTTGAACTTAGCGATTGCTAACTTAGAGTTCTCATTAGATTCTGACGTAATTTCTCCTAACTACTATCCAATCTTAGATCAAGCAGCTAAGTACTTGAAGCACTTCAATGACAAATCATTTGACATTGTTGGACATACAGATGCTAGAGCGTCTAGAGCTTATAACTTAAGCTTATCTGAAAGACGTGCAACAAATGTTAAGAACTACTTAGTTGAGAAGCACGGAATTCCTGCTAGTCAATTAAACGTAGTAGCTATGGGTAAAGATGACCTTAGATTCCCTGAGTGTCAACCAGCGACTAAATGTCCTGAGTGGAAAAACCATGCAAACAGACGTGTAATCTTTATTGAGAAATAAATCATTAAAGAATAATATATAGAAAAGGCTACTCCCAGTGAGTAGCCTTTTTTTTATCTAATAACTTTTGGAGGACAATATTCTTAATCTTGTATGTAACTTAGGTAGTACTAATCTTGCTAGTTAGAAAATAGTGAGTCCTGTAAGTATTCGCTTTCTTAATAAAGGAAGTCCAAGTCTTTAAATTTTAGAATAAGGAATAGCTATAGTCTCTATGCGTATTGTCTGATCCTAGGTAAAAATAGGTATGAATACATTATTTGTTAAGTACATGCGTTAGTAAAGAATAGTTGATAATGCCTTTGTAGTAAATCTAGTAGGTATAAATATGGCTACTTAATGTTTCTGCGTTTTCTTAAGAATCATTTAAGGCTCTTATTTCAAATTTAATTTAGTTCTTAATTGAACTCACGAAGACTGATTCTTCATTTTATGAGGTTATTATTTATCATTTTATCACAAAGCTTATGAAGGGCTCCAAATTAGTGAAAAGGTCAAAACTAGCTTAAAGCAGAACAACTATATAAATTATATTTAAAGGTGTTTTAATAAAAAATAATATAAATAAAGAAGCCGCTCAATGAGCGGCTTCTTAAATTTAAAGATTAAACTATAATTTTACTTCTTGATCATCTGATCATAATGTATACTACCATCAGCGTCTATAATTCTTAGGTTATATTTACCAGTTGGTAATCCCGTTACATCAAATTGACTGTCTTTTGTATTGAAAGTTTTAATATGACTTCCGTTCATATCAAACACTTCAATGGTTCTAGCATCCACTTTAGAGATACTTACCATCGCAACAGCTGGGTTAGGGCTAAGAATCATGTCTGGTGTACGTCTAGACGCATCTTCATACGTTGGAAGATAGAATGGCCCTGCCCATGGACTAAACGTTCCGTCTTCACAGATTGTTCTAATCCAAACATCATAATCAAATGCAGGAACAAGTCTATGTTGAGTATGTGGAACTGTCATATCATTCATTCCATACATTGGATATGGACGTAATGGTCTACCTGCTCTATTTGCAGAACCTTGGTAATGCCAAACTGAGTTTCCAGCAACAAATGTTGCACTCGTAGGGCTAATTCTATTTAATGCAACACCATAAGGTATATCACATTCTTCTGGCTCAGGTTCTGTACTTGTTGTAGTGAATGTTACAGTGGTCCACTCACTTGCGGTGTCAAAATCATTACAAATTGATTGAATATGCACATCATAGCTTGTTCCAGGCTCTAAATTATCTAAACTAATACTTGGGTTACCGCTAACCATCGTAACATCTCCTGAAGGCTCAAAAGGAGACTCTCCATAAGAAACAAACCAATATTCTTGGCTACCTGCAGACCAAGAAACTTGTGCTGAAGTTTCAGTGATTTCTGTAACATCAATAGTTTCAGGAGCTAAACAAGGTTCTGCTGCTTCCGTTGTAAACGTAATAAATAGCCAATCACTTAAGTTTTCAAGATCTTCATCACAAGCTGTTCTGATATAAAACTCATACTCTGTATCAGCCTCTAATCTCTCCAATAAATATTGTGCATTACCTATTACCAGTTCCTCATCACTTTCCATTGGAGTATAAGGTGCTACGCCATAAGCAATAATCCATGCCTCAGCAGCGCTACCGCCAGTCCATGATATGTTAGCAGTATGAGGAGTAATGTCAGAAGCTTCTGCTGATTGTGGAGCTAAACATTGTGCTGGAGCTTCAGTTGTGAAGGATGTTTGAATCCAATCACTTAAATTATCCCATGATTCTTCGCACATTGTTTTTACATAAACATCATACTGGGTTCCAGGATTCAACTCTCCTAAAGAATGTGTCATAAAATTCGTTGAATCGTAGTCAATAAAACCATAAACTAGTTCTCCATCTTCCTCGGAAGGTGTATAAGGAGATTCTCCATAGGCAACGAGCCAATGATATTCAATGCTTCCTCCACTCCAAATTAAGTCAACACTGTTCTCAGTAATGTTATTTACTTCAAGCGTATCTGGAGCTTCACAATCAGCTGGTCCTCCTTCATCCTCAAAGCAAGTCCATGAAATATCATCTATAATGATTTGTTTGCTTGTAGTATTTCTAATTTCTAAGGTGAAATCACCCGCCAAATCAATATCATCTACTGTAAAGATGTGTTCATTATAATCATCAAATACTGTTGAATTTCCATAGGATACTCCGTTAATAAATAGTTCCACTTGTCTATCTCCGCCACCAGTAAATGCTTTATATAATTTAACAGAGAACCTACTGATTCCGCCAGAAATAGTACTAGAGTAAATCTTACTACCAGTATCTGAGTTTCTTAATATGATTGCATTTCCATCAAGTAGTGCATTAACATCAGTATCAGAATTTGCAGATTCACTTCTAGCTTCTATATAAGTCCAAGTGATATTATCATTTCCTACAAAGCTACCATCTTCATATGACCCTGAAAGATCAGCATTATCAAAATTCTCAAAACCGCATAGATTACCAACGTCTACTGGTGTACCAACACATTCGCAATCTTCATTAATCGTATCGTTATTTGTAAGTGGGTTTCCGTCATCACAACTATCGCCAATGTTGGCTTGTGAACTTGGGCAGTCATAATCTGGACTATCAATGGGATTTGTCCAATTCAAGTTGTCCATAGCCACTCTATCACCATTACCTGGAGTCTGTATTTCTAAGGCTACATTACCCGATAGATTAATTCCGGCGATTGTATTGGTTTGCTCAGAATCACCGTACGCAAAAGTTCCTACAACCTCTCCATTGGCTAAAACGGTTAAATTACCTGAGCCACCGGTAAATTTACGTTGGGTTGTAAGCGTTAAGTTACCAATGCCTCCAGAAATCGTTGTGGTTAAACTTCCATCTCGAACAGTGATTGCTTTTCCATCAATATTTTGATCTTTTCTTGCATCTGTAGCTTCCCATGTTGCACCATTGTCTCCTATCCACGTCCATGTTTGATATGAACTTGATATTCCATTTCCACCACCTGAAGCGTTGTCAAGGTTTGTAAATGTTTCTGAATTCTGTGCATATCCTATAAGAGATAGGAAGATTGCACAGAGAAAAAAAGTAAATTTCTTCATAATTATGAATTTATTGGTTAATAATGTTCTAATTTAGGAATTTATAATAATTATAACAAAATTTAGCGCTGATTATCAGTAGAATTCATTTGATTTGAGATATAAATAATATTGAAACATCTAGGTTTTTTTTAAACTTTAATTCTTATTGATTTGTTCTTTATAAGTTTTTCCCATAACATCTATAATTTTCATTATAAGAGTTACCTGAAAATAATACAGATAAACTAATATTTAATATTGGATCTGTTATGGATAATGATGAAAGTCCATGATGATTTTATACTTCAATGCTTATAATTTCAACATCAATAATTTTAATCCAGTGGAAAATTATTTTTTTGATACTTACACAAAATCATAACTCGGTTAAAATCGGAATTAGTGGTAAAGAATAATTGGCTTGCATATTATATTGGTTTTATATTTTTTAAAATCAAGTTAATTTTCATAAAAACAAAAATAAGCCGCTCATTGAGCGGCTTATAGCTATTTAAAAATTAATGATAATTACTTTTTAATCACTTGATCGTAGTGGGTGTTTCCATTAGCGTCAATAACTCTTAAGTTATATTTTCCAACAGGTAATCCAGTTAAATCAAATTGATTTTCAGAAGGTGTTAATGTTTTTAAGAGTGTGCCATTCATGTTGTAAACCTCAATCAACTTAGCATCTACTTTCGATATTTTCACAATAGATGAAGAGGGGTTAGGGGATAAATTCATGGATAAATTAACTCTTGAGCCCATTTCAAATGTAGGCAGGAAGTAAGGTCCTGTCCAAGATGTAAAACTTCCGTCATCGCATATAGTTCTTAACCAAACATCGTATTCAAATGCAGGGACCAAAGCGTATTGCGTATGTGGAACAGTCATATCATTCATGCCATACATAGGGTAAGGACGTAGTGGTCTGCCTGCTCTGTTGGCAGAACCTTGGTAGTGCCATACGGAATTACCAGCATTAAATGTAGCAGTAGTGCCACTGGTTCTTGCTAATTCTACCATATATGGAGGACCACATTCTTCACAAGCATCGCCAATACCATCTCCGTTCCCATCAGCTTGATCAGGATTGTAAACGTTAGGGCAGTTGTCGATATTGTCTGGAGTGCCGTCTCCGTCCGAATCATTTTGTTCTACTGACGTACCAATACAATCACAGTCAGAAGTTATTACGTCATTCTCTGTCATGTCATTACCGTCATCACAACTATCACCAATGTTAGCTTGTAGGCTAGGGCAATCAAATTCTGGCTCAACTACGATTGGTGTACCAGCACATTCGCAATCTGCAGTAACAACATCATTTTCAGTGTTGTCGTCGCCATCGTCACATGCATCGCCTATGCTTATACCTAACTCGGGACAATCGATTACCTCGCAATTCTCAATAATTAATTCAATATTAACCGTAGTCGATTCAGATGGTACTCCATTATCTGTTGCAACTAATTGTAGGTTATAAGTGCCAGCGGTTGCTCCTGTTAAAGTTAAAATGCCATTGGTTGAGTCACCTTCCATGCTTGTAATGATTGAACTACCTGTATTTGAAGGATCAACAAGGTTAATTGCAATTACTTGTCCTGCTTCTGGACCGATAAAACTGAAGTTTATATCTTTGCTTTCGCCCTCGCAAATGGTTTCAGAAGTGCTGGAAATGTTTAATAATAAAGGTGGAATGTTGGATGTGCTTTCTGAATCTACATTAAAAATGAAACATTTATTATCCAACCAGTCTACACCACCATTCATATCATAAGCACCATTGAAAGTATCTCCAGGTTGAATAAATCTTCCAATTTGAAAAAAGTTAACATTATCTCCGCTGTTAACTCCCACCGTTGATGGTGTTCCTCCAAATCCATTGATACCGTCGGAAGCCTCTCCTGTTGTCCACTGCATATCTCCATAGTAGAAAGCTACATTATTCCCAATGCCAATTACTGGGTCAGTGCCATCAGTAATAATCACTTGAAATGTATTGAGTTTGTCGTCTTCTGAATCATAGTATCCAACTCCTGGATAATTCACATACAAAGCATGTGGAGTAACTTTATACCAAACTGCGTCCGATCCTGTCCCTCTTGTATCAACATCTGCCCAAAATGGTGCTATCATAGGCGTTTCGATAGGAAAACCATCCGCTGTGTAATTAGAGAACTCTTCATCAAATGTTATGTTTCCGTTGTTATTTACAAACACTGAAGTGTATTCCGTGCCATACATATTAAATGTAAAAGGTAAAATTATTTCATCGGATGAGTCATCGTCATTCATAGGAATCATGGTATAGGTATTTATATCATGTGGAATATAACATCCTACAGACATATTGTCCATGGCTGGACTTTGTAATCCCTGACTAGAAATATTATTTTTCTGTAATGAGGGAATAGATTGGGGTTGAAATGCATTTAAATCCCCATTTTTCTTAGCTGTTTTATATGCATTTGTACCGGGCTTTGGCATCTGATCCAATGGTGAATGCTGAGCACTTACCAAATTTGTGGAGCCTACAGCTAATGCGAGGCTCAAACTGAGTAGTTGAATTGTTTTCATGAACTTTTATTTAAAGTATATAGGCTAAGTTATAACTTATGCATCGTCGATTTAAGAAAACTTTTTAAACGGTAGGATATGATGTATAAAGTGCTCAAAATGCTGTTTAAACGGTATTCGTTAGTGCGTGAAGTTTTAGGTTTATATTCGGTTCAAAGTTATTTTGACATATTATTGAGTTCTTCAAGTTGACCCTAAGTTGTAAACAAAAAAAGCCGCTCATTGAGCGGCGTTTTTATTTATTTAAAGGTTAATACTCATTACTTTTTAATCACTTGATCATAGTGGATATTACCTTCTGCATCTATAACTCTTAAGTTATATTTTCCAACTGGTAAGCCGGTTAAATCAAATTGATTGTTTTGAGTAATAAAAGTTTTAATATGTGTGCCACTCATGTCAAATACTTCAATAGTTCGAGCGTCAACTTTATTTATCTTAACCATTGAAACGGTTGGGTTAGGGGATAAATTCATGGAAGAAACTTTAGTGATGTTTCCTTCAAATGTAGGTAAAGAAAAAGGTCCAGCCCATGGACTAAAACTATTATCGTCACAAATAGTTCTTAACCAAATATCATATGAAAAGGCAGGTACAAGAGCATATTGTGTATGCGGAACTGTCATGTTGTTCATGCCATACATTGGGTAAGGGCGTAAAGGTCTACCGCTTCTATTGGCAGATCCTTGGTAATGCCAAGTTGTATTACCAGCCATAAAGGTAGCCGTTGTCCCACTAGTTCTTGTTAGCACCACATCATAGGGAATTCCACATGGCTCTAAGGTACAACCTTCATTTAAGCCAAGATCTGTGATAGTCCATCCAAAATTGTCTATAATTTCTTGCCTTGCATCTTCACCTGAGCAATACATGCTATCTCCAGCGTGAAAATCGATTCCGTTATTCAGAGATTGAGTGCTCCATCCAATCAATAAAGCGTCATAGTTTTCGGTTGAAAGAGAAGCGCCCTTCAACATGTTCGACATGTTTACTACGTTGGTGACATTCCAATTGCCTATATTTTGATCAAAAGCGGTAGCGCCTCGGAACATACTATCCATATTTATAACGCTTCCAACATTCCATGAACTTAAATCTTGATTAAATGAAGTTGCATAGCTAAACATAAGCTTCATGTTGCTCACGTTTTCCACATTCCAATTGTTTATGTCAGCATTGAAATTAGAGGCTCCGCCAAACATACCATGCATATTAGTTACATTGCTAACATCCCAATTCATTATATTCGCGTCACCATTAAAAGAAGTTGCATAACCGAACATGCCTTTCATATTAGTTACCATTGAAAGATCTGGCATATCCAAGGCATTACTAATTAAATTACTACATCCCGTAAACGCATTTTCCATGGAAGTCCAGTTAATATCTCCCCATTGTTCAATTGACATAATTTTATCTTTATCACCAGTATTATTAAAATAAATACGTGGAAAATCTCCGCTAATCTCAATCGTATAAAGCCCAGCAGTTGAATAGGTATGTGTTGCATCTCCTAACAGACCTGTTTGTGTATCTCCATCCCCCCAATCTATATTATAATTATATCCACTTCCTGTGGTGGGAATTGTAATGGATTCATTATCTGATGTTGTCTGCCAAGTGGTGATGAATGAATTTGAAGGAGTATGGTTGACAAGCCAAACATGGTTTATGTTATTAGAGGTGCAATTGTCATCAACATAAGACGAGGTAGCTGTATTGGCTCCTCCTGGATCATTATAGCCAGGATTTCCTAGGTCTAAAGAATAATCTTCTGCAACTTCGTGACAACCTGTTATTCCCCAAATGCTTGCCCATGCTGTATGGGTAATAGTATTAGGATCTGTCGTATTAGAATTTGTAGAAATAGCATAATCCGATGGATTGCCGCCAAAAATTTGAGCAGCGGCTTCTACACCACTATATACATCTGGATTAGTTGTCCAATTCGGACCAGCATCGGTTTGAAATGAACCAACATATGTATATGTCATAGTTCTGTTGGTATGAGGATTAATCGCCGTAGAATTACTTAATGCCTGCTGTATTTGTGTTTGCATTTCTAACGAAACTTCAGGCCTTGTTTCTAGCTGGGCTGTAGTCATCTGAGCACTAAGTTGAAAGCTTAGAAATGCAAGAATTAATAATATAGACTTTTTCATGATTTTAATTTTTAATTATTGATAATGAGTAGATTGTGTTTTTTTTATTGAAGAGTATTTCCATAAGACAAGTATTGCCAAAATAGAAATCAAGCCTAATACAATAGCAGTGTTGCTATAAAATTCTAAATTGATTTTCAAATTCAACTATAAGGGAAATAATGAATGGTTTCCTAATTTAGTTTATTTGAATTTCGGTTTAGTCATATTAATCTATCAAATAATAATCTTTTCATCGTATCAAAAATTCTAAAGAATATTTGATCAAAAATATTGATAGATTGATATACGCTTTAAGCGCCATTTAGCCTTGAGCTTTTAATGATGTGAATAATATTCACATTTCAGTTAATTTTCTGAACTAGAGACAGAAAACACTCGTTTTTAAAAGGTTTAATAGTTTTGTTGTTCACATTCATATACTTCCTCAGAAAGTTAATATAGACTTTTGAGTTTCATGCTTGGCTGTAAGTGTAAATAATGCTTATTGAATTATTTTGTAATCAATAGGAATAGCAAGTCAAGTAAAGAGTGGGAATGTTTTTTCATAAAAATAAGTTTTTTGAGTAGTTGATACCTTAAAGATAATAATAAATGAACTATTATAAAAATTATTTAAATATTATTTGCTCAAAATAAATATTATTCAAGGGCTTTGGATATTTTGAGTATTTTATTTTGTGCAGATTACCAGGGATAGTTGTTTATAGAGAGATTATCCTTATGGCTGTACAAACGTATTTAAAGGTAAATCCCAAAAAAATAAGCCGCTCATTGAGCGGCTTATTTATCTATTTAAAGGTTAATACTAATTACTTCTTAATCACTTGATCGTAGTGGATATTACCATCTGCATCTATCACTCTTAAGTTATATTTACCAGTTGGTAGTCCTGTCATATCAAATTTATTATCATTGGTGTTGAATGTTTTCACATGTCCACCATTCATATCAAATACTTCGATAGTTTTAGCCTCTACTTTAGAAATCTTCACGATTGCAATAGCAGGGTTAGGCGTTAAATCCATTTTAGGAGTTCTTCTAGCGCCTGTCTCAAAGGTTGGAAGGAAGTAAGGACCTGTCCAAGGGCTAAATGATCCATCATCACAGATTGTTCTTAACCAAACGTCATATTCAAATGCAGGAACCAAAGCATACTGCGTATGCGGAACAGTCATGTCATTCATACCATACATTGGATAAGGACGTAATGGTCTACCTGCTCTGTTCGCAGAACCTTGATAATGCCATGCGGTATTCCCCGCAGTAAATGTAGCTGTCGTCGGGCTCGTTCTGTTTAGAACTACATCGTATGGAACGTCACATTCCTCACAAGCATCACCAATACCATCTCCGTTTCCATCAGCTTGATCTGGGTTGTAAATGCTAGGACAGTTGTCGATATCATCTGGAATACCATCTCCATCCATATCATTTTGTTCAACTGGCGTGCCAACACATTCACAGTCTTCTGTAACAACATCATTTTCTGTCATGTCATCACCGTCATCACAACTGTCGCCAATGTTAGCTTGTAAACTAGGACAGTCAAATTCAGGTTCCACAATGATTGGCGAACCAACACATTCACAGTCTTCTGTAACAACATCATTTACTGTTGTGTCATCACCGTCATCACAACTATCGCCAATGTTAGCTTGTAAACTAGGACAGTCAAATTCAGGTTCAACAATGATTGGCGTACCAGCACATTCACAGTCTTCTGTAACAACATCATTTACTGTTGTGTCATCACCGTCATCACAACTGTCACCAATGTTAGCTTGTAAGCTAGGACAGTCAAATTCAGGTTCAACAATGATTGGCGTACCAACACATTCACAGTCTTCCGTAACAACATCATTTTCTGTCGTGTCATCACCGTCATCACAACTATCGCCAATGTTAGCTTGTAAGTTAGGACAGGTGTAATTTGACGAACAATTTAATGAAATAGTAAAGTCCCCTCTTTGGCTATTATAAGACCTATCGAAAGTTCTAACATAAATTGTTGAAGGTTCATCGACATAAAAATCATAATATTCAGGATAAGAACCAGAGCTACAACCTATTTCAGTTAAATCACCACATGTCCCCGAATAAATAGCTATAGCTGCTCTATATCCTAGTGTTTGACGACTTATTCCTATGTGATAAGTTATCCCTGGAACTGCATCTATACTGTAGAAAACATCCTGACCTACTTCATTTTGGCAAGACATGTTACCGAGTTCGCTATATGTTGCTCCATAAGTTGTCCCAGGAATCCATCTATCTCCACAGGTTAATGGTATTGCATCTATACAATCATCATTAATTGGGGCTGGTTCTCCTACACATAGGCAGTCTTCCGTTACTGTATCATGGTTTGTATTTGGATCGCCATCATCACACGCATCGCCTATTTGAGCCTCCAAGTTAGGGCATTCCCACATAATATTTTCTGTTACTATTATAGAGTAATCCTCTATCTGTCCTCGATCATAATGGCGGCCGCAAGGATTGCCACTAAAATTCCCTCTAGCATATTTAATTATACGCATACGTGTAACTCCTGGCAAGGCATCTATAGGGACTTGAAATGAAGTGATTTGGGAAATGTCATCCTCACCGGAGCTAGGACCATGGCCCCCTAACCAATACCATTCACCTGGATCATTAAGAATGCCATTTTGATTCCAATCAATAAAAGCAAAATAACCATTCGATGAATCGGTATAGCCTTTAAGAGTAATTTCAACATTTTCTAATAGGGATAATTCTGTAGATAAATGGGTGAAGTCTTCATAGCCAACGGTTGAGTCTGCAGCAGTTGAGTTGTTGATGTCCCCAAAGCTAACTAGTGTTATTGGGTGAATAATACTAATTGATACATCACAATATTCTGGGTTCACAGAATTGTTAGCATAAAAGACATTGTTAAACTTACCTTCATAGTTAAAGGAGGTGTCTAGGTTAAAAGCTTTAGTCTGATACCACGTTTCATCAGGGGATGAATGTTCAGAATTTAAATTGTTGGGAGAGCTGAATATTAACGTGCTATAAAATACAGTTAACATCCAGAAGTAAAAATTTTTCATTGTGTTAAGTTTTAATTGTTAGTAACACTAAATTATCAAATTAGTTTAAAACTTGTGTGAAAATTGTATGAACGGCAAGAAATATTGTATAAACGGTAAGGAATGCTGTATAAACGGTAAATTAGTCTAATTCAACCTCCTCCAACTTTTGTGCTAAAACTTTATATATTAGGGTTGGGTTTAAATTATAGTCAAAAAGCATTTAAGTTTATACAAAAAAATAAGCCGCTCATTGAGCGGCTTATTTATCTATTTAAGGGTTAATAATAATTACTTTTTAATCACTTGATCGTAGTGGATATTACCTTCTGTATCTATAACTCTTAAGTTATATTTACCAGTTGGTAGTCCTGTCATATCAAATTGATTGTCATTGGTGTTGAATGTTTTCACATGTCCACCATTCATATCAAATACTTCGATAGTTTTAGCCTCTACTTTAGAAATCTTCACGATTGCAATAGCAGGGTTAGGCGTAATGTCCATTCTTGGAGTCCTTCTAGCGCCTGTTTCGAAGGTTGGAAGGAAGTAAGGACCTGCCCAAGGGCTAAATGATCCATCATCACAGATTGTTCTCAACCAAACATCGTATTCAAATGCAGGAACCAAAGCATACTGCGTATGCGGAACGGTCATGTCATTCATACCATACATTGGATAAGGGCGTAATGGTCTACCTGCTCTGTTCGCAGAACCTTGATAATGCCACACAGAGTTACCAGCATTGAAGGTAGCCGTTGTAGGGCTAGTTCTAGCTAATTCTACCATGTATGGAACGTCACATTCCTCACAAGCATCACCAATACCATCGCCGTTTCCATCAGCTTGATCTGGGTTGTAAACGCTAGGACAGTTGTCGATATCATCTGGAATACCATCTCCATCCATATCATTTTGTTCAACTGGCGTACCAACACACTCACAGTCTTCCGTAACAACATCATTTTCTGTCATGTCATCACCGTCATCACAACTATCACCAATGTTAGCTTGTAAGCTAGGACAGTCAAATTCAGGTTCCACAATGATTGGCGTACCAACACATTCACAGTCTTCTGTAACAACATCATTTTCTGTCATGTCATCACCGTCATCACAACTATCTCCGATGTTAGCTTCTAAGCTAGGGCAGTCGAATTCAGGTTCAACAATGATTGGCGTACCAGCACATTCACAGTCTTCTGTAACAACATCATTTTCTGTTGTGTCATCACCGTCATCACAACTATCGCCAATGTTAGCTTGTAGTTCAGGACAGTCAAATTCAGGTTCCACAATGATTGGAATACCAACACATTCACAGTCTTCTGTAACAACATCATATTCTGTCATGTCATCACCGTCATCACAACTATCGCCAATATTAGCTTGCAAGCTAGGGCAGTCGAATTCAGGTTCAACAATGATTGGCGTACCAACACACTCACAGTCTTCTGTAACAACATCATTTTCTGTTGTGTCATCACTGTCATCACAACTATCGCCAATGTTAGCTTGTAATTCAGGGCAGTCGAATTCAGGAGTTGCTTCATTAGTTGTAAATTCCCCATTATATTCCCACTCGCTGCTAGCATCTGTACAGATAGTACGTAAATAAACTCTATAAGTGGTACTTGAATCTAATCCCATTGCATCATACATTGGTGTTTCAGAAACTGTATCTATCATACCTTCATCTGCGCTTAAACCTCCAGTAACAAGAGAAATCTCCCACATATTATCACCATCATTAGCTGGTGACCAAGTGATATTGGCAGAACTTTCTGTAATATCATTAACGGTGATTCCTAATGGAGATTCACATTCTACTGGCTCCTCCGAACTCACATTAACAGTATAATCTTCTGCTTGACCATATCCTGATGTATTACAAGGAGTGGGAACAGTAAGAAATCTCTTAATAACTCGCATACGCGTATTACCAGCTATTGCCGATTCAGGTACTGCAATCATTCCTTCAGAACTAATATCATCTTCACCAGTTGAACTTATAATATCTGGAAGTGAATACATTTCATTAGAACCTGCAGCATTATCAAAAATACCATCTTGATTCCAATCTATATAAACGACTACTCTAGATGTATAATTACCATCTGTATTTCCTTTAACTTCAATAGCATATTCATTGCCTGCGTTTACAAAAGCTGTTTGGGCTGTAAAATCCTCCCAAGCTGGACTTCCGTCGATAGTTGCATCCGAAGTGTTATCAATTCCAGCAAATCCAACATAAGTAATTGGTTCAACTGCATTGGAGAAATTCACATCACAATAACATTCATTTATATTTGAATTAATACTTAAAGTAACTTCATTTGAAGTATCAGAATTACCTTCAGAACAATTTACAACAAACTGATAAGATGTTGGTGCATTAATACCATCTTGAACTGTATAAGATGTACTGTTGGCGCCTGCAATGTCTGTCCATTCACCATCTATCAAGACTTGCCACTGTCCTGAAAGTCCGGTAATGTTCTCCTCATCCATTGTGCTGCCTTCTGAAGTTAAGGTGAATGATTGGCCTGCACAAACTTCATTACTGCTAGAGCTAGCTACTCCAGCGTCCACATCGTTACATAATACTGGTGGACTCGCACATTCAATACCAATGGTTATATCACCAGTTGTAGTGTTATTTGAACCATAGTGAGCCACATATACTAAATACGTTTGATTTATTTCTGTGGATTCAATCGTATAAGTTTCCGTGTTACCAGAAAGTGCTAGATCTCTACACACTATACTTACCAAGTCCCCATAAACCTCAAAATTAATAGACATTTCGTGATCGAAAGTGGCTGAAGAATTTACAGTAATATCTCCACCAGTACCTTCAAATGAGAACCAGAGACCCTTATTTCCCATTGAACAACCTGTAGTATTCGTTGCAATGCTCGTAGTTGATGAATGCGTTGAAGGGTCATCGTTACATGTTAATTCAATAGGGTTTTCCTGTGTAGATCCTGCAGGAGGAATAATTCCTTCGCACTCACAGTTTTCATTTACAACATCATTAAAAGTGTCTGGATTGTCATCGTCGCATGTATCACCAATATTAGCCTGTAGTGTTGGACAATCATAATCAACACAAGTAAGTCCAACTACAATCGTTCCAGCATTGTCGCTAGAGTAATAAGGTCTTACCCTGAAGTAATAAGTTCCAGCTTCTGTTACGGTAAAGTTTTCTGGACCGTCTTTACAAGCAGCTGCTTGTACTAAATTTCCACAATCATCACCAACAAAAAGTTGAACAACTGCGTCAAAATTTGAAGTCTCTGCTACTGTATATATCTGAGAACCATCTGAAGTAAATGTAAACCATACATCACTTGTGCCCGAGCCATAGCAGCTATCATTTACAGATTCCGTTGCTCCAATCAAAGTTTGCGTAATTACATCTCCACATGCTAATGTCGTAGCAGTACATGCTTCATCATTCGTAGCAGCTGGAATACCTTCGCATTCACAGTTTTCGTTAATAGTATCATTAGAAGTTGTTGCATCACCATCATCACAAGAATCTCCAATGTTAGCTTGAAGATTTGGACAATCCCAAACTGCTTCTGTAGTTACATTAAATGTATAATCTTCAAACTCACCATAAGTAAATCCAGTCTCACATGGATCGATATTACCAGTAGAACTTAGCCAATGACTAACTATTCTCATTGTAGTCTGTCCTGTTAGAGCAGAAGTAGGGACCGTAAAGGAACCTACATGATTGTCTAAATAACCATTAGAGGCATAAGCTACTTCTGTGGAAGTATCAAATACACCATCCTGATTCCAATCAACCCAAATTCTGAATCCAGCAGTACCACCATTTACACCTGCAGTGAAATTTACTGACTCACCTCTTCCTTGAGAAACTGTCATCGAATTAAACTCACCATAACCACCTTCAGAAAAACCAGAGTTTAAATTAGAAATTCCTGGACTAGTAGTAAAGTTATTAATGTACCTACCAGAATTAGTTCCTTCAGGGGTACAATAAGGTTCAGCTAAAGTTGCCGAGTTATTCGCATAAAACACATGGTTGAAGTTACCATCGTATTTAAATGCTGTTTCTGGACCAAATGCCCGCGTTTGAAACATAGACCAACCCTTGGTCTGGGTTTCAAACGTAAAGTTGTTAGTTCCTGAAAACATTAACGTGCTACTGACCACCGTTAACATCCAGAAGTAAAAGTTCTTCATAATATAAAAGTTTTAATTGTGAACTATCAAATATATGGATATATACGTATAAAACAAATATATTTATTGAATTCGATATATGCTTTGCTATATTTTGAGAATATGATAATTTAAGAGATGAGCCGATTTAGAAAATTATTTTTTACGAATGTTAAATTTTATTGGATTTTTAACAAAACATTGGCGCTTTTAGTTAATTCCTTTGCGGAAAGTATATTTTAAGAAAGTTTATTTTTTTGTCGAGATTTCTTAATTAGTTCAATTTAAAACAATTAGGTGTGTTAAGACTTAGGGTGTTTTATTGTTGAGGAATGCATAATTTATAATTAAATTATCAATGATGCATTTAGTTTTAAAAAATACAGACTCCCGACCCAAACTCAAGCTTAACTGCTCACATTCCTTTTAATTCTTAAATAAAATTAATTTGCCTATTTTCGAGGCTTTTAAGAATTAGAAATTATCTTTGTAAAATTAGAAAATACGAACATGCAAGAACTTCAACAGATTATCAATGATACTTGGGAAAACAGGGATTTATTGAAAGATAAAAAAAATCAAGATGCCATTAGAAAAGTAGTAGATATGTTGGATCTAGGAGAGCTACGTGTGGCAGAGCCTAGTGAAGGTGGTTGGACAGTGAATGAATGGGTGAAGAAAGCAGTTGTAATGTATTTTCCGATTCAAGAAATGGAAACCATTGAAGTAGGCCCTTTTGAGTTTCATGATAAAATTCCATTAAAGAAAGATTATGCTGCTAAAGGAGTGCGCGTAGTACCTCATGCGATTGCTAGACATGGTGCTTTTGTAGCTAAAGGAGTAATCATGATGCCTTCTTATGTAAATATAGGTGCATATGTAGACGAGGGAACCATGGTAGATACTTGGGCTACAGTGGGTAGTTGTGCACAGATTGGTAAAGGCGTTCACTTAAGTGGAGGGGTAGGAATTGGTGGGGTTTTAGAGCCATTGCAAGCTGCTCCTGTAATCATTGAAGACAATGCATTTATTGGTTCTCGTTGTATTGTAGTAGAAGGTGTTAGGGTTGGAACAGAAGCCGTTTTAGGAGCTAATGTTGTTTTAACAGCTTCAACTAAAATCATCGATGTAACCGGTGATGAGCCAAAAGAAATTAAAGGATATGTGCCACCTAGATCTGTGGTGATTCCAGGTAGTTATACCAAAAAATTCCCAGCAGGTGAGTACCAAGTTCCTTGTGCTCTGATTATTGGTCAAAGAAAAGCTTCTACAGATAAAAAGACTTCTTTAAACGAAGCTTTGAGAACGCATAATGTTGCTGTTTAATTAATTTCTTGTATCGGTATTGTTGAAGAAGATTTTAATCATACAAAATAAATTCATTGGTGATGTCTTGGCTTCGTCGGTCATTGCCAATAATTTAAAGAAGATTTACCCTAATAGCGAAATTCATTTTTTCTGTTATAAACAGGCTTTAGATGTGCTAAAAGGAAATCCTAATATCGATAGGGTAATATCTTTTGATGATGTAGAATTAAAAAAGTTTAAAGTTCTTAAGCAATATGCTAGCCTCATTCGTAAAGAAAACTACGATATCCTGATTGATCCTTATGCCAAGTTACAGAGTCGATACATCACTTGGCGTTCTGGAGCTAAACAACGCGTGAGTTATAACAAGCCTATTTTCCGACATTTATATACGGATTTGATAAATCAAGCAGATACTACTCAAATGGGTTATTGCAAAGCCCTGGAGGATCGTTTGAAGTTATTAAAACCTTTTTGTGAGGACTTAACGCAGTTGGATTTTAGTTTTAAATTATTTCTTTCTGAAGAGGAAAAAGAAGAAGGCAAGCAACTCATGCAAGATGCTGGCTTAGATTTGAGTCGTCCTAGTTTTATGTTAGGAATTCTAGGAAGTAGTCCTGTTAAATCATGGAGTCTAGAGAGAATGGCTCAGCTCATTGAATTCATTCAGGAGTATTATGACGTGAATATTCTCTTTAATTATATTCCTAAACAGCAAGAATCAGTTGATTTAATCTTAAAGAACTTAAAGTCTAAAGATAAAATCTATCCTCATTTAATTGGGAAAAGTGTACGCGAGTATCTAAAAATAATGTCGAATTGTGATGCCTACATTGGAAACGAAGGTGGCGGAATCAATATGGCTAAGGCTTTAGATAAAAAAACTTTTAGTATTTACTCTCCTCATAAATTCCCAGAAATTTGGGGATGTATGGAAAATAAGGTAGAGCACTCGAGTGTTCATTTAAGACAACTTCGACCAGATTTATACATTAAACCGGATCTGAAATTATACGAGGAAAAGGCTGCAACTTATTATGATTTGCTAACGGAGGATTTTGTGATAGAAAAACTTTCAGAATTCTTAAGTCAAAATTTCCCTCAGTTTCAGTCTCAGCAAATAGTTCCGTCTCAACATCAAAATATCTCGGCATTGGTAATCACTAAAAACGAGGAAGAGAATATTTTGGCATATTTATCGGAGGTGGATAAATTTGCTGATGAAATTATTGTGGTAGATTCATTTAGTACGGATAGAACCGTAGAGTTGGCTAAAAGAAATTCGAAAGTGAAAGTCTATCAGCGCAAATTCGATAACTTCTCTAGTCAGAGAAATTTTGCCTTAGAAAAAGCTCAATATGACTGGATAACCTTTTATGACGCCGACGAAAGATTGCCGCAAGCCTTAATCGCAGAGATTTTACATACCGTGAGAACAGAAAAGGAAATTAGCTCTTTTTATAATTATAGAAAATTCTATGTTCAAAATAACCGCTTGAAATACAGTGGTTGGCAAAATGATAAAGCGATTCGATTATTTAGAAAATCATGTTGTCGATATAAAGATGAGTTCTTAGTGCATGAAATTCTAGAATGTGATAAAAAGCCTGGTAAGCTTAAAACAAAACTAGATCATTACTCTTATAAGTCTTTTGATAATTATAAGGAGAAACTCTTCTTTTACTCTCAATTAAGAGCTCAAGAATTGTATGAAAAACGAGTGAAGCCTAATTTCTTTCATTTTTATATTAAACCTGGATTCAGGTTTTTCCATCATTATGTGTTGAGATTTGGTTTCTTAGATGGTCTTGTTGGTTTTAAAATGTCTAAATTACTCGCGGATTACGTACACAAAAGATATGTGTATCTAGATGAATTATGGGAAAACCAATAAACAAGAAAGTAATTTATACAGCTATTTTTGGGGATCAATGTGGACTTGTTCCGCAACCTAAAATAGAGGGTTTCGATTTTATTTGTTTTACCGATCAATCTAACCTACAAGCAATTCCTTGGAAAGTAATTCAAGTCACGCCTTACGATGCTACAGATTTTACACGTTCTAACCGTCAAATTAAAATATTGGCACATCAGTTTGTGGGCGAATACGAAACAAGTATTTATATAGATGCCAATTTTCTGATTGTTGGCGATATGAATCACTTGCTTCAGAAGAGTTTAGAACATCACAATATGGCAGCATTTAGTCATGCGCAGACCTTTCCAGACATCAGAAATTGCATTTACGAAGAAGGTCGGGCCATCAAAGATTTACATGAACAAGGTCTATATTTTAAAGATGACTTATCTATTATCGATAATCATTTAAAATTTTTAAAAAGTGAAAATTATCCAGCTGATAATGGACTTATAAAAGGAGGATGCTTAGTTAGAAATCATAACCATCTTGAAGTCATTAAATTAATGGAAGATTGGTGGTATATGGTAGAAAACTATAGCAAAAGGGACCAAATGAGTTTTAATTATGTCGCTTGGAAAAATAATTTTGAATTTGCGACGATTCCAGGTGATATAAGGCGAGGAAATCCTTATATCTATTGGTTAGGCGACATGAGAAAAAATTGGACAAACAAAGTTCGAAAAGTTTATTTTAAAAGAAAGTTGGGTTTAATCAAGATTCCAAAAGCATGAAAATTCTACTTATTTCTAGTTATATCTTCGGATACATGGATTTTGCAGTGGAAGAAATGAAACGCCAAGGTCATGAGGTGGAAGTTTTGTACTATGAAGATGCACCGCTTAAATTTGAATACAAAAATATCTTTCATAAGATTAGCGCGGGAATAGGTAAGTTGTTTGGCGAAAATGCTAAAAAGAAAGCTCGTGAAAAAGCATTAAAAAAAACATTAAGTAATAAAGCATTTGATTATACCCTAATTATCCACGGACAATACCTAAATCAAGAAACACATGTTTTTCTAAAGTCCATTTCTAAAAAATATGTTGCTTATTTTTTTGATAGTTTGGCAAAAATGCCACAACAAAAAACGATTGCGCCGCATTTCGACAAAGTTTTTTCTTATGAGCCAATTGATTGTGAGGTAGAAGGATACCAATTCATTACCAACTTTATTCCTTCAACAAATTACAAATCTAGTGAATATGATTATACGGTTTTTAATGTAGGTGGAATAGACGAGAGATATTCCAAAATTCAACAATTAGCTTCCTATTTAAAGAATCACAACATATCCTTTAAATTCATGCTTTTCAACCAAAAGAAATTCGATAACTTTCAACAAATCAAAGAAAAACTTACTGTTCACGAAGTCTTGCCCTACATTAAAAGTTGTAAAATCATGCTAGATATTCAAAGACCTATTCAAAATGGTTTGACATTCCGTGTTTTTGAAGCAATCGGAAATGAAAAAAAGCTCATCACAACCAATAAAGATATTGTTAATTACGAATTTTATCATCCACAAAATATACTTTTATTAGACTGGGACAAAATGCACATCCCAAAAGAATTCTTTGAAGTTGATTATGTTCCTGTTTCAGACGAATTTGTGACTCCATACAAAGTAGAAAATTGGGTTAAAAAAGTATTGTATACGAAATGAAAATTACGCTGATTAGTTGGGATAATTTAGGATACATTTCTTTGGTAGATAAAGAGATGAAACGACAAGGTCACACGGTAAATCATATAAAAATGAACGAGCTAAGTTATAGCTATCCTAATTTCTTTATCAAATTTGTAAATGCTTTCACAAAAACACTCTTTAATTATAACTTCAAAAGAGAAAAATTAGCGCAAAACATTGAAAAAGAGATTAATGAAATGCCTAGGCAAGATTTGATACTTGTAGTGAGTTCTGATTGGTTACCGCAAGAAACAATCAAAAAATTAAAGAAAAAAACAGATAAGATAATCGCATGGTTTTACGACGCTGTCGCCAATTATCCACGAATTCCAAAAATGATTTATTATTTTGACAAAGTTTATACTTTTGAACCAAAAGATGCAGAAAATTATGACATTGATTTTTTGCCTAATTTTAACCCATACAATGAGTTGCAGTTTTGTGAAAAAAAGAAAAATTACCTTTTTCATATCAGTTCTCAAAGAAAAAACCGTAAAGAAATATTGACCAAAATTGCGCAACAGCTCAAATCTTCTAAAATTCCGTATGATATTTTTTTGATTTCAAAAAAACCAGAAAATAACGATTTCATCCAAATCCAAACTAAAGGAATTCCTCTACAAAAAGTATATGAAAAATTAGAAGAAGCATCTTTTCAAATTGATATTCAGAGAGATAGGCAGTCAGGGGTTTCTTTTAGAATTTTTGAAGCTATGGGCTTGCAGCAAAAAGTAATAACGACCAATCAAGACATTGAAAATTACGACTTTTTCAACCCTAATAATATTCATATATTAAAAAATGATTCGAAAATCCCAATCGACTTTTTAACAACACCTTATGAGGATATTCCTAACGAAATTTACAAAAAATACACAATAGAGAACTGGGTAAAACAAATAACATTGAAGAATGATTTAAGTCATTTTTTATAGCAAAAAGGGATTGTAAATTTGAATCATAATTTAAAATTTACATTATAAAAAATTTAATTTTCAAAGTATGGTTTGCTGTAATGGCATTGAGTATTACTTTCTCATGCAATAGCTATGATGAAGATGAGTTTACGTTAAGTGAAGAATTACAATCTTCAAATAATAAAGTCAAGGCTAAAGTTTATAATGGAATATTAACTTTGGATAGTTTTGATGATTTTATGTATTATTACAATGAATTGGATAAGGGTAATGAATTGGTAATTAGTGAATTAAATCAACTAAATTATTCAAGTCTATTGAAAAAGAATTTTCTTAGTAAAAATGATATTTCTATTAATGAATTTTATTCAAACAGTATTAGTAGATTATTTAATTCAGACTATAAAATTATCATTTCAGGCGAAGTAATCACCTTAAATAATAATAAATTTATTACAAAAGACAATTTAGTTTTAGGGAGGATTGTTAATCACGATTTAAATACATCAACAAAACGTATGGATATTTTTGATTTACGTGATTGGCAGCAAAATTATATTACTGGTTCTTATAATACAGGTGCTACTCTCAGAAGGATGTATTGTTGGATGAGAAATGAAGCTATTGTGTGGAATGGCACTTACACTAGCAGTAAAATAAAGTTAGCAATTGCTTTACAACACCATTCGAGAAGTCTTTGGACTGGAAGATGGTATGATAGTTCAGATGTTTATAGAATAGGTTTCAGTTCTGCTCCACCTTATCAAGTTACAGATTCATGGATTTACGCTTCGGATATACCAATGACTTCTTACTCACCTACCCCGGCTCAAATGACAATTGTACAAGGTATACAGGATTACGTTCTTGCTTCGGCAAATCTTAAAGGGTTGGTTAATAATTTGGGTAAAGATTATGATTTCTATTGGAGTGGTCAATTATGGTTTTACAAACAATCAGATAATGGTGCCAGCAACTGGGATATGTATGATTCAATTAATATAGAAGCAAATTGGCAAGAATAGAATTTCAAATTCATTGATTAGTCGCCTATAATTGTAGGCGACTATTTCTGTTATAAAGTTCAATGTTTTCTAAATCATATATGCAACAAATCACAGAAATCCTACAAAATTCAGGCGTAATTCTCACGCCCACAGACACCACTTTTGGTCTGAGTTGTCTTGCTTTTGACCAAAAAGCCATTGTCAAACTCAACCAATTAAAACACAGGCCCGACAATAAATCCTATATTTTGCTAGTCGACAGCGATGCTAGTTTACAGAAATATGTAGACGTGCCCGATTTAGCTTGGGACATCATTGATTTATCCGAAAAACCCGTAACCATAGTTTACGAGAAAATCCTCGAGTTGCCAGACTTTCTATTGTCTCCCGAAGGCACTATCGCCATTCGAGTGGTAAAATATCCCTTGTTGCAACGTCTTATTCAACGTAGCAAACAACCATTAATTTCCACTTCGGCTAATATTGCTGGCGAAGCTGCCCCAACGAATTATCAGCAGATCTCAAATCAAATTCTTGAACAAGTAGACTACATTATGCCCGAAGCCCAAAACTTTGTACCCGAATTCCCATCCTCGTCGCTGATTCAAATCACGCACGATTTTCAGGTTAAAGTTTTAAGAACTTAAAAAAATAAATATGATTAGGGCGGTTGAAGCTGCTTTCCGCGGCAATCTTTCCTTCTTTTGCCAACAAAATATCTCATCCAGAGGAGCTTCTAGGGTCGCTCTCTGTATTTCGTATTTTGTAGTGCCCAAAGAAAGAAAAGGATTTTTGCTACAATCAGCACCGCAGTCTTTCGTCTAAAACCTATATTTCAGATAACAAATTTATATCTTTGCCCCATGAATTTGAAAGATGCTCTGGAGGAGCCACTTTTTCAGGAAATTGGAAAGGTCGGAGATCAATTAGCCCAAAAAACATTTGTGATTGGAGGATTCGTACGTGATCATATTTTGCAACGGCCTGGCAAGAAAGATATAGATATCGTTACCGAGGGAAGCGGAATAGAACTAGCGCGCAAAGTAGCTCAGCGTCTACCCAATCAACCCAAGGTTTCTGTATTTAAGCGCTTTGGGACCGCTATGTTTCGCTATCAAGGCGTAGACTGGGAATTTGTGGGTGCTAGAAAAGAAAGTTATTCAGAAGATAGCCGAAATCCTGCGGTAGAAAATGGTAGTATTCAAGACGACCAACTTCGACGAGATTTTACCATCAATGCCTTGGCGATTTCCTTAAATCAAGAAACTTATGGCGAATTTGTAGATCCTTTTGAAGGCCTACAAGACCTTGAAAGCAAAATGATTCGCACACCTTTGGATCCTGATATTACTTTTTCAGACGATCCCTTGCGCATGATGCGCGCCATTCGTTTTGCAGCACAACTAGGTTTTGATATCAATCACACCGAATTTGCTGCGATTCAAGATAAATCCGATCGATTAAAAATCGTTTCAAAGGAACGCATCATGGATGAGTTCAATAAGATTTTAATGACCGATAAACCATCTGTAGGTTTAATCATGCTAGATCAGGCTAAACTTTTAGAGAAATTCTTACCGGAATTAGTAGCGCTTAAAGGAATAGAAGAAATAGAAGGTCAGCGACATAAAGATAATTTCTATCACACTTTTGAAGTGGTTGATAATATCTCAAAAAACACCGATAACTTATGGCTTCGTTGGGCAGCTTTATTACACGACATTGGAAAAGCACCTACCAAGAAATTCCATAAAAAAATCGGGTGGACATTCCATTCCCATGAATTTGTGGGAAGTAAAATGGTTCCAAAGTTATTCAGAAGGCTTAAATTACCAATGGGCCAAGAAATGAAATACGTTAAAAAGTTGGTGATGCTAAGTTCGCGCCCCATTGCCTTGGTGAGCGAAACTGCTACAGATGCTGCTTTAAGACGACTATTATTTGATGCTGGTGATGATTTAGAGGATTTATTTATCCTGTGTAAAGCAGACATCACGACCAAGAATAACAAAAAACAAAAGCGTTTTACTGAAAACTTTATCCTGGTAGAGCAAAAAATTAAAGAAGTAGAGGATAGGGATCACGTAAGAAACTTTCAGCCGCCTATTAGTGGAGAGGATATCATGCAAGCTTTTGATATTAAGCCTTGTCCGGCAGTGGGTAAAATTAAAAACCAAATAAAAGAAGCCATTTTGGAAGGCGATTTGCACAACAATCGCGAAGATGCCTATAAGTATATGATTGCTTTGGGTGAGAAAATGGGAATGACGCAAACAAACAGCAATAAAATCAGCAAATGACAATAACCAAACTAAGAATAATACTAGAGGCAGAGGAAGACGTTTTCAGAGATATTGAAATCAAAGACGATCAAACGCTTCTAGAATTGCACAAGGGAATCAAAAAAGCCTTTGAAATGGAAGGAGAGGAAATGGCATCTTTTTATCTTTCTAATGATGATTGGTTTCAAGGAAGCGAAATTCCATTGATGGATATCTCGGAAGAAGAGGCAGCCGAAACCATGGCTGATATCACCGTGGGACAAGTGATTCCACAAAAAGGAAATAAAATGATCTTTGTTTATGATTTCCTTTCACTTTGGACTTTCTATGTTGAAGTTGTGGAAACTGATGTAATTTCTGTAAATTCTGAATTTCCAGCCGTTGTATTCAGCTATGGGCAAAGACCCGAAGAAGCGCCAGAAAAGGATTTATTAGGTGAATTAGACATCGACTCGGAGTTCGATTTTGACGATGAAGACGAAGATGATGATCCTTATGGATTTGGTGGTGATTATAGCTCTAATGGCTATTGGTAAAATACCTTATATTTAGGTTGAATTAAGTAATAGAAAATTATGTTTACAGGAATTGTAGAGGAAATGGCTAAAGTTGAAGCCATTGAACAAGATAAATCAAACACTCATTATACTTTGAGCTGCTCTTTTGTAGATGAGCTTCAAATTGACCAAAGTGTTGCCCATGATGGTGTTTGTTTGACCGTGGTTGCGCTTACGGATACAACTTACACGGTAACTGCAATTGAAGAGACTTTACAAAAAACCAATCTTAATGCTTGGGAAGTTGGTAAGAACATCAACCTAGAACGTTGTATTAAATTAAACGACAGACTAGATGGTCATGTGGTTCAAGGGCATGTAGATCAAGTTGGTACAGTAGAGCGCATTACCGATGAAAACGGAAGTTATAAAATCTATATTTCTTATAAAGCGAACACTTTTGTGACGGTTCAAAAAGGTTCTATTTGTGTAAATGGTGTTAGTTTAACGGTGGTTGATTCTGATGATAACGGATTTTCGATTGCCATTATTCCATATACTTGGGAGCATACCAACTTAGGAGACCTTAAAGTAGGAGATCAAGTGAACTTAGAATTTGATATATTGGGGAAATATGTCCAGAAACTCATGGAGAAAAGGTCATAGCATGATTTTTGATGCTAGGGCTTAATCAAAAAAAGAAATAATTTGAATATCATAGACAGACTTACGCTGCGAATGCGCATTTTCATTGCCCTAGTGGTGATGATTTTATTTACGGCTACTATTATTGGTCTGTTAACCTTTTTCCATTTCCAACAAACCACTAAAGTTTATCACGAAAACAGACTGGCGAGAAAGGAAAAAACCATTATCGAAACTTTGGATTATGCTATTACAGATTATCCAGAGGAAGGAACAGAAGAAAACATCAAGGATATTCTAGAGCACAAACTCTTTGAATTTGCTGACATTAATGATATTCCAATTAATATTTATGATTTAAGCGGAAAATTATTACTTACCTCAGAAGCTAAAATTTCTGATCAAAGACGAGAAGTACCAAGTTATATTCTAGAGAGAATTAATCCAAGCAATGATAGATTTGAGGTGAGAAGAACAGAAGGTGATAATACCTTTTTAACCACCTATAGTCTCATTTATAATATTTTTCAGCAACCGATTGCAATTGTGAGTTTGCCTTACTTGCACGATGATTCATTCTTGAAAGAAGAATTATACGCCTTGTTAGAACTTTTCTTGGGAGTAGTGATTGGTGTATTGGTGATTGGTGCTTTGGTATCATGGTGGATTTCTAAATCCATTACGGGTAGATTAAATGAAATTGCTGAAATTTTGCAATCTACTCACATGATTAAAGGGAATAAACCTATTGAATATCAGTTTAATGATGAGGTGAAAGTCTTGATTGAATCTTATAATAGTATGCTTTGTGAGTTGAATGAACAATCAGAGCAATTATTGAAAATAGAGCGTGAAGAAACTTGGCGCGAAGCAGCACGACAAGTAGCTCATGAGCTGAAAAATCCATTAACTCCGATGCGTCTACAGATGCAGAGTTTCCAAAGAAGATTTGACCCCACGGCACCTGATGCGAACGAAAAAGTTGCAGAATTAGCCAAAGGAATTATTAAACAAATTGATACCCTAAGTGGAATTGCAGAAGCCTTTTCTGACTTCACAAGAATGCCGCTTAGAAAAGATGAGGATATCAACTTAATCGAAGAAATAGATACCAGTTTAGATATTTTTGATGATGAATTAATTGAATTTGATTCAAGTCAAGAACCGGTTTATATTCAATTCGACCCGAATTATTTGGTAAGAGTTATTACCAATTTAGTTAAAAATGCAATTCAATCGGTTCCAGCTCGTGTAAAACCAGAAGTTAAAATCGATGTGGTTAAATCTAAAAAAGTAGTAGAAATTTTCATTAAAGATAATGGTGTTGGAATTCCCGATGACATTGCCGAAAAGCTATTTGAACCTAAATTTACCACAAAATCATCGGGCTCTGGATTGGGCTTACCGATGGTGAATAAAATTATTAAAGATTACGATGGTAGTATTCGTTTTAGAAACAACCCAGACAAGGGGACAACGTTTATTATCACATTACCCTTAAATTTAGAAGATGAAGATATTTAAATCCCATGTACAAGTTAGATGGAGTGACCTAGATCCTAATATGCACTTGGCTAATCAATCCTATATGAGCTTTACTTCTTTTGCGAGAATGAAAGCATTAAACGAACTTGGATTTGACACCAAACACATGCATATTTGGAAAAGAGGTCCAGTTATTTTTGAAGAAAAATTTAATTTCTTCAGAGAGATTTTACCTGATACAACGATTTATATTCATACCAAAATTTCAGGTGTATCAGAAGATTTTGTTCTTTTTGAATTTGAACATGATTTGTATGATGAGCAAGGTCAACACAAGGCTAAATCTAAAATATTTGGTTGTTGGTTAGACTTTACAACCCGCAAAATGGCCACAGAACTTCCACAAGAAATGATGGGAGTAATGGAGGCCTTAAATACAGAAGGAGCAAGAATTTTGAGTAAAATGGATATCAAAAACTTGGGTGTAGCTCCACAAAATATTAATCCAGAAGATTTAAAATAAGATGTTAGAAGATAAAGAGCAACAACGAACGCCACTTAGTGAAATAGGTGAATTCGGTTTAATTCATAGGATTAAAGATTCTGTACAACTTAAAAACGAAAGTAGTATAAAAGGTATTGGTGACGATGCTGCTGTGCTTTCTTTTGAAGGTGAAAAAACTATTTTGTCTACAGATATGTTGACCGAGGGAGTGCATTTCAATTTGGGATATGTTCCTTTACAACATTTGGGATATAAAGCCGTAGTTACTAATTTAAGTGACATTTGTGCCATGAATGCCATTCCTTCTCAGATACTTGTTTCTATTGCGGTTTCAGATCGTTTTCCGGTAGAAGCCATCGATGAATTATACAGCGGAATGCTAATCGCTTGTCAGAAATACAAGGTGGATTTAGTTGGTGGAGATACAACTTCTTCTCAATCGGGATTGGTCATCAGTATTACAGCTATCGGACATCAAAAAGAGGAGGAGATTGTCTATCGCGATGGGGTTAAAGAAAATGATTTATTAGTAGTTTCCGGTGATTTGGGAGCTGCTTATTTTGGATTGCAAATCCTAGAAAGAGAAAACGAAGTTTGGAAAGCGAATCCTGCTGTACAACCTGATTTGTCGCCTTATAATTATTTGATCGAAAGACAATTAAAGCCAGAGGCAAGGTTGGATATCGTGAAACTTCTAAAAGAATTAGATGTTAAGCCAACAGCTATGATTGATATCTCCGATGGATTAGCTTCAGAAACTCTTCATTTATCTGAGGAGAGTAATGTTGGTTTTGTGGTATATGAAGAAAAAATTCCAATGGATCAACAAGTGATTAGTGCAGGAGAGGAGTTTGATGTAAATGCATCTATCGCGGCTCTAAATGGAGGAGAGGATTATGAATTGTTGTTTACAATTCCATTAGAAGATCACGAAAAAATTAAAGCCAATCCTCATTTAACCGTTATTGGTCATGCAACAGCCAAAAGCGAAGGATGTAATTTGGTAAGTAGAGGTTTTCAAACGAAAGTGCCTTTAACTTCACAAGGTTGGGATTCATTTCAAAAGTATAAGCAAGAAGTTATTAAGGCTAAGAAGGAAAGTAATTCAGAAGAAGAATAATGCAGATTCAAGATTTAATATTACCTAAGAAACTATTGGTAGCCTTCTCTGGGATTGGTATTGCCATGATTATAGGAGCCTTCTACAGTGCCTTTCAGCAGAATAATGTAGATACCACTTGGCTGTATGTAGGTATAGGATTAAATTTAGTTTCTCTAATTGCTGTGATTATAGATTTAATTAAAAATCCCGTTCACGATAAGCTGATGTGGATATTATTTCTCGCTACGATTCCAATGCTTGCTGTTTTTGTGTATTTGGTGGGTAGAGATAAGTTTTTAGGGATAAAGAATCAGGATTAAATCATGATTATTCATATCGGTGAATAGTCTACCTTTGCAACTTTAAATATTTATATGATGAAAGGTTGGATTTTGCAAAAGCAAGTCTATGGAAAGGAGCCTTCGTACGAAACATTAAAGCTGATAGAAACTGCAAAGCAAGCAGGAATTGAGCTTGAGTTGCACGACCCTCGCCAAATAGAAATTATTGTTACCCAAGACGACAGAAAGAGTGTTCTTTTAGATGATAAAATAACCAAATTACCAGATTTTATATTCCCACGAATGGGAGCTACAACGAGTTATTTTGCCTTGGCAGTAATTCGTCATTTAGAGAGATTAGGTGTTTATAGTGTAAACTCTTCGGAGGCGATTGAAAAAGTAAAAGACAAACTTTTTCAAATGCAGATTTTAGCAGAGAAATTCCCAGTTCCTAAAACCATTATGGTTAAGTTTCCTGTGAATGCAGATATAGTCGCTAAGAAATTAGGTTTTCCAGTGATTATAAAAACACTATCAGGTTCTCAAGGAAGTGGTGTGATTCTATCTCACGATGCTCAGTCTTTTGAGGATTTAGGAAATTTAATTCAAATTACGAATCCTAATGCTGAGATTATTCTACAAGAGTTTATTAGCAGCAGTAAAGGTCGAGATTTGCGTGTTTTCGTGATTGGAAATCGTGTGGTAGGTTGTATGGAAAGATATGCTACAGATGATAGCTTCAAAGCGAATTTCTCTCGCGGAGGTGGTGTAAGATATTTTGAAGTGACTCCTGAAATAGAAAAATTAGCATTAAGTGTAACATCAGAATTAGGATTAGAAATTTCTGGCGTTGATTTACTATTTGGAGAAGATGGTTATATGATTTGCGAAGTTAATTCATCACCAGGCTTCAAAGGAATGGAACAGGCAACTGGAAAAGACGTAGCACAAGAATTAGTTGATTACATTAAGTCTAAAGTAAACTAAAACAAATTTTAGTTTAAAATATTAAAGCCACTTTCTTTAGAAAGTGGCTTTTTGTTTTATGGTTTTTTCAATTTAATCTTCTTCTTCCATTCGTCCAACATTTTCTAACAGAATCACCGCATTGGTTTGCTCGTCAGAAAAAAGTCTATAATTATATCTCTTGTCATCGGCGATTAATGTAATTCTCGCTGTGTTCGGAGGTACGTCACCCAAATTATTGGCAACAAAAGTTAATTCATTTCTTTTGTTAGGATCTAATTCCAACTCAAACTCAGCAGCTGTATGAGTTAAACGAATCCCATCTGCAATGATTTTATCATTATAAAAGACGGTAACAGTATCATTATCAATAGTTCCGTAGTCCATAATGAGTAAAGTGACTTTATTGGTTTTCAATCTTAAATGAGAGAAGATTTGATTACTTCGCTTTTCTTTCTTTTCAGTAATGCTGACCTCTACTTCCTCTTTTTTTGGTTCTACACTTACATAACCTTCTATTTCAACCTCGGGTTGGGTTTCTTCGGTTTTAATTTCCTCATCTGGAATTGCAACAACTTCCTCCTCCTCTGGGATTATTTCTTCTGCTTCGGCTAATTCCTCGGGAGCCTTTGGCAATTCAGGAATTTCTAGCGTTGGAGGGTTGGGTCTATTTCGTCTCATTGGAATATCTAAAATATTCGGGAATGAAATAACGTCTGGTGCTTTTTGAAGATCGTGTAATTCATTCAATTTAGACACCTCTTCCTCGTCATAAACCTCTGGAAAAGCAGCTTTTTCAAACATAATCTGATCTTCTGTCATCGCTAAAGGCATTTCATCATTGTAAATTTTATAATCGTCCGAAACCTTAACATAGCGAACCACATTAGGAATACTTCTACTACGAAACCTTAAATCAAAAAGTTGAGCTTTATTAGGACGCATGATTCCATTCGGTCGTATGAAATAAGGAATAGTACCCGAAGTTCCTACTAAATATTCTTTACCATTTTCTCCCTTTTCATATTTCAAGATATAGTCCGTGGGTTCGTGGCTATAGGATTTTTGAATAAGCTCCATATCCAAACCAATAAACTCTTTGGTGTCGGGATTATAAGTAGCATCCAACCAATGTCTACAATAGCCACCCTCTTGGGTGTCATAGCAATGTCCGGCGTATACATCCTTATCATTCTGAACTAAATAAAGTTCGGCATAATATCCCGAGTCATAGCCTGTAATAGCTACCCATCTTCCACTTAAATCTTGGGCGTAGCTTAGGCTAGAAATAAGTATAAAAAAATATAATAAATTTTTCATTGAGAGCTTGTTCTTAATAGGTTAAATCAAGATATGTTTTAATTTAAATTCGACTTGATTTTTATGCAAATCTTACACCATTTATTTGATGATAGATTGAGTTTAAATATAGTTTAACAGGGCATTATACAAGGAATTCTTAACACATTTTAGTACTTTTGATGCAAATAATACAATCTTATGTTACAATCCATGACGGGCTTTGGTAAATCTAGTGTTACCATCAACGGAATTCGATATAATTTAGATATAAAGTCTCTGAATAGTAAGAATATAGACTTAAATATTCGCTTACCGCATTGGATGCGCTCGATAGAGCTAGACATGAGAAAGCAAATCACAGAGTCGCTTATGCGCGGAAAGGTGGATGTGTATGTAAATACAGATGTGTTAGACCCTGCTGCACTTACCAATCTTAATATTAAGGTGATTAAGGCTTATATGAGTCAAATGGATGCTATATCACATGAGTTGAGTATTGAGCAGAGATTTCAGGCAGCTATGACCTTGCCTGATGTAATGCAATCAGATCAAAATGAATTTTCTGAAGAGGATTGGAAGGAATTCCAAGTGGGCTTGAAGGAAGCTTTAGATAATATTCAGCAGTTTAGGCTAGACGAAGGAAAAGTGTTAGAAGAAGAGTTTAGACAAAGAATTCATAACATTATGGATTTGCTGGCGCAAGTTCCTGCGTATGAGGAAGAGCGTATTGAAAGATTAAAGCAAAGAATTCATAAATCTTTAGAAGATTTTAAAGATGTAGACCAAGATAGAGTAGAGCAGGAGTTTATTTTCTACTTAGAGAAGTTGGATATCACAGAAGAGAAAGTTCGCTTAAAAAACCACTGTGAATACTTCTTAGAAACCATGAATTCAGAGGAGAGTAATGGTAAGAAACTTAATTTTATTTCTCAGGAATTAGGTAGAGAAATCAATACTTTAGGTTCTAAATCCAATCACGCCGAAATGCAAAAGTTGGTGGTAGACATGAAAGACGAGCTAGAGAAAATCAAAGAACAAATGTTAAACGTACTATAATGCAAGAGGGTAAATTAATCATATTTTCTGCGCCATCGGGTGCTGGTAAAACCACATTGGTAAAGCATTTATTAGAACAAAACGATAATTTATGCTTTTCTATTTCTTGTGCTACGCGCGATAAAAGAAGAGGAGAAGTCCACGGAAAAGATTATTACTTTATTTCTGTAGATGAGTTTAACAAAAAGATAGAAAACAAAGAGTTCGCTGAGTGGGAAGAGGTTTATCCAGATCACTTTTACGGAACTTTAAACCAAGAAATCGAACGTATTTGGGCTGAAGGAAAACATGTATTATTTGATATCGATGTTCAAGGTGGATTGAGATTAAAGAAACTCTTCGGCGACCAAGCTTTATCTATTTTTGTTCAACCTCCAACGTTGGATGAATTAGCTAAACGTTTAACAGCTAGAAATACAGATAGCCCAGAAAAGCTAAAAATGCGTATCGAGAAAGCTGCAGATGAATTGGCTTTTGCCGAAAAATTTGATACGATTTTGATTAATGACCAATTAGATGAAGCTAAAAAAGAGGTTCAACAAATTGTAAATCAGTTTTTAGAAAATTAAAATCTAGAATGGTGGGGTAAAGCTCTGCTTTTCGCTTTTTGTGTCTTTTATTTTTTATTCTGCCACTTTGCTTCCTTTCATAGCCCAAAGGTGTAATGCAAAACTTAGGCTCATTAGAATAAAAATAAACCAAACAAAAGGCATAGGTGTTCCATCAAAGAAAATTGCAATTGCAGCAGAGGCTACAGCACCAGACGCCATTCTAAAGCTTCCATTGAGGGCAGAGGCTAAACCAATGTTTTTGTCAACATTGTCCATAGCTAGTGCCATCGAATTAGGGTTTAAAAAGCCAATCAGAAACATGATAAAAAAGATGGTAATAGCAAAAGCCACCAAATTAACAGTGGTGATATAAAAGGCTATTAGTAAACCAAGCATTACTACCAACATAATTACAAAGACTACATTGGTGATGTAGATTAAGTTAAACTTCTTGAGCAATACGCGATTCACCTGACTTCCGATGATTAATCCAAAGGCATTCATCCCGAATAACAAACCAAAATTTTGTTGTGAAACCTCATACCAAGTCATGAAAATAAATGGAATGGATGCGATATAACAGAATAAAAATGCCATCGCCATACTTCCCGATATGGTGAATTTAGTAAAAGCTTTATTTTGCAACGTTTTGTAATAGTTCTTAACGCTAGAAACAAACCTCAACTTCACATCTGGTTGATATCCTGTGGTTTCCTTGAGTAAAAAATAAACGGCAATTAAAACCACGGCTGAGATAGCAAACAAGAAAAAGAAGATAGCTTCCCATTTAAAGTTATCTAGAAAAAGACCACCCAAAGTAGGAGCAATCACAGGAGCAACACCCATCACCAACATAATATTGGTGAGCATTTTGGCAATTTCCTTTCCTTTGAAAATATCTCTAACAATCGACATACTTGCCACCATACCTACACTGGCGCCCAAAGCTTGAACAAACCTCAGCACAATCATCGTATCGATATTGGGCGAGAAAATAATGCAAAATGAGGCAATAGAATAAATCGCCAAACCAATTAATAATGGAGGTTTTCTACCATATTTGTCGATGATAGGACCATAGATTAATTGTCCGATAGAAATCCCCAAGAAGTAACTTGTTAGGGTATAAGACATCACCTTTAGCGACGTAGATAAATCTTCAGCAATCGCAGGGAATGCTGGTAAATACATATCTACTGTAAAAGGTCCTAAGGCAGCAATACTACCTAATATTAAGACTAATATTAATTTTTCTCTCGATGTAATTTCCACGCAGCAAAGATATAGCAAGCTTAGACGTTAAAGTCACTTTTACTATCCTATTATTTAATTTAATAAAAGCTTAAATTTATAGTTAGTTCGAATTATTTTCTAGGATGAAACTTCTCGATGTTTTCTCTTAAGAATTTCTTGTCGATATGCATGTAAATCTCCGTCGTGGTGATGCTTTCATGACCAAGCATCAATTGAATAGAGCGTAAATCAGCTCCGTTTTCCAATAAATGTGTAGCGAAACTATGTCTAAAAGTGTGTGGGCTAATATTCTTTTTAATCCCAGCTAGTTCAACATATTTTTTTATAATGGTGAAAATCATCACTCGAGTTAGCTTACCACCACGATTATTCAAGAACAAATGATCGCTAAACTTGGGTTGAATTTTTTGATGAACACGAACTTGGTCTTTATAAATATTAATCACTTTCTGGGTATAAGAAGCAATAGGAACTAAGCGTTGTTTATTTCCTTTTCCCACCACACGAATGAAATCTTCATCAAAAAATAAATCAGAAATTTTAATCTCTGTTAACTCCGACACACGAAGCCCACACCCATACAAGAGTTCGATAATGGCTCTATTTCTCTCTCCATGCGCAGCTGATAAATCTATTGCTGCAATGATTTTGTCAATCTCTTTGGTAGAAAGAGTGTCAGGAATATTGGTTCCGATTTTTGGAGCAGAAATCAAAGTGGTAGGATTAATTTCAATCCATTCTTCTTCTATCATAAACTCATAGAAACTTTTAATACCTGAAAGAATTCTAGCCTGTGAACGTACAGCGTATTTCTTTCCGTTCTCGTAGTTAAATTCTCTCACCTGTTCCGAAGTGATTTTGGTAGGTGCAAGATCGGGAAACATTGTTTTTAGTTTCAGGATGTCCCGGATATAGTTTGAAATCGTGTTTTCAGATAAATTTCTTTCTAATTTAAGATAGATGCGATATTGTTCGAGTGCTTCTTTCCACTGCATATCAATTCGCTTGATTAAGTTCAATCGCCCTCTGAATCATAGGGTCGCGTTGATTCCAAATTTTGTTATAAGCAGATTCACCATATAAAAATCTAGCCATGGTAGCCTTAATAAATGTATGGAAGTTCATCATTTCAGCTTCACTAAACTGCTCTGGAACTAGATTTATTTTAGCCAATAACTCCTCTGCCAATTCCTTTGGATTGTGAAAAGCTATAAAATGCTCTTCTTTAATCTTACTTAAACTCTTGTTATTTTGTTCAATGTATTCAAAGATTCTTGTATTAAAAATATTGCGATGCGCATGCTCATAATACCATCTTCCATAGCCTACAGAATCAATCGGAATAAACTCATCCGGAATAATACCTCCACCGCCAAATACAGTTCTTCCCTTACTGGTTTTAAACATTAATGAATCCGGAACTTTAATGCTGTCTTTATTAAAAACTTCGCCACTCATGTAGCGCGCACTAATATCTCTATTATATTCCTCGATTCCGTTTAAATAGGGTTTTTGAATAGATCTACCTGAAGGTGTAAAGTACTTGGCAGTGGTTAATCTTAATTTAGAACCATCGCCCAAGCTAATTTCTCTTTGAACAAGTCCTTTACCATAACTTCTTCGGCCAATTATAACGCCCGCATCGTTATCCTGAATTGCACCGGCTATAATTTCACTCGCCGATGCCGAACCTTCGTCTATCAAGACATAAAGTGGTTTGCCATCCATTGTACCTCTGTTGGTAGCATAGCGGAATTCTTTTTTACCTTGATTGTCTTGCGTAAACACAATTAGCTTATTCTCGGTTAAAAACTCATCGGCAATCTTCTCGGCAGCGCTCATGATTCCACCAGGGTTTCCCCTTAAGTCCAAAACCAGCTCTTGCATGCCTTCTTTTTTAAGTTGCTTTAGGGCTTCGCTAAATTCTTCGGCAGTGGTAGAAACAAAGCGTGCTATCTTCACATAACCTAAATTTTCATTTATCATGAAATATTCGGTAACGCTAGCTTTTGGTATTACACCACGTTTTGCAGTGAGTGTTTGTCGTTTTCCATCACGAAGAATGTCTAATTCAACCGTAGAATTATTTTCTCCTTGTATCATATCACCCACCCGTTCGGCTGCTTGGCCTACAACCGTAGAGTCGCCTACCTGAATGACACGATCCGAAAGTTTAAACAATTTCTTATTGGGGCTGTTTTTATCTACGTGCGTAATGACTATTGTGTCTTTATAAATCACATATTGGATTCCAATTCCAACATAGTAGCCTTTCATTTCTCTATCCATATTTCTGGATAGTTTCTTTTCTAAGTAAACACTGTGTGGATCTAGGTTAGACATTACAAAACCAATGGTCTTATCCACTAAGCTATCCGTATTGATATCATGTACATAGTGATTGTCGATTAAACTCATCAATCGACGCATTTTTTGTTCATTTACCGAATAGGAGATAGCAACATATTTATCATTCTCATCTACCGCAATATCATATCTCTTCCCGGTCTGGTAGCCAAGTCCAAAAATAATGAGGACAGCTATCAAAGCTAGAATAATATTTAAAGTGCGGAGGGTAGAGTTCATAGGCGATTTAAGCTAATTCTTCCATGGTGATCTGTTCTACAACAACACCAGCACGATCTAGAAAGTCTATACCAGCAGTATCTGAATAGGGGTTAATATAAACCACACGTTTGATACCTGCTTGGTGGATTAATTTACTACAATCTCTACATGGAGAAAGAGTTATGTACAAGGTCGCATCCTTACAATTATGTGTAGAGGATGCTACTTTTAAAATAGCGTTAGCTTCGGCATGCAATACATACCATTTGGTGTCGCCTTCGGCATCTTCACAATGATTTTCAAAGCCACTTGGCGTGCCATTATAACCGTCAGAAATAATCATGCGATCTTTGACAATAAGTGCGCCTACTTGTTTTCTTTTGCAATAGGAAAGTTTTGCCCATTCCATGGCCATTTTCAAATAAGCCTTGTCGTATTTTTTCTGTTTGGAATCCATGCGCTTGATTAAAAAATTGTTCGAATCGAAAATACGAAATTTCTACCCGGTGCAGAAATTCCAGAGGAGTAAGGACGATATAAATGGTCAAAAATATTATCTACGCGCCCATGTAATGAGATATAGTCGGTTAATTTATACTTTGCTGAAATATTGAAAATATTCCAAGAAGGCGCATAAGCCATTCCATTCTCATCTAAAGCGTATAAATATTCCTTGTGTTTCTCGCTAGGTGGCATATCTTCTGCCTTCACACCATCATTGTATTGGTAGAGTAATTTAGCTTTAAACTTATTTTTCGCATATTCTAAACCAAGATTACCAAAAAGGGGGGCAGCATGTCTCAAAGGTGCAATACTACCATCATCTAACTCTTCTTCACCATGGGTGTAATTAACTTTACTCAAAAACTTAAACTCTTTACTTATGTTAAGCTCCATTTGGATCATACCACCATAAACTCTAGCGCTTGCCGCATTTTGAATAGCTTGAATTTGACTTAACTCTCCGTCATACATCATAGTTGATTCACCATTGAGCGTGAAATCTCTTCTAACCAATGCATCCTCTAGCCAGCTATAATATGCGATTCCATTTATGTAAAACGTATTTCCAAAAGATTTAGAAATTCCTGCTTCTATATTATAAATATATTCAGGTTTTAAATCAGGATTTGGAACAACTACACTTCCTGGCTCAGAATCAAAAACTTTAGACATATCATCTATATTCGGAACTCTAAAGCCGGTAGAGAATTGAGCGTTTAACACCAATTGGCGAAAAGGTTTGTAATAAGCACCAACTTTACCTGTCCAAGAACCCGTTTTTAATTCAGATTCTTCGAATGGCAAAGGATAAAATTCATTAGAAAACTTAGATTTAGAAGTTACATAACCATATCTAATTCCTGAAACTATATTCAATCGGCTGGTAATGTCTCTAATATATTTAGCATAAATTCCATATTGGTTCCATGTTGAACCATCTGGATATCTACTAGCACCAGGAACTTTCTCTCCCGTGTTGATATTTTCTATGTTAGCCGAAGAGTTCACATAGTTGAACTTCATGTCGGTTCCATAGCGTAGGGTATTCTTATCATCAATCTTTTTCAAGAAAGCATTTTCCCAGCCCCAAACATTCACACGCTCAAATCGATTGTTCTTAAGGAATGAATCAAAGTCTCTATCATGTCTGCTTTCTGTAAAGTATTGATGAGAAAAAATACTTTGAACCTCATCAAACAAAAGATTGGGTTGATGATAATCAGCCTTAATATTTGAAAACAACCATTGTTGAGGTCCGTAATACCATTCTGCAGATCTAAGATTCTCGCCTCGATATCTCAATAGTCTATCATATCGCGGAACATCTGAAGTTTCTGAATAGGAAAAGGAAGCTGTTAAATCCAAACTCGAAGAAGGTTGAAAATGAAACTTCTGCAACAAATTCTTTTGATTATAACCTGTCTCGCGTTGGATATGTGGATTATCATTTTCAACTTGAATATCTTGTCCATTTACACGTGTAACATAATGTTGACGCAAATACTCTTGTGGACCATGTTTTCCCATTTTTAAATCACCATAATCGGTGTAGGTAATGGAAGTAATAGAAGACCATTTAGGCATTGAAATGTCAACATCTGCGTGTATGGTCTTCTCTTCTGAAGCCGAAGCGTATCTTACGCTGGCATCTCCAATAACCTTAAATTCTGAGGTGGGTAAAACAGATTTAGTTTCAAAACTAATTACACCACCAATGGCATCAGAACCATATAAAACAGATGCAGGACCCGAAATTACCTCTATGTTTTTAACCGTAAAAGGATCAATTGCAATGATGTTTTGCAGATTTCCAGATCTAAAAATCGCATTGTTCATATTCACACCATCCACAGTTAACAACAATCTATTGGTCGCAAAGCCTCTAATCATAGGGCTTCCGCCACCAAGTTGACTTTTTTGAACATAAATTTCATTGGTCTGACTTAGTAAATCAGCTGTGGTAGGTTGATTTAAAATTTGAATTTCTGATTCAGATAGTGAAGAAACATAAATCGGAGATTTTTGAGAGTTATTTTTCCAGTTGGTACCTGTTGTAATAACACTTTGTAGTGTAAAAATCTCGTGTTGTAGGAAGATTGTATTTTGTTCTGACTTAGATAATCGGCTAGTAGCAATAGTTTTCGGTTCATATTTATCATGATAAAAACTAATCGAATCTCCTAGAACTTCTGGTAGATGTGCAACACCTAAATGATTGGTAGACGTAGGTTTAGAGCCGTTATTTGATTTAATGAGAACAGCCTCCAACGGTATGTTTGTGAGGCTGTCTTTTACAACAATATTTTGACCACTAATAAAGCACCCTATGCATAAGGTAAAAAGTAATAATATTCTATAGCTCATTATCTACCAATTGACCGGTAGAAAGTGCAAATATTATGCCTTAGATGGTAGTAAATCTTAAAGTGTTCGTAATACCCTTTCTAAATACTGGCATGGCATTTAAGTTAATCACAAAATCACCATCCATTACCAATCCACGACGCTTCAAGAAACGGTTTACTTCAATCACAGTTTCGTCTGTACTCTTATCTCCTTGGTAGTAGAAAGCCTCTACACCCCAAAGTAAATTCAACATACCTAAAATGGTTCTGTTAGGTGTGAATACAAAGATGTTAGCATCTGGTCTGTGCGATGAAATTTGGAAAGCGGTGTATCCCGAGTAGGTGATAGTAATAATAGCTTTTGTTTTTGTGTGTTCAGCCATTTTAGCTGCATTAAAACAAATTACATTGGTAATATGTCTTTTGCCCTCTGTATCTGATGGTGTATGCGTAGGAACACTAATGTGCGGATCATTTTCCACTGTCTTACAAATGTTCGCCATCACTTTGATAACTTCCACTGGATTTTCTCCTACCGAAGTTTCACCACTTAACATAACCGCATCAGCGCCATCCATTACAGAGTTGGCTACGTCGTTCACTTCCGCTCTCGTAGGCGTTAAGCTATCGATCATAGACTCCATCATTTGAGTCGCAATAATCACAGGTTTTCTAGCAATTTTTGCTTTATCTACTAAGACTTTTTGAATTACCGGAACTTGCTCCATAGGGATTTCAACACCTAAATCTCCTCTGGCTACCATTAATCCATCACATTGGGTGATAATCTCGTCGATATTCTCAATTGCTTCTGGTTTTTCGATTTTAGCAATAATTGGAATCTTATGTGGAGAATGCTCGTTGATTAAGTTCTTAAGGTCGATTACATCTTGTGCATGTCTTACGAAACTCAAAGCAATCCAATCTACTTCTTGCTCAATGGCAAACTTAGCATCCTCAATATCTTTTTCAGTTAAAGCGGGTAAGGAAACATTGGTTTTAGGTAAGTTAACCCCTTTTTTAGATTTTAATTCACCTCCTTGAATTACTTTCGCCGTAACTTCTTTGTCTTGATCGGTTGATAAAACTTCAAGAATCAATTTACCATCATCGATAAGAATATTTTCCCCAACTTTTACATCCTTCGCAAACTGCTTATAAGTCATAAAAACTTTTTCAGCGTTTCCGGTAACTTTATCATTGGTGAAGGTTAAAACATCTCCAGGATTTAAGAAAGATCCTTCCTCAACTACGCCCACACGTAACTTTGGACCTTGTAAGTCTCCTAAAATCCCAATAGAAACATTTTCTTCTTCGTTAATCTCTCTAATCCAAGCCATTTTCTGAAGAACATCTTCATAATCAGCATGCGAGAAATTGATTCGAAATACGTTTACACCTGCGTAAACTAATTCGCGTAATATTTCTTTGGTATTCGTTGCTGGACCTAGGGTTGCAACGATTTTAGTCTTTTTATTAAATATTTTTCTTTCGATTGTCATATGAAAAATAGTTTTTCTTCTTTGTTAGATAAATCTATAATTTGGCTATAATTTGAAACAAACCAAGCTTGCTCCAAAGGTAGAGGATTTAATTCACCTGCTTCCAAATGATAGGGTATTTTAAGCAGATAATCAAAATGTTTATGTTTTTTTAATATATGTCTTTGTGAGCCCATATTGGGGAATAAGGAATCCTTGTTTCCTTTACCTTGATTGGGATGTGAAAGGTTTTTGATGATATAGAATGGATCTTGCTCAGACCCTAAGGCACAACTATAAAGCGAGTAGTGAAAAACTTGCTCGTCTAGGTAAATATCAAAGTCTTTTATACGGGCAAACTTAACCTTGAAAATTTTGTTGATTGAATAGATAAATTTGACTTCGTCTAGGCGATTAGAGCTTATTCCGAATAGTGTAAATTCATCTTCGAAATCATCCCATAATTGTAGTGCCATATCAATTCATCTCATTTTGTTTGGTATAGAAAGTACGTTTTGCAGCATTTTCTTCTGCTTTTTTCTTAGACGTACCTCTACCTTTCGCAATCACCGTCTTATTTATACGCACAATACTCACAAAAACTGTGATGTCTTCTGCATTTTGCTCTTCAAAAGTATTGAACTCTAGGTTCACCTTTTGTTTTTGAGCCCATTCCAATATATAGCTTTTGTAGCTACTAATTCGATTTTCTAGCTGATTTAAATCTACATATCGCTTAATAACTATGCGATCAATAAATTTTTTGGTCTCAGCATAACCTTGATCTTCGTAGACAGCACCCACTAAAGCTTCGAATAAATCTCCCGCCACATTATTGCTTAGGGCGCTTTTTTGTTTGTTGCCTTTATCAACAAATCCAACTAAGCCTAAATCTTTACCAATTTCGTTTAGATGTCTACGGCTTACAATTTTAGAACGCATCTGAGTTAGGTAGCCTTCTTTTTGTTCGGGCGCTTGATCGAATAAAAATTCGGCAATCACTGCACCCAACATGGCATCTCCCAAAAATTCTAAACGTTCGTAATTGACAGAAATTCCGTTAGCGTCAAGAATCTGAGCGCTACGAGGTATAAAAGCCTCTTTAAACAAATGAGGTTTAAGAGGCTTGAATTGTAGTATATCTAGGAGTTTAGGAGACAACTCTTCGGTGGAAGCAACTTTCTGTTTTGCTCCAATTTTTAGAAATTTCCTAAGCCCAGATAACATTTAATATTTTTTGAATAAAACACATGCATTGTGTCCACCAAATCCAAAGGTATTGCTCATCGCATATTCGATGTCTTTTTCTACCGCCTTATTAAAGGTGTAATTAAGATCAGGTACTTCTTCATCTTTTTCATGAAGGTTGATAGTAGGAGGAACTAAACTATTATAAATAGCTGCCACGGTGGCAATTCCTTCTACAGCGCCTGCTGCTCCCAATAAATGGCCAGTCATAGACTTCGTACCATTGATTTGAATGTTTTTTGCGTGATCTCCAAATAAATCAACCACTGCTTTTGGCTCCGCAATATCACCTAAAGGCGTTGAGGTAGCATGCATGTTAATGTGATCTATCTTATCTGCTGTGATTTCGGCATCCTCTAATGCATTTTTCATTACACGATATACGCCTAATCCTTCCGGATGTGGTGCTGTCATATGATAAGCATCGGCAGATAAACCTCCACCAACAACTTCTGCATAAATTGTTGCACCTCTTTTTAGTGCGTGTTCTAATTCTTCTAGAACCATCGCACCAGCTCCTTCACCTAAAACAAAACCATCTCTTCCTTTATCAAAAGGACGTGATGCTGATTTTGGATCATCGTTTCTGGTCGACATCGCATGTAATGCATTAAATCCACCTACACCTGCAGCCGTAACTGCAGCTTCTGAACCACCTGTAATAATAGCATCTGCTTTTCCTAATCTTAATAGATTATACGCATCAATCAAAGCATTTGATGATGACGCACAAGCAGAAACTGTTGTGTAATTAGGTCCCATAAATCCATATTCCATAGAAATAAGACCTGGAGTGATATCAGCGATCATTTTCGGAATAAAGAATGGATTGAACCTTGGAATCCCATTCCCTTTAACATAAGAAGTTACTTCTTGTTCAAAGGTGGTAAGTCCACCAATTCCTGAACCCCAAATAACGCCCACTCTTCCTTTATCCGGTTTAGCATCCAATAATTGACTATGTGCTACCGCTTCTCTTGCTGCTACTATACCTAATTGTCCGCACCTATCCATTTTTCGCGCCTCTTTGCGATCATAATGGTCTAGAGGATCAAAGTTTTTCACCTCACAAGCGAATTGTGTTTTGAAAAGCGAAGCGTCAAATAAAGTAATAGGAGCTGCGCCACTTACACCATTAATTAATCCCTCCCAGTATTCTGAGAACGTGTTACCAATTGGTGTAAGTGCGCCTAATCCGGTAATAACTACCCTTTTGAGCTCCATAAATAATGTTTTATTATTTGTTTACTTCTGTAATATATTGAATAGCTTGACCAACTGTAGAGATTTTCTCTGCTTGATCATCAGGAATTTGGATATCAAATTCTTTTTCGAATTCCATAATTAATTCAACTGTGTCTAGAGAATCTGCTCCAAGATCATTGGTGAAGCTAGCTTCTGTAGTAACTTCGCTTTCTTCTACTCCTAGCTTATCAACGATGATTGCTTTTACTCTTGATGTAATATCAGACATAATTTTACTTTTTAGATTATTGGGCAAAAATAAGAAACTTTATCAATATGGCACCAAATTTTTACAATGTATGCATAATAACCCCTGTAGTGAGTTGGCTACCAACACAATAATTATTAAATCCAATTTTTATTTAATGATTAAAATTAGGGATTTTTATAATGATTCTTTAATTGAATCTTCATAAATTTACCCTTCTAAATTAATTATTAAATGGAAAAAATAAAGTCAGCTCTAGAATCTTACGGAATTAAAAACGTCCAGGAAATCATGTATAATCCTTCTTATGATGTATTATATAAGGAAGAAATGCAACCTGGATTAGAGGGGTTCAAACGCGCACAGGATACCGAATTAGGTGCTGTGAATGTAATGACTGGAAAATTTACCGGACGATCACCTAAAGATAAATTCATCGTTAAAGACGACGTGACTAAAGATACTATTTGGTGGAACTCGCCTGCAGCGCCAAATGATAATAAACCTACTACACAAGCAGTTTGGAACGACCTTAAAGGTCTTGTTACAGACGAGTTGAGCAACAAAAAATTATATGTTGTTGATGCTTTTTGTGGTGCTAATGAGGATACTCGCCTTAAAGTTAGATTTGTTATGGAAGTGCCATGGCAAGCTCACTTCGTTACTAATATGTTTATCCGCCCAACGGAAGAAGAACTTAAAAACTTCGGTGAACCAGATTTCGTTATTATGAATGGTTCTGAAGCTGTAAACGACAAATGGGAAGAGCACGGTCTTAACTCAGAAGTATTTATTGCCTTCAACTTAACTGAGAAAATGCAGTTAATCGGTGGTTCTTGGTATGGTGGTGAAATGAAAAAAGGTATGTTCGCGATGATGAACTATTACCTACCATTAAGAGGTATCGCTTCTATGCACTGTTCTGCTAACGTAGGCGAAGATGGTGATACTGCGGTATTCTTTGGTTTATCTGGAACTGGTAAAACTACTTTATCTACAGATCCAAAAAGAAAATTAATTGGTGATGATGAGCACGGATGGGACGACGAAGGTGTATTCAACTTCGAAGGTGGATGCTATGCTAAGACTATTAACTTAGATCCAGAAGCTGAGCCAGACATCTACGGTGCTATCAAGAGAGATGCATTATTAGAAAACGTAACTGTAGACGAAAACGGTAAAATTGACTTTACAGATGGTTCTACTACACAAAATACACGCGTTTCTTACCCAATCTACCATATTGACAATATTGTTAAGCCAGTTTCTAAAGCTGGACCTGCTAAGAAGGTTATTTTCTTAACAGCAGATGCGTTTGGAGTTATGCCTCCAGTATCTAAATTAACACCTGAGCAAACTAAATATCACTTCTTATCTGGATTTACAGCTAAGTTGGCAGGTACAGAAAGAGGAGTAGATACACCTACACCAACTTTCTCTGCATGTTTTGGTGAGGCTTTCTTATCATTACACCCAACCAAATATGGTGAGGAGTTAGTGAAGAAAATGGAAGCTAACAATGCAACAGCTTATTTAGTAAACACAGGATGGAACGGAACAGGAAAGAGAATTTCTATTAAAGATACGCGTGCTATTATTGATGCTATTTTAGATGACTCTATCGAAAAAGCGGAAACAACCATGATTCCTATCTTTAACTTAGAGGTTCCTACTGCATTGCCAAATGTGAACCCTGATATCTTAGATCCAAGAGATACTTACGAAAACCCAGACAAATGGGAAGAGAAAGCTCGTGATTTAGGTCAGAGATTCATCAAAAACTTCGAGAAATATACAGATAACGACGAAGGAAAAGCATTAGTTGCTGCTGGACCACAGTTATAAGAATTCACATAGTTTAATTATATATAAATCAGCTTGAGATTTTCTCAAGCTGATTTTTTTTTTGTTCATATTTTTTTGTGCTTCCTCAACGTCTTTAGTCATAGACTTTGTGTAGAGTGTACACGGCCTTAACTTTTAAAATCTGGAAACTTTTTATTCATGATTATTAAACAAAAATATTTTGCAGCACAATTTTTATAATCATTAAAAATAGCATCTAGAAATTAATATTTTAAGAGAAATATGGTTTGATTTGTAGGGTGAAATGTTAAAATATTAAAGATTTTTTTTGAATTTAATTTTATTTGTATGTTTGCGAGGTTGGTTTAAGTAATTGATAGTAAAATATTTATAATTTAAATCAGCGCCCAAACAAACTAAACTAAATTTTAACCATAAAACTTTAATTATGATTTTTAATCCTCAAGGTCGGCATAAGCTGTTATGGCTATGTTGCGGCCTTCTACAAATTATTTTCCTGCAAGCTGTGCAGGCGCAAATTTCACCATGTGGTACGCCGGAAGGCGAGCACATATGGTATACAGATTCAGACGGTATGTTAGGCTATATTGAATTAGACACAATTGACGGTAACTCTTGGAATCCAAGGTGTGATGTTGGAAGCGGGCGAAGCATATTTGGTGATATAGCATTTGATGTAGATGGTAAGTTGTATGGTATCACAAGGGAAAACCCAGCTAAGATTTATGAGGTGAACACCTCTGTGACAGACCTTGGTTCTACTACTTCTGTTTCGTGCGCGGCAAGAAATAATACTCTGAAATACACTTTTTCCTCTGAAGGTACAACGTATGATTTTGGAGAATCATTAACCTTTTTGCCGGATGGGTCGGCTCTTATGAGTTTTAGTAGAAGTACGATTGTCTATAGGCTTAAGCTAAATCAAAGTTCAGATCAGCTCTCAGTTTGGAAAGATTTGGACTTCCAATTTTCATATCAAGGCTATGGGCCTATTGGTGATTTGGTTTATTTAAATGGTAAGCTTTATGCAACATTTTCGCACCGTGATGGGCAGTTTAGGTTGTATGAAATTACGCTAGACTCTAATTATAACTATTCATCTCTTAGGTCTTTAGGGAGATTCGGAGCAAAACCATTAGGTTTGGCTGGTGTAGATGGGCAACTTTATGCCACGGTGGATCGTGGTTTACAAAAAATAGTTGTACCTACAGTAGCAAATGATAATTATGTATTAGATTATGAACAGGTTCAAGACGTAGATTTAGGCCCAGGTAAAACTTTTTTGGGCGCTACCTCAAAACAAGACCCATTTGGTGGGTGTAATACAGTAGATTTAAGTATCTCTAAAACAGTATATCCAGCGCAGGCTCAAGTGGGAGAAACTGTAATATTTAGGCTGACAGCTAAAAATATTGGTGGTGAAAATGCAACGGCTGTTAAAGTAGACGACCAACTTCCAGCAGGTTATACTTTTGTTTCTGCTAGTCCTTCTGCTGGTACTTGGGCAGATAATCAATGGAGTATTGGAGACTTGGATGCAAACCAAACAGAGATCTTAGATATAACAGCTACGGTTGCACAAGGAGCTGATACTAATAATTTATTAAACACGGCTACTATTACTAGTGCAGATGTGGATTTAGATACTAGAGATAATACTTCTAGTGTGGCTGTAGAAGTCGTAGCTAAACCATGTAATTCGGGGATAGATACTGATGGTGATGGTGTTAGTGATATTTGTGATTTGGATAATGATAACGATGGTATTTTAGATGCTGATGAACTGAGGTGTGATACCCCAGATGTGTCTAATATTGTTCAGAATGCCGGTGGTGATTATAATCCTGGAGCTTATAAACAACAATTATATTTCTTTGATTGGCAAGGTATAAGCTTAACGAATGGTGCTACTAAAACGTTTACCCTTCCAGATGGTTTAACAATTACTGCTACATTTTCTAATGTTGAGATTGTTGGCGGCGGCGGGGGAAGCCAAGGTGCAGCTGCGGTAGACACCAAACCTTTTAAAACTTGGACTCATTCTTGGCTAGCTAAAAAATATAACACCGAGAGTAATCATACGAGTTTCTATGGTAATCAAGCGGTTACTTCTTTAAAAGCCACAGTAACTTTCTCAGCCCATAAAACTGTTGATGGTGTTGATATTCCTTTTAGGCTAGATCTGATAGCAATGGATTCTGAGACAACTACCCCTTCTTTAGGCTTAGAAGAAAGTTGGTCGGCAACTACCAACGGTGGTAATTGGCAATATCTAGATCACATAGGTACGGGGGGTGTATGGGAAGGCGTTGGAAGTAATAAGATTACAACCACTGATACAGAATTAAATACAGGTAATGCATTCTTCTATTCACCTAATGCTACTGAATTGAGTTTTGAGCTTAAATCACCTTCAACACAACAGCAAGCCTTTGCGATTGGTCTTTTCTTGGTGTGTGACACAGATAACGATGGGATTCCAAATTATTTAGATACAGATAGTGATGGAGATGGTTGCCCAGATGCGATTGAAGGGGACGAAAATGTAACGAGGCATGATTTAAATGATGATAATACAATTAATTCACCTGTAGATGATAAGGGAGTTCCAACTTTAGTAAATGATGGTGGAGCTGCTGATGTTGGAGGAGATAGAGGACAAGGAGTAGGAACCTCTAAGGATGCAAGCATAAATGCTTGTAACTGTACAGCCGAACCAACTCGCGGTGGCACAGATTCAAATACACCTATCGGAATTTCTACATTAAATAGAAATACAACGGATTGGGTGACGCAACATAAAAATGGATTTATCAAGCTAGAGTCTGATAAATATGGTTTTGTACCTACTAGAATTAAAACAGACGAAAGAGATGCTATTGCTGAACCTATCGAGGGAATGGTGATTTGGAATATCGATACGCAATGTTTAGAGTTGTACAATGGTACACAATGGGTTTGTACACAAAAAGGTTGTAATCAATAATAAATAAATGAAAATAATAATGAAAAATATATATATAATACTATTTACAATAGTAGGATTTAGTATGATACAGGCACAAGTTGCCATTGAAAAAGACAATGTCACCAACAATTCAGTTTTATTAGAGTTTAATGATCAAGCAGAAGGGAATACGAATGGAAAAGCTAAATCCATTATCCTTCCTTGGGTTGGAGCAGATAAAACAGGAGAGCAAGGAACGATTGTTTATGACGCTGCAGACAAAAAAGTAAAGCTTTTAAAGGAGGGCGATGTTTGGGTAGATCTTACAGAGGCTGGAACTGAAGAGGTTTCTAATGAAGTTCAAGGAAGCACTCAGGATAACGCAGGTGTTGAGATTACGGATGGTACATTTACAGAATCAGCAGAGGTTACAGCTGATGCTCCAGCGGTTCTAAAATTAAATAGTAAAGACAAGGCATTAGTCCTGCCAAGAGTTAATGGAATCGAAGAGGTAGTTAATCCACAGCCAGGTGCTTTGGTTTATGATTTAAAAAGTAAATCCATAGCCGTATTCAATGGTAGCCTATGGCATTTTTGGAATTAATTCAATTAACACATTCATAAAGAAAGCCGACTCATTAGAGTCGGCTTTTTTATTGCTAATAAGTTGTGACGAAGACTGATTAAAGGCTGTTTAACGCGAAGCGTCATTCCGCACTTGATTCAGAGTTCCTCTTGTCAGGCTGAGTGATTTTGCGTAGCAAAATTGTATCGAAGCCTAAGGCAAGGATGAAATGATGAATATTAAATTCTAAACTTTGAATTACTCTTCATATTGCAACACTAGGAATCCTTAAACCTTACACCCTACACCCTAAACTAATCAAATCCGAAGCGTCATTCCGCACTTGATGCGGAATCTCATGCTCAAGTGGGTTAAAGGTGGTTTAAAGGTAGTTTAAATAGTTTAAAGGTTGTTTAACCTAAAGTCTCTCTTGTCAGGCTGAGTGATTTTGCGCTGCAAAATTGTATCGAAGCCTAGGGCAAGAGAAGAACGAAGTACGTCAAGCTGTTTTTCTGTCGACATTTCGATACATTTTTCTCTAAGGAGAAAAACACTCAATGTGACAGAAAGCTCTAAACTCTACACTATTTCCTTCCTTCTACCTTCTACTTTATGCTTTCGACTAGAGCATCCTCTTGTCAGGCTGAGTGATTTTGTGAAACAAAATTGTATCGAAGCCTAAGACAAGAGTTAAATGTTGAATTTTAAATAATAAATTTTGAATTATTCTGCATGCCGTATAGCAGTAATTCTTTAAACACTACACTCTACACCCTAAACTAATATATTCCGAAGCGTCATTCCGCACTTGATGCGGAATCTTTTAAGTTTTAACCGAACATTGTGCTAGATGCTGAATCAAGTTCAGCATGACACACGGCTTGTTATTTCGTTAAATGAAAACCCGAAACGTTACTCTGAGCTTGATGCGGAACCTCTCTTGTCAGGCTGAGTGATTTTGTGGAGTAAAATTGTATCGAAGCCTAGGGCAAGAGAAGAACGAAGTACGTCAAGCTGTTTTTCTGTCGACATTTCGATACAAATTTTTCTAAGGAAAAATCCTCCTCCATGTGACAGAAAAACGTTACACTCTTCACTATTTTCTCCTTTCTACCTTCTACTTTATGCTTTCGACTAGAACATACTCTTGTCAGGCTGAGTGATTTTGCATAGCAAAATTGTATCGAAGCCTAGGGCAAGAGAAGAACGAAGTACGTCAAGCTGTTTTTCTGTCGACATTTCGATACAAATTTTTCTAAGGAAAAATTCACTCAATGTGACAGAAAAACGTTACACTCTTCACTATTTTCTCCTTTCTACCTTCTACTTTCGACTAGAGCATCCTCTTGTCAGGCTGAGTGATTTTGTGCAGCAAAATTGTATCGAAGCCTAAGACAAGGATGAAATGATGAATTTTAAATTATAAATTTTGAATTATTTTGCATCCCGTAAAGCAGTAATTCTCTAAACACTACACTCTAAACCCTACACCCTAAACTAATATAACCCGAAGCGTCATTCCGCACTTGATGCGGAATCTTTTAAGCTATAACCGAGCATTGTGCTAGATGCTGAATCAAGTTCAGCATGACATGCGCCTAGCTATTTCGTTAAATGAAAACCCGAAGTTTTACTCCGAACTTGATGCGGAATCTTTTAAGCTTTAAACGAGCATTGCGCTAGATGCTGAATCAAGTTCAGCATGACATGCGCTTTGTTATTAATAAACTGAGAAATTGTTTAATCTCTGTTACAAATAGGTCTTAAAAAACCTATAAATTAAGAACTTATGAAAGACTGGTTATACAAAATATTTATCATATTATGAATAATTAGTATAGTAAAGCTTTTTATAATGTTAAAAGTGTATTAACTTTGCAGATTGTTAGGTTTTAACTCAATTTATCTTAAAACCAGTATCCAACAACAAACCAAATTAAGAAAATAATATATCAAACTAAACATTAGATTATGAACAAAAAACTAACTTACTATTTAAGTAAAACCCATTGGAGTCTGTTGCTTCTTAGTGGTTTTTTATTACAGCCTTTATTGGCGCAAGTCTCTTTTCCTTACTCTCAAAATCTTACAACTGCGGTAGATCCTAGCGAAATTAGGTTGTACAATGATGCTCAATTTGTTGATGGGTTAGGGTTACGACTGACACCGGCAGAGAATAGTAAATTTGGTGCTGCTATTTTAGCAGGAGCAACATTTGCTTCGAACGAAGGGCTAAAGATTGAATTTGAATATGGAATGTACGGCGGATCTGGAGCTGATGGTATTTCTGTATTTTTATTTGATGCAGAAGCAGATAATGACAATTTTGAAATAGGAGCTAAGGGTGAAGGATTGGCTTATATGTACAATCGAGCTAAAAGCATTGGGAATCTTGGGGATAGAAAAAAAGGATTATCTGGAGCTTATTTAGGTATTGGTTTAGATGCTTGGGGTAAATTTAAGGAACAAGCTTATTTTAATGATAAAAGAAAGAATGGAGTGCGCACGGAGGATATTGGGGAAGAATTTATTAAGAACCATGTTACACTAAGAGGAGCATTTGGAAAAGGGGATTTGCCGGATCCAAATGTTTATGGTTATAATGGTAGAACGGAAGGGTATCATGGCTATCCTGTTTTGATATCAGAACCAACCAATAGTGGTGATCAGAAAAAAGTTATTCTAAAAAATAATGGTGATTTTGATATTACAGCTGTTAATAATCCAACAGGTTTTACATTGAATACTCAATCATTTGGAGACAATCCATCTGATCAAAATTATAGAAAGGCTATCATTGAATTGGTACCTGCATCACCAAATGGATACTTAGTTACCGTTAAAATTCAACATGGCAATACAATTTCCACTATAATCGAAAATTATCATTATAAAGAATCTTTGCGTTATACAGAGAATGCAAATGCTAGAGATAATAGAGAAGGAAATATTCTAGGAGGAGAAAGAAGTGATGATTCTAAACATACTTTAGACGCTTCGATCCCGGATAATTTTAAAATTGGTTTTGGTGCTTCAACAGGTGGTGAAACAAATATCCATTTAATTAGAAATCTTAAAGTAGAGAAGTTATTTGCTGCAGAAGCAGAAGACGATTTGGCGAGTCTATCTTGTGAAGAATCAGTTGAGATTGCTGTGTTAGAGAATGATTTTGCTTACGAGGGTATTCCTGCTGTTGCATCTAGTGAATACATAGATAAAACTAAATTTAATTTTATTGCTGAGAATGGTAATGTCTATACAAATTCTTATATTCAAGATGGAGTAGGTGTTTGGTCTTATGATTCAGATACAGGGCTAGTTACTTTCACAAAGGAAGAAGGCTTTGAGGGAGAGGCAAGCATTCAGTATAGTATTATAGGTAGAACTTCTCCTTATGATGGAGACGATTATCGTTCATTGCCAGCAACAATTACAGTTAATGTTGAGCACTGTGTTTGTACTGTAGAAGGAAACACAAGCGTACCAGCTCTAGTTGCGTCTACAGGTATTACAACCTTGAATAGAAATTCTAATACTTGGTTAGAAGATGTAAACCAGGGAGTGAACTTAGTATTGGAGTCATCTACTAAGCCATTTGTAATTACAAGAGTAGTTAATGTTTCTAATATAACTGAACCAGTAGAGGGAATGTTGGTTTGGGAAACTAGCACAAGAAGTTTGAAGCTTTACAAAGCATCAGGGTGGAGTACGCTGAGAGAAGGATGTAACAAACCTGTGTTAAGAACAAATCAATAATTAACTTAAAGAAATAATACAATGAAAAATATATTTTTAACTATAACATTAGTTTTAGGCTTAGGAGCGATGAGTGCTCAAGTAGCTATAGATCGTGAAGACGTAAGAGGAAGTGCTATATTAGACTTTCCAATAGATGCTGAAAATACAAAAGGAGGAATTTTATTACCAAGATTGTTAAACACAGTTAATGTTGCTAATGCAGCAGCAGGTTCTTTGGCATACAATCAAGCTAAAAAGCAAGTAGAATATTATAATGGATCAGAGTGGGTGAGATTGTCACATCCATATAATGGTTTTGCAGTTTACACTAATCCTGATTTTGCTGAATTGAATGCAGAGGGAGTTGCTATTACTACTGGATTCACTATAGGTGGAATGGAAACACCAGATAGTGTTTTATCTTTAAATGCAAGTGATAAAGCAATGGTTTTACCTAATGTAGCAGACGTTACCCAATTACCATCTCCACAAGCAGGTACGATCGTATATGATAGAAACAGTCAATCTTTAGCTATTTACAACGGCCAAGTTTGGAGCTTCTGGAATTAATAGGTTTAGAGATTAATCTAAATTAAAAACAATTAAGCCCCTTAAAATCGCAAGATTTTAAGGGGCTTTTCTTTTGATGATAAGGTAGGGTTAAGGTGGATTAAAGGTGGTTTAACCCGAAGCGTCATTCCGCACTTGATGCGGAATCTCATGCTCAAGTGGATTAAAGGTGGTTTAAAAGTAGTTTAAATAGTTTAACCCGAAACGTCACTCTGAACTTGATTCAGAGTCTTTCTTGTCAGGCTGAGTGATTTTGCGCAGCAAAATTGTATCGAAGCCTAAGACAGGGATGAAATGATGAATTTTAAGTTATAAATGTTGAATTATTCTTGCAGCAGAGTAGCAACTCTCTAAACCCTACACCCTAAACTAAAGAAACCCGGGGCGTCATTCCGCACTTGATGCGGAATCTCATGCTCAAGTGGGTTAAAGGTGGTTTAAAAGTAGTTTAAATTGTTTAAAGGTTGTTTAATGCAGAGCATCTCTTGTCAGGCTGAGTGATTTTGCGCAGCAAAATTGTATCGAAGCCTAAGACAGGGATGAAATGATGAATTTTAAATTATAAATTTTGAATTATTCTGCATGCCGTATAGCAGTAATTCTCTAAACACTACGCTCTATACCCTACACTAATATAACCCGGAGCGTCATTCCGCACTTGATGCGGAATCTTTTAAGCTATAACCGATCATTGCGCTAGATGCTGAATCAAGTTCAGCATGACATGCGCCTTGGCTTTCCGTTAAATGAAACCCCGAAGTGACACTCTGAACTCGATTCAGAGTCTTTCTTGTCAGGCTGAGTGATTTTGTGAAACAAAATTGTATCGAAGCCTAAGACAAGAGAAGAACGAAGTACGTCAAGCCTCTTTTCTGTCGACATTTCGATACATTTTTCTCTAAGGAGAAAAACACTCAATGTGACAGAAAGCTCTACACTCTAAACCCTACACCCTAAACTGAATTCCCCTTAAAATCCTCAAAAAACACCAGTTAAAAGCCACAAAATGGGCATTAAAACAGCGTGAAAATGCTAGATATATACAACCATTTCACCCGATAAAGAGCCTTAAAATCTATGATTTTGAGTAAAAATAACTTCATCCGCATGAAAATTTATTTCATCCGCATGATCAAAACACTTTATGCGCATGATGAAACAACTTTATGCGGATGAAATTTGTAGAAGATGCGCATCTTTTTAGTAAAAGATACGCATGATTTTAACCAAAAAACCAGCCTGAAATGAAATTTCAGGCTGTTTGAATATTATGATTTACCTCTATAAGTAAGCTAAATGAGATTATAAAATCTTAAGCCTAAGGGGGAGTGAGCATAAGAGAATTTAGAAGAAATACTAAAATATGATTGCGTGTAATTCTTTTCTTTTTGAATTTGAGTTAGTGAGAAGTTCAGTGTTTGCTGAACCTTAATATGTTTAGAGATTTCAAGTTGATTATTCGCCAGAAGAAATTCTGATATCAGTTCAGTTAATTTGAAATATATGAGAATAGATGAAATGAAACTAATAAATTTATTTGTTAAGAAGTTCGGATATAGGATGTTGCTTAGGCTTTTCATGTGTGATCATTTGAATCATAGCTAAATTAAGAAGTTTAAGATAAGCATCCCAGGAGAAAATGAAGAGTTTACTCGCGGTTTTTCCTAGTTGTTGTATTTCAGGGGCTTGCGGACGCTATTAGTGTTTAAAGGTGATTTAATCTAGCGTGTCATTCCGTTCTTGATGCGGAATCTTTTAAGCTTTAGCCGATCATTGCGCTAGATGCTGAATCAAGTTCAGCATGACATACGCTTTGACTTTTCGATAAATGAAATCCCGAAGCGTCATTCCGCACTTGATGCGGAATCTTTTAAGCTTTAGCCGATCATTATGTTAGATGCTGAATCAAGTTCAGCATGACATGCGGCTTGGCTTTTCGTTAAATGAAAACCCGAAGCGTCACTCTGAACTCGATTCAGAGTCTTTCTTGTCAGGCTGAGTGATTTTGTGAAACAAAATTGTATCGAAGCCTAAGACACGAAGGAAATGATGAATTTTAAATTATAAATTTTGAATTATTCTGCATGCTGTATAGCAGTAATTCTCTAAACCCTACACTCAAAACTAAACAACCCCGAAGCGACATTCCGCACTCGATGCGGAATCTTTTAAGCTTTAACCGATCATTGTGCTAGATGCAGAATCAAGTTTAGCATGACATGCGCCTTGTTATTTCGTTAAATGAAAAGCGAAGTAGGTTAAGCCTCTTTTCTGTCGACATTTCGATACAAATTTTTCTAAGGAAAAATCCTCCTCCATGAGACAGAAAACTCTACACCTTACACTCTACATCCAAAACTAATTACTGACTACTAGGTACTAACTATTCATTACTATATACTAATGTAGAACCCCTCAGTCCTGCGGACAGCTCCCCTTAAAAGAGGAGCAGTTTCTTCGCTCCTAACTTTCGAGATAAGATGTAAAAGTTTTCTTCGAATAGCTAAAACTAGATTCCGGGTCAAGCCCGGAATGACAAGCGTTTTGGCTTTTCGTTAAATTAAACCCAGAGCGTCATTCCGCACTCGATGCGGAATCTTTTAAGCTATAACCGATTATTGCGCTAGATGCTGAATCAAGTTCAGCATGACATGAGCCTTTTTATTTCGTTAAATGAAAACTCTAAACCCTACACTCTACACCCTAAACCAATTACTAACTACTAAGGACTACTATTCTTAAAACAAAAAAAAGACGAAACTCAAAAGTCTCGTCTTTTATATTTTGTAAATGCAATCTCTTAATCTTCTAGAGCGCTTGGATCTGGCTCGTCGAAGCTTACGTCGTCGTCGAATGAATAATCTTCATCCTCCTCAAACATTTCCATAACGTTTTCTAGACGCTGGCTAATTTTAACTAAATAGCTGCTATCTTCTGTCTGAACCTCAACGGCTTCAACAGTTTCTCCTTTAGCATTTTTGAAAACGATTACATCTTTATCACTATAGCCATCTGGATATTTCTCAACGAGTAAAGTTAATATCTCGTCGTTCAATTTCTTGAAATCTACGATAACTCTTCTTTTTGGTGTTGGCTTTTTCATTTTTAAGTTAAGTTTTTAATAGTCTAATAAATAGGCGAATATCAATGGAGCAACAATAGTTGCATCTGATTCAATAATAAATTTAGGAGTGTCTACACTTAGTTTTCCCCAAGTGATTTTCTCATTCGGTACAGCTCCTGAATAACTACCATAACTTGTAGTTGAGTCAGAAATCTGACAGAAATAACTCCAGAAAGGTGTGTCTTCTCTTTCTAAATCTTGGTATAACATCGGAACTACACAAATTGGGAAATCTCCCGCGATTCCACCTCCAATTTGGAAGAATCCTACTCCGTCTTTAGAGTTTTCTGTGTACCAATCAGCTAACCAAGCCATGTACTCAATTCCTGATTTCATGGTGGTGGCTTTTAATTCACCTTTAATCACATAACTTGCGAAAATATTACCCATGGTACTGTCTTCCCATCCTGGAACTACAATTGGTAAATTCTTTTCTGCTGCAGCGTACATCCAGCTGTCTTTTAAGTCGATTTCGTAGTATTCTTCTAAAACACCAGAAAGCAACATTTTGTACATAAATTCGTGTGGGAAATAGCGCTCACCTGCAGCTTCTGCATCCTTCCAGATTTTTACGATATGTTGTTGTAATCTTCTGAATGCTTCCTCTTCTGGAATACAAGTATCCGTAACGCGGTTCAAGCCTTTCTCCATTAAATCCCATTCTTCTTGAGGTGTTAAATCTCTATACTCTGGAATTCTTTTGTAGTGTGAGTGAGCTACCAAGTTCATGATATCCTCCTCTAGGTTGGCACCTGTACAAGAAATGATTTGCACTTTGTCTTGGCGAATCATTTCAGCAAAAATCTTCCCTAATTCGGCGGTTGACATGGCTCCAGCCAAGGTAACCATCATTTTAGAACCTTGTGCTAATTGCTGCTCATAAGCTTTAGCAGCATCCACTAAAGCAGCAGAATTAAAATGAAGATAATATTTTTCTATAAAATTAGATATAGGCCCTTTCATTTATATTTTTTTATGTTATTGTTAAAAACTTATATTCAAAATTGTTTCAATGTGATTGAAGCTTTGGCTTGAATTATTAGAGCAAACTAAATGATATATTCCAAAATCTCCAAACAATTTAAGATTTATTTATTCTCTTCGTCTACATTGTATCCTAAGGTGCGCAACATATTATCGTGTGATTGTTGCTCAGCAAAAACTTTGGTGAAAATAATTCCATTCTCGTCTCTGTTGATCAGGATATGTTTTGGCGTAGGAATCAAACAATGCTGAATTCCACCAAAACCTCCAATGCTCTCTTGATATGCTCCTGTGTTGAAGAAACCTATATATAATGGTTTGTCTTTTTTGAACTTAGGAAGATAAATAGCGTTTAAGTTTTGCTCACTGTTATAGTAATCATCACTATCGCAAGTTAAACCACCTAATAAAACTCTTTCGTATTCGTCGTCCCAACGGTTAACAGATAATAAAACAAATCGTTTGTTAATCGCCCAAGAGTCTGGCAGGGTAGTAATGAAAGATGAGTTAATCATGTTCCATTTTTCACGGTCGTTTTGTTGTTTTTGGTGTAAAACTTCATATACCGCACCACCGCTTTCTCCAACCGTAAATGAACCGAATTCTGTGAAAATATTAGGAACTTCTACTCCGGCATCTTGACAAACTACTTTGATTTGGTTGATGATCTCGTCGATGATATAAGCATAATCATACTCAAAAGCCAATGAATTCTTGATCGGGAATCCTCCACCAATATTTAATGAATCTAATGTTGGGCAAATCTTTTTAAGATTAACATAAACCTTTAAACATTTATGTAGCTCGTTCCAATAATAAGCAGTGTCTCTAATTCCTGTATTAATAAAGAAGTGAAGCATTTTTAAGCTTGCTTTTGGATCTTCTTTCACCTTGCTTTTATAGAAAGGCACAATGTCTCGATACCCTATTCCCAAACGAGAAGTATAGAACTCAAATTTTGGTTCCTCTTCAGAGGCAATACGGATTCCAATATCGAATTTACCGTTGATATTTTCTGATAAAAGATCTAATTCTTCTGCATTATCTAAAATTGGGATACACTTTTTGTGACCACCGTTTACTAATCTAGCTATGTTGTCTATGTATTGATCGCGTTTAAAACCATTACAAAGAATCCAGCTTTTGTTGCTTAGTTTTCCTTCTTTTTTAAGAATCTCAACAATATTGATGTCGTAGGCAGAGCTAGTTTCAATATGGATTTTATTCTTAAGCGCTTCATCTAATACAAATGAAAAATGCGAACTCTTGGTGCAATAGCAATAATTATAAGTAGCCTCATAATCATGTTTTTCCATGGCTTCTCTGAACCAATTTTTGGCCTTCTGAATATTCTCCGAAATCTTGGGTAGATAGGTGAATTTCAAAGGTGCACCATATTTATTTACCAAATCCATTACTTCTATACCATGAAAAGTTAGGTTACTTCCCTTGGTATCGAATTCATCTTGTGGAAAATAATAGGTCTGATCTATTAAGTCGCGGTATTTTAATTTCATTTCAAAATAAATTATCGATTGAAGTTAAAGAAAAAATAAGTAATCCAAGAATTTGTGATTACTTATTACAATCCATTCTATTTGCAATGCAATTTTAAATTAAAATTTTTACTTTGCACCCTTTAATAACAAAATATTATTTAAAAATCTTTATTTCTTCAATAACATGTTAAAAGTTGGAATTTTAGGCGGCGGTCAATTAGGTTTAATGTTTGTGCAAAATGCATTGAGCTATCCTATCGAAATACATATATTAGATCCCAATCCAGAGGCGAGTTGTGCGAATTTTGCGCATCGATTTGTGGTAGGCGATTTTAATGATGAACAAACTGTGCTTGACTTTGCTAAAGATGTAGATATTGTTGGGATAGAGATTGAGCACGTAAATCTAGAAGCGCTTAAAAAGTTAAAAGCTCAAGGGAAAACCGTAATTCCAGATCCAGAAGTTTTAGAAATCATTCAAGATAAAGGAATTCAAAAAGATTTTTATTTAAAACATAATATTCCAACAGCGCCTGTTCAGGATGAAAATACATTTCCTGTAGTGCAAAAACTTTGTAGAGGTGGCTACGATGGTAAAGGTGTTCAGGTTTTAACTGAGGAAAACAAAGATAAAAAGTGGAGCGAAGATTCTGTTTTTGAAACTTTAGCCGACATTAAATTAGAGTTAGCCGTAATTATTGCTAGAAATGCTGCTGGTGAAACCGCGATTTATCCCGTAGTGGAGCAGGTGGTGAATCCAACTTATAATTTATTAGAGTATTTATTAATTCCGGCTAGAATAAATGATGACATAGCTGAAAGAGCTAAAGAAGTTGCGTTGCAAGTGGTTGATGCTTTTGATGAGCCTGGAATCTATGCTGTTGAGTTGTTCTTAAATAATGATAATTCTATTTGGGTTAATGAAACAGCGCCAAGAGTTCACAATAGTGGGCATGCTACCATAGAAGCATCGGCTTCTTCTCAGTTTGATATGATGTTGAGAGTATTACTAAATCTTCCATTAGGTTCAACTGAAATGACATCTAAAGCAGCTATCCTTAATATAATTGGTGCAGAAGGTCACGAAGGAAATGCAAAAGTAGAGGGATTAGATGATTTAATGAAAATTCCTGGTGCGGCGATGCATTGGTATGGTAAGAAAATTACGAAACCAGGTAGAAAAATGGGACACGCTACTTTTACTGCACAAACTTATGAGGAAATCATTAAGCAGATAGATGAGGTGAAACCTGTTCTTAAATCCACTACTTAGAAGTAATTATTAAATTTATAGATGGTTAATTATAAAGGACTTAATTTAGATTAAGTCCTTTTTTTATAAGAATTTGCGTCGTGATTAGGGGATAGGTGTTAAGAGCTTTTGGGGATTAAAAAGTAAACTTATTTTTAAGAAATTCATAATCTTATATTAAACCTTTTGATTTAGTCTTTGTCTAACAATTTTAATACTAATTTTGCACCCCAAATTTATAGAGGACAATTATGAGGAATTTATTAGCCATTGCAATGGTTTTAGTGGGAGTTTTGACTCTAGCACAAGAAATTACGGTAACTGGAACGGTTCAGGATAATTCGGACTTACCATTAGCCTACACATCAATCACGTTTGATGGGTTAGACAATGATATATTCGAGCAAATCTATACCGAAGGAGATGGAAGTTTTATGGTCCATATTCCAGCAGGTAAGTATGATATCATTATTCAACCTACCACTGGATCCATTACCGAAAGAATTGAAACTTTTACAAAAGATACTGATTTAGGAATTATAAGATTGTCAGAAGCGATTCAGCTTGCGTCTACTGTAGCTGTAGCGGAGAGACCTCTATATAGACTCGAACTTGATAAAAGAGTTTATGATATGGATCGTGACCCTACCATTAAAGGAGCGAATTTATCGGATGCATTGAATAACGTACCTTCTGTAACGGTAGATGGTGATGGTACGGTTACTTTGAGAGGAAGTGAAAGTATCACAGTATTGATTGATGGTAAACCATCGGCGATGACAGGTATTTCTAATATTGCAGATGCATTAAAGAATATTCAAGCAGATGCTGTTCAGCGAGTAGAGGTAATTACAAATCCTTCGGCTAGATATGATGCTGCTGGAACAGGTGGAATTATCAACATTATCATGAAAAAAGGAACTAATCAAGGATTTAACGCAAGTTTCAATACCAATGTTGGTATTCCTTTTCAGACAGGAGTTAATGCGAATTTAAACTACAAGACAGATAAGTGGAATTTCTTTATTTCACCTTACGTACGATATGGAAGATCAGAGGGATCTTCTTCATTTAAGAATAGATTTTACTCTCAATTTCAACCAGACACCATTGAAACTCAGGATGGTGATAGAATTAGAAAAAGATTTAACTACGGTACAGGGATAGGATTCGAGAGATTCATTGATGATAGAAATACGCTTACGGCTTCTGTTAACCTAAGAAGGTCTACTGGAGAGAACGAAAATACCTTGAACTATAATGACTATGCAGGTAATACATTATTTGGTAAAAGTAGTAGACAAGAGATAGAGGATGAGACAGATGAAAGTATAGAAGCTAATGTGGGCTATAGACTTGAGTTTGACGATAAAGGACATGAGTTGAGAATTGAAACGAGTGCTTCATTTGCTAAAGAGGATGAGTTTTCAGATATTATTGAAAGAACCTATATGGGGAATGGAGAAAATGGTCATGATAAAACTTCTAACTACGAGGAGCAAACAAGATATTTGTTGCAAGCTGATTATGTTTATCCACACGGAGAAAGCGCAAGATTTGAGTTAGGATATAAGGGACAATTTGCATCTAATATGAATGACTTTACGGTGATGCAAAGAGAAAATGGAGAGTTTATAGAGAATCCTTTCTTTACAGATGTTATTGATTACGATCAGAATGTTAATGCGTTGTATACACAATACGGAAACAAAATGGGTAAATTCTCTTACTTGTTAGGTTTAAGAATGGAGAATTCAGATATTAGAATTCAATCGGCAAATGCTAATGATGGTTTAGGAAGTGATGACAAAAAGAATTATACTAATTTCTTCCCATCAGCAACATTAAACTATTCGTTTGACGAGGACGATAGAAATCAATTACAGGTAAGTTATAGTAAAAGAATTCGTAGACCTTGGAGTAGATGGTTAACGCCATTCAGAAACTTCTCTGACGATAGAAACACTTTTATGGGTAACCCTGATTTGGATCCTGTATTTACTAATGCATTTGAAATGGCTTATATTACTCAAATCGGCAAGACATCTATTACGCCTTCTGTTTACTACCAAAAGAGTACGGATAATATGAATGTTTTCCGTCGTAGAGCTGAGTTTAATGGAAATCAAATCTTTATTTCTCAGCCTGTAAACGCTGGTGACGAGGTAAGATATGGAGCGGAGTTAGTAGCTGCAACGCAATTTACTTCTTGGTGGAGAGCCTTTGGTAACGTGAATTTCTATGGGTATGATGCTAATGGAAGTTATTATGATCCTATTTCAGATACTACTTATGACTTAAGTGGAGATGGATTTAGCTGGTTTGGTAGAATGTCGAATACTTTCTCATTGCCATCTAAGATAGATATGCAAGTGAGTGGATTCTACTATGGTGGATCTAAAAATGCACAAAGTGAAAGAGATCCAATGTATGGAGTTGATTTAGCTTTAAGTAAAGATATCTTAGCTGGTGCAGGAACTCTATCTTTCAACGTAAGAGACTTATTCGAAACACGTAGAAGAAAGGTGTTTAACTTTGGTCCTGGTTATGAGTCTAACATGGATATGCAATGGAGAGGAAGACAGTTTACGCTGAACTTCGCTTATAGAATTAATCAGAAAAAGAAACGTGAAAGAGGAATGAACGGTGGAGTAGACGAAGCTGAAGGAATGGAATTCTAATTCACAAGAGAATTTAAAAATAATAAAAACCACTTACAGATTGTAGGTGGTTTTTTTATGCGTTCAAGTTTAGCTGACTAAAGTCGCTGTGTGTGAAATAGAAATTACTTTAAACTCAAGGAGTGATTGCTATATGCTTTATTACCTGTAACATCTTCTAAAGCTTCTATAAATGGAGGGAAATCAATGTCCTGATGATTTTTTATTCCTTCAAGTTCTAATATTAAAAACGAAAGTTGAGGAGAAAAGTAGGTGTCAAGCTCAAAGTTTTGACCTTTGTAGTTAAAGGTTTTTCTCTTTTTGTGAATGGTCTGACTTACTGAATTTTTGCGTTTAAGAAAAGCATTGTATTCTAGTTCACTAATGGTCTTTTCATCTTCAATTCTTTCTGTATCAGAAATAGGTTTTTTGATGGTATGAACATATTTAATCTCCTGATCGTCGATTATCTTTCTTACGCGTTCTTCTATATTATCGTCCTGTGTTGTTAGATAAGTTTGGTAGATTTCAACCTCATGGTAGGGTAAATTTAGTTCATCTATCAAGATCTGAACTTTGTATTTACGTTCAATCTCGATATTATTAAGTGGAATCTGTGTTTTGTCTTCTGGCGATGATTTCATAATGAATTAAAGGTAAAGATTTCTAAGCAGATGTTTCTTCCGATTAATATTTAAATCTTGCTTAGGCTGTATATACGTTCAACTGCATTTAATAGTGATGAGGATATTTCTAAAAAATAGTGTATTATTGTTGTGACAATTAATCTAAAATTATTACATTTGCCGTCCGGAATATGGCTTAAATGCCATAAAGAAGGAAAGGTCCTATAGCTCAGGTGGTTAGAGCACTTGACTCATAATCAAGTGGTCCCTGGTTCGAGCCCAGGTGGGACCACCAAAAGCACTCTTTATGGGTGCTTTTTTTAGTTTAAAAGGGTTTATATCAGCGATTTAGACTTTGTGTAGTCTCCACAATAAACCATTTTTTTGATACCCTTTTGATACTATGGGAAATTTGGGTACCAAAAATTAAATGATAGTTTTTGTAAAATTATCTGTGAAGTATATTGTGCAAGTAATAAGGTAGACGCAAAACTTGTTCGCAAAACCTCGTACAAAAAGTTTTGAAATGCTTAGAATAAAAAATGTGCAATTACAGGTTTCAAGGACTTTTTGAGAAGTTATAATGGATCGACTAAAGCATTTAGATTGTCCAAGTAAACCTTGATTACCTGTTATTGCAACATTTGGTTAAAGTTAGTTAGTTAGCGATTCACCTCTATTCGCTGAGACAAAGATAAAGTCAATAGAAAAGAATAAAAAGTCCAAAATTGTCCAATTTGATGTCTATTATTAGTTTGTCTTTAACTATCTTGTTTTGAGATGTTTAAGGTTCTTTTGTAGCCGGTTTTATTTACTAATTTGTCCAGTTCTTGTGTCGAAAATTCAATTTCTTTTGACTTGGTTTCTTTAAGTATATAAGCTAATAGGTACATTAGTCTAATGTAGTCCTTATATAATAATCCTGTTGGGGATTTAAAGTCCTTATCTGACAAAGCGAAATCCTTCAAAGGAGGTAGTCCATTGGTAACCCAAGTTATAAGAAAAGTTGTCTTGACAAAAGCTAAATTAATCCCATAAAAATGGAGAGGGTTTTTATTAGGTTTTTGGTCAATGAAATCCTTAATAAAACTAGTTTTGTCCTTCAGAAGGCTGTAAGCCAATTTATATTCTTCTAACCAAATCAGGGTATTACTAAAGAAAATGAGAATTTCTATTTTATTGAATTCGCTTAATTCAGCTTGTTCAAGTTGAAATAAATAATTGCCCAAAATTTCTTGAAAAGCCTCCTTATTATTTTCTATTTTAGCGTCCATCAATAAAATGCTAGTATATCGCATTTCATGATAGGCCATATAAGGATGTTCTTTTTTATAAGCTGCGTAATGTTTTTTAATAACTGAAATGTCTGGAGTATACTGACATTCCTTCGCACTCAAAAACTCACCGAAATACAAGAAATTACATAAAGCTAATTTTACTTTTTTAGAAGGTGTAGACTTAACTCTTTCGGATAATAATTTCCTAAATTCTGTATTGCCAAAATAGTTGTAATTCGGTAGCCAAGCATAGATGTAATCACAAGCCCAGTTGTTTTTCTTGTAGAGTTTGTGAAAATACTTTATGTTTTCAATATTCTTATAGATTACATTTACATAGGCGTTTAGAGTGTCTACAGAAACAGTGTCTTGAGAATATTTAACGAAGTACTTCTCTCCACTCGCAAAAAAGGGCTTCATGCTCTCGATATAGATTTTATCTTTTGCATCTAGCTGCTTTTCAGTATTAAGTTCGGTTACAAAGCTGTCCCAATCGGCATATCCAACATATCTACAAAGTATAGTAAGACTGGATTTACTTACATTTTTATTTTTTTCAATCTTTCCAAAAAAGCGTCTTAGGGTTTGAACACTCAGTTGAGTAGTTTCAGATAATTCTTTGAAACTATTGATGGAATTTATGGGCTTACCATAAGTTTCACGAATGAGTTTTTCTAAGGCTGATTTAGCCTTTGAGTTTATACTATTTTTACTCTTAGTATCAATGTTTTTGGTCATAGTTCTTCAATCTTACTACAATAAACATGATAGTTAGAGATTAAAATTTGAGTGCACTTTTTACTATTATCAAAACTGATAATATAGATTTTTATTTACTAAAAAATATAAACATACTGCTAAGGAGGATTCTTTTGCGTAAGCTGAATACCTCTACTCAAATTTTTAGGTGATTTTACATGTACAGAATCGCCTTCTAATTAAATTATGTTTAACTAGATGTGATCCATAGTGACAACCAATTTTTATTTTGATAAAGTTTTTTTTTGACTTTATCAAATCAATATCTAACTAACTAACTTTATTATGAGCAAAAAGAAGCTCAAATCATTCTTTTGCTCACTTCAAATATAGTTAAAAAAAACTTAAATTATATATAAGTGTTAAATTTTATTTTCTAAAATAAGATATATGCTGAAATCTTTGCAAATTAAAAAGCATCAATAAAATCATTTATTTCTTGATGATATGATATGGAAAAATAATGTATATTTGAAAACACTAAACTAAAAGCATTAAAAATGAGAAAAATTTATTTTATAACAGCTCTGCTGTTTTCTTCCTTAGTCTTCGCTCAGGTAGGTATCAATACCGATACTCCAGAAGCGACATTACATGTAAGTAAAGACTCCAACAACTCAAACTCTGATTATACCAATGGAGGTATGATTTTGGAATACCCGGGAGTGGAAAAAACGACTCTTGCATCTTCTAATCCTTTATTGGGATTTAATGAATTACAAAGTCAAAATATCTTGGTTCAGAATGCTTCCGATGGTAAGGTAAATCATATGAAGCGATGGGCGTTCACTTATCTTCCAGCAAGACCATCTATTCTTCCTTTTATAGGTTATCGAGAAATTGATGAAATGGATTATACAATTTTAGTTAGAGGAGACATCACTCTTCCGACGGGAGATCAGTTTGTTGGTAAAATGATTAATTTAGTTTATGATTCTCAAACTGAATTAAGTTATACTATTACTGGCCCAATGAAATATAAAGGATATTTGATTAATAGCTTACCTATTAATGATATAAATGTTGGATACACATTGCAATCCGATGGTTCTAAATGGTTTGTTGTAGGAGGATATGAAGTCAATGGAGCCGATGAAGAAATGAATTTAACATATATGCCAATCAGAAAGGCTGAATTGGGTGATGTAATAACAGTTGGACCTGATGATTACAGCTTTCTAACTAGAGGAACACATGGAACTACATTAACTTTACCTGTAGGGGATGAGTATGTTGGCAAAGTGATAAATGTAGTGTTTGATACGCAACATCCGGGTATTCAAAAGATTGTTCCGGCTTCGGGAGTTATCAAACATCATGCATATACTACAAACGAATTGGTATTAAGTAGAAACACGCCTAGCTATACTTTGCAGTATTTAGATAGATGGTATGTTATAAGTGAAACAAATTTAGAAAATCCAGATGCAGTTGAGTTTGTGAAGTTATTTAATAATGAATTGACCGCTAGAACGGATAGGAAAGTGTTTGTTGCTGGAAATATTAAGTTAATAACGCCGACAATCGAGCACATGTATGGGCAGGAGATAGTGTTTGTGTATGATGGAGATGGAACACAATCCTTTACACTAGAGGTAAACGGTGCTGGATCAATAGTAGGAACTGGAAGTACAAATAATACATTTGTATTGGGGTCTGGTTATAAATCTGTCAAGTTGAAATCAAATGGTACCGATTATGAGGTAGTAGCAACTAGATAACTATTTCTTACGAAGTTAAAAATTAAAAAGTCCCAAGCTGTGCTTGGGACTTTTTCTTATGCCTCATATTTATCCTGATCCATACACAACTCTACCAAAACTCCTCCCGAGCTTTTAGGGTGTAAGAAAACTACAACTTTCCCATCTGCTCCAGGTTTGGGCTCATCTGAAAGTAAAACAAATCCTTCGTCTTGTAAACGCTTCATCTCTGCCTTGATGTCATCTACAGCATAAGCGATATGATGAATTCCTTGTCCGCGTTTTTCTAAAAATTTAGCGATAGGACTTTCTGGATTGCTAGCTTCTAATAATTCTATTTTACTTTCACCAATCTTAAAAAAGGAAGTTGTAACGCCCTCTCTTTCTACGCTTTCCTGCTTATAAGGCTCTACACCTAGTAATTTGGTGTAAAGTTCATTGGCTTCCTCTAAGTTATTAACTGCTATGCCTAAATGCTCTATTTTTCTCATTAATTATTTAAATTTAAGTTTTAAAGATACTAAAAATATAAAACCGCCAAGATGAAAGTTGCGTCATCAATCACGCTTTATGTTATCTGGATTTTGCTCAGGCATGATTAAAATCAACTTTAGGTAGAGCAATTTGCGCAAATAGTGGATATGGACGTGTTTTAGAGTTTATTTTTAACTGATATCATTTTCGATATAAGCAGATAACTAATTTTTATTTAGGTTAATTTTAAATAGCGTTTAAATTCACTACTTTTGTACCACAATAAATTGATTATGCTAAAGATAAAAAATCTTCATGCCGGTATTGAGGGTAATGAAATATTAAAAGGAATTAACTTAGATATTAAACCAGGTGAAGTTCACGCTATCATGGGGCCAAACGGTTCTGGTAAATCGACTTTGTCATCTGTAATTGCTGGAAACGAGAATTACGAGGTTTCTGAGGGTAGTATTGAAATGGAGAATGAAAACATTATGGAGCTTGGACCAGACGAGAGAGCTCACAGAGGAATTTTCCTTTCTTTCCAATATCCAATTGAAATTCCAGGTGTTTCGGTAACGAATTTCATCAAAACATCTATAAACGAAGTTAGAAAAGCTAGAGGACAGGAAGAAATGCCTGCAGCTGAAATGTTGAAAATGATTCGTGAAAAATCGGATTTATTAGGAATTAGAAGAGATTTTCTTTCTAGATCACTAAACGAGGGATTCTCTGGAGGTGAGAAAAAGAGAAACGAAATCTTCCAAATGTTGATGTTAGATCCAAAATTGGCTATTCTAGACGAAACCGATAGTGGATTAGATATCGATGCATTACGTATCGTGGCAGAGGGAGTTAATAAATTCAGAAATGAAAATAATGCAGTTTTATTAATTACTCACTACCAAAGATTGTTAGACTACATTAAACCAGATTTTGTACATGTTCTTTCAGACGGTAAAATCATTAAATCTGGAGATAAATCATTAGCCTTAGAGTTAGAGAGCAAAGGTTATGATTGGGTAAAAGAAGAAGCTTAAAATGAAAGAATTACAAGAAAAACTTATCTCAGAACATATTCTATTCGATCGTAGAGGCAGTAAGCAACCTACGGTGATGGAAAAGTTGAGAGAAGAAGCCATAAAGAATTTTGAACAATTAGGTTTTCCAACGACTAAATTAGAAGATTGGAAATACACCAATATGCGTTCAGTCTTAAAAGACGAGTATAAAATATTCTCAGAAACCAAAGACATCCCATTAAACTATTCTGATATTAAAAAGTACATGGTACATAATATCGATAGTTATAATTTGGTGTTCATCAATGGTGTTTATTCAAGCTATTTATCAACTACAACGCACGACGAAGCAGATATTTGTGTTTTGTCAAGCGCAATGAGACAAGGTAAATATCAGCCAGTTATTGAGAATTATTACAACAAAATCGCTGATAATAAGGAGCATTTTGTTGCTTTAAATACAGCTTATACAAGAGACGGAGCTTATATTCACATTCCAAATAATGTGATTTTATCTCGACCTATTCAAATTACTTATTTCACAACGGGAGATGAAAAGTTGATTTCACACCCAAGAAACTTAGTAGTTTTAGGAGATAACTCTAGCGCCAAAATTATCGAAAGACATCAAACGCTGAATGGTTTAGAGAATTTCTCTAACTCAGTGACTGAGATTCACGTGAGTAAAAACGCCCACTTGGATTATTATAAAATTCAAAATGATGATTTCGCGGCTTCTCTAGTAGATAGCACTTATTCTACACAAGAAAGAGATGCAACTTCTAGCGTACATACTTTCTCATTAGGAGGAAATATCACTAGAAACTCCTTGAACTTTATTCAAAATGGAGTTAATTGTAATTCAATTTTGAAGGCAATTACCTTAGGTGAAGGAGATCAGTTGATCGACCACCATACATTTGTAGAGCACATGAGCCCAAATTGCGAAAGCCATGAGTTGTACAGAACTGTAATGAATGATAATTCAAAAGGAGTATTCAACGGGAAAGTATTAGTTGATGCAGATGCACAGAAAATTGATGCATTCCAGCAAAACAATAATATTCTTTTATCTCCTAACGCTGGTGTAGATACCAAGCCTCAATTAGAGATTTTCGCAGATGATGTGAAATGTTCACATGGTTGTACAGTAGGTCAGTTAGATGATGAAGCGATGTTCTATTTAAAATCAAGAGGTATTCCAGACAAAGAAGCCAAAGCAATGATGTTATTTGCTTTCTGTGCCGACGTAATGGAAACAATTGATATCCCAGAATTGAAAAACAAAATTTCAGTCATTATCGCCAAAAAATTGGGCGTTGACTTAAGTTTTTAAAAATTAATAATTACATATGAATAGCTCAATTTTGAGCTATTCATTTTTACAATCATTTTATATGAAAGACGTATCTCACATAAGAAATCAATTTCCCATCTTAGAATGCAGGGTGAACGGAAAACCATTGGTTTATTTAGACAATGGAGCTACGTCGCAGAACCCGAAATCGGTGAATGATGCTATTGTAGATTATTATACAAGCATCAACGCCAATGTGCATCGTGGAATCCATACGCTAAGTCAGGAAGCTACAGATGCTATGGAAAATAGCCGTAAGAAAATTCAGGCATTTATTAATGCTAAACATGATTATGAGGTAATTTTCACCTATGGAACTACAGATTCAATTAATCTTGTTGCAAGAGGATTAGAAGGAATTATTAAAAAAGGTGATGAAATCATAATTTCTGAGTTAGAGCATCACTCTAATATTGTTCCTTGGCAAATGCTATGTCAGAAATCGGGAGCAATTTTAAAATATATTCCACTTAAAGAAGATGGAACATTGGATATGCAAGTTTATAAAAACTTGTTATCTGATAAGACCAAACTGGTTTCAGTTAACCATGTATCAAATGCATTAGGAGTGGTTAATCCAGTTGAAGATATTATAGCAGGAGCACATGCTGTGGGCGCTTGGGTTTTATTAGATGGAGCACAAGCAATCCCACATAAGAAAGTTGATGTACAAGCTTTAGATGCAGATTTTTATGCATTCTCAGGACATAAGATGTACGGACCAACCGGAACTGGAATTCTTTATGGAAAAGAAGAAATCCTAAATCAGCTCAATCCCTATCGCGGAGGAGGAGAGATGATCGATACGGTGAGCATGGAGAAATCCACTTATGCTGGTTTACCCTTTAAGTTTGAAGCAGGAACGCCTAATATTGCTGGTAATATAGTTTTAGGAAAAGCAGTTGATTTTATGAATGAAATCGGTATTGATTTTATTTATGAACACGAGCAAGAACTGATTAAATATACCAGAGAGCAACTGGCTACTATTCCAGAAATTGTTGTGTATGCAAAAGATGCCCCAGGTTCGGGAGCTGTTTCTTTTAATATTCAAAGAGAAGGAGTGCATTCATCCGATGTAGGAATGATCTTAGATAAATTAGGTATTGCGGTTAGAACGGGACATCATTGTTGTCAACCTATCATGAGTAAGTTTGAGATTCCTGGTACGGTGAGAGCGAGTTTTGCGGTTTATAATACCAAAGAAGAAGTAGATGAGCTCATTAAAGGTCTTAAAATGGCAGTTCAAATGCTTGCCTAATAGTTTAGAGGATATCTTATCTTTAACAATGGAACGATTTTCGTTAATCTTTTAACAAAATAAATTGAATGTTAGGATTTTTAAAACACCGTGCTGCGCTTTGGACACTGAGCTTTTTCTTGCTAGTAGACATCGCGTATATTGTTTATAATCTTCAAAAAAATCAAGACCCAACACTTTTGATGGTGGCGTTTTTAATTCTCGGGTTGATTTTAGGAGCATTGTTGGTAATCATTCTTAATAAAGATAGAAAAGATGCAGCCCCAACACTTAGAACAGAATCTTCACACACGGTGATGGAGAGCATGCAAAAGGTGTTTAAAATTGTAACTGCAGAAGGTCACTTCAACGAGATTTACGACTATAAGGAAACTTCTAAATTGTTTAAATTTATTCCTTCTACTAAAAAAGCTTTGGTTATTATCAAAGGTAAGGTTCACTTAGGCTATGACTTTGCTAAAGCTAAATGGGAAATAGACGAAGACAACAAGAAAATAAAATTAATTCATTTTCCAGAGCCTGAATTACTTTCCTTGGATACAGATTATGAGTATTATAACATAGAGGAGCAGTTTTATAATCTTTTTAGTAAAGAAGATTTAGCTAATATTCAGAGAGAAGGAAAAAATCAGATCAGAATTGCCGCTATGAAGAGTCATTTACCTCAAACTGCTGCTGAGCAAATTGAGTTGGTATTAAAAGAACTTCTTATGGCTAGAGATTGGACCTTAGAAAATGCAGATTTAATTACAGAAAGCGCAAAACGTTTAGAGAACAAAAGCTTACAACCTTAATCATAACTTTATTTAAGCTCCATTCATATAAGCTAGGGATTTTTAATTTTTAAATAATTCTTAACTTGCGCCCATATGCAACTCACCTTTCAGACTGAATTTTTAGAAGCCGGATGCGATGAGGCAGGACGCGGATGTTTAGCGGGGCCTGTGGTCGCTGCTGCGGTGATATTAGCACATGATTTTAATCCAGGTGAGCTCAATGATTCTAAGCAATTGAGCGAGAAACAGCGTTATGAATTACGCACTAGAATTGAGCACGAAGCTGTTTGTTGGGCGGTGGGATATGTTTCTCCCGAAGAAATTGATGAAATCAATATTTTAAATGCAAGTTTCTTGGCCATGCACCGAGCCCTAGATGGCTTAAGACTTTCGCCTGATTTTATTGCGGTTGATGGCAATCGTTTTACACCTTATAAAAGAGTAAAACATCAGTGTGTGGTGAAAGGCGATGCAAAATATTTAAATATTGCAGCAGCATCTGTTTTGGCTAAAACTTATCGAGATGATTATATGAAAGAGATTCACGAGGAATTCCCATATTATCAATGGGATAAAAACAAGGGTTACCCTACCAAAGCACACAGATTAGGAATCAAAGAAAATGGCCCATGCAAATATCATCGCATGAGTTTTAATTTAATTTCCCCTCAAATCGAAATCGAATTTAAAAAGGATATCTAACCGTATCTGGAACTAACATGGTGTAATCACCTCCATTGCGCATTACATCACGCACAATACTTGAACTGATGTAGGATTTACCTGATGAGGTAAGTAAAAATACAGTCTCAATCTCTTTATTTGTCATAGCTCGATTGGTGTGAGCAATGGCTTTCTCAAACTCAAAATCGGCAGGGTTTCTCAAACCTCTTAAGATAAATTGAGCATTTTTAGACATCACATAGTCTACAGTCAATCCTTTGTAAGTATCAACTTCAACTTTATCGTGAGAAGCAAAGGTTTTCTCTAAAAACTCAATTCTTTGCTCAAGAGTAAACATGTATTTTTTTGATGCATTATGACCGATAGCCACAATGATTTTATCAAAAAGCGGTAAAGCTCTTTCTATAATGTCTTGGTGTCCTAAAGTGATAGGGTCAAAAGATCCTGGGAATACGGCAATTCTTTCCATGCTTATGAATTTGCTTTTAATTCCTCTTCTCTGCTACGCCAAGTCTTTAATAATAGTCTATATAAAGAGTTTTCTTCGTCGGTAATCTCATCATCTGCACGAATTAAATCTTTAGCAAATAATATAAATTCTTCTCTTTCCTCATAAGATGAATCATCATAAAAATCACGAGCTTTATTAGCAAAATGCTCATCGAAACTAGACTCAGTTAAGGTGATGATTTGATCTAATTCATCATCTAGATTAAGTCGAATTAATGACTCAACAGATAAGTACTCACGAATCACATCATCGCTTTTAGCGTCTAAATGTCCTTCTGCAGTTGCCAACATCGTCAACAAGTGATAGCCAGCAATGATTTTATTTGATTTCTTCATATGATTGAAATTTAAGTTGTGGGCTCAACCACGCTTAACACAAATTTAATGAGTTTACTTGATTTATTCCCATAAAACTAGAGAAAAGCAATTTTTTGATTTAAAGTATTAGTTTTTAAGGTTTTAAACTTGAGCAGCAAGTTCTTCCCAAGTTTGCATTTTATCTTCTAGAGACTCTTGTAGCTCAGCGTATTTAGCTAATTCCTCCTCGCTTGGGTTATGTTCTGCAAATGATTTCTCCATTTTTTCCATCTCCGTTTCTATCTCAGTAATCTCTGATTCAACTTGACTAATTTTATTTTTAATTTTTTTAATCTCAGCTTCATCGGTTTGAGTTTTAGGAGCTTCTTTAGGAACTGGAGCAGCTTTAGTCTTTTCAACCTTCTCAATTTCTCGCATGTTTTCTGCTTTGCGATAAACTAAGTAATCGTCGATGCCTCCTAAAAATTCTTTTACTTCTCCATCTTTAAATTCAACGATTTTCTGAGCTAAACCAGATAAGAATTCTCTATCGTGAGAAACCAAAATCAAAGTTCCTTCGTAGCTGTTTAAAGCATTTTTCAAGATTTCCTTTGATTGAATGTCTAAGTGGTTAGTCGGCTCATCCATAATCAACACGTTCGATGGATGTAGAAGTAATTTAGCTAATGCCAAACGGTTTCTCTCCCCTCCGGATAAAACCTTCACTTTCTTTTCTGCAGCCTCTCCACTGAATAAGAATGCACCTAAGATATCACGAACCTTAAGTCTAGTTTGTTCGGTTGCAGCATATTCTGCCTCTTCTAGGACTGTTCTTTCGTCTTTAAGAACATGATGTTGATTTTGAGCAAAATAACCTACTTCAACATTATGTCCATGTTGAATTTTTCCCTCATAATCGAGTTCTCCTACAATACAACGCGCCAAAGTTGTTTTACCTTGTCCGTTTTGTCCCACGAATGCTACTTTTTCACCACGTACTACTTCTAAGTTAACGCCAGAGAAAATTGTGTTATCACCAAATGATTTAGAAACATCCTCTAAAGTGAAAATCACTTTACCCGAACGTTGTGATGGCGCAAACCTGATATTCATAGAGTGAACATCTTCGTTCTCAACTTCAATCACCTCCATTCGGTTAAGTTTTTTCTGCAAAGACTTAGCTGTAGAAGCTTTAGATGCCTTCGCTCTAAACTTATCGATCAGTTGTTCGGTGTGTTTAATGTAGTTTTCTTGATTCTTTTTCGCAGATTCTAACTTTTCTCTTCTTTCTTCACGCAATTGGAGATATTTAGAATAGTTCGCTTTGTAATCATGCACTTGTTTGTTGGCGATTTCAAGGGTTCTGTTGGTAATGTTATCTAAGAATAACTTATCGTGAGAAACCAACACTACTGCTCCAGGATAGCCACTTAAAAATTCCTCTAACCAAACAATGGAATCTATGTCCAAGTGGTTAGTTGGCTCATCAAGAAGTAAAATATCATGATGCTTAAGTAATAATTTTGCCAATTCAACACGCATTCTCCAACCTCCTGAAAACTCAGAAGTAAGACGAGGGAAATCAGATTCCTTAAAGCCTAAGCCTTTTAGCACTTTTTCCATGTCCGCATCCTTACTATATCCACCCAAAACAGTGAATCGATCGGTGTAATGGCTGATGTCTTCAATCAATTTGCTGTACTCATCGCTTTCGTAATCTGTGCGCGTACTTAGCTGATGATTGATTTCATCTATTCTTGCTTGAATTTTATTTAACTCAACATAAGCCTGTGAAGCTTCATCCCAAATCGTGCGACCTTCTTCAAAATCAATATCTTGAGAAAGATAACCAACGCTAACCTCACCTTCGTGTACCACATCTCCTTCGGTGGCAGGTTGAGCTTTAGCTAAAATTTGTAATAAGGTTGATTTTCCGGCTCCATTTTTTCCGGCCAAACCAATTCTATCTCCTTTATTAATTCTAAAAGAAACATTATCGAATAGATAATTTCCCGCAAAATGAACTCCAACTTTTTGTGCTTGTAACATTTGGCAAATATACTGACATTCCTATTAAGCCAAAAGGAAACTACACTAGGCCGACTATAAATCTTGTGAAATTTATTTTTTAATGATTTTTAAGGCCGAATGCATTCGTTTATTCAGGAATAAATTGAATTAGCCAAGCATCGCTTAAGACTTCGGGACGGGATAATGGATTGATGAAATCTTTGTTTAATCTTGTAATTCTATAATTATCTACACGATATGATTTGCCGATAGACCAATTGGCGGCTTTAATGTCATTTGGGTGTTTATCATAAACCATCACCCAAAATGGTTCTGTTTTGCTACGAAGCTCCATCAAACTTGTTTTCTGCGTAGTCCCTTGAATATGCCAGTCCATCGCCCAGCTATATTGACCATCGATCATATATAGATCCTTAGCTTTAATTTCATTTCTAGCAGCAACTTTACCTAGTTTTTCACCAGCTTGATATTCGATGAGTTGTGGGTAAAAAGTTGTGTTTAAATAAATATTAGTAAATAAAATAAAACCGGCACTTACTACAACGGTGCGCTCTAATCTTGTGTTGCTTCTAATAAATAATACGATCAATAGAAGAAGAGTTAAAAGTAAAATTCCAATTACTGGAATACTTTCAAGAGGAAAAGCAATTAAACCTAAAAACGCTAATAAAACTAAGCCTAAAGCCGCAATGCTATATTGTGTAATTTGAAAAGCTTTAGGGATTCTACTTCTATAATTTTGAAAAATCTCAACAATCGAACTCGCTGTGAATATGGCCATTAATGGGAAAACGATATTCAAATAATGCGGAAGCTTGAATTGAGAGAAATTCATAGCAACAATAAAAAGCAAGGTAGCTCCCAAACTTGAAACTTCAACCCACTTGGGTTTGTTCCAGTTTTTAATCTTGAGATATGAGGACATATAAAACCATAAACTCCATGGTAAAAACGCCCATAATAAGGTGTGGAAATAGAAAAAATAATCGTTTTTACTTGCGCCACCAAAGTCCTCGCCACTAAAACGGCCGGTCGCTTGTCCATAGGTGATGAATTCTATTCCTTCCATGCCGAATTGCAAATAATAAGCATAAAGCATCGGAGTTGAACCCAATATGAAAGCAACTAAACCTAGAGCTAATTTCCAGCTTAAAAGACGTTGCCAATAGTTTTTGTACAACACCATGAAAAACAGAAAAGCTCCAATCACTGCAATGGCTATAATTCCTTTGGTTGAATAGGCGAAAGCTGTGAAAAGTCCTCCCAAAATAGCGCCTAGCAAAGCTTTTTTCTTCAAGAAATAAGTCCATTGCCAAATAGCCAAAATCGTGAAGGAAGTTAAAACAGCATCAGTTCTAACGTCGTGTAGACTCAGTATAATCGCTTGGGCTGTCAAAAACATTAAAGCGCTAAGACGAGCTGTATTTTTATTTTGATACAGTAAATCTGCTAACTTAAAAGTTCCAAAACCAGCCAAAAGCGTCAACACCAAAGCGGGTAGGCGATAGGCCCAAACTTCGTAGCCAAAAAGCTCGAAGCTAAAAGCCGATAACCAAAAGTGCATATGAGGTTTGTCTAAATAATCTCCACCACCTTTTAGTATTTCCCAATAATGATTAGACTGTGCCATTTGCATAGCCATGGTGGCATGTTGCGCACTGTCGTTTTCCATTAAAGGCAACATAAGGCCATAGCCAAGTGCTACGCCTAAAAGTAAGTAGAGAACAATGTAGGTGGTTTTTGAAATCACTTTATTTGGTGATAGTAGGTTGCTGTTTTGGTTGATGCGTTCTTCCATCTTCCTCATCATAAGCATCGATAATCTTCTTCACTAATTTGTGTCGAACAACATCTTTCCCATCTAAATGAACAAAAGAGATATCGTTTACATCTTTTAGGATGTGCATAGCTTCGATTAAGCCAGATTTTTGTCTTGGTGGTAAATCAACTTGTCCAGGATCTCCTGTGATAATGAACTTAGCTCTTTTTCCCATTCGGGTTAAGAACATTTTCATTTGAGAGTGTGTTGTGTTTTGAGCTTCATCTAAGATAACAAAAGCATTATCCAAAGTTCTACCACGCATAAAAGCCAATGGAGCCACTTCGATAACGCCACGCTCTATGTAGTTTTCTAATTTCTCATAATGAATCATGTCACGCAAAGCGTCATATAAAGGTTGTAGGTAAGGATCTAGTTTTTCCTTTAAATCACCAGGTAAAAAGCCTAAACTTTCTCCAGCTTCTACAGCAGGTCGAGTTAAAACAATTCTTTTAACTTCTTTGTTTTTTAAAGCTCTAACCGCAAGAGCAACACTGGTGTAGGTTTTTCCGGTACCGGCAGGACCAGTGGCGAACATCATGTCATTCTTCGCCATTTCATCCACCATTTTTCGTTGGTTGGGTGTAATGGCTTTGACTAAAATTCCGCTTACGCCATGCACTAAGACTTCATCTTTGGGATTCATCTTTTTGGGAGCGTTTTCCAATAATATTAAATCTAAATCAGTTTGATTTAAACGATTATAATGTTGAATATGCTGGATGATTTCTTCTACTTTCTCCTGAAAAACGTCTAATTCTTCAGTACTACCAACCGCTGCAACATTTCTACCGCGCGCAACGATTTTAAGTTTAGGAAAGTGTGAAGTAATATATTCAAGGTTCTTATTTTGACTTCCATAAAAATCTTGAATATTAATATCTTTGAGTTCGATTAATCTTTCGTGCAAATGATTTATATTTTAGTTATTTAAGACAAAAATAAGGAATATATTTGTGCATTCACAGATGTCAGTAATTACTTTAACAACAGATTTCGGAAATAGAGGCTATATGGTAGCCAGCATTAAAGGTGCAATCCTAAAAGAGTTTGAAAATGCCTGTTTGGTAGACATAACTCACGAGGTTGAACCTTTTAATATAGCTGAGGCTGCTTTTTTAATTCGTAATGTCTATAAGGATTTTCCCGATGGGACAGTGCATATAATTGGTGTTGATTCTTTACCTAATAAAGTCACCAAATTACTTGCGGCTAAGATCGATGGTCATTATTTTATTGCAGCAGATAATGGGATTTTATCACTTATTCTTGCGGAGCAAAGACCAGAGAATATGGTAGAGATTACCTTAGGTAGGTTCCATGAGTTTAGTAATTTCCCAACGCGAGATATATTTGTTCCGGTGGCTTGTCACTTATTAAGAGGAGGTAAGCTTGAGGTGATTGGAAATTATACTGAAACTTATAAAGAGTTGAATACCATTCGCCCAGTGGTTCATGGTGATGATAATATCATGGGAAATGTTATCCATATCGACAATTATGGAAATGTCGTAACCAATATTCAGAAGAAATTATTTGAGGAAAAGAGACGAGGTAGAAATTTCGTTATTCAAGTGAGGCATTTGCCTTTTGAGAAAATCTTAGATCGCTATGCCGATGCGGTTAAGGATTTTGATAATGAAGTGGACTCTCATGGAGAAAAGATGGTTTTGTTTAATTCTGCTGGTTATTTAGAGGTAGCAGTTTATAAAGGAAATCCTAATAGTTTTGGTGGAGCAAGCAGTTTGCTTGGTTTGAGTGTTGGAGATGTAATTAGCGTAGAATTTAGTTAAATGGAATATTCAATTATAAGAGCTATTCACATCATTTTTGTGGTGAGTTATTTCGCAGGCTTGTTCTATATCGTTAGGTTGTTTATTTATCACACCGAAGCACTTCTAGATCAAGATGGGCCTAAGAAAGATATTCTTCATGAGCAATTTTCATTCATGGAAGAACGACTGTGGAATATTATTACGGTTCCTGCATTTATCATTATGATTCTCTCGGGAACTTATATGCTCTATCTTGGGAATTGGGCTTATCTAGAACAAGGTTGGATGCACGTCAAACTAAGTTTTATTCTCATTTTATTCGTCTATCATTTTTGGAGTTGGAGGACTTTAAAGCAATTACATCAAGCGAAAACAGGGATGTCATCTACTCAGTTAAGAATGATGAATGAGGTGGCGACTTTGATTTTATTCGTGGTTGTTTTTGCTGTAGTGCTGAAAACCATGTTTATAGCCAATTGGTTTTGGGCGTTGATTTCATTTGTAGCGATGGGTATTTTTATTATGCTTGTTGTGAAAATAGTTAATCGAGGTAAGAAAGCCTAAAAATGGTTTTATCCAACAATAAATGTTTAATTTTGTGGTTAGGAATTCTGCATGTTTACAATCTTTAAAAAAGAAATAAGAAGTTTTTTTTGTTCGCCAGGGGCATATATCGTAGCCAGTATTTTTGTGCTGATTTGCTCGTTGTTTCTTTGGTTTTTTGACAATCAATATAATATTTTCAATCTTGGAAATGCTTCGCTAAGTACGTTTTTCTTTATTGCGCCTTGGGCTATGTTATTTTTAGTTCCAGCCTTAACGATGCGTCAATTGTCGGAAGAAAAGCAAATGGGAACGCTAGATTGGTTGATGACTCAGCCTATTAAAATACACCATATCATTTTTGGTAAGTTTTTCTCGGTTTTGGTTTTAATCTTATTTATGCTAATTCCAACCTTGATTTATATTAGCAGCTTACAACATTTTAGTATTGATGGACAGGCAGATATAGGTGCCATTGTTTCGGGATATTTAGGTCTATTTTTATTAGGGACTTTGTTTTCGGCGATAGGCTTTGCGATGTCTTCTATTACTGAAAATCAGGTAGTGGCTTATGTTGCAAGTGTTTTTATCTGTTTTGTTTTATTTTATGGATTCCAAGGATTGGCGTCTTATAATTTATTAGGAAATGCAGATTATTACATGCAGCAAATTGGTGCAGAATTTCATTACAATTCCTTTTTAAAGGGAATCATAGATAGTCGAGATGTAATCTATTTCTTAGGGTTTTCTGGGCTGTTTTTATATTTCACCTATTTCACATTACAACAACTCCAAAGACAATGAAAAAGTATCGTGCGATTATAGGAGTTTTAGTATTGCTCAGCGTTTGGTTGTTGTCTCTTTTTGTTTATGAAAGATGGGATGTAACCGAAGATAAGCGTTATTCTTTTTCTGAAGGAACGCTTAGCTTATTAGAAAATATTGAAGATCCAGTTAAGGTTAATGTTTATTTAGAAGGGGATTTAACTGGTAATTTTAGAGTTCTACAGAATGAAATCCGATTTTTATTAAATGAAATTAGTCGTAGGAATCCACAAGTTCAATATGAATTTATAAACCCGATAAGCGCGAATTTAAATATTGATTCCCTGCGTTCGAGAGGAGTAATGGACATGTCGGTACCGACACAAGATAAGATTCTACGCGTTTTTCCTTTTGCTACGGTAGATACCAAAGGCAAGACAGCAAGTGTTCCTTTATTGTCAAATAAGAAGATTCCTATTGAGGAGAGAGCCTTGGCATCTGTTGATATCCTAGAAGGCAATTTTGTAAAGGAAATTTATCGCTTGAGTTTTAAGGAGCGTAAACAAATTGGTTTAATTGTTCATCATGATGAGTTGTTGCCAAACTACTTAGATGGTTTGTTTAGAGTAGCAGCTAAGGATTATGATGTAACACCTTTTACGAGTCCATTACAAAATGGAACAGGTAGTTTGCAATTATCTGATTTAGATAGTTTAAGTAAGTTTGATGCACTGATTATCGCAAAGCCAATAAAACCCTTCAGTGATAAAGATAAATTGGTCATGGATCAATATATTATGAATGGAGGGAAGACTTTGTGGATGATAGAGGACGTGGACGCCGAAATGGATAGTTTATTTAGGTCGGAGAAAATTGTTGCCTTCCCAAGAAATACAAATCTTACGGATTTGATGTTTGCTTATGGTGTTCGTTTAATGCCTTCTGTTGTTAAAGATTTACAATCTAGTTATATTACTTTAGCAATTGGTCAAGCAGGGAACAATACAGCTTATGAGCAATTTCCGTGGCCGTATTTCCCGTTGAGCATTTCTAAACAGAATCACACGATTAATAGAAAAATAGCTAATCCTATTCGTTTTGAGTTTGCGAATCCAATTGAGATATTACCAAGAGACTCTGTGAACGCTGAGGTGTTGTTAACAACATCTAGACACGTTCAATTGCAGAAACCGATGACTTATATTGATTTCGGGGAAATTGAGCAGGTAAAACCAGAGAACTATCCGGAGCAGCCAGGAGTTTATCCGATGGCGGTTTTATTAGAAGGTTATTTTGATTCGGCTTATAAGGGTAGAATTGAATCTCAAGAAGTTGCTAATTTCAAGTCAAAATCAGATTTGAATGAAATGATTGTTATCTCAGATGGTGATTTTGCTAAGAATCATATCTTTAGAGGTGAGCCTTTAGCACTAGGAGCTGATAAGTATAGTATGCGACCAGATGTTTCTGATCAAGCTACAGTGATATATGATAATGCTGCTTTCTTGATTAATTCTCTTGATTATTTAACGGGGGATGATATGATGATTCAGCTGAATGAGAAACAACGAAAGCTTCATATTTTAGATAAGAATACCGTAGCAGCCGATCAAAAAACCTGGAGATGGTATAACATTGTTTTTCCTCTCATCTTTATTTGGTTAATTGGCTTGGTAGGAATGTTTATTCGCAAGAGACTTTATAGTTAAATCGTAGTCGTAGTGCGGCCACGATAGCAGTGGAAATCCTTTTTTACAAAAGACATTTACAAAAAACGAAGTAGAAGAGTGTCGTTATGAAACAAACTCCTTCTACGAGATTTTTTGTTGGCTATTGTAGAAAAGATTGCAACGAATAGCGTGAAAAGCCGCCCAAGAAATTAAAGTGTTGTTGTATAGGATTTTAGCCTAAAGTTGGCTGATCTTTTGGTGAAAAAGAGTGTTAATTTACGCTTTATTTTTGATGTCGGGAGGGCAATTAACGTGAAAAGGAATCTTGTTAACAAAAGTTTAACAATTTAGTTTTGTAACATTCCTAGAGTACATCCGTATATATAGATACGAGAATGAATACGCTACCAAGTATATAATCCTATTTTTATTAGAATTTTTTCTGCAATATCTGCAGCAGATAGTCGTGTGCCTTTTCGTAAATATTAACCCTGAAAATAGAGAACATATAATATGCGTCAGTTAAAAATTACAAAGCAGGTAACTAATCGTGAAACGGCTTCCTTAGATAAATATCTACAGGAGATTGGAAAGGTTGACCTAATTACAGCAGAGGAGGAAGTTGAATTAGCACAGCGTATTAAGGCTGGGGACAAGGTTGCGCTAGAGAAGCTGACCAAAGCTAACTTGCGATTTGTTGTATCGGTTGCTAAGCAATACCAAAACCAAGGTTTGAGTTTGCCGGATTTGATTAACGAGGGTAACTTGGGATTGATTAAAGCTGCTCAAAGATTTGATGAAACTAGAGGATTTAAGTTTATTTCTTATGCAGTTTGGTGGATTAGACAGTCGATTTTGCAAGCATTAGCGGAACAATCGAGAATTGTACGTTTGCCATTGAACAAGATTGGTTCGATTAATAAAATTAATAAAGCTTACGCATCTTTAGAGCAAGAGCATGAGCGTGCGCCTTCTGCCGAGGAGATTTCGGATCAGTTGGATATGACGGAGGAAGACGTGAAAGAATCTATGAAGAATAGTGGTCGTCACGTATCTATGGATGCTCCGTTGGTTGAAGGAGAGGATTCTAACTTATACGATGTATTGCGTTCGGGTGAGTCGCCAAATCCAGATAAGGAATTGATGATTGAATCATTGCGCGTTGAGATTGAAAGATCTTTACAAACATTGACGCCTAGAGAAGCTGATTTGATTCGTTTATACTTTGGTTTAAATGGAAATCACCCAATGACTTTAGAGGAAATTGGTGAAACATTTGACTTAACTAGAGAGAGAGTAAGACAGATTAAAGAGAAAGCAATTCGCAGATTGAAACATACATCTAGAAGTAAAATCTTAAAGACTTATTTAGCTAGATAATTTAGTTTATAAATTATATAAAAAGAGGAAGGCCAATGGTCTTCCTCTTTTTTTGTGTTTAAGTTTTGCGTGGAGTTCTAATAGGATTAAAATAAAAATGTCCCAAAATTCAGCATTGAATCTTGGGACATAATTAAGTCAAATAATTATTTGACGAATATTTTTAGTTACCTGGTTTAACAGCTTCGATGTTAACGCCTGGTTGACCTGGAGCTCTATTAGCACCAACTCCTTCTGAAATATCAATTAACTCGATATCAAATACTAAAGCATCACCTGGTCCGATTTTACCACTTCCCATGTCGCCGTATCCTAAGTCTGAAGGGATGTAGAATTCATACTTAGCTCCTTTAGACATAAGTTGCATTCCTTCTACCCATCCTGGGATTAAACCACCTGATTGTAAGGTGAATTCTACAGGCTCGCCATTGTTGTTTAAGTCTGTGCTGTCGAAAACGTCTCCATCGATTAAAGTTCCTTTATACTTAACTTTAATTTTATCACCTTCTTTAACTTTTGGTCCGCTACCTTCATTAATTACTTTATAAGCAAGTCCACTTTCTGTAGTTTTAACACCTTCTTCTTTTTTCTTTGCTGCTAAAAAGTCTAATCCTTTTTGTTTGTTGGCTGCAGCCGAATTAGCTAATTGAGTTTGATAGAACTCGTCCATTACCATAGCAACTGAGTCTACAGAAACTTTTAGGTTATTTTTCTTTAAATAATCCATCATTCCAACTAAGATCTCATCTGTGTCTAAGTGACCTTGGATTACATTGTTTTCTAAAGCTCCTTTAATTTGTTTACCAATATTAAGACCATAGCCGTATGAGTCTAATGTTTTGGAGTCTTTAAGGAAATCTTGAATTCCTTTTTTAACTTGATCAATGTCTAGAGAATCTTGAAGTTGAGGGTTTTGGTTGTAGCGCTCAGTGTTTTGACCTAGAGAAACTCCATAGGCGTAAGATGCTTTCATATCTAGTTCAGATAGCTCTACTTTTTCGCCTTTAGCATCAACACCAGAAACGACAGCATCTCCTTCTTTCTTACAAGAAAAAACGATGATACCTAAAGCGGCTGTTAAGATTATTTTCTTCATTTAACTATAAATTTTTATACAATTTTACGAACTTTTGGCTTGACTTCCTAAAAAAAGAAAACCTCTCCACCGCAGTGGAGAGGTAAACCCTAACTAATCAACCTAAACCTATGAAAAAAAAATTATTTTTTAATCCCTACAAATATGTCAAGATATAATTAGATATACAAATAAAATTTAATATTAATCTTAAAGTTTAAAAGATTAAATAAGTTAATTGTCTAAAATTCAAATCAATGAATAGTAAATTAAAATTTTGTTAAACTAAAAAGTTTTATTGCTTATTTTGATAAAATGACAATAGTAAAACTAAAAGAATAATGCAAGAATAACATTTAGATTGTTTTTATAGCATAGTATTTTAAATGAATTCTTTTGTAAAAAGAATCCTTTGTATCTTTATCGCCATGTCAACATACTTATCAGAATTAAACGATGTTCAACGTCAGGCTGTCGAGGCGTTAGAAGGTCCTGTGATGGTAATTGCCGGTGCTGGATCTGGTAAAACGCGTGTTTTAACCTATCGAATCGCTCATTTAATGAATAATGGAGTGGATTCATTTAATATACTTGCACTAACCTTTACCAACAAGGCGGCACGTGAAATGAAGGAGCGTATTGCCAAAGTTGTAGGGCATTCAGAAGCAAAAAACTTATGGATGGGAACTTTTCACTCCATTTTTGCTAGAATCCTAAGGGTTGAGGCGCCTTTATTAGGTTATCCATCTAACTTTACTATCTACGATCAGCAAGATGCTTTGTCGGTAATGCGTAAAGTGATTACAGATTTGCAGTTGGACAAAGATATTTATAAGCCTAAACAGATGCTTAATCGAATTTCTCAGTTCAAGAATAATTTGATTACTGTAAGAGCTTACTTGAATAATCCAGAGCTTATAGAAGCCGACGAGGCAGCTATGAAACCTAAGACAGGTGAGGTTTATAGAGCCTATGTAGAGCGTTGTTATAAATCTGGTGCTATGGACTTCGACGATTTATTGCTAAGAACCAATGAGGTGCTTACACGTTTCCCAGAAGTGTTAGCGAAATACCAAGATCGATTTAGGTATATTATGGTGGATGAGTACCAAGATACCAACCATTCTCAGTATTTAATCGTAAAGGCTTTGGCTTCAAGATTCGAGAATTTATGTGTGGTGGGTGATGATGCACAAAGTATCTATGCTTTCCGTGGTGCTAATATTCGTAATATTTTAGGTTTTCAAAAGGATTATCCAGATGCTAAGAGTTTTGCTTTAGAGCAGAATTACCGTTCGACACAAAATATTGTAAATGCGGCCAACGACATAATTGCTAAAAATAAAGATCAGCTGAAAAAAGATGTTTGGACAAGTAATGATGAGGGAAAGACTATTCCAGTATATCGTGCCTTGACGGATATCGATGAAGCGAGATTTATTGCTTCTAGAATTTTTGAAATCAAAATGCGAGATCAATTAAATAATAATGATTTTGCTGTTTTATATAGAACCAATGCTCAATCTAGAGCGATAGAGGAGGCTTTAAGGAAAAAGAATATTCCTTATCGTATTTTTGGTGGGATTTCGTTCTACCAAAGAAAAGAGGTTAAGGATTTAATTTCTTATTTAAGGTTGCTAATCAATACCAATGACGAGGAAGCTTTATTAAGAGTAATTAATTATCCAAAACGTGGAATTGGTTTAACGACGATTCAAAAGTTGACTGTATTTGCGGATGAGCAAAAAATGACTTTATACGAAGTTTTAGAAAACTTACCTCTACATGGTCCTAGAACAGGATTGAATGGTGGGACTTTGAATAAGCTTCATAACTTCATTACGATGCTACAAAGCTTTCAGGTTAAATTAAAAACTCATGATGTTTTTGAGGTAGCACTTGAAGTAGCTAAGCAAACAGGCTTGTTGAAGGAGTTAAGAGATGATGATACTCCAGAAGGAATCTCTAGATTAGAGAATATTCAAGAGTTGTTGAACAGTTTACAAGGATTTGTTGAAGAGCAGCAACAATTAGATGAAGGAGATCCATCTTTGGCTAACTTTTTAGAAGATGTTGCTTTGGCTACTGATATGGATAACGAAGACGAAGATGCTGATAAAGTGGCGCTGATGACAGTACACTTGGCGAAAGGTCTTGAGTTTCCGATTGTTTTCATTCCAGGATTAGAAGAGAATTTATTCCCTTCTATGATGAACTTGAATACGCGTTTAGAGTTAGAAGAGGAGCGCAGGTTGTTTTATGTGGCTTTAACAAGGGCTGAAAAACAAGCTATTCTTTCTTATTCAGTTTCTCGACAGAGATGGGGTAAGATTATAGATGCTGAGCCAAGTAGATTCTTAGAGGAAATGGATGATAAATACCTTGATTGGGAAAACCCAACGCCTATGTTACCGGTTAATAACAGTGGCTTGTCAGGAGATTTATTTGGTGATAAACCAGTTCCTAGGTTTAAAAAGAAATCTCAGCCGATTAAGAAGAAGTTGACGAATACTACTCAAACTTTAAGACCGCTTAAACAAGCTCAAGTAAATCCTGGTGATGCAGATCATCAAACCATAGAAGAAGGTTACACAGTGGTTCATGATAGATTTGGTAAAGGAAAAGTTCTTTCTTTAGAGGGTGAGCCCGATAATGTGAAAGCTAAGATATTGTTTGATAATAGTGGCGAGAAGAAATTATTATTAAAGTTTGCAAAACTTAGAGTTCTCAGCAAGAATTAAATTACAATTTTATATTAATATAAAAACCCTGAAATCAATGATTTCAGGGTTTTGTTTTTCAACCTATAGGTTTTAATTACATTTTAAATCCTTTGGTGTAAATTCTTCCATAGCGGTCTACAAAGTTTACAGACACATTACCTTTATGTTTCTTAAGGATTTTCTCGATATCATCTCCCGAATTAACTTCTTTTCCATTAATCTTAAGAATGATATATCCATTTTGAACTCCAATTTCTTGTAAGATTCCAGTTCTATTAACATCAGTTACTAAGACTCCACTCTCGATGCCGTATTGAACTTTTTGTTTGTTAGTTAAAGGCTCAAATTTAGCACCCATTTTCTCTGTAATAGTTAAGTCATCTAAAGAACGAACCGTGTCGTTACCTTGAAGGTCTTTAAGTTTAACTTTATAAGTTCTCATTTTACCATTGCGTTCAACTTTTACATCAACGATGTCTCCTGGTTTTTTAGAACCAACAGCAACTGAAAGTGCGTTGAAAGTTGTTACTTTCTTGCCATCCACTTCTCTAATGATATCACCTTCCTCGATTCCAGCTTCGATAGCTCCACCGTTTTCAGAAAGCTCAGCAACCATTACACCTTGTGTAGTTTTAAGTTCTGTTTTGTTAATGCGGTTGTAGTCTCTAACAGCAGCTTCATTGGTTAAGTCGATACCTTGAATACCAATATAGCCACGCTGAACCATTCCGTAAGTTTTGATGTCGTCAACTACTTTTTTAACTAAGTTAGAAGGAACAGCAAAACCGTATCCAGCGTTAGAACCTGTTTTAGAGTATATAGCAGTGTTAATTCCCACTAAATGTCCATAGGTGTTTACCAAAGCACCACCCGAGTTTCCTGGATTAATGGCGGCATCAGTTTGAATAAATGATTCAATAGGATGATCTCCGTTTTGACTTAAAATTCCAATACCTCTTCCTTTAGCACTCACAATTCCTGCAGTTACTGTAGAATTAAGTCCAAAAGGGTTTCCAATCGCTAGTACCCATTCTCCAACCTTAATTTGGTCTGAGTTATAGAAAGATAAATGAGGTAAGTTATCTTCATCAATCTTAATCAAAGCGATATCTGTATTAGGGTCGGTACCGATTAATTTGGCGGTATAAGTTTGTTGATTGTTTAATGTAACCTCTAATTTATCTGCATTAGCAATCACGTGGTTGTTTGTGACAATGTAACCATCTGTAGAGATAATTACTCCAGAACCAGCGCCGCTAGGTGTGTTTTCGTCTCTTTGAGGTCTTCTTCCTCTTTGATCAAAGAACTGATCGAAGAAAGGATCGTTAAAAAAATCAAATGGATTTTGTCCTCTTTGACTAGCAGAAGGGTTACCAAAGTTTTTGATACTAACCACCGCATTTACTGATTTGTCGGCAGCTTGTGTGAAATCCGGCATTACAGTACCAGATGATGCGTAATTATAAGTTGCAAATTTTCCATCGGCCTCGGCTTCAGGATCAGCTTGCGTTATTATAGAATTAGAATCATTCAACAAGTTGTTGTCGGATGAATATTGAATTAAGCCGTAGGTAGTTCCCGCACTTAAAACACCCACGAACGCATAAGTTAGAATGTTTTTCATTTGTATATTGTTTATTTGAATCAACAAGAACAAATTTAGTACCAATTCAATTAGCTATACAAGGGCCTTAACAAGCCTTAACATCTTTTATAAGATTCTTGGCTAGATTAGGCATTAATGAGCCTTAAGAATTGAAGATGCATTAAAATTTGGTTAATAATCTGTCATTTTGTCTGTTTTGCCTGAGGGTTTATTAAGAATTAAAAATTATAAATCTGATTTAGATATAAATAATGCTATAGAAAATAAGTTTATATTTGACACGTATCTCATAAAGATAGAAAGGCCATGTTGAACTTCACATTTTCTCCGAAAAATTACTTTTATACCATAGCAGGAATATTTTTAAGTATTGCATGTCTTTATTATGGTAAAAGTTTTCTGATACCTTTTAGTTTCTCTTTATTACTAGCTTTTATATTTGTTCCTTTAGTTCGTTGGTTTGAGCGAAAAGGAATTCCCACTGTATTTTCCATTGTATTGGTTTTTGTGGTGGTAATCGCAGCTATTTTCGGTGTGTCCTTCTTTTTTGGATCTCAGATTGCAAATTTAATTTCGGAGTTCAATAATTTCAGAGATAATTTTGTTCAATTACTGAGTCAAGGAATCGAGAAATATAACTCAACTTTCACCTATTTGCCACCGATTGATGTGAGTGTTGTGAGACAGAAAGTATTAGGTTTCTTTGAAAGTTCTGGAGGCTCGATATTATCTTCTACGTTTACGCAGACTTCTACATTTGTAGCGCACGTGTTTTTAGTTCCGGTATATGTTTTCTTATTGTTATTGTATCGACAAGGGATTAAAAAAGGAATTACATTTTTCTTTCCTATCGAAAAAAGAGAAAAAGTAGAGGAGATTTTATATGAAGTTCAAGGAGTTGGTAAGAATTATATTGTAGGGCTATTCTCGGTAATGCTGATAATGGCTGTTATTAATAGTACTATGCTTTTAATTATCGGAGTTGATTATGCTATTATGTTTGGGTGCTTGGCTGCGATACTTATCATAGTGCCTTATATCGGAACCTATGTTGGAGCGGCACTACCTATTTTATACGCCTTGGTAACGATGGATTTGACACATGCTATTATGATTCTGATAGGATTTATTGTCGTTCAGGTTGTGGAAGGTAACTTTTTAACACCTAAAATTGTTGGAAGCAATACCAGTGTGAATGCTCTTACCGCTTTTGTTGCTTTAATCGCTGGTGGATATATATGGGGAATTGCAGGAATGGTGTTGTCTATTCCATTTATAGCTATGCTTAAAAAAATCTTTAGACATGTTTCTGGGCTACAGCCTCTAGCTTTATTAATGGGAGAGGAGCTATATGAAGATGATATCGATGTTCCGGATCATGTGGATTTAAGAAAGACGGAGATTAGTTTAACGCCTGCAGAACCAGAAGCTCCGCGCATAACAATTTTAGAAAAAATTAAAAATATCTGGAATATTTGGTTTGGTAAAAAGAATCAGGATAATGATGAGGTTTAAATCTTAGGCCTTAAGTATTTATTAAATTAAATCCCAAGAAATAGTCTCGCTACCAAAAAGTAGATTGAAATTCCGATAACATCATTACTAGTTGTGATGAATGGACCTGTCGCAATAGCTGGGTCGATACCCCTTTTATCTAAAAATATTGGAATCGTTGTTCCTACAATCGCGGCTACAATTACAACAGAAAATAATGAAATGGATATAGTGACTCCAGCTAAAAAATCTCCATACATGGTATAGCTAAAAGCAAATAAAAGTACTGATAAAGCAAGGCCACTGATGAGTCCCATACCGATTTCTTTGCCTAAATTCTCCCATAAACTTCCTTTCATAGTTCCACCGGCTAGAGACTGAACCACAATCGCTGATGATTGAACTCCCATATTTCCAGCAGTTGCCGCAATCAAAGGGATGAATAGAATCAGCATCGGAATTTTCTCCATAGCTCCTAAGTTGCCATCTAGAATTCTTGAACTCACCAGACTTCCCACAACACCAATAAATAACCATGGTAGTCGTGCTTTGGTTTTAGTCCAAAGATTATCTTGCATATCTACGTCCACAGAAATACCCGAAGCCATTTGGTAATCCTTTTCTGCTTCATCTCTCATAACGTCTAACACGTCATCGACTGTAATATGTCCGACTAAGCGTCCTCGTTCATCTAAAACTGGCATTTCAAAAAGGTCATACTTCTGGATGTCAATAGCCACATCTTCTGCAAGATCTGTTACGGTTACCGCGTTAAATCTAGGATTATAAACATCTGCAATCTTGGTATTAGATGAAGTGGTTAAAAGACTTTTAAGACTTAAGGTTCCGAGAAGTTTATCATTATCATCTACCACATAAATGGAATAAACTTCTTCCATTTCTTCGGCTTGACGACGCATAGAGCGAATAGCACCTAATACACTTTTGTTATGATTAACCTTCACAAGCTCTTTACTCATGATACCACCCGCGGTGTTTTCATCATAACGTAAAAGGTCAACAATATCCTTGGCGTGTTCTTCGTCTAGGATCTCAGAAATTACCTCTTGTTTCTTGCTATCAGAAAGTTCGGAAATAACGTCGGCCGCGTCATCCGATTCTAGCTCCTGAATAACTTCTTCAGCAATTTGCTTTGAAGATAAATTCTTTAATAAACGTCTACGATATTCCTCGTCAAGCTCAAGTAGAACTGCCGCCGAGTCTTCGTTTTCTAAAATGGAAAGAATGAATAGTTGATACTCTAGATCCAGCTCTGGAAACAACTCTGCAATATCGGCATTGTGTAATGTCGCGAGTATTTCAAGGGTAGCTCTAGCGTTTTTTTCTTCAATAAATGGAAGAATTTGATCTAAAATTTCATTCATGTTCCATTCGTTCATCCTGTCATTATTTTAGTTAGTTCAATAAAGTCTTCTACAGATAATTGTTCTGCGCGCATACTAAAGAATTTGTGATCCTTTTGCGACTCAGGAATACCTAATTGCTTTAGAGCATTACGTAAAGTTTTTCTTCTCTGGCTAAAACCAGCTTTTACAACTTGCTTAAATTTCTTGTCATTTACTTCTAAATCTTGTCTAAATCGATTCAGTCGAATAACACCAGATTTAACTTTAGGGGGTGGCGTAAATACATGTTCGTGAACTGTAAATAAATATTCAACTTTATAATAAGCTTGAATTAATACAGAAATCACACCATAAGTTTTATTTCCATGAGGCGCAGCAACTCTCTCTGCAACTTCCTTTTGAAACATACCTACCACCTCTGGCACCATATCTTTATGTTCAATGACTTTAAATAGAATCTGAGAAGAAATATTATAAGGGAAATTTCCTACTACCGCTAAATCTTCTTTAAACTCTGAAGCCAAATCCATTTTTAAGAAATCTTCCTCATAAATAGGCAAAACTTCTTTAATTCCATTATATTTTTCTTTAAGATAAGCAATCGAATCTCGATCTATTTCTACAACAGAAACATTACGCTTTTGCTCTAATAAAAATTCTGTCAACACACCCATTCCAGGCCCTATTTCTAAAACTTGATGATAGTTCTCCCAAGTTAGAGAATTGACTATTTGCTCTGCGATATTTTTATCGTTCAGAAAATGTTGACCTAAATGTTTTTTTGCGCGAACTGACATAGCGACAAAGGTAACGTAAAATTATTTTTGATTAAGGAAACTTGTAAATTTTAAAACAAAGCTTTTATACAAGCTAAATAAATTCATTATTTTTACCAAATGCGCATATTCTTACTTTGTCTACTTTGGTTCGGAACAACTTCTTTTCAGGATGTTTCTTTTAATACGGTTTATATCTGCAACGGAAAATCAAGCAAGAAATATCACCTGACTCCCAATTGCAGAGGTTTGTCTAATTGTTCAACCAAGATTTATAAAGTCACAAAAGACGAAGCTAGAAGACTCAATAGAACACTTTGTGGTTGGGAAGATTAAATTCCTGCGTTTTTAAGATTTAGCTTTAAGGAATTTAGGATTGATGTATAATTTCCCTTCCTTGAGTTTCTTCCAATATGCTTTCATATCCGCATTAATTTCTGGAGCTAAAATATATAGACCAATAATATTCGGGAAGGACATCGCTAAAATCATCATATCTGCGAAACTTAAAACTGCGCCTAAACTCACAGAAGCTCCTAATACTACGAAGCCTAAGTACATCAACTTATACACTAACTCACCTTTTTTACTTCTACCGAATAAATAAGTCCACGAACGCATTCCATAATATGACCAAGAAACCATTGTTGAAAATGCGAAAAGGAATACAGCAATAGCTAATACAACTGGGAACCATGAAACTACACTACCAAAGGCATCTGCGGTTAATTCAACACCACCCATTCCTTGACTAGATTCGTGCATCCCTGTAAAGATTAATACCAATGCCGTCATGGTACAAACTACCATGGTGTCAATAAAAGGCTCTACTAAAGCGGTAAAACCATCGGCTATCGGATGATTAGTTTTTGAAGCACTGTGCGCAATTGCGGCAGATCCAACACCAGCTTCACTAGAGAAGGCAGCTCTTTGTAGTCCAACAATTAAAACTCCAATAAACCCACCTTTTAATGCATCTGCTGAGAAAGCACCATCTACAATTGCCATAAATGCAGTTCCTAAATGTTGAACATTAGTTCCAATAACTACCAGACAACCTATAATATATAGTAAGGCCATAATAGGAACAACCTTGGCTGTTACTTTAGCGATACTCTTAATTCCACCAATAATTACGGCACCCACTAATAAGGCGAAACCAATTCCAAACCAAAATCCTTGACCTTGTAGAATGGGAATCTGTTCTGATACAATCTTAAATGCTTGGTTAGATTGTAGCATGTTTCCTCCTCCGAAAGATGCTCCAATTCCTAAAAAGGCAAAGAATGCAGCTAAGAATTTACCTAATTTAGTGAGGTTTCTTTTTTCCAATCCATGTCTTAAGTAGTTCATCGGACCACCAAAAATACGCCCATCATCATCAATGAAACGATATTTTACACCCATGGCACACTCGGCGAATTTTAATGACATTCCAAAGAATCCGGCTAAGAACATCCAAAAAGTTGCTCCAGCTCCTCCTAAGGAAATGGCTACTGCCACACCGGCGATATTACCTAATCCAACAGTTGCAGAAACCGCAGTTGCCATGGCTTGGAAATGGGTAATAGTTCCTGGCGCATTGGGGTCATCATATTTACCTTTAGCTAAATCAATAGAGTGTAAAAAACCACGAATGTTAACAAACTTTAGTCTTAGAGTAAAGAAGATACTACCCAAGATGAGCCAAATTACAATGAATGGAATGTTGCTTTTTTTCTTGTCTCCATTCGGGTGTAATATTGGACGAGCTTGGTCAAATTCAAGTTTTCCTAGCTTTTTAGCTGTGGTTGAAATCGCTTTAGACTCAGAAGAAATTAAACCTCCTTCTTTTAATAAATGTTTTAAAGTCGCATTAGATTTGGCCGAAATCAAAGTTTCTTTTCCGCTCTCATCTTCTATAATGGCAATCTCTTGACCTTTTTCTACACGTTCACCGCTAGCTACGAGCCATTCCTTAAGATAATATTTCTGTGTTTCTTCGTCAATTATCTCCTTTGGTAGGTTTATGTTTTGGTAAGAAGAATAAACCACAGGATCATAAATGCCAAGGCTAGCAAATGGATCCCAAAATAAAATGGCCCCTAAAATATCTACTGCGGGCTGAACATTACTATTAAATATCTCGGTAATAGATTCAGCCTTGAGTTCAAATTCTTTTGTGGCTTTGTTGCCATCGGCATCTGTAACAGTAAGAGAATAGGGCATACCTTCAATCAAACCCTTTGATTCTGCTGAATTTAAAGGTGTGCTTTGGTTGGTCCATTTATACTGATAAGGAGCTTTTCCTCCAACCACTTTAGCTTTCGCAATACCATTATTAATCTCTTTAGATGGATTGATTAACTCAATATCTAATTCCAACGCATTGGTTTCTACTTGCTGAGAAAAGCTAAAAACATAGAAAAATGTGAAAATTAAAGCTAGAATCCTCGATTTATTAAAATGTATAGGGTTTTTCATGTAATTTTTTTTTCAGAAATGCCAATCTAACAAATCACGTGAGCCTACCAAAGCTATTTTAATAAATATTTATGATAATGAATAAGTTGAGCTTATTTTTATTAAATTATTTAAGAAATAGATAAAGGTTAAATCGACAATGATTGTAATTTAAAAGCGGGCTTATTAAAACTTAATCCTAATTATTTTGGGTCCTTATAAGTCTCGTACATAGAGCCATAATGTGATTCCATAAATAAATCAAATGGGATTTCTTCTTGTTTAATAAAGCCTTTGTCTTTAAGTTTTCCTTCCGAAACCAAATCAACTACCGCTGAAATACTACAAGCAGTTGTCCAGCTAATGGCTCTCCATTCTTTATTGTCTAAAGTTATTCGACGGTAAGATTCAGAGAATTCTTTTCTACATAGCTTTCCATCAATTTTACCTTCCACAGCTGCATAAACCAAAACAATATCCTCATCAACGATAGGCAGAGCGTTATTTAGAATATCCTTTGCTAGCTTTCTGTCGTTTTTAAGTAATAAATCATGTAAAAGAAGTTTCATCCCATCTCTATGTCCTGGGTAGCGAATGGTTTTATAGTTTAAAGTATCTACTTTGTTTTCTAAAGTTTCGCACATAGTTCCTAATCCACCAGATGTAAGAAATGCTTCGTATTGTCTTCCGTTAATATTAATCGATTCAACATCATCCAAAGAAGCTAGCATTTTTCTTTCTCCATTATGAATAACTTCCGCGTCATTAATATATTCGTTGATTACACCTTCAGCGCTCCAAGTAAAACTATATCCAAGTTGTCCCATAGGATGTAGAGGTAAAGCACCTACTCTTAATTTTACACTGCGCACTTCTGAAAACTGTTTATAAAGTCCGGCGCCCATAATTCCAATAAACCCTGGCGCTAAACCACATTGTGGTGCTAAGACGGAATTACTCTTATCAGCCATTTTCTGAATTGCGTGTAATGTTGGAACATCTTCTGTTAGGTCAAAATAGTGAACGCCCAAATCAACGGCTATTTCTGCAACTTTAATGTTTAAAAAGAAAGGTAAACAAGAAACGACAGCATCTTTATCCTTTAAAAACTCACGCATAAAGCTTTCATCGGAAACATCACCTGTAGTTTGTTCAAAAGGGAAGTTTTCTTCACTTTTTGCCTGATCAACACCTATTACATCATATTTTGAACTTAGTAAGGTCGCTACTAAACTTCCTACTTTACCAAGACCTAAAACTGCTATTTTTTTTATCATAATTCGCTAAAATTTTAATTCTTAGAAAGTTAGTGAATTTGTGTAATAAATGCCAAAATTGAGCGGTGTTTTTTAGTGATTATTGAGTTTTTAAGTGCTTGTTTTGTGAAAATATAGATTTTTATAGTTTCTCAACATCCTTTAAAATGATATCATCTATTTCAGTGTTGTCGTTGCCATGCAAAACAGAAATATCTCCTGTGCTTTCGAAGACAACTGCTTTCACATTTTTCATTTGTTTTACATTCGCTTCCCTCAGTTTTCCTAATAAATCGTCTAAACTGACATTACACTTTTTTAGGTTTTCATCTATAATTTCGCCATCCAGCATTAAGAATTGTGGTTTGTTTGTAAGAAGCTTTTTAAAGAGTTTACTCTTTCTAACCAAAAAGGAAAAGATGGTTTGTAAAGTAATAATGCAAAATAAGGCTAAGGCTCCTTGTTCTAAACTTTGATTTTTATTTAAAATCGTACTCGCTAAAATTGATCCAATAGCAATAGTAGAAGCGAAGTCGATGCTACTCATTTTAGCGAAAGTGCGCAGACCAAATATTCGCGTAAAGAGGATCATGATAGCGAAAATGGCGAAAACTGAAGAGATAATTATTAAGGCTGAATATAATGTCATGTAAGAGTTTTTTAATTCATGAAAAAGCAACAAGAAATATTCCATTCGTTGAGGTTGATTTCAATGGTTGAGTTAGTAGAAAATATTTGTAAACATAAAGACCGTTTGCTTTTTAAGAAAACGGTCTTGAATTAATAAGTGTTTTATGTTTAATTTAAAATAACTCTTTTAAGTACTTCATATTTGATTTTGCTGAATCGATTACGTCTGCTGTTTGTCCATTTAGCATAAGTTTACCCATGCTTTTTGCAAAACCTTTTATTTGATTAAAGTCAACTCTAGGAGGCATAGCAAGCGCATCTGGATCCGTAAATATATTTACTAAGGCTGGTCCATCGTGATTTAAAGCCTCTTGAATAATGTCTTTAACATTTGCACATTCTTCTACATTCCAGGCTTTAATATCCATAGCTTCGGCAACTTTAGCAAAATCCGGATTCTTCATGTCTGTTTGCCAATCTGGGTATCCAGCAACAAGCATTTCTACCTTCACCATTCCAAGAGAGCGATTATTGAAAACTATCATTTTTACAGGAATGTTATACTGACTAATCGTCATCATATCTCCTAAAAGCATACTGATTCCACCATCACCACAAAGAGCAATAACTTGTCGGTCGGGTCTAGAAAGTCCAGCTCCAATAGCCATAGGCATTGCATTCGCCATCGAACCGTGGTTAAAAGACCCCGTTAAATAACGATTGCGTTTCCCGCGGATATATCTTGCCGCCCAAACAGCCGACATTCCGGTGTCAACAGTGAAAATAGCATCATCAGTTGCTACTTCATCAATTATGGATGCTACAAACTCTGGATGAATAAACTTATCCTTCGATCTTTCATTTACATAAGAAGCATATTTTTTCTCTTGATCCTCGTGTAGCTCACGCATATCTTTCAAGAATTCATCATCCGATTTCTTGATAATCATAGGAAGTAAAGCTTCTAAAGTATCTTTAATCTTGCCTGCATAACCATAATCTACTTTTGCACGACGTCCAATTCTTTCAGGTTTGTCATCAATTTGAATCATGGTATTTTCCTCTGGTAAAAAGTCAGTGTATGGGAAGTCTGTACCTAACATAATTACAAGATCAGCTTCCTGCATGGTTTTGAAGCCAGATTTACTTCCTAAAAGTCCATTTAAACCGACTGCATAAGGATTGTCAATTTTATCAAAGAATATTTTACCGCGGAAACTAAATCCAATAGGGGAGTTGATTTTCTCTGCTAGTTGCATGACTTCTTGTTGAGCGTCTTTACAGCCGTAGCCGCAGAATAACATTACTTTTTCTTTAGAGTTAATGACTTCAGCTAATTCAGCTAGCTCTTGTTTTCCTGGAGTTACAATAGAATTGGTGTAAAAGTTTTTACTCGCAACCGTGATGTCTTTTACTTCAGCTTCCGAAACATCTCCTGGTAAACCAACCACGGCAACTCCTCTCATTTGAATCGCATGTTGAATTGCAGACTGAAATGCGTTAGCAGCTTGTTGAGGTGTATTAGCCATAACGCAATATTTACTACAATCGTCGAAGAGCTTTACGATATTGGTTTCTTGAAAATTTTCCATTCCAAACTTATCCGTTGTAATGGTAGAAGCAATCGCGATAACAGGATTTCCAGAACGATTAGCATCATAAAGTCCGTTGATTAAGTGAACATGTCCTGGGCCACTACTTCCCATGCAACAACCTATTCCGTCGAGTTCGGCATCCATAGAAGCAGCATAAGCTCCAGCTTCTTCGTGGCGCACGTGAATCCATTCCAGTCTTCCGTCTCGTCTAACGGCATCGTTGATGGGGTTTAAGCTATCGCCAGTAACGGCATATATTCTCTTAACGCCTGCATCAACTAAATTTTCTACTAATAAATCTGCTATTTTCTTGGCCATATCTTTAGGTTTTCAATAAATATAATAAACTTGAATGGTTTATTAGGATTAAACCAAATCAAATTTTAATTAATAATTATAAAAATAGTCTAAAGCTATAGTTCTGCTATTCAGATAATTTTGTGTTGGAATGATTGGATTGTTTTAAGTTCTTAGATTAAGAAAGCTTAAATAAAGGCAATAAAAAAGGTTTTACATTTCTGTAAAACCTTTTGCTTAGTAGCGGGAGTTGGACTCGAACCAACGACCTTCGGGTTATGAGCCCGACGAGATACCGACTTCTCCATCCCGCGTTATTGGACTGCAAATATACAAACGATTTTTTAACTACCAAACATTTCTTCAAAAAAGTTTAATAAAAGTCGGCTTTTTACTCCTCTAAATACTCTTTAACCTTCAATCTAGTGAATGTTTGACCTGTTTCGGTGATATGAATTACACCTTCATTTATGTCTACAAAGTTCTTGTTTACAGCAAGTTTAAGAACTCTGTTGGCTTTGAGTTCGTCCCAGTTTATATGTTCTTGTAAATGATTTACGCTTTTTTCACTTTTTTCTTCATGACTTTGTAAATGTATCAGTAAAGTTAGAAGGGAAATCTCTTGACGCTTTCTTTTATGACGAATCTTCTTGGTAAACCTACCTTCTAATGGCGAGAATAAGTAAACGATTAAAAACATGACGCCAAGAACTGCCATCATGCTTCCGGCAATAGATGCATCTAAACTATGTGCTAACCAATAACCCGCAATAGCTGAAATAGCTCCTGAAATCATAGAGATGATTATCATTTGTTTTAAGTCATTCGTAAGTAAATAAGCTATTGCCGCTGGAACAATCATAAATCCAACAACTAATACAGACCCAACTGCGTCGAATGCCCCAACTATAGTGACAGAGGATAAGAACATCAGTAAATAATGAATGATGATAGGAGAGAAGCCCAATGTGGCCGCTAATCCTGCATCAAATGACGAGACTTTTAACTCTTTGTAGAATAAGAGTAAAAGTGAAATAATTACGACGAAAATAATTCCCATTACCCAGAGAGCTTTAGGACCTAAGTTCATATCATTAAAGAAAAATCTATCAAAGGGAGCAAAAGCTAGTTCCCCTAATAAAACGGCGTCAGTGTCTAAGTGTACATCGCCGGCGCTCCGGGTAATCATTATGATACCAATACTAAATAGGGCAGGGAATACTATTCCAATAGATGTATCTTCTTTTACGAGTTTGGTTTTCTGAATCCATTCGACTAAAAACACGGTGAACATGCCCATTAAAGCCGCCATTAAAATTAATAATGGAGAATTTAAATCCTCTGTAATGAAGAATCCCAAAACGATTCCTGGTAGGATAGAATGGCTAATCGCATCTGAAATCATGGCGATTTTTCTTAATACCAAGAAAACACCCAATATCGAACAGCAAAGCGATACTAGAACAGCAATAAGTTGTATTTCTACTTGTGAAAGACTCATTTTGTATACTGTTTTTGTTTTTCCTTATTTGTTAAATACTTGGCGATTAAACCACGTTGAGGTGCAAATAATAAAGAAAGGAAAACGATTGCCGACACGATTAAAACGACCACTGGCCCTGTTGGTAAATTGGATTCCGTAGCACTTATATAAGATCCGAAAACTCCACTAAATGCTCCAATTATAGCAGCAATTCCTAACATTTTTGATAAGGAATTAGTCCATTGTCTTGCAGCGGCTGCAGGTGCTAATAAAAGCGAACTCATTAAAACCACCCCAACGGTTTGTAAACCCATCACGATAATGATGACAATGAGTAAAGTCAACATTAAATTTATTTTTTGAACAGGAATATCTAAGGTTTGAGCATATTCAGCGTCGAACAGGAATATTTTGATTTCTTTCCAAAAAGTGAATACTAGTAATAAAGATGGAATTAAGAAACCTAACATTAATAACACATCTTTTTGCATTAAAGTTGAAGCTTGCCCAAATAAATATTTATCTAAACCAGCTTGATTGGCATCGTCTAAAGATTGAGCATAAGTTAATAACATCATTCCAATTCCGAAGAAAACCGAAAGTATGATTCCTAATGCGGTATCGGTTTTCAATCTCGAGTTTTTAACTATATCATTCACGAAATAAGAACCCAAAATTCCACAAACAATGGCACCAGATAAAAGAACGAAACTGGATTTTTCTCCAGTTATTAAATAAGCCAAAACAATTCCTGGCAATGCTGCGTGTGAAATAGCATCTCCTAAAAGACTTTGATTTCTAAGAACAGCAAAGCTTCCTAAAATGCCACTTGTCGCACCTAACAATCCCGTTCCTAACGCAATAATCCAAAAAGTTCTTTCGAATAAAACTTCCATTAGTTTTCGGGATTTGTAAGTAAATAAGCAAAAGAATGTTTGCTACCGTAAGCCTTTTTTAAATTTTCAGTGGTGAAAGTTGATTCCATCGGACCACAAGCAATTACTTTGACGTTTAATAACAACACCCAATTAAAATACTCTGGAACTGTGTCCAAATCATGATGAACCACCACTACGGTTTTTCCTTGTTCTTTTAATTCTTTTAAAAGTGCAATTATGGCTACCTCGGTAGTAGCGTCAACACCTTGAAAAGGTTCGTCCATAAAGTAAATATCGGCATCTTGAACTAGCGCACGTGCTAGGAAAACTCGCTGTTGCTGCCCACCTGAAAGTTGAGAAATTTGTCGATCCTTAAAATCTAACATCTCTAACTTGCGCAATGCGTCAATCGCTTGGTCTTTCTCCTTTTTTCCAGGTCTTTTAATCCAACCTAATTTACCATAAGTTCCCATCATCACTACGTCAAGCACCTTTGTTGGGAAGTCCCAATCCACACTTCCACGCTGAGGTACATAAGCGATTTTTTTCTTCTGACTGTCGTATGAATCTCCATTAATAGTAATAGTTCCAGCCAATGGATCAACTAAATTCATAATCGACTTGATTAAAGTGGATTTTCCTGCTCCATTAGGCCCGACTATCGCCATTAACACACCATGAGGAATTTTTAAGTCAATATCCCACAGTACAGGTTTTTGATGATAAGCAACCGTAAGATCGTCTACTTCTATGGCAAATTTATTCTGTGACATTTAATGCGTTTACAATGGTTGACATATTATAAATATACATTCCAAGATAGGTTCCTTCTGGTGTGCCAGAATTACCTAATGAATCTGAATATAAAGTTCCGCCTAAAGCAACATTTTTGTCTTTTGACTCTACTGCACTTTTTAATGCGAGAATAGTTTGTTCTGGAACTGAACTTTCTACAAATATGGCGGGTACATCATTTTCAACGATAAAATTCGCTAAGTCTAAAATATCTTTGGTTCCAGCTTCAGCCGTAGTAGAAATACCTTGTAACCCTACCACTTTAAAATTGAATTCTTTACCGAAATATGAAAAAGCATCATGAGCTGTAACAAGAATTCTTTTTTCTTTAGGAAGTTTAGAAGCAATTTCATTTAAATCTTCTTTCAAGGATTTTAACTCTAAATCATAAGTCCTTAAATTTTCTTCAAAAAAATTTTTATTCTGTGGCTGTAAGGTGGAAAGCTGTTTCGTAACATATTTAGCTGCAAGTCTCCAATTCTCAACAGAAAACCAAATGTGTGGATCATGATTTCCTGCAAAATTTGCTGATGAAATTTTGTTTTTTTCAGGCAAACCATCGCTCAAGGCAAATGTTTTATAGCCAGATTTATTCATTTTCTCGAAAACATCTACCATTTTACCTTCTAAATGAAGGCCACTGTAGAAGATAGCATCGGCTGTAGTAAGTTTGGTAACGTCTCCTTCGCTTGCTTTGTATAAATGCGGATCTACGCCAGCTCCCATTAAACCAACTACTTCAATAGAATCTCCTCCAATCTGATGTAATAAATCAGAAATCATGTTGGTAGTAGTTACCACCTTGAATTTAGCACTTTTCTTCTTTTTTTGGCAGCTGAAAATTAGCATGAAGCAAGAAATAATGACTAAATAATTTATCCAGTATTTTCTCATTTATTTAAATGTTATTCTGCAAATATAATAAAATTGTTAGAGCAATCTAACAATTTTAGAATCTAAAGTAAATGAGAGCACTAAGTCCAATTTTAGATCTCAAACTTAGTGCTTAAATTTTTAAAAATAGATAGGATTAATTTATTTTTTTAGTCGGCCAAGAACTTCTAGCGCTTCATCTACGGAACTAACATCTTTAATTTTTAAGATTAAAGAAGGTAAATCACTACCGCGAACCGTTCTTTCTTTTAAACTAGCAAAATTTGGATTTTGTGCTAAATATTGAATGATATGTTGAAATTGTTCTCCTTGATAAAAAGGCGATTGAGTGTTGTTAATGAAATATCCAGAAAGAATTTTTCCTTTCATGATGATTTTCTCTAAACCAAGTTTTTGAGCTAACCATTTTAATTCAATAGACTTTAATAACTCCACGGCTTCAGTTGGTAAATCACCAAACCTATCAATTAAAGTTTGTCTGAAAGATTCTAGCTGCTCTTCATTTTCAATCTGCGTGATTTCTTGATACAAGGACATTCTTTCTTCGACCGAGTTTACATAATCATATGGAAGTAATAGCTCTAAATCAGAATCTAGATTAAAATCAGATACGTAGTGATCTTTCTCTGGTTCGTCTTCAAAAAGCTCTTTGAAATCTGGTGAATATTTCAATTCTTCAATAGCTTCATTTAAGATTTTCTGATAGGTTTCAAAACCCATTTCTGCCATAAAACCACTTTGCTCAGCACCTAATAAATTTCCAGCTCCACGAATTTCTAAATCCTTCATGGCAATGTTGAATCCAGAACCTAAATCACTGTATTGCTCAATGGCCTGAAGTCTTTTTCGGGCTTCACTGGTTAGGGTCACTAGTGGAGGAGTAATTAAATAACAAAATGCTTTTCGATTACTTCTACCAACACGACCACGCATTTGATGAATATCAGCCAAACCAAAATTCTGAGCATCTACAATAATCATGGTATTGGCATTGGGTACGTCAACACCACTTTCTACAATCGTTGTTGAAACTAAAACATCGAATTTACCTGCCATAAAATCAAGCATGGTTTTTTCTAGTTTTTTCCCATCCATTTGGCCATGACCGATTCCAATTTTTGCCTCTGGAACCAATCTTTGAACCATTCCCGCGATATCTTTTAATCCGGCAATACGATTGAAAATTATAAAGACTTGACCGCCACGCTGAAGTTCATAAAACACAGCATCGCGAATCACCTCTTCGTTTAAACCAATCAATTTGGTTTCAACCGGTTGTCGGTTAGGTGGTGGAGTTTTTATGATAGATAAATCACGTGCTGCCATTAATGAGAACTGTAGCGTTCTTGGAATTGGCGTCGCCGTTAATGTAATCGTATCTAAATGTGCTCTAAGGGTTTTTAGTTTATCCTTGACAGAAACACCAAATTTATGTTCCTCATCTACAATCAATAAACCTAAATCCTTGAATTTTACTTTTTGACTAACAATCTGATGAGTACCGATGATAATTTCAATTTTACCATCAGCTAAATCTTTTAAGATTTCTGTCTTTTGTTTGGCAGTTTTAAATCTATTTAAGTATTCAATTCTAACTGGAAAATCAGCTAATCTTTCTTTAAAAGATCTCCAATGCTGGAAAGCTAAAATAGTAGTTGGAACTAAAACAGCCACTTGTTTTCCGTCTGTAGCCGCCTTGAATGCAGCACGAATAGCAACCTCGGTTTTCCCGAATCCAACATCACCACAAATCAATCGATCCATTACCAAAGGACTTTCCATATCGGCTTTCACATCCTCTGTGGCTTTTAATTGGTCTGGTGTGTCTTCATACATAAAAGATGCTTCTAACTCATTTTGCATATAGCCATCTTCAGAAAATTGGAATCCTTTTTCCATTTTTCGTTTAGCATATAGTTTAATTAAGTCGAATGCAACTTCCTTAACTTTTTTCTTGGTTTTATTTTTAAGATTTTTCCAAGCTGGCGAACCTAATTTATTAATGGTTGGCTCTTTCCCATCTTTGCCCGAAAATTTAGCGACTTTGTGCAAGGAATGAATCGATACATATAATATGTCGTTATCTCGATAAATCAATTTTATCGCCTCCTGCATAGTTCCGTTAACATCGATTCGCTTTAAACCACCGAATTTTCCAACACCATGATCAATGTGAGTTACATAATCTCCAACTTGAAGTCCTGTAAGCTCCTTAAGCGTAATACTTTCTTTCTTAGAGAAGCTATTTCTTAAGTTGTATTTATGATAACGTTCAAAAATTTGATGATCGGTATAGCAAGTAATCTTTAATTCATTATCTACAAAACCTGAATGAATTGTGCTGATGATAGGGTTAAACTTAACTTCTCTACCAATGTCCTCAAAAATATCTTTGAATCTCTGCACCTGTTTCTCTCCCGAACAGAAAATATAATTGGTATAACCATCCTCCGACTTTTCTTGTAGGTCGTCGATCAATAAATCAAACTTCTTATGAAATGGAGGTTGAGGTGTTTGATTGCTCTCGTAAATATAATGTGGTGTAAGCAAGGTTTGATTTGAAAGTTCAACTACAAATCTTGCTTCTAATTCTTTTTTTAATTCAGTTTCTGTAGTAAATATTTCTTCTGGTTCTGAACGCTGGATATCTTGTGATAAACCTTCAAAAGCATCTTTGGCTTTTGAAAAGGTATCATCTAAATGCTTAGCAGTTAAAATTAAATTTGTCCCCACAATGCAAGTCGACTTTGGTAGGAATTCAAGGAAATTCTGTCTTTTTTCAAAAACTAATTTATTCTCGACATTGGCTACAATTGTAATTTTATTCACTTTCTCAATAGAAAGCTGGGTCTCAATATCGAATTTTCGGATGCTTTCCACTTCATCTCCAAAGAAAGAGATACGATATGGGTTTTCATCAGAAAATGAAAATATATCAATAATTCCTCCACGAACGGAAAACTCACCGGGTTCTGTTACAAAGTCAACTCTATGAAAGTCATAATCGAATAAAACTTCATTTAAAAACTCAACAGAAATTTGTTCGCCAACCTTAAGTCTTTGCGTTTTATTCGATAGAGTAGCTTTAGTAACTACTTTTTCTGTTATCGCATTCGAGTTAGATACAATTATGCGTGGCTTCTTAGAAGATGAAAGTTTATTTAAAACTTCGGTTCTTAAAACCACATTGGCATTATTAACTTCCTCGATTTCGTAAGGCCTACGGTGCGAGGGAGGGAAATAAAGCACGGTGTTTTTATCATAGATTTCCTCTAACTCATTTAGAGCATAGGATGCCTCTTCTGGATCATCATAGATTACTAATATGGATTGCTTAATTTCTTCAAATAAATTAGCAATAGTAAAGGATTTAGACGAACCAATTAATCCTTTAATTTGTAAACTACCTTCTGCGTTTTCTTGATGAAAAGCAATAGCTTTCTGCACAAAATCGGCTGATTTGTGTAAGGATTTTATTTCTTTAAGTGTAGTAATGTTCAAAACAGGGCAAAATTAAGTAATTTTCCTGTATTCAGAATCTGTTTTCAATGATATAATGGTCTTAAAATAATTTATGTAAAATTACATCTGGATAATCATTCGGTTTTAAATTTATTATCCATATAAATTCCAATGATCAAAATAAGTAGCATTGCTAGCATACTTTTCCATAGTGGGCTCCATTGTAGAGGTTGATTTATCGATTCTGGATAATAAACCACAAAATAAAATATTGCCGAACCCAGCAACTAATAAATAAAACGAAATGCAAGCTTTATCATAAAGATTAGAAGTAAGCGAAATATAACTAAATTTGATAAAATATTAAAAAGCAAAACTCATCTTCCTAGTCCATATTAAATATTATCCCTTAATCTCATTTTTAATCCTATACTTTGGGTTAACAAACATTGCTTTGGCTCAAAAAGAGGATAAATCCAAATATCCAGACATTGTAGTAGAAGCCTATTATTCTGGCTATTTCGATGTTTTTGAACAACTTTATGGCGGACAAGGTTTGAACTTTCCCATCCGAATGAACCACGATAAGATTTTGGGAGAAAACAAAGAAAAATGGTTCGTGAGTTTGCCCAAAGACAGCTATATCATACTTGAGTTTACCGATAATGAAATTATAGATGCGCCCAATCAACCCGATATTATAGTTGTGGAGCACGGATGTTGTGATGAATGGGCAGAAATTTATGTTAGTAACGATGGTAAGGAGTTTTCATTTTTGGGAGTTGTTAATGATTGTGGGCAAGATAAATTAGACTTGGCTGATATTGGATTCGATAAACCCGTAAGATTCATAAAGGTGGTAGGCCTTGATGTTAAATGTGCATCGCCAGGTTTTGACTTGGTTTCTGTACACGCATTACCGGGTGCAAACAAGAGATTATATGTAGGAATGGACCAAGTAGAAGAGTATTTTGAAGAAGAAAAAACTGATGAAATATTAATTCTAGAGAATGTTTATTTCGATACCGATGAAGATCAAATTCAATATAGCGGAACAGTGGATTTAAATAAGGTTATTGAAAAATTAATAGAATTCCCTGAGATTAAAATCAAAGTTTCTGGACACACAGATAATGTGGCTTCTGCTGCTTATAATCTTAATTTGTCTAAACGTAGAGCCAAAGCCGTGAAAAATTATTTAATCCAAAATAATATCGATGAAAGTCGTATAGAAACCGAAGGTTTTGGATTAACTCGACCTTTGCGTACCAATGAAACCGAAGAGGGTAGAGCGCAAAATAGGAGAGTAGAGATTAGACGATTGAATTAAAATTTAAAACATTAACCCATAAAAAAAAAGGCAGCCAATTCTGACTGCCTTTTTTATTTTTAAATCCTTTAAGATTAATTACTCTTATTGAAGTTTTCAATTCCTTCATCCATCCATTGTAGGTAGGTGTCGATGTTCAACTCAGTTCCCATCGGTTCGTTGAAGTGAGTTAAATCTTCGTCAACAATTATATATAATGGTTGTGAATTTGACTGGAATTTCTCGATTTGATAAGCTGACCACTTGTCACCAATCGTTCTTAGTTTTCTTCCTTTTACTTCCGAATAAACCTTTTCTTCCTCTGGTAATTCAATCATTCTATCTACATAAAGTGAAGCTAAAACAACTTCATCTGATAGTTTTGCCATAACTCTTGGGTCTGACCAAACATTATCTTCAACTTTTCTACAGTTCGCACAAGCGTCTCCAGTAAAGTCAATCATAACTGGTTTTCCAACTTCTTTAGCATATGCAAATGCATCGTCAATATCATAGAAAGCAGGAATTTGGTGTGGACCATAGTGTGCATTTTCTGGTAATTGAGTTGCATTGTTTGTTAATCCTCCGCCGCCAAAGAATCCTGTTGGAGATTCTGCATAGTTTTTAGGTGGCGTTAAACCACTTAATAATTTAAGAGGTGCTCCCCATAAACCTGGAATCATATAGAAGACGAACACAAAAGTTAAGATCGCAAACATCAATCTTGGAACTCCAATTTTGTTGTCGTCAGAATCTAATGATAAACGGAATGCGTTGATTAAATATAATCCCATCACAAAGAAAATTCCAATCCAAATTGATAAGAAAATCTCTCTTTCTAACCAGTGTGCTTGCCAAACTAAATCAGCATTTGATAAGAATTTAAGTGCAAAGGCTAATTCGATAAAACCTAAAGATACTTTTACCGTGTTTAACCATCCACCAGAACTTGGTAATGAATTCAACCATCCTGGGAAGATTGCGAACAAAGTAAATGGTAAAGCTAATGCCAATGAGAACCCAAACATTCCAATAGCAGGTCCTAATAAAGCTCCTGTGTTAGCTGACTCTACTAATAATGTTCCAATAATTGGTCCTGTACAAGAGAACGAAACTAGAGTTAAAGTCAATGCCATAAAGAAGATTCCAATTAAACCTCCTTTGTCAGCTCCTTTATCTGCTTTGTTTACCCATTTAGAAGGTAATGTAATTTCAAAGGCTCCAAAGAACGAAATAGCAAAAATGATGAATAATACAAAGAATGCGATATTCACCCATGGATTGGTTGCCAAAGCATTTAATGCACCTGGACCAAAAATAGCTGTAATTACTAGTCCTAAAGCAACATAAATTACGATTATCGATATACCATATATAAGCGCTTTAGTAATTCCGCTACTTCTTGTTTTACTTTGCTTGGTGAACATACTCACCGTCAATGGAATCATTGGGAAAATACAAGGCATTAATAAAGCTGCAAATCCCCCTAAGAATCCAAAAATGAAGATCTCCCAAAACGTGCGGTTTCCTTTATTGCTTGGTTCTTTTACGTCAACATTAGTCTCAACGCTTGCTGACTCAGATGTATTGTCTACATCTTGGTTAGCCGAAGATAAATCTGGTGCAGGTAAATTTACCGCCCCATCAGCATCTGTTTCCTCTGTAGAAGAATCATTACTGTCATCCGTAGTTGAAGTCAATTCATTGTTGTCCTCCGAACTATCTCCCTCTTCAGCGTCAAGTGTTTTGTTTTGTGTGGTTGATTTTTTAGGTTTAAGATCAAAGCTAAATGTTTTATAGTCTGGCGCTAAACAACCTTCATCATTACAAACTTGAAACATAATTTCAACCTCCGCCTTGGTGGTTTTAGCTACTTCGACTTTCTGAATAAATGTAACCTTACCGCCATAATACTGCTCACGCGCACTAATCAATTCGTTGAAAACATCTAATAATTTCCCCTTCTCTTGAATTTCACCAACAATCTTAATGTCTTTGTTATCCGTCCATGTAAATGAAGTCGGGATCCCAACACCACCAGAATCATCACCCTGTTTGGTAGAGTAAACATGCCAAGTATCCTCTAGGATAGCTGTCATGTGAATCTCAAAAGTGTTGTCGTTGATTTGTTTAGATTCCGAGGTCCACTTGATCGGATTCAGAATTTGGGAAAATGCGAAAAAATGAAGGACAATTAATAATAGAGTTAATCCAATTTTTCTACCTGTAACCATATATTTGTTTCTTTATCGGCGATAAAACTTTCGTCCCATCGTAGCCCAGGAATACCAATGATTTTATCATCTGCATCACACAAAATCCAAGTGTTTTCTTTTTCAATTTTAGATAACTTCAAATCTTTGAAAAATTTGCTCACTTTTTTGGATTGTCCTCCCATGCCACTCGGGCGAAACTTATCACCATTTTCACGAATCCGTAAAGATATGGGAAATTTAATTTTTTCGAAGTCCAAATGGCTCGAAAAATCCTCTGGGAGAGTTAATTTTTTCTTAAATCGCAATCGAATCGGTTTTTCAATATCATTAATTTTGTGAAAAACGTATTTCTCTAAAGATTTTTCAGACTTTTCCTGTAGTAGCAGATGTGAGCGATTTTTGATTAATCTATAATTTTCAGATCGAATTTCAGCACTTTCTTGACTATTCAATAATTTTTCGACTGCTTTAGGATGCTTAAAACCAAAGGGCTCAAACAAATAGAAGATGGCTTTTGCGTTCTTTTTCTCTTTTAAGGATGAAACCTCGATTTTAATATGATTCTGTTCTCGAATAAATAATCGATTTCTTAGCTCATCTATATAATCAGAAATTAACTCAACATCCTGCTTCAGGTGTTCAAGGCTATTAGAAAAACTCTGATTGAAATTCACATCTAACTCCTCCAAAGCCGGAACTATATGATGTCTAATTCTATTTCTTAAATAATGATCTTCGGCATTGGTAGCATCTTCGCGCCAATTTATTTGGTTGTCATCGGCGTAATTTTCAATTTCTTTTAAACTAACACCGCGCATAGGACGGATAACTTTTTCATTATGATCAATGCCAGTTAAACCTCTTAAACCTGTGCCTCGCGTTAAATTGATAAAAAATGTTTCAATTGAATCATTTAAATGATGGGCAGTAACCAAATAATTAAACTGCTCATGTTCCAATAATCTTTCAAACCATTCATATCTTAATTCGCGCGCCGACATCTGCAATGAGATGCCTTCACTTTCCATATGTTCCGGAACATTGAATTTTTCCGTGAAATATGGAATCTCATTTTCTGCGCAAAGCTCTCTCACAAAAGCTTCGTCTTTTTCAGATTCCTCGCCTCTTAACCCAAACTGAGCATGAGCAACCCCAAAATTTAGGTTTAGGTCTAACATTAGATTAAATAGAACGCTACTATCAATACCACCACTCATGGCCAAAAGATAATTTCTTTCTACTCCAAAAAATTGAAACTCGTTATAAATCTTGTCCTTAATATCCATTTTTCACTTAAAATGAAAACTTTACTTACATTTGTGTTAACAAAAATATACATACCATTTACAAATGAAGAATTATTTATATCTTTTATTTCTTTCGTTCTCTTTTTTGCTCCATGCGCAAACCGCACCACCATACTATCAGAGTGTTGATCTTTCTTTAGAAGGCCAAGCACTCAAGCAAGCTTTGAGTGGATTAATCACAAATACTCATAATTATACGGTTACATATAATGAATTGTGGAGTATTTTGAAACAAACCGATGAAAATCCAGAAAATTCCTCAGAGGTTGTTCTAATATACGGTTGGGATAATAACAATGCTGAGGACGACGACGATTATTCGCGTGACAAAGATGCGACTTGTGGTAACGGAAATCCTTGTACTGATGCCACATGGAACCGTGAACATGTGTTTCCAAAAGGTTTAGATGGCTCTAATTCAGATAATAACGGCCCGACAGCAGATCCGCATCACTTGCGCCCGTCAGATGTTGAAATGAATGGTTCAAGAGGAAACAGACCTTTCGGTTTTGGATCAGGAGTTCCTTCTTACATCAATTCAAATGGTGATTTCTATCCAGGTGAAAACTGGAAAGGTGATGTCGCACGTATTATTATGTATATGTATTTGCGTTATGGCGAGCAGTGGAATCCTAATTACACAGGAACGGGTGCTAATTCTTACCATTCCGAAATGCCAGATATTTTTTTGGAATGGAACGCCGAGGATCCAGTATCGGAAATTGAAACCAGTCGCAACACAATTCTTCAAGGTGTTCAAGGAAATAGAAACCCTTTCATAGACAATCCATTCTTGGCGACAGTTATTTGGGGTGGACCGGCTGCTGAAAATACTTGGCCAACAACTTTAGGAACAGTTAATCTTACTTCTTCTAAGGTTCAAGTGTATCCAAACCCAACCACTGAAACAGTTAATCTTTCAGGTTTAACATCAACAGCGATTATCAACGTATATAATAGTATGGGGCAGTTAATCCAAACTTATAAAGGAGTAGAGGAGGTTCCATTGCCAGAAAAAGGTATGTATATAATAACCACATCCGATCAGGGAGCTAAGAATAGTTATAAAGTAATACGTAAATAATCTTATTACATATATAGATATAAAGAAAGGGGAGCATTAGCTCTCCTTTTTTTATTTGGGCGTGCCCTTGTTGCCGGCTTAGGTCCTTGATTAAAGAAGCATCACAGATTGCGAGGTTAGTCCTCTAATTAAACAAACAAGAAGATAGGCAACAAGGTCAGGCTGTTTCGGGGTTCCGTCTTCTGCTGGCCTGGACCAACTTAGTAACAGGTAAAACCAATACGTCACTAAACATGCCTCACATGAAATTCACACTAAGTCCAGCAGAAGACCAAGCCCTGTCCATCCTTCACGCGAAAGACGCACGACTCTGGAGCCAATATTAAAGTAAAAATTCACTCAAAATAGAGGAGTAAATCCAGTAGATAAAATTAATTCAAGACATAAGTAATTGTAAATAAGAAAGTAGCAAATTACTTTAAAAATAAATCAATAAAACTTTTGTTTGGGAAGAAATAAAAGTTCTATA
>NZ_JANAIE010000019.1 GCF_029664245.1 Profundicola chukchiensis | reverse complement strand
TCATAAAATCCAAATTTATTTTGCACAAAGGCATAATTTATACACAATGCCTTCACCTAAACCTTCTATTTTTATCCCAAAATTAATATAGAGCCATGGTTTTCCGGGTTTTATACCCCGCTCGATGTAACCGATATACAAATTATCAGCTCGTAGGAATGAGGGGAAATTTTTTAATAAAAACCACAATAGATATGGACATAAGAAATAAATTATCTGTTTCTCTAAAAATTCAGGAGAGACAGAATCCACAGGACCGCACAGAGCCTGCTAAATATTATGTGCAATGCATTCAAAATGGAAAATCAGATCTTAGACGATTAGCTTATCTAATCTCTAGTCAGTCAACTGTTCGCCAGGCAGATTGTTTGGCCGTCCTAGATGGTCTGGTGCTCAACATGATGGATGAGCTTTCTCAAGGTAGAGCCGTCG
>NZ_JANAIE010000018.1 GCF_029664245.1 Profundicola chukchiensis | reverse complement strand
AGCTCTGTAACATCACACACTGAACTATCTGTGTATGTAAACACAGTGTCAACTGAATCACTAACAGTTACAGTAAAACTAAACTCATTGTAACAAGTATCTGTTGGAGTAAATGTATAATTATAAACATCATCAACTTGATTCATTGACCATGTTCCATCAACACCGTTATTGTCTTGAGGGTCTAAATCATCAACTAATGGAAGATCCGCTACATCACAAACTGAGGAGTCTGTATAGTCAAATACAGTATCAACTGAAGAAGTTATAGTTACAACAAAAGAAAACTCATTATAACAATCGCCTGTTGGCGTGAATGTATAGGTATAAACATCATCAGACTGATCTACTGACCAAGTTCCATCAACACCGTTATTATCTTGAGGGTCTAAAGTTGAAACTTCTGGAAGTTCTGCAACATCACATACAGAACTATC
>NZ_JANAIE010000017.1 GCF_029664245.1 Profundicola chukchiensis | reverse complement strand
ATCGTAATGGAACTTTAGACAAAAAACTACTAACTCAGCCACCATTTAATGAAGCTAGCGACAACGGAATCATTGGATTGTTTGATGATAGTAAAGTACGAGAGATTGTATCCATTATCGATAACGTGAATAGTAATATTGGATAAGAGGAATGATGGGGTAAATTTTAGGACTATAACCTATCTTAAATTATATGAAAACGATAGTTGAAATAGTAAAAAATCAGAGGTAAAACTATCTGTTTTCATTTAAAAAAGCAATCACTTTAGTTAAAAGAATCAGAAGTTATTCCTTGCCATTATTGCACACAAGCATTGAGAACTTTAGTAGGAATAGGAGAGAAGTTTATGGTGGTGCATAGAGGAAGGCCTCTCATTAGGTAGGGGAAAGTCAATCAAATACTTTAAAAAGCTCCATCAAAAGCTTTGAAATCGTAGCTCTAATGCTTTTTGTAAAAAGTTCACAGACTTTTTTTATTTCTTCGTAGAG
>NZ_JANAIE010000016.1 GCF_029664245.1 Profundicola chukchiensis | reverse complement strand
TACTTTAAAAATAAATCAATAAAACTTTTGTTTGGGAAGAAATAAAAGTTCTATATTTGCAGTCCCAAAAGAAGAAGGGTATACGACAAAAAGTGGTTTTAGAATTAGGTTAAAAATATTTCATAAAACATTTGGCGGGGATTAAAAAAGATTTATATATTTGCAGCCCTTTAGGAAGAAGAGGGGTTTTTAAATTGGGTCGACGAGTTGGTCAAAAAAAGATTTAATTTTTTCAAAATAAATTTTGTCAGTTTAAAAATAGTTTATATATTTGCATCCGCTTTCAGAAATACCAACAAGAAGTGTCGGTTAGAAAGCAAATAAAAATAGTAAGATGATTAACAAGAGAGGTTAAAAAACTCTGGGTTAGAGAAAGAGGTTCGAGTCCTATAGTCATTACAAAAACAAGAAAGCAATAACTCGCGACGAGGGAGCTGGAAGGTTTAAAGAAGTTCATTTGAAAGAATAGTAAATAAGAAGGAAAGAACATTAGACATTTGGTAAAAATGCTAAAGTCAATTTAATAAGAGAGATCGGGGTTAAACTTTCGAGTAAGTAAAAA
>NZ_JANAIE010000015.1 GCF_029664245.1 Profundicola chukchiensis | reverse complement strand
CCTAGGCTTCGATACAATTTTGCTTTGCAAAATCACTCAGCCTGACAAGAGGATTAACGTCAGTTAAACTACTTTTAAACTACTTGAACAAAAGACTCTGAATCAAGTTCAGAGTGACACTTCGGGTTTGCACTCCAGGATGAACCTTAATCCACCTTTAAACAATTTTAAACAAGCCTTTAAACCACTTGATCAAAAGATTCCGCATCAAGTGCGGAATGACGCTCCGGGTCTAATTTAACGAAATACCAAGACGCATGTCATGCTGAACTTGATTCAGCATCTACTATGCTTTCTGTCACATTGAGTGAATTTTTCCTAAGAAAAATTTCTATCGAAATGTCAACAGAAAGAGCGCTTGACGTCCTTTATGCTTCTCTTGTCCTAGGCTTCGATACAATTTTGCTTTGCAAAATCACTCAGCCTGACAAGAGGATTAACGTCAGTTAAACTTTAAACCAGTTAAACTACTTTTAAACTTCTTGAACAAAAGACTCTGAATCAAGTTCAGAGTGACATTTCGGGTTTGCACTCCAGGATGAACCTTAAACTACCTTTAAACAATTTTAAACAAGCCTTTAAACCACTTGATCAAAAGATTCCGCATCAAGTGCGGAATGACGCTCCGAGTTTTCATTCAAGGATGAATCTTAAAACAATTAAACTACTTTTAAATCACCAACTTAAAACCTCATATACTGCGATTTAGTAAATTTCAAAACGAGTTAAAAAACAAAAAATCATAAAATCCAAATTTATTTTGCACAAAGGCATAATTTATACACAATG
>NZ_JANAIE010000014.1 GCF_029664245.1 Profundicola chukchiensis | reverse complement strand
GCCTCATACAGTAATGTATGAGGCTTTTTTTATACCCTTTTCTCAGTACTTGGTATTTAGTAGACAGTAGGTGTCTCAGTTCTGTGTTCACAGTTCGCTTTTCACGGATCTGAATTACTAGTAAAGAGGTTTATCATAAAATGTATTTAGTACTTCTGTTGTATAAATCTTATGGAATTTCTTCCAAATATATACTGTAAAATTCTACACTTAATACTATATACCCGAAACCAATTAACTCTACACCATAAACTCTCAACTTTACACTAATTATTCTACACTATAAATTTCTAACAAATAATTAGTCCAGAAATGAATGTTTGTACCGGAAATTTATACTCCATCTTATGTTCTGGTCAATTCTGGAATGAATTAAAGGATCTAATTAGAATAATTTCTTAAATATCCACTATACGCTTTCAAATTATTAAGTCATTCAGGTTTAATAACAAGTTTTTTCTTAGTATTTAATTCAATCTAATATTTATATTGAGAACAGAGTTTCATACTTATTTGAAGTTTTTTGCTCTTTGCCTCTAAAAAAATCATCTCTCAAGTTTTGTTTGTAATATTTATAAGCTCTAATTCCGATCTAGTATAAGTAGAATACCAATTAATCAACTTAGTCTTTTATTAAGTTGATCTATTTTAATTCAATAAAACTGTTTCCCCAGGCGTGCTTTTGATTACATATTCAAAAATTTGTCTAGTAATATTCTTTTTAGAAGGGCAATTATTAATATTGCTAAGCTAGATTTATATAAAGAAGCTTAAAAAGGATAAATTTTCTGATTCTTTAAAGAAAATTGAGTTAAATGTTTAATAATAAGTGTTATATTCAATATTTGTAAGCATTTACATAATATTATTTTGATATTAAGCTGTTTTAGGTTGAACTATAGTTTGTAAAATAATTGCTGCGTAAAATATTGATACTAAGAAACTAGCAAAATACTTTAAAAATAAATCAATAAAACTTTTGTTTGGGAAGAAATAAAAGTTCTATA
>NZ_JANAIE010000013.1 GCF_029664245.1 Profundicola chukchiensis | reverse complement strand
AATCACTCAGCCTGACAAGAGAGACTTTGCCTCAAGTTCAGAGTGACGCCTTGGGTTTGTACTACTCGGGGTGCCCAGGGGCACGTCATTCCGGGCTTGACCCGGAATCTAGTATTGTTACTCAAAGGTTTTTTTTAACTTTAAGGTTAGGCGCTACCTGGTTGCTCCACTTTTAAGGGGAGCTGTCCGCAGGACTGAGGGGTTCTTGTTGTTAGTTTATGGTGTAGAGTGTAGGGTTTAGGGTTTTCTGTCACATTGAGTGTTTTTCTTCTTTGAGAAAAATGTATCGAAATGTCGACAGAAAGCGAGCATGACAGCCTTCGCTCTTCTCTTGTCCAAGGCTTCGATACAATTTTGTTGCACAAATTCACTCAGCCTGACAAGAGGATTTACGTCAATTAAGCTTTAAACTTATTAACTAATTTTAAACTACCCTTTAAACCACGTTAATAGAAGACTCTGAATCGAGTTCAGAGTGACGCTTCGGATTTAATTTAACGAAATATCAAGACGTGTGTCATTCCGGGCTTGACCCGGAATCTAGTATGTTTAATCGAAGAATGTTTTTGTTTTTTAACTTTAAGGTTAGGCGCTACCTAGCTGCTCCACTTTTAAGGGGAGCTGTCCGTAGGACTGAGGGGTTCTTGTTGTTAGTTTAAGGTTTAGAGTTTTCTGTCGCATGGAGGAGGATTTCTCTTTAAATAAAAATATATCGAAATGTCGACAGAAAGATAGTATGACAACCTTCGCGCTTCTCTTGTCTAAGGCTTCGATACAATTTTGTTGCGCAAAATCACTCAGCCTGACAAGAGGATTTACGTTGATTAAACTTTAAACCCAGTAAACTACCTTTGTTGTACTTTATTATAAGACTCTGAATCAAGTTCAGAGTGACGTCTTGGGTTTATTTAGTTTAGAGTTTAGAGTTTAGGGTGTAGGGTTCACGGTTCTCAGTTCTGTACGTGCAGATAAATTCAAAATTTAGAATTCAAAATTCATCATTTCACCTCTTGTCTAAGGCTTCGATACAATTTTGCTGCGCAAAATCACTCAGCCTGACAAGAGGATTTATATCAATTAAACTTTAAACTAATTAACCAATTTTAAGCAATTTTAAACTACTTTATTAAAAGACTCTGAATCAAGTTCAGAGTGACGCCTTGGGTTTGCAGTCTAGGATGAATCTTAAACAACCTTTAAACCATTTAAACAATATTAAACTACCCCTTAAACCACGTTAGCAGAAGACTCTGAATCAAGTTCAGAGTGACGCATTGGGTTTATTTAGTGTAGGGTTTAGAGTTTAGAGTTTTCTGTCACATGGAGGAGTTTTTCTCGATAGAGAAAAATGTATTGAAATGTAGACAGAAAGGGAGCACGACAACCTTTGCACTTCTCTTGTCTAAGGCTTCGATACA
>NZ_JANAIE010000012.1 GCF_029664245.1 Profundicola chukchiensis | reverse complement strand
TACAAAGTATCAACTCATCGTTAAATGATATTGATAGTTAAAAACAAATACAAGTAACCTTCTCTGCGAGAGGTGACATGCATAAATCTACGGGTAATTAGTACTACTCGACTTTGACATTGCTGCCTTTACATCTGTAGCCTATCAACGTGGTCGTCTCCCACGGCCCTTAAAAGAAGTCTCATCTTGTGGCAAGTTTCGCACTTATATGCTTTCAGTGCTTATCTTAACCGAACGTAGCTACTCTGCGATGCAGCTGGCGCCACAACAGATACACTAGCGGTTCGTTCAACTCGGTCCTCTCGTACTAGAGTCAAGCCCACTCAAACTTCTAACGATCGCAATAGATAGAGACCGAACTGTCTCACGACGTTCTGAACCCAGCTCGCGTGCCACTTTAATGGGCGAACAGCCCAACCCTTGGGACCTTCTCCAGCCCCAGGATGTGACGAGCCGACATCGAGGTGCCGAACCTCCCCGTCGATGTGAGCTCTTGGGGGAGACTAGCCTGTTATCCCCGGAGTACCTTTTATCCTATGAGCGATGGCCCTTCCATACGGAACCACCGGATCACTATGTCCTGCTTTCGCACCTGATCGACTTGTAGGTCTCTCAGTCAAGCACCCTTATGCCATTACACTCTACGCACGGTTACCAAGCGTGCTGAGGGTACCTTTGAAAGCCTCCGTTACCCTTTCGGAGGCGACCACCCCAGTCAAACTACCCACCACGCAATGTCCCTCAATCAAGAGGTTAGGCTCCAGATAAACAAAGGGTGGTATTTCAAGGACGACTCCACGAACGCTGGCGCGCCCGCTTCGTAGTCTCCCACCTATCCTACACATTGTTTACCCGAAGTCAATACGAAGCTATAGTAAAGGTTCACAGGGTCTTTTCGTCCCATTGCGATTAACCGGCATCTTCACCGATACTACAATTTCACCGAGCTCATGGCTGAGACAGTGCCCAGATCGTTACACCATTCGTGCAGGTCGGAACTTACCCGACAAGGAATTTCGCTACCTTAGGACCGTTATAGTTACGGCCGCCGTTTACTGGGGCTTCAGTTAAATGCTTCGCCGAAGCTAACATCCTTCCTTAACCTTCCAGCACCGGGCAGGTGTCAAGCCTTATACATCATCTTTCGATTTAGCAAAGCTCTGTGTTTTTGATAAACAGTCGCCTGGGCCTATTTACTGAGGCCACCCCGGAGGGTGGCGTCTCTTCTCCCGAAGTTACGAGACCATTTTGCCTAGTTCCTTAGCCATGAATCACTCGAGCGCCTGAGGATACTCTCCTCGACTACCTGTGTCGGTTTGCGGTACGGGCTGCTTCACTCGCTATTTCTTGGATCCTCTTACTTGTTTTCGCTTCGGCCGTAGCCTAGGCTCAACGTACATTTCCGTCAGTACGTAAACATCTGGGAGAACCGTCACTTTCGTTGTGAGCAGGTACAGGAATATTAACCTGTTGTCCATCCACTACCCCTTTCGGGTTCGCGTTAGGTCCCGACTAACCCTCAGCTGATTAGCATAGCTGAGGAAACCTTAGTCTTGCGGCGTGCGGATTTCTCATCCGCATTATCGTTACTTATGCCTACATTTTCTTTTCTATACGCTCCAGCATACCTCGCAGTACACCTTCAGCGCCTATAGAATGCTCCCCTACCCATCACACCTCAAAGGTGGATGATATAGCTTCGGTAATATGTTTATGCCCGATCATTATCCATGCTAGATCGCTCGACTAGTGAGCTGTTACGCACTCTTTAAATGAATGGCTGCTTCCAAGCCAACATCCTAGCTGTCAATGCAATCTAACCGCGTTTTTTCAACTTAACATATATTTAGGGACCTTAGCTGATATTCTGGGTTCTTTCCCTCTCGGACTTGGACCTTAGCACCCAAGCCCTCACTGCATAACATCATCTTATAGCATTCGGAGTTTGTCAGGAATTGGTAGGCGGTGAAGCCCCCGCATCCTATCAGTAGCTCTACCTCTATAAGACTAATTATACGCTGTACCTAAATACATTTCGGGGAGTACGAGCTATTTCCCAGTTTGATTGGCCTTTCACCCCTACCCACAGGTCATCCCAAGACTTTTCAACGTCAACGGGTTCGGTCCTCCACGGTGTGTTACCACAGCTTCAACCTGCCCATGGGTAGATCACAAGGTTTCGCGTCTACTCCTACTGACTGTTCGCCCTATTAAGACTCGCTTTCGCTGCGGATCCAATACTTAATATCTTATCCTTGCCAGTAACAGTAACTCGTAGGCTCATTATGCAAAAGGCACGCCGTCACATCTTACGATGCTCCGACCGCTTGTAGGCGTACGGTTTCAGGTTCTCTTTCACCCTTTTATTCAAAGTGCTTTTCACCTTTCCTTCACAGTACTAGTTCACTATCGGTCTTCGAGGAGTATTTAGCCTTAGAGGATGGTCCCCCTATCTTCAAACAGGATTTCTCGTGTCCCGCCCTACTTAATACGTCATATATGCTTTTCTTATACAGGACTATCACCTTCTTCGGTTTACCTTTCCAGGTAATTCTAATAATTATATATGCTCGGCTGGTCCCATTTCGCTCGCCACTACTCTGGGAATCTCGGTTGATTTCTTTTCCTCCGGCTACTTAGATGTTTCAGTTCACCGGGTTTGCCCCATCTCTGGTACTATACCTTCAGTATAGTGGGTTGCCCCATTCGGATATCTACGGATCAATTCATGTGTGCTAATCCCCGTAGCTTTTCGCAGCTTACCACGTCCTTCGTCGCCTCTCGAAGCCTAGGCATCCGCCATACGCCCTTAACGATTTCTTGCCGCCACGCTCTCGCGCTCGGTTATTTGTATTTGCCTTTAATTATCTCTAATTAAATAACTTTTAATTATAATATTTCTATCTTTCTCTAATGTCAATGTTTAATACATCTTACTGTATTAAACCTCGTTATTGTTTCTTTGTATTTCTACTTCAGTATGTCAATGAACTTCTTCTGTCTTGTATATCCTCACCTATCTATCCAGATATGATTTTAGTAAATATACTTAACGTAGTGGAGAATATCGGAGTCGAACCGATGACCTCCTGCGTGCAAGGCAGGCGCTCTAGCCAGCTGAGCTAATCCCCCATATACTAGTAGTTAGTATATAGTAGCTAGTAGTTAGACTTTTAACTACCTACTCAACTTCTAGTTTTCCAAATAATATATTACCCGATCTTTACTTTTGTAGTCTCGGGCAGACTCGAACTGCCGACCTCTACATTATCAGTGTAGCGCTCTAACCAGCTGAGCTACGAGACTCCTTGTATTTTCTAGGCTCTTATATTACTATATTATATGTAAAAAAAAATAAATAAGAAGAACATTAAACACTCGATTGCTTAAGTCTAACAAGAGGTCAACGGAATTAAAATTTCTTTTAGCTCTATAAAAGAGATGTTCCAGCCGCACCTTCCGGTACGGCTACCTTGTTACGACTTAGCCCCAGTTACCAGTTTTACCCTAGGTAGCTCCTTTTACGGTCACCAACTTCAGGTACCCCCAGCTTCCATGGCTTGACGGGCGGTGTGTACAAGGCCCGGGAACGTATTCACCGCAACATTGCTGATTTGCGATTACTAGCGATTCCAGCTTCATAGAGTCGAGTTGCAGACTCCAATCCGAACTGAGATTGGTTTTTGAGATTCGCATCACATCGCTGTGTAGCTGCCCTCTGTACCAACCATTGTAGCACGTGTGTAGCCCAAGACGTAAGGGCCGTGATGACTTGACGTCGTCCCCACCTTCCTCGCGGTTTGCACCGGCAGTCTCATTAGAGTCCCCGTCTTTAAACGCTGGCAACTAATGATAGGGGTTGCGCTCGTTGCAGGACTTAACCTAACACCTCACGGCACGAGCTGACGACAGCCATGCAGCACCTTGCATTCTGTCCGAAGAAAAATCCATTTCTGGATCTGTCATTATGCATTTAAGCCTTGGTAAGGTTCCTCGCGTATCATCGAATTAAACCACATGCTCCACCGCTTGTGCGGGCCCCCGTCAATTCCTTTGAGTTTCATTCTTGCGAACGTACTCCCCAGGTGGATTACTTATCACTTTCGCTTGGTCTCTGATATTAAATACCAAAAACGAGTAATCATCGTTTACGGCGTGGACTACCAGGGTATCTAATCCTGTTCGCTCCCCACGCTTTCGTCCATCAGCGTCAGTTAAATCTTAGTTACCTGCCTTCGCAATAGGTGTTCTATGTAATATCTATGCATTTCACCGCTACACTACATATTCCGGCAACTTCAAATTCACTCAAGACTAACAGTATCAATGGCAGTTAAACAGTTAAGCTGCTTGATTTCACCACTGACTTATTAGCCCGCCTACGGACCCTTTAAACCCAATAAATCCGGATAACGCTTGCATCCTCCGTATTACCGCGGCTGCTGGCACGGAGTTAGCCGATGCTTATTCCTACAGTACCTTCAACTACTCACACGTGAGTAGGTTTATTCCTGTATAAAAGCAGTTTACAACCCATAGGGCCGTCTTCCTGCACGCGGGATGGCTGGATCAGGCTCTCACCCATTGTCCAATATTCCTCACTGCTGCCTCCCGTAGGAGTCTGGTCCGTGTCTCAGTACCAGTGTGGGGGATCACCCTCTCAGGCCCCCTAAGGATCATCGTCTTGGTGAGCCGTTACCTCACCAACTAACTAATCCTACGCATGCCTATCCCTATCCGATAAATCTTTTAAAACAAAATAATGCTATTCCGTTTGTTATGCGATATTAGTCCGAGTTTCCCCGGGTTATCTCGCTGATAGGGGCAAGTTGCATACATGTTACTCACCCGTCCGCCGGTGTCCGTTATCCGAAGACAACTTCTCCCTCGGCTTGCATGTGTTAAGCCTCCCGCTAGCGTTCATCCTGAGCCAGGATCAAACTCTCCGTTGTAAAATTTTAAATG
>NZ_JANAIE010000011.1 GCF_029664245.1 Profundicola chukchiensis | reverse complement strand
TCTGGATAGGCTTCTTCTTCCTCTTCATAAGTATAGCTTTCTTCATCATCAAAATCGCTATAAGAACTAGCTGAAGACTCTTTACAAGCCGGTATACAGATGAATAGGAAGCAAACAAAAATTAACCTTAGCAAACTCATACCAGTTCTCCTTTAAAAGCCTTTTGTAACAAGCTATTGAACAATTCTTCGCTTTTTTCTAAGCTTTGTTGAGCTAAAGCTTTCTGGGCTTCTATAGCTTCAACACGTTCTGCGAATTGATTTTGAATTTCAATTGGGGGATAAAGTATTTTTAATTCTCTAACGTTTTTCAAACTTATATTAGCTCGAGCTCCCTCTACTTTATTTCCAATTAATCTTTCTTGAATTTGAGGAGTAATTATTTGATTTAAAACAAAAGCTGGATTTATTTTCTCAATATTAAGTTCGATTTTAGCTACTGCTTGATTTATATTTGCTGGTAAATACTTTCTCTCCATCAAAGCACCTCTTCCAATACTTGCCCCTACTAAGTTCACCAATAAATCATTTTCTTTAAGCTTCGAACGTTCTAATTTATCATGAAATTCTTCACTGACAAATTTATCTTTATCACAATCAAGAAAACCTAATCTTACATTTTCACTAGTTATAAATCTAACACCAGAATCTATATAATCAAATCCTTGCCATTTAGGTGATGAACCTTTAGTTACTATTATTGATATTTTCTCAATATTAATCTCATCCCATCCCTTTGGATTCATTACAGGATCCCCAAACATATCCAAAAACAGGCTTTGTGTTAGCTCGTCATATTTTTCGATGAGTTGTTGATCTAGTTGGCGCAGTTTATCGGCTTCATCTAGAATGGCCGCTATTTTCTTTTGGGTTTCTAATGGGGGAAGAGGGATTTTGAGTTCATCTATATGACCATTTTTAATATTATTTATATTAGCACCATTAACTATATTCTTAATATATCTTCTATAATTTTTTGATTGAAAATAATGTTTCAAATATCTAGAATCAATTGATTTTAGTGGTCTTACAACCTTACAAAAGGCCCCAAAAGAACCATTGTAATCCTCCTCTATATAACCATTTTTACCAATAACTTTTATACTACCTGTAGATGCAGTTAAAAGAATATCTCCTTTTCTTAAAAGTTGATTTTCTTTAATTAATTTTTCTGGAACATAAACTAAGTCATCAAAATTAATATTTGATTCCTCTATATTATTTGATCTTAACACAGGTAAATACCCGGTTTTAGGCTCTTTTATACTATCTCCTGATTTATATGAAACACCTCTAACTTGCTTTATATAATCTCCTAACGCAACTATCTTCATTTGTTAATTATATTTCCCAAATTAATTAATGCTTCTTTTCTTGATTTGTCAATCTCCTTTATTGCACCAATAATCACTTTTGGATCTTCATACTCAATCTCCTCATAGACAATCTCTTTATAACGGTTGATAGATAAATCCCAATCGTTTTCTTTAATCTCCTCCAGAGGCACCATAAAACTCTGATCGGTGCGTTCTCTATCGGCTTCGGCTTCTAAATTTTTAAAACGTTCTATGATGTCAGGTATATCATTCTCTTTAATCTCAGAACGCTTATCATCTAAACTATACCCATCGGCCTGCATATCATAAAACCAAACCTTATCTGTTCCGCCAGAATTGGTTTTGGTAAAGAATAAAATGGCCGTACTAACTCCAGCATAAGGTTTAAACACACCAGAAGGCATAGAAATAACGGCTTCTAGTTTTTGGTTGTTCACCAATTCTTCTCTAATGCTCTTGTGGGCTCTAGAACTACCAAACAAAACACCATCGGGTACAATTACAGCAGCTCGTCCTCCTACCTTTAGGGTACGCAACATTAAACTCAAAAACAGTAATTCTGTTTTCTTGGTTTTGGTGGTCTGCAACAAACTACTCTCTACTTCATCATAGTCCAAACTTCCTTTAAAAGGTGGATTGGCTAGAATTAGGGTGTATTCGTTTTCAATGCCAGCATTGGCCTCGCTCAAGGCATCTTTACCAATAAGCACAGGCGTTTCGATACCGTGCAATTGCAAGTTCATAGCTGCAATACGCAACATAGAAGGATCGAATTCGATACCGTTAAACATCTTATCGTTAAAGTGCTCTCTAAATGTTTTGTCATTAAACCAATCCTTGTGGTTATGATAAATATACTCACCCGCAGAAACTAGAAACCCTGCTGTACCACATGCTGGGTCGCAAATGATATCATCTTTTTTAGGCTGCGTCATTTCTACCATCATATTGATGATATGGCGCGGCGTACGGAACTGTCCGTTGGTACCTGCTTCGGCAATCTTAGAAAGCATGTATTCATATAAATCACCTTTGGTATCTCTGTTGTCTAGAGGTAGCTCATCTATCTGTTGCACCACTTTATCTAACAACTTAGGCGATTGAATCATAAAAATAGCCCCCTTCATAAACCTAGCAAACTCACCACCTTCAGCTCCGATGGTTTTCATAAAATCAAAAGCTGTAATGTCATTCAGTTCACGCTGTTGCTTGGTAAACAAATCAAACATGGTTTCTGGATCCTTATTTTTAAAGTTAGACCATCGCAATGGACTTTGCTCTTCGGTATAAATAGGCTTCTCAATCGGCACACCCAATAGGTTGGCCTTTTTTTCCATTAGAATCTGTTTGTCGTCTAATTGTTTTATGAAGATAAGATAGGTAAACTGCTCTACGACAGTTAATGGATTAGAAATACCTCCAGTCCAGAAGTCGTTCCATATTCTATCTATTTTACTTTTAGTTTCTCCAGTAATCATGTTTTAATGTTTTGGGTTTTAAATGTAATTCTTAAAAATCTCTTCGGCAAACTTTGGCAAGCATTCCCCCTACCCAAGCCTTAAAATATATGGGATAATAGACTGCGTAAGCACTACGACATCAGAAGATCTCACTAGTTCTAATACCGCATTACGCATTAAATCATCCAAATTTTAATTGAAATTTTAAGATAGTTTATCCTCTTCTATAGGCTCTTAAAGACCTTATTAGCAATGGATATCCCATCAACTTAAGACCTAACTATACATAGAAGATAAACGTGGCTAAATATAAGCAGACCAAGCATCATTAAAAAGTCCAAAATAGTCCAATTTGGGTGGAAAGATGATGGGATAGAAAAGGACGTCTATTTTTAAAATGAAATAGGTCCGTATGAAGCTTTTACATCTTTGGAATTTGTGTTTTAAATAAGGTGGTAAGGTTGAGTAGTCTCAGGCTTTACAATCTCACTCCAAGCAGAAAATTCTCACGGATTTTCGTAAGTAGGCGTGAACAAGCAATTACTTATAGCCATTGTTGTAGCCAGTTTTTTTATTCTTTATAAATGTATAATCTAATTTCGTTATAAGTCTTAAACTTAAATAGGTAAGCATTAATTCCGTTTGTTGATTTCCATTTAGTATCAATTCTACCAGAGTCTTCCTCTTGTTCTATGTCTAGTGGATTACCTAATAATTCGCTTACAGCTTTAACAATAAAGGCATATTTAGAATTAAATTTTTCATTTAAATCTGTTTTTATTTTTGGACTAATTCCAAAATTAGATTCTTGGAACGTTTCCCAATTGAATGAAACAACTTTAATGTTTTTATCGTCTTTTGTGAAGAAATAATTTGTTTTCCCGTCAAAATAGGGACATTCATAGCGTCGATAACTAATCGGGTTTCCAAATTTGAATCCTTTCTCATTTGGGTAAATACCTTCTCCGAGTGACCAAAAGTGTCCAAGTGAAACATCTATTGAATTAATCGTATTCTCATATTTCAACATTTTTCCAATCTCAATATCTTTGTTATTTTCAAATTCTGAAACAGTCAATTCAAGATGAGTTTTAAACTCTTGTTCTCCAAACTCAATATTTTTATCTGCATTCTTTATACAAGTTGAGTCTATTTTTGTCTCAAAATGAAATTGTTCAAAATTTTCTTTTGGAATGGTTTTGAACTTTACAAATTCGATTTTATCAATTTGATATGACCAATATTCTATTGATTTTACACCCTTAAAAAGGGTTGAAGTTGATGTTTTTTGAAGTTTTCTTTTTCTCGGCAGTTTGATTAGTAAATCGTAATCAATATAGTCCGTCAATCCACTTATCAAAACAAGCATAGAATTAATGTTATTCCCAAATTTCCCATTAGCAAAAACACCAACTATTTGATTATCCTTTGGTTTGGTTTTAATTATTGAATCAATTTTTGAATCGTCAATAATTCCATTAAAAGGTTTCTGGGAAACTATTTTAAAATTCAAGTTCTGTTCAATACTCTTAAATTCAATAGTGAATATCGTTCCGATTTCAACTTCTTGAGCAAAAGATGAAATTGATATTATCAAAAGTAAAAATATGATTAATCGTTTTTTCATTTTCTCAAATTGGCTACAACGTTTCTCGTGTATGAGCCGTTGCGTGGCTCGTCACGAACCATTAAAAGTACAAAACTCCGATGGAAAATCCGCGAGGATTTTCAGAAGTAGGCGAGAACAAGCAATTACTTATAGCCATTGTTGTGCTTAGTTATTTTTAAATTCAATTATAGTATTTCCAAATTCGATAGCTCCATTTCGTAGCTTCTCAAGTTTTATAAATTCCTCAAAATGCTTTCCTTGATTATTAAACTTTTTCTTTATGAATTTCTTTAAGATTTCACTTAGTATTTCTTGAACTTTTTTATTAAAATCTTCTATTAATTCATCTAATAAATATGTTTCAAAAATGTCTTGATTTTTTAATAATCGTATTTTCCCTCGTTGCAATTCAGGTCTTGATATTTCATAAACATCAAACTCTTTATTATTTACGTCTGTTGAATAATTCGTTGAATGCGCAGCAATTTTATTTCTAAGTTTTATGCAATCTAAATCTTTTAATTGATTTATTATTTCTTTCTCGGGTGATAAATGAAATAACTTAACTAAATTAATAAGAGCTAAATTTTGTTGATAAAAAGAGTTTAAAACTCCATATAAGCGCAAGTATTTTTCTCCAGTATTTTTGTGTCTAGAAGGTCCTTGTAAGCCGAATTTTTCGAAATCACTTTTAGCAAGTTCAGTATCCTCAAAAACATAGAAAGCGTTCATCAAAATATTCCAACCAAAATTTGTATCAAAACAAAAATATTTATTGGTAAATTCAATAAAATCATCATCTCCATTTTTGTTATTTTCTGCTAAATCACCTAAAATGGTTCTTAGAATTCCAATTTGCTTTTCTATTATTGATTCTTTCATTTTTCTAATTAAGCACAACGGTCTCGTGTATGAGTAGTAGCGGGTTTTTACTCATTAATTTTAGCACTGACCTTTGTTTTATGTTTAATCTTTCGTTTTATCACTTAAACCGCTATTACTTATACACATTGTTAGCAAACGTATTTATTTCTTGAAACTTTTTCATTCCTTGATAAGCAATGTATTTGCCATTCTTTTTAAGAAAAGCAGGCTTGACAATAAGAGAAAAAGGATAGTTTTCAATTTCCCAGTCAACACCTCCATTTGTTGAGTAAAGTAATTCGTGAGTTACACCAATGGGACCAACATTCTCAGGCTTATTGGAATCTATGAAGATTAAGCTATCTCTTACAAAAATTTGTCCTAAAGAATATTTTTGATATTGATTAAGACTTATTTCTGTTAAATTTTTATTAGACATTTTGAAGATTTTACTTGTTTCATTTTCCTTATCACTAACAGCAATGAAAAATTCATTTTTCTCATTAATAAATGTCGAGTAAATCCAATAATTTTTATCAAATGGTATTGTAGTTTCTTTATTCAATAAATAATCATATAAGATTACACCATCTGAATATGCTCCGCCTGAATTATATATCATATACATTTTTCCGTCTTTGACTTGAACTTTATAATTCTGAGAAGAATATGTTTTTATTGTATCTATTCTATTCGTAACCTTTAATAAAGATACTTTAGAGTTATTGCTTATAACTACAAATAGTCCATTGGAATCTAAATATTCGTAATCCCTCACATAATCGCCTTCCTCAAACTCTACGATTTGTTTCCATTCATTATCTTCTTTTTCGGAAACTACGATTTTACTATTCGTATATAATGATTGATTTAAAGCATAAGATTTATCTCCAAAGAATTTAATATCTCGAATTTCGCCTTCTTGGTTTAAATTAATTTTTTTCCAATTTTTCCCTCCATTATTGGTTTTATATAAAGCAGTTGAATCAGAATTAGAAATTAATTTTCCATTATCATCAAATTCGGTATAACTTATTCCACCACCTAAATATCCAATTGAGTCGGTTTTAAATTTCAATAAATCAAAACTCCCATTTTCAATCCCTTTTCCATTATGAATCGACCATTTTTCTTTGTCATAATTCGAGCAAGAAAACGATAGAATAACTATAAAAATTATGAAGATTGGGTTTTTCATATTTCTGTTCTCTTATGTTTGCTAATGTGTTTGTGTATGGTTAGTTGCGAGTTTAAGCACATAATTTAGCAAACTTTTACGAACCCGTGAAAATTCCGCAGGAATGTTCGTAAGTAAGCTGAAAAAAGCAATTAATTATACACGGTGTTGTAAGCAGTTTTTATTCCGCTCGAATTTACGTTCAATTTTTTTATTCAGTTCAGTCAATTTTATTTCAGATATAATTCTTTAAAATGCTCAAGTCGATTTCCAGGAATTATCATTTTCCAAATATCTTTTTTCGCAATGATATTTTTATCCGCAAGTCTTTTTCCGTCAGTATAAGTTCGGTAAATTAATGCGTAAAAAATTATTAGTCCAACGAATAAAGTTCCGTTAATCAAGTCAGATTTATTCAGCCAGAATAGAATTCCGAGTGGTGCCAAAATCAAAATGTAAAAGGTAAATAAGTTTTTCATTTTCGTTCTGTTTTAATTGCTTACAACATAGTTATAAACGAAGTTTTAATGGAATTATGGCTGTTATATTCACCTTGTGCGACATATCCATTATTTTTTCACTCCATCAAATATAGTATATTCAAATAAGCTTTCCAATTGACTTTTGGTTGCTAAATGGCTACTATCCATAAGCCCAATATCCTAATTTTTAATATCTGTTAAACGACCTACTTCTTCTAAAATGAATAGTAAATACTTTTCTAATGATTTATTTCTTTTGGTTTCCACTGGTTTTTACCTCTTAGTCTAACCTCAACTTAAGCACAATTCTTTCGAGGATATGCATATGATTAATTTTTCATCAAATGATTTACGAAAAAGATCTAGATGATTAAAACGATTTATACGCATCTTCAACAAAAAAGCTCAAGAGGTTTTCTAAAAAAGCTCAAAAGCTTTTTATAAAAAGTACAAGAGCTTTTTTCAAGAAGTTCAAGAGCTTTTTTTCAAACCAATTGATTAATCTGATAATCAATCCTTTAGATAATTCTATTTTTCTTTATAAATCCCTACCAATATGCTGCGAAATACTTTACTTTTCAGCTTATTATAAGGTTGCAATACACTAATTGGAAACAAAAAAACCTAACAATCGCTACGTCAAGCAACTGTTAGGCTTTTTATTATTATCTGTTGTTATCCTTATTTACTTTCCAATACAGAAAGAACCAAATATGGTTTCTAATATATCTTTATCTACATCTATCTCTCCTGTAATGCTTCCTAGGTGTTGAATAGCCAAACGTATATCTTGAGCTACTAAATCACTAGGAATATTCATTTCCATAGCATTTTCAATATCATGAATGGAGTCTAGCGTACTCTTTAGCGCATGTAAATGTCTGGTTTGAGTAATTACCATTTGATCATCTTGATGCCATGATTTTACAAATTCTGCTAAATTTTCAGCTAACTCATGCACACTTTCGGCTTGATGAGCTGAAATAGCTTGTTCGTTTACTGCTTCAAAATGTTGTTTCAACATCGCAATCACATCTCGACTTAAGAATTCCTCCTTGTGAGGATGTTTATCGATTTTGTTTTCAATTAAAAATAAATCAAGTTCTTTGTCAAACAAAGGCTTCAGCATTTCTATAATCTCCTCTTCTGTCGTGTCTTGTCGATCGTATAAGAATAAAACCATTTTAGACTTTAGCGCATTTTGAATAGAACGCTTAACGCCCATAGCTTCAATGGTATCGGTAGTCTCTCTAAGTCCAGCGGTATCTATCAATCTAAACTTGATACCGTTTAATATAATCACATCCTCTATGGTGTCTCGAGTCGTACCAGCAATATCAGAAACAATGGCTCTATCTTCTTTTAATAAAGCATTTAACAAAGATGATTTACCGGCATTGGGTTTACCCAAAATAGCAACCGGAACCCCTTGTTTTATAGCGTTTCCATAAGCAAAGGAATCAATAAGTGGCTGAATGTGTTGTTTTAATTTACTCAATAAATTCATTAGCCCCGTTCGATCCGCAAACTCTACATCTTCCCCAGAAAAGTCTAACTCCAGCTCTATCATCGCGGCAAAGTGAATCAACTCCTTGCGCAAAGCCTGTAAATCATTAGAAATTCCACCTCTCATTTGGTTCATCGCAATCTTATGAGATGCTTTAGAGTCAGATGCAATCAAGTCACCTACAGCTTCAGCCTGTGCCAAGTCTAATTTACCATTTTTGAAAGCACGCATGGTAAACTCTCCTGGATTAGCCATCCTTAAGCCTTTAGAAATAAAAAGGTCTATAATTCTTTGTTGAATGTACACCGAGCCATGACATGAGATTTCTACCACATCTTCTCCTGTATAGGAATGTGGATTTTTGAACAAGGAAACCAACACCTCATCTACAATTTCTTCGCCGTCCATGATTTTACCAAAGTGCAGGGTGTGCGAGGCAGATGCCGATAATTTCTTTCGTGTTTTGAAAAGAGCCTCTGTAGTTTCAATGGCTTGACTTCCCGAAATTCTGATGAGTGCAATGGCAGCTGAACTGTTGCCGGATGCAGGTGCTATAATTGTTTCTTCAAAATTCATAAATGCAAAGTTAGAACATTATTCGTCAATTTATGGCATTAAAAAAAGCCGCTGTTTCCAACGGCTTTCTTTAGCTAATTTTATCTTTAAATTAATCTCTGTCAATCACTTTATATAACTCAAAGTTAAGATACATAGAGTTATCTGGACCTAGATTTAAGGTGTTATAGTCTCGCCCAAAAGCTAAACGCGATGGAACAATAATGATTCCTTGGAAATCAACTGCAGGAAGAGCATCCACTGCTTTATCCTTAGAATTAAAATGTTTTAAACCATCTTGAATTCCTTCCATTTCATACCACTTTTTCTGAGCATTGTCTAAATTTGAAATGTCTTTGTAATAAAAAGAAGGGTCCCAAATAGGAAAACCTGTGGTATTAATGGTTGTAGAAATATTGCTAGGCAAAGTATAGTAAATAGAATCGTTTAGGCTTTTACCTTGAAATGCAGCCAATTCATATTGAATTAAAATACTGTCATTCGCCGGATTGGTAATCGCTCTTCCGTTAGCCTCAACACCAGGTCTTTTAACAAACCAATAACCAGACGGGTCCATTTGTGCTAACTCAGCTAATGGAGTTTCTTCGTCGTCGTTTGGAGAATCATCACGAAACCTAGTAACCTTTCCAACACTATTAAAATAATGGTCATTTAAGAATTTAACAATCGCTTGATCATCTATACTATTTTGTTGTTCCTGAGGCAATAAATTGACCCCATCATCATCACTTTTACAAGAAGATACCGAAACAAAAATTGTAAGTAATAGAACAGCTAAATATTGTAATTTCATATTTGTTTTAAATTTAAGGTGTGCAAGATACAAAGAATCTTATTTAATACAGACGACTAAGTGCTGCTTGGGTTGCTTTATTTTTTAAATAAACTTTAAACATCCTTCTAGGAAAGCTTAATTTATCTAATATTAACGTGTTAATTCAATGTTTATTGAATAAATCTTAAAGCTTATAAATTCGATTAGTTCTCTTATTTTCTTAAATTTACGCCATGAGAATTGATAAATTTTTGTGGTACGTCCGTTATTTCAAAACCCGAAGCATCGCCACCGACGAGGTGAAGAAAAATCGAGTTTGGGTAAATGATGAATTAGCAAAACCTGCGAAAGAAGTCTTGGTGGGCGACTTGGTTAAAGTTAGAAAAGACCAAATTATCTACACTTTTGAAGTGCTACAAATGCCCAAAAGCAGAATGGGCGCTAAGTTGGTTTCTCTCTACATCAAAGACAGAACCGACAAGGAACAAAAAGATTTATTAGAACTTAGAAGATCTTCTCAAAATTATTACCGCTCTAAGGGCGAAGGTAGACCTACCAAGAGAGACCGTAGGGATTTAGATGATTTTATGACAGATTTTGATGAGTTTTAATTTTCTCGTGAATCGCTGAAACTACCTCCTCTATACTCCTATTAGTTGTTGCTATACTCTCGTGTGCCATTTGATAAAATGCGTTGCGCTCAAATAGATGTTTGGCAATAAACTCCACAAGATCTTCGGGTGCTACGTGAGCAATCAATGGACGATCAACTTGGCCTTGGTTTAATCTTTCTGCCAAAGCCGTGGGACTGGCGTGTAAATAAAAACTCAAGCTATTTTTATTAATTAAATCCATATTATTATAAAAAGAGGGTGTTCCACCTCCGGTTGAAAGCACAAAACTTTTCTCACTCAAAACTTCCTTTAGAAGCTCATTTTCTAATTTTCGGAAATAAATTTCGCCTTTCTCAGAGAAAATCTCCTGAATCGACTTTCCTTCTCTGACTTCTATATATTCGTCTAAGTCTATGAATCCCAACCCCATAAGCTCAGCCAATTGTTTACCGACGCTTGTTTTTCCGCTGCCCATATAACCTACTAAAGAAACTTTCATATTGTAATGGATTAATTATCAATTTAATAAGATGAATCGCAAAGATAAAAAAGAAAAAAATTGCAAAATTATTTGGTGTGAAACAAAATCGTTTTATATTTGCAATCCGTTACGAAGAAAACAGTAACAGACTCGGTAGCTCAGTTGGTAGAGCACAACACTTTTAATGTTGGGGTCCTGGGTT
>NZ_JANAIE010000010.1 GCF_029664245.1 Profundicola chukchiensis | reverse complement strand
ATATTTGTGATAATTTTGCTTTTTTCAATGAATTCCCAGACGGAATTCAAGCTCACACTTCTAAGACCTTATCCCAGAAAATATTTGATGCCAAGCTTAATATAGTTATGGCCATTCGTGAAAATGGGGATTCAACACCAGAGGAAGATGAATTGGCAGAATCTTACACCAACCAATTGCATGAAATGATTTCGAACCTAGACGAAAAGAGGTTTGAAGTTAGAAAGCATTGGCGCATGGTAAAGGATTTTAAAAGCAGAGAAAGATGGGATAATATCAGTGCAACCGATGTTCACGATCTTAGCGAAAACTTATCAGGATTAGCGCCTTACAACGAAACTGGAGATGAGTTAGCTAAAAGATTTGACTTGTTAGCCCTTAATTTTCAATTAGTCAAATTATCGGGTGATAAAAGTAAAGAAGAAGGCTATGTAAGACAAATCTATAACATTGGGAACAATCTTATCAAGAAAAGAAATGTACCCAAAGTCAAGGAGAAGTTAGAGCTAATAAAACAAATTCAAGAAGTTGAATTTTGGGAAAATACCAATGTGAATGTAATAGAAGACATTCGCATAGAATTAAGAGATTTACTAAAATTTATAGAAAGGGAAGAAGTAAAAACAGTCTACACAGACTTTGCCGATGAAATACAAATGAGCAAAGTGGAAGAAGTGGACATTATGCCTGCCTATACCAAACTAAGGAGTTATAGAGATAGAGTAGAAGCCTTTATTAGAAAAAACAAGTCACACTTGGTGATTGATAAACTTCATAAAAACATTCCAATTACGCCTATGGAGTTGGAGCTGTTAGAATCTTTTTTATTCAACGAAGAGCTAGGAACCAAAGAAGAATATGAAAGAGAATATGGTGAGCAACCATTGGGCAAGTTTATTAGAAGTATAGTTGGACTGGATATAGAAACAGTAAATCAGTTGTTTTCTAACTTCATTGAAGATAAAAACTTAAAACCAGTACAAATTACTTTTATTCAAACCTTGATTAACTATCTAAATCGTAATGGAACTTTAGACAAAAAACTACTAACTCAGCCACCATTTAATGAAGCCAGCGACAACGGCATCATTGGATTGTTTGATGATAGTAAAGTACGAGAGATAGTATCCATTATCGATAACGTGAATAGTAATATTGGATAGGAGGAGTGAGTATAATTTGTGTGACACTAGGCAATAAGTGCTAAGCTTTTCTGCAAAGAATACCCATGTTAAAACTAACCCCTTATTAAGCATAAAAAACCGAAAACAAAACTATGAAAGCAAACGAACTACCTATTAATACTTTTTTACAAGCTCCAAATGTGCAATTTGTAATTCCAGTGTATCAACGTAATTATGATTGGACGAATAGTGAATGTAAAGAGCTACTCAATGATATAATTGCTGTAGAAAAAGAAAATAGAGGAACGCATTTTATTGGTAGTATTGTTTTTATTCATGAAGGAACTTATAGTACAAGTGAGGTAAAAGAACTGGTTATCATAGACGGTCAACAAAGACTCACCACAATCAATATTTTGTATGTAGCCTTATATCGTTTTGCAAAGGAGAATGCTATGCAGCAAGAAGCCGATATGTTGCATAATATGTACTTAATAAATCAATATGTGCAAAAGGAGTCAAGTAAATTAAAGTTAAAGCAGACCGATACCAATTCATTAGCATTTAAAGCTATATTACATGGTACAGAAAATGAATTTGGGAAGTATTCTAACGTTATCGAGAACTTTAATTTTTTCAAATTAGCCATTACTAAGGATAGTTTTCACACGATACTTAATGGTTTAAAACGATTGATATTTGTTGAAATATCATTAGAAAGAGGTAAAGATGATCCACAAAGAATTTTTGAGAGTTTAAACTCAACAGGATTAGATTTATCTCAATCGGACTTGATTAGAAATTATATTCTAATGGACTTAGATCCAAAAAGTCAGCATAAAGTATTTGAACAAATATGGAATCCCATCGAGGAAAATGCTCGTGATTTAATAAAACAAAAATCTAAGGTTTCTGATTATATTCGAGATTATCTAACCCTGCGAAACAAAAAGATTCCTAATAAAAGTAAGGTTTATCTAGAGTTCAAGAAATTATATGCTATAAAAGATGAAGCCTATCACCAGGAGCTAGAAAATATAAAATCACTTTCTACACATTACAAGAAATTTATAAATCCGTCTACGGTACAAGATCCTAACTTAAGAAGAGAGTTAGAATACATTTCACGTTTAGAAATTAATGTTGCGTACCCATTTCTATTGCAGGTCTTTGAAGATGCTGATAATGGATTGATTACAAATGAAGAATTAATTAAAGTTTTAAAACTTATTCAGACCTATACTTGGAGAAGGTTTGTAGTTGGACTACCTACCAATGCACTGAATAAAATCTTTATGACATTGTATTCAGAAGTAGATACGGAGGAATATTATGATTCAATCGCATTAGCTCTAGTTACAAAACGAGGAAGTGCTAAATTTCCGACAGATGAGGATTTAAAAACGGCTTTAAAGGATAAAGACCTTTATAATATTCAGTCAAAAAATAGAAACTATATGTTCGAATTATTAGAGAATTTTAATAATCGTGAACATGTAGATACTTCTAATGATAAAATTACGGTTGAGCATATTTTCCCTCAAAATCCAAACGAAGAATGGTCTAAAGATATAACCCCAGATGACTACTTCTTGTTTAAAGAAAAGTATATTAACACGATTGCTAACCTTACCCTGTCGGGTAACAATGGAGCATTAGGAAACAAGTCTTTTTCTGCTAAAAAAGAAATGAACCGACATGGTGCAGAACAGGGGTATATCTATAGTAGGCTTTGGCTCAATGATTTTTTAAGATCTATTGATAGTTGGGATATAGCTAATTACGAGGAGCGATTCGATATAATATATGATAGGTTTTTAAAGATATGGGAATACCCAGATGTAGTTATACCAGTTTCAGAAAATACAGAAGAACAAAATATCTTTGAAGCAGATTCACCTACCTACAAAAAATTAGAGTATTTTATTTTTGAAAATACAAAAGTTGATGAAGAGATAATTTCTCGAATGTACTATTATATTATTGAAAAGCTATACGAGAAAAACGCACAACTATTATTAGGGGCTATAGATACGTTCAAAATTACTAGAAATCCCTCTGATTTTAGATCTGCACAAGAGGTATTAAGCGGTTATTACGTAGAAGCTAATATAGATAGTAATTCAAAGTTTAGTATTCTTAAAAGACTTCTTACATTATTTGAAATGGAAGATGATCTTATTATAAAATACGCTGATAGCGATAACCCTATAGGTTCAGTTCCAAATAGGTACACGGTTAGAAAAACGTATTGGAAGCAATTATTACCGCAAATAAATAATACAGATTTATATAATAATGTTAACCCTACTAAGGATCATTGGTTAAGTGCAGGTGCTGGTATCAGTGGATTAAGATATACATTAGTAATTACAGGTAAATATGTAAGAATAGAACTAGGCATTTCTAGTTCAGAGAAAGCAAAGAATAAGCGTTACTTTAATCAACTTCTCAGCAAAAAAGAGAGTATAGAAGAAGCTTTTGGAAGACCTTTAGAATGGGAAGAATTAGCTGAGCATAAGATGAGTCGTATAAAATATGAAATGACGGACGTAAGTTTGTATGATGAAAACGATTGGGAAAAGATGAATCAATTCATCGTTGAATATTTACCTAGATTTGAAAATGCTTTACAGAATGCTATCAAAGATTTAAAGTAATAAACATTTCTATTCATGAAATCATGAATTGTAGATTAAATAACTTGAATATAAGTGTAAATTATTTTTATCGAAACAAAAACACCCACTTTTACCAAAACTGGGTGTAAAAGTGGGTGTAATAATTGTAACTCTTTGATAATGAGTTGAAATTGTGGAGTCGGCGGGATTCGAACCCGCGTCCAAACAAGGAAGTAATAAACCTTCTACATGTTTAGTCTTTTCTTTAATTTTCGTGTGCAGCTTGGGTAAAGACACCCTGGCTAACACCTTAGTTCCAAAAATTTCGAATAAAAGTCGGAACTCCTTTTATTCTATCTCCGTATTTCTGTGCCCTAGATTCGGAAGCCACGGTGAGCGGGCGTCCGTAGGACATTTAACGTCCCTACCTTGTAGGGATAACGCCAAGACTTACTATAATTCAGTCGATTAGGCCGCTAAAGCGTAATTGTTGTTGCCAGTTAAAAAGTTGAAATGTCTGTTTAGCGTGAGTGCATAACGTTTCACGACATGCTTATCTACTAATTCGGCTTGCTGTCTAAACCAGTCGACCCCTTTTGTTCAATGAACTTCTTCCACCTTTGTGGATCAGCATGCAAAGTTACAATTTCTATACCATTAATCTAGTGTGTATGCTTTTTTTCTTGAAATTTAAGGATGTCAGACGAATGTTCAATTAAATGAATTGGCGCTTCTGGATGCTTTTCAATCATTTCCAATACACGAGCGTTTTTCTTGGCTTTATCGCCTCGAATATATATATGATCGATTCGGTTGCTGTATTTGGTAAAAAGCTCTAAATAAATATCGGTATCACTTTCTGTAGCATCTCCAATTAAGATAAAATTTTGTTCCTTATAGAATTCTAATAAATGCTCTAAGGTATTCATTTTGTGATTTCTAAAGGCTTTCAATTCATCCCCAAATTTTAATCCAAAGTCTCTTAAAAATAGAGGTCCCATTGGTATGTTTTCAAGTTTTAAGAAGTTGTGCAACATGTCATATAGGTTCCACGGGCTATTGCTTAAATAGAAAATTGGGTTGACTTTTTTACCTTCTTTGTTTAAGCTTAAAGTATGTAAAACCTCAGAAATATCCTCAAAAGGCATACGCGTATGAACATTTTTAAACAAAGTATTATACAGCATTTTAAGCTTTAAAAACGAATTAACGTTGGTTACCAGAACTGTGTCATCAATATCCGACACAATGACATGTTCGGTGTCGCGATGCGGCAATAGGATTCCAATGGTGTTTTCTACAGTTTCACCTTTTTCATTCTTGAAGTTGGGTGTCATAATATGTGCAGAATCCCATTCCAGAAACTCACCATCCGTTGGTTCTTGTTCGATATCCAATTCAACTTCAAAATAACCATCGTCGTCGGTATAAGTTTCAATGATCTGTTCTTGATAAGTAATAATCACTTTGGCAAATTTTGCTTCATCGGAGGCAAAACTCTTGAGATTATTAATCAGATTATCTAGCGTGGAATTTTCTTCCATTTCAATGATTCTTTCATCTTCCAGAACACGTCCTTTGATATGGATTTTGTGCTGATTGGCGTAGGAGAGGTAAGGTCGAATCCTCATAGGATCTTCGTCGAACAACTCTTTGGCAAAAGATTTTACCTCGAACCATGATTTTTTTAAAAACTTATCCATTGAAATATTTTTCTTTGATGTGTTGAACTTGTGGCAAGTAACTTCTACCAAATATATTAAGATGAATTAATAAATAATAATATTGCGCTAGTTCTATTTGAGTGTCCCAGTTTGATGTATCTTCTGTGTTTTCTCGATAGGCTTCAAAGAATTCCTCATCAAAACCACCAAATAACTTGGCCATCCCAATATCCATCATTGGATGTCCGTAGTAAACAGCTGGATCTATTAAAGCAATTTTCCCTTCAGCATTAATGATATAGTTTCCATTCCATAAATCTCCATGAATCAAAGAAGATTTAGTTTTAATAAATTCATTTTCAATAACTTGTGTAAAATCTTTTTCTTCAGGAATCTCATCTTTTGAAATTAAATTTTGTTGAACAGCTAATTGATATTGAGGAAGAATACGATGTTTCCAATAAAACTGTGACCATGAAGTTTCAGGTTGATTGACTTGTGTTAAAGTTCCAACCCAGTTATCAGATTCAAAACCAAACATTGCTGCTTGATGAGCATGTAAATGTGCCAAATTTTCTCCGAACTCTTTAAATGTAGAAGAATTTGCCCTTCCCGAAGGAATGAATTCCATCAGTAAATATGCGAAACCCCCAATTGAACCAATGCCAAGAACTTCAGGAATAATAAAGCTTTGCGTGTTCCTTAAAGTATTTAAACCAATTTCTTCAGCTAAGAATAAATCAATTTTATCACTCGTATTTAATTTTAAAACTAAATCTCCTTGATTGGTGTTTAATTTATAAACTTGTGAAATGCTACCACCCGAAAGTGGCTCATGTTGAATGATTTTAAAGTTAAATGTATCTTCTAAAGTCCGAAAAACTTCCATCATAGACTCGGAAAGTTATCTTCAATCAGTTTTTGTGCAATTTCAAAAGGCGTAACCTCATCTTTTTCTAAAGCTTCTCTATTATCCTCAATTTCCTTTTGAAGAACCGTTTTTTGCTTTAATTTCTTAAGAATTAATTCTTCTAAGTAATCATCAATGCGCAATAGTTTTTGTTCTTGACGCATTTTTTCAAAATATCCATTGCTTTGGATTAATTGATAATACTCCAATATTTTATCCCAAACTTCGTCGATACCGAGATTTGCAAAACCACTTCCTTTAAGGATTTTACGTTTCCATCCTGAATCTTTTGACGGCAGAAATTGCAGTGAACGATGCATATCCATTTTTGTATCCTGAACGATTTTTGGATCGTATAAATCGGTTTTATTAAGAAAAATAACATCTGCCATTTCCATGATGCCACGTTTAATCCCTTGTAAATCATCGCCAGTACCAGAAACCTGAAGGAATAAAAAGAAATCTGTGATATAGTGTACTAGAGTTTCGGACTGACCAACACCCACTGTTTCTACCAGGATTACATCAAAACCGGCAGCTTCGCATAAAAGTACAGCTTCGTAAGTGCGCGCCGTAATTCCACCAAGACTTCCGCCCGTAGCAGTTGGACGAATAAAAGCTTGGTCGGATTTAGAAAGATCTTCCATTCGGGTTTTGTCTCCCAAAATACTTCCGCCTGACAAAGAGCTGCTCGGATCTACCGCCAAAACTGCTACTTTTAAGTTCTGACGAATTAAAAACATACCAAAAGACTCTATAAATGTACTTTTACCCGCACCAGGAACGCCAGTAATAGCAATTCTCTTGGCTTTACCGGTGTAGGGCATTAGCTCGTGAATGAGTTTCTGAGCAAATAGTTGATGTTCTTCTTTCTTGCTTTCTGCATAGGTGATAGCACGACTTAGGGCCGTTAAATTACCAGCTCTAATTTCAGCAGATATGTCGGGAATTGATGTAAAGTTCAAAACTTATTAAAATTATCTTAATAACTCTTTTGCTAAGATATAATTTTAAATAGAAAGGCAATTATCTTTGCAGGATGAATTGGCGAAAATTATTGTTACCCTTTTCCCTTGTTTGGTGGATTATTACGGGTACTAGAAACACGATGTATAGTGCTGGCATATTGCCGTCAAAGAAGTTTAACAAACCGATTATCGTAATTGGTAATTTATCTGTGGGTGGAACAGGTAAGTCACCTCATGTGATGCATGTTTTAGATATTTTAAGAAATTTCTATAGCGTGGCATCCTTGAGTCGAGGCTATGGTAGGCGTACCAAAGGCTTTAGAGTGGCTAATTATGACTCCACAGCTTCTGAGATGGGAGATGAGCCAATGCAATTTTTCAATCGATTCAAGAATAGAATTATTGTTGCAGTAGGAGAGGATCGTGTTCAATCTATCAAGGAGTTGTTTAAGTTGTTCAGGTTAGATGCAGTTGTATTAGATGATGCATTTCAGCACAGAAAGCTTAAATCTGATATGAATATTGTTTTGACAGATTATAGTCATCGTTATACCAAAGATTATTTATTGCCTGCAGGTAATTTGAGAGAATCTAGACGTAATGCTAAGCGCGCTCAAATCATTATTGTCACCAAATGTCCAGATGATTTACCGGAGGAAGAAAAGAAGCAGATTCGTAAGGAATTAAAACCTACACCTAAGCAGCATATTTTCTTTTCACGAGTGAAATATGCCGATCAATTAGAGCATAGAGAGTTTCCAATATCATTAGAGAAATCAAGACATATGAATGTTTTGAGTATTACAGGAATTGCTTCTCCACAGCCTTTTATAGATTATTTAAAAGCTAACTTTAATCAAGTAAGAGAATTAAATTTCCCAGATCACTATGTGTTTAAGGAAGATGATGTAAGAGATATTGTTACGGCTTTCAACCAAATCGAAGGAGAAAAAATTATTCTAACCACTGAAAAGGACTACATGAGATTACGCCATGAGTATTCGATTGTGGATAATTTATATTATCTTCCCATTTCAATTGAAATTGACAAAGAAGAAGAGTTTAATCATTTAATATTTAGTTATGTACAAAGTTTTCGAAGCGGCAACTGATTACCTAAAAGCAAAATTTACGGAGGGTACTCCTGAATTTGCGATTGTTTTAGGGTCAGGTTTAGCGAAACTTAAAGATGAAATAGATGCTATCACCAAGATACCTTATCAAGATATTCCAGATTTCCCACAAACTACGGTTAAAGGCCATAGCGGAGAATTAATCTACGGAAGATTAGAAGGAAAATTGGTTCTTTTGATGGCTGGAAGATTCCATTATTATGAAGGATATACTATGAAGGAAGTTACATTTCCATTCAGATTATATCATTTATTAGGGATTAAAAATTTAATTGTTTCGAATGCATCGGGTGGTGTAAATCCGGACTTTAAAGTGGGTGATATTATGGTGATTACAGATCATATTAATATGTTCCCAGAGCATCCATTGCACGGACCTAATTTAGATAAGTTTGGGCCTAGATTCCCAGATATGTCTAAGGTGTATGATAGAGACTACATTAAAACTTTTGAAGATGTAGCAGCTCAAGAAGATATCAAAATTCATAAAGGTGTTTATCTTGGATTACAAGGGCCTACTTTTGAAACTCCATCTGAATATGGAATGATTCGCATTCTAGGTGCTGATGCTGTAGGAATGAGTACAGTGCCAGAAGTGATTGTAGCTAGACACCAAGGAATGCGTATTGCTGCTTTATCTGTTATTACTGATTTAGGAGGGCCTGATATTGCTTATCCTGTTTCGCATGAGGAAGTATTGAATGCAGCTAATGTTGCGATGCCACATGTGGTGAAATTAGTAAAAGGTTTGGTAAGAGCTTAATTCTTTAAAACTTATAACAAAAAAAACTCCTTTGACTTTAACATCAAAGGAGTTTTTCTATTGAATAAAACTTAAATTATTTCTTCTTTTTCTGATTAGGAATCACCACGATTGGAATTTTAGCATCCTTAATCACATCTCTACAAACACTACCAACAAAGGCTTCATAAAGTGTTCCATGACCTTTTGAGCCAATCACCATAGCATCTGCATTAACTTCGTCAGCCTGTTCTAAAATAGTATCCACTGGAATTCCTTGCTTCACCATAGATTCCACTTCAACTCCTTCGGCCGCAACAATCTCTTGTAGCTTGGTTAGTTCTTTGGCATCTTCTTCCAAAGCTGTTTTTTCTAGTTCAGGCAAATATTGAAAGCCAACATCGCCAATAATAAAGCCAATGTCTAAACTCACAACATGTAGTAAAATGAGTTTGCCACCAGATATTTTCGCCACCTTAACAGCTTCCATGGCTATTTCATGGGAAAAGGGAGATAAATCGACAGGAACGAGGATAGTTTTCATTATATTGATTTTTAATATTATTAAAGTTACGATATTTTTCTAATATCCACACTAAGATTGCTTTGATGGTTTATTTGAATTAAATTTGCCTTTATGCAGATAAAATTTACTTCTTATTTAGTTTTTGTTTTAATTTTCTTGGCTTCTTGTGGTACAGTGGGTAAAAAATCCAAAGTGGATAATTCGGTCACCGGTAGAGCCAAAACCGTTTTACAGGAGGCACATTCGTATATGGGAACGCCTTATAAATATGGAGGTGTAACCAAAAGAGGAATGGATTGCTCTGGTTTAGTTTTACAATCTTATAAGAAAGTAAATATTGATTTGCCGCGAATTACGCGTGATCAGGCAAAGCATGGAATGAAAGTGAAATTAAGAAATGTGCAACCTGGTGATCTATTGTTTTTTAATACTTCTGGAAGTAAAATTTCCCATGTAGGAATTGTAGATCATATTAAAAATGGAGAAATCTTTTTTATCCACGCTTCAACTTCCAAAGGTGTGATGGTAAGTTCTTTAGAGAACACATATTGGAAGCCAAGATTTGTTAAAGCTATCCGATATTTACATTAATTTCTTTTAATCGTAAGCGAGCCTCTGATAGTTCTGCCATCGTTTACTTCTATTAAATACCAATATTCACCCGAAGCTAAAGGTCTACCTTTATTCGTTCCATCCCATGCAAATTCAGAAGAATTTTCAGGAATGGTGTGTGTGTACCTTTGTACGCCTAATTGATCATAAATACTGACTTTAGTATCAGGATAATGTTGTAAACCTCCAATATACCAAGTGTCATTCATGCCATCATTATTGGGTGTAATCACATTGTAAATCTTAAAAATAGCATAAGGGACCTCCTTAACAATACAGTTTAAATGGTTCTTTACATAAATAACACCTTCTCCAACGTCCACATTATTAAACACGGGTTGAGCTTGATAATTTATATTATCGATAGAGTAGGTGTAGTCACTTTGATTCCAAATATCATATAATCTAACACTACCTGCTTGATCATTTACTTCCATTTTGTATTTAAACTCAATATCAGAAAGGATATAAGGAAAAGCTTGACTATTTCTACATCCTGTTGAAGACATTGCGCGTACTGAGTAGTATGCCTCGGGCATATCATCTGTAATATTCAAACTAGCTTGGGTTTGTCCCACCATGGCTACACCATCTTGATACCATTGATAGGATGTTGGAATAAAATCTCCTAAACTCACCGCCGATAATCTTAGATTTTCTGAACAAGCAGCTCCAGAAGCTTCTAATATAAAATCTTCACTCTTTTTTTGAATGCTCACATTATCATAAGCTAAGATTTTTGTTCCAAAGGTTTCATAATAAGTGTAAGGTATGCCAGAAGCCAATCCGATGATGATTGCTGTTATATCTTCTTCAACAGTAAATTCCATGCTTAACTTTTGCCATTCATGTTTGGGATAAAATGGCACACGAGTTAATTCGCTCCAATCCTCGTGAAAATCAGGATATCTTGCATAATCTAAATCGAAGTTCCTCAGGTTTCCATTTTTACCATACAGTCCGATATCAAGTTGCGGCCAATCAACATTATCATTTTGATTAAGTCTATAAATGAAAAAAGAAAAAATATAAGTATTGCCTGGCGTAAGTGCTTGATCTAAGTTAATTCCAAAGAAATCCTTATAAAAATCTACATATGTTTGGTCACCGCCATTAGCTAAACTAGTAAGCTTACTTTGCGTAGATACCACGCCTTTTCCCGAAGGATAGGGATAAGCAGGAATTTGAGTAAAAGCATCCCAATGATGATAACTCGCTCTTGCGAAATGAATATCATATGAATTGGTAGGGTTGATCCAATTTGTGGCTAAATGAATTTGTTCTGGACCGGAAGGTAGTTCTTCATATTGCTCAAAATCCCCATTAGGAATTAGGTTTTCATTTTCAACGCATTCACAATCTGAATCATTTAAATCAATAAAGCCATCCCCATCATCATCAATTGCGTTTGTACAATTCTCTTGTGCTTGGAATAGCACCGAAATGAAAAGAAAACATAAAAAGAGTACAAACTTCAAAGCCTTATATATGAGCACAACTTAGTGAATTTTAATTAGAATATCTTTTAAAAATTAAATTTAGTGTTAAGAAACTATAAATAACTTACTTAAATAATAACTTAGAGTTAAGTTTTAAATATAAAAAAGGAGTGCTTATTCTTAAATTAAAAACAAGCACTCCTTTTAAGTGTATTATTTATGATCTTAAGATTTTATGTCCTTAACATCGATATGTAATTCTTCTAATTGAGAAGCGTCAATACTTGCTGGTGTATTAATCATAACATCACGTCCTGCGTTGTTTTTCGGGAATGCGATATAATCACGAATTGTTTCAGAACCATCTAAAATTGAAACTAAACGGTCAAATCCGAAGGCGATACCACCATGTGGAGGAGCTCCATATTCGAAAGCATTCATTAAGAATCCAAACTGTTTTTGAGCTTCTTCTTTAGTGAAACCTAATAAATCAAACATACGAGATTGTACGTCTTTGTTGAAGATTCTGATCGAACCACCACCGATTTCGTTACCGTTTAGAACTAAATCATAAGCATTAGCTCTAACTTCTCCTGGATTACTTTCTAACAAAGCAATATCTTCAGGTTTCGGAGAGGTGAATGGATGGTGCATTGCATGCCATCTGTTGGTTTCTTCGTCCCATTCCAATAGAGGAAAATCTACAACCCAAAGTGGAGCAAACTCTTCTGGATTTCTTAAATCAAGACGTTTTGCCATTTCCATGCGTAATTCACTCAATTGCTTGCGCGTACTGTTAGCGTCACCGGCCATCAATAACATTAAATCACCTGGTTTAGCATCCATTTTCTCTGCCCAAGCTTTTAAATCTTCTTCAGAGTAGAATTTATCTACCGACGATTTAAAAGTTCCGTCTTCGTTATATCTAGCCCAAACCAATCCATTTGCACCAATTTGTGGACGTTTTACCCAATCGATTAAAGCATCTACTTGTTTTCTTGTGTAACTAGCGCAACCTGGAGCTGCAATACCAACGATAAGTTCTTGTGCATCGAATACATTGAAGCCTTTACCTTTAGCTAAGTCGTTTAACTCAGCGAATTCCATCCCAAAACGAATATCTGGTTTGTCGTTACCATAGCGACGCATAGCATCTGCATACGTCATTCTTGGGAATTTATCGATTTCTACACCTTTCACTTCTTTTAAAAGATGTCTAGTCAAACCTTCGAAAATATTTAAGATATCTTCTTGCTCAACAAACGCCATTTCACAGTCTATTTGTGTGAATTCTGGTTGTCTATCAGCTCTTAAATCCTCATCTCTAAAGCATTTTACGATTTGATAGTATTTATCTAAACCGCCCACCATCAATAATTGCTTGAAAGTTTGAGGTGATTGAGGTAGGGCATAAAACTGACCTGGATTCATTCTGGATGGAACAACGAAATCTCTAGCACCTTCTGGCGTAGATTTAATTAAAACAGGCGTTTCAACTTCAATAAAACCATCATTAGCCAAATAGCTTCTTACTTCTTGAGCTACTTTAGAACGAAAGATTAATTTATTTTTAACCGGGTTTCTACGAATGTCTAAATAGCGATATTGCATACGTAATTCTTCGCCACCATCGGTTTCATTTTCAATAGTGAATGGAGGTAATTTAGCCTCGTTTAAGATTTCAATTTCTTTGATTAAGATTTCAATTTCTCCTGTTGGAATATTAGGGTTCTTAGAAACTCTTTCGATTACTTCTCCCTTAACACGTACCACATACTCGCGACCAAGTTTTCTTGCTTCTGCAAATAATTCTTCGCTGGCTCTATCTTCGTCTACCACCAATTGCGTAATTCCGTAGCGATCCCTTAGATCGATCCACATCATAAAACCTTTGTCGCGGATGGTTTGAACCCAACCACTTAAAGTTACGTTTTCGCCTACATTATTGATATTTAATTCACCGTTGGTATGTGTTCTGTACATTTAATCTGAATTTTGGATAGCAAAAATAACCTTTTCTATATTGGATAAAAACAAAACCGCCGAAATAATTATTTCGACGGTTCTAATCTTGTTATATATTTTTAAAAATTACCTTTTAAAGTGTAAGTAAAGCAATTTTCCTTTGTATAAGTATAAATTGTTTCCTTTGATTTCGAATCTATCTACACTTTCTAAAAGTCGCAAAAATTCTGTTTCTGTCTCTAAATCAGGACAAGCTCTCTTGGTAGCATAAATACCACTAAAAGTGATTTGATCTTCTGATTTATAGTAATCACCACCATAGTAGTTACAACCTGCAAAGCCAGAAATTTTATTGTCTTCTTCTAGTCCAAACGAAATGCTGATAGGCTCGTCGTTCATCCCAATTTGATCTGCATTATCGTTCTGTAATGTCCATTGGTTTTTAAGACCTGCATCTGCTGTAATTTTGTTTACCGTTCCACAAGAGAATAATAGTAACAATAAGCTAGCTAATAATAAATGTAGTGCTTTCATAATTCTAGGTTCTAAGTTCTGCTTTAAGTTCTTGTTTAAGCGAATTAACAACTTTTTTCATTAATTTATCAATTTGCTTATCGTTCATTGTTTTGTTTTCGTCTTGTAAATTTATGCTAATAGCATAAGATTTCTTGCCCGCTGGAAGTTTATCTCCTTCGTAAACATCAAATAAATTAACGTTTTTAATTAAATTATCGTCTGTTTTCTTTACTAAATTTTCGATTTCTTGATAAGTAATTTCTTTGTCCAGTAGCAATGCTAAATCTCGTCTTACCATTGGGAATTTAGAAATTGAACGATATTTCAACTTAGCTTGTTGCTGTACAAGTTTAATTACATCCTTAACATAAATTTCTGCGTAAAGAACTTCTTGATCTATATCGAACTTCTTTAAAACTTTCTTTGAAATTTTACTTAAATGTGCAATTTTTTGTCCATCTACTAAATAATCAACTCCATTTTCTTCGTAAGAGGTGTGAGCTGCTTCTAATTGAACGCCAGTCACTTTCAAGCGTCTAAAGATTTGATTAATCAGTCCGCTTACTTGTAAGAAACTTACTTTCTCACGTTTTTGAGTCCAGCTTTCTTTATTCCAATTACCAGCGATTACAATTCCTAAAGTTATAGCTTCATGGAATTCCCCGTCGATTTTTTGATAAGATTTCCCAAGCTCGAATAACTTGATTTGATCTTTTTTACGCTTAATGTTGTAATCCACATTTTCTAATAAACCAGGTAACAAACTTCTACGCATTACTGTAAGATCAGCGCTTAAAGAGTTGATAATATCTACTGATTTCTCGTCTTCTAAATCAAGCCATTTGTTGTAATCATCTTTATGCATAGAAAGATTCATAGCTTCATAGAAACCTTGATCTACAAGCATATTGGCCATAGTATTTTCAATGGTATCCTCTGGGAATCCGTTTCCTGGAACAATAGCCACAGAAAGCTTTTCTGGGTTTCCGATTTTGTTAAATCCATAGATACGCATGATTTCTTCTATCAAATCAGCCTCTCTCTGAACATCCACACGATAAGCCGGAATCTCTAATTCCAAGATATCATTGGTTTCCGTAAGAATCTCGATTTCTAAAGAATTCAGAATTTCCTTAATCGTTTCTCTATGTAACCTTTCGCCAATTAAACTATCGATTTTTCTATAATTTAAAATCGCTTTATGGTTTTTGATTGGAGTAGGATAGTGGTCGATAACTTCTCCTATAACTTCAGCGTTTGCTAATTCAGAAATTAACTCAACCGCCATTTCTAATGCCTTGATGGTGATATTAGGATCAATCCCTCTCTCAAATCTAAAGGAAGAATCACTATTAATATGATGAGCTTTAGAAGTTTTTCTAACAGAAACAGGGTCAAAATAAGCACTTTCTAAGAAAATGTTGGTCGTTTCCGCTGTTACAGATGAATCTAAACCACCCATAACACCACCAATAGCAATTGGATTTTCAGTGTCACAGATTAAAAGTTCAGTTCCGGCTAATTTTCTGTCGACTTTATCTAAAGTAGAAAATTGTGCATCCTTATAAACACCTGATTGAACAATGATTTTGTTACCTTTAATTTTATCAGCATCAAAAGCATGCATGGGTTGACCTAAAGAATGAAGAATATAATTAGTAATATCTACCACATTATTTAATGGAGATAAACCAATAGCTTTTAATCTATCTTGCAACCATTTAGGAGATTCAGCAACTTTTACGTTTTTCATCGATATCCCCGCATATCTTGGACAGTTTTTCGTATCCAAAATCTCTACGCTAATAGGATTCGCATCTTTCGAAGTAGGAACTTTTTTAAAGTTTTTGTTGATTTTTTCTGCTGATAACTTTCTGTTTTTCAAAGCAGCATATAAATCTCTCGCAACACCAAAATGGCTCATTGCATCTGCGCGATTCGGTGTTAAACCAATCTCAAAAACAGTATCAGAAGTCGTGTCGATGATGTCGGCTAGGGGAGTTCCAGGAACTAAATCTGAATCCATTTCCCAAATTCCTCCATGATCTTCGCTTAGACGTAATTCTTTTTTAGAGCAAATCATTCCGTTAGAAGATTCACCTCTCAATTTCATCTTTTTAATTTCGAATTCGCCTCCTTTGCCATCTTTGATGATTGCACCTGAAGTTGCCACAGGAACTTTTTGTCCAAGTGCCACATTTGGCGCTCCACAAACAATCTGTTCTACGTTTCCGTTACCTAAGTCAACTTTGGTAACTTTTAATTTATCAGCATTGGGATGTTTTTCGCATGAAATAACTTCTCCAACAACAAAATTCTTTAAATCTTCTTCCTGAATTCCAACTACTTCTGTTCCTTCTACTTCTAAACCAATATCGGTAAGAATCTCGGAAACTTTGTCGGTTGATAAATCAGTGTTTATAAAATCTTTTAACCAATTATAAGAAATCTTCATCTGGTAGTTTTATAATATGAAACGCTGTTTTGAAACTTCAAAACAGCGATATTTTTTAATTAATGTTTCAGTTTAAAATTCAATTATGCAGATAACATAAGTGGCATCACCAACATAAGGATTTCTTCGCCTTCCTCTAATCCATCAAGCGGACGAATAATTCCGGCACGATTAGATTCTGACATAGAAAGTGTAATATCCTCACTTTGTAGGTTGTTCAACATTTCTGATAAGAATTTAGCGTTAAAGCCAATCTGCATATCATCACCGTTGTAGTCACACATTAAGTTTTCAACAGCTTTGTTCGCGAAATCAATATCTTCTGCACTGATTGTCAACTGATTTCCTGTAATTTTAAGTCTAACTTGGTGAGTAGATTTATTTGCGAAAATCGCAACACGACGTAGAGAATTCAAGAACATATTACGGTTAATCGTTAATACATTCGGGTTTTCTTTAGGAATTACAGCATCATAAGCAGGATATTTACCATCGATTAATCTACAAGTAAGACTAATGTTTCCTGTTGTGAAAGATGTATTGATATCATTGTATTCAACCACAACTTCTTCGCCCATTGGGAAGATGTTTTTGATTAAATTCAATGGCTTTTTAGGCATAATAAAGTGTGAACCATCTTGTGCTTCAACATCAGAGCGGGTATATTTAACCAGTCTGTGTGCATCGGTTGCCACGAAGTTACATTGCGCATTATCCCACTGAAAGAAAACACCCGTCATAACAGGTCTATGCTCGTCAGTTCCGGTAGCGAACAAACTTTTGTTAATAGCTTCGATTAAGATATCTGAGCTAATAATAGTTTTAGTTGCCTCATCAACAGTTGGTGTTTCTGGGAAGTCATCTGCAGACAAATAAGCTAGCTCATAATTACCTTGTTCAGAAACAATTTCTAACTGTCCATTTCCTTTATCTAAAAAGGTAAGTGGTTGGTCTGGAAAAGTTTTTAAGGTATCTAATAACATTTTTGCTGGAACACAAATGCTTTCAACGTCTTCTGAGTCAACAGTTAACGTAGTAGTAACAGTTGTTTCTAAATCAGATCCAGTAATCTTAAGGTTCTGTTGATCTAATTCAAACAAAAAATTATCTAAAATAGGCATGGTGTTCTGATTGTTGATGACACCACTTATGGTTTGAAGATGCTTTTGTAAATGCGAACTCGCTACGATAAACTTCATGAATTATTTTTCTATTTGATGTAAAAACAAAAATAAGTTATTTAAGGCAATTTCGGTAATTAAATGCAAAAACTTATTAAGGATACTCAGACTTAATATCTCAAAAGCCTATAACTAATAAAAAATTAGGGCCTGTGTAGATTCACTAGCCTTAAAATCGTGTTACTTTTTAATGAATTTCTTCGTTTCTTTTCTATCCGTATAACTAACTTCAATAAAATAAGTCCCTGGTGCCAGACTCTGAACATAGATATCAGCCTCTCTATCGTTGATTTGCTTATTTAAAACCAACCTAGCACTTGCGTCTAAAATTTGAATTTCTTGAATCACTTCCGGAGCTAATAAATGTAATTGTGAAACCACAGGATTAGGGTAGAGTTGAAGCTCTAACGCCTCATTTGGAGTGATATCCGTAGTGTTCAAAGTTGCGTTATAAACATAGGTAAGAATATCTTGATTGGGATTTAACTCATAGCTTGAAAAATTAACAGGTAAATCCTCTAAATAAAATACTTGATCATTTTGAGTCAGGTTTAACCTTCTAATTTCTGAAGAACCATCGCTAGAAATCAATTCAATTTCAATTTCTGTTTCAAAGAAATCTACAGATTCGTGACTTGGAATTTGAGAAATTGTTAAGGCTGCTGTATGATTATTTTGGTCATAATCCATTTCTACAGACATATACGGAAAACCTTCTCCATAAACCCAATCTGCAAAAAACTCATTTAAATCCAATCCGCTTTGAGCTTCCATATGATTTTGTAGATCTGGCGTGGTTGCAAATCCATAGGCCAATAAAGGATCGTTTAAATAATTTTGAAGTGCTTGATAAAAATCCTCATCGCCCAATTTAAATCTAAGCATGTGAACTACCATAGCGCCTTTGTAATAACTCAATCTAGAATTGAAAATTCTGTTGTCTGAAACAGCTTGAGCAGGTGGTATATAGACAGATCCATCATCTTGTGACATCACAAAATTATTTCTACTTAGCTTCCATTGATAGAAGAATTCTTCTCCATACAACTGACGTCTTAGTAAGCCTTCTAAATAAACTGCAAAACCTTCATTTAACCACACATCCGACCAAGTTCCACAAGTTACTTTGTTACCAAACCACTGATGTGCCAATTCGTGGGCTGTTAATGAGGTTTCAAAATGGATTTGAGAAGACATGGTAGAATGTTCCATTCCGCCACCCCAATTCCACTGAGCGTGACCATATTTTTCGTTCTTATATGGATAATCACCGACTAAATCCGAGAAAAACTCTACATAATAAGGAACAGCATCCAATTGAGTTTGAACTTCGGACGTTAATTGCTCCGGATAAACATAATTAATAATAGGAACTGTTGTTCCGCTAACATTTGCCGTGTTATTATATTCAACATAATTAGACATGGCAATACTTACTAAATAAGCCGGAATAGGATATTCAGTTCTCCAATGTGTGGTTTTAAGGCCATTTCCTAAATTTTCTTCAGAAATTAAAAGTCCATTGGAACCAACTTTGTAAGCAGCAGGATGCGTAACCTTAATATCTACCACATCTGCTTTGTCTTTTAAATTATCAATACCTACCCACCAAGTAGAGGCGTAGAAAGGCTCACTCAAAGATGAAACAATCGGAACTCCGTCATGAAATTCTTTCGTTAAGGCAATTGAATTTGAAATATTCGCTTGATAAGTTATACTTAGTTCAACAAGATCTCCTATCGATTTAGTTTCATTGAGTTGAACATTAATCCCATTCGATGTTCGAGTAAAAGAAAGAGGAATGTCTCCATCTTGTAAAGCACTTTCGATGTTTAAATTACTCTGAGCATCAAGGCTCACCTGATTTGTTTCCTCTAGCATAATGAAATTTACTTTAGAAATTCCAGTAAAATTATCCAAGGAGGAATCAAATATAAAGTTTAAGTCATAGGATGTAACATCTATTAATTCAGGTGATTGCATTCTGTCATGCAATTGAGTAGGAGAGAGTCTATGACCTTTAGATTCTATATTGGCGATAACTTCGGGCGACTGAGCCAAAAGGATATTGGCGCATCCGAAGATTAAAAAGTAAAGTAAAATTTTCATTTATTGAGATATTGGTGTAGCAATGTAGTTACTTCTTTAGGTTTCTGCAAAACCATAATATGAGTTCCATTTTGAATCAAATCGGCTTCGTTCATCAAATATTTATGTGGAAACACAATGTCTTTAGTTCCATGCATTTGATATAAACCATTAATTTTCTCTACAGATGGACGCCAATTTACAATTTTATCGATAGACCATCTTAAATAATAAGGATCTTTATAGGTAAAGAATTCATCTAAGCCTGGCATTTTTGGGTTATATAATTTTCTGAAAAATGCATAAGAAATTAGCTTATCAGAAGTGAAAAACCGCATAGGAATGGCTCTATGGGCAGCAGTTCTAGAAGATAGCTTCATGTACTTGGGCATCTGTTTTCGATTTTGTACAGAAGATATTAAAATGGTCTTTTCAGGATTTACATATTTATTTAATTCCTGAACGATGATTCCTCCAAAAGATAACCCAACAAGGGCAAAATCCTCGTTTACATTTATTTCATCTGCAAATCTTTGAACATAATGATCTAGTGATTCTCCGCGCTCGGGTAAATTCCATTCAATGAATACAGGCTCAAAATCCTTTGAGATTTTTAAGTTTTTAAAAGCTCTTTGATTTGCACCTAATCCACTGAAGAAGTAAATTTTCATGCAGGTTGCAATAATTGAACGTCTACAATTCCATCTGGATTTAACATCACCAATTCAACCTCCATCAATTGATTGATTAAAGATTCATCATATGGAGTTTGAACTTTCACATAGTTCTCTGTGAAACCATGCATCATTCCGTTTTTATTATCTGATTCCCATACCACTTTTCGTGTAGAACCTAATTGAGATTTATAGAATGCCATTCTTTTCTTTTCAGATAAAATCCTAAGCATTTTATTTCTCTTTTTACGCTCACTCATGGGCACAACACCATCAAAATGAATCGCTTCGGTGTCGTCACGTTCTGAATAAGTAAATACATGTAAATAGCTAATATCCAGCTCGTTTAGGAAGTTGTAAGTTTTAAGGAATTCTTCGTGAGTTTCACCTGGAAAACCTACAATTACATCCACACCAATACAAGCATGTGGCATCACTTCTTTGATTCTAGCAACACGCTCTTTATATAATCCCGTTAAATAACGACGCTTCATTTTCTTCAAAATGTTATCGCTACCAGATTGTAATGGAATATGGAAGTGTGGAACAAATCTTTGGCTGGTAGAAGTGAAGTCGATGAGTTCATTCTTCAATAAATTAGGTTCAATAGAAGAAATTCTCAATCGATGAACCGAAGTTTCTGCGTCCAATCTTTCGCATAACTCCATAAAAGTGTTTTCGTGTTTTTTATTACCGAACTCGCCTTTACCGTAATCGCCGATATTCACACCCGTTAATACAATTTCTTGAATTCCTTGATCTGAAATTTCTTGAGCTTTATTTAAAATATTCTCAACAGAATCTGAACGTGAAATCCCTCTAGCTAAAGGAATTGTACAATAAGTACAAACATAGTCACAACCATCTTGAACTTTTAAGAAGGCTCGGGTTCTATCACCAATAGAGTAGGCGCTTTCGTAGAAATCAGCTTCCTCGATTTCACAAGAATGCACCTGCGCTTGATCTGCTTTATCTAAGCTAGATAAAAAAGAAACAATATTAAATTTCTCTTTTGCACCTAAAACCAAATCAACGCCAGGTAGTTCAGCGATTTCTTCTGGTTTCAATTGTGCATAACAACCTACCACGACAACAAAACCTTCTGGATTTGCTTTCAAGGCCTTCTTGACAATACGTTTACATTCGTTATCAGCGTTTTGTGTCACCGAACAAGTGTTGATAACATAAACATCTGCCTTCTGATCAAATTCCACCGTCTGATACCCGCCCTGAACTAGATTTCGAGCGATGGTAGAGGTTTCCGAGAAATTTAATTTACATCCTAAAGTGTAAAATGCTGCGCTTTTTTGCATTCGGCAAAGATACGAAGATTTAGATTTTAATTAAAATGCTTAAAATTAATTTTATACAAATAAAAAAGCCCTAGAAAATTATTGTTCTAGAGCTTAAATTTTATAATGTATATTATTTAATTACTTAACAATCAGCCATTTTAACACTCACTGCCAAACCGCCTTCTGAGGTTTCTTTATACTTGGTATTCATGTCTTTAGCCGTTTCCCACATGGTTTCAATCACGTTATCTAAGCTGACTTTAACATATTCTTCATCGTGATCTAGTGCTAATTCAGCTGCATTAATGGCTTTAATCGCTCCCATAGAATTTCTTTCAATACATGGAATTTGAACTAAACCGGCAATCGGATCACAAGTTAAACCTAAATGATGTTCCATTGCAATTTCAGCTGCGTTTAAGCATTGAGCTGGTGTTCCACCTCTTAAATCACAAAGAGCTGCTGCTGCCATCGCCGAAGAAACACCAATTTCTGCTTGACAACCACCCATAGCTGCTGAAATCGTTGCATTTCTTTTGAAAATACTTCCAACAACTCCTGCTGTTAACAAGAAACGTTTAATTCTTGGGAAGGCTGCTTTGTGATTTTCTACCGTTAAATAGAATAGGAGTACAGCCGGAATTACACCCGCAGAACCGTTGGTTGGAGCTGTTACAACTCTTCCTAAGGCAGCATTTACTTCATTAACTGCAATGGCATAAGTTGAAACCCATTTAAAAATTTGACGATAGGTCATTTTCGTATTTCGAATGCTGGCAACCCATTCTTGAGGCGTTTCATATTTTGCTTCCTCAGTAACCAACTTGGAATACATATCAAAAGCACGTCTTCTAACATTTAAACCACCCGGTAAAAATCCTTCAGAATGACAACCTATATATATAGACTCCAACATTACCTTCCAAATTTCTTTTAAATCGCTATCGATTTGTTCTGCATAACGAACGGTTAGCTCATTTTGCATAACTAATTCTGGGATAGAAAGTCCTTGATCTTTACAATGTTGCAGTAATTGAGCTGCATTATCTGTGGGATATGGGAAATCTTTATTATCAGATAAATCTACTGTTTCTGAAGTTTCTTCTTTAGTAATAAATCCACCACCAATAGAGTAAAATGTTGATTCATAAACTCCTGAATCATGTTTTGCGAAAAATTTCATTCCATTGGCATGATATGGTAAAAATTCTCTATCAAAATGAATATCAGACCATTCGAATGGGATTTCTCTTTCTTGGTTTAAGAAAACAGACTTATTGGTTTTGATTTGTTCAATACTATTTTCAATTTCTTCGATAGGAATCGTTACTGGATCATAGCCAGATAAACCAAGCATAACCGCTTTATCGGTAGCGTGGCCAATTCCCGTTAAAGAAAGAGAACCATATAAATGAATTTCTAATCCAGAAACTTTATCAAATAAATCCTCATCTTTAAGTTCTTGAATAAATTCTTGTGCAGCGCGCCAAGGTCCCAAGGTATGTGAACTTGATGGACCAACGCCGATTTTAAGCATATCGAAAATGCTGATATGTTTCATACATCATAAATCTAGTGTGTAGCAAATATATCTAAAGTAAATAGATTTATAATAATATGTTTCAAAACTTGAATTATATGGTTAAAGTCTTAATTTCAAGTGGAATGCATTAAATCTGAATATTAGAAAATAACCCTATAATTTATATTATGTTAAATTTCGTTTTCTGAAATAGTAATTATTACCATCCTTATATATAAACCATCATCTTGTACTCCATGATGTGGTTTTTGCACCATTTACCACATTCCATTCCCCAATTTGGAAATCTGCTGAGTTTCCGATTTCTGGATAAATATTCGATTCAGATTTAAATACGCGATTCTCAGCATGATATTCGTCATGTCCAAAATAATCTGATAAATCTCCGACTTCAACGATTTCTGCTTTGAACGAAATTTCTTCTTCGTTTTCTAATACTTCTCGATACAAGATTCCGATATCAACTTTGGAACTGTGTTTAGCATTTTCAATTTTTACATCTCTATAAATTATATCCAATGCTTTTTGGGAATTCATCGGTGTGTTATAATAATAGTCTGACTTGTCTATTAAATGTTGTTGTTTAATAATTGCCTCAAAAGCTTTGAGTATCGCAAAACTGGTAAACCTACGAGTTTGAACTCTCTTGTAATCATTTGGGAAATGACCACATTCAATCAAGATGGTTGGATATCCTAGTTTCTGAAAATTATCTCCAGTTGCTTTTGGGTAAAACTCATCACTGAATCTAGCCATTTGATGTGGTAAGAAATCTTGTAACCCTTCAATAATACAAGAGATTAGCTGAATTGCCTTTCTTTGACTGGTTGATATAGCGCCAGTGCTATCCGTTACAGGCGCTAAAAACGATAAACTCGCTGGATGATTCGAGTTTTTTGGATGAAATATAGTTCTTTGATCATGTAAATTGAATAGAAAATCATAATCCCATTTCACAACTAGTTCTTTGAGAGTACGCATTTCAGGAGATTGAGATTCAACAAAGTCTCTGTTTATATCGATATTAGCTGCATTTCTTCGCGTATACTTTTCCGCTCCATCTGGGTTAAGTTGTGGAATAAAGTGAATTTCTAGTTGTTGCTCAATAATATTATATAATGTTTCATCTTCATGTAATAACTTCCAGATATCAAACATAGCACGTGTAGCTGTAGATTCATTACCGTGCATTTGAGACCAAAGCAGAATTTTGGTTTTACCCTTCCCTATATTCAATTTATAAATAGGACGATCTTCAAACGAACTTCCAATGACTTCAAAAGAATATGAATTTTTAAAAATTAATTCCTCAACTCTGGTTGCAGGTAAATATCGGTTAGGTAAATCCTCCTTCCAATTTTCGTAGTTAGTCAAAACTGTGTCAATCATAAATTAAAGATAAATCTTTATTGTCTATTTACAAATGTAATTACAATTGTAAACAAGTGAATTTAGACTCATTTGTGAATACATTTAATGCATGACAAGAAGTCAGCTAATGTTATATTAAAATATAGAAAGTAAAACCACAAACATCAAGTATGTCAAAATGAGAGTATTATGTATTCTTATGTAAAAAGAATGTTTAGATTTACTTTAAGTGTTTTGAATTGAGATTATTAAAAGTAATTTTAAAATAAGTTTTATATTTGTAACATGGATTACAGGAATATAATCGAAGAAATTTTAGAAGTTTACAATATTAATGCTTCTGAACTTGCAGATAGAATCGAAGTTCAGCGATCAAGTATCTCGCATATTCTTTCTGGAAGGAATAAGCCTAGTTTAGATTTTTTAATAAAAGTTAAAGATGAGTTTCCTGAGCTTAGGTGGGATTATCTTTTATTAGCTAAGAAGCCCATGACTGAAATCGAGTCAGCTCAGATAAATAGAAAGATTGAACCTTTGTTTGCGGAAGAAAAGGAAGAAGAATCAAAGCCTCCACTCCACTCTAGTGTTCCAGGTGTTAATCCTGTTGCTGAAAAAGCTGATGAAGTAGATTCTCAAAGCACAAAAAAAACCAGATCAATTACTAAAATTGTCTGGTTCTATGATGATAATAGTTTTGAAGTATTTGAAAACTAATTATTTATAAGTCTTTTTTAAAGCTCATTCTTCTTTTGTGATTGACTGGATTATAATCCTTCCATAAGGTTTGAATGCTCTTGTTTTCAGCTAATTCAGGATTGGTTTCCAGGTATTTAATTCCATGTTTACTAAAGGTTTGAAACATTTCCTTGAAAACAATGGCAGTTACTCCTTTTCCTTGATAAGCTGGATCTATACCGATTAGGTAAAATGCAGCTGTATCATTCTTTTTAGAAGCTCGCAATAAATGCCACCAACCAAATGGAAATAATTTTCCTTTGGCTTTTTGTAAAGCTTTAGAATAAGACGGCATAGTGATCGCAAACGCAATCATATTACCTTTTGAATCCTCAATACAACTAACAAAATCTGGATTAATAAAGTTGATATATTTCTCTTTATAATGCTCAATTTGTTGTTTAGGGATGGGCACATAACTACTTAAGTGTCCATAGGTTTTATCCAAAAGTGCAAACATAGGATCAACCACTTCTCTTAAGTCGTCTTTAGTTTTAAACTTTTTAAGTTTCAAACCATATCTTTTCATGATTAACCCAGAGAACTTTATTACTTTTTTAGGTAAAACTTCAGGTAATTCAAGTGCATATTCTACCCATTCACTCGCCATTTCGAAACCTAGCTCACGTAAATGCTTTTCGTAATATTCATAGTTATATAGCGTAACCATGGTAGGGATCTTATCGAAACCTTTGGTTAGCAACCCTGCCTTATCTAAATTGGAGAACCCGACCGGGCCTTCAACGTTTTCTAGTTTATTTTCTCTTCCAAGTTCATAAACTTTCTCTAGCAAAGCTCTTGTAACCTCTATGTCATCGATCATGTCAAACCATCCAAAGCGAACTTTGGCCTTATTCTGCTCCTTAACCTCTTTCCAGTTGATTATAGCAGCAATTCGACCTGCTATTTTTCCATCCTTATAAGCTAAATAATACTTAGCGATAGCATGGTTAAATACCGGATTCAGGCTTTGGTCCAAGGCTTGTTTTTCCTCTTGGATTAATGGTGGGACATAGTATGGATTGTCCTTGTAAAGTTTCATTGGAAATTTGATGAATTCCAACAAATCCTTCTTATTCTTAACTTCTTTTACCTTTATAGACATGAAAAAATATTATGCAAATATAACTTTATATACATTTATTTAATAATCAAATTGAGAATAATACCTAAGATTTGTCATAAGTAGCTGATAATAGGCGAGTAAAATAGATCGTTTACAATTGTAAATAAATAAACTTTAATGCTTCTATTGATTTTTCACCTAGCGGCATTATATTTGCTAATCTTGAAGCAAAATTAAATAAAATGATGGGATATTATATTGTTATTGGAATATTTACCTTGATTAGTATGTACGTGAGTTATATGCTTAAATCTAAGTTTACTAAATATTCTAAAACGCGATTGGCTAACAACATGAGCGGAAAAGAAATTGCAGAACAGATGTTGGCTGATAACGGTATTTATGATGTTAAAGTAATTTCTACGCCAGGAAGCCTTACCGATCACTATAACCCTAGTAATAAAACGGTGAACTTATCAGAAACGGTGTATTTTGAACGAAATGCCGCTGCTGCTGCAGTAGCTGCACACGAATGTGGTCACGCGGTTCAGCATGCTGTGGGCTATTCTTGGTTAAACCTTAGATCTAAGTTAGTTCCAATGGTTAACATCAGTTCTAAGATGTCTATGTGGTTGATTATGGGTGGTATTTTCTTGATGGCGACTTCTGGAAATCAGATAGTATTGGCTTTGGGTGTGGCTGCATTTGCGGTAACTACTCTATTTGCTTTTATTACTTTACCTGTGGAATATGACGCAAGTAATAGAGCTTTAAAATGGTTGAGAGAAAGAAATATCGTTCAATCAGGTGAGTTGGCGATGTCTAAAGATGCTTTGAAATGGGCTGCTAGAACATATGTGGTTGCAGCAATTGGATCCTTAGCTCAGTTGGTATACTTTGCAAGTATGTTAATGGGTAATAGAGATTAAACGAAATTCATATAAAAATGAAAAGAGCAAGAAATTTAATTTCTTGCTCTTTTTTTATGCTTATTCTAAAGGTTTATAAAATGAGAGTTTACTTTAAAACACTTTTTAAGAACTTACCTGTATAGCTTTCTTTTACTTTGCTAATCTCATCTGGTGTTCCTTGTGCTACTAGTTTACCTCCTAAATTTCCTCCTTCTGGGCCAATATCAATGATATAATCGGCAACTTTAATAACATCTAAGTTATGTTCAATAATAACCACTGTGTTTCCTAAACTAACCAATTTATTGATTACTTCCATCAACACGCGAATATCTTCGAAATGTAAACCGGTAGTTGGTTCATCTAAAATGTAGAAAGTATTTCCTGTTTGTTTTTTACTTAACTCAGTAGCTAGTTTTACACGTTGAGCTTCACCTCCACTCAAAGTCGTAGATTGTTGACCCAGAGTTATGTAACCTAGCCCTACTTCAAGTAACATTTTAAGTCGTCGATGAATGTTTGGAATAGGTTCAAAAAACTCTACACCTTCCTCTACCGTCATCTCAAGTACATCAGATATGGATTTACCTTTGTAACGTACCTCTAAAGTTTCTCTATTAAATCTCTTACCGTGACATGTTTCACAATGCACATAAATGTCTGGTAAAAAATTCATTTCAATAACTCGAAGACCTGCACCTTGACAAGTTTCGCATCGACCTCCTTTTACGTTAAATGAAAATCTTCCTGGCTTATAACCTCTAATCTTAGATTCAGGTAAATTCGCAAATAAATTTCTAATATCTGAGAATACACCTGTATAAGTCGCAGGATTACTTCTCGGCGTCCTACCAATTGGAGATTGATCAATATCGATTACTTTATCAATTTCATCTATACCTTTGATGCTTTTGTATTCCAATGGTTTTTGGATGGCCTTAAAGAAATGCTGATTTAAAATTCTATATAAGGTTTCATTAATCAATGTAGATTTTCCACTTCCTGAAACTCCGGTAACAACCGTTAAAGTTCCTAATGGAATTTTGATGTCTACATTTTTAAGGTTATTTCCCTTTGCTCCTTTTAATTCTAAGAATTTTCCATTCCCTTTATTTCTCTCTGCTGGTACCTCAATGGTTTTTACTTGATTAATATAATCTGCAGTTAAGGTTTTAGCATTTTTTAATTCAGAAGGTTTTCCTTGCCAAACAATTTCACCTCCATGTTTCCCAGCAAATGGCCCCATGTCGATAACTTGATCGGCTTCTAAAATCATTTCCTCATCATGCTCTACTACAATTACCGAGTTTCCGATGTCTCGTAAATCCTTTAAGGATTTAATTAGCTTAACATTGTCACGAGGATGCAAACCAATCGATGGTTCATCTAAAATATATAATACGTTGACTAATTGAGTTCCGATTTGAGTTGCTAAACGAATACGTTGAGCTTCTCCTCCTGATAAAGTCTTAGATCCTCGGTTTAATGTTAAATAATCTAAACCAACATCCAATAGGAACTGACATCTGGTAGAAATTTCCTTTAAAATTTCAGAACCAATAAGTTTTTGTTTGTTATTAAGTTTTTCTGGTAGTTCGTCGAGCCAAGTTTTTAATGTTCTAAAATCTAATGCAGAAACATCGGCAATGTTTTTATCATCGATTTTGAAATATAAAGAATCAGTTCTTAGTCGCTGACCATGACAAGTAGAACAATCTGTTTGTACAGCATATCTCTTACTCAAAGAGCGAGACGATGGGTTATCTTTATCATTAATCACTCGATCTAGATAAGGAATAATTCCCTCGAAATCAATCTTATAAGTTTTTGTGATGTCAGCGTACTTTAGCTTCAATTCGATTTTCTCTACACTACCCTCTAAAATATCTTTTCTAGTTTTGGTAGATAAGTCTTTCCATGGAATTTTATCTGTTTCTTCATTTGCTGCCAGGATAGACTCAATTTGATTGTTTATCCAGGCCTTTTTCTTGATATCTTTTAATGGAGCAATCGCACCTTTTGAAATAGATAAGCTATCATCTGGAATAATGGAACTTTCATCAATTATTTTTACTTTTCCGATACCATTACATGTTGGGCAGGCACCTTTAGGAGAGTTAAATGAAAAAGTATTAGGTTCTGGAACTGGATAGGAAATACCAGAAGTTGGGCACATCATATCTCTACTAAAATAGCGAGCCTCGTTGGTGTCCATATCCAAGACCATCATTACATTATCACCTTGATACATAGCCGTCTCAAGGGAAAGTTGTAATCTATCATCACTTACGGTATCTGTAAGTTTAAGCTTATCGATTACAATTTCTATATCATGTGTCTTGTAGCGATCCAGTTGCATTCTAGGTTCAATATCTAGAATTTCACCATCTGCCCGAACTTCTAAAAATCCTTTTTTAGTAATCTGTTCGAATAATTCTCTATAATGACCTTTTCTTGCTCTAACAACCGGAGAAAGAATCATTATTTTCTTGCCTCCAAATTCTTTTCTAAGTAAATCCTTGATTTCATCATCTGTGTAGCTTACCATTTTCTCACCTGTGACATAGGAATAAGGAATGGAAGCTCGTGCGTATAATAATCTTAAAAAATCGTAGATCTCTGTAATAGTTCCTACAGTTGATCGTGGGCTTTTAGAGGTTGTTTTTTGTTCTATAGCAACTACAGGTGAAAGTCCGTCGATTTTATCCACATCGGGTCTTTCCATGCCGCCAAGAAGTTGGCGAGCATAAGCTGAGAAAGTTTCTATATAACGTCTTTGACCTTCGGCGTAGATAGTATCGAAGGCTAATGAAGATTTTCCACTCCCACTTAAACCTGTAATAACAACGAGTTGATCCCTAGGGATTTCAACATTAATATTTTTAAGGTTATGTTCTCTTGCGCCGTAAATCTGAATCGTGTCGTTCTTCATGAAGAAAATTGAACGCCAAATTTACGAAATATATATGTCTCAAGTGTTGCGTCCACTTGAAACTATATAAATGCAATTGGCGTTCGTTGAATATAAAAAGTTTTAAATCTTATTGATTTGCTTTAATAAACCACTCTAAGTTTTCCCATAAACTTTTAGCGTGTTTATTATAGAATTCCTCGTTTTCTGTGGATCCATCCTCTTTAAAGGCCGTTCCAACGTGAGCTACGTGGAATCTAGCTTTTGCTACGTGTGCTCCTATTTTATATAATAGGAATTGTAAATCTTTTGTAACCTGAGCTCCTGCCATATCACCTGAAGATGCAACGGCAAGTCCGATAGGTTTTTTCTGCCATTCTGCATATAACAGATCGATTACATTCTTAAGTGATGCAGGAAAACTGCCATTATATTCTGGTGAAACTATAATAACAGCATCCGCCTCATCGATTTCCTTAGAAAATTTAACTGCGCCCTCGTGTTTTTCTTTCATAAAGCTAAGACGCTCATGAAATAATGGGAAATTTCTTTCTTTTAAATCGATGATATTAGTTTCTACATCGGTGTTATTATCCATCCAATTTTTAAGAAATAAGGCAATGCCGTGAGTATCTCTTCCGTCTCGGATGCTTGAGGATATTATCTGTACTTTCATTTAATTTTGTTTTTGGTGTAGAGCTTATAATTTATACACAAATTTAATGGCTTTGAGTTTAGCAAATATAATTTCCTTTGTCAAAATTTCTCCTTGCTCTTAAACTTATGAATTTTGATTCCAAAGCCGTTTAGCTAAGCGGTATCGTGGCAGGGAATGACGTGGAAATCCTTTCTCATGCCAACAAGCAACAAGTAACGAAGCCAAAGAGCGACCAGAGGAAGCTCCTTTGGCTAGATTAGTTGTCTTGTTGGCATAGAAAGATTGGAACAAAATGCTCGGTTTTGATTTTATTATTCTTTAAAAGTGAATTTATTCGAAGCTTGATTTTCAAGTCTTGAATAAAATTGAAATTTAAAGTCAAAATCAAAAGCCACCCAAATTATTCCTATTATTTTGCTGGTAAGATTTGAGTTACAACTTCACCAAATCCAACACGTTTTCCATCTTTTTCGCTCCATCCTCTCATGGTAACTGTATCGTAATCCTCTATAAATGAACGTTCTTGACCATCTTTAAGTTTAACAGGTTTTTGTCCGCTCCAAGAGATTTCTAACATAGATCCGTAGCTATTTTCGTCTTTTCCAGAGATAGTTCCACTTGCGTACATGTCTCCTACTTCGATATTACAACCATTTACGGTGTGGTGAGCCAATTGCTGCGCCATATTCCAGTACATGTATTTGAAGTTTGAGTTACAAACTACTGTTTCTTCACTGTCTTGTGGCGTTAAACCAACTTGTAAATTGATATCGAAATTCTTTTCACCTTCATATTTTAAGTAAGGTAAAACTTCTGGATCTTGTTTAGGACCAGCCACACGGAATGGATCTAACGCTTCTAAAGTAACAATCCACGGAGAAACCGAAGAACCGAAGTTTTTAGCAAGGAATGGCCCTAAAGGAACATATTCCCATTTTTGTAAATCACGCGCACTCCAGTCATTGAATAAAACCATTCCAAAGATGTGATCCTCAGCGTTTTCAGTAGTCAATGAATCACCCAATTCTGTATATGTATTAGTAATGAATGCCATTTCTAATTCAAAGTCTAATCTTTTACTAGGTCCGAAAACTGGCATATCTGAGTCTGCTGGCTTAGTTTGACCTTTTGGTCTGTGAAGCGCAGTTCCAGAGCTAACGATAGAAGAAGAACGACCGTGGTAGCCTACTGGTAAGTGTTTCCAGTTTGGTAATAAAGCGTTTTCTGGATCGCGAAACATTTTACCTACGTTGGTAGCATGTTCAATCGAGCTATAGAAATCTGTATAGTTTGGAACATGTACAGGAAGCATCATTTGAACATCATTAAGGTCAAAAAATGCATTGGCCTGTAAGTCTGTATCTTTAGATAAGTCAGAACCTTCTAAAAATAATTTTTGGATATGCTCACGAACCGGAACGGTAACTGATTTTCCTAATTCAATGAACGGATTTAAAACCATTGCTTCGAAAACATTTTCTTCTAATCCTAGGTTATCTAAATAACCAGCATCGTATAACATAGCCAAGTCAATCACAGTATCACCAATTCTGGTAACACATGTAGGATATTCTTCAGCAATAAATGCTACACCGAATGGAATATTGTATATTGAAAAATCTGATTCCGAATCATAGGTAATGAATGATTTCATAAAATTTATGGTATTTTATTTGTTATTATTGGACGTGAAATTAATCAATTATTAGCACTATACAATGATTTTATTATTGAAACTTATATTAATCCCCTTGGTTTCGGCGGCCATTGGTTGGATAACGAATAAAATCGCTGTTTGGCTTTTGTTCAATCCTAAAGAACCTGTGAAGTTTCTGTTTTGGACTTTTCAAGGTGTATTCCCAAAACGACAGGATGCGATTGCAACTAGAATTGGTGATTTGGTAGCTGATGAGCTTCTTTCGGCTCATTCTATAAAGGAGCAAGTTTTTACAGATGAAAATCAATCGAGTATTGTGAATTTTGTTTTAGAACGCGTCGATTTATATCTAGAGCACGAATTCAAAAAAGAGCATTGGTTTTTGAATATGTTTATGGGCGATGGTACCAAGACACAAATGAAATCTGAACTAGAAAGAAAGCTTTATGAATCTCTAGATGACATTAGTGAGAATTTTCATGAGTATTTAGAGGAAAAGGTGAATATCAGAAAACTTGTTTCTGACAGAATTAGTAGTCTAGATTCGGGGCAAGTAAATAATTTAATGAATCAAATTCTAAAGTCGGAATTGGGCTTTATTGAGCTAACTGGAGCTATTTTAGGATTTTTGATTGGATTAATTCAGGTATTAATGTTAGAAATTATTGGTTAAGACGAAATCTTTTGATTTTCAATTGTTTTTGGCACAGAGTTTTCTATATATAAGCTAAGATTTTTTAAAAACTAAAAATAATTATTATGAAAAAAAGAAATGGATTATTAGCATTATTGGGTATTGGAGCTTTAGCATTTTGGAAGTACAAGAAAATGTCTCCAGAAGAGCAAGAAAATGTAAAGGGACAAATCAATGAAGCGAAAAGAAAATTTACTGATGCTGGACAAGACATTAAGTCTAAAGTAGAAGATAAATTTAACCAAGCTAAAAGTACAGTTGAAGAAAAAGTAGACGACTTGAAAAAAGACGTTTCTGCTAACTAAGATGTAAATCTTAATAGAATACAAAACAGCCTGAAAAGGCTGTTTTTTTTGTTCTCTATTTTAAGGCTGAATTATTTTTTAAGTATAAAATGGATTAGAAAATTCCACTGATTTCTTTTACTTTTCCGCCAGAGCTTTTTTCGATATTCATTTGAATACTTCCTTTTGGCTTATAATGTAAATCCCCGCTAGAAGAAACAGAAGCATTAAGCTCCTTCTCTACTCCTATTTTCAAATCACCTGATGAAGAGATTTCAGCATTTACAATATCTGCTGTGAAAGATTTACCATCAATATCGCCTGAGCTAGAAGCCATAATATTAGCCGTTTTCGTTCTACCTTTGATTTTGATAAGTCCACTAGATGTTGCATTTAAATTGGCTTCTTTTGCTTTGACACTTCCTTTATATTCCCCCGAACTGCTCACTTCGATATTTATTTTATCACAGTTTGCATCATATTCCACACTTCCTGATGAACTAGCATAAATAAACTGTTCTGATGCATCGAAGTTTCCATCTATTTTTAATTGAGCCGCACTAGAGGCTTTGAATTTAGACACATCACTTCCCCAAACTTCTAAACGAGTTTTATTTTTATTTAAAACCGTATTATATGGTAAATCAAAATCAATGGTTAAAACGCCATCATCGCCTACCTGAATGTTAAGATAGTCCATGAAATTACTTGAGGCATCTACTCTGTGCTCAAAAGATTTATGAAGAACAACTTCAATTCCTTCCGCAACGGAGATGGAGTTAAACTCTTCTAAATCAAAAGTTTTGGTTTCGAAATTATCAGATTCTAATTTCTGAGTTCCGGAACAAGCCGCCAAAAACAATAAGGATAAGGTTAATAATACTAAGTAAGTCTTTTTCATAAAATTAAATTATTTTCCAATTTACTTCAAAAACTTTAATTATTTATTAATTACCTTAAATTAAAAGGAATAAAAAAGTCATATTAAGATTTAAACTCAATGTGACTTGATTTGTTATAACTTTGATTATCAAAAAATAATCTCTCAGGTTTCTTAAATGCTTTTGATGAAATTAATCAATAATTCTACGCCATAACCTGTAGCGCTTTTATCCTTTGAATAATCATTATTACCAAATGCAACTCCTGCAATATCTAAATGCACCCAATTAGGATGTTCATTGGTGAACTGCTCTAAAAATTTACCAGCATAAATCACGTCAGAAAGTGGTGCAAGGCTAATATGTTTAAGGTCAGCAACATCAGATTTTAAATCTTCTAGATATTCATCCCATAAAGGTAAACGCCAAACTTTTTCCCCGATTTCATTACCTAATTTAGACATGGTCTCACTGATTTCATCACTTACGGTAAGCATTGCGGCTGCTTTGTATCCTAAAGTTCTAACAGCGCTTCCAGTTAAAGTGGCAATATCTAATAAAACATCTGGATTATATTTATCATTCAAATAAGCTAAACCATCTGCCAAGGTCATTCTACCTTCTGCGTCTGTATTGATTACTTCAATGGTTTTACCTGCATAAGAATCAATGACATCTCCTGGTAAATAAGAATTTTTATCCACAGCATTATCGGTTGCTGGTAAAATTGCTACGATATTTTTGTCTAATTGAAGTTTTACAGCACTCAATAAAGTTCCTAAAACCGTGGTGGCTCCTCCCATATCACTTTTCATATAGTGCATGTTTTCAGAAGGTTTAATCGAAATACCTCCCGTATCGAAGGTGATGCATTTTCCTACAATTCCAATGGTTTTCTTTACATTTTTTGGTCTATATTCTAAGATCATAAAAGCTGGTTCATAAGCACTTCCCTGGTTCACGGAAAGGAAAGACGAAAGACCTACTTTTTTACATTCTTTCTTGTTTAAGATGGTTAGTTTTAAACCTAGATTCTCTGCAAATTCAGTTACGAAATCTGCTAAAATCTCGGAATTCTTTTGATTAGGTGGAAGATTGAGTAAATCCATTCCCATAAATTTACCTTCTACTAAATAACGCGCTTCTAAGCCTAAATCATCTAAATTAAATTTCGTATTAGGTTGATAAAGAGATAGATTTACGTTCTCATTCCAAAGTGCGAAGGTTTTATCATCTTTTCCAACATTGATTTTATAGGTTCCTTCGAACAATCCAATCATTAAATGTTTTACTTGCTGATCATTAAAACTTTCTGGGAAAACAATACTGATGTTTTCTGCTTCAATATTCTCTTTGTTTTGATGTGAGAACTTTTTAGCTATGTTTTTAAGTTTGCCTAAATCTTTTTCATTTTCTAAGCCGACCAAGAAACACATTTTTGAATTTTTTTCAATTAATTGTGTCTCATTCTTTTTTGCCTTAAAAAATGGAATATTTAGATCATATTTTTCAGCTACTTTGTTTTTTTCAGCTTCTGTAACGAATACAATGCTCGTTTGACTGAAGTCGTAAGATTTAATTTGTTGTATTGGATTCATTTTATTCTTCTTTAATTGTAGATGAATCATCTAAGATATCATAAAAAAGCCATTCTATTGCTTTCGGAAATTCTTGTGACCAATGAAACTCTGAATTTTCATCCTCGGGATTGACTTTTAATTTAAATTATAAATCCTTTTCTTTATCGTCACCAAAGTTATACTCCAATTTGGTGGGAAAGGATTCGCCGATTCGAATTTTATTCCATAACTAGCATCATCATATCGAGTCAACTTTTATCTAGAATCACTAGGATTCCATTTGTTGAAATTTACCATAACAAAAAATCGGTCGATGATCTTCGACGGTACTCCTTAGTTTAAACTCCAGATACTCCCTTAGTTGTGTAAACTCCTCTTCGCTATGTGCCTCGATTTAGAGGAATTAGAATAATCCGTTGATCTCTCCTTCTACCTTTTCTATAATGCTTCCTAAATCTTCTGGATTGTTCACGAAGTCTAAATTATCTACATTGATAATCAGCTTTTTACCCTCATCATAAGAATTAATCCAAGTTTCGTATTTGTCATTTAATCGATTAAGATAATCAATACTGATACTACTTTCGTAATCTCTTCCTCTCATGTGAATTTGCTTCACCAAAGTAGAAATATTCGCATCTAGATATATTAACAAATCAGGCGCTTGAACAAAAGAATTCATTAAATTAAAAACTGTTAGATAATTCTCATAATCACGCGTCATCAACAAGCCCATATCATGCAAATTACTTGCGAAAATATGCGCATCTTCATGAATTGTTCTGTCCTGAATAATGTTCTTTCCACTCTCTCTAATTTGCTTCACTTGACCAAAACGACTTCCTAAAAAGTAGATTTGAAGTTGAAAAGCCCATTGCTCCATATTGTTATAGAAATCGTCTAAATATGGATTTCTATCCACATCCTCAAATTGAGGTGTCCAATTAAAATGTTTTGCTAAAAGTTTAGTTAGCGTAGTTTTTCCTGCTCCAATATTCCCTGAAATGGCTATATGCATAATTATAAAATGACAAGTTGAAAGCGTAAAAATACCAATTTGTTATGAGTATTAAGTGTATAAAATACAATTTGTACGCTAGAACTAAGTTTGTTACTGAAAACTAATTAATTATATTCTTAAAAATTTTGACATAAAAAATTCCCACAGCTAAATGAACCATGGGAATTTAAAATTTATCTTAAATGGATTTAGATTGGTTTTACAACTTCTAAGAACCATTCTTTTACTTTGCCTTCTAAATGTGGAGCTAATTTTTCTTCACAAAATGCATGATAGTCATTCAACCAATTTTTTTGTGGTTGCGTCAACATTTCAGGTACGATTGAATCTTTAAAGAAAGGACAAATCGTTAAGGTTTCGAAATTGTAGAAAGTTCCAAAATCCGTTTTTTCAACTTCTTTCACTGCCACTAAATTTTCGTGACGAATTCCATATTTATTCTCAACATAGAATCCTGGCTCATTAGATAAAACCATTCCCGGAATCAGCGGCTGATCGTTCATATCTTTACGAATATTCTGTGGCCCTTCGTGAACGTTCATAAAACTACCAACACCATGTCCAGTTCCGTGTCCATAATCTTTAGAATTTAACCAAAGTGGCATTCTAGCAATCGCATCAAGCTGAACTCCTCTTGTTCCTTTAGGGAATTGAACCATTGATAAATCAATCATTCCTTGTAATACAAGCGTACAGTTTTGTTTAAACTCTTCAGTTACGTCACCTAAAACTAAAACACGTGTAATATCAGTTGTTCCTTCTTTATATTGTCCACCTGAATCTAATAAAATACTTCCTTCGTCTTTCACGGTTTTCGCACCTTCTTCAGAAGCTGAATAGTGAACAATCGCTCCATTTCCTTGATATCCAATGATGCTACCAAAACTTTCACCAACAAAGTTTTCTCCTTTTGCTCTAAACTCACGTAATTTTAATCCAACTTCGTATTCGCTTAAGTTTTGCTTACAACCTTCGTGCTTCAACCAATACAAGAAATTCACCATAGCAACACCATCACGCACCATTACTTTTCTAAAGCCTTCTAATTCAGCTTCATTTTTAATGGCTTTCATTAAGTTCCCAGGCGTAGCTTTCTCAACAACTTTATTGTCTTTTTCAATCGCATCAAAAATCGATTGGTTACTTGTCGCAGAAACCAAAATAGTTTCATCTTTCATTGATTTTAAATCATCAAAAAACGCTTCATAAGCTTTCACCGAAACTTTGGCATTCGACAAATGTTGACGAACTTTATCATCGATTTTATTCTCATCTACATATAATGTTGCAGTAGAATCGCTCACTAAAATATAGCCTAAGAAAACTGGATTGTAATCCACATCAGCACCACGCAAATTCACTGTCCATGCAACATCGTCTAAAGCAGTAATAATGTGATGAGTCGCTTTAGATTTCTTCATTTCCTCACGAATTTCAGCTAATTTATCCTCCACAGATTTACCAGCTAATTCAGTCGGATGAATGAAAATCGGAGCAATTTTTCCTGCCTCGCTCCTATCCTTCCAAATATTCTTCAACAAAGGTTGATCAACCAGCTGAATATCATTTTCCGCAAACTTATCTTGTAATGATTTCCAGTTGTTGTGTGCTGTAGCCAAAGCATTTACACCCACTTTTCCACCTGCCGGAATATTTTCGATAATCCAATCAATATAGTGTGGCGTTCCATCCTCACCGTCCTTCATCAAATCAATCCCGCTACCTTTCAATTCCGTTGGAGCTTGAACAAAATACCTAGAATCTGTCCATAAACCTGCCTTATCTTTCGTGAAAACTACAAATCCCGCAGAACCCGTAAAACCCGAAATCCATTCGCGCTCCAACCACTCATCTGGCAAATATTCGCTCATGTGTGGATCGGCTGAATAAACAATAAAAGCATCGATTCCTTCATTAGACATTTCATTTCTTAATGCCCCAATTTTATCTTGTATCGTCATAAAACTATTTATTTACTTTTTTCGCTTTCTCGACTGAGAAAATTACAAGCTATAAAGCTACAAAGACCTATCCAAAATAAGGGAATTATCCATTAAAATTTGAAAATTATACTGTGAATCTGAATAAAACTTTAGATTTATTTAAGGAGCTATTTCCTGCTTTCCTTTTCAATCTTTCTCTGCCAACAAGACAAAAATATCTAGTCAAAGGAGCTTCCTTTGGTCGCTCTTTGTCGTTGTATTTTGTAACTTGTTGGCAAAGAAAGGATTTTCAATACAATCAGGGCTAGAGCTCTCTCCTAGCTCTAACGTGAATCTTGGCAAGAAATTAGATGCCTATAAATTTAAATTGATAACAACATGAAATATTTGACTTTTAAAAATGGAGATAAAGTTCCAATGATTGGTTTAGGAACCTACAAAGCCGACGAAGGAAGAGTTTACGAAGGAATTCGATCGGCAATTAAAATTGGATATCGTCATTTTGATTGTGCACATAATTATGGCAATGAGGCAGAAATCGGACAAGCCTTAGCTGATGCCATGGCAGAAGGCGAAGTTACCCGCGAAGAATTATGGATTACTTCTAAACTTTGGAATGATTCACATCAAGAACATGAAGTAGAACCTGCCATTAAACACACACTTAAGAACTTACAATTAGATTATTTAGATCTTTATCTTATCCACTGGCCAATGGCTGTAAAACATGGTCATGAATTCCCTGATAAAGCAGAAAACTTCTACAAACCAGGAGAAATTAGCCTTAGTGAAACTTGGGCTGGAATGTTGAAAGTAAGAGAAAAAGGTTTAGCAAAACATGTTGGTGTTTCTAACTTTAATGTGGCGCAAATAAACCAAATTATTGCGGATACAGGAGAAGTTCCAGAAATGAATCAAATCGAAGTTCATCCTTATTTACAACAAAACGAACTAAAAGAACATGCCGATAGTACTGGCTATTTCATTACAGCTTACAAACCAATCGGTTCAGGTGATTTGGTGAACGAAAACATGAAAAAGAGAGGAATTCCTAGCATGATGCAAAATGAAACCTTAGTGAAAATTGCAGAGGAATTAAATGCACCGGTTTCACATGTTTTATTGGCTTGGTTGAGACAACGTGGAATTGTTGCAGTTCCAAAATCTTCTAATGCTACTCGACAAGAAGAAAACTTCAAATCTAGGAGTCTTGAACTAACAGACGATCATATGGACGCTATTTCTACTTTAGAAAAAGGATTTAGATATGTAGACGCAACCTTCTTTTGTGGTGGAGAATCACCATATACCGTAGAAGATATTTGGGGAAAATAATTTTAAATTAGACATGTGGGTTTGATTTAAATAAACTCTATTATAACCTATAACCCTGCAATTATTGCAGGGTTTTTTATTGAATTTAGTGCAACATTAATTATAAAACCAACTTAGTGTTTAATCGCATAATTCTATAAAAAATTAGTCAAATGTGACTTAAATCAGCGCCTAAATTGAAAGTGTTTTGACGAGATAGGTTTATCTTTATATCATAACCCTTAGAAATAAATAGATATGGCATTTCCAACAGATTTAGAGATAGCAAACGCTGTAAAACCAAAGAAAATCACCAAGATTGCCAAAAAATTAGGCATCGATAAAAATGATTTAGAATTATATGGAAAAGTAAAAGCTAAAATTCCTTTAAGTTATATCGATCCTGAAAAGATTAAGACAAATAAATTGGTTTTGGTGACGGCTATTACGCCAACGCCCGCCGGTGAAGGAAAAACTACCGTGAGCATTGGTTTGGTAGATGGTTTAAACAAAATTGGAAAACAAGCCACTGCTGTAATTCGAGAACCTTCCCTAGGACCTGTTTTTGGAATTAAAGGAGGCGCTGCTGGTGGTGGATATTCACAAGTTATCCCAATGGAAGACATTAATCTTCACTTTACAGGGGATTTTAATGCGATTGAAAAAGCTAATAATTTATTATCGGCGGCGATTGATAATAATATTCAAAGCAGAACTAAATCCATTGGTATAGACCCAAGCACAGTTACATGGAAACGTGTAATGGATATGAATGATAGATCGTTGCGCGAAGTTATTGTGGGCGTGGGAGATAAAAACGGTGTGGTTCGTCAAGATGGATTTAATATTACACCAGCTTCTGAAATCATGGCTATTTTGTGTTTATCAGAAAACTTCTCCGATTTAAAAGAAAGGTTAGGTAAGATTTATGTCGCAGATAAATTCGATGGAACACCTGTATTTGCCAAGGATTTAAAAGTTGTAGGTGCGATGGCTATTTTATTAAAAGAAGCTATTAAACCAAATTTAGTTCAAACTTTAGAAGGAAATCCAGCCTTGGTTCATGGAGGACCTTTCGCGAGTATTGCACAAGGAACGAATACGATAATTGCGACTAAAATGGGCTTGTCTCTATCGGAATATGTTGTTACCGAAGCAGGTTTTGGTGCTGATTTAGGAGCAGAAAAGTTCTTAAACATTAAATGTGTTGCAGGTGGATTATCTCCGGATGTTGCTGTTGTGGTTGCAACTGTTAGAGCCTTAAGACATCATGGAGGCGCGCATAAAAATGATTTACAAAAACCAGATTTAGAGAAATTAAAAGCCGGTTTCCCGAACTTAGAAAAACATATAGAGAACGTTCAGAAGTTTAATATAACGCCGGTGGTTGCTATCAACTATTTCCCAAATGACAGTGATGAAGAAATAGAGTTTATCATCAATGAATGTGAAAAGAGAGGAATTAAAGCTGTTGTATCTAAAGCCTTTTCAGAAGGTGGAAAAGGCGCAGAAGATTTAGCTCGAGCGGTGGCTGAAGTCGCTGATGCTAATGAAACGAAGTTCACGCCTTTGTATAATCACTCGGCTGGAATTCAAGAAAAAATTGAGACCATTGCAAAAGAAATCTATGGAGCTGATAAAGTCAACTTTTTAGCCAAAGCAAAAAGAGTGATGAAGGATTTAGAAAAGAAAGGCTTCGAGAAATTACCAGTTTGTATGGTTAAAACTCCGAAATCTTTAAGTGATGATGACAATAAATTAGGTCGTCCGAGCGGATTTTCGGTTACAGTTCGCGATTTCGAAATTGCTTCGGGTGCTGGATTCATTATCCCTATGTTGGGTGATGCAATGAGAATGCCTGGCCTACCTGCTACTCCAGCTGCTGAAGGAATGGATATAGATGATAATGGTGTGATTACAGGTTTAAGTTAATATTCAAATTGGTTATCAATAATTAGCAGAGTAATAAAATAATATTTATAGGTTAATTAAAAGAAATATCAATTTAAAACCCTTAAAATTAGATAAAGAAAAAGTCGGCAAATTGCCGACTTTTTTTATTTTTAAATAATTTCAATTCTCTATTTCTTAAGTAATAATAAATCTACTCTTCTATTCTGTGCTCTACAAACTTTTGAATTATTTTCAGGACATATAGGATTTTTAGAACCAAAACCTTCGGCATGTACTCGTTCCTCATCAACACCTAATTTAATTAATTCCTTAATGACCGCTTCTGCTCTAGCTTGAGATAAGTCTAAGTTAGTTTGTGCAGAACCAGAATTGTCTGTGTATCCTCCAAATTTAATTTGAGAATAATAGAAGGTGTTCATTAATACAGAAATGTTTTTTAATTGTTCTATAGATTGTTCTGTCAATTCAGCACTTCCTTTCTTAAAGCTAGTTCTATCTAAAGTCAGCCACTTATCAAAATTACTAGGCGTTTCTGGATCGAAATTATCATCTAAGAATCTCTTGAATAATTTATTTTCTGTTGAATTTTCTCCAAATCTTAATTTATCACCTGTGGGTAGTTCAATAGTGGTTTCCTTTCCAGTATCATAAATGTAATTTCCGTCTTCATCTAATTGTTTCTCTACCGCTGAATTCGTTTGATTAGAATCATCCGATAAATGATGTCCACCCAAAATCGGCGCAATCACCAATCCAACCAAGCAGGTTAATTTAATAAGAATATTCATAGAAGGACCTGACGTGTCTTTAAATGGATCACCTACTGTATCTCCTGTAACGGCAGCTTTGTGTGCATCTGAACCTTTATAAGTCATAACTCCGTCTATTTCTACACCTGCTTCAAAAGATTTTTTAGCATTGTCCCACGCTCCACCAGCATTATTCTGGAAAATAGCCCACATTACCCCTGACACACAAACTCCGGCCATATAACCTCCAAGTGGTTCTGCCCCGAAAATTAATCCAATAATAACTGGAGAAATAATGGTGATTAAACCTGGTAAAAGCATTTCTCTTAATGCAGCTTGTGTTGAAATTTCAACACATTTAGCATAATCTGGTTTTCCTGTTCCTTCCATAATACCTGGAATTTCTTTGAACTGTCTTCTTACCTCATGAACCATTTCCATAGCTGCTTTTCCAACTGATTGCATAGCTAGGGCCGAGAAAATTACTGGAATCATTCCTCCTACGAATAGCATCGCCAGCACGTCAGCTTTGAAAATATTAATACCGTCAATACCGGTAAAGGTTACATAAGCTGCAAATAAGGCAAGTGCTGTTAAGGCTGCAGATGCAATAGCAAATCCTTTTCCTACGGCTGCCGTTGTATTTCCTACCGAATCTAAAATATCTGTTCGTTCTCTAACTTGATCTTCTAAATTACTCATCTCGGCAATTCCTCCTGCATTATCTGCAATAGGTCCAAATGCATCGATTGCTAATTGCATCGCAGTGGTTGCCATCATTGCCGAAGCAGCTAAAGCCACTCCATAAAACCCAGCTAATTCATAAGATCCATAAATGGCAGCAGCAAATAATAATACGGATGCAAAAGTTGATTTCATTCCGACGGCCAAACCTGCAATAATGTTGGTTGCCGCACCTGTGGAACTATTTCTAACAATATCCATTACAGGTTTTTTACCTAAACTTGTGTAATAAGCCGTAACCCAAGAAATTAACGCACCTACAGCTAAACCAATCGTTGCTGCATAGAATACATGAATAGATGGAATGGGTTTCGTTCCTTCTCCAAAGAAATTCATGTCAATTACTTCTGGTAGCATCCATTTAATTAAGAAAAAACTAGTCACCCATGTGATAGCAATCGCTGTCCAGTTACCAATATCAAGTGCTTTTTGTACTTGTGCTTCCTTGGCATCATTGTTTTTAATTCCAACTAAAAAAGTACCAATAATTGAAGCGATAACTCCAACTCCAGCCATTACAAGTGGTAATAAAATTGGGCCTAAACCATTGAAATCATCTGTGAATTGAGTATTCAAAGACATATCTCTAATGATATAATTACCCAAAACCATAGAGGCTAGAACCGTAGCGACATAAGATCCAAACAAATCTGCACCCATTCCAGCGACATCACCTACATTATCCCCTACATTATCTGCAATAGTAGCTGGGTTTCTTGGATCATCTTCGGGAATTCCTGCTTCAACTTTTCCTACTAAATCTGCTCCTACATCAGCTGCTTTGGTGTAGATTCCACCTCCTACTCTTGCAAATAAAGCAATAGATTCTGCCCCTAAAGAAAATCCAGCAAGTGCTTCAAGTGCCATTGTCATTTCTTCGTAAAAGTTACCATCGGGTGTGATGAACATTTTAAGAAAAAGAAGAAAGAATAAACTTAAACCTAATACGGCTAAGCCTGCTACACCCAATCCCATAACAGTTCCACCCCCAAAGGAAACCTGTAATGCTTTTGGCAAACTTGTTTTTGCTGCTTCTGCAGTTCTTGTGTTGGCGTCGGTAGCTATTCGCATTCCAATATTTCCGGCTAAAGCTGAAAAAATGGCTCCCACAATAAAGGCGACTACAATTATCCAATGGGTAGAAGGAACTATCCACGAAATAGCAAATAAGGCTATGGAAGCTATTAAGGCGAAAATGACTAGTAGACGATATTCGGCTGCTAAAAACGCTAATGCTCCTTCTTTAATGCTCTTAGAAATAGTTTGCATTTTTTCACTTCCAGGATTTTGCTTTTTAACCCAAGACATTTTAATGCCCATGAAAATCAAACCAATGATGGCTAGAATCGCTGGTATAAACAGTATAAATTCGCTCATGATGTTTGTTTTACTTTTTTAATGAATTACCAAATATATAGATTTAACATTTCTTTCACTATATAAATTTGGTTAGTTATTTGGTGATTTTTCAACAAAAGGTTAATAAACTTATTAAAATAAAATTAATATTGAGTTAAGTTTAAATTACATTAAAATTGAAGCATATGAAATTTTAAAAAGCCTACTCTGTATTTATTTAAATTGATTTGAGTGGAATAACCAAAATAAATTGTTTATTTTTGAAATTGAATTCAAAATCTTTTGTTTAGAAATGATTCCTATGTTGATGGTTTGAATTCACTAATAATTTATAAAATTAGACTATGAGCAATATACAAGTTAAGACGATGGCCCAGTTTATGGCAGAAGGCAAAAAACCTGAAGTTCTTTTTTGGGTTGGATGTGCTGGAAGCTTTGATGATAGAGCAAAGAAAATCACGCGTGCTTTTGTTAAGATTTTAAATAAAGTAGGTGTTGAGTTTGCTGTTTTGGGTACAGAAGAAAGTTGTACTGGTGATCCTGCGAAACGTGCTGGTAACGAGTTTGCTTTTCAAATGTCGGCTATGATGAATATCGAAGTTTTGAATGGCTACCAAATTGAAGATATTGTTACGACTTGTCCTCATTGCTTTAATACACTAAAGAATGAATATCCTGGATTGGGAGGTTTCTATAATGTTCAACACCACTCTCAGTATTTACAAAAATTAATCGATGCAGGAAGGTTAACCATAGAAGGTAAAACTTTTAAAGGAAGAAAAATTACGTTCCACGATCCATGTTATTTAGGACGAGGAAATGATGTGTATGAGGCACCGAGAGATTTAATTAAAAAACTTGACGCTGAATTGGTGGAAATGAAGCGTTGTAAATCTAAAGGCTTATGTTGTGGTGCTGGTGGTGCTCAGATGTTTAAGGAACCTGAAGCAGGAAATAAAGATATTAATATCGAGCGTACGGAAGAAGCAGTTGAAACCAAAGCTGAAGTTATTGCAACAGGATGTCCATTCTGTATGACGATGATGACCGATGGTGTTAAAGGAGTTAACCGCGAAGGTGACGTTATGGTTAGAGACTTTGCTGAATTAATTGCAGAAGCAGAAGATTTATAAATTTTAAAGAAAATAATAAAATATAGAATAGCATTAATTTTTAATTAGTGCTATTTTTTTTGCACCAATTTAAATTCTTAAACAAGTGTTAATTAAATTTAAAAAAACTTTAAATAAGATAAAGTTTAAAACCTTAAATTCGCTTCCAAATTAATAAAAATGAATAAACATTTACTTTCTCTTTGTCTGAGCTTTTTATTTACGATGGTTTGGGCACAGCATGAATTTCAACCTGGTTATGTTGTTAAAAATGGCCAAAGAATCGATTGTTTAATTAAGAACGAAGGTTGGTTTAGAGCGCCTGAGGTTATTTCTTATAAGTTCGAAAATCAAGACAAAATCAACATGGCTCCTGCCAATGAGTTTGATGGATTTTATATTGAGGATACTAAATATAAATATGTAAGTCGTCATTTTCAACCTTTGTATAACAAACCAGCTACTGATATGTATTTGCTCGTTTTGGTAGAAGGAAAAGCATCTCTTTATCAATTTAATTCTGCAAGTGGTGAGAAATATTATTATGAAGCAGAGGATGGAAAGCTTAAGGAATTACAATATAAATCTAAGATAGAAGGTAGTAAGTTAAGAGAAGAATTCGGGTTTCGAGGTCAAATTTTTCAAGATTTAGAATGTAAGGATATTACCAAGTCTATGCTTCAAAGTTTAGAATATCAGAAAAAGAAACTCGTTAACGTATTCAATACTTATAATGAATGTTCTAATGCTGAATATACAGATTACACTAAGTTCAAAAATAAAGGTGACTTTAATCTTTATCTAATGGCCGGAACATCTTTATTCACTACTAGCACTAGCGCTAAAGGTAATGAAACAGAAGTTTCTGCACCAAGTAATATTCCATTGATGGGAGCTTTGGAGATTGAATATACTTTACCAATTAATAATAATAAATTTTCAGTATTTACTGGAGTGTCTTATTCTCAAAATAAGGTAGAAGGAACTTTAAAAAGCAAAGTTAAGGTACCTTCTACAGGTTTGTATCTTACAAATAATTACGATTATGATGTTGCTTATGATTTATTAAGCATACCTGTTGGAGTTAGGTTAAGTATGTTTGTAGATCCAAATCATTCTTTTTATATAAATCCAGGATTCACCTACAACTTCATTATGTCTGAAGAAGAATTTAACTTCGCCCACTTTGATAATAATGAAACTAAAAACTCTTCTTATTTAGATCATGGTATCGGTTTTTTCGCTGGTATTGGATATAGATTTAAATCAAAATTTGGAGCAGAAATTCGATATACTCCTGCTAATGTAGTATATATTAGGGAATTGAAACCTAGCAGTAATGCTGTGGTTGTAATGCTTTCTTACAAAATATTTTAAACCACTTTTAACCTTAAGTTCGCTTTCAAATTAATAAAAATGAATAAACTTTTACTTCACTTTGTCTGAGCTTACTATTTGCGATGGTTTGGGCACAGCATGAATTCCAACCTGGTTATGTTGTCAAAAATGGACAAAGAATCGATTGTTTAATTAAGAACGAAGGTTGGTTTACATCACCTTCCGAAATATCATATAAAGTTTCGGATAATGATGATGAGCTAATTGCAACAGCAAATTCGATAGATGAGTTTTATATACTTGATACACAATATAAATATGTCAGTAAATTCTTTCAACATGTGAATAACATTCCTGCGCAAAAGAACTTTTTACGAGTTCTTGTGGATGGAAAAGCAAGGCTTTATTCATTTAATTCTGGCTTAAATGAGTTTTTATTTTTTGATGTAAATCAGCAAGATTTAGAAATGTTGGAATACAAAACCAAAGTAGAAGAAAGTAAATTAAAAGAATTTTCTAAATTTCGTGGCCAATTATATAAAAGATTAAAATGTGAGGACTTAACTTTAAAAACATTTCAGGATTTAAATTATAAAGTCGATGATTTGGTTCAAATTTTTAAAATTTATAACACTTGTGAGAACTCAGAATTTAAAGACTTTACACAATATCGGAACGAGAGTACAATGAGTTTGTATGTTTATGGAGGAATTTCTCCATTTAAACTTAATCCAATGGGTAAAAATGCACATAAAGCTGTTTCTACCCAAACCTTTGTTTCTTTAAAGGCAGGAATGGAATTAGAATATCTATTACCAATTAATAACAATAAGTTGGGAATAATTTTAGGCGTGGATTATTCAAGTAATACATCAGAAGGCTTTATCCTTTATCGTGATATTGTTCCTTCTTCACAAACTCCTGTTTTGAGACCTCGTAAATTTAAAACCGATTATAATATATTGTCGATTCCATTGGGCGTTCGTTATTATATGTTTTTAGCTGAAAATCATCAGATTTTCGCAAACTCTGGAGTTTCCTTTGGTATTCCTTTAGGTGATGCTATTTTTGAAAATGTAAACTATAATGCTACTTTATATGAATCTAAGTCTGGATTTGGATATTTCATAGGGACAGGCTATCGATTTAATCAAAGATTTGGCTTAGAACTTAGATTTTCTAGCCTGGGCGTTTTAAATGTAAGACATCAGACTGGTAAAAATAGCAACTTTACTGCTGTATTGTCTTATAGGTTTTTATAAGTACAATTGATTTATTTCAAAGAAATTTTGGGATTACCTTGACTCGGTATCTTAAAAATGTGAGATTTATAACACATAACTTTAGATCGCAAATCTCAAATTCATAAAAAAAACCTATCTAAAATAAATTAGATAGGTTTTTTCATTTTATGGAAGTTTAAGTTTTAGCTTAATACTTCACGAATGATTTTAATTGAATCGTCGATTTCTTGTTTAGTAACTGTTAAGTGTGGACGGAATCTAACACTTTTCTCTCCACAAGTTAAAACCAATAATTTATTCTCGAAACATTTAGACCAGAAAGCATCTCTATCTGCATCATTTGGTAAATCAAATGCACACCATAGACCTCTACCTCTAGCATTGGTTACTTGCTCGAAATCTGCCTCTAATTTTTGAAGTTCTGAAAGTAAGTATTCACCCATTACGCGCGAGTTCTCTACTAAGTTTTCCTCTTCAATTACTTCTAAAATTAACTTGAAACGCATCATGTCGATAAAGTTACCTCCGAAAGTAGAGTTAATTCTACTACTCTCTTTGAACACGTTTTTATCAACTTGATCTAATTTCTCTTTGTTAGCTAAGATTCCACAAACTTGTGTTTTCTTTCCGAATGACATCACATCTGGTACGATTCCATAATGTTGCCAAGCCCACATAGTTCCTGTGATTCCCATTCCACATTGAACCTCGTCGAAGATTAATAAAACTTCTTTTTCGTCACAAATATCTCTTAAGTATTGTAAGAATTCTGGTCTGAAGAAGTTATCTCCACCTTCTCCTTGAATAGTCTCAAGACAGATACAAGCGATTTCGTCTGGGTTGTTAGCAAATGCTGCTTCAATTTGTTTTTTTGCTTGTTCTTCTAAAGCGATTGTTTTTTCAACATTTTCACCTTCGAATGGGAAGAACATTTTTGGGTTTTCAATACGTGGCCAATCAAATTTAGGGAAGTACATGAATTTTCTTGGGTCATTGGTGTTGGTCAATGACATAGTATAACCCGTTCTACCGTGGAATGCTTGTTTGAAGTGAATTACTTGTCCAGCTTCTTTGTCAACTCCCCTAGACATATTCAATCTAGTTCTCCAGTCAAAAGCTGTTTTTAATGCATTTTCTACTGCTAAAGCTCCACCTGAAACAAAGAATGCATATTGTAACTCTTCTGGAATAGCAACTCTAGAAAAAGTATCGATAAAATCAGCAAATTCTTGGTTGTAAACATCAGACATAGATGGTTTAATGATAGCACATTTACCTAACCAATCTTGGTGTTTTTTGATGTGTGGGTGGTTGTAACCAATAGCTGCCGAAGCAAACATAGAGAACATGTCTAAATATTCTGCTCCATTTACATCAACGATATAGCTATCATGTGATTTTTCTAAATCCATTACCAAATCAAAACCGTCGGCTAAGATATGCTTGCTTAATCTATCGTGTACTTTTTGTGAAGTTAATGTTTCATTCATATTTCTTGAATTTTTTAAAATTTAAGTCATAAAAGAACTGACTTAATAATGTTATTTTTTTGTGTTTTATGCGCTCAATTTATTAATGAAGTATATAATATAATATATAAGACCCTGAAAATAAATCCAGGGTCCTAAATTAAAATATTAAATATCAAATTTAATTCCTTGAGCTAAAGGAAGTTCAGTTGTGTAATTGATAGTGTTAGTTTGGCGTCTCATATAGATTTTCCAAGCATCTGATCCAGACTCACGTCCACCACCAGTTTCTTTCTCACCACCAAATGCACCACCGATTTCAGCACCAGAAGTACCAATATTTACGTTTGCAATACCACAGTCAGAACCTGCATGTGATAAGAAACGCTCAGCTTCTCTCAAGTTGTTGGTCATAATTGCAGAAGATAAACCTTGAGCTACACCGTTTTGTAATTCAATAGCATTTTCAACATCTCCGCTATATTTCATTAAGTATAATACTGGAGCGAAAGTTTCGTGTTGAACGATATCAAAATGGTTTTCAGCTTCGGCGATAGCTGGTTTTACGTAGCATCCACTTTCGTAACCTTCACCTTCTAATACACCACCCTCAACAATGATGTTTCCACCTTCTTCTACAACGCGTTTCAATGCATCTTGGTACATCGCTACAGCATCTGTATCGATTAATGGACCTACGTGATTGTTTTCGTCTAATGGGTTACCAATTTTTAATTGTCCATAAGCAGCAACAATGGCATCTTTCACTTTATCATAAATGCTTTCGTGGATGATCAAACGACGAGTAGAAGTACATCTTTGTCCTGCTGTACCAACAGCACCAAATACAGCACCGATTACCGTCATTTTAATATCAGCATCTGGAGTAACGATGATGGCGTTGTTTCCACCTAACTCTAATAAAGTTTTACCTAATCTTTCGGCTACTGTACTCGCTACGATTTTACCCATACGTGTAGATCCTGTAGCAGAGATTAATGGAATACGCTTATCGGTTGTCATGAATTCACCTACTTTGTAATCACCATTAATTAAACAAGAAATACCTTCAGGTAAATTGTTTTCTTTTAAGATATCAGCGATAATTTTCTGACAAGCAACACCTGTTAATGGAACTTTTTCACTTGGCTTCCAGATACAAACATCGCCACAAACCCAAGCTAACGCAGTATTCCAAGACCAAACCGCTACTGGGAAGTTGAATGCAGAAATAATTCCTACAATCCCTAGTGGGTGGTATTGATCATACATTCTGTGTCCTGGTCTTTCTGAGTGAATCGTAGAACCATATAATTGACGAGATAAACCAACTGCAAAGTCACAGATATCGATCATTTCTTGCACTTCACCGTAGCCTTCTTGTAGAGATTTCCCCATTTCATAAGAAACTAATTTTCCTAATGGTTCTTTTAATTCTCTTAATTTATTTCCAAACTGACGAACGATTTCACCTCTCTGTGGAGCTGGAACCAAACGCCAATCTTTAAAGGCTTTTTGAGCAGTTTCTACGACTTTATCATAGTCCTCACGTGTTGTTGTTGCAACTTTAGCAATGTGCATTGCATCTACCGGAGAAGATGAAGAAATTTCTGCGCCACTTCCAAACCAATCTGAACCTGTAGAAGTCCCTTTGTTAGTAGCTTCAATGCCTAATTGCTTTAAAACGTCTTGTATCATAATAAAATTTAGTTTTATTTTAATTTCGAAGTTTCCAAATTTAATGAAATACATAGACTTTTCCTACCAAGTAGAGAAAGCTTAAGATAATTTTATGAACAAGTTGTTCGAGGAAGTTACTCACATGATGATTTCTCTGAATTAATATAAATTTCTGTATCTTTCAATAACAATCACATAAAAATATATAAGTTCACACCTTGCATTCAATCTATAAGATTACTAACCATATTTTATAAGCATAATAATTATATTTATTTGAAAATCATAATATTACCTAAATTCCCTTAGGTATTAAATAGTTAAAGAACTAGAGCATCTTGGTTATTTAAGAATGAAAAATGATATTGCAGCCAATGAATCAAGACAACCGTAAAATTATTCACATCGATATGGATGCTTTTTATGCTTCTGTTGAACAACATGATGCTCCAGAGTTAAAAGGTAAGCCTATTGCTGTGGGTGGAAGTTCGGAACGTGGTGTGGTGGCTGCTGCTAGTTATGAGGCCAGGAAATTTGGAGTAAAAAGTGCTATGAGTAGTATGATTGCTGCCAAACGTTGTCCAGATTTAATCTTTATTAAACCAAGATTCGAGCGATATCGTGAGGTTTCCTATCAAATTCGTGAGATTTTCTATGAATATACCGATTTGGTCGAGCCATTATCTTTGGATGAAGCTTATTTAGATGTTACGATAAATAAAAAGAATATTTCCTCGGCTTCTCAAATTGCTAGAGAAATTAGAGCTAAAATTTTGGAGAAAACAGGTTTAACCGCTTCAGCAGGAATTTCAGTAAATAAATTTGTGGCTAAAATAGCCAGTGATTACAATAAACCAAATGGACAGAAAACCGTTACACAAGAAGAAATTCTAGATTTTTTAGGCCCCTTAAAAATTCAACAATTTTATGGAATTGGTAAAGTTACTGCACAAAAAATGCGAGATATGGGAATTTTTAATGGCAAGGATTTACGTGATTTAAGCTTAGAATTCTTAGAACAAAATTTCAGAAATATGGGCTTGCATTATTATCAAATTGCACGTGGAATCCACAATAGTCCCGTTAATCCCAATCGACAACCCAAATCTGTAGGTGGAGAAAACACCTTCGAAACTAACTTGAAATCTATCCAAGAAATGCAATCAGCACTTGTTCCCATTATTCAAAAAGTGGTGGATAGATTAGCTAAAAAGGAAGTAAAAGGTAGAAGCATTACTCTGAAAATAAAATTTGATGATTTTAGTGTCATCACACGAAGTCAGACTGGGGATGAATACGTTGATCAATTTGATGAAATTTATAAAATTATCAACGAACTTTTAATTTTAGAAAACCCTCGTAAACCTGTGCGATTGTTAGGTGTTTCTATATCTCAACTCAATTTATACGCCGAGAAAACGGTTCAATTAAAAATCCCTTTTCCAGCGTTGAAAAAGGGATTGTAATATTTAAATAAAGATAAAACTTTACATTCTTCTTGGTCTAGGAAGAGGTACATACTCTTCTTCATCGCCTACAACTTTAGGGAAAGCATCTAAATTCTGTTCTTCCCAATCTTTCTTGGCTTGTTCGATTACAGCTTTGTCCGAATTCACGAAATTCCAGAAAATAAATCTTTCTTCTTCAAAAGGTTCTCCACCAAAAATATAAACAGTTGTATTGGCTTCCATTTCAAAAGAACATAGCGTACTGTCTTTTGCAATTAGAATGTGTTTTGGTTCATAAATATGACCATCTGCACTGATTCCTCCTTCTAAGATATACAAAGCGCTTTCGCCATATAAATCTTTACCAATATTGATTTGTTGTTTTTTATCCGTCTTAATTTCAATGAAATACAATTCACTGTGCACAGGAACAGGTGATTCCTTATCGAAAGCTTTACCAGCGATTAATTTAAACTTTGCTCCATCTTCCTCCCAGCTTGGAATATCTTCTTCTGGAATATGTGAAAAACTAGGCTCAGATTTTTCTAAATGCTTTGGTAATGCCACCCAAATCTGTAATCCATGCAGAGATTTCTCTGTATTTCTTAAATAATCAGGAGTTCTTTCTGAGTGAACAACACCTTTTCCGGCTGTCATCCAGTTTACTGCACCTGGTTTAATCTCAATATCAGATCCTAAACTATCCTTATGCTGCATTGAGCCTTCGAATAAATAAGTCAAAGTTGATAAACCTATATGCGGATGAGGAGCTACATCTAGATTTTGGTCTTTGCTCATATTGGCTGGTCCCATATGATCGATAAAAGTAAAAGGACCTACCGAACGTTTTTGACGGAAAGGTAATAATCTACCTACCATAAAGTTACCAATATCTGCTGCGCGCTCTTCTAAAATCAATTCTACGTTAGACATAACTCTATTTTTTATAAATTTTAATTAAGCTAAAACATCACCAATACTTTCGTCTTGATCGAATCTCTTTTTAGCATATGGACAAAGAGGAATAACCTTCACACCTTTTTCACGAGCGAATTCTACTCCAGCCATCACCAATTGTTTCGCATAGCCTTTGCCACCAAATTTTTCGTCGACGCCAGTATGATCAATGATAAATTTATCTTCTCCGGCCCAAGTAAAAGTCATTTCACCTGCTTCTACTCCATCTTCGTAAATTACAAATCTGCCTTTTTTACCGTTATCTTCTAATTCTATTTTATTCATAGTTTTAATTTATTTGGTACAAGTTAAGCAATCAATTTCTTAAATTCTAAACAAATAGCATTTTAGCTATGTTAAGAATTCATTAACCCAAATTCTTACTTGGTGAAATTATTAATTGTATCTGTAATAATTTTAACACATTCCATCATTTGCTCTTCAGTCATTACTAAAGGTGGTGCAAAACGAATGATGTTTCCATGGGTTGGTTTAGCTAATAAGCCATTTTCTTTTAGAGCAACACAAATGTCCCAAGCCGTAGAGCTATCTTCGGTATCGTTAATTACAATCGCATTTAATAAACCTTTACCACGTACCAGTTTTACTAAATCATTTGAATCAACCAATTTCTGAATTTCTGAACGGAACAGGTTTCCTAACTTTTCTGCATTTTCCATTAAGTTTTCCTCCTGAACAACCTCTAAAGCTGCCATTGCAACAGCACAAGCTAATGGATTTCCACCAAAAGTTGATCCGTGCTGACCTGGTTTTAATACATCAAAAATATCGTCATCAGCTAAAACTGCTGAAACTGGATAAACTCCACCACTCAATGCTTTTCCTAAAATTAAGATATCTGGATGTACGCCTTCGTGATCTACGGCTAACATTCTACCAGTTCTTGCGATTCCTGTTTGAATTTCGTCAGCAATAAATAATGTTTCGTACTTATGACAAAGCTCTGCTGCTCCTTTTAAGTATCCGTCTTGAGGAACGAATACACCAGCCTCACCTTGAATTGGCTCAACTAAAAATGCCACAACATTATCTTCTTTTAAAGCTTCTTCTAAAGCATCTAAATCATCATAAGCTACTTTAATGAATCCTTTGGTATAAGGACCAAAATTCTTTCTAGCATCTTCGTCATTACTGAAAGAGATAATTGTAGTAGTTCTACCGTGGAAGTTATTTTCTGCTACAATGATTTTAGCTTCTTGATCTGGAATACCACGTCTTTCGTAGCCGTATTTTCTAGCAATTTTAATAGCGGATTCTACAGCTTCAGCCCCTGAGTTCATTGGCAATAATTTATCGAAGCCAAAGAATTCACATGCATATTTCTCGTATTGACCTAATTGATCACTGTGAAAAGCTCTAGAAGTTAAAGTTAATTTCTCTGCTTGATCTTTTAAGGCTTGAATGATTTTAGGATGACAATGACCTTGGTTAACGGCCGAATAGGCAGAAAGAAAATCGAAATATTTCTTTCCTTCTACGTCATATACATATACGCCTTCTCCTCTACTTAAAACTACTGGAAGCGGATGATAGTTGTGCGCACCATAGCGACTTTCCATAGCAATTAGCTCATCTGAGGTGTATTTCGTATTTGTTGACATATTTTGATTTTTAATGAATTTGTTCAAAAATAGGAAATTTGAAACGAAGCAATTACATTTGTGTCTATAATTTTTTAAACAGAAATGCGTTAGGGATTGAAATGAAAATCCTTTTGCTGATGAGGGTTTATAATTTGTCGGTAGAAAAGAGCGACTATAGAAGCTCCTTTTTCACAGTTACAAATTTACCCGAATGGCAAAAGATTGCAATGAAAAGCCCGTAAAACGCCCAAAACAAATAAAATATGAATGAAGTTTTTGAGATTTTAAAGTATATCCTTCCAATGTTAATTATGGGTGGTATTTTTTACTTTCTTATCGAAAAGTTTTTTGCTGAAGAAACTATACGTCGAAAAATTGAACTTCAATTAAAAGATAAAGAACTGCTGACGCCTCAAAGAATGCAAGCGTATGAAAGAATGGCTTTGTTTTTAGAGCGTATTCGTCCTACCAATTTGGTAAGAAGAATTGAAATGCCAGCAGATGCAGATACTTATGAATATGTTTTATTTAATTCTGTTCAAGAGGAGTTTGACCATAACTTGAGTCAGCAAATCTATATGGATCCAGAAACTTGGAGTGTAATTTTTTCAGCAAAGAATGCAACTCAAAACTTCATTAAACAATGTAGAGAAACTAGCGAAGATCCCAACTCTTCGGAAGCCTTTAGAAGTGAATTAATTAAGCGCTCTGTGGATGGTAACTCTATTTGTAATGGTGCTTTGTTGCAGTTGCAATCAGACATTCAAAAGCAGTTTTGATTTTAAGCTCATTAAAAGGTTGAATTCTTTGGTTTAAAATTAAAGTTGTAAATTGATACCTCAATAAATGACCATTAAATAGTATGAAAAAATTAGAAAATTACTCTGAAGAGGAATGGAATATAGTTAGCACACTGCCGCATTTAGTGGGAATGTCGATGTCTGGAATTGCCGCTAGCGGTATTGTGGGCACGACAAAAGAAATGATTGCCAACAGTAAGGCATGGAAAAATGCTAAAGAAAAGTATGCCGACAATCATTTGATTCAAGCTATGATGCCAAGCTTAGAGAGTTTTGGAGAAAGCATGTCTGAAGCAAAATTGAGTAGCAATAAAATCATGGACAAAATTAAGTCTAGTGAAGTAAAAGACGCTGAAGAAATGGCTGATATGGTGATGCATGATGCGGACAGAGCTATGGATATTCTAGAAGAAAAAGAATCTAGAGAAACAGTAGAGGAATTTAAACTTTGGTTATTAGAAATCGCTGAAGATGTTGCTAAAGCAGGAGTTGAAGGAGATTTCTTTGGATTTGGAGGAACTGAGTATAGTGAAAAAGAAAAACAGTTATTCGACGATTTAAATGATTCTTTAAACAAAGAATAATCTTAAATAGATATTATAAAAATGAAAGGCTACTTCTCTCGAGGTAGCCTTTTTCTATGAATAATACTTTAATATCTTAATCTTTTCTTACTCTGGTTAAATCTAACATATCAATGGGTGTAGATTTAAATCCTTTTACGTTTTTTCTAAGAAATGTGGTGCTCTGATCATAAAAAGTTGGAATCACTGGCATTTCATTCATGATGAGCTCATCCATTTGTTTGTAAACCTCTACCCTCGCCTTTTCGTCGTTCATTTGAAGTGCTTTCATATATAACGCATCAAATTCATCACTTTTAAAATGAGAATAATTCGGTCCATTTGGTGCGAAATTCTGACTATAAAATAAGGATAAGAAATTCTCAGCATCAGGGTAATCAGCTCCCCAATTGGCTCTAAAGAATGGGAACTTACCTGAAGCTTTTCCATCTCTTAATGTGGATGGATCAACAACATTTACTTCAATGGGCCAACCCGTTTTAAACATTTCAGATTGAACAAATTCGCAGATATCTGCATATTCTTGAGTGGTTACGAGTTTTACTTTGGGAAGAGACGCATTTTCAGATTTATATTTACTAATAATTTCTCTTGCTTTAATGGGGTTATATCCATCGCCTAAGTCCTCTTGATGTCCAGGCAATCCTTTTGGAATAAAGCCACCATGCGCCGGAAAACCAATGTTGTTGCGTAGAAATTGAATCATCTTAGACTTATCGATACTCATGTTCATTGCTTTTCTTAATTCAGCAGGAACTTCGGCATTATCATCTAAGTAAAAGCATAAATATTCTGTATTGAGATAAGGCGCCTTAATCATCACCAAATCTTCTTGATATTTCTCTTGCAAATGACCATCAGCAGTTAGTAATTCATCTTTATAAGACGGATCTAAACTTGCCATCATGTCTATTTTACCTTGAACGAGTTGAAGGAACTCACTATGTTTTTCGGGCAAGAAATTAACTGCGACATAGTCTAAATAAGGTAAGTTTTCGCTGGATTCATCTTTCTTATAAAATAAAGGATTCTTTTTGAGAACTAATTTTACATTATTTTCCCATAATTGAAATTGAAACGGCCCCGTACCGATTGGATTTTCTTTAAAAGCTTCCCCATCATTTTCGAATAATTCTTTAGGAACTACCGAACAATATTTCATGGCCATTAAACCTAAAAATGGCGGAAATGCAGACTTTAATTCCACTTGAAAAACAGAATCATTTAAAGCTTTATAATCAGCAACATTATTTAAAACAAAGCCACCAGAAGAACCAACTTTTGGATTGGTAAGTCGCTGAAAACTATACTCAAAGTCGCTTGCAACTACAGTTCTAGTTGAATCCTTGCCAAAAGCAGGATGTTTATGAAAATAGACATCATTTCTTAAGGTAAAAGTATAGATTTTACCATCTTCAGAAATATCCCATTTTTTAGCAATCTCAGGAATAATATGCAAGCTATCGTCGAAATTCACTAAGCCCGTATACATTAAATTCGCCATCCAATTATTGGATTTACTTCTTGCAAAAGCTGGGTCTAATGATGATACGTTCTCATATCTATTTAACCTAAAAACCTTGGTGTCATCTACCTGAACAGGAATGTCACATGAATGAATTCCCATAAAAGAAATTAGGATTAAGAAATAAACAAAATAGCTTTGATTCATATATGTTATAAAACGGGCTTAAATGCTCGGCGAATTTAAAGATTAATTATAATCTCTCGCACCAAAAATAGCACTTCCTACGCGTAGCATATTACTACCTTCTTCTAAAGCGATTTGATAATCAGCAGTCATTCCCATAGATAAATGTTGAATCTGTGGAAACTCTGTTTTTAATTCATCATAAAGCTTTTTCAAGGCTTGGAATTCCTCACGAACTTGTTCCATATCATCCGTAAATGTGGCCATTCCCATCAAACCAACGATGTTTACGTTCTGCATTTTAGCTACATTTTCTGCATTTAAAACTTCTCGTGCTTCTTGTAGCGTCATTCCGAATTTTGTGTCTTCGTCAGCAATTTTAACTTGCAGCAAAACATCCTGAACGCGATCGGAATTTTTAGCACGTTTTTGAACTTCTTTCAAGCGTTTAGCCTTGTCGATACCATGAATTAAATGCACAAAATCAGCCATTTGACGGATTTTATTCGTTTGAACATGTCCAATCATATGCCAACGGATATCTTTTGGTAAAAGCTCAGCTTTTTCTAGCATCTCTTGAACTTTGTTCTCACCAAAATCACGATGTCCTAAGTCGTAAATCTTTTGAATAGCCTCAACCGGATGGGTTTTAGAAACCACAACCAAAGTAACGTCCTCTGGAATTTCCTTCTTTATACGAAGATAATTTTCTTCAATACTCATTTAATCGTTTAAATCTAAAATAGTTAATGCAGATAAAAATTTAGGTTCAATATAAGTTGATTTTGGAGGCATAACTAATCCCTCATCAGCTACCAATAATAAGTCATGAATAGATATTGGATAAAAACCAAATCCAACTTTATAAGCGCCAGAATCAACTTTTTCTTTCATGCTCATAATACCTCTCATGTCTCCCGTTCCCTTCATGAATCCTACCCTATCGTCTGTGCGAATATTTTCAATACCTAATAATGGTTTCATTAAATATTCCTCCCATAAATAAGTATCTAGCTCACCTAAACCTTTTGGAACACCACGTAATTCTTGATTAACATATAATCCATAGAATTTACCATCTAAATACATAGAAATGTGATGTTTGTGTGATGGGAAATAAGGCGTATCTCCTTTTTCTATAACTGTAAATACCTCATCTACTTTCTTTAAGAACTCATCTGGGGTCATTCCATTTAAATCTTTAATGACACGGTTGTAGTCATAAATATTCAAATGATTTCCAGGAATTAAAATCGCCATTACCCAGTTGAAAGCCTCTCCACCAAAGTAATCTGGCTCTTGCTTTCTCATGTGTTCAGTAAAAATGGCAGAACTACCCATTCTATGGTGACCATCCGCAATGTATAAAGCAGGAAGCTTTTCGATGGAATCTTTCATCTGCTTCATTACAAGTCTATCTTTTACTTGCCACAGACGATGTGTTTTTCCATCTGATCCCTTGAACTCTAAAGTTGGTGTGTTTCTAGTTGTCATAGACATTAACAACTCAATACTTTGGTTCTCAGGAAATGTCAACATAATCGGATCTGCCTGAATCTGAATTTTCTTTAAGTATTCTGCAAATCTAATTTCCCTTTCCTCAATCGTGTTTTCATGCTTTTTGATTAAACCGTTGTTATAATCATCAACACTTACAGAACCAAGAATTCCAATCGTAGAAATCTCATTATCATCTTCTTGCTCGTAGATATAATAAGATTTATTATCTCTTAAAAGAATTTCATCCGCTAAAAATTGCTCGAATTTACTTCTAACTTCATCCAGATTGCTTTGATCTGAATCATCTTTATTAAAAATAGATGGTGAAATAATATGTAAAAAAGACTCAGCATTAGTGGCTAACTCTTTCTCCATTTCTTCTTTTGGATAATAATCAACATTTTTGGTAGTGACCAATGCAGCTTTTTGCTTCGCTGGTCTCACACCACGAAAGGGACTGAATTTTATCATATTACAATATTAGGTTTAAAATGAGTAGTTGTTTTTTTATCTTATTAAAGCTTGCCATGCTTCTTCTAATTTTCCATTATTCAATAGTTGCTTTGCTCTAGCATGGTCATGAACATCTGCTGAATAAACACCATTTGGAATTTCTTCTACATTGGCTAACTGCGCTAAATCGTTTCCGGTAAGAACTTCACTTTTAAGAATATCTTTTGGTAAATGATCGAACCCTACTCCTAGGGTTTGTAGAGGTTTAGGAATCTGGAATAATGCATCTCCAAAGGCTTTGCAATACCAAGATCCGCCCATACGTGCTACTAATTTCATTCGTTCGGTACTAATTCTACCATCTTCGTCTAAAACTTCTTCGTGAATGTGAACTTTTAGCACTTCACATATTATAAGGTTTCCTGCTCCACCTTCATTTCCTAAAGATATTACTTCATTTACCTTACATTCTATCGATACCTTAGATTCCAATACACGTGGCGGTGCAACTATATCTGATTTAACCTCCGTTAAACCAGCTTTAATGAATTCGTTTACATCTTCAGCATACTCTGTACTAGCCAATGAAGCTTGATGAACAATTTCTTCTGTAACAACATTAATAACAACCTCCTTGGTCTCCAAAATATTTTCTAAGGTGTGCTTGGTGGTATTATTTCTAACACGGCGAGCAGGTGAAAAAATTAAGGTTGGAGGATTAGCACTAAAAACATTAAAAAAACTAAACGGACTCAGGTTTACATTACCTTCCTTATCGACAGTACTTGCAAATGCAATCGGTCTAGGAGCTACGGCTGACAATAAATAACCGTGTAATTCTTGGGTTGAAACTTCACCTGGAGCGACAGTTTTAATTTTATAATGTGGCTTTATCATAAATAAGAAAATTTAGAAGTCCCTAATTTACGAATATTAGTTATGAAATGAAACCTAAAAACTTAGCTTCTTCTAATTCTAGGCTATTTTTAGCGATTTTTTTAGTATTAAAGCCCTAAAAAGCAAAAATCAAGTGAAATTCTATAATTAGAAATGACACTTGACCTTTATAATTACATTAAAGATAAATACCTATAAATTCATTTTTCTAGGCTTAATCATATTTTCTGGTTTTAGAATATCCTTCAACCTCTCCTCTTCCATTAATCCTTGCTTTAAAATTAAATCATAAACCGATTCTCCAGTTTCCAAAGCTTCTTTAGCTAACTTAGTGGAAACTTCATATCCTAAATATGGATTTAATGCAGTCACTAGACTAATACTGTTCATAACAAGCTCTTTGCATCTTTCTGCATTGGCTGTTATTCCATCAATACATCGAATGCGTAGTGTTTTCATTCCGTTCATTAGCATTTCAACATTTTCTAATAAAGAAAATGCAATAACTGGTTCCATTACATTTAATTGTAACTGCCCCGCTTCTGACCCCATAGTTATGGTTAAATCATTACCAATTACTCTAAAAGCAATTTGATTTACCACTTCTGGAATTACAGGATTTACTTTACCAGGCATAATAGATGAACCCGGTTGAACTGCGGGTAGATTGATTTCATTGATTCCAGTTCGTGGTCCTGAAGACAACAATCTCAAATCATTTGAAATCTTAGATAACTTAACCGCTAATCTTTTTATAGTAGATGAATTCATTATAAATACACCTGTATCACTAGTGGCCTCAATCATGTTGCTGGCTGCTTTCACTTTTATATTAGTGATATCTCTTAGGTGTTTAATACAAAGTGGCGTGTAATCTGGATCAGAGTTAATACCTGTACCTATAGCGGTAGCACCCATGTTAACTTCTAATAAAAGCTTTTTATTTTGTTGTAATCTATCAATTTCTTCTTTTAAGTTAGCAGCAAAAGCTTTAAACTCCTGTCCTAATGTCATTGGCACAGCATCTTGTAATTGAGTGCGCCCCATCTTAATGACTTTCTTGAACTCTTTGCCTTTGCTTTTAAAGCTTTTAATTAATAATTTCAATTCCTTTTCTAAGGCTGTAATGCTTCTGTATAAAGCAATCTTAAGCGCAGTTGGGTAGGCATCGTTGGTGGATTGTGATAAATTAACATGATTATTGGGATGACAATATTGGTATTCACCTTTTTTATGTCCCATGATTTCTAGTGCAATATTGGCAATAACCTCGTTTGCATTCATATTAGTAGAAGTTCCAGCTCCGCCTTGCATCATGTCCACCACAAACTGATCATTGTATTTACCTGATTTAACAGCTTGACATGCAGAAATGATTGCTCCCGCTAATACAGGCTCGAGTAAATCCAAATCTCTATTGGCTTTTGCAGCTGCTTCTTTCACATCAGCAAAAGCATAAATAAATTCGGGGTAATCATATAGATAAGAGCCACTAATATCGAAATTCTCTACGGCGCGCAAGGTTTGTACACCATAATAAACCTCTACTGGGACTTCTCTATCACCAATTAAATCATGTTCTAAACGCGTTTTTCCACTCAAAGGCTTGCTCATAAATTACATTTTATTTTATGTATCTAAGTTACAATTTTTGAGTGTTTTATTTTAAAAACTATTAAAATTATTTCTACTGCCATATTTATTGTAGTCGCAAAAACATCAATATAAAATTATCTATTTCTTAATTTCAATTCTTATCAATACGATATTCACCGTATATGTTGTTTATCAATATGGTAATGTCAAATATAAATTCTATATTTGTAATGAAACTTAAATACTCTTTATTATGAAAAATTTTATCCTAGTTGGGCTTATGCTCCTATGCGCAAATTTATTTCCACAAGTTGGTATTGATACCGACACACCCAATGGCGCCTCTATTTTAGATATTGTATCTACTGAGAAAGGTGTGCTAATTCCTAGACTTACTAGTGCCGAACGTGATTCTAACCTAGCAGATAATGATATTAATACTGTGCCTCCAAATGGTGTAGTAAATACAGATATTACTCCTGGTTTATTAATTTTCAACACCACTGAAAATGCTTTTGAATATTGGGATGGTATATTATGGAGACAATTATTCTACAATACCTCTACTACCGCTGGAAATGCTGGTGCAGTAAAAATCATTGGACAAGAAGGAGCATTAACACTTCCTTTCATTTCCCTTAGACATAGCGGAAGTAGATTTGGTGCAAGAAAAGAAATGAAATTTACTGAAGATTTAATTTTCGCACCTGCTCCAACTACAAGTTGGCCAGAGAATGAGCAAAATCCATGGACATCTGAAGCAATTTATAGAACATCAACTTTAACCCCTCCTGGTTCTATGAATCAAATGGGAAAAGTATGGCGTGAAAATCCAGTTTTAGGACAAGTACATGTATGGAGGTTGAATGTGTTAGTAGGAACAGGACCGAATAGTTCAGGCTCATTAATGGCAGTCATGAGAAATCAAATGTCTGGATTTGAGGTTGTTGACATATCACAAATTCCTCATGGTTCGGCCACTGGAAATATTTTGACTTTTTATTTCTATACAATAGCTGACGATGCAAGTTTAGATCCAGGTAGAGGTTATAAACTTTTCTTAGCTTCTGATACAGATTGTACAGTAACGTTTAAGGATTTAACGAGAATATCCTTATTCCAAGATTAATTCCAATAACAAATCAAATATAAATTAAAAATCCACCTTAGATTTCCTAAGGTGGATTTTTTAATATTTCTAAAATAGATAATTCTAAAACCAGTTTTCGAAGTCTTTAAGGTTCTCTTTGACTTGAGTTAAAAATTGACTGGCATAAGCTCCATTAATTACTCGGTGGTCATAAGAAATAGATAACATCATTTTCTTACGTACGGCTAATTGTTCCACTCCATCTTTTTCTATAACTCCAGCAGCAGAAAGAATTTGTCCTAATGCTAGCACTCCAACTTGTGGTTTACTAATAATCGGTGTGCCAGCAAGACTACCAAACATTCCAGTATTACTAACTGTAAAGGTCGTATTCTGAACGTCGTCATTGGCTAATTTTCCTGATTTGGCCTGTGCTGCTTTGTCATTAACAGCCTTTACCCACGATATAAAATCATAGTCTTGAGCAGCCTTTACATTCGGTACTATTAATTCCCCGTTCGCTAAAGAAGCGGCAAAGCCTAAATTAATGTCTTTTTTATGAATCCATTCATCAACATTCATCCAAGTATTTAAAAGTGGATAGTCTTTTAAGGCCTGAATAATAGCATATTGAAAATAATGTGTGTAAGTTATTTTCGTATCATTTTGCTTAAAGAAGGAATCTTTAATATTTTCTCTATGCTCCACTATATTGGTTACATCAACCTCTGCGAAAGTCGTTACATGTGGAATTTCCATAAAAGATTGCTGCAAATGATCTGCAAGCAACTTCTGCATACGACTTAACTCATTTAAGGTATCTCCTTCGGCTAATTGTAGCTTCATTTTCTGACTAGAGAAACCTGTGGCTACGGCTTGTTTCTTTTCAGGGTTTAAGTATTTTAAAATATCCTTTTTCTGAATTCTTCCATTCTCACCAGAACCTTTGATTTTCTCTAATTCGTTAAGTTCTAATCCTGCCTCTGTAGCAATCATTCTAACTACCGGAGACAAGAAAGATTTACTTCCTTTATATGAATTGCTTTTTATACTTTCAGAACTTTCCTCTGATTTACTAGAATTTGCTTGGTTTTTGGCCTCTTCTAACTTGATATGCTGAACATCATTTTCATCGACTTCAAGCATACAAATTGGTGCTCCTACTTCGGTTTCACCTTTTTCTGGAACCAAAATCTCCTTTAAAACACCTTCGTATTCGCAAGGCAACTCGCTTTCAACTTTATCCGTTCCAATAAGAACAAAAAGTTCATCACGCTCAATTTTATCCCCAGGCTTTTTAAACCATTCGATAATCGTAGCCTCCGAAACACTTTCCCCCATTTTAGGAAGAAGGATAGGAATTGTTATTTTGCTCATGTTTTATTTAGTATACGGTAATTGGTAGTTAGTATTTAGTAAGATAAAAGCCTTATAATTTAGAGTTTAAGTATTTGGATAAATTAAAAAGCATTTTTTTAATGATAATTAACTCTTCAATTAATTCTTCAAAATCTTTATGCGAAATAAATTCTAATTCTTTTGATATAATTAACTGTGTTTCCAACTCATTCGCCGATCCGATAGCATAACCTACAAACTTTAGAAAGTCTCTTTTACCTCTTCTACCACTACCTTCTGCTAAATTAGAGGCTATAGAAATGGATGACCTTCTGATTTGATTGGTTATACCATAAATTTCTTTAGAGGGAAAATTTTCAGTGAGCTTATATACTTTAACACATACATCTTTAGATAATTGCCAAACTTCTAACTTTTGATAATCGTTCATAAGCCATCAACTTACCAATTACTAACTACTAAATACCAATTACTTATTATCCAAACGCATTAATTCCAGTGATATCCATACCTGTGATTAACAAGTGAACATCGTGAGTTCCTTCGTAAGTGATTACAGATTCTAAGTTAGCAGCGTGGCGCATCATTGGATAATCTCCAACGATTCCCATTCCACCTAAAATCTGACGGCTCTCGCGTGCGATATCAATGGCCATTTTTACGTTGTTTCTTTTTGCCATAGAAATTTGTGCTGGACTAGCTTTGTCTTCATTCTTTAAAGTACCTAATCTCCAACATAATAATTGAGCTTTGGTGATTTCAGTTAAGAATTCAGCTAATTTTTTCTGTTGTAATTGGAATCCAGCTAATGGTTTTCCGAATTGTGTTCTTTCTAAACTGTATTTAACCGCGGTTTCATAACAGTCGATGGCAGCACCGATTACACCCCAAGAAATACCATATCTAGCAGAGTTTAAACAAGATAAAGGTCCTTTTAATCCTTTGATATCTGGGAATAAGTTCTCTTTTGGAACTTTTACGTTTTCAAATACTAATTCTCCTGTTTTAGAAGCACGTAATGACCATTTATTGTGAGTTTCTGGGGTAGTAAATCCTTCCATTCCTCTTTCTACAACCATTCCTCTTACAACACCTTCTTCGTCCTTAGCCCAAACTACAGCAATGTCTGCAATTGGAGAGTTGGTAATCCACATTTTAGCACCATTTAATACCACGTGATCACCTTTATCAACAAATTTAGTCTCCATTCCAGCTGGGTTAGATCCGTGGTTTGGTTCAGTAAGACCAAAACATCCAATCAATTCTCCCGAAGCTAATTTTGGTAGCCATTTCATTTTTTGCTCTTCTGTAGCATATTGATGAATTGGGAACATTACCAATGAAGATTGAACTGAAGCTGAAGAACGAACAGCAGAATCACCTGCTTCTAATTCTTGCATAATCAGACCATAAGAAATTTGATCTAAACCTGCTCCACCATATTTTTCTGGAATATATGGCCCTAAAGCACCAATAGCTCCCAATTTTTTCATTAAATCTGGTATATCCGTATGATCATGAGCATGTTGGTCAATCACTGGTTTAATTTCTTGATTTACAAAATCACGAACAGCTCCACGCACCATTTTGTGCTCCTCTGTCAGTAAATCATCAATCTGATAATAGTCTGTGTTTATTTGCATCTGATTATTAATTATTTTCTTTGAAGTAACTTTTAATTATTGTTTAAATTGTCTTTTCTATGCACATTTTTGAAATGCATCATAACCCACAAATTTAATAAATACTTTCCTATTTAGAAGCCTTTTGCTTCGAATTAAATCTACAATCATCACTTCTTTTAATCCCTTATATTATTAGGTATATAACTCAAATTTTAAGATTTAAATATTTTATTTTGTTGATAATATGTTCACATCTTAAAAACATTTTTCTGGCAAAGAGTCGAAATATTATCCCTATTTTTGAGTCAAATTATAAATCTTCTTTTAGCTAAATTTATCTCTTCATCGAGATACGACAAAGGGGAATCACGTTAGAATCGTGAGCTGTTGCGCAACTGTATTGGGAGTTTAAATCCCTGAGCCAGAATGCCTTTTTAGCTACAAGACTTTATCTTTCGCATGAAAAGTAAAAGTCTACAAAGCTTGAGTAGTTTCATTAGCTCAAAGCCTCGTTCCTTTACTTTTTATGTTTTTAATAGAATTTAAATTAAAAGCATATTATGAGTATTTTTAGTCCACGTCAAGCCTATAAACCTTTTGAGTATCCAGAAATAACTCAATTTACAGACAGCATCAACAAAAGTTTTTGGGTTCATTCAGAAATTGACTTTACGGCCGATGTGCAAGATTTTCAAAGTCATTTAATGCCTCATGAACAACAAATCATCAAAAAATGTTTGTTGGCAATCGCTCAAATCGAGGTGAATGTAAAAAGCTTTTGGGGAAATCTTTATCAGCATTTACCAAAACCAGAGTTTAATGGTTTAGGAAGCACCTTTGCAGAGTGTGAATTTAGACATTCAGAAGCCTATTCTCGCTTACTCGAAGTGCTTAATTACACCAACGAGTTCGAGAAATTAGAGCAAGTTCCAGCTATTTCAGATCGTATCGCTTATCTTAAAAAAGCTTTACAAAATGCTAAATCTGACAAGAATGAAGAGTATTTGTTTTCTTTAATTTTATTTTCAATTTTAGTTGAAAACGTTTCTCTTTTCAGTCAATTTGGGATTATTCTTTACTTCACAAGATTTAAAGGTTACTTAAAAAATACCAGCAATATCATCGCTTGGACTTCTATTGACGAGCAAATTCACGCCAATGCAGGTATTCATATTATAAATATCATTCAAGAGGAATTCCCAGAGTTTTTAGATCAAGAAGCTCAAGACAAAATCACTGAAATCATTAAAGAATCGATGTCCGTAGAATCAAGAATTCTAGATTGGATTTTTGAAGATGGTGAGCTCGAAATGATATCTAAAAATGATATTATGAACTTCATGAAATTTAGAGTAGATGATAGTTTATCTAAAATTGGACTGAGCAAAATTTACCATATCAATTCAGAGCAATATGCTCCTATGAAGTGGTTTGAAGAAGAAGTTTTCTCTAATAGTTTAGATGATTTCTTTGCAAAACGTCCTGTGGATTACACCAAACACGATAAAAGTATTACCGCTCTAGATTTATTTTAAGATGACACAAAATACAATTGATGAAAGAATTGCTAGTTCTAAAACAAGCATATTCAAAGTCGTGTTTCCCAATACTACCAATCATTACAACACGCTATTTGGTGGTACGGCAATGCACATGATGGATGAAGTTGCCTTTATTACAGGAACTAGATTTTGTAGAAAAAGTATAGTTACGATTTCTTCGAGTCAGATTGACTTTAATAAACCTATTCCTGCGGATTCCATTGTAGAATTGATTGGAGAAATAGTTGATATCGGAAATACAAGCATGAAGGTTAAAGTTCAAGTATTTAGAGAAAATATGTTTGATGATATGCGAGACAAATGTATTGAAGGTTTTTTCACATTTGTTGCCGTAGACGAAAATAAAAAGCCTGTTAAAATTATAGACAAATGGAAAAATATTGGTGGTTGAACCACGAAAGTGAGCAAATCCTGAATCGAGGTTACTTGCTAAAAGGAGAAACAATAGAAGGTGCCATAGATAGAATTACTACAGCAGCTTGCAAACGATTATATAAACCTGAATTAAAAGAAAAATTCACGGAAATAATAGAAAATGGTTGGATGAGTTTAAGCTCACCGATTTGGGCTAACATGGGAACAGAAAGAGGTTTGCCGATTTCATGTTTTAATGTTCATGTTCCGGATTACATAGAAGGAATTACGCATAAATTGGGAGAAGTTATCATGCAAACCAAAATTGGTGGAGGAACTTCGGGATACTTTGGTGAATTACGTGCTCGCGGAAGTACGGTTACCGACAACGGAAGAAGTAGCGGTGCGGTCAGTTTCATGAAATTGTTTGACACTGCTATGGACACTATTTCTCAAGGTGGAGTTCGTAGAGGTGCATTTGCGGCTTATTTGGACATTGATCACGAAGATATTTTAGAGTTTTTAAGCATTAAAAACATTGGAAATCCTATTCAAAATCTATTCTACGGCGTTTGTGTTCCAGATTATTGGATGCAAGAAATGATAGATGGCGACATGGATAAAAGAAATATCTGGGCAAAAGTGCTGGAATCTCGTCAGCAAAAAGGATTGCCATATATTTTCTACACAGATAATGTCAATAGAAACAAACCTCAAGTTTATAAAGATTTAAACTTAAAGATTAACGCGAGTAATTTATGCTCCGAAATCATGCTTCCATCTACCGAAGAAGAGTCATTTATTTGTTGTTTGTCTTCCATGAACTTGGAATTATACGAGGAATGGAAAGATACAGATGCCGTTAAATATGCCATTTATTTCTTAGATGCTGTTCTGCAGGAATTCATTGTTAAAACTGAAAACAACTATTATTTAGCATCAGCGAATAGATTTGCAAAAAGACATAGATCTTTAGGATTGGGTGTATTAGGTTGGCATTCTTATTTACAAAAGAATATGATTCCGTTTGAAGGATTAAGAGCTAAACAATTGACTACAGAAATCTTTAAAAATATTCAGACAAAAGCCGAGCAAGCAACAATGGAGTTAGCAGAAATTTATGGCGAACCTGAAATTTTACAAGATTATGGCCGCAGAAATACAACTTTATTAGCCATCGCTCCTACTACTTCATCTTCCGCTATTTTAGGGCAAACATCACCTGGTATTGAACCTTTTAGCAGTAACTATTATAAGGCAGGTTTGTCTAAAGGTAATTTCATGAGAAAGAATAAATACTTGAAGAAATTACTTGAAGAAAAAGGATTAGATAATGAAGATACTTGGAGAAGTATCATGTTGAATCAAGGAAGTGTTCAGCACTTAAACGAGTTGACACAGGAAGAAAAAGATGTTTTCAAAACCTTTAAAGAAATAAGTCAATTAGAAATTATTCAACAAGCTTCGATTCGACAAAAATATGTGGATCAATCACAGAGTTTAAACTTAAATATTCCTTCTGCTTTATCTATTAAAGAAGTCAATCAATTAATGATTGAAGCATGGAAATTAGGCGTTAAAACTTTGTACTACCAAAGAAGCCAAAGTGTTTCTAAAGATTTGGTGAGCAATTTAGTTCAATGTAGCAGCTGCGAAGCTTAACCTCTCATATTTAATTTTAATAAAAAATCCCAAAACGAGAATATTCAAGTTTTGGGATTTTATTTTGTTTTTATTTTAACTTTAGTACTTCCAAAGCCTTATTAATTTCTCTTCTAATTCCTTAGTTGGTAAGAATTGTTTTTCTAATTCTGCATCAAACGGAACAGCTGTATTCATAGAAGCTACACGCATAACCGGAGCATCTAAATATTCAAAACAAGTTTCTGAAATAACTGCAGAAATTTCTCCCCCAAATCCACCGATTTCAACATCTTCGTGTAAAACTAAAACCTTTCCAGTCTTCTTAACAGATTCAATTACAGCTTCTTTATCCCAAGGAACTAATGTTCTTAAATCAATTAAGTCAGCTTTGATTTCAGGATTTTTAGCTAATAAATCCAAGGCCCAATGAACTCCTAAACCATAAGTTACGATCGTTAAATCTTCACCTTTGGTATGGAATCTAGCTTTACCAAAAGGTAAAGTATAATATCCTTCCGGAACATTAGATTTTAGTGTTCTATATAATTTTTTGTGCTCAAAGAACATTACAGGATTCGGGTCAGCAAAGGCTTGTAATAATAATCCCTTTGCATCTTCTGGTGTAGATGGATAAACTACTTTTAACCCTGGTGTATGCGTAAACCAAGCTTCTGTGGATTGCGAGTGATAAGGTCCAGCTGCAACTCCAGCACCGGTTGGCATTCTCACGACTACATCAGAATTTTGTTGCCAGCGATAATGTGATTTTGCTAAGTTATTTACGATTTGATTAAATCCTTCGGTCACGAAATCAGAGAACTGCATTTCTACCATGGCTTTGTAACCTGAAATCGATAATCCTAACGCTGAACCTACAATCGCAGCTTCACATAATGGCGTATTTCTAACGCGATCTTCGCCATATTTAGCTAACAATCCATCGGTAATCTTGAACACTCCACCATAATCAGCGATATCCTGTCCCATTAAAACCAATTTCGGATGTTCGTCCATGGCAATTTGAATTGCCTCTGCAATGGCATCCACAAATCTCAATTCACGGTCTTCAACTTTTTTAGGTTGATGAACTTCGTTATCGAATGGCGCATACATATCCGCTAATTCTTTCTCTCTGTTCGGAACTACTTTTGGTTCTGCATCCGCAATCGCCAATTCATCCATGACCAATTTCTCAAATTCAGCTTTAGTTGCATCAATGAATTCTTGATCAATAATATTATTTTCTAATAACTGCGCTTCAAATCTTGGTAACGGATCTTTTTCTTCCCAACTTTCAATTAAGCCTTCTGGATAATAAGCCGTACCACTCGCCTCCTCGTGACCACGCATTCTGAATGAATTACATTCAATTAAAACCGGACGAGGGTTTTCTCTAATTTCTTCTGCCCAATGAGAAACGGTTTCGTAAACTTCCATAAAGTCATTTCCATCGATAGAAACTGCTTCAATTCCGTATCCAATACCTTTATCTGCAAAAGATTCCATTCTAAATTGCTGAGAAGACGGCGTAGATAATCCCCACTGGTTATTTTCTACAATAAAGATCACCGGAAGTTGCCAAACCGCAGCCACGTTGATGGATTCATGGAAATCTCCTTCACTCGCTCCTCCATCACCCGTAAATACCAAACAAGCTTGTTTGTTTTTCTTTAGTTTATTGGCCAAAGCGATTCCATCGGCTACTCCCATTTGAGATCCTAAATGAGAAATCATTCCAACGATTTTGTAATCGTGTGTTCCAAAGTGGAAGGAACGATCACGACCTTTGGTAAATCCGTTCTCTTTTCCTTGAAACTGAGAAAACAGTCTTCTTAATGGAATATCTCTAGAAGTGAAAACGCCTAGATTTCTATGCATCGTTAGCATATATTCCTCTGGGTCCATAGCAAGCGTACAACCAACGGAAATACCCTCTTGTCCCCATGATGAGAACCATTTAGAAATTTTACCTTGTCTAAGTGAAATCAACATACGCTCCTCTATCACACGAGGTAGCAACAGCTTTTTATAAAAGCCCTGAAGTTGTTCGGGCGTGTATTTTTGTAAGTTCAAGTCTTAAATTTTGTAAGGGTTAAAATTAGTAAGATTTACCATAAGTTAAAAGAAAATTATCAAAGATATTTAATGGCTTAATCTCCTTTAATTAAACTAAAAAATGTCCTCTGAAATAAATCAAAGGACATTTAGTTCTAAATTAAAATATTAATCTTAATGTTTTTCACTCCAAGCATTATATCCACCATCTAAATCTTTGATAGTTTCAAAACCTTCTTCTTCTAGAATTTCAGCAGCCTTTTGACTTCTCTTCCCCGAGCGACAATAAACATACACTGGCTTAGATTTATCTAGTTTTTGAATTTGTTGTTTAAATTCATCTGTTTTTAAGACATCAATATTAGTGGCATCACCTATATAACCTTCTTCATATTCTTCTGCCGTTCTTACATCAAGCAATTGAATATCGTCAGATTGAATTTCTTGTTCGAATTGTTCTACTGAAAGAACATCGCCTACTTCGTTTTGAGCTTGTACTTCTTGCTTACAACTTAGGGCAAACAAAAAAGTTAGTATAATTATAATATTTTTCATCTTATTTAGGTTCTCCTGTTAATGGACAAATTTCTTTGGTAACAATACCTGTCTGTGCAATATCCTTAAATCCACCTGCTATATCGATTAAGTTATGGTATCCACGGCTCTTCAAAATAGAAGCAGCAATCATAGACCTATAACCTCCTTGACAGTGAATATAGAAAGTTTTCTCTTTAGGAAATTGAGCTAAATGATCATTTAAGTTAGAAAGTGGTGTGTGTTCAGCTTTTTCAACGTGTTGAGAAGTGAACTCTCCATCTTTTCTAACATCAAAAACTGGAATATCCTCTGATTTATAGATTTCAGCAAACTCTTCAGCATTGATAGAAGTTACCGTATCGGTTTCTTTACCAGCTTCTTTCCAAGCATTAAATCCTCCTTTCAAGAATCCTAGAACATTATCAAAACCAACTCTCGCTAATCTTGTAACAGCTTCCTCTTCTTGACCTTCTTCGGTAACTAATAAAATCGGCTGTTTTACATCTTTAATTAAAGCTCCAACCCAAGGTGCAAATTGCCCTTTCAATCCAATAAAAATAGATTTTGGAATATGACCTTCTGAATAAGTTTTTTGATTTCTAACATCTAAAACTAAGGCCTCATTCTGATTGGCAACTAATTCAAATTCTTCTGGTGATAAAGCTTTTAAACCTCTTTCTTTAACTTCATCAAAATCATCGTAACCAGATTTATTCATCTGTACATTCATCGGGAAATAAGCTGGTGGTTCAGCAATTCCATCCAATACAGCCTCAATAAACTCTTCCTTGGTCATATCCGCTCTCAAAGCATAGTTGGTAGCTTTTTGATTCCCTAAAGTATCAACGGTTTCTTTACTCATGTTTTTACCACAAGCCGAACCAGCACCGTGACCAGGATAAACTGTAATGTCATCAGCTAAAGGCATGATTCTATTTCTTAAACTATCATATAAAATACCTGCTAGCATTTCAGATGTTAATTCGTTTCCTTTTTGAGCTAAATCAGGACGTCCAACATCTCCTAAGAATAAAGTATCTCCTGAGAAAATTGCTACATCTTTCCCGTTCTCATCTCTTAATAGATAAGTGGTACTTTCCATGGTGTGTCCTGGCGTGTGTAAGGCTACAATCGTAACATTTCCAACCTTAAACTCTTGATTATCCTCTGCAACAATTACATCATAATTTGGTTCTGCTGTTGGACCATACACGATAGGTGCATTTGTTTTCTTAGACAAACTTAGATGTCCACTCACGAAGTCTGCGTGAAAGTGAGTTTCAAAAATGTATTTAAGTTTTACATTATCCTTTTCTAATTTATCTAAATAAGGTTGTACTTCTCTTAATGGATCTATAATCGCAGCTTCTCCATTAGAAGTAATATAATAAGCCCCTTGTGCTAAACAACCCGTATATATTTGTTCTATATTCATATTAAAGTTTTTACAAATTTAGTATTAATCTAAGCCTTGTATCGTAATCTAAGTTACAATTGACTTTCTAGAAATCTAATAGTTTAATTTGATTTCTACCAATTTCTATTTTTCCTTGATTTTCTAATTTCTTAAGTAATCGAGAGATAACTACCCTAGACGAATTAAGATGACTTGCTAATTCTTGGTGGGTAACAATAATGTTGGTATCACCCGAAACCATGGCTTTGTCTTTTAAGAATTGATAAACCCTTTGATCTAATTGTTGAAAAGCCATTGCGTCAACAACATCTAAAAGTTCATTGACTCTCTCGAAATAGCTTTGCATAACAAATGCTCTCCATTCATCATACTTAACCATCCATTCATCAAGTTTTTGAATCGGAATCATTACTAATTTAACATCGGTCTCAGCCTCGGCTCTCACTTCACTTTGCTTGCTTCCCATGCAGCAGTTTAATGTAAAAGCACAAGTATCACCTCTTTCTAAAAAATAAAGCAATAACTCTTGTCCATTTTCATTTTCCCTTAAGATACGAATGGCACCATCTAATAATAGCGGTAAATGTTTAAAAGTCACACCATAGTCCATGATTTCCTCGCCAGCTTTAAACTCACGATAAACTCCTAATTCTTCAATCTCCTGTAAGAGTTCTGGACTAAATAAGTAGCCATATTGGGCTTTTAGCAATTCATTCATAGTTGTAAAATTATCAAATTTGAATGAATACCTAGTTATAATAAGGGAATATTAAGATAGCCTTAAGACTTATTCTCACTTAAACTCACTCAAGAATCATTTAAAAAATTCGATTCATCATAAATCCCATGGCTTTATTCTTAAATAATAGCTAAATTCTAGCTTTCATGACCTTATATTAAGGTATAGGCGTTTGAAATATTTATCTTTGCAAAATGCAATTTAAGCTTAAATCTGACTATAAACCCACAGGTGATCAACCACAAGCCATTAAGGAATTAACCCGAGGTTTGAATCAAGGTGATCCGTACCAAACTTTATTAGGTGTTACGGGATCGGGTAAAACATTTACGGTAGCCAATGTGATTACCGAAGTTCAAAAACCAACCCTTGTTTTAGCGCACAATAAAACTTTGGCGGCTCAGCTATATATGGAGTTTCAAGAGTTTTTCCCCGACAATGCGGTTGAATATTTTGTTTCATACTATGATTACTATCAACCAGAAGCGTTTATTCCAACTTCGGGAACCTATATCGAAAAGGATTTATCCATTAACGAGGAGATTGAAAAGTTAAGATTAAGTACAACCTCTTCTCTTCTATCAGGAAGACGAGATATTTTGGTGGTAGCATCTGTTTCATGTTTATATGGTATTGGTAATCCAACCGAGTTTCATAAAAACGTAATTAATATTGAGAAAGGCCAAAGAATTGCTCGAACTCACTTCTTACATAATTTGGTAAATGCCTTGTACTCTAGAAGTGCTGTAGACTTTGGTCGTGGTAATTTTAGGGTTCTTGGAGACGTTGTTGAAATATTTCCAGCTTACGCAGACGATGGAATTAGAGTTCATTTCTTTGGAGATGAAATCGAAGAAATTGAGTCCTTTTCTGTAGGAAGCGGAAATAGAATTTCCAGTTTTGATAAGATGAATGTTTATCCTGCGAACATCTTCGTTACTTCTCCTGACACGATGAAAGGTGCAATTCATCAGATTCAAATTGACTTAGGAAAACAAGTTGAATACTTCCAGGATATCGGTAAGAGTCTAGAAGCTAAAAGGCTGAAAGAAAGAACTGAATTCGATGTGGAGATGATGAAAGAGTTAGGCTATTGCTCTGGAATTGAGAATTATTCTCGATATCTAGATGGCCGACTACCAGGTACACGTCCATTCTGTTTGTTGGATTATTTCCCAGATGATTATTTAATGGTAATCGATGAGTCTCACGTTACGATTCCACAAGTTCATGCAATGTATGGTGGAGATAGAAGTCGTAAGGAGAATTTGGTGGATTATGGTTTTAGATTACCGGCTGCCATGGACAATAGACCATTAAAGTTTGAGGAATTTGAAGCTTTACAAAATCAAGTAATATATGTTTCTGCAACACCGGCTAATTATGAATTAGAAAAATCCGAAGGTGTTGTGGTAGAGCAAATTATTCGTCCAACAGGATTATTAGATCCACCGATTGAAATCCGTCCTTCTTTAAATCAAATGGATGATTTGATGGAAGAAATTCAAAAGCGTGCTGAAATTGATGAGCGTGTCCTTGTTACGACTTTAACCAAAAGAATGGCTGAAGAGTTGACTAAGTTCCTGACGCGCTATGGTGTAAGAACTCAATATATTCACTCTGATGTGGATACTTTGGATCGTGTTCAAATCATGGAAGATTTAAGAATCGGGAAATTTGATGTTTTGGTGGGTGTAAACTTATTGAGAGAAGGTTTAGACTTGCCTGAAGTTTCTTTGGTGGCTATTTTAGATGCGGATAAAGAAGGATTTTTGAGAAGCCATAGATCTCTTACACAAACATCTGGTAGAGCTGCGAGAAACGTAAATGGACGTGTAATTATGTATGCAGATAAGATTACTGACTCTATGCAAAAGACCATTGACGAAACTGAGCGTAGACGAGAAATTCAAATTCAATATAATACAGATCACAACAAGAAACCAGAGCCATTAGTGAAGAAGATTAATCGAATTAAGCGCGAGGCTGACTTCGAGAAAAATCCATATGTTCAGAAATCGGCGGTTATTATGGCAGCATCAGAGCGTCCTGAATATGGTGATGATGTAGATATTGAAAAGTTAATTGAGCAAAAAACAAAAGCCATGGAAAAGGCTGCTAAAGATTTAGATTTTATTCAAGCAGCTGCTTTACGAGACGAAATTAAAGCCTTAAAAGAACAAGTCGAATCTTAAACTAAGCTTTAAAATTAATTAAGATAAAATTTAGGAATGTGAAGCCTGTATTTCACTGCTATACTTCTGATTAAAATAATAATCAGGATAGTAGAAATTTGCACTAATTGCGATGAGAACCCAGGAATGTAAGTCATGATAATAAATGCTGTACCACCTATAATACAGGCAGTTGCATAAATTTCTTTTCTTAATAATAGTGGAATACGATTGATAAGAATATCTCTTAAAACTCCACCAAAACAACCTGTTATAGTTCCTAGAGTTAGACAAATAACTGGATGATGTCCAAATTCTAATCCTTTTTGAACTCCAATAATTGTGAATAGTCCAAGTCCAATGGAGTCGAAAATAAATAACGTATTCTTGTACTTTTTCTCCACCGACCTAAAAATCATAGAGAATATAGCAGTAACAAAAATCACCGTACAGATAAGCATATCGTGCATCCAAAAAACAGGAGCACCCAACAACAAATCACGAATGGTACCTCCTCCAACGGCCGTGGCAAAGGCAATAATTAATACACCAAAAGGATCTAACTTATATTGCATCGCTGCAAAAGCCCCAGACATAGCAAAAGCAATCGTTCCAATTACCTCAATGAGAAGGGAGAAATTTTCGTGAAATAAGAATGTTGCAAACATAAATATGGTTGAGATCACAAATATGAGAATGTTTTGGGAAATTTAGCAATTTCTCAGAGATGAGTTTAAACATGATTTATCGAAGACCTTTATATAGGCTTGAATTGATTATCTGCACAAACTTTGGGGATAAATAATCTAATAATCTTATTTTTACAAAAATTGATATTATATGTTCAACTTATTTTCATCGAAAAAGAAAGTAAAACCAACTGAAATTACAGATTCCAACTTCAATGATTTGGTTTTTAATTCAGACGAACCAGTTGTTTTAGACTTTTACGCAACTTGGTGTCAACCTTGTCATGTAATGGTTTCTCTGATTAATCGCTTGGTCAAGGAAGAAGATGTACAAGGAAAAGCACTTATTGCCAAGGTTGATATTGATGCAAATCCTGCCCTAGCAAAACATTTTGAAATTAAATCTGTTCCAACGCTTTTATATATTTATAAAAACAAGGTTTATGAAAGACAAGCTGGTTTGATTCCTTATCCTTTATTAAAAGATAAAGTTTTAAAGTTTTCAGAAGACGTTAAGTAAATATTTTTAACCAACTTCATTAAACATCTATAAATAAAAGAAGGCTCAGAGTTATAAAAACTTTGAGCCTTTTGTAATAAACTAAATTTACAGTTTATCCTCTTCCCGCGTTTGCGTGGCGGTCTTTTAACATATTTGTAAACTCTTTGTGATTAATTAAATCAGAAATATTCACATGCATGCGATATCTCCAATAATGTGGGAAAACAGCCGGAACATTTATTCGCTCAATTTCCTCATTTGGATTTCTAAGTTCTGAATGCATTCCCAAGAACTCTTGCAATGGAATTACAGACAACAAAGCAGGCGAATATAAATGCTGATCAACAATAATCGAAAGCAATTCCTCTGATAATTCTTCAGGAGCAGCTCCTTTTTTACCCATCATAGTATTATAAAAATACTGTGTAGCTTCTCTATCCTCTTTCCACCACTGGCGCAGTGTAGATGTATCATGTGAAGATGGAGAAACTACCGACAAATATGGTGCGTGATGCGGATTAGAGAACTTCAGTTCTTCGTCTGAAGGCATTCTCTGTACTTGTAATGACATAATCGCTAAATCATTCATCACTTGAGGAACAACCTTAGGAACCATCCCTAAATCTTCTCCACAAGTCAACATATTAGTAGCTTGTTTTAAAGCAGGAAGCTTCTCTAGACCTTTAGCTTTCCAGAATTGTTCTTGACGATTATAGAAATAATCTAAGTACAAGGCATATAATTTATCCTGGGTATCTTTTGGCAACCATTTGAAATTATTGGTTTCATTTATGCCATACCTCGGATGTAATCTTACTTCATCGGCATCTTCTTTAATAAACAATACATTCGCTGCTAATTCCAACAAACGCTCTAAATGTCCGTGATCTGCAGCTAAAGTATTTTTAATTTTTCGCTGTGTATTGTATTCTTCTTTGAACTTTAATTCACCAAGATCGTTTTTAAAATCAAAATAAGTATGTACTACTTCTTCTGTTTCCGAACCAAAATACAATCTGATCAAATCATAATGCAAATAAGGTTCAACCAAACGTTCAAGGTCTAAGTGAATTCCACGAAAGTTTAATTCATCTAAACTAATAGGTAATGCTGGTTCAAAACGACCTAAAATACCTTGAGTTGCGCTTAAAGGAATTTGCCAAATTCTAAAGAAACCAAGAATATGATCTATCCTAAAGGCATCAAAATACCTTGACATAAATTGGAATCTACTTTTCCACCAAGCAAAATCATCTTCCTTCATGCGAGGCCAATTATAGGTAGGGAATTCCCAATTCTGACCTAATACAGCAAAGTCATCTGGCGGAGCTCCGGCTTGTTGATCCATGTGAAATAACTCTGGATTCCACCATGCATCTACACTATGGCGATAGATTCCGATAGGTAAATCTCCTTTTAAGGTTAAATTTAAATTATGTAATTCATCTACAGCTTTAGATAACTGCTCGTGCAATTGCCATTGTACAAAAACGTAGAACATAACAGCGTCTAAGTCCTTGCTCTTAGCACCAAACATTCTTGTTAAAGTAGCTTTAGAACTTTTTGAATTCGATTTCCATTGAGTGAAATCTGCTGTTTTGTTTTTATCTCTTAATACCGAAAAGGCAGCGTAAGGCTTCACCCATTCTTCATTATCTTTCAAGAAAGCTTTAAAGGATTTATCTCCTAAAATAGCTTCTTTATTTTCTTTAAAGTATTTCTTTAAAAATTTAGTTTTGAAATTGTTGACCAACTCATAATCAACATTATCATGCTGATTTAATTCCTTGGCTTTGGCTTCAATTTCTTTTAATTCTTTGGCTGATAACTTAAATTTAAGTGCATTTAAGTTCAAATACATCGGGTGCAATGCATAAACCGAAATTGCTGCATATGGATAAGAGTCTGTCCAGTCAAATTTAGCTGTTGTATCATGAATTGGTAAGATTTGAACCATAGAAAATCCAGCTTCTTTAGCCCATTTCCCGAATTCAATTAAGTCCAAAAACTCTCCAACACCTAAGCCTCTTTCAGACCTTAACGAAAACACAGGAACCGCAATTCCACTTCCTCTCCATTTTTTATGCTGAGGTTGTCTAAATCCTGTATCATGTTGAATGATAAATTCGTCATCATTAGAGGGTAAACCTATTCTATTTTCTCCTTCTTCAAAATATTTTAGAATATTTGTTTCTGGATTAACTACTAAGTATTTATAAGAAAACTGATGATTTACTTGAGCTAAATCAAGGTTAACAGACCATTTCCCTTTACCATCCCAATGCATAGGAATGGCATTTTCTTCGTTCCAACTTCCTAATTCCCCAATGCTTCCTAATAAATACACAGATTCGTTAGGATGTAGTGGTCTAAAAGAAATATTGAATTGATGGGTATGTTTTTTACTTACTTTTTGCTCAGTGACAGGAATGTCAACACCAATATGCTCAAAAAATTCAGTATTCAAATTAAATTCAGGCAGGTTGGGATAATTCCAAGCATCTTTTAAAATATAACTATCCTTAGAACCCAATGCAGAAAAACTACGTTTAGACCATTCCTCGGTGATGCTCTGGTCACGATCATCTTTTATGAAATATAAATATTCAAAATCCTTAGACTTTATTTTCATATCTACCGACCATTGGGCAAAATGAGAATAACTTAGGGCTATCGCCTTGTCTTTGTCCCAGTTGCCAAGTTCCTTACAACTTCCGGTAATGAATATATTTTGTCCAACGACACTATTAAAAGTAACTTTAAATTTTAACTTCACGATATACAATAATTATTTAAGCAATATCTTTAAAAAAAGAATAAAAACCTATGTTTTGAAAAGAAAATTGCATTTAAAAACTCAAATTTAAACTTCTTATCACAAATACACTTTTTAAATAAATTCAAACCAACATAATCCTTTAAATCTTTTTTCACCTACCACTTTTAATTTCTTATTTTTGCAGGAATATACACTATTGAATGGCGAAGAAAACTAAAGATACACCTCAACCTAAAATTACAATAAACTGGGCCATGGTAAGAATGGTTACAGGTATCATCTTTGTTTTTACAGGTGTGGTAATGTTTTTATCTTTTATCTCACACCTTATAAACTGGAAAGAAGATCAAAGTCAAATAGGTACATGGAACGACGAAACTTTTGAAGTTAATAACATATTTGGAAAATTAGGTGCTTGGCTAGGTGACATGTTTATCTATAAAGGTTTGGGTGCTTCAGCAATATTAATTTCTTTATGGTTAGTATTAGTTGGGGTTTTAATTATTTTCAAACTTAAAAAGTTCAAAATATTAACCACAACACTTAATATGTTGTTCTTCCTGATTTGGATGCCATTATTCTTTAGCTTCACCTTTCCAGAACATGATAACTTTGGGGGTAGAATGGGATTTGTGTTAAAGAAGTACTTAATGGACTTGGTAGATTCTTTAGGAATCATCTTAATTTTAGCATTTTCTTTCTTGTTATTTGCTGTGCTGGAATGGAGAATTACACCAGAAAAAATTGCCAACAAGATAAAAGAAGACCGTTTAGCTAAAGATTTACGTAGAGAGAAGAAAGAAGCTAAAAAACAAGAACTTAAGAAAGAAAAAGAATCTGCTAAGAAAGAGCTTATTGAAGAAGATTCACAAGAAGAAATTGCAGCAGAAACTCCGATACCTGCAGCTACTCCTAAGAAGGCTTTTGATACAACAACATCTGATGACGAATTAGAGCCATTCAAGGTTTCGGCAAGTTCTCAGAAAAAAGAAAAACCAAAATCTAGCCCAACGTCTCAACCTAAAGAGGAAAAGAAACAGGAAGTTGTTTTTGAGCCTGAAATTAAAGAAATCATTATTGAACCTCATAAAGAAGGTGATGTTGCTTTAACGGTTGAAACTACAAAAGAAGAGGCTGTAACCGATGGTAGTGTTAGTAATCAATTGGTAGAGAAATTTGGTGAGTTTGATCCAACTTTAGAACTATCAAAATACAAGTTCCCAACCCTAGATTTACTGAGAGAATACGAAGGTGGAAACGATGTATCTATTGACCAAGTTGAATTAGAATCGAATAAGGATAAAATCGTTGATACTTTGGGTAACTATGGTATTAACATCGATTCGATTAAAGCGACTATCGGGCCAACAGTTACTTTATATGAAATTGTACCCGAGGCGGGGGTAAGAATTTCTAAGATTAAAAACTTAGAAGATGATATTGCCCTAAGTTTAAGTGCTTTAGGTATTAGAATTATTGCGCCTATTCCAGGGAAAGGAACGATTGGAATTGAGGTTCCGAATTCTAACCCAACAATGGTGAGTATGCGTTCGGTGATTTCATCTCAGAAGTTTCAGACTTCTAAAATGGAGTTGCCTATTGCTTTTGGTAAGACTATTTCTAATGAAACCTTGGTCGTTGACTTAGCAAAAATGCCTCACATGTTGATGGCAGGTGCTACCGGGCAAGGTAAATCGGTAGGATTAAATGCTATCATTACTTCTTTATTATATAAGAAACATCCCGCTGAGTTGAAGTTTGTGATGGTCGATCCTAAGAAAGTAGAGTTAGCTCTTTACAACAAGATTGAAAGACATTTCTTAGCTAAACTTCCAGATTCAGAGGATGCGATTATTACCGATAACCAAAAAGTAATTCATACACTGAACTCTCTTTGTATTGAAATGGACGATCGTTATGACTTATTAAAAGATGCCTACGTTCGTAACATTAAAGAATATAACGAGAAATTTAAAGCTAGAAAGCTGAGTCCAGAAAACGGACATAGATTTATGCCTTATATCGTATTGGTGGTGGATGAGTTCGCGGATTTAATCATGACTGCAGGTAAGGAAGTAGAACAACCTATAGCTCGTCTTGCACAATTAGCGCGTGCGGTGGGAATTCACTTAATCATCGCTACACAACGTCCATCTGTGAACGTAATTACAGGTATTATAAAAGCAAACTTCCCAGCGAGAGTTGCCTTTAGAGTAACCTCCAAAGTGGATTCAAGAACAATTTTAGATTCAGGTGGAGCGGATCAGTTGATTGGTAAAGGAGATATGCTTTATACAACTGGAAATGATTTGGTTCGTATTCAGTGTGCTTTTGTGGACACTCCTGAAGTAGATGAGATAGCAGATTACATCGGTAGTCAAAAAGGTTATCCAGATGCTTATATGCTTCCAGAGTATGAAGGAGAAGACGGCGGAAGTGGTGACCCATTGGATGTTGATCCAAATGACAGAGATTCATTATTTAATGATGCGGCGAGAATTGTCGTTGCGTCACAATCAGGTTCGGCTTCTCTCCTACAACGAAAATTAAAAATTGGGTATAATCGCGCTGGTAGAATTATTGACCAATTAGAGGCTAACGGTATCGTTGGAAACTTTGAGGGAAGTAAGGCGCGTGACGTACTGGTAAAGGATGAAGTGAGTTTGGAACAAATATTGAATAATGAGGCATAGATTAAATTTAAAATCATGAAAAAATTAATTTATACACTTTTTGCAGTATTGCTAATTACACCAATATTTGCACAAAATAGTTCAGAAGCTAAAAGTCTTTTAGATCAAGTTTCAGCGAATTACCAAACTAAATCTAGTATGTATCTTAAGTTTAGCAGTGTCTTAGAAAACACACAAGCTAAAACCAAAGATTCTTATAATGGCGAGGTTTACATAAAAGGAAACCAATATAACCTATCGGTTCCTAAAATGGACATTAAGCAGATTTATGATGGTAAAAAATTATATACCATTGCTACAGATCAACAAGAAGTAACTGTAACTTCTCCAGAAGCAAATAGCGACGAGTTGTTCACCCCTACCCGAGTGTTGGAAATGTACAAAAAAGGATATACGCTTTCTATGGATCAAACCAAGAAAGTAAATGGTAGAAATGTTACTTTTGTTAAGCTAGTTCCAACAAATAAAGCTAGCATCAAACATATTTTGGTAGGAATTGATAAGTCAAACAATGAGTTGGTACAATTGGTTGAAACCAACACCAACAATACCACTACAACGATTACCGTTGAGAAACAATTGAATGATATTATTGTTCCTAAATCATTATTGAGTTTTAACAAAGCTTTCTATAAAGACTTTTATATCTCAGAAATCTAATAATCTATATGCTTAAGAAGCTTGATTGGTATACGATCAAAACCTATTTTGGTCCTTTCATATTTATATTCAGCGTACTGTTCTTTATTTTTATGGTACAATTTGCTTGGCAAGAAATGGAAAAGTTTGCCGGTAAAGGATTGGATATGGTCACCATCTTCGAGCTTCTATTCTATCTAGGTCTTTCGGTGGTTCAATTGGTAATGCCCTTGACCATCTTATTAGCCGCGATTATGACTTTTGGTGGGTTTGGAGAGCGATATGAGCTCGCTGCCATGAAGTCTACGGGGATTTCCTTAGGTAGAATTATGCTGCCGTTGTTTATTATGGTTTCGCTACTATCAGTGGGATTATATTACTTCTCTGATTATGTAGTACCCAAATCGCAGCAGAAAGCAAGAAACATGTTAATTAACATTGCAAGGACAAAACCTGCAGTGAATTTTGAACCAGGAGTTTTCGTAATGGGAATCCCTGGTTTTTCTATGAAAGTTGGTGATAAGTCGGGTGATGACGGACAATTCGTAGAAGATGTTTTTATTCATAAAGATGTAAACGCCTTCGAAAATCAACAAACCATTGTTGCCAGTAGAGGAATATTTGAACCTGCAGAGGATCAACGTTTTTTAAGACTTTCTCTTTTTGAAGGTTATTTTTATGAAGACGAAATTCATAATAAATCTCGCGAAGTTCTAAAAAGACAACCCTTTAGACAGATTAAATTTGATACCATGGTGCAGTACATTGATGTGTCTGCCTTGGTAGAAAAAGCGATTGAAGATGAAAAGGTAACCGATCATTATAAATTCATGAACTCTAAGGATTTGGTGAATAGGATTGATACCTTAAAAATGAATGATTCGATCACCTATGTTAAGATGTTTGATGAAAGATATCAGACTCTTCTTCCTAGATATTATATGCTAGATTCAGTGAGTCAACACCAAACTGAAGCTATTCCCCTACCCAATCTAGAAGAAGTAAAAGAGGAAGACAGAATTAGTATTTATAAATCTGCAATTGCTGAAGTAGAAAGAGATAAAACCTTCTACAATGCTACTAAGTCAGAGATTTCAGGTAGAAACAAAAACAATGCTCGACATGTTTTGGTTTTGGTGCGAAACTATTCCAATGCACTGATGTGTATCGCCTTCTTTTTAATTGGAGCTCCATTAGGGGCAATCATTCGAAAAGGTGGTGTGGGAATGCCTGTGGTTGTAGCGATTATTATATTTATCTTATTCTACTTGGTATATATGTACACAGAGAATTTAGCTAAAAACGGAGAACTAGACCCGTATTGGGCATCTTGGTCTCCCGTCATCGTATTCTTCCCTATGGGATTGTATTTTACTTATAAAGCAATGACCGATTCAGATATCTTCGATATTGAGTCATATATTAAACCATTCCGAAAGCTTTTTGCTATCTTTGGAACCAAGAAAAAAGAACATGCCAGATACCAATAATTTGATCATGAATGATATTAAATTAGATAGCATTTCCGAGGCTATTGAAGAAATTAAGAAAGGAAAAATGGTCATTGTCGTGGATGATGAAGACAGAGAAAATGAAGGAGATTTTGTGGTTTCTGCTGAATTAATTACGCCAGAGATAATCAATTTTATGTCTATTCACGGTCGTGGATTGCATTGTGCTCCCCTACCAGAAGATAGATGCGAGGAATTAGAACTACATCCTATGGTAGGTAAAAACACCGATCCTAAGGAAACAGCCTTTACGGTTTCTGTAGATTTATTAGGGCATGGAGTAACTACCGGAATTTCTGCAGCAGATAGAGCGAAAACAGTTCAAGCTTTAATGGATCCTAATACAACGCCAGGTCAATTAGGTCGTCCGGGGCATGTATTCCCACTGAGAGCTAAAAAAGGAGGTGTATTACGTCGTCCAGGTCATACTGAGGCTGCTGTTGACTTAACGGTCTTAGCCGGTCTTAAACCAGGTGGTGTGATTGTAGAAATCATGAACGAAGATGGTACGATGGCAAGACTTCCTCAATTAAGAGAAATTGCAGATAAGTTTGATTTAAAGTTGGTTACTATCCAAGATTTAATCGCTTATCGATTGCAACATGAATCATTGATTGAGCGAATTGAGGAGTTTCCGATTAAAACTTTCTTTGGGGATTATCAATTAATCACCTTTAGGCAAAAAACCAATGAGCAGATTCACTTTGCTTTGGTTAAAGGAGAATGGAGCGAAGAAGAAGCTGTGCCGGTTCGTGTGAAATCTACCAACTCTTATTATGATTTATTTTCTTCACTACAATTTGGTGAAACACCACTATTGAAGCGAATTACTGAGATTATAGATGAGGAAGGAAAGGGAGCTATTGTTTTTATTAACAATATTGTAAGTTCGGATTTAATTCAAGCGAAGGTGAATCAATTTAAAGACTTTCAAACCGGAGATCAACAAACTCCATTGCTTAAACCAGATTCGTTAGATTATGGTACTGGAGCTCAAATCATTAAAGATTTAGGTATTACCAATATTAAATTAATCACACAATCTCCAAACAAAAAACGTTCGTTGAGTGGTTATGATCTAGAGATTGTAGATTATATTAAAATCTAATACAAGTCGCTTTTAAAAATATCAAAGCCGCTTTAGTTTCAACTAAAACGGCTTTATTTTTATCTTAAGTATTATTATGAAATCCTATGAATATAATTGCGACAAGTGATATTAAAGTCAAGTAGATTGAAGTCTATAAACAAGCAAGGATCTTGGATTAAGCACGAAGGCTACGCAATATTTTCATGCATTATCGTAAACAGTTTTTTTGGTTATAGTTTATTACCTTTTACTTTTCCATAATCTAGAAACTCCAAAACTTCTAATTGAGAAATTTGTTATCATCACCAATGTTCAAGATAGCGGTTTTAAGAATGCTTTTATATTTTTATTTTTTTCAATATTTTTTCTAGTCGCGAATCCAAGTCAAAAATGAACAGAGAAATTAGCGTATAAATTAACACTACATAAAATGGCAGAAAGAAAATAGTATTTATTGTTATAGCCTTTTCATAATTTTCATACCCTACTAAATCTGAAATCATCATAAAGTAAATAAGGTGATGAACTATTACTAATGGATAGCTAAACATAATATTTAAAAATAATATCATTGCTAAGGCAAAAATTCCAAGAAAAATTAAAATTCCATCAGGGGGTGCGAAGATTATTATTTGAATTAAATAACCAAGGTATACTGAAATGAATACTAATAATTCAAATCTCTCTTTAAATTTATCCAGCGTCATGATTAAAATTTTTCAATCCCCAATTTAATAAAATCCGAATTTCGATTTAGCATTTATTTTATTATTTAACCAATACTCATGATTTGGATAAAATAAAGAATATGCGTGTAAACCATCCTATTCATAGATCTAACTTAGCTTAACAATTCATGTCTATATCGCCTCTTTAGAAGATGTCGCATAGTCTTTGGTAAATACACAATTTGTGGTGGTAAATACGCTAAACATACATTTGTTGCAATGAATACATCTTCCCTCCAATTGAGATTTAGTTTTTAGTTTATTTACTAAATCCGGTTCTCGTAACAAGGCTCTACCCATGGCCACAAAAGAAAACCCATACCCCATTGCTCGTTCCATATGCGCATAATCGTTAATTCCACCGAGTAAAATTAATTGAGCACTCTTTATAATAGGTTGAAATTGTCTCGCCGACTCTAACATATATAAATCTTCGTATGGATACTCCCCTAGCATCATTTTACCAAATAATTTGACGCCCAACTTGAATATGCCTTTTTGGGTTGATGCCATACCGTCTATATCTGTTTCACCTCGGAAAAGATACATCTGATTGTACACCGAAGAGCCCATTGTTAACTCAAACGCATCCACAGCTCCAGTTTCATCAAGAATTTTCGCACATTGAGTAGATTCATCTAGCCAAATAGAACCTTTTATCCCATCATCCATAGAGATTTTAACGATAATGGCTAAGCGATCCTGAACACGTTCTTTAACAGCAAGAAGAATTTCTTTTGCAAAACGTGTACGGTTTTCAAGTGAACCTCCATACTCATCTTTTCGCTTGTTAATCCAAGGACTAAAGAAAGCAGAAACAAGATATAAATGACCAAAATGAAGTTCTATCGCATCAAACCCAGCATCGGCAGCTACTTCTGCAGCATCTGCAAATTGTCTTATGACTGTCTGCATTTCCTCTTTCGTGATTTCTCTACAAAGTTGAAAACTCGTAGGATTCCTAAAACGTGAAGGGGCTACAGGTTGCACTCCCGTTATCTTCTTATGAGCCACAGGTCCTGCATGACCTAATTGAGCTGAAGCTTTTCCTCCTGCTTCGTGCATAGCTCGGGTAAACTTCTTGAGACCAGGAATATTTTCACGAATCATCAAAATTTCTCCCGGCGCAGCAAATCCTTCAGGCGAAATAGCACAATAAGCTAAAGTAGTCATTCCCGTTCCACCTTCAATAAAACCACGATGAAAGTCAATAAGAGCTTGAGTTACTTTTCCTTTAGGGCTTCTCCCCTCACTCGTTGCTGCTTTTATGACGCGATTTGGCAAGGTGATAGGCCCCAATTGTGTAGGTGAAAAGACATCTGGTACTACATTTCGTTCTGTTTGATTATTCATTGGAATATTTTTAATGATGTATAGAAAAGAATTTAGATGATAGATGCAAAAAAAAGAATTGCAAACACACCTGAAATTGAATGAACGTAACATTTACGCTTTATTCAAATTTAACAAAATCTACCTACTACCACAAGATATTAGAATTAAATATCCTTATCTTATTATAATATTTGTTTCAAGAAAAAAGTTGATAATTAGAATCACCGAAGCATGCAAACAGCTTTTATAACTCTAAATCAAAAAATTCTATTTCTTATCATTTGAATTGCTTTATTCATTATTTGTTATTATTTCATAGGTATGAATGAATCTCCTATCGTCGATTTCAGAAATTGTATTTTATAAGTTTCTGCTAAGATATATTCAACTCACATTTCCAACTCCACAAGTCTTTGAGCAATCCTACTATGTTTAGGTAAGTTCTGAAAGCATTTACAAAAAATCTTATGGGATGAAGTAGATTCTATTAAATTGGGAAAATGTTCGACCCCATCGGGGTCGGATTACTTATCATCGATTGTTTTATAATTATTTGAATCCTTCGGATTCATGTTTAGCTACTTTAGTTAATTATAGGGCGTCGATTGTCTATTTTAATTACTTCATTAATCCCGAAGGGATTAAATATTTATAAATTCCATTATTCGTAATGGTTTTACGACCCCGTCGGGGTCGAATATACTTTTCACATATTATCATTGCTATAGACATTTGAATCCTT
>NZ_JANAIE010000108.1 GCF_029664245.1 Profundicola chukchiensis | reverse complement strand
CTTTTTTTTACGACCGGAATCGGAGTGGCTCAGACATTCTGAGGTCACGGACTTTCGATTACCTGTAGAGCCCGGGGATCAGCCCTTCGGCCAGATCTTGAAGTTTTTCCGGAGACGTGCCCGGTTGCTGAATTGGGCCATAGTGCACGTCATAGTCGCCGCCCAGCTTGGCCAAAAGTTCTGACACATAGCGCAATGACGCCACC
>NZ_JANAIE010000107.1 GCF_029664245.1 Profundicola chukchiensis | reverse complement strand
CAACGCGGTTATGGTCGGCCTGCCAGGAAACCCGGTCTCGGCCATGGTTTGCGGCCACATCTTCCTGGCCCCGATGATCCATGCCATGCTTGGTCTCGGGGCCTCTCGCCGCCCGGCACTCAAGGCCCGGCTCACCAGGCCGTTGGGCGCCAATGGCCCGCGGGAGCACTATCAACGCGCCATCGTTGACCAAGGCAAGATCACCGTG
>NZ_JANAIE010000106.1 GCF_029664245.1 Profundicola chukchiensis | reverse complement strand
GCGCAACTCCTCGATCAGCCGCGGACCGTCCGGCGTCGCGATGCGGGTACCGGGAATGAAGCAGATCACCCCGCCCGTATCCGGCCCCTGGGGATCGTGTCGCGGCCGTTCATAGCTTTGATGCACCACCCAGAGCGGCTGTCCTTTTGGCGGAATCTCGTCGACGAACATCAGCAGCGGCGGTTGGCCCGGCGCCACCTCGATCAGC
>NZ_JANAIE010000105.1 GCF_029664245.1 Profundicola chukchiensis | reverse complement strand
ACGAGTTCTACGAGTTTTCCTCAGCCGCCCGCTTCTGCAAAGACGATTGGGAGGTCGAGCAACTGCGGGATGCCTGCCGCAAATCCAAGGTGGGTTTTGAATCCATGATCGCTGAGATCCCGGAAGCCGTCCGCAAGGGGCGAGGCGAGCGTTGGATGGAAGGCACCTTCGGACGTGTCGCTCGTCATCTTGGCAATGAGGTGGGCTA
>NZ_JANAIE010000104.1 GCF_029664245.1 Profundicola chukchiensis | reverse complement strand
AAAGTTGAATGCAAAGGGCATTGCCATGGCCAATCACAAGTACGTCTACTTCATGCAGGGCGTCTCCAAGACCTATCCCGGCGGCAAGAAATGCTTCGAGAACATCCATCTCAGCTTCCTGCCCGGCGTGAAGATCGGCGTGGTGGGCGTCAACGGCGCCGGCAAATCGACGCTGCTGAAAATCATGGCCGGGCTCGACCCCGAGTTC
>NZ_JANAIE010000103.1 GCF_029664245.1 Profundicola chukchiensis | reverse complement strand
AAGAGATTGATCTCGCGGGCGATGATGCAGGAGATGCTGGGCGGGGCCGCAGGCGAAAGCTTCGACCGTGCCATGGACGTGCGCATATCGCGGCTGCGCACCAAATTGCGTGAGGATCCCAAGAACCCGCGCCTGATAAAAACCATCTACGGAGCGGGTTATATCTTTCTCGGTGATGTAAGCTGGCGCTGAAACCGCCGCCATCAAGG
>NZ_JANAIE010000102.1 GCF_029664245.1 Profundicola chukchiensis | reverse complement strand
AAAGTAGCAGCCCATGGCGCCTGCACCGACGACAACAATGTGAGGCGAGTCACTGCACGCGGTTGTGGCGCTCTGGTATTGATTCGATGAGTGTTGTGACATTTGAATTTCCAAGTGGGGAACAGTGAGCCTAAGCGACTGAGTGCTCGTGATAGCGTACCTGTTGGCTCGGTTGCCCGGTGATATACGGACAAAAAGACAAAAACGTCG
>NZ_JANAIE010000101.1 GCF_029664245.1 Profundicola chukchiensis | reverse complement strand
ATCGTGCCGCTCGGTGGTTGCAGTGACATCTCGTGGATCACCCGATCCCGCGCCGCGCGCATTACCGAATGCCCCGCGAACAGCCGTGTCTCGCCCCCCCGCGAAAGGAAATCCGCCGCGTCAAACACCGCCGTCACTGCCGCGCTCAGCCGGTCGAAATGCGACCGCAGACCGGCGGCTGCATTCAAGGCGCTTTCGATGTTGTCCGCC
>NZ_JANAIE010000100.1 GCF_029664245.1 Profundicola chukchiensis | reverse complement strand
AATTCCCGACTGTTTCACTCGCAATACAGGCTGCCAGCCGGCCTGCCAGCCGGGCGGCCATACCCGCGGTTTCCGCCGCGCGGTGCCGTTAACTTTCGACGTTGGCCGCCTTGTAGATGCGCTGTAGCTTTGCCATTCCGCCGATCCAACGGTCGTAATCATTGACCTTGTTCTGCATGTATTGCGCCACCTCCGGATGCGGCAGGACGA
>NZ_JANAIE010000099.1 GCF_029664245.1 Profundicola chukchiensis | reverse complement strand
CCACGGTTTCCGCCGACACCTTTTGTGATAATGGGGTTTCCAGAACGCAATGGCGCATGGCAGTGATGGTCGCCGCCCTTACGTCGGCTCTTCGACTTTCTCCAAGAGCGCCATGTAATGCAGCCTCAAGTGCAGCGAGCAGACTCGCATAGTCGGGCTCGCCTTCCTCCAGCGACGCGTAATACGCCTTGATCGAATAGTTCAAAATGC